>NZ_BMOO01000001.1 GCF_014647115.1 Halarchaeum rubridurum
GAGGAGGTGGCGAGCGTCGACGTCGAGATCGCGGACGGCGACGTCGTCACCGTCGACGTCGCCGGCGCCGCCGACGAGGACGTCGAGGCCTACGAGATCACGGTCGCGCGCGACGAAGCACCCTGAAAACGCGAAGCGCCGGGACGCGATTCGGACGCGCTAGAACTGGCGGACGCCCGCGTCCGTGACGACCCGGTCGAGTAGGTCGACGGGTGTCGCGTCGTACGCGGGGTTCTCGACGTCGAAGCCCTCGGGGGGTTCGAGCAGGACCTCGGTCGGCGTCCGGTAGTCGTTCTCGAAGCGGAAGCCGCCCTCGTCGACGAGTTTCGCCGACGACCCCGCGACGACGACGGGGACGTCCGCGTCGCTCGCGACCGCCGCGAGCGGGTAGGTGCCGACGCGGTTGTAGAGGTGCCCGTCGACGATACAGTCCATCCCGAGGAGGACCTCGTCCACCTCGCTCATGTAGTGCCCGGACGCGCCGTCGACTATCAGCGTCGGGGTCACGCGGTCGATCTCGGCGAGGCGGCGCGCGGTCCGGCGACCCATGTAGCGCGGGCGCCCCTCGGTGACGTAGACGTCGAGGTACGCGCCGCCCTCGGCGGCCGTCTCGATGGCTTCGAGGACCGTCGTCGAGTAGTCGTGCGTCAGCAGCGTCATGCCGTCCGCGAGCTCCTCCGCGACGGCCGTCGCGGCCTCGTGTTTGCCGGTCTCGACGCGCTCGACGACGGCGTCGATGGCCGCCTGCGTGCGCTCTTTCGCCTCCGCGACCGTCTCGACGTCGTCGTCGCCGACCGCGTCCACTATCTCGTGTTGCGTCGTGACGAGCGAGGCGTGCGAGGGGCTGGCGCGACGGAGCGCCGAACTGTTGCGTTCGAGCGCGCGCACGTACTCCTCGACGGACGGGAACTCGTCGTCGAGGAGGTCTTCGAGCGCGCGGGCGGCCTTCACGGCGACGGCCGAGGAGGAGTGCGTGCGCATCTCCGCGATCTCCTCGGCGGTCTCGTCGATCATGCTCGGATGAGCGGCCCGCGACGCCCTGAACCTTCCGACAGGCGGCCACCACCTTCTTCGCCCCGGAGTCATCAGCTATTCGATATGCACGACACGAGCGAGTCCATGACGCACGCCTACGACGTCCGCACCGCCGGTCGCCTCCGCCGCGGCGCGGCCCGCACGCTCGCCGGCGTCCAGCGCGGCTACGACGCCTCCCGCCGCGGCTACGACGCCGCCCGCCGCGGTTTCCTCGCCGCCCGCCTCGCCGTCGCCGACGCCCGCGACGCCGCCGCGTGACCCACACCTAACTCCCCCGCGCCCCTTCTCTCACGCATGGTCGCCGTTCGCTACTACTGCCCGCGATGCGAGACCGTCGTCGCCGTGGAGCGCGACGCCTACCTCGACGACAAATCCGTGACGCCCTATCCGCTGACGGGGTGGACGTACGTCGCGCCCGACGAGGAGTACGAGGACGACGCGGTCGACGGCGTCCGCTTCGTCTGCGGCGAGAGCGACGGCTGTGCGTGGGAGCCACCCGGCGGGGCGGAGAACGGAGACGGGGACGATGCCGGAGAGACGGACGCGCTCGGCTGCGGCGAGCCGTTCTACCTCAACTTCGTCGCGTACGAGGACGGCGAGGAGGTCGAGGCCGCGGGCGAACGGGAGAGCGAGTACGTCGAACTCGCCGAGGGCCGCGTCCCACGGGGCCCGAGCGGGCCACGGGGGCCCGGCGGGCCGACGAACCGCTGAAGGTGCCCTCGACGACGGCGCGGCGCCGCTCACGGCGCCGCTCACCGCGACGGGCGGCCCCGCCGTGGGCGTGGCGCACTCCGCCGACGGAGCTCGGCTCTACCCCTTGATGTTCAGCACGGGGAAGGTGCGCGCGACCTTGTCGCCAATTCCGAGTTCGTCGCTGACGCGCACGACCTCGTCGACGTCCTTGTAGACGCCGGGGGCTTCCTCGGCGATGGTCGCGCCCGACTCGGCCTTGACGTAGACGTGTTCGTGCTCGCGGAGGTCGGACTGGACGTCCTCACCGCGATACTCGCGTTTGGCCTGCGTCCGGCTCATCAGTCGGCCCGCGCCGTGGGCGGTCGAGCCGAACGTCCGCTCCATCGACTCGTCGCCGCCGCGGAGCACGTAGCTCCCCGCGCCCATGCTCCCCGGGATGATGACCGGCTGGCCGACGTCGCGGTACGCTTCCGGTACCTCGGGGTGGCCGGCTGGGAACGCCCGCGTCGCGCCCTTCCGGTGGACGAACACCTCGCGCTCCTCGCCGTCGACCTCGTGGGTCTCGCGTTTCGCGATGTTGTGCGAGACGTCGTAGAGGAGCTCCATGTCGAGTTCCGGCCACGGCGTGTCGAAGACGTCCGCGAACGTCTCGCGCACCTGGTGGGTGATGAGCTGGCGGTTCACCCACGCGAAGTTGATCGCCGCGCACATCGCGCCGTAGTAGTCCTCGGCGAGCTCGCTCCCCGCGGGCGCGGCGGCGAGGTTGTCGTCCGGGAGGTCCGCGAGGAAGTCCGCGTGCTCCTCCTCGATGCGCCGGAGGTAGTCCGAACACACCTGGTGGCCGAGCCCGCGGGAGCCGCAGTGGATGAGGACGACGAGCTGGTCCTCGGAGAGGCCGAACGCCGCCGCGACGTCGTCGCGGTAGACATCGGTGACGCGCTGGACCTCGAGGAAGTGATTACCCGACCCGAGGCTCCCGAGCTGGTTTCGCCCGCGGTCCGTCGCCTTCTGCGAGACCTTCGAGGGGTCGGCGTCCGGGCGGTAGCCGCCGTCCTCGCAGTGTTTCAGGTCGTCGCGGGTCGCGTACCCCGCCTCGTGCGCCCAGTCGAGGCCGCGTTCGAGCGCGCCCGTCATCGTCTCCGCGTCGCCCGTCACGACGCCGCCGCCGCCGAGACCCGTCGGCACCGCGTCGAAGAGCGCGTCGACGAGCTCCGCCTCGCGGCCCGCGACGTCGTCGTAGGTGAGGTTCGTCTTCACCATCCTGACGCCGCAGTTGGAGACGACGAAGCCGTTTGCGACGAAGTTGTGCTCGTCGTGCGTCACGCCGATGTCGTAGACGGATTTCTCGCCGAGCTCGGTCACCGAGTCGACGGGCGTCGCGACGGCGAGCCCGCGCGTTTCGACGTCGTCGACGAACGCCTCGTAATCCGGGAAGTCGGCCGCCGGTCGGGGTCTGCCGTCTCGGCCCTCGTAGACGCTCCGTTCGAGGAAGCGGTCGTTGACGTCGAACGACGCCTTCACCTCCGAGATGGACGCGCCGCCGTCGGCCATCGCCTTCGCCTCGTGGGCGATACGCGCACGCTCCTCGATGTGCTGCTCCTTCGTCTTCAAATACGCCGTCGCCAGCGCCGACGTACGGCGCTTCTCGCGGTTGTACCGATAGCCGACGGTCGAGAGGAAGCGAACGAGGTTCGACGCCTCGCTCGATACACCGAAGCGATACCGGACCGTCTCGCCGGCCGCGTTCGAACCGTGTTCGACGGTTTCGAGGGCATTCGTTCGGATTCCCATCCCGTTGAGGTAGTCCATCACCTCGCGAAGGAACGTCTCGCCCGCCTCCGCGACCTCGACGTTCCGGTTGTGTGAGACGGACGGCGCGACGAAGTTCTTTGCCGAGACCGCCGCGGGTGCGCTCATCTCCGCGCCGAAGAACGCCGAGAGATAGAGCGCGACCTGCCAGTCGGCGAGCCGGTCGAGGTAGTCCGGTGTCGTGAAGTCGGACTGCGTCTTCTTCCCCGCGGGCGCGCCGAGACGGCGGAGGAGCTGTCCGAACGCGTTCGACGTCGAGCGAACGCTGTACTCGGTCACCTCGAACTCGTTCCCGCCGACGCTGTGCTGTCGGTCACGTTCGTACACTTTCGACGGCGTGAACCCGAGGGCCGCGATGTCGTCGCGGATCGCCTCGCAGTCCTCGGGGTCGGCGTAGAACCACGTCTGCGACCCGCTCCCGAACGACCCGTCCCCCGTGTGGAACCCGACGAGCTTCAGCAGTCGTGCGAACGCATCGTCCGTCGAGAGGAGCGGGAGCAGGTCGCGTTCCTTCAGCGCTCGGACGAGCTGCGGGTCCTCGTCGACGAAGTCCCGCTCGTCGAGCACGACGAACTCCGGCGGCTCCTCGTCGGGGAGCCCCTCGAACTGTCGCTGGAACACCTCGTCACCCGGCGAGAGGTCGTCGAGTTCGACCATCCCGTCGGGAGTGAGGAACGGGTGGTCGGCGGTCGCCTCGACCGTGTCCCCCGTCCCCGTCACGACCTCGTGGACGGTCCGATTCGACGTCTCCGTGAACAGACGGACGTCGGAGGGGGTCTCGTCGGCGTCGGTCTGGACGAGCGCGCGCTCGGACTCGACCGCGCTGCTGAACGCGCGGATGCGACGGTGCCGGCCGAACTCCAGGAGGACGTCCGTGTTTCCGGAGAGGCAGTTGATGTCGAAGCCGACGCCTCCGGGGCTTATGCAGCCGTTTTCGGCGTCGATGGCGGCGACGCCGCCGACGGGGAAGCCGTACCCCTGGTGGCCGTCGGGCATGCAGAGGGCGTGCTCGACGACGCCGGGGAGGTGCGTGACGTTCCGAATCTGCTGGAGGGTGTCGTCGTCGGCGATGGCCTCGAGGAGGTCCTCACTGGCGAGGACGCGCGCCGGCGTGTTCATCCCGTCCTCTCGGGCGATCTCCCAGACGTACTCCTCGACCTCGCTGAGAGTGACGTCGCCCGCGTCGAACGTGGTCATACTCGGTGTGTTCGGCCCAGCGGTCGTAAAAGGACCGTTCCGAGCCGTCGAAACGACGGCACGAACGGGGTGTCGCGTGGTGGTTCCGAGGGAGTCGCGCCGCGCGCCTCGGGGCCCCTCTCCCCCTCGACGGTCGCTCGACACGACTCACCTGAATGCATGGTCCCGGCGGGGGTAGGTCTTCTACTTGGCCCACCAGCCCGTTTAATCGGGGGTCGAGTCGTCCGCGCTCGGCCGGAGGGCGTTGTCGGTGAGCGTCCGGACCGCACGGCGGAGGCGTTCGGTGACGGCCTGGTCGGAGACGCCGAGTTCGTCGGCGAGCGCCTGCGTCGTCACCCCGCGCGGGATGTCGTAGTAGCCCCGGCGGCGCGCGAGCAGCAGCGTCTCGTACTGGGTCTCGGTCAGCCCGTAGTGCCGGCCGGCGGACGGATGCGTCCGGTTGTAGAGCCCGGTGACGTCGAGGGTGACGTCGGCTTCGGCACAGCGGTCGTTGAACGCGGAGAGCGCGTCGTGGTCGGGGAAGCGGACCCGGAGCGTCCACGTCTCGCCGGAGCCCGTCGCGCTCAACAGGAAGCCGCCGAACTCGGCGATCGCTCCGAGGAACCGGTCCCGGGTCGCGTCCCACTGGAGCGCGTAGAGCGTCCGGTCCTCGGTCTCGTCGAAGGCGACGACGGTCTCGACGGCGTCGTTCTCCTCGACCGTCTCGACGAACTCCGTCGCGTCGGTCTCGTAGAGCCAGAAGAGCGGGACGACGTCGCTCCCGAGCGGGACGACGTCCTCCAATTCGACGTCCGAGCGTCCCGGCACCGCGAGCGCGCGCCCGAGTTCGAAGGAGTCGGCGTCGACGTCGAACTCGACGATGACACTCATCGTTCCCGTTGGGGTTCACGTCGAAGACGGATGTATGGTGTGGTCGTCTCACGCGGTTCGGGACGGGACGGGACGAGACGACACGGAGCAATACGGAGCGACGCGGCCGTACAGCGCGCTCAGACGTCGAAGACGACGTAGGCCTCCCACTCGCCGTCGCGTTCCTCGATGCGCATCTGGGAGAACGTCACCGCCTTCAGGTCGCGGGCGGCGACGTCGGCGAGCGGGACCCCGCGCGCCGAGGCGTCGAGCGTCCACTCGTCGCCGTCGCGTTCGACCGTCGCCTCGTCGTCGACGGGGAGGACACCGCGGACGTCGCGCTCGTAGATGAGGTCGTCGAGGTAGTCGTAGAGGAGGCGTTTCTTCGTCGTTGCGCGTGCCGTGAGCGCGAATCGCTCGCCGCCGGAGTCGGGAATCTCGTCGCACATCGCGGCGGCCATCCCGTCCGCGACGGCGGCGAAGCAGTCGCCGAGGGTGGCCCCGCGGGCCTCGACGGCGACGTCCGCGGTGTGTTCGCGGAGGACGTAGTCGCTCATCGCTCCTCCTCCGTCCCGTCGTCGACGAATCGCTCGCCGACCTCCGCGCCGCCGAGTTCTTCGAGTTGCGCGCGGGAGAGCCCCTCCGCCTCCTCGGTGTCGGCGACGGCGACGCCCGTCGTGATGACCGTCCGCATCCCCTCCTCGACGCTCATGTCGACGTCCATGATCCGGCTCTCGGGGACGTGTGCGAGGAAGCCGCCCATCACGGGGTTGGGCGCGAGCGGGAGGAAGAGCGTGCGGAGGCTCTCGTCGGCCGCGGCCTCGCGAATCGCCTCCGGCGTCCGAACCGTCTCGAAACCGAGCGTGTACGCGCCGTCGTGGGGGTACTCGACGAGGACGACCTTGCGGAAGTTCTCCGCGTCGGATTCGAGCATCACGTCGCTCATCTGCCGGAAACTCGTGTAGACGGAGCCGACACCGGGGATGCGTTCCATCAGGAGGTCGAAGTATTCGAGGGCCTGCTCGCCCGACTGGAAGGACGCGAAGAAGCCGAGGGTGAACGTCACGGCGACGAGCAGGAACGCCGCGGTCAACTGGACGATGACGAAGCGGCGTTCGGGGGCGACGTCGAGTCGCTGGAGGCCGTACGCGAGCGGGTCGAGGATGTCCGTGAAGAGACCGAGCGCGGCGTGGAGGACGTAGAGCGTTATCAGAATCGGCACCATCACCGCGATGCCGGTGAGGAAGGCCTCTCTGACGCGTGAAGCGGCCGACTGACCGGCCGCGTGCATCCGCCGTCGCGTCCGGGGCCCGTCCGAAGACATTGCTGACACCTCCGTCGGGGGTCACCGAAAGGGTTGTGGCATCGGCCGACGGCACCCGTCGGGACACCCGGCCGGGACCACGGCGCGGACCGCCGCGTGCGCACACCCCGTCGCGTCGCGTGGTCGCGGCGCGCGCCCGGGGGGACGGTGGAACTATATCCTCCGGCGGGCTAGGGTCGGGCAGTGAGCGTCACGGTCGAGCAACGGGTCGTCCCGCGCGGTAGCGACGAGTTCCTCGGCGACGCGTGGGACCTCAAGGAACGCATCCGCGAACGCGAAGGCCTCCTGCGGCAGCGTCACGGCTTCTTCGCGGACGCCTATCGGCGCGCGACCGTCTACGCCTACGTCACGCCCGACGAGGACCTCGTCGGCTTCGCGGCCGCGCGCCACGACGGCTACATCCTCTTCCTCGCCGTCGACGTCGACTACCGCGGCGAGGGCTTCGGCGAGCGCCTCGTCGCCACCGTCGCCGAGGGCTCGAAGACCGTCTCCTGTCACGCCCGCGTCTCGAACGACGCCGCCCTCGGCTTCTACCGACACCTCGGCTTCGAGATCGTCCGCGAAATCGACAACTACTACGAGGACGGCGAGGGGGCGTACTACCTCCGGCTCGGCGAGAGCGAGCGCCTGCGCGATAGGCTCTCAGAGTACCTCCGACGGTAGACCGGGGCGCACGAGCGCCGTCGATAGGCGTTCCCCGGCGGACGTCGTCGTGGGCGCGCGCCACCACGCTGGCCGGGAGACCGACACGCCTTTTTCGACCCCGACGCGTACGTCCGAGGGATGGAGGAACGGACGCGCGCGTACCTACGGGGGCGATTCAGCGACTACTATCGGCGCGCCGACGTCCCGCTCCCGCCGAGCGCGGACGAGCGCGAGTGGGGGTTCATCCCGTGGACGGAGGGCCCCGACGAGACGATGGTCCGCCACCGCGACCTCCTCGACCTCGGGGAGATGGGCGCGTTCCTCAGACGCAAGCGTCCCCGCCACGTCTACTTCTCCGCGGGGCGCTACGAGACGCCGGGCGCATCGACGATGGCCGAGAAGGAGTGGCTCGGTGCCGACCTCGTCTTCGACATCGACGCCGACCACCTGCCGACCGTGACGCTCGGCGAGGACACCTACGCCGAGATGCTCGCGAAGAGCAAGGACGCGCTCGTGAAGCTCCTCGACTTCCTCGAACGGGACTTCGGTTTCGACGACCTCTCCGTCGTCTTCTCGGGCGGCCGTGGCTACCACGTCCACGTCCGCGACGAGTCGGTGTTCCCGCTCGAACGCGACGAGCGCCGCGAGGTCGTGGACTACGTGCGCGGGAACGGCCTCGGCTTCGACGAGCTCGTGCACGAGGAGACGGTGAGCGGCCTCGGCGTGAAGAACCCGACGACGCGCCGGACGCTCCCCGCCGACGGGGGCTGGGGTCGGCGCGCCGTCGCGCACATCGACGACTTCGTCGACGAACTGCTCGCCATGGACGAACGCGACGCCCTCCTGCACCTTCGGACGTTCGACGGCGTCGGCGAGAAGAACGCCGAGGCCGTCCTCAACGTCGTCCAGAACAACACGGAGGCGGTGCGCTCGGGGAACGTCGACGTCCACCCGGCGTTCCTCAACGTCGCGCGTCAACTCCTCGCGGAGACGGTCGAGACGGAGGAAGCACCGATCGACGAGCCGGTGACGACCGACACCCACCGGCTCATCCGTCTCCCGGGGTCGCTCCACGGCGGGAGCGGGCTGGCCGTGACGCCAATCGAGCGCGACGGCGTCGCGGACTTCGACCCGCTCGTCGACGCCGTCCCCGAGACCTTCATCGGCCACGACATCCGCGTGGCCGTCGAGCGCGAGTACGAACTCGCCATGCGGGGCGAAACGATTACGGTGGCCCCGGGCGAGCAGACACTACCGGAGTACGCGGGCGTCTTCCTGATGGCCCGCGGGTGGGCGGAGAAAGCGGCCGAGTGAGAACGGACACGACTACCAGATGAACATCGACGACCTCCGCGCGGCACAGTCGCGCGAACGGACGACGGACGGCCTCCAGGACCTGCGGGACTCGTTCTACCGCGAGGCCGCGGAGTACATCGCGGACCTCCGCGAGCGCCGCGAGCGGGCGGCCGCCGAGGCGGACGACCCCTTCGGCGACGACGAGGTTCAGTCGCTCACCGACGAGATCGAGACCGCAGAACAGGTCGCGGAGGCCATCTACGAGCGTCGGGTCGGCAAAATCGTCAAGCAAGCGAGCCTCGCGGCCGCCGGGATGGGTTCGGACGCCGAGGGGCTGACCGCGGAGGAGCGCGACCTCTACACCGACCTCGTGGCGCGCATCGAGTCGAACAAGTCGCGCGTGCTCGACGTCCTCGCGGGCGAGGCGGACGCCGCGACCTCGGCCGGCCCGGACGCCCACGCGCCCCCGGAGAGCGACGAGTCGCCCGACCCCGCCGACGTCGTGAACGACCGGGCGGCCGGCGGGGCGGACGGGGCGCGGGTACCAGCCGGTGCGGACGCGCCGACGCCGCCGCCGGACGAACCCGCGCCGGACGAACCCGCGCCGGACGAACGCGAGACCGAGACGGGGGGCGACGCGGCCGCCGACCCCTCAACTTCGACCGCGGCCGCGGCGATGGGCGGCGACGGCGGCCCGCTCGACGACGGGACGGGCTCGTCGGGCGAGGACGACGCGGAAAGCAGTGCGGGGAGCGACGCGGAAAGCGGTGGCGGAGATGGCGGGGAAAGCGGTGCTGACGGCGGGGCGAACGCCGACGCGGGCGACGCCGACCCCGACGTCGAACGTTCGACCGTCCACATCAAGACGGACGTCGGCGAGGTGTACGGCATCGACGAGCGGGCGTACACCTTGGAGGCCGACGACGTCGTCACGCTCCCCACGGAGAACGCGGAGCCGCTGCTCGCGCGCGACGCCGCCGAAGAACTGGACTAGTCGAGCGACTTCTGCATCTGGTAGCGTTCCGCGGTGAGCCCCGCCGCCTCGTAGAGCGAGACGGCGGCCTCGTTGTCGGCGTCGACGTTCAAATCGAGGTGTGCGCAGTCGCGCAGGCGACCCCACTCCTCGGCGGCGTCGAGGAGCGCGCGCCCGGCCCCGCGGCGGCGGATTTCGGGGGTGACGTAGAGGTCGCTGACGTGGCACTCGTGGATGGCCTCGAATATCGGCGCGGGCGCGCGGAGTTCCGCGCTCACGTAGCCAACGAGGTCGCCGTCCTCCCGACCGAGGTAGGTCACGGTCTCGTCGTCGTCGAGCCGCGCGCGGTAGTGCGAGCGGCCGGTCTCGCGGACGCCGTCACGCTCGTCGAGGTCGTAGCCGGTCATCGACGCCGCCATCTCGCGTTTCGCGGGGAGCCACAGCTCCGCGACGAAGGCGTCGAGGTCGGCCTCGCGGAGCGGCGCGATTTCCATGCCGAGCGAGTCGGCGATACGCGGGGAAACGGCTTGCGAAAGCGGCGGCAGAACGGGGTGGGCCGAGGCAGTCCCGCTACGCTACTGGAACGCGCGGCCGGCGTCGCGCTCCTGCTCGGGTTCCTCGGCCGTCTCGAAGCGCTGTTCGATCTCGTCGTACTGCTCGCGGACCTCCTCGGTGACGGAGGGACCGACCTCGGAGAGCGCCTGCTCGAAGTGCGCCATCGTCACGCGGACGTTACCGACGGAGTCGGCGGCGTCCTCGGGCGAGACGGTGTTGACGAACTCGCGCGTCGCGGCCATCGTCGCCTCGCGGACGAGCGCCTCGATGTCCGCGCCGACGAAGCCCTCGGTGCGCCGGGCGATCCGGTCGAGGTCGACGTCGTCGGCGAGCGGTTTGTGCTCCGTGTGGACGTCGAGGATGGCGCGGCGGGCCTCCTCGTCGGGGACGGGCACGTGGATGTGCCGGTCGAGGCGACCCGGGCGGAGGAGCGCGGAGTCGATGAGGTCGGGGCGGTTCGTCGTCGCGACGACGACGACGTCCTCCAGGTCCTCGATGCCGTCGAGCTCCGTGAGGAGCTGGCTGACGACGCGCTCACCGACGCCGGAGTCGCTCTGGTTGCGGCCGCGCTGGCCCGCGATGGAGTCGATCTCGTCGAAGAACACCACGGTGGGTGCGTTCGACCGGGCCTTCTCGAACACTTCTCTCACTCCCTTCTCGGATTCGCCTACATATTTGTTGAGGAGCTCGGGGCCCTTGATCGAGATGAAGTTCGAGTTCGCCTCGTTGGCGACGGCCTTGGCGAGCAGGGTCTTCCCCGTGCCCGGCGGGCCGTACATCAGGACGCCCTTCGCGGAGTCGAGGTCCATCGACTCGAACACCTCGGGGTAGTCGAGGGGCCACTGGATCGTCTCGCGCAGGCGCTCCTTCGTGTCGCCGAGGCCGCCGACGTCCGCCCAGGTGACGTCCGGGACCTCGACGAAGACCTCGCGCATCGCGCTCGGCTCGATGCCCTTCAGCGCCTCCTTGAAGTCGTTCTCGGTGACGCGGATGGAGTCGAGTATCTCGGCGTCGATTTCGTCGGATTCGAGGTCGAGGTCGGGCCGGATGCGCCGCAGGGCGTTCATCGCGGCCTCCTTCGAGAGGCTCTCGATGTCCGCGCCGACGAACCCGTGCGTGTTCTCGGCGAGCTCGTCGACCTCGACGCCGTCCGCGAGGGGCATCCCGCGCGTGTGGACGTGGAGTATCTCGCGGCGGCCGTCCTTGTCGGGGACGCCGACCTCGATTTCGCGGTCGAAGCGCCCCCCGCGGCGGAGGGCGGGGTCGACGGCGTCGACCCTGTTAGTCGCCGCGATGACGATGACGTCGCCGCGCTCCTCCAGGCCGTCCATCAGGCTGAGGAGCTGGGCGACGACGCGGCGCTCGACGTCACCGCCGGCCTCCTCGCGCTTGGGCGCGATGGAGTCGATCTCGTCGATGAAGACGATGGCGGGCGCGTTCTCCTCGGCCTCGTCGAAAACCTCGCGGAGCTGCTCTTCGGACTCCCCGTAGTACTTCGACATGATCTCCGGGCCGGAGATCGTCTGGAAGTGCGCGTCGATCTCGTTGGCGACGGCCTTGGCGATGAGCGTCTTCCCCGTGCCGGGCGGCCCGTGGAGCATGACGCCCTTCGGAGGCTCGATGCCGAGCTGCTGGAAGAGCTCGGGGTGGCGCATCGGGAGCTCGATCATCTCTCTGACCTGTTCGAGCTCGTCGTCGAGACCGCCGATGTCCTCGTAGGAGACGTTCGGCGTGTTCTCGCCGCCGGTGCCGGCGCGCTCCTCGGCGATCTCCTCGGCGGGAATCTCGCTCACCTGAATCTCCGTGGAGTCGGTGACGACGACGGTCCCCTCGGGGTCGCTCCCGGCGATTCGGACGGGGATTCGCTGGCCGCTCATCTGGCCGAAGCCGCCGAAGCCAAAGGGCACGCGGATCGTCTGGCCGGTCGTGACGGCCTTCCCGGAGAGCCGGTCGTGGATGTACGGCGAGATGTCGCCGCGGATGCGGAGGTTCTGCGGGAGCGCGACGCTGATCGACTTCGCGGGGTTGACGTCCGCCTTCTCGACGGTGACGCTGTCGTCGATCCCGACGTCGGCCTCCTGGCGGACGTCGCCGTCGATGCGGACGACGCCCTCACCCTGGTCCTCGGGGTAGCCGGGCCAGACGCGCGCGATGGCGCGGCCGTCGCCGCTGCCCTCGATGACGATGTAGTCGCCGTTGTCGAGGCCCAGTTCCTCCATGGCCCGCCGGTCGACGGCCGCGAGGCCGCGCCCGGCTTGGTCCTGCTTGAGGGGCTTGACCGTCAGTTTCATCGCTTCACCTCGACGGTGACGACCCCGTTGTTGATAAACGCGCGGGCGACCTCCCCCTCGGGCAGGTCGATCTCGTGTTGCGCGTCCCCGTCGTCACCCGCGACGACGACGATGGCGGTGCCGTCGACGACGTCGACGCTCACCCGCTCGTCGGCGAATGACGTGTCGGCCACGACGACGGTCTCGCCGTCGTAGTCGTAGCGTTCGACGAGGCCGCGCTGGTCGGTCAGCGTGTTCTGTGGACGCATTGTTGCTAACCTCTGGTTAGGCTCGGAAGTATATAAACTTGTCGCGGAAAACGGCCGTTTGTTATAAACGTCGCGCCGAGCGGTCGAATTGCGGTTCCACCCCATTCGTGCCGGGCCGAGCCGTCGGAAGCGGTCGGGCGGACGACCGACGCGGACGCTCGGTGCGTCAGTCGTCAATCGTCGTCCGTCGTTGCTGGTTGTCAGTCGTCCGTCGTCGTCAATCGTCGTCCGTCGTTGTCCATCTCGCTGGTCGTCGCCCGACGTCGGACCCAGTCAGTCGTCCCGCGGGAACGACCCCTCTTCGACAGCGTCCCGGTAGGCCTCCATCGCCGAGCGCATCTCCGCGGCGACGTCGCCGAACTGCTCGGCGAACGGCGGGACGTCCTCCGAGAGCCCGAGGACGTCTGTGATGACGAGCACCTGGCCGTCCGTCGCGTCGCCCGCACCGATTCCGATGGTCGGCATCGAGAGCGCGTCCGTAATGTCCGCGGCGACGTCGTCCGGGACGTGTTCGAGCACGACGCTGAACGCCCCCGCAGTCTGGTGGGCCTCCGCGAGCGACTCGATCTCCGCCGCGGCCTCCGCCGTCGCGCCCTGTTGTTCGAGGCCGAGTTGGTTGACCCGCTGAGGCGTCAGCCCGACGTGCGCCATCACGGGAATCCCGAGGTTCACGAGGCGCTCCGTGAGACCGACGGTGTGTGGCCCACACTCCAGTTTCACCGCGTCCGCGCCCGCATCGCGGATCAGGCGGCCGGCGTTCTCCACCGCGTCCGCCTCGTCCGCGCCGTAGCTCAGGAAGGGCATGTCGGCGACGACGAGCGCGTCCTCAACGCCGCGGGCGACCGCGCCCGTCCGCGACGCGACGTCGTCCATCGTCACCGGGAGCGTCGAGTCGTACCCCATCACGGCGTTCCCCATGCTGTCGCCGACCAGCAAGACATCGATGCCGGCCTCGTCGGCGAGGCGCGCCGTCGGCGTGTCGTACGCCGTCAGCATCGTGATCGGGTCGTCGCCGGTCCGCTCGCGGATGTCCTGCACGGACGTCATGGAGTCGTCTATCCGCGGGAGGGCCGTTAAACACGCGGCTTTTATCGGGGGTGGCCCCCCATATGGGGGCGTGCCGGACGTCGTCGAGGAGACCGACCCCGAGGGCGTCGACTACGGGTGGGTGATGCAGACCACGTTCGTCCTCACCATCGTCGTCGGCGCGCCCGTCGTGGCGCTCGTCGCGGTCGTCAGCGACGCGTCCATCCCGACGTGGAGCGCGCAGGCCGCCTTCGCGATCCGCGTCGGTGCCGTCGTCTGGATACTCACCGCCGTCTCGGTCTACCTCTACGCGCGACGCACGACCGTCGAGACGGACGTGGGTGCGGACACGGGCACGGATGCGGACGCGAACGGAGAGGCGGATGCGGGTACCGACGCGGAGGAGTGAGCGTCGAGGGAGGGGAAGCGGGCGGCGGGAGTCGATCTACACGTACCGGAAGCCCGTACCGGCGCGTCGCGCCGTCTCGGCGTCGCGCTCCGAGTCCCCGACGAAGACGACGTCCGCCGGGGCGAGGTCGAGGGCGTCGACGGCGCGCAGGAGCGGTTCGGGGTCGGGCTTGCGCGCGGGGACGGTGTCGCGGCCGACGACGGCGCGGACGCGCTCCGCCAACCCCTCCTTCTCTAGAGCGACGCGACAGGCGCGCTCGCAGTTGAGCGAGCAGACCGCGGCCGGCCGCGTCGCGTCCCGGAGTTCGTCCGCGTGCGGGAGGCGGTCCGCCCGCTCGGCTCCGGCGTGCTCGTGGTCGCTGATGAGCGCGTCGGCCTCCGCGCCGATTCCGGCGTCCTCGGCGGCGTCGAGGTACTCCCACGCGCTGAACCCGCTCGCGTCGACGTCGACGCTCGCCAGGAGCGCCGTGAGGTCGCGCTCGACGGCCCGCCAGTCGACGGCGAGCCGGACGAGCGTCCCGTCGAGGTCGTAGACGACGCCATCGTAGCCGTCGTCGGCGTCCGTGTCGCTCACGGCCCCACGTTGGACGCCGGCGGCCATAGCGCCTTCGGCGCGCGGGGCCGGAAGCGCTGGCCTTTTGCCGTGTGCGGGCGCACGACGTTGCATGACGAGACACGCAGACGGCGAGGTGCCCTCGGCGCTCCCGCTCGGCCGCGGCCGACGCGGCGGTGACGACCGTGGGTAGCCTCGCGCGGTTCCGCGCGGACCTCGAGGCCGTCCTGGAGGCGGACCCGGCCGCGAAGAGCCGGCTCGAAGTGCTGTTGTGCTATCCCGGTCTCCACGCGGTCTGGGCGCACGTGCTCACGCACGCCCTCTGGGAGGACGGCGAGCGCCTGCTCGCTCGCGTCATCTCCCAGCTCGTCCGCTGGCTCACCGGCGTCGAGATTCACCCCGGGGCCGAGCTCGGCGAGCGCGTCGTCATCGACCACGGGATGGGCGTCGTCATCGGCGAGACCGCGGTCGTCGGCGACGACGTCCACATGTACCACGGCGTCACCCTCGGCGGTGCGAACCCGCGGCCCGTGAAACGCCACCCGACCGTCGGCGACGGCGTCACCATCGGTGCCGACGCGACGCTCCTCGGCGACATCGAGGTCGGCGACGGCGCGAAGGTCGGTGCCGGGGCGGTCGTCACGACTGACGTCGAACCCGGCGCGACGATGATCGGCGTCCCCGCCGAGCGCGTCGACCGCGGTGCGGACACCGAGGCGGACGAGAGCGGGGTCGCGACGCCGGACGACACCACCCACACCCACTCCGACGGGACCACCGACGACGCCGTCGACGCGGACGCCGACGAGTAAGTCCGTTCGACCGTCGACCGTCTCGATACGGCCGTCTCCTCCGTTTTTCTCAGCGCCTCACTCGGAGACGAGCGTCACGTCGAGGCGCTCCTCGAGCGCGCGGACGATGCTTCCGCCGACGCCGGCCTGCGTCGCACGACCCTGTTCGACCGCCAGTAGGTCGTTCTCGTCGACGTCGAGTTCCTCCGCGAGTTCGGCGAGTTGGAGCCCCTCGGATTGGCGGGCCTCCTCGACGATTTCGCCGTAGCCCGAAACGAGGTAGGGGAGGCGGTCGCGCTCGTAGTTCGTCCCGTGCTCCTCCCAGTGCGAGGAGTCGCCGCGCGTCGCGTCGATCTGCTTTGCAGCCGTGCGGACGGCGCTGTTGCGCTCGCGCTCGCTCCCGCCGCTGCTCCCCGAGGAGGAGCCGCCCGAATCCGCGTTCGCGTTGCGCCGCGAGCGTTTCTTGCTCTCGTCGAGGTCGGCGCAGTTCTGGCAGACGGTGAGCTCGGCCCCCGCGACGGACGCCGTCGTGAGGGAGTCGGTGGACGTTCCGCAGAGCTCGCAGGTCCCCCCGCCGCCGCCGCCGGAGGAGCCGCCCGTGGAGTATTTTGCCATACCCCCCGGTAGGCGGAGGTACCATTTCAATACGGCGCTTCGCGGGGTAGTTGCCCCGCTACGCGTCGTGGTTCGCAGTAGGAAGTTGTGCGTGGGTGATGTCCCGAAAGGGAATCACCGTGCATCGCTTTGCCGCGGGTGAGTGCCCGCGTGAGTGCGATGCGTGGGACCGGATTTGAACCGGCGAACCTCTACAGGACAGCGCCCTCAACGCTGCGCCTTTGGCCTAGCTTGGCTACCCACGCTCGCTCTCGCGTTCGCATTTCTTCGTACTGCTGGGTTAAGTAAGAGACTTGCGATTCGCCCCCGGAGTGCGACACCGAAGCAGGGGGCGGGCGCGGCGTTCCGCGTCGCTCGTGCCGTCTCCGTGCGATTCGGTACCGTAATCGAGCCGCCGCGGGAGTTCGGCGGCGCGTGTCGGGCCCCCTCCCCCCGTTTTGCAAATGTTCCGGCGTGGTGGAGGTGTGGGATAGGGTAGGGGGGGGTGGGGTGAATCACTGGGGCGTCGTATCCGGGGACGAACACCCCCTCCCCCCACCCCGTTCTGCAAATGTTCTGCGGTGAGAGCGGGAGTCCGTCGAAGGTCGGTAACGACCGCTCGGCGGTGGTGCGCCTCCACCCGTCACCACCAGTCTTCGCTCGCCGTCGCCACCTGTTACGACTCGCCGTCGCTCACTGCTGTTCGCCACGCGCAGCTGTTCGTCGCTACACATCGCTGTTCGTCGTCACGTACCACTGTTCGTCACTATTCGTCGGTTTCGCGACACACCTCTCAGAAACACCGGCCCCGCGACGCGTCACTCCATCACGGCGGTTACTCTTCCACAGACGCGTCACTCCACCACGGCGGTCACCCTCCCGTCCGTCACTCCTCCGCGCCGAGGACGGAGGTGACGATGGCGGGCCCGACGTCGAGTTCGTACTCGTAGTACTGGCCGCCGCCGCGGCCGTGGTTACGGTCGTACTGCGCCAGGAAGCCGAGCATCGCCAGGTCGATCAGGTGGTCGTGGACGGAGCGGACTGAGCGGGTCCGCGCCGTTCTCCGCGCAGACGCGCTCGTACATCCCGTAGGCCTCCTTCGCGCGGACGGGGGTCTGCTCCTCGATGGCGAGGTTCGTGACCGCGAGGAAGGTGTCTTTCCAATGATTCTGCTGTTTCCCGTGATTCTCGTGTTTCGTGTGCTCTCCGTGCTCCGCGTCCACTCGTTCGCGGTGTACGGGAAGTGGCGTGCGGGAGAGCTACGTCGCACGCAGCGGCCCCGACGACGTGCGTGGCGGGCAACCGTCGATGGAGGGCTAGGGGTGGCGACCGAGATGGGAGTCGGGCCCGGTCCCACACGCCGATGCTCGAACATTTGCAGAACGGGGGGAGGGGATGGAGAACGGACTCGGATGTGAGACGAACGGTGGTGGAAGAACGAGGGCGTCAGTCGTCGGCGGGGACGTCGGAACCGACGGTGGGGCGCTCGACGTCCCGGTCGGTGGTCTCGCCGTCGATGTCGTAGGGGTACTCGCCCGTCACGCAACCGAGACAGAGGTCGGCGCGCGAGCGGCCGAGCGCTTCCGTGACGGCGTCGACGGAGAGGTAGGAGAGGCTGTCCGCACCGATCTGCTCGGCGATCTCGTCGGCGGACTGTTCGGCGGCGATGAGTTCGTCACGGGTCGCCATGTCGATGCCCATGTAGCAGGGCGCGACGATGGCGGGCGCGCCGATTCGGATGTGGACCTCCTCCGCGCCGGCGTCGCGGACGAGCTGGACGAGCTGGTTCGAGGTCGTCCCGCGGACGATGCTGTCGTCGATGATGGTGACGGACTTCCCCTCGACGGTCGAGCGGATGGGGTTGAGCTTCAGGCGGACGGCGCGCTCGCGGGCCTCCTGCGTCGGCATGATGAACGTCCGGCCGACGTAGCGGTTCTTCATCAGCCCCTCCGCGAACTCGACGCCTTCCCCGTCGCCCTCCTGTGAGGCGTCGGCGTAGCCGGAGGCGAACGCCCGCCCGGAGTCCGGGACGGGCATCACGACGTCGCTCTCCACGCTCGACTCCTCCCAGAGCTTTCGGCCCAGTTCGCGGCGGACCTCGTAGACGAGTTCGCCGTCGATGGTGGAGTCCGGGCGCGCGAAGTAGACGTGTTCGAAGAAACAGTGGGCGGTGTTGTCGCGTTCGACGAGCTGGTAGGAGTCGAAGCCGCTTCCGTCCTCGTGGAGCACGACGAGCTCGCCGGGGCGGACGTCGCGGACGAGCTCGCCACCGAGTGTGTCGATGGCGGCGGACTCGGAGGCGAGGACGTAGCCGTCGTCGATTCTGCCGATGCAGAGCGGCCGGTTCCCCTCCGGGTCCCGGACGCCGAGGATGGTGTCGTCGTGGCTGATCGTGAGCGCGTAGGAGCCGTGGATGCGGTTCATCGTCCGTTTGACGGCGCGCACGAGGTCCTCCTCTAAGAGGTTGCGCGCGAGGTCGTGCGCGATGACCTCGGTGTCGCCGTCGCTCGTGAACGCGTGGCCCGAATCCGCGAGTTCGTCGCGGACGCTCGCGGCGTTGACGAGGTTGCCGTTGTGGCTCAGCCCGAGCGCACCGCCCTTGAAGGAGACCGTGAAGGGCTGCGCGCACGACTTGTCGACGCTCCCCGCGGTGGGGTAGCGGACGTGACCGATGGCCGCGCTGCCCTGGAGCGCCTCGATGTCGTCCTCGTCGAACGCGTCGCCGACGAGGCCCATCTCGACGTGGTCGTGCTGTTGGAACCCGTCGTGAGTGACGATTCCGGCCGACTCCTGTCCCCGGTGCTGGAGCGCGTACAGCGCGTAGTACGTCGGGAGCGCGGCCGAGCGCTCGTCGAGGGAGATACCGACCACGCCGCACTTCTCCCGCGGTCCGCTCTCGACCGTCTCGTCCCGCCCTGTCATGGTCTCTCCTGCGTTCGCATCACGTAAAACACCCGTGGTTGTGAACCGAATCGCCGATAATCGGCTCGATGTATACACGTTCGTGCCCACACATGGCGGAGGGTCCATCGGCGACCGAAGCGCGGCGCCCGGACCCGCGGCCCCGACTCGCGGCCCGCACCCGCGGTTCTCAGCGGCGTTCGCCGTCGGCCCCCTCCGTCAGCGGCCAGCGCTCGTCCGACCGCCCGGCGAGACGCGCCGCGATGCCGTCCGCGAGGCGGTATCGCCGGTCGGCGTCTCGGTGCACGACGCCCGCCTCGGCGAGGTGACGGAGGTGTGCGTCGGCCTCCCCGGGACCGTGGAGGATGTGGACGCCGTGGAGGTCGCCGAAGAGGTCGGCGCTCACCGCCCACGTGTCGGGTTCGTCGAGCCGGCGCACGGCGTCGAGGACGCGCCAGGCGCGGTGCTCGTGGTGGGTGATTATCTCCCGAGCCCGCCCGGTCGGGTCGTCGATCCGGTCGCGGTGGCCCGGCCACGCGACGTCGTAGTCCGCGGCCGCGACCCGTTCGAGACCCGCGACGTAGTCCCGCAGCGGGTGTTCGACGCGGACGTCCGCGCCGCCGACGTTCGGCGTGTACTCGGGGAGGAGCGCGTCGCCCGTGAACGCCGCGTGCGCGCCGTCGTCGTCGAACTCGAAGAGACAGAGGCCGGCCGCGTGACCGGAGACGTGGACGGCGCGAAGCGTGTCGGTCCCGATGTCGAACGTCGCGCCGTCGGAGAAGGGCGTCACGTCCGCGAACGCCTCGAAGGCCTCGGGGCCGTGGAAGTTCGCACGGAGCTCGTCGCGCTTCGCGTCCGGGATGCCCCACTCCTCGAAGCGCCGGTGTTGCGTCGCGCGCATCGCGTCCCAGGCCGCCTCGTCGCCGGCGACGAGGGGCGCGTCGGCCTCGTGGACGTGGACGGTCGCGCCGCCCGCCGCTTGCACGACGCCCGCGAGCCCGATGTGGTCGGGGTGCCAGTGCGTCAGGAGGACCGTATCGACGTCCGCGAACGAGAGATCGTGGGCCGCGAGCGCCGCGCGCAGGTCCTCGCGCGTCGACGCCGTCGGGTCGCCCACGTCGACGAGCGCCGTCTCCGACCCCTCATCGAGGAGGTAGACGTCGTTTCGGCCCTCGAAGACGGTGTTGTCCAAGGGGATACGTTCCACGGTGTCTGGTACCTTCTCGCACGCCGTTCCGGCGTAGCTCTTTCGGTTGGCCGACGGGGGGGAGAGGAAGAGAGAACGCGACCACTCGATGGCGGAAAGAGCGACGAAAACGCGAGAGAGCTGTCGCTACGCGGCGTGAGAACGAAAGAGAGAAGCGCTTATTCGCCCTGCTTCGACTGCCACTCGTAGCTCCGGCGCTTCGAGGACTTGCCGAAGCCACAGCTCGAACAGACCTTCTTCCGCGAGTGGTACGACTTCTCGCCACAGCGGCGGCACTTGACGTGCGTCGTCTTGTTCTTCTTCCCCTGGCTCGGCGTACCGGCTCCAGTCATGGGTTGATCGTTACGACGTTGTCGCCGCGTATAACGATTGTGTCTTCACCCGCGTCGGTGTTCTCCAGAACGAGGTTCATGTGCTGGTCGTACCCGGTGAGGACGCCGGTGTGCTCCCCGCCGTCTTTGAGTACCACGGTCACGGTCTCTTCGAGGGAAGCCTCGAGGACGTCCAGCGGTCGGCCGCTCATACAACATCGGGTGCCCGTCGCACGCTTAAACGTACCGACTCATCCGGCGCGCGAAACGCGGACGTGCGACGCAGGTGTGAGGCCGGGACACCGAACCGGCCTCAGAACTCCACGGCGAACGACTCGCGGCCGGCCGCCTCGACGGCGAACGCCGCGAGGAGGTCCGCAGCGGCGTCCAGGTCGTCCGTGTCGACGACCTCCGCGGGCGTGTGCATGTAGCGGTTCGGGAGGCCGAGGTTGAGCGACGGGACGCCGCTGCGCGAGGTGTAGAACGCGTCCGCGTCCGTCCCGGTGCGGATGCCCGTGGCCTGCAACTGGACGTCGATGCCCACGTCCGCCGCGGCGTCGCGGACCGCCTCGACGACCGCGGCGTGGTTCGTCGACCCGCGCGCGACGACGGGGCCGTCGCCGAGCGCGACCTCGTTGTGCTTGTTCCCGGGGAACTCGGGGTGGTCGGAGGCGTGGGTGACGTCCACCGCCACGGCCGCGTCCGGGTCGAGGTCGTAGCCGACCATCTTCGCCCCGGAGAGCCCGACCTCCTCCTGGACCGTCGAGACGGCGTAGACGGTCGACTCGGCACCCCGCTCGGCGGCGCGTCGGAGTGTCTCCGCGGCGACCCAAATCCCGACGCGGTTGTCGAGGCCGCGGCCGGTGAGCAACGACCCGCGGAGCGGGGCGGGCGACTGAGCGACCGTCACCGGGTCGCCGACGCTCACGAGGTCGCGCGCGTCCTCCTCGTCGTCGGCACCGACGTCGAGGGTCATCTCCTCGATGTCGTCGTACTCCGCGTCGTCCCGGTCGCGGACGTGAATCGCGGCTTGTCCTATCACGCCGTTCACGGGGCCGTCGTCGGTGTGGACGTGCACCTGTCGGGCCTTCGAGACGGACTTGTCGGTGCCGCCGACGGGCGCGAGGTGGAGGTAGCCCTCCGAGTTGATGGCGGTAACGACGAAACCGATCTCGTCCGCGTGGCCGCCGACGGCTATCTCGGGGCCTGAACCGCCGTCGTAGACCGCGACCGCGTTCCCGTAGTCGTCGGTGTGGACGTCGTCCGCGAAGCGCTCGACGTACTCGATCCAGACGCGTTGGGCGGGCGTCTCGAAGCCCGAGGGGCTCGCCGTGGCGAGCAGGTCGGTGAGGAACTCCCGCTGGTCGTCGTCCATACCGGTCGGCCGACCGGCGCGAGGAAGAAGCCACCGGAACCCGGCCGCGGTGCCGCTTCGTCGCCGGCCCACGCCGCGGAGACGGCCGCGGTCGCAACCCACTTGCGCCTCCGCGACGAGGATGGACCATGGGCATCATCGAGTTCCACGTGCACGACGGCTTCTCCTTCGAGGCCGACTTCGGCGACGAATCGGGCGACGACGTCGGTATCGCGCCGGCCGACGAGGAGCGCGCCGAGACGGCGGCCGACACGTTCGGCGACGCCGACGCCGACACGGGATGCGGTTGCAGCAAGGCGAAGGCGCTCGGCCTCCTCGTCGTCCTCGGATTCCTCGTCGTCACCGGCCTCGTCGTCAAGCGCACGCTCGGCGACGACGACGCGGACGCCGAGGTCTGAGGCCGTGACGCGGGCCTGACGACGCGCGTCGGGTGAGGACAAGGCCTATCCCGACACGGCACCGATTTCGGATATGACGCTTCTCGACAGCGCCCGTGCGGTCGCGGGTGCGTCCGGCGACGACGCCGTCGACTGGGCGGCGGTCGCCGACGCGGCGAAGGGCGCGACCGACCCCGGCGCGCTCGACCTCGCGCCCGCCGACCGCGAGGGGTACGCGAGCGACGTGCGGGCGGCGCGCGCGCGCATCCGGCACGTCTCCGGGCTCGACTTCGACGTCCCGGAGACGGTGGACGTGCAGAACCGCCATCACTGGATCGACGCGAACGTCGAGACGTTCCGCCGGGCGTTCGCGCCGCTCGAACGCGAGGCGACCTTCCCGGGCGTCGCGCGCACGCTCAACACCGCGACGACCGCCGGGACGCTCTCCTTCGTCGCCAGCCGCGTGCTCGGGCAGTACGACCCGCTCTTGCTCGCGGAGAGCGACGACCATCGGCTCTACTTCGTCCACCCGAACATCGTCGGCGCGGCGAGACAGATGGACGTCGCCGTCCCCCGCTTCCGGCGCTGGATCGCCTTCCACGAGGTGACGCACGCCGCGGAGTTCGGGGCCGCGCCGTGGCTCGGCGACCACCTCGAAACGCGCCTGCGCGAGGGCGTCGAGGGGCTCTCCGAGGCCGAACTCCACGCGGACGCCTTCAGCGAGCTCGTGACGACGATGACCGCCGTCGAGGGGTACGCCGAACTCCTGATGGACCGGGCGTTCGACGACTCCTTCGACGACCTCCGGCGGAAGCTCGACGAGCGCCGCGAGGCCGAGGGACCGCTCGGGGGCCTCCTCAAGCGCCTCCTCGGCTTCCACCTCAAACGCGAGCAGTACGAGCGCGGGAAGGCGTTCTTCGACGCCGTCGCGGACGCCCGCGACGTCGAGACGGCCGGGCTCGTCTGGGAGTCCCCGGAGCACCTCCCGAGCGACGCCGAGCTCGACGAGCCGATGCGCTGGGTCGCCCGCGTCGCCGGGAACTGAGCCGCCCGCGTCGCCCGGAGCCGAAAACCGAGCGCGGTGAGTGTCGACGACCCGCCCGACCGGCGCGCGCCCCGGAGATACGAATACTCAAGTCCCGAACGCGTCTGACGTCCGCTCATGGCGTCAGCGTCGCAGACACTACTCGTCGGCCTCATCGTCCTCCTCTGGGCCGCGCTCATCCTCTACGGCTCGTCCGTGCTGTGGTGGCTCGTCGAGGTCCTCGTGCTCCGCTCGTCCGTCCACGACCCCGAGGACGAGGCGTTCGCGCACGACCTCGACGAGGTGCAGGTGCGGATACTCACCGTCGACGCGGCGGAGGTCGTGCAAGCGACGGTGAACAGCGTCCCGGACGCGGTCGACGACGTCCACGTTATCGCCGAAGCCCCCATCGACGTCGAGGGCGCGGCGGTCCACGTCGTCCCCGAGTCGTTCGACTGCGTGGCGACGAACAAGGGCCGGGCGATCGAGTGGGCGCGACGCGAGGTGCCCTGCGAGCGCGAGTACGTCTGCTACCTCGACGAGGATACGCTCGTCACGTCGTTCACGGGTCTCCCGGACGCCGACGTCGTGCAGTTCACGGAGAAGCCCATCTACACGGGGTCGCGGCTCACCTACGTCTGCGAGGTCTTCCGCGTCGGCTACCAGACGGAGCAGGTCGGCTTCGACAGCCTCCGCTACCCGCTCTACGCGTGGGGCGGCGGCATCGCCTTCCGCCACGAACTGGAGGACGCCGTGACGTGGGACGCCGCGACCGTCACCGAGGACACGAACTTCGTCTGGCGGGCCGCCGACCACGTCGACCTCGACTTCGCCGTCGTGGACGCGCGCTTTCGCAATCAGGCCCCGCCGTCGCTGAAGGCGATGGTCAAACAGCGCCGCCGGTGGCTCTCCGGGACGATGCAGGACGACACGCTCCCCGCGACCTACGTCCCGCTCGCGTTCACGCGCGTCGTCGCGTGGGCGTTCAGCCCCCTCGTCCCCTTGCTCGTCGTCGCCGCGTACCTCGTGCCGGGGAGCGCGCCCGGCCTCCGGCTCTACGGGCTCGTCTCGACGGCCCTCCTCTGCGTCCTCTTCTGCTACACCGCGCTCGGCTGTCGCGCCTACGACAAACACCCGCTCGTCTGGCCGGTCTTCCTCCTCGCGACGCCGCTCGCCGTCGTCCTCCACGCCGTCGGCGCGTTCTGGGGCGTTATCGACCCCGTCGAGACCTTCGAGGTGACGGAGAAGGTGACCCCGGAGACCATCGAGGACACCCACGAGACATTGGCGCGCGGCGACATCGCCGCGCACGACGGGACGGGGCGGCTCGTCGCGGCGCACGCCGACCGCGAGGACGTCGGCTGGCAGCTCTTCGACGATTAGCGACAGCGTTTTTCGCCGGCCGCGACTACCACCGTGCGTGACTATCCGGGGCGACGTGACGGCCGTCGGCGACGGGCGTACGGTCAGCACGCAGTACGGCGAGCGCGACCTCGTCGAGGTGACGGTCGAGCCGGGCGACGCCCCGCCCCGAACCCTGACGCTCTGGGGGAAGTGGACGGAGACCGCCGACTACCTCGAACCCGGGATGGAGCTCCTCCTGACCGACCCCGAGGAGCGCGAGTGGAACGGCGAGACGCAGTACGCGACCTCGAAGGGGTCGTACGTCGTCGTCGAACCCGACTACCTCGTGGACGTGACGGACATCCGGGAGTGGGTGCAGTGTCCCCGCCAGTACTACCTCTCGAAGCTCTCCGGACTCCCGCTCAAATACCCCGTGGCGAAGGGGACGCTCGTCCACGAGGTCTTCGGCGACCTCCTGCGCGGGCGGGACCTCGAGGCCGCCATCGACGACGCCGTCGACGACGCCGGCCTCGAACTCGGCCTGCTGGGCGAGGACCCCGAGAGTGTCCGCGAGGAGGTCCACCAGCACGCCGCCGCCATCGAGGGGTGGCTGAATCAGGGCCTCCTCACCGAGGACTCCGCGGCTGACGCCGCGTCGTCTGAGCGTGCCGGCTGGCACGTGGACGACGACTGGCGCTCCGAGTACACCCTCATCTCCGATACGTTCGGCATCAAGGGCCGCTGTGACGCGATTCGCCGGGGGATGCCCGTCGAGTTGAAGACGGGGAAGAACACGAACCGCGACCCGCGCTTCCACGACAAGATTCAGGCGGCCTGCTACGCCCTCATGCTGGAGGAGCGCGGCGTCGAGGCCGACACCGGAACCCTGCTCTACACGAAGAACGCCGCGGTGGACAGAGCAGAAGAGAGCGGCGACCTCTCGCCCGCGAAGGAGTTCTCCATCGGCCCCGGGCTGTTGGAGTTCGTCGTCCGCTCGCGCAACCGCCTCGCGGCGATGGAGCACGACATGACGGTGCCGACGGGGAAGGAGTCGAACGCGAAGTGCGAGTACTGCTTCTCGCAGGACGCCTGCATGGTCGTCTCCGGCCGGCTGAATCAGGAGTCGAAGGCCGGCCAGATCGGCTCGATGCTCCCCGAGGACGAACGCGACTACTTCGAGGAGCTCTACGAGGCCGTCGAGGCCGAGCGCCGCGAGATACACGCTGAGTACGCGAAGCTCTGGAAGCAGTCACCCGAGGAGCGCGCGGACGACGACCGGGCCGTCATCGACCTCGACCCGGACGGCCGCGAGGAGCTCGTCGACGGCCGCTGGCGGCTGCGCGCGCGACGCCCCGCCGCGGCGTCCTCGAAGATACGCGAGGGCGACCGCGTGCTCGCCAGCGACGGCGACCCCGTGCACGGCACGGCGGAGATGGGCCGCGTCGAGCGCCTCGACGAGGAACGGGTGGTCGTCACGACGGACGAACCGCTCACCCTTCGACGCCTCGACGTCTACCCCTCGGAGCTCTCCGTCTCCCGGATGCTGACGGCGCTCCACGACTTCGTGCTGAAGGGCGACGACCGCCGGAAGGACGTCCTCTTCGGCCGCGCGGAGCCGTCCTTTAGCGACGAGACGCGCGACGTCGTCCCGAACAACGAGGCGCAGAACGCGGCGGTGAATCGCGCGCTGAACGCCGAGGACTTCGCGCTCATCCACGGCCCGCCGGGGACGGGCAAGACGTACACCATCGCCACGCTCGTCCGCGAGTTCGTCGCGCGCGGCGAGCGCGTCCTCCTCTCGGCGTTCACGAACCGCGCGGTCGACAACGCCCTGGAGGCCGTCGAGGAGCAGGGCGTCACGGACGTCGTCCGCGTCGGCACCGAGACCGGCGTGCGCGAGGACATGCGCGAGCACCGCTTGGAGAACGCCGGGGGGCCCCACGAGCAGGCCGACAGACTCGGCGCGGCGTCGCTCGTCGCCGCGACGACGGCGACCTGCGGGTCGCGCGTGATGCGCTCGCAGTCCTTCGACGTCGTGCTGGTCGACGAGGCGAGTCAGCTCACCGAGCCGGGCGCGCTCGCGGCTCTCAACCGCGGTGCCAGGTTCGTCCTCGTCGGCGACCACCACCAGCTCCCGCCGGTCGTGCAGGCGGGCGGCCGGCTCACGACGTCGCTCTTCGAGCGCCTCATCGACGAGCACCCCGAGGCGGGCGTCCTGCTGGAGAGCCAGTACCGGATGCGCCAGCGCATCCAGGCGTTCTCCTCGACGGAGTTCTACGGTGGGAAGCTCCGCCCGGCGAGCGGCGAGGTGGCGACGCAGTCGCTCGCGGACCTCGGCGTCAGTACAGAGAACGTCGTGGACGGCGTCGGCTTCGAGCAGGTGACGGGGACGACGGACGCCCACGTCGACCCCGCGGAGGCCGAGCGCGTCGCGGAGGTCGTCGCCGACTACCGTGCGGCCGGTCTCGACGCCGGCCAGATCGGCGTCATCGCGCCCTTCCGCGCGCAGGTCGGGGAGATCGGCCGGCGCGTCCCCGAGGGCGTCGCCGTCGACACCGTGGACCGCTTCCAGGGCTCCGCGAAGGAGGTCATCGTCGTCTCGTTCGTCGCCACCGGTAGCTTGGACGGCCCGATATTCGAGGATTACCGAAGACTGAACGTCGCGCTCTCGCGCGCGAAGAAGGCCCTCGTGCTCGTGGGCGATTCCGCCGCCCTATCGAGCGACGACTTCTACGCGCGGATGCTCAACTGGGCGCGGCGATAGATGCGGGCGACGGTCCTCGGGACGGGGAGCGCGCTCCCGGACGGCGAACGCGCCCAATCCGGCCTGCTCGTCCGCGACGGCGCGACGCGCATCCTCGTCGACTGCGGGAGCGGCGTCCTCGAACGCCTCGCGCGCACCGAGACCGGCGTGACGGGACTCGACGCCGTCTGCCTCACGCACGGCCACGTCGACCACGTGAGCGACCTCCTCCCCCTGCTGAAGGCGCGGTGGCTCGCGGACTGCGCCGACGCGCTCCCCGTCGTCGGCCCGCCGGGAACGACCGAGTTGGTCGACGGCCTGCTCGACGTCCACGACTACCTCGCGGGCCGCGTCCGCGTCGATGCACGCGATATCGCCGGCGGCGCGTTCACCCTCGTCGACCTCGACGTCGAGACGTACGAGACCGCGCACTCGACGTCGATGCGGTCGTTCGCGTACCGGTTCGGCGACGCGCTCACGGTGAGCGGCGACACACCCGCGGACCCCGGACTCGCGGCGTTCGCGGCCGGGACGACGCTCGTCCACGACTGCTCGTTCCCGGACGGCCACGCGAGCGACGGGCACGCGACGCCGCGCGAACTCGGGCGCGTCCTCGCGGGACGGAACTACCACGGCGTCTCCCTCACGCACCGCTATCCCGACGCGGAGGCGGCCGGCGACGCGCTCGTCGCGGGCGTCCGCGAGCACTACGACGGCGACGTGACCGTCGCGCACGAGGGCGAGACGATACGGTGTGGCCCGACCGACACCGGGTGAGCGCCACGCGATTCGCGCGTCGCTCGCCTCCGACTCGCACACGACGCGCCCGTCCCTCCGCCAGAACGCGCCGTCGCGCCCGCGCGCCCCCGCAGCGGTCTTTTTCCCCTCACGGCGCGTAGCTGACGTATGCGTGACGAACTGAGCACTATCGCTGGTGGCGTTGCCGGGACCGCCGGACTCGTGGCCGTCCTCTTCGCCGGGGAGGTGCTGACCGGCTATCGCGCCCGCCCGTTCGAGGCGCTCGGGGCGTTCGTCGGCGCGCAACCCGACCCCGCCACCGGCTTCCTGCTGTTCGCCGCCATCGGCGTCTTCGCGTGGCCGGTCGTCTACCTCAGCTTCCGCGAGTACCTCCCGGGGGACGTGCCGGGCGTCCGCGGTGCGGTCTTCGCCGTCCCGCTCTGGATCGGCTACGCCGTCGTCTTCGGCCTCGGTGCCGGCGCGAGCGGGTCGCTCGTCGGCTTCCTCCTCGTGACGCTCGTCGCGCACCTCGTCTACGGCGGGCTCCTCGGGTTCGTCGCCGTCCGCCTCGGTGACGGCGGCTTCGACGCGACCGTCTGAGGCCCGAGGCCCGTCAGTTCAGCCGGTAACGGAGCAGCGCCGCGATTCCACCGAGGTTGCGCAGGCGCTCGCCGGGCGCGAACTCGTGGCTGAACACGGTGACGTCGCCGCCCTGGCGCTCGACGCTCGTGATGACCTCGTTCACGTCGACGTCCCAGTCGCCCTCGCCGGCGCGCTCCTTGCGGAGGCGTTCGTCGAGGACGAGCAGCGTCTCCACCGCGCCGAAGTCCGCGGCCTTCGCCACCTCCTCGACGCCGTACGCGACGGGTTCGTCCGTTCCGAGGCGCTCCATCAGCTCGTCGATCAGCTCCGACTCCTCGGCGATTCTCGTCTCGGCCTGCACGTCCTCGACCGCGCCGCGCTTCAGGACTTCGTGGACGCCGCGCCCGCCCGCCGCGGACGTGTCGACGGTCGTCACGCGCTCGACGAAGTCCATGTTCTGCTCGTCGAAGTAGTCGAGGGCGTCCTGCTTCGTGAACCCCGGGCCGGCGAGGATGACCGCGTCCGGGTCCATCCGTTCGAGGGCTTGGCCGAGTTCGGCGAACAGTTCCTCGCGCCCGCGGGCGTACTCGCCCTTCCCCGTCGTGCCCGTGAACGACCCGGACTCCTCGACGCCGTACTGTTGGACGGTGTGAATGTACGCCTCGCCCTCCTCGACGGTGGCGATGGCGACGTCGGGTTGGTCCGCCGTCTCGACGGCCTCCTCGACGCGCTCGATCTGGTCGGGCTGCCACAGCTTCGTGACCGTGAGCTCGTCGAACTCCTCGACGTTCAGCGTGTGGTGGAGGCCGAGTTGGTCCTCGCGCGAGCAGTCCGCGATGACGCCCGAGACGCGCAGGCGGTTGGCGAACTTGTGGAACTCGACGTCCTCGACGTCGAGGGCGATCCACATGGGCTCGCGCTCCCCGCCCGTGTCGCGCATCTGGTCGTCCGCGCGCTGGATGCGCCGGGTCGTGTCGCCCGACACCCGGTCCCCGGGTTCGAGGACGTACGCGAGGTGCCAGAGGTCGTCGAGGCTCTCCGGGACGAGCGTGATCCGCTCCGCCCCGCCCTCGCGCGCCTCGCGCTCCTTGATCTGCATGGCTCACCGTCGGGCGCGAGCGGCCTTGTGTCCTCTGCTCCGAGCGCGTCGCCGACGAACGCGGCTCGACGACGCCGTCACTCGTCGGCGATCCGGCTCCCGCCCGGCGGCATGAACTTCTGAATCTCGTCCGGCGAGGCGACCTTCCGGACGAAGGACTCGTCCGCGAAGCGCTCGCGGAACGTCCTGTACACGCGCTTGGCGGCGTCGCCCTGCGCGAACTTCCCGGGTTCGAGGGCGACCGTCGTCTCCGCCTGCCCCTCGATGGCCGACGGCGGCCCGCCGACGACGCGCGTCGAGGGCTCGCAGGTGATACCCACCGCACAGCCGACGGGCGTGTTCTCGAAGTACGTCCGGTCGCCGCGAATCGTGAAGCCGCCCTTCGAGAGGTACTCGCCCGACTCGGCCGTCTTCGACACCTGGTCGGGCATCACCATGTAGGCGTCGCCGGCCCCGCGGCCGTCCTTCCAGACGGAGGAGTACGTGACGGCGAACTGCGCGGCCTCCTCCAGGGAGCGCTTGGGCACCTCGATGTCCTGCGAGGGCTCGCTCGGCGCGGAGGTCTTGAGCACCGTCACGGGCCCGCCGTGGGCCTGCGCGTGGAAGAAGCGGTCGTAGCCGTCCATGTACTTCTCCACGATCTCCTCGTTCTGGTCGGCGTTCCGGCCGCCGATGACGAGGAACCCGTCACTGGTGCGGAACCACCGGAAGCGGTCGTACCACTGCTCCTGTTTGCGCACCGGAATCGAGGCCCGCGAGAGCCAGTCGACGTCCTCGGGCTCCTCGTCTTCGTCCTCCTCGTCCTCGTGTTCCTCCTCGCTCCACTCCTCGCGGCGCGCCTGCCACTGTTCGAGCTCCTCGCGGGTGTTCTCGATGGCCGCGAGCGCGCCCTCCTTCTTCTCCTCGACGCGTTTGGCCTCCCGATAGAGCGCGTCGGCGTTCTTCTCGACGCCCGCGTCGGGGTCGAGGCCGATGGTGTGACCGTCGAGTTCGAGGCGCACGAGGCCGTTCTCGGGGTCGACGCCGACGACGTGCTCGGCGGCCTCGATGCCCTGCTCTCTGCCCTGCTCGAAGCGCTCCTCGACGTCGTCCCAGCCGTAGCCCGCGGCGAGCGCCTCGCGGACCGTCGAGAGCACGTCGTCCACGAGGTCGTAGCGCTCGTAGAGGAGTTCCGCCTTCTCGCGCTCCGTCTCCGCTTGCTCCTCGAAGTTCGAAATCGCGCCCTCCTGCTGTTCGATGATGCGCTTTCGTTTCGCGATCTCCTCCTCGAAGGCGGGCTTGCTCGTCGTCTCCTCCGACCCCTCGTCGGCCTCGGTTTCGAGGTTCGTGAAGTAGTCGTCGAGCGCGGCGTTGAAGGAGTCGAACGCCTCCGCGGGGAGGTCGGCGCGCTCCTCCAGCGGGAGGGGCGTCACGTCGACGCGACGGCCCCGCTCGCTCTCCTCGCCCGCACCGTCCGCACCGTCCGCGCCGTCCGCTGCGTCTTCGGCGTCCTCGGCGCGCTCGTAGTAGACCCGGGGGTCGGTGCGGCCGGCCTTCACGTCGTCGAGGAGGCGCTCGGTCGCGTCGTAGAGCGCCTCGAAGTCCGACTCGTCGGCCTCCGAGATGTCCTTCGTCTTCTCGACGCCGGCGCGCGTGCAGAGCTCCTCGCCGTAGAGCCCGCCGAAGTTCAGTTGCGTCGCCACCGTCCGCACGAGGTCGGTGTCGGACTGACGCATCCGCTCGGCGAACCCCTCGTAGTCGAGTTCGAGGGGGTTCACGCGCGACTGCGGGAAGCCGTACTGGCTCCCGGGCGCGACCGTCCGGGACTTCAGACGGACGGTTTCGAGGCTGTCGACGACCTCGCCGTTCTGGTCGAGCACCGCGATGTTGCCGTCGCCGAACAGTTCGGCGACGATGGTCGTGTCCTGGTCCTCGCGGCGGAACTCGAACTCCAGGATGCGGTCGAAGCCGTGCTGGCGCACCTCGTGGAGGTTCGCCCCCGAGAGGCGATTGCGAAGCATCTTGGCGAAGTTCGGGGGGCGACCGGGCGCGTTCGGCACGTGCTCTGGGCGCGCGACGTTCGCGCGCTTCGTCTCCCCGACCTCGACGAGGAGTTCGACGCGACCCTCGTCGAAGTCCCGCATCTTGAGGCGGACGAGGTCGTCGCCGTAGAGATAGGCCTTGTCGACCACCGCGCCCGAATAGCCGTTCAGCTCGGCCGTGAGGGCGACGAGGTCGACGCTCGTCAGTTCCCGTTTCTCGTCCATGATACCGTCACTAGCGGGGTGGTGCCCTTTTGTACTGCGGTCTACGCGGGCTCGGAGAGTCCGCGGAACGAGCGAGCGCCCCGCTCGCGTCGCCGACTCCCCTACCTCTTTGCCGTCCCGCGACGACGACCCCGACATGGAGATCGCAGTCTACGGCGCGGGCGGCGTCGGCGCGTACTACGGCGGCCGCCTCGCCCAGCAGGGCCACGACGTCACGTTCATCGCGCGCGGGGAGCACCTCGACGCGCTCCGCGAGGACGGCCTGACGGTCGAGAGCGTCGCGGGCGACTTCGCGGTCGACTGCCCGGCGACGGACGACCCGGCGGCGGTCGGCGAGGTCGACCTCGTGCTCTTCTGCGTGAAGTCCTTCGACACCGCGGACGCGGCGGCGGCGCTCGACGCGATGCTCCGCCCGGACTCCGCGGTGCTCTCCCTGCAGAACGGCGTCGACAACGAGGACGTGCTCGCGGACGTCGTCGGCACGGAGCGCGTCTGGGGCGGCGTCACCTACATCTTCAGCACGATCAAGGCCCCCGGCGTCGTCGAGCACACCGGCGGGCCCGCCCGCATCATCTTCGGGCAGTACCACGACATCGCCGACGAAGCCCCGGCGCGCCCGGCGCTCGCGGACGACTTCCGCGACGCCTGCGAGGACGCGGCGGGGATGCGCGCGGACTACACGGACAGCGTCCACGCGACGCTCTGGGACAAGTTCGCGCTCATCTGTGCGCAGGCGGGACTCACCGCCGCCACGCGCCAGCCGTTCGGCGTCATCAACGACACGGAGGAGACGTGGGCGCTCTACCGGCGCGTCATGGAGGAGGTCGTTTCCGTCGCGCACGCGGAGGGCGTCCGCTTCGACTGGGACCCCGTGACGAAGTGGCTGGACGCGATGGCGTCGATGGACAACGACGAGAACTACTCCAGTCTCCACTACGACCTCACGCACGGCAAGCGCATGGAACTCGACGCGCTCCACGGGAGCGCCGTGCGGCGCGCCGACGAACAGGGCGTGGACGTCCCCGCGGTGGAAACCATCAACGCCATCCTCCGCCCGCAGGCCGACGCGAACGAGCCCTGAGGCGGGGCGACCACGGACCAGTCGGGTTCATCCCGGATGGCGACCCCACCGCGATTCGTGCCCTGAGAACGAGACGCGGGTCGCCGCGCGAAACGCGACGGCGAGCGGCCCGCGCGGACGGATAGCGCCGTCGTGTTCGCCGACCGTTTGCCGCGCTCGCGGTCACTCGCTACGTTCGCGGCCGCGGACCGCTAGCGCTCCGCGCTCACAGCTTCTTCACCACGTACGGCCCGTCCTGGTGGTAGCCGAGTTTGCGCTTGTAGTACTGGCGCGCGCCGATGCCGGAGATGACGGCGAGCTTCCCGTAGCCGGCGTCGCGGGCGCGTGCTTCGGCCTCGCGCATCAGCCGCCGGCCGTAGCCGCGGTGTTGCTGGTCGCCGTCACCGCTCTCCTCGCCGACGCTCACGGCGTCGCCGTAGACGTGGAGTTCGCGCAGGAGCGCGGCGTTCGCCAGTTCCTCGCGTGCCACCTCGTCCGGGAAGCGCAGGCGCGCGAAGCCGACGAGCAGGTCCTTCTCGAAGTCCTCGAAGCTGATGAACTGCTCCGTCCCGCCGGCGGCCTCGTACTCGATAGTCCCGAGCTCGACGGTTTCGGGGTCCTCGTCGTTCATCCCGACCTCGCGACAGCGGATGCAGGAGCACTCCCATCCGTGCTCGTCCATCTTCTGCCACGCGAGCTGTCGGAGGTTCGACTTCCAGACGCCGGCGTCGATGAAGTCCGCGGGGATGTCGCGCTGGACGCGCTGGAGGCGGACGTACCGCGGGAGGTCCTTCATCACGCGCGCGACGAGCTCGGCGGCCTGCTCGTTCTGCAGGGGCTCGAAGTCGTCGCGTCGCCACTGGTCGTAGACGCGCGTCCCGCGCACGACGAGCGTCGGGTAAATCTTCAGGTAGTCCGGGCGCCACTCGGGGCGCTCGAAGAGCTGCCGGAAGTCCTCCTCGACCATCCGCTCGGTCATCCCGGGTTGGCCCGGCATCATGTGGAAGCCGACCTTGAACGCCGCGTTTCGCAAATTTCTGTTCGCGTCGATGGACGCCTGGTTGCCGTGGCCCCGATGCATCTCCCGGTTGATGCGCTCGTACGTCGTCTGGACCCCCACCTCGACTTTCGTCCCGCCGAGGTCGAGCATGCGGTCTATCTGCTCGGGGTCGCACCAATCGGGCTTCGTCTCGAACGTCGTCCCGATGTTCCGGATGTCGCCGAACTCGTTCTCGGTCTTGACGTCCTCGAGGTACGAGAACTCGTACTCCGCCTCGCTCTGGGCGAACGAGACGCCCTCGGCGGGCGCGGGCTCGACGTCGAGGTCGTGGTCGTTGAGGGCCTCGAGACAGCGCTTCACGAACCACTCCTGGTAGTCGTGCGAGCGCGCGGTCATCGTCCCGCCCATGATTATCAGCTCCACTTTGTCGACGGGGTGGCCGATCTCGCGGAGTTGGTTGAGCCGCAACGTCACCTGCCCGTAGGGGTCGTAGTCGTTCTGCTCGCCGCGCGCCGCCGCGGGCTCGTGGCCCGTGTAGGACTGGGCGCTCCCGAACTCGCTCGCGGGGCCGCCCGGGCAGTAGAGACACTTCCCGTGCGGGCAGAGGTGCGGGCTCGTCATCACCGCGACGGGCGCGACGCCGGAGGCGGTGCGGACGGGCTTGCGCTGGAGGACCTCCTCCAGTTCCTCGCGGCGGCCATCGGGGGCGTGGTCGAGCAGGTCCGTGTGTTTGGGTACCTGCGCGACGGAGTGCTCCGAACAGACGTCGAGTTTCGCGCTCTCGACGTCGCCCTGCCCGACGTCGCCCGCGAGGATGCGCGAGACGAGGTCCTCGCACGCCGCCGCGAACGCCTCGTCCTCGCCGCTCTCGGCCTCGCTACTCATTGGGCGTGAATCAGCCGACCACGACGCAAAAACGTATCGTTGGGGGTGCGCGTCGAGTCAGTCGAACTGCTCGGCGAGCGCCTCGACGGCGGCGTCGACGACCGCGTCGCGTTCGCCGCTGAGGAACTCGATGCGGCCGTCCTGCGCGCCGCGCGGGACGACGCCGGCCTCGGGGAGGTCCGCCTTGAGCGTCTCGCCGACCGCGCGGACGTCGAGGTCACCCGTCGAGCGAACGCGGAGTTCGTCGCTGTCCGCGCCCACGAGGACGTAGTCGCCGTCGGCGCGCTCGCGGTGGAGCGCGTCGAGGAGGAGCGCGACGGGCGGGAAGTCGTAGCGGTGCGTGTACTGGTCGACGTCGAGGACGTCGAGCGTCACGTCGCCGTCGACGTCGCGCGCCTCGAGATGGGGTTCGGCCGTCTCGAACTCGGTTTCGAGCTTCTCACGGAACTGCTCGCCGACGTGGCCGACGAGGCCGGTGTGGGATTCGTCCCAGAGGAGGTCGATGACGATCTCGCGTTTGTCCTCGTAGGCCTGGTAGAAGGCCTCCAGAGCGAGCGCGTCGCGGACGTTCTCGACGGTGTCGCGGTCGTAGCCGGCCTCGGCGGCGAGTTCGGCGTAGACGTCCGGCGTGTCCGCCCAGAACGGCACGGCGGGGAGGTGCGCGAGGTCGTCGCGGACCTCGTCGTTCACGATGCCCGCGAGGTGCGTGGCGAGCACGCCCGTCGAGACCGGTTCGGCGTCGTGTTGGGTCGGAGAGACGAGGACGTCCGCGGCGTCCGCGGCCTCGCCGTCCGCGTAGCCGCCGTCGAGGGCGACCGTCGGGGCGTCGTACTGCGCGAGGAGGCCGAGTCCGTCCGTGGACTCGCGGGTGCTCCCCGTGCCGACGAGGACGAACAGCGGGTGTTTCTCGTCGTGGCGGTCCGCGGCCTGGAGCATCGAGGTGACGTCCTTCGTCGCGTCGTCGAGCGTGTAGAAGCCGTCGTCGAGCGGACGCCGGTCGACGTAGTGGTACTCGGCGTCGCTCGCGGTGTGTTCGGCGCGGACGAGCGGGAGGACGGCGCGCTCGATGGCGGCCCCGCCGACGTACCCCTCGACGTCCGCGGTGTGACGGACGATGACGGGGCGCGACTGGATGATGGCGCGGCGAATCTCGGTCGCGGCGTCGACGAGGTCGTCGTGGACGACGTCGACCGCGGTGTCCTGCACGAGCAGCGTCTCGTCGTCGGGCGTCGCGCGCTCCGTGACCTCGGCCTCGCGGCGCTCGTGGACGGCGCTCGCCTCCGAACCCGTCAGCACGTCGAGCTCCTCGGTCTCCAACTGGAGTTCGCCGTGGTGGCGCTCGACCTCGCCGACGAGGCGGACGACGTCGCCGGCCTCGACCTCCGGGTAGGCCCGGACGCCGGCTTCGACGAACGCCGCGGCGTCGACGGTGCCCGTCTCGTCGGTCAGCTCGAAGACCGTCGGGCCGGACGTCTGGCGGACGCCGGTAACCTCGGCCTCGACGGCGACGAGCTCGCCGACCTCGGCGTCGAGGGCGTCGATGGGGACGCGGACGACCTCCTCGGGCTCGGGTTCGTCCGATGCTGTTTCGGTCTCCGTGTCTGCGTCAGTCGCCGACTCGTCCGCGCCCGACTCGTCGCCCGTCTCGGCCTGGTGCTCGTCCGTCGACGGCTCGCGCTCGCCGTGGCTCGCACTCTCCGCGGCCTCCTCTTCGGGCTCCTCGGTCTCGTCCGCCGTGTCCGGCTCGGACGCCGCGGGCGGCGCTTCGTCCTCGGCCTCTGGGAGCTCGGCGTTCGTCGGTGCGTCCGGGTCGTCGACGAGCAGCCCGCGGAACTCGCGTTCGGACTGGCGAATCGACCACGCGAGGTCGACGTTCCCGTTGCCGTGGACGTCCTCGACCTCGACGTAGACGGTGTCGCCGGACTCCCAGTCGAGCGCCTCGAGGCGCTGGGGTATCTCGCTCTTGTGCAGGAGACCGGTGACGTTGTCGCCGATGTCGACGAAGACGCCGAACTCGGCGAAGCCGTCGACGTGCCCCTCGTAGAAGCGACCCGGCGTGAGCTGTTCGGGCGTGGAACCGCGGAACTCGAAGACGACGTCCTCCTCGTGCGTCTCGCAGATGTATCCGTCCGTGGAGGCGCCGCAAATGATACACGAACCCATTTAGCGGTGAGAAGTCCCCCGCCCCTAAACGACTGTCGAAACCACGCGCGCCGGACGCGTCCGCGAACGACCCCGCCGAGCGTCGTCGTTCGACGACCGTGCGAGGGCGACGGTCAGCGCAGCCGCGCGACCGGCTCGCCGTCGCGTTCGTCGAGCGCCGCGAGGCCGTCGTCGGCGAGGTCGGCGACGAGGTCGCGCAGCCACTCGCGGCCGTGCTCGCCCTCGGGCGTGTAGTCCACGCGGACCTTCGGGCCGAGGGCGTCGAGCGCGAGCTCGTCGTGGTTCGAGAGCGCCTTCACGACCCGCCCGCGCATCTGCCGGCGCGACCCCTCGAATTCGGGTTGCGTCGGGACGTCGGGCGCGGTGAAGTCCCCGCTCTCGTAGGCGTGACACCACGTCCGCCACGGACAGCCGGCCTCGTCGCACGACGGGGTCTTCTCGCAGGCCACGCCACCGAGCTCCATCATCGCGTTGTTCCAGACCCGCGACTCGCCCGCGGGCATGAGCGCGCCCGCGACGACCGCGAAGGCCTCGTCGTCGTCGGGGACGTCGAAGGCGCGGTAGAGCACGCGCTCGACGTTCGTGTCCACGACGGCGTTCCCGTTGTCGAACGCGAACGACGCGACGGCGTTCGCGGTGTAGGGGCCGACGCCCATCAGCTCCTCCAGTTCGTCGGGCTCCGCGGGGAACGAGCCGTCGTACTCCGCGACGACCTGCTCGGCGGCCTCGTGGAGGTAGCGCGCGCGGTTGTTGTAGCCGAGCGAGTGGCCCGTCCAGAAGCCGACGACGTCGCCGCGCTCGGCGGCCGCGAGGTCGTGGACGGTCGGCCACCTATCGAGGAACTCGTGCCACGCCGTCTCGACGCGCCCGAGTTGGGTCTGCTGGCTCATCACCTCGGAGACGAGTATCTCGTAGGCGTCCGTCGTCTCGCGCCACGGGAACGAGCGGTGGTCGTCCTCGTACCACGAGACGAGGGCGTCGCGGACGGCGTCGAGGTCCGCCGGGAGGTGCGTCCGCGGGTCGTCGTCGCCACCCTGGTCAGCCGTCGCGTCCGCGTCGCTCATGCGCGTCTCTCGTGGCGGCGCGCGCTTGAGGGTGGCGACACGCGCCGGGCCGCGACGCCGCCGAACCCCAATCGCCTTCCCGACGCCGCGCGAGGTGCCGGACGTGACCCTCGACGACCTCGTCGACGACGTCCAGGCGACGAACCGCGAGCTGAAGGACGCCGACTTCGCCCTCGACAGGGAGTCCCGGACCGAACTCGCCATGCTCGTCGCCGCCCTCGACCCCGAGGAGTCGGACGAGCTCGTCCGGCGCGCGATACACGCGCTCTTCGACTCCTACGTCCAGTCGGGCAAGCTCGACTTCAACCTCCGGAGCGCGTACGACGCCACCTACGACGAGTACCTCGCGGGGATGAGCTACGACGAGATGGCCGGCGGCCGCCAGGAGTTCCCGCAGGACGACGACGAGGGCCGGCGCTACCAGTACTAGCCCCCTCCGTTTCGGCCCCGACGACGGGTGACGTGTCGGCGCACGGCGCGGCGGTGTCCCGGTTCGTGCGACCCGGGAGCGCGGTGGACGGGGACGGTCGCGGTGGCGGGACGCCGAGCACGTGGGTTTTTGGGAGCGGCCCACCGAGTCGGCGCCATGAGCACGACGTGGGACGTCGACCGTTCGCGGCTCGGCTGGTGGGCGATGGCCGTCGTCTTCGCGGGCGTCCTCGCGTTCGTCGTCTACTCGTTCGTCGGGACGTTCGTCTTCGGCGTCTTCCTCTACTACGCCGTCCGGCCGGTCTACCGGCGGCTCCGCCACCGTATCCGGCCGCCGACGCTCGCCGCGATGGTGAGCCTGCTCGTCTTCGCCCTGCCGGCGCTCCTCCTGTTGGCGTACGCGTTCGCCATCGGCCTCCAGGAGCTCAACGTCTACTTGAGCACGCACCCGGACAGCTTCCAGCAACTGGAGAGCGTGCTCGCGCCGTACGTCGACGTCGCCAGCATCGCCCGCGACCCGCAGTCGATACTCGCCTCGGAGGACGCGCTCGCGGCCCTCCAGGGGGCGATTCGGGCCGCACAGGGCTACCTCGGCTTCTTCGGGAGCGTCGCGCTCCACACGTTCGTGACGCTCGTCATCGCGTTCTACTTGCTGCGCGACGACGCGCGCCTCGCCTCGTGGTTCCACCGGCGCTTCGACGACGCGGAGGGCGTCGTCCACGCGTACGCGAAGCGGGTCGACGGGGACTTCTCGAACATCTTCTTCGGGAACATCCTCAACGCGGTCATCACGGCGATTATCGGCGCCATCTCGTACAGCCTCCTCGACTACGTCGCGCCGGCGGGCGTCGGCGTGCCCTATCCCGCGCTCCTCGGGGTCCTCACGGGCGTCGCCAGCCTCGTCCCCGTCGTCGGCATCAAACTCGTCTACGTCCCCGTCGCCGGCCTGCTCGCGGTGCGCGCGGCGAGCGCCGGCCCGGAGACGTTCTGGTTCCCCGCGCTGTACGTCGCCGTCTCGTTCGTCATCGTCGACGTCGTCCCCGACCTCGTCTTGCGCCCGTACGTCTCCGGGCGGAACCTCCACCTCGGGATGGTGATGCTCGCGTACATCTTCGGGCCGCTCCTCTTCGGGTGGTACGGCATCTTCCTCGGGCCGATGCTCCTCGTCCTCGTCGTCCACTTCGTCCGCCTCGTCCTCCCCGAACTCCTCGCGGGCGCGCCCATCGAACCAGAGGCGGTCGGCCCGTCGACGACGACCGCCGGGACGGTGCAGACTTCCCTGGACGAGGTCGCACAGGGCGGCGACGCGGGCGGTGACGCGGGTGGCGGCGGGGACGTCGACGACTAATCGAGCGCCGTCCCGTCGCGCGGGCAGTAGCGCACGTCCGGGTCGTCCGTCCGAAAGCCACAGTCGGGACACCTGCGGACCGCGGGGCCGTCGCCCGCCTCGGCGTCGCCCCGGTCGCGGAGGCCGCGGAAGAGCAGCGGGACGAACGGGATGGCGATGAAGAAGACGAACCAGCCGGTGGCGTAGTAGATGGCGGCGCTGAGCGCCAGCGAGGCGACGAGGCCGACGACCGCGGTGGCGAGGCGGGAGTTCACGCCCGGCGCGTAGGGACGGGAGCGCTTTGGCCGTGACGGATGACTTATGGTGGTCGGTCGTCGCCACCCGATATGTGCGACGTCGACGCCGGGGCAGTCTCCCCGCGGGCGTGGCGACTGCTCCGGGTCGCGGCGGGCTACGACCAGCGGGCGGTCGAACGCGAACTCGACGGCATCAGGCAGGCGCATATCTCGATGCTGGAGTCCGGGTCGCGCTCGCTCAGCCACGAGCGCCGCCGCGCACTCCTCGCGCTCTACGCGACGGAGCTCGAGGCGGCCCAAGTCGAGGCCATCGTCACGCACTTCTGAGTGCGGCCACACACCGTTAATGATTAACCGTCTGGTTCGTAACGTGGCCGTGTATCAATGATACGCCCAGACGTCTCGACCGCACGCGGCCGTGTCACCGTCTTCGGTATCGCGGTGGTCGCAACCGTCCTCGTCGCGCTCGCACCGACGCCCACGGGGCTCTCGATTGCCGGGAAGTACGCCATCGCCACGATGGTGTTCGCCGGCATCTGCTGGGTGACCGGCGCGCTCCCGCTCGCCGTCACCGCCCTGTCGATACCCGTGTTGCTCACCGCGTTCGGCGTCTACGGTGACATCGACGCCGCGCTCGCACCGTTCGCAGACCACCTCATCTTCCTCTTCATCGCCGGCTTCATGCTGGCGAACGGCCTCCAGAAGTACGACATCGACCGCCGCGTCGCCCTCTGGCTCATGGCGACGATGGGCTCCTCGCCGCGCAAACTCGTCGGCGCGGTGATGATCGCCACGGCGTTCTTCTCGATGTGGGTCTCCAACACCGCGACCTCCGCGATGATGGCGCCCATCGCCGTCGGCGTCCTCACGCAGGTCATCGGCCGCGAGAAGCTGATGGAGCAGACGGACGACGGCGAGTTCACGAACATTCAGGTCTCGATGCTGCTCGGGACCGCGTACGCCGCCTCGGTCGGTGGCGTGGGCACCCTCATCGGGACGCCGCCGAACGCCATCGTCGCCGGCCAGCTCCAGCAGCTCCTCAACTACGAGATCACCTTCTTCGACTGGCTCCTGATCGGCATCCCCATCGTCCTCATCACGCTCCCGGTCGTCTGGTTCGTCCTCACGTACGTCCTCTTCCCGCCGGACGTCGACGACGTGAGCGGGGCGCGCGAGGAGGCCCGGCGGTACCTCCGCGAGGAGGGCGACCTGCCCCGCGAGGGCCGAATCGTCGCCGGCATCTTCGGCGTCACCGCGCTCCTCTGGGTCGTCGGCGGCCTCGGCGACTTCCTCCAGCCGTACATGAGCCCCGTCACGTACACGACGGTCTTCGGCGGCTCCGGTGAGACGCTGTTCGGCACGACGAGCGGCCACCAGGGCCTCCTCTACTACGTGATGGTCGGCCTCTACGCGATTCCCGCCCTCGTCCTCTTCGACACGATGGAGTGGGAGGAACTGGAGGACATCGACTGGGGCACCATCCTGCTGTTCGGCGGCGGCCTCTCGCTGGCCGCCGGCTTCGCGGAGACGGGCGCGACGAAGTGGATCGCCGAATCCGTCTTCAACGCCCTCACGGGCGCGCCCATCGTCGCCATCGTCTTCGTCGTCACGCTCCTCGTCATCTTCCTCACGGAGATGACGTCGAACACGGCGACGGCGACCATCATCGTCCCCGTCCTTATCAGCCTCGGCGGCGTGCTCGCGGCGACGCTCGGCCTCGCGGACTACGCGGCCGCCATCTTCCTCGCCGTCTCCGGCGCGGTCGCCGCCTCCTTCGCGTTCGCGCTCCCGGTGGCGACGCCGCCGAACGCCATCGTCTTCGGCAGCGGCTACCTGAAGCAAAAACACATGATGCGCGCGGGCGTCGTGCTCAACCTCGTGATGACGGCCGTGCTGACCGTCCTCATCTACGCGCTCTTCCGGTTCGTCTGGCCGGTCGTCCTCTGGTAGGACGCCGACGAACCCCCTTAGAAGTCGACGTACTGGTCCTCCCACTCGCGGCGCGCTTCGAGTTCGCGCCGACCGCGGCGGGTGAGCGAATAGTAGTTCGTCCGCTGGTCGAGTTGGCCCTTATCGACGAGTCCCTTCTCGACGAGCGTGTCGAGGTTCGGGTAGAGTCGTCCGTGGTGGACCTCGCTCTCGTAATACTCCTCCAGTTCCTCCTTGAGCGCCAGTCCGTGCGGCTCCTCCCCCCCGGCGATGACGTACAAGAGGTCTCGCTGAAATCCTGTCAGGTCATTCATACTGGTCCTCTCTGAAGGCGGTTAGTTCGCCTATTGTATAACTCTGCTGTACTTAGACGGCTCGAACCCACCTCCTAATATACTGACCTATTTCGATTCGTTCTCCCGACGGCGGAGGAACGCGTCCGGGCGACGACACACTTATTAGCACGGGAATACTGGATACGGGTGGCGCTTCGCTTTGGAGGGCCGAAGCGTCAGCGGGGACCTATTCAGGGCGGCAGCGGCCGGCCGGGCTGTTCCCGGCCGGCCGCTACCACTTCCGTTGTGTATTATCCGCGAGCGACGCGTCGCGTCTCCGTTCAGCGTCCCGTCCCGAGACGAGAGACCGGAGAGCCGCCACAGCGCCGGTCAGCGAGCCGACCGCGCGGCCCGCCGACACCTACAGCTTCGACATCCCGCGGGCCTCCTCGGCGGCGTCGCGCGTCGAGTCGAGCGTCGCCTTCGAGCCGGCCGCGTGGACCGCGGCGTTGACCGTCCCTTCGAGCACGGGCGCGTCCGCGAGCACCGCGTCCGTCTCCGCCATCTCCACGGCGAGTTCGGCGTTCATCGTCGCGCTTCCGAGGTCGACGAGGACGACGACGCCCTCGCCGTCGTCCGCCTCGTCGAGGCCCGCGGCAATCGCGTCCGCGTCCGTCCCGATTCCGCCGTCCGGGTCGCCGCCGACCGCGACGAGCGAGACGTCGGACGCCATCTCCGCGGCGATCTCGACGATTCCCGCGGCCGCCTTCCCGCTGTGTGAGACGACGAGGAGGCCGACCATCTACGCGTCCCCCGCGTCGTCCGTCTCGCCGTGCTCGTCTCCCGGGTTCGCTCCGTCCACGTCGGCCGAATCGCCGTGCGCGACCGCGTCGTCCGCGGACGCGTCCGTCGCCGACGCCTCGCCGGCGTGCGCCTCGGCCGTGGCGAGCAGTTCCTCGAGGACGAACAGCGTGCTCGTCGCGCCCGGGTCCCGGTGACCGACCGCGCGCAGGCCGAGGTACGAGGCCCGCCCCTTCGAGGCGCGCAGCGGCACCGTGTACGCGACGCCGCGGCGCGCCGCGTCGACGGCCTTCGCCAGCGCGTCGACCGGCGGGAGGTCGTCCTCCTCTATCGCGCGCTGGAAGGTGTGGACGGCGGGCGTCACCGCGTCCACCATCGTCTTGTCGCCGGGGCGCGCGCCGCCGCGCTCCGTGAGCTTCTCGCGGTACGCCTCCGCGAACGCGAGCGCGCTCTCGGCGTCCAGCCCGCCGTCGAGTTCCTGCGAGGCGGACATGATCGAGCCGCCGTAGAGCGGGCCGGCCGCACCGCCCACCTCCGAGACGAGCGTCGTGCCGACGGTCTTGACGGCCTCGTCGAGGGCCATCTCGGCGAGGTCGTCGCGCTTCTCCGAGACGGCGCTGATGCCGCGCGCGAGGTTGTTGCCGTGGTCGGCGTCGCCGATACGCGAGTCGAGTTCGGTGAGGTAGTCCTGTTCGTCGTGGAGGCGCTCGTCGATCCGCTCGATGGCGTCGAGCAGCGCCTCGGTGTCCGACTCGCTCATTCGCGGACGGTGAGCGCCGGCGTCTCGGCGGGCGCGTCGAGCAGCTCCGTCAGCTCGTCGTCGACGCGACAGACCGTCACCGAACACCCCATCATGTCGAGGCTGGTCATGTAGTCGCCGACCCACGCGTCGTGGACGTCGACCCCCTCGGCGTCGAGGCGCTCCGCGACGCGGCGCTGGAGGATGTAGAGCTCGGAGAGCGGCGTGCCGCCCATCCCGTTGACTATCGTGACGACCTCCTCGCCGGAGTCGATACCGAGGTCGTCGAGCACGGCGTCGAGGAGGGTGTCCGCGACCTCGTCGGCGGTCATCGTCCCGGTGCGCTCGACGCCGGGTTCGCCGTGGATGCCGATGCCGAGTTCGATCTCGTCCTCGGCGAGCTCGAAGGTCGGTTCGCCCTTCTCGGGCGTGACGCAGGAGGTGAGTGCGACCCCCATCGTCCCGACGTTGTCGACGACCTTCTCGGCGACACGGGCGACCTCGTCGAGTTCGGCCCCCTCTGCGGCCTTCGCGCCCGCGCACTTGTGGACGAGAATCGTCCCGCAGACGCCGCGCCGACCGCTCGTGTAGAGGGAGTCCTCGACGGCGACGTCGTCGTCCACGACGACCTGCCGGACGTCGACGCCGTCGAGTTCGGCCATCTCCGCGCCCGTGTCGAAGTTCATCACGTCGCCCTCGTAGTTCTTCACGACGCAGAGGACGCCGCGTCCGCCGTCGGCCGCCTGGACCATCTCGGCGAGCTGGTCGGCGGTCGGCGAGGTGAACACGGCGCCCGCGGCCGCACCCGCGAGCATCCCGTCGCCGACGTAGCCGGCGTGCGTCGGTTCGTGGCCGCTTCCGCCGCCGCTGACGACCGCGACCTCGTCCGCCGTGGGGCCGTCCGCGCGCACGACGACCTCGGTACCGTCGAGTCGCCGGAGTCCCGGATGTGCCGCGACCATTCCGTCCAGCATCTCGTCGACGTAGTCGGTCGGCTCGTTGATGAGTTTCTTCATGGACGTTCGCTAGCTACGCTCCCGGCGAGCAAAAACGTTCGCGGCGCGCGACGGGACACGCTTTTCGGCGCGCCGGCCCACGTGCGCGTATGGAGATTCGTGGGGAACGCGAGTGTACGGCCTGCGGGACGCGATGGTCGTACTACGAGACCGGCAGCGTCCACTGTCCGGCGTGCGGGAACATCCGCAGCGTCGCGACCGAGGACGAGCGCCGCGAACACACCGACGGGGTGGCGACGCTCGCGCTCGACGACGCGGTCGCCGCCGCCGGCCGCGACGACTACCGGGCGGCGGCCCGCGAGGCCCGCGGGACCGTCCGCGACTACACCCACGAACGGGGCTTCGTCCGCGGCGGCGACCTCCGCGACCTCGACGACACCGTCCTCGCGGCGTGGGAACTGCGCTACGTCGCCGCGGCGTTCGCGCGCGCCTTCGACCACTCGGAGGCCGAAGCGTACTACTTCGTCTCGCTCCTCCGCGGCGCGCCGGCGGGCGAGCGCCCGGACGCGAGCGACGTCCCGGAGTCGATGCGCGCCGCGCGCGGGAACGGCTACGCGGACGCCGTCGCCGACTACCGCGCGGACGTCCGGCGGTACCTCGACACCGGCCCCGAGCGGTCGGCCGCGAACGACCTGCTCGCGTCGCTCGACGACCACGTCCGGCGAATCCACGCCCTCGACGGCGACGTCCCGCCCGCCACGGCCGACCGCCTCGTCGCCGCCGCGCGCGCAATCGGCCGGTACGCCCGCGACGGCGACGCGGCCGACGAGACGGCGGCGCGCGAGGCTCTCGACGAGCTTTCGTCGTGACGGCCGGCCGACTATCGACAGTTTCGTTGGACGGACGAGCACCGGCGCAGCGGAAACATTCTTGTGTGTGAACGAGAGACGGTGACTGTGGTGTGGTATAACACCACACAGAACTGCGCGGACAGCTACCCGTACCGTCACCCGAACGACCGTGTCAACAGACACCGAACCGATCCGCCGGAGCATCGAAGTCGAGTACTGGGTCGTCGACGACGACGGCCGGCTCGTCGAACCCGACGACCTCACCGACGCCGCGCCCGGCGTCGAGCGCGAGTTCGTCGAGCCGCTACTCGAAATCAAGACGACGCCGCACGCCACGACCGCGGACCTCCGCGCGGAGCTCTACGAGCGCGTCGGCCGCGTCGTCCGCCACGCAGAGGAGCGCGGGAAACACCTCGTCCCGCTGGCGACGCCGATCTATCAGGAGGAGATCGCGGAGCACGCGGGCGAACGCACGCGCGTCCAGAACCTCGTCGTCGGCGACGACTTCGAGTACGTCCGTCACTGCGCGGGGACGCACGTCCACGTCGAGCAGCTCCCGGAGCGCGCCATCGAGCAGCTGAACGCGTTCGTCGCGCTCGACCCCGCGCTCGCGCTCTGTAACTCCGCGCCGTACTTCCGCGGCCGGCGCCTCGCCGCGGGCGCGCGCTCGAAGCTCTATCGACGCCTCGCGTACGCCGACGTCCCCCATCAGGGGTGGCTCTGGCCGTACGTCGAGGACCGCGCCGAGTGGCGACGCCGCCTCGAACGGCGCTACGAGGACTTCGTCCACGCGGCCGCCGACGCGGGCGTCGACCGGCGCGTCGTCGAGCGCTGTTTCGAGCCGGAGAGCGTCGTCTGGACGCCCGTCCAGTTGCGCTCCGAGTTCGGGACCGTCGAGTGGCGCTCGCCGGACGCCGCGGGACTCGACGACGTCGTCCGCCTCGCCGACCGACTCGCGAGGGTCACGGAGCGCGTGCGCGACACCGACGTCCGCATCGAGGGGGACACCGGGCGCGTCGCGGACGACGAAATCGTCCTCCCCGAGTTCGACGTCGTCCTCGGCTACGTCGACGCCGCCATCGAGGAGGGTCTCGACTCCACCGCCGTCACGTCCTACCTCGAACGAATGGGATTCGACGTCGGGGCCTACGAGCCGACGACGCACGAACTGGACGGGCCCGACGCCGTCTCGCGCGCCGAAGCCCGGGAGTTGCGACTCGAACACGCCGAACGGCTCGCCGCCGACGTCCGCCGCGAGGTCGCGCTCGGCGACGACTGAAGGCGAACCGAGGGGTCCCGGTCGCGCCGGAGCGGGCGGGCGGCCGACGCTCGTCTACTCGTAGATCGGGTGGGCGTCGCAGAGCTCCTGGACCTCGGCGGCGACGTCCGCGTAGACCTCCTCGTCGCCGATGTTGTCGACGACGCGCGCGATGAGGTCGCCGACGCGGCGCATCTCCGGTTCCTCGAAGCCGCGCGTGGTGAGCGCGGGCGTGCCGGCGCGGATGCCCGAGGGGTTGAACGCCGAGCGCGTCTCGCCGGGCACCGTGTTGCCGTTCAGGACGATGCCGACCTCGGCGAGCGCTTCTTCGGCCTCGCTCCCCGTCGTGTCCGGGTGGGAGTCGCGGAGGTCCGCGAGGACGAGGTGGGTGTCGGTGCCGCCGGAGACGAGCGAGAAGCCGTTCTCCTTGAGCGCCTCGCCGAGCACCTCGGCGTTCTGCACGACCTGCGCCGCGTACTCCCTGTACTCGGGTTCGAGGGCCTCGCCGAAGCCGACGGCCTTCCCGGCGACGTTGTGCATGAGGGGGCCGCCCTGCAGACCGGGGAAGACGGCGGTGTCGATGGCGTCCGCGTGCTCCTCGCCGCACATGATGAGGCCGCCGCGGCCCGCGCGGATCGTCTTGTGCGTCGAACCGGTGACGAAGTCCGCGACGCCGACGGGGCTCGGGTGCTCGCCGGCGGCGACGAGACCCGTGATGTGCGCGATGTCCGCCATGTGGTACGCGCCCACGCTGTCCGCAGCCGCCTGAATCGCCTCCCAATCGACCTGCCGGGGGTAGGCGGAGAAGCCGGAGACGATGATGTCGGGTTCGGCCTCCTCGGCCTTGCGCGCCAGCGAGTCGTAGTCGAGGCGGCCGGTCTCCGCGCCGACCTCGTAGTGGGTGACGTCGTAGAGTTTCCCCGCGAAGTTCGCGTCGTGGCCGTGGGAGAGGTGCCCACCGTGCGTCAGGTCGAGGGAGAGTATCTTGTCGCCGGGTTCGAGGACGGCGAGGTAGACCGCCATGTTCGACGACGACCCCGAGTGGGGCTGGACGTTGACGTGCTCCGCCCCCCAGAGGTCCTTCGCGCGCTCGATGGCGAGCTCCTCGACGTCGTCCGCGTACTCGCAGCCGCCGTAGTAGCGCTCGCCGGGGTACCCCTCGGCGTACTTGTTCGTGAGTTCGCTGCCCTGTGCGGCGAGAACGGCTTCGCTGACGTGATTCTCGCTCGCGATCATCGCCAGCGTGTCGCGCTGGCGCTGACGCTCGCCCGCGAGCGCGTCCGCGACGTCCTCGTCGACCGCCCGGACTCGGTCGTAGCTCATACTGGAGAACAGCCCGCGCGGCGGGCTTAAACTACCCGACTTCGGCGGACGCGGCCGACGCGAGAGGTGTCACGGAGGTGTCCGCTCTCGATAGACCTATCCGGCCGCTGTCGCTACCCTCCGGGACGTGCTCGCGTACGAGTCGACGGGTGACGGCTTCCGAATGGTCGACGGCGCGAACCGGGGTATCGCCGTCCGCGCGCCCGACTGGCGGCCCGGTGGGGACGCCCGCGAGTTGCCACCCCGCGTCGACGCCACGACCGCCGGGACGGCGAGCGCCCTCGCCCTCCCCGCGACGCCGGTCGCACTCGTCGAGACCGCGACCGGAGAGCCGGTCGCACTCGACACGGGCGAATCGACGCTCGACGGCGGCTCGTACCTCCTCGCCGCCGACGCCGCCGTCACCACGTACCTCCGCTTCGACGGACCGGCGACCGTCGCACACCGCGGACGCGACCCCGGCGTCGCGCTCTCGTTCCCGGACGAACGCGCCCTCACACTCGGGTTCCGCGCGGAGGCCCGCGCCGAGCGCACGGTCACCGTCCCGCCGACACCCACGGGGGTCGCCGCCGCCGTCGAGGCGTTCGGGGCCGCACACGCCACGACGACCGCCGCGCGCTCCGCGCCCGCGATGCGCCACCGACCGCCCGCGCTCGCGTTCGACCCGGCGCGGGACGCGACGCGCGTCGCCGCCGACACCCCCGACACCGGCGTCGAACTCGTCGTCCCGCCCGACCTCGGGACGCTGTTCGTCACCGCGCCGCTCGCGTACTACTGCTCCGCGTCCGTCCGTCTCGACGCCGACGCGACACCGCACGTCCGCGCGCCCGGCGTCGGCGTCCGACACGAACTCGCCGACCCCGCGACGGACGCCGCGGCGCTCCTCGAACGGACCTTCTGGCTCGACTGCCTCGTCCGTCTCGCGGCCGCGGAACGTCGGACGGCGGAGACGGCGCTCCTCGATACCCTCGGAATCGACGCGGCCGCGACTGCGAAGCGTCCGCTCGACGCCCGGCTACGGACGTATCTCGACGCGCCGTACGACGCGGTGAGCGACGACCTCCCGGAGTGGCCCCTGTCGATGTACGTCGACCCGGCGGTCGAGAACGCCCGCGCGCTCCCCGCGATACTCGACCGCCTCGGCCACGTCCACCCGCCGGAGAGCACGGAGCTCGACGGCCGCGAACTGCTGAAGCGCTCCCTCGACGCGTTCTACCGCTCCGAGACGGCGGGGACGGCGTCCGTCGACGTCGTCCAACCCCGACTCCGGGACGGGCGCGCGCACGGCTGGCTGGCCGAGGGGACGCCCGTCGACGCGTTCAAGACGACGCCCGCGGCGTACGCGAACGGCCGCGCGGCGTCGGCCGAGCGCAACCCGCTCTCCGTCGCCGTCGTGCTGAACGACGCGGCGATGGCCAGCGAGCACGCCCGTGTCGCCGAAATCTATCGTGAGCGCGCCGCGGACGTCCCGATGGACGTGACGCTCCGCGAGGACCTGACGCGCGACGAACTCGCCGCCGTCTTCGCGGCCGACCACGACTTCGTCCACTACATCGGCCACTGCGAGGCCGAGGGGCTGCGCTGTACGGACGGGGCGCTCGCCGCCGCGGACCTCGACGCGTCGAACGCCCGGACGTTCTTCCTGAACGCCTGTGGCTCCTACCACGAGGGGCTCGCGCTCGTCGAACGCGGGAGCGTCGCGGGCGCGGTGACGTTCCGGAAGGTGCTCGACGAACAGGCCGCGCGCGTCGGCACCGCGTTCGCGCGCCTGCTCGTCGCGGGGTTCGGCATCGAGCGCGCGCTCCGCCTCGCGCGCCGCCGCATCGCCATGGGCAAGGAGTACGCCGTCGTCGGCGACGGGACGCACGTCGTCGCCGGGAGCGAGGGCGACCCGCCCGCGACCCTCGACGTCGAGCACACCGACGACGACCGCGTGCGGGTCACGTACGACGCGGGGGCCGCCCGAGCGCACGGGAGCGCGTACCGACTCGCCACGCCGACGGGCGTCGAGCGCCGCCTCCGCGGGAACGAGACGACCGTGACGCTCGACGTCGCGGACGCCCGGTCCTTTCTCGCGACGGTCGACGCCCCGACGGTCTACGACGGCGAACTCCGGTGGTCCGACGAGGTTCGGGCGGACCTGTGAGCTGCCCCGCCTCCCGGGTCGGGGCGACGCACCCTCGCGGTTCCGCGACGACCCCCGTCGAAACCGAGAACCCGGCGGCGTTCGCGCCGAACGCGCGACGAGCGGGATTCATTCAGTCGTTTCGTGATAAAATCATATATGCGGGTGCGCCGTAGTCCGACGTAGGTATGACAGCGAACCCACTCGGGACGACCGTCGAGGGGATAGTGGGGGCCCTCTTCGACGCCGGTCCCGACCGACTCTTGATGGTCAACCCCTCGCGGGCGACCATCGAGCGCTTCGTCGACGCCGCCGCGGCCGTCGAGGGACCGCTCCCCGAGACGTGTCTGTTGGCCGACGACCGACTGCTGAAGGACGTGATGGACGACTTCCTCGTGGCGAGCCACACCGCCGACCTCGTCGAGCGCGGCGCGCTCTCGCTTCGCACGAGCGACGACCTCTCGCGCTCCTCGCTCCTCGTTACCGACGACCGCGTCGTCGCGCTCGTCGAGGCGGGTGACCGGACGGCCGGCCTCGCCACCGACGACGAGGCGTTCGTCGAGACCGCCCGCGCCGCCCGCGAGGCCGAGTGGGACGCCGCCGACGAGTTCACCCTTCGGACGCCCGCCATCTCGCGCGTCCGCGAGACGCTCGCCGACGAGATCGCCCCCGAAGTCGAGGCGGACTTCGCCGGCGTGCTCGACGCCATGGAGACCGCGCGCGGCGACGGCCGCGGCCTCGACGAAGTGACCGTGAGCCTCCTCGTCGCCGCGAAGAACCGCGTCCTCCTCTACGACATCTCGAAGTGGGGCGAGGACGTCGGCGTCGCCTCGAAAGCCACGTTCAGCCGGACGAAGACCGCCCTCGAGGACGCCGGCCTCATCGACACCGAGAAGGTCCCCATCGAGGTGGGCCGCCCCCGCCTGCGTCTCAAGCTCGCCGACGACCGCCTCCAGGACGCGACGCCGACCGAGCTCGCCGACGTCGCACAGACCCTCCTCGCCTGATTCTCGCCCGCTCGCCCGACGGCCCCCGGCCCGCCAGCCGCGGCCCTCGGCGGCGCGTGAGTGCGACCGCGACCGCGACCCGCGCCGCAACCGGCCGTTTTTTGCCGCGCTCGCGCCCACCGACGGACCATGACACGCACGTACGCCGTCGCCGGGAGCGGCGCGGCGGCCGACGCCACGACCGCGGCGCTCGACGACGCCGGCCTCACCGCCGCCGGCACGGACGGGGGACTCGACGCGATTCCGGACGCGGACGTCGCCGTCGTCGTCGGCCTCGCCGGAAGCGACGGCTTCGCCGCCGCGAACGCCCGCGCGCGACGGAGCGAAACGCCGTGGCTCGCCGTCGAGGTCGGCGGCGTCGGCGGCCACCCCATCGCGGACGTGGACGCCGCCGTCGGGGCGTTCACGCCCGACTCGGGCTGCTTCGCCTGCCTGGAGCGCCGCGTGGCCGCCGCCGACCCCGAGACGACCGCGGAACCGAGCGCCGCCAGGTCGAGCGTCCGGTACGCCGGCGCGCTCGCCGGCAAGCGCGCGCTCGACCTCCTCGACGGCGCGGCCACCGGCGGCACCGTCGTCGAGGTTCCGCACGCGGAGCGGTCGTTCGCGCCCGCGCCCTTCTGCGACTGCGCACCGGTCGAACGCTACGGTGACCCCGGCCGCGAGGGCGACGAGACGCCGCTCGACGCGGCGGCCGCGAAGGCCGAGCACGCCGTCGACGGTCGCGTCGGCATCATCACGGAGGTCGGCGAGCGCGAGACCTACCCCGTACCGTACTACCTCGCGACGACCTGCGACACCGCCGCGCTCGGCGGCACCGAGCACCGCGGCCTCGCCGCCGGCGTCGGCCTCGACTGGGACGCCGCGTTCGTGAAGGCCGTCGGCGAGGGCCTCGAGCGATACTGCGCCGCGGCGTACCGCGAGGGCGACGTCGAACTCGCCAAGCCGACCCACCCGGACGCGCTCGCCCCCGACGCCTTCGTCCGCCCCGACGACGCGCCCGCCGTGACGCGCGACGACCCCCTTCGGTTCGTCCCCGGGGTCGCGCTCACCGACGGGAGTGATGCCCTCCTCCCCGCCGAATACGTCCACTTCCCGCCGCCGGAGGAGACGAACCGCCCCGCGCTCACGACCGGCCTCGGCCTCGGGAACGACCCCGCGGAGGCGCTTCGCTCCGGGCTCTACGAGACCATCGAGCGCGACGCGACGATGCTCGCGTGGTACTCGACGTTCGACCCGCTCGAAGTCACCGTCGACGACGACGCCTACGAGACGCTCGCGCGCCGCGCCGGCGCGGAGGGCCTCGACGTCACCGCGCTCCTCTGCACGGCTGACGTCGACGTCCCCGTGCTCGCCGTCGCCGTCCACCGCGAGGACGACTGGCCGCGCTTCGCGCTCGGGAGCGCCGCGAACCTCGACGCCGTCGCCGCCGCCCGGGGCGCGCTCTGCGAGGCGATTCAGAACTGGATCGAGCTCCGCGACATGGGCCGCGAGCGCGCCGCCGACGAACAGGGCGCGATTGGCGACTACGCCGCCCTTCCCCGGGAAGCCCGCGACTTCCTCGACGCCGACGCGACCGTCGCCGCCGCCGACCTCGGCCCCGACTCCGTCCCCGACGGAACCGCCGAACTCGACGCCGTCGTCGAACGTGCCGCCGACGCCGGCCTCGACACCTACGCCACCGACATCACGACGCGCGACGTCGCCGACGTCGGCTTCCGCGCCGTCCGCGTCCTCGCCCCCGACGCCCAACCGCTCTTCTTCGACGACGCCTACTTCGGGGCGCGTGCCCGCGACGTCCCCGAACAGCTGGGGTTCGAGGCCCGCCTCGACAGACGGCACCACCCGTTCCCCTGAAAACTGACGCAGCTGTCGGTTTCGCTCGGCCCCGCTCGCTTGTGTGGCGGGCCCTCGCTTCGCTCGGCCCCGCTCGCGGGTCGTTCCTCCCCGCTCGCTTGTGTGGCGGACGCTTCGCGTCCGCCTACACCCCGAACGTGGCCCGCAACATATCCCGTGTCCCCGGCCCGAGACCGACGGCGAGCACGGCGACGAGCAACAACACCGTGTAGCGCGGGTTCTCCTCGTACATCCGCCGGTCGAAGAGCGAGACGACGAGCGTCGCGGCGGCGATCTTCACGAGGAGGAACGGCCACGCCGCACCTATCGTCTCCGTCACGGACGCCGGGAGCGTCCCGCGCGTGAACTCGACGATGAACTGATTCACGGGGTGCTTCGGCGTGAGGTCGTAGGGCAATCCGAGCTCCTGCCCGAAGTCGAGCGCGAGGACGTTCGACGCGCCGTCTATCACGTGCCCGAATATCACCACCGCACCCGCGAACCCCGTACCCGAGAGCGCGCCCGGTGCGTAGCGCGTGAGGAGCCAATAGTCCGCGGCGGTGACGCCGAGCGCGATGGCGTACGTCAGTATCGTGAAGACCGGGTGGAAGGAGACCGCGGGGTCGACGACGACGAGCGCACAGAGATACGCGAGCGTCGCGCCGAGGAAGAGCGCGCCGAACGCGAACAGCGGGCGCTCGTACCCCTCTGTCCGGCCCGTTCGCGCGAGCCACACCGCGAGGAGGAGCGCGGCGAGCGTCAGCGCGAAGACCGTGACGTAGATAACGGGGCTAATCAAGAGCGCGTTCAGCGGGTAGGTGAGCGCCGACGCGCCCGTGTCGTTCGCGTCCTCGACGACGCGGAGCGCGCCGCCGAACAGCGTGAACGGGAAGAGCGCGTAGAGGAAGCTGTACTCCTCGCCGACGCCGAGTCGCCGGATGAGGAAGACGACGCCCGTGAGCATGAAGACGAGCGTGAGCGCGTAGCCGACCTCGGAGACGAGCGTGTAGCCGGGTTCGGCGACGATTCCCGACGCCGTCGCACACCGCGCGTTCTCGTAGAGGAGCGTTCGCGCGCCGCCGTCCCAGACGGCGCACGCGGCGCTATGCGCGTCCGCGTACACCGGCCCCCAGAAGTAATGCCAGACGAACCCACCGTAGACGCGGTCCGGGAAGGCCAGCGACCCCCCGACGAGCGCGACGAGGCCGACGCCGAGGACCGCCGTCCACGCCCGCTCCGCGTCCGTCTCCGGAACCCTCATGGCGAGTACACGGACGAGGCGTCCCTTACCGATTGCGGTCGCCCGCGGCGCGCGCTGTGCGACACCGGCGCACGACGACTACACGCGTTCCGCCGGACGTGACGGCCACTCGCCACGACGACGACCGCTCCCCCGTACGACGCCGGCCGACTACTCCAGCGCCGTCCGCGCCGTCTCGACGAGCGCGTCGTGCGCCTCGCCGTTCGACGCGACGAGCCCCGTCGCGTCCGGCGTCCAGCGCTCCCCGTGGACGTCCGTCACCGTCCCGCCGGCCGCGCGGACCATCGCCACGCCCGCGACGGTGTCCCACGGGTGGCTCTCCACCGCCGACACCGCGCCCTCTATCTGCCCCGCCGCGATCATCGACAGCGTCACCTGCGCGCTCCCGAAGCGCCGCAGGTCGCCGAAGTCCGCGACGATCTCCGCGCAGACCGCACCGAGGCGCTCCGCCGCCGCGCGCGACCAGCGCAGCGTCGGCGCGACCGTGAAGGCCTCCGGGTCCGTCGTCCCGCTCACCGACACCGGCTCGCCGTTCAGCGTCGTCTCCTCGCCGTCCGTCACGTAGACGTCGTCGAGCGCCGGTAGGACGTTCGCCGCCGCGACCGCCTCGCCGTCCACCGCCGACGCGACGCTCGTCGCCCATATCGGCACCCCGCGCACGAAGTTGTTCGTCCCGTCGATGGGGTCGATGACCCAGCACGGCCCCGACGCCGGAATCTCCTTCAGCTCGTCCTCCTCCTCGCCGACGATCGCCACCGCGGCGTCCGACTCGCGGATCACGTCGATCACCGCGCGCTGGGCGTCCCGGTCGAACGCCGTCACCACGTCCGTCTTCCCGTCCTTCGTCTCGACGTCCATCTGCGTCCGAAAGCCGCCGATGGCCACCTCCGCGCCAGCCGTCGCCGCCGCCTCCGCGACGGCCGTCTGATCGTCCATACCGACGACACCCGCGCGGCCGGCAAAGGGGTTCGGGTCGACTCCGACGAACGGCCGGCGTCGTCACTCTGTGTGGTGCGTTTCGTGAGGAAGGTTGTGCGAGGGAAGTCCGTCCTGGACTTCCGCACGATGGGTGCGTCGCCGCACCGTGACGTGCGAGGGAAGGGATTCGAACCACGGTCGGAGGGGACCTCCTCCCTGATTCGAACCCTCCGCGCACCGTCACAGGGCGACGCCCTGAACGTGCGAGGGAAGGGATTCGAACCCTCGAACCTCTACAGGAACGGATCTTGAGTCCGTCGCCGTTGGCCGAGCTTGGCTACCCTCGCGCGCAGTTCGTGGATGGATTCGGGAGGGTATTAACGCCCCGATTCGCGCTCACTCGACGCGCTCCGCGTACGCGCGGTCCCGGTCGTCCGCGACGGGCTGTTCGCCGTCGAGTGTGACTCGCCACCCGTCGATTTCGGTGGGGTCGTCGAGCGCGGCGTCGAGCGTCTCGCGGACGTCCCGGACGTCCACGCCGTAGTAGTCGACCGGCACGCCCGCGAGGTATTGGCGGGCCGTCCCGAACAGCGAGCGCATCCCCTCGTCGTCCTCGAAGTCGACGCGCTTGTACGCGCCCGCGGCGACCTGCACCAGCCCGTGCAGGTAGGCGCTCTCCATCGTCCCGCGCCCGTAGTTGTACCACTCCGCCTCGAAGCAGTCGTGGGCGGCGTGGTAGTCGCCCGCGTTGTAGAGCCGGACGCCGTGGACGACCGCGCGGCGCAGCGTCCCGTGCGCCCAGCCGTTCGACGCGCGACGCTCGCGCGACCAGCCGGCGGGCGAGGAGCCGATGGGCGGCGCGACGGCGTCGTCGCGTGTGTGGTCGTCCACGGCGGGTTCGCGCGACGCTACCGGCTCGCGCGCCCTAACCGTGTCGGTGGGGCGGCCGCCGAAGGCGACTTGAGCGCGGGCCCCCTATCGCCCCCAAATGCGAGTAGCACAACTGGGCGAGGGCACGCCCGAAGTGGCCGTCGTCGCCGGCATCCACGGCGACGAGCCCTGCGGCGTCCGCGCCGTCGAGCGCCTCGAAGCCGACGACCCGGCGGTCGAACGACCCGTGAAGCTCGTCGTCGCCAACGAGCGCGCGCTCGACCGCGGCGTCCGCTACGTCGACGCCGACCTGAACCGCTCGTTCGGCGAGGACGTCCCCGAAGACGCCCACGAGCGCCGGCTCGCAGAAGCCCTCGCCGACGAGATCGAGGGGACGACCGCGCTCTCGATCCACTCGACGCAGAGCCACGCCGACCCGTTCGCCGTCTCCGACGGCCGACAGGAGCACGTCCAGCGGATCGTCCCGCGCCTCTCCGTCGCCGCCCTCGTCGACGTCGAGGAGTTCGGCGGCGGCCGCCTCTTCGCCGCGGACGCCGACATCGTCGAGGTCGAAGCCGGCCTCCAGGGGTCCGAGACCGCAGCCGAGAACGCCTACACGCTCGCACGCGAATTTCTCACCGTCACGGGCGTCCTCCCCGGCGACACCGTCCCGCGCGAGATTCCGACGTTCCACATGGGCGAGCCGATCCCGAAACCCCCCGCCGACGAGTACGAGGTGTTCGTCGAGAACTTCCAGCGCGTCGAGGAAGGCGAGACCTTCGCGGCCGCGGACGGCGACCCGCTCGTCGCCGACGACCCCTTCTGGCCCGTCCTCCTCTCCCCCTACGGCTACGAGAACCAGTTCGGCTACGAGGGCGAACCCGCCCCCAACATCGGTCAGTCGCCCTCCGAGGGCGCGAACTCCACGAGCGTCAGCTCCCGGTCGAGCGCGCAGTAATCCTGCGGCGGGTCGCCGCGAATCTCGTCGATCTTGTACTCCGCGTCCATCTCGGCACCCTTCGGCACGCAGTACTCGTGGCCCGGACAGTCGACGTGCGGACACGACCCCGCGAGCTTCCCCTTCGACCCCGCGTACGCGCCCTTCGAGGGCACCTGTGCGGTTATCGACGCTGGTTCGACCTCGACGGCGCGCACGCCCCCGTCGTGGACCGCACAGTCGAGCGTCTGCCCGCCGTCTCGGACGTCCGTCACCTCGTAGCGGACGCCCTCCGAGAGCGTGAGACACTGCTTGCGGTACGGGCAGCCCTCGCAGGCGTCCGACTCGCCCCGATAGACGAACTCGGTGCCCTCGTCGGCGAGCGCCGTCCCGAGGAGCGTGATCATACGCGTACGACGTCCCGGGGGCGGTTAAGCCTCCCGTCGCGCCCCTCGCCGACTCCGCACCGCACCCGTCGGCCAGCCGTCCGCCGCGCTCGCCGTCCACCACACTCGTCGTCCACCGCGCTCAGTACGCTCGCCACACTCCACACCCTCACCTATCCGGTCAGCTCCGCGAGCCGCGCCAGATACGCCTCCGGGGGTTGCGTCGCGTACACGTCGTCGAACGCGACCTCGCCCCGCGCGAACCGCTCGGCGGCCGCGACCGCCGCCTCCACCGCCGCCGCGCGCGTCTCGTGACTCGACTCCAGCGCGCGGACGTGCACCTCCGGCTCCAGCGTGCACGCGACGTGCCACCCGTCGCTCGCCGCGCCACCGCGACGCATCGGCACGTCCGGCGACCGCGTCGAGACGTAGAGCGTCGGCAGATGCGCCGCGTCGTACGCCTCCCCCTCGAAGACGTCCGGCCGGAAGACGAGCACCGCCCGCCCACCGTCGTCGTGCCACACCGCCCACCCCTCGGGCAGGTCCTCGAACGACATACCCGAGCGTGCGCCGCGACGCCGGGTAGCCCTGTCGGTCACGTGTCGACGTCCGCGTCCGTCCACGCGATTCCGCGAGACGCCAACACCGCCACGGCGAGGCCGAACGCGACGACCCAGGCGAGGACCGACACCCCGACGGACTCCGGCGCCAAACCGACCCGACCCGCGACCCACCGCCCGACGCCGAACCCGAGGAGCGTCAACAGACCGAGCGTCCACACCGCCTCCGGCCGCACTTCCGGCACCGACACGAGCGCCACCGCCGCGACACCCGCCGACACGACACCGTTCGCTATCGGCGCGTTCAACACCCCGACGACCGGCGACGCCACCGGCATCACCAGACCCGCGAGCACGAGCGACAGCGCGAACCAGAGGCTGACGAACCGACCGAGCGCTCGCAGGGGAGGCATTGACGTCGACCACGCACTGCCACGACAAAAACGCTCAGCCGTCGCTCACCGAATAGCGTCGTGAGGAAGTGGAGTGCTCGGTCAGGGATTTGAACCCTGGTCGTCGGCTGTCTTCGAAACCAAGCCGGTTTATTTCAGGCCGGCTTGGATTTCACGAAAGGCCAACATGATTGGCCGGACTACACCAACCGAGCGCATTCGATTTTTCCCGCGGGGAAATAATAAACCCGTCGAACCGCGGTGTCCCTGCGTGATCTTCACAAGGGTCTCTCGACCCGCTCGACGTCGATGAGGCCGTGCTCGGCCTTGACGTGACAGCGCTGACAGAGGAGCACGAGGTTCCGATGGGCATGGGCGTCCGAGACGTCGGGTCGATCCCACACCCGAAAGAGCCGAACTGGAACGAGATGATGGACTTCGAGGTCGTACTCCGAGCCATCACCACCACAGTGCTGGCACACCTCGTCGCGGTTCCGGACGTACTCACGGGCATCCGCCCATCCCGCACCGTAGAGTGGTGACCCGTCGTTCTCCCACTCCGGATTCGGATGCCCCAAGTGCCCCTCGCTCATCCGGCGCCGCGTCTCCGCGCTCTTCGAACGGCCCGCCAACGAGTCACCGATACGCTCGCGGACATCGTCCGGGACGGTCGTCCCGCGCTTCGCGTCGGCGAGTCTCTCGCGCGTCTCCGCGTCGAACTCGCGGCCCCGCATCGACTCGGAGATGCGCGCTCGCACCTCGTCGTCGCGTTCGCGCCCGTACAGCCCGTGGTTCTCGCCCGCGACGTCGCGGGTCTCGATACCGTGACGGTTCATCCACCGCCGTATCGTGCGCGGCGTGACGTCGCACGCCTCGGCGAGTCCGCGTTGCGTCCGGCCGCGCTCGACGTACTGCTCGCGGAGCCAGTCGGCGTCCCGATAGTCGTTCACGAACTCGACAGGAACGCGATTGTATTGGCCGTATTCGTTGTTTTCTAACGCGTTCGCGGCCGAACTCCCTGACGAATCGTCGACCCGCTTCCGGGTATTTCGTTCACGTCGGCGAGCGAGAGAAGAAGAGCCGCGCGGCACGCGGGTCCGGAGCCAGACGACCCCGGGCGGGCTGAACCGACCAGCTGCGCGGCGATATGGCGAGCGATACCGTGGCGCTCGCTACCACCCCGTTCTCGGCAACGCCGAGCGGTTCCGGGGTTCCTTTACCCCCCGCGTTCGTCCCTTCGACGTAATGTCTCCTCTCTCGACACTACGGCGCTTCCGTCCGGGCGTGTTGGCGGCGGCGTTCGCGACGTACGTCGTCTTCCTCGGAATCGGGGTCGTCGACCCCGTGCTGCCGACGATTGCGGCGGCGATGGGCGCCTCACACACGATGGTCGAACTGCTGTTCACGAGCTACATTCTCGTCATGGCGATTGCCATGCTCTTCTCCGGCCCGATTGCCACGCGACTCGGCGACAAGCGGACGATGACCGTCGGCGTCGGCCTCGTCGTCGTCTTCGCCGGACTCTGCGGGCTCGCGCCGTCCATCGACGCGCTCGCGCTCCTCCGGGGCGGCTGGGGGCTCGGGAACGCGCTCTTCACGACGACCGTCCTCGCCATCATCGTCGGCCTCTCGCGGGGCGACACCGCCTCCTCCATCACGCTCTTCGAGGGCGCGCTCGGGATGGGTATCGCCTCCGGCCCGCTCATCGGCGGCTTCCTCGGGTCGCTCTCGTGGCGCTACCCCTTCTTCGCCGCGTCCGCGCTCGCGGCCGTCGGCCTCCTCATCACTATCTTCACGGTCGAGTCGCCGGAGGGCGAAGAACACGACCAGAGCGTCCGTGACGTCCTCGGCGCGCTTCGTCACCCCGCCGTGCTCGGGAACGCGCTCGTCGGGCTCCTCTACACGTTCGGCTTCTTCGTCGTCCTCGCGTACACCCCGCTGACGCTCGACATCGGGGCCATCGGCCTCGGCCTCGTCTTCTTCGGCTGGGGAGCGATGCTCGCCCTCGGCTCGGTCGCCGTCTCCAGCCGCCTCGTCTCGCGCTACGGTGCCGTGACGACCATCGGGGGGACGCTCGCCGGGTTCATCGTCGTCCTCGCCGCGATGGGCGTCGCCGGTCCGACCGCCCGCCTCGCGCTCGTCGTCGTCTCCGGGCTCTTCTGTGGCATCTCGAACGCCGTGCTCACGACGCTCGCCATCGAGGTCTCGCCCTTCTCGCGCTCGATCTCCTCCGCGTCGTACAACTGTCTGCGCTGGTCGGGCGCCGCGTTCGCCCCGATCATCTCCGGCTACCTCGGCGGCCACTACGGGACGACGGTCCCCTTCTTCCTCGGCGCGCTCGTCGTCGCCCTCGCCGTCGGCGGCCTCCTCGTCAGCGGCGGGACGCTCCGCACCGCCGTCTCCGCACCCGAGAGCGCCGGCACGGACTGACACCGACCGCGGCGCGACCTCCGCTACTTCCGCTACTTCCCCTCGAACGTCGGTTCGTGGTCGCCGAGGTACGCCGCGACGCCCTCGACGAGGTCCTCCGTGTTCAACAGCTGACCGAAGGCGTGCGCCTCGACTTCGAGTCCGGCGGTGCGGCTCTCGCGGCCGGCGCGAATCGCGCGCTTCGTGTAGCGCTGTGCGACCGGCGGGCCGGCGGCGAGGTCGCGCGCGAGTTCGAGCGCCTCGTCCTCGACGGCGTCCGTCTCGACGACCTCGTTCACGAACCCGTAGCGCGCCATCGTCTCCGCGTCGTAGCGGTTCGCGGTGAGGATGACCTCCGTCGCCCGACTCTCGCCTATCAGGTCGGGGAGACGCTGCGTCCCGCCCCAACCCGGGAGGAGCCCGAAGTCGTGCTCGGTCTGCCCGAGCGACGCGTCGTGACCGGCGACGCGGAGGTCCGCCGCCGCCGCGAGCTCCATCCCGCCGCCGAAGCAGTCGCCGTCGATTCCGGCGACCACCGGCATGTCGCACTCCTCCAGGGCCGCGAACGCCTGCTGGCCCTGGCGCGCGAGCTCGACGCCGTCGATGGCGTCCGCGTCGCCCGCGATACGCTGGATGTCCGCACCCACGCAGAACGTCCCCTCGCCCGCACCCGTGAGGAGTATCGCGCGCACCTCCGGGTCGGCCTCCAGGGTCTCGACGGCCTCGACGAGCTCGTCGAGGAGGTCGCGCGTGACGGTGTTCCCCCGATGCGGCCGGTCGAGCGTGACGTGCCCCACCCGGTCCGTGATGTCGAGGGTGAGGTCGCCGAACGAGTCCCCGTCCGTGTCCGATATCTCGTGGTGGAAGTTCTCGCCCGCACCCGCACGCTCGACGAGTTCCTCAGCCGGCTCGTAGCGCGGCGCGTCCGAGCGCGCCTCCGCGAGCGTCTCGTAGAGCGAGGCGAGCCCCGCCCGGTCGGCGAGCTTCCCCGGGCCCTCCGGGAACCCCGCGCCGAGCATCAGCGCCTCGTCGACCTCCGTGGGGTCGGCCGCGTCCGCGCCGACGAGCTTCGCCGTCTCGTTCGCCATCACGGCGAGCAACCGCTCTTCGACGTCGTCACGGACGGCGTCCGACGGTATCTCCGAGACCGGCTGACCGTCCTCGTCGTACTCGTAGAACCCCGCGCCCGTCTTCTCGCCGAGGTCGCCCGCCTCGACGTGTTCGAGGAGGAGCGGACAGGGCTCGTAGGCCGCGCCGAGCTCCTCGTGGAGGTAACCGAGGACGTCCGAGAGCACGTCGAGGCCGATGTCGTCCGCGAGCCGGAGGACGCCGTTCGGCAGGCCGATGCCGTAGCGCGCCGTCGCGTCCACCTCCTCGGCGCTCGCGACGCCCTCGTGGACGAGCCACGCCGCCTCGTTCAACAGCGGTGCGACGACGCGGTTGACCACGAAGCCGGGTTCGTCGCGCGCCACCCGCATCGGCGTCTTCCCCATCGCCCGCGCGAGCCCCATCACCGTCTCCACCGTCTCGTCGTGCGTGTGCGCGCCCGGCGTCACCTCGACGAGCTGCATCCGAACGGGCGGATTGAAGAAGTGCATCCCGCAGAACGACTCCGGGCGGTCGATGACCTCGGAGAGCTCCGTTATCGAGAGCGCGGACGTGTTCGTCGTCAGAATCGCGTCCTCGCCGAGGTACTGGTCGACCTCGCGGTAGACGTTGCGCTTCACGTCGCGTTTCTCCGGGACGGTCTCGATGACGACGTCCGCGTCCGTCACCGCCGCCTCCAACTCGACGACTGGCTCGATGCGCTCCAGCGCCGCGTCCGCCTCCGCCGACGTGAGCTCGTCGCGCTCCGCGAGCCGCGAGAGACTCGTCTCGGCGCGCTCGTAGCCCGCCTGCACGAACTCCTCGCGGATGTCCCGCAACGCGACGTCGAAGCCGGCCAGCGCCGCGACCTCCGCGATGCCGTGGCCCATCGTCCCGGCACCCAACACCGCGACGCGCTCGACCTCCTCTAAGTCCATGTCCGACCCACCGCGGCCGCCACCCTGAACGTTGTGCCTCGCCCCGACCGACACGCATAGCCGGCCGCCGCACGAAACCCGGGTATGGCCGACACAGACGACGACACCGACCCGTACGCCGTCGTCCGCGCCGACGACGCGCTCCGTCCGCTCTACGAGGAACACGGCGAGCTCGGTCCCGAGCGCGCCGACGACCCCTTCGAGCGCCTCGTCGTCGCGGTCACGAACCAATCGGTCTCGCTCGAATCCGCCGCCGCCGTCCGCGAGCGCCTCCGCGAGCGCGTCGACTTCGACCCCGACAGCCTGCGCGCCGCCGACGACGCGACGCTCCGCGACGTCGGCCTCAGCGACACGAAGGTCCGCGCCCTCCGCGAACTCGCCGAGCGCTACCCCGAGGGCATCGCCCACGCCGACTTCGAGGGGCTGACGAACGACGAGGTGCGCGCCGAACTCGGCGACGTCTACGGCGTCGGCGACTGGACCGCGAACATGTTCCTACTCTTCGCCCTCGGCCGCGAGGACGTCTTCCCCGTCGGCGACCTCGGCGTCCGCAAGGGAATGGCGACCCTCTACGGCCACGAGACGCGCGCCGAGATGCGCGCGTACGCCGAGGCGTGGGCGCCGTATCGGAGCTACGCGACGCGCTACGTCTGGAAGGCACAGTAGCGAGGCGTCGCGGGGCGGGACGTCGCGGCCACCCGGAGACGGCTGAGAAAGGACGGCGCGCTACCTGAATCAAGGAGAGAGTCCCGCCGTTCACGGCGTTAACGAGACGCTTCGCGTCTCGTCAACGGCAGACGACGGTATCACGGCCGATGGCACGGCCTGTGCGCCTCAAGTGGAACGACCACGACTGGTCAGAGTCACCACGCTCTTGTTCCAACGAGGAGCGCACGAACCCGCAAGTTGCCTCCGTGGGCCGGTAGTCGATACCCCCAGCGTGAGGAAACCCCGGCGTTCACGCCGGGGAGGATGTCATTCCAGCGACTCCTCCTCTTCCTCGTCCTGGTCGGCGGTCGCGTCGTCCTCGAAGCGCCGCGTGACGTCCACCTGGTAGTGCTTGAGGATGTCCCGACCGAGGAGAAGCGGGTAGTCCATGTGCGAGCGGTCCTCCAAGGAGGCCGCGACGGTGTGGCGGTCGCCGCCGACGCCGACGACGATGTCGACGACGGGACGGGACTTCCCGGACTTCACGCTCCCGGACTTCACCTTCGTCATCGACTTGATCGGGCCCGCGCCGATCTTCGCCGCGAGCTTCGTGTCGATGGACGTCCGCGACGCGCCCGTGTCGGACTTCGAGACGGTGCGCTCGGTCCCGCTCGTCCCCGAGACGAGCACCTCCTCCGTGTAGCCGACGACGCGGCCCGGCTCCGAGGTCTCGATGGCCGTCCGGGGCATCCCGGTCGGCGTCGACGTGTCGAAGTTCGAACGAAGAGCCGCGACGTCCTCGTCGTCCACCGCGCCGCCGGCCTCCTCGATGGCGAGGCGCGCGATGTCCGGGGCGGGGCTGACGCCCGTCGCCTCGAAGAGCCCCTTGAAGCCCGCGGTGGGGTTGACTTCGAGGACGAACCAGCCGTCGTCGCCCTCGACGACGTCGACGCCCGCGTAGTCGAGGCCGACGACCGCCGCGGATTCGGCGGCGATGTCGCGGACCTCGTCGGGGAGGTCGTCGATGCCCTCGACGGCCCCGCCGAGCGCGACGTTCGTCCGCCAGTCGTTCTCGGGGGCGTAGCGCCGCATCGCGGCGACGACCTCGCCGTTCACGACGTAGATACGCAGGTCCGCGTGCGCCTCGGCGTCGCGCTCGATGAGGTCCTGGAGGAACGCGTAGCGCTCGCCGACGACGGGGTTGACCTCCTCGTCGCGGCCGACCTTCCACGTGCCGCCGCCGTGCGTCCCGATGGCGGTCTTGTAGACGGCCTCCTCGCCGAAGCGCCCGCGCGCGTCGTTCATCCGGTCGGCCCCGAGCGCGAGGTAGGCGTCCGGGACGGGGACGCCCGCGTTCGAGAGCGCCGCGGCCGTTGAGAACTTGTGGAACGCCGTCAGGACGTGTTCGGGTTCGTTCAGCGTCGGGCGGAGGCGCGCGAGCGTCCCCGCGATGCCGAGGAGCTCCGCGGGGTGTTCGGTGTTCGAGAGGAGGAGGCGGTTCGCCACGACGTCGACGTCGGGTTCGAGGGTCGCCTCGCCGTCCTCGATGGAGACGCCGAGGTTCTCCTCGCGGAGCCAGACGCCGCGGTGGCCGAGGGCCTCGACGGCGTTGAGGATCGCCTTCGTCTCCTTGCTCGTGTGGAGGCTGAGCACCCCGACGGTCACGGGCTCGTCGGTCATTACCCCGTAGTTCGCCACGCGCCCGGCAAAACGATGCCGGTGCGGTCGGCAGTGCGTCAGGCGGAGGCACGCGTGAGCGAGAAGACACGCGAGCGTGCACGGGCGGGCGTGCCGCGAGACGGGCGTCGACGGCGGACGCGAAATACGGCGACGCGACGGGCGCCGTCGTCTGCCGACGCAGCCACCCACTTTATGCCCGCGCCGACCCGAGGGCGAGTATGCCAGACGGCGACGGCGCGTTCACGTACGCGGACGGGCGGGTCGAACCCGGGGAGACGAAGAACCTCCGGTACGCCATCAGCGAGACGTACCTCGGCGACCCCGTCCGGCTCCCCGTGACGATCCGCAACGGGGCGGAGCCGGGTCCCACCGTCTTCCTCTCCGCCGCCATCCACGGCGACGAGCTCAACGGCATCGAGGTCGTCCGGACCGTCGCGCAGGACTGGCCGGACGCGAACCTCCACGGGACGCTCGTCTGCCTTCCGGTACTCAACGTCCCGGGCTTCATCGCCCAACAGCGCTACCTCCCCGTCTACGACCGCGACCTCAACCGCTCGTTCCCGGGGAGCGAGACGGGGACGAGCGCCGACCGGATGGCCGCCCGCCTCTACGAGGAGTTCGTCGAACCCTGCGACTACGGCCTCGACTTCCACACGTCGACGCGCGGGCGCACCAACATGCTCCACGTTCGGGCGGACATGGACGACCCCGAGGTCGCCCGCCTCGCGCGCGCCTTCGGCTCGAACGTCATCATCGACGGCGCGGGCCCCACGGGGTCGCTCCGCGGCGCGGCCTGCGACGGCGGGACGCCGACGATAACGGTCGAGATGGGCCAAGCGCACCGCTTCGAGCGGGAGTTCATCGACCGCGCGCTCGACGGCGTCGCGTCCGTCCTCGCCGAGTACGACTGCCACCCCGCCGAGCCGGTCCGCTGGCCCGGCTGGCGCACCGTCGTCTCGCGCGACCAGAAGACGTGGCTGCGCGCGGACGCCGGCGGCATCGTCGAGATGCTCCACGACCGGGGCGAGCTCGTCCGCGAGGGCGACGTCGTCTGCACCATCACGAACCCGTTCAAGACGGAGACGGTGCGCGTCACCGCGCCCTTCGACGGCCTGCTCGTCGGCGTCCTGGAGAACCCCGTCGTCTACCCGGGCAATCCGCTCTGCCACCTCGTCGAACTCGACGAGCCGACGATCCGGGCCTACGAGCGCGCACGGAACGGCACGCTCCCGGAACGGCCCCGAGACGACGTCTGAAGGCAGTATCGGCGCGCGTTCGACACACCGTACCATCGTACCGGGTTAGAAACTTCTATGTGCGCCCGGTAAGGAGTTCTCGATGGTATGAGTCAGTCGCACAATCGGGGCCTCGTCGAGGACTTCGGCCGCTGGCGGGAGTTCTCGGCCGGCATGTGGGCCTGGGTGTTCCACAAGTTCACCGGGTGGGTTCTCATCGGGTACCTCTTCACCCACATCGCCGTTCTCAGCTCCGCGCTGAGCGGCGACGCGGCCTACACGAACACGCTCCAAGGCCTCGAACAGCTAGCCGTCGTCCGGGTGCTGGAGGTCGGCCTCCTCGCGGTCGCCGTCTTCCACATCTTCAACGGGATCCGCCTCCTCTTCATCGACCTCGGGGTGGGGTTGGACCTCGACACGCAAGAAAAGAGCTTCTACGCGTCGCTGATCCTCACCGGGATCATCGTCGTGGCGAGCGTCCCCGTCTTCCTGGAGGGTCTCTAGCGATGGCGGAACGCTACTCCTCGTTCAGCGGCGGGAGCACGCGCTGGTTCCTCCAGCGGATCAGCGCCGCGTTCCTCGTCGTCACGCTCGCTTTCCACTTCCTCCTCCTCCACTTCTACCACCACGCCCCGGAGATCACCTTCGGCGGCAGCGCCGCGCGCTACAGCGTCCCCGCCTACTTCATCACGATGGTGCTGTTCCTCGCGGCCGCGACGTTCCACGGCACCAACGGCGTCTACAACGCGCTCGTCAATCAGGGCATCACCGGCACGCCCAAGCGCGTCGCCAAGTGGGTGCTCGTCGTCGCGGGCGTCCTCGTCTTCGTGCAGGGGATTCGCGTCGCTCTCGCCCTCATGGGGGCCAGTGCATAACAATGAGTACTCAGACACCCGACACCGACGAGACGGACCCGCAGGCAGAACGGATGGCTCGCAAGGAAGAACGCGCCGCCGAGCGTGAGGAGGCGTCCTCGACACCGGACGTCGGTGAGGACGCGATCACCCTCAAGGTCTTCCGATACGACCCCGAGGTCGCGGAGAAACAGGAACCGCGCTTCGACACGTTCCACGTCCCGCGCGAACCCGGTATCACCGTCCTCGACGCGCTCATCTACGCCCGCGACACGTACGACTCCAGTCTCACCTTCCGGCACTCCTGCCGGCAGGCCGTCTGCGGGAGCGACGCGCTGTTCATCAACGGCTCGCAGCGCCTCGGCTGTCAGACGCAGGTCGCGGACCTCTCGAACTCCGACACCGTCCGCGTCGAACCGCTCCCCCACCGCGAGGTCGTAAAGGACCTCGTCGTGGACATGGACCACTTCTACGACCAGATGGACGCCGTCGAACCCTACTTCAGCCCCACCGAGGAGCCCGACGGCGAGCAGCTCCAGAGTCGTGAGAACCGCGAGAAGATCAAGATGAGCACGCGCTGTATCTGGTGTGGCGCGTGCATGTCCTCCTGTAACGTCGCCGCCGGGGACAACCAGTACCTCGGCCCCGCAGCGATAAACAAGGCCTACCGCTTCTACTTCGACGAGCGCGAGGACGACGAGCGCCAGGAGGAGCGCCTGAAGATAATCGAGCAGGAGCACGGCGTCTGGCGCTGTCAGACCCAGTTCTCCTGCACGACGGTCTGTCCGAAGGACATCCCGCTCACCGAGCACATTCAGGAACTCAAACGCGAAGCCGTGAAGTCGAACCTCAAATTCTGGTAAGATATGTACGAACACGACGTCATCGTCGTCGGTGGCGGCGGCGCGGGTCTCCGCGCGGCCATCGGCGCACACGAAGCCGGCGCGGACGTGGCAATCGTCACGAAACTCCACCCGGTCCGCTCGCACACGGGCGCGGCCGAGGGCGGCATCAACGCGGCGCTCCGCGAGGGCGACGACTGGGAGCTGCACGCCTACGACACCGTCAAGGGCGGCGACTACATCACGGACGCCCCCGCGGCGGAGACGCTCGCGCAGGACGCCCCGGACAACGTCGTCCAGCTGGAGAACTGGGGGATGCCCTTCTCTCGCGAGGAGGACGGTCGGATGAGCCAGCGCCCCTTCGGCGGGCTCTCCTTCCCACGCACCACCTACGCGGGCGCGGAGACGGGTCACCACCTCCTCCACACGCTCTACGAGCAGGTCGTCAAGCGCGGAATCACGGTCTACGACGAGTGGTACGTCACCCGCGTCGCCGTCACCGACGAGGACGACCCGAACGACCGCGAGTGTTACGGCTGCGTCGCCTGGGACATCCAGACCGGCGAAATCGCGGGCTTCCGCGGGCGCGAGGGCACCATCCTCGCCACCGGCGGCGACGGGCAGGTCTTCGACCACACGACGAACGCCGTCGCCAACACCGCCGACGGCGTCGCCATGGCCTATCGTGCCGGCGTCCCCATCGAGGACATGGAGTTCGTCCAGTTCCACCCCACCACGCTCCCCTCCACGGGCGTCCTCATCTCCGAGGGGACCCGCGGTGAGGGCGGCATCCTCTACAACTCCGAGGGCGAACGCCTCATGTTCGAGTACGGCTACGCGACCAACGACGGCGAACTCGCCTCCCGCGACGTCGTCTCCCGCGGCGAACTCACCGAGATAAACGCGGGCCGCGGCGTCGACGACGAGTACGTCCACCTCGACATGCGCCACCTCGGCGAGGAGCGCATCATGGACCGCCTCGAAAACATCCTCCACCTCGCCGAGGACTTCGAGGGCGTCGACGGCCTCGAAAATCCGATGCCGGTCAAGCCCGGCCACCACTACGAGATGGGCGGCGTCGAGACGAACGAGCACGGCGAGACCTGCATCGACGGCCTCTACGCCGTCGGCGAGGTCGCCTGCGTCTCCGTCCACGGCTCCAACCGCCTCGGGGGGAACGCCCTCCCCGAACTCCTCGTCTTCGGCGCGCGCGCGGGCAAGCACGCCGCCGGCGAGGACCTCGGCGAACCCGAGATTCCCGTCGGCAAGACCGACGACGCCGAGGGCATCGAGGAGAGCGACGTCGACTTCCCCGTCGAACCCGGCGCGCTCGCCGCCTCCTCCGCCGTCGTCTCCGGCGACACCCCCGAGGAGGTCGTCGAGACCGCCCGCGAGGCCGAAACCGAGCGCATCGAGGGGCTCCTCGAAAAGGAGGAGGGCGTCAACCACGCGGAGGTCCGCTCGAAGATTCAGAAGAGCATGACCGCCAACGTCAACGTCTTCCGGGAGGAGAGCGCCATCGAGGACTCCCTCGAAACCATCCGCGAGGCCCGCGAGGAGTATCAGGACGTCTACGTCGCCGACAAGTCCCGGACGTTCAACACCGACCTCCAGCACACCATCGAAACGCGGAACGTCATCGACGCCGCCGAGACCATCGCCATGGGCGCGCTCGCCCGCGAGGAGTTCCGCGGCGCGCACTGGCGCAAGGAGTACCAGGAGCGCCGCGACGACGAGTGGCTCAAGCACACGATGATCTCGTGGAACGACGGCACCCCCGAACTCTGGTACCGCCCCGCGCTCCTCGAAGGCGAGAACCAGACCTACGAGCCGAAAGAGCGCCACTACTAACGGACCTTTTGCCGCGAGCGCCCCGGGGGCGCTCTGGCAAAAGCTCCACCAAAACCGTCCTCACCCCCCTACGGGGGGTTCGTCGGTCCACGCTCGCTTCGCTCGCGTGCTGAACCGCGACCCTCCCGGGTTCTATCGAACCGCTCGGGTCGCGGACGTTCGCAGCTGCGTCGTCTCTCCGCACAGCCCTCGCCCAGTACCGCCTACCGCTGTCCGCTCAGCGTCGCCTTTTCACACCCGCCCAGCGTCGCCTCCCACCGTCCGCCCGGTACCGCCTACGCCCGCTCGTCGAGGCCGACGCCCGCGGCGATGCGCGCGTGGGAGTCGAGCGCCGTCTCGTGGTCGGGGACGACGTGTTGGATCATCAGTTCGTCGACGCCGACGCGCTCCGCGAGCTGGTCGAGGAGGCCCGCGAGGGTGTCGGGGCTCCCGGAGATGGCGCGCGGCCACTCGTCGGCGTCGAGCGTCTCGGGCGTGGGGTCGGGGACGCCGCCGAGTTCGGCGATGGCGTCCTCGACGTCCGGCGTCGTTCCGGCCTCGCCGCGCGCGAGGCGCTGGAACGAGGCTTCGGCGACCGCACGGCGGCGTGCGGCCGCCTCGTCCGTCTCCGCGGCGACGGCGTTCACGGCGACCATCCCCGTCGGTTCGTCGGGGCCGCCGGGGAGCGCGTCGGGCTCGAAGTGCTCGCGGTAGGCGTCGAGCGAGGCGACGGCGTTCGCGGGGCGGATGAACGCCGCGAAGCAGTAGCGGAGGCCGAGTTCGCCCGCGATGGCGGCGCTCGACGGGTCGGAGCCGAGCACCCACGGGGCGGGCGCGGCGGCATCACCACGCGGAATCTCGATGTCCGCGTAGGGGTGGCCGGTCGGGTAGTCGTCGTAGAGGTGGTTGACGACGGCCTCGATCTTCTCGCGGTGGTCCTCGTCGGGGTTCTGCACGCGGCGTTTCGTCCCGAGCGCGCGGTCGACGGCGGGGGAGTTGCTCGCGCGGCCGAGGCCGGCGTCGATCCGCCCGGGCGCGAGGGCGTCGAGCGCGCCGAAGGTCTCGGCGGCCTTGAACGGGTTGTAGTGGTTGAGGAGCATCGCGCCGGTGCCCAGCCGGACCTCGTCGGTCGCGCCGGCGAGGCGGCCGAGCAGGACCTCGGGCGTCGTCCCGGCGAGGCGGTCGGCCATCCCGTGGTGTTCGGCCGCCCAGACGCGTCGATAGCCGAGGCGTTCGGCCTGTCGCGCCGTCTCGACGGTGTTCGCGTAGGCGTCCGCCGCCGTGCCGCCGTCGGGGACGGGCGAGAGGTCGACGATGGAGAGGTCCATGCCGGCGTTCGGGGACCGCGTCCGATAACGGTTCGCCTCGCCGCCGGCGTCGCCGGTGTCGGTGGCGACGAGCGCGGGCGACGAGGGAAAGACAGGTGGTGCTGGGGGTCGGACGGGAACGGGGATGCTACTCACAGGAACCGTCGTGGTCGACGCCGAGACGGTCGTCGAGGACGGCGGCGTCGTCGTCGAGGGCGAGCGAATCGCGGCGGTCGGGGAGCGCGCCGACCTCGTCGAGACCTATCCGGACCACGAGCACCGCGCGTTCGGGGTCGTCGCGCCCGGCCTCGTCGGCGGCCACGTCCACTCCGTCCAGAGCCTCGGGCGCGGAATCGCGGACGACACCGAGTTGCTCGACTGGCTCTTCGAGTCCGTGTTGCCGATGGAGGCAGACCTCGACGCCGACGGGATGGGCGTCGCCGCCCGGTTGGGCTACCTCGAATGCCTGGAGAGCGGGACGACGACCGTGATCGACCACCTCTCCGTGAACCACGCCGGGGCGGCCATCGCGGCCGCGGGCGAGACGGGTATCCGCGCGCGCCTCGGGAAAGTACTGATGGATCAGCGCTCGCCCGAGGCCCTGGAGGAGGAGACGGAGGCCGCGCTCGCGGAGTCCGAGCGCCTCATCGAGCGCTATCACGGCTCGTACGACGACCGGATACGGTACGCGGTGACGCCGCGCTTCGCCGTCTCCTGCACGGAGGCGTGTCTGCGCGGGGCGCGCGACCTCGCGGACCGTCACGACGGCGTCCGCATCCACACGCACGCGAGCGAGAACCGCGGCGAGATCGAGACCGTCGAGGAGGACACGGGGATGCGCAACGTCCACTGGCTCGACGAGGTGGGGGTGACGGGCGAGGACGTCGTGCTCGCCCACTGCGTCTGGACCGACGAGTCCGAGCGCGAACTCCTCGCGGAGACGGGGACGCACGTCACGCACTGCCCCTCCTCGAACATGAAACTCGCCTCCGGGGTCGCGCCGATCCGGGACTACCTGAACCGGGGAATCAACGTCGCGCTCGGGAACGACGGGCCGCCCTGCAACAACACGCTCGACGCGTTCACGGAGATGCGCCAGGCGAGCCTCCTCGGGAAGGTCGAGGACCTCGACCCGACGGCGCTCCCCGCGTCGGCGGTGTTCGAGATGGCGACGCGCAACGGCGCGCGGGCCGCGGGCTTCGAGCGCGTGGGGGCACTCCGCGAGGGGTGGAAGGCCGACGTCGTCGGCATCGACACGGACCTGACGCGCGCGACGCCGATTCACGACGTGCTCTCGCACCTCGTCTACGCGGCCCACGGCGACGACGTCGCCTTCACGATGGTCGACGGCCGCGTCCGCTACGACGACGGCGAGTTCCCGGGCGTGGACGCCGACGCGGTCCGCGAACGGGCCCGCGAGTACGCAGCGACGCTCGACGGCGCGCCGAGTCGGGCGTAGAAAGAGGAGGCGGGTCGAACGCCGCGGTCGAACGGGCGTAGAAAGAGGAGGCGGGTCGAACGCCGCGGTCGAACGGGCGAGTCGAGGCCGGACTCTCAGTCCTTGTACTCCTTGCGGTAGCCGCGGAATTCGGTGCGGTGGGCCTCCTCGTCCCCGAGGAGTTCCGTGGCGAGGTCCTCGGTGACGGGGTCGTCGGCCGCCTCGGCGGCGTCGATGAGCGCGCGATACGTCTCGATGGCGTCGTTCTCGGCGTCGAGGACGCCCTCGATGACGGAGACGACGTCCGTCGTGTCCGCGGGCGGCTGGAGGGTGTCCTGCGTGGCCTCGAACGCACCGGAGCCGGGCGGCGACTCGTCGAGTTGCTTCAGGCGGTTGCCGAGCTGTTCCGCGTGTCCGAGTTCCTCCTGGATGTCCGCCTGGAGGGACTCCTTGATCTCCTCGGCGCGGACGCCGTCGAGGACGATGGAGTTCGTCATGTAGTTCATGACCGTCTCGATCTCGTCCTGATACGCCTTCTTCAGCAGTCGGGTGACTTCGTCGTCTGCCATACGCGTCGCTTCGCCCGGCACCTACGTATAAGTACGGGGCGCTGGCGAGCGTCGCCGCGGGCCCGAGCACTCGGTGCGTCGTGGGGCCGCTCAGCGCAGTTCGTCGATGTGGTCGATGCGCCGCTGGACGAGGGCGGGTTTGCCGACGTCGTGACGGACGCGGAAGCCCGCGCCGAGCCCGTCGAGGGCGGACTCCGCCTGCGACTCGGCGGCCTCGATGGTGTCGCCGCGGCCGACGACGGCGAAGGAGCGCGACGTCGTCGTGTAGACGCCGTCCTCGCGGGCGTCGACGCTCGCGTAGTAGAGGAGGGCGTCGCCGACGCTCGACTCGTCGAGCGTCACCTCCGCACCCGCCTCGGGGTCCGTCGGGTAGCCCTCGGGGACGGCGTACTTGCAGACGGTGGCCTCGCCCGTGAAGTCGAGCGACGGGAGCGTCTCGCCGTCGCGCGCCGCCGTGAGAACGTCGAGAAACGGCGTGTCGAGCACGGGGAGGGTGTTCATCGCCTCGGGGTCGCCGAAGCGCGCGTTGAACTCGACGACCCGTGGGCCCTCGGCGGTGAGCATGAACTGGCCGTAGAGGACGCCCCGATAGCCGTCGAGCGCCGCGACGACGGCCTCGATTATCTCGACGGCGTCCGCGTAGTCCGCCCGGTCCATGAAGGGCAGCGTCGCGTCGACGTCGCTGTAACTCCCCATGCCGCCCGTGTTGGGTCCCTCGTCGCCCTCGTAGGCGCGCTTGTGGTCCTGCACGGCGAGCGTCGGGCGCACCTCGCCGTTGGCGACGAACGCCTGCACGGTGAACTCCTCGCCGACGAGGCGCTCCTCGATCACCCACTCGTCGTGGCCGCTCTCGCGGACGTAGTCGGCGGCCTCGGCGTGCATCACCTGATCACCCGTGACGCGCACGCCCTTCCCGCCCGTGAGCCCCGCGGGCTTGACGGCGGCGTCCTCGCCATCCTCGGCCAGTTCCTCGACGAACGCGGCGGCCGCGTCGGCGTCGTCGAACGTCTCGAACCACGGCGTCCCCGGGACGTCGTGCTCGGCCATGAACTCCCGCTGGAACTGTTTGTCCGTCTCGATGCGGGCCTCGGCGGCCTCCGGACCGAAGGCGTAGACGCCGGCCTCGTCGAGCGCGTCCACGACGCCGGCCGCGAGCGGCCCCTCCGGACCGACGACGGCGAGATCGGCGTCGATTTCCTCGGCGTAGGCGACGACGGCCTCGGGGTCGCTCTCGTCCAGCGTCTCCACCGCGTCGGCGAGCGAGACGATGCCGGGGTTCCGGTTCGACGCGCAGGCGTAGAGGTCGCAGTCGTCGGCGAGCGCGCGCGCGATGGCGTGTTCGCGGCCGCCGCCACCGATCAGCAGGACGGTCTCGGACATGGCCGAACCGAGAGCGCACGGAGGTGTAAACGTTGCTCTTGTAGACGGTGAAAGTGTACACGTACATGGGTACGTCCCGCCGCGACGCACGGCCCTTTACCCGCCTTGGGGTCCACTCACGGGTATGAGCGACCCGACGGCACGCAACCGCCTCGCCGACGAGGCGAGCCCGTACCTCCGACAGCACGCGGACAACCCCGTGAACTGGCAGCCGTGGGACGACGCGGCGTTCGAAGCCGCCGAAGAGCGCGACGTGCCGGTCTTCCTCTCCATCGGCTACTCGGCGTGCCACTGGTGTCACGTGATGGCCGAGGAGTCCTTCGAGGACGAGGACGTCGCCGCGTCCCTCAACGAGCACTTCGTCCCCGTGAAAGTGGACCGGGAGGAACGCCCGGACGTCGACGACCTCTACATGACCGTCGCGCAGTTGGCGACGGGTGGGGGCGGCTGGCCGCTCTCCGTCTGGCTCACCCCGGACAAGCGGCCGTTCTACGTCGGGACGTACTTCCCGCGGGAGGCGAGCGGGAACCAACCGGGCTTCCTCGACGTCCTCCGCTCGCTCCACGAGCGCTGGACGGAGGAGCGCGAGGCCGTCGAATCGCGCGCCGACCAATGGGCGAGCGCCCTGCGGGGCGAAGTCGAGAGCGTCCCGGACGCCCGCGGGGAGCCGCCGGGGAGCGACGCCGTCGAGGCCGCCGCGAGCGCCGCCGTCGAGCGCGCCGACCGCGAACACGGCGGGTGGGGCGGCGGGCAGAAGTTCCCCCAACCCGGTCGGCTCCACGTCCTCCTGCGCGCCGCCGCGCGGGGCGACGACGAGGCCGAGTCGGTCGCCACGGGGACGCTGGACGCGATGGCCGCGGGCGGCCTCTACGACCAGCTCGGCGGGGGGTTCCACCGCTACTGCGTCGACCGCGACTGGACGGTGCCCCACTTCGAGAAGATGCTCTACGACAACGCCGAACTCCCCCGGGCGTACCTCGCCGCGTACCAACACACCGGTACGGAGCGCTACCGGGAGGTCGCGGCGGGCGCGCTCGACTTCGTCGCGGACGAGCTCTCCCACCCCGAGGGTGGCTTTTACAGCACGCTCGACGCCCGCAGCGAGGGCGAGGAAGGGGCGTTCTACGTCTGGACGCTCGACGAGGTCAGCGCCGCGGTCGACGACCCGACGGACGCCACCGTCTTCGGCGCGTACTACGGCGTGACGCAGTCCGGGAGCTTCGAGGGGTCGAGCGTCCTCACCCGCCGGCGCGACCTCGCCGACGTCGCCGAGGAGCTCGGGATGGACGAAGCGGACGCCCGCGAGCGCCTCGACCGCGCGCACGCGGAGGTCTACGAGGCGCGCACCGAGCGCGCGCGGCCGGCCCGCGACGAGAAGGTCATCGGCGCGTGGAACGGGCTGGCGATTCGCGCGTTCGCGGAGGCCGGCCTCGTCCTCGACGCCGACTACGCGGCGCGCGCCGTCGAGGCGCTCGATTTCGTCCGCGAGCACCTCTGGGACGAGGCGGAACGACGGCTCGCGCGGCGCTACGCGGACGGCGACGCGAAAGGGGACGGCTACCTCGAGGACTACGCGTTCCTCGCCGCGGGCGCGCTGGCGACCTACGAGGCGACGGGCGACGTCGAGCACCTCGCGTTCGCGTGCGACCTCGCGGACGCGCTCGTGGCCGAGCACTGGGACGCGGAGGACGGAACGCTCTACTTCACGCCCGCGAGCGGCGAGGACCTCCTCGCGCGCCCGCAGGAGCTCGCCGACAGGTCGACGCCGTCGCCGACCGGCGTCGCCGCGAGCGTCCTCGACGCCCTCGCGGCGTTCCGCCCGGAGAGCGACTATCGGGAGGTCGTCGAGGGCGTGCTCGCCACGCACGCCGAGACCGTCGAGACGCAGGCGCTCACGCACCCGTCGCTCGCGCTCGCGGCCGACACGCGCGAGCGCGGCCACCTCGAAGTGACCGTCGCGGCCGACGCGCTCCCCGGCGAGTGGCGCGACGCGCTCGCCGAACGCTACCTCCCGGACCGGCTCCTCTCGCGGCGGCCGCCGACGGACGCGGGGCTCGCGGCGTGGCTGGACGACCTCGGGCGCGAGGAGGCGCCGCCGATCTGGGCGGGCCGGGCGGCGCGCGACGGCCCGACCGCCTACGTCTGTCGGCGCGCGTGCTCCCCGCCCGTTACTGACACCGACGGACTGGTCGGGTGGCTCGAGGAGTACCGCTGACTCAGGCGGACGCCTCGATCTCGTCGAGGCGCTCGGCGAGCCACACCGCGATGGGGCGGTCCTCCTCCTCGACGAAGCGCGCGAGCTCGTTCCCCTCTTTGTCCTCGACGACGACCGTCGGGATGAGCTCGATGCCGTACTCGTCGACGCCGGGCCCGTACTTCTCGCCGTCCTCGCGCTCGACGGGGTAGTGTTCGACGTCGTCGACCCCGGCGGCCGCCAGGGCGGCCGCGAAGTCCGGAAGCTGGCCGCGGCAGTCGCCACACCAGTCGCCGCCCCACACCTTCACCGTCACGTCGTCGGCCACGCGCTGCCACGTCTCGACGGTCCCCTCGTGGGCGTCGGCGTCCCACGCCGGGTTCGGCTGCATCGTTTCGAGTTGCTCGGACATAGCTATCCGTAGGGTCTCGATTGGCTTAACCGCCGTGCCATCGGCAGGGGTTCGGCCGCGCGTCGCGCCCCGGGGAGCGCCACCGGTTTAACCCCCTCACGCGTACCACGGCGTGATGATCGACAGCATCCTCGACGCCATCGGGACGCCGCTCCTCCGCGTCCCGTCGCCCGAGGGCGCGACAATCGCCGCGAAGGTCGAGTCGTTCAACCCCGGCGGCTCCGCGAAGGACCGCCCCGCCCGCGAGATGGTGCTCGCCGCCGAGGAGGCCGGCGACCTCTCGCCGGGCGACCGCATCGTCGAGGCGACGAGCGGCAACACCGGCATCGGCCTCGCCGTCGTCTCCGCCGCGCGCGGCTACGACCTCACCATCGTCATGCCCGCGGACATGTCCCAGGAGCGCCGCAACCTCCTGCGCGCCTACGGCGCCGACCTCGAACTCGTCGAGGGGTCGATGACGGACGCGAACGACCGCGCCGCCGAGATCGCCGCCGAGACCGACGCCTACCCCATCCGGCAGTTCGAGAACGACGCGAACCCGCGCGCGCACTACCGCACGACTGCGGAGGAGATACTGGCGCAGGTCGACGGCCGCGACATCGACGCCTTCGTCGCCGCCGTCGGGACCGGCGGGACCATCACCGGCACCAGCCACCGCCTCCTGGAGGAGTTCCCCGACATGGAGGTCGTCGCCGTCGAACCCGAGGGGAACGCCGTCCTCTCCGGCGAGGAACCCGGCGAGGACGCCTTCCAGGGGATGGGGCCCGGCTTCGTCTCCGACATCCTCGACATCGAGGTCATCGACACCGTCGAGACCGTCGACATCGACGACGCCGAGGCCGAGTGCCGCAGTCTCGCCCGCGAGCAGGGCGTCCTCGTCGGCCAGTCCTCCGGGGCCGTCTCCATCGTCGCGCGCCGCGTCGCCGAGCGCTACGCCTACGAGGCCGACGACGACGAGGACCCGCTCGTCGTCACGATGTTCTGGGACAGCGGCGAGCGCTACCTCACCGCCGGCGTCTTCGAGTAGCGATAGGTCCCGTGCGACGGTTTCGCCGTCGCGTCAGAGCCCGAAGTGCGCGTCGCGCGCGACGACCTCGTACCCCTGCACCGCGAGCGCCTCGTCGCGGTAGCGTTCGGCCACGAGCTGCTGTGGGACGCGCCGGAGGCCGAAGCGCCGCTCCGCGTCGTACTCGACGTCGACGACCGTCCCCTCGCCGTCGTCGCGGATTGTCGCCGTGTACGTCGCCCACGCGGACCCATTCGCGGTGACGTCGAGTTCGACGCGGCGCGCGCCGTCGTCCGTCTCCGAGACGTGCGTCTCGACGGCCATCTCGATGGAGCGGAGACCGAAGAGGTACGAGACGGGATACGTCGCCCCGTCGTCGGCGGGGACGACGCCGTCGGCGACGCCCCACTGGAGCGCGAGCACGGGCGGCGTCGGCCCGGCGAAGCTCGCGGCGACCGTCTTGGGATCGGCGTCGGTTCGGAGGCGGATCGTGCCGTTCGACGTGAGGATCGGGGCGCGGGCGACGACGAGGAGGACGGCCGCGACGCCGACCGCGGGGAGGAGCGACGTCGCGGCGTACGCGGCGAGGAAGAGCGCGACCGCGAGAACGACGACGAGGGCGCTGAGCGGGCGTTCGCGGCGGAGATAGCGTTCGGCGACGGCGCGCGCTTCCGGGGGCCGGTCGGCGTCGGGGGAGGGCATCGTCCGAGGTGAGCGCGCCCGGACGGGTAGCTCTTCGGGGTCGGCCGCTAGTGGAACTCCTCGCGGGTCACGCGCACGACGACGGTGTCGTCGTACTCGCTGCGCTCGTACGCGCCCTCCTGTGCGTCGCCCCGGAGGACCATCGTGGGGTCGACGAGGCGGCCGTCGTCGACGCCGTAGACGCGGAGGCGGTTCACGGCCTCCTCGGGATCGGCGTCGCCGTCGCGGAGTTCGCGCGCGAGCGGCCGGGAGAGCCACTCGCGTTCGCTGACGCTCGGGTCGCGGACGAAGGCGTCGCGCGAGACGCGCGAGAGGTACCAGTCGAGGTCGTTCAGGAGCGACACCGCGGTCCCCAGGCTCATCGTCTCGACGACGAGCGCGTTCGTCCAGGGGTACGTCGGGTCGTAGGTGGCGAGGGCGCGATAGGCCGTCTCGTAGGCGTAGAGGTCGTCGGGGAGCGCCGCGTCGTCCTCGGCGACGATGCAGACCTCAGTCACGGCGACGCCTCCGGTTCCGGTTCGACGGCCACGGGTTCGACGGAGACGATGTCGCGGTCGGCGGCGGCCGCCGCGGCGAGGTCGAGGAGGTCGTCGGGTTCGGCGGCGACGACGCGCTCGGCGGACGCGGCGGTCGCGGGCTGTGCGGGCGCGAGGCGGTCGCAGCCGACGTTCATCGTCGCGTCGCGGTACGTGCCGAGGTCGCGGGCCCGCGCGATGACGTCCTGTTTGTCCCACGAGAGCAGCGGGCGATGCACCGGGAGGTCGCTCGCGCCCGCGACGGCCGCCATGTTCGCGGTGGTCTGACTCGACTTCTGGCCGATGGCTTCGCCGGTGACGATGCCGACCGCGCCGACGTCGCGGGCGACGTGCTCGGCGACGCGGTACATGAAGCGCCGGAAGGAGAGCATCCGGGTGTTGCCGACCTCGGCGTCGAGGCGCTCGACGGCCTCGCCGGCGGGGACGCGCCGGACATCGAGGTCCTGATCGGGGGCCCAGGTGGCGAGGTGTCGCACCGTCTCGACGGCGCGGGCCTCGTGGTCGGCCCCCCCGTACGGCCCGAGGTCGAGGTAGACGGGCACGACGGGCGCGCCGCGCTTCATCGCCAACCACGCCGCGACGGGCGAGTCGATACCCCCCGAAACGAGCGCGACGAGCGGCTCCTGGGTGCCGAGCGGCATCCCGCCGGGACCGTCCCGCTCTTCGAGGTAGACGAACGCGCGGGCGTCCCGACACTCCACGCCGAAGGTCAGGTCGGGGTCGTCGAGGTCCACCTCGGGGTCGAACTCGTCCTCGACGGCCTCCCAGACGGCCTGCCCGCCCTCGCGGCCGATGTCGTGGCTCCCGAAGTCGTGTTCGCCCGCGCGGCGCGCGTCGACGCCGAACGTCCCGCCGCGGTAGTGCTCGCGGGCGATGCGCGCGAGCGCGTCCGTGATGGCGTCGAGCGAGGCGTCGACGACGCGCGCGGGGCTCGCGGAGACGACGCCGAAGGTGTCCGTCGCGGCGGCGGTCGCGGCCTCGACGTCGGCGGCGTGGACCACGAGGCGGCCGTACTCGCGTTCGACGCGCCCCTCGATGCCGCGCGCGTCGAGGTGCGATTCGAGATTCGCCGCGAGGCGCTCCTCCATGCGCGTCTGGACGGAGCGGCTCTTGATGCCGATGTCGCCGTGGCGAACGAGTACGGCGTCGGCGTCCGGCGGATGCATGGCGCGAGAGACGAGCGGGCGGACCAAAGGCGCGTCGCCTCCGGACGAAGCGGTTCACTCGCGCGGGAGGCGCGAGACGTGAGTGACCCCGCAGTGCGCTTCTGGTGGAGCGTTCGTCGAGCGTACCCGCGGGGCGCGCCCGGCAAGCGGCCCGTTAGAAGGTGCCGAGTTCGCCGTCGATGACGCGCTGGGTGATGGAGGTGACGTCGGCGAGTTCGGCGTCGACGATCTCGCGGACGTCGGCCTCGATGTCGTCGACGGTGACGTCGTCGTCGGTGACGACGTGGACGTCGGCGACGTGGGGTTGGTCGATGGGGCGGCCGATCTGGCTGAGGAGCCGAACGCGCAGGTCGCGGATGCCCTCGACGTCGGCGACGACGCTCTCGGCGATCTGCGTGGAGAGGAGGTTGTATATCTTCCCGATGTGGTTGACGGGATTCTTGCCCGACGTGGCCTCCATGCTCATCGAGCGGTTCGGGGTGATGAGCCCGTTGGCGCGGTTGCCCCTACCCACAGAACCGTCGTCGCCCTGTTCGGCGCTCGTGCCGGTGACGGTGAGGTAGACGGAGCCCTCCTCGTAGTCGTCGGCGGTGTTGACGTGGACGGTGACGTCGCGGTCGGTGTAGTCGGCGGCGAGGGACGCGACGGTCTCGCGGACGCCCTCGACTTCGGCCTCGTAGGCGTCGAGGTCGGGGACGTGGCGGTCGACGAGCGCGACGGCGACGGTGAGGTCGATGTGGTCGCCCTCGCGTTTGCCCATGACCTTGACGTCCTGCCCGATGGCGGGGTTGTCGTCGTGATAGGGGCCGTTGAGGTGGCGTTCGGTTTCGAGGACGAGCTCCTCGGTCTCGGTGAGGGGCGCGTGACCGACGCCGAAGGAGGTGTCGTTGGCCTCGGGGACGTGCTGTTCGTCCTCGCCGAAGACCTCCTGCAGGTCGCCGGAGCCCTCGCCGAGGCGGACGTCGACGACGACGTCGGTTTCGAGGTCGAGGGCGGGGAGGGTCTCGCGGAGGTAGTCACGGGCGGCCTCCAGGGCGATGGCGTCGACGGGAATGTGGTGTTCGTCGCCAGCCTCGTCGACGTAGTGTTTGGTGGCGCGCCCGACGACGAGGAGGTAGACGGGTTCGACGACTTCGCCGCCGCCGAAGGCGGGCGCGGCGGTACCGGCGACGAGTTGGGTCTCGTCGGTGTTGTAGTGGAGGACCTTCCCGACGCGGTCGAGGTAGGCCTGCGCGAGGGCCTCGGAGACGTGCTCGGCGACGCCGTCGCAGATGGAGTCGGGGTGGCCGACACCCTTGCGCTCGACGATTTCGACGGTCTCGTCCTCGACGGCACCGCGCTCGATGGGCTGGACGCGGATGTTCCGCTCGGTCATTACCCACCCTTCGCCGTCGCCGGTTCTATAACTTGCGGAAACGAAAACGACCTCAAATATGCTCCGCGGTTATGTCGACGGTCGCGCGGGCTACTCCAGGAGGAGGCCGAGGTAGGAGGTCCGGACCTGTTCGTTCGGGTCGAGCCCGAGACGGCGCAGGACGTCGAAGGCACCCTCGCGGGCGGACGCGACGTTCTCGCTCTCCCGTTCGACCTCGACGAACTGCCCGAGGCCGGTGACGTCGTCGAGGACGACGGTGTAGTCGTCGTAGGCGTAGTACGTCCGGGTCTTCTCGACGGTCGCGGCGGGCGTGAAGCCGACACCCTCGAAGATCGCGCCCGCGTCCGCGCCGTCCTCGACGCCGGTCTCGACCTCCTCGCGGGTCTTCGACTCGCTGTCGACCTTCGGGCCCTTGTAGGTGATGCGGGCGCGCTCGCCGTCGTCGTCCGTGACGCGCCGGACGCGAAGCGCCTCGTCCGTCTCGGCGAAGTCGCGGTGGGGCGCGTCGTAGTAGGTGTCGACCTGTTCGACCGTCTCGCCCCGCTCCGCGCCGACCGACGCCAGCGCGTCGCGGACGTCGCCGTGGTCCGCGGGCACCTTCACTTCGACCTCGTACATGCGCGAGGCGTCGGACGGTAGGGGCAAAAGCCGTCCGGAACGCCCCGATGTGCCCGCGGCGCGCTCGGGGCGCTCGCGGGACGGCGCGGCGGTGCGACCGGCGCGGCGGTTCGGTGGCGAGACGGCGCGACGAACGACTATTGAGTCCTCCGTACCCCTCTTAGCAGCCTTCTTACCCGATGACGGCCCACCCACGAGTGGGATGTCAGCAGACTCCGCCGCCGGCGACGCGCCGCGTCCGACCGTCCCCGCCCCCGACCACGCGCTCGAATCCGTCGTCGTCCGACAGGAGCGCGGCCCGGACCGCTGTACGTGCTACCCCGCGGACGCCGACGAGGCGACCCGGCTGACGACGTGGCTCTCCGTGAACGCGGACGTGCTCCGGGACCTCGAAACGATGCGCTGACCGGCGCGACCGGCGCGACCGGCGCGGGAGAAACGTGATTCTTAAGGGTCGAACGGGTGTCCGTGTGCGTATGAGCGACCAGCAAGAGGCCGAGGCGGCCGACGACGCAGACGCCGAGGAGCCCGAGGGACTGCAGGCGGGCGACTTCATCGAGCTCGCGTACACCGCGCGCACCGTCGAGGACGGCGACCTCGTCGACACGACCGACCAGGAAGTCGCCGACGAGGAAGGCGTCGACACGGGCGACCAGGAGTTCTCCCCGCGCACCATCGTGCTCGGTGAGGGCCACATCTTCGAGCCGGTCGAGGACGACATCATCGGCAAGGAGGTCGGCGACACGGGCACCGTCGTCGTCCCCGCCGCGGACGCCTTCGGCGAGTACGACGAGAGCGAGGTCCGCACGGTGAGCGCCGAGAAGATTCCGGAGGACGACCGCTACCCCGGCGCGCACGTCGACATCGAGGGCCAGCACGGCCACGTCGAGACGATCATCGGCGGGCGCGCCCGCGTCGACTTCAACCACATGCTCGCCGGTCAGGACATCGAGTACCAGTACGAGGTCCTCGGTGAGGTCACGGACCGCGTCGAGAAGGCCCAGGGCCTCCTCAGCATGTACTTCGACGTCGACCTCGACATGCACATCGAGACGGACGAGGTCGAGGAAGAAGTCGAAGTCGAGAGCGAGGACGAGGACGAGGAGCCCGAGTTCGAGACGGAGACCGTCGAGAAGGAGACGCTGTACATCGAGCAGAGCCCGCAGCTCCAGTTCAATCAGCAGTGGATGATGGGCAAACAGCAGATTCTCCAGCAGGTCATGGACCAGATCGACGTCGATCGCGTCATCGTCCAGGAGATCATCGACGGCGGCGGCATGGGCGGCATGATGGGCGGCATGGGCGGCATGATGGGCGGCATGGGTGGCGGCGAGGAGGACCTCGGCGACATCGAGGACGCCCTCGAAGACGCGGACGTCGACGCCGACGAGATCGTCGACGAACTCGACGAGGAATAGGTCGGCCCGCAGGGGCGACCGAACAGCCGAACGGGGAGCGAATCGGCCCGTGAGGAATAGAGCGGCGCGCGAAGCGGACCGCAGTTTGCGAGCGGGGAGCAGGGCGACCCGCGATGAGTAGGCGACGCCTCGCCGACGCTCGTCGTCGCCACTCACCGAACGGAGGGCGCCGCGGGCGCGATGCGTGAGGAATAGGTCGACCCGAAAGGGCGACCGAATTCGGCTCGCGGTTCTGGTTCTCCCGCTTTTCGACCGCGAAGCCGCGCGTCAGGCGATGTCGCGCGAGGTGTCGATGCCGACGCGGTCGCCGAGGTTGAGCTTGATGGTCTCGTCGAGAGCGTTCCCGCCGCGGAACTTCAGCACGGAGAGCGTGTTCTCGACGTCGCCGCCGGCAATCGTCGTCTGGAGGCGGAAGGCGACGTCGGCGATGTGGACCGTGGTATCGCGGAGGTCGGGGACGTGGTCGCCGCGGAGCCCGTGGAGGACGGCGACGCTGCCCGTGTTGTGCATGTGGTTCTGGAGTTCGGAGAGGAACGTCTCGTAGCGGGTGCGTTCGGTCCGTTCGAGGGTGTCGACGGGGTCGATGATGAGCGTCTCGCCCTCGCCGACGTTCCGGAAGAGCCGGCGGCCGTCGTCGAGGGGCGCGTCGCTCGACAGGTAGCGGACGTCGGGGGTCTCCTGGGGGACGGCGGCGCCATCGAAGGCGTCGACGACGGCGTCCTCGGTCCGGTCGGCGGTGAGGTAGAGGGTGTCGCGGGCGGCGGCGAACTCGTGGAGCAGCAACTCGCCTTGGCTCGCCGGGGGCGACTCGTAGACGAGCAGACTCCCGGCCGGGAGCCCACCGTCGAGCTTCCGGTCGAGAACGTCGATGCCCGTGGGGAGCCGGTCCGCCATGCTACCGAGATAGGGGCGATGCTATTGTTAAGGGTTCGGACCGATTACCCCGGCGACGCGGTCGTAGGCGGCTTCGACGGCCGCGTCGGCGAGCGGGGTCGCGGAGGCTGGCACGGGGACGGCCGGGGCTTCGACGACGCGCTCGATGCCGGTCACGTCGCCCGTGGTGGCGACGACGACGCACGCGGCGACGGGCGTGCCGAGCGCGCGGGCGAGGGCGGCGCTCTTCAGACCGTCGCGGACGGCATCACGGTCGGCGGTCACGACGACGACGGCGCTATCGGCGGCGGCGAGGGCCGCGCCGACGTCCGCGCCCGCGCCCGCGGCGGTGTCGACGAGGACCGGTCGGTCGGTCGGGAGGTCGTCGAGGTACGACTCGGGGGCGGCGTCGCCGCCGGCGAGGACGTCGGTCCCGGGCGGGACGCGGGCGGGTTCGACGCACGCGTCGAGGGGCGTCCCGGAGGCGAGGGCGGCGACGCCGCGTTCGCCGGACGTACCGGCGCACAGGTGGCAGTTCGGCATCCCGCGGTCGGCGTCGGCGACGAGCGGCCGGCGGCGCTGGCGGACGTATGCGTCGGCGAGCGCGAGCGCCGTGGTGGTCTTCCCGACGCCGCCCTTCCCGCCCGCGATGGCAAGCATGGCCGCGGGTGGGACCCCCATCCGGCAAGAAGGTTCGGGACCTTCAAGGCCGCAGCGCGCGCGGATACTGACGATGCGCCACGACCACCTGCTCACCGCGAAACAGCTCTCGCGGGCGGACATCGAGACCGTCCTCGAACGCGCGCGGGAGTTCGCGGGCGACCCCGCCGCGCACGCCGAGCGACACCCGGGCGCGCTGCTCGCGCTCTGCTTTTTCGAGCCGAGCACGCGGACGAAGATGAGCTTCGAGACCGCGGCGAAGCGTCTCGGCGGCGACGTCATCGACATGGGGGCGGTCGAGGACTCCTCGGTGAAGAAGGGCGAGTCGCTCGCGGACACGGCACGCGTCGTCGAGGGGTACGCGGACGGAATCGTACTCCGCCACCCGAGTCAGGGCGCGGCGCGGATGGCGAGCGAGTTCGTGGACGTCCCGCTCGTGAACGCGGGCGACGGCGCGGGCCACCACCCGAGTCAGACGCTGCTCGACCTCTACACGATCGACGAGAACGCGGGTCTCGACGACCTGACCATCGGTATCATGGGCGACCTGAAGTACGGGCGGACGGTCCACTCGCTCGCGCACGCGCTGACGAACTTCGACGTCCGCCAGCACTTCGTCAGCCCGGAGAGCCTGCGCCTCCCGCGCTCGGTGCGGTACGACCTCCACGAGGCGGGCGCGAACGTCCGCGAACACGAGGACCTCGACGCCGTCCTCCCCGAACTCGACGTGCTCTACGTGACCCGAATCCAACGCGAGCGCTTCCCGGACGAGGAGGAGTACGAGGCGGTGGCGGGCGAGTACCGAATCGACGCGGAGACGCTCGAACGCGCGCGCGACGACCTCGCCGTGATGCATCCGCTGCCGCGGATCGACGAGATCGACCCGGAGATAGACGAGTCGCCGAACGCGACGTACTTCGACCAGGCGCACAACGGCGTCCCGGTGCGGATGGCGTTGCTCGACCTCCTGCTCGAAGCGGGGGGTGATGCGGCATGACGGAGAAGGACACAGAACTCCGCATCTCGAAGATTCGAGACGGGACGGTGATCGACCACGTGCCGGCGGGGGAGGCCCTCCACGTCCTCGCCATCCTTGGAATCGACGGCAGCGGCGGCGAGGGCGTCAGCCTCGGGATGAACGTCCCGAGCGAGACGATGGGCCACAAGGACATCGTGAAGGTCGAGGGCCGCGAGATGAGTCAGGCGGAACTCGACGTCCTCTCGCTCATCGCGCCGGACGCGACGGTCAACATCGTCCGGGATTACGCGGTCGCGGAGAAGACCGAAATCGAACCCCCGGAGCAGGTCGCGGGCCTCCTCAGCTGTCCGAACCGCCACTGCATCACGAACGCGGGCGAGCCCGTCGAGACCCGCTTCGACGTCCTCGACGAGGGCGTCCGCTGTGCGTACTGCGAGACCATCGTCCGCGAGGAGATAACGGACCACCTCGCGGTCTGAGGCGGGCGAGACCGGCGTCCCGAAAAGGTATAGTGGCGCGACGTGTAGCCACTGAGTATGCGCACGTCCGTCAAACTCGCCCTCGCACTGGCCCTGATCGTCCTCGTCTACAAGCTCGTCGCCGGCGGCGCGCCCGAGGACGACATCGACCGCATCGACTGATCGGCGACCGCGCCCTCCTCGTTTTCGCGGAGCGAACGCTTTAGGCGGCCGGAACCCCCACCCGCGTACATGTACGGCATCGTCACGCGGAACGCCGAGGAAGTGGAGTGGCCGGAGTTCGACGTCGGGTTCTACGAGGTCAAGCGCGTCACCGGCCAGCACGGCGAACCCGTCGAGGGTGCCGTCAACCTCGTCTCCTGTTTCGCCGATACCGCGAGCGCCGCGACCGAAGAGGACGTCGTCGCCGTCGACGCCGCGGGGCGGCCCGCGACGACCGACCACCCGGCCCTCGACGCGGGGCACGTCTGCCCGAGCGACGAGGGGTACCGGAACGGCCTCTACGAGGTTATCGAGGCCTGCGCGCGCGCGAGCGACGGCGTCCGCCTCGACGAGGTGGGGTTCCCCGGCTCCGAGTTCTGTCACTGCGAGCGCTGCGAGGCGGCGTTCGCCGAGAGCGAGTACGAGGAGCGGGGGACGTGGCGCGCGTCGGTGCTCACGTCGTTCGTCGCGGGGGCGCGCGAGCGCGTCCCGGGCGACCTCTACGTCACGCTCCACCCCGACCCGTACCCGGGCCACCTGCGCGAGCGGTCGGGAATCGACCTGGAGGCGCTCGCCGCGCACGTCGATGAGTTCGTCGTCCCCCTCTACGACACGGCGTACGGGACGACGTACTGGCTGGAGAGCCTCGCCTCGGGGTTCGCGGACCGACTCGCCGACCTCGACGTCCGGCTCGGCGTCGAGCTCTACGCGGTCGACCCCGAGGTGGACGCGCTCGCGGACGCCGCGGAGACCGTCGCCGAGCACGCGGACGGCGTCTACTTCGGCTACCAGTCCGGGAACGCCCGCGCGGTGTTGCGCCGTTGGGACGCCGAGGCGCGCGAGGGCGTCGAGTGGGGGTGACGCGGGCGCGCCACGTCGCAATACTGGCCGGGAGCGACGACGGACGACCGCGTGGTCGTGGGCCGTCGTGCGACGCCGACGAGCGGTGTGACCGGCCCGTCGGGACGTCGACCCGCGTCGTGGGTCCGCGCGGTGGCCGCCCGTTCTGAGGGGGTTTCGTGTCTCGGGCGTTTGTGAGGGGACAGTGAGTTCGTCAACGCGTGCCTCGACGTTCGTCACGAACCTCCGGGAGTTGCGGTACCGCGAGCTCCTGATGGCGTTCGCGGCGCTCGCCGTGCTCGCCGGGAGCGTCGTCCTCTTCCCGGGGACAGAGAGCGTGACGAAGGGTATCCAGAGCGGCGTGACGCCGCTCCTGTTCGCGTTCCTGCTCGTCGTCGCGGTGGTCGCGGGCGCGGTGAAGGGCGCGGTCGGCTTCGGCTACGCGCTCATCACGACGCCGATATTCGCGTCCGTCATCGACCCGACGATGGCCGTCGTCGTGCTGGCGATCCCGCCGTGGATGATAAACGTCTTCCAGATCGGCGAGACGAACACCGGCCTCGCGTACGTCCGACGCGAGTGGCAGCTCGTCGCGCTCGCGCTCGTCGGGAGCGTCGTCGGCGTCTACGTCCTCGCGTCGGTCTCGACCGGCCCGCTCGTCCCGTTCGTCATCGGCGTCATCCTGCTCGGCTACGCGGCCTATCAGGTGACGACGTCGTTCGTCGTCGTGGAGGGCGCACACCACCCGGTGCTGCTCGGGGTCTTCGGGCTCCTGGAGGGCTTTTTCCTCGCGGTGGCGAACCTCGGGCCGCTCCTCCCCGCCTACCTCCACACGTTCGAGCGCGACCGCGAGCGCTACATCGGCGGGCTCTCGATGGTGTTCACGGTCGTCTTCACGGCGCGAATCGTCCAGATGGCGTTCTTCACGGACCTCCTGACGACGTATCGCCTCTGGCTGGGGTGTGCGCTCGCCGTCGTGACGCTCGTCGGCCTGCTCGCGGGGACGGCGCTGCGCCGCGTCGGCTTCGACGAGCGGCGCTTCGACTGGGTCGTGACGGCGATGCTCGTCGTCATCGGGCTGAACATCCTCCGCAAGACCGGCCCGGCGGTCGTCCGCCGGCTCCTCGGGGCCTGAGGGCGAATCGGGGCGCTTTTGCGTGACCCACACCGAACGCGGAGTATGAGCTTCGAAGAAGGCGATTCCGTGGTCCTCAACGACGAGCACAGCGAGTTCGACGGCGAGACCGGCGAGATTACGCAGAAGGTCGAGACGATGTTCGGCGACGCGAACTACACCGTCGCCTTCGAGGACGGCCAGGAGCAGGGGGTCCCCGAGGACAACCTCGAAGCCGCCGACGAGGCGTAAGCCGTCGCGCCGACGCCGAGAGTCGCACCCTTTTGCCGCTCGGGCCCCTCCGGGCGCGTATGAGCGTCCCCTTCCACTACGTCGACCTGCGTACGTTCTGCTACGACACGGAGGACGAAGCGCGCGTCGAGCGCGCGCTACGCTACTTCCTCCCCGAGGAGTTCGAGGTCCAGCGCGCGGAGAGCACCGGCCACAACGGCGACCGAATCGTCGTGCTCTCGGCGCGCGTCGAGAAGGCGGACGACGTGCGTCACGTCCTCGACCGACTCCGCGAGGGCGCGGACGTCGAGCGTCTCCGCGAGGAGCTCGACCAGCGCGTGAACGAGAACTGCGCGTTCATGGCGCACCTCGACAAGCAGGCGGCGTTCGGCGGCGAGGCGCGACTCGGCGAGGGCATCTCCTTTCGCGCGAAGGTCGAGGCCTACCCGGCGAAGCGCGAGGCCGCCGTGGAGAACGCCCGCGACGCGCTCGCCTGAGTCGGGGCATCCCGGCCCTCACGCCATCCACTCGCCGCCGACGTCGTCGGCGACGTTCTCGCGCCACGCCTCGAAGGCCTCCTCGCACTCGGGGTTCGCCTCGATGTGGTCCATGAAGCCCGCGCCGCCGTCCGCGATGTCGGCACCGCACCACGGACACTCCTGCGGGTCGTCCCAATCGACGTCGACGGGGTCAACGTCCGTCATACGCGACGGTTCGCCCCCGCGGTCCAAGAACGTAGTGGCGGACCGGGTGGCGAGACCGCACCGTTTTAGCGCGCGCCGGGCGTGCCCCCACGTATGTACGAGGCGGTCACGGCGACGCCGGACGGGGAGAGCACGGTGCGGCGCTTCGCCGCGACGGCGGCCCGACAGGGGTTCGAGGGCATCGTCGTCCGGAACGCCGACGCGGCCGACCCCGCGCTCGACGCGGCGGCCGTCCGCGAGGCTCACGACGTCGACGCCGTGGACGCCACGGCGGTCGTCGCCGACGACCCAACGGAGGCGAGTGGACCGCTCAGTGAGGCGCGCCGGGCGCACACCCTCCTCTGCGTGCGCGGCGGGACGCCGAAGCTCAACCGCTTCGCCGCCGAGGAGGAGCGCGTCGACGTCCTGACGAAGCCGATGGCGGGACGTGGCGACGTCAACCACGTCATCGCGCGGGCCGCGGCCGACCACGACGTCCGCGTCGAGTTCGACTTCGGGCGGGTGTTGCGCGCCTCGGGCGGGCCGCGAGTGCAGGCGCTGCGCGGCCTCCGGAAGCTCCGCGAGCTCGTCGAGCAGTACGACGTCCCCTACGTCGTCTCGGGGTCGCCGACGTCCCACCTCGAACTCCGCGCGCCGCGCGAGCTCCGCGCGCTCGGAGAGGCGGTCGGCTTCGACGCCGCACAGGTCGAGACGGGCCTCGCGGAGTGGGGCGTCCTCGCCGAGCGGAACCGCCACCGACGCTCCGCCGACTTCATAGCGCCGGGGCTCGAACGCGGACGACATGAACAGGAGCGGTGAGGCACGCGCGAGGCAACCGTGAAACACCTCCCGAAACACCTCCGGCCGCGCTGGCGCTACCTCCTCGTGGGAATCGAGGCGTGGCCGGACGCCGACGTGGGACGTCGGGACTTCCAGCGCAGCGTCTGGTTCGCCGCGCAGAACCTCCTCGGGGACGCGACGAGCGCGGACGCGGACCTCCGCGTCCTCGCCTACGAGTTCGGCGACGGGGAGGGCGAGGCGGTCGTCCGCGCCCGCCGGGGGTACGTCGATGAGGCCCGGGCGGCGCTCGGGTGCGTCGACGCCGTGCGCGACGACCCCGTCGGGATACACGTCAGGGGCGTCTCCGGCACGGTCCGTGCCGGTGAAGAAAGGTATTTAGGACGCGCGCGTGAAAATTCGGCAGAGGAAGCCGTCGTGTTCAGGAACGCCACCGCGCAGGCCGTCAGCCGCGACGGCCTGGTCGACGTCTCGTCCGAGGGTGGGTTCGTGGGCGCGACTCGCGCTGATTTGGAGTGACACATCATGCAGGGACAAGCCCAACAGCAAGCGTACGACCGAGGTATCACTATCTTCTCGCCCGACGGCCGGCTCTATCAGGTCGAGTACGCGCGTGAAGCCGTCAAGCGCGGGTCGGCCTCCATCGGCGTCCGCGCCGACGACGGCGTGGTGCTCGTCGTCGACAAGCGCATCCGCTCGCCCCTGATGGAGGAGACGAGCGTCGAGAAGATTCACAAGGCAGACAACCACATCGGCATCGCGTCCGCCGGGCACGTCGCCGACGCCCGCCAGCTCATCGACTTCGCGCGCCGCGACTCGCAGGTCAACCGCGTGCGCTACGACGAGCCCATCGGCGTCGAGAGCCTCACGAAGGACATCACCGACCACATCCAGCAGTACACGCAGGTCGGCGGCGCGCGGCCGTTCGGTGTCGCGCTCCTCATCGGCGGCATCGAGGACGGCGAGCCCCGCCTCTACGAGACCGACCCCTCCGGCACGCCCAACGAGTGGAAGGCGCTCGCCATCGGCTCCGGGCGCGACGACATCCAGCAGTACCTCGAAGACGAATACAGCGAGGACGTCGCGCTGGAGGACGCCGTCGGCCTCGCCCTCTCCGGTCTCGGCCAGGTCCACGACGAGGGCCTGACGCCGGAGGGCATCGGCGTCGCCACCGTGGACGCCGAATCCGGCTCGTTCATCGAGCTCACCAACGACGAAATCGAGGAGTACCTCGTCGCCAACGACCTCCTCGCCGACGAGGAGGACGAAGAGGACGACGCGGACGACGAGCAGGCCGAATAACGCCACCCCCCTTCCCCGCTTTTTCGAGTCGCGTAGTGGCGACACCGGCCTCGAGGAGAGCCTCGCCGTCGCGTGGTTACCTCACTGCTCACGGTTTCACCGCTCGCCATTCCGTGATTCCCGCGGAACCACGTCTTCCCCGGAAAGGCCTTCAACCGTCCGCCGCAACTGTCGGACATGATTTCGCTCGACGAGGCCGTGACGGCCCGCTTGGAGTCGCACGGCGAGCGCTTCGAAGTGCTCGTCGACCCGGACGCCGCCCTCGCCATCAAGCGCGGGGAGTTCGACGGCGAACTGGAGGACGTCATCGCGGCGCGCGACGTCTTCGAGAACGCCTCGCGGGGCGACCGGCCCGCGGAGGAGGACCTGGAGGAAGTGTTCGGGACGACGGAGCCCATGGAGATCATCCCGGAGGTCATCGAGCGCGGGGAGATTCAAATCACCGCCGAGCAGCGCGAGGAGATGCAGGAGCGAAAGCGCAGGCAGCTCGTCAATACCATCGCGCGCAACGCCGTGAACCCCCAGATGGACAACGCGCCCCACCCGCCCGAGCGCATCGAGTCCGCGCTCGAACAGGCGGGGTTCACGGTGGACCCGATGGAGCCCGTGGAGTCGCAAGTCGACGACGCGCTCGACGCTCTGCGGCCCGTCATCCCCATCCGCTTCGAGGAGGTGACGGTCGCGGTCAGCCTCCCCGCGGACTACGCGGGCTCCGGCCAGGCACAGATACGGGAGTTCGGCGAACTCGAACGCGAGGAGTGGCAGAGCGACGGCTCGTGGGTCGGCGTCCTCACGTTCCCCGCGGGGATGCGCAACGACCTCTACGACCTCGTCGCCGAGGTCACGAGCGGCGAGGGCGAGACGCGCGTCATCAAGGACAAGGACGAGCTGAGCACGCGCTGACGCGCCGCGCGTGTCCAGCATCGCGGCGGCTCACACGCCGTCGAGGTATCGTTTCACGATGCGATTTTCCGCGCGGGTGAGGACGCCGCTGAGCGTCGACTTCGCCACGCCGGCCTCGTCGGCGAGGTCGGTGAGCGTCGTGTCTCGCGGGTCGTCGTAATACCCCGCCTCGGCGGCGAGAGTGAGGAGTTCGCGCTGGCGGTCGGTCAGGGGGTCGGTCTCGGCGTCGCGTTCGGCGTCGTCGCGCACGCGGTCGAGGCGGTAGTCGACGCCGCGGGCGTCGAGTTCGTCGCCGAGGCGGGAGAGGTCGGCGTGCGAGGCGGTGAGCGTCCAGTTGGCGACGCCGTCCTCGACCTCGAAGGGGAGTTCGAGGGGGACGCGGGCGGAGCGGAGCGCGCGCAAGAGGAGAGGCGCGCGCGTCTCGAAGCGGACGAGGAGCCCGTCGTCGTCGTGGTGGAGGACGTCGACGGCGCGGAGGACGTCCGAGGCCGCGACGCGCTCGCGGACGGCGTCGAGGTCGGGGCCGGTAATCTCGACGAGGCCGACGCCGCCGTCGTCGGTGCCGGGGAACGCGGCGAGCACGCGAAATCGTACGTCGGGGTGGCGGCGGGAGATGGGCCGCACCCACATCCCCTCGGGGAGTTCGACGGCGAGTTCGGCGCTGATCACGGCGGCCGTTGGGGCCGCACGGCGTTAACGGCCGCGCTCTCGGGCCGTCTACCCCTTCCGGAAGCCGAGGAGGAAGCCGCCGGTGAAGCCGGCGGAGACGGAGAGCGTCGAGAGAATGGACATCGCCCACGAGGGCGGCGTCGAGGACGCGGCGTCCTGGCCGGCGCTGACGAGGCCGGCGGTGAGGCGGTCCCACTTCACGACGAGGATGCCGCGCGATTCGAGGAAGGCGAAGAGCGCGAGTTCGACGCCGACGAGGACGGCGACGAGTTTCGCTATCTTCTTCGCTGCGAACCCGGTGAGAGCGCCGATGACGGCACCGGAGCCGAGTTGAAGGCCGAGCTGGCCGGGGTCGATACTGAGAGCCATACCGTCGCTCGGTCGCCTCGGCGCATCACTCTTGTGGAGGCTGGACGCGCGGGGCGCAACAACAGTTATTACCCATGCGCCCCAACACCGTGATAGATGGTATCGAGTGCCATACCACCGTCGGACGAAGCGCGCGAGATATTCACCGACCTCGGCTACGAAGTCACCGGGGACGCCGAGAACAGCTTCCGCGCCGCACGTGAGTGGAAGGAGATCGACGTGCTCGCCGTGACCGACGAGGTACGCACGTATGGCGGCGACAGGATGCGCTGTTTCGTGACGTGGAACGACCACGTCGAGCGGCTCGAACGCGCGCTCGCCGCCGAGGAGCACGACGCCGAGTGGGCGGTCATCGGCGTCGCCGAGGACGGCGACTACGAGGTCGCACGCGCCCCGCCGACCGCGTGAGGCACCGGTACCGCCACACCCGACCGTAGCTATTTGTCCAGTCCGCCCGACGGACCGGGCGTGCCATCGCTCACGACCGTCGTCACGGACACCCTCTCGCGGTTCGTCGCGGGAATCGTCGCCGCGCTCCCGCGACTCGTCACCGGACTCGTCTTCCTCGTCATCGCCGCCGTCGGCATCCGAATCGCCGTCTGGGCGGCCGCGAGCGTCGTCTCGCGCACCACCGACCAGCCCATCTACGTCCAGTTCGTCCGCACACTCGTCGGCGTCTTCCTCTGGTTCGGCGCGCTCCTCGCGTTCCTCACGCTCGTCGGCCTCCCCGGAATCGCCGCCGCGCTCGGCACCGCCTCCGGCTTCCTCGCGCTCGGCGTCTCCTACGCCCTCAGCGGGATGCTCGCGGACGCCGTCGCCGGCGTCTACCTTCTGCGCGACCCCGACTTCAATCCCGGCGACCGCGTCGTCGCCGGCGACACCGAGGGGACGGTCCGCGAGATCGAACTCCGCAAGACCCGCTTCGCCGTCGACGGCGACGTCGTCGTGCGCGCGAACGCCGAAATCGAGAAGAAGTGGCGAAAGAAGGGCGAGGGCGACGACGGAGGGGAGACGACGGCGTAGCCGGTCCGCCACCGCGTCCGCGTTCCCTCGGCACGTCCCTCGACCGTCCCATTCCGCAACCGTCCCGTCCCTCCGCCGTCCCGTCCCCAGCTTCGGCCCGCCCCAGAGGGTGTCTCGCACGGCGAACGACCTAAACGCGTCCGTCGCCTTTCAGCGCCTATGTTCGTCGGACACGAGACGGTCGCGTTCGCCCTCGTGGCGCTCGCCGCCGCCCGCTACGGCCTCGGCCGCGAGCGCGCGCTCGCGCTCGGCGTCGCCGCCGGCTGTTTCGCCGCCGTCCCCGACGTCGACATGGCGTACGCGCCCCTCGGGCTCCTCACCGTCCACAGCGCCGACGCGCTCGCCGCCGCGAACGCCTTCTGGGGCGCGAGCACCGAGGTCCATCGCGCCGTCACGCACTCCCTCGTCGTCGCGCCGCTCGCCGCCGCCGTCTTCGCGCTCGCCGCCGCCCGGGACCGCCCCGTCCGCGTCGCCGCCGCCGCGGGCGCGCTCGCGCTCCCCGTCGGCGCGCTCGCCGTCTCCGGCGTCCTCGCAGGGGCCGTGATGGCGCTCTACGTCCTCGCGGGCGTCGCCATCGCGCTCCTCGCGCGCCGGCGTCTCGCCCTCGGCCCGCGTGCGCTGGCCGCGACGGCGCTCGTCGGCCTCCTCACGCACCCCTTCGGCGACCTCCTCACGGGGACGCCGCCGGAGTTCCTCTACCCGCTCCCGTGGCACCTCCTCGCCGCGCGCCCGACGCCGTTCGGCGACCCGACGCTCGACCTCCTCGCGGCGTTCGCGCTCGAACTCGCCTGCCTCTGGGCGGGCGTCTACGCCTACCACCGCGTCACGGCGACGCCGCTGCGCGAGCACCTCCACGGCCGGGCCGCCGCCGGGGCCGCGTACGCGCTCGCCGCGCTCGTCATCACGCCGCCGACGCTCGACGTCTCCTACCACTTCGTCTTCAGCGTCGTCGCCGTCGGCGCGGTCGGCGTCGTCGAACCGACGAAGCGCCGCCTCCCCGACCTCCCGAGCGCCGCCGTCACCGGCCTCGCGGCCGTCACCGTCGCCGGCGTCGGCTACACGCTCGCCTATCTCCTCCTCTGAGCGGGCCCACCCGACACTTTTGTAACACGGCCCCGCGAAGCGTCGCCGAACCATGGACGGGAAGCGACTCGGTCGAGTGTTGGAGACCGAGCGGACGAACGCCGCGCTCTCGTGGGCGCTCGTCGCGCTCGTCGTCGCCGTCGCCGGCGCGAGCGTCTGGGAGGGGGACGTCACGTGGAGCGCGTTCTGCGCGGGCGTCGCGGCGCTTGCCGTCGTCCCGCCGGTCGCCTATCGGAGCCACCGCGTGATGCTCCCCTGGGAGGTGCTCGTCGTCGCGTTCCTCCCCGTCCTCGGGCACGCGCTCGCCACGTGGTGGCTGACGAGCGCCATCGCCACCTACCTCTCCGTGGCCGCGCTCGCGCTCGTCCTCGTCGTCGAACTCGACGTCTTCACCGCCGTCCGCATGACCGACCGCGTCGCCGCGTTCGTCGTCGTCGTCGCCACGATGGCGCTCGCGGGCCTCTGGGCGCTCACACAGTGGCTCAGCGACGTCTACCTCGGGACGACGCTCGTCTACGTCGCCCGCCCCGTCACACCCGCCGTCGACGCCGCCTCACTCAGCGCGCTCATGTGGGACTTCATCGCCGCGACCGCCTGCGGCGTCGTCGGCGCGGGTCTCTTCGTCCTCTACTTCCAGCGCCGCGTCCGCGCCGACGAACGCGTCCCCGCGGAGGTGGCCGAATGAGGGTCCGCGACCGCCTCGGCATCTCGAAGCGCCGGCAGACCCAACTCGCCCGCGTCCTCCAGCTCTGCCTGGTGGGGTTCGTCTTCGTCGGCCTCTACGAGGGGCAAGTCGGCGTCGTCGTCAACGCCGCCGTCGGCCTCGGCGTCTCGTACCTCCCCGCGGTCCTCGAACGCGACTACGGCGTCCCGATGGACCCCGCGCTCGTCCTCTGGGTGACGCTCGCCGTCTTCCTCCACGCCCTCGGTACCGTCGGTATCCCGGGCACCGGCTCGTTCTACAAGAACGTCTGGTGGTGGGACCACCTCACGCACACCCTCTCCTCCTCCGTCGTCGCCGCCGCCGGCTACGCCGCCGTCCGCGCCATCGACGAGCACACGGAGGCCGTCTACTTCCCGCCCGCGTTCCTCTTCGCCCTCCTCTTCGTCATCACGCTCGCCTTCGGCGTCTTCTGGGAGGTCATCGAGTTCGCCATCTCCGAGGTCGCCGCGCTCGCTGGCATGACGAGCATCCTCACCCAGTACGGCGTCACCGACACAATGCTCGACCTCCTCTTCGACACCGCGGGCGCGCTCGTCGTCGCCGTCGGCGGCACGACGTATCTCTCCGGCGTCGTCGACACGCTCGCCGCGCGCCTCGACGCCCGCGAGGAGTGAGCGGCGGCCACGTTTAAGACCGCCGGGGATGAAGAACCGGTATGGTCTACAAGAAGATCGACCTCGTCGGGACCAGCACCGAGAGCTTCGACGACGCCGTCGACGACGCGCTCGACCGAGCCGAGGAGACCCTCGACAACGTCTCGTGGGCCGAAGTCGTCGAACAGCGCGTCGGCATCGAGGGCCGCGACGACCGACAGTACCAGGTCGAAGTCGAAGTCGCGTTCGGCCTCGACGACTGACGCACCAGCGGCCGTTTTTCGCCGCCGACGTGAGCCGACGAGGAGCACGCCCACGGGTCGTGCCTCCCCTTCGTCGTTTCGTAGTTCCTCGCTAGCGCTCAGAACTGCGCTGCTCACGCCGCACTCCGCTCAGCGTTCGCGTCGTTCGTTGGCCCTCACGTCCGTTCGGCCCCACGCATTACTCACGGGTCGTACCTCCCCGCTCGCCCTTCCGTGGTTCCTCGCTGGCGCTCGGAACCACCGCATTACTCACGGGTCGTACCTCCCCGCTCGCCCTTCCGTGGTTCCTCGCTGGCGCTCGGAACCACGCATTACTCGAACCCCCGCCCTCCGCTCACGTAGTCGGGGCGCGTCGGCGGCTCCGCCTCGTCGCCCCCCTCCAAGACCGGGAGGTCGAGGATGCGGTAGTAGGCGCGATAGGCCCGCGCGACCGTCGTCGTGACGGCGCGGACGGCGTCGTCGAAGTCCTCGGCGTCGAAGCGTCCGCCGGGGAAGAGTCGGCGATGGACGTAGAAGTCCGCGAGCGCGCCGTTGCGCGTGTAGTGGGGTTCGTAGACCGCGTCGACCGTCTCGCACTCCGCCTCGATGGTCTCGACGGCCTCGCGCATCCCTTCGGCCTCGTCGACGACAGCGCGCGCCGCGACGTGGCGCTCCGGCTCGTCACCCTCATCGTACGCAACGTCGCGCGACGCGTACTCCTCCACGTCGGCCTCGCCGAGCTCGAAGGCGAGCGCCTGCACGGGCGAGTGGTGCGAGGTGACGTAGAGGTACTCGCCGTTCGGCGGGCCGTAGACCAGGAAGGGCTCGTCGTCGGCGGTCGTGAAGCGATAGCCGCGACACTCCGCGCCGTGGCGGTCCGTGAACGACTCTAAGGTGCCCTCGTGGGTGTGGCGGGCGGCCTCGGCGTAGCCCGCGACGGTCCCCAGGGCGTCCGCGCGCGTGTTGGGCATACCCCCGGAAGGGGGAGCGCGCCTAAATCAGGTACGGAAGGATTCGCCGCAGCCGCACTCGGCCTCGACGTTCGGGTTCGTGACGTCGAAGCCGGCGGCTTGCAGGCCGCTCTCGTAGTCGAGTTCGCTGCCGGCGATGTACTGCTCGCTCGCCGGGTCGACGAAGACGCGCAGCCCGTGGGACTCGACGATGGTGTCGTCCTCCTCGGGGGCGTCGTCGAAGCGCATCCCGTAGGAGAGACCTGCGCAGCCGCCCTGCTGGACGAAGAGGCGGAGGCCCGCGACGTCCGTGTCCAGCCCCTCGCCGTCGAGCAGCGAGAGGGCCTGCTCGGCGGCGTCCTCCGTCACGCGAACCGTCTCGGACGGTGACCCGCTGTCGGCAGTCGTGCTCATACCCGTGGCAACGTCGCCCAGATGGTTAACTGTGGCGTCGGGGTGGGCCATCCGCCGGTACCCCGGACGGGACCCGGAAACCGGCGCGCCACGCGGAAGCCGCGACCCCCGACGGATTGCGCGAGGGCCTCACGACCGCCGGACCCGCCCGGCGTCGCGCGCGTCGACCGGCGTCGTCTCGGGGAGCCAGAGTCTGACGGTCGTCCCGTCGGCCGTCGCGTCGAACGTGACCTCGCCGCCGAGGCGTCGCAGACACCAGAGCACTATCCACAATCCGAGCCCGCTGCCGTGTTCGAGGTCGCTCTCCGTCCCGCTCGTCAGCACCTCGATTTCGGCCTCCGGAATACCCGGTCCCTCGTCGCGCACCGCGACCACGACCGCGTACTCGTCGCCGTCGGCGACCGACGCGTCGATTTCGACGGCCGGGTCCGGTTCGTTCGCGTGCTCGACGGCGTTCTCGACGACGTTTTCGAGCGCGAAGGCGAGGTGTCGGCGGTCGGTCGTGACGTCGAGGCCATCGGGGACGCGGGCCGCGAGCGCCGCGCGCGCGTCGAACTCTTCGACGACGCCCGTGACGACGTCGTCGACGGCGACGGTGCTCACGTCGAGGTCGCTACTCCGGAGACGGTCGAAGCGTCGGGCCTTCTCGCCGATGTCGGCCAGCGCCTCGCTGCTCTCGCGGGCGTTCGCGGCGAGCGTCCGGACCTTGGGGTTCTCGGCCTCGTCCTCGATGACGGCGGTCGAGCCGAGGACGGTCGTCAGCTTGTTCCGGAGGTTGTGCCGGAGGACGCGGTTGAACACCTCCAGGCGCTGTTCGTTCTCGTGTTGGGCCGTGACGTCGCGGAACAACAGCGTGTGGCCGACGACGGTGTCGCCGGAGACGAGCGGGGAGCGGTGAACCGCGAAGACGTATCGGCGGTCGTCGGTCGTGACGTCTATCGAGCAGTCGTCGCCGTCGCGGAGCGCGTCGAGGTCGACGTCGAGGGCGTCCGCGGCGTCGCGGCCGACCGCGTTCGCCCCGTCGTCGAGGAAGACGTCGAGCGCGGCGGCGTTGGCGTCCACTATCCGGCCGGCGTCGTCGACGACCACGACGGGGTCCGGGAGCGCGTCGATGGCCTGCTCGTCCGCGACGCGGCCGGCTTTCGGGCTCGCGTCGAACATCTGCTTGCCGACGAACGCGTACGCGTCGAGCGCCGCGTGCGGGAGCGAGAGCGGGACGGCCCAGATGAGCGTCGAGGCCGGCCCGAGGTCGAGTATCCACACGGCGAAACCGATGCCGACGGGGACCGTGCTGAGCGCGACGGCGACCGCCTCGCTCCGGTAGAGCGGGCCGTAGCTCCGAATCGTCTCGACGAGCAAGTAGACGCCGACGGCCACGTACGCCATGTCGAGCGCGAAGACGGCGAGCGCGCCCGACTGGAGGGTGTAGTCGAGGGCGACGACGCCGAGGACGCGAACGAGGGCGAAGTCGCTCCAGAAGAGCCCGTGGTACGACGACGTGAGGAGGAGGAGGCTCCCGGCGAACGGCGGAACGGCGAGCGCGGCGAACGCGGACCAGCGGTTCGCACCGACGCGGCCGGTGTATTCGAGGGCGAACCCGAGGAAGAAGTAGCCGATCCACACGAACGCGAGGACGCTCATCACCTCGAAGGCGACGCGCCACGCGGGGACGGTGACGAGCATCCCGACGCTGTAGGAGAGACAACCGAGCGACTGCGCGGCGAGCGTCGTGACGAACCAGTCGACGCTCGGCCGACCGCGGTGAGCGAGGAGGTACGCGGTGAGCAACAGGAGGGAGAACGCCGCGGCGAACGACCCGACCGCGACGAGCGGAATCGACAGCGAGAGCGCGTTCATCGCGGACGGCCCGCCGACCGACCGGCCCTGGGTGTTCGCGTGGTCGTGGTCACACGTATCGACGTACGAGAGACCACCGACGAGGCGGGCATAAGCGTTCGGGGCGCGGCGGGACGGGAGCGGGGGGAGAGCCGGACGTCGGGACGCGAGCGGCCGTCCGCGCCGGACGCGTGCCGCGTCACTCCTCGTCCGCGAAGCGCGCGTCGACGCTGTTCGCGTGGCCCTCCAGCCCCTCCGCGTCCGCGAGCGTCGTCACCGTCTCGCGGAGGTCGGCGAGCGCGTCCCGGTCGAGGCGCTGGACGGTGCTCGCGCGGAGGAAGGTGTCGACGCTCAGCCCGCCCTTCACGCGCGCGCCGGCGTTCGTCGGGAGGACGTGGTTCGTCCCGGTCGCGTAGTCGCCCGCCGCGACGGGCGTGTACGGCCCGAGGAAGACGCTCCCGGCGTCGTCGATCCGGTCCAGAATCGCCTCGTCGTCGTCGGCCTGAATCGAGAGGTGTTCGGCCGCGTACTCCTCGGCGAACAACACGGCCTCGCTCATCGAGCGCGCATAGAAGACGCCGCTCGCCTCCGAGTCGAGCGCCGCCTCGATGACGTCCGCGCGCTCCCGGCCGTCGAGGCCGGCTTCGACGGCCTCGCTGACCGCCGCAGCGACGTCCGCGTCGTCCGTCACGGCGACGACGGACGCCTCCGGGTCGTGCTCGGCCTGCGCGAGCAGGTCCGCGGCGACGTACTCGGGCTCGCAGGTGTCGTCCGCGAGGACGCAGACCTCGGAGGGGCCCGCGAGGAAGTCGATTTCGACGTCCCCGCGCACCTCCGCCTTCCCCGCCGTCACCCACTTGTTCCCGGGGCCGACGATGAGCTGCGTGCGATCAACCGTCTCCGTCCCGTACGCGAGCGCGGCGATGGCCTGTGCGCCCCCCGCAGCGTACACCCGGTCCGCGCCCGCCGCGTGGCAGGCCGCGAGCGTCACGGGGTGCATCTCCTCGGCGGGCGGCGTCGCCACCGCCACCTGCTCGACGCCCGCGACCTTCGCTGGCACGACCGTCATGACGACGCTGGAGGGGTAGGTCGCCGCCCCGCCCGGGGCGTACGCGCCGACGCGCTCCACCGGCCGGAACCGTCGCCCAAGTTCGCGACCGTCGACCGTCTCCGTCCAGTCCTCGGGGAGTTGGCGCTCGTGGAACTCCCGGACGTTCTCGATTGCCGTCTCGATTGCCGCGCGGACGTCGTCGTCTATCGACTCGTAGGCGCGCTCGGCCTGGTCCGTCACGTCGATGTTCCCGACCTCGACGCCGTCGAACTCGCTGGCGAACTCGCGCAGCGCGGCGTCGCCCTCCTCGCGGACGCGCGAGACGATTTCCCGGACGTCGTCGCGGACGGCGTCGACTCCGGCGTCGCGCTCGAACAGCGCGCGCCGTCGCGCCGGCCCGATATCCGCGAGCGCCTCGGCTTCGATGGTCATACCGGATACGTCGAGGGGGCGGCGGTAAACCGTTACGCTACCGCCGAACGCGCGCGGCGGCGCGCGGGCTCGGGGTCGGCGGGCCGTCACTTTCTTCGGCTCGGCGGCCGCGCCAGCCCACCATGGGAACGGCTGACGAGAGCGGGGGGACGAACGCCAACCGGGCCGGGGAGTCGCCGGCGCAGGTGGGCCGCCCCGAGACGGTGACGGACGAGACGACGGTGACGGAGGAGGGGACGGAACTCGAACGCTCGATCGGCCTCGCCGGCGGGGTGTCCATCGGCGTCGGGACGATGATCGGCGCCGGCATCTTCGTCTTCCCGGGGCTCGCCGCGGGGCGCGCCGGCCCGGCCGCCGCCGGGTCGTTCGCAATCGGCGCCGTCATCGCCCTGCTGGTCGCGCTCCCCGCCTCCGAGTTGGCGACCGCGATGCCGAAGTCGGGTGGGGGGTACTACTTCGTCTCGCGGGCGCTCGGCGCGCTCCCCGGCGCGGTCGTCGGCATCAGCATCTGGCTCGGCCTCGTCTTCGCCACCGCGTTCTACCTCGTCGGCTTCGGCAACTACGCCGCCGAGATGCTCCAGCAGGCCGGCATCGGCACCACGGTCGCCGGCGTCGGCGTCGTCACGCCGCTCGCGCTCGTCTTCGGCGTGCTCCTCACGCTCCTCAACCTCGTCGGGACGGAGAACGCGGCGAAACTCCAGAACTACGTCGTCGGCCTCCTGCTCTCCATCCTCGTCGCTTTCCTCGGCTACGGCGGCCTCGACGCGCTCGGCGTCTTCGGGGCGCAGACGACGCCCGAGGCGTTCGCGCCGTTCGGCGTCGCGCCCGTCTTCACCACCGCGGCGCTCGTCTTCACGTCCTACCTCGGCTTCGCGCAGGTGGCGACCGTCGCCGGCGACATCAAGAACCCGGGGCGGAACCTCCCGCTGGCGATGGTCGGGAGCGTCCTCGTCGTCGGCGTGCTCTACGTCGCCACCATCTTCGTGGCGACGAGCGCGATGGGGTCCGCGGCGCTCCGGGACGCCGGCGAGACCGCCATCGTCAACGTCGCCGACCAGTTCCTCGGCACGGCCGGCGTCGTCGCCATCCTGCTCGCCGGCCTCCTCGCCACCGTCTCGTCCGCCAACGCCTCCATCCTCTCGACGTCGCGCGCCGTCTTCGCCGTCAGCAAGGACGCGCTCGTCCCGGCGTTCGCCAGCCGCGTGAACCTCGAATACGGGACGCCGCACGTCGCGCTGGCGATGGCGGGCGGGCCCGTGCTCGTCCTCGTCGCCCTCGGCGAGACCGAGGTGCTCGCCGAAGTCGCTTCCTTCCTCCACCTCGTCATGTACGGCCTGATGTGCGTCGCGCTCGTCGCCATGCGCCGGAACGAGCCGGAGTGGTACGACCCGGACTTCCGCGTGCCAGCCTATCGGGTCGTCGCGGGCCTCGGCGCGCTCGCGAGCTTCGGCCTCATCGCCTTCATGCAACCCGCCTCCCAGCTCATCGGCGTCGCCGTCATGCTCGCGGCCGCCGGATGGTACAAGTACTACGCGAGCGACGTGACGCTCAAGGGGGTGCTGTAGATGAGCGACACCGACACCGCGGACGACCTCGCGATTCGCGAACCGCCGACGGTGCTCGTGCCCGTCGAAGTGCTCGAAGGGGAGTCGATCAGCGAGTCGCTCGCGGCGTTCCTCGCGCCCGCGCGCGTCGTCGTCCTCGGCTACCACGTCCTCCCCGAGCAGACGCCGACGGAGCAGGCGAGCATGCAGTTCGAGGACCGCGCGCGGGAGGCCGTCGCGGACCTCGCGGCCGTCTTCGAGGGCGCGGGCGGCGGCGTCGAAACGCGCGTCGCGTTCACCCACGACCGCGAGCAGACCGTTGAGCGCGTCGCGAGCGAGGTCGGCGCGACGGCCGTCCTCCTCCCGAACCCCGTCGGGGCGGTCTCGGACGTCCTCGTTCCGTTCCGCGGCGCAATCGACCGCGACCGTCTCGCGGACCTCGTCGCCACGCTCCTCGCCGAGGGCGACGGGACGGTGACGCTCTGGGGCATCGAGCGCGAGGGGTTCGACGCCGCCGGGACCGTCGAGCACGCCCGCGAGAGCCTCCGCGAGCGCGGCCTCGACGCCGCACGCATCGCGAGCGAGACCAGCGCCGCCGAGTCGCCAATCCACGACATCGCGGTGCGCTCCGCCGACTTCGACGTCATCGTCATGGGCGAGGGCGAGGAGTCGCTCTGGGCCGCACTCCTCGGCGACGACCCCGAGCGCGTCGCCGAGAACGCGGTCGCGCCCGTGCTCGTCGTGCGCGAACGCGAGGACGGCGCGTAGTCGCCGCGAGCGGGCGGGGGACTCCGGCTCCGGAGGGACACGGGCGAATCGACGCCGCTCCGGGGCCGATGGCGATGGCTCGTGGGCGAACAGGTGCGAGTCGGCGAAGCTGACGCTCACGAACGGGAGAGATGTGCTGCCCGGAACACTAACGACCGGCCTCATCCCGGGGCGGCGTGCCGCGTCAGCCGGGAAACCCTCGTGCCGGGCAGGATCGCCGCGGGGTCAGTTGGGCCCCGCGGGGGGCGTGACGTGCCCTACGCGCGCGACTCGCGTCGCGGGTATGCCGCGCGCCCGGGTTCTCCACGCGTCATCGCGCCCGGAGCGGGTGGGCTCGGGTGGGGACTTGAGGCGCGCGAGAGGACGTAGGGGAGGCGTGCGTTTGAGGGCTACGCTTACGCCCGCGCGTCGACGTCGCGCGCGTCCTCGTCGAGCTGGTAGACCTGCTCGCGTGTCTCGCAGACGCCGCAGACGCACTCGGCGTAGCCCGCGTCGGCGAGCTCGGCGAGGGCGTCGCGCGCTTCGTCCTCGTCGATACGGGCCTCGCTCGCCACCTCGGCGGGCGAGAGGGGCCCACGGTTGTCGAGGACCACGCGGGCGAGCTTCGCGTGGCACGAGAGTTGGACGGTGCCGCTCATACCGCGATCTTGCCGATGCCCGCCAAAAACCCTTGCCTTACCGGCGAGGACGGCGTCTGCCGTCGGTACGGGCGGTGCTCGCGGCTATCGTCGCTCGGGCACGTCGCCGGTAGACGTTCGTCCACCGTCACCGGACCGACGCAAAGCTTGATAACGTATGACACGCTATAGTGAGGCATGGAACAGAAGGTGCTCAACGTTGACCGCTACGTCCCGAGCGACTACCTGAAGCGCAAGCTCCTCTCGGGGGAGATCGAGACGCTGACGCTCCACGAGCGCGTCGCGGACCCCGGCGACACCTTCGAGGTACAGGGCGCGACGTTCGAGATAACGCGGGTAGAAGTACGCGACGCGGCGGACCTCGACGTCCCCGACGAGGACGGGAACGCCGTCGTCCACTTCTTCGAGCGCGTCGCCTGACTAGAGCCAGCCGTCGCGTTCGAGCAGCTCGCCGTTGAGCACGGAGGCCCCCGCGGCTCCGCGGAGGGTGTTGTGCGCGAGCGTGTTGTACTGGACGCCCGCGGGCGTCTCCTGCACGCCGCCGGCCGCGACCGCCATCCCGTTCCCGAGGAACCGGTCGAGACGCGGCTGCGGGCGGTCCGGCTCGTCGAAGGACTCGATGAGTGGGTCGGGCGCGCTCGGGAGGTCCTGCGTCGCCGCCTCGTCGAAGGCCTCGTAAATCTCCGCGACCGTCGGGTCGTCGCCGAGCTCCGCCCAGACGTTCTCCAGGTGGCCGTCGAGCGTCGCCACGCGGTTACACGACGCCGACACCTCGACGTCGTGCCACTGGACCTGACTGCCGTCGAACTCGCCGAGGAGTTTCCGGCTCTCGGTCTCCATCTTCTCCTCCTCGCCGCCGATGTACGGGATGACGTTGTCGAGGATTTCCATGGACGTCACGCCGGAGTAGCCCGCACCGGAGACGGCCTGGAGCGTCGAGACGTGGACGCGTTCGAGACCGAAGTCCGTGAGCGCCGCGAGCGTCGGGACCATCGTGATGGTCGAGCAGTTCGGGTTCTTCACGAGCGCGCCGTCCCACCCGCGCTCGTCGCGCTGGACCTCGATGAGGTCGAGATGCTCGGGGTTGACCTCGGGGATGACGAGCGGGACGTCGTCCGCGTTGCGCTCGTTCGAGGAGTTAGAGGAGACGACGTAGCCCGCCTCGCAGAAGTCGGATTCGACGCGCTCGGCGACCGACGACGGCAGCGAGGAGAATATCAGGTCGACGTCGTCCGGGACGGCCTCCGGCGTCGTCTCGACGACCTCGACGTCCGCGACCGCGTCCGGGATGGGCGTGTCCACGCGCCACTTCGCGGCCTCGCGGTAGGAACTCCCGGCCGATTCAGCCGAGGCGGTCAGGGCGGCGATTTCGAACGTCGGGTGGTCGGAGAGCAACTGGATGAACCGCTGTCCGACGGCACCGGTCGCTCCGAGTACGGCAACGCGTGTCATTACCTCACGGAAGACGTGAGGGCGACAAAGTGGCTTCGGTTTGGGCGCTCAGTTACGCTTGTGCGTGATGTAGCCCGCGATTCGGTTGCGGACCTCCTTGGACTCGATGTTCGTGAGCTCGGAGACCGCGTCCTTGTTGTGTTCGAAGTCCTGGCGGCTGAACGCGTCCGGGTATCGTTCGAGGAGGATGTTCCCCGTCTTCTTGACGTAGTCGGGCTTGATGGCCATGCTCGGCCGTTCGACCGGCGAGCGTTAAAACGTTCTGTCTTCGCCTCCCGGCCGCGCGTCCGCGCGTCCCCCGTCCGACCGCGACGTCTCCGCGAACCACTCGACGACGGCGTCGCGCACGCGCTCTCGGACCGCCCGGTTGTCGCTCGGCCGGCCGAGCGAGACCGCGTCCGCCCCGTACGCGAGGTACTCCCGAACCGTCTCGCGGTCCCGGACGCCGTTATTGGCGATGAGGAAGCCGTCGAAGGCCGCCCGAACGCTCGCCACGACCCCCTCAGAATCCATCGCGTCGACGTGCAGGACGGCCGCGCCCGCGTCGTCGAGGGCGCGCGCGAGCGCCGGGAGGTCGACGCCCGGCACCTCCGCGCGGACCTTCACGCTCGTCGTCGCACCCGTCTCGCTCGCGGCCGCGACGACGTCGCACAGCCGGTCGGTGTCCGCGAGCAGCGTCTCGCCCGCGCCCGCCGCGCACATCTCCGATTGGCGACAGTGGGCGTTCACCTCCAGGACCGCGTCGCGCTCGGCGCAGACGCGCGCGACGGGCCGAATCGCGCCGGGCGTCGTCGCGCGGACGTTCGCGCCCGCCGCAATCGGCGCGTCCGCGAGGCGGTCGAGTTCGGCCGCGACGAACGCCACGGGGTCCGCGGGGAGGAACTCCGTGCGGTTCCGGTCCGCAGCCATGCGTTCCGCCGCCGTCCGCGTCGGGTCGTCGACCGCGATGCCGCCGAGGAACGCGAGGCCGGCCTCGCCGCTCGCTTCGCGCGCCCACGCCGCGTCCGCCTCCCCCGAGAGGCTGGCGAGCGCGACCCGGGGGTGGAAGTCCACGTCCGCGTCCGCTCCTCCCTCCGCGTCCGCCCCCGTCCCCACACGTCCGCTACCCATCGACGGCCTCCAGCGCGTCCGCACAGGCCCGCGCGACCCGCGCCGCGTCCGCGTCGTCGTCCATCCGCGTGTCCGTCCGCACGACGTGGCGGTCGAGTTCCGTCCCGTCCTCGGTGTCGAGCACGAACGCGTCCGCGAAGTCGTAGACCGCGGCCACGCCCGCCGTACTCGGCTCGCGCCCCGTCGCGCGCATCAGGTCGTCCGCCGGCCCGCTGAACACCTCGTCCTCCACGAACGGCGACACCGCGACGACCGTCGTCTCGTGGAGGGCCTCGCGCACTCCCTCGAGGGCGAGTAGCGGTCCGAGGCTCGTCACGGGGTTCGACGGCCCGACGACGACGGGCGCACGCAGGGCCTCGCGGACCGCGTCCGTCGGTTCGGCGTGCGCCGCACCGCGGAACTCCACGTCCGCGACGTCCACGTCGCCGCCCCGACCCACCCAGAACTCCTGGAAGTGCATCGGGCCCTCGTCACCGCTCGCTCGTTCCGCCTCGCTACGCGACACGTGGACCAACGTCGCCACCGGGTCGTCGCTCATCGGGAGGAGCGTCACGTCGAGGTCGAAGGCGTCCGCGAGCGTCCGCGTGACCTCGGTGAGGCTCCGACCCTCGTCGAGGAGGCTCGTCCGCAGGACGTGGACGGCGCGGTCCCGGTCCCCGATGGTCATGAACTCGCGCGCGGCCGAGAAGCGCCGCCAGCGCGCGATGTCGCGGCCCGCGGTCTGCGCCGCGGCGTCGAGGTAGCGCGGCCCCGCATCGAGGCCCGCGCGGTCCGCGAGGCGGTCGAGTTCGTCGTGCGTCTCGTGGGTGTCGCCCTCGATACCCCACCAGAACTCGCGGTCGAGGACGCCGCCGCGGTCGAACAGCACCGTGTCGAGGTCCGGCGAGACGAGGAAGCCACCGAGCTCGACGTCGTCGCCCGTGTTGGCGACGACGGTCGTCTCGGCCGGGTCGAAGACGCCCGCCGCGCCGGCGAGGAGCTTGGGGGTCCCTGTCCCCCCGGAGAGGAACGTCGGCATGGGTTCGAAGAAGGAGGGGTGGCTGGTAAACGCTTGCGTCGGCGAGCGGGGACGGGACCGACTACGCCGTCGTCTCGTTCGTCGACGTCGTGGTCGTCGTGGTCGTCTCGTTCGTCGTCGTGGACGTCCCGTTCGTCGTGGTCTCGTTCGACGCCGTCTCGTTGGCGAAGCGCTGTTCGGCCTGGCTCAGCCACGCGGGCGTCGGGTCCGTCGAGCCGATCTCGGTGTAGGTGCGCGTCGAGTCGAGTGTGGCCCGCTCGGTCGCCACGTGGAACTGCTGGCGCTCGACGACCCCGTCGCTCGTGATACCGAGTCGGACGGTGACGTTCGCCTCGCTCGCGTTCCCGAACGCCGAGGTGTTGGCGATGGGGAGCGTCGCGGGGTGGGCGACGTACGTGTGGAGCGTCGAGCCGTCGAACTCGGTCGTCCCCTCGTACGTGAAGTCCGCGCGCTCCGTGAGCGAGGCCACGCCGGGCGAGACGTACGCGCTCGCGTTCGCCGAGCGGAGCGCGCCCTGCGCGAACGCCGTTCGGTTGCCGGTGGTGATTCGGGTGTAGGCCGTCCCGTTCGGACCCACGTACACCTGGCTGTCCTGGGGCCCCTGCACGATACGCAGGGAGTACGCGCCCGTATCGAGGTCCGCGCGGACCGCGGTGAGGCGCGAGGCGGACTGCCCGCTCGCGTAGCTCGCGCTGGACTGGAGCCGGTACGTGAAACTCCCCGCGTCGCGGATCGTCGCGGCGTGCTGCTGGTCTATCTGCGTGCCGTTCAACGGTGTCTCGTAGGGTTGGGCGGTCGTCGCGTCGTCGCTCGCACCCTGCGGGCCTGAGAGCGCGCTACAGCCCGCGAGGGCGACGAGTACGACGAGACAGCAGGCGGCGAGGGCTCTCGTGTGGCGCACGCACCCGACTCGGGACGCGCCCCGGTATAAGCTGTCGGTCCGCGCGGTGCCCCCGGCGGTTTTTGTAGGGCGGCGCGCGAACCACGACTCGTGACGACGATCAAGGACAGCGTCCACGACCACATCGAGGTGCACGGCGTCGCGGACGCCCTCCTCGACACGCCGCCCGTCCAGCGCCTCCGGCGCGTCCACCAGCTCGGCACCGCGAGCCTCGTCTACCCCGCCGCGAACCACACGCGCTTCGAGCACAGCCTCGGCGTCTACCACCTCGCGGGCGAGGCGCTCGACAGCCTCGACGTGGACGGCGTCCGCGCGAAACGCGTCCGCGCCGCCGCGATCCTCCACGACGTCGGTCACGGGCCGTTCAGCCACGCCATCGAGGGGCTGATCCACGACCGCACCGGCAAATATCACGACGACGTCGACGACCTGCTCGCGTCCGGCGACGTCGCCCGCGTCCTCGACGAGCACGGCCTCGACCCCGCCCGCGTCGCGGCGATGGTGCGCGGCGAGGGCGACCTCGCGGGAATCGTCGCGGGCGAACTCGACGTCGACCGGATGGACTACCTCGTGCGCGACGCCCACCACACCGGCGTCCCCTACGGGACCATCGACCACGGCCGGCTCGTCCGCGCGCTCACGCGCCACGAGGGAACGCTCGTCCTCGACGAGGGGAACGTCCAGAGCGCCGAATCGCTCCTCCTCGCGCGCGCCCTGATGAACCCCACCGTCTACAACCACCACGTCGCGCGTATCTCGACGGCGATGCTCCGCCGCGCCGCGGAGCGCCTGCTCGCGACGACCGAGACGACGCCCGCGACCCTCCGCCGGATGGACGACCCCGCGCTCCGGACGGCGCTGCGCGACTGCGAGGCGAGCGCGAGCGTCGCCCGCCGCCTCGACCGACGCGACCTCTACAAGCGCGCCGTCTGGGCGGAGATGGCGGACGTCGCGGACGACCCGTATGCGGACGACCCCGTCCTCGACGCCGAGCGGGGCGAGATACGCGGGTACGAGCGCGAAATCGCCGCGCGAGCCGGCGTCGAACGCGACGCCGTCCTCCTCGACGTCCGCGCGCGCCCGACGATGCGCGAATCCGACTCGCGCGTCCTCGTCAACGGCGAGGTCCGCAGACTCGACGAGCAGTCGACGCTCGTGCGCGCCCTCCAGATGGCCCAGCGCGAACAGTGGCGACTCGGCGTCTACGCGCCCCCGAGCGACGTCGACGCGGTCGGGCGCGCCGCCGTCGACGTCCTCGGTCTCGACATCGACGGCGCGCTCGTCAACGAGACGACGCGCGGGCAGTACAACCTCGGGGACTTCGGGGAGAACTAAGCCCGTCGACCCCACAGGGGACCCATGGAGCTAGAGGGCACGATACTCGCGGGCCGCGACTTCGAGGCCGTGGAGGGTCGCGTGGTCGTCGAGGACGGACGAGTGGCCGCCGTGGAGGAGGCGAACGTCGAGAGCGACGACGTCGTCCTCCCGGCATTCGTGAACGCGCACACGCACATCGGGGACTCGATAGCGAAGGACGCGGGCCGCGGGCTCTCCCTCGAAGAGCTCGTCGCGCCCCCGGACGGGTTGAAACACCGCCTCCTCCGCGAAGCCGACCGGGCGGAGCTCGTCGAGGGGATGCGCCGCTCGCTCTCGTACATGGCCGAGTCGGGGACGGCGGCGACGCTGGAGTTCCGCGAGGGCGGCGCCGCGGGCGTCGAGTCGCTGCGCGAAGCGAGCGAGGGGGTCGGGATAGACGCGCTCGCGTTCGGCCGCGACGACCCCGACGTCCTCGACGTGTCCGACGGATACGGCGCGAGCGGCGCGAACGACGCCGACTTCACCGTCGAGCGCGGGCGGGCGCGCGACGCCGGGAAACCCTTCGCCATCCACGCCGGCGAGGTCGACGAGACGGACATCCACCCCGCGCTCGACCTCAACCCGGACCTGCTCGTCCACATGGTCCACGCCGACGACGACCACCTCGCGCGCGTCGAGGAGACCGACACGCCGGTCGCCGTCTGTCCGCGCTCGAACCTCGTGACGGACGTCGGCCTCCCGGACGTCCCCGAACTCCTCGCCCACACGACGGTCGCGCTCGGGACGGACAACGTGATGTTGAACTCGCCGTCGATGTTCCGCGAGATGGCCTACACGGCGAAACGCTACGACGTGACGGCCGTCGAGGTCCTGCGGATGGCGACGACCGCGGGCGCGGAAATCGCGGGGCGAAACGACGGGCTGATCGAGGCGGGGCGAACCGCGAACCTCCTCGTGCTCGACGGCGACTCGCACAACCTCGCGGGCTACCGCGACCCCGTCCGGGCGGCCGTCCGGCGCGCGAGCGCGAGCGACGTGAAGCGCGTCCTCCACGCCTGAGCGGGCCGGCCCCTACTGCTACTCCGCCGGGCGGAGGTGCTCGCAGTCGCCGGCGTGGACGACGCGGCGCTCCGTCCCGGTGTCGACGACGAGCGCGCCGACCTCCGTGACGTCCACGGCCTCCCCGACGATTGTCTCGGAGGGGAGCGTGACGCGCACGCGCTGGCCGAGCGTCGCCGCGTGGTCGCGCCACGCGTCGCGCGCCGCGTCGGGGTCGTCGCGGAGGTCGTCGAAGCGTTCGAGGAAGCGCTGGACGAGTCGACGCCGGTCGACCGGGTCGCCGCCGCGCTCGACGAGGAGGCTGGTCGCGTCGGCGTCCGCCGGGAGGGCGTCGGCCGGGACGTTCGCGTTCAGCCCGAGGCCGAGCACGACCCACGAGACCCGCCCGGCCTCGCCCTCCATCTCCGTGAGGAGCCCCGCGAGTTTCCGACCGCCGCGCTCGGCGTCGGGGTCGGGGACGAGCAGGTCGTTCGGCCACTTGATTCGCGCGTCGACCCCCGCCTCGCGGACGGCCCCGCAGGCCGCGGCGCTCGCGGCGACCGTGAGCAGGGAGACGCGTGAGGGGGCGAGCGCCGGCCGGCAGACGACGCTCAGCCAGACGCCGCCCGGGGGTGACGACCACGCGCGGTCGAGGCGGCCGCGCCCGCCCGTCTGCTCGTCTGCGAGGACGACGACGTCCGACGCCCCGTCGGCCGCGAGGTCGCGCGCGCGGTCGTTCGTGCTCGGGAGCGTCTCGTGGTACTCCACCTCGAAGGGAGCCTCACAGCCGTACTCGACGGCGAGGCCGCCGAACTCCGGAATCGCGTCGAGGACGTACCCCTCGCCGGTGCTCTCGATTCCGAAGCCGGCGTCGCGCAGCGCCTCGACGTGCTTCCACACCGCGGCGCGCGAGACGCCGAGGCGGTCCGCGAGCGCGGGGCCGGCCACGGGGCCGTCCGCGAGCGCGTCGAGGACCGCGCGGCGCGTGTCGTTCATGTACGGGAGTATGCGGCGCGCGTAAAAGAGTCGTCCGACACGGGTGGAGGTATGCGGGAGAGCGCCGGGTCGGCTCCACGCGGTCGTGTCCCGCTCCGCCCGCGTCTCGCTCCGCCCGTTCACCCGTATCCCGCTCGTCCGCCCGCGTCCCCGCTAGCTCGGTCGTGGCTCAGTCGACGACGACGAGCGTGTCGCCCATGTCGACGCTGTCGCCCTCCGCGACGGCGACCTCGGCGACGGTGCCGCCGTGGGAGGCGACGACGTCGTTCTCCATCTTCATCGCCTCCAGGACGACGAGGACGTCGCCGGGTTCGACGACGTCGCCGGGTTCGACGTCGACGGAGAGTATCGTCCCCTGCATCTCCGCGGCGACGGTCTCGCCGCCGCCCTCGACGACCGTCTCCGCGTCGTCGTCCGTCGCGTAGTCGGGTCGACTCGCCCCGCCGTCGTCGACGGCGTCGAGGTCGACGTCGCCGAGGTCGGGCGCGTCGTGGGCCTCGAGGTTGACCTCGAAGCGCTTCCCGTTCACCTCGACGGTGAACTCGCGCTCGGTCGTCTCGTCGTCGTCCGCGGGGACGCTCGCCTCGCTCCCCCAGCGCTCCTGGGCTTCGAGGAGACGCGTCTCGTCGAAGCGCTCGTCGAGGTACGTCGTCGTGTGCTCGCCGGCGACGAAGCGCTCGTCGTCGAGCATCAGCCGATGGAAGGGGACGACGGTGACGATGCCCTCGATGTCGTACTCGGCGAGCGCGCGCTTCGCCCGCGCGATGCACTCCTCGCGGTCCGCCCCCGAGACTATCAGCTTCGCCACCATCGAGTCGTAGTCGGTGACGAGGTCGTCGCCCTGCCGGAGCGCGTCGTCGACGCGGACGCCGATGCCGCCCGGCGGGTCGTAGGTGTCGAGGGTCCCGCCGGTCGCGGGCGCGAAGTCGTCCGCGGCGTTCTCGGCGTTGATACGGAACTCCATCGCGTGGCCCTCGACGGTGAGGTCGGATTGGGCGAAGTCGATCTCCTCGCCCGCGGCGACGCGCAGCTGCCACTTCACGATGTCGACGCCCGTAATCTCCTCCGTGACGGTGTGCTCGACCTGGATTCGGGTGTTCACTTCGAGGAAGTAGAACTCGCCCTCGGAGACGAGGAACTCGACCGTCCCGGCGTTCACGTAGTCGGCGGCGGCGACGCCGCGGCGGGCGGCCTCGTGAATCTCCGCGCGGAGGTCGTCGTCGAGGGTGGGGCTCGGGCCCTCCTCGATTATCTTCTGGTGGCGGCGCTGCAGCGAGCAGTCGCGCTCGCCGAGGTGTCTGACCGTCCCGCGTTCGTCCGCGAGCACCTGCACCTCGATGTGTTTGGGGTCCGCGAGGTAGCGCTCAAGGTAGACGGAGTCGTTCCCGAAGTACGCCTCGCCCTCGCGCTTGGCGGCGTCGAGTTGCGCCTCGATGTCGCTCGGCTCCTCGACGACCTTCATGCCGCGTCCGCCGCCGCCGCCCTCGGCCTTGATGGCGATGGGGTAGCCGTGCTCCTCGCCGAACGCCCGGACCGCCTCGGGGTCGCTGACGGGGTCGGTCGTCCCGGGAACGATGGGGACGTCCGCGGCGTCCATCACCTCTCGTGCGCCCGTCTTCTCGCCGAGGCGGCGCATCGACTCGGCGGAAGGGCCGACCCACGTCACGCCCTCGGTCCCGTGGACGCGCTCGGCGAAGTCGGCGTTCTCCGCGAGGAAGCCGTAGCCGGGGTGAATCGCGTCCGCGCCCGACTCCTTCGCGGCCGCGACGATGGCCTCGCCGTCGAGGTACGACTCGGCGGCGCGGGCCGGCCCGACGCGGTAGGCCTCGTCCGCGTACCGGACGTGGCCGGCGTGCTTGTCGGCCTCCGAGTAGACCGCGACCGTCTCGACGCCGAGGTCCGCGCACGCCCGCATCACGCGCACGGCGATCTCGCCCCGGTTTGCGACGAGCACCTTCTCGAACATACACCCGCCTTCCGACAGCGGCCACCTTAGCGTGTCGATTCGTCGTGTCGACAATCGTCGGGAGCGAGACGACACCGCTATACCCGCGTGGGCGCTCCCGGCGGAGGGACATGGCTCTCAGCGACAGACTCGCCGCCGCCTTCGACCTGGCGGCCCACGACACCGACCTCCGCACGGAGGTTCTCGCCGGCCTCACGACGTTCCTCACGATGTCGTACATCGTCGTCGTCAACCCCGCCATCCTCGTCGCCGCCATCGACACGGGCGCGGGCGACGCCGCGACGATGCAGATGCTCGCCGTCGTCACCGCGCTCTCCGCCGGCGTCGCCACGCTCGTGATGGCGGTCTACGCGAACCGGCCGTTCGGCCTCGCGCCCGGCATGGGCCTCAACGCCTTCTTCGCGTTCACCGTCGTCGGCGCGATGGGCGTCCCGTGGGAGACGGCGCTCGCCGCCATCGTCGTCGAGGGCGTGCTCTTCGTCCTCCTCACGCTCGTCGGCGCGCGCGAGTACGTCATCCGGCTCTTCCCCGAGCCCGTGAAGTTCGCCGTCGGCGCGGCGCTCGGGCTCTTCCTCGCCATCATCGGCCTCGAAAAGACCTTCATCGTCGTCGCCGACCCCTCCACGCTCCTCACGCTCGGGGCCGTCGCCTCCGACCCCGTGGCGATACTCAGCGTCCTCGGCCTCTTCCTCACCTTCGGTCTCTACGTCCGGGGCGTCACCGGCAGCATCGTCGTCGGCGTCGCCGTCACGAGCGTCCTCGGGTGGGCCGCGGCCGCCCTCGGCGTCGCCAGCCCCCACGAGTCGGTGCCGCTCGCACCCAGCCTGCCCGCGCCCACGTGGGACGTCTCGCCCCTCGTCGGCGCGTTCCTCCGCGGCCTCGCGGACCTCGACGCCCTCGCGTTCACGCTCGTCGTCCTCACGTTCTTCTTCGTCGACTTCCTCGAAACCGCCGGCACGCTCGTCGGCGTCGGGCAGGCCGGCGGCTTCCTCGACGAGAACGGCGACCTCCCCGAGATGGAGAAGCCCCTGATGGCGGACGCGGTCGGCACCACCGTCGGCGGGATGCTCGGCACCTCCACCGTCACCACCTACGTCGAGTCCGCGACCGGCATCGAGGAGGGCGGACGCACCGGTCTGACCGCGCTCGTCGTCGCGCTCTGTTTCTTCGTCGCGGTCGCGTTCGTCCCGTTCGCCGCCGCCATCCCGCAGTACGCGAGCCACATCGCGCTCGTCGTCGTCGCCGTCCTCATGCTCGGCAACGTCGCCGAGGTCGACTGGCACGACCCGACGCACGCCGTCCCCGCCGGCCTCACGGTCATCGTCATGCCGTTCACGTACTCCATCGCCTACGGCATCGCCGCCGGCGTCATCGCCTACCCCGTGATGAAGGCGTTCGCGGGCGAGCGCGGCGACGTCCACCTCGGCCAGTGGGCCCTCGCCGTCCTCTTCGCCGGCTACTTCGTCCTCCGCACGGGCGGCGTGCTCGGGAGCGTCTGAGCCGCAGAATCAGAAGCGGTCCGCGCGCCCCGCCGCGCTCCACGCGTCCGTCGGCGCGCCGTCCGGCACCCGCTCGCCGCGGCCGTCGGCGCCCGTCGCCGCCAGTCGGCCGGCGAAGCGCCACTTCGCGCCGTCCCACGACGGGTCGTCGTCGCTCGCCGCCGCGGCCGCCGCCGCGAGCGCCGCGCGCTCCTCGTCGAGGTACGCGCCCACCGCCGCGAGCGCGGCCGCCGCCTCCGCGTCGCTCGCCGACGGGGGCGCCTCGACGGCCGCGTTCATAGCGGGATGTTGCCGTGTTTCTTGTCCGGGCCGTCCTCGCGCTTCGTCGAGAGCATCTCCAGGTCGCTGATGAGGCGCACGCGGGTCTCCGCGGGCTCGATGACGTCGTCGAGGAATCCCCGGTCCGCCGCGGTGTAGGGGTTGGCGAACTCCTCCCGGTACTCCTCAACGAGCGCGTCGCGGAGTTCGTCCGGGTCGTCGGCCTCCGCGAGCTCCGAGCGGTAGAGGACGTTGACGGCACCGCGCGGGCCCATCACGGCGATCTCCGCGGTGGGCCACGCGTAGTTGACGTCCGCGCCGAGGTGTTTCGACGCCATCACGTCGTACGCGCCGCCGTAGGCCTTGCGCGTGATGACGGTCAGCAGGGGGACCGAGGCCTCCGAGTAGGCGTAGAGGAGTTTCGCGCCGTGGCGGATGATCCCCTCGTGCTCCTGGTCGGTGCCGGGGAGGAAGCCCGGGACGTCCACGAAGGAGACGATGGGGACGTTGAACGAGTCGCAAAAGCGGACGAAGCGACTCGCCTTCTCGGAGGCGTCGATGTCGAGCGTGCCCGCGTTCACGCGGGGCTGGTTCGCCACGATGCCCACGGAGCGACCATCGAGGCGCGCGAACCCCACGACGAGGTTCTTCGCGTAGTCGGGTTGGACCTCGAAGAACGAGCCCTCGTCCATCACCTCATCGACGACGTCCGTCGCGTCGTAGGGTTTGCGGGGCTCGTCCGGGACGATGTCTTCGAGGGCCTCCGGGCGTCGCTCCGGGTCGTCCCACGGCTCCACTCTCGGGGGGTCCTCGACGTTGTTCTGCGGGAGGTAGGAGAGCAGGCGTTTGATGTTGTCGAGGGCCTGTTCTTCGGTCTCCGCGGCGAAGTGCGCGACGCCGGAGGTCGCGGTGTGCGTCGTCGCGCCGCCGAGTTCGTCGAAGCCCACCTCCTCGCCGGTGACGGTCTCGATGACGTCCGGGCCGGTGATGAACATGTGGCTCGTCTCCTTCACCATGAAGACGAAGTCGGTGAGCGCGGGCGAGTAGACCGCGCCGCCGGCGCACGGCCCCATGATGGCGGATATCTGGGGGACGACGCCGCTCGCCTCCTGGTTCTTGCGGAAGATTTCGCCGACGCCGCCGAGGGACTCGACGCCCTCCTGGATGCGCGCGCCCGCGGAGTCGTTGAGACCGACGACGGGCGCACCGACCTCCATCGCCTTGTCCATGACCTTACAGACCTTCTCGCAGAAGACCTCGCCGAGCGACCCGCCGTAGGCCGTGAAGTCGTGGGCGAAGACGAACGTCTTTCGGCCGTTCACCTCGCCGTAGCCCGTGACGACGCCGTCGCCGGGGAGTTTGTTCTCCTCCATCCCGAAGTTGTGCGAGCGGTGCGTCCGCAGGGCGTCGAACTCGCGGAAGGTGCCGTCGTCGAGGAAGTAGTCGATGCGCTCGCGCGCCGTCATCTTGCCCTTCTCGTGTTGGGACTCGATGCGGGCCTCGCCGCCGCCCTTCTCGGCGCGGCGTTTGCGCTCGCGCAACTCCTCGATGCGCTCGTCCATCGTCATCTGTTGAATCCCGTTTCACCGGACGTCGTCAAAAGGACACCGACACCGACCGCGCTCCTCAGAAGACGGAGTCGGGCCGCCGGAGACCGAGGACGGCCACGGCGGTGAGGACGACCGCGACGGCGAGGACGGCCGTCGAGGACGCGACGGTGACGCCGAGGATGGAGAGCGGCGCCATGGAGACGCCGAGCGTGCTGAGCAGGCGGCTGATGACGGTGAACAGGAGGAATATCGGAATCGGGACGCCGACGAAGAGGAGCCACGGCGAACCGAGGGCGCGCCCGAGTCCGCCCGCGCCAGCCTCGTACTCCTCGAGGGCGTTCTTCCCGAGCACCCAGCCGACGAAGAGCAGGAAGCCCGCGAGACCCGTGGGCATCAGGAGGTTCACGAGCGTGTCCGCGAAGAGGCTGAAGACGCTCGCGTCGAGCGCGCAGATCGCGGCCCCGACGGCGACGACGCCCGCCATGACGCCGGTCGCCCGCGCCCGCGAGAAGTCGCGCTCGTCCACGAGGTAGGCGACCGGTATCTCCAGCATGCTAATCGAGGAGGAGAGCGCGGCGAGGAGGACGACCGCGAAGAAGACGACGCCGAGGAGGCGGCCGACGAGGCCGAGCGTCGAGAACGCGCTCGCCACCGAGACGAAGATCGCGCCGGGACCGCCGCTCCCGACGTCGAGGCCGAAGCTGAACAGCAGCGGGAAGACGAGCAGGCCCGCGAGGACGCCGACGGCCGTGTTGAGGACGGCGATGGTCGTGGCGTCGAAGGGGAGCGAACGCTCCTCGCCGAGGTAGGAGGCGTAGGTTATCATCGTCCCCGTCCCGACCGAGAGCGTGAACATCGCCTGCCCGACGGCCGCCGGGAGGATGTCGAGGAAGTGCGTCCGGAGGTAGGCGAGGTCGGGCGAGAGGAAGAAGGTGAGCCCCGCCATCGAGCCGGGGCGGGTGAACGTCCACCCGATGAGCGCGACGAGGAGGACGACGATGGCGGGCATCATCACCTTCGTCGCGCGCTCGATGCCGCGCTCGACGCCGCCGTAGACGATGGCGGCCGTCGCGGCGAGGAAGAGCAGCGCGAAGCCGAACGCCGGGAGCCCGTAGTTCACGGAGCCGAAGTACGCGCCCGGCTGGGCGAAGTAGCCACCCGTCACCGAGGCGGCGGTGTAGCGGACGAACCAGCCGCCGACGACGGTGTAGAAGGAGACGAGCAGGACGGTCGTACAGACCGCGAGGAGCCCGAACGCGCCCCAGAGGCGCGAGCCGCCCGAGAGCGACCGGAGCGCGCCGACGGGGTTGCGTTTCGAGCGTCGCCCGATGACGAACGCGCCGAGGAGCCCGGGGACGCCGACCAGCACGATGATGCAGAGATAGAGGAGGAGGAACGCGCTGCCGCCGTTGTTCGCGGTCATCCACGGGAAGCGCCAGACGTTCCCGAGGCCGACCGCAGAACCGACCGCGGCGAGGATGAACCCCACCTGTGTCTTCCACGTCTCACGTGTCATGGCACGCCGTAGCGTGCAGGTGCTCAAGAGGGTTTCGTATGCCCTGTGGACGAGCGACGAAAGCGAAAAAACCGCGTTCGAAACGCGAGACGCGCGGGCCCTCAGAAGTACGCGCCGGTCGTCAGGCCCGTGTAGAAGTTCGTCACGCCGAGGTAGAGCGTGTAGGCGACGACGATGGGGATGACGACGCGCACCCACCAGAGCCAGAGCGTCGTCGCGCCCTGCCCGAGGGCGGTGCCGCGCCCGAGTTCGTCGATGGACTCGCGGTTGGCGACCCACCCGGCGAAGAGCGCGATGAACAGCACCGCGATGGGGAGGAGGATGTTGAACACGAAGTCGTTGAACAGCCCGACGTAGCCGTAGGCGGGGACGATGCCGATGACGAAGCTGACGAGTCCGACGCCGACGGCGACCTTCGGGCGGGCGACGTCGTAGCGGTCGACGACGTACGACGCCGGCGCCTCCAGGAGGCTGATCGAGGAGGAGAGCGCCGCGAACAGGAGGACGACGAAGAAGACGAGGCCGATGACCTGGCCGGCCGGAAGCTGGCCGAACGCGCCCGCGAGCGCGACGAACGCGGTGCCGGCCCCCGTCGAGCCGGTGAGTGCGTCCGTCGCGGCGAGGATGGGGAAGACCGCGAAGCCGGCGAGCAGCGCGACGACCGTGTTGAGGACGACGATGATCGCGCTGTCCGCCGGGAGGCTGTCGTCGCGGCCGAGGTAGGAGGCGTACGCGATCATCACGCCGAACCCGAGCGAGAGCGTGAAGAACGCCTGGCCCATCGCCGAGGGGACGATGGAGGTGAAGTTACTGGCGATGACGCCGAAGTCCGGCGAGAGGTAGTACGCGTACCCGGCAGCGGAACCGGCGAGCGTCGACCCCCACGCGGCGAGGCCGACGAGGAGGACGAGTATCGCGGGAATCATGAACTTCGTCGCGCGCTCGATGCCGTCCGCGACGCCGCCCGCGACGATGGCGATGGTGACCGCCATGAAGACGGCGTGTGCGCCGATGGCGACCGTCCCGGAGGAGATGGAGCCGAAGAAGGTGCCGGCTTGGCCGAGGTAGCCGCCGGTGACGCTCCCGACGATGTAGCTGATGACCCAGCCGCCGACGACGCTGTAGAACGAGAGGGTGATGAACGACGCGAAGACGCCGATGGCGCCCGCGAACGTCCAGTTACCGTACCCCAACTCGGAGAAGGCCGAGACCGCGTTCTGTTTCGAGCGCCGCCCGATGACGAACTCGATGAGCATCGTCGGGAAGCCGATGAGGAAGACCGCGAGGAGGTAGACGACGAGGAACGCCGCCCCGCCGTTCGACGCCGTCTGGAACGGGAACGACCAGATGTTCCCCAACCCGACCGCGCTACCCACCGCGGCGAAGATGAATCCGACGCGTGACGTCCACGTCTCTCGTTGTGCCATGTCTACTCACGTGATGATGCGGGGAACTTATTAAGCATATGTTTCCGCGAACCGAGAGGGTCGGCTCAGGGCTCGACGACGAGCTTCCCGAAGAAGGAATCGCCGACGACGGCGCGCTGGGCGTCGGCGGCCTCGTCGAGGCCGTACGTGCGCGCGATTTCGGGCGCGAGCCGGCCGTCCGCGAGCAGCCCGGCGAGCCGGTCGAGTACCGCCCCGATGTCGGGGGTGTTGTACATGCTCATCAGCGAGACGGTGAGCTCCTTCGAGCGCGCGCCCGGGACGTCCGGGAGCGTCGCGGCCGGCTCGGTGTTGCCGAGCGCGACGACGCGCGCGCCGTGAGCGGCGATGTCGGCGTCGAGGCCGAAGTAGTCGTTCAGCCGGTGGTCGACGACCACGTCGGGCGCGCCCGCGGCGGTGATGGCGTCCGCGAGGTCGTCGCGCGCGTAGTCAAGAGTCGTGTCCGCGCCGAGCGTCCGCAGACGGTCGTGGTACGCCTCGCTCGCGGTCGTCGTGACCGTCGCGCCCGCGGCGTCCGCGATCTGGACGGCGGCGTGGCCGACGCCGCCCGAGCCGCCGTGTATCAGGCACGTCTCCGCGGGCTCGACGCCGGCGTGATCGACGAGGGCGCGCCACGCGGTGACGCCGACGACGGCGACCGCCGCGCCCTCCGCGAACGAGACGCCGTCCGGGAGCGCCGCGAGGTTCCCCGCGGGCACCGTGGCGTACTCCGCGTACGACCCCCGGCCGCTCGCGCCGATGCCCGTCCCGAAGACGCGATCCCCCTCGGCCCACGCGTCGACCCCCGGGCCGACGGCGTCGATGATGCCCGCGACGTCGTCGCCGGGAATCGCGGGGAGGCCGGGCAGTTCGTAGTCACCCTCCCGATAGTAGGTGTCGACGGGGTTGACGGCCGCGGCCGCGACGTCGAGTCTGACCTCGCCGTGGCCGGGCTCGGGCGTCGGGACGTCGTCCTCGACCTGCAGTACCTCCGGGCCGCCGGTTTCGTGGTAACGGACAGCGCGCATACGGCCCCCATCGTGCGGCCGGCGAATAAGTGTGGTCGGTGCGTCGCGGGGCCTATGCCCGATCCGGTCTGTCCCGACTGCGACGTCGAGATGGCGGAGACGAACGACGACACGACGGGGACGAACGACCGGATTCACCTCCGCGGCGAGGGCCTCCGGGGCGCGCTCGGCGTCGGCCGCCGGGACGTGGTCGCCTACGTCTGTCCCGCGTGTTCGCTCGTCCGGTTCTACGCGGCGTAGCCGCTCGGGGAGTCCGCCCAGGCCTCCATCGCCATCACGACCATCGAGACGAGGAGACAGATGCCCCAGACGAAGGCGAGCATCCCGAGTTGCGGGAGACCGAGCACTGCCTGAGCCACGAGGGTCGCGGGAAGGAGCCACTGCCCGACGACGAACCCCCAGACTGCGACGGTGCGGCGCGTCCCCGACGTCCCGTACTGATCAACGGCGAGTCCCGTAACGACGGCGAGGATACCGAGGACGCCGAAGTGGGCGTGCGCGCCGACGAGTTGTCCCCAGTAGGGCGGGACACCGACGATGTGGCCCGCGACGTTCCCCATTCCCCACACCATCTGCACCGCGAGCCCGACGAATCCGGACACCTTGAGCACTCTCGACATCGGGGAGTAATGGACAGAATGGATATATAACCGTTATGCCGGCGAGTCGCGCGACGGCCGGTGTGTGTCGCTCAGTCACGTTCCGACACTAGTGAACTACCCTACCCTGCTCGCTCACGGCTTGCGCCGTTCCTCCTTGGGGGTAGGGCTTCCTGTTTCCACGACGCGCTTTGCAGATACGGGTGTATCCACGGAGAGCGCAGTCTCCACAGGCATTGATTCGGAATATCCCACTCCTACGTCTTCGAGGCCGCGAAAAAGAATGTTCCACGCCGCGTTCGCGTCCCTGTCCGCCACAAACCCGCAGGCGGGACAGGAGTGTTCACGGACCCACAACGGCTTCTCCGTCGAAACGCCGCATGAAGCGCACTCTTTCGTCGTCCCTCTCGGGTTGACCGCAACGAAGTGCGTTCCTTCACGCTCGCACTTGTATTCAAGCATCCGGAGAAACGCTCCCCACGCCGAGCCTGCCCGGTTCCGTGAGTTACCCGGGAGTTCGACCAAGCCCTTTGCGTCGAGATTTTCGACCGCTACGAGGTCGTACTCGGTAGCGTAATAGTTCGATAGCTTGTGGAGGAAATCCCGTCGCATCCGCTTGAGGTCAGCGTGGCGTTCGGCTACGACACGGCGTTGTTTCTCCCAATTCGCAGACTCGTGTTCTCTCCGCGAGAGGTCGCGCTGTGCGCGTTCCAACCGCTCGCGCTCGTCGGAGAGGTCAAGCGACCCCACGACGGTTCCGTCGGTGTCGTGAGCGTACTTGAGAATCCCCACGTCGATGCCGACGCACTTCTCGGGATTCTCAGGTGGTTCAGGCGGTTCACGGTCCATTTGGACGCCGAAGGTGGCGAACCACTCGCCCGTCGGCTGCTTCTTGACCGAGACCTGCTTGAGCTTCGCGTCGTCGGGGATGGTGCGGTGGAATCGAATCGGGATGTCCGCGAGTTTCGAGAGAGACAGCACAGTCTGACCGCCCTTCTTGTCGAGCTTGAAGCCAGACTGACTGTACGTGAAACTGCGGAACTCGCGTGGCGGCTTCCACTTGAGATTACCGACGTCGTAGCCGTTCTCCTTGAGTGCGGAGAGCGCTTTGAGGTTGTCGAACAGGCGTTCCACGACGGTTTGGAGAACCTTCGAGTACACGTTTGAAAGGTCGTCCCACCACGTTTTGAGGTCGGGTAGCTCCGACCGTAATGTGGTCATAGACGGCAGTTCGCCATGTTCGTCTTGGTACTCGTTGAGGCGGTAGAGCGTGTGGTTGTACAGTTGCCTACAAATGTCTCGGTGGCGGTCCAACTCTTCACGATGGGTGTCGGACGGCTTGAGACGGTATTTGTAGGCGTAGTACATCCGTTACTCTCGTTCCTCGATTAGTTCGTCCAGTTGTTCGCGGACGAACGACGAGAGGTTGAGGTGTTGGTCCTCAATCCAATCGTCTTGGTCCTCCCGAATGGTGATTGTCTTCCGCTTCACCGTGATGCACACTATACACGATACACGCATAATAATTCCGGCGAGACGTTGGCCTGTGGGACGAGCGTCGACCGTGTATGAAAACTGTACGACGTTGATGAGACGCTTCGTGTCTCGTTCACGCACGAGAGCTATGCTCTCGTGAACGCTGTATCCCATCCCTGCTTGTACCCTCCCGTCGGTCGGCGTTCGCTGAGGAAGGGGCTTAGCGCTACTTTCAGCTGACTCACCTACTCGGGAACCCACCGACGAGTCACAGATGAAGCTGTTCGAGTATCTGAGAGCGTCATCGAGGAGGTGCATAACTAGACGGTGCCGACGACAAGGTATTTGTCCCTTCGTCGTCGTGGTCGTTCTCGAACAATTCGTCAATCTGTCCCGGGAAGTTAGGGTACGGAAATGTCCTAACGCCATCTGATAGGGACATCTCCCTTTTGGCTTGATCCCCTCCTCAGATTGGTACTCCTTGTCGGAGCTGATTCCAAACAGATTTTGGTGGTGGGGTTTCGACTCTGGATTGAGTATGAATAACACTCCGGACGAACGCAGTTTCCAAGCAACCCACAAATGAGGCTGCACGAGTACCAGGCGAAGGACGTCTTCGCCGACGCGGGTGTCCCGACGCCCCCGTCCGCGCTCGCCACGACCGTCGACGAGGTCGTCGAGCACGCGGAGGACATCGGGTATCCGGTCGCGGTGAAGGCACAGGTCCACGTCGGCGGACGTGGGAAGGCCGGCGGCATCAAGCTCGTCGAGAACGCCGAGGAGGCCCGCGAGGCCGCCGAGGACATCCTCGGGATGGACCTCAAGGGCTACCACGTGGACAAGGTCCTCGTCGAGGGTGCGGTCGACTTCAAGAACGAGCTCTACGTCGGGGTCACGATGGACCGCGGCGAGGGCAAGCCCGTCGCCATGGTCTCGACGCAGGGCGGCGTGAACATCGAGGAGGTGGCCGCGGAGAACCCCGAGGCCATCGCCCGCGAACACATTGACCCCGCGTTCGGGATGCATCCGTATCAGGCCCGGAAGGCCGTCTACGACGCGGGCGTCCCCAACGCCGTCGCGCGCGACGTCGCGAGCGTCCTCACGACGCTCTACGACCTCTGGGAGAACAACGACGCGAGCGACGCCGAGATAAACCCCCTCATGATAACCGAGGACGACGAGGTCATCGCGGCCGACGCCGTCCTCAACGTCGACGACGACGCGCTCTTCCGTCACCCCGACCTCGCCGAGATGGAGGACGAGGCCGCGGAGGACGACCTCGAAGCGAAGGCCAACGAGTACGGCTTCGACTACGTCCGTCTCGACGGGAACGTCGGCATCATCGGCAACGGCGCGGGCCTCGTGATGACGACGCTCGACCTCGTCGACTACTACGGCGGGAAACCCGCGAACTTCCTCGACATCGGCGGCGGCGCGAAGGCCGAGCGCGTCGTGAACGCGCTCGACATGGTGTTCAGCGACGACAACGTCGACGCGGTCGTCTTCAACATCTTCGGCGGCATCACGCGCGGTGACGAGGTCGCCAAGGGCATCAACGAGGCGCTCGGGCAGTTCGACGAGATTCCCAAACCCGTCGTCGTCCGCCTCGCCGGCACCAACGCCGAGGAGGGCCGCGAGATTCTGAACGACGAGCTCGTCACGGTCGAGGAGACGCTCGAAGGGGCGGTCCAGCGGACCGTCGAATACGCGGAGGACGAACAATGAGCATTCTAGTCGACGAAGACACCCGCGTCGTCGTCCAGGGTATCACGGGCGGCGAGGGCAAGTTCCACACCGAACAGATGATCGAGTACGGGACGAACGTCGTCGCCGGCACGTCGCCCGGCAAGGGCGGCCAGGAGGTCGCCGGCGTCCCCGTCTACGACACCGTCGAGGAGGCGGTGGAAGAGGAGGACGCCGACGCCTCGGTCGTGTTCGTCCCGCCCGCGTTCGCCGCGGACGCCATCTTCGAGGCCCTCGATACGGACCTCGACCTCGTCGTCGCCATCACGGAGGGCATCCCGACGCAGGACATGGCGAAGGTCAACAAGCGCCTCGACGAGGTCGACACGCGCCTCCAGGGCCCCAACTGCCCGGGCATCATCACGCCCGGCGAGTCGAAACTCGGCATCCTCCCGGGGAACATCTTCTCCGAGGGGAACGTCGGGCTCGTCTCCCGCTCCGGCACCCTGACCTACCAGGTCGTCGACAGCCTCACCCAGCGCGGCATCGGCCAGACGACCGCCATCGGCATCGGCGGCGACCCCATCATCGGCACCTCGTTCATCGACGCCCTCGAAGCGTTCGAGAACGACCCCGAGACGGACGCGGTCGTCATGTGCGGTGAAATCGGCGGCGAGGACGAGGAGGAGGCCGCCGCGTACATCGCCGAGCACATGGACACGCCCGTCGCGGGCTTCATCGCCGGGCGCACCGCGCCGCCGGGCAAGCGCATGGGCCACGCCGGCGCCATCGTCTCCGGCTCCGGTACCGGCACCGCCGAGTCGAAGATCGACGCGCTCAACGAGGCGGGCGTCCCCGTCGGCGACACCCCCGAGGAGGTCGCCGACAACGTCGAAGACCTGCTGTAAGCCGCGACTCGCCGACGCGAACGCGGCTTCGTTTTTTCGACCGGTGGTTCTACCCGTCTCACGCGTCACGTCCCCCCATGGTCGAAGAAGACCTCGGTCGCGCGACGCTCGTCTACGAGAACGCGGACGGCGACACCGTGGAGACGACCGTTCGGAACGAACACCTCGTCTACGTGCAGGACCACTGGCTCCTCGACGTGAGCGACGAGGAGGCCGGGACGGACACCGTCCGGCGCATCCCGATACAGCGCGTCTACCACGTCGAGCGGGAGGTCGAGGCGTTCGAGGACGAACTCTCCACGCTCCGCGGGCGGGTCGAATCGGTCGCGGACGACGTGCGCGACCGACTGCTCGGGGGTGACGGGGAGGAGGACGACACGGGTGAGGAGAGCGACGCCGTCCACATCGACGTCGAGGAGGCCGACGACGTGGACCGCTGACGCTCGACGGAGGCGTCGTGTCGTCGGTCGCAGTAGGCGTCGAACGTCAGTCGAAGAACGCGTCGAAGAGTTTGCGCTCGCCCGCGCGGAAGTGCTGGTAGAAGGTGGGCGGCGAGACGTCCATCGTCTCCGCGATTTCCTCGCCGCTCGACTCACGGGGCCACTCCAGATAGCCGGCGTGGTAGGCCGCCCGGAGCGCGGTGCGCTGGCGGTCGGTGAGGTCGTCGCGCACGTCCTCGCGCACGTCCGCGAAGGCCTCGGGGTCGCGTTCGACCTCGCGCTTCGAGACGAGGTCGGCGCGCGGGTGGAGCCGACGGACGTGATCGACGAGGCCGCGGACGTCCGCGTCCGGGGCCGTCTGCACGACGAAGCGCGCCTCGCCGTTCGCGGCGGTCGCGTCGTCGACGCGGGCACCCGCGGCCGCGAGCGTCGAGACGACGCCGTCCTCGGCGAGCGAGAGCTCCACCAGCCCGCCGTCCGCCGTCTCGCGGACGACGCGCGCACGACTCGTCACGTCGTCGAGGGCGTCGAGGGCGCGCTCGGGCGCACACCCGTCGACGTCGACGTAGAGCGCGGAGCGCTCGCCGTCGCCCGGGACGAACCCTTCGAGGGTCAGCGTACAGTCACAGCGCTCCGTCGCCGCGACGAGCGGCGAGCCGTCGGTGACGCGGAGTTCGAGTTCGAGGAGCGTGTCCGCGTGGAGGAGCTTGCGCTGCTCGCTCGACCGGATGGCCTTCGCGACGATTCGCCCGACGTCGCCGAGCGCGTCCGTGATCCCGTCGAACGCGCCCGGTTGGGTCGCGTAGAGGCAGATGACGCCGTACGTCGTACCGTCGAGGGCGACGGGGACGGCCGCGACTGCGCGGAAGCCGTGTTCGCGGGCGGCCTCGCGCCACGGACCGAACTGCGGGGCGTCGCGGACGTCCGCGACCGCCGTGACGTCGGTCGTGTCGAGCGCGCGCCCCGCGGGCCCACAGCCCGTCGCCGTGTCGTCCGTCGTCACCTCCACGACGTCGAGGTACTCCTCCGGCGACCCCGGCCCGGAGCCCGCCCACGCGGACGGCTCGACCATCGCGGACGCGAGGCGCGGCCGACCGAACCACGCGAACGCGTGCGGGTCGTGGTCGGCGATGCGCTCGCAGGCGACGCGCTCGATGTCGCGTCGCTCGTCGGCGTCGACGACGGCACGCGCGAGGTCGCGGACGAGCGCGTCGACGCGCTCGATTCGGTCGCGCTCCTCGCGGAGTCGGTGGCGCTCGCGGGCGGCGACCGACAGCGGGTCGGCGACGCGACAGACCGCCGCGAGGTACCGCGTGCCCTCGCTCGGGACGTCGCGGACGTCGACGAGGAGCGACGTCGTGCCGCGGTCCCCGCGCACGGTGAGCGACGCGTCGCCCCAGGGGAGGGACGCGTCCGGGTCGGCGTGGCGCTCGCGCAGCACCTCGTACCCCGAATCGGGGTCGGCGTCGGGGAGGAGCGTCGCGAGCGCCGCGCCGCGGAGGGCGGCCGCGTCCCGCCCGACGATGCGCTCCACGTCGTCGCTCGCATCGACGATTGTGTCGTCCGGCGCGACGACGACAACGGGGTCGGCCGCGTCGTGGACGAGCGTCTGATAGAGCGGCACGTTCCGGAGGGCGGCCGGCGTCAGGTCGGTCGGCGGGGGTGTCGTCATTGGTCGTGTCTCCGTGTACGGGGGGTACACACGTTCGCGGCCGCCGCGCGGGTCCGCGTCCGAGGAAGGGCGGACGGCCGTCGCCCCGGCCGACCCGGGGCGCGTTACTCCCGACTATGCCGACCCAGGGGGTTAAAGGTGTCCGCGTCCCCACGCTCGCCCATGCCGGCCGACACCGCTCGGGGTCGTCTCCCCGGGTTCTTCTACCGGTTCGCCCACCCGGCGCTCGCCGTCGTCAGCACCGTCGGGAGCCTCCTCTGGCTCGCCGGCTTCGCCCTCGCGGGCGCCGGCGTCGCGCTCCGCGCGAGCGACCCCACGACCGCGTACGCCCTCTTCTACTACGGGTCGCTCGTCAGCCTCGCCGGCATCGCCGGCATCGCCGCCGTCGTCGCCTACCTCGTCGTCCTCTGGCTCCTCCGCGACGTCCTCGACGTGCTCGACTGGGAGAAACCCGAACCCGGCGCGCGCCGATAGCGACGCATCCGAACCGTTAATCCCCCGGGAGTGCCACGCTCTCGCATGGAGACCACCCACCGCGTCGTCGCCGACGACGCGCGGGACCTCACCGCCCTCGACGACGACAGCGTCGACCTCGTCGTCACCTCCCCGCCCTACCCGATGGTCGAGATGTGGGACGACCTCTTCTGCGACCTCGACCCCGCGGTCGGCGACGCGCTCGACGCCGGCGACGGCCAGCGCGCCTACGACGCCATGCATCGCGTCCTCGACGACGTCTGGGACGAGGTCGCGCGCGTCCTCGCGCCCGGCGGCCTCGCCTGCCTCGACGTCGGCGACGCCACCCGGACCGTCGAGAACTACCGCGTCTACCGCAACCACGCCCGAATCGCCGACGCGTTCACGGAACGCGGCTTCCACCCACTCCCGAGCGTCCTCTGGCGCAAACCCACGAACACCGCCGCGAAGTTCATGGGGAGCGGCACCCTCCCGCCGAACGCCTACGTCACCCTCGAACACGAACACGTCCTCGTCCTCCGCAACGGCCCCGAACCCCGCGACTTCCCGCCCCACGACCCCGACCGCTACGCCGCCGCGTACTTCTGGGAGGAACGCAACCGGTGGTTCAGCGACGTCTGGACGGACGTCCGGGGCCGCCGCCAGTCACTCCCGGCCGCGCGCGGCGAGCGCGAACGCTCCGCCGCCTACCCCTTCGAGATACCGTATCGTCTCATCAACATGTTCAGCGTTCGGGGCGACACGGTCCTCGACCCCTTCTGGGGGACCGGCACCACGACGCTCGCCGCGATGGCCGCCGCACGCAACTCCGTCGGCTACGAACTCGACGACGGCCTCGTCGAGGGCTTCGCCGAGCGACTCGACGGCGTCGAAGATTTCAGCGCCGACGTCGCCCGCGACCGCCTGGAGCGCCACCGCGAGTTCGTCCGCGACGCCGACACCGCCTTCGACTACGACGCCACCCACTACGACGTCCCCGTCAAGACCAAACGCGAACGCGACATCCGCCTCTACCGGGTGTCAGAGGTCGAAGCAGAAGGGTGGGGCTACCGGACGACACACGAACAACTCGGGGAGTGAGAGACGTCGGCGAGGAGAGTGGGTCGGGGCGGATTCGAACCGCCGGCCTGCTCCGTGTGAAGGAGCCGTCATAACCGGACTAGACCACCGACCCGCACGACGTGGTAGCGGCAGGGCGGACTTAAGGTTGCTTATTCGACCCCGGCGCCACCCACACGAGCCGAAACCGTATCGCGGAATGCGGTGTATCAGTAGGTGGGTTCGTCCTCCGGGACGCCGTCGCGGGCGTTGAGGAGGCGCGCGAGCGTGAACAGCGCGTCGGAGAGTCGGTTGAGGTAGACGACGACGGTCTCGTTGATGGCCTCGTGCTCGGCGAGCGCGACGGCGCGGCGTTCGGCGCGGCGGGCGACGGAGCGGGCGTGGTGGAGGGACGCACCGGCGTCGCTGCCGCCGGGGAGGACGAAGTGCGTGAGGGGGTCGAGTTCGTCGTCGGCGTCGTCGATCCACCCCTCGACCGTCTCGACGTGCGACTCCGTTATCCGGGGGTCGTCGTCCGCGGGCTCGGGGTTTGCGAGGTCGGCCTGCGCGACGTGGAGGTGGTTCTGGGCGTCCCGGAGGGCGCTATCGACGTCGTCGTAGCCCGTGGGGAGGGCGACGCCGAGGAGGCTGTTCACCTCGTCGACGGTCCCGTAGGCCTCGATTCGGGGGTTCGTCTTGGAGACGCGCTCTGCCCCGCGGAGGTCGGTGCGGCCCTCGTCGCCGCGGCCGGTGTAGATGGTCACGTCTCGCTCCCGCTCTCACTCCCGACGTCGGCGAGCGTGCGCTCGACGTACTCGCAGATGTTCTCGGATTCGGGCATCGTGACGCCGCGTTCGTCGTCGACGAGGACGGGGACGGCGCGCTGCCCGCTGATGCGCTTCACGTCGTCGCGCTCGGAGTGCAGGGCGGCCGTCCACACCGTCTCGTAGTCGACGTCGTGCGCGTCGAGGGCGTCGTGGACCCGCTCGCAGTAGGGACACCCCTCCAGCGCGTAGAGCGTGATACTCACGCCCACGTGTGGGTGGCGCGGGGCAAAGAAGGTCCCGCCTGCGCGACGCGTGACCGACGGCCACGCCCGCGCCCTCTATCGGAGCGAGTGAGCCTTATCCGTCAGCGTGCTCTTTCGGGAGGCGTGCGATACACGGCCTTCGGGGCGACGTTCGAGTTCGACACGGCCCAGCTCGACGCCGACGAGGCGGCGCTCCGCGAGCAGCTCGCGGCGTACGAACGCGGGGAGCGCGAGGGCTTCGACGTCGACGTGGCGTACCCCGAGGGGTTCACGGGCGAGGTGATGGCCGCGATGGCGGCGATCCCGTACGGGGAGACGCGGACGTACGGCGAGCTCGCGGCGACGCTCGACAGCGCGGCGGTCGCGGTGGGGCAGGCCTGCGGGCGGAACACCCTCCCGCTCGTCGTCCCGTGTCACCGCGTCGTCGCGGCGGACGGCCTGGGCGGGTTCTCGCTCGACCACCCGGACGCGCTCGGGGTGAAGCGCCGGCTCCTCGAACACGAGGGCGCGCGGGACGGCCCGCGGCAGGCGACGCTCCCGGTGTAGCGCGCTCGGTCCCGATACGTTAAACACCCTCGCGCGTCGACCCGGAGGCATGGCCACGGAACTCGAACACGACTGTCCGGAGTGCGAGGAGGAGCAGACGTTCTACCGTGCGGCGGCGACGAACCTGCACCTCGGGCTGAAGACGAAGTGGTACTGCCCGGAGTGTGACTACGGCTTCGTCCGCGTGAACGGCGACATCGACTCCTCGACGGCGTAAGCGAAAGAAACAGCTTTTCGGTTTTCGGCTTCTCGCGGTCGTTCAGTCCTGCGTGGCGTGCTCGTAGAACGCGATGGCCGCGCCGAGCAGCGTGAGGTTCTGCAGGAAGGACGTGAGCTCCTCGCCGCGCGACTCCTCGTCGACGTTCCAGAAGTCGTGCATGAGCGGCGTGACGCCGACGAAGAACCCGGCGATGCCGGCGGCGGCGAGCCGCGGGAGCTTCCAGAAGCCGATGCTCGCGCTCCCGCCGAGGAGGAGCGCGCTCGCCGCGGGGACGAGTTTGTCGGCGGCGGGGACGCCCTTCGCGTCCGCGTAGGCGATGCGGCCGTCGAGGTTGGTGAGGTTTCGAACGGCGAGGATGGCGAGACCGCTCGCGAAGAGGAGGCGGCTCAGTCGTGACGGGACGCTGCCCGTCTCGTCGGAATCCGTCATCGCCACGAGTGGACGACAGCGAGGGGTATAGGCGTCTCTCTCTCCGAGAGTACCGCCGGTATCGCTCGACGTCGCCGACGAAGATAAACCGCATGTGGGGATAGAGAATCCGGGGTCCGGCGACGAGACCCCTAGTAGGGTCCCGGGTCGCGCGGTCGGCGGTCGACGACGCCGGGGTCCGCGCTCCCGACGGCGGTCGGGTCGCTCTCGGTGAGGAAGTCGTGGAGGTCGGGGATGTCGGCGAGCGACGGGCCGGTGTCGTCGCTCGGGGGTCTCGGTGCCGGGCCGACGCCGCCCGTCGCGCGCGTCGCGCGCCGCTCGCGGTCGGTCGCGTCCTCGTTCGCGGCGTCGTCGCGTTTCGCGGCGACGCGCTCGCGCGAGCGCTCCAACCCCGCGGCCTCGTAGTGCTCGCGGGCAGCGTCGAGGTGCGTCTCGACGGCACCGGCCTCCTCGCGGCGGGCGAGGAGCGCGAGGCGCTCGTGGCGCTGCCCGCGGAGGTGGTGGCGGACCTCATCGGCGCGCGCGTCGGGAATCGCGTAGTCGTCGAGGGCGTCGAGACCGTCCTCGATGACGTCGACGGCCGCGGCGTGGTCGCCGGCGGCGGAGCGCGCGTTCGACGCCACGACCGTCCGGCTGTAGAGGGGGTCCCACGGCGTCACGTCGTCGTCCGGGCACTCCTCGGCGATTCGGCGGGCGCGCTCGAAGGCGGCGACGGCGAGCGCGTGGTTCGTCGCGCTCCGGTGGCGGTGGCCGACGGCGCGGGCGCGCTCGTAGCGCGCGCGGACACGTATCCAGTCGAGGTCGGCGGGGACGGCGGCGAGCGCGCCGTCGTAGCAGAGTTCGTCCGCGCGGGCGTCCGTGCGGCTCGTCTCGCCCGTCCAGTAGTAGGCGTTGGCGAGCACGTAGCGGAACGTCTCGCGGGAGCGGCGGCTCGCGGGCCCGCAGAGCGCGCGCCACGCCGCACCGCGCTCGGCGTAGTCGGCGTCGAGCGCACGCTCCTTCAGGCGGGCGTAGTCGCCGCCGTCGCCGCCCGCACCCGCGACGTCGCGGGCCGCGTCGATTCCGCTATCACGGGCGAGCGCGGCGAGCCAGTACGCCCGGAAGCGACCGTCGTCGCGGTGCGCGAGGCGGACGAGGTCGTAGCCGAGCGCGCGGACGTCGTCGAGACCGTGGACGGCGACGAGGTCGCCGAGCGCGTCGAGGGCCTCGACGTCGCCGATTCCCTCGACCGAATCGAGCCCGTCGGCGAGCGTCTCGAAGGCGTCGGGCTCGTCGACGGCGAGGCCGTTCGTCCCGCGCGCGGCCGCCCGGCAGAGCGCGTAGCGCCGGGCGTGGAGGTCGTCCGAGGCCGCCCCGCTCGCCGACGCGAGGGCGTCGACGAGCGCGACGACCCCCTCGGTGTCGAGGGCGTGCGCACAGGCGTGAACGGCCGCGGTCGCGGAGCCGTGGTGGTCGGCGAGCGCGCGCGCGGCCGTGTCGTCCCCGCGGAGGGCCGCGGTGAGGTGGCCGCCGAGCGTCGGGTCGGAAAGCGGGAGGGCGGTCCGCCCGTCGTCGGTGGCGAGGCGGAGGCGGGCGACGCCCACGCCGTCGGGGACGACGACCGTGAGCCGGTCGCCGTCGCCCTCGCGCGTCAGGCGCACGCGCTCGTCGGGCGTCGAGGCCGCGACGTCCGCGGGGAGTCGGCAGTCGTAGCGGCGGCGCGGGTCGTCGCCGTCCTCGTGCGCCCCGGCGACGCGCGAGACGGTGGCCTCGCGGCCGTCGGCGAGCGTGTGCGTCCAGCGGAAGCGTTGCGCCATTCGTTCGCCCGGAGGGGCTCGTCGGGTTTCACCGCCACGGTCCGGGGGCGTCGCGGGCGGCCGCGGCGCGACGTGCCGATTCCCCGGAGACCAATGGGGCGAGGTGCATAGAGGGAGGTATGATCGAAGACGACAGCGTCGCGCTCGTCACGGGTGCATCGTCGGGTATCGGTGCCGAGACCGCCGTCCAGCTCGCGGAAGCCGGTGCCGACGTCGCGCTCGCCGCGCGCCGCGAAGACCGCCTGCGCGAGGTCGCAGAACGCGTCGAGGCGACGGGGAGCGAGGCACTCGTCGTCCCCGCGGACGTCAGCGAACGCGACGAGGTCGTCCGGATGGTCGCGGACACCGTCGACGAGCTCGGCGGGCTCGACGTCCTCGTGAACAACGCGGGCGTGATGCTCCTCGAGGCCGTCGCGGACGCCGACCCGGCGAACTGGCGGACGATGATCGAGGTGAACCTCATCGGGCTGATGAACGCGACGAAGGAGGCCCTGCCGCACCTCCGCGATGGGGGCCACGTCATCAACGTCTCCTCGGTCGCGGGCCGCGTCGCCGGCGAGACCTCCAGCGGGTACAGCGCCACGAAGTTCGGCGTCAACGCCTTCACGGAGGGCCTCCGACAGGAGGAGGCCGACGACGGGCTGCGGACGACGCTCATCGAGCCCGGGTTCGTCGAGACGGAGCTCGCCGACCACATCCCGGACGAGGACATCCAGGACCACACGGAGGAGATGCTGCAGGAGATGGACGTCCTCCAGCCGGAAGACATCGCGCGCGCCATCGTCTACGCGACCGACCAGCCCGAGCACGTCAGCGTCAACGAGCTGATGGTGCGCCCGACCGGGCAGGCCCAGCCGTAGCGCGCCGACGCCGGGCCGAGCTTTCGCCACCGCTTTACTCGCGGCCGACGAGTGACAGGTATGGAACGGCTCCGTGACGCCTTGACGGGCGGCGAGAGGGGCGTCGCGCTCTTCGTCGACGGCCCGAACGTCCTGCGCGACGAGTTCGACGTCGACCTCGACGACGTGCTGCACGCGGCCCGCGAGGAGGGACGCCTCGTGGTCTCGCGGCTCTACCTCGACGAGCACGCGACGCCCGGCCTCATCCAGGCGGGCGAGGCGCGCGGCTACGACGTCCGCGTGACGAGCGGCGACGTCGACGTGAAGCTCGCCGTGGACGCGACCGAACTCGTGTTGAGCGAGCACGTCGACCTGCTCGCCGTCGCCTCGCGCGACACCGACTTCAAGCCCGTCCTGGAGAAGGCGTCCGCGAACGGCGTCGGGACGCTCGCCATCGCGCCCGGGGAACACGGCCGCTCGGACGCGCTGCGGAACGCCGCGGACGACGCGCTCGTCCTCGAAGACTGAGCTTTTTCACGGCTGGCGCGCGGACGTCGACGCATGCGCGATTTGGGCACCCCGGTACTCGACGACCACCTACATCTCGACCGCGAGGGCGCGCGCGGCATCGACGCCGTGCGGGAGTTCGCGCGGGCGGGCGGCACGCACCTGCTCGTGGTGAACAAGCCCTCGTGGCACCTCGGCGTCGAGGCGGAGACGGGCGCGGACTTCCGGGCCGTCTTCGAGGAGACTGAGCGTATCGTCGCGGACGCGAGCGAGGAACTCCGCGGGCGTGCGTGGCCGGTGTTGGGCGTGCACCCCGGCCTGATCAGTCGCCTCGTCGACGAGCGCGGCTTCGGGCCCGACGAGGCCGCGGACCTAATGTGCGCGGGCCTCGACGCCGCCGCGGAGTACGCCGCCGAGGGCGACGCGGTCGCGCTGAAGTCGGGTCGGCCCCACTACGAGGTGAGCGACGCGGTGTGGGACGCCTCGAACCGCGTGCTGCGCCACGCGCTCGAACGCGCGGCGGAGACGGGCGTCGCCCTCCAGTTGCACACGGAGGCGACGGAGGACCTGACGGACGTCGCGGCGTGGGCCGAGGACGCCGGCCAGCCGCCCGAGCGCGTCGTGAAACACTACGCGAGCGGGACGCTCGCGGGCGTGACGAAGAGCGTGATGTGTGAAAAGGACTACCTCGATGAGGCCGTCGACTCGGGCGAACCGTTCCTGATGGAGACGGACTACGTGGACGATACCGACCGGCCGGGTGCCGTGATGGGCCCGAAGACGGTGCCCCGGCGGGTCGCGTGGCTCCAGGAGCGCGGCGACGACGAGGCGGTGCGCCGGGCGCACGTCGAGACCCCAGAGGCCGTCTACGGAATCGACACCGAGGCGACGCTCGACTGACGGGGCGAGCGAGCGCGCAGCGACGCGAGCGCCGAAGCGGGCGCGAGGCGGGCGTGCGACGCCGTGGCGCGCCGTCGCGCATAGGAAAGGCATTTGTCCCGCGCTCCGGACGTATGGGGTATGAGCGACACCGAGGAGGAGTTCTACTCCGCCGAACGCTGGCAGAACTGGCTCGACCGCCTCCGCGACGAGGAACTCGACCCCGAGGACGAGGACTCCGCGCGCCTGCTCTACAACCTCCAGGACGACGTCGCCATCGCCGTGGCGAAGATCGTCTCCGCGTATCAGGACGACGAGCTCGGCGACGAGGAGGCGATGGAGGAGCTGGAGTCGATCCGCGAGGTCGTCCTCGCCGAACCCGACTTCGACGACGAGGACAAGCGGATGCTCGTCGAGGGCGTCCAGACGAGCCTCGTCGCCGTCTTCTACTCCGCGGACGTCTACGTCTCGAACGGGCCCGCCGACGAGGCGAGCGCGCAGGAGTACGTCGAGGCGGCCGCGGCCGCAGAGCAGGACGAGGAGTTCGACCGCGCGCTCGACCTCACCGCGGGCGCGGGCTCGCAGCTCTTCGAGGGCGCGGAGGTCGACGTCTCCATCACCGAGGAGCTGGAGTACGGCCCGCTGACGGACTGGCTGAGCGGCCTCGACAGCCTCCAGAGCGCCCTCGCCGACCCCGAGGTCATCGAGGACGACGAGGAGTCGGCGTAGCCGTCGAGTTTACCACCACCCGGGCGCAACTACGAGCACATGAACGACCGGAGGGCCGTCGCCGGACTCGTCGGCGCGGTGTTGCTGTTCGGCATCCTCGTCATCTCCCTCTCACTCTACCAGGCCCAGGTCGTTCCGAGCGAGAACCAGCGCACGGAGTTCGAGCACAGCCAGCACGTCCAGAACCAGATGGAGGACGTCCGTAACGCGCTTTTGCGGACGGCGTGGTCGGGCAACAGCCAACCCACCTCGGTGACGCTCGGTACGCGCTACCCGAGCCGGACCGTCGCGGTGAACCCGCCGCCCGCGACGGGCAGATTGGCGACGGAGGAGTTGGGGACCATCCGGATTACCGACGTCACCGCCGCGAGCGGGCCCGAGGGGTTACGGGAGTACCTCGATAGCCGGAACAACACCCTCACGTACGACACGAGCGCGCTCGTCTACGCGCCGGACTACAACGAGTATCGGAGCGCCCCCCGGACGGTCTACGAGAACACCCTCCTCTACAACAACTTCACGAGCGGCAGCGGTAATCGGTACCTGCCGCTCACGGGTGACTCGCTCGTCTCCGGGGACCGCGTCTCGCTCGTCGTCCTCACGGGCGAGTACAGCGAGAACGGCGTCGGGAGCGCGACGGTCGACCCCGAGGCGGTGAGTACGCCACGGGGCGGCGTCTCCGTGAATGGGTCGCTGAACGTCTCGCTGCCGACGCGGTACGACGGAACGGGTACGACGTGGAGCGACCTGCTCCCGACGGCCGCGAGCGAGAGTGGTGGCCGGGTGAACGTCTCGACGGTCGGCGACACGCGCCTGCGTATCGGGGCCGTGAGCGTCGGGTCCGGGGCGACGAGCGAGCCGGCATACATCACGGCGGTGTCACAGCGGCGCTCGGGTGACGGGGTTTACACCCTCACGGCGCGGGTCAACGACGAGTACCTCAACCCACGGTCGGGTACCGTCGTGAACGCGAGCGCGGCGAGCGGGAGCATCACGCGTCCGTCACGGACGTCCGGTGCGGACGGAGAGGTCGCGTTCGAGTACGAGCCGCCGGATACGCCCGGGACGTACGACGTCGACGTCTGGTTCGGCCCGAACGGAACCGACGGTCCGCGAGCGCAGTGGGAGACGTTCGGCGTGACGGTCCCGGACCAGACCGGTGGTGGTGGCGGTGGAACCGGGAGCGGTGGAACCGGGAGCGGCGACCAGGGCGGCCCGGCTATCAACTGGCGGCTCGACGACTTATCGAACCCGAACCAGGACCGCGTGAACTACGTCGCGTCGTATTCGGTGACGAACACGAACAGCTCGTTCGACCACGTCGAGGTCGCGTTCAACGACAACGATGGGAGCGCGCAGGGGACGGAGCAGAGCACGGCCACGCGAGGGGGCGTCGAGTACACGGCGGGCAACGGTGCGAAGGACAGTTGGGACGTTACGCTCAAGGTCGTCTACGCGTCCGGCGGGTCGGAGTACGTCGCGGCGTCGCGGCAGTTCACGGACACCGCCGACGCGATCAACCCCACCAGCAACGCGAACCTCGGTGACGCCGGGTCGCCGACTATCGGTTCGTTCGACGTTACCGACGACTCCACCGGCAGCGGGCCCGAGTACACCATCTCGTACGGCGTCGCAAACACCGGTCGGTTTAGCCACGTTCGGGGGGCGCTCCTCAGCACCGGGAGCGGCGGCTACGACATAAAGCGGCGGAGCGCGTCGTCCGGTTCCATCGACCTCAGGCCGAACTACGGCGATAGCTTCGTCACGAAACTCCTCGTCTACGACGACGACGGCGTGGTGGTCGCGTACGCCGCGACGGAGCCGGACCAGGCGGACGGGAACGACCCGGCGCGTGCGACGTGAGGGCCCCCGGTTCCGTCGTCCCCCGTCACCGACCGGGTAGCTCCCGTGACCACCGCATCCTTTAGGCTTGTTGGCGTCTAACACACCGTCATGAGGGACGAGCGCGCGGTCGCGGGGCTGGTCGGTGCGATTCTGTTGTTCGGGATGCTCGTCGTCGCGCTGTCGCTCTATCAGGCGCAGGTCGTTCCGTCGGAGAACGCGCGGGTGGAGTTCGACCACAGCCAGCAGGTGGGGAACGACCTCGTCGAGGTGCGAAACGCGCTCCTGCGGACGGCGTGGTCGGGCGACGCGCAACCGACGGCGGTGTCGCTCGGCACGCGCTATCCCGAGCGGGCGTTCGCGCTGAACCCGCCCCCGGCGACCGGGACGCTCGCGACGCGGAACTTCTCGGGCGCGTCGACGGTCATCATCTCGAACCTCACGCGCGCGAACGTCGGCGAGGGCCTCAGCGAGTACGCGGGCGACGACGGGGCGCTCTCCATCCCGACGAAGCGGCTCGTCTACACGCCCCACTACAACGAGTACGGGAGCGCGCCGACGACGACCTACGAGAACACCGTGTTGTACGACCGCTTCGGGCGGGCGGCGGGCGAGCGCACGCTCGCGCGGACCGGCCAGCGGCTCGTGACGCCGGAGCGCGTCTCGGTGGTGGCTCTGACGGGTGAGTACACCGAGAGCGGCGTCGGGAGCGTGGCGCTCGACCCCGAAGCGGTGAGTGCCGGGAGCGGCGCGGGGTCGTCGTTCGCGGGGCCGGTGACGGTCTCGGTGCCCACCGCGCTCCCCTCGGAGGGGGCGAGCGGGACGTCGTGGAACTCGCTGGTCGCGGCGGACACGACACTACGCGGTGACGACGGGCGGCTGAACGTGACGCTCGCGCCGGGAACGCGGCTGCGGGTGGCGGCGGTGAGCGTGGGCGCGACGCCGGAGCGTGCCTCACCGGCGTACCTGTCGCGGGAGTCGAGGGACGCGACGATGGCGGCGGGCGAGCGTCGCCCGTTCACCGTGCGGGTCAACGACGCGTCCCTCAATCCCGTCGAGGGCGTGGCGGTGAGCGCGTCGGTCGCGGGTGACGGCGAACTCGTGGACGGCGACGCGGTCGTGACGGGCGCGGACGGGACGGCGTCGTTCGCGTACCGCGCGGGACCGAGCGACGGCGCGGTGACGGTCTGGGTCGATAGCGCGTCGCCGGGCGACCCCGGCAGTCCGAAGACGACGACGTTCGACGTGAGCGTCCCCGACGGCGGCGGGAGCGACGGCAGCGGGAGCGACGGGAGCGGTGACGGTTCCGGTGACGCGGCGACGCTCACGTACAACGGCGACGCCGGGCCGTACAACGGCGGGAACACCATCCGGTTCTCGATGTCCGCGAACGCGGACGCGACGATAACGGGCGTGAACGTCTCGGTCGAGGGCGCGGCGTGGCTGTGGGACGAGAGCGGTGGGCAACCGGAGGTCAGGGTCGGGAACGGCGCGTACGACGCGAACGTCGACGACGCGCCGAATAGCGCGAACGACTACTACCGGCTCGGGACGGCGGTGGACCTGACGAGCGACGCGACGGTGAGCGCGGGCGAGACCGTCACGGTCGAGATGCAGAACTTCCGGCGGGACGGGAACGACCGACCGGGTGGGAGCGTGGACGTCCAGAACGAACGCGTGCGGATCACGTTCGCGTTCGCCGACGGCTCGACGCAGACGCTCTCGTTCACGAACGGCGCGTACTGAGGTGTTCGTCACCCGTCGAACGGCCTATCGACAGACACATACGCCAGTTTCGTGAATGACGGGCCATGACAGCCGTCGGCATCGACGCGGTCGAGGTCTGGACCGGTAAGTTGTCGCTCGACCTCGCCGAGACGTTCGCCCCGGAGCAGGGCGACGACCCGGCGAAGTACACGAAGGGGCTCGGGCTCCGCGAGAGTTCGTTCCCGGACGCCCACGAGGACATCGTGACGATGGGTGCGAACGCCGCCCACCGGCTGATGGAGCGAAAGAGCCTGACGCCCGAGGACGTCGGGCGCATCGACGTCGCCACGGAGTCGGCGTTCGACAACTCGAAGCCCGTCTCGACGTACATCGCGGGGTGTCTCGAACAGGTGTACGACGGGGACTTCCACCACGCGAACAAGGGCGAGCGGAAGTTCGCCTGTATCGCGGGGACGCAGAGCCTCGACGACGCGTGCAACTGGATACGCGCGGGGCGCAACCGCGGCCGGGGCGCGCTCGTCATCGCGAGCGACACGGCGCTCTACGAGCGCGGCGACGCGGGCGAGGCGACGCAGGGCGCGGGCGCGGTGGCGATGTGGGTCACCGAGGACCCCGCGCTGGTCGAACTCTCCGTCGAGCAGGGGTACGGCTCGGCGGACGAGACGGACTTCCTGAAGCCGAACCAGCAGTTCCCGAGCGTCGACGGGAAGCGCTCGATTCAGGTCTACCTCGCGCGGATGCGCGAGGCGCTGGAGGACTTCGAGAGCGTCGCGGGCGACGTCGGCCCCGACGACTACGCGTACGCGCCGTTCCACACGCCGTATCCGGGGATGGTGCGCAAGGCCGCGCTCCTCGCGTACCGGCACACGACCCGCGGAACGGACGTCGAGGACGCCCTCGCGGAGGACATCGGTCGCCAACCGCGCCGGGAGGCGTTCGACGACGAGAGCGCGTTCGAGGACGCCGTGAGCGACTACACGGACGCGCTGAAGGAGCGCTCCGAGTACCGCGAGTGGTACGACGCGCGCATCGAGCCGACGCTGGCGATAAGCGAGCGCGTCGGGAACTGGTACACGGGGTCGGTCCACCTCGCGCGTCTCTCGGCGCTCCACCACGCCGCGGCGAACGGCCGGGACCTCGCGGGTGAAAAGTTGCTCGTCGCCTCCTACGGGTCGGGCGCGCAGGCGGAGGTCCACGCCGAGACGGTTCGTGACGGGTGGCGCGAGGAGGTCGACGCGCTCTCGATATTCGACCGTGTCGAGTCGCGCTACGACCTCAGTTTCGCGGAGTACGAGCGGGTGCACGACCGACACAACCACGCGAAGCAGGCGGAACTGGACGCCTTCACGACGCCCGAGGACGAGTTCGTCTTCGACGGCTGGGGGCCGATGAACGAGCGGACGTATCGGTACGTGGAGTAACGCGGTTCCGGAGGAACCGCGGAAGGCTGAACGGCGGAGCCGTGAGGAGTGAAGTGGGGCCGAGCGTAGCGAGGGCCCACTACGGACGAGCGGGGAGGCACGACCCGCGAGTAACGCGGTTCCGGAGGAACCGCGGAAGACTGAACGGCGGAGCCGTGAGGAGTGCGTGTCCCCCCGCTCCGCTCGGCCCACGGGCACGCGAACGGAGCCAACTATCGTGAGGGCGAGCGGTCGCCTCAGAGCGGTGTGGGGCGTTCGACGCCGCGGAACTCGAAGCGCGCACCGCCGTCGTCGCTCTCGGTGATGTCGAGGTCCCAGCCGTGGGCGTCGGCTATCTCTGCGACGATGGCGAGCCCGAAGCCGGTGCCGTCGTCGGCGTCGGTGTAGCCGGCGTCGAGGACGTCGTCGCGTCTCGACGGGGGGATGCCGGGGCCGTCGTCGGCCACGTAGAACCCCGCGCCGTCGTCGAGGTCGTCGACGGTGACGGAGACGTCGGTGCCGCCGTGCCGGACGCTGTTGGCGAAGAGGTTCTCGAAGACCTGCCGGAGACGGGCGGGGTCGGCGGCGATCCGCTCGCTGTCGTCGAGGTCGACGGAGAGGTCGACGTCGCACTCGGCGTCGGCGGCGGCACGCCAGCACTCCTCGACGAGCGTCGTGACGTCGACGGGCTCGGGGTCGGTGACGGTCCGGCCGTCGCGGGCGAGGGTGAGGGTGTCCTCGACGATGGTCTCCATGCGTTCGAGGGCGTCCTCGACGACGGCGAGGTGTTCGTCGGCCTCGTCGGGGTGCTCGCGCGCGACGTCGAGGCGCGCTTTGGCGAGCGTGAGCGGGTTACGGAGGTCGTGGGAGACGACGCCCGCGAACTCGTCGAGGCGTTCGGCGCGGCGGGTGAGCTCGGCGGTCTGTTCTTCGAGCTCGCGGCGCTGGGCCTCCTGGGCGACGACCCAGCGGCGGAGCCCGAAGAAGAGACAGAGCGCGCCGAGGGGAGCCGTCACGTCGCCGAAGACGAAGTCGAACCAGAAGGGCTGGCGGACGAGTTCGTCGAGGACCTCGACGAGCGCGAAGACGTGGACGAGGGTCGTCCCGGCCATGAAGGGCCAGTAGAGGTCGAACTCGGTACGGAGGCGTTGGACGATAGTCACGCCCCCAAGGAGGAGGACGGCGAAGACGGCGTCGAGGGCGACGCTGAGCGTCGTCGTCGGGATTCGCGGGAACGCCCGGAGCTGGTAGACGGTGAGGACGACGGAGCAGATCGCGACGGCGGCCGCTGGCCAGTAGGATATCGGGGTGTCGACGGTCAAGCTCCGCGCGGCCATTCGTGTCACGGTAGAGTGAGGAGTCGTCTAAGTGTTATGGCAGCCGAGTCGGGTCGGGCGGACGAGGAATCGACCGCCGCCGGGCGCACGAGCCGCGAACGTGACTGGCTCCGTAAATGACTGGCCGGGAGGGGACGCGTCCCGGAAGGCGGGGGAGCGGCGGCGGCGTTCAGTCGGCGAGCGAGCGGAGCGCGTCGAGCATCTCGTCGACCGGCGTCGTGCAGACGGCGAGGGAGAAGCCGTCGCGCTGGGCGAGGCGGGGTGCGTGCTCCCAGAGGTCGTCCTCGGAGAGACCGTGGAGGAGGACGGCGTTCGGCGTCGGGTTGACGACGCGGAGGGCGACGAGCGGCGACTCGCCGCGCGTGACGCCGGTGAAGCCGAGGACGCGGTTCGTCGACTGCCCGTAGAGCCGGTAGAACTCGTCGCTGGAGAGTCTGGTGATGGCTTTGATGCTGTCGATGATGGTGTGGCCGCTGACGCGCTCACGGTCGCCGGCGACGACCTCCGTGGCGCCGATGGCGTCGTAGACGTCGGCGAGCGGGACGGTCGCCGGGTACTCGCGGAGGTCGAGGACGACGTCGCTCTCGAAGCCCGCGGAGAGGACGCGTGCGTACTGGCGGATGCGGTCGCCACCACGACGTTCGTCGATGTCGAGGAGCGCGACGACGAGCCGCGAGACGAGGCCGATGCCCGGGCTCTCGCGACGACCGCTCTCGTAGTCGGAGATGACGGAGGAGGAAACGTCGAGTTGGTCCGCGAGTTCGGTCTGGGAGACGTCGAAGTCGGTGCGCCACTTACGCAGGGTCGCGCCGGGGTCGTCGCTGAGGGTGATCTCGCCCGCGATGCGTTCCGCGAGGCCGGCGCGCGCGTCCGAATCCATACACCCCACAACCGGGTACGTGACCTAAGGCGTATCGGAGCGGGTTCGACAGGTGCCGATACCGTGCGGTCAGTCGCTCGTGAGCGCGGCGAGCGCGCCGCCGAGCGCCCCGAAGACGACGGGGTAGACGACGCCGGCGAGGACGAGGCCGAGGACGACCGCGGGCCCCATCCACGTGCCGTCGCTCGTGACGCGGACCGCGAAGACGCCGGCCCACGCGGGAATCGCGTAGCCGAGCGAGACGACGGTCCCGCAGAGCGCGCCGTCGCGGGGCGTGTCGAGGCCGACGTAGCGCACGAGGACGACCCCCGCGACGAGTAGGAACAGCGGCGGGAGGACGTAGAGCAACTGGGGGGCGTTGCCGCCCGCGATGAGGTTCGTCGCCGCCCGCCCGCCGCCGAGGGCCGGGCGCGTGACGTCGACGAAGTGGGCGTTGTAGAGGAGCCAGCCGACGACCTTCCACGCGGGGATACCCTGGCCGCCGAGGAGTTCGATGACCGCGTTGAGTCCCTGGAGGTTCTCGCGCACGCGGTTCGCCTGCCAGAGGTAGACCACGAGGTATTCGAGGGCGAAGGCGACGACGCCGGTGACGGCCGCGGGGAGCCACGGGACGGCGCGTGACGTGTCGTGTGCCATGGGACGGGCTTCGACGGGCGACGCAAAAGTCGTTGCGTCGGTTTCGAGCGCCAAGCGTGCGCGGCGACGTCGACGCCCGCGCGAACGCACAGTAGCCACCAACCTGAAACGGGTCGCGGCCGAAGCGTCGCGCACGATGAGTGACGTCTCGCGCCGTCGATTCCTCGGTGCCGCGGCGGGGGCCGCGCTCGCGTGGGGTGCGACCGGGAGCGCGAGCGCCGCGGGCGCGACAGGGACGGGAACCGACGGCGACTGGCGCGTGGTCGACGCGCCCACCAGTCGGGCGCTCCACGACGTCGCGCGGGCGGGCGGTCGCGTGTACGCCGTCGGCGGTGGCGGCGTCGTCCTCGAACGCACCCGCGACGGGGAGTGGCGCGTTCTCGCGGCGAACGGTCCGGACGGGAACGGCTCGAACCTCCACGCGGCCGCGAGCGACGGCGAGCGGGTCTGGGTCGCGGGCGCGAGCGGTGCGCTCGCCGTCCTCGACGCCGCGGCGGGCGACGTCACCACGCATCGCGCGCCCGATGACGTGACGAACCAGTTCACGAGCCTCGCGCTCGTCGAGTCGGGCGACGACGCGACCGTCCACGTGGCCGATAGCTCCGGGCAGGTCCACGTCTCGCGCGGCCGGAGGGGTGATGGACGCGACTGGACGCACGTCACGCCCGGGAGCGGGGCGGCGATTCGCGACGTGACCGCCGACGGGGAGCGCGTCGTCGCGGTCGACGCGAACGCGGCCGTCTTCGAGACGCGCGACGGCGGGGCGTCGTGGGACCGTCTCGGCATCGACGACGCGGACGCGGCGCTGCGCGGCGTCGCGCTCGCGGGCGGGACGGCGCACGTCGTCGGCGGCGCGCTCTACAGCGAGACGGGGGCAGAGGACGGCTGGGACGTCGCCGACCCGTGCGGGGCGACGCTCGCCGACGTCGAAATCGGGCCGTGTGGCTGCGTCCACGCCGTCGGCGCGAACGGCACCGTCCTCCACCGCCCCGGCCACGGTATCCCCGCGGGGGCGACGTTGGCGAAGTGGCTCGGCCGCTGGGAGACGGCACACCCGGTTTCGAGCGGGCTCGACGCGCTCGTCCTCGGCGACCCGCACGTCGCCGTCGGCGCGAACGGCACGGTCGTCGAGCGCTGACGGCGCGCCGTCCACCGGGGGCGTAGTATTATGGCGGTCCGTGATGGACGGGGAGGTATGGATGCGACGCTCGATACGGTACTGGTCGCGCTCAGCCCGGCGGTCACCGACGAGAACGCCGACAGACTGCTCGACGCCGCGATGCGGGTCGCCGGCCCGGCCAAGGCGACGGTCGTCCTGACCTACGTCGTCTCGGGCGAGGAGTTCCTCGACGCCGCCGAGCGCCTCGGCCACGAGGGGGCGGACCGGGACGACGCGAGCGAGGTTCTCGCGGACCACGAAACGATCCAGCGCCTCGGCGCGACGCTCGACGACCACGGAATCGGCTACGAGGTTCGGGGCGCGGTCGGGAAGGTGGCGGAGGAGGTCGTCGCCGCCGCGGGCGAGGTCGACGCCGACCAGGTCTTCGTCTCCGGGCGGCCGCGCTCACCGACCGGGAAGGCCGTCTTCGGGAGCACCGCCCAGGACATCATCCTCGACTCGCCGTGCCCCGTGACGTACGTCGCCGCGCAGTCCGACTAGGGAGCGCGGGTCGGAACACCTAACCGCGGTTCGCGTCTCTTCTCGCGTAATGGTTGACTGGACGGAGAAGTACCGCCCGACGACGCTCTCGGAGGTCCGCGGGAACGACTCGGCCCGCGACGACCTCAAGCAGTGGGCGGAGACGTGGGACGACCACCGCGAGGCCGTCATCGTCCACGGAAGCCCCGGCGTCGGCAAGACGTCCGCGGCGCACGCGCTCGCCAACGACATGGGGTGGGACGCGATCGAGCTGAACGCGAGCGACACGCGCACGAAGGACGTCATCGAGCGCGTCGCGGGCGAAGCCGCGAAATCCGGCACGCTCGGCGGCGGCACCGGCGGGCGCAAACTCGTCGTCATGGACGAGGCCGACAACATCCACGGGAACGCCGACCGGGGCGGCGCGCGCGCCGTCACGCGCCTCGTGAAGGAGGCCACCCAGCCGATGGTGCTCATCGCCAACGACTACTACGACATGTCGAACGCCCTCCGGAACGCCTGCCGGGAGATCGAGTTCCGCGACGTCGGCAAGCGCTCCATCGTCCCCGTCCTCCGCGACGTCTGTCGCCGAGAGGGCATCACGTACGAGGACGCAGCGCTCTCCGCGCTCGCCCAGAAGAACGCCGGCGACCTCCGTTCGGCGATCAACGACCTCCAGGCGCTCGCCGAGGAACACGAGGTGCTCACCGAGGACGACATCGTCACGGGCGAGCGCGACACCACCGAGGGCATCTTCGACTTCCTCGACGACGTCATCAAGGAGAAGGGCGCAGAGGAGTCGCTCTACGCCGCCTACGACGTCGACGAGACGCCAGACGACCTCCTCAACTGGGTCGAGGACAACGTCCCGAAGGACTACTCGGGCGCGGAGTTGGCCGACGCCTACGGCTTCCTCGTGAACGCCGACAAGTGGCTCGGGCGCGTGCGCGCCACCCAGGACTACTCCTACTGGCGCTACGCGACCGACAACGTCGCCGCCGGCGTCGCCGCCGCCCGCCGAGAGCCCAAGGGCGGATGGACGCGCTACGGGCCGCCCTCCTACTGGTCGAAGCTCGGCCGGACGAAGGGCACCCGGAACACCCGCGACTACGTCGCCCGGAAGATAGCGGAGCAATCGGGCTGCTCGATGGCGACCGCCCGCCGCGAGGTCATGCCGTTCCTCGCCGCGATGACGCACCACTGCAAGCCCCGCGAACTCACCGTGGCGATGGCCGCCGCCTACGACCTGGAGGAAGAACACGTCGCCTTCGTCACCGGCAGCGGGAAGGACACGAACAAGGTGCAGGACATCGTCGCCGACGCCGAGGCGTCGAAGGCCGAAGCTGCCGTCGAACACTCCGGGGGCGCGTTCGCCGGTCAGGCCAGCGTCGAGGACGTCGACGCCAGCGAAAGCGGCGACACGGGCGAGGACGAGGGCGACGACACCGACGAGGACGTCTTCGTCGACGACGAGGAAGCCGACACGAAGAGCGACGACGCCGAGGACGACGACATGCAGAGCGGCCTCGACGAGTTCTTCTAAACGACCTTTTGCTGTGCGCGGGCTTCGCCCGCGCTGGCAAACGCTCGGCCATCGGGAGAAGCGTCGTTCCTTCCTGTGCAGCGAGGCGACTCCATCGTCTCGCACGCAAAGGCCGGTCGGACCACCGTCGGTGGTCCTCGGGCCTCGCGCTGACGCGCGAGTGAACCGCGCGATCCACGCGAGGGCTGCGGGCCCGAGTGTGGGTCAGTGAGAACGGTGTTCTCACTCGACTACCGGTCTCTTCGAGCCACTCGTCGCGCGGACGCTAGCCGCGGGGACCGTTACAGATAGCCCGCGTACCTACCGCGAGCGACCGGCAGGAGCGAGCGGACCAAGAGCCGACCAACGGGAGGCTCGCAGGCTTTTGGCCGACCTTTTGCAAGCGCAGGCGCGGCGAAGCCGCGCCAAGCGCTGCAAAAGGTCGTTCCGAAACCCTAACCCCGACTCTCCCTGAATCGGTGGTATGATCGGGATCGTCGGCGGCGGAATCGCGGGGTTGGCGGCGGCGCGGCGGTTACAGGCCGCGGGCCGCGAGGTGACGGTATTCGAGACGTCCGAGGAGGTCGGCGGGCTCGCGGCGACGTACGAGACGCGGGGGGACCGTCTGGAGAAGTTCTACCACCACCTCTCGGGGAGCGAGGAGACCATCGTCGAACTCATCGAGGAGCTCGGGCTCGGCGACGACCTGACGTGGCCCATCGGGAAGAACGCCTACTACATCGACGGGACGATTCACCCGATGGACAAACCCTGGGAGATTCTCGCGTTCCCCCACTGGAACCTCTACGACACCTTCCGGCTGGGGATGCTCGTCCTCGACGTCGACGTTCGCGGGGGGGTCCCCTCGTTCGACTCCTACGAGGACCTGCGGGACTACGAGGACGTCCCCGTGAAGGAGTTCTGCATCGAACACACGACGCGGAACGTCTACGAGACGTTCTTCGAACCCCTCCTGGAGGCGAAGTTCGGCGAGCGCGCGGAGGACGTCTCGGCGGCGTGGCTCCTCGGGCGCATCAAGTTCCGCGGGGAGCGCGACCTCCTGAAGGGCGAACCCCTCGGCTACCTGCGCGGGGGCTTCGGTCGTCTGCTCGACGAACTCCTGCGCGACGTCGGGACGGCGACGGTGGAGACGAACACGCGCGTCACCGACCTCTCGTTCGGCGAGGCCGGCGTGGAGGCGCTCACCGCCGAATCGGGGGACGGGACGACGGAGACGCACGACGTCGATTCGGTCGTCGTCGCGGCGATGCCGACCGTCCTCGAATCGCTCACGGGCTACGAGTGCGACATCGAGTTCCAGGGGACGGTCTGTTCCGTGGTCTCCATGTCGGAGTCGCTCACGGACACCTACTGGCTGAACGTCGCGGACGACGCTCCCTTCGGCGCGCTGATCGAGCACACGAACTTCGTCGACGAGTCGCACTACGGCGGCGAGCACCTCCTCTACGTCCCGAAGTACGTCCAGGGTCCCGAGGACGAGGTCTGGCAGATGGACGACGACGAGGTCGCGGAGACGTGGCTCGCGGGCATCGAGTCGCTCTTCCCCGACTTCGAGCGCTCGCAGGTCAACTGGGTGAAGACGGCGCGCAACCCCCGGACGGCACCGATATACGAGCGGGGCTACCTCGACATGGTGGTGCCCTACGACCTCGCGGACGACGGCGCGCCGGGGGTCTACTACGCGGGGATGGCGAGCGAGGCGCAGTACCCCGAGCGGTCGCTGAACGGCGGTATCGTCGCGGGCTACGAGGTCGCGGACCGCATCACGGGCCGTCGCTAGCGGGCCTCGACGCTCAGCGCTCGGTCGCCCCGGGCGCGTCGTCGACGTCGACGTCCTCGGGGGTCGCTTGGCTGCCGCGTTTCGTCTCGCCGTCGCCGTCCTCGACGTAGACGTCGTCGGCGAACCCGGCTTCGGCGTGCGGGAAGTCGCCCTCCGCCAGGCGTTCGGGCGTCGCGGTGGCCTCCGGGAGCCCGCCCTCGGGGGCGAACTCGCCGAGGAGGTCCTCGACGGTGATGTCGTGGGCCTCGAAGAACTCCCGGTGGCGCTCGTAGTGGGCGTCCACCTCCTCCGGGGGGTACTCCATCATCTCCGCCCACCCGTGGTTGTAGAAGTCGAAGGTGGCGACGACGTGCGTCATCTCGCGGGCCGTCGCCTCGTCGTACCCCGCCTGCAGGGCGGTGAGGTACATCTCGGTGCTGGCGTCGAAGAACGCCTCCAGGTGGGGGATGCGCTCCTCCCGGTACTCCTCGTCGGCCCAGCCGCCGAAGACGGAGACGTGGATGTCCACGAGTTTCTCGTGGACGAGGTCGCCGACGCCGGGCATCTCCAGGGCCTTCTGCGCCGCGAAATGCGTGACGTTCTGCCGCAGCTTCATACGCGACGCGTTGGGGTGCGACCTACAAAGACCCACCCATCGCGGCCGTTCCGTGACACACGGCGGTAACGAGTGCCGGAATCGACAACGGATAGCAATCGACTTTAACCCGGAACGCACAGTGCCGGACATGAGCCAGTCGTTCGTGATCATCGGTGACGGGGTCGCGGGGAGTTCCGCGGCGGAAACGATCCGCGAGCGCGAGCCCGACGCCGACGTCACCATCGTTACAGACGAGGGCGAAGCCCTCTACAACCGTATCCTTATCAAGGAGTACGCCAAGGGGAAACTCCCCGAGGCACCGATCTCCATCCACGACGAGTCGTGGTACGACGAGCGCGACATCGACCTGCGGCTCAACACGCTCGTCACGGGCGTCGACCCCGACGCCCACGTCGTCCACACCCACGAGGGCGACGACCTGGAGTACGACGCGCTGCTCGTCGCCACCGGCGGGACGCCGACGCAGCTCCCGGTCGAGAACAGCGACGCGGAGGGTATCCACCACTTCTGGACGTTCGAGGACGCCCGCCACATCCGCGAGCACGCCGAGACGGCTGACTCCGGCGTCATCGTCGGTGCGGGGCTCCTCGGCATCGACCTCGCGGCTATCTGTGCCGGCCAGGACATCGACGCGAAGTACCTGATGCGTGGCAACCGCTGGTGGCGGTACGCCCTCAGTGAGGACGGCGCGGAGATAATCCACGACGCGCTCGCGGAGAAGGGCATCGAGCCGGTCTTCGAGTCCGGGGCGTCGGGCTTCGAGACGGACGACGACGGCCACGTCGTCGCCACGCTCGGCGGCGACGGCGAGCGCTACGACTCCGAGTTCGTCGGCATCGCCATCGGCCTCAACTTCAACGTCGAGTTCCTGCAGGACACGGACGTCGAGGTCGACGACGGCGTCGTCGTCGACGAGTACATGCGCACCGACGCGGAGGACGTCTACGCGGCGGGCGACATCACGCGCTTCTACGACACGATCCGCGACACGCACGCGCAGAACGGGTCGTGGGGCTCCGCCAAACAGCAGGGTTCCGTCGCGGGCCACGCGATGACCGCGGACGACGTCGAGGACGACGTCGACGAGTTCCGCTGGGTCTCCTCCTACTCCATCACGCACTTCGACTTCCCGTTCCTCTCCTTTGGCTTCCCGACGGACGGCGACGAGCACGCGGAGCGGCGCTACTCGGAGACCGAGTGGCGGCGCCTCGCCTTCGAGGACGGGAAGCTCATCGGCGGCGTCCTCATCGGCGACCTCGCCCCGCAGTCGAAGTACAAACAGCTCATCCGCGCCGAGGCGGACGTCGCCGACCAGTCCGAGGTCCTCCTCCAGCAGAACTTCGAGCTCGAAGAGCTCGACGTCGACCTGTAACACCCGCCGGCAAAACCCGCTTCTTCCTCGTTCGCGTCCAGTTCAGACGCCATCGACCGCGCCGTCCGTCAGACGCCCTCGCTCGCGCCCTCGGCGGCGAGACCGAACCGACCGGCGGCGTAGCGCACCGTGAGACCGAGGCCGACGAAGAGGATTTCGAGCGTCACGCCGCCGATCTCCGTCCACTCGGGGGTAGCGATGCCGAGCATCGGGTCGCCGCCGGCGCTCGTGACCCAGAACACCAGCGTGGCGAGCGTGAAGAGCACGCTCGTCGCGCGCTCGTGCCGGTCGAACCCGGCGTCGAGCCAGATGTAGAGGGCGAACGCCGTCATGAGGACGGCGCCGGTGGTCGAGGTCACGAACAGCAGCGGCCACTCCATACCGGGTACAACGCCTCCGCCCGGGAAGGTGTTGTGGCCCCGTCGCCCCGACCGAAGCCGTTTTCCACGCGAGCGGCCCTTTCGTACCTATGAGCATGAGCGGCGGGAGCACGGATATGACGCTCGCCTTCGAGCTGTCCGCGCTCAAGCGACTCGCCAAGCCCGGGACGGCGTTCGCCGACGCCCGACAGTGGACGGAGTACGTCGGCGTCGTGAGCGACGAACCGACGTACGTCGTTACGAACTTCACGCGGAAGCGCCGCATCCGCCAGGACTTCTTCTCCGGCCCGAAGGACAAACGCGAGAGCCTGGAGAACGTCAAGAGCCAGTTCGAGACCGACCGACACGTCTTCGTCGGCGCGGACGAGGCGGACGAGGCGCTCGCCGAGGAGACGGGGTGGGAGTTCCTGCACGTCGAGGACGCCGCAGAGGCGGCCGGGTGGGAGCTCGGCGACCCCGAGGACGAGGAGGCCGCGAGCGGCGAACCCGAGCGCGACGACTGGCCGTAGATGACCGACACGGGCGCGGGACCGCGCGTGCCGGACGCCGGCGACGACGACGGTGGGGACGGCCGCGGGGGCGGAGGCGGGGGCGAGGCCGGCGCGGACGACGGGACCATCGCGCTCCCCTGCGGGGAGACGGTCCACCGCTCGGCGTTCGACCTCGGGATGCGCGAGTACGAGTGCGCGTGCGGCGAGCGCCACGCGGTCGTGATGGACATGCATCCGCCATCGCGCTTCGTGCCGGAGGCCGTCGTCGACGTTCTGCGCGAGACGGTGAGCGTGGGGGACGACGACGCCTTCGAGGAGTTCGGTACCCCCCACCTGCTGGGGAGCGTGCTGGAGGAGTTCCCCGACGACGTGACGGTCGTGGACGCGACGGACGACGGGCGCGTCGGCTACGCGATGCTGTGGGTGACGGCCTTCGACGCGCGGACGCTCCACGAGCACGTCGTCGAACTCGTCGTCGAGCTGATGGAGCACGCGGTGAGCCACGCGCGCGACGACGCCGCGCAGGGCGACTTCGAAGAGCAGATGCTCGACTTCGACGTCGAGGCGTTCGTCGAGCGCTACCGGCGAGCGCGCGACTGGCAGGACGAGTACGACGCGCCCGCGTGACGCGCCCGCGCGGGCGATTCTGACGCCGCGACAGCGACCTCACTCGCCATGGCCCCCCGGCGCCACCCCGGATTACGAAAATCGTAATCCGGTTACGAGATTTGCACCGTTTCGTTTCGTTTATTACGATGTACGCACTCGTCTCCGATACACATGAGTGACGACCGGACCGTCCTCCTCATCGGAAGCGGCCCGATACAGATCGGCCAGGCGGCAGAGTTCGACTACTCCGGCGCGCAGGCGTGTCGCGCACTGCAGGAGGAGGGTGCCCGAGTCGTCCTCGTCAACTCCAACCCCGCCACCATCATGACGGACCCCGAGATGGCGGACGAGGTCTACATCGAACCCATCACCACCGACGCCATCGCGGAGGTCATCGCCCAGGAGAACCCCGACGGCGTCATCGCGGGACTCGGTGGCCAGACGGGGCTGAACGTGACCGCCGAACTCGCCGAGGAGGGCGTCCTCGACGAGTATGACGTCGACATCATGGGCACGCCCCTCGACACCATCTACGCGACGGAGGACCGCGAACTCTTCCGCCAGCGGATGCACGACCTCGGCCAGCCCGTCGCGCGCTCGACGACCATCAGCCTCGACGACGGCGAGAGCGTGCAAGCCCTGGACGCGGAGGCCCTCGGCGAGCGCGTCGAGGACGCCGTCGAGGAGGTCGGCGGCCTCCCGGTCATCATGCGGACCACGTACACGCTCGGCGGCTCCGGGTCCGGCGTCGTCGAGGACATGGACGTCCTCAAGGAGCGCGTCCGCAAGGGCCTGCGCCTCTCCCGGAACGACGAGGTGCTCATCACCGAGTCCATCGCCGGCTGGGTCGAACTCGAGTACGAGGTGATGCGCGACGCCGGCGACTCCACCGTCATCATCTGTAACATGGAGAACATCGACCCGATGGGCATCCACACCGGGGAGTCCACGGTCGTGACGCCCTCGCAGGTCATCCCGGACGACGGCCACCAGGAGATGCGCGACGCGGCCCTGGAGGTCATCCGCGACCTCGGTATCGAGGGCGGCTGTAACATCCAGTTCGCGTGGCGCGACGACGGCACCCCCGGCGGCGAATACAGAGTCGTGGAGGTCAACCCGCGCGTCTCGCGCTCCTCCGCGCTCGCCTCGAAGGCGACCGGCTACCCCATCGCGCGCGTCACCGCGAAGGTCGCGCTCGGCAAGCGCCTCCACGAAATCACGAACGAAATCACGGGCGAGACGACGGCGGCGTTCGAGCCCGCCATCGACTACGTCGTCACGAAGGTGCCGCGCTGGCCCAAGGACAAGTTCGACAACGTCGATTTCACGCTCGGCACCGCGATGAAGAGCACGGGCGAGGCGATGGCAATCGGCCGGACCTTCGAGGAGTCCCTCCTGAAGGCGATGCGTTCGAGCGAGTACGAACCCGACGTCGACTGGGCGAGCCTCTCCGACGACGAGCTCGCCGAGACGTACGTCGCGCGCCCGAGCCCGGACCGCCCCTACGCCATCTTCGAGGCGTTCGACCGCGGCTTCACGGTCGATGAGGTCGTCGAGCTGACGGGCATCGAGGAGTGGTACGTCGAGCGCTTCGCGCGGATCGCCGACGCCGCCGACGGCGCGAAGGACGGGTCGTTCACCGACGCCGCCATCGAGGGCTTCACCAACCACGAGATAACCGCGCTCGCCGGCGGCGCCTTCGACGACACGCACCCGTCGTGGCTGCCCTCGGACGTCGAGGCCGAGGCCTCGGCGGACGAACCCGAGGCGCGCCCCGACGGCGCGGGCATCACTATCGACGACGTCGAGGCCGACGTCCCGGGTCGCACCTACAAGCAGGTCGACACCTGCGCGGGCGAGTTCGAGGCCCAGACGCCGTACTACTACTCCTCCCGGAAGCCCGAGTGGTTCAGCGGGCCCTTCGAGGGCGAGTCCGCGGGCGGCGAACTCCGCGTCGACCACGACACCGACTCCGTCGTCGTCGTCGGCGGCGGCCCCATCCGCATCGGGCAGGGCGTCGAATTCGACTACTGTTCCGTCCACGCCGTGCGCGCCCTCCGCGAGGAGGGCATCGAGGCCCACGTCGTCAACAACAACCCCGAGACGGTCTCCACGGACTACGACACCAGTGACGGCCTCTTCTTCGAGCCCATCACCGCCGAGGAGGTCGCGGACGTCGTCGAGGCCACCGGCGCGGACGGCGTGATGGTCCAGTTCGGCGGTCAGACCTCGGTGAACGTCGCGGACGAACTCGAGGCCGAGATCGACCGCCGCGGTCTCGATGCAAACATCCTCGGGACGAGCGTCGAGGCGATGGACTTAGCGGAGGACCGCGACCGCTTCAACGTCCTGATGGACGACCTCGGCATCAGCCAGCCCGACGGTGGCACGGCGACGAGCGAGGCCGAGGCGCTCGACCTCGCGCACGACCACGGCTATCCCGTGCTCGTTCGCCCCTCCTACGTCCTCGGCGGGCGCGCGATGGAGGTCGTCCACAGCGACGCCGAGCTTGAGGAGTACATCGAAGAGGCCGTCCGGGTCGCCCCGGACAAACCCATCCTCGTCGATGAGTTCCTCGCGGACGCCGTCGAGCTCGACGTGGACGCCGTCTCGGACGGCGAGGACGTCCTCATCGGCGGCGTGATGGAGCACGTCGAGGCCGCGGGCGTCCACAGCGGGGACTCCGCCTGCGTCATCCCGCCGCGGAACCTCGACGACGAGACGCTCGGTCGCGTCCGCGAGGTCGTCGAGGAGATTGCGCGCGCCCTCGAAACCGTCGGCCTCCTCAACGTCCAGCTCGCCGTGAAGGACGGCGAGGTCTACGTGCTGGAGGCGAACCCGCGCTCCTCGCGCACCGTCCCCTTCGTCTCGAAGGCGACCGGCGTCCCCATCGCCAAGCTCGCCGCGAAGGTCATGGCGGGCGACTCGCTCGCCGACCTCGGCGTCGAGGAGGGCGTCCCCGAGCAGTTCAGTGTCAAGGAGGTCGTCCTGCCGTTCGACCGCTTCGAGGGCGCGGACCCCCGCCTCGGCCCCGAGATGAAGTCCACGGGCGAGGTCATGGGCACCGCCCGCACCTTCGGGAAGGCCTACGAGAAGGCCCAGTCCGCCGCCGGCAATCCGCTCCCCGAGGGCGGCGTCGCCGTCGTCGACTTCGACCTCGACGGATTCGCGGACTACTACGACGTCCGGGCGTTCGACGACGTCCCCGAGGCGATCCGGCAGAACGAACTCGACCTCTACGTCGGCGACGACGTCGACGCCCTCCAGACCGCCATCGAGGAGGAACTCCCCTACATCTCGACGGTCGCCAGCGCCGAGGCGAGCCTCGAAGCCCTCGCCCACCGCGACGAGGACCTCGACGTCGCCTCCGTCAGCTCGCGCCCCATCACGAACACGACGTGGGGCGGCGAGTGACGCGCCGCGCGCGCTAACACCGGCTTCCGGACTCCGGTTCGTCGACGCATCGACCATCCGACGCCACGACGCTTTTTCGCGGTTCGTTTCGAGACGAGACACGGATACGTCGCCCGGAGCTACGGATAGCGCGAGCCGTCGCTCCGACGCGCGCGCGACGCGGGAGAGGTAGAACGAAGGCGGAGAAAAGACGGAACCGAGACAGAGCGTCCGCCTACGCCGTGACCTGCCGACTCTCGGCGAGTTCGAGGACCTCGTCGAAGAAGTCGAGGGTGTCGTGGGGACCGGGGTTCGCCTCGGGGTGGTACTGGCGGGTGAGGATGCCGTACTCCGCGCTGTCGAGGCCCTCGGGGGTGTCGTCGTTGACGTTCACCTGCGTGACGGTGAGGTCCCCGGGCTCGTCGACGGTGTAGCCGTGGTTCTGCGTCGTCATGACGACCCGCCCGGTGTCGTGGTCGAGGACGGGCTGATTGACGCCGCGGTGGCCGAAGTCCATCTTCTCCGTCGTGCCGCCGAGGGCGCGCGCGACGACCTGCTGGCCGAGACAGATGCCCGCGATGGGGAGTTCGTCGGTGAAGTGCTCGACGAGCGCCTGGGCGGCCTCGAAGTTCGCGGGGTCGCCCGGGCCGTTCGAGATGAAGAGGACGTCCGGGTCGAGCGCCTCGACCTCCTCGGGCATCGTGTCGTAGGGGAGGACGTGGACGTCGGCGTTCCGCGCGGTGAGCGAGTCGACGATGGAGCCCTTCGCGCCGCAGTCGACGAGCGCGACGCGCGCGCCCGACCCCTCGTGGTGAATCGGCTCCTCGACGCTGACGTCCGCGCCGATGTCCGTGATGTCGCTCATGTGCGGACAGCTGTCGAGTTGGGCCTTCGCCTCCTCGGGCGAGGCGTCCGGGCCGGCGGAGACGCCGACCTTCATCGCGCCGCGGTCGCGGATGTCCGTCACGAGGTCGCGCGTGTCGACGTGGTCGACCGCGGGCACGCCCTCCGCCTCGAGCCACTCCGCGACGTCGTCCGTCATCTCGCGCGCGACGACGGCGTAGGGGTGGACGCGGTCCGACTCGAAACGCTCCTCTCGGACGCCGTAGTTCCCGATGAGTGGGTAGGAGAAGGTGAGCACTTGGGCCTCGTAGGAGGGGTCGGTGAGACTCTCCTCGTACCCGGTGTAGGCGGTCGTGAACACGAGTTCGCCCTGGGCCGCACCCGGGGCGCGCGCACGCGCTTCGACTACGTCCCCCGTTTCGAGGGCGAGGTAGGCGTCCGACATTACGAGAAACGAACGGACCTCCCGACTATAAGCCTTGCTTTCGTAGCGTCGTTACGAAATTCGTAACTCCTTTCGCCCGCCGCGTCCACCCGTCCGTATGGACGACCTCGACCGGCAGATTCTGGACGTCCTCCGACGCGACGCCAGGACTCCCTACACCGAGATCGGCGACGAGCTCGGCGTCAGCGAGGGCACCATCCGCAACCGCGTCGAGCGCTTACAGGAGGACGGCATCATCGAGCGCTTCACCATCTCGACCAGCACCGGCAACGTCAAGGCCATGATCGAAGTCGACGTCGCCGTCGACGTCGACACCCACGGCGTCGGCGACCAGATCGCCGAGTGGCCCGAGGTCGACTTCGTCTGGCAGGTCTCCGGCGAACTCGACATCGTCGTCGTCGTCGACGCCGACGACACCGGCCGCGTCAACGAACTCATCACCAAGACGCGCGAACTCGACGACGTCACCACCACCAAGACCCGCCTCATCCTCGACGAAACCCTGTAAACCGACCATTTACTGCGCTCGCCTTCGGCTCGCTGGGAAACGCTCGGCTATCGGAAGAAGCTCCGCTTCTTCCTATGCAGCGAGGCGACTCCGTCGTCTCGCCCGCAGGGCGAGAGAACCGCTTCGTTCGGGTTCTTCGAACCGTCATCGGAGATCGGAGATTTCCGATCGGCGAACGAGACGGCACAGCCGTCTCGTTAACGCTCGCTCGCGGACGCTACCTCCGTGGTTCGTTTGGTCCATGTATGAACCTCGCAGTAGATTACCGCCCAGCTCCGGTGGTGAAATCGCGTCGCACGGGAGAACGTTCTACCGGACGTACGCGAAGTCATCATTTTGTGTCTTTAGCGAGGATACACCGACTATGGTCCCCTATATCGGCGACGTTCTGTTCAAGGAGCCACAAGGCCGGCGCAGCTCACTCGTCCAGTTTGGCACGTCGCTCTCCTTCTGCTGTCTACTCGTGTACGCTTGGAGTGTCGGCGAAGCTGGAGCCGTCGTCCCGTGGGTGCTGTTCTTTATCGTCGGAACTGCGCTGTCCGGAATTGCTGAATCGCTTCCGAAAACTCGACGACGGGCGGCTGGCCTACTCCGCCTCACAGCCATCTTCGTATTGACTTGTTTTCTGGCCGGTCTGTTCCTCGCTCCGGAGTACATCGTTGGGTGATGGACGGTCGGTCTTCGCACTCGAAGTGGTGTGTCCGTATGAGGATACACTGGTTCCGTGAGTCACCCGGAGCTATCCCACGGAATCCGCCCTCGATAGCCAGCAGGCGGTTCTTGACGGGATGTGAATAGATTCGGTACAGTTCGACGGACCATTTCCCTATATCGAACGCCGGCGGTCGCGGTGCAGTCCGGCGTACGCGGCGCGGCGCGACGCGCCGCGTTTCACCGAGCGACGAAGTCACTCGGGATTTTTCACCCCTGCGAGACCCGTCGGGCCTCGCTGGTCCCACACTCGCTTCCTCGCGTGGACCATGTTTTTGCGGGGACGGGTGCGCGGAGCGCACCCGACCCGGAAAAAGATGGTTCGCTACGCTTTTCAGCCCCCACACGGTACGCCACGGCATGCTTACGGTCCGTGCGCCCGCGACGAGTGCGAACCTCGGGAGCGGGTTCGACGTCTTCGGCGTCGCGCTCGACCGCCCGGCGGACGTCGTCACGGTCGAACGGGCCGCGGAGACGACCATCGAGGTGTCGGGGGCGGGCGCGCAGTACATCCCGGAGGACCCGGCGAAGAACACGGCGGGCGTCGTCGCCCGCGAACTCGACGCGCCGGCGCACATCCGCATCGACAAGGGCGTCCGTCCCTCCTCGGGACTGGGGTCGAGCGCGGCGTCGGCGGCGGCGGCGGCGGTCGCGCTCGACGCGCTCTACGAGCGCGGCCACACGGGCGAGGAGCTCGTCCGCGTCGCCGCGGAGGGCGAGGCCGCGGTCTCGGGGGAGGCGCACGCGGACAACGTCGCGCCGTCGATACTCGGCGGTTTCACGGTCGTCCGCGACGACGGCGTGCTCAGCATCGACGCGGACGTCCCCCTCGTGGCGTGCCTCCCGGAGATCGTGGTGTCGACGCGCGACGCGCGCGGCGTCGTTCCGCGCTCCGCAGAGATGGACGACGTCGTCCACACGGTCGGAAGCGCGGCGACGCTCACCGCGGGGATGCAGCGCGACGACCCGTCGCTCGTCGGTCGCGGGATGGACGAGCGCGTCGTGACGCCGGCGCGCGCGGCGCTCATCGACGGTTACGACGCGGTCTGCGAGGCCGCGGCGGACGCGGGCGCGACGGGCGTGACGGTCAGCGGCGCGGGACCGGCGCTCATCGCGGCGTGCTATCCGGCGCGTCAGCGCGCCGTCGCGTCGGCGATGGTGGAGGCCTTCGCGGACGCGGGCGTCGACGCGCGCGCCTATCGCTCGTCGGTCGGGGACGGCGCGGAAATCGTCGAGCGCTAGACCGAGCGGGAGGGTCGAGACGTACGAGAAGAAAGCGAGTAGGAGAGCGGGGCGCGCTTAGAGGCGCTCGACGATGGCGTTCGTCACGTCGCTCGTTTCGGCGTCGCCGCCGAGGTCGGGCGTGCGCGGGCCGTGCGCGAGCACGCCCTCGACGGCGTCCCGGACGTCGTCGGCTTCGTCCTCGTAGTCGAGGTAGTCGAGGAGCATCGCGGCCGAGAGGACGGTCGCGCAGGGGTTGGCGACGCCCTGCCCGGCGATGTCGGGCGCGGTGCCGTGGACGGGCTCGAAGAGCGCGCGCTCCTCGCCGATGTTCGCGGAGGGAAGGAGGCCGAGGCCGCCGACGAGGCCGGCGGAGAGGTCGGAGAGGACGTCGCCCGCGAGGTTCGGGCAGACGACGACCCCGTACTCCTCGGGGCGCAGACAGAGGTGCATGGCGAGCGCGTCCATCAGCGCGGTGTCGGTCTCGACGCCGTTCTCCTCGGCGACGTCGACGACCGTGTCGCGGAAGAGGCCGTCCGTCTCGCGCATCACGTTCGCCTTGTGCGCGACCGTGAACCCCTCGGGGGCGAAGTCGCAGGCGTACTCGGCGAGGCGCTCCGAGGCGGACTGCGAGACGACGCGCGTCAGCGTCGAGACGTCGTCGGTGAGCCGGGCCTCGTGGCCGGCGTAGACGCCCTCCGTGTTCTCGCGGAGGAAGACGACGTCCATGCCGGGCTTGAGCGCGTCGACGCCCGGGTAGGTACGCGCGGGCCGGACGTTCACGAAGGAGTCGACGGCGTCGCGCAGCGGGAGGATGACGTCCGCGGCGCTCTCGCCGGCCGCGCCGAACAGCGTCGCGTCGGCGTTCGCGGCGAGTTCGCGCGTCTCGTCGGGCAGCGGGTCGCCGCCGTCCTCGGCGACGTGGTCGCCCGCGGCGGCCTCGACGAACTCGAAGTCGACCCCGGTGGCCTGGAGGACGTCGACCGCGGCGGGAACGACCTCCTGGCCGATGCCGTCGCCGGGAATGACGACGACCTCCTCAGTCATCGGACTCGACCTCGGGGAGCGAACCGGATTCGACGTACGGGAGGGACTCGGCGACGTCGCGCGTCGCGGCCGCGTTCGCCTCCATCAGCGCCGTCGTGTCCCAGACGCCCTCGACGAGCGCCTTGTGCTGGGCCTTATCGACGTTCGCGCCCATCTCGTTGTCGCCGTACTCGACGGTCTCGCGCACGACGTCGACGTGGAGGTCCTCGTCGGGGTGGTCGTCCACCCACTGCTGGAGGGCGTTGATGGACTCGTGGTCCGCGGTGAGCGTCGGGATACCGAGCGCGAGGCAGTTCCCCGCGAAAATCTCCGCGAAGGACTCGCCGACGATGGCGTCGATACCCCAGCGCATCAGCGCCTGCGGGGCGTGCTCGCGCGAGGAGCCACAGCCGAAGTTCGAGTTCACCACGAGGACGTTCGCGCCTTGGAAGCGCTCCTCGTTGAACGGGTGGTCCTTCTCGTTGTCCTCGTCGTCGAAGCGCTGGTCGAAGAAGGCGTACTCACCGAGGCCGTCGAACGTGACGACCTTCATGAAGCGCGCCGGGATTATCTGGTCGGTGTCGATGTCGTTCCCGCGGATCGGGATGCCCGTCCCCGTCACTTCCTCGACGGTGTCGGCGGGCCCGTCCTCGACGTCGCTCACGCCAGGCTCACCCCCTTCATCTCGCGGACGTCAGTCACTTCCCCGGTGATCGCCGCCGCGGCGACCATCCGCGGGTTCATCAGGACGGTCCGACCGTCCTTCGACCCCTGTCGGCCGATGAAGTTCCGGTTCGACGACGACGCGCAGGCCTCGTCGCCCTGCAGTTGGTCGTCGTTCATCCCGAGACACATCGAACAGCCGGCGTCGCGCCAGTCGAAGCCGGCCTCCGTGAAGACCTGATCGAGGCCCTCCTCCTCGGCGGCGGCCTTCACGCGCTGGCTGCCCGGGACGACGAACGCGCGAACGCCGTCGTCGACCTCGCGGCCCTCGACGACGTTCGCGGCCGCGCGGAGGTCCGGGAGGCGGGCGTTCGTACACGAGCCGAGGAAGGCGACGTCGATGTCGTAGCCGTTCATCGTCTCGCCGGGTTCGACGCGCATGTGCTCCTGTGCGCGTCGCGCGACGTCCGCGTCGCCCGACGCCATCTCCTCGGGGTCCGGAATCGGGTCGGTGATGCCGATGCCCTGCCCCGGCGTGGTGCCCCACGTGACGACGGGTTCGAGTTCGGAGCCGTCGATGGTGACGACGTCGTCGTACTCCGCCTCGGCGTCCGAGCGAATCGACTCCCAGTACTCCTTGTGGCGCTCGAACTTCTCGGGGTCGTCGGCGTAGGCGTCGGTCTCCGCGAGCCACTCGTAGGTGGTCTCGTCGGGGTTGACGTAGCCCGCACGGGCGCCGCCCTCGATGGACATGTTGCAGATGCTCATCCGACCTTCCATGCCCATGTTCTCGATGGCCTCGCCCGCGTACTCGTAGACGTGACCGACGCCACCGTCGGTGCCGAGCCGGCGGATGATCTCGAGGATGACGTCCTTCGCCTCGACGCCCGGGCCGAGCTCGCCCGTGACCTCGATTTTGCGCACCTTCTGTTTCTCCATGGCGATACACTGCGTGGCGAGCACGTCGCGAATCTGCGAGGTGCCGATACCGAAGCCGATAGCGCCGAACGCGCCGTGCGTCGACGTGTGCGAGTCGCCACAGACGATGGTCTTGCCGGGGGTGGTGATCCCCTGCTCCGGGCCGATGACGTGGACGATACCCTGGTCGCCCGTCGTCGGGTCATCGAACTCGATGCCGGCGTCCCGGACGTTCTCCTCTAGTTCCTCCATCATCCGCTCGGCGGCGTCGTTCTCGAACGGCCGCGAGCGGTCGCCCGTCGGGACGATGTGGTCCACCGTCGCGTGCGTCAGCTCGGGGTACGCGACGTCGAGGTCGCGCTCCTGGAGCATCCCGAACGCCTGCGGGCTCGTGACCTCGTGGATGAGGTGGAGACCGACGAACAGCTGCGTCTGGCCCGTGGGGAGCGTCGTGACCGTGTGCTCGTCCCAGACCTTGTCGTAGAGCGTGCCCTCACTCATTCAGCGTTCACCTCTACGCGTTCGTCCTCGCTCTCGGTCTCCTCGTCGGCCCACTCGAAGAGTTCGCGCAGGCGCTCGCCGACCTCCTCGATGTCGTGGTTACGCTCGCGCTCGTAGAGCTGGTTGTACTTCGGCCGGTTCGCCTGGTTCTCCAGAATCCACTCCTGGGCGAACTCGCCGTTCTGCACCTGCTCTAAGACCTCCTCCATGTTCTCGCGGGCCTGCTCGTCGACGACGACGTCGCCGCGCGTCAGCCCGCCGAACTCGGCCGTGTCGGAGACCGAGTCCCACATCTCCGCGAGCCCGCCCTCGTACATCAGGTCGACGATGAGCTTCAGCTCGTTGAGGACCTCGAAGTACGCCATCTCGGGGCTGTAGCCCGCATCGACCAGCACCTCGTAGCCGGTCTTGACGAGGGCCGTCGCGCCGCCGCAGAGGACGGCCTGCTCGCCGAAGAGGTCCGTCTCCGTCTCCTCTTTGAACGTCGTCTGGATGACGCCGGCGCGCGCGCAGCCGATCGCGTTCGCGTACGCGAGGGCCTGCTCTTTCGCGTCGCCCGTCTCGTCCTGGTAGACGGCGACGAGCCCCGGCGTCCCCTCGCCGGCCTCGTAGTTCCGGCGGACGAGGTGGCCCGGGGACTTCGGCGCGACCATCGTCACGTCGATGCCCGATTTGGGCTCGATCTGGCCGTAGTGGATGTTGAAGCCGTGGGCGAACTGGAGCGTGTCGCCTTCCTCGAGTTCGTCCTCGATCTGCGCGTAGACGTCCGGCTGGACGGTGTCCGGGACGAGGATGCTCACCACGTCCGCCTCAGCGGCGGCGTCCGTGGGCGTCTCGACGCGCAGTCCGTCTTCCGTCGCGGCCGCGCGGGAGGCCGACCCCTCGCGGAGGCCGACGACGACGTCGACGCCCGACTCGTTCAGGTTCTGGGCGTGCGCGTGGCCCTGGCTCCCGTAGCCGAGCACCGCGACCGTCTCGTCGGCGAGGTACTCGGGGTTCGTGTCTTCTTCGTGATACACCGGCTGGGTGAATTCGTCGTCACTCATTGTCGTGGGTTTCGTGTGCCGTGAACTCCGTGCCGCCGGCGAGCGCGGCGGTGCCCGTGCGGGCGACCTCGCGCACGCCGAACCGTTCGAACGCCTCGACCGCGGCGTCGATCTCGCTCTCCGTGCCGGTCAGCTCGACCGTCACGACCTCCGGGCCGGCCTCGACGGCCTCGCCGCCGTACATCTCCGCGACGGCCGCGACGCCGGCGGGGTCGTCGTCGCCGACCTTGATGAGCGCGAGCTCGCGCTCGGTCGCGGCGTCGAGCTCCCGGACCGCGTGGACGGGGACGAGCTTCCGCAGTTGGCGCTTGACCTGCTCGACGCCGGGACCCGTCTCCTCGACGACGATGGTCATGCGCGCGAGGCCGTCGGTGGCCGTCGGGCCGACCGTCAGGCTCTCGATGTTGAACTGGCGGCGGGCGAACAGCCCCGAGACCTCGGCGAGGACGCCGGGCTCGTGGTCGACGAGCGCCGACAGCACCTCCCGTCTGATCTCGGGTTCGGCCTCCGCCTGCGGGTCGATGCGGATGCCCTGCTTGTTCCGGCGGCCCGACGGGTGCGGGCGCTCCTCGGGCGCGGGCCCGGGGAGTTCGCCGGTCATCGCCGCTCACCCCGCTCGTGCGTGCGTGCGTTCGCGTGTGCGTGCTCGTGTCCGTCTCCGAATCCGTGTCCGTTCATAGGTGCTCCTCCTGCAGGGCGAACAGCCCGTTCGCGCCGCCGCTCGCGACCATCGGGTAGACGTCCTCGCGCGGGTCGATGTGGCAGTCGATGACGCTGGGGCCGTCGTAGTCGCGCGCCGCCGCGATGGTGTCCGCGACGTCGTCGTAGTCGTCGAGCGTGAAGCCCGCAGCGCCGAACGCCTCGGCGAGCGTGGCGAAGTCCGGCCCCCACGGGTACTCGGAGGCCATCCGGCGCCCCTCGAAGAAGGCGTCCTGCCACTGTCGGACCATCCCGACGGCCTCGTTGTTGAGGACGCAGACCGTGAGGTCGAGGTTCTCGCGGACCGCGACGGAGAGCCCCTGGACGGTCATCAGGAAGGAGCCGTCGCCGTCGAAGCAGACGACCTCCTGGTCGGGGGCGGCGACCTTCGCGCCGATGGCGGCGGGGAGGCCGTACCCCATCGTCCCGAGGCCGTGACTGGATATCCACGTCCGGGGTTCGGTGAACGTCCAGTACTGGACGGCCCACATCTGGTGTTGGCCGACGCCCGTGGTGACGATGGTGTCCGCGTCCGTCGCCTCGTCGAACGCCTCGACGACGAACTGCGGTTTGAGCGGTTCGTCCTCGGGGGCGTCGTAGTCCATCGGATACTCGTCTTTCCACTCGGCGCACCGCTCGCGCCACGCCGCGGCGTCGGGCGAGCGGGGGAGCGCGTCGTCGAGCTGGCGCAGCACCGTGCTCGCGTCGCCGACGAGCGGGTAGTCCGCGTGGACGTTCTTCGAAATCTCGGAGGCGTCGATGTCGACGTGGATGACCTCGGCCTCGGGCGCGAACGTGTCGACGCCGCCGGTGAGGCGGTCGTCGAAGCGCGTGCCGACGCCGAGCAGCACGTCGCAGTGCGTGATGGCCATGTTCGCGTAGCCCGTGCCGTGCATCCCCGCCATCTCCATGGCGAGGTCGTGGGTCTCGTCGAACGCGCCGACGCCCGGCATCGTCGTGATGACCGGGATGCCGTGGTCGACGGCGAACTGCCGCAGTTCGTCGGTCGCCTCGCCCTTGATGACGCCGCCGCCGGCGAGGATGGCGGGCCGCTCCGCGTCCGCGAGCGCGTGTGCCGCACGGCTGACCTCCTCGGCGTCGGCCTCGTCCGGAATGTCCTGCGTCTCCGGGCCCTCCGCGGGGCCGGGGCGCGCGACGTCCTCGGCGTTCGAGACGTCCTTCGGAAGGTCGACGAGCGTCGGGCCCTGGCGGCCGTCGCGGGCGAGCGCGAACGCCTCGCCGACGGTGTCGCCGACGGTGTCCGGGTCGCTCGCGAAGTAACTCGACTTCGTGACGGGGCGGGTGATGCCGGTCGTGTCCGCCTCCTGGAAGGCGTCGTTGCCGACCATCTCGGTGGCGACCTGCCCCGTCAGGGCCAGCACCGGCTCCGAGTCCATGTCGGCGTCGGCGATGCCGGTGACGAGGTTGGTCGCGCCGGGGCCGGACGTCGCCAGGCAGACGCCCGGCTCGCCCGTGACGGCGCCGTAGGCGTCGGCGGCGTGAGCCGCGCCCTGTTCGTGCGCCATCGTGACGTGGTGGATGTCGCTCTGGTAGAGCGCGTCGTAGATGGGCATGATCGCCCCGCCCTGCACGCCGAAGGCGGCCTCGACGCCGGCGTCCTCCAGTGCGGTCACGACGGACGACGCACCCGTCGGTAGCGTCTCCGCCTCGTCGCGGTCAGTGGTTCGTTCTGGTTCGCTCTCGCTCATTGTGTGGTGTGTGTGGTGCGGTCGCTGATCGGTCGGTCGGCCGGTACTGACGGTCGGGGAGGATGAGGAGAGAGGGGGCTTACGCCCCTACGATGAACGTCGGGACGGCGGCGACGACGCTGCCCGAGAGACGGTCGGTCCGCGCGGTGGGTCGTCGCATCGGTATCGGCTGTAGGCGTCGCTCCTATTTGAACCTTCCCGGCCGTGCAAGCGTTGCCGAACGAGGGCATGACGTCTCAGGCCCTCACTTCGGCCGATTCGCGCTCGATGCCGACGTCCGCCGCGAACTCGTGGAGGTCGTCCGTGGTGACGCGGCGTTTGCCGGCGGCGTGCTCCTTCACGCGCTTGGTGACCGCCACCACCTCGTCGTCGGTCGGCTCGTAGCCGGCCTCCTCCAGGTGTTGGCGGACCGCGTTCGTCCCCGTGTGCTTCCCGAGGACGATGGAGCGCTCCGCGCCGATCATCTCGGGGGTCATCACGCCCGGCTCGAACGTCTCCGAGTTCTCGATGACGCCCGCGGCGTGGATGCCCGACTCGTGGCTGAAGGCGTTCTTCCCCACGACGGGCTTGTTGTCGGGGACCGGGACGCCGGCCTTCTCCGCGACCAGCTCGGAGAGCTCGGCGATTCCGGTCGTGTCGATGCCGGTGTCGACGCCGTAGAGGCTCTCGATGGCCATGACGACCTCCTCCAAGGCGGCGTTGCCGGCGCGCTCGCCGATGCCGTTGACGCTCACTTGCGCCTGGTCGGCTCCGGCGACGATTCCCTCGACGGCGTTCGCGGTCGCCATCCCGAAGTCGTCGTGACAGTGCACGTCGATCCGGGCGTCGGTGTGCTCTTTGACGTAGCGCACCAGGTCCGCGAACCGGCTCGGGGTGGCGATCCCGACGGTGTCGGGGAGGTTCACCCAATCGACGCCCGCCGCATCGACCGCCTCCAGCACCTCGGCGAGGTACTCGGGGTCGGTCCGCGTGACGTCCATCGGGGAGTACATGACTTCGACACCGGCGTCCGCGACCTGCTCGACCGCGGCGACCGAGCGCTCGACGACCTCCTCGCGGGTGGCGTGCATCGAGTCCTCGATCTGGATGTCGCTGGTGGACGCGAAGACGTGCACCATGTCGACACCTGCGTCGATGGCGGCCTCGACGTCGGACTCGACGACGCGCGCCAACCCGCAGGTGGTGGCGTCGGTCGCCTCGGCGACGTCCCGGACGGCCTCGAACTCCGCCTCGGAGTTCGCGGGGAATCCGGCCTCGATGACGTGGACCCCCATTCCGTCGAGCAGCGCCGCTATCTCACGCTTATCGTCGTAGTCGAACGACGTGCGTGGCGTCTGCTCGCCGTCGCGGAGCGTCGTGTCGAAAATCCGTGCGTCGTCGATCTCGTCGTTATTGTGGGCTAATGTGCCCTGGAAGAACCCGTTCCCCCGGACTCGCACCGGGAATGTCGTTGGATGACATCGTGTACGTTCGTCCAGACCGGCCAGCCACATAAGGGTATCCCTCTCGTTCCGACACCGCGCCGCCGGCCGCGTCGCACGCCGCGAAACCACCGGACTGCGGCGTCTCGTAGGAATATTAGGTCTGAGTATGAGAGTGAAGAACAAGGCGATGCGGGGCGTGCCGACTCGGGTCGCCCCCGAGCCTAGTGACCGAACGTTCAGTCGCGTCGCCGTCGGCGGGTAGGAAACCCCCCGTGTGTCAGACGACACCGAGGCCGACGCTCGCCGCGAGGACGCAGGCCCCGCCGACGACCGTGCTGGCGACGGCGTGCGTGCGGAGGGTGTCGAGGAGCGCGTGGTCGTGGCCGTCGTGGTCGTGGGTGACGGCGTCGTGTATCTCGCCGCCGACCTCGCAGTCCGGGAGGAAGTCCATGGCGATGTGGAGGAAGACCCCCGCGGCGAAGCCGAAGACGACGGCGTCGACGGCGGGGTTCGGCGGGACGCGGAGGAGAGAGACGGCGACGGCCGCGATGCCGACGGCGGCGGCCGGGAGGAGCATCGGCGTCACGGGTCGCCCGTCGAGGCGGAGGCGGCGCGCGGCCGCGTAGCCGGCGGGACCCTTGTGCGAGACGATGGCGAGCCCGAGCACCGCGCCGAGGTCGGGCATCGTCGCGTAGACGGCACCGATGATGACGCCGGCGGCGAGCGCGTGCGCGGTGAGCTGTGCGGCCGTCCGGTCGATGGGGAACTCGCGGTGGGAGAGCCGGTGGCCGACGGTGTGCGCGGCGAAGCCGGCGACGACGCCGGCCGCGAGCCCGAAGCCGGCGAGCTTCGGCTGGTAGCCGACGGCCTGCGGGACGAGGAAGACGGCGGCGCTCGTCACCATCGCGCCGCTGGCGAGCCCGTAGCCCCAGACGAGGCCGCGCGCGCTCCCGTTGTGCGCGCGCTCGCCGAAGAACGCGCCGCCGGTCATCGCGGCGAACGCGACCCAGCCGATTCCGACGACCTTGCCCCCGCGGCCGGCGGCGAGCGCGACGGCGGAGAGCACACAGAGGAGGACGACGGCGACGGCCCCGAGGGCGACCGACGGGCGGCGGACGGCGCGGGTGAAGAGTGTGTTCGACACAGTTACTAAATCTTCTCCTAATGTTAATAACCCTGTCGGTGGCCGCGACGACGGCCGGCACGACGAAGGGGCCGCGCGGCGAAGCGCGCGTATGCGAGTTATCTCCATGGACTGGCGCGACGTCTGCGTCGCCTCGTACGCCGTCGACCCCGACGTCGTCGCCGCGACGCTCCCCGAGGACGTCACGGTCGACACCCACGGCGGCGACGCCTACCTCTCCGTCGTCCCCTTCGTGATGGGCGACGTCCGTCCCTACGGGTTCCCGCGGTTCGTGGGACCGACCTTCGGCGAGTTGAACCTCCGGACGTACGTCACGGGCGACGCCGGCCCCGGCATCTACTTCTACAACCTCGACGCCACCGACCGCCTCGGCGTCGCCATCGCGCGCGCGACCTACCGGCTCCCCTACTACGACGCCAGTCAGCGCATCGTCCGGCGCGGCGAGACCGTCGAGTTCGAGAGCGAACGCACGCACGCCGGCGTCCCGCCCTGCGAGTTCGACGCCGACTACACCCCGCGGGGCGACCCCGAACCCGCCGAGCCGGGTTCGCTCACGGAGTTCCTCCTCGAACGCTACCGCTTCTACGTCGAGGGGCGCGACACCCTCCTCCGCGGCGAGATCGAACACGACCCGTGGCGGGTGCAGGAGGCGACCTACGACGTCCGCGAAAACGACCTCTTCGCGGTCAACGGCTTCGACGACCCCGCGGGCGACCCGCACGTCGTCTACAGCCCCGGCGTCGAGGTCGCCGCGCACGCCCCGAAACGCGTCTAGACGATTCGCGCCGCGCGCCCTCAGAGGAGCGTCCGCTCGACGAGCGCGGCGTGGGCACGCCGGAGGCGCTCCGAGAGCGACTGGTCGGAGATGCCCAGTTCCTCGGCGAGCTCCACCGTCGTCGTCCCACGCGGGATGTCGTAGAAGCCGGCCTCGTAGGCGCGGCGGAGCGTCTCGCGCTGGTTCGCCGTGAGACCGTCGTCGCGCTCCTCGGTCGGGTCGAGGCGGTTGACGCCCGTGACCGTCAGGTCGATGTCGGCCTCGCGGCAGGCGTCGTGGAAGCCCGAGAGGGCGTCCTGCGACGGGAACCGGGCGGTGAACTCCCAGGCGTCGCGGGTGCCGGTCGCGCCGCTCAGACTCGCCGACGCCCGGCGGAGGTGCGAGAGGACGCACGTCTCCGAGGACGCCCAGTCGACGCGGTAGAGCCGCCGGTCGTCGAAGACGTCGACGGCCTCGACGTCCGCGACGTCCGCGTCGCCGGCGAGACGCGTCTGGAAGTCGTCGAGCGCGTCCGCGTCGGCGTACGCCCAGAGGAACGGCGGTGTATCTACGCCCAGCGGTACGACACGGTCGAGTTCGGCTCGTATCCCCCCTTCCGGCATCGCGCGGCCGAGTGCGAACTGGCCCCCCGGAACGGTGAACGTCAGAACGACGCTCATCCTACCGGACCTAGTCGGTGGGTGTTGATAAACCCATCCGCATCGCGCTCAGGGGTCGAGGACGGCACCGAGGCCCGCGTCGAGGAGTTCCGCGGGCGTGGTGTCGTGGAACGCGACCTCGTAGCGCGCGCGGACGACGGGCGCGTCGACGTCCACGACGGCGTCGAGGTCGACCGGCGTCCCCGCGACGACGACGTCGGGGTCGGCGGCGTCGATGGTGGCTTCGAGGTCCGCGAGCTGGGCCTCGCTGTACCCCATCGCGGGGAGGACGTCGTCGAGGTGGTCGTACTCGGCGAGGACGTCCGCAATTTCGCCGACAGCGTGGGGCTCCGGGTCGATAATCGACGCCGCGCCCGCGTCCTCGGCGGCGACGTACCCCGCGCCGTGGGGCGTCCCGCCGTGGGTGAGCGTCGGGCCGTCCTCGACGACGAGCGCGTCGCGGCCCGCGATGGCGTCGGGGTCGTCGGCGCGCACGACCGAGTCGCTGTGGTACACCGGCGCGTCGGCCGGCGCGAGGCGGGCGGCCGAGTCGCGCGCCGTCTCGACCTGGTCGTCGCTCGCCGCGTTCTCCTTCGTGACGAGGACCGCGTCGGCGCGTCGGAGGTTCGCCTCGCCGGGGTGGTAGCGCTCGCCGTGGTCGGGTCGCAGCGCGTCGACGAGCACGAGGTGGTAGTCGGGGCGGGCGAACGCGAGTTCGTTGTTCCCGCCGTCCCAGACGAGCACGTCCGCCTCGTCGCTCGCCCGCTCGAATACCGCCCGGTAGTCGACGCCCGCGTAGACGACGTGGCCCGCCGCGACGTGGTCCTCGTACTCTTCGCGTTCCTCCACGGTGAGCCCGGCGAGGTCGCGCTCGTCGGCGAAGCGCTCGACGCGCTTCTCGACGAGGTCGCCGTACGGCATCGGCTCGCGGACGACGGCGACGTCGAGGCCGCGCGCGTCGAGTTCGTCCGCGAACGCCCGCGCGACCGCGGACTTCCCGCAGCCCGTGCGCACGGCGTTCACGGCGACGACGGGGACGTCGACGTCGAGCTGGACGCTGTCGGGGCCGAGCATTCCGAAGTCCGCGCCGGCGGCGAGCGCGCGCGAGGCCGCGTGCATCACGTCCCCGTGGGCGACGTCGGAGTACGCGAACAGCACCGTGTCGGCGTCGCGCTCGGCGACGGTCTCCGCGAGGGCCGCCTCGGGGACGATGGGTATCGGGCCGCGGCCGTCGGGCGTGAGTGCGGCGGGGAAGGCGTCGTCCCCGCCCGCCTCGGTCTCGCCGAGGTTCTGGCCGGGGGCGCGCGTGAACGCGACGACGCGCCGGTCCGGGTCGTCCCGGAGGGCGGCGAAGTAGTCGTGGAAGTCGCGGCCGGCCGCACCCATCACGACGACGCGTTCGGTCATGTTCCGGGGTTGTCGCCCGCGGGCGAAAAGCGTGTCCGCCACGCGGGCACCCGCGGTGGGCGACTCAGACGAGGAGGAACGACGGCACGTAGAGCGCGGCGACGACGAGGCCGGCGCGGCGGCCGACGGTGCGCCGGACGGCGAAGAGACAGACGACGAGGGCGGAGACGCAGAGCATGTAGAGGCCGGCGGGGAGGACGCTCGCGGGGTGCGGGACGCCGAGGCCGCCGACGGCGGCACCGACCCCGAGGCTGAACAGTGGGTCGGTGACGTTCGAGCCGAGGAGGGTGCCGACGGCGATGCCGGATTCGCCGTCGCGGACGGCCTGGAGGGAGACGACGATTTCGGGGAGCGTCGTCCCGAGGCCCGTGAGCGCGCCGACGAACGCGGCGGGGACGTCGAGGGCGAGCGCGACCGTCCGGCCGGCGGTGACGAGCAGGTGGCCGCCGAGGAGGACGAGCGCGAGGCCGGCGAGGAGCCACGCGACGGCACGCCGGGGGTCGTCGATGCCGTCGTGGTCGCTCGCGTGGTCGGCGAAGTCGGTGCGCTCGACGACGACCGCGAGGAAGCCGAGGTAGCACGCACAGAGGAGGACGCCCTCGACGCGGCTCACGGCCCCGGAGGCCGCGGCGGCGAGCATGAGGACCATCGCGGCGAGCATCCCGCCGCCGTAGACGGCGAGGCGGTCGCGCGGGACCGTGAGGGGGGAGGCGGCGGCGACGAGGCCGATCCCGAGCGTCACCTGCGAGGTCGCGGAGCCGACGACGTGGCCGACGGCGAACGTCCCGGCACCGTAGAGACCGGCGTACGCCGCGGTGGCGATTTCGGGGACGCTGGAGCCGACGGCGACGACCGTGACGCCGACGAAGAGCGCGCCGACGTCGGCGTGGTCGGCGAGGCCGGCGGCGGCGTCGACGACCCGGTCCGCGCCGGTGACGAGCGCGAGCAGACCGACGACGAGCAGGGCGAGCGGGACGAGCACGGCCTACTCGGTGAGGTCGAGGTCGGCCTCGACGGTGGAGAGGTCGTCCTCGGAGAGGCCGCGTTGGATGGCGCGCACGAGGTTCTCGATGTCGTCCGGGTCGACGTCGAGCGTGAGTTCGAGGCCGACCGCGACGGAGCTCTGCGGGGAGTCCTCGACGCGGCCGGGGAGGTACGCGCCCCGGTCGGTGCGGTCGAGGACGCCCGCCCACGTCCAGAGGTCGAGGAGGGTGCGGAGGCCGACGCGGACGCGCTCGCGCTCGGTGTCGTGGCCCGTGAGACCCGCGAGGACGGGGATGAGGGCTGGTGCGTGCATCGGTTCGTCGGCGAGTAAGGCGCGCACGCGTCGGGTCGGCGGCCAGTCCGCGAGGACGTCGCGGAAGGCCGCGCGGGCGTCCGCTTCGCGGTCGTTGGCGAGCGCCGCGGCGAGGTCCGTCCCCTGTTCGGTGAGGCGGTGGTCGCGCCCGTCGACGTCGAGGACGCCGACGTCGTCGAGGAACGCGGTCTGTCTGCTCACGGCGTCGCTGATACCGGTGGCGTCCTCGACGGCGCTCGTCTGCGTCGCCCCCTCGCTCGCGCCGGCGGCGTACCAGCCGGCGACGACGGTGCACAGCGTCCCGCGGCTCACGCCCTTCGGTATCGGGTGGTCGCTCACGCCCGTAGGTGAGCGGGGGACGGCAAAAAGCCCGCGGGCTCAGCCGGTCGTGCCGGTCGGCTCGACGTCGCGGCCGGCGCTCGGGTAGCCGGCGCGACGCCACGCCGGGAACCCCTCGCGGACCGCGTACACCTCGTCGTAGTCGGCGGCGACGAGCGCGGCGGCGCGTTCGCGGCCGTGTCGGTCCGTCTCGCCGCCGTAGCAGACGATGCGGTCGCCCTCGGGCCAGTAGTCGACGGGGTCGCACGCGTCGTTCGTGTCGCTCTCGTCGCTTTCGTCGCTCCCGTCGCTGCCGTTGGCCGGGTCGGTCGTGCCGTCGGCGGGGCTCCAGACGGCCCCGTAGACGTGGGCGCGGTCGTAGGCGTCGCGCCCGCGGGCGTCCGCGAACCGGGCGGCACCGCGGCGCCACCAGTAGTGCGCGGCGTCCACGGGAACGAGGCGGACGTCGACGCCCGCAACGGTGGCCACGGGGAAGACGTCCGGGTCGAGGTCGTGGGAGGGCGGGTCGCCGTCGAGGGCGGGCGGGATACCGTCCGTCGGCGTCTCGTCGGGCGGGAGGGCACCGCGGTTCGCGGCGAAGCTCTCGGGGACGCCACAGCCCGCGGGCGGGCCGTCACCGAGACCGTCGCGGCCGGAGAGCGCGCCGCAGCCGGCGAGGCCGGCCAGACCGGCGACGCCCAGGGCGGCGAGGTAGTCGCGTCGGTCCATACGTCGGCTCAAGAAGGACGGAACCGAAAAGTTTCGGGACCGCGGGCGCGCCGGCACGGTCCGGCCCTAGAGGCGCTCGGGGACCGAGACCGTCCGCTCGTCGTCGTTCGCGTCCCCGGTGTTCAGCGTGCCAGCGGGCTCGAAGAGGAGCACCTTCGCCTCGCCGTCGGCCACGGGGCGGTGCTCGACGCCCGCGGGCACGACGGTCAGGTCGCCCGCGGCGAGCTCGACGGCGTCCACGTCACCGTCCTCGCGGTACTCGACCGTGAGTGCGCCCTCGACGACGTAGAAGAGTTCGTCGGCGTCCGCGTGGCTGTGCCAGACGAACGCGCCGTCGAGGCGCGCGACCTTCACGTGCTGGTCGTTGAGTGCGGCGACGATGCGCGGGCTCCACGTCTCGTCGAACGAGTCGAAGGCGTCGGCGAGCGATGTCGACTCCACGTCGAAGGCGTCGGGCCGGGGGCGCAAAACGACGCCGGCCGCCCCGTCACCGCCGGCCGCGTCCGTCGTGCCCACCGCGCGTTCGTTCGCCATAGAGTACCACGCTATCGCCCTTCAGAAGACCATTTAGGCCGCGATGGCCTTCGGGTGGCTAATGAGCTACAAGATCGGTCTCGTGGGCAAGCCCTCCGTGGGCAAGTCCTCCTTCTTCAACGCGGCGACGATGAACGACGTCCCGGAGGGGGCGTACCCGTTCACGACCATCGACCCCGCGGTCGGCGAGGCGTACGTCCGCACCGACTGTGCGGCCCCCGAGTTCGACGAGGAGTGCGCGCCCAACGCCGGCTACTGCGAGGACGGCAAGCGCTTCGTCCCGACGAAACTCGTCGACGTCGCCGGGCTCATCCCGGGCGCACACGAGGGGAAGGGCCTCGGGAATCAGTTCCTCACCGACCTGAACGAGGCGGACGTCCTCGTCCACATCGTGGACTTCTCGGGGAAGACGGACGCCGAGGGCGAACCGACCGAGGGCCACGACCCGCGCGACGACATCGACTTCTTAGAGGAGGAACTCGACCAGTGGTATCTGGGCATCCTCCGCAAGGGCATCGAGCGCTTCGAGACGGCGCACACCACCGAGGTCGAACTCGAAGTCGAACTCGCCGAGCAGATGAGCGCCTTCGGCACGAACAAAGACGAGATAAAGCAGATAATCCTCGGCGAGGGCCTCGACCTCGACCCCGACACGTGGGACGATGAGGACGAACTCGAACTGGCGCGCGCGATCCGCGAGCGCACGAAGCCGATGGTCGTCGCCGCGAACAAACTCGACACGCCGGAGGGGCAGGCGAACTACGAGGAGATAACGAACGACCCCGCGTACGAGGACGTCACCATCGTCCCCGTGAGCGTCCACGCGGAGAAGGCGCTGAAGAACGCGGCCGAGCAGGGCGTCGTCGACTACGTGCCGGGCGACGACGACTTCGACATCGTCGCGGACGTCTCCGCGGAACAGGAGCAGGGCCTCGAGGACATTCGCGAGTTCGTGACCGAGTTCGGCGGGACGGGCGTCCAGGAGGCCCTGGAGACCGCGCTGTTCGAGGAGCTCGGCCTGAAGGCGGTGTTCACGGGCGACTCGGGGCTCAACTGGACGCAGGGCCCGTTCCCGGACGTCTTCTTGCTCCCGCAGGACGCGACGGCGGAGGACTTCGCCTACCACATCCACTCGGACATCGGCGACGGCTTCCTCCACGGCATCGACTGTCGCTCGCAGCGTCAGCTCGGGAAGGACACCGTCCTCGACCACAACGCCGTCGTCGAGGTCGTCACGACGAACTGAGCGAGTCGTCCGCGACGGCCGCCGCGGCGGGCCCGCCGCGTTTGCCCCCAGTCACGGCGGCGAGCGCGTGAACGTAGTCGTCGAGGTCGAGCGCGAAGGCGGTGTCGGGGACCGTCGAGAGGTCGACCCACGAGAAGTCGAACTCGGCGCCGACCTCCGCGCCCTCGCCCGTGACGACGTGCGTCCACGCGTCGCGGGGTTCGTGGACGGGGACGTGGTAGAAGTGCCGGACGTAGCGTTTGTCGTCGCGGCGGACCCAGACGTCCGTGGCGAGGTGCCGGACGCCGTGGAAGGTGGCGACGCCGCTCTCCTCGATGACCTCCCGATAGAGCGCCGCACGGGGCTCCTCGCCGGTCTCGACGGTCCCCTTCGGAATCTGGCGGCCGTCGTGGCCCGGCCCCTCGAAGGTCAGTAGCTCCGACCCGCCGCGGGTCACGTACGCGCACGCCTTCTCGACGTACGTCACGTCCGTGTCACTCATGCCCATACAACGGCGGTGGGTACTGATAGGCGTGTCCCTGAGACGCCCTTGGAGAATACTAGGTATCGGTCAGGCGTGCGCGGCGTCGGGGGCGTCCTCGACGCGGCGGAACCCGCGCTCGACCGCCGCGGTCAGCGCGCTCTCGACGTCGTGCGTCGGCAGTTCGTAGTAGCGTTCGCGGCCCGCGGGCGTCCGCACGAGGACGACCGTCGCGCCGCCGACATCGTGGACGGCACCGCGGACGGTCCCGCCGATACGGCGCAAGCGGGCGGTTCGCGTGCCGTCGTCGGTGATCGCGTCGCCGAGCGTCCATCCCAGTCGCGTCGCGGCCGCCGCGTCGAAGGGGAGCGTGAGGTGCGGCGTGCCGCTCGCATCACGGGAAGCCATACCAACCCGTGGTGGAGACGGGGATATAATCGTGACTATCTCGCGCGACACCCCGAGCCCGGCGGTCTACGCGAGGCGGGCGAACGCGAGGTCGCCGCTCGTGCTCTCGACGTACGCGCGGACGGTCTGGCCCTCGCGCGCGCCGGAGACGAAGACGGTGTAGCGCCCGCGTTCGGCGACGCCGTCGCCCTTGCGGCCCGTGCCGGTTATCTCCAGTTCGTAGGTCTTGCCGGAGTCGACGGTCTCGCGGGCCGTGCGGGTGGTGTTCGTCTTCTTCTGAACGGGACGGAACGCCCCGCAGGCCGTACAGCGCAGCATCTCGACGCCGTCCTCGGTGACGAGGCGGGTGTCGGGTCGCTCGCACTCCGTGCAGGTGACGAACTCGGCGACGTAGGCGTCGATGGCGGCGTCGAAGTCCGCGACGGAGAACGACCCGTTGTAGCGGGCGCGCTGGCCGTCGAACTGGCCGTTGGTGCCGAGTTCGCGCTGGACGTTGCGGAAGAGGTGGTCGGGGTCGCGCGAGACGGCGTCGGCAATCGCGCGGACGTTCGTGAGGCGGGTGAACGCGCCGTCCGTCTCGCCCTCGGGGGCGGGAATCTGGAGACGGGCGTCGGCTTCGGCGGGGCGCTCGGGGAGGGCGTCGAACGCCCGGTCCAGCGCGATCTGGTAGTCCATACGGAACTGAGACGACCGGCGCGTAAAGCACCTCCGAGGGGAGTGGTAGCACGGTTTCGGGGCGCGCGTGGCGTGTCGAAAAGCGCCGCTCAGCCGAACAGCGGGCTCTCCTCGCCGGGGACGAAGGTGTTGAGCAGGAGTGCGGAGAGCGCGGTGACGATGACGGGTTCGCCGAAGAACGTCCGGGCGGCGACGGGGAGGCCGCCGAGGGCCTCGGGCGTGGTGGCGACGCCGAGGCCGAGACCGAGCGCGACGGCGAGGATGACCATGTTCCGCCGGTCGAGCGTGACGTCGAGGGTGATGAGGCGAGCGCCGCTGGCGGCGACCATCCCCGCCATGAGGAGGACCGCGCCGCCGAAGACGGCGCTCGGGATGGTGGTGACGAGCGCGCCTATCTTCGGGCTGAGGCCGAGGACCGCGAGTATCACGCCCGCGACGCCGACGACGTGGCGGCTCATGACCCCCGTGAAGTTGATGATGCCGGCGTTCTGCGAGAAGGACGTGACGGGGAACGCTCCGAAGATTCCCCCGAGGGAGCTCATCAGGCCGTCGGTGAAGAGGCCGCCGCGGAACTCCCCGTTCGTGGGCGTGCGGCCCTCCGCGGCGGTGACGCTGGACATGTCGCCGACGGTCTCCATCGCGGAGACGAGAAAAAGGAAGGCGAAGGTGAGGATGGGGACGGGTTCGAAGGCGAAGCCGAAGCGGCCCGGGTTCGGGACCGCGAACCACGGTTGGGCGGCGACGGCGTCGAAGCTGAGGAGGCCCGGGGCGACCCCGGTGACGGTGAGGACGCCGGCGGCGACGTAGCCGACGGCGATGGCGACGAGCGTGCTGAGGAGGCGCGTGACGCCGCTCGTGAAGAGGTTGAGGACGACGGCGATGCCGAGGACGAGGGCGGCGAGGCCGACGTTGTACGCCGCCCCGTAGTGGGCGCTGCCCGCGCCGCCGGCCGCGTTGTCCATCGCCGCGGGGACGAGGTAGAGGCCGATGATGACGACGACGAGGCCGGTGACGAGCGGCGGGAAGAAGGGTCGGATGCGCTCGAACTGCCAGCCGATGAGGCCCTCGACGAGCCAGCCGGTGACGAGGATCGCGCCGAAGACGGCCGCGAGGCCGTAGTTGATACCGATGGTGGAGGCCGCGCCGACGAAGGTGAAGCTCGTCCCCATCACGACGGGGAGTTTCGCGCCGACCGGCCCGACCGTGTAGGCCTGCACGACCGTGGCGAGCCCGGAGAAGAGCAGCACCATCTGGACGATGTAGGCGGTCGCGTCGCCGAGCCCGACCGCGCCGCCGACGATGTAGGCGACGGCGGTCGCGGGCACGATCATCACCGCCACGTGCTGGAGGGCGAGGAGGAGCGAGCGCGGCCACGGCGGCCGGTCGTCGAGGCCGTACTGAACGTCGATTTCGGTGTCCGTCTCGGACGCCATTCGTGTCACGTCCGTCCCCGCTCGCACCGATAAGTGTTGCGTGTTCGCCGCTACTTCTCCGCGCGGCTAGCGACGAATATGCACGACCGTGCTCAGTCGTGGACGGTGACGCCGGTCTCGTCGACGGTGATGTCGAGGAGGCTCGTGGCCTCGTAGTCGGTGTCGTCGAGCGCGGAGGGGCCGACCTTCCGGAGCGCGACGACGATGTCCGTGACCTCCGCGCCGATGTCGTCGAGCGCGCCCGTGATGGCGGCGAGCGTCCCGCCCGTCGAGAGCAGGTCGTCGAGGATGAGGACGCGGTCGCCCTCCTCGACGTCGTTGATGAACATCTCGGACTCCGAGTAGCCCGTCTGTTGGTGGAGGGCGACCTCGCCGTCGAGGCCGTACTCGCGCTTGCGGATGACGACGAGCGGGACGTCCGTCTGGAGGGAGACGGCGGTGGCGATGTGGATGCCCATCGCCTCGGGCGCGACGATCTTGTCGACGTCGAGGTCGGCGGCGCGCGTCACGCCGACGACGACCTCGCGCAACAACGCGGGTTCGAGCATTGGCACGCCGTTGCTTATCGGGTGGACGAGGTAGTGATAGCCGTCCTTGTCGATTATCGGGGCCTCGTGGAGGGACTCGCGGAGCCGTTCCATATTGCCCGTTCGCCGAAAGACGGGAAAAGCCGTTCGCTCCGCGAGTCCGGGGTTTTTCGACCCCCGCCCGCGAACCCCCGGTATGACAGAGTTCCGCGGCGCGTGGGACGAGGCGGGCGTCGCCGACTTCCTCCGGGACGCGACGGTGCCGATTCGGCTGACGACGCACCGCCCCGACGGCACGATGTGGACGGTGACGCTCTGGTTCGCCTACGAGGACGGGACGTTCGCGTGCGCGACGGGCGCGAACGCCGACGTCGTCCGCTTCCTCCGCGCGGACGACGCCGTCGCCTTCGACGTCTCCGTGAACGACCCGCCCTACTACGGCGTCCGGGGGACCGGGACGGTGACGGTCGAACCGGACGAGGAGAAGACCCTGTTGCGCTCGCTCATCACCCGCTATCTCGGTGGGACGGACTCCGAACTCGCCCGGAGTCTCCTCGACGCAGACCGCGAGGAGGTGCGCGTCGAAATCGACCCCGCGGAGGTCTACAGCTGGGACTACACCGAGCGGATGTCGTAGCGCCGCCAGTCGGAGCGGCACCGAACACCGGCGTGTTGGCAGACGTCGGAGCGCCGCCAGAGGTTTGGGCGTCGCGGCGCTGACGCATCGACGTGGGTCTCCTCGGTACCGGCGACTACTGGCTGACGCGCGTTCTGCTCCAGCGCGGCCTCGCGCTCCTCTACCTCGTCGCCTTCCTCGTCGCCGCCCGGCAGTTCCGCCCGCTCGTCGGCGAGGACGGCCTCCTCCCGCTCTCCGAGTACGCGGAGCGCGCCGACTTCGCCGCGCGCCCGAGCCTCTTCTACCTCGCCCCCGACGACCGGGTGGTCGGCGTCGCCGCGTGGACGGGCGTCGCGCTCGCCGCCCTCGCCCTCGTCGGCGTTCCCGGCTTCCTCGGCGCGTACGCCGTCCCCGCCTCGATGGCGCTCTGGGGCGCGATGTGGCTCCTCTACCTCTCCTTCGTCAACGCGGGGCGCGTCTTCTACGGCTACGGCTGGGAGTCGATGCTCCTCGAAACGGGCTTCCTCGCCGTCTTCCTCGGCGCGGGCGCGAGCGCGCCCCCCGAAATCGTGGTCTGGCTGCTGCGCTGGGTGCTCTTTCGCAACATGTTCGGCGCGGGGCTCATCAAGCTCCGCGGCGACGACTGCTGGCGCGACCTGAGCGCGATGGACGACCACTACGAGACCCAGCCGATACCGAACCCCGGCAGCTGGTTCGCCCACCACCTCCCGGCGCGCTTCCACCGCGTCGAGGTGCTCGGCAACCACGTCGTCGAACTCGCCGTCCCGTTCCTCTACTTCGCCCCCCAGCCCTACGCGGCGCTCGGCGGCGCGCTCACCATCGGCTTCCAGCTGTGGCTGATGGGCACCGGGAACTTCGCGTGGCTGAACGCCCTCACCGCCGTGCAGGCGCTCGCCACGTTCGACGACGCGACGCTCGCGCGCCTCCTCCCCATCGACGCCCCGGCGGCCGCGTCGCCGCCCGACGCGCAGGTCGTCGCCGCGTTCGTCGTCGCGCTGGTCGTCCTCGCGCTCAGCGTCCGCCCCGCGCGGAACCTCCTCTCCGAGTCGCAGGCGATGAACCGCGGCTACGACCCGCTCCACCTCGTCAACACCTACGGCGCGTTCGGCTCCATCACCGAGACGCGGTACCAGCTCGTCGTCGAGGGGACGCGCGCGGCCGACCCGGACCCCGACGACTGGACGGCCTACGGCTGGGCGGGCCAGCCCGGGCCGGTCGACGAGCGCCCCCGCCAGTGGGCTCCCTACCACCTCCGGCTCGACTGGCAGCTCTGGTTCGCCGCGATGCGCCCGCGCCCCGGGCCGCGCCAGCGCTGGCTCTACCGGCTCCTCGAGGCCCTGCTCGACGCCGACCCGGCGACGCGCTCGCTCCTCGGCGACGACCCGTTCGGCGACGAGCCGCCCGAGCGGGTGCGCGTGCTGCGCTACCGCTACCGGTACACCACGCCCGAAGAGCGCGCCGAGACGGGCGACTGGTGGGTGCGCGAGCGCGTCGGCACCTACGTCCCGGCGAGCGACGCCGCCGACCTCGCGCGACGGCGGGGATGCCGCGGGCTCGGGCGAGGGCGGTACTGAGCGGGCGGCGACGAGACGGACAGCACCGCAGGGGGGTGACGGCGACGGGGGGAGTGACACGCACCGGCGGCGGGCGACGGAACGGGGAGTGGGCGACAGAGCCAACCGTCCGGCCGCCGACGCGTCCGACGTGGAACGCTTCGTCCGGTTCGTCGTCGCCGGCGGGCTCACGCTCCTCGCCGGACTCTGGGTGGACCGTCTCCTCGCCTGGCCGCGCGCCGCGCTGGGCGTCGCGCTCGCCCTCGCGGGCCTCTGTCTGCTCGGCGTCGGCATCGCGGGCGAGCTAGAGGTGGAGTACTAGCGCTTCCCGAGCGCCGTCTCGAAGGCGCGCTCGGCGCGCTCGTAGGCGGCGTCGCGCTCGACGATCGGGTCCGCGTACGCCGGCGCGAGGTCGTGGCGCTCCGCGGCGTCGAGGGTCGGCCACTCGACGACTTTCCGTGCGGGGACGCCGCGCAGTTCGGGGACGTACTCGCTCACGAACGCCGCGTCGGCGTCGTACTTGTCCATCTGCGCGACCGGGTCGAAGATTCGGACGTCGACGGTGTCGGTGCCCGTGGAGGCGCACCACTGCCACATCGCGGCGTTGCTCGCGGGGTCGTAGTCGACGAGGCGGCGCGCGAAGTGGCGCTCGCCGTCGCGCCAGTCGTGGAGGAGGTGTTTCGTCAAAAAGGAGGCGACGACCTGTCGGGGGCGGTTGTGGACGTACCCCTCGCGTTCCAGTTGACGCATCCCGGCGTCGACGAGCGGGTAGCCCGTCTCGCCCGCCCGCCACGCCGCGAACGCCTCGTCGTCGTCGCGCCACGCGACCGGCGTCTCGAAACTGCGGTAGGTCTCGCGTCGGAGGTCGGGGTTCGCCGCGAGGAGGTGGAAGTGGCGTTCGCGCCACGTGAGTTCGTAGCGGTACTTCTCGACGTTCCGCGCGGCGTCGCCGGCCGCGTCGTCGAGCGCGGCACCGGCGGCCGCCCACGCCTCGCGGATGCCGAGCGCGCCCGCCGCGAGGAACGGCGAGAGCCGGGAGACCGCTTCACGGGGGCGTTCGACGGCCGCCGCGAGGTCGTCCCGCGTGTCCGCGTACGTCTCGATGCCCGCGTCCACGAACCCATCGAGGCGTTTGCGCGCCGCGTCGTGACCCGCCCCCGGGAGGTCGATATCGGCCGTCGCGGCGGGGAGCGCGGCGTCGTCCGTGACGGCGGCGAGCGCGTCCGCGTCCGGTGTCGGCGCGGGTTCCGGTTTCTCGACGGCCTCCCAGTCGTCGAGGAACGCCCGGTGCGAGCGGTAGTCGTCGCCGAGCGTCTCGGGCGCGACGAGCACCGCGTCGGTGTGCGCCGCGACGTCGAGGCCCGCGCTCGCGCAGGCGTCGGCGACGCGTTCGGCGCGCTCGCGGCGTTCGCGGCCGTACGCGACGTTCCAGTGTACGGCGTCCGCACCGCACTCGTCGGCGAGCGCCGGGAGGACGGCCGCGGGGTCGCCCGAGCGGACGCGGAGGTCGCTCCCGCGCTCGCGATACGCCTCGCGGAGCGCCGCGTCGGTCGCCGCGCGGTAGGCGCGCGCCCGGGAGTCCGCGGGCGGGCCGACGGCGTCGTCGCGCACCGCGACGGGGAGGACGGTGTCGTCGCTCGCGGCCGCGGCGAGCCCGCGGTTGTCGTGGAGCCGGCGGTCGCGTCGGTGCCAGAAGAGCCGCATACCGGAGCGACGGCGCGGGACGGGTATAGGGTTGTGGCCGGCCCCGCGCGTCACGTCGACCCGCGGAACGCGACGTCGCCGAACTCGAAGCGTGCGCCCCCCTGCTCGCCCTCCGTCAGCGCGAGCGTCCAGCCGTGGGCGTCCGCGATCTGCCGCACGATGTTGAGCCCGAAGCCCGTCCCGCCGTCCGCCGTCGTGTAGCCGATGTCGAACACCTGCTCGCGCTCGTCCGCGGGGATGCCGGGACCGTCGTCCGCGACGTAGAAGCCGTCGTCGGTGCGCCCGACCGTGACGGTGAGGTCGGCCGCGTCCTCCCCCGTGGCCGCGTGCGTGATTGCGTTCCGAAAGAGGTTCTCCAGGAGCTGGCGCAGGCGACTGCGGTCGCAGGCGACGACGCCGAGGTCGTCCGCGACCCGGAGCGTCGCGTTCGGCGTGCCCGCCGTCGACCACGCGCGCTCGACGACGTCGCCGAGGGGGACGGGTTCGACCTCGTCGACGGTCTCGCCCTGTCGCGCGAGCGTGAGCAGGTCGTCGATGAGGTCGTTCATCCGTTCGAGCGCCGCCTCGACGCGCTCGAAGTGCGCGTCCTCGCCCGTCTCGCGCGCGAGTTCGAGATACCCCTCCGCGACGTTCAGCGGGCTCCGGAGGTCGTGAGAGACGACGCCCGCGAACTCCTCCAGGCGCTCGTTCTGGCGCGCGAGCTCGCGTTCGCGTCGCGCGAGGCGCTCGCGGGCCTCGATGGAGGCGACGGCGTGCCCGACGGAGTCCCCGAGTTCCGAGAGCACCTCGCGCTCGCGCTCGTCGAAGACGTTCGGCCGGTCGGCGTAGATACTGAAGAAGCCGTAGACCGTCTCGTCGTGCGTGACCGGGATGGCCGCGAGCGACTTGACGCCCTGACGCTCGAGGACGTCCCACCACGGCTCCATCGTCGGGTCGTCGTAGACGTCCGGCACCCACTGCGGTTCGCCGGTCTTGATAGCGCGCCCGCCCGCGCCCCGCCCGAGGTCGCTATCGTCGACTCTGACCTCGAAGGACTCGACGTACTCCCCGTCGAACCCCGCGGACGCCGACGGGACGACCACCTTCCTGTCGGGGTCGTAGCGCCCCATCCAGACCGCGTCGTACGGGGCCGACTCCGTGAGGCGCTCGCAGACCGCCCGTTCGAGGGCGTTCCGGTCCGTCTTGTCGACGAGCTCCTGCGTCGTGATGCGCAGCGTCTCGTTGATGCGGTTGAGCCGCCGGATGTCGCGCTGTTGGTCGAGCCGGCCCGCGTCGTAGATGCCGACGATCAAGCCGAGCAGGACGCCGAACGGGACGGCGCTGAGGAGCTCCCGAACGGGGTCGTACTACCCGTTGACCGGCGCGAAGAGGCGTATCTCGGCGACGATCCACGTGTTCATCCCGCCGATGGCGACGATGCCCGCCGCCATCCACAGGAGCGTGCGCCCCACGAACGGCTCCGGGACGACGTTCCCGCGCGCGATGACGACCCCCGCGATCACGACGGCGAGCGACGCGACTAACGGGACGGCCTCCAAGCCGGCGTGCATCGCGACGTCGCGGAACACGTAGACGTGGTACGCGAGAAAAGCGGCGAGCGCGACGCCGAGCGCCACCGTAATCGCGCCGCCCGTCCGCGCCGAAATCCTGTGCATCCACGGTAAACTACGTTCTCCACGGTTATCATACCCCGCATCGACTCGAACATGTCGGCCTCGAAATTAATCGACGCGCGGGTCGGTCGGCACGAGCCAGATTAAGCCAGTCCGGACGTTGACTCCGGGACCGCCCATACGACGACTCACCGGTACGGACGTCGTAGACGCAAATCTGTACGCGTTCGGGAGTCTGGTAGACCAGGACGCACCGATTTCCGTTCTAGTTCGTCAGCTGGCTGGGTTCGGGAGCCCAATACCTCTCGGTGGTGTACTCTTCTTGTGGAACGGGCTCGACGGTTAGTTGGTCGTTCTCCGCGTGTATGAGCCCGATCTCCTCTTTGTTCACCGTATTTTGGAACTCGTCGTGGAGTTTTTTGAGGTAGTCGGGGCCATCGTAGTCGTGAATCGCTTCCTCCTGCAATTCTTTTGCCCCCGACCTCGAAGTCCACGCCCACGGATTCTCCGGCTTCAAGCCTTCTGGGTATAGTCCTGGGACTAGTTTACCCATGTTTAGATGGTAGAAGTCGACATCTTTGTCGGATACCTCACTTTCTGGTATTTTTTGGTTCATTGTTTTCATTTCATCGTAGGATGTGATTCTCAAGTTGTGGTCTCCTGATCCTGTCTGTGTTTCGTCTTGTGTTAGGCTTTCTATCCATCTTTCTACTGTGCTGTTTGGGTCTTCGCCGGGGTAGAGTGTTTTTCGTTCGTCGGTTAGGCCGTATTCTGCTAGTGTTGTTGTTTTGCCGGCGTCGGTGTGGATGTCGATTCCGTGGATGGGTTTGCCGGAGACGACCATCGGCGTCGGGTATATTTGCATCCAGTCGTCTTCGTCCGTATCGATGGGGCGCTCGAGTTTTTGGTGTGCGATGTAGCGTGCGGCCTGTGCGAAGTCGGCGGCCTCCTCCCATGTGATTCCCGAGTAGTCGTGGATGATGTCCCCGATTGGCTCCATGAGAATCTCGCCGTGTCTCTCACTCGGAGAGTCCTCAAGCCGGGATTCGACCTCCTCGAAGGGGTAATTCTCCTCCATCTCCCGTGCAATATCATCATCGGTGCTCGGTACAAGATTCAAAATATAGTCATCCAAAAAAGATTCTTTGATATAGAATGTTTCGTCTTCTTGAGTGGTTGTTTCTTCTTCTGTTGTGGTAGTTGTTTCTGTTTGCGTTGTGGTTGTCGTCGTAGTCGTTGCCGCTCTGTTGGTTTCGGTATCTGCACACCCCGCTGCGAGGACGGTGGCGCCAGCAGCTCCGGCCGTCTTCAGGAATCGTCGCCGCGACCCGTCCATCTCGGCTGCGCCATCATTTTCCAAATCGTTCGTCGACTCCTGCACCGTATTCGAATCCGTCTTTTTGTGTGTCATCGTCAGATAGCGGTCACGTAGTCAGTTGTCGTACCGTGCGTATGTTAGATACTTATACATTCTCCCCGGAAGGGAGCGCACTCTGTGCGGAGTCGGGTCGTCGGCGTCCTCTTCGACGGCGGTGCTCCCGTTCGGCGCGGTGGACGGTCGGCCGGCCGACGCGCTCGACGGCCTCCTCGCCGTCGAGTTCGCTATGGAGTCGGCTCGAAAGTAGCGGCCTCGGCACTCATAGGGCTCGTCACGGCGCGGGTGCCAGCCCGGCTCGGCCCGGTGCGTTCGTCATCGGCCACCGTGACGTACCACGGCGTCGCGTAAAACGCCACCGTCACCGCGGGCGCGGCGTCGCGGCGCAACCGTAATCCGGTCGGGCGACGACGGGCGCGTATGACCGTTTCGCGGACCGTCGAACTGGAGGGCCACATCATCGACTCGGGGACGATGCAGCGCTGCTTCGAGGTGATCATGGACCTCGGCGGGGACTTCGACGTGGAGGCCTTCGACGTGGGGCGGGCGAAGGACGAGGAGTCCTACGCGCGCCTGCGGGTGCTCGCGCCGGACGAGGCGACGCTGCAGTCCATCGTCCACGAGCTCCACCAGTCGGGAGTGAACCCGGCGGACCCGCAGGACGCGACGTTGACGCCCGCGCCGGCGGACCGCGTGGTGCCGGCGGGGTTCTACTCGACGACGAACCACCCGACGGACGTGCGCGTCGGCGGGGAGTGGATCACGGTCGAGGACATCGAGATGGACTGCGCCATCGTCGTCGAGGACCCCGAGGGCGAGCCGACGGCGCGCACGCAGGTCCTGAACGGTATCGAGGCGGACGACCTCGTGGTGACGGGCGAGGCGGGTATCCGCGTGCGGCCGCCCGAGCGCCCGCGGGACACGTCGGGCGCGTTCGGGTTCATGCGCGGCGGCGTCTCCGCCGAGCGGCCCTCAGAGTCGCGCATCCGGAAGGTCGCGGAGGCGCTCCGCGAGGTGAAGGCCGAGGGCGGGAACGTCCTCGTCGTCGCCGGCCCGGCGGTCATCCACTCCGGGGCGGGTGACGCGCTCGCCGAGCTCGTCCGCGAGGGGTACGTGGACGCGCTCTCCGCGGGGAACGGCTTCGCCACGCACGACATCGAGCGCGGGCTCTACGGGACGAGCCTCGGGATGAACATCGAGACGCTGGAACACCCCCGGAAGGGGCACAAACACCACATCTACACGATCAGCGAGATCGTTCGCGCGGGCGGGATCGCCGAGGCGGTCGACGACGGCCTCGTGACGGAGGGCGTGATGTACGAGTGCGTCGAGAACGACGTCGACTACGTCCTCGCGGGGTCGATCCGCGACGACGGCCCGCTCCCCGACACCATCACGGACACCGTCGAGGCGCAGGGCGAGATCAGACGCCAGGCCCACGAGGCCGACATGGTCGTGATGCTCTCGACGCTGTTGCACTCCGTCGCGGTCGGGAACTGCCTGCCCTCGGCGACGCGCGTCGTCTGCGTCGACATCAACCCCGCGACGGTCACGCAGCTGCTGGACCGGGGGAGCGCGCAGGCGGTCGGGCTCGTCACGGACGTCGGGACGTTCGTGCCGACGCTCGCCGACGAACTGGTCGCGGCCGACTGAGCGGGGGAGACACGCGAAACGGTAGCGCGGGAGAAGAGGGGGAGTCGTTACTCGTCGTTGTCGTCGGCGGCGTCGTCGCTCTCCGCGCCGTCCGCGTCGCCGGGCGTCGCCGCGACGCCCTCCTCTGCGTGCTCGTCGGCGCGCGGGAAGGCGTCGATGGTGTCGCCGCGGAAGGCCTCCTCGTCGAACTCGTAGTCCTCGTCGAAGAAGTCCATTATCGTGTGCGTGTCACGCATGGCGTTCTTCAGGCAGGTGGAAGCCCCGGGCGAGGGCGTGATGTTGAAGATGACGTCGTCGCCGACGATCTTCGCCTCGCCCATGTCGAGGGAGTACGTCTCCGTGTTGACGATCTGCGGGCGGACGCCGCCGTACCCCTCCGCGCGCTGGATGTCCTCGAGCTCCATCGTCGGGACGACCTTCTGGACGTCCGGGAGGAAGGCCCGGCGGCCGACCTCCGGGAGGTCGTATATCAGGTTGCGGATGACGAACGGGAAGAGGATGCGGTCGGCGAGGATGTTCCCGTAGCTGAGGAAGGAGGGGAGGTTGAGGCCGAAGACGTCGAGGAAGTCCTCGACGGTCCCGAGGCGGCCGCGTTCGAGCGTCGGGACGACCTTCGCGGTCGGGCCGAAGCGCGTGATGGAATCGTCGTGGACGTCCGCGTCGCCGTGGACCGCGGCGAACGGCAGCTTCTTCATCTGGAGAGTGTAGACCTTGCCGTTCAGCGGGCCGTCCTCGGCGAGGAAGAAGCTCCCCGCGACGGGGAGGAGCGCGAGGTTCTCACCGTATCCCATCTCCTTCGCTATCTGGAGGCTGTGCGACCCGGCGGCGACGACCGCGACCTCGCAGTCGAAGGGCCCTTCATCGGTCGTGAGCGTGTACCCGCGGGTGGTCTCGGTGATGTCCTCGACCTCGGTCCCGGTGTAGACGTCGACGCCCGCCTCCTCTGTTGCGGCCTCGACGAAGGACTGGGCGGTCGCGCCGTAGTCGACGACGTAGCCGTCGGGCGTCTGGAGCGCGAGCAGGTCGTCTTCGGGGTCGCGGCCCTCGACGACCTTCGGTTCGACCGCCGCGATTTCCTCGCGGCCGATGGGGCGGAGTTTCGGGAAGAGGTCGCCGAAGCCCTCCTCGTGGTAGCGCTCTTCGAGCGAGGCGACTTCCTCGTCGCCGACGCCGAGGACCATCTTCGAGCGCTTCGAGTGCATCTCGCGCCCCTCGTCGTGGTTCTCGAGGTAGCCGGCGAGGAGTTCGGCGCCCTCCTTGACCTCCTCGGCCTTCTCCAGGGTGTAGTTCGTCTCGATGTCCCCGAAGTGGAGCGTCTGGGAGTTGTTCGTGTGGTGGGAGTTGATCGCCGCGATCTCGTCTTCTTTCTCCACGAGCGCGACCGACTCGACGTCGGTGAACTTCGCGACCGTGTAGAGGAGCGATGCGCCACTGATACCGCCGCCGACGATGACTAAGTCGTACTCTCCGGACATGGTTAGAGGTGGGGAGGCTATCTCGACGCTCTCGCTCCACCCGCTTAACTCATGTTCTATCGGCGCGTCAGCGCCCGACGACCGTCGAATCGGGGGTTCGACGGTCGTGTAAGAAACGGCGGGTCGCGGGCCGTCTCAGGGCGGGGTGCCCCCGGCGCGCCCGGTCGAGCGCCGTCGCTCGTCGGTGTGGTGTGCTGCAAAACGAAAGTGTGCTGCGTCGCCCGGGGGGCGACGGTGTGAACGGACTTACGAGCGGACGACGTTCGTCGCGCGCGGGCCCTTCGGGGCGTCCTCGATTTCGAAGTCGATTTCGGTCCCCTCGGTGAGGTCCTCGCCGCCGACGTCCTCCATGTGGAAGAACACGTCCTCGTCCGCGTCGTCAGTCTCGATGAAACCGTAGCCGCCCGTGTCGTTGAAGAAGTCAACCGTACCGTGTGCCATTACGAATAGACGAACGTCCGGTACAGGGATAAGTCCTGCGTGACTGTCGTTCACTTACCGCTATCGAGTGAACGAACGACCATATCGAATCGGTTTGTGCGGATACTCGACCATCCAGTCGGTTCCGGCCGGGCGAACGCCCGGAACCCGACACGACCGCCGCCGTTCCGGACGTATCGACGGTTCTCCCTCTCCCCCTACTCGATTCGCTCGCGCGTCGCCGCCGTCACGAGCGGGAGGGTGATCGTCGCGTCGCCGACGACGGTGGCGTTCGCCGCGCTCGGCTTCAGCTTCCCCCACGAGCGCGCCTCGTCGAGCGACGCGCCCGAGAGCCCGCCGGTGTCCGTCGAGTCCATCGTCAACTGGACGGCGTAGTCGTACGCCTCGGGGACGACGAGCATCGTCTGGAGGACGTAGTTCTTCGGGACGCCGCCGCCGACGAGCATCGCGCCCGCGCGCTCCGCGTCGAACGCGATGTCCGTCAGGTGCGTCATGTCCGAGAGCGCATCGAGCGTGAAGTCGGAGGTCTGCGAGTACATCCACGCCTGGAGGCCGAGCACCGAGTCCTGAATTGCCGGGACGTATATCGGGACGTCGTTCTCGTAGGCCGCGGCAGCGATTCCCGCACCTTCATCGACGTCCTCGGCCGCGTTGCGCTCGCTGTTCGCCTTCCCGAGCGCCTCGGTGAACTCCTGAATCGACACCGTGCGCTCGACCGTCGGGAAGACGTTCTCGCGGAGGTGGGACTCGAAGAGCGCGAAGTGCTCCTGGGGGAGGTAGACGTTGTAAATCCGGTCCACCTGCTCCTCGCGCAGCGACTCGTCGTAGTCGCGCTCCGACATCCCGCGGTGCTCGTCGCCCGCGTCCATCCGGTGGTCGTCGGGGCCCGCGTGGCCGTGGTGGTGTTTTCCACCGATGGCCTCGATGGCGTCGTGCGTCAGGTTCGCGCCCGTCGTGACGAGCACGTCGATGTGGCCGTCGCGGATGAGGTCAGCGACGATCTTGCGCATCCCCGTCGGCACCATCGCGCCCGCGAGGCCGAAGAAGTTCGTCACGTCGTCGTTCCCGAGCATCTCCGCGTAGGTGTCGACGGCGTGCGAGACGTCCGCCGCGCCGATGCCCGCGTTCCCGTACTGCTCGACGAGTTCGCCGACCGTCATCCCCGCGCGGACGTCCGCGTGCCCGAGCGGGTCGTGCTCGAACTCCTCGCGCTCCGGCGTCCCGTGGCCCTGTTCGTCGCCGTGCTCGTCGTGTTCACCGCCCCGTTCGTCGTGACCGTCGTCGTGGTCGCTCATGGCGGAGGTGAGGGGCGACGACGCTTTGAATGGCCCGACTCAGAGCCCGGTCGGCACGTCGAGGTACGTCGTCTCGACGCCCCACGAGTCGGCGAGGGCCAGCAGCGAGCGCACCCCGAACGTCTCCGTCCCGTAGTGCGTCCCGCAGAAGACGTTGATCCCCGCCTCCTTTGCCTCGTGGTACGTCTTCCCCTTCGGTTCGCCCGTCACGAACGTGTCGACGCCCGCCGCGACGGCCTCGTCGAGGAAGTCCGCGCCCGCGCCCGTCAGGACCGCGACGTCCTCGACCGTCTCCGGGCCGAAGTCGAGACAGCGAACCCCCGTCCCGCCGTGGTCGAGTTCGTCGCTGAGGGTGTCGTGGACGGCCGCCCGCGAGAGCCCGTCCGCCCGTCCGCGTAAGCCGACCGTCTCCGGGCCGACCGCCCCGAACCCCTCGACATCGTCGAGGTCGAGCAGGTCCGCGACCCCCGCCGCGTTCCCGAGTTCCGGGTGGCCATCGAGAGGGAGGTGCGAGACGTAGAGCGCGACGTCGTTCTCTATCAGCGGCGCGACCCGGCCGTACTGGCGGCCCGTCACGCGCTCGATTCCGCCCCAGGAGAGGCCGTGGTGAGTGACGAGGAGGTCCGCGCCGACGTCGGCGGCCGCCGCCGCCGTCTCCGCGACCGCGTCGACGGCGAACGCGACGTGCGTGACCTCGCGTTCGTCCGGGCCGACCTGCAGGCCGTTCGCGGAGGCGTCCACGTCCGCGTAGTCCTCGGTTCGCAGTCGCTCGTCGTAGCGCGAGACGATCTCGGAGAGCTTCATGGGGAAATGAGCGAGGCGCGGCGACAAGAAAGTGGGAGTTCAAACGCGAGGGCGGGACCACGCCGAAACGTGTTCTGAGAGTCGCCCGTCGGCGGCCGCCGCGAAACGGTGGCGTGGCCCCGGCGGGAGCGGCGATGCCACCTGTTCGCCATTCGACAAGCCGTCGCCGTCCGACGAGCCGTCGTCATTCGACGAGCCGTCCACACCGACGCCGGCGTCCGTGTCGACCACGGCGTCCACCCCCGCGCTCGCGGTCAGTCCGCCCCGTCGCTCGCGTCCGTGTCCGCGTTCGCGTCGGCGTGCGCGAAGACGAAATCGCGGAGGAGCTTCGCCGCCAGCGTCGCCGCCTGCCCGTCGTCGCGGTCGTTCACCTCCACGACGTCGAAGCCCGCGGCGTGGGGTGCGACGGCGCGCACGACGTCGCGGAGCTCGCGCGACGTCAGCCCGTACGGTTCGGGAGTGCCGGTACCGGGCGCGTACGCGGGGTCCGCGGCGTCGACGTCGACCGAGAGGTAGACGTCTCGGTCGGCGAACGCGGCCGGCGGCGTCCACTCCGCGACGGCCGCGGGCTCGACGACCGTGACGTCGGCCGCGTCGGCGCGTTCCCACTCCGCTTCGCTCCCCGAGCGCGCCCCGAGTATCACCGCCTCGTCGGCGGTGTCGAGGGCGTGACGCGTCACCGTCGAGTGACTCCACGGGTCGCCGTCATACGCCTCGCGGAGGTCGAGATGGGCGTCGCAGACGACGACCACCTCGGGGTCGAGCGCGCGGACCGGCGCGAGGGAGACGGTGTGCTCGCCGCCGAGCACGAGCGGGGTCGCGCCGTCGCGGACGACCTCGCGGCAGACGCTCGTCAGGTAGTCGAGATACTCCTCGGCGTCGGTCCACGCGTGGACGTCGCCGCGGTCGGCGACGCCGAGAGTCGAAAAGGATTGGTCGGTCGCGCGGTCGTAGTCCTCGAACGTCCCGGCGAACCGGCGGACGCGTTCCGGACCGAAACGCGTCCCGGGTCGAAAGGACGTGGAGACATCGAGCGGCGCGCCGACGACCGTATATGCGGGAGCAGAGGGGTCCGCCGTCGCGCCGGGGAACATCCGACTACTGGAGGACCTTGCGCTTGCCCTCCCACTCGAGGTACTCGATCTCGTCGTCGGGGTCGACCTCGACGTCGCCGGGAATCTCCATGGTCACGGTCTCGTACGTTTCGAGGTCCATGACCTGCACGACGGTGTCGGACTCCTTGGAGACGATCTGGCCCTGCTTGCGGTCGATTATCGGAACCCAAATCTTCGCGTCGACCGGCTGGCTGAGCGACCGGCGCTTGCCGTCGAAGACCCCGCGGGCCTCGATGCGGGCCTTCGCGCTGCCGTGTTTCCCGGGCTTGGCGGTCGAGTAGCCGTCGATCTTACACGCGGCGTCCTCGACGATGACGTAGTTGCCTTCCTGGAGGTCACGGACTTCCTTCTGCTCTTTCGCCATGCTCCCGGATTCTCGCCTGCCGGGTATAAACGGTTTGGAACGCGCCAGCGGCCCCGTCAGCGCTCACCACGCCCGGCGGCGAGGCCGGCCGCGGCCCGGCTCCTGCGGCGGCGAAACGAGCGCCAGCAGAGGAGGCCGACGACGAGCGTGCCGGCGCCGACGGCGAGCGCCGCCGCCTCCGCCGCGTCGGCGTACAGCAGGCCCGTCGAGACGGCACCCGCGCCGAACAGCAGGCCGGTGACGAGGCGCTTGGCGAGGGCGTCGAGGGCCCCGGTCGAGTCCTCGACGGCCGCCTCGACGTAGAAGTCGTCGCGGTCGATCCGGTCGAGCGCGCGTTCGAGCGTCGGCGCGAGACGCATCGTGGAGCGCGCGGACGCCGCGAGCTGGTCGCCCGTCTCCGCGAGGAGCTCCCGGGCACCGCGCTCGTAGTAGCCCTGTTCGCCGAGGTAGTCGGTGGCGACGGAGACGAAGTCGAAGTCGGGGTCGAGCGTGAGACAGACGCCCTCGACGACGGTGGCGACGCGGAGGACGAGCGCGAGGTTCGGCGGGAGACGAAGCGGGAACTCGTACATCGTATCCTCGACCTTCGAGACGATCTGCTGGACGCGATACTGCTCGACGTCCTCGCCGCGGGCGTCCGCGATGGCGAGCTCCATCACCTCGGCCATCGTCGCGCGGTCGGCGTCCGGGCTCAGCGTCCCCATCTCGATGAGCGTGTCGAGGATGGCCTCGATGTTCTGGTTCGCCACGGCGACGTAGAAGTCGACGATGTGGTCCTGGACCTCCGCGTCGACGCGCCCGCTCATGCCGAAGTCGTAGAAGACGATGGTGCCGTCGTCCTGCACCGCGAGGTTCCCCGGGTGGGGGTCCGCGTGGAAGACGCCGTCCGTGACGATCATCTGGAGGTAGGTGCGCTCCAAGGTCTCGGCGACCGCGTGTCGGTCGATATCGTGGCGTTCGAGCTCCGCGGTGTCGCTTATCTTCGTCCCGGGGACGTAGCGCATCGTGAGCACGCGCTCGCCCGAGCGCTCCTCGTACACCTCGGGGATGACGACGGCGGGGTCGTCGACGAAGTTCGCACGTATCTCCGCGAGCATCGTCGCCTCCCGCGAGTAGTCCATCTCCTGGCGGAGCGTCGTCGAGAACTCGTCGGCGACGTTGCGGAGGCTGAACGCCCGCGCGTCGTCCACGAAGAGGAGCAACACGGGGAGGAGCCACTGAATCGCGCGCAGGTCGGCCTCCACGAGCGCTTCGATGTCGGGCCGACGAACTTTGACGGCGACGCGCTCGCCCTCGTAGGTCGCGGTGTAGACCTGCCCGAGGCTCGCGCCGCTGATGGCGTCCGTGTCGAAGTCGTCGAACGCCTCCCCGACGGGGCCCACCTCCGCCTCCAACACCCGACGGGCGTCCGCCCAGTCGGCCGGCGGCACCCGGTCCTGCAGTTGGGTGAGCTCCTCGACGTACACGGGCGGGAGGACGTCCGGGCGCGTCGAGAGTATCTGACCGAGTTTGATGAACGTCGGCCCGAGCGTCAGGAGGTTCTCGACGAGTCGCTCGGCGCGCCGGCGCTGTCGCTCCGTCGAGACGCTGCGGCGGCCACCGATGAGGAGGAAGCGCCGCCGGTCGCGCGCGTACGACCAGACGAGCGGGAGGAAGCGCCAGCAGACGACGACGAACCGCCGGTAGGCGCGCAGCGACGCCACGCTACTCCTCGACGGGAACGGTGGTGGCCTGCCCGTCGGCCTTCGGAATCGTCACGTCGAGTTCGCCGGCGTCGAGCGTCGCCGACGCCCCATCGCCGACCGCGTTCGGCGGGAGCGGGACGTCGAACTCGATGAAGAGCGGGCGCTCCTCGCGCTCGTAGCGGAACCCCTCGGGGACGTCCTTCCCGCGCCGGGCGTCGACGTGGAGCCGGCAGGGGTGGACGTCGAGCGTGAGGTCGTCGGCGGAGACGCCCGGGAGGTCGAAGACGAGCCGGTATGCGTCGTCGCTCTCCAGGAGGTCGACGAAGACGGCGTCGGGAAGCTCCCGGAGCGCCTCGCGGAGCCGATTCATACCCGCTCGTTGGGGCGCGGGGTCGAAAAAGGCGGTGGTCGTGGTCGAACCGGCGTTACGCGACGACCGACGCGACCGCGGCGTCGAGCGTCGAGAGTGCGTCCGTGAGCGACGGCACGACGGCGTTCACGTTGCCGTTCGCTCGGGCGTTGCCGTTATCGCTCGCGCCGGCGTCGCCGTTACCGCTTGCACCGGCGTCGCCGCTACCGTTCGCGCCGGCGCCACTATCGTCGCTCGCGTCGTCGGACTCGGAGTTGCGCTCGTCCGCGTCATCGTCGGCGTCAGCGTCGCCGTTGGACGCGCTACCACCGGCGTGCGCGCCGGCTTCCACGGACGCGCCGGCTTCCTCGTCGTCCGCTTCGTCAGCGTGCTCCGAGCCCCGTTCGTCGGCGTCCGACTGACCGCGCTCGTCGGCACCGGCACGCTCGGACGCGTTCGGCTGGCCGCGTTCCGACGCGTTCGGCTGGCCGCGCTCGTCGGCACCGGCACGCTCGGACGCGTTCGGCTGGCCGCGTTCCGACGCGTTCGGCTGGCCGCGCTCCGACGCGTTCGGCTGGCCGTGCGTCGAGACGTTCACCTGACCGCTCGCCGATGCGTTCGCGTGGCCGTCGGCCGACGCGTTGGCCTCGCCGCCGACGACGCCGCTGACCGCGGCCCCGAGGTTCGACACGTCACCGCTCAGGAACGCGTTGATGAGGCCGTGGATCGACGAGACGTGGTCCGGTGCCTGCGCCGGCATGTCGGTGGGCGGGCCGGCACTCGCGTCCGTCTCGTTAGTCGCCTCGTTTTCCGTCGTTGTCGTCGTTGTTGTCTCGTTTTCCGTCGTTGTCGTCGTTGTTGTCTCGTTTTCCGTCGTTGTCGTCTCGTCGGTCGTCGTTGTCGTCGTGGTCGTCTCGTTTTCCGTCGTTGTCGTCTCGTTGGCCGCGACGGTCACGTTCCCGGTCGCGTTCGTGGCGGCCGCGACGTCGCCGTCGAGGGTCGCGTCCGTGGTGGCTCCCGTACTTGTGCCGACTGTCGCCGCGCTCGCGCCGCCCGCGGTGACGAGCAGCGCGACGAGCGCGACGGTGCCGAGTTTGGTGAGCGTCATTGGTCGTGCCTCCACCCGGGTCGTGGGTCGGATGGGTATTGAACGGTGGCGACCGTACCCGGCGGTTTGAGCGCCGTTTAGTCCGATTTAACTCGGCTTAACGGTCGAGGTCGGAGTGATCCCGGGCGCTTTTCGGCCGGCGGGTCCTACCGGTTCGCATGACCGGACCACACGACCGCCGGCGCGCCGGATTCAAGGAGCGCACCCGGGTCGCCGAGGCCCGCGCGACGCTCCGGGAGGCCGTCACGACCCACGGGCGGACGGAGACCATCCCGGTCGCGCGGGCGGCCGGGCGGACCCTCGCCGCGCCGACGCGTGCGGGACGCGCCGTCCCGGGCTACGAGCGCGCGGCGATGGACGGCTACGCGGTGCGCGCCGCGGACACCTTCGGCGCGAGCGAACGCGACCCCGCGGTCCTGCGCGCGGCCGACTCGATGGGTTCGAACGCCGCGGTCCGCGTTCACACCGGGAGCGAACTCCCCGAGGGCGCGGACGCCGTCGTGATGATCGAGGCCGTCGAGGAGTACGGCGACGACGTCGAGGTGCTGGACGGCGTCGCGGTCGGCGAGAACGTCGGCGCGGCGGACGAGGACGTCGCGGCCGACCAGCGCCTCCACGACGCCGGCCATCGGCTCCGCCCCTCCGACCTCGGGTTGCTGAAGGCGAGCGACGTCCGCGAGGTCGAGGTGTACGACCCGCCGGAGGTCGCGGTGATACCGACCGGCGAGGAGCTCGTGCAGGCCGACCCGGAGCCGGGCGAGATGATCGAGACGAACGGCCTCACCGTCTCGCGCCTCGCCGAATCGTGGGGTGCGACGGCGCGCTATCGGGACGTCGTGACGGACGACGCCGACGCCCTCCGCGAGGCCGTCGCGGGCGACTGCGACGCGGACGTCGTCGTCACCACCGGCGGGTCGAGCGTCGGCGAGCGCGACCTGACGCCGGACGTCGTCGCGGACCTCGGGCGGCTCGTCTTCCACGGCGTCGCGCTCAAACCCGGCCACCCCGTCGCGGCGGGCGTCGTCGACGACACCCCCGTCCTCTGCCTGCCGGGCTACCCCGTCGCCTGCATCGTCAACGCCGTCCAGTTCCTCCGGCCGGTGCTGAAGGACGCCGGCGGGATGCCCGTCCCGGCGTTCCCGAGCGTCGAGGCCGAACTCTCCGGGAAGCTCCGGAGCGAACCCGGCGTGCGGACGTACGCGCGCGTGACGCTCGACCGAGAGGGCGGGGAGGGAGAAGGAGACGCGAACGGCGACGGCGGCGAAACGCGCGCACGCGCCGAACCCGTCCACACGAGCGGGTCGGGCGTCCTCTCGACGGTCGCGCTCGCGGACGGCTGGGTGGTGATTCCGGAGTCCGTGGAGGGGTACGCGGCCGGCGAGACCGTCACCGTCGAGCAGTGGGAGGTGGCGCCGTGACGGACCGCAAGGAGTTCCGCGACCTCGCCTCGCCCGCGGAGGCCCACGAGGTCGTCGCGTCGCTCGACATCGCGCCCGACCCCGAGACCGTGCCGCTCGCGGAGTGTCGGGGGCGGGTGCTCGCCGAGCGCGTCGACGCGGGAATCGACGTCCCGGGGTTCGACCGGGCGTCGATGGACGGCTACGCGGTGCGCGCGCGCGACACCTTCGGCGCGGACGAGACCGACCCCGTCGTGCTCCCGCGCGTCGGGACCGTCCACGCGGGGACGGAGCCCGACGTCGACGTCGGCGCGGGCGAGTGCGTCGAAATCTCGACCGGCGCGGTGCTACCCGGGGGCGCGGACGCCGTCGTGCCCGTCGAGCGCACCCACGAGGCCGACGAGAGCGACGGTGTCGCCTTCGAGACGGCGGTCGCGCCCGGCGACAGCGTGATGGCCGCGGGCGCGGACGTCGCCGCGGGCGAGCGCGCACTCGGCCCCGACACGGAGCTGACGCCGCGCGAAATCGGCCTGCTCTCCGCGCTCGGCGTCGACGAGGTGCCCGTGCGCGGGCGGCCGACGGTCGGCGTCGTCTCGACCGGCGACGAACTCGTTCGACCCGGCGAGGCGCTCGATCACGGCGCGGGCGAGATTCACGACGTCAACAGCTACACCGTCGCCGCCGCGGTCGAGGAGGCGGGCGGCGAGGCCGTCCTCTACCCGCACGCGGGCGACGACTACGACGAGCTCGAACGCCAGCTCCGGAGTGCGGCCGCGGAGTGCGACCTCGTCTTGAGCTCGGGCTCGACGTCCGCCTCCGCCGTCGACGTCGTCTACCGCGTCATCGAGGAGCGCGGCGACCTCCTCCTGCACGGCGTCTCGATCAAGCCCGGGAAGCCGATGCTCGTCGGCCGCCTCGGCGGGGCCGCGTACGTCGGGCTCCCCGGCTATCCCGTCTCCGCGCTCACCATCTTCCGGACGTTCGTCGCGCCCGCGATACGCGACGCCGCCGGACGACCCGACCCCGAGCGCGCGAGCGTCACGGGTCGCCTCGCGAGCGCGGAACGCCACGGGCAGGGCCGCACTCGCCTCGTTCCGGTCGGCCTCGTCGCGGACGGCGCGGGCGAGACACTCGTCTACCCCGTCGACAAGGGGAGCGGCGCGACGACGTCGCTCGTCGAGGCCGACGGCGTCGTCGAGATGGACGCCGACACCGACTACCTCGCGGCGGGCGAGACCGTCACCGTCGAGTTGTTCTCGCCGGCCGTCCGCCCGCCCGCCGTGCTCTGCGTCGGCGAGGACGACCCGCTCTTCGCCCGCGCGCTCGACGGCGTGCGGGACCCGCGCTACCTCGCGGCGGGGACGCGGACGGGGTTCCGCCGCCTCCGCGACGGCCTCCCGGACGTCGTCGTCGCCAGCGGCCCCGACGACCCGGGCGAGGCGACCGCGGAGCTCGCCGCGTGGACGCGCGAGTGGGGGCTGCTCGTCCCCGCGGGCAACCCCGACGACGTCGCGGGCCTCGCCGACCTCGCCGGGAGCGAGGGACGCTTCGTGAACCGGACGACGGCGAGCGGCCTGCGCGCGACGTTCGACGCGGCACTCGACGACGCGGGCGTCGACCCCGAGGAGATTTCGGGATACGAGCGCACGGTGCGCGCCCACGAGTCGCCGGCGCGAACCGTGGCGGACGGCGGTGCCGACGTCGGCCTCGGCCTCCGCGCGAGCGCCGCGAAACTCGGCCTCGGCTTCGTCCCGCTCGGTGAGGAACGCGTCCGTGTCCTCGTGAACCCGGAGCGACGGGAGAAGGCGGGCGTCGCGGCGCTCGACGCAGCGCTCGACGGGCTCGCGGGGCTCGTCGCCGACCTCCCCGGGTACGAAACGGCGTAGTCGTCGCTCGAACGGTGCCGATGCACGGACGTGGCGCCACCCGGCGCGCCGGCGCGCGGTCGCCGCCCGTCAGTCGCCGCCGCTCTGCGCGCCGGCGAGGTCGCGGAACGACTCGATTCGGTGGTCGCCGAGGACGCAGACGCCGCGACGAGCCGGGTCGTGGCGCTCGACGTGGATGGAGTCGAGGCCGGCGTTCGCGGCGGCGTCGACGTCGCTCGTCCCGTCGCCCGCGTAGACGCCGGTCTCGGTCGCGTCCACGCCGAGGTCGGCGCGCGCGCGGTGGAGCGGTTCGGGGTCGGGTTTGAACCCCGTCTCCTCGTCGCAGGGGAGGACGACGTCGAACCAGTCGCGGACGTCGAGCGAGTCGAGGACGACGTCGGTTATCGGCGCGGGGCAGTGCGTGACGAGGCCGACCGGCCGGTCGAGGTCCGCGACGAACGCCGCGTCGTCGTAGAGGTAGGTGGCTTCGGCGCGCGCCGTCGCGTCGTCGAGTTCGTCGAAGACCGGCCAGAACGACTCGGGGTCGTACCCCCACGCGCGGAGGCTCTCGTTGCGGTCCCCGCCGAGGCCGTGCCAGAGGACCTCGGCCTGCCGGTCGCTGAAGGAGACGCCGAGGCGGTCCTCGACGCGGTCGAAGGTCTCGCGGACGTACGCCCACTCCGTGTCGACGAGCGTCCCGTCGAGGTCGAGCAGCCAGTAGTCGTAGGCCGGGCGCGTCTGCATCTACGTGGAAGAAGGGCCCGGACCGGGAAGTGGTTTACTCCGCCTCGGGCTCGACTTCGAGGCTACTCCCGAGGTACTTGTTCACGACCTCGTCGACGCTCTCGGCACGGAAGGCGTCGAGATTCGCGGCAATCTCCTCGCGGAACGCCTCGCGGTACGCCGCATCGACCTCGAAGGCGCGATAGTCCACGTCGAGGACGGTGACGCCGCCGAGCGCCTCCGCGGTCAGCTCCCGGACGTGCGCCTCGTCGCCGATTTCGCCGCGCCAGAGGGTGTCGCGGAAGAACAGCCACCCCGCCTCCCCGGGCGGCTCGGCCGGCCGGACGAGACGCGTCTCGAACGTGTCGGGGTCGACGGTCACGTCGCGTTCGGGTTCGAGGCGAAAGCGGACCGCGAAGACGTACCGGCCCTCCATCTACCGGAGCGCGTCGCACTCCGCCGCGAGTTCGAGGTCCTGCTCGGTGACGCCGCCGGCCTCGTGGCTCGTGAAGCGAATCTCGACGGTGTCGTACTCGATGACGATGGTCGGGTGGTGGAACGCCTCGTCGGCGAGTTCGCCGACCTCGCTCGCGAACGCGACACCCGCGAGGTAGTCGTCGAAGTCGTAGCTGCGGACGATTTCGTCGTCGACGTACTCCCACTCGGGCGGCAGTTGCTCCGCGATCTCCTCGTCGGTGAGCGTCTCGCTCATAGTGGGAGCACGTCGCGGACCCTCAAAACGGTGGGGGCGGTCGGTGCGCGTCGCTCAGTCGGTCTCGCTCTCGACGGCCGCGAAGCGCGGGGCGTCGGCGCCGTCGCCGAAGGGCGGGTCGGCACCCTCGACGTCCGGGTCGAAGAGGCGGATGGCGGTGGCGATGGTCTCCCAGTCGTCCTCGCCGGCGGCCTCGCGGAGGCTCCGGGTCGGCGCGGCGAGGAGTTGGGAGACGAGCGCGTCCGCGAGGGACTCGACGACCTCGCGTTCGGCGTCGCCGATGCCGCCGTCGCTCGCGGCGTCGAGGCGGGAGAGCGCCGTGGCGACCTCGCGGTCCTTCGTGCGCTCCGCGCTCTCGTACATCTGGGCGATGACGGCGTCGGCGCGCTTGCGTTTGTACTGCGAGAGGAGTCGGTCGAGTTCCTCCTCGACGATGGACTCGACGGCGATGGCCGCGGTCGCGCGGCGTTCGCGGGTCCGGGCGGTGACGTCCTCCAGGTCGTCGAGGTCGTGGACGGCCGCCTCGTCGTCGGCGGCGACGGCCGGCGCGACGTCGCGGGGCTGCCCGAGGTCGACGTAGAAGGTCTCGCCCGCGTCGTCGGCGACGGCGGGCGTGACCACGGGCTCGTCGCTCCCGGTGGCGGCGACGACGACGTCCGCGTCGGAGAGCGCTCGCGGGAGGGCGTCGAGGTCGACGGCGCGTCCGGGGGCGTCGAGGTCCGCGAGCACCCACTCGGCGTGCTCGGGCGTCCGGTTGGCGACGACGACGTCCGCGACGCCCGCGGCGTCGAACGCCTTCGCGGCGAGCGACCCCATCTCGCCCGCGCCGACGACGAGCGCGCTCGCGTCGTCGAGGTCGAGTTCGGCGTCGGCGAGGTGGACGGCGGCGCTCCCGAGGCTGACGACGCCCTCGTTGATCGCGGTCTCGTTGCGCGCGCGCTCGCCGACGTGGATGGCCTTCGTCACGCCCTCCTCGAGCACGGGGCCGATGTCGCCCGAATCGACCGCCGCCTCGTAGGCGCGCCGAACCTGCCCGAGTATCTGGTCCTCGCCGACGACGAGGGACTCCAGGCCGGCCGCGACGCGCATGAGGTGTCGCAGGCTCTCCTCGTGGCCGGTGGCGACGGCCGCCGGGTGGTCACCGAGACCGACGGCGTCGAGGGCGCGACGGCCCGCTTCCGGGTCGTCGGTGACGACGTACGCCTCGACGCGGTTGCACGTCTGGAGGGCGTACGCCTCCTCGACACCGCCCTGCGCGCCGAGCGCGTCGAGCAGGACCGCGGTGCTGTCCGCTCGGGCGTCCTCGATGTCCTCGACGGTCGCCTCGGGGTGGGCGACGCGGACGCCCGAGACGACGCTCGTGTTCCGGTTCACGTTGTGTACTCCGTGTCGACGACGTCCGCCACGACCCGCCGGACGGCGTCGTCGACCGCTTGGTTGCCCTTGGCGTCTGCGCTACGTAAAGCCTTCCAAACCGGCTCCGACCGCACGACGGCGCGGACCGCGTCCCGCCGCTCGCCGGGGGGTACTCCCGCGGCCTTCAGGTCGGCGCGCAGGTCGGCGGTGAGGGACGCCATCGCGCCCGCGCCCGCGACGGACGCCTCGATTTGCTCGCGGAGGTGTTTGGCGAGCGCGGGGCTCGTCCCGCCCGTCGACACCGCGACCGTCACCGGGTCGTCGCGGACCGTCGCGGGCACGGCGACGTCGTCGAACGCCCGCTCGCCCGCGTGGTCCGCGCGGTTCACCAGCGCGCCCGCGTCCCGGGCCGCCGCGACAGCCATCTCGTTCGTCTCGGTGTCGTCCGTCGCCGCGACGACGAGGACGGGGTCAAGGCGCGCCAGCCACGCGTCGAGCGTCTCCCGGTCCGCCCGCGAACGGACGCGCTCCGCGTCGCCGAAATCCGCGTCCGCGAACGCGGGACTGAGGACGACGACGCGGGCCTCCCGAGCGAAGCGCCGGGCCTTGCGCGCGCCGACCGACCCGCCGCCGACGACGAGCACCGACTCGCCCGCGAAGTCGAAGGCGAGCGGTATCACGCGCGCCCACCCCGCACGCGGTACGCGGCCCGGGCTCGTCGAGTCGGCGCGTCGGTCGTCACCGTCACCCCGCGGCGAGTGCGGCGCATCCGCCCTACTCCGCGTCCCAGCCGTCCTCGGTGACGCCGACGACCGAGACGGCGTGGTCGAGCCCGCCAAGGTCAGCGACGACGGTGTCGAGGGCGTCGCCCGCCTCCCAGTAGAGCACGAGGTCGTAGGTGTCGTCGCGCATGAGCTGCTGGCACTCCCAGACGAACTCGTCGCCCGCGACCGTGAGCCCCTGGTGTTGGTTCACGCCGAAGCGGTCGTCGTCGTTCCCCGAGTAGACGTAGGTGTCGCTCGCGTCGATGCCGGCGTGCTCCGCGACGACGTCGCCGGCCTCCAGGGTGAGCTGGTGGAGGAGGCTCTCGGCCTCGTTGTCGAGGTCGGTGTGGACGACCGCGCCGTGGAGCGTTATCTCGCCGGGTTTCAACAGGTCCGCCGCGCGCCGATAGAGGTCCGCGTTCGCCGTCTCGGTCATATCCGGCCCCACGCGAGTCCGGGCTAAAGGGCTCACGGTCCGCGCGTCGAGCGCGCCGCCCGCGCCGCCCGCGGCGTCGAGAGGGCAAGGCTCATACCCGCCGGCGCGTAACCGGGAGCGTATGCGAGGGTGGCTCCGCCGCCGCTTCGACGCCGCCTACGAGCGCGTCCTCCGTCGCGAAATCTCGGGCGCGCCGGCGCACGTCGCGGTCATCCAGGACGGCAATCGCCGCTACGCGCGCGAGCGCGGCGACGACCCCAGCGACGGCCACCACGCGGGCGCGGAGACCACCGAGCGCGTCCTCGACTGGTGCGCCGACCTCGGCGTCGCGGAGCTCACCCTTTATGCCTTCTCCACGGAGAACTTCGAGCGCCCCCCGGCGGAGCGCGAACGCCTCTTCGACCTCCTCGAAACGAAGCTCCGCGAGTTCGCGGACGCAGAACGGGTCCACGAGCAGGGCGTGCGTATCCGCGCCATCGGCGAGACGCGACGCCTCCCCGAGCGCGTCCGCGACGCCATCGACTACGCCGAGCGCCGCACCGCGGGCTACGACGGGTTCGCGCTGAACGTCGCGCTCGCGTACGGCGGGCGCGCGGAACTCCTCGGTGCCGCCCGCGACGTCGCGCGCGCCGTCGAGGCCGGCGACCTCGACCCCGCGGACGTCGACGTCGCCGAAATCGAGGAGCGCCTCCACGACGACCCCGTCCGCGACGTCGACCTCATCGTCCGTACCGGTGGCGACGAGCGCACCTCGAACTTCCTGCCCTGGCACGCGAACGGCAACGAGGCCGCCGTCTTCTTCTGTGCGCCCTACTGGCCCGCGTTCTCGAAGGTCGACTTCCTCCGCGCCATCCGCACCTACGAGTCCCGCGAGGCCTCCTGGCAGCGCGCGAAGGCCGAACGCGCCCTCGCGCTCGTCCGGGCCTTCGGAAGCGTCGAGGTCCGCGAAGCGCGCGACGTCCTCGCGCGCCTCCGCGAGTACGTCCCCGACGGCGCCGAGGTCGACGTCGAGACGGACGGCGAATCGCGCGCGGACTGACGAGGATGGGAACGGTTCGGCGGCGGACCGCTTCCTCCCTCACCGGCCGAACCGACGCTGACGGTCCTGGTACTCCCGTATCGCGCGCAGGTAGTCCCGCGCCCGGAAGTCGCGCCAGTTGACGTCCGTGAAGTAGAGTTCGGAGTAGACGGACTGCCAGATCATGAAGTCCGAGAGGCGTTCCGCGCCGGTCTTGATGAGGAGGTCGGGGTCCGTGGGGAAGACGAGGTGGTCCTCGACGGCGGCCTCGTCGACCTCGTCGGGGTCGAGCGCGCCGCGCTCGACGTCCTCGGCGATGGCGCGGACGGCCTCCGCGAACTCGTGTTTGCCGCCGAGGCCGATGCTCACCTGAACCGGCGCGTCGGCGCGTTCGGTGTCGTCGGGGCCGCGGAGGGCGATTTCGCGGGGGCTGTCGATAGCGGTGAGTTCGCGTTCGAGCGTCGGGACGACGGCGCGGTCGAGGACGCTCACGGAGACGGTGACGCGCGACGCGCCGTGCTCGACGGCGAGGGCGAGAAACCGCTCCAGCGTGTCGTACGCGCCGGCTTCGAGGAGGTCGCGTTCGGTGATGACGAGCGCGACGTGGTCGGGGACGGCGGCGTCGGCGTGCCGGACGCGCCACGACTGGTAGCGATCGTAGAGTCCCACGCAACGAGATGGGGCGCGAGCGCCCCTAAACCTCACGTCCCGCTCCGTCGTTCGGGATTCTTAAGTACGCTGGCGGTGATACCCGCCGGTAGTGACTCCGCCGCTCCGTCGGGCCGTGGCGTACGCGCTCGTCTCGACGTTCGCGCTCGCCGCGCCGCTGCTCGGGCGGTTCGCCGCGGCCCCGTTCGTCGTCGTCGCCGCGTTCGCCTACGTCGTCACCGACGGCCCGGCGTTCCGACTGTTCGCCTACCCGTGGGACGAGAACGACGGGCGGCTCCGGACGCTCCTCGGGTTCGCGCTCGCCGCGATTGGCCTCGGCGTGCTCGTCCCCGCCGTCGACCTCGGCGTCGGCGCGTTCGTCGCCGCGGTGCTCGCGCTCGGCTACGGCGACTTCGGGCGACGACTCGTCCTCGAATACCGGGCGGACGCGTTCGCCGGGAGCGTCGGCTTCGTCGCGGCGTCGCTCGTCGGCGCGCTCCTCGGGCAGGTCGTCGTCGCGGCCGCGGTGACGCCGTCGATGGCCTTCCTCGCGGTCAGCGCGGCGCTGCTCGCCGGCCTCCTGCGCGAGACGTTCACGGAGCGCGACTACCCCTACGTCGTCCTCTCCGTCGGCCTGCTCTGCTGGCTGTTGGCGGCGCTCGCCCCCGCGCCGTCGTGGACGCGAATCGTCGCCGCCGTCGCCCTCACCGTCGTCTTCGGTGGGCTCTCCTACGGCCTCGGCGCGGCCTCCGTGACGGGGATGCTCACCGGGGTGTTCCTCGGCGTGCTCGCCCTCGTCCTCGGCGGCTACGGCTGGTTCGCCGTCCTCGTGACGTTCTTCGCGGTCGGCGGCCTCGCCTCGAAGTACCGCTACGACGAGAAGGCGGACATCGGCGTCGCCGAGGAGAACGACGGCGCGCGCGGGAGCGGGAACGTCCTCGGGAACTCGCTCGCGGCGCTCCTCGCGCTCCTCGGCTACGCGGCCGGCCCCGCGCTCCCGGTCCCCGGCGCGCTGTTCGCGCTCGCGTTCGCGGGGAGCGTCGCCACCGCGCTCGCCGACACCCTCTCCTCCGAGATCGGCACGCTCTACGGCCCGCCCCACCTCCTCACGACGTTCGAGACGGTGCCGCCAGGGACCGACGGCGCGGTGACGTGGCAGGGCGAACTCGCCGGCCTCGCCGGTGCGCTCGTCGTCGCCGCCCTCGCCGGCGCGCTCCTCGGATTCTCGACGACGGGGGCGGCGCTCGTCCTCGCGGGCGGCGTCGTCGGGATGACGGTCGACAGCCTCGCGGGCGCGACAATCGAGGGCGGCTACGTCGGCAATCAGGGCGTCAACGCGCTCGCCACGTGCTGTGGCGGGCTGGCGAGCGCACTCCTCGCCGCCGCCATCGGGCTCGTAGCGTTCTGAGAAGGCGTCTAGGTCAGGTCGTCGAAGGTGTGGAGCGCGACGCTCACGGGCTCTTTCACGACGTCCGCGCGCTCGGTGCCGACGAGCGCCTCGACCCCGCGCTGGGCGGCAACGTCGAGAAGTCGTTGGGTTATCGGGCCGTCCCGGACGGCAAGCATCGGCGCCGGCTCCGTCTCTCGGAGCGTCTCGAATGCGTCGGCTGCCTCGGTGTCCGCGACGCGCTCGAAGCCGGCGGCGTAACAGCGACAGCGGCCGCTCCCGCGGACGGACGCGGCGGCGTCGGCAGTGGACGTCGGGCCGGGTTCGGGGGTCGACTCGGCGGGCGTGTCGCCCGTCGCGTCGGTACTCTGGTCGTCCGCGTCGGGCACGCTCTCGGCGTCGGCGTCGTCGGACGCCGACGGACTCGGCCCCGACTCCGGTTCGTCCGTCGGCGTGGGCGAGGGGACGGCGCTCCCGTCCGTCGCGGCGACACCGAGCGTCTCGGCGTCGGTGGCTTCGGTGCTCGCGTCGGCGGCCGTCGTAGACGACGCCGACGCGTCCGTGTCCGTCGTAGCCGTCGTGTCCGACGTGTCCGTCGCGTCGCTCGCGCCCGCGGGGCGTTTCCCGCGGAGCGCGGCGTGGACGGCGGCGCGCGAGAGGTCCTCGACGGATTCGCTGTCGGGGGGTGAGGCGACGTAGTCGACGTCGCCGACCTGCCGGAGCTCTTCGAGGATGAGGTCGCCGCCCCGGTCGCCGTCAAGGAACGCGGTGGTGCGGCGCTCGCGGGTGAGGTCCGCGACGGCGTCGGGGACGGACGTCCCCTCGACGGCGATGGCGTTCTTCACGCCGTACTTGAGGAGGGTGACGACGTCGGCCCGGCCCTCGACGACGACGACGGCGTCGCTCGATTCGACGTTCGGGCCCGCGGGGAATCCCTCGAACTCGGTGACGTCGCCGACGCGCACGGCCTCGCGGACCTCCGTGAGGATGTCGTCGCTGTCGATGGCGCCCTCGTCGAAGGAGGTGGCGAGGAGCTCCTTCGCGCGCTCCGTGATTTCGCGGCGTTTGGCGGCCCGGCAGTCCTCGATGCGCGAGACCTCGACGGTGGCGCGACAGGGACCGACGCGCTCGATGGCTTCGAGGGCCGCGCCGAGCACGGACGTCTCGACGCGGTCGAGGTTCGAGGCGAGCGTGATGTGACCGAAGGACTGCCCGCCCTCCGTCTCGACGTCGACGTCGAGCCGGCCGAGCTTGGAGGCGTCCTGGAGGGCGTGGATGTCGAGTTCGTCGCCGAGCAGGCCTTCGGTCTGTCCGAACACCGCCCCGACGACGTCGCTGCGTTCGACGATGCCGTCCGCGACGAGGTCGGCGTGAACGCGATATTTGGCGGTGTCTTCCATAGAGGGATATGGGAGTCCCTTCCTGATACACTATTCGGACTCAAATACCTACTGGCGTGACGGGTGGGGCGGGGGAGCGGACCGGTGCGCTCAGTCGAGCGGCGTCCCCTTCGTCTCGACGCCGAAGGCGAGGACTATCACGCCGCCGAGGGCGAACGCGACGGCGAGCGGGAGGAGCGCGGCGACGTAGCCGACGGGGACGAGCGCGCCGGCGAGGATGGGGCCGACGACGGCCGCTATCTTCCCGACGCCGCCCGCGAAGCCGTTGCCGGTCGCGCGGAGAGGCGTCGGGAAGAGCTCGGGCGTGTAGGCGTATATCGCGCCCCACGCGCCGAGCGTGAAGAAGGAGGAGGCGAGGAGGGCGAGGAAGAACGGCCAGAAGCCCTCGATGCCGAGGCCGAAGCCCGCGCCGGGCATCGCGGCCGCGAAGACGAACGTGAAGACGCCGGAGGCGAGCAGGTAGACGCCGAGCGTGGGTTTGCGGCCGACTTTCTCGACGAGGTAGGCGGCGCTCGCGTAGCCGGGGAACTGGACGAGCGCGATGAGGAGGAAGTAGCCGTAGATGCCGCCGATAGTGACGCCGCCGAGCTGGAAGGCGGGGACGGTGCCGCTCGCGCCGAACGTCTGCGGGAGCCAGATGAACACCCCGTAGTAGCCGAAGTTGATGGCGAACCACGCGAGCGCGATGGTGACGGTGCGGGCGCGGAGGCCCGCGGCGAAGAGGTCACGAACGCTCGACTCGGAGCCGGTGTCGACGGCCGCGGGGTCGATGGGTTCGTAGTCCCCGCCGGACTCCGCGGCGATGGCGCGCAGGCGCTCGTTCGCGGCGTCGACCTTCCCGACCCGCGCGAGGTAGTACGGCGTCTCGGAGAGCCCGTATCGGATGACGAAGACGAGGAGGCCGGGGAGCGCGGAGGCGACGAAGAGGAGCCGCCAACTCTCGACGGCACCGACGCCCGGGACGGTGACGAGGCCGCCGCTCGGGAGGTACGAGAGGAAGAGCCAGGCGAGCGCGACGGCGAATCCGTAGCCGAGCGGCCAGAAGGCGTCGAGGTACACCAGATACCGGCCGCGTCGGTCCGTCGGGAGGTGCTCGGAGAGGTAGGAGGTGTCGACGGCGAGCGCGCCCCCGAGACCGACGCCGGTCAAGAATCGCAGGGCGAAGCCGGTGTAGAAACCGACGGCGAGGGCGGTGAGGCCGGCGAAGACGGCGTAGGAGAGCACGGTCCACTGGAAGGCGGGTTTGCGGCCGTAGCGGTCGGCGACGTACCCCCAGCCCCAGTTGCCGGCGATCATCCCCATGAGGCTCGCGGAGCCGAGGAGGCCGGCCGCGAGCCCGGAGAGCCCCCAGGCTTCCAGGAGGACGGGGAGGGTGAAGCTGATCAGGATGACCTCCATCCCGTCGAAGGCCCACGCGGTGCCACAGATGGCCAACAGCCGGCGGTGGAACGACCCGATAGGGATTCGGTCGAGCGCGCCGGCGACGGACGTCGCGTCGTGGTCCGACATGTCGCACCGTTTGGTTGCATTGCATTATAATAGCAGGTGGTAGGCGAACGAATTGCCGGTGTGAAGAAGAAAAGTCTTCGAGGAGGGTCGGTAACGCTTATCCATCGTTCGACCGCTCTGTACGGACATGGCCACGCACGTCGTCCCGGTCGGCTTCGACTACGACCGGCTCATCGCGCCGCTCGTGCGCGAACGCCTCTCCGTCGAGCGCGTCGTCCTCTTGGAGGGCGCGGTCGGGAGCGAGGCGAACGTCGAGTACTCGCGGAACCTCGCGGAGAAGCTCGCGCGCGACTTCGAGAACCTCCTCGGCGCGGAGACCGAACGCCTCGACGTCGCGGACGTCTACGACTACGACGCCGCCTTCGAGCAGGCCTTCGACCTCATCAACGACGAACTCGACCGGGGCGAGGGCGACGTCTGGGTGAACATCTCCTCGATGCCCCGCACGGTGAGCTTCGCGTTCGCCACCGCCGCCGACTCCGTCGTCATCGAGCGCGCGGACGACCGCGACCGCGTCCACACCTACTACACGGCCCCCGAGAAGTACCTGGAGACCGAACTCGCCGAGGAGCTCCGCGAGGCCGTCGACCTCCTCGACGCCGCGGCCGACGGCGACGTCGGCGCGGAACGCGCCGCCGAACGCGCCGCCGCCGCCCGCGACCTCCTCGACGAGTTCGACGAGCGCGGCACCACCATCGGCGCGAAGGAGCTGGAGGGCGGCCACATCATCGAGTTCCCCGTCGCCTCCTTCTCGAACGTCAAGCCCTTCGAGGAGCTCATTCTCTACACGCTCGGCGACCACGGCGAGTTCGAGAGCGTGAGCGAGCTCGCGGAGACGCTCGCGGGCGAACTCGGCGAGGAGTACACGGACAGCTTCCGCTCGAAGGTCATCTACAACGTCGACCGGCTCGGCCCCGAGGGGAAGGGGTACGTCGAGCAGGAGCCGAGCGGGAACGCCCACCGGACCTACCTCTCGCGGATCGGCGAGCTCTGGGTGCGCGCCCACCGGGACGAAGGGGAGTAGTCAGCGCGCGGCGTCGAACAGCGTCGCTGCGACGCCGAACGCGACGACCGCCGCGGCCGCGACGGCGATATCGCTTCGCGTCGCATCCACACCGAGCGGTGGCGGGCCGTACGCGAGGACGGCGACGGCGAGGAGGAGCACGAGGGTTCGGAGGCCGTTGCGTCGGAGGGCGCGTCGCGCGCGCCCACCATCGAGGGGGGACACAGGTCGTCCGACGGTGGGCGCCGGCAAAAGCCTACTCCCACTCCAGCCCGCGCGAGTTCGCGGGCGCGTCGAGGGGGCTCGCCGGCGGGTCCGCGGGGACGTCCGGGTCGTTGTAGACGCGGGGCGCGACGTCGTTCGGCGCGTTCGGGTAGAGCAGCGACGCGAGCAACTGGACGTGCGTCCGCCCGACGTCGAGCTCGAACTGGCCGCCGCCGTAGCAGTCCACGCCGTTGTCGGCCGCCCATTCGAGCGTGTCGAGTAGCGACTCGACGCTGCCGAAGCGCGAGGGCTTGACGTTCAGCCACGCGGGTTCGACGGGGAGCGACTCGGCGCTCTCGACGCCGGTGACGGGCGCGTCGAACGAGACGCGTTCGGCGTTCGCCGCGACGAGCGGCCGCGTCTCCGGGGTGAGCGCGGGGTCCTCGACGATGGCACCGGGGACGTCGAAGACGCGTTCGTAGAGGTCGGGGTCGGGCGCCTGGTCCACGTCGGTCCCCTCGTAATACCCCTTCAGGTCGAGGATGCGGACCGCGCCCGTCTCGCGGAGGTCGGCGAACGTCTCCGCGGGCCAGTCGCTCTCCGGGTCGAGCTTGAACCCCAGTTCCGGGCGGCGCTCGCGGAGGCGGTGGACGCGCTCCGTGTCGCCCTCGGGGAGGCGCGCGGACGCGACGAACGTGACGGGCGCGGGATCGACGCCGAATACCTCGGAGAGGGACGTGACGGACTGCTTGAGCGCGAGGTCGAGCGCGGCGGACTCGATCCCCCAGCGCCGATAGTGCCTCGAATCCGCGCGCTCGGGGGGCTTCGACGGGAAGAGGTCGACGTCGTCGAGGTGGGCCGCGAACTCCGCGAACGTCCAGCGGCCCGTGAGCTCGTCGAAGTCCGTGTCGAGGGCGTCGTGGTCGACGGCGTCGTAGGTGACGTCCTCGCCGCGGCCCGCGGTGTTCCCGCCCGGCCCCCGGAAGACGAACGTCGTCGTGACGCGCTCGAAGCCGCTCGACGTCTCGCGGGCGTTGCGCTCGCGCTCGATGGTGGTGACGTAGAAGGGGAGGTCGGCGACGCGGTCGTAGAGGGACATAGGGAGCGAGAGGGCGGCGAGCCCCAAAAACCTCGGTCAGTCGGCGCGCCGGACCCGGAGTTTTGCGACCCGGGTGGCGAGCGCGAGGAACGTGGCGAGGAGCGCGACCGTCACCGCGCCCGCGGCGGCGAGCGCGTGCGCGGCCGGCGGATGCGTGATCGGCCCCGAGAGGAGCGGCTGACCGAGGAACGAGCCGACCGCGTAGCCGACGGACTCGGGCGGGACGAAGGTGTGGTGGGGCGTGCCGAGCAGGGGAACGAAGTAGTCGAGGAGGAGGTTCAGGAGGTACCACGCGAGCGCGACGGCGACGGCGCCGACCGAGAACTCCGCGTAGCGCTGTATCACGAACGCCTCGACGGCCATGGCGAGGTGCGAGCAGAGGAGGAAGGCGTACATCGGGAGCGGGAGGTAGGCGAACCCCTCGCGGAAGACGAGGAGGACGTACGGCGTCCAGAGGCCGAGGATCAGACAGCCGTAGAAGGCGAGGGCGTGCACCCACTCGCCGCCGCGTCCGGTCGCCCAGAGCGCGAGCGAGCACGCGACGAACAGCGTCGCCATCGGCGAGTCGGGGACGAACACCCAGAGCGCCGTCGGTTCGACGGAGAGTTGGGGAACGTAGTACCAGAAGCCGAAGAGGGTCCCGAGGACGTTGGCGAGGACGACCGGCCAGACGAGGCGGAGGCCGAGGTCTTCGAGGCGCGTCGGGAGCGGCGCGACGTACCACGGCAACCCCTCGGGGGCCGGGAGCGTGTCGCGCGGCCGGAGGAGCCACGCGGGGAGTGCCGACATACGCCCGAGGAGACGCCCGGGGCGCATATAGCGTGGTGGTCGCCGGGCGGTCGGAGCCGAAACGGGCGACGCGCGTGGCGGGCGGGGAGCCGAGGACGGACACGCCGCGCCGTCGGGAACGCCGACGCGCCGCCGCCGACGGTCTCGACGCGACGGCCGCGGGCACCGCAACCGGCATTCCTTTGGCGGTCCCGACGCTACTTTTTGGTATGACCGAGACGGACATCGAGGACCTCAAGCGCGGGACGGACCTCGTGAAGCGCGGCTTCGCACGCATGCAGAAGGGCGGCGTCATCATGGACGTCGTGAACGCCGAGCAGGCCCGCATCGCCGAGGACGCCGGCGCGGTCGCCGTCATGCACCTCGAAGCCGTGCCCGCCGACATCCGCAAGCGCGGCGGCGTCGCGCGGATGGCCGACCCCGGCACCATCGACGAGATCATCGAGGAGGTCTCCATTCCCGTCATGGGCAAGGTCCGTATCGGCCACCGCAAGGAGGCCGAAATCATGGAGGTCGCGGGCGCCGACATGATCGACGAGTCCGAGGTCCTCACCCCCGCCGACGACAAATACCACATCGACAAGCGCGACTTCACCGCGCCGTTCGTCTGCGGCGCGCGCAACCTCGGCGAGGCCCTCCGGCGCATCGACGAGGGCGCCGCGATGATCCGCACGAAGGGCGAGGCCGGCACCGGCGACGTCAATCAGGCCGTCCACCACCAGCGCACCATCAAGAGCGAGATTCGCAAGCTCGAGGGCATGAACCACGAGGAGCGCGTCATGTGGGCCCGCGAGCACGAGGCGCCGCGCGAGCTCGTCCACGAGACCGCCGAGATGGGGCGCCTCCCCGTCGTCAACTTCGCCGCCGGCGGCATCGCCACGCCCGCCGACGCCGCGCTCATGATGTACCACGAGTGCGACGGCATCTTCGTCGGCTCCGGCATCTTCGGCGCCGAGGACCCCGAGAAGATGGGCCGCGCCATCGTCGACGCCGTCAACAACCACGACGACCCCGAGCGTCTCGAGGAAATCGCCTCCAACATCGGCGCGGGCATGAAGGGCGAAGCCAACGCCGACCTCCCCGAAGAGGAGCAGCTGCAGGGCCGCGGCAACTAAGAACGACCGTCTTTTTCCACGGAGGGGTCGCCTCCGGCGACCCTCACCGTGCAAAAACACGGGAGAAAAGGCCGGTCGCCCCTGGCGACCGGTGAATCGCCTCGCTCGGGTTCTGACGAACCGCTCGCTCGGCGAACGCTGGCCACGTGGGACGGTCGATCGACCGAGGTACGACACGACCCGCGAGAGGGCGTCGTGGGAAGCTACTCAGTTAACGCTAATACTCTCTATCGCAGTTCTGATATTCGCATATATCGTCTACAAGTTGTTCTGGAGTAGTTAAGCGAGTCCGATAGCTCCTCTGTATTGAACGTTCCACGTGGGCTAGCGTCCGGCGACCGAGTGGCTCGAAGAGCCCGGTAGGTCGCCGGTTCACTCGCGCGCTAGCGCGAGGCCCGAGGACCACCGACGGTGGTCCGACGGGCTTTTGGTCGAGCTTTTGCCAGGGCGGCTCGCCGCCCGCAGCAAAAGGTCGTTAGTTATAACTCCGCCAGCGGTGGCCGCACTCGGTGCACTTGAAAAAGCGCGTGGGTGGTTCGTCTGCGGCGCCGGTCTGTTTGATGGTGTACCACGCTTCGGTATTGCCGCAGGCGTCGCAGATGACCTCGGCGGTGGGTTTGCCCTCGTCGTCGGCGTTCTCGGTGGTCTCGATGACGTCGCTGTCGTCCTGCGCGTCGGTCGTGACGTAGTCGGCTTCGCTGGCGGCGTCGCGGCCCTGTTCGTGGCCGCAGCTCGAACAGACCATCACGTCGCCGTCGGCGTGCATCATCGACCCGCACTCGTCGCAGAACTGCATACGCGTGGGGTGGGGACGGACGCCGAAAAGCCCCCGCTTTCGTCACTCCTCGTCGTCGTTCGCCCACTCGATTGCGAGGTCCTCGTCGTCGCCGTCCCGCTCCTCGCCGCCGTCGTCCGCATCGCCGTCCGCGTCGCCCCACGTGATTTCGTCGGGGGAGACGGTGTCGTCCTCGTCCGTGCCGTCGGCCTCCGCGTCGGCGTCCACGGTGTCGTCGTCGGTCGCGTTCGCTGACTCCGCACCGCCATTCGCGTCGTCGCCCCACGCGATGTCGTCCGGGGAGACGGTCTCGCCCGCGTCACCGGTGGCATCGTCGTCCGGTTCGGAGACCGCGGACGGCTCGTTCCCCGTTCGGCCGTCGTCGCTCGTGGCGGTCGTCGCGTCCGCCTCCACGGTCCGCTCGTCGTCGTTCGCGCGTTCGGCGTCGTCCGCGGCCACACCGGCGACCGCGCCGGATTCGTTCGACGCGTCGCTCGGCGTCGGGTCCCCGACGGCGTTCTCGTCGGCCGATGTGTCGTGAGACGTGTCCAGGTCGTCCGGTTCGTCGTCGGCCGATACATCGTCAGACGTGTTCGGGTCGTCGTCGATGGACGCGCCAGGCGTGGGGCCGTCGCTCCCGGTGTCCGACGTCGTCGTCTCGTGTTCGTCGCCGTCCGCGGCGTCGCGGATGTCGATGAGCCCCTCACCCGCGTCGCCGTCCTCGTCTCCGGCGGCCACGACGGGTGTGTCCCCCGCGGCGTCGTCTGCCGCGTCCTCGTCCGTGGCGGGCGCGTCGACCTCGTCGAGCTCCTCGGTGGGTGACTCATCCACGGCGTCGACGTCGACGTCCTCGACGACCATCGGGCAGTCGACGACCTCGAAGCGCTCGCTGTCGACGACGCGGCGTATCTCCGTCCCCTCGTGCGTACATTCGAGGGCGGGCGGGTCGGCGAAGAAGCGACAGCCGTGGCAGGTGCGATCCGAGACGACGCGGACGTCGCCGTCGACGTCGACGTCGGCGGCCTCCTCGTCGGCCACCTCGCCCTCGGTGAGCGACTCCCACGCGCTCGCGTCCGCGGGGTCACCCTCGACGTCCACCTCCTCGAAGAGGTCCTCGTCGACGTCGACCTCGGCTTCGTCCTCGTCCGCGGTGTCGTCCTCGTCGAAGGTCGGCGCGCCGCGCTCCTCGGGTGGCGGGAGGTCGGTCGTCGCCGCGTCCTCCGGGAAGTCGTCGTCCGCGCGCTCGTCGTCGCTCATCGAATCTTGCGGACGTTCGAGACGTCGAAGCCGGCCTCGTGTATCTCGGTCTCGAAGCGGACGATGTCCTCCTCTTCGAGCTGGCTGAGGACGCCGCGGAACTCCTGAACGAACATCGTCCGGACGCGTTCGTTACCGCCGGTCTCCCAGCCGAACTGGACGGTGCCGTCGACGCAGGCCATCAGCTCGCCGAACTCGGTCTCGGTAATCGCGTCGCGCGAGAGGTGGAGGAGCACGAGGCCGTCCCACTCGCGGGTGGCCTTGCGCAGGCCCTTGAGGAGGTAGACGACGTCGGCCCACGGGCGCTCGCGCTGCTGGTCGCCGACGAGGTCCGTGAGGGAGTCGACGACGACGAGGCTGTCCGCGGCGTGCTCGTCGAGGTAGTCGGCGAACGCCTGGATGACGCTCCGTCGGTCCGTCGTCTCCCCGAGTTCGGAGAGCGAGCGGGGTTCGTCGACGTACCACTCGCGTGGGACCGGACTCAGCTGGAAGTACTCGGCGGAGAGGTCGGCGAACGTCACGCCGGAGAGCCCCGAGGCGACGATTTCGTTGTCCATCGAGAACGTTATCTCGCGGCTGACGTCCCCTCGGCTCGCCGAGAAGGAGACGTAGTGGACCTCGTCGGGGGGTTCGACGCCGGGGTCGAGGTCGCCGTAGTGGAGATCGAAGAGCTCGGGGTCGTCCTTGAGCATGCCGTTGAAGACGGTGCTCGTGTAGAGAAACTCGCGTGCGCCGGCCCCCGCGCTCCCCGCGAGGAGCACGACGCTCCCCGACGGGGCACCACCCCCGATTTGCCCGTCGAAGCGCGAGACGCCGAACGGTAACCTCGCCATACGCCCCCATGAGCGCGCCCGGCGCTTACCAGTTGTGGAGGATTCGGCGAGCGGCGGCCGGCCGGTCGACCGATGGAGGGAGCGACGTCACCCGTCGAGGACGCCGGCAGCGACGCGTCCCGCGCCGTTCTCGTAGGTCGGTGCGGCCGGCGGGTCGCGGGCGGCCCGGACGACCTCGTCGGGCGACGTGACGGTGCGAAAGCCGGTCGCGCGCGAGGCGAGTCGCGCGACGCCGCGCTGTTCGCTCGTGAAGGGGTAGATAAGGCAGGGCGTCCCAGCGACGGCGGCCTCCATCACCGTCGAGTAGCCGGGACAGAGGACGAGGTCGGCGGCGCGGAGCGTCGGCAGCATCGAGGCGACGGGCTCCCAGTCGTCGCCGCCGACGAGCGTCACGTCCCGACCGGCCTCGCGGAGGCGCGCGACGCTCTCGTCGAGCGCCGTCGAGTACGTGCTGGGGAGGACGACGACGTCCGGGTCGCCGACGACGGGGGCCTCGACGTCGAGCGCGAGCGGGGGGACGCGCGTCACGCCCGCGGGGTCGGCGCTCGCATGCGGCCAGACGGTCGGATAGTAGAAGTCGCGGGCGACGCCGCGCTGGTAACGCGTGAGGACGTCCGCGCCCGCGCGCTCGACGGCGTCGTCGTAGAACCCGGGCGCGTTGTGCGTCGTGACGTAACAGGGGACGCCGGCGAGCGGCGCGGCCATCGCCGCGAACATGTCGTCCGTGACGAGCCGGTCGGGGTCCTCGCGCCGGAGCCAGCGGGAGAGGTCCCGAACGCGCTTCGCGCTCGCGGGCACGCTTCCGGTGAGTGTCGCGGCGAGCCCGCCCGCCCCCTGATACTCCCCGACGTAGTCGACGGGCGTCGGGACGTACTCGTCGTAGCCGAGGAGGTCGACGAAGCGCTTGCCGGGGCCGCCGCCGGCGAGCGACACCGTCGCGCCGCGGGCTTCGAGTTCGCGCGCGACGGCGAGCATCCGCGTGGCGTGGCCCGCGCCCTCCGGGTAGTGTGCGACCGCGACGTGCATACGTGCGCTCGCGGCCGGGCGCCCGAGTAGCTTCCGGTCGCGCGAGCGTCCCGCTGTCGTAGAAATCGCGCTGGGTTTATGGCCGCCGGCGGGCAAGGTTCGACAATGAGCGGCAAACCGGAGTCGAACCCGGACGAGACGGAGCCGTCTGTGCCCGACGGCGCGAGCGACGGGGTGGGCGAGAAACCCGCGAAGGACCCCGAGCTGCGCAGCACCGAAGTCACGGAGGGACCGGACCGCGCGCCCCACCGCGCGATGTTTCGCGCGATGGGGTACGACGACAAGGACCTCGCGTCGCCGATGATCGGCGTCGCCAACCCCGCGGCGGACATCACGCCGTGCAACGTCCACCTCGACGACGTCGCGGACGCCGCGACCGTCGGCATCGACGAGGAGGGCGGGATGCCAATCGAGTTCGGCACCGTCACCGTCAGCGACGCCATCTCCATGGGGACCGAGGGGATGAAGGCCTCCCTCATCAGCCGCGAGGTCATCGCGGACTCCGTCGAGCTCGTCTCCTTCGCCGAGCGCATGGACGCGCTCGTCACCATCGGCGGCTGCGACAAGAACCTCCCCGGGATGATGATGGCCGCCATCCGCACCGACCTCCCGAGCGTCTTCCTCTATGGGGGCTCCATCATGCCCGGCCACCACGAGGGGCGCGAAATCACGGTCCAGAACGTCTTCGAGGGCGTCGGCAGCGTCGCCTCCGGCGACATGACCGAGGAGGAACTCGTCGAGATGGAGCACGAGGCCTGCCCGGGCGCGGGCTCCTGCGGCGGGATGTTCACCGCGAACACGATGGCCTCCATCAGCGAGACGCTCGGGCTCGCACCCCTCGGGTCGGCCTCCCCGCTCGCGGAGAGCGAGGAGCGCCTCGAAGTCGCCCGCGAGGCCGGAAAGGTCGCCCTCGACGCCGTCGAGAACGACCGCCGGCCGAGCGACATCCTCACGAAGGAGTCCTTCGAGAACGCCATCGCCGTGCAGGTCGCGCTCGGTGGCTCCACGAACGGCGTCCTCCACGTCCTCGCGCTCGCCGCCGAGGCCGGCGTCGAGCTCTCCATCGAGGAGTTCGACGAGATCAGCAAGCGCACGCCGAAGATCGCCAACCTCCAGCCCGGTGGCTCGCGCGTCATGAAGGACCTCCACGACGTCGGTGGCGTCCCGGTCGTCATCCGCCGCCTCCTCGAAGGTGGGTATCTCCACGGCGACGCGATGACCGTCACCGGGAACACCATCGCGGAGGAATTGGAGACGCTCGACCTCCCCGCCGACGAGGACATCGACGCGGACTTCCTCGCCACCACCGAGGACCCCTACCACGAGGAGGGCGCCATCAAGATTCTCACCGGAAACCTCGCGCCGGACGGCGGCGTCCTCAAGGTCACCGGCGAGGAGGGCTTCCACCACGAGGGGCCGGCGCGCGTCTTCGACAACGAGGAGGACGCGATGGCGTACGTGCAGGGCGGCGAAATCGAGTCCGGCGACGTCATCGTCATCCGCAACGAGGGCCCCCGCGGCGGCCCCGGGATGCGCGAGATGCTCGGCGTCACCGCCGCCGTCGTCGGCCAGGGCCACGAGGACGACGTCGCGCTCCTCACCGACGGGCGCTTCAGCGGCGCGACCCGCGGCCCGATGATCGGCCACATCGCTCCCGAATCCGTCGTCGGCGGCCCCATCGCCGCCCTCGAGGACGGCGACACGGTGACCGTGGACGTCCGCGAGCGCGACCTCTCCGTCGACCTCACTGAGGAAGAACTCGACGCCCGCCTCGCCGACTACGAACGCCCCGAAATCCAGTACGAGGGGGGCTTCCTCCGCAAGTACGGCGACATGTTCGACTCCGCCGCGAACGGCGCGGTCACGAACCCCGCGGTCAAGCGCGACGACTGACGACGCAGTCCCAGCGCGGCCCTCACCGGTCGAGCAGAGCGAGACCGGGCGGTTTTCTCCCGTGTTTTGCGAGGAGTGGTGCGCTACGCGCACCCGACGACGTAAAAGACGGAACTGGCGCGGTCACGAACCCGGCCGTGAAGCGCGACGACTGACTCGCTACCCCTCCACCGAGCGACGGAGTCGCTCGGGAGTTTTTCCCCCGTGTTTTTGGACCGAGTGGTCGGCGGAGCCGACCCGAGAGAGAAGAAGACGGGCGGTTCGACGAACCCGGCCGTGAAGCGCGACGAGTAGACCACGAATATGCCCCACCGAGCGGCGCAGTCGCTCGGGCGCTTTTCTCCGCCACGAGACCGTCGGCCCTATTGCCACGCTCACATTCGCTCGCGTCGACCGTGTGTTGTGAGGGGCACGAACGCGACGCTCGTGGGTCGTGGGCTTCGAAGTCGGAGACGAAGCGGCGGCGTCCGACGACCCGTGGACGGTGGAACGTCCACCGTGCGCCGTCGCGTTACGTGTCGAAGGCGCCGACGAAGGCCTGTGCGGTCGCCTCCGCGGCCGAGTCGGTGAACTCGGAGTAGTGTTGGCTGACGGCGGTCTTGAGGTTGCTCAGGACCTCGGGGGTCGTCGCCAGGCCGTGCCCGGTGCTCGGCGGTTGGGCGGTGGAGTCCTGGAAGTCGCTGTACTGGTTGGTCTGGAACTCGCTGAACTCGTCCATCGGGACATCGCTACGCGGCGGAATCGAACCCTTGTGGGTGTTGAAGCGGACCTGGGCGTCCGTGGTGCCGACGTAGGTGAGCCACTTCTCGGTGGCCGCCGGCGAGGGGTTGTTCGCCGGGTAGACCCACGAGTCCATGTTGATCGAGTAGAGCCCCTCCGTCCCGGGGAAGGTTATCTGGTCCCAGTCGGTGCCGTATTCGAAGTCGTCGGTGCCGGCGTACATGCCGGCGGCCCAGTCGCCCTGGTGGAAGAAGGCGGCCCCGCCGTCGATGATGAGGTTGTTGGCCTCCTGCCAGCCGACGGTGCCGGCGTCGGAGTTGAAGTACTCGCTGTAGGCGTTGATGGTCTTGAAGGCGTCCGCGATGGGACCGGTTTCGGCCTCGCCCGCCATGAACTCCTGGTAGGTGTCCCAGCCCGACTGACCCAGGTAGACGGCCGCCCAGAGGTCGATGGTCGTCCACGGCGCCTGCGTCGATTGAGCCATGCCGACGGCGTCGGTGTTCTCCTCGACCTGGGCGAGGGCGTCGGTGAGGTCGGCGGGGGTCTCGATGGCGGAGACGTCGACGCCGGCCGCCTCGACGACGGAGGGGTTGTAGAAGAGGTTGTTCATGCGGTGGATGTTCGTCGGCACCGCGACGTACGTGCCGTCCGGACGGGCCGCCTGTTGCGGGCCGGAGACGTACGCCTCCTTCATGTCGTTCTGACTCCAGACGGACTCCTCGATGTCCCCGAGCAGGCCGGCCTCGGTGAACTGGAGGAGGTTCTTCCCCGGCCAGTCAGCCCACGAACTCGATGGGTTGTCGTTGCCGAGCCGGACGTTGATACGCGTGTTCAGGCTCGTGTTCCCGCCGCCACCGATGGCCTTGTCGTTGACCGTGACGTCCGGGTACGCCTCCTCGAACCCCTCCAGCATGCTCTGGAAGGCGGCCTGCCCGTCGCCGCCCGTCCAACCGTGCAGGATTTCCAGCTCGTTCGACCCGCCGCTTCCGCCTTCGCCGTCCCCGCTCCCGCTCCCGCCGTTCGCACAGCCTGCCAGCGCCGCCACGCCCGTCGCGCCCGCCGCCGTCAGGTAGTGCCGCCGCGAAAGCGTCTTGTCGGTGTTGTCCTCTGTCACGTCTACGTCACCGTCACCGACCCATCCGTAAAACTATTATTATACATAATTGTTAAAGCTCGCACGATGTTGCTGACTAATCAGGCAGTAAGTATAAGCCGGCGGGGGGAGAACACCGAGACAGAGCCGACACGGACCAATACGGTGAGACTCCGGGAGTGGCCGTGGGATCGCCCGCTCCGGACCGTGTACTGCGTGTTCGCTGGTGGCGGAGCCGCCCGGATCGGTCCCCCGGACCCGTCATCGGCGTGTTTTGAAGCGGCGTCGAGTGCGAGCGACGGCGCACGTCGCCACTATATTACGACATCGAGAGTATCGAAATTGCGTTGTAGAGCGTGCAAAATGAGAAGCTAATGCTCCTACCGGTACTTGTGTAGAAGCAACGAAAGTGGGAGTGGGACCGTTGAGATTCGAACTCAAGTCCGACGGACCCCATCCGCCGAGGATACCAAGCTACCCCACGGCCCCGCACTCGGGAGGAAGCGGGTGCCAGCATTAAGGCCTTCGTTTCGATGACGACGCGTGTCGGCGAGACCGCCGTCGCGTCCGATGACCCTCCGCCGTCAGACGAGGACGCGTTCGAGCGAGACGACCTCCCCGGAGTCGGCGTCGGGGTCACCGACGAGACGGCCGAGACAGACGACCGCACCGTTGGGCGTGTAGCAGGCGACGAGCGCACCGTCGGTCGCGTCCTCGGCGTCGATGACGCCCGGTGCGAACACGGGCGCGCCGTCGGCGACGCTGTCGGCGGCCGAGGGGGCGATGGTGACGGACGGGAGGTGAGTGAGTGCCGTCTCGGCGGGCGCGAGGACGTCGCGGAGCCACGTCTCGTCGTCACGTTCGCGCCACTCGGCGAGCGCGTCCGCGAGGTCGTGGAGGGTGGCGAGGTCGGCGTCGTCGAACGGCCCGGTCGCGGTCCGGCGGAGGTCGCCCATGTGCGCGCCGGTGCCGAGCGCGAGCCCGAGGTCGTGACAGAGTTTGCGGACGTAGGTCCCGCTCTCACAGCGGATACGGACGAGGACCTGCCGGCGGTCCTCGGAGAGTTCGAGGCGGTCGAGGGCGTACACCTCGCGGACGCGCAGGCGGCGCGCGACGGCGCTCTTGCGCGGGGGTTTCTGGTACAGCGGGCCCTCGAACTCGGCGAGGACCGTGTCGAGGTCCGTCGGCGCGCGGGCGTGGAGTTCGAGGACGGCGACGTACTCCTTCGGCCCTTCGAGGAGCGCGGGCGCGAGGCGTGTCGCCGTCCCGGTCAGGACGGGGAGACAGCCCGTGACCTTCGGGTCGAGCGTTCCGGCGTGGGCGGCCTTCTCCACGTCGACCATGTCGCGAATCCACGCCGAGACCTGGTGGGCGGAGGGGCCCGGCGGTTTGTCGAGGTTCACCACGCCGAACTCGCGGAGGGCGTCGACGTCGCGCTCCTCGGGGGCCACGCGGCGCATTTAGAACTCGTAGCGGACGTCGTCGATTGGCGTCGGCCCCTCGTCCTGCGACGGGACGTACGCGTCGACGGCGTAGAGGACGATGTCCGTCACCTCCTCCGGACCCCAGCGTGCCGTGTTCACGGAGAGGTCGTAGATAGTGAGGTCGTCGAAGTCGACGTCGTAGTACTCCGCGTAGCGCGCGTTCTCCGAGGCCTCGCGCTTCTCCGTCTCCTTGCGCGCCGCGGCGGGCGTCTTCCCCTCACGTTCGGCGATTCGGCGACAGCGCGTGCCGAGCGGGGCGTCGAGCCAAATCTTGATGTCGGCGTACTCGCCGGCCATCCAGCCCGCGAGGCGGGATTCGAGGACGACGTCGTCGCGTTCGCGCGCCGTCTCGCGCAGCTGTTCGTCGAGTTCCTTGTCGATCTGCGGGTCCTCTTCGGCGAGCTCGTTGAACTCCTCAAGGGTCAGCCCGCGCTCGTCGGCGAGCCCGCGGAAGATGTCCCCACCGGAGATGTGCTCGTAGCCGAGGTGGTCCGCGAGCGTGGACGCCACCGTGGACTTCCCGCTGCCCGGCGGCCCGGAGATCGTGACCAGCATACGTCGAAATAGTGGGGGCCGGAAAAGACGTTTTTGGGACGCGACGCCGTGTGCGACGGCGTTACACCCCGATCAGGTCGGCGTCGTCTGGATGCCCAGTCCCTTGCGGACGATCTGGCTGAACCCCATCGAGCAGAGGAAGTACCAGACGATCCACGCCGGCATGAACCCCGCGATGGTGTCCTTGAGGTGGGTGTGGCCGACGAGCGGGAGGATGAGCTCCACGCCCCGGTCTATCTGCCCGAGCTTCCAGTACATCCAGAGGAAGACCGGAATGGTGAGGAGCATGATCCAGACCATCGGGCGGAACTGCATCTTGAACATCCCGAGCTGGTCGCCCATCGCCTCCATCTGCTCCTTCTGGATGCGATCGAGCGCCTCCTCGTCGCCACGCTCGCGCGCCGCCTTCTGGCGCTCCTGGATGTCCTGCATCCGCTCTTGGTAGACGGACATCTTGTCGAAGTCCATCAGGTTCGCCTGGATGATCGACGTCCAGAATCCCGTACAGACGGCGAGCACCATCACGACGACGAAGAACGGCAACAGCCCGTTCAGCGGGCCGAGCACGACGTCGATTGCGGGCCCGACCGTCCGCCGGATCGGGTGGTAGTAGTAGCCGGTCATCATGACGAGCGAGAGGACGCCGGCAGCCTTGTCGTACGTCGTCCACGAGCTCTCCTCGTCGTCCGGGAGCTCGACGTCACTCCCGCCCTCGTAGGCGGGTTCGTCGTCGCCCGTGAGTCCCTCGCGGACGGCGTCGGGGTCGGCGAGGCGGAAGCCGTCGCCGGCCTCCTCCAAGACCCCCTTCTCGATGAGGCGACCCCACTGACCGCTCGTCAGCGACTCGTTGACGTCGCGCCACTCCACGGTCTCGTCCTCGTGTTCGAGGAGGGCCGTGATGGCGTCGCGCATCTCGGGGTCCTCGGCGACGAGGTCCCGCACTTTCTCCGCGGTCCGTGCCATGCTACGTACCTCCGACGGGGGCGTTCATCAACCTTTTACTCCGCGCGTTCGTCGACGGCGGCCTTCACGTCCGCCCAGACGTCGTCGGGCGTCTGCTCGCCGTCGATTTCGACGAACGCGTCGGTACCCCGGTAGTGTTCGATGACGTCCTCGGTGTTCTCCCGATAGGTCTCCAGGCGGTCGCGCACCGTCTCCTCGGTGTCGTCGTCGCGCTGGACGAGGTCCGCGCCACACTCGTCGCAGACGCCCTCCTCCGCGGGCGGGTTGAACTCGACGTGATAGCTCGCACCGCACTCCGGGCAGACACGACGGCCGGTGAGCCGGTCGACGAGCTCCTCCTCGGAGACGTCGAGGTAGAGGACGACGTCGAGGTCGGTCGCGTCCGCGAGGAACTCGACCTGGCTCTCGTTGCGCGGGTAGCCATCGAGGACGAAGCCGTCCGCCTCCTCCAGGGCCGCCGCGACGATCTCGTTGACGAGCGGGTCCGGGACGAGGTCGCCCGCGTCCATGTACTCGGCGGGCGTCCCGTACTCGGTCTCCATGTGTTTGTTCGCGCGCAGCGCGTCGCCCGTCGTGACGTGCTCGATGTCGTAGGCCTCACAGAGGCGCTTCGACTGCGTGCCCTTGCCGGCTCCGGGCGCGCCCAAGATCAGGATGCGCGGGTCACTCATGACACGCCGTTCACCCTCCCGGGATAAATGTCTGCGGAAACGCGCTCGACGGTACCGACGAGCGAAGCGCGACACCGTCGGCTACGCGGGGTGGGGGACGGCGGAGGGAAAACGGCGGGGGGAGCAGCGGGTCGCTATTCGTTGCCGAACATCTGGCGCATCATCGGGTGCATCTCCATGAGCTGCTCCTCTGCGATCTCCTCGTACAGCTTGTACGTGATGGAGATCGTAAGCAGCAGCCCCGTCCCGGAGACGCCACCGATGGTACCCATCATGTTGGCGACGACGGCGAGGAGGCCGACGAGCGCGCCGCCGATCACGGTGACCTGCGGGATGTAGCGCTCCATGACCTTCTCGATGACCCCGACGTTCTGCCGGAAGCCCGGAATCTGCATCCCGGAGTTCTGAATCTGCTTCGCCGTCGCCTCCGGGCCCATGTCCGCCGTCTCGACCCAGAAGATGGCGAAGATGCCACCCCCGATGACCATGAAGGTCAGGTCGATGGCGACCCGGAGGAGCACCTGCCACGGTTCGGCGCCGCCCACCCCGGCGACCCACCACATCCAGTCGGAGGGACTGTGGATGGGCGCGAGGTAGTAGAACAGGCCACCGGCGACCTGCAGGCCGGCCTGTTCCGACACGGTGTAGACGCCGAGCCAGTTGGGCATCCCGGCCTCACCGAGCCATCCGCGGAGTATCCGGCCGAGGAACTGGATGTTCGCCTGCAGGGCGCGCACCAAGATCATCGGCAGGACGCTCGCGTAGATGAGCTTCACGGGGAAGCGACCGCGGGCGCCCTTCACGCGGGCGTGGCTGAGCGGAATCTCGACGCGGACCGACTCCGCGTACACGACGACCGCGTAGATGAGCAGCGTCGTGATGATGGGGAGGAGCCCGACCGTCGAGTTGAACAGCAGCGAGCTCGCGGTGACGTTCTCGATGTTCCCGAGCACGACGTTGATCCAGAAGGGGAGGACACCCATGCTGCCCGTCCCGGCACCGGTCCAGTAGAGCAGACCGATGATGAGCTGCTGGGAGACCCCGGCCACGATGAAGAGGCCGATACCGGACCCGACGCCCCACTTCGAGACGACCTCGTCCATGTAGAGGATGAGGACGCCGCCGACGAATATCTGCGCGAAGATTATCCACTTCACGCCGAAGACGCCGATCCCGAGCGCGGACGCGAGCGCGGTGTCCGCCGGGAGGAAGCCACCGAGGAACACCATCGGGAGGCCCGTCAGGCAGATCATCACGAGCACCAGCAGCTTCTGGAGGCCCTGATAGATCGCCTGGTCGCGCGGGTCGTCGGTGTCCAAGCCGAGCAGGTTCGCCCCACCGAGCAACTGGAGGACGATACTCGCCGTGACGATGGGCCCGATCCCCAACTGGAGGACGGAGCCCTGACCGCCGGCGAGCAGACTGCGGAACTGCCCGAACAGGTCGGTCGCGTTCTGCCCGAGCCCCCAGAGGGCGACGTTCGTCAGGAAGAAGTACACCACCAGGATGAACGCCGTCCACGCCATCTTGCGCTTGAAGGGCACGTGGCCCTCCGGGCGCGAGACGGTCGGCATCCGGGTGAGGTACGGCTCGGCGGCTTCCTTCCAGCCCATCTATTAGTCCTCGCTCTCGTCGGTCTCGTCGTCGCTGGCGAGCTCCTCACCGCGTTCGGTGAGAACGACCTCGCCACCCTCGGCCTCGATGAGGTCGACGGCGGCGTCGCTGAACGCGTCGGCGACGACTTCGAGCTGGTTGTAGACCTGCCCGGACCCGAGGACCTTCACCGCGTCGACCTCGTGGCCGTCCTCGACGACGTCACGGACGTCGACGCGGTAGCCGTCCCCGGTCTCCTCGGCGACGCCCGACTCGACGTGGAGCGCGATGTCCTCGTCGAGCTCGCGGACCGTGATTTCGGCCACGTCGAGCTTCGCCTTCTCGGGGCGCTTGAAGCCGCTCTTCCCGATGGGGTCGTAGTTGTGGAACTCGTGCTTGTCGCGGCCGGCACGGCCACGCCCACCGCGGTGGCCGGCACCGCGTCGGTTTTTGTGCGAGCCGCCACCGTGCGTGCGCGTGCCGCGCTGGCGTCGTTTCTTGCTCGTCATTGTTATCGCATCCTCTCGAGGAGTTCGTCGACTTCCTCAGTCGACTGCTTACCGAGCTGTCCGCCCTCCGACTGGGGCTGCTTGATTCCCTGGTGACCGCCGCGCGGCGGGTGAAGCCGGACGACCGGGGAGAGCCCCGCCTCGCGCAGCGTCGTCTCCTCGTTGTAGAGCGCGCGCGCGAGGTCGTCGACGTCGTCGTAGTCGGTGTTCTCGGCGACCCACTCGTCGTCGACGTCCGCGTCGCCCTCGAGGGGCTCGGCGCGCTTCGCGACGAGCGCCTTCACCGTCTCCAGGGAGGGTTCGCCGTACGCGACGTAGTCGTTGACCTTCGCTATCATCCCGGAGTACGCGTCGGTCTCCGGGACGAGGGTCGCGTGGTTGACGCGGTGGAGGTTGAGCATCGAGAGCGTGTCCTCGACGCTCGAACGCATGTCGACCTCACCGCGGAGTTGGACGACCGCCTGCATTATTCGATCACCTCGCGCTTCTCGCGGGTGCGCTCGGGGACGCGGGCCTCCGCCGTGTTCTGGAGGGCGTTGAACGTCGCCTTCGCGAAGTTCACCGTCGTCCGCGTCTTCCCGGCGGACTTCGTCCAGACGTCCTCGATACCGGCGAGTTCGAGGACGTGCCGGACCGTCTCACCGCCCGCGAGACCGAGGCCGCGCGGGGCGGGAATCAGGTCGACTTCGACGCTCCCGGCCTTGCCGGTCGTCTTGAGCGCGACCGTGTGCGGACGCCCACAGCCACACTCCCACGACCCACAGCCGCGGGAGACGTCGATGATGTTCAGCTTCGCCACCTCGATGGCCTTCTGGATGGCGCCGCCGACCTGGTCGTCGCGACCCTCGGCGTAGCCGACGAAGCCGTCGCGGTTACCGACCGCGACGACGCACCGGAACTTCACCCGGCGGCCGGAGTCCGTCATCCGCTGGACCATGTTGATGTCCAGTACCTCGTCGTCGAGCCCCGGAAGGAGGTTGTCGACGACTTCCGGCTCCTTCAGCGGGAGCCCAGTGTTCAGCGCCGCCGACATCGACTCGATCTCGCCCTCCTGCACGCGGCGGCCGAGTCGGGTCTGGGGCTGCCAGCTGTCGTTGTAGCTCATTGGTTAGTCCTCCTGAATGGATTCGAGCACGTCATCGAAGTGCTCGGGGAGTTCTGTGGCGTCGAACTCGCCGCTGTAGAGCGGCTCGTCGAGCGATTCTGCGTAGTCCGCGATGTGCTCGCCGCGCGTGCGCTGCCAGTCGGCGAAGACGTCCTCGTTGTGCGGGATGTCGAGGCCTGCGTCGATTGCACCCTCCTGGACGGCGAACACCTTCGACCCGTGGGTCGCGGTGTTCAGACCGATGTCGAGGACGGCCTCGTCCAGACCCGCTTCGCGGGCGCGAACGCCCGCGAGGTAGCCGGTCAGGTAGGCCGAGGGGAGGTTCCCCGTCGGCGCTTCCCAGCCGTACTCCTCGAGGTCTGTCGCCTGTGCGCTCGCGAGCGTCTCGTCGCCGTCGGGGCCGGTCGCGATCAGCTGCGCCGTGACGTTGTTGTTGCTCTTTCGAGCGACAAGCCGGGGCTTGCCCGACTTGAGGAGGCGCAACCTCTGATGGTAATCCGTTCGGACCTCGCGCCGGCGGCGCATCGGGACCTTGTATCGTGGGCCGCTAGCCATTATTGCTCACCGTAGTGTTCCGCGATGTAGTTGTGCAGCCGGCTCACGCTGTCGAACTCGCCGCCCTTCGCCATGTTGTAGAGTTCACGGTACTGGGCGGGCGTGAGTTCGCCGCTGTCGCGGAGCTCACGGAGCTCGCGGCGCTGTGCGCGGATGCTGCTCTTCCACTCGTCCTTCTCGTTCTGGCGGGCGCCCGCCTTACCGCGGCGCGTGCCCGGGCCCTTCCGGTGACCGTAGGCGCGCTTCGCGTCGCGTTCGCGCGCACGGCCACGAGAGTTGCCCTGCTTGGTCTCGGCCCGGATGGTGCCCTCGTCGACGAGTTCACGGATGTCCTCGCGCGTGATGGCGTCCGCGATCTCGCCCTGGGCGTCCGGGTCGAACCAGACGCGGTTCTTCCCGACGTCGAGGACGTCGGCGGCCAGTCGTTTCTGTGCGCTCAGATCACTCATTGTCGACCTCCACTTCGACGTAGGTCGGGTTGAGGACGCGGATGCCCGCCTCCTCGGCCTGCTCCTCGATGGTCTCGCGCTTGCGCGCACCGACCTTCGAGGCGATGCGGACGGCCTCCGTGTCCGGGTCGACGCCGTCGAGGTCGTCCGCGTTGTGGACGCGGACCTCCTCGAAGCCGCTCGGGTGCTTGCCGCGCACCGCCTTCGGCGTGCGGAAGCCGGCCTCGACCTTCGGGCCCTTCCCCTTGATGCCGCGGCGCTGCTTCGAGAGCGTTCCGCGGGGCTTGCGCCACGAGGTCGGGGTCCGCTTCTTCTTGTGGTAGTCCTGTCGGTTGAACTGCGGCTTGCCGACGCGCCGGCGCTGTTCGAGGAGGCGCTCCTCCTCGTCGTCGAGCTCCGGCGTCTTGTCGGCGTGACCGCGCGGGCGGAGTTCCGTCTCCGCCTCCGACTCCTCCGCGGCCGCCTCGGCCGCGGGCGATTCCTCCTCGACTTCGGTCTCGGTCTCCTCGGAGACTTCGAGACCGCCGACGTCGGCCTTGATGCGGGCCGCGAGCGCGTTGCCCACGCCGTCGACTTCGGCGAGGTCGTCCTGGCTCGCTGCCTTCACGTCCTCGACCGTCTCGTAGCCGGCGTCGCGCAGCGCTTCGGCCTTGCTCGCGCCGACGCCGCTGATGTCTTCCAGTTCCTGGGGTTCGTCTGCCATCTATCAGGCACCTCCTTTCGTCGGTTTCTCGACGATGTAGACGCCGTCCTGGAACACGCGGGTGTCCTTATCGGTGACACGGGTGAGCTGTTCGATGTCGGCGGCGGTCTGCCCGACGGACTCCTTGTCGGAGCCCGAGAGGGTCAGCTCTTCGCCGTCGACCTGCACGTCCGTGTCGCCGCGGATCTGCGCGCGCCGGGGCGCCTTCTCGCCGAGGAAGTTCTCGATGACCACTTCGTCATCCTCCACGGTGACCTGCATCGGGAAGTGAGAGTAGTGGACCTGCATCCGGTACTCCCAGCCCTCGGTCACGCCGTGGAACATGTTCGTCACGTGGCTCTCGAACGTCCCGACCGTGGCGTTCGTCTTCGCGTCCTCCGATTCCGCCTCGATGACGACCGCGCCGTCGTCGACGGAGACGCGCACGTCCGGGTACCAGAGCCGCCGCGTGACGGAGCCGTTTGGCCCCTCGACGGTCAGCTCCAGGTGGTCGACTTCCGCGTCGACGTCGTCGGGGATCTCGAGTTCTGTTCGCGTCATTGTTAGTAGACGTAAGCGATGACCTGGCCACCGATGCCCTCTTCGCGGGCCTCGTAGTGGCTCATGATGCCGTGGCTGGTCGTCACGATGAGCGTCCCGTAGTCACGAGCCGGGAGGTAGCGCTTCTCCCACTGCTCGAACTCGTCGGCACCCACGGAGTATCGCGGGTTGACCGGGCCGCACTCGTTGATGGCACCCTTCAGTTCGACCTCGAACTGGCCACCCTTGCCGTCGTCGACGAACTCGAAGCCGTCGATGTACCCGCGGTCGTAGAAGACCTCGAGGACGGACCCGATGGTGTTGGAGGCGGTCGATATCGTGTGACTGAGGTGTCCGACGCTCTCGGCGTTGTCGATGCCGGAGAGGGCGTCGGAGAGTGGGTCTTTCCCTGTCATTGTTAGCTGTACTTCTTGAAGCCCATCGAACGGGCGATCTCTCGGAAGCACTGTCGACACAGCCAGACGTCGTACTTACCGACGAGGCCCTGATTGCGGCCGCATCGTCGGCACTCGTGGGTCTGGCCCGTCTCCTCGTGCTCGTGTGCTGCTTCGCTCATTGCGTGACCTCCACGTCGAAGTTCGCCTCGAGGAAGGAGATGGCGTCCTCGGTGTCGAGGCGGTGGTTCTCGGGGATCGGCTGGCTCCGCTTGTCCCGCTTGGAGACGCGGTAGCCGGGGCGGACGAGGTTGACCGTCACGTCCAGCCCGAAGATTCCGATGTTCGGGTCGTACTCCTGGCTCGGGAAGTCCGTGTGCTCCTCGATGCCGAAGGAGACGTTCCCCGTGTCGTCGAACTGCGCGCGCTTGAGGGAGACGGCGTCGAAGGCACGCGTCAGGAAGTCCACGGCGTCGTCACCGCGGAGCGTGACCTTCGCGCCAATCGGGTCGCCCTCGCGGATGCCGAACTCGGGCTCCGTGCGCTTCGCCGTCGTGCGCACGGACTCCTGGCCGGTGATCTCCTCGAGGATTTCCTCCGCGTTCTGGAGTTCGCGGCCACCCTGCCCGACACCCATGTGGACGACGGCCTTCTCGATGGTGGGCTCGCGCATCTCGTGGAACGTGGCGTCACTCATTCGTCGTCACCCTCCGGTTCGGACGCCGCGGTCTCGTCGTCGACGAACTGCTCGTCGATGACGAAGACGTAGTTCTCGACGGTCTCGAAGGAGCCCTCGTCGGTCTCGACTTCGACCGTGTTGTCGGAGCTCCCGGGCGAGACGGTGATCTCGGTGATCTCACCGACTTCGCCGGCGTGCTGGCCGGAGACGGCGGTGACGAGCGCTCCCTCCTCGTACGGGAAGTGCGCGAGCACGTCGTCGTTGTCGAGGTCGACGACGATGCTGTCGTTGCCGCTGTACTCGTCCTCCTCGACGACCAGATTGTGGCCGTTGTGGAGGTTGAGCTGAACGCGCCCGCCGTCGACGAGCGTCTTGTTCGTGACCTTCGCGAGTTTCCCGTCCGCGTCTGCGGCCGGAATCTCGGTCAGGGCGAGACGTCCACCCTCGTCGGGGAAGACGCGGTAGTACTCGTCGCGCTCCGGGAAGCCCAGGATGTCGAACATCCCGACGGGCTGCGTCACGTCACCGACGGTGTCGCCGTTGACGAGAACGCCGTCGTGGTGCGCGGCGTACTTCGCTTCCTTCGTCGTGTCGACGTAGCCGAGGACGTCCCGAAGAACGACGACGAGCGGAACGCCGGCCTCGCCGTGCGGGCCAGCGCCTGCCTTCGCCGTGAACGTGGCCGTCTTCCGCTCGACGGGCCACGACTTCGGTACGGAGAGTCGTTTCTGGTGGTTGCTCATTCGTTGTCACCCTCCAGTCGGGTTTGGCGCACGTCGTCGGAGAGATCGAGGCCCGTGACGCGGAGGTTCGAGGCGTCGAGCGCCCGGGGAACCTCCTCGCCGTCCGCGGCCTCGACGGTCACGCCGTCCACGTAGACGGCGGCGTCCTTCAGGTCGACGTCGGTGACCTCGCCCTCTTCGCCGGCGAAGTCGCCGCGCATGACCTCGGCCGTGTCGCCCGCGTTGACGCGGACGTACCGCTGACCGTACTCCTCGCGGAGGTCCTCCGCGAGGTGGGCACGAACCTGCTTCTGGCGCTCGTGGAGCGCCGCGTTCTCCGTGCGGGTGCGCTGTTTGTGTGGTTGTTCAGTCATGTTATACGATCATCGTCGCGGTGCTCGCGATGCTGCCGTACCGCTCCGCGACCTCCCGCGTGATGGGACCCTTGATTTCGGTCCCGCGAGGCTCGCCGAGGTCGTCGATGATGACCGCGGCGTTGTCCTCGAACTTCACGCGCGTGCCGTCGGGGCGCCGGATCGGTTTGCGCTGGCGGACCACGACGGCCTCCAGCACCTGTCGGCGCATCTCGGGCGTCCCTTTCGTCACCGAGACGGTGATCTTGTCACCGATCCCCGCCTTGGGGTGTCGGTTGACCGTCCCCTGATAGCCGGAGACGGACGTGACCTTGAGCTCGCGCGCGCCGGTGTTGTCGGCGCAGGTGATGAGGGAACCCTTCTCCAGTCCGGGCGTGACGTCGGCTTTGATTGCTTCCATCAGTTCTCACCCTCCGTGAGCTCGACGACCACGTGGGATTTGGTCTTCGAGAGCGGTCGTGTCTCTGCGATGCGTACCGTGTCGCCTTCTGCGATATCGAAGCACTCCGGCGCGTGTGCCGGAACCCGAGAACGACGCTTCATGTAGCGGTCGTACTTCGGGACGAATACGTCGTATTCGCGTTCGACGACGACGGTCTTGTCCATTGCCGTAGAAGCGACTTCGCCTTCGATGACCTGTCCGCGAACGGACAGACTGCCGTGGAACGGGCAGTCATCGTCGGCACAGTCGCCTTCGGGCGCGTCTACGTTCAGTCCTATCGCCATTGTGATTCGACTCCGTTTTCGGAGCGTAGTGCGGGCCGTGAGAGCAGTATATCGCCATCCACCGTAACGTAGGCCGCGTCCTCGCCCGTCGCGCCGCCGCGCGAGTCGGGTTGGGACGCGGTCCCGGCCCCCTTGCGGTCACGTCGACGCGTCGTCGACGCGGCGTCGGATGTCCTCCGAACGCGGGCCGCGGCTTCATCTATGAGTCGGAACTCGAACCTTCTTCCACCTTTCGGAACGCGCTTGGTGCCCGAGACAACCTCTATCACGAGGGTGTTGGTCGTCTCCGAGACGACCGTTCCCGCGATCCCGACCTGTGAGGTGTCGGGCGAGTCGACGACCCGCACCGGCAGGCCGACGAGTTCGTGTCGCGGGAGCGTCTCGGGCGTCAGCGTCATTATGCTTCGAGGTCGCCTTCTTCGCGCTGGATCGTCTTGATCCGCGCGACCGTCCGGCGGAGTTCGCCGATGCGGCCCGGGTTCTCCGGCGCGCCACCCGCGGCCTTCACGGCCTTCTCGTTGAGCAGTTCGGTCTCGAGCTCTTCGAGCTCGGCCTCACGCTCGGCGGGCGTCATGTCGCGGATTTCCTGGGTGTGGAGGATCGCCATTATTCCTCACCCTCCTCGTCCTCGGACGCTTCGGCTTCGTCCATCTCCTCGAGGAGCGCGTCGGCCTCCTCCTCGACGTCGGCCTCGACCTCGTCGAAGTCGTCGGGCTCGACTTCCTCTTCGAGTTCGTCGAGGGCCTCCTCGACGGCTTCCTCGGAGTCCGGCGGCGAGGTCGGGCTCGCACCCTCCTCGGACTCGACGGCCTCTTCGAGGATTTCCTCCTCGGCGACGTCGTCGTCGGCCTCGGTGAGGGCGTCCTCACCCGGGGCCTCGCCCTCGGGACCGCCGGCTTCGACGTCTTCGGGCTCCTCGCCTTCGAGGAGCTCCTCGACGCCTTCGCCTTCGAGTTCCTCCTCGTCGACGATGAGGTCCTCGATGTCGGCGTCCTCGTCGATCTCGAAGTCGTCGGGCAGCTCGGCTCCCGGCGGGATTATCTTGACGTCCACGCCGATGGTACCGAGCTTCATCACGGCGACGCCCTGGCCGTGGTCCACGATGGACTCGGCGGGTTCGCCGTTGTGCTTGATGTAGCCGCGGTTGAACTTCTCGACGCGGCCGCGGTTGCCGGTGACCTTCCCGCTCAGGACGATCTCGGCGCCGAGCGCGCCCGCGTCCATGATGCGGTCGATGGTCGTGTGACCGGCCTTGCGGAAGTACCACCCTCGTTCGAGGGCGTTCGCCAGGCGGTCCGCGACGATCTGTGCGTTCAGGTCGGGCTCGTCGACTTCCTGGACGTCGATCTGCGGGTCGTCCAGGTCGAAGCGCTCTTCGAGCTGCGTCGTGATCTTCCGGATGTTCTTCCCGCCCTTCCCGATGACCATCCCGGGCTTCTCGGCCTTGAGGACGATCTGGGTTCCCATCGGCGTGTGGGCGACGTCCATGCCGCCGTAGCCGGCGCGGGCGAGTTCCTCTTTGAAGAACTCGTCGATCTGGGAGCGCTGGAGCCCCTCCTCGATGAATTCGAGTTCGTCTGCCATGTTATTCTGCCTCCTCGATGATGAGTTCGACGTCCACCTGCGGGCTGTTCCACGCCGTCGCGCGGCCCATCGCACGGGGCTTGCGGCCCTGCGTCTCGCCGACCTTGTGGGCGGCGACGTGCGTGATGACCATCTCAGCGGGCTCGAAGCCCTGCTGTTCGGCGTTGTTCGAGACGTTCGTCAGGAGCTTCTGGAAGTCCTTCGTCGCCTTCTCCGGGTAGCGGCCGGCGTCCCAGCCCTCGATGTCGGAACGGTGTCCGACGCCGGAGTTGTGCTGTTTGAACGGCACCGACTGCTCCTCGTTCAGCACCGCTTCGAGGTACGATTCGGCGTCCGCGACCGTTTCGCCCTTGATCTCGCGGGCGATGGCCTTGCTGTGCTTCAGGCTGATCGGCCGCTCGCGGAGCATCCCCTTCGCGGTGGTCTCCGGGTCGGCGTCGACGCTGTAGCTGATTCCCATGGGTTATTTGAGCGGCACGAACTTCGAGGAGCGGGTCGCGCCGATACCCGCCTGCCCGTGTTCGACCGAGCTACGCGTCAGTTCGAACTCGCCGAGGTAGTGACCGATCATCTCGGGCTGCACCTCGACGCGCCCGAACTCCTGTCCGTCGTAGACCGCGAAGGTCAGCCCGACGAACTCGGGGAGGACGGGCATGTCGCGGAGATGCGTGCGGATCGGGTTGTTCGCCGTCTCCTCGGCGTCGCGCGCTCGCGCCTTCTCGAGGACCTTCTGGTGCTCCTCGGAGAGGCCACGGGTGATGGTTCGCCGCTGTCGCGCGGGGAGCAGTTCCGCGACGTCCTCCAGGTCCATGTCCTGGAGTTCGTCAAGGTCGTAGCCACGATAGGTGAACTCACCCTCGCGGCCGGTGCGGTATTCCGTACTCATGCGTTAGTTCCCTCCACGGCCGGTGCGTCGGGAGCCGATGTCCCCGACCTTCCGTCCGGGCGGCGCGTTCTTCGAGACGCTCTTCGGGCGACCGGGGTGCTGACGGCCACCGCCACCGAACGGGTGGTCGACGGCGTTCATCGCCACACCACGGACGCGCGGCCACTTCGTCCCGCGGGCCTTCATCTTGTGGTGCTTGTTTCCGGCCTTCACGAACGGCTTCTCCGTCCGACCGCCGCCGGCGACGACGCCGACGGTGGCGCGACAGTCCGGCGAGAGGCGCTTGACCTCACCGCTCGGCAGCTGCACGACCGCGGCGTCGCGCTCGTGCGTGACGAGGTCGGCGTTCACGCCGGAGGCGCGCGCGAACTTCCCGCCGTCGCCGGGCTGGTGCTCGACGTTGCTGACGGGGACCCCTTCGGGAATCTCCGCGAGCGGGAGCGTGTTGCCGGGCTCGACGGACGCCGAGATGCCGACTTCGAGCGTGTCGCCGACGCCGACGCCCTCGGCGGCGAGGACGAGGCGCTGGTCGCCGTCGTCGAACTCGACGCGCGCGACGGGAGCGCTCCGTGCGGGGTCGTGCTCGATGTCGACGACCTCGCCGGAGAGCACGTCGCCCTCGGGCTTCTTGTGTGACAGTTCCGCCTTGTATCGGTGCGACGGCGCGCGGAACGTGCTCGTCCCGCGGCCACGTCGCTGACCCTGAATCCTGCGTCCCATTGTTAGAACACCCCTATCCGGGAGGCGACGTCCTGCGCGTCGTCCTCCTCGGAGAGCTTGACGGTGGCCTTCTTCGTGCCGTCCATCGTCACCTGCGTGTTGACGGACTCGACGGTGACGTCGTACTGCGTGGAGATCGCCTCGCTGACGTCGCCCTTGGTCGCGTCGACGTCGACGATGAACTGGAGCTTGTTGCCGAAGTCCATGTCGTCCATCGCCTTCTCCGTGACGAGCGGGTACTCGATGATGCCGCTCATCGCTCGGCCACCTCCGAGAGCGCGCTCTCGGTCCAGACGGTGAGCCGACCGGCGTGCGCGCCGGGCGCGAGGTCCTCGGCGTTCACTTCGGCGGCGGTCGCGACGTCGACGCCCGCGAGGTTGCGGGCGGCCGTCGACGGACCGGTCTCGCTCGACGTGACGAAGAGGACGGAGCTGGGCTCGCGGTACTTGCGGCCGCGGAGCTTGCCCTGCCCGGCGCGGACGGTCTTGCCGTCGTCCGCGCGCTCGACGTCGGCGTGCGCGCCGACGGCTTCGAGGAAGGAGACGACCTCCTTCGTCTTCACAAGGTCCTCGAACGCATCATCGACGACGAGCGGCAGTTCGAGATCGTCGTCGAACGCGTGGCCGCGCTCTTCGACGAGTTCCGCGTCGGTCGTCGCCGCGATGGCGGACCGGACGGCGAGCTTGCGCTCCTTCTTGTTGACCGTCTTGCCCTGGTCTTTCTCTGCTTTCGGCGGGTGCGCCTTCCGGCCGCCCACGGTCTGCGGAACGCGTGCGCCACGCCCGTTCGTCTGGGGGACGTGGGCCATACCGCGTCCGCTGCCCATGGATTCGGCGGGGGTGCGCAGACCCGCGTACTCGTCAGCGCCGTACTGCTGTTTTCGATTGGCCTGTGCGGCGAGGACCGCCCGACGGATGAGGTCGGGGCGGTACGCCGTCTCGAAGACCTCCGGGAGGTCGACGGAGCCGGCGTCGTCGCCATCGAGGCCACGGACTGTTGCCTGCATGATTTAGCCCTGGTTCGACGCGGTGCTCACGTAGCGCACCTCGGGGTCGAGGCGCGGCGATTCGTTGGGTCGGATGGCCGGACGGAAGCGCAGGAGGCGCTTCTCGGGGCCGGGCAGCGAGCCCTTGATGAGGGCGTACGAGCCGGAGACGTCCCCGTAGTTCGGGAAGCCGCCCGCGGCCTCGACCGCCTCGTCGTCGCCGTCGCCGAAGTCGACGAGGCGCTTGTTGAGCTCGGTGCGCTGGTGGTAGCCGGTCTGGCCCTGCTGGGGAACCGTCGAGCGAACCCGGGAGGGGTTCCACGGACCGAGGTTCCCGATGCGGCGGCGCCAGCCCTGGCGCTTGTGTTTGCCCTTGCGTTTCTGGACGCCCCAGCGCTTGACGGGGCCCTGGGTGCCCTTGCCCTTCGTGACGCCGGAGGCGTCGAGGAACTCGCCAGCACGGAAGACGTCACCGAACTCGTGCTCGCCGCCCTCGCTGAGGAGCTCAAGCGCGAAGTCGGCGCGCTCGTCGAGCGAGCCGCCGCCGACGCGCGTCTCCATGACGTCGGGCTTCTTCTTCGGGACGCCGGAGAGGCCCGCGGGAACGGTGTGGGTGACGACGCGGAGGTCGTCGACCTCACCGTTCTCCACGAGCTCCTCGATGGCGCCGTAATCGCCGCGCGCTGCCTCGGAGGGGACGTCGAGGGTCCGGTCGAGGTCCGCGTCGAGGTCCTCGGACCAGACTTCCGTGACCGGCTTCTTGCCGTACGGCGTGTCCTCGTACGCCCGCACCGCGGCGGCGCGCATCGCGGGTGTTTCGACGACGGTGACGGGGACGGTCGTCTCCATTCCCTCGGTGGGGGAGTTGGACTTGTCGTCCACCATCACGACGTGACTCATGCCTGCCTTGTACCCGGCGAACCCCTGAAGTCCGGGCTGGCCGTCATCGTCGGGCCAGCTGTTGAAGCGCGGGACTTCGCTCGCCGCGCGCTTACGGGGACCGAACCCCAGAGAGCCTTTGCGTGGTCGGTTTGGTTGTGGCATCGTATCACTCCGTGAGCGTCAGGCATGCGAGTGAGGCGAACATCGCTTCTTCCGTTCGCACGACCTCGCTACCTTGGTCGGGGATGGTGTTGAGCCAGGTGTCGAACCCCCCGGGTGCGCGGGTGGACTGGGCGGGGTCGAACTCCCTGACCGCGTCGGCGTCGATGCCGAGCATGGGCGGTAGCCCGCGTTCGGGCGAGCCGAACGCCACGGTCAGTCCGTCCTCGTGGACGCGCTGGGTGAGGTCGCCCACGGTCGCGGTGCCGACTGGCACCCCGAAGCGTGACGTGGCGACCCGGAACCCGGCGTCCGGACGGTCGAGTTCGTCCCCGATGGCCCGAGTGAAGACCTGGAAGCCCGGTGGGGCCTCCTCCACGATCCTCGCTCGGACCGGTCGTCGCGAAGATACCCTGATGGTCACGCGCTCCCCCTCCGAGACCTCCATATCGCCGGGGAGGTGGAGGGAGATCGGGTGTTGCATACCGCAATTGACCCGAACGCGCCCTTCAGATCCGACCTGGGTCACGATCCCTTCTCGATGCGACCCCGAACCGCTCGATTCGGAGCCGGTCCATGACGAGAGGCGGAGCGGCGGCAGGATGCCGGCGTACTCCAGTTCGTCGCGGGTGTCGAAGGCCTCCTTTCGGAGGTAAGGTGGCGTCGCGGCGTACCGCAACACCGTTTCGACGAACCCGACGCCCCAGCGGCGTTCCCCCTCGGGGTCCGGAAAGACCACGAGGCGATCCGCCCGGAAGACCGCGGCCGCGCGGGCCACGTAGCCGAGCTTGCGAGTCGCCTCGCGTTTGTCCTCGGCTTCCCGGCAGATGGACGACGGCACGAGTACGCTGCGTGTCATGCCTGTTCGCGTCCACGTCTCGTCACGAGACTGTAGCCACACTACCGACGGGGCGCTAAAAAGGGTGTCGTTACGCGTTCGGCCCCGTGAAGCCGTCTCACGGCCGTAGACGTGTGCTAGGAGGGAACACGAACCGGCCGAACACGTCGAGGGCGCGGCGTCGCTTCGAAAGTCTTTTTTATACCCGGCACCTCGGATGAATTGCAGACGCGCACTGGTAGTGTAGTGGTATCACGTGACCTTGCCATGGTCACAACCGGGGTTCAAATCCCCGCCAGTGCATTTCTCCACAGACCTCCGCCACGGAGCGACGGCGTTCGTCGTTTCCCGTTCGGTGTTTAGCGACGTCGTCGAGTGACGTGCGTCGAGAGTCGTACGACGGTCGTACCTCGGCTGTCCTTTCGTTCTTCTCGCGTGCGCGCGTGACGGTACGTCTATGTGGGGACGGCACGTGTCTCCGCACATGACCGTAATCGGGTTTCTCAGCGTCGCACCGGTCCGAGAGGGGAGTATGGCGGCGGACGTGGCGAAGGCCGTCGACGCGCTCGACGACTTCGACGTCTCCTACGAGACGACGCCGATGGGGACGACCATCGAGGCCGCGGACGTCGGGACGCTCCTCGACGCGGTCGAGGCGGCCCACGAGGCCGTGCCGGGTGAGCGAGTGAGCACGTTCCTGAAGATCGACGACAAGCGGACGTCCGAGGAGTCGGCCGTCGAGAAGGTCGCGGGCGTCGAGCGGGAGTTGGGGCGGGAAGCGCGACGGCGACGCGAGGAGAAATCGGACGGCGAGCGGTGAAGCTGCCGATCTAGTCCCGCACTCCTTCGCTCGCGCGGACGGCGTTCGTGTGGGGAGCACGGGAGACGCGCTCGTGCGCACAGCACAGCGGGAACGCGGCGCGGTTCCGGGTGAGAACGGGTTCGCGTCGCGCACTCGATCCGGAGAGAACGGGACTGCAAACGTTTTACCGCGGGACGGCCGAACCCGCGGGTATGGAGAGCATCAACCGGATGGCTGTCGAGTTGGCCGACGAGGCGGTGGAGTTCGCGGGCGAACTCGACGTCGGCGCGTTCGACCTGGAGAACGGCGCGACGGTACTGGACTTCGGCGTCGAACACACGGGCGGTATCGAGGCCGGCCTCCTCCTCGCGGAGATTCAGACGGCGGGGTTGGCGACGGTGCAGACCGGGATGGACACGGTCGCGGGCGCGCCCGTCACGCACGTCGAACTGGCGTGCGACCGACCCGACCTCGCACTGCTCTGCTCGCAGAAGGCGGGCTGGGAGCTCTCGGTCGACGGCTACGAGGCGCTGGGGTCGGGGCCGGCGCGCGCGCTCGTCGCCGAGGAGGCGGAGTTCCGCGAGCTCGGCTACACGGACGCGTTCGACCTCTCGGTGTTGACGCTCGAGTCGGACGCCCTCCCGACCGAGGGCGTCGCGGACCTGATCGCGGAGCGCGCGGAGGTGAACACGGACGGTCTCTACCTGCCGGCGTACGCGGCGGCCTCGACAGCGGGGAGCGTCTCCGCGGCAGCGCGCGCAGCGGAGATGGCGACGTTCCGCCTCTTCGAGGCGGGGTACGACCCCCAGGACGTTCGCTCGGTGAACGGTCGCGCGCCGGTCGCGCCGGTCGCGGGCGACGAGTCGACGGCGATTGCGCGCGGGATGGACGCGCTGGCGTACGGCGGGGAAGTGTACGCGACGGTCGAGACGGACGACTCCGAGGCGTTCGAGGCGGTGCCGTCGACGGCGGGCGAGGAGTACGGCCGGCCGCTCGGCGAGGTCTTCGACGACGTCGAGTGGGACTTCGCGGAGGTCGCGGCGGGGGTCTTCGGGCCGGCGCAGGTGACGGTGAACGTCGTCGGCGGGCCGACGTACGCGCTCGGTGGGACGGACGAGGAGGTCCTCGCGGAGAGCTTCGGGCTCTGAGCGCGGACGCGCTCAGTCGAGGAGCCCCGTGACGGTGCCGACGCCCTTGCTCGAACCCTCGCGGAAGACGAAGCGCTGGCCCTCCTCGACGAGGTAGGGCCGGAACTTGAACTCGACCGTCGCGCGCCCGGTGTCGCCGGGGAGGAGTTGGCCGCCCTCGGGGTGGAAGCGCGCGGCCTCGCTCGCGGTTTCGAGGTGGACGACGGGTTCGTAGCCGTCGTCGATGCGCGTGGGGTGGTTGAGCACCATCACGTCGGCCTCGAAGGCGCGCGTCGGCGTCGGGTCGGCGTCGCGCGGGACGAGCACCATGCCGCGTTCGAGTTCGGACTCGCGGACGCCGGCGAGCGCGATGCCGACGATTCGGCCGGCTTCGGCCTTGTCGACGCGGTGGTAGTGCATCTCGATGCTGCGGGCCTCGACCTCGCGGAAGGAGCCGTCGCTGAAGGGGCCGAGGAGGAGTTCGTCGCCGGCCTCGACGGTCCCGGACTTGATGGTGCCGGAGGCGACGGCACCGACGCCGGTGACGCTGTACGAGCGGTCCACGTACATGCGGAAGTCGCCGCCCGCGGCGGCGGTTTTCGGGAGGCGCTCGAACAGTTCGTCGAGGACGTCGAGGCCCTCGTCGCCGACGGCGCTCGTGCGGACGATGGGGACGACGGCGTCGTCCGTCTCCTCGACGGCGGCGTCGACGCCGTGGCGCTCGACGGGGAGCGGGGTCCGGCCGGTGTCGCGGAGGAGGCGCTCGACATCGCGTTCGACGGCCTCGACGCGGGCGTCGTCGGCGAGGTCGGTCTTGGTGATGGCGACGATGGTGGGGAGTTCGGTGGCGAGGAGGACGCCGAGGTGTTCGCGCGTCGTGTCGGTCGGGCCGTCGTCGGCGGCGACGACGAGCAGGCCGTAGTCGATCTTCTGGCCGACGAGGCCGCGAATCGTGGTGCGGAGCCACGGCTCGTGGCCCACGGTGTCGACGAAGGAGACGACGCGGTCGGCCTGCTCGACGACGGCGGCCCGCTCGTGTTTCCGGTGGGGGTTCTCGACGCGGACGGGGCCGTCGCCGTCGAAGCCGTAGACGCCGTAGGAGAGGTCGGCTGAGAGGCCGCGTTCGACCTCGTGGGGTTGGACGTCGAGGAAGCTCCGGGTGTCGCCGTCGCCGTCGTCGGCGCGGCCGGTGACGAGCGAGCCGACGAGCGTGGACTTCCCGTGGTCGACGTGGCCGGCGGTGCCGACGATGACGTGGTCGTCGTCCGCGGTGAGTTGGCCGCCGTCGCGGACCGTGGCGACGCCGACGAGCCCGGGCCCCTCCGTCCCCCACGTCTGGACGTCGTCGATGTGCGCGCTGGCCTCCTCGGCGAGGAGGCTGAGGACGTCGAGGGTCTCCGAGAAGGCCTCGGGGTCGATGCCGGCGATACCGCCGTCGTCGGTGACGCCGACGACGTACTGCGCCTCGCCGTCGCCGGAGAGGACGCGGTGGCGGAGTTGGGCGGCCAGACTCTCCAGTCGCCCCTCGGCGAGGTGGACCTCGCGCGTGAGGCGCTCTTTGAACTCCACGTGCCCACCCTCCTGCTCGCCGCGTTCGAGCGCGCGATGCAGGACGGATCGGTCGACGCTCATGGACGCGTGTTAGTGACCACCTACCAAAAGCCTTCCCCGGGTGAGACTCCGGAGACGACCCGAGACGTCCGTATTCGCGGGGGAGCACGCTCGCTGGCCCGGCGTGGAAACACCGTCCCCCGTTCGGCCCCCGAGTTGATGTACCGTCGTCGCCTGCGAGGGCGTATGAGCGTCACCGGGCTCTGTCAGATATGCGAGGCCGCCGAGGCGCGGTTCGCGTGCGACCGTTGCGGGGCCGTCGTCTGTCAGGCGCACTACGATCCGGGACTCGGCCTCTGCGAGGAGTGTGCGGCCGAGGAGCGCCGCTCGCGGGGCGAAGACATCGGCGACTTCCGCGGGCCGCGATAGCGGGCGGTGCGTGCGACGGTATCGGGAGCGGGAGAGTCGCACGAGTCGGGAGCGCGACAGCGCGCGCCGTCGCCGGCGCGTCAGCGGTACTCGTTGAGTCGGTCGCGGAGTCGCTTCGCGGCCGCACCGGCGGCGCGGTCCCAGTCCTCGCGCTCCTCGCCGGCGAAGATGATGCCGCGCGTGGAGTTGACGACGCCGACGCCCGCCGCGGTGCGACCGTGTTCGACCGCGGCCTCGACGTCGCCGCCCTGCGCGCCGACGCCCGGCACGAGGAAGGGCAGGTCGGGCGCGATCTCCCGCACCCGTTCGAGCTCTTCGGGACGGGTCGCGCCGACGACGAGGCCGACGTTGCCGTGTTCGTCCCACTCCGCCATGCGCCGGGCGACGTGCTCGTAGAGGTACTCGTCGTACGAGGCGAGTTCGAGGTTCTGAAAGTCCTTCCCGCCGGGGTTCGAGGTGCGACAGAGGGCGAAGATTCCCTTCTCCTCCCGGGAGAGGAACGGCTGGAGGCTGTCGCGGCCCATGTAGGGGTTGACCGTGATGGCGTCGGCTCGGTCGAGCGCGCTCGCGTACTGCCGGGCGGTGTTGCCGATGTCGCCGCGCTTCGCGTCGAGGATGACGGGCACGTCCTTCCCGTGCGCGTAGGCGATGGTCTCCGCGAGCGCGCGCCACCCGTCCGCGCCCTCGTAGAAGGCCGCGTTCGGTTTGTAGCACGCGGCGCACTCGTGCGTCGCGTCGATGATTCGGCGGTTGAACTGCCAGCGCGGCAACTCGGCGTCGCGCACGTCCTCCGGGAGGCGGTCAGGGTCGGGGTCGAGTCCGACGCAGACCATCGTGTCCCGCGAGTCGATGCGCGCCGCGAGGTCCTCGAAGAAGCCCATAGCGTCGGTGCGCGTCGGGCGGGCCTAAACGTACTGCTTACCCCTCGCGCGCCGCGTCGAACGCGGCCCGGAACACCGGGAGGACGCGCTTTGCGTCCGCGCCGTCAGCGACGAAGACGAGGAGCGCGGGCGGGTCGGTGGCGCGCGGGCGCGCTCTGAGGTCGGCGTCGTCGGCGGCGCGCTTCGCGGCGTCGAGGCCGGCGGCGAACTCCACGCGGACGCGTTCGGGGAGGACGAAGACGGACGCGACGCGCGCCTCTCCGAGCGTGACGTCGTACGCGCGCGCGCCGTCGGGCGTCGCCTCGACGTCCGGGTCGGCGTCCGTCACGGCCGCGTCCGCGAACGGACCGGTCTCGCGGCCCGTGAGTTCGGAGGCGAGCAGTTGGGCGATTCGCGTCCCGTCGTCGAGGGCGCGCTCGACCATTCAGAGGTCCTCCCCGGCCTTCCGGGCGGCCGCGGCGACGTCGACACCCTCGCGGCGCGCGTGCAGGACGGCGGCGACGTCCGCGGTCACGCCGAGCTCCCGCTGGAGGGCGTTGACGGCCGCGACCGACTCCTGTCGGTCCGCGCCCGCGGAGACGACGGCGTCGAGCGCCGTCTCGAACGCCGAGCGCTCCTGGAACAGCGACTCGTCGGGCGAGAACTCCTCGGGAATCGACACCGCGTCGAGGTCGAACGTCGCCACGAGGTCGCCCTCGTCGCGTTCGAGGAGGCCCTCGCCCGTGGCGACGTCGACGAGGCGTTTGGCCTGGTCCGGGCTCATCCAGTCCCGGTCCAGCGAGAGGGCGACGACGAACTCGTGCTCGCCGAGCCGGTCGCGGCCCTCGGAGACGAAGGGCGCGCCGACGGCGATGCGGAGGCTCATGGCTCGGGAGAGCGCCCGCGCCGGCCTAAAGACGACGGGTCCCCACCGGACCGAACGGCTTTAGTACGTAACGACGCCATCTCGGGGTATGCAGTACCAGGGCCGCTCCAAGCGCACGAAGACGGGTGCGCGAACCCGCCCGCACTCGAAGAAGAAGAAGCACGAACTCGGTCGCTCCCCCACGGAGACGACGGTCGGCGAGGGCCGCTTCCGCGTCGTCGACTCCCGCGGCACCGGGACGAAGGTCCGCGCGCTCTCCACGGACGTCGCCAACGTCACCGACGACGGCGAGACCGAGCACGCGACCATCGAGGACGTCGTCGAAAACGACGCGAACCCGAACTACGCCCGCCGGAACATCATCACGAAGGGCGCAGTCATCGAGACGTCCGCCGGGAAGGCGCGCGTCACCTCCCGCCCCGGGCAGGACGGGCAGGTCAACGCCGTCGCCGTCGACGAATAACGACTTCTCTCCCGCTGTTCTCTCACCCGCCGAGCGACGGCCATCCCGACCGACGCGCTCGCGCTCCGCTCGCCGATGCGACGCTCGGCATCGGCAAAGAGGCGGGAGAGCGACGACGCCGACGGGGCCAACTGAATCACGTGGGCTAGCGTCCGCGCACCGAGCGTTACCGAGATGACGGTGTCGTCTCGTTCGCCGATCAGAAATCTTTGATCTCCGATGACGCCGGGCGCGCTTCGCGCGCCCAAGCGCGGCAAAAGGGACTACTGGAAGCCGATGTGGCCGCCCTCGCGGCGGTCCTGCCCGGGCGTGTTGCCGCCCTTGAACTGCTCTTCGACCTGGTCGTAGTAGTCGAGGATGTCCTCGGTGATGGTGGGGCGGACGTTCTCCAGGGCGGCCCGGAAGTGACGCATCTCGACTTCCTCGGCCGTCTCGTCGTCGCGGAGGGCCTCGATGGCGGCCTCGCGGGCGATGGAGGCGAGGTCGCTGCCGACGTAGCCGTCCGTGATCTCGGCGAGTTCGCGCAGGCTCACGTCGGGGGCGAGCGGCGTGTCCTGCGTGTGGATTTCGAGGATGCGCTCGCGACCCTCGACGCCGGGCTGGCCGACCATGACCATGCGGTCGAAGCGCCCGGAGCGGATGAGCGCGGGGTCGATGATGTCGGGGCGGTTCGTCGCACCGATAACCATCACCTCGCCCATCTCCTCCAGCCCGTCGAGTTCGGTGAGGAGCTGGTTGACGACGCGTTCGGAGACGTTGTTCCCGACCTCCTGCCCGCGGCCGGGCGCGAGGCTGTCGAGCTCGTCGAAGAATATCACCGTCGGGGAGACCTGCCGGGCCTTCCGGAAGGTCTGGCGGATGGCCTTCTCGGACTCGCCGACCCACTTCGAGAGGAGCTGGGGGCCCCTGACGGAGATGAAGTTCGCGTTCGTCTCGTTGGCGACGGCCTTCGCCATCAGGGTCTTCCCCGTGCCGGGCGGGCCGTAGAGGAGGACGCCCGCGGGCGGGTCGATGCCCATGCGGTCGAACTTCTCCGGGCTGTTGAGCGGCCACTCGACGGCCTCCTGGACGTCCTGTTTGGCCTCGCGGAGCCCGCCGACGTCGTCCCACGATATCTTCGGGAGTTCGACGAGGACTTCGCGCATCGCCGAGGGCTCGACCTCGCCGAGCGCGCCGCGGAAGTCCTCGCGCTTGACTATCATCCGGTCGATGAGGCTCGGCGGGATGTCCTCCTCGTCGAGGTCTATCTCGGGGAGGTACCTGCGAAGCGCGCGCATCGCGGCCTCCTTCGTGAGGCTCTCGATGTCCGCGCCGACGAAGCCGTGCGTCTCGCCGGCGAGGTGCCCGAGGTTGACGTCGTCGGAGAGGGGCATCCCGCGCGTGTGTATCTTGAGTATCTCCTCGCGGCCGACCTCGTCGGGGACGCCGATCTCGATTTCGCGGTCGAAGCGCCCGGGACGGCGGAGCGCGGGGTCGACGGCGTCGACCCTGTTGGTCGCCGCGATGACGATGACCTGCCCGCGGCCTTCGAGGCCGTCCATCATCGTGAGGAGTTGGGCGACGACGCGGCGCTCGACCTCGCCCGTGACGTCCTCGCGTTTGGGCGCGATGGAGTCGAGTTCGTCGATGAAGATGATGGAGGGCGAGTCCTCCTTCGCGTCCTCGAATATCTCCCGGAGTTGCTGTTCGGATTCGCCGTAGTACTTCGAGATTATCTCCGGGCCGGCGATGGAGAAGAAACTCGCGGAGGTCTCGTTGGCGACGGCCTTGGCGAGCAGCGTCTTCCCCGTGCCGGGTGGCCCGTGGAGCAACACCCCCTGTGGCGGCTCGATGCCGAGTTTCTGGAATATCTGGGGGTGTTTCATCGGGAGTTCGACCATCTCCCGGACGCGCTGAATCTCGTTCTGGAGGCCGCCGATGTCCTCGTAGGTGATGCCGCCGCCGGTGCGCTCGAAGCCGCTGATGGGCTCCTCGCGGAGTTCGACGTCGGTGTCCTCGGTGACGAGGACGACGCCCTCGGGGTCGGTCTCGACGGCGATCAGCGGAATCGCCTGCCCCGGGGAGCGCATGAACGGGTGGTTCGTGGAGGACATGACGGGGACGATGTCGCGCTCGACGACCGGGCGCTTGAGAATCTGGCGTTTGACCATGCCGGCCGCGTCGGAGCCGAACTGGACGCTCGCCTCCTCGGGGGGTGCGAGGACGAGCGAGTCGGCCTTCTCGGCTTCCGCCTTCCGAATCTCGACGCGCTCGCCGATGCCGACCTCGGCGTTCTGACGGGTGAAGCCGTCGATGCGGACCGTATCGGTGTTCCAGTCCTGCCGGTCGGCCCGCCAGACCTTCGCGGCGGTGGTCTCCGCGCCCTCGATTTCGATGATGTCGCCCGGGCTGAGCTTGAGGTGGAGCAGCGTGTCGGGGTCGAGGCGCGCGATGCCGCGCCCCGAGTCGTTCGGGTACGCCTTCGCAACCTCGAGTTGGACTTCGTTCATTATCTGGGGTGTCCGGTGTGGGTAGTTTCTCGCCGCGCGGGGGAAACGTCTTCCCCCGGACGAGCCCTATGTGCCACGGTATCACACCCGGGTACATAGCGCTGACGCTCGCACGAACATCGGCCGGTGTCGGCAGATGGGCACGCTTTTCGCCGCCGCGCGTCCCCCTTTCCCTATGACCACGCTCGCCTTCGACGGCCGGACGGGCGCGAGCGGCGACATGCTCCTCGGCGCGCTCGTCGCCGCCGGCGCGGACTCGACCGTCCTCGAACGCGTCGAGGACGCCCTCGACGTCGCGTACGACGTGACGACCGTGACGAAACGCGGCGTTCGCGCCACCGCGGTGTCGGTCACGCACGGGGACGCGCCGGACGACGACCGCGGTGCGGACGAACGCGACGACCACGAGCACGAACACGACGGGGGTCGCGGCCACACGCACGCGCACGACGACGCGGAGGGGCACGGTCCCACCCGGACGTACGTGGAGGTCCGCGCGCTCGTGGAGTCGATGGGGCTCCCGGAGGCCGTCGAGGCGGACGCGCTCGCGGTCTTCGAGGTGTTGGGGCGCGCGGAGGCCGCCGTCCACGGCACCGACCTCGACGACACGCACTTCCACGAGGTTGGGGCGGACGACGCCGTCGCGGACGTCGTCGGGGCGGCGCTCCTCCTCCACGACCTCGACCCCGACCGAATCGTGACGACGCCCGTGTCCGCCGGGAGCGGCGAGGTGTCGATGCACCACGGCACCTACCCCGTCCCCGCACCCGCGGTCGTCGAAATCGCCGAGCGCGCGTCGTGGCACCTCCGGGGCGGCCCCGTCGAGACCGAGCTGCTCACGCCGACGGGCGCGGCGCTCCTCGCGCACTACGCCGAGGGCGTCGACGAGACCCCGGCGATGCGCGTGTCGGAGTCGGGGTACGGCGCGGGCTCGACGAACCTCGACGAGCGGCCGAACGTCCTGCGCGCCGTCGTCGGCGAGGAGCGCGAGGACAGTGCAGAAAGCGAGGACGGGACTCACGGCGCGGCTCACGACGAACGCGTGGCGCGCGACGGCCTCGTCCGCGACGACGTCGTCGTCCTCGAAACGAACCTCGACGACGCGCCGCCGGAGGTGCTCGGCGGCCTCCAGGACACGCTCGCTGACGCGGGCGCGCGTGACGTCTCCATCGTCCCGCTGACGATGAAGAAGTCCCGGCCCGGCCACCTCGTGAAGGTGATCGCGAAGCCCGCGGACGCGGGCGCGGTCGCGCGCCGCCTCGCGGAGGAGACGGGGACGCTCGGAATCCGCGAGACGGGCGCGCGCCACCGCTGGATCGCCGAGCGCGACTTCGAGACGGCGGAGATAGCGGTCGAGGGGGAGACGCACGCGGTGTCGGTGAAGGTCGCGCGCGACGCCGCGGGCGAGGTCTACGACCACAGCGCCGAGTACGACGACGCGGCGGCGGTCGCTGCCGAGACCGGGCTCCCGGTTCGGGAAGTGATGCGGCGGGCGGTCGAGGCCGTGCGCGCGGAGCGCGCGGGGACCTGACGGCGGGGGACGCGACGCTACTGCCCCTCGTGGCGTTCGAGCGCCTCGTCGAGCGTCAGCTCCCCCGACGCGACCCGCCGCGCGAGGGCTTCGGTGATGGTGCGGTTCTCCGCGGAGCGCTCGCGCGAGCGCTGCTTGATGACGTCGAGTTCGCCCGCGGTCGGCTCGAAACTGCGCTCGCCGACGACCTCGCCAGACAGGCGCGCGATGTTGACGGCGGCGAGCACGTCGTCCATCCCGCGCGCACCCCGGCCGAGGTAGGGCGTCGTCCCGGTCTCGTCGACGAGTTCGACCGTCGCGTCGTCGAGGCCGTCGATGATGCGTGCGCCGTGGCGGCGCGCGCCGTCGCCGACGCGGACGAGCGGGTCGGGGGCGTCCGCGATCTCCGCCAGCACGACGTCGGCGGCGTCCTCCACGGGGACGTGGAAGACGGCGACGACGAGGTCACCGGAGAGGACGGCGATGCCGGGGCGCGGGCCGGGGTCGACGCCGACGACGGTCCGGCCGCCGCCCCGAAGGAGCGTCAGGGCCTCCTCGACGGCCGCGCGGGGGGCGTCCGGGTCCGCGACGACGACGTCGCAGGGGACGTCGAGGTCGTCCCCGGGGCCGGTGACGACGACGTCGGCGTCGGCGGGGAGGGGGGCGCCGGGTTCGACGGTCGTGAACGCGGCACCGCGCTCGCGGAGTTCGCCGACGACCTCGTGGTAGACCTCGAAGTCGGCGGTGGCGACGACGATCACGGCCGGACGCAGGGCGAGCGCGGGCAAAAACCTTCCCGGGTGCGACCGGACCACGGGGGTGTCGGGGTCGCGGGCATCGGCGCGTTTTTCCCGGGCGGCGCGCTACTGACGGCCGATGAGTGCACTGACGACGGGGTGCGGGCCGCTCGACGACCTCCTCGGCGGCGGGCTGGAGCGCGGGGCGGTCACGCAGGTGTACGGCCCGCCGGGTGCGGGGAAGACGACCGTCGCGCTCGCCGCGGCCGCGCACGTCGCCGCGAACGGCGGGACGGCCGTCTACGTCGACACCGAGGGGCTCTCCCCGGACCGCTTCGAGCAGGTGCTCTCGGCGGTCGCGGACGACCCCGACGACGCCGCCGAGCGCATCGTCGTCAGCGAGGCGCGCGACTTCGACGAGCAGGCCGAGGCCGTGAAGGACGCGGAGGGATTCGCGGAGCGCGCGGACCTCGTCGTCCTCGACTCCGCGACGGGGTTCTACCGGCTCCGCCGGACCGAGGACGCCGGCGAGAACGGCGAGGCGCTCCGCGAGGTCGCCCGGCAGGTGACACATCTACTGTCGCTCGCGCGCAAACACGATCTGGCGGCGCTCGTGACGAACCAGGTGTACACCGACCCGGACGCCGACCGGACGCGCCCGCTCGGCGGGCACACCCTCGAACATTGGACGGCGACGGTCGTCAGATTGGAGCGCTTCCGCGGCGACGCCCGCCGGGCGGTCCTGGAGAAACACCGGGCGAAGCCGACGGGTGAACGCGCGCGCTTCGAGATCACGGACCGCGGCCTCGAAGCGCCCGCGGACGGAACCGACTTCTAGAGTTCGCCGAGCTTGCGGAGGAGCTGGCCCTGGTACTCCTCGTCAGCCTGCACGCCCTTCACTTCGAGGACGTTGCGTTCGAGCGTGTCGAGCGCCATGTAGTAGGCGTTGTCCGCGCCGTACCCCTCGCCCGTGCCGGCGATCTGGCCCTGGTTCGTCCGCAGGCGAATCTGACACTGGATGAGCGGCGTGCCCCGAAGGCGCTCTTTGTGCTCGTGGAAGCGCACGTGCGCGTGGCGGACGTGGAGCTTCGAGTACTTCTCGGTGACCTCCTCGATGCCCTCGCGGACGTCCTCGCGGACGAGCGTGTCGAGCAGGTCGATGTTCGTTATCTGAACGTCCATGTGCTCCTCCTCGGTGTAGGAGAGCGCGCGCAGCACGTCCGTCTTCGTGAGGACACCGGCGACGGTGTCGGGTTCGTTCTCCGTCGTGACGACGAGGCCGGCGTAGTCGTTCTCCAGCATCGTGCGGACGGCGGACTCGACGCTGTCGTCGGGCCGGATCGTCTCGACGGGCTCGGACATGACGTCGGAGACCGGGAGGTCGAGCATCCGCTCGACTTCGCCGCGCCGGTCGCCGCGCGTCGTCTTCTCGATGTCGCGCGTGACGAAGCGCACGAGGTCGTAGGTCGTCACGACGCCCGTGAGGTCGCCGTCCTCGTCGAGGACGGGGAGACGGGAGATACCGTGCTCGCGCAGGCGGTTGATGACCGTCCCGACCGTGTCGTCCTCGTTCACGGTGACGACGTCGGCCGTGTAAATCTGCTCGACGGTCAGCGCGTCGAGGCTGTCGAGGACGGCCTCGAGGATGTGGTCCTCCGTGACGATTCCCCAGAGCTGGTCGGCCTCGAAGACGGGCGCGATCTTCGTGCCGCCCTCGACGAGCTTACGGGCGACGTCGCGGACGTCCTCGGTGCGTTCGAGCTTCGGCGCGTTCCCGCTCGGGTTGGCGATGGTGATCGCGCGCGTGTCGTCCTCGATGTGGGAGCTGAGGAGCTGTTTCTGGGTGATGACGCCCTCGTACTCCGCGCCGCCCGCGCGGGTGACGATGACGCCCTTCGGGTTCTCGTCCTCGAAGAGGGCCCGCACCTTCCCGAGTCGCTCCTCGGCGTCGACCTCGGTGTAGTCCTGCGTTGCGATATCGGAGATGTCCATGTACCCGCGGAGTTGGCCCGGGAGGGTCTAAAGGGTTGTTGCAGGCACACGCGAAACCGCGTTTCGAGGGAGCGGCGCGACGACCCCCCAGACGGCGGGGAAAGCGGTTTCAGGCAGAGCGCGGTAGTAAGACCCATGGGAGAACGTGTCTGTTATCGTGAATTCTGTCCGGACTGCGACGCCGCGCTCACGCACCGGGACGAGACCTGCCCGGACTGCGGCGCGGCCCTCGACGGGTAGGTACGCGTCGGGAGCGGTCAGGACGACGCCGCGACGTCGAAGCGCAGGCCGCCGTCGTCGGTGACGACGAGCGTCGCCGACGTCCCCCGTTCCGCGGCCGCTTCCGTGACCGTGACGGTCCGCACGAGGAGCTCGTCGTTCACGGAGAGGTGCCGTTCAACGACGATTAGACCGAAACGAACCACGGAGCTAGCGTTCGCGGCACGAGGGGCTCGAAGAGCCCGGTAGTGCCGCGAGTCACAGCGCGCGAAGCGCGCTGGCCGACGGACGACTAACGCGAACGAAGTGAGCGGCAGGAGTGAGGACGGCTTTTGGCCGAGCTTTCACGAGCGAAACCGTCGCTCTGCGACGGGTGAGCGCGGTAAAAGTCGAGGGAGTGGGTTGGGGCGGATTGTGAACCACGGTCGGACGTGCTCGCTGGCGCTGCGCGCGACCTCCCTGATTCAAATCCACCCGGCCACGTTCGACGAACGACGGACTCCTCGCGTTGCTCGTCGTCGTTGTGTCGTCGAAAAGTGGGTTGGGGCGGATTTGAACCGCCGGCCTCCTCCATGTCAAGGAGGTGTCATAGCCTGACTAGACCACCAACCCGCACGGCGTCGCGTGCTTCCGAACGCATCTCTTCGTTGTCCCGGGGTATAGTTGAAGGTTTCGAACCGGAGCCGCCGAGAGGGTGGTTCCCACCCGGGCGTCGCGCGACAGGCTTATACTGGTGTACAGACTTGTACATCGTAAGCCGAATTCGTACACCGGTGTCCACTATGCAGGATTACATCGAACGCGTCACGGACGGGGAGGACCTCACGCTGGCAGAGGCACGCGACGCCGCGACGGCCGTCTTCGACGGCGCGAGCGACGCGCAGATCGGCGCACTGCTCGCCGGGTTGCGCGCGAAGGGCGAGACGGAGACGGAGATCGCGGGCTTCGCGCAGGGGATGCGCGACGCCGCCATCACCATCGACCCCGAACGCAGCCCGCTCGTCGACACGTGCGGGACGGGCGGGGACGACTACGACACCATCAACGTCTCCACGACGTCCGCCATCGTCGTCGCCGCGGCGGGCGTCCCCGTCGCCAAGCACGGCAACTACTCCGTCTCCTCCTCCTCGGGGAGTTCGGACGTCTTAGAGGAGGTGGGCGTCGACCTCGACGCCGACCCGGCGGCCGTCGAGGACCACATCGAGAGCTACGGTATCGGGTACATGCACGCGCCCGCGTTCCACCCCGCGATGAAGGCCGTCATCGGCCCGCGGCGCGAGCTCGGGATGCGCACCATCTTCAACGTCCTCGGGCCGCTGACGAACCCCGCGGGCGCGGACGCGCAGGTCCTCGGCGTCTACGACCCCGACCTCGTGTCCGTCATCGCGAGCGCGCTCACGGAGATGCCCGCGGAGGACGCCCTCGTCGTCCACGGCAGCGGCCTCGACGAGATAACGATCCACGACGAGACGGTCGTCGCGGAGGTCCACGGCGACGAAATCGAGGAGTACACGCTCACGCCCGCGGACCTCGGGCTGGAGCGGAGCCCCATCGACGCCATCGCCGGGGGGACACCGGCGGAGAACGCGGCGGACCTGCGCGGAATCGTCGAGGGCGACGTGACGGGCGCGAAGCGCGACGTCATCCTCGCCAACGCGGGCGCGGCGGTCTACGTCTCGGGGGAGGCCGACACGCTCGAAGCCGGCGTGGACGCCGCCCGCGAGGCCATCGACTCGGGCGCGGCCGCCGAGAAACTCGACGCGCTCCGCGGTGCGGACGCGGACGCGGAGCGAAGCACGAGCGTGGAGCAGTGACGATGGCCGGACGCACCCGTGCGAAGGTCTGCGGGCTGACGAACGCCGACGACGTCGCGGCGGCGGTCGACGCGGGCGCGGACGCCCTCGGGTTCATCGTGGACGTGCCGGTGGACACGCCCCGCGAAATCGACCCCGAGACGGCCGCAACCCTCGTCGCGGACGTCCCGCCGTTCGTCTCGACGGTGCTCGTCACGATGGCGGCCCCCGAGGACGTCCCGGCGCTCCACGAGCGCGTGGGGACCGACGCCGTGCAGGTCCACGGGGACGTCGACGCGGACGCGCTCGCCGCGCTCGCGGCCGACTGCGACGCGACGCTCGTGAAGACGGTGGACGCGGCGGCGCCGGAGTCGGCGCGCGCGTACGCCGACGTCGCGGACGCGCTGCTCGTCGACTCGACGGACGCGTCGGGCGCGGGCGGCACCGGGCGGACGCACGACTGGACGGCGACGCGCGACCTCGCGGCCGACCTCGACGTCCCCGTGGTCCTCGCGGGCGGGCTCACGCCCGCGAACGTCGCGGAGGCGGTGCGGACGGTCGAACCGTACGCGGTCGACGTCGCCTCGGGCGTGGAGCGCGAGGGCGGCGCGAAGGACCGCGACGCCGTGCGGTCGTTCGTGGCGAACGCGACGGGCGCGCTCGACGGCGTGGACGAGGAAGCGGAGGTGTCGGCCTGATGGCGTTCGACGTGTCGCGCGAGGCGTTCGTCGAGCGCGCGGCCGGCGACGGCCCGGGCGTCGTCTACGCCGAAGCCGAACTCGACGTCGACGTCACGCCGCTGGGCGCGTACGCGGCGCTCGCTGACGGCGACTACGGCTTCCTGCTCGAATCCGCGGAGAAGACCGCGGCCTCGGACCCCGGCGGGGCGTTTCGGCCGCGCGACGCGGCGGGGGACCGGCACGCGCGCTACTCGTTCGTCGGCTACGACCCGGACGCGGTCGTGAGCGCGACGCCCGAGGGGGCGACGGTCGAGCGGCTCGCGGACACGCGCGCGGCGGCGAGCGTGACGCCGGGCGACGGCGACGTCCTCGACCAGCTCCGCGGGGCGCTCCCGGACGCGGACCGCCGTGGCTTCCCGGAGAGCGAGCGCCAACTGCTCGATGGCGGCCTCGTGGGGTTCGTCGCCTACGACGCCGTCTACGACCTGTGGCTCGACGAGGTCGGCGTGGAGCGCCCGGAGACGCGCGTCCCGGACGCGGAGTTCGTCCTCACGACGCGCGCGCTGCGCTTCGACCGGGCGACGGGGACGCTGTCGCTCGTCTGCACGCCGGTCGTCGACCCGGCCGCGGACGACGTCGGGGCGCTCTACGACGACCTCGTCGCGGAGGCGGCGCGCGTCGAGCGCGCGCTCGCGGACGCGGACGAGCCGGAGACCGGCGGCTTCGAGCCGGTCGCGGAGCACGCGGGGCCGCAGGCGGAGTACGAGGAGGCGGTCGAGCGCGCCAAGACGGCGGTGCTCGACGGCGAGATATACCAGGGCGTGATCTCGCGGACGCGCGAGCACGAGGGCGAACTCGACCCGCTCGGGCTCTACGCGGCGCTGCGCGAGATCAATCCCTCGCCGTACATGTACGTCCTGAAACACGGCGAGCGGACGGTCGTGGGTGCGAGCCCGGAGACGCTCACGAGCGTCCACGGCGACGAGGTGCTGAACAACCCCATCGCGGGCACCTGCCCGCGCGGGACGAGCCCCGTGGAGGACCGCCGGCTCGCGGGCGAGATGCTCGCGGACGAGAAGGAGCGCGCCGAGCACACGATGCTCGTCGACCTCGCGCGCAACGACGTCCGGCGCGTCAGCGAGGCGGGGAGCGTTCGCGTCCCGGAGTTCATGCGCGTCCTCAAGTACAGCCACGTCCAGCACATCGAGTCGACGGTGACCGGCCGCCTGCGCGACGACCTCGACGCCTTCGACGCGATTCGCGCGGCCTTCCCCGCGGGGACGCTCTCGGGCGCGCCGAAGGTGCGCGCGATGGAGCTCATCGACGAGCTCGAACGAACACCCAGAGGCATCTACGGCGGCGGCGTGGGGTACGTCTCGTGGACGGGCGACGCGGACGTCGCCATCTGCATCCGGACGGCGACGGTCGAGCACGGCGCGGGCACGGACGGCGCGGACGTCGTTCGGGTGCGCGCGGGTGCCGGCGTCGTCGCGGACTCCGACCCGACGAGCGAGTACGAGGAGACGGAGAAGAAGATGGGGGGGGTACTCGACGCCCTCGACGCGGTCACGCGGACCCCCGAGGAGGTCCGGCGATGAAGGTCGTCTTCGTCGACAACTTCGACTCGTTCACGTACAACCTCGTGGAGTACGTGAGCGAACACCCCGGCGTCGAGACGGCGGTTCTGAAGAACACGGCGTCGCTCGCCGACGTCGAGGCCGAGGAGCCGGACGCGCTCGTCATCTCGCCGGGCCCGGGCCACCCGAAGAACGCACGGGACGTCGGCGTCACCGCGGACGTCCTCACGGACCTGAGCCACGACGTGCCGACGCTCGGCGTCTGCCTCGGGATGGAGGCCGCGGCGTACGAGTACGGCGGGGCGGTCGGACACGCGCCCGCGCCCGTCCACGGGAAGGCCTACCCCGTCGAGCACGACGGCGCGGGCGTCTACCGGGACCTCGAACAGGGGTTCCAGGCGGGGCGCTATCACTCGCTCGTCTGCACGGCCATCCCGGACTGCTTCGACGTCACGGCGACGACGGAACACGACGGCGAGACGCTCCCGATGGGGATTCGTCACCGCGAGTACCCCATCAAGTGCGTGCAGTTCCACCCGGAGAGCGTGCTCACGGGCGTCGGCCACGACGTCGTCTCGAACTTCCTCGAATCGGTGCGCTAGAGGAACGTCGAGACGATCCAGAGCGCGCCGACGACGACGACGGCGAGCACGATGAGCTTCGAGGCGACGTTGAGCACGAATTTCCCGACGACGACGGCGAGGAGCGCGAGGACCAGCGCGACGACGAGCGAGCCGAGGTCGCCCCCGGGGAGCCCGAGGACGAGCGGGAGCGCCGCGGTCGGTGTGAGTGGTGCCATACGGTGTCCGTCGGCGGGTGAGACGAAAAGTCTGGGGGCGGCCACGCGCCGCGACCGCCGGTGAGCACCGTCGTCCCCTCGGGTCGCCGGCGCGCGGCGGCGCGGGTCGTCGACGCGACGCGTGAAACTGAAAAGCCACGGAGGGCGGCCGAATCGACGCGCGTAGTCGGCCACTTTCACACCGCTTTACGAGGGGTTATGCCCCTCCCGCGAATACGGACGTAGCACGCGCGAGGCCGGTCCGGGTGTGAGTCGCTCACCACCGATGGCCGTGAACGGAAACACTATGACCGGTCCGCCAGTAACGATTGGTCGTCTCGAACGACCCCTTACCACCCACTACCTATGAGCCCGAAACCCACCTGTACGTCACGAGCAGCACGGAGGCGCGACGCATGAGTTCGAACGACATCGGCGCGGACGAAGTCACCCTGCCCATCAAGCGCGTCGACGGCGACACGCTCGCCGAGCGGATGACCGAGAACGCGTACAACAACATCCTGCCGGCGCGCTACCTCCGACAGAACGCCGACGGCGACCTCGTCGAGGACCAGGAGGACCTCTTCGTGCGCGTCGCGAAGAACATCGCGCTCGCCGAGGCCGTCTTCGAGGCCGAGAAGCAGGGCGTCGACGTGACCGTCACGCCCGACCAGGTGAAGCCGGACCACCCGCGCCGCGACGAACTCGTCGCGGAGGTCTTCGGCGACGACGTCTCCCTCGACGGCGACGTCGAAATCGACCTCACGGAGGAGAACGTCAACAAGTTCGCCTACGAGACGGTCGTCCCCGAGCTCCCCGACGAGGTCCGCGCGCACGTCGAGGACACCGCGGAGCGCTTCGAGGGGCTGATGAGTCGGCTCGCCTTCATGCCGAACTCCCCGACGCTGATGAACGCGGGCGACGAGCTCCAGCAGCTCTCGGCGTGTTTCGTCGACTCGCCCGCCGACGATTTAACTGACATCCACCAGACCGCGAAGGAAGCGGCGGAAGTCTTCCAGAGCGGCGGCGGCATGGGGTACGCCTTCTGGCAGCTGCGCCCCTACGGCGACCCCGTCGGCTCCACGGGCGGCATCGCCTCCGGCCCGATGACGTTCATGGAGACGTTCGACCAGATGTGCGAGACCATCGCGCAGGGCGGCGCGCGCCGCGGTGCGCAGATGGGCGTCATGCGCATCGGCCACCCGGACGTCATCGAGTTCATCCACTCGAAGAACAAGGACGTCTCGCTGGCCCACTGCCTGAAGCTCAACGACCCCGACGACTACACGTACACGACGTTCGGCGAGGCCTTAGAGGAGGCCCGCGACCTCATCGACGAGGACGGCAAGGTGCCCAAACACCTGCGCAACGCCGTCGAGGGCCACCTCTCGAACTTCAACATCTCCGTCGGCGTCTCCGACGACTTCATGGAGGCGCTCCAGAACGGCGAGGAGTTCACCTTCACGAACCCGCGGACGGGCGAACCCCACATCGCCACCGCGGAGACGAAGGAGATGTACTCGCGCTACGACCTCGGCGAGCACGTCGACGTCGGCGAGGAGTTCTCCATCCCGGCGGAGCTCGTCTGGGAGCGCATCGTCGAGGGCGCCCACGAGAACGGCGAACCCGGCGTCGTCTACCTCGACCGCGCGAACACGGAGCACTCCTTCGACGTCGAGGAACACCCCGAACACGAGATGCTCGCCACGAACCCCTGCGGCGAGCAGCCCCTGGAGGAGTACGAGGCCTGCAACCTCGGGCACATCAACCTCTCCACCATCGTCGCCGAGGACGCCCCCGACTGGCGCGTCTGGAGCGAGAACAACGACTACGACAGTCTGGAGGAGGGCATCTCGCGCTTCCTCGAGGAGGCCCTCGACCAGGAGGAGTTCGACTACCGCATCGAGACCGGCACGCGCTTCCTCGAAAACGTCGTCACGATGTCGGACTTCCCGGTCCCGGAGATCGAGGAGAAGGTCTCCGAGATGCGCAAGATCGGCCTCGGCATCATGGGCCTCGCGCAGCTCTACGTCCAGCTCGGGATGCGCTACGGCGACGAGCCCGCGAACGAGGTGGCGAGCCAGGTGATGCAGCACATCAACCACGGCTCGAAGACCGCCTCCCACGAGCTCGCGGAGGAGCGCGGCTCCTTCGACGAGTGGGACAACTCGAAGTACGCGAACCCGACGGAGTACGCGGAGTGGTTCGAGCACCACACCGGCGAGGACCCCGAAGCGTACGCGGAGGGGTACGCGATTCGCAACCACAACACGACGACCATCGCGCCGACCGGTACGACGTCGATGGTCGGCAACACCACGGGCGGCTGTGAGCCCATCTACAACGTCGCCTACTACAAGAACGTCTCCGACGACGTGCAGGGCGACGAGATGCTCGTCGAGTTCGACGACTACTTCCTCCGGACGCTGGAGGCCAACGACGTCGACGTCGAGGCGGTCAAGGAGGAAGCCCAGGAGCAGATGGCGAACAACGAGTTCGACGGCGTCTCCGGGCTCTCCACCGTCCCAGACGCCATCGGCGAGCTCTTCGTCGTCACCGCCGACCTCTCCGGCAAGCAGCACGCCGCGGTCCAGTGTGCGTGTCAGGACGGCGTCGACTCCGCCATCTCGAAGACCTGTAACTTCCCGAACTCCGCGTCCGTCGAGGACATGCGCGAGGTGTACGAGTACATCTACGAGCACGGCGGGAAGGGCGTCACCGTCTATCGGGACGGGACGCGCTCGAAGCAGGTCCTCACGACGCGCGCCGACAACACCGAGTTCAGCGACATGGAGGAGGACGAGGCCGCCGAGGCGATGCTGGAGAGCATCCGCGACACATTCGGCGACCTTGAGGGCTTCCTCGACAACGAGGAGGTCCGCGCGGCGGTCGGCGACGACGTCGACGAACTCGTCGAGATCGACGTCGCCCCGGAGGGCGCACAGAAGCGTCCGCGCCCGGACGTCCTCTACGGCGTCACCCAGCGCATCGACACGGGCTACGGGAAGCTCTACGTGAACATCAACGAGGACGAGGCCGGCCGGCCGTTCGAGCTCTTCGCCAACATCGGCAACTCGGGCGGCTTCACGGCCTCGTTCACGGAATCGCTCGCCAAGACGGTCTCGACGGCGCTGCGCGCCGGCGTCGACCCCGAAGAGATCGCGAGCGAACTCCAGGGCATCCGTTCGCCGAAGGTCGCCTGGGACAAGGGCGAGCAGATAAACTCCATCCCGGACGCCATCGGCACCGCGATGCGCCGCTACCTCGACGGCGAGATCGACAAACAGGTGCCCAAACAGCAGAACCTCACGGAGCTCGCGGAGGAGGACACCGAGGGCGTCGAGACGGACGGCTCGGGCGCGACGAGCGCGAACGCGAACGCGAGCGCCGACGTGGACATCGACGTCGGCGACGCCGCCTCCCCGAACGTCGACGTCGCCGAACCCGCGGAGAGTCAGTCCGCCGATGCCGACGACGCGACCGCGGACCTGCTCGCGGCCGGCGAGAGCCCCGAGTGTCCGGATTGCGGCGCGATGGACCTCTACTACTCCGAGGGCTGCAAGACCTGCCAGTCGTGTGGCTGGTCCGAGTGCTCGTAACCTGACGCGACGCTGACGCGCGGTGCGTCGTCGTCTCTCCACTCTTCGCGTTCTCCACTTCTCTCCCGCTCTGCGCCCCGTCTCTCTCCCGTTCTTTCCTTCCCCGTCACGCGACGCACGCGTAACGCTCTTGGCCGCGACCCGCGAGAATCGGGTATGAGCGACGCCGACGGGGCGAACGGCGGTCGCGGGGGTGGCGGACGGCCATGCCCGATGTGCGAGCGGCCGCTGTACAAGCGCCACTGCAAGTACGTCTGCCCGAGCCACGGCGTCGTCTATGACTGCGCGGACACCTTCTGGTAGTTAGCGCTCGCGCCACCACGCGTACGCCGGCCCGACGACGACGAGCACGCCGACGGCCGCGATGACGACGACGAGGCGGGGGTCGACGTCGACGGCCGAGACGACGAACCGGTCGAGACCGGCACCGAGGGCGACGGCGGCGACGGTCCACGGGAGTTCGCCGAGGAGCGTACCGAGCGCGAACGCGCGAACGGGGACGCCACCCGCACCCGCCGCACCGGAGACGGCTTCGGCGGGCGTGGGGACGAGGCGGGCGGCCGCGACGCCCCGGACGCCGCCCGTGCGCTCGAAGTACGCCGTGCTCCCGGCGGTGAGTCGCCCGAGGAGGCCGTCGGCGTCGGCCGGGAGTCGGCGGCCAGCGTAGTAGGGGAGGAGGCTCGTGGCGACCGCGCCACAGAGCGCGAGCGGGAGGCCGACGGCGAGACCGTAGCGGTAGCCACAGAGCGCGGAGAGGACGGTTATCGGCCACGCGAAGAGGGGCCGAATCGCGTAGAGGGCGACGAGGACGAGCGGGAACCACGGGCTCGTGAGGAGCGCGTGGACGCGGGCGAGCGCCGCCGCCGGCGAGACGAGGAGGGCCGCGGCGGCGACGAGCGCGACGGCGACGGCGGCGAGGACGCGCGCGCGCTGGCTCGGAGACACGCTCCGCGGCTACGCGAGCGGTGGGAATAGGTCTTCTTCTCCCGTCCGCAGGCGCTATGTGGCCGGCCGACCACAGGAACGCGTAGTGACGCGAGAGGACCCGGAGCGCGAGGGGCACGCGAACGGGGAGAGCGGCGGCGACGGGCGTGAACCGCCGGGCCGCGACGCCACGCTGAGCGACCCGCGGTTCCGCGCGGACGACGCGGATGGCGGGAGCGATGGGAACACGCGGGACGAATCGCGCGGGGGTGACACCCGGCACGGCGCGTCGGACGAGCGGGACGAGCGAGCGCCGACCGAGGGCGAGCCGCGTGCGAGGGACGAAGTGCCCGCGGACCCCGACCCGGTCGAGCTCGGCGTCGCGCTGGTCGAGCGCCTGGAGGACGACGAACTCTCGATGGCGGCGTTGATGGACCGCGTGGAGACGGTGTCGACGCACCCGCGTATCGTCCGCGAGATAATCGAGGCGGCGGAGGAGCGTGGGCTGATCGAGCGCGACGGCGCGACCGTCCGCCCGCAGGGCGGGGGCTACGTCCGCTTCGGGGCGGACGTCGTGACGAAGGAGGGGGAGTTCTCGTGTCGACGCTGCGGCACGGGGCTCTCCGAGGGGTACTTCATCAGACTCGACACGGGCGAAATCGGGCCCTTCGGTTCGTCCTGTATCCGGAAGGTCACCGGTCGGGAATAGCGTCGAGGGCGTCCGCGATGCGCTCGCGTTGCTCGTCGAGCGCGTCGAGTTGGGCGTCGAGCGCGCGGCGCTGGCGTTCGAGGGTGTCGCGTTGGGCCTCGACGCGGTCGCGTTGGTCCGCGAGGGCGTCCCGGGCGGCTTCGAGTTCGGCGACGAGCGCGTCGACGTCGGATGCGTCGACCTCGGGTGTCTCGTCGCGGTCGGGAGCCGCGGGCGCGCCCGCCTCGGGGGTCGGCTCCCCGCTCCCGGCCGCGTTCGCGCCGTCGCGGGATCGGGGGGTGGTCGGATTCGGGTCGTTCAGGTGGTTCGTCGTCCCCGTATCGTCCACCGCGTGCGTGTCGGCGGTGCTCGCCTCCGTGACCGCGTGCGCGTCGTCAACTGCTCCCGCGTCATCAGCCGTCCCCGTGTCGTCCGCCGCGGCAGCACCGACTGACTCGGTCGCATCCGCGCTCGCGTTCGCGTTCGCGTCCCCGGTCGCACGCGCGCTCCGGTCGGGCGCGTGGCGGTTCCCGCCCGCGGCCGCGTCGGGGCGCGTGCTGCGCCCCTCGCCGATGACGTCGATTCCCGAATCCGCGAACGCGACCGCGGCGTCCCCGTCGTCGTCGGCCTCGGTGTCGTCGGCCTCGGAGTCGCCCGCGTCTTCCTCCTCACGCATCGCCTCGTGGAACGCGGCGCGTGAGGAGACGCCGTGCACCTCGTAGAGCGCGTCCTCGACGGTTTCGCGGACGTCGCGGAACTGCTCGTTCGGTACCTTGATGCGCTGGGTGCGCCCCGTCGTTTCGAGGACGAGCTGGCTCGCCACGCTCCCCTCCTCGGTGTCGAACCCCGTGACGTCCGCGTAGGCGATCTCGTCGTAGTCGGCGTCCCAGACGGCCGCGCCGACGTGGCGGACGAGGCGGCGGTCGGTGACGACGAGCGTGAGCTCGTTGAAGTGGTAGGTGCGGGAGACGGACTCGCCGGGGTCGGTGACGCCCGCGGCGTTCAGCACGCCCGCGAGGACGGGGTGGAGGACGTCGTCGACGCGGCCCGCGGGGACGACGACGGAGCGCTCGCCGTCGAGGCCGTAGTCGAGGGTGAGCGTCGCCTTCCGTCGGCCGTCCTCGACGGCGACGCGCTCGGCGTCGTGGCCGAATTCCTCGACGGACTCGCTGCTGAGCAGGCCGTCGGCGTGGTAGATAATCGTCCGGGTCGGCGTGACGAACAGGGCGTCGTCACCGCGGAGGGGTACGCGCGCGGCGACCGACTCGTCACCGAGCGCCGACGCGACGGCGGCGGGTACGTCCATACGCCGTCGTGCGCACGACCGAGCATAAAATCGACGCCGTCGATTCGCCGCCGTGGGGCGTGCGTGCAGGTGGCACTACCGAAAGAGAACTTTAATACGCGACCTCCGACTATGGTCGGGTGAGCCCGGGTGGCTTAGTCTGGTCATAGCGCCGCACTCATAGGGTTCCGAGATTCGGTGCGGCAGCCATTCGGTGGCTGTGCGTGTCCCCCGAGGCCCGCCGAGCCTCGAACCTGGGACATGCGGAGGCCGAGGGTTCGAACCCCTCCCCGGGCATTCTACGAGGGAACCACAGACCCCCGAGCGTCGGCTCCGTCCGTCGAGCGAGACACCGACTCGGACGGGAACGAGGGTGGTCGTCGTTCGACCTGACCGAGCGTCAGGGTAGGACGGTCTCTCGGACGTCGCCGACGAGCGCGTCGTGCTCGGCCTCCCACGCGTCCGCCTTCGTCCGCGCGATGTCCTCGACGACGCGCCCGACGCGGTCGCCGCCCGCGCCGAACTCCGTGTAGAGGCGCATGAAGTCCGCGGCGACGCCGTGTGCCTCGGAGAGGGACGGGACGGCGGCGAGCTCGAACGTCTCGATGGACGTCTCGACTTTTCCGTACCGAACGTCGACCCGGTAGCCGCGCTCGTCGTCGGCGACGTCGACCGGGACGCGTGAGGGTGAGAGGACGACGCGCATCGGGTGGTCGAGGTGTTCGTACTCGACGACGGTGCGCGGGTCGTACTTCCGCCCGACGTCCTCCTCCCAGTCGGGGTCGTCGCGCGTCCAGTTCGGCGGGACGGTCAGACCGTCACTCATGGTCCGTGGTTCTCGCGGCCCCGTGAAACCAGTACCGGCCCCGCCGACGCCGCGGTGACGGACGACATCGTGTCGCCGAGCGTCGGGCTCAGAGAAGGCGATAAACGGTTTAAGCGCCGCTCGACGGCTCGTGAAACGACTGGGGAGGCGAGTTCACGGCCCGCGGCGGCGTGAAACGAGCGGAACCATCGCGCCCCTATATGGAGCCGGGGGCCCACACGTCGAGTGAGGTCAGCCCGACCATGTCGAACCAACCATTCCACGACACCCCGCTGCGTCGACTCGGCGAGCACGCGGAGGGGGTCGCCCTCCTCCGCAGACCGGTCGAGGCGCTCGGTTTCTGGAGCGCCATCGCCCTCCCGTTCCTCTACGTCCCGCTCGTCGTCAGCGGCCTGCAGACGACCGGAACGCGCTACGCGTTCGCGCTGCTGGTCGCCCTCCACGTCGTCGCGCTCGTCGTCGGCCGCGAGTACCACGCGGAGTGACCGGCCCGCCACGTCGGTCCGTCCAGTTTCGCTCGACGCCGGTCGTCCGCTCCGTTCCGTTCCACTCCGTTCCGTTCCACTCCGTTCCGTTCCGTTCTCCACGCCGTCAGTCCGCTCGTCAGCCGTCGCCGACGCTACCGATGCGCGTGAGTTCCGCGCGTAGCGCGTGGCGCTTCAGGAGGCAGAAGCCCGCGAAGACGACGAGGAACCCGAGCGCGGTCGTGACGTCGAGGGCTTCGCCGAGGAGCCACCAGCCGACGAGCGCCGCGGTAATCGGCGCGACGTACGAGACGAGGTTCACTTCGACGGAGCCGAGGCGCTCGTGGAGGTCGAAGTAGAGGAGGAAGCCGAAAGCGCTCGCCACGACGGAGAGGTAGGCGAGCGAGCCGAGCGCCTCGGCGGTGAGCGGAATCGTCTGTGGTTCGCCGAGCGCGAGGCTCGCGGCGTTGAGCGAGAGCGCGCCGAGGAGCATCGCCCACGCCTCCATCGTCGCCGGCGGGAGGCCGGTGTCGAGGCGCTCCGTGAGGACGCTCCCGAGCGCGAACGCCGCGGTCGCACAGAGGACGAGGAGCGTGCCGACGGCGTTCGAGTCGAGGACGGCGGAGAGGTCGCCGCCGAGCACGGCCGCCGATGGGACGACGAGTATCGTGACGCCGACGAACCCACAGCAGAGCCCGAGGACGCCGAGCGGCGAGAGGCGGTCCTCCGTGAGGACGAGGCGGCTGAAGCCGGTCGTGAGGACGGGGCTGAGGCTGACGACGACGGCGGCCGCGGCGGCGGTCACGCCCGGGCGGGCCTCGCCGACGAAGAGGAACGCGTGGTAGGCGGCGATGAGGAGGACGCCGCCGACGGCGACGGCCAGCCACTCGCGGCGCGTCCGCGGCCGCCACCGGTCGGTCGTGACGACGGCGTACGCGAACATCAGGACGGCGGCGACGTCGAAGCGGAGCGCCGCGAAGAAGACCGGTGCGACGTGGGCGAGACCAGCCTTGATGGCGACGAAGGCCGACCCCCACGCGACGGCGAGGACGCAGAACAGGAGGGCGTCGCGGTATCGGGACACGGCGACGCGAGACGCCGCGCTCCACTCAACGTTTCGATGCGAGCCGAGCGGCGCGGGCCGGCGCCGGATACGAGTCGGTGTCCGGCGTCGGGTTTGGGCCCGGATTCGGCGTCGGGTTCAGACTTCGGCGTCGGCGTCGGCCGCACCCGCCGTTCGCTCGCGATAGATGGCCCCGAGGACGTCCTGGCGGGCGATGATGCCGACGAGTGCGCCGTTCTCGACCACGGGGATGCGGTTCACGTCCTCGTCCTCGTCGACGAGGACGGCGAGGACGTCGTCGAGGGACGCATCCGGGCTCACGGTGCGCACGTCGGTCGACATCACCTCGCGGATCGGCCGGCCGGCGTTCTTCACGAGGTCGAGTTCGACGTCGAGTTCGTCCCACGAGAGGTCGAGGGCGTACGTCAGGCTCTCCAAAAAGGGCGGGAGGCCGAAGGGCACGTAGAGGGTGCGCTCGCTCGGCTGGAAGATGTCGACGAGGTCGTGCTCGGTGACGACGCCGACGAGGTCGGTGCCCTCGACCACGGGGAAGCCCGTGAAGTCGCGCCGTGAGAGCTTCGTCAGTACCTCGCTGATCTCGTCGTCGGGGGCGACGGTCTCGACGTCCGTCGTCATCAGGTCGCGGGCGGTGAGCGCCATACGGGACACGTCGGCGGCCAGGGGTGGTAGTAGTTGCGGGGGCGGCGCACCGCTTAAGGCCCCGCGGGAGGTAGCCACCAATATGGCCACCGTGGGCCGGCGACGGCTACGTGAGCTGTTCGACGACGCACCGACCCCGCACATCGCTCACCACCCCCGGACGCACCACCGGGAGTATTACGTGGCGACGGACGGGTCGTTCGCCCCCGACGGCGGGGGTCTCGGCGTCATCATCGAGACGGGGAGCGGGGAGCGCGTCGCGCGCCTCGCCGTCCCCGACCCGGCCCCGGACAACAACGTCGCGGAGTACCGCGCGCTCCACCTCGGGCTGGACGTGCTCGCGCACCGCGCGCCCGCGGACGCGAACGTCGGCGTCCTCGTCGACCACAGCGCCCTCGCGGGCGACGTGAACCTCGCGGTCCTCGCGGGCCGCGGTGCCGACTACCGCCCCGTGCGCGACGCCGCGGTGCCGGCGGGCGCGGCGAACCACTGGCGCGGCATCCGCGCGCGCGTCGCCGGCTTCGGCGAACTGCGCGCCGCCGACCTGCGAAGCGGCGAGAACCCCGCGCACGTCCTCGCCAACGCGCCCGAGGAGTACGCGCACGTCAACGACGAACCGCCGCGCTGTCTCCTGCCCGGCGTCGGGTCCGAGGAGCCACAGATTCCGCCGCCGAGTCGGGCGAACCGCCACGCGGGGGATTAGGCGGCCCCCGAGCGACGCGAGGGGCCGCCGGACACGCGACCGGGGAGCGATAGCGACCCGTAAGCAACACGTTCGAGCGTCGCTCGGCGGCAAACCCGGTGGGAAAACCGCGACCGCTTACTCGCCCTCCTCCTGCGCGTCCACCACCGCCACGCCCGCGAGGTTGACGATGTCGCACCCACCTTTCCCGCCTCGCGCCGCTCGGCGGCAAACCTGGTGGGAAAACCGCCCTCGCTTACTCGTCCTCCTCCTGCGCGTCCACCACCGCCACGCCCGCGAGGTTGACGATGTCGCACCCACCTTTCCCGCCTCGCGCCGCTCGGCGGCAAACCTGGTGGGAAAACCGCCCTCGCTTACTCGTCTTCCTCCTGCGCGTCCACCACCGCCACGCCCGCGAGGTTGACGATGTCCTTGACCTCGTCACCGCGCTGGATGACGTGGACGGGTTCGTCCATCCCGGTGAGCATCGGGCCGATGGCGTCGGCGCCACCGAGGCGCTGGAGGAGCTTGTAGCCGATGTTGCCGGCCTCAAGGTTCGGGAAGACGAGGCAGTTCGCCGGGCCGTCGAGTTCCGCGAAGTCGTAGGTGTCCTCGAGGATGTCCGCGACGACGGCGGTGTCGGCCTGCATCTCGCCGTCCACCTGGAAGTCCACGCTCGGGTCGTCGCGGAGCGCCGCGGCGGCCTCAGCGACCTTCTCCGTGCCCGCAGTCTCGACGCTGCCGAAGTCCGAGTAGGAGAGCATCGCCACGCGGGGGTCGACGTTGAAGCGCCGGGCGAGCGCGGCGACGTGCTCCGCGATTTCCGCGAGGACGTCCGCGTCGGGCGCGGTGTTGACCGTGGTGTCCGCGCAGAAGATGACGCGGTTCTTGAACGTCAGCATGTAGACGCCGGCGACGTGCTCGGCGTCGGGCGCGGTGCCGATGACCTGGAGTGGGGGACGGAGCGCCGAGGGATAGTGGTGGGTGAGGCCGGTGAGGAGGGCGTCGGCGTCGCCCTGCTCGACCATCACGCTCCCGAGGTAGTTCGGGTCGCGCTCGACGAGCTCGGTCGCCTCGCTGCGCGTGAGGCCGTCGCGCTTGCGGAGTTCGTGGAGACGCTCGGCGTACGCCTCGTAATCGGCGGCTTCGGGGTCGACGACCTCGGGGTCGAAGTCGAGACCGAGGTCGGTAATCGTCGCGTCGATGGTGTCGCGGTCGCCGATGAGGACGGGGTGGGCGACGCCCTCCTCGACCATCTGGGAGGCAGCGCGGATCATCTTCTCGTCGTCGCCCTCGCCGAGGGCGACGCGTTTCGGGTCGCTCTTTGCCTTGTTGAGGACGACGCGCATCATCTCGCGGCTCTTCCCGAGGCGGGCTTCTAAGCGTTCGCGGTACGCCGCGAGGTCGAGGTCCGTCCGGGCGACGCCGGACGCCATGGCGGCGTCGGCGACGGCGGGCGCGACCTCGAAGAGCACCCGCGGGTCGACGGGTTTCGGGATGATGTACTCGGGGCCGAACTGCAGGGGCTGGTCGCCGTAGGCCTTCACCACCTGGTCGGGCACGTCCTCGCGGGCGAGTTCCGCCAGCGCCTCGGCGCAGGCCACCTTCATGTCCTCGTTGATCTCGGTGGCGCGAACGTCGAGCGCGCCGCGGAAGATGAACGGGAACCCGAGCACGTTGTTCACCTGGTTCGGGTGGTCGGAGCGCCCCGTCCCCATGATGACGGTGTCGTCGCGGGCGTTCTTCGCGTCCTCGTACTCGATTTCGGGGTCCGGGTTCGCCATCGCGAAGATGACCGGGTTGTCGGCCATCGAGCGGACCATCTCGGGCGAGACGATGTCGGGGGCGGAGAGGCCGATGAAGACGTCCGCGCCCTCCATCGCGTCCGCGAGGTCGCCGTCGGGGACGTCGCGGGCGAACTCGGCCTTGTGTTCGTTGACGTCGCCGGCGTCGGCGCGCGACTCGGTGATGATGCCCGTCGAGTCGCACATCGTGATGTTCTCGCGCGTCGCGCCGAGCGAGACGTAGAACTTCGCGCACGCGATGGCGGAGGCACCCGCCCCCGAAATCGTGATGTCGACGTCGGCGACGTCCTTCTGGACGATGTCGAGGGCGTTGAGGAGGCCGGCACCGCTGATGATGGCGGTCCCGTGCTGGTCGTCGTGGAAGACCGGAACGTCCATGCGCTCGCGGAGGCGCGTCTCGATCTCGAAGCACTCGGGGGCCTTGATGTCCTCCAGATTGACGCCGCCGAAGGTCGGCTCCATCGCGGCGACCGACTCGACGAACGCGTCGACGTCGTGCTGGTCGAGCTCGACGTCGAAGACGTCGATGTCCGCGAAGCGCTTGAAGAGCACGCCCTTCCCCTCCATCACGGGCTTCGAAGCCTGCGCGCCGATGTCGCCGAGGCCCAGCACCGCCGACCCGTTCGACACCACACCCACCAGGTTCCCCTTCGCCGTGTAGCGGTAGGCGTCGGTCTCGTCGGCGTCTATCTTCCGGCAGGGTGCGGCGACCCCCGGCGAGTACGCGAGCGAGAGGTCCCGCTGCGTGTTCGTCGGCTTCGTCGTCGCGATCTCCAGTTTCCCCGGGGGTTCGCGCTCGTGGTACTCCAGCGCGTCTTCGTCCAGTCCCATACGCCACCCAGTGCTTTCAACGATTATAAAAGGCCGAGGACGACACACGTCGAAGACCGGGGGCGGGACGGGCCGCGACGTCGGGCGGCGAGTGCGGTGTTCGTGTCGCTTGGCCGGCCGTTTCCGACCGATTTGGCGGTGGACCGTGCGGACGGCGTCGGTCCATGGGGAAAGCGTGTTAACCGCCGCGCCGAAAGTGGGGGTGTCATGGACACCAGCGACCGACGGACGTACCTGAAAGCGACGGGGAGCGCCGCGGCGGCGCTCGCGCTCGCGGGCTGTACCGGCGGCGGTTCGGGCGACAACGGCGACGGCGACGGCGACTCCGGGAGTGGCGGCGAGTCGGGCGGGGACGTGACGACCATCACGCCCGGGACGGCGCCCGGCTTCCCGCCGTTCGAGATGAAGGAGAGCGGCGAGCTCGTCGGGTTCGACATCGACCTCCTCGCGGCGGTCGTCGCGGAGGCGGACGGCTACGAGCTCGGCTCGTGGCAGGAGTACTCCTTCGACTCGCTCATCCCGGCGCTCACCTCGGACAAGATCGACGTCGTCGCCGCGGGGATGTCCATCAACGACGACCGCGACGAGACCATCGACTTCACCGACCCCTACTACAACGCCGACCAGGCCATCCTCGTCCGCGAGAGCGGCGACTTCTCGCCCGCGGAGCTCGCCGACCTCTCCGGGCACAAGGTCGGGTCGCAGTCCGGGACGACGGGCGAGACGGTCTCGAAGAACCTCGTCGAGGAGGGGACGCTGAAGGAATCGAGCTACAACTCCTACGACAGCTACGTCTTCGCGGTGCAGGACCTCGAGAACGGCAACATCGACGCGATAATCCTCGACCTCCCGGTCGCCCAGACGTTCGCGGACCAGCGTCCGGTGTCCATCGCGTTCACCTACGAGACCGGCGAGCGCTACGGCTTCGGCGTCCGCGAGGGCGACGACGACCTCCAGTCGGCGCTGAACGAGGGGCTGGCCGCCGTGCGGGACTCCGGGCAGTACGAGGAGCTCCGCAACGAGTGGTTCGGCGGCTCGGACGAGTAGACCGATGGCCGACCCGGTGTTGGCTCTCGGTGCGCTCTCCGCCGACTGGCGGTACGTCTTCGGGAACGTCGACTACCTCCTCGGCGGGCTGTGGGTGACAGTCGGGCTGACCGTCGCCAGCCTCCTCGTTGGCTTCGTCGCGGGCCTCCCCGCGGCGGTCGTCGAGGTGTACGGCGGGCGCTACAGCAGCGCGCTCGTGCGGAACGTCGGCGTCGTCCTGCGCGGGACGCCCATTGTCGTCATCATCATGCTCGCGTACTTCGCGTTCGGCATCTCGCCGGCGTTCCTCGCGGCGACGGCCGCCCTCGGGTTCCGTAGCGGCGCGTACCAGACGCAGATATTCCGCGGCGCCATCGAGAGCGTCGACGGCGGGCAGATGGAGGCCGCGCGCGCCGTCGGCCTCTCGAAGACCCAGGCGGTCCGCCACGTCGTCCTCCCGCAGGCGCTGCGCCGGAGCGTCCCGGGCTTCCAGAACGAAGTGACCATCGTGCTCAAAGACACCTCCATCGCGTTCGCCATCGGTCTCGCCGAACTGTTCACGAAGAGCGCCGACCTCTACCAGAGCATCGGGCACACGACGGCCACCTTCGAGCTCATCGTCTTCATCAGCGCGATCTACTTCGCGCTGACGTTCGTCACGAACCGCTCGCTCGAAGCGCTGAACGACGCCGTCGCCATCCCCGGGGGGAAGGGCCGATGAGCGACGACCCGCTCGTCCGCGTCGACGACCTCCACAAGCGCTACGGCGACGAGGAGGTGCTGAAGGGCATCTCCTTCGAGATGGACCGCCAGGACGTCCAGGTGCTCGTCGGCCCCTCCGGCTCGGGGAAATCGACCCTCCTGCGCTGCGTCAATCGGCTCACGGAGTTCCAGGGCGGCGAGATAACCCTCGACGGCACGCCCGTCACCGAGATGGACGTCGACGACCTGCGCCGGCAGGTCGGGATGGTGTTCCAGGACTTCAACCTCTTCGCGCACCTCACGGCGAAGGAGAACATCATGCTCGGGCCGCGCCGGGTGCTCGGAAAGACCGAAGAAGAGGCCGCGGAGCGCGCGCTCGACGAGCTCGACCGGGTCGGACTCGCGGCCCAGGCGGACTCCTACCCGGCGGAGCTCTCCGGCGGGCAGAAACAGCGCGTCGGCATCGCTCGCGCGCTGGCGATGGACCCGAAGCTGATGCTGTTCGACGAGCCGACGAGCGCGCTCGACCCCGAGCTCATCGGTGAGGTCGTGGAGGTGATGGAGGACCTCGCCGAGGGCGGGATGACGATGCTCGTCGTCACCCACGAGATGGGGTTCGCCCGCGCGGCCGCGACCGACATCATGTTCCTCGACCAGGGGCGGATCGTCGAGCACGGCCCGCCCGAGCGGCTCTTCGAGAACCCCGAACACGAGCGCACCGCACAGTTCCTCGAACGGCTCACGCGCCTCCACGGGGAGACGCGATGAGCGCGGGGGAGGCCGACGGCGACGCCGACGCCGATGCCGGCGGCGGCGTCGCACCGGACGCCCGGACGGCCGGCCCGCGACGGTCGCGCGCCGGGACGCTGAAGTACGTCGCCGGGGCGGTCCTCTGGGGGTGGGTCCTCCTCCGCTGGGGGAACGACTGGCTCGGCGGCGTGTTCGTCCCGCGCGGGCAGGCGTTCGTCCCGCCGGCGACGGTCGCCGGGCTCGGCGACGCGATTCCGGTGCTGGCGGGGGTCGCGAACGGCCTCGCGTTCGCCGTCCACTACCTCCCGAACCTGATGAACGCGATGTGGCTGACGGTCGTCCTGACCGTCGTCTCTATCACGCTCGGGTTCCCGCTCGCGGTCGCGCTCGCCGCCGCGCGCTCCTACGGCCACTACACGGGGTGGGCCGCGCTCGGCTTCGTCGAGCTCTTCCGCGGGACGCCGCTGCTCGCCCAGCTGTTCGTCCTCTACTACGGCCTCCCGTGGCTCCCCGCGTTCTTCCGAAACCTCCCGTTCGTCGGGGAGGGTATCGTCCCCGCACAGGCCGTCTGGGTGGCGGTCGTCGGCTTCACGCTCAACTCCGCGGCCTACCAGGGCGAGTACATCCGCGGCGCAATCGACAGCGTCGACCCCGGCCAGCTGGAGGCGGGGCGCGCCGTCGGCCTCTCGAAGCTCGGGAGCGTCCGGTACGTCGTCCTCCCGCAGGCGCTGCGTTACGCGATTCCCGGGTGGACGAACGAGCTCGTCTACCTCATCAAGTACTCCTCGCTCGCGGCGTTCATCACCGTCCCCGAGCTGCTCTACCGGGCGCAGGCGTTCGCCTCGGAGACCTACCGGTACACGGAGCTGTTCGTGCTCGCCGGCGTGCTCTACCTCGGCCTCGTCGTCACGGCCTCCTCGCTGATGGGGTACGTCGAGGGTCGCGTGGCGATTCCGGGGTTGGGCAACGCCGAGGGCCGATAGCGCCCCGACTCGGCGACTCGGAAGTCCGAAACCATTTGTAGCGCCTCGTCGTCTCCACGCTATGAGCGACGCAGACGCGAGCGCGGACGACTACGTCCGGACCGCGGAGGAGGTCGAGAACGCACGACAGGACGTCGTCGCCGTGAACAACGCCGACGAACCGCAGGGACTCGTCAACCGCCTCGACGCGCACACGGGCGACGGCGTCCGTCACCGGGCGTTCACCTGCCTCCTCTTCGACGAGGACGGACGCGTCCTCCTCGCCCAGCGCGCCGCGCGCAAGCGCCTCTGGGACACGCACTGGGACGGCACGGTCGCCTCCCACCCCGTCGAGGGCCAATCGCAGGTCGAGGCGACCGAGGCGCGCCTCGAAGACGAACTCGGCGTGACGCCCGACCAGTACGACGACCTCGAAGTGACTGACCGCTTCGAGTACAAGCGCCACTACCTCGACGAGGGCGTCGAGTGGGAGGTCTGTGCGGTCCTCAAGGCGACGCTCCACGACACGACGCTCGACCCGGACGAGGCGGAGGTCGGCGGGGTCCTCTGGGCGGACTACGAGGACCTCTGGGAGAACCCGCGCCACTACCGGCAACTGCGTTTCTGCCCGTGGTTCGACATCGCGCTCCGCCGCGACCTCACCGGCGAGGCGGACCCGGAGGCCGGGGGCCCGAGAGAGTAGCGTCGCGCCGAGCGCGAGCGAGGGGCGACGAATACACGAGCGGGGAGCGACGGGAAGCGCGAGGAGCGCGGCTTCCGAGCGAAGCGGTTTCTAAACGGGGAGCGGAGTACGAGGAGCAGGGGTCGCGACGGCGACGGGACGCGTCACGAGCGCGTCGCCTGCACGGACCAGAGCCCGACGACGGCGAGGATGAGCGCGGGGACCATCGCAACGGCCATGTACGCGTTCCGGTAGCCGAGGAAGGAGGGCGGCCAGAGGTAGACGACGGTGGGTGCGACGAGGCCGGCGAAGACGAGCGTCGCGACGAGGGCCCACGATTGGCGGTCGTCGAGGCCCTCCTCGTCGTCGGCGACGGTGACGGGGTCGTGGAGGTACGTCCCGCGCTCGTCGTCGTCGCGCTCGCGTGCCATACGCGGCCGTACCGACCGCGAGCCCAAATCCCTGCCGGTCCGTGACGGACAACGGCTTTGTCGCTGGCGGGGCGAGGACGGACATGGTCGACTTCCAGTCGCGGGACACGCGGCGCGCGGACGACGACGCGAGCGAGGCGGGCGGGAGTGAGAGTGAAGGGCACAGCGACGACGAACACGACCACGAGCGCGACGAACACGACCACGACGGGCATCACGCTCACGACGTCGAGACGGTGTCAGTGGGCGTGGTGACGGTGTCGTCCTCGCGGGACGCGGACGACGACCCGAGCGGTGACGCGATTGCGACGCTCGTCGCGGACGCCGGTCACGAAGTGGCGGCGCGCGAGGTCGTTGACGACGACTTCGACGGCGTCCAGGGAACGGTGGACCGCCTCGTGCGCGACGGGGACGTGGACGCGGTCGTGACGACCGGCGGGACGGGCGTGACGCCGGACGACGTCACCGTCGAGGCCGTCCGGGCGCTCTACGACAAGCGCCTCCCGGGCTTCGGCGAGCTGTTCCGTCGGCTCTCGTACGACGACATCGGGACGCGCGTGGTCGGGACGCGCGCGACGGCGGGCGTCGCGGGCGGCGTCCCCGTCTTCTGCCTTCCGGGGAGCGAGAGCGCGGTCCGCCTCGGCGTCGCGGACGTCGTCCTCCCCGAGCTCTCGCACCTCGTCGGGCTGGCGCGACGCGGGGAAGCGGGGGCGGACGACGGACCCGGCGTGTCGCCGGAGGAGGGCGACGAGGAGGCAGCGGCGGGGAGCGGGGAGGCGGACGGCGAGTGACGTCGAAGGACGACGTCCGCGAGTCGGTGTGGGACGCGCTGGAGGACGAGGGACTCGCGCGCTTCCCGTTCCCGCCGCACGGCCGCATCCCGAACGTCGCGGGCGCGGACGACGCGGCCGAACGGCTCGCCGCGACGGACGCGTGGCGCGACGCCGACGTCGTGAAGGCGAACCCGGACGCGCCCCAACTGCCCGCTCGGCGGCGCGCGCTCCACGACGGCAAGACGCTCTACATGGCGGTGCCGCGCCTGCGCGACCCCGAGTGCTTCCTCGAACTCGACCCCGAACGACTCGACCCCGAGGCGTACAACCGCGCGCCCGCGCTCTCGAACGTGGACGACTACGCCGAAGCCGTCCGCCCCGCGGCGCTGGGCCACGTCGACCTCGTGCTCTCGGGTAGCGTGGCGGTGAGCGAGGACGGCGCGCGCGTCGGGAAGGGCGAGGGGTTCAGCGACGTCGAGTTCGGCGTGCTCGTCGACCTGGGGCTCGTCGACGACGGGACGACGGTCGCCACGACGGTCCACGAGCGCCAGGTCTTCGAGACGGCGACGTGGCCGGTGGCCGACCACGACGTCCCGATGGAGCTCGTCGTCACGCCCGAGCGCGTCGTCGAAACCGACGCGCCGTACGCGCGCCCGTCGGGGGTCGACTGGGACGCCGTGAGCGCCGAGGACCGCGCGGAGATACCGATACTCGCGGAGCTGGCGGCCGGGCGCGACCGATAGTTTATCCGACAGGCCGCCGAAACGTGTGGTATGTCCTCGGACGGCGCGGACGCGGCGACGGGGGAGGACCGGGAGGCGGCGGACGGCCCGGGTCCGGCCGCGTGTGCCGTTCGGGATGCGGCGCTCGACGCGCTGGACGACGCGCCGCGGTGTGCGGTCTGTCCCGCCGGTGCCGACTTCTACCTCTACGAGGCGGGGCGCGTCTCGACGTTCGTCTGCTGGGAGCACGTCAGCCCGTACGCCGCGGACGTGAACGGCACGCCGGCGGACGCCGAGCGGCCGATTGCGGTCCCGCTCCCGTCGTTCACCGAGTGAGGTCGGCGAGAACGCCGCGGAGGAGCGCGAGCGGGAGCACGGCGTTCGCGGCCGTGTAGGCCGCCGTGGCGACGACGCCGACGCCTGCGCCGAGCGCGGCGAACGCGAGCGTCGCGTCGACGGTCTCGGTCGACGGACGCAGGCGCGCACCGAGCCGTGACGCGACGCGGACGGGAGACGAGAGCGACGGTCGCGGCACGCGCGCGAGCGAGCGGAACGCGGCCGTGACGGCGGCGCGCGACGGGGGAGACGGCCGCGGCACGCGCGGGAGAGACGGGCGTGACGGAAGCGACGGCCGCGACGGCAGCGACGGGAGGGAGACCATCTCAGTCGAGCGTCGGGGTGAGTTCCTCCGCGACGGCGGTGACGGGGAGGACGTCCGGGTGGACGGCGAAGTCGAGTTGGCCGCGGACGAACTCGGGGACGGAGTCGTCCGTGTACGCGACGGTGCGGAGGTCGGGGTTGACTTCGAGGGCGACGGGAATCGCGGTGGCTTCGGCGACGTCCGTGACGACGAGGAGGTCGGCGGTCTCGATGCCGGCCTCGCGGAGGCGCTCGCCCGAGGCGACGCCTTCGAGGCGGGTGATACGCGCGCCACGGGTTTCGAGGGCGTCGCCGAGGCCGCGGTCGGGACCGACGATGACGACGTTCATGCGCGGAGATAGGCGCGAGCGCGTAAGAAGGTGACGAGAGCCCTCACTCCATCGGCCCCATCGTCGCCGTGAACACCGCGACGTCGTCGCCCTCGTTGCGCGCGCCGTGCGCGACGCCGCGCTCGAACGCGACGACGCCGGGCGCCGAGACGCGTTCCTCGTCCTCCTCGCGCACGACGACGACCTCGCCGTCGAGGACGTGGAAGACGTTCGTCTGCTCGGGATGTTCGTGCGCCTCGACTGCCGCGCCCGGCCCGAGCGCGAACGCCTTCACGAGCGAGTCCGGCGTGTAGTGGAGTTCGGTCGTCACGACCTCGCCCGCGTCGGCGTCGGTGTCGACGTCGTCGTACAGGTCCATACCGTGCGTATCGGCGGAGACGGGGAAAACGTGGCGGCGATGCGGCCGCGGACGTGGCGGCGGTGCGGGAAGCGGTGCGGCCGCGGAACTCACACTGTTCCCACCGCGAGCGCTCCGCGCTCGCGGGAGTTTTTCCTCCCGTGCTTTTTCGGGGAGGGGTCGCCGAAGGCGACCCGACGAAGTAACGGGCGGGGTCTACTCGTACTCGATGGTCGCCGGGGGCTTGTGCGTGACGTCGTAGACGACGCGCGAGCAGTCCTCGACGGTGCCCGTGATGCGCGACTGGAGGCGCTGGAGGGTCTCCCAGTCGAGTTCCTGGGCGCGAGCGGTCATGCCGTCGCGGGACTCGACGGAGCGGACGGCGACGACGTGGCCGTGCACGCGGTTGTCGCCCTTCACGCCGGTGGCGCGCCCGAGGACGGCGGCGAAGGCCTGCCAGGGGTCGTACTCCTCCAGTTCGTCCTCGACGATGGCGGTCGCCTCGCGGGCGACGCGCACCTTCTCGGGGGTGACTTCGCCGACGACGCGGACGGCGAGACCCGGGCCGGGGAACGGCATGCGCTCGGCGATTATCTCCTCCAGGCCGAGGTGGCGTGCGACCTCGCGGACCTCGTCCTTGTAGAGGTCGCGCAGGGGTTCGATGAGGCCGTCGAAGTCGACGACGTCGGGGAGACCCCCGACGTTGTGGTGGCTCTTGATGTTGCCCTCGCTCTCGATGCGGTCGGGGTAGATGGTGCCCTGCACGAGGTAGTCGGCGTCGACCTCCTCGGCGACGGTCTCGAACTCCCGGATGAACTGCTCGCCGATGACGTGGCGCTTCTCCTCGGGGTCGGTGACGCCGTCGAGCTTCTCGAAGTACCGATCGGAGGCGTCGACGACGCGGAGGCGCTCCATGTAGCCAAAGACCTCCTCGATCTCCTCCGTCTCGCCCTTGCGCATCAGACCGGTGTCGACGTAGACGGGGACGAGCTGTTCGCCGACGGCCTCGTAGGCGAGCGCGGCCGCGGTGGAGGAGTCGACGCCGCCGGAGAGGGCGATGATCGCGGTCGAATCGCCGAGTTCCTCGCTTATCTCCGCTTTCGCCTCCTCGACGAAGGATTCGACGTCGACCATTACTGCGTCACCTCCGTTCCCGCGGCGACGTCGGCGCGCTCCATGACGGCGTCGAGGAAGCCAACGAAGGGCGGGCTCGCGCGACTCGGCCGGGAGCGGAACTCGGGGTGGAACTGCGTCCCGAGGAAGAACGGGTGGTCGTCGCGCTCGACGATTTCCATGCGGTTGCCGGCGTGACCGGAGAAGGTGAGGCCGTCCTCGGTGAGCCGGTCGATGTACTCCGGGTTCACCTCGTAGCGGTGGCGGTGGCGCTCCGTGCACTCCGTGGCGTCGTAGACGCGTTCGGCGAGCGTCCCCTCGTCGATCTCGGTGACGTGCGCGCCGAGGCGCATCGTGCCGCCGAGGTCCTCCAGGTCGTACTGCTCGGGCAGGAGGTCGATGACGGGGTGGGGCGTGTCCTGGTCGATCTCGGCGGAGTGTGCGCCCTCCAGCCCGACGACGTTCCGGGCGTGCTCGACGACGGCGAGCTGGAAGCCCAGACAGAGCCCGAGGAAGGGGACGTCGTGCTCGCGGGCGTAGCGGACGGCGTCGATCTTCCCGCGGGTGCCGCGCGCGCCGAAGCCGCCGGGGACGACGACGCCGTCCGCGGTCCGCAGGCGCTCCTCGTGCTCGTCGGTCATCTCGTCGGCGTCGACCCAGTGGACGTTCACGTCGACCTGCTTTTCGAGGCCGGCGTGCTTCAGCGACTCGTGGATGGAGATGTAGGCGTCCTCCAGGGCGTACTTGCCGACGAGGGCGACGTCGACTTCTCCCTCCGCGTCGCGGGTGACGATGTCGCGCCACTCGGTCGAGCGTTCGTCCGCGGGGAGGGCGTCCTCGGCGATGGCGAGGCGCTCCATGACGTACTCGTCGAGCCCCTCGTCTTCGAGGACGAGCGGGACGTGGTAGATGTCCTCGACGTCCGGGTTGCTGAAGACGGCCTCGGTGTCGACGTCGCAGAAGAGCGCGATCTTCTCGCGGACGTCGTCGTCGAGTTTCTCGGGGTTGCGCCCGACGAGGATGTCCGGCTGGAGACCGATCGAGCGCAGTTCCTTCACGGAGTGCTGGGTGGGCTTCGTCTTCTGCTCGCCGTTCTTCGAGTTCGGGACGAGCGTGACGTGCGTGAAGAGGAGGTCCTCCTCGTCCTGCTCGTGGCTGAACTGCCGGAGCGCCTCCAGATAGGGCATCCCCTCGATGTCGCCGACGGTGCCGCCGATTTCGACGATACAGACGTCCGTGCCGCGAGCGGCCTCGCGGATGCGGCGCTTGATGTCGTCGGTGACGTGCGGGATGACCTGCACCGTCTTCCCGAGGTAGTCGCCGGCGCGTTCGCGCTCGATGACCTCCTGGTAGACCTTCCCGGTCGTGACGTTGTGGTCGGAGGTCATGTCGACGTCGAGGAATCGCTCGTAGTTCCCGAGGTCGAGGTCGACCTCGCCACCGTCTTTCAGTACATAAACCTCACCGTGCTGGTAGGGGTTCATGGTGCCCGCGTCCACGTTGAGGTACGGGTCGACCTTGACGGCGGTGACGTCGAAGCCCGCGTTCGTGAGGAGGCGACCGAGGCTCGCGGCGGTGATGCCCTTCCCGAGGCCGGACATCACGCCGCCGGTGACGAAGACGAACTTGTTCCCCAGCTCGGGGTCGTATCCGGTCTCCTGCGGCATACCGCGTCTGCGGCCGAAACGGTCAAAACGGTTTCGGAGGCGTCCGACACGTGCGGGGTGCTACCACGACAGAAAGTGACGCAATTCTGCGGACGTTCGTCCACCGAAGGCGGCCCGTAGTGCCCGTAGCCGCAACACTAACAGCGCGCCGCTCGACCCCCGAGTATGAGCGAGAGCGACACCATGCGCGCGGTCGAGGTGCCCGAGGCGGGAGCCGACTTCGACGTCGTCGAGAAACCGGTCCCCGAACCCGACGCCGACGAGGTCCGCATCAGCGTCGAGGCCTGTGGCGTCTGTCACAGCGACGAGATGACGAAAGAGGGGGTCTATCCGCGCATCGAGTTCCCGCGCGTCCCCGGCCACGAAGTGGTGGGCCGCATCGACGCGGTCGGCGAGGACGTCGAGGAGTGGGAGGCGGGCGAGCGCGTCGGCGTCGGTTGGCACGGCGGGCACTGTTTCACCTGTGACGCCTGCCGTCGCGGCGACTTCATCAACTGCGAGCACGCCGAGGTGACGGGCCTCGACTTCGACGGCGGCTACGCCGAGTACACCGTCGCGCCCCACGAGGCGCTCGCGGCCGTCCCGGACGAGCTCGACGCCGCGGACGCCGCGCCGCTCCTCTGCGCGGGCATCACGACGTTCAACGCGCTGCGCAACAGCGACGCCCGACCCGGCGATCTCGTCGCCGTGCAGGGCGTCGGTGGCCTCGGCCACCTCGGCATCCAGTACGCCCACGCGGCCGGCTTCGAGGTCGTCGCGCTCTCGCGTGGCACCGAGAAGAAGGAGCGCGCCCTCGCCCTCGGCGCGGACCACTACGTCGACACGGAGGCGACGGCGGCGGCCGAGGAACTCCAGGAGCTCGGCGGCGCGAGCGTCGTCCTCGCCACCGCGCCCTCCGCGCCCGCCATCGAGTCCGTCGTCGGCGGCCTGGGTGCCGACGGCGAGGTCATCGCGGTCGGCATCCCCGGCGAGCCCGTCGGCGTCCACGCGGGCGCGCTCGTCGGCGTGCGCGGCTCCGTCTCCGGGTGGGCCTCCGGGACCGCGCGGGACTCCCAGGACACCCTGGAGTTCAGCGCGCTCCGCGACGTCACCCCCGAGATAGAGACGTTCGACCTCGGCGACGCCCAGGACGCGTACGAGAAGATGCTCGCGAGCGAGGTCCGCTTCCGCGCCGTCCTCGAACCGTAGGCACGCGACGCCCCTTCCCCGAGGTCTTTTCTCGCGGCCCGCGAAGAAACGTGTATGACAGACGAGACGATGCGCGCCGTCGTCGCCCCCGAGGAGAGTGCTGCCTTCGAAGTCGTCGAGAAGCCGGTCCCCGAACCCGAGCGCGACGAGGTCCGCGTCGCCGTCGAGGCCTGTGGCGTCTGCGGCGGCGACGACGCCGCCCGGGAGGGTCACGCCTACGGCGGCGGGCTGACGTATCCGCGCGTCCCCGGCCACGAGGTCGTGGGGCGCGTGGACGCGGTCGGCGAGGACGTCGAGGAGTGGGAGGCGGGCGAGCGCGTCGGCGTCGGCTGGCACGGCGGGCACTGTTTCACCTGCGAGGCCTGCCGTCGCGGCGACTTTCACTCCTGCGCGCACGCCGACGTGATGGGCGTCCAGCGCGACGGCGGGTGGGCCGAGTACACCGTCGCACCCCACGAGGCCGTCGCGAGCGTCCCCGAGTCGTTCGACGCCGTCGAGGCCGCGCCGCTCCTCTGCGCGGGCCTCACGACGTTCAACGCCCTGCGCAACAGCGACGCCCAGCCGGGCGACCTCGTCGCCGTCCAGGGCGTCGGCGGCCTCGGCCACCTCGGTATCCAGTACGCTCACGCGGCCGGTTACGAGACCGTCGCGCTCTCGCGTGGCACCGAGAAGAAGGAGCGCGCCCTCGCCCTCGGCGCGGACCACTACGTCGACGCGGAGGCCGAGGACCCCGCGGCGAAGCTCCAAGAGCTCGGTGGCGCGAGCGTCGTTCTCGCCACCGCGCCCGCCGCGCCCGCCATCGAGTCCGTCGTCGGCGGTTTGGGAACTGACGGGCGCGTCGTCGCCGTCGGCGTCCCCGAGGAACCCGTCGACGTCCACGTCGGCGCGCTCGTCGGGACGCGCGGCGCAGTCGAGGGGTGGGCGTCGGGGACCGCGCTCGACGCCGAGGAGACCCTCGCGTTCAGCGAGCGCCGCGACGTGACGCCCGACGTCGAGACGTTCGACCTCGCGGACGCGGAGGAGGCGTACCAGCGGATGCTCGACTCCGACGTTCGCTTCCGCGCGGTCCTCACGCCCTGAGGCCGTCGGCGAGAAAGCCGGCGAGGAGGTCGGCCGCGTCGTCGGCGCGGCCCGCGAACCCGTGCTCGGCGTCGAGCGTCGTCACGGTCGCCCCCACCGAGTCGGCGGCCGCGGCCACGGGCCGCCAGTCCGCCGTCGCGTCGCGTTCACCGACGACGAGGCGGAGCGGAGCGTCGATGTCGGCGAGCGCCGCGACGACGTCGAGGTCGCCGTCGTCCCCGTCGAGCGATGCGACGGGTGCGAGGAGCGCGACGCCGCGGAGCGGAACGTCGACGCTCGCGGCGGCGAGCGCGGCGACCCCGCCGCCGAAGCTGTAGCCGCAACAGCCGACGCGGTCGTAGCGTTCGTGCGCCCACCGGCAGGCGTTGCGCGCGTCCTCGCGCTCGCCGTGGCCCCGGTCCCAGTCGCCGTAGTCGAACCGGAGGCACGCGACGCCGCGGGCGACGAGGGCGTTGCCGACGGCGCGGAGGCGTGCGTCGTCGCGACGGCCGCCGTACTGCGGGTGGGGCGGGCACGCGACGACGCAGGCGTTGCTCCCGTCCGGGGGTTCGTCCAGCGTCGCCACGACGCGCCGCGCGCCCGGCACGAGCACCGTCTCACCGGTCACACCCACGACACCGCGGGTGAGGACTATTAGCCTTCGGCCCACTACGTCGGGCCATGGGTCTACTCTCGCGCGCCTCCTACGTCGTCCGCTCGAAGCTCAACGCGGTCCTCAATCGGGCGGAGGACCCGACGGAGACGCTCGATTACTCGTACGAACAGATGCGCGACGAACTGAAGGACGTCGAGCGCGGGCTCGCGGACCTGGTCGCGCAGAAGAAACGCCTCGAAGTGCAGCGCGAGCGCCTCCAGGAGAACGTCGAGAAGCACAACGAGCAGGCGCGCGAGGCGATGCGACAGGACCGCGAGGACCTCGCGCGACGCGCCCTGGAGAAGAAGCAAAGCAAGCTCGCCAGCATCGAGGAGATGGAAGAGCAGATCGCGTCGCTCGAATCGACGCAGTCCGACCTGGAGGAGAAGAAGAGCCAGCTCCAAGAGCGCATCGAGCGCTTCCGCACGAAGAAGGAGACGATGAAGGCGCGCTACGAGGCCGCGGAGGCGCAGAACCGCGTCTCGGAGGCGATGACGGGCGTCGGCGACGAGATGGCGGACGTCGGGCGCGCGGTCGAACGCGCCGAGGAGCGCACGGAGGAGATGGAGGCCCGCGCGGCCGCGATGGACGAACTCACCGAGCGCGGCGTGCTCGAGGACCAGTTCAGCGACGAGGACGCCATCGACCGCGAGCTCTCGGCGGGCCGCGCGGACCGCGAGGTCGAGGCGGAACTGGAGACGCTGCGCGCGGAGCGCGGGACGGACACGTCGAAGGGCACGGAGCGCGAGACGAACGCGTCGGCGTCGGAGGCGGCGAGCGATGAGACGGACGCGGCGAGTGACACGGCGGACGCGGCCGTCGAGGAGTCGAACGTGGACGAGTCGGCCGTCGAGGCCGAACTCGAAGAACTCCGCGAGGAAGAGGAGGACGACTCGACGGCGTAGCGACGGCCACCACCGCTTTTGGCGTCGCCGGCCGTCGGTCACGCCATGTCGGGAGCCGACGACCAGCCGAGCGACACGATGCGCGAGCGCGTGCCGGAAAACAGCCGGAAGTTCTGGTTGCTCCTCGACGCCGACCGGTGGCTCGTCGCGGGGGGAATCGTCGGGTCGGTGTTCCTCGCGCTCGTCGCCGCGGGCCTCCTCCACCCGACGCCGGCGCACACCCTGTTGACGACCGGCGACCCCCTTGAGACGCTGTATCAGGCGCTCGTCGGCTCGACGATCACGGGCGTGACGCTCGTGTTGACGCTGAGCCAGCTCGTCCTCTCGCAGGAGCAGGGGCCGGTGGGCGACCAGCGCGAGCGCATGGAGGGCGCGATGTCGTTCCGCGAGGACGTCGAGGACGTCATCCGGGAGCCGGTGAGCCCCGCCCAGCCCTCGGCGTTCCTCCGCTCGCTCGTGAAGCTCACGAAGCGCCGCGCGCAGGCGCTCCAGGACGCGGTCGAGGGAATCGACGACGACGACCTCACCGACCAGGTGGCGACGTACGTCGAGAACCTGGAGGGGAACGCGGAGACGGTCGCCGAGAACCTCGAGGGCTCGCAGTTCGGCGAGTTCGACGTCGTGTTCTCCGCGCTCAACTACAACTACTCGTGGAAGCTCTACGCGGCTCGACGCATCCGCGCGGAACACGCGGACGCGCTGACGGAGCGGGCGACGGACGCCTTCGACGAACTCATCGAGGCGCTCGAACTGTTCGGGCCGGCGCGCGAGCACTTCAAGACGCTCTACTTTCAGTGGGAGCTCGCGGACCTCTCGCGGACGGTGCTCTACGCGTCGGTGCCAGCGCTCGCCGTCGCGGTCGGCTCGTTGCTCTTCTTCGACCCGAGCGGCGTCTCGCGCGGCTGGGTCGCGCTCGTCGTCGCCGCCTTCACGGTGTCGGTGACGCTGACGCCGTTCGCCATCCTCCTCGCGTACATCCTGCGCATCGTCACGGTGACGAAGCGCACGCTCTCCATCGGCCCGTTCATCCTCCGCGAGACGGACCGCTCGCGCAACCTCGACTGGGGCGAGACGGAGGCGACGAGCGGCGAGAGTCCGGGCGTCGACGGCGATAGTGACAAGAACTAACACGATACGCGAGAGACGTACGAACAATCATGTACGACACCGTGCTCGTCCCGACCGACGGGAGCGACACGGCCGGGGAGGGAGTCGACCACGCGCTCGACCTGGCGGCGGCGCACGACGCGACCGTCCGAGCGCTCAGCGTCGCCGCGCCGGGCCTTGAGGCCGCGGCAGTCGACGGCGGTGGAAGCGTCAGGTCCACCACGGGAGCGGCGCGAACGGCGAGCGAACGCGCCGCGAGACGGGTGGCCGACGCCGCGGAGGAGCGCGGGCTCGACGCCACGTGCGCCGTCGAGCGCGGGGTACCACACCGCGTCATCCGCTCCCACGTCCGCCGGCACGACGTCGACGTCGTCGTCATGGGGACGCACGGCCGGACCGGAATCGCGCGGGCCCTCACGGGGAGCGTGACCGAGCGCGTGATTCGCCGCGCGGACGTCCCCGTCGTCACCGTCCGCGAACGGGCGTGAGAGACGTGATACGGCACCGCGCGGCGTCGAGACAGAGGAGGGTGAGGACGCCGCCGCAAAAGACGAGGACACCGCTCGCCCGCCCGGGAATGCCGAGCGCGAAGATGAGAACGGTCGCGTACGCGGGCGCGTGGCGGGCGTCGAGCAGCGTCATCCCGACCGTCGCGGCGACGACGGCGACGACGACCGCCGCGACCTGGTGGAGGCCCGTCGCGGTGTGCGGGAGGAGCCCGAGTCCCGCGAGCGGGCCGACGAGGACGCGGACGGCCGCGAACGCGACCGCGACGCCGACGACCTGTCCGAGAACCACCTCGCGGGCGAGCGGCCGCCACGACCGCTCGCGCTCGCGGGCGACGAGGACGTACGCGGAGGGGCCGAGGCTCGGCAGGAGGAACGGGAGACCGGTGAGCCACGCGAGCAACGCGAGCGGTCCGAGGAGGACGGCGAGCGCGGCGGCGTCACGGAAGCCGAGCGCGTCACCGAGCGCGTCACCGCCGGCCATCCGAGTTAGCGGCCGGCGAGGAACGTCGGTTCGAGGTGTTTCTGCGCGACCTCGCGTTCGAGGTGCTGGCGGAACTCGGGGCGCGAGACGTCGTTGGCCTCGCGCTCCATGCGGTCCCGGACGCTGATCTCGTTTGCGGCCTCCTCGTCGCCGCCGACGATGACCATGTAGGGGACGCGGTCCTCGTGGGCCTGCTGAATCTTCTTCCCGATGGTCCACGAGCGGTCCTCGACCTCGGTCCGATAATCGCCGAGTTCGGCGGCGACCTCGCGGGCGTAGTCGAGGTTGTCGTCGCTGATCGGCAGGACGCGCACCTGCTCGGGGGCGAGCCACGTCGGGAACTTCCCGTTGAAGTGCTCGATAATCACGCCCATGAAGCGCTCGAAGCTCCCGAGGAGCGCGCGGTGAATCATCACCGGGTGGTGTTCCTCGTTGTCCTCGCCGACGTACGTCAACTCGAGGTTGCGCGGGATGTTGAAGTCCACCTGCACGGTGCCGATGGTCCACTCGCGCCCGAGGGCGTCGCGGGCGTCGATGCCGATCTTCGGGCCGTAGAAGGCGGCCTCGCCCTCCTCGACGTCGTAGTCGAGGTCCTCCTCACGCATGGCGTCGATGAGCGCGTCCGTCGCCTGCGTCCATATCTCCTCGCTCCCCATCGCGCCCTCGCCGCGCGTCTCCAGTTTGTAGAGGACGTCGAGGCCGAAGTGGCCGTAGATGTCCTCGATGGACTGGAGGATCGAGAGGATTTCCCCCTGAATCTGGTCGGGGCGGACGAACGCGTGGCCGTCGTCCTGCGTCAGCCCGCGCACGCGGAGGAGCCCGGAGAGCTCGCCCGACTGCTCGTTGCGGTAGACGTTCCCGAACTCGGAGAAGCGAAGCGGGAGGTCCCGGTAGGAGTGGGTGTTCGAGTCGTAGATGTGCGCGTGGTTCGCGCAGTTCATCGGCTTCAGGCCGTACTCGGTGTCGTCTTGCTCCCACGCGAACATCTCGCCGTTCTCCGTGAACGTCTCGTAGTGGCCCGTGGGCTTCCAGAGGTCCGTCTTGTTCAGCTCGGGCGTGCGGACCTCCTCGAAACCGAGGTCGTCGTTCTTCTCGCGGACGTACTCCTCGAGTTCGCGTCGAATCGCCATCCCGTTCGGGTGATAGTGGACGCAGCCCGGCGAGTGCTCGGGGATGCTGAAGAGGTCGAGTTCGCGCGCGAGCTTGCGGTGGTCGCGCTCCTCGGCCTCGGCGAGCATCGCGAGGTGGTCGTCGAGTTCGGCCTGCGTCCCGAAGGCCGTGCCGTAGACGCGCGTGAGCGTCTCGTTCTCCTCGTCGCCGCGCCAGTAGGACGCGGAGATTTCGAGCAGCTCGAAGCCGCCGATCTCGCCCGTCGACTCGACGTGCGGGCCCTTACAGAGGTCCTGGAACTCGCCCTGCCGGTAGAAGGAGACGGTGTCCTCGCCCGCGGCCTCCCCTTCGAGGATGTCGCGCTTGAACGGGTTGTCGTCGTAGTACTCGAGGGCGTCCTCGCGGTCCATCGTGACGCGCTCGACGTCGAGGTCCTCCTCGATGATGGCCTCGGCCTCCGCCTGAATCTCGTCGAGGTCGGCCTCGTCGAGGTCCACGCCGTGGACGTCGTAGTAGAAGCCCTCGTCCGTGTAGGGGCCGATGGTGAGTTTCGCCTCGGGGTAGAGGCGCTGGAGGGCCTGTGCGAAGACGTGCGCGGCCGTGTGGCGCAGGACATCGAGGTACTCCTCGGAGGAGTCCGTCACGATCTCGATCCGGCAGTCCTCGGTGAGGGGGTCGTCCTTCGAGACGAGTTCCCCGTCGACGACGCCGGCGACCGTGTCGCGTCCGAGGCCCTCGCCGATTCGGTACGCGACGTCCTCGACCGTCTCCCCGGCCTCCGCGTCGAGTTCGGAGCCGTCGGGGAGCGTGACCGTAATCTCGCTCATGGGCCGTGATACGGCCAACGCCCCACATAAGCGTGTCCGTCCGGCGACACCCCCGGTCGAGGGGACGCGCGACCCGCGACGCGCGACACAGGACTCGACGGCGGCCGGCGCGGGCCGGAAGTTGAAACGCGATGGCGCACCCAGCGCGGCGTATGCTCTAGGTCGAGCGCCCGCGGCGGCCACCGCGAACCGGTGGCGCGGCCGTCGACGGGAGCGCAGCGCCACCCGTTCGCCACTCACTCCGCCAGCCGCGCGCCCGTCCCCGGCCGCTCGACGGCGTCGAGGGCGATCCGCCCCTCGGGCATCGGCACGCCCTCATAGGGGTCGTCGGCGAGGAGGAGCGACCCGTCGAGGTCCGCGTAGTCGACGAGCGGCGCGAGGTGCGCCGCGGCGGCGATGGCGGCGTTCGTCGACACCATGCAGCCGAGCATTACGTCGAGCCCGCCGGCGCGGGCGGCGTGAATCAGCCGTCTGGCTTCGCTCGGCCCGCCGCACTTCATCAGCTTCACGTTCGCGATGTCCGCGATTTCGGCCACCTCGGAGACGTCAGCGAGCGTGACACAGGACTCGTCGGCGGCGACCGGGAGCGCGCCGTGCTCGCGGACGAAGCGCATCCCGTCGGGGTTCTCCGCGGGGACCGGCTGCTCGACGAACTCGACGCCGTGATCGGCGAGCCACGCGGTGTTCGCGACGGCCTCGCGGGGCGTCCACGCCTCGTTTGCGTCCACGCGGAGCGTCGCGTCCGGCGCGGCCTCGCGGACCGCCGCGACGATCTCCCGGTCGCGCGACGTCCCGAGTTTCACCTTCAGGGTCCCGTAGCCCACGGCGACCGCATCGCGGGTCTTCGCGCGCATCCGCTCGGTGTCGTCGAGCCCGATGGTGAACGACGTCTCGGGTGCGCTCGCGGGGTCGAGCCCCCAGTAGCGATAGAGCCGCATGTCGGCGCGCTTCGCCGCGAGGTCGCAGCAGGCGATGTCGACCGCGGCGCGCGCGGCCGGGTTGTCCCGGACGACGTCGGCCATCGCGGCCGCGAGCCGCTGGTGGTTCGCCGGGTCGCCGACGCGCTCGACGGCCGCGAGGAGGTCGGGGAGGACGGCTTCGACGGTCGCGGGCGTCTCGCCGTAGTGCGCGGCGGGCGCGGCCGCGCCGACGCCGGTGTGGTCGCCGTCGGTGACGCGAACGACGACGTTCTCGGCGGTCGCCGAGGAGCCCCGCGAGATACCGAACTCGTGTTCGAGCGGGAGGGAGAGGCGCTCGAACTCGGTGGCGAGGCTCACAGTACCGCGTCGAGGATGGCGTCGGGCCCCTGCCGAATCGGGTCGGCGGCGGGCAGACCGAGCGCGTCGGCGTACTCCTCGACGGCCGCGTCGGCGGCGGCGTCGTCGTCGACGGTGCGGGTGTTCAGCGCGCCCGCGACGATCTCGCTCCCGCCGACGGGCGCGGCCAGCGACTCGTGGAGGTCGACGAAGTCCGGGATGGTGGGGAGGGCCTGGCTGAAGCCGTGGAAGCGCTCGCGGTCGGTCGCGTGGCAGAGCACGAGTTCGTCCGCCATCGAGCCGTGGAGGATGGCCGTCGAGACGCCCGAGTAGGCGGGGTGGGCGATGCTCGCCTGCCCCTCGACGAAGAGGTAGTCGTGGTCGTTCCCGCGTTCGAGAATCAGCTCCTCGACCGCGCCGGCGGCGAAGTCCGAGACGACGCGGTCGATGGGGTAGCCCCAGCCCTCGGCCATGATGCCGGTCTGGCCCGTGGGGACGACAGCGGCGTCGACGCCGCGCTCGCGGGCGGCCGCGACGAGCTCGAACGTCGTCGTCATCTTCCCGACGCTACAGTCCGTCCCGACGGTGACGATCACGGTCGCGTCGACGCTGTCGGCGACGCCGTCCGCGACGCCGAGGTCGGTCGGCGGCCGGCGGACGTCCCAGAGCTCGCAGCCGTGTTCCTCGGCGAGGGTGCGGAATTCGTCGTCGTCTTCGAGGAAGTAGTGGAGCCCGGAGATGACGTCGCAGCCGCGTTCGAGGGCGGCGCGGACGTCGGGTCGCCACGACTCGTCGAAGCCGCCGCCGATGGGCGAGATGCCGACGAGGAGGGCGTCGAGCGGTTCGTCGACCTCGCTGAGCGACGCGACGATGGGCGCGTCGGGGAGGGAGGCGTCGCAGTCGGCGACGCGCTCGCCGTCGCGGTCGCGGTCGAGCACGGCGACAACGTCGTGCGTCCCGTAGCGGAGGACGCCGGTCGCCGTCTTCGCACCGTCCGGGAACTTCTCGTGCGCGAGAATGGCGATACGCATACGGTATCGGTGGTGGGAGGGCGATTTAACGGTTACCAGACGGCGCTACAGGGAGTGATAGGGGACGGTCCAGAAGTCCCGCGCGGCGGCCGCGAGGGCCTCACGCGGGTCGCCGCTCGCGTCCGAGGGCGCGCGGGCGTCGGCGTCGAACTCCCCGAGGAGCGTCGTCTGGCCGGTGACGTAGCAGGCGTCGTAGCCGTATTCGTCGTCGAGGGCGGCGAGGGCGTCGCGGGCGTCGTCGAGGTGCTCGTCGATCTGGCTCTCGCGGCGGCGCTCGAAGCGCGACTGGGAGAAGCCGCCCTTCGAGTGTTTGGCCTTCACGTCGCTCTCGAAGCCCTCGGCGTGGACGCGTTCGACGGCGTCGCCGGTCGCGTCGTAGACCCCGACGGCGAACAGGTCGGCGCGGACGAGCGCGAGGGCGTATCGACCCGTCGGCGCGAACCACGAGCGCTCGAGGCGGAAGGCGTCGCCCCACTCGCAGAAGGCGTCGGGGGCGAGCGGCGGGGCGAGCGTCGCGGCGACGAGCTCGGCGTCGTCGACGCAGACGAGGCAGGGCGCGGCGCGCTCGACGAGCGGCGCGCGCTCGCCGAGGGCGTCGCTCACGGGGTCGGGAACGTCGTGTTCGTCGACCACCATCGCGGTGAGCGCGCCCTCGGGGTCGGTCTCGACGCCGCCGAGACGGGCGAGCACGTCGTCGAGGCGCGCGCCGTGGAGGGCCTCGCTCGCGCGGTAGTCGACGCTCGCGGCGTCGCCGCCCTCGGCGCGCTCGACGCGGTCCTCCAGTTCGGCGATACGGTCCTCCAGGCGGTTGACCTCCTCCTCGGCCTCGTTGCGCGCGGCGACGGCCTCGCGGCGGCGCTCGCTCTCCGCGTCCAGTTGCGCGCGGAGGGAGTCGGTCTCGTCCTCCAGTTCGGCGATCCGTTCCTTCAGGGAGGCCCGACCGAGGAGTCGATCCAGCATGTCCCGAACGCGGGCCGGGCGGCGCTTAGGGGTTCCGGCACCCGCTACACCGCGCCGACCTCGAAAAGCCGTCTGGCGTGGCCGGGGCGGGCGAGCAGCACCTCGGCGAGCGCGGGCGGGTTGTCGACGCCGGCGTCGTCAAGGGTCTCTCGCGGGACGACGAGGGTGTCCGCGGGGACGTCCGCGTCGCCCTCGACGCGGTAGTGTCGGGAGCCGACCTTCATCACGAGCGGGTAGTCGGTGCGCGCGAGCCCCTCGCCCGCGTACACCTGCTCGTTGACGCGTTCGTGTTGGCGGCGCTGGAGCGCGGCCGTGCCGTCGTCGGACGGTTCGACGTAGAGCCGTCCGAGGTAGTAGCCGGTCGAGAACACCTCGAACATGTGTGTTATACTCTACCACGGCAGGGCAAAAAGCCATCGGCGATGTCGGGCACTGCGCTACCCTTTTGAGCGCGTGGCGACAACTCTCTCCCGTATGGACTCCGGGGCACTCCTCGACCTCCTCGGCAACGAGAACAGGCGTCGCATCCTGCGCCTCCTCGCGCGCAAGCCCTGCTACGTCACCGAGATCAGCGAGTACCTCGGGGTCTCCCCGAAGGCCGTCATCGACCACCTCCGCCGCCTGGAGGAGGCGGGGCTCGTCGAGAGCCGGACGGACGAGAAACGCCGGAAGTACTTCCACATCGCGCGGAACCTCCGGCTCGAAGTGACCGTCTCGCGCCACGGGTTCGGCGCGAAGTCGGCCTACCCGGCGAGTCGCGACCTCGACCTGACGCGCTGTCACCACCTCACCATCGACGGCGTGGCCGACGCCACCGGCGGCGCGGACGGGGACGACGCGGAAAGCGGGGACGCGACCGACCCGGGCGACGGCGACGCGAGTGAAACGAGCGACGACCCCGGCGACATCGCGTCGCTCGCCGACGAGCTCGCGGAGCTTGAGGACTTGGAGCGCGAGCTCTCGCTCGCCCAGCGGTGGGTGCAGGGCCGGCTCGCGGACGTCCGGGACGACCTCGCGGAGACGCTGGAGGCCGACGGCCACGAGGGGCTCTACGCGGAGGTCGTCGCGGCCGTCGCGGACGGCGAGGGGAGCATCGAGGCGCTCACGCGCCGGGTCGACGCCCCCGCGGAGGTCGTCGAGCACGCCGTCGGCGACCTGCTCGAACGCGACGTCCTCGAACCCGACGGCGACGACGGGTGGCGCGTCACAGACTCCGCGTGAGGCCGTCGCGTAGGTCCCGCCCGAAGTAGTACCCCAGCACGCCGACGAGCGCGCCGATCCCGGCGACGACGAGGCCGAACGCGACGCCGGAGCGCGCGAGGTAGTCGACGGTGATCGGGAGGAACGCGGACGTGAGGAGGCCGAACAGGACGCTGCCGACGGCCGCGAGCGCCGCGGCGAGCGCGACTTCGACGTAACACCGCCGAGCGGAGGCGACGCCGAGCGCGAACGTCGCGGCGCCGAGGCCGACGAAGCGCGTTAGCGACCCGACGAGCGGGACGAGGCCGCCGACGAAGAGGCCCACGCCGGCGAGGACGAGCGCGAGGAGGAAGCGACGCGGCGAGAAGAGCCGTCGGGCGCGCGCACGGAGACCGCCGGGGCGTGCGCTGGTGCCGTCGGTACCGGCGGGGTCTCGGGCCGGGTTCGCCCCGACGCGCTCGCTCGCGTCGCCGGTCCCACGGTCCCCGAGCGGGTCGTCGCGCGACATACCCGTTCGTGCGCGGGCGGGACGTATGGCTCTTGTCCCGACCCGTCCGCACGGCGGGCGAACGGATGGTTTCAAGGTCGGCGACGCGCGACTCTCAGCCATGCACTCAGGGGACCGCGTCCGCGTGGAACGCGACGGACAGGTGAACGAGGGCGTGCTCCTGCCGTCCTCGACGCCGGAGCACCTCGTGGTGAAACTGGAGAGCGGCTACAACGTCGGCGTCGAGCGCGAGGGCGCCGACGTCGAGGTGCTCGAATCGGACGTCTACGCCATCGACGGCAACGCGAGCGAGGGGGAGAGCGAGGGCTCTGCGGTCGCCTTCGACGAGGACCTCCCCACCATCGCGCTCATCAGCACGGGCGGGACCATCGCCTCCACCGTCGACTACCGCACGGGCGCGGTGACGGCGCAGTTCGACGCCGAGGACGTCCTGCGCGCCGTCCCGGACCTCGCCGGCCGCGCGAACTACCGGGGGCGCGTCGTCGCCAACATCCTCTCCGAGAACATGGACCCCTCCATCTGGCGCGAGCTCGCGGAGGCCGTCCGGGAGGAGATCGAGAACGGGGCGGACGGCGTCGTCGTGATGCACGGGACGGACACGATGCAGTACTCCGCCTCCGTGCTCTCCTTCATGCTCGACACGCCTGTGCCCGTCGTGTTCACGGGGAGTCAGCGCTCCGCGGACCGGCCGTCGTCGGACAACGTCATGAACGCCGTCTGTGCCGTCGAGGCCGCGAAGGCCGACGTCGCCGAGGTGATGGTCTGCATGCACGCGACGCAGTCCGACGACCGCTGTGCGCTCCACCGCGGGACGCGCGTCCGCAAGGGCCACACGTCGCGCCGCGACGCCTTCGAGACCGTCGACGGCACCCCCATCGGCCACGTCGACTACGACACGGAGACGGTGACGTTCGACGGGACGGCGGACCTCGCCGCGCGCGGCGACGCCGACCTCTCGCTCGACCCGGCGCTCGAACCCGACGTCGAACTCGTGACGTTCACGCCGGGGATGGACCCCGCGTTCCTCGAAATGCTGGAGGGCCGCGCGGGCGTCGTCGTCGAGGGGACGGGGCTCGGGCACGTGAACTCGGAGCTCGTGGACGTGATAGACGACCTCACGGACGCCGGGACGACGGTCGTGATGACCTCGCAGTGTCTCGGCGGCCGCGTCTGTGACCGCGTGTACGACACCGGGCGCGACCTCCTCGATGCGGGCGTCGTCGAGGGCGAGGACCTCCTGCCGGGGACGGCGAAGACGAAGCTGATGTGGGCGCTCGCCAACACGGACTCCCCCGCGGAGGCGATGCGGACGCCGCTCGCCGGCGAGCTGAGCGAGCGCTCGGTGCCCGAGTCGGCGCGGTAGGGGATTCAGTAGACGGAGGGAACGAGGCGGCGCAGGCAGTTCGGGTGCGCGACGACGTCGCCGCGGGCACAAGGGTCATCCGGGCGTTCCGCGTATCGGTCGCGCATGAGCGAACGCGAGCCGACGACGGCGCTCGTCGAGCGTCTCCGGGAGGCGTACGGCGACGGGCTGCGGGCGGTGGCGACCTACGACCGGGAGGGATACACCGTCCACTATCGGGACGCGGCCGTCACGGCGGCGTACGACGACCCCGACCTCGACGCGATTTACGAGGACGTCGTGCTCGGCGACGTCAATCGGGGGTTCGAGGAGACGCTGTTCGACGACCTCGGCGACGTCGAGGGAAAACTCAGGCTCTTCGCGGACGGGACGGTCGCGCACTTCTGGCCGCGCTCGGACGACGCGGGGGTGTTGGTGGCGTTCGACGGGAGCGTGGACGTCGCCGTGCGCACGCTGCACGGTATCGTCGGCGAACACTACGGGTGACGCGTAGCGTCTAGCCGCCGCTGACGGGCGGGAAGAGCGCGAGTTCGTCGTCGGGCGCGGCGTCGTCGGCGAGCGACGCGTCCGCGCCGTTCCGCAGGAGGTTGACGTGGTCGTAGAGCGTCCCGTCGTCGGCGAGGACGCGCTCGCGCAGCGCCGGCCGGTCGTCGAGGAGGGCCTCGAGGGCGTCCCCGACCGTCGCGTCCGCCGGGACGGAGACGGTGATGCGGTCGTCGCCGGCGACCTCCGCGAGGTCCGCGAACAGCTTCCACTCCATACGCGCACTGTGGGCGCGCGCGGTATCAGGCTGTCGTCAGGCGTCGCCCTCGCCGTGGTCGGGCGCGCCCGCGCTGGCGGCGGCTTCGGCCTCGCGGACGGTCTCCGGGCGGGCGACGAGGTAGAGGACGTCGCCGACGGCGAGCGGGCGGGCGCGCGACGGGATGGGGTCGACCGGGCCGTCGGCGGGCCGGACGGCGGCGACGGTCGCGCCGACGTCGCCGACGGTGCCGTCGGCGAGCGCGCTCCCCTCGCGGACGGTGACGGTCGCCATCGTCTCGTCGGCCCCGCGGAGGACGGAGGCGAACTGCCGGTCGGCACCGGGGTCGCTCGGGAGCGTGAGGAGCCGATAGTCGCCGCCGGCGATTCGCTCGGCGTCGGCGGCGTCGAGCGCGAGCGTGACGACGTCGTCCGAGACGCCGCGCAGTTCGCCCGTGGCGACGCGCTCGGCGGTCGGCTCCGTGCGCCAGACCTGCACGACGTCGCCCGGGCCGGCGTCGTTCGGCGGGTCGGCGCGGACGGCGACGGCACCCATTCCGGGCCCGAGCGTCGGGCCGATACCGGCGAGGCGGGTGCCGACGGCGAAGTATTTCACCGCGCCGCTCGCGTCGAGGTCGACGTCGACGTAGCCGACGTCGTAGTCGTCGCGGAGGCGGGCGGCGACGCGCGCCTCGAGGTCCGCGACGGTGAGCCCGCGCGGGAAGAGCAGCGTCTTGTTCGCCATCTTCTCCTTCGTCTCCTCGCTGACCGGGTCGTAGCCGTCGACGTCGTCTATCTCGTCCGGAATCTCGACGGCGACGACGCGGCCGACGGCCTTGACGAGCTGGCCGACCTCGCCGTCGACCTCGCGGGTGCCGAGGAACGCGAAGGTCTCGACGGCGAGGCGGTCGCCGCCGCGCGCGCCGGGCGCGCCGAGCGCGACCGCGACGGCGAACGCCGCGAGGTTGAACACGATCTCGCTCGGGTCGAACACCGCGGCCTGGTTGGCGACGACGGACGCGAACGCCGTCTTCGTGTTCAAGTAGAGCGCGACGCCGGAGAGGCCGGCGAACGTCCCGAGCGCCGTGTGCGCGGTCTGCCGGAAGTACCAGCGGTAGACGGCGCTGACGACGACCGCGACGAGGAAGCTGAAGACGCCGAGACCCGCGATACGGAGCGCACCGCGTGTCAACACGCCGACGTAGTCAACCGCCCCGCCCTGGAGCGGGAGGGCGAGCGCGGCGGGCGTGGAGGCGAGGGCGGACGTGGGGACGGCCATCACGCGACCGCCTCCTCGAAGGCCGTCAGTTTCTCGCGCGTCCCGACGGCGAAGCAGTCGTCGCCGCCGGAGACGGCCGTGTCACCCCGCGGGGCGACCGTCCACGAGCCGTCGTGGCGGAGCGCGATGACGGCGACGCCGTAGGCGTCCCGGACGTCCGCGTCGCCGAGCGTCGTCCCGTCGAGCGGGCCGCCGGCGCGGACGGTGAGCCGCCGCACGCGGTTGCCGGTCCGCCGGAGGAGGGAGAGCAGTTCGAACTCGCGGCGCGTCCCGCGGGCCGTGACGACGACTGCCCCCTCGCTCGCGGCGACGAGCGTCTCCGCGCTCGCGCGGTCGGTGGCGACCGTGATTCGGCCCTCGCCGCCGGTCGTGACGGGCGCGGCGGTGCGGGCGGGCGTCTCGGCGTCGGTACCTCCGTCGGTCGCCGCGGGCGTCGATTGTTGCGCTTCCTCCTCGTCGGGGTCGACGCTCCGCGCGGCGACGACCGTCCCGGTGCAGTCGCCGGCGTCGGTGTGGAGCGAGACGACGTCGCCGCGCGCGACGCCGGTGGGGACGAGCGCGTTCACGGAGACGGCACGGTCGCCGCGGGGGACGCGCTTCGAGACGCCCGACAGCGGTGGGGCGACGACGACGGTGGCGCGGGCGCGCTCGTCGATGCGGACGTCCGCGTCCGCGACGTCGAACTCCGCGCGGAGGCGCTCCTCGAAGCGGCGTTCGAGTTCGGCCAGCGGGAGGTCCGCGGGGAATGTCCAGTCGACCGCGGCGATCTCGGCGCGCAGCGCCTCGGGGAGCGGCGGGTAGCCCTCCATGTCGCCGACGGCGCCGACGACGGGGACGCGGACCTGCCCGATGCCGCCGACGAGGTCGACGACGTCGCGCGAGAGGGTGCGCGCGCGGAGGCGCTTGAGCGAGAAGTGTTTCGGGAGGCTCGCGCCGAGCGCGTCGCCCTTCGCGTGGGCGTAGAAACAGCCCATCAGGACGACGACGAGCGCGGTGACGAGCGCGACGCTGTTGGCGGACTGGAGGACCGTCGTGTCGTTGAAGGCCATCAGTCCGCCGTTGATGCCCGCGATGGCGATGCCGAGGACGACGACACCGAACGCGGGGATCGTGAGCCCCGTGATGTACTTGAAGACGAAGCCGAACCCGAAGCAGACGAGCGCGGGGATCACGCCCGTGAGGAGGCCGAGATAGACCCCGAGGAGGACCTGCATCGGGAACGACCCCGTTGAGAGACCGAACGGCATACCCCGACCGTGGTGCGGGGTGGGTAAATCGGTACCGCCGCGACCCGGCGGCGCGCACCTCGTGTGCGCGTCTCCGGTCGCGGCCCGCGGTCGGTTCGGAGCGGTGGGTCAGGAGTGCGGGGCAGTGGGTCAGAGGAGTGCGACGCCGTAGTGCGGTTCGACCCGGCGGCGCGCACCTCGTGTGCGCGTCTCCGGTCGCAGCCCGCGGTCGGCGACGACGCCGCCCGCCCGTCGCCGCGCGTCGCGGACGCGTCGCGCTACGTTTATACGCCGCGCGCCCCCCCCGCCCCGGTATGGCCCGCACGAACCGGCGGCTGCTGTCGTCGCGCGCCGCCGTGTTGCTCACGTCGCTCGTCGCCGTCCTCTCGGTGGTGACGGGCGTCGTGAACATCCTGAGCCCGCAGTTCGGCCCGTACGTTCCGGGTCCGGTCCAGCAGGTCGCGGGGTTCACGGGGACGCTCACGGGCTTTTTGATGGTCGTCTCGGCGCTCGGGATGCGCCGGGGCCTCCGCGCGGCGTGGTGGTCGACGGTCGTCCTCCTGCCGGTGACGGCGGCGCAGGGGCTCGTGCAGGTGTCCGTCTACTCGGTGCCGCTCGTCGTGCTCTCGCTCCTCTCGCTCCCGACCGTCGTGTTGACGCGCTCGCGCTTCGACCGGGAGCTCTCGCTGTCGACGAGCCAGATCACCGCGGCGCTGGCGCTCGCGGGCGTCCTCGCGTACGGTACCGTCGGGACGTACGCCCTGCGCGACGGCTTCCCGGGCGTCTCCTCGCTGCTCGACGCCTTCTACTACACGCTCGTGACGGCGAGCACGGTCGGCTACGGCGACATCACGCCGAAGACGGAGATGGCGACGCTGTTCTCGCTCTCCGTGCTCGTCCTCGGCGTCGCCGGTTTCGGTATCGCGCTCAGCACCCTCCTCGGCCCCGCCATCGAGGCGCGCTTCGCCTCCGCACTCGGACGCATGACCCAATCACAACTCGAATCCCTCGAACACCACGTCATCGTCGCCGGCTACGGCGAGCTGACGGAATCGATACTCGAAGAGCTCGGCGACGACCACGAGTTCGTCGTCGTCGTGAAGGAGCCGACCACCGCCTCGGCGCTCCGCGAGCGCGGCTTCAACGTCCTCACGGAGGACCCCTCGGACGCGGCGTCGCTCGACCACGCGGGCATCGACCGCGCGGACGCGGTCGTCGCGGCGACGAACGACGACGGGCAGGACGCTCTCGCCATCCTGACCGCGCGCCAACTCCAGCCCGACGTGCGGATCGTCGCGGCGGCGACCGAGCGCGAGAACGAGGAGAAGCTGCGCGCCGCGGGCGCGGACACCGTCATCAGCCCCGCGGTCATCGGCGGTCGCCTCCTCGTGCAGTCCGCGCTCGGCGACGAGCACGCGGAGGAGACCGCAAAACAGGTGACGGAGGGCGAGGAGCCGGGCGGGTCGCCGGAAACGCAGTCGGACGAAGCGGCCGACGGGAACTGACGGGGCCGGCGGGCGAAGTCCGGGGGAGCGGAAAGCCGCGCGTCCCGGCTAGCGCGTGTGGACGACGGCGACGTCCGTCTCGATTTCGCGGGTGCGCTCGAACGCCGCGGGGACGCCGATGCGTGCGCCCCGGGAGGGTTCGCCGAGGACCACGAGGTCGTAGTGGGACTCGGTGCGCGCGAGGAACTCGCCGAGGGTGGCCCGGGAGACCCGGGTCTCGCAGCGTGCGTCCGTCGTCTCGGTGAGGTCGGCGAGCATGGACTCGGCGTCGCGCCGCGAGCGCTCGTCGCCGATGCAGGTGCAGACGCTGACGGTGCCGGCGCGGCCGGCGAGGCGCTCGGCGTAGTCGACCATCGCGTGCGCCATCGGGCCGGCGCCGCGGACGGGCACCATCACGCGCTTCCAGTCCGTGCGGTCGTGTTTGGCGTCGAAGGCGACGGCGTCGACGTCGCTGCGGAAGAGGTCGCGCACGAGGCGCGCGGGCGTCCCGTCGGCCTCGTGGTCGAGCGGCGTGGCGACGAGGTCGCAGTTGGCGTCGCGCGCGACGTCGAGGAGCGTCCCGGCGGAGAGGTCGGGTTCGACGGAGACGACGACCTCGCAGGGGACGCCGACGCGGGTCTCGATGCGGGCGGCGCGGCGTTCGAGGTCGGCGGCGGCCTCGTCGGCGGCGCTGCGTTCGGCGAGCTCGCGGACGTCCGCGTCGTCGCCGACGTCGGGGTTCTCGGTCCCGAGGTCGACGTCGCCGCGTTCGTCGAGGATGCGGCGTTCGGCGGCGGCGATGGCCTCGTCGTCGACGACGTCGAGGAGGACGACCTTGCCGGCGTCGTGCGCGGCGGCGAGGCGCGCGCCGAACATCGCGGTCTGTGCGCCGCGGTCGTCGCGCACCGGCACGAGGACGTGGTCGTCGGCCTGCGTGGTCGAGTAGAGGTAGCGCGCGCGGCGCTCGTAGAACTCGCGGCGCCACACGACGAAGACGACGGCGATGAGGCTCGTCGAGAGCGCGACGGTGACGACGTAGACGACGGAGGTCGAGACGGCGATTCCGGCGACGTCGAGGAAGCGTCCGGGGTCGGTGAGGAGGACGAGGAGCGCCGTGGAGAACGCGCTCGGCTCCTCGAGGTCGAAGACCCACGTGAGGACGCCGGTGAGGAAGATGGCGAGCGCGGCGGCCCACGCGTGGACCTCCCAGAGGACGGCCCCGCTCCCGGTCGGGGCGGCGAGGAGCGCGGTGACCTCGATGGCGACCCACCCGCAGAAGGCCCCGAGGCTCAGGCCGCCGACGAACTTCCACGGGTTCGCGTACGTCCCCTCGGGGTGGGCGAACAGCGTGTACGTCCCGGAGGCCAGCGGCGGGAAGAGGAGGAAGGAGACGAGCTGGAGCTCGTTCGAGAGGAGCGTGACGAAGCCGATGAGGAGCGGGACGAAGACGAGGACGGAGGCGTGCGTGAGGTTGCTCGTCTCCGCGAGCCAGTGGCGCGCGTCGTTCGAGCGGCGGCGTTCGAGCGCGGCGGCGCGCCGCCGGACCGCACGGAGGCGTCGCCGCAGCGACTCGATCATGTGACGTGCGGACGGACCCGGTCGGTTTTGCTCTTTCGTCTATCGGACGGACGCCGAGCGCGGTGACGGACGCGAACGGCGACTCAGGCGAGTTCCGTCGTCGCGTCGAGCGCGATGCGGATGGCGCGGGCGACGTTGTTCTTCGCCTTCTCGGGGAGTTCCGACTCGGAGTCGGCGCCCTTCTGGGTGCCCTCGACGAGGTTGCCGTCGGCGGTGCAGATGGCGCCGGCGCGCAGGCCGCGGCGGCGCGCGAGCGAGAAGAGCGTCGCGGCCTCCATCTCGACGGCGAGGAGGCCGGCGTCGTTCCACGACTCGACGTAGTCCTCCGTCTCGTTGTAGAAGGCGTCGTCGCTGACGAGGGGGCCGACGTGGACGTCCTCGTTTCGGGCCTCGGCGGCGTCGACGAGCGCGGAGAGCGCGTCGTAGTCGGGGACGGCGGGTATCTCCGCGGCCTCGTAGCGCTTCGTCGTCCCCTCCTCTTTGGCCGCGCCGGTGGCGACGATCATGTCGCCGATTTCGATGTCGGACTGGAGCGCGCCGGTGGTGCCGACGCGGAGGAACGTCTCGACGCCGACGTTCGCCAGTTCCTCGACGGCGATGGCGGTGCTCGGACCGCCGATTCCCGTGGAGCATATCGTGAGGTCGACGCCCTCGTAGGTGGCGTTGACGAGCGTGTACTCGCGGTTCGACGACACCTCGACGGGGTCGTCGCAGTGGTCGGCGATGCGCTGAACGCGCCCGGGGTCGCCGGGGACGAGCGCGATATCGTTCACGTCGCCCTGCTCGACGAGGAGGTGGGGTTGCTTGGCCATACGGGAGTCGTCGCGCGAGGGCGGCAAAAAGCGTGCGGACCGCGGGTCAGGGCGTCGCCACGGTGAAGAGGAGGAGGTTGTGCGCGCCGGGGCCGAGACCGACGGCGGCGACGAGCGCGAGCAGGAGGAAGCCCTCCGTCGGGGCCTCCCGGACGTAGTCGGCGAGGAGGACGACGACGGCGACGGCGACGACGAGTTTGACGACGATGAACAGCCAGCCGACGCCGAGGACGGGTGCCGTGGGGAGGCCGGCGGCGAACTCCATCACGAGGCGGGAGAGCGGGGTCTGCTCGCCGAAGCCGAGGACGTCGACGCCGACGGCGGTCGTGGCGGCGTCGAGCGCGTGGCCGAAGATGACGAGCGCGCCCGCGCCGTCGACGGTGCGCGCGTCGGCGAGGCGGAGGCGGCGGAGGCCGACCCAGCAGACGGAGCCGAGGAAGACGGCCATGAGGAGTGCGAACAGGGGCCAGAGCGGCGCGAGCGAGTCGTGCGCCGTGCCGTAGCGGACGGCGAGCGCGACGGGGACGGAGAGCGCGAGGAGGCCGACGCCGGCGAGCACGCGCTTCGGCGAATCGGTTCGGCGCGCGCCGAGCCAGACGGCGACGGCGACGACGAACGTGGAGCCGTAGACGGCGGGCGCGGACGCGAACGGCGTCACCGCGGCGGGGAGGAGGCGGAGTTGGTGACAGACGTAGGCGGCGGAGCCGAGGGCCATCCAGGGCGCGAAGGAGAGGACCGTCCGGTCGGTGAGCGGCGGGCGCTCGCGGGCGAGGGCGAACGCGGCGACGAGCACGCCGACGAGCAGGACGGCGAGCGCGGGCAGCGGCGGCACCGTGAAGCCGGACGGGAGCACCATAGTCGTAGCCCGAGGGTGCCGGGAGTGAAAGCGTTACCATCCGGGGTGCGACGCGTGCCGGCGGGGGACGCGCCGGGTCGCGTCGAGCGCGCGCCGCCCGAAGCGCGGGGCTTTTGGCCGTCCCACGCGAAACGCGGACGAGATGGCCCGGTACCACATCGAGACCTACGGGTGCACGTCGAATCGCGGCGAGAGCCGCGAGATCGAGCGACGGCTCCGCGACGCCGGCCACCGGAAAGTCGAGGGAGCCGGGGCGGCGGACGTCGCCATCCTCAACACCTGTACGGTCGTGGAGAAGACGGAGCGCAACATGCTCCGCCGGGCGGAGGAGCTCAGCGAGGAGACCGCGGACCTCTACGTGACGGGCTGCATGGCGCTCGCGCAGGGCGGCGAGTTCGAGAGCGCGGACGTCGACGCCGAGGTGCTCCACTGGGACGAGGTGCCGGAGGCGATCACGAACGGCGAGTGTCCGACGCCGACGCCGGACGCCGAGCCGATACTCGACGGCGTCATCGGCATCCTCCCCATCGCGCGGGGCTGCATGAGCAACTGCTCGTACTGCATCACGAAGCACGCGACGGGGCGCGTCGATTCGCCGCCGGTCTCCGAGAACGTCGAGAAGGCCCGCGCGCTCGTCCACGCCGGCGCGACGGAGATACGCATCACCGGCCAGGACACGGGCGTCTACGGCTGGGACGACGGCGAGCGCAAGCTCCCCGAGCTCCTGGAGCGAATCTGCACGGAGATAGAGGGCGACTTCCGCGTCCGCGTCGGGATGGCGAACCCCGGCGGCGTCCACGGCATTCGCGAGGAGCTCGCGGAGGTGTTCGCCGAACACGAGAAACTCTACAACTTCCTGCACGCGCCCGTCCAGTCCGGGAGCGACGACGTGCTCGAACACATGCGCCGGCAACACCGCGTCGAGCAGTACGTCGAGATCGTCGAGACGTTCGACGACCACCTCGACGAGTGGACGCTCGCCACGGACTTCATCGTCGGCTACCCCACGGAGACCGACGCCGACCACGAGATGTCGATGGCGCTCCTCCGCGAGACGCGCCCCGAGAAGATCAACGTCACGCGCTTCTCGAAGCGCCCCGGGACGGACGCCGCGGACCTGAAGGGCCTCGGCGGGACGCTGAAGAAGGAGCGCTCGAAGGCGATGAGCGAACTGAAGCGCGAGGTCGTCGGCGACGCCTACGAGGCGATGGTCGGCGAGGAGCGCGACGTCCTCGTGACCGAGCACGGGACGGGCGACTCCGTGAAGTGTTACGACGAGGCCTACCGCCAGATCGTCGTGCAGAACGCCGACGAGCACGGCCTCGAACCGGGCGACTTCGCCACGGTGACCGTGACGGGCCACCAGACGATGTACGCGTTCGGCGAACCCGTCTAAGGGTAGGGGTTATCGGCGGCCGCCGAGCAGGCGGTCGGCGTCGCGGTCCTCCTTCCACTCGCCCATCTCCTTGGGGTCGACGTGGACGAAGACGTCGTCGACCTCGGGCATCGCGCGGATGTCGCGGACGACCGCGGACTCGATCTCGTGGGCCTCGAAGAGCGTGAGGTTCCCCTCGACCTCGATGTGGAGGCTGACGTCGACCTCGGGGCCGACGTAGTGGGCGACGACGTCGTGTGCGCCCCGGACGCGGTCGTGGGCGAGGGCGCGTTCGAGGATCTCGCGGCGCAGGTCCTCGGGCGGGGCGGCGCCGACGAGGTAGTTGACGTTGTCGCGGACGATCTCGTAGCCCGTGTAGAGGATGCCGAGCGAGACGAGGCCGGCGGCGACCGGGTCGAGGAGGGGGTAGCCGGCGGCGGCACCCGCGACGCCGACGAGCGCCGCGGCCGCGGTGAGGATGTCGTTTCGGTTGTCGAGCGCGGCGGCGACGAGCGCCGGGGAGTCGTGGCGTTCGCCGACGCGCCGGCAGTACCGGTAGAGGCCGTACTTGGCGACGGCGGAGGCGAGGAGGACCGCGACGCCGGCCACGCCCGCAGAGCCGCCGGACGCGCCGGTGAGGACGGCGGTCGTCGCGTTGTAGAGGACGGTGACGCCCGCGGCGAAAACCCCCACGGCGACGAACAGCGAGACGAACGGCTCGATGCGCTCGTGGCCGTGCGGGTGCTCGAAGTCCGCGGGCCGAGTCGTGAGGTAGAGGCCGCCGAGGACGACGAGGCTGTAGAGGGCGTCCGCCCCGCTGTTGACCGCCTCGGAACCGACGGCGAGGCTCCCCGTGTACCACCAGACGCCGCCCTTGGCGAGCAGGAGGGCGACGTTCGCGGCGAGCACGACGACGCCGGCGCGCCGCATCGCGGTCTTCCGGTCCATCCGTCGGGGGTTGCGCGTCGCCGAGTAAGTGCGTTGCGAAAGTTCGACTCAGTCGAAATCGAGGACGACCGCGGCGTCTTCGCCCTCGACGCGTGCGTCGGGCTGGGCGGCGAACGCCTCGTGGAGCGCGTCGTACGTCTCCGCGAGGCCCTCGACGACGACCTTCGTGTCGGAGACGACGGGCATGAAGTTCGTGTCGCCGTCGTAGCGCGGGACGACGTGCGTGTGGAGGTGGTCGTCGATGCTCCCGCCGGCCGGCCCGCCGCCGAGGTTCAGCCCGGCGTTGTAGGCGTGGGGCTCGAAGGCGGCGTCGAGGGCGTCGAAGGCGCGCTGTTTCAGGCGAGCGTGGTCGAGGAGGACCGCGTCGTCGAGCGCCGCGTAGTCGCCGCCGTGGACGCGCGGGATGACCATCAGGTGCCCGGGGTTGTACGGCGCGTTGTTCAGGAGGACGAAGGCGTGCTCGCTCTCCGCGACGACGAGGTTCTCGCGGGCGTCCGCGCGCTCGGGGAGTTCGCAGAAGACGCACTCCTCGACGCCGGGGTTCTTGTCGTCGCGTTTCACCCACTCGATGCGCCACGGGGCGAACACCTGGTCCATACGGGGACGCTCGGCGGGCCACCGGAGGTAGTTTTCGGAAGCGCGAGAGTGGCACGATGCGGGGCGGTTACACGCGCTGAACAGAGAGGAGGGGGTTTTTGTGTACGTAGTGAGTCGTGAACAACGAGGGTGGTTCCGATGGCAAGCAAAACACCTCGTTCCGATGGTATGGCGGAATCGTGCGGAAACTGCGGCAAGGAGACGCCTCACGCTGTCTCCGTCGAACTCAAGACTGAGTCCGACAAAGAAGAGAACGCCGAGTTCTCGCGCGAACCGTACCGCGTCGCGAAGTGTCGCGTCTGCGGTACGAAGACGTCTACCCGGATGAACAACGCGTAAAACGACGCGACGATCCGTCGTCGATCCCCCTCATAATTTATCGACGACGTCAGCGATTCCCCCCTTTCGTTCGACCGACCAGCAGCGCTTAGCGTTCGGTCGTAATCTCGTAGCCGTCCTCGGTGACGATGACCGTGTGTTCGGCCTGCGAGACGAGTTCGCCGTCCGACTCCTTGAGCACCGGGTACGAGCGGAGGACGCCCTGCGTCTCCAGACGCTGAACGGCCATGTCCGCGCGTCGCGTGTCGAGCCACCGCTTTGCGAACGGGAGTTCCTGGTACTCCTCGCGGACCGTCTCCAGGACCTCGCGGGCCCCCCGGTTGCGCACCGAGCGGTCGTCGACGAGCGAGTAGATTTCCGTCTTCGACCCCTCGGTGACCTTCCCGGAGCCCGTCGTGGCGAACGGCTCGATGGCGAGGACGTCGCCGGCTTCGAGGACGGTGCCCCGATCGGTCCCGCGGTTCGGCACGCTCGGGTCCGTGTGCGCGTCCCACCGTTCGAGGCCGTGTCCGGAGAGGTTCACGATTGGCTGGTAGCCGTAGGCCTCGACGACGTCCGCGACCTCCGCGCCGATTTCGCCCGTGTGCGCGCCCGCCGCCACGACGTCGAGACCGGCGTCGAGCGCCTCCTCCGCGGCCTCCTTCAGCTCGGGATTCCCGGAGAGGTCGACGGTGCGCGCGGCGTCCGCGATGTAGCCGTCGACGTGGACGCCGACGTCGAGGCAGACCATCTCCTCGCCGAACGTCGTCTCGTCGTCGCCGTGGGGCGAGGCGTGACTCGCCTCCTCGTCGACGCTGATGTTCACGGGGAACGCGGGCTTCCCGCCGAGTTCCTCGATGCGCGCTTCCGCGAACTCCGCGACGTCGAGTTGGCTCGCGCCGACCTCGACGCGCGCTTCCGCCTCGTCGAGCACCTGCGCGAGGATCGCGCCCGCCTCGTGGTACGTCTCGTACGCCTCGCTTCCGAGTTCGACGGTGTCCGTCATGCCTCGGAGTTGGCGGCCCCCCGAGAAAGGGATTGTGACCCGCCGCGGATGCGTCCGTACACCTATATACCGGTCTAGTTACCTATTAGCAACCGCTTAACGGGGTCGAGGCGATACGTCGGATACCGACCGGGGACACACATGCACGCGCCACCACAGTTCGGCGACCGCGTGGAACCGCACCACCAGCGCCTCTCCTTCGACGACGACGCGGACGTCTACGTCGTCGGGGACGTCCACGGGAGCCGCGAGGCCCTCGACCACCTCCTCGACGCGCTCGCCCTCGGACCCCGCGACCGCGTCGTCTTCGTCGGCGACCTCGTCCGAAAGGGGCCGGACAGTCCCGGCGTGATCGACCGCGTGCGCACCGACGACCGGCTCGTGAGCGTGCGCGGGAACAACGAGCAGAAGGTCGTCCGCGGCGAGAAGGACCCCGACTGGCTCCGCGCGGGCGACCGTGACTATCTCGCGTCGCTCCCGGTGGCGATCTCCTTCGCGGACGCGCTCGTCGTCCACGGCGGCGTCGACCCCGAGCGCCCGCTCGCCGATCACGGCGTCGAGGAGCTGTTGACGATGCGCGCACCCCACGGCGACGGCTACGACGGCCCCTTCTGGTACGACGACTACGACGGTCCCCACCGGGTCTTCTTCGGCCACACCGTCCACGCGGAGCCCGTCGTCCGCCCGCACGCGGTCGGCCTCGACACCGGCTGCGTCTACGGCGGCGCGCTCACCGCCTACGACTACCGGACCGATCGGTTCGTCGCGGTCGACCCGGAGACGACCCACGAGGAGCGCAGCGAGTCGAAGATCGTCACCCCGGCCTGAGACGCCACAGTCCACGAGACGCATGCCGACGACAGAGACATCTCCACCGACCGGACCGGAGCGCTACCTGAGCCGCGAGCTCAGCGAACTCGCCTTCCAGCGCCGCGTGCTCCACGAGGCGACGGACGACCGGAACCCCCTGCTCGAACGGGTGAAGTTCCTCGCCATCCTCACGCAGAACCTCGACGAGTTCTTCCAGAAGCGCGTCGGGCAACTCGAACTGCAGGTCGCGGCGGGCGTGACGGAGCGGAGCGCGGACGGCCGCACGCCCGAGGCGGAACTCGACGAGGCCATCGAGCGTGCGACGGCGCTCTGCGAGCGGCAGGCGGCGTGCTACCGCGACCTCGTCGACGGCCCGCTCGCCGAGGCGGGGATCGAGATCGCGGCCTACGACGACCTCGACTCGGCGGCGCGGGCCGACCTCCGCGAGCGCTTCGAGTCCGACGTACTCCCGATCCTCACGCCGCTAACGTTCGATCCCGCACACCCGTTCCCGCACATCTCGAACCTCAGCCTCTCCATCGCCGTCTCGACGCGCGACGACGCCGGCGAGGACGACCTGACGTTCTCCCGAGTGAAGGTCCCGGGCAACCGCCCGCGGCTCCTCAACGTCGAGGGTGGGACGTTCGTCCCGATCGAGGGCGTCATCCGGCACAACCTCGATCTGCTCTTCCCGAACACCGAGATCGTTGACCACTCCGTCTTCCGCGTCACGCGGAACGCGGAGGTGGCGGCGGGCGCGGACGACCCCGACGACCTGACGAGCCGCGTCGAGACCCTCCTCAGAGAGCGGCGGTTCGCCCGGGTGGTCCGCCTCGACGTCGAGGCCGGCACGCCCGAGCGCGTCGTCGACCTCCTCCAGGACCAACTCGGCGTGGGTGAGCGCGAGACGTTCCGCCTCGACGGCCTGCTCGACTACCGGGGGCTGATGGCGCTCACGGACCTAGACCGGCCCGGGCTGAAACTCGACTCGTGGGAGCCCCGCGAACACCCGCGCCTCCCGGACACCCGGGAGTGCGACGTCTTCGAGACGATCCGCGAGAAGGACGTCCTCGTCCACCACCCCTATCACTCGTTCCGGAAGACCGTCCAGCGCTTCCTCCGGGAGGCCGCCCGCGACCCGGACGTCCTCGCCATCAAGGCCGCGATCTACCGGACGGCGCGGGACTCCGAGGTCGTCGAGGCGCTTATCGAGGCGGCGCGCAACGGCAAGCAGGTCGCGGTGATGGTCGAACTCACGGCGCGTTTCGACGAGGAGAACAACCTCCGGTGGGCGGACCGGCTGGAGGAGGAGGGCATCCACGTCGCCTACGGCACTATCGGCTACAAGACGCACACGAAGACGGCGCTGGTCGTCCGCGAGGAGGACGAGGGGGTCCAGCTCTACTCGCACGTCGCCACCGGCAACTACCACGCGGAGACCGCGGAGCGCTACGAAGACCTCGGGCTCCTCACGGCCGACCGCGAGATCGGTGACGACCTCGTTCGGCTGTTCAACTACTTCACGGGCCACTCGCTCCACGAGCGCTACGAGGAGCTGTTGATCGCACCGACGACGATGCGCGAGCGCTTCGTCGAGCTGATCCGCCGCGAGGCCGCGCACGCGGAACGCGGCGAGGACGCACGGATCACGGCGAAGATGAATCGCCTAGAGGACCCCGACGTGATCGACGAGCTGTACGCGGCCTCGCAGGCCGGCGTCGAGATCGACCTGCTCGTCCGGGACGTCTGCCGGCTCCGCCCCGGCGTCGAGGGACTCAGTGAGACGATCAGCGTTCGAAGCGTCGTCGGGCGGTTCCTCGAACACTCGCGCATCTACCGCTTCGAGAACGCGGCGGCGCGGGCGGAGCCGAAGGCGGCCGGCGACGGTGGCGGCGACGATGTGACTGGTGGTGGAAACGGTGAGACTGGGGGCGACGATGTGACTAGCGACGGCGGCGGACGAGACGAGGACAGTCGGGCGTACTACATCGGGTCCGCGGACTGGATGACGCGTAACCTCGACGAGCGCGTGGAGGCCGTCGCGCCCGTCCACGACCCCGACCTTCGGGCGACGCTTGACGACGTGCTGGCGACGCTGTTCGCGGACAACCGCAAGGCGTGGGTGATGTCGGGCGACGGGACGTACGCCCTCGAACACCCGGCCGACGGCGACCCGGTCGTGAACGCCCAGGAGACGCTGATGGCGCGGGCGGCCGAGCGCGCGCCGTCGCGGGCCGCGGACTCCGAGGAGCCGACACGCCGGCTGACGCCGGAGGAGCTGAGCGAGGCCGTCGTCTCGGGGGCGCGGACGGAGGACGACGACTGACCGGGACGGCCGCGGGAACGACCGAGCGGCGACCCGGTGACGACTGAGTGACGAGGCGAAACGACGGCCGCGGGACTCCCCGAGAGGGGCCGCGGCGAGCGTCGGCGACGGCGGCGCGACCGGCCCCGAGCGGGCGCGGAACGAAAACAGCAGTCCTTTTAGGCGTTCGCCGGAACGCTCCGAACGAGATGAGCTACGAGTACGAGCAGATCGAGGTCCCCGAGGGCGGGGAGAAGATCACGTACGACGAGGACGCCGACGAGCTCGACGTCCCGGAGAACCCGGTCATCCCCATCCTGCACGGGGACGGCATCGGCCGCGACGTCGGTCCCGCGACCCAGAAGGTCCTCACGGCCGCCGCGGAGGCGACCGGCCACGAGATCAACTGGATGCGCGTCTACGCCGGACAGGCGGCCCGCGACCGCTACGGAGAGGACGTCAACCTCCCCGACGACACGGTGCAGGCGATCCGCGAGCACCGCGTCGCCATCAAGGGCCCGCTCACGACGCCCGTCGGGGCCGGCTACCGCTCGCTGAACGTCGCGCTCCGCCAGACGCTCGACCTCTTCGCGAACGTTCGCCCGACCTACTACCTCGACGGCGTCCCCTCCCCGATGAAGTCGCCCGAGGAGATGGACATGGTGACGTTCCGCGAGAACACGGAGGACGTCTACGCCGGCATCGAGTGGGAGGCCGGCACCGAGGAGGTCGAGCAGGTCCGCGACTTCGTCGAGGACGAGATGGGCTTCGACGACGTCATGCACGACGGCCCCATCGGCATCGGCATCAAGCCGATCACGGAGAAGGGCTCGAAGCGCCTCGTCCGCGAGGCCATCGACTACGCCATCGAGAACGACCGCGATAAGGTCACGCTCGTCCACAAGGGGAACATCATGAAGTTCACCGAGGGCCAGTTCGGCGAGTGGGGCATGGAGGTCGCCGAGGAGGAGTACCCCGACGAGGAGGTCTTCGCCGCGCCCGACTCCCTCTGGGAGGAGCAGGACGAGGTCGACATCCCGGAGGACGCCGTCATGGTCGAGGAGCGCCTCGCCGACGCGATGCTCCAGTGGATGCAGCTGCGCACCGACGAGTTCGACGTCCTCGCCATGCCGAACCTCAACGGCGACTACCTCAGCGACGCCGCGGGCGCCCAGATCGGCGGCCTCGGCATCGCGCCCGGCGCGAACTTCGGTGCCGGTCGCTGTCTCGCGGAACCCGTCCACGGCTCCGCGCCCAAGCGCGCCGGCCAGGACCAGGCGAACCCGTCCGCGATGATCCTCTCCGGTCGGCTCATGTTCGAGTACATGGGCTGGGACGACGCCGCGACGCTCATCCGTGACGCCGTCGAGGAGTCCATCTCCGCCGGCGAAGTCACGTACGACCTCGAACGCCAGATCGAGGACGGCGTGAAGCTCTCCACGACCGAGTTCGCGGAGAACATCGTCGAGAACATCGAAGACCTCGCCTGAGCGGCGAGTTCTTCTCCGCGGGAAATCGGAGATTCCCCGCTCGCCACCGAACTCACGCGGTGAGTTCGGCGACATCAACGAACTGGCGTACGCCAGTTCGTTTAGCAGTCGGAACGCGACGCGTTCCGACGCAATCGAAGACCTCGCGTAAGCGAGTCGTGGGTTAGTCGGGCTCCGCCCGACGCAATGAAGACCCGGCACAAGCGAGTCGCCGTCGACGCCCGATTCTCCCCTTCTTTCGAGACGCGAACCCGGCAGCGACGGCGTTCGCCACCGGCTTCTTTGTCGTCGCGTGCGTACCATCAGGTATGGCTGACGACGATCCGTTCGCGGACATCCCGGGTATCGAGGAGGACCTCGCGCGGGCCGAGGAGGTGCTGTCGGTGCGCGTCGAGCGCCGCACGTACGACAAACCCGTCACGATAGTCGAGGGGTTCGACGAGTCCTCGACGGACCTCGGCGACGTCGCCACGAAACTGAAGAAGAACCTCGGGGCGGGCGGGACGGTGAGCGACGGCGCGGTCGAGATTCAGGGCGACCACGCCGACCGCGTCCCGGACCTGCTCGAAGAGATGGGGTTCAGCGTGGAGTGACGGCGGGCGTCGGGTTTATCCCGGAGAGCGCCCCGAGGTGAGGCATGTACGCCGTCGTCGGGTGTAGCGATTGTTCGATGCTCTGGGTCGTGGAGGGCGACCCGGAGCGCACGAAGTGCCCGCGCTGTGGGACCTCGAAGGCCCACGCGAAGCGCAAGGAGTTCGTGACGACGGAGGACCGCGAGCACGCCGCGGAGGTGCGCGCGTCGATGCTGGCGAACCGTTCGGGGCACGGCGAGGCGTTCGCGGACCTCGACTCCTACGCGGCGATGGGCGAGCGCGCCGACGACGACGTGGTGAGCGACGACGAGTACCTCGAATCCGGGGGCGTCGACGCCGACGCGGCACGCGCGGCGAACGAGCGCGCGGGCTCGTCGGGCGGCTCCGTCTCCCGGCAGGACCGGGTGAAGGAGGCCGTCCGCGAACTCGACGAGCCGACGGCGGACGCCGTCGCGGCGTACTGCGCGGAGCACGGCGTGAGCGAGGCGTACGTCCGCGAGGCTCTCGAACGCCTCGCGCGACGCGGGGAGGCCTCGGAGTCGCGCGGCGTCTATCGGTTGCTCTGAAGTGGGGGCCTACCGGCCGAGCTCCTCGTGCGCGCTGGAGAGGTGCCGGGAGGCGAGCGCGGCGAGCAGCGAGAGTTCGCCCGCGAGCGCGCCGGCGGCGATGACCTCCGCGAGTTCGTCCGCGTTGCTCCCGGCGGGGTCGCCGCCGCCGCGAACGCCCAGGACGTCGAGGGCCTCGGCCTGCGTCGGGAGCTTCGTCCCGCCGCCGACGGTCCCCACTTCGAGGGACGCGAGGTTGACGGAGGCGTAGAGTTCCGACTCGCGGGCCTCGACCGTGGTGATGCAGTTCGAACCCTCGACGACCTGCGCGGCGTCCTGCCCGGTGGCGAGGAAGACGGCGGCGACGACGTTCGCGGCGTGGGCGTTGAAGCCGAGACTCCCAGCCTTCGCGCTCCCGACGAGGTTCTTCCGGGTGTTCACCTCCGCGACGGCGTCGGGGGTGACGCCGAAGCGCTCCTCGACGACGTCGCGCGGAATGCGGACGTCCGCGGTGACGGTTCGCCCCCGTCCCTCGACGGCGTTTATCGCCGCGGGCTTCTTGTCCGAACAGAGGTTCCCGGAGAGGGCGACGAGGCTCGCGGGCGTCTCGTCCTCGACGACCTCGCAGGCCGCGCGGGTGGCGATGGTCGCCATGTTCATCCCCATCGCGTCCGCGGTGTCGTAGGCGAAGCGGAGGTAGACGTTGTCGCCGACGACGTAGTGCGTGACTTCCTCCAGGGTGCCGTGACTCGTCGTCGCCTCGGCGGCCGCGCGGAGTTCGTCGGTGTGCTCGTCCACCCAGCGCGCGACCTCCGCGCCCTCGGTGACGTCGGCAACGCGGAAGACCGGCGCGCGCGTCATCCCACGCTTGGTGACGCGGGCGTTCGCGCCGCCCGCGGCCGTGATAGCCGAGCATCCGCGGTTGATGGAGGCGACGAGCGCGCCCTCCGTCGTGGCGAGCGGGAGGTGGTAGTCGTCGCTCGCCGCGTCGCCCTCGACGGCGAGCGGGCCCGCGACGCCGAGCGGGAGTTGCGTCCCGCCCACGAGGTTCTCGACGTTCGCGTCGGCCGCGCGTTCGGGGTCGAAGGCGTAGTCCGCGGTGACGTCGAGGGCGGCGCCCGTCTCGCGTTCGAGGACGCGGCGGCGGGCCGCGGCGGCGGTCGCGGCGTCCGCGTGGTCGTCGAGCTCGTAGAGTCGGAGGTCGCCGTCGCGTACCCGCTCCGCGAGCGTCTCGGCGTCCGCGTCGGCGTCGACGTCGGCGTCGTCGGTCATGTCCGAGGGTGTGCGAGCCACACGCCTATGCGTATCGGTGCGTACTTCCCCCGGCCGTCGAATAAGACGGCGTATGCGTCGGTTGGACCTCACCGCCGTCTTCCGCGCGGTGCTCGGCTGTTTCGTCGCCGCGCCCGTCGGCTACGCGCTCGCCGCGCCGTTCGCCCCGCCGGACCCGTTCACCGCCATCGCGTACGGGCTCGTGGGTGCGACGCTCGCCGGCGCGCTCGGGGCCGCCGTCGCCGTCCGGCGCGCGCTCGCCCCCGAGCGGCTCGCGCGGGCGCTCGTCGTCTTCTACCTCGGGACGTTCGCGGCGCTCGTCGCCGTCCAGACGCTCGCGCGGGCGACCGTCGGCTGGATCGAGGGGCCGTGGGCGGGGTTCGCCGCGCTCCTCGTCGGCGGACTGCTCGCGTACGCGCTCGCGTTCCGCGGACGGGCGTAGCGAACGGGGGTTCCCGAACGTTCTTCCCGCCGCCGGCCCCCTGGTCGCGTATGCACGCGGACGCGGACGTCGTCCTGACCGGGGGCGAGGTCCACACGCTCGGGGAGCCCGACAGGACGTACGACGCCGTCGCGCTCCGCGACGGCCGAATCGCGCGACTCGACAGCGACTACGAGATCGAGTTCAGCGTCGGCGTCGAGACGGACGTTATCGACCTCGACGGCCGGGTCGTCCTCCCGGGGTTCGTCGACGCGGCCGCCGCGCTCGGCGACGGGGAGGCGACACGGCGCTCGCGTCGGGCGGCCGCGCGCCGGGCGAGCGAGCGCGGCGTGACAACCGTCTACGACCGCGTCACGGGCGCGGCGGCGGGCGCGTACCGCGAACTCGCGGCGGGCGGGGAGGGCGACCTCCCGCTCCGCGTCGCGCTCGATTACGCGTACGGGGCGCTCGACGCCGCGGCGTCGCTCGGCGCGCGCACCGGCCACGGGAGCGAGCGCGTGTGGACGGGCGCGCTCGCGGTCCCGGCGGTCGGCGACGGCGACGGGGACGTCACGCCGGCGGTTCGGCGCGACGTGCTCCGCCGCGCGGACGAGGCCGGCCTCCGGGTCGCCGCGCGCGTGAGCGACGCGGAGAGCGTGGCGAACCTCCTCGACAACTACGAACGCGCGAGCGCCGACCCGGGCGCGGCGCGCCACCGCGTCGTCGGCGTCGAGCGCGTCACGCCGGCGGTGGCGACGCGACTCGCCGAGACCGGCGTCGTCGCGGTCGTCCCACCGGAGTCGAACGCCGTCGACACGCTCCTCGACGCCGGCGCGCACGTCGCGTTCGGCGCGCGTGGCGATGGCGACGGAGCGTACGACCCGCTCGCGGCCGTCGAGGCGGCGGTCGAGCGGGGCGTGGGGACGACGGCGGCGCTGCGCGCGGCGACGGCCGGCGGGGCGTACGCGGGCGGCGACGAGGGGCGCTACGGGACGCTCGCACCCGGGCACGCAGCGGACCTCGTCGTCCTCGACGGGTCGCCGTGGGAGAAAGAGCGCGTCACGGACCTCGACGTGACGGCGACGGTCGTGGGCGGCGAGGTCGGCGACGACGCGCGCTGATTAGTCGAGGAGGTCCTCGCCCGTCATCTCGGCGGGCGTCGGGACGTCGCAGTGGTCGAGGAGCGTCGGCGCGACGTCGCGAAGCGACCCGCCCGCGCGGACCTCGCGGCCGCCGTCGTCCCCGTTGGGGGTGAGGTAGACGAACGGCACGGGGTTGAACGTGTGTGCGGTGTGGGGGTCCTCGCGGGTGCCCATGTCGTCCGCGTTGCCGTGGTCGGCGGTGAGGTGGACGTGCGCGCCCGCCTCGCAGAGTTCGGGAACGAGCCGGCCGACCTGCTCGTCGACGGCCTCGACGGCCTCGACGGCGGCCTCGTAGTCGCCCGTGTGGCCGACCATGTCCGCGTTCGCGTAGTTCAACACGAGGAGGTCGGGGTCCGTCTCCGCGACGGTCTCGATGGCGGTGTCGGTCACCGCGGCGGCGCTCATCTCGGGCTGGCGGTCGTACGTCGGGACGTCCGGGCTCTCGATTATCTCCCGCATCTCGCCGTCGAACTCGACCTCGCGGCCGCCGTTGAGGAAGTAGGTGACGTGGGGGTACTTCTCGGACTCCGCGATGCGGAGTTGGGTCCGGCCGGCGTCGGCGACGACCTCGCCGAGCGTGTTCGCGGGCTGCTGGGGCGCGAAGGCGACCGGGAGGTCGAACGTCGCGTCGTACTCCGTCATCGTCGCCACGCGCGTCGCCGGGGGGTGGGTCTCGAAGTCCCAGTCGTCGGGGCGGATGTCCGCGAGCAGCCGCGTGAGTTGGCGCGCGCGGTCCGAGCGGAAGTTGAAGAAGACGACCGAGTCGCCGTCCGAGAGCGCCGCGCCGTCCGCGACGACGGTCGGCTCGACGAACTCGTCGGTGTCGCCGCGCTCGTAGGAGTCCGTGACGGCCTCGACGGCCGTCTCCGCGCGATAGTCGGCCTCGCGGTGGACGATGGCGTCGTAGGCCCGCTTGGTGCGCTCCCAGTTCTGGTCGCGGTCCATCGCGTAATACCGACCGGAGACGGTGGCGACGTCGCCCGTGCCGTGCTCGGCGGCGACGGCGTCGAGGGTTTCGAGGTAGCCCTCGCCGCCCGTCGGGGAGGTGTCCCGGCCGTCCGTGAAGGCGTGCGTCGTCGCCGCGACGCCGTAGTCCGCGGCGGCCTCGATGAGCGCGTGGAGGTGCTCGTGGTCCGAGTGGACGCCCCCGTCGGAGACGAGGCCCACGAAGTGGACGCGGCCGTCGTGTTCGTCCGCGTAGTCGAACGCGCCGCGGATCGCGTCGTTCTCGGCGAGTTCGCCCGCGGCGACGGCGTCGTTGATCCGCGTGTACTCCTGGAGGACGACGCGCCCGGAGCCGATGGTGAGGTGGCCGACCTCCGAGTTGCCCATCTGGTCGTCCGGGAGGCCGACGTCGCGGCCGTGGGTGGTGAGCGTCCCGGACGCGCCCGCCGCCGTGTAGCGGTCCACGTTCGGCGTGTCAGCCGCCTTCACGGCGTCGAGTCGGTCGTGGTCGCCGAGCCCCCAGCCGTCGAGAATGACGAGTGCCGCTCGCATACGTGAGGGGACGACACCCCGGCGTAACTAGGCTTCGGGATGTCGACCGCGGGCGGAGAGCGGACTGGCGCCGACCGCGAATAGGGGCGAGGGTCGTCCGTCGAGGGGAGCGCACCGCCGACTTCAAGCGCGTCCGCGGCGACGCCACGAGTATGACCCTCGACCCCGTCCACTTCGCCGGCATCCCCGACCTCGTGCGCGACGTGCGCGGCGGGGCGGACGAGGCGGAGCATCGCGCGGACGCCGAGCGGGTGTGGGAGACGTACTTCGACCCGCTGTACGACGACGGCGCGGTGCTGGTACCGGTGACCGAGCAGGGACGCTACCTGGCCGACCTGACGGAGGCGGGCGCGAGCGACCCGGCGTTCGACGCCGTGCACGGCCTCGACTCGGGGACGGTGAACCCGCGGGCGTTCAAGAACGGCATCGTGCTGGACGTCGCACAGGCGGCGATGGGCGCGATACCGGGGGACACGGCCCTCCACCGGAACCGGACGGTCATCGCGACGATGCTGCGCCGCGACCGGACCGAAGAGACGCGCGAGTTCGACGATGTCCCGTGGACGCGACAGGACGAGGGGTACTGGCGCGGGAAGGCCATCGACGCGCCGTACGTCGAGCGCAACGAGCGCGGGGTCGTCCACGCGCTCAGCCTCTACCTCGCGGAGAGCGAACACGCCCTAACGCACTTCGAGTCGGTCCCCGAGTTCCTCCTCCTGGACGGCCCGCTCTACCCGAAGGTCGTGACGAACTGGCTCGACCAGACGGAGGAGCTGGCGACGCTCCCCGCCGAGGACGGGTTGACGCGCCGCGTCATCCGGAACTACCTCGAACTCGTCGAGCGCGCCGTCGAGTCGGACACCGTCCTCGGCGGGTTCGTCAAGAACGTCTCCTCGCGCGGCGTCGTCGCGGCGCTCTCGGGGAAGACGCACGCGCCGTGGATCGACGACGCCGAGCTGTTCGGCCAGCTCTTGGAACGCCGCGACGACGACGGCGAGCGCGTCACGGACGACCTCGCGTACACGAACTGGTTCCGCTCGCGGGTGGGGTACGACCGGGAGTTCTCGACGCTCGGCGAGCGCCTCGACCTCGACCTCGAACTCGACCCGGCCGCCTACGAGGTGGCGTTCTGCGTGCTGTACGACCCGCGGACGGACACCGTCTACAAGGCCGAACTCCCGCGGGCGTTCGCGGAGGACGACGCGATCCGCGAGCGCGTCACGGCGCAGTTGGTCCGCGACGTCGCGGGCGAAACGGGGCCGCCCGAAGCGGTCGGGCGCGCGGACGAACTCGCGCGAATCAGCGTCGGGGAGACGCGAGAACTCGTCACGGCGATGGCCGAGGCGATGGACACCGAGCCCCGGGAGGGGTACGACGTGGACCGCTGGGGAATCGACGCCTAGCGCGGGTGGTCGCGCTCGACGGAGACGGTGACGTCGTCGGGGTCGACGCCGATGCGCGCGAACTGCGTGCGGACGTGCTCGCGGGCGGCGGCGACGGCCTGGTCCCGGGTGTCGAAGCCGCGGGGCATCGGCGACTCGAAGGCGACGCGGACGTCCTCGCCGTCGACCTGCTGGACGAGGCCGCCGCTCTCCACCTCGTAGAACTCGTCGCAGACCCAGACGTAGGGGGCGTCCTCGTCGGGCGCGCCCTTGAACGACGGGGCGTCCTCGCCGCGCTCGTACACCGTGCCGGTGAGTGTGGTGCCCGCCGCGGAGCCGCGCACGAGTAACATGCGAGCGGCTAGGAGCCGGACGACGAAAAACCGTGTGGCGGTCGGGTGCGCGCGACGAAAAGACGTTTAGGCGCGGCCGGTGTTTCGCGTGACATGACAGAGGAGGACCTCGGGAGCTTCGCCGACTTCGGGGGGGACGGCGACGACGGCGAGGACGCGTCGGCGAAAGCGTCGGACGGCACGGACGTCGACGCCGACGCCGGCGGCGAACGCGGGCGCGAACGTGGGCGCGGGTCGAGCGACGACGCCACCGACGCGACGGACGAGGCGGGGGACGCCTTCGAGCGCGTCGCCTACGAGGGCGCGAGCGGGGACGGCCTCGGCGTCCTCGCCGTCTCCGAGGGGCTGCGGATCGGCCAGCGCGAGGACGAGACGCGCCTCCGGGCGTACGTCACGAGCGCGAACCGCTCGAACGTCCGCCTCGGGCGCTACCTCGTCGCGCCCTACCCGGACGGCGAGTCGCTGTTCTGCAAGATCGTCGGCCTCGAGTACGGCCAGCGCTTCCACGGCGACGACGCCAACGAGATTCACGCGCGGCGCGCGATGGACGGGAGCGGAATCGACGAGGACGACTACACCTTCATCGCGGACCTCGAACCCGTGAGCGTCCTCTACCGCGACGGCGGGGAGCTGCGCCGACGGATGCCGGACCGCGTGCCGAAACCCGAGACGGTCGTCCGGGAGGCCGACGACGACGAGGAGATCAAGACCGCGCTGAAGATTCCCGACGCGGGCGTGTTCCTCGGCCACCTCGCGGTCGGCGGCGAGAAGGTCCGGACGGGCGCGACGCCGCCGACCATCGACTACCGCGTGACGGACGACTACGCGACGGGCGACCCGCTCGCGTTCCGCCACACGCTCGTCGCCGGCGGGACGGGGTCGGGGAAGACCCACACCGCGAAGAACGTCCTCCGGCAGTACCTCTCGACGGAGCGCACCTACCCCGTCGAGGCGGGGAGCGACCGGGAGGTGCGGGCCGCAGTCGTCCAGTTCGACCCGCAGGACGAGTACGCCCAGATGCACGACGACAACCCCGAGGCGGGGCCCGAGGACGAGCGCCGCTGGGAGCGCGAGGGCGTCGCCTACGGCGGCCACGACGACACCGTCGCGTTCGTCCCGACCGTCGGGAACGCGACCTACACGGCCGCCCACCACGGCGCCGAGCAGATTCCCTTCACCGTCCCGTTCAGCATGGTGCGGAGCCGGCCGTGGCTCGCCGCCTCCGCCGGCCTCAACGACAACCAGTACCCCGCCCTCCAGACGCTCCTCTCGCGTTTCTTCGACCAGCACGGGGACGCGGGCACCTACCGGGAGTTCTGCGCGTTCCTCGACGATCCCGCGCTGAAGGAGGAGCTCGACGAGTCCGGGCGGATACACGAGGCGACCTACGAGGCCGTCTTCCGTCGCGTCCGCGGGATGCCGAACGGCGTCTTCGACCAGGACGCCCGGCCGATCACCGAGCTCGTCGAGCAGTTCGTCAAACCCGGGCGGCTCTCCGTCGTCCCCACCTACCACGTCAGCGACTCGCGCGCCACCGAGACGGTCGTTCTCGCCCTCGCCAGCCTCCTCGTCGACGAGAAGCTCTCCAGCGACCCCCGCTTCCCTCGAATCGCGGAGACGCCGCTCATCGTCGGGATGGACGAGGCGCACAACTTCCTCGCGGACGCCGACACCGTCCAAGCGCGACAGGTCGTCGGGAAGTTCACCGACGCCGCCAAACAGGGCCGCAAGGAGCGCCTGGGGCTCTTCCTCATCACGCAGGACCCACAGGACGTCGCGGAGAGCGTCTTCAAGCAAGTGAACACGAAGGTCGTCCTCAACCTCGGCGACGAGGACGCCATCAAGAGCGTCAACATCCCCCCGGCGCTCGCCGAGAAGGTGCCCTACATGGAGACGGGGCAGATGGTCGTCTACTCGCCCGACAACTCCGAACCCGTCGAACTCCTCGGACTCCCCACCTGCCTGACGCGCCACGGCCGCGGATAGCCCGTCGAGCCGGCCCCCACTCTTTTCTGGCGGCCGAGCGAACCCCGAGACATGACGCGAATCCTCGTGCCGATAGACGGCTCCGAACAGTCCGACGACGCCCTCGAATACGCCCTCGAGGAGTTCCAGAGCGACGACATCACGATTATCAACGTTATCGACCCCATCGAGGCCGGCTACACCGCCCAGGCCACCGTCCCCGGCTACTCCGAGGAGTGGTACGAACAGGCAGAAGAGGAGGCCGAGACGCTCTTCGAGGAGGCCCAGGACATCGCCGACGAGTACGGCGTCACCCTCGACACCGTCACCGAAGTCGGCCGGCCCTCGCGCACCATCGTCGACTACGCCGACGACAACGACTACGACCACATCATCATGGGGAGCCACGGCCGCAGCGGCGTCACGCGCGTCCTTCTCGGCAGCGTCGCCGAGAGCGTCGTCCGGCGCTCCACCGTCCCCGTCACGATCGTTCGTTAGCACGCGACCTTTTGTCGCGCTTGAGCGCGCGAAGCGCGCTCTACGCTAACAAAAGCTCGGCCAAAAGCACCGTCGGACCCCCTTCGGGGGTCCTCGGGCCTCGCGCCGTCGGCGCGAGTGAATCGCGGACCTACCGGGTTCTTCGAACCACTCGGTCCGCGAACGCTACCGCCGTGGTTCGTCGGCGCTCGTCGTCGAAGGGGTCCAGTTCACGTAAGCACTCATCAGCCACCGCTAGAACGATATCCTTACTCGCCGTACGTTCGGTTAATCAGCTGCGGAACCATCACGCCGACAATAATAACCTCGGCTATCCCTGCCCACGTCGGGAGGTCAATTAACTGTGTCATCACGTAGAGAACGACAAGTGATAGCAACCCGAAAACGATGATGACTCGATTCTCGCGGGAGATCACATAAATAATAGGTTGTAATTCAATAAATACTTTCGCCACGGCTAACAGTCGATGAACGATCTATGTCACTACGGCTTCCCAGCCGAGCTTCCTATCCCGCTAAGCATCCGCGAGCGAGCGGCTCGAAGAGCCCGAGCGAAGCGGTTCACTCGCGCCGGAGGCGCGAGGCGCAAGCACCCCCGTAGGGGGTGCGACGCGCTTTTGGCCGAGCTTTTGCCAGCGCGGCCGAAGGCCGCGCACAGCAAAAGGTCGTCTAGAAGATGTTCGCCTGCCGATACACGCTGATCCCGCTGTTGGTAATCTCGTAGGGTTTGGTCTCGCGGGAGTGGTTGGCGTCGCGTATCTTCTGTATCTCGACGGCGAGGCGGGTCTCGCGGAAGTCCTCGGGGCGGACGTAGCGGAGGACGACGACGCCGTCGGTGAGGTACTCGATGATGCCGTGGCGGGAGGCGAAGGCGTTGTCCTGGTCGGCTTCGCTGGTGAGGAAGGTGGTGACGCCGGCGTTCTTGAGGGCCTTCGTGAAGTCGTAGATTTCGGTGCGGCGGGTGGCCTGGTCGTCGTACATCATCTCCAGGAGGGAGACGGAGTCGAGGACGAGGCGTTCGGCGCCGAACTCCTCGACGAGCTGGGGGAGTTCGTTGCGGATGCTGGAGAGGGAGTTGGCCATCTCGATGGGGTCGAGGTCGACGACGGCGAGGTCGCCGTTCTCGACGTGCTCCTCGAAGGGCCACCCCTTCTCGCCGGCGCTCTGGACGACGCGCTCGTAGCTCTCCTCCAAGGTGATGTACGCGCCCTTCTGCCCGTTCTCGATGCCGTGCTGGAGGAACTGGAGGCCGAAGGTGGTCTTCCCGGTCCCGGCGCTCCCGATGGTGACGAGGAGGCTGCGCTCGGGGATGCCGCCCTGCACCATCTCGTCGAGGCCGTCGACGCCGAACTCGATGCGCGGGATGTCGGATTCGAAATCCTCGTCGGCGAAGTCGTCGCTTCCGCCGCCCCCGCCGCCACCGCCGAAGCCGAACTCGCCGGGGTCGGGTTCGTCGCCGGCGTCGAAACCGAAGTCGCCGCCTCCGCCGCCCCCACCACCGCCGCCGTTGAAGGCGTCGGCGAAGTCGTCCGCGTCGTCGGCGGCGCCCTCGCCGGCGTCGCCCCCGCTGGCGTCGAAGGCGTCTGCGAAGTCGTCGGGGCCGTCGCCGTCGAAGGCGTCTGCGAAGTCGTCGTCGTCGCCGTCGTCCTCACCGGACACGGCACGCTCCCCCGTGTACGTTCGCGGCGTCCGTCATTGGGTACTGGGACAGTCGCGGACGGCAAGAAGGTTCCCCCCGCGGCGTCGCACACGTGTGCCTTTTTGAATGGGGGACCCCTCGGCGTTCGTATGCGCGTCGGGATCGTCGCTCAGCGCGGAAACGCCCGTGCGGCCTACCTCGCTGCGGACATCGGCGAGATGCTCGCAGCGCGGGATGCGGAGACCTGGTACGACACGGAGACAGCGGACGCCATCGACGTCGATGGGACGCCGGTCGAGGAGTTCGACCGCTGCGACCTCGTGGTGAGCATCGGGGGCGACGGCACGTTCCTCTTCGCCGCCCGCGGGGCGGGTTCGACGCCCATCCTCGGCGTGAACCTCGGCGAGGTCGGGTTCTTGAACGCCGTCTCGCCGGACGACGCGGTCACGGCGGTCCGCGAGGAGGTCGAGCGCGTCGCGGAGACGGGGTCGGTCCGCGCCCGCGAGGTCCCGCGAGTGCAGGCGGAGGGCGGTCAGGAGTGGTCGCTGACGCCGGCGCTGAACGAGGTGGTCGTCCAGGGCCCGAAGCGCGGGCACGGCCAGGGCGTCGAGATGGAGGTGCGCGTGGACGGGTCGCTCTACACGGCGGGGCACGCGGACGGCCTCCTCGTGGCGACGCCGACGGGCTCGACGGCGTACAACATGAGCGAGCGCGGACCGCTCGTCCAGCCGGGCGTCCCGGGGTTCATCGTGAACGACATGTGCGCGACGGACACGATGCCGCCGCTCGTCGTGCCGCTGGACGCCGAGATAACCGTGCGCGTCGACGGCGCTGACGAGGTGGTGGTGTCCGCGGACGGCGCGAGCCGCTATCACGTCGAGATTCCCGAGATAATCACGTTGACGCGCGCCGACGAACCCGCGCGGGTCGCCGGCCCGGAGAGCGACTTCTTCCAGGCGCTGAACAAACTCGAGTAACGCGGGACGGCGGAGAGAGAGCGGCGCGGGCGGGAGCGCGAGAGCGGCGCGTCAGCCCTCGATGGGGTCGGCGGCCTCCCACCCGCGGTCGAAGGCCTCGCGGACGCTCGTGGCGAACGACGGGTCGGTGAGGTCGATGACGGCGAAGGCCTCCTCGGGCGCGATTGGGTTGCGGAGGTCGAGACAGACCTCGACGCCGTCGACGATGGTGACGTCGCCGTGGACGGAGTCGCCGACGCGCGCCTCGAAGTTCTCGTACTCCTCGAGGAGCGAGAGCGACGGGTCGCCCGCTGCGTCCGGGACGTCTTCGAGGAGGGCGGGCGAGGCGAGGAAGCGGACGGTGACGTCGCGTTCGAGCGCGTCGACGAGGTGGTCGGCGATGCGGTTCGAGGCCGCATCGACGTCGACGCCGGCCGGGACGGTGTGCGAGACGCTGTGGATCGACTCGTCGGCGTCGTCGATGCATTCGACGAGGCGCTCGATGGCGACGTCCGCGCCGACCTCCGCGGTCCAGTAGCCCTCGTCGGGTTCGGGCGGTCGGGCGAGTTCGCCGCGGAGTTCGTCCGCGACGGTCGCGTACTGGTCGGCTTCGGCGTCGAGTTCGCGTTCGCGGGCGGCGAGGAGTCTGTCGAGCGCGGCGTCGGGGTCGACGGCGACGTACTTCTTCGGCCGGCTGGCGTCCTGGGAGCGCGCGAGCTGGCGGGATTCGATGCTCCCGAGGACGTCGTAGATACGTCCCATCGGGACGTCGCTCGTCTCGGACAACTCGCGTGCGGTTGCCGGGCCGGCGTCGACGAGCGCGCGATAGGCCTCGGCCTCGTACTTCGAGAGCCCGAGGTCCGTCAGGTCCGACATACGGGAATACTGAGTCGGACCGGGGTTAAACCTGTCGAGTGTTTGTATCGCCACGCCCCGCCGGCTCGACGGGCGACGGATGCGGTGGGGCGTGGCGCGGTGTCGCCGGGCAAGTGTGAATCAGACGTGCTCGGCGACGAGCGCCGTCAGCTCCTCGGGGTCGGTCGCGGGGCCGTGGAGGTCGCCGCCGATGGCGACGAACGCGGCGCCGTCCTCGACGCCGTCGGCGTCGGGAACGACGACCTTCTCGTGGTCGGCGACGCGGAGCGCCGCGCGGTGGAGGTCGGTGCCGGGGGCGTCACCCACGCGGACGGTGAGGGGGCGCTCGACGGCGCGGGAGGCGGCGGCGGCGTAGTCCGCGACCTGCACGCCCATCCGGTCGGCCGCGCCGGCGAACGCGCCGATGGCGTCGCGGGCGGCCGCGCGGTACGCGTCGTCGTCCGTGAGCGCCGCGAGGTCGAGGAGACCGTGGGCCATCGTCGCGTTGTCGTCGATGGGGTGGAGCGGCTTGTCGAGGAGACCGACGGCCTCCTCGGGGCCGTCGCGGAACGCCGCGTCCTGCAGGGTCTCGACGGCGTGGTCGGCGACCGCGGTGGCGACGTCGAGGTAGTCGGGGTCGACGGTCTGCGCGCCGCGGGCGAACGCGACCGTGAGCGCCGCGTGGTCCGTGAGGATGCCGCGGGGCGCGTCCGGGTCGTCGTAGCGCGCGACGACGCCGTCCGCCACGAGCGTCTCGGCGAGGTAGTCGAGGGTGCGCTCCGCGTAGCGCTCGGCCGTCCGGTCGTCCGTGTACGCGTAGTAGGTGAGGAGGGCGTCGGCCGCGCGGGCGTTGTTGCCGGCGTACGCCGTCGCGTCGACGCCGGGTTCGTCGTCCGCGGCGCGCTCCGACGGCGGGCGCTCGAAGTAGTCGCCGGGGTGTTGGCTCCCCGCGAACGCCTCGCCCGTCCAGAGCGTCGAGGTGAGGTAGTCGACGGCGTTCGACGCCGGCCCCTCGTACGTCTCGCGGCCCGTGTAGAGGTAGGCGTTGGCGAACGCCCGCAGGAGTCCCGCGTTCGTCGAGAGCAGTTTCTCGCGCTGCGGGTCGCTCCAGTCGCGGGCGTGCGCGAAGCGGTAGAAGCCCCCGTCGTAGTCGTCCGCGAGGTTGCGGCTCACGGCCTCCAGCGTCCGCAGGGCCTGCTGGCGCTCACGTTTCAGCGCGAAGTCGATGGTCCGCGGGAGCGGGAACTTCTCGTTCGTCGCCCACCCGCCGAAGCGGTCGTCGTACTGCTCGCCGAGCTGGCCGGCGACGAGCGCCTCTATCTCGTCGGTGACGGGGCCCGCGGGCGGCTCCTGCCCGCGGAGGGCGCGCGGGACGCGACCCGCCTCCTCGCCCTTCTCGTCCCACGTCTCGCGAACACGGTCGAGGACGCCGCGGAGGCTCTCCGCCTCCAGGTAGGTCGCGCCCGCGATGAGGTCGCCCGAGGGCGTGAGGAACACCGTCGAGGGGAACCCGCCCATGTTGTAGCGCTCGCGGACGCGCGGGTGTCGGTCGGCGTCGGCGCGAACGGGCACGAACTCCTCGTTGACGTTCGCGGCGACGGTGGGCACCGAGAACGCGCCGCGGTCCATCTCCCGACAGCGCGCCGACCACGACGCGACGAGCGAGAGCAACACGGGCGTGCCCGATTCCGCGGCCTCGTCGAACGCCGCCGGCCCCCACGGTCGCCACTCCACCTTCGTCCGTTCGGCGGACTCGTCCATACCGACGCGTCGCGCGGCCCGCGGGAAAGCGCTTCGGAGACGGCGGAACGCGAAGACGGACGCGTCGCGGCGCGACGACGCGAAACCTCGAAAAGCCCATAACGCGCGAGCGGCCTAGTCCGAGCAGAGATGGCAAAGCGCCTCATCGCGGGACTCCTGTTGATCCCGCTCGCGGACGCGCTCCTCCTCGTCGCGTCGAGCGCGTTCCTCGACTGGCGGCTCATCGTCGCCCTCGTCGTGCTCACCGGCCTCCTCGGGATGCTGGCCGTGCGCGCCGAGGGCCGACACACCCTGCGGCGCATCCAGCGCTCGCTCGCGCGGGGCGAGCCGCCGACGGACGAACTCGTCGACGGCGGCCTCCTCGTCGCCGCCGGCGCGTTCCTCCTCACGCCGGGGTTCGTCACCGACGCCGTCGGCTTCCTCCTCGTCTTCCCGCCGACGCGCCGCCTCGTTCGGGGCGTCGTCAAATCCCGGTTCGTCGTCCCCAAGATGGACGAGATGACCGGCGGCTTCGCCACTGGGAACGTCTACACCTTCGGCTTCCCGAACGACGACGGCGGGATGGGCCCGATGGGCGGGAACGGCCCCGAACCCGGCGCGGGCGGCTCCGGTTCGAGTGGAACCGGGAGCGCCGGCGCGGGCCGCGACGGCGACACCGTCGACATCGACGAGGACGCCTACGACGTCGAGTTCGACGACGACGATACGAGAGCGTAGAGAGACCGCCCGACGGCGTGGCAACCGATGTCTCGCTCCCCCCGAAAGGAAACTCTTAACCTTCCCACCCGGCAACGAAGTGATGGACGCAGCGGACGCGGGCTAGTAGCTCAACTAGGTAGAGCGCCACTCTGATAAGGTGGAGGCTTGCGGTTCAAATCCGCACTGGCCCATCCGAAAAGAAGTCGCGGTCGTCGCCGTCGTCGATATTCGCTGTGCTGTCCTCGTCGGTACTCCCGTCTACTGGTGGCTGTGGTGGTGGACTCATCGTGTTCGTCGACTTCGTCGTTTCAGCGAGTAGCTCACTCCGCGTGAGCATGCTCTCGCGCGCTCTCCTGACGTCGTAGTGCTTCCTGATGACCTTCGGCGTCGCGTTCACGCGCTCCGCGAGTTCTTGGATCGGCCAGCCACGTCGGAGGTGGTCGCTAATCGACCCGCGGCGGATGTCGTGCGGTGGCCGGACACTCGGGCATTTCGAGGCGTACTCGCGTCCGTCTGCGGCGTCGCACGTCGCCGGGTCACGGTCGTGGGGACAGTCGCCGATGAGGCAGGGTTGGGTGAGATTGTAGCTCGTCGTTCGAAGCCAGCCCGTGTTACTCGTGGAGAGGTACACGTCGACCGGGAGGAGAAGCGTATTCAGGGTGAGAAGAAGGAGATCGGTTCGACCGGGTCGGGTCATACGTGTTCTTGGGGTTCGAGCATTCTAGTTCTACTGTCCTACTACTGGGGAAGGGGTGAAGTGTGTCGACGGCGTAAACGAGAGTATGGGAACGAGACAGATGCGGGTGAGTGAGGACCTGTACGCTCGAGTGCAGTCCGAGAACCGGGAGGATGAGACGCTGGCGGAGACGCTCGATCGTCTCGTCGGCGGCTACGGCCTCACCGACTTCGCGGACGACGTCGCCGAACTCGACATCGACGTAAGCGTCGAAGAAGCGACCGACGGGTCGGTCGGAGCGACGCCGCCGACCCACGAATGATACTCGACACGCAGTACCTCGGCGCGCTCGCGGATGGGAACGCTGCGGCCCGGGAGAAAGCGGCTGAACTCGACGAGGAGGTCGTCCCCACCCGCATCCCGGCCGCCGTCATCTGGGAGGTGTTCACCGGGATCGGGAACGCGCCGCTCGAAGAGCACGGAAACGAGTTGCGCGCGCTCTACGAGAAGCTGATCGCAAGTCGCTCCACCGTCGCCCTTACGCCCGAAGTGGCGCGTCGCGCGGGCGAGCTGAACGGGACCCACCTGAAGTCGGATGTCGTGACGGAGCTCGATGGCGCTGACTCGGTCGTCGCTGCGCACGGATTACTGCTCGACGAGCCGGTGCTCTCGAACGACGCTGATTTTCTGGATGTCGACGGCCTCGACGTCGAGACGTACTAACTGTCGACGGCTTCAGAAAGAGCGGGGGGTATCTCGCGTCGACGTCGGGGATGTGGACGGCGAGCGAGAGCGACGTCGCCAGCTCGTGCGTTCCGAGCTCGGACGGCGATGGTTCCGACTTCCGCGTCCGCGTCGTCCCCTTTCGCCAGTTGATGGTCAGCCAGCTCTCGATCTGCTTCTCGCGCTCGCTCGTGCCGACCGCCCCCGGTCGTCGGCGACGTCGTCCTCGACGACCGCCTCGGCGTCGACACCGAGGTTCGACTCGAGGACGTCCGTCTTCCCGTTCTTCTCCCGCCGGTCGACGCGGACGCGCCCCGGCCGACTACCGAGGCCGCCCCGGTCGATCACGCCGCGCCCGTACACCGGATGGGGGACCGGCTGGCCGTCCGACCACTCTTCCGCGCTCACGCTGCGACACCTCGGCTGAAGAGCAGTCGACCCCGACGGACCCGCACTGGCCCACTCCTCTTCCCGACGTTCCGTCCGCCGTCGCCGATACGCTTCTGTCGCCGTCGAACCGAACCGTTGACCCTCGGGGCCGTCCAAGCGGTCGTATGGGCGAGACGTACTCGCGGTGGACGCTGGCCGCCCTGGCCGTCGTCGGAATCCTCGGGCCGGGGATGGCGCACTACTACCTCAATCGGGCGGGCTACCCGCTGGTGGCGAACGTCGTCTTCGTCGTCGGCTACCTCGGCGCGGCGTTCCTCCTCTGGAACGGCTGGCTCCGGCACGTCGACATCGGCGCGAACTGAGCCGGCGCGGAGGGGAGCGTTTACGGCCGTCGCGTCCCACTCGGCGTGCATGGCGAGCGAACAGGAGTCGGGGGAGTGGCCGCTGAAGCGACTGATGAGCGAGGTCGTCGGGTCGGGGCCGAAGTCCGCGGAGGACATGACGGGCGCACAGGCGACGGCGGCGTTCGAGCGCATCCTGCGCGGCGAGCCGGACCCGACGACGCTCGGGGCGTTCTGGCTGGCGAACCGCTGGAAGAAGAACACGCCGACGGAGCTCGCGGCGTACCGCGACGCGATGGCGCGGTGCTCGGTGGCGTCGATGGCCCCGGACTGCGACCCCGTGGACTGCGGGGCGAACTACGACGGGAAGGGCCGGACGGCGCTGCTCGGCGTCGCCGCGGGGCTCGTCGCGGCGGGCGCGGGCACGCCCGTCGTCGTCCACTCGGCCGACCGGGTGCCCTCCGGGGAGGGCGTCGCGTACAAGCACGTCCTCGACGAACTCGGCGTGGAGACCGACTGCTCCCCCGGCGCGTCGGCGGCGATGACGGACGAGGTCGGCTTCGGGTTCTACTACCAGCCGAACTTCAACCCGGGCGTCCACGACCTGCTCGACCGGCGCGAGCAGATGGGCGTGCGGACGTTCCTCAACACCGTGGAGACGCTGGCGAACCCCGCGAACGCGGACGTCCACCTCGGGAGCTTCTACCACCTCTCCTTCGCGACGAAGCTCACCGAGACGGTCGCGGCGAGCGAGACCGCGAGCTTCTCGCGCGTCCTCCTCTTCCAGGGGCTGGAGGGGTACGACGACGTCCGGCCGGGCTCGACGACGGTCGCGGAGTGGGACGGCGACGACCTCGACGACTTCACCATCGAGACCGCGGCGTACGGGATGGCGATGGAGGAGGCGGACCTCGAAGTCGCGGACGTCGCCGCGGACTCCGCGCGCATCACGGAGGCGGTGTTGACGGGCGAGCGGACGGACGGCTTCGCGGACGCCGTCGCGCTCAACGCCGCGCTCCGCCTCTACGCCGCGGAGGACGTCGCGGACATCGAGGAGGGCCTCGCCGTCGCGCGCGAGACCATCGAGAGCGGTGCGGCCGCGGACGCGCTCGCCGACCTGCGGGCGTTCGAGGCGTAAGCGGGGGCCACCGAGGGCCGACGAGGACCGAGGGGCCGAGGGACCGAGGACCGCCGCGCCCGCGGGACCGGCCGCGTCCGACCGTCGCCGCGTCCGTGGGCCCGAGCGCCCGCGCACCGGTGGCGTTTTCCGTTCTTGCGCCCACCCTCGGGTATGAGCGACCTGACGGCGACGCTGCACACGAGCGAGGGCGACATCGAGATCGAACTCTACCCGGAGAAGGTGCCGACGACGGTCGGGAACTTCGTCGGGCTCTCGAACGGGAAGATCGCGTGGGAGGACCCCGAGACGGGCGAGGTCGTCGAGAACGAGGCCTACTACGACGACGTGCCGTTCCACCGCATCATCAGCGACTTCATGATCCAGACGGGCGACCGGACGGGAACGGGTCGGGGCGGCCCGGGCTACCAGTTCGACGACGAGTTCCACGAGGACCTCCGCCACGACGACGCGGGGACGGTCTCGATGGCGAACTCCGGGCCGAACACGAACGGCTCGCAGTTCTTCATCACCCTCGACGCCCAGCCGCACCTCGACGACCGGCACGCGGTCTTCGGGCAGGTGGTCGACGGGATGGACGTCGTCGAGGAGATCGGGAACGTCCCGACGGACCGCAACGACGAGCCGATGAAGGACGTCACGCTGGAGTCCGTCTCGATGAACGGCGACACGCGCGACGTCGACTACTCGGGCCTCGGCGTCTAGAGCGAAGCCTCAAGCGCCCGCGGAACGGAGACGACGTATGAGCGACTCGGACGAGCTCGACCCGGCGCGAATCGGCGAGGGGGACGCCCCGCCGGTCGAGGAGGCGCCCTACAAGGTGCTCTTCGAGGCGAACAAGTGCTTCGGCGCGGGGAAGTGCGCCGCCGTCTCGGAGAACTGGGAGATGGACCTGGCGAGCGGGATGGCGCGCCCCGCGACATATTTCTTCGGCGAGGACGACCTCGCACACAACGTCGCCGCCGCGGAGGCCTGTCCCGCGAAGAAGGGCCGCGGCGTCATCCACGTCGTCGACCGGCGGACGGACGAGGAGATCGCGCCCGACCCCGAGGGCGACGGGACGATCACCGTCGACTGGTGAGGGAGTAAGCGAAAACGGTTTGCGACGGCCACGCGAAACGACGGCCGCGAGAGTGGCCGAGTGGCCAAAGGCGGCGGGCTTAAGACCCGCTCCCGTAGGGGTACGTGGGTTCGAATCCCACCTCTCGCATGCTGTCGCGAACGAACGTGAGCGACGCATCGAGGCCGTGGGATTCGAAGCAGTGAGTGAAGCGAAGCGGAACGACCGCGGCTCGAATCCCGCCGCTCGCGGGCTGTCGGGGAAGGTCGCGGTTCGTCCCGCCTCGCATTGGCATCGCTCTCGGCGGCCGTCGACCCCCGCGCCGTCGCCCGCTTCGGGGACCACGTTCTTGTGTGAGGCGGATGAAGCGAGTGTGTATGTACGACCGAATCTTGGTGCCGACGGACGGCAGTCCGGAGAGCGAGGACGCAATCGACGAGGCGATGGAGCTCGCCGAGCTGACGGGCGCGACGGTGGTCGCGCTGTACGTCGTGGACACCCGCGACTACAGTTCGCTGCCGGAGTCGAAGTGGTCGACGCTGCAGGACGAACTCTACGCGGAGGGCGAGGAGGCGGTCGCGGCGGTCGCCGAGCGCGGCGACGAGGCGGGCGTCGCGGTCGAGGAGGTCGTCGCGGAGGGCTCGCCCCACGAGGTCATCCTCGACACGGCGACCGAGGAGGAGTGCGACGCGGTCGTGATGGGGACGCACGGGCGCTCGGGCGTCGAGCGCTTCCTCCTCGGGAGCGTGACGGAGCGCGTCGTCCGCCACGCCGAGATTCCGGTGATGGTCGTGCGAGTCGAGGGGTAGCTCACCCGAGGAGGAGCCACGCGAGCGCGATGGCGAGGCCCGCGCCGACGAGGTTCGCGGCGGCGTTGAACGCGGCGACGACGCGCTCGCCGTCCTCCCAGAGTCGCACGGTCTCGACGGCGAACGAGGAGAACGTGGTGAACGAACCGCACGCGCCGGTGCCGAGGAGGAGGGCGAGGCGGTGCTCCGCGCCGAGGACGGTGAGCGCGGCGAGGCAGAAGCTCCCGAGGACGTTGACGAGGAGCGTGCTCGCCGGGTAGTTCCGGACGGTGATGAGTTCGCCGACGAGCGTCCGGAGGAGCGCGCCGAGCACGCCGCCGAGGCCGACGAGGTAGGCGGGGTCGACGAGTGGGGTCACGCGAGCCACCCCCGGCGGGCGCGACGCGGTCGGGCCGGCGGGCCGGTGTGGCTCACGCGGACGCACCCCCGGCGGTGCGGCGGGCGAGCGCGCGGCCGGCGACGACGGCGGCGAAGCCGAGCGCGTACGTGGCGACGACGTTCCCGACGAGGGGGAGCACCGCGGACTGCGCGCTCTGGAGGGCGAACGTGCTGTACGTCGTGAACGAGGAGAGGAAGCCGGTGGCGACGACGAGGCGTGTCTCGGCGGAGAGCGCGCCGGCGTAGCGGGACTCGTAGAAGACGAAGCCGAGGAGGAAGGCCCCGACGACGTTGGCGAGCAGGGTGCCGCCGAGTCCGGGGACGAGGAGGCTCGCCACGTAGCGGCAGTTCGCGCCGGCGAAGCCGCCGAGGGCGACGAGCGCGAGGGTTTCGAGGCGGGCGAGGAGCGGACCGGAGGTGAGCGTGCCTGTGGACATGACTGTCTGGGCAGGCGTCATCAGCCGGCGTATCCGGCGGTTCGGGCGGACGCCATCGCCGCGGTCACGTCGTCGGTCGTCGCGCACCCACTTACGCTTCGGGATTCGGTAGCGCAACGCCCATTTCCGTCGCGGCCCTTCTCCCCCCATGAGCGACGGAGACATCCGGGGCGCGTTCGCCGCGCACCCGAAGTTCGAGGACGCGGGCGACGACGCGTACGCGCCGACGACGAACGACTGGGACGCGACGGTGACGGTCGCAGAGGGGTCGGTGACGGTGACGGTGCGCGTCCCGACGCTGTCGGCGTCGGTGACCGCGCACGACGAGGTGGCGGACGTCGTCGAGGAGGGGTGGTTCGAGACGCTGGAGCTCCGACTCGACGACGCGACGAACGTGACGCGGGCCGAGGCGAAGGGCGAGCCGATGGTGGAGCGCGACGACGGCGAAGTCGTCTTCGAGGCGACTATCGACGCGCGCCGGGAAAACGTCGCGGACGACGCGCTCGCGGTCGTGAACTACGTCGAGGGGACGTGGTTCGAGGGTATCATCCCGGGGTACGACTACCGCGAGGACGTTCAGGACCTCCGGGACCGGGCGGCCGGGAACGCGCAGGCCGACCGGCTCTGAGGAAGCGAGCGAATCACGCGACGCGCTCGTCGATAGCGGCCGCGACGCGCGCGCGGACCTCGTCGAGGGGGCGTTCGGCGTCGATGCGGACGAAGCGCTCGGGGTCGGCGTCGATGAGGCGCTCGTAGTTCTCGCGGACGCGTTCGAGGAACGCGACCTGCTCGAACTTGTTCGTCGCGCCGGCGCGCTCGGCGGCGACCTCGGGGTCGACGTCGAAGTAGAGCGTGCAGTCGGGGGGGCGAGTCCAGGGCTCGTGGACGCGCCGCACGAAGTCGATGGGGTCCTCGACCGTGCCGTCGAGGGCGACGCCCTGGTAGGCGTAGCGCGAGTCCGAGTAGCGATCCGAGACGACGACGTCCCCCCGTTCGAGGGCGGGCCGAATCGTCCGCGAGAGGTGGGCTGCGTGGTCGGCGGTGTAGAGGAAGGCCTCTGCGAGCGGGTCGGCGTCGTCGTCGCGGACGGAGCGCAGGACGGCCTCGCCGTACCACGAGTCGGTGGGTTCGCGGGTGAACGTGTAGCCGTCGCCACCGCGGGCCTCCCGGAGCGCCCCCCACGCGGTCGTCTTGCCGCTCCCGTCGATGCCTTCGAGCGTGACGAGCATACGCGTCGTTCCCGGCGGGCCGGTTTAGGCGTGCCGTCTCGACCGTCGACCGTCGAGCGCGGAGGAGGGGGACGGACGGGGGCGACGGGACGCGGCAGGCCGGCGAGCGGCGACCGGCGGGGCAGCGGCGATACGCGGCGCCGATACGGGGGGTAGCTTTAGGGTGGCTTCGTGCGAAACGCAGGGTATGAAGGTCCTCGTGACGGGCGGCACGGGATTCATCGGGACGCACCTCTGCCGTGAACTCGACGCGCGCGGCCACGACGTGACGGCGCTCTCGCGCTCGCCTGGCGACGCGGGGCTCGGCGACGGCATCGAGACGGCGACGGGCGACGTCACGGCGTACGACTCCATCGCCGGCGCCTTCGAGGGGCAGGACGCCGTGGTCAACCTCGTCGCGCTCTCGCCGCTGTTCAAGCCCCGCGGCGGCGACGAGAAACACTTCGCGGTCCACCTGGAGGGGACGCGGAACGTCGTGAACGCCGCCGAGGAGCACGGCGTCGAAGCGCTCGTCCAACTGTCGGCGCTCGGGGCCGACCCGGAGGGCGAGACGGCGTACATCCGGGCGAAGGGGCAGGCGGAGGACGTCGTGCGGGAGTCCGACCTCGCGTGGACCATCTTCCGGCCCTCCGTCGTGTTCGGCGAGGGCGGGGAGTTCGTCTCCTTCACGGAGACGCTGACGACGCCGTACGTGACGGCGCTCCCGGGCGGCGGGGAGACGCGCTTCCAGCCCATCTGGGTGGGCGACCTCGTCGGGATGATTGCCGACTCGCTCGACGGCGAGCACGACGGGGAGACCTACGAGGTCGGCGGCCCCGAGGTGCTGTCGCTCGCGGACGTGGCGAAGGCCGTCTACCGGGAGAAGGGCCAGTCGCTGACGGTGCTCTCGGTGCCGATGGCGCTCGCGGGGGTCGGGATGTCGCTCGCCGACCCCCTGCCGTTCGTCCCGTTCGGCTCCGACCAGTACCGCTCGCTGCGCTTCGACAACACCGTCGCGACGAACGACGTGACGGCGTTCGGGCGCGACCCCGACGACCTGAAGCGCCTCGACGACTACCTCCGGGAGCGACGCTGACGCGCGCCTCGCGCGCGGCGACGCGGACGTGGTGAAGCGGTCGCCGTCGGGAGCCGTGCGACTGAGTCACGCTCGCGTATCAGCGCGTGAAACGCCCGGTATCGTCGCGTATCGCCCGACAGTCCGACGGCCGTCACACCAACACTTATCCGTCTGATGGCACTCGATACAGCAACGGCCACCAGCATGAAACTCGCAATGATCGGCTTCGGACAAGCCGGTGGGAAGATACTCGATACGTTCCTCGAACACGACGAGCAGGCGGGGAGCAACATCGTCCGGGCGGCGGTGGCGGTGAACACGGCGAAGGCCGACCTGATGGGGTTGGAGCACGTCCCGGAGGAGAACCGGGTGCTCATCGGCCAGTCGCGGGTGAAGGGCCACGGCGTCGGCGCGGACAACGAGCTCGGGGCGGAGATAGCTGAGGAGGACATCGACGAGATACAGGGAGCCATCGACGACATCCCCGTCCACGAGGTCGACGCCTTCCTCGTCATCACGGGCCTCGGCGGCGGCACCGGCTCCGGCGGGTCGCCCGTGCTGGCGCGCCACATCAAGCGCATCTACACCGAGCCCGTCTACGGGCTCGGCATCCTCCCCGCGGGCGACGAGGGCGGCATCTACACGCTGAATGCCGCCCGGTCGTTCCAGACGCTCGTCCGCGAGGTGGACAACCTCCTCGTCTTCGACAACGACGCGTGGCGCAAGACGGGCGAGTCGATGCAGGGCGGCTACGCACAGATAAACGAGGAGATCGTCAAGCGCTTCGGCATCCTCTTCGGCGCGGGCGAGGTCGAGCAGGGCGGCGAGGTCGCGGAGAGCGTCGTCGACTCCTCCGAGATAATCAACACGCTCGCGGGCGGCGGCGTCTCGACGGTCGGCTACGCCGCCGAGAGCGTCGCCGACGAGAAGGAGAGCGGCGGCATCCTCTCGCGCTTTACGGGCTCGAAGGAGGAGAGTTCGCTCGACTCGGCGAACACGACGAACCGCATCACCTCGCTCGTCCGGAAGGCCGCGCTCGGGCGGCTCACCCTCCCCTGCGAGATCGAGGGCGCGGAGCGGGCGCTGCTCGTCACCGCCGGCCCCTCGAAGTTCCTCAACCGGAAGGGCATCGAGCGCGGGCGCAAGTGGCTCGAAGAGCAGACGGGCTCGATGGAGGTCCGGGGTGGGGACTACCCCGTCGAGGCCTCCGACAACGTCGCGGCCGTCGTCCTCCTGAGCGGCGTGACGAACGTCCCGCGGATCAAGGAGCTCCAGCAGGTCGCCATCGAGGCCCAGGAGAACATCGGCGAGATCGAATCGGAGAGCGAACAGAACTTACAGGAGCTCGTCGAAGACGACGACGATGAACTCGAGCCGCTGTTCTAAACTCGCGCTCGCGGCCGTCGTGCTCCTCGCGACGGCGGCCGGCGGCGCGCTCGCCGTCGACGCGAGCGGCGACGTACCGGGGAGCGTCGAGGTCGGCACACAACAGGAGACGCAGTTCACGTTCACGGAGCCCTTCTCCGGGCAGTACAACGAGTGGACGCTCCGTGGGGAGACGGAGCTGACGGACGTGACGTGGGTCGTGACGACGTACGACAACACCGGCGCGCAGGTCGATTCGCGGGTGTTGAACGGCCAGTCGTTCGACTACGACCTCGACGCGAGCGACGGCGTCACCAGGGTGACCGTCGACCTGACCGGGACGACGCCGCCGGTCGAGCGCTGGAGCTACGCGCCCGCCCAGTCGGTCACGTACGCGGCGTTCACGCAGGCCCAGCCCGGCGGCTCCGCGAGCGTGATAGAGACGTGGGACGGCGTCCGGCCGTACACGCAGGCGAGCCGGGACGCCCGGGGCGAGATAGAGCGCGCGGAGAGCGCCGTCGAGAGCGCGGCGGCCGGGGGCGCGAGCGTCGGCGACGCCCGCGACCTCCTGGAGAACGCGAAGTCCGCGTACAACGCGGGGAACTTCGACAACGCGGTCTCGCTCGCGAACCAGGCGGAGTCGCGCGCGAACGCCGCGTCGTCCTCCCAGCGCACCCAGCGCTGGGCGCTCATCGGCGGCGCGGTCGTCGTGCTGCTCGTGGTCATCGGGGGGGTCGTCTGGTGGTATCTGAACCAGCGCGACACCTACGACCGCCTCGGCTGAGCCGAACCCGCACGCCTTTTTCGCCTCGGACGGGTAGCGGACGACGATGCGGACGCTCGTCCCGTTCGACGCGACGGACCCGAAGACGCGCCTCGAGGGCCTGTTCTCGCCCGCGGAGCGCCGCGACCTCGCCGCGGTGATGCTCGCGGACGTCATCGAGGCGGTGCGCGCGGCGGGCGGCGACCCGCTCGTGGTCGCAACCGCGGACGTCGCGTGCGACGCGCCCGTGCAGGTCGACGAGCGGGCGCTGAGCGACGCCGTGAACGCCCGCCTCGAACCCGGAACGGCGGTCGTGATGGCGGACCTCGCGCTGGCGACGCCGCGCGTCCTCCGCTCGTTCTTCGCGGCGACCGGCGACGTCGTGCTCGCGCCCGGCCTCGGCGGCGGGACGAACGCGCTCGTCGTCCGCGACGACGGGTTCGCCGTCGACTACCACGGCGCGTCGTACCGCGACCACCTGCGCAGCGCCGCGGCGGCGGGCTGTTCGGTGCGGGAGTTCGACGCGACGCGGCTCGCGCTGGACGTCGACGAGCGCGCGGACCTCGCGGACGCCCTGGTGCGTGGCGAGGGACGGACGCCGGGGTGGCTCCGGGACGCGGGCGTCGCGCTCGCCGACGGGTCGGGGCGGGCGAACGTCGCCCGCCGACGGGACGAAAAGCGGTAAGGCGCTCGTGGACGACCCGTCGACGATGGACGCGCGTCTCCTTCGAACCGTCGTCGCCGCCGTCGCGTTGCTCGCACTCGGGGCCGTCGTCGGGGCCGCGACGAACCTCGGCCTGACGCTGCTCGGCGCGCCCGTCGCGCTCGGCACGCCGGTCGGCGTCGCCGTCGCGGTGACGGTCATCCTCCCGCTGGCGGACGCCTACACGCTCCTCGGGCGCGGCGTGGACACGGACACCCTCCGTGAGCGGGGGCGGGCGCGACTCGCCGCGGAGGTCGCCTTCGCGGCCGTCGGGGCGATGGCCGTCTCGGGACTGCTCGCGGCGGGCGTCTACACGGCCGACACGGCGTGGGCGTTCGCGCTCGTCGTGGCGGTCGGCGTCGCCGTCGGCTACGGGACGTTCGTGTTGCGAAACCGGGCGTACTACGCGGCGGCGTGACGCCGGACGAGGGGGCACGCGCTGTCGCCGTAGCAACCCTTTTCGGCACGCGGGCGCTACCGGCGCTCGTGTTTCCGGGCATCGAGGCGTACGACGTCGAGGTGACGGTCGCCGAGCGCGACGTGCGGGAGGCGCTCGCGGTCCGTCCGGACGACGTCGAGGCCGCCGAGGAACTCTCGTTCGCGCGGAACGTCTTCCTCCCGCTGACGACGGCGTGTCGCTACACGTGTACGTACTGCACCTACTACGACCCGCCGGGGCAGGCGACCCTCATGACGCCCGAGGAGGTCCGCGAGACGTGCCGGCGCGGCGCGGCCGCGGGCTGTACGGAGGCGCTCTTCACGTTCGGCGACGACCCGGACGAGCGCTACACCGAAATCCACGACGAGCTCGCGGAACTCGGCCACGACTCCATCCACACGTACCTCCGCGAGGTCTGCGAAATCGCCCTGGCGGAGGGGCTCCTCCCGCACAGCAACCCCGGCGACCAGACGTACGAGGAGATGGCGGCGGTCGCGGACGTGAACGCCTCGATGGGCGTGATGTTGGAGACGACGGCGGAGGTGCAGGCGCACGGCGGGCCGCGCTCGAAGGTGCCGGGCCAGCGGCTGAACACCATCGCCAACGCGGGCAAACACGGGATTCCGTTCACGACCGGCGTCCTCGTCGGGCTCGGCGAGACGTGGCGCGACCGGGCGGAGAGCCTGCTCGCGATCCGCGAACTCGACCGGCGGTACGGCCACGTCCAGGAGGTCATCGTCCAGCCGGTCACGGACAACGAGCGCTGGGACGGCGGGTCGCCCTCGACGGCGACGATGCGCCGCGCGGTGGCGATGGCGCGCGCCGTCCTCCCCGAGAGCGTCTCCGTGCAGGTGCCGCCGAACCTCATGGACGCCCGCGACGTCGTCGACTGCGGAATCGACGACCTCGGTGGCGTCTCGCCGGTGACGGACGACCACGTCAACCCCGAGTACGCGTGGCCGGCGCTGCGCGAACTGGAGGACGTCGCCGACTACGCGGGCGTCCCGCTGCGCGAGCGCCTCCCGACGTACGAGCGCTACCTCGACGAGACGTGGCTCTCGGAGCGCGTGCTCGCGGCCCTCGACGCCTCGGACGAGGCCGGCGAACGCTACCGGGCCGTCCGCGCCGACGCGTAGGAGAAAATTGCCGGTATCTGTGATGGAGTCGTTTGTCTTAAACGACGGGCGTTGTGGCGTTCGGTCGCTTTGAGGCGCGTTTTGCCGCGATTGCCGCCGTCGTCGATGCGGGCGGGATGGGACGAGAGCCGGGAGCAGGGGCACCGCTTGCGGACACAGGTACAAAGAGGGTGGCGCACGTCTAGGGTTGATACAGTGAGTCTGAACACGACCGAACAGTGGAAACAGGAGAAACATCCCCTCGACGTCGTCGATGATCTCCGCGAGTACGCCGAGGAGGAGCTCGGTTTCGAGGAGATCGAGGAGCGGGCGGGCGACGGCGAGTGGGAGCGCCTGAAGTGGGCGGGCACCTACACCCAAAAGCAGGACGGCTACTTCATGATGCGGACGAAGGTCCCCGGCGGCCACCTCACCCCCGAGCAGGCCGAGGTCATCGGCGAGGTTGCCGACGAGTACGCCGTCCAGCCCGAAGAGGAGTACGAGGAGGTCAACGACGACTACTGGGGCGACGCCTACCTCGACATCACGACGCGACAGGACATCCAGATGCACTGGATTCGCGTCGAGGACATCCCCGAGATATGGGACAAGTACGACGAGGTCGGCCTCACCACGATTCAGGGGTGCGGTGACTCCGCGCGCAACGTCCTCGGCTGCCCCGCGGCGGGCCTCGACGACCACGAGTGCTTCGACGCCCAGCCCGTCATCGACGCCGTCAGCGACTACTTCACGGGCAACCGCGAGTTCGGCAACCTCCCGCGGAAGTTCAAGATGACAATCACGGGCTGCAAGCACGACTGTGCGCAGTCCCAGATCAACGACGTCGGTCTCGTCCCCGCGAAGAAGGAACTCGACGGCGAGGGCGCCGGCTACACGTACGGCTTCCACCTCCGCGTCGGCGGCGGCCTCTCCGACGGCCCGCGGATGGCCTCCCAGCTCGACGTCTTCGTGCGCCCCGAGCACGCCGTCGAGCTCTGCCGGGCGATTGCACAGACGTTCAAGGAACTCGGCGACCGGCACAACCGCGGCGTCTGCCGGATGCGCTACCTCGTCCAGCAGATGGGCCCGGAGAACTTCGAGCAGGCAGTCCGCGACCGCTGCGACGTCGAGCTCCCCGAGAGCGGGATCGACCTCACCGAGGGGTACGTCGGCGACCACGTCGGCGTCCACGACCAGAAGCAGGACGGCCTGAAGTACGTCGGCTTCAACGTCATCTCGGGCCGCGTCGGCGGCGACGAGTTCGTGCAGGCCGCACGGGCCGCGAAGAAGTACGGCACGGAGGAGTCCACGGTGCGACTCGCAACCGACCAGAACTTCCTCATCACGCACGTCCCCGAGGAGAACGTCGAGGACCTCGTGAGCGAGGAGTTCGCGGCGGACTACCAGCCCGACCCCGGCCCGTTCTCCCGCGGCGCGGTCGCCTGTACGGGCACCGAGTACTGCAAGTACGCCATCATCGAGACGAAGGCGCGCACGAAGCAGTGGGCGCGCCAGCTCGACGAGCAGATCGACACGCCCGACGACCTCGACGTCGTCCGGATGCACATGTCCGGCTGCTCGGCGTCGTGCGCGCAGCCCCAGATCGCGGACGTCGGCTTCCGCGGCGAGACGGTGAAAGTCGAGACCGCGGACAACTCGGAGGACGACATCGTCGAGGGGATGGACTTCGGTCTCGGGGGAAGCCTCGGTGCCGACAACGCCTTCCTCGACTGGGTGGAGACCGCCGTCCCCGCCGGGAGCGTCACCGACGCCTTGGAGGAGCTGTTCGCCGCCTACACCGAGGAGCGCACGGAAGGCGAGCGCTTCTACGAGTGGACGCGCCGCGTCGACAACGACCGGCTGCGAAGCGTGATGCAACAGGCCGACGCTCCGGTCTCCTCGGGGGTGGCCCACGGTGACTAAGCGTACGCCGGGCGTCCCGAACGCCGGGTCGTCCGACTCGAACGAGAGCGAGAGCGGCGCCTGCGGGACGGACTGCGGCTGTTCGAGCGGCGCGGAGTCGTCCGCGTCGAACGCGTCGGCGGACGTCCGCGCGGACGGTGGTGAGGGACCAGCGGGGTCGCGAGGAACGTCGGAGCTGCGCTCCGACGGTGGTGCGGTGAACGTCGACGAGAACGGCCAGCTCAACGACTTGGAGTTCACCGAGCCCTCGACGGGCAAGAGTCAGGACGTCGACTCGCCGGGCGCGGAGCCCGACAAGCGCGTCGGCGTCCCGGAGGGCGTCGACCTCGACACCCCCGAGTACTCGATTCGCTCGGAGATGAACGACATCGACACGCCCGACGACAAGACGTGGTTCATGGAGCTCGACGAGGCGGTCATCGACGCCGACCGCTGTATCCAGTGCGGGACCTGCGTCGCCGCCTGCCCCTCGGACTCCATCGGCGTCGGCGAGGACGGTCATCCCGAACTCGTCAAGATGTGTACGGGCTGTTCGATGTGTTGGGACTTCTGCCCGCGCGGGGGGATGCGCTACGAGCGCCAGTGGAAGATAACCGGCGGCGACGACAACGTCTCCGGCGCCGGCGACCCCATCACGGAGTTCACGGCACAGGTCCGCGACGACTGGCACGGCGACGCCCAGGACGGCGGCGTCGTCACCGCCGTCCTCTCCACGCTCCTCGAAGAGGGTGAGATCGACGGCGCGCTCGTCGCCACCGAATCCGAGGAGGACCCGTGGAAGGCCGAGTCCTTCCTCGCCACGAGCCACGAGGACCTCGTCGAGAACGCCGGGTCGTTCTACAACCAGACGATGGCGCTCGGCAACCTCGACCCCGAGCAGTGGGAGCACAAGCTCCCCGAGAAGGACCTCGCGGACGTCAGCCTCGCGCTCGTCGGCACGCCCTGCGAGATCGAGGGCATCCGCGCCCTCCAGGACTTCGACTGGTCGAAGGGCGCACAGACGGAGCTCGTCGAGGCCGTCGACTACCGCATCTCGCTGATGTGCACGAAGAACTTCAACTACGAGCGCCTCATCGGCGAGCAGCTCGCCGAGAAGCGCGACATCTACCCCGAGGACATCGGGAAGATGGACGTCATCGAGGGCGAGATGCGCGTCTACGGCAACGACGGCGAGCAGATCATCGCCGAGGACGTCAACGAGTTCCACGACGCCACCCTCAAGGGGTGTGACGAGTGTGCGGACTTCACCGGCATGACCTCCGACATCACCGTCGGCTCCGTCGGCTCCGCGGACGGCCACTCCTCCGTCATCGTCCGCACCGAGCAGGGGATGAAGGCGTGGGAGGCCACCGAGTCCGTCCTCGAACACCGCGACCTCGACTCGCGCAAGGCGGTCGGCAAACTCCAGGGCTGGGACAAGAAGAAGGCCTTCGAGGCGCTCGAACGCCCCTTCGACCCGGACGCCCCGCGCTTCATCGACTACACCGACCACGCCGAGTACTACGGCACGCAGGTCGCGCCCCACGACAAGGGCCACTAGACGCTCGCGGCTCTCCGGTTCTCCTCGTTTCTTCCGTCTCGCTTTTCGTCCCCTCCCGTCTTTCCTCGCGTCGTCGTCACTTCCTCGCCGCCTTCGGTCCCCCGCGGTTTTACGACGACGGCGACCCGAGGAGTCGCGTATGCCGCTGTTGCAGTTCGACACGACGCTGTCGCTCGACGGCGCGGAGACGGAGGCGTTCGCGGCGTTCGTCCGCGAGACGTACGCCGACGTGATGCGGACGGGGACGTCTCACGTCGCGGTGACGGTTCGGACACACGGGGACGCCGCGCTCTCGCTCGGCCGCGACGTCGAGGGGCCGCTGCTCTTCTTGGACGCCGAGATACGGCGCGGGCGCGACGACGGGACAAAACGCGAGTTCGCGCTCGCGGTGATGGAGCACGCTCGCGGGACCTTCGGGGTGCCAGAGGAGAACCTGAAGGTCGTCTTCACCGAGCACGACGGGCCGTCGATGATGGGGTACGACCGCGTCGGCGGCGAGTGGTCGCCCGACGAGGCCTGACTACTCGCGGGCCCACTGGGGGGCGCGGGCGATCTCCTGCTCCGAGAACTCGTCGAGGATTTCGAGGACGTCGTGGACGAAGTCCGTGATGACGGGCGCGCGCGACGGGTCGAGTTCGACGAGCGTCCCGCGCCGGCGGTCCTGCACGAAGTGGACGAGGAGCGCGTCGTCGAAGGCGTGGAGCGAGCAGTAGAGCGAGCCGAACTCGTGGAAGCGCTCCTGAATCGGCCGCCCGAGGTCGCGCAAGCGGAGGTCCTCGACGAGGTCGTGGAGTTCGGCCTCCGTATAGGACGTCCCGACGTCCTCGTCGGCGGCGACGGCGATGGTGTGCGCGTCGTAGTGGACGACGCGCCGGAGGTCGGCGCCGAGCGTCTCGCGGAGGTAGTCGAGCAGTTCGCTCGGGAGGGGGATTGCGTCGCCGTCCGCCCCGTACGTCTCGACGTCGCGCGGCCCGTCGTCCGACTCGTCGTGGTCCATGCCCGAACACGTCGCAGGCGAGGTACATATAGCCCGGGCCGGCCCCGCTCACTCGACCAGCCACGGCGCGAGGTCGGGGAGGCGCTTGCGGAGCGCCGTGTAGGCGACCGAGACCGGGAGCGTCGCCGCGGCGAGCGTCCGGACGTGGCCGTCGGCGGCGAGGAGGACGACGCAGACACAGACGCCACAGAGCGCGAGGTCCTCGGGCGCGCCGTCCCATCGAATCCAGTGGCGCGGGTGGAGCCAGCGCCGCCCGAGGCGACAGTAGACCCCGCGGTGGTCGTCGCTGAGCCACGGTCGCGGGGCGAGACCGCCGCCGAAGGCGTCCGCGACCGAGTGGAGCGCGGCGGCCCCGACGAACGCCGCGACACAGGCGGTGAGCGCGAGCGGGCGGAGGACTGCGAGGCCGGCGAGCGGGAGCGCGCAGAGCGCGTAGTAGTCGGGGTAGTGGAGGGTGCGGCGGTGCTCGCCGACGAGCAGGTCCAGGTCGGGGAAGACGCCCCCGCAGAAGGCGGCGAGCGCGGCGACGCCCGCGAGGCGCGGGGAGAGCGGGAGGAGCGCGACGAGCGCGGCCCCCATCGCCGCGTGCGTCGTGACCATCACGGCCGGGACCTCGCGTGGAACACGTCTCGCGGGCTAGTCGAGGAGCGGCGTGCCGTCGGCCTCGGGGCCGAGTCGGGGGCCGAAGACGTCCGCGTCGGTGTCGATCCGACGGCGCTCCGTGTAGTCGGTGGTGCGCTCGACCGGCGGGCGACCGATGGCCGTGAGCATCTCGACGTAGTCGCGGAAGGAGCGGAACTCGCCGTACTGGCCGCCCGCGCGCTTCGTTATCTCCTCCGAGAGGATGGTGCCCATGAAGTCGTCCGCGCCGCAGTTGAGGAGTTTGAGGCCGAACTCGTCGCCGTACTTCACCCACGAGGACTGGATGTGCTCGACGTTGTCGAGGAAGAGGCGCGCGACGGCGATGAGGAGTTCGTCCTCGGCCTTCGAGGCCCCCGACTCGACGACGCCGTGTTCGTGGAGCGGGGTGTCCTGGTGGATGAAGGAGAGCGGGACGAACTCCGTGATGTTCCCGGTCCTGTCCTGGAGGTCGCGGATGACCTTCAGGTGCTCGACGCGGTGGGCCTCGTTCTCGACGTGGCCGTACATCATCGTGGACGTCATCGGCAACCCCACCTCGGCGGCGGCCGCCATCGAGTCAACCCACTCCTGGGTGGTTATCTTCCCCGGGCAGATGACGTCGCGCACCTCGTCGACGAGGATTTCGGCGGCGGTCCCGGGCACCGTCTTCAGGCCGACGTCCGCGAGTTCGCGGTAGACGTCCGCGTACCCCCAGTCCGCGCCGCGCTGGGCGTGGTCGACCTCCTCGGGCGTCATCGAGTGGACGTGCGCGCCCGTCTCCGCCATCGCCGCGATCTGCTCGCGGTACGTCGTCGGGTCGGTCTCGTAGGCCTCCGGGGGTTTGTAGTTGAGTTCGGGGTCGTCGGGGTCGAGGAGTTCGCGGTGCTCCTCGTTCAGACCGAACGCAGGATGCAGCCCGGAGACGGACGTGACCTCGTAGACGCCGCGCTCGACGGCGTCCGCGACGACGTCACGGGACTCGGCGGGCGTCTTCGTGAAGCCGCCGTGGTCCTGCTGGTACTCCGTCTCGAACTGGTGGGCGGTGTCCTTGAAGTTGCAGAAGAGACAGCCGGTGTTGCACGCCGTCGTGACGTTGTTGTTGACGTTGGCGATGAACGTCACCTCCTCGCCGACGACCTCCGCGCGGCGGCGGTCCGCGGCCTCCAGGACGAGCTCCTTCCGGCGCGGGTCGAGCCCCTCGACGTCGGTGCCGGTCGTGATGAGCTCGATGCCGTCGTCGACGGTGAGGCGAACGCCGTCGCGGGCCTTCGAGAGCGCGTTCTCGAAGGACTGGTCGGTCTCGGGGACGACGTCGAAGCCGAACTCGTCGGCGTCGAGGTCCGCCGCCCGGTCGTCAATCCAAGACATACAACTCGGTTTCGCGTCCACGTGCAAAAGCGGGCGGGTCCCGTCAGGTGAGCGGGGGAATCGGTGACGGACGACGCTTCACGCGAGCCGCGTCGAACGGCCCGTGACGCGCTCGTAGAGGAGGGAAACGACGGACGCGACGCCCGCGAGCGCGAACAGCGCGTCGAAGAGCGAGAGCCCCTCCGCGGCGAGGCCGTATACGCCGACGACCCCGAGCCCGACGGTGAGCAGGCGGTCGTGTTCGGGAATCCGCTCGCGGACGGGGACGAAAATCCCCGTGAGGGCGACGAGGGCGAGCGGGACGTAGGACAGCGATTCGAGGAGCGGCAGCGAGCCGAAGGCGTAGACCCCGACGGCGCCGGCGGCGATCAGCGCGTACGCGGCGCTTCGGTAGTCGAACGAGTCGCGGAGGGCCATGGCCGGCGGGACGCGAGGCGCGAGCAAAAGGGTTCGGTGCGGGACGCGGCGTCACGCCCGCGAGAGGAGGAGTTCGAGGAGCGCGACGCCGCCCGCGACGGCGCAGACGATCCCGTCGAGACGCCACACGCCCATCGCCGCGAGCCGGACGACGCCGTAGACGCCGACGGAGATGGCGGCGAGCCGGTCGTACACCGGGACGGCGTCGCGGAGCACGCGCGGAACACCGACGCCGAAGACCACCGCGACGAGGACGTACGCGCCGGTCAACGCGTCGTGCGTGGCGAGCGCCGCGAGGGCCGCACAGCCGAGCGCGACACACGCCGTGACCGGGCTCCAGCGGTCGAAATAATGAGCAAGTGACACACGCCACCGGACAACACAATACGGCAAAAAAGTACGCGTCGGCTTACACGTCGAGTCGGGCGAACCACACCACGGCGTCGCCCTCCCGTTCGCGTCCTCTCGGGCCCTCGCTCGCCAGCGCTCACTCGGCCCCGCGCCCTGCTCGCGTTCTCGTCGTTCTCCCTCGCTCGCTACCGCTCTCTCTCCGAACGACGCCCTGCTCACGCCTCACTATCGCTCAGCGTTCGCGTCTTCGCGGACCCTCGCTCGCCAGCGCTCACTCGGCCCCGCGCCCTGCTCGCGGGTCGTCCCTCCCCGCTCGCGTCCTCGTCGTTCTCACTCGCTCGCTATCGCTCTCTCTCCGAACGACGCCCTGCTCACGCCTCACTATCGCTCAGCGTTCGCGTCTTCGCGGGCCCTCGCTCGCCAGCACTCACTCGGCCCCGCGCCCTGCTCGCGGGTCGTCCCTCCCCGCTCGCGTCCTCGTCGTTCTCACTCGCTCGCTACGCTCCCTCACTCCGAACGACGCCCTGCTTCCACTTCCGCGACGAGCTCTTCGGCGTTGGCCGTGATGACCTCGAAGTCGCCGCGCTCGATGGCGTCCTCGTCGATGAGCGAGCCACCGGCACCGACGGCGACCGCGCCCGCCTCGATGTACGCCCGGGCGTTGTCGGGGCCGACGCCGCCCGTCGGAACGATGTCGAGCTGGCCGAGCGGGCCCTTCAGCGCCGAGACGTGCGCGGGCCCGACGCTCTTCGCTGGGAAGACCTTCACCGCGCTCGCGCCGGCCTCGATGGCCGAGACCGCCTCGGTGGGCGTCATGATGCCCGGGAAGGAGGCGACACCGTAGCGGTTGCAGGTCTCGATGACCTCCTCGTGGAGCGACGGCGAAACGACGAACTCCGAGCCGGCGCGGAGGGCGGCGTTCGCCGTCTCCTCGTCGACGACGGTCCCCGCGCCGACGTGGACCTCGGTGTCCGCGAAGTGGTCGGCGAGCGCGTCGATCCCCTCGATTGCGCCCGGCGAATCCGCCGTGACCTCGATGGTCGTGACGCCGCCCGCGCGGAGCGCCTCGCCCGTCTCGATCAGCGTCTCCGGTTCGAGGCCGCGCATCACGGCGACGACGCCGCACTCCGTGAGCGCCGACAGCGTCGGGTCTGCTACCATATCCGACCGTGGCGCGCGCCGGGGCATAAAGACGGGTGGAACGCCGACAGCACGGACGTGCATACCTCGGTGTCGAGAGGAGAGGGAGTGGGCACGTCGATGGAAACCCCTTAGTCCCCGGGCGACGCAGGACGCGTATGACGAGCGTCAAGGACCTCCGCGTCGCGGACGCCCCGACGCGGGAGGCACCGGGCCGCGGTCGGTTCGCGTTCACCGACGACTACAGCGTCTTCGACTGGGGGAAGATGCCCGACCAGATTCCGCAGAAGGGCGCGGCGCTCTGCACGATGGGCGCGTACAACTTCGAGTCCCTCGAAGCCGCGGGCGTCCCCACGCACTACCGGGGCGTCGTGGACGGCGGCGACGCCGACCGCGTCGTCGACCTCGATAGCGCGGGCACGGCCCCGACCGAGATGGCCATCGACCTCGTGCAGGTGCCCGACCTCCCCTTCGTCGACGGCGACTACGACTACGACTACGACGCCTTCCACGCCGAGGCGGGGGCGAACTACGTGGTGCCCCTCGAAATCGTCTTCCGCAACACCGTCCCCGTCGGCTCCAGCCTCCGCTCGCGCGGCACGCCCGAGGAGTACGGCCTCGACGTCGCCGAGTGGCCGGCCGAACCCGTCACGCTCGCCGACCCCGTCGTCGAGTTCTCGACGAAGTTCGAGGAACAGGACCGCTACGTCGACGACGCCGAGGCCGACCGAATCGCGGGCGACGCCGCCGTCGCCGACCTCGAATCGCTCGCCCGGCGCGTCAACGACGTCGTCACCGAGCGCGCCGAGGCCGCCGGCTTCGAGCATCAGGACGGGAAAATCGAGTGCGCGGTGGTCGACGGCGAGCTCGTCGTCGCGGACGTCGTCGGGACGTTCGACGAGAACCGCTTCGCCTACCGCGGCCAGCAGGTCTCGAAGGAGGTCGTCCGGCAGTTCTACAAGAGCTACGACCCGACGTGGGTCGAGGCCGTGAGCGAGGCGAAGGCCGAGGCCGACCGGCGCGGCGTCGCCGACTGGCGCGAGCTCTGCGGGGCGTCGCCCGACCACCTCCCCGAGGACGTCGTCGAGACGGTCTCGGACCTCTATCGCGCGGGGACGAACGCCTACACCGATACCGAGTGGTTCGACGCGCCCGACATCGAGGCGGCCGTCGACGCCGTTCGGGACCTCTAGCGCTCGTTCTCTCCAGTCATCGTCACGGGGTCGTCGACGTCGACGGCCTCGGTGTCGTCGCGGCCCAGCAGGACGAGAACACCGTAGACGCACGCGCCGACGACGCCCGAGAGCGCGACGGCGAGGAACCAGAACGGGCCGTTTCGCTCGTGCGTCGCGGCGTGCGCGCCGCAGGCGAGTCCGAGGACGCCCCAGAGCAACGACACGAGCACGAGTACGCCGTCCGCGGCCATAACTAGTGGTACCGAGGCGCGCACGTAGCCGTTGGGGCCGCTTAGGGCAGCGGGGTCGTCCGGTCGGCGAGCCCCCGGCGGGCTACCTCTTTGTAGCACCGGCGCGTTGCGTCACCCATGATCGTCACCGAGGCCGGCGAGCGCTACCGGTTCGTCACCCAACCCGACCACGCGGCGCTCTCCGGGCGCTTCGCGCGCCACTGGGGCGGCGAGGCGGTCGTCGTCCCCGACCCGCGCCTCCCGTTCGTCGTCGCCGCGGAGACCCACGACCAGGGGTGGAGCGACTACGACTGCCGGCCGCGCCTCGACGGCGAGGGCGACCCGGTGGACTTCGTCGCGGTCGACGGAGACGACTGGACCGACTTCTACGCGCGCGGCGTCGACGTCGCCGCCGACGTCCACCCATACGCGGGCCTGCTCGTCTCGCTACACGCCGCCGGCCTCCGCCGCGGCGGCTACGGCGTCCGCACCGAGATCCTCGACCTGAGCGACGAGGAGCCGTACGCGTCGTTCGTCGACGACCAGGAGGCCAGACAGGACGCGTTCGCGGCGGAGTGCGACCTCCCCGAGCGCGACCGCGACGTGCTCGACGCCCTCCACGCCGAGGGAACGGCCCCCGCGGGCGCGGTCCGCAGCGACCTCTGGAAACACTACCTCCTCCTGCAGGCCCTCGACTCCCTCTCGCTCTACACCTGCCACAACGCCCGCTTCGAGCCGGCGGAACTCGGGCCCGTCCCGGTCGGGGGCGACGACACGACGACGCTCGACGTGACCCCCGTCGGCCCCGCGACGCTCCGCCTCGACCCCTACCCCTTCGACGTCGCCGCGCTCTCCGCGACCGTCCCGCGGCGCGTCGTCCCGAACGACGCCGACGACCTCGTGAGCGCCTACTACGACGCCGACGTCCGGCGCTTCGAGGTGACGTTCGTCGCGTGAGTGGCCGCCGACGCGGGCCGCACGAACGTGCAACATCCCCGCATTTTCAGAAGTCTTTTTGACCACGGTCACGCACTCACGGGCGATGAGCGCCTACACCGCGACGGTGACCGTCCGACTCAAGCGCGGCGTCCTCGACCCCGAGGCCGAGACCACGAAGCGCGCCCTCGAACGCCTCGGTTTCGAGCTAGAGGCGCTGCGCTCGACCGACCGCTTCGAGGTCGACCTCGACGCCGCGGACGCGGACGCCGCGGCCGAGCGCGCCGAGGAGATGGCCGAGCGCCTGCTCGCCAACCCGACGATCCACGACTACGACGTGGACGTCGCCGAACGCGAATGATCTCCGTCGTCCGCTTCGGCGGGTCGAACTGCGACCGCGACGCCGCCCGCGCCCTCGACGCCATCGGCGTCGAGGCCGAAATCGTCTGGCACGAGGACGGCCTCCCCGCGGACACGGACGGCGTCGTCATCCCCGGCGGCTTCTCCTACGGCGACTACCTCCGCGCGGGCGCGATGGCGGCGCGCTCGCCCGTCATGGACGACGTCCGCGACGCCGCCGAGTCGGGGACGCCCGTCCTCGGCGTCTGCAACGGCGCGCAGATCGGCTGCGAGGGCGGCCTGACGCCCGGCGCGTTCACGACGAACCGCTCCGCGCGCTTCCAGTGCGAGCACGTCAACCTCCGCGTCGAGAACGCCGAGACGCCGTGGACCCGCGCCTACGACGCCGGCGAGGTCCTCACGATCCCCATCGCGCACGGCGAGGGCCGCTTCGAGATCCCCGACGACGAGCTGGCGACGCTCGAAGACGAGGACCGGATCCTCTTCCGGTACTGCGACGCCGACGGGAACGTCACGGACGACGCGAACCCGAACGGCTCGAAGGGCAACGTCGCGGGCATCGTCGGCGACGCCGAGACGGTCGCCGTGATGATGCCCCACCCCGAGCGCGCCGCGCTCCCGCTCCTCGGCGGGACGGACGGGCGGGGCGTGTTGGAAGCGTTCGCGTAACTGGTAGAGTCAGTTACGCGAGCACGGCGGACGCTGTCCGCCGGAGTTCGCCTGAGCGGGCGCGACGGCGAACGAGGGAACGTCGTTGCGACGGCGACCGTGGGACCGATCGCGGTGAGGACCGCGAGGAGGCCGCCGTCGCCGTAGTAGCCGACGACGACGGCGAACGCGAGCGCGAGGGCGGCGGTGGCGAACGGGAGGTCGCCGAAGACGTAGAACGCGGCGTCGCGGAGCCAGAAGAAGTGGAGCGGCACGGCGGCGACGGTGGCGACGAGAGCAGCGAGCGCGCACTCCGGGCGGGCCGCGGGGTCGCCGAGGAGGGCGCGACGGGCGTGCATGGCCGTGAGAGCGGGGGGACGCGGATACGGCTTGGGGCCGCGTCGCGGCGTCGCGGTGCGTCGCGGCCTCGGAGCGGGGCACCGCGTTGCCCGTTCGTACGTCACGGTGCGTCGCGTCGCCCAGAGCCGCGTTTATTCGGCGAGCGGGAGGTTGTAGCTCGTCTCGCGTTCGAGGACGACCTCGTGGGTCGCCTCGCACTCGCAGGACACCTCGTCGAACACGGAGGGATCCTGTCGGAGGTCGAAGTCCTTGATGGCCTCGTAGACGAGGTCGTCGCACTCGCCGCAGTTGTGCGGGCCGCGGTCGGAGCCGTTCCCGACGGGATCGGAGACGACGATGACGTCCTCGTCGGCGGTGTCCTCCAGGACCTCGGCGACGGACCAGAGCCACGGCGGGCGGTACCCCCCGCGGAAGTGGAGTTGGTCGACCATCGTGTAGCGCTGGACGTTCGTGGGGTTCATCGAGACGGTGTGACAGCCCTCGACGGCCGCACAGCGCGCGATGGAGTCCTTCATGTCGGCGACGGCCTCGGACTCGGAGAGGAAGGGCGGCTTCATCAGGAGGTAGGCCTTGATGCCCGCGCCGACGGAGCGCGCCTCACGAGCCGCGTCCTCGAAGTCCGCGAAGTCGAAGTACTTGTTCACGCAGTCGTGGCGCACGCGGTCGGTCGCGGTCTCCAGGCCGACGGCGACGTCGGTTTCGAGGCCGACGTCCGTGAAGTCGGAGACGCGCTCGGCCTCCACGAAGTCCGGGAGGCTCTCGACGACGATGCGCTCGCGGTCGGCGAAGACGTCCGCGATGGCCTGGCGGGTCTCCGCGGGCACCTCGCGTTCGTCGAGGAACGACCCGGAAGTGTAGATCTTCACGAGCCCCGATTCGTCGTCGGCCTCCTCGGCCTCGTGGTCGAGGCAGGCCTGGATCTGGTCCATGAGGGCGTCGTGGCCGACGCTCCCGCCCTCGACGGATTCGGCGACGTAGCCGCACATGGTGCAGCCGCCGGCGCGCGCCCACCGGCAGCCGCCGGTGTTGAGGATGATGGTGAGGCTCTGGTAGACGCCGTCGGGCGTGTTGTCCTCGTCGAGCCAGACGCGCGTCGGCTCGTGGGGGTCGTACTCCTTGTTCCCCTTCTCGGCGCGGAGTTCGCGCATCACCTGGTTGTGCGCGTCCATCCCGCGCCCCTGCTCGTACACTTCGGGGGACGGCTTGCTCATTACCACGTAGAAGCCCGGGCGCGCGTAAAACCCCCGCGGTCGGCCGGGGTTCGGGACGGCGACAACGCTTACGCGGGCGGCGGGCGACCCTCGGGTATGTCCGAGTCGATGCCGACAGCGGTGACGGTCGAACACGAGTTCGCGGCCGCCCCCGGGCCCGTCTGGGTCGCGCTCTCCGATCCGGTGACGACGCGCGAGTGTCTCCCGGGGTGTACGGCGCTCGAACCCGCGGACGGCCGCGACCTCCCCGCGGGGTCGCTCGCGCACCTGCTCGCCGCGGACGACGCGACGCGCGACGCGCGGACGGTCACGCCCGGCGAACGCTACGACGCGGCGGTCGGCGCGGCCGTCGCCGGGGTCGGCGTCGACATCGACGTGGACGTGGCGGTCACGGAGCGCGACTACCCGGACATGGCCATCGAGGGCGACATCGGCGGCGACGCCGTCGACGCGGCGATGGACGCGACCCTCACCCTCGAAGAGCGCGAGGCGGGCTGTGTCGTGACGTGGCGCGCCGAGGCGGACGTAGAGGGACGACTCGCCACGTACGGCCGGCGCGCCGTCGAGTCGACGGTCGCGCGCGTCGCCAGCGACTTCTTCGAGGCGGTCGAGGAACGCCTCGCGGCCCGCGACGGCCCCGAGAACGAGCGGGCGGTGAAGGACCCGGATTGGGGGTAGCGTGGTGCCGAGCGATAGCGAGGCACCACGGAGAACGAACGCCGAACGCCAGAGAGGCGTGAGTAGCGTCGGCCCCGAAAGGGGCGACGATGAAGCGAACGCCCCACTCTCCCAAGCCGTCACGGGCGTTCGAACACACGGCGGAGGCGGACGGCGAGCGCGCCGAGGCACGCGCCGGCGGCGTCGGCGGCGAAGTCGAGGAGCGAGGGGTCCCGGCCGGGGACGAACGCCTGTGCGAGTTCGACGCCGCCGCCGTAGAGCGACGCGAGGACGGCGAGCGCGAGGAGCGCGCGGGTGTCGTCGCGGCGGAGGGCCCACGCGCCGGCGACGACGAGCGCCGCGCACCCCGCGGCGTGCAGGAGTTTGTCCCACGGGAGGCCGCCGGTCGCGGGCGCGCCCGCGCCGGGGAGGAGGGCGGCGACGGCGAACGCGAGCGCGAGTGCGACCGGGGCGAGGAGGGCGCGGGGGCGGGGGCGAGGCCGGTTCACGCGACCCCCGCGAGCGGGAGGCCGAATCGAATCGTCCAGAGGACGGCCATCCCGACGGCGATGGTGGCGAGGACGTTCTCGGTGTAGTAGGCGACGCCGGCGGCGACGACGCCCGCGACGACCTTCTCCTGGGCGAGCGTGGCGGCGACGGTGGCGTGGAGCGTCACGACGTCGGGGACGACGAGGGCGGCGAGGACGGCGGCGGGGACGAACGCGAGCGCGCGCTCCGCCCAGTCGGGGACGCCGCCGACGCGTCCGAGGAGGCCGATGAAGGAGAAGCGGACGAGGAACGTCGGGACGGCGATGGCGGCGATGAGCGCCCACGTCGTGAGGGCGTCGTACGTCGTCATCGTCGCCACCCCGCGACGACGAACCCGGTGAGGATGCCGGCGAGCGCGCCGACGAGCAGGCCGGCGTTGAACGGCCAGCCCGCACCGTAGACGGCGATGGCGGCGGCGACGACCGCCGCGGCGGCGTGCGGGACGCCCTCGATGGTGGGGACGAGGAGGGCGAGGAAGACGAGCGGCACGGCGAAGTCGAGCCCCCACGACGGCGGGACGTCCGCGCCGACGAGCACGCCGGTGGCGATGGCGAGTTGCCAGACGACCCAGAGCGCGCCCGCGACGCCGACGTAGTACCAGCGGGGGTCGACGTCGCGCTCGCGGTAGGTGGCGAGGGAGATGGCGTAGGCCTCGTCGATGAGGAGGAAGGCGAGGAGTGCGCGCCAGCGGGCGGCGTACTCCTCGAAGTAGGGCGCGATGGACGCGGAGTAGACGCCCATTCGGAGGTTGACGGCGACGGCGGTGGCGACGACGGCGAGGAAGGCGCTGCCCTGCTCGACGAGGGAGAGCGCGGCGAGCTGGGACGCGCCGGCGAAGACGAACGCGGAGAGCCCGAGCGATTGAGCGAGCGTCAGGCCGGCGTCGGCGGACGCGACGCCGGTGACGAGACCGAAGGGGACGATGCCGAGGAGCATCGGGACGGCGTCGCGGGCCCCGCTGACGAACGCGTCACGTTCCATACGTGTCGCTCGGCGGTCGGCGGGGTAAACTCCATCGAACCGGCCGCAGGCGCGGCGTTCCGAGGGCGCGGACGGGCGAGGGCACGCCGATTCGATGGGTTTCTTGACCGGCCCGGGCGTGGGGGCGCGCATGGTCATCCACGAGGTCGACGTCCCGGGCGTCGGCAAACAGTACGAGGTGCCGGCGGGCGGGGAGACGCGCTTCGTCGTCATCGTCCACCACGACGGCCGCCGGGAGGTCTACCGGCGGGAGGGCCCCGACGCGGACGCGGAGAAGCTCTTCGACCTCGACGCGGCGGCGGCGCGCGAGGCCGCGAGCGTCCTGCAGGCGGCCGACTTCCAGCCGCTCGACCTCGACGACGTCGACGTCCCGCTCGGCGACGCGATCATGGAGTGGGTGGAGGTGCCCGCCGACTCCCCGGTCGCGGGCGAGACGCTGTCCGACGCGGGCATCCGGGCGGAGACGGGGGCGACCGTCGCGGCCGTCCAGCGCGGCGCGGAGACGCTCGCCAACCCGGGCGCGGACACCGTCCTCGAACCCGGCGACATCCTCGTCGCCATCGGCTCGCGCGACGAGCAGAAGGCCCTCCAGTCGCTCGTCGCCGCGGGCGAGGGCGGGAGCGACGACGGGAGCGAGACGGCGTAGGATGGCGGGCGTCCTCTTCGAGACCGGGGTCGCGTTCCTCGCGCTCGCGCTCGCCGGCGCGCTCGCCCACCGCCTCGGGCAGTCCGTCATCCCCGCGTACATCCTCGCGGGCGTCGCCGTCGGCCCGTACGTCCCGACGGAGGTCGCGGGCGTCTCGCTCGCGCTCGTGACCCACGGGGAGTTCGTCACCACCGCCGCCGAACTCGGCATCGTCCTCCTGTTGTTCTTCCTCGGGCTGGAGTTCGACATCGGCTACCTCCTCTCGAAGGGCCGCGAGCTCGCGCTCCTCGGCGGCGTCGACTTCCTCGTCAACGGAGCGGTCGGCGTCGCGCTCGCGTACGCCTTCGGTCTCGGCCCGCTCGGCGCGGTGTTCGTCGTCGGCATCGTCTTCGTCTCCTCCAGCGCCATCGTCACGAAGTCGCTGACGGACGCCGGCTGGCTCGCGAACCCCGAGAGCCGCACGATCCTCGGGACGCTCGTCGTCGAGGACATCATCGTCGCCGTCTACCTCGCCGTGCTCGCCGCAATCGTCGGCGGCGGCACGCTCCGCGGCGCGGCGCTCAGCGTCGCCGGCTCCTTTTGCTTCCTCGCCGTCCTCGCCCTCGTTGCCTACTACGGAAGCGACCACGTCGAGCGCGCCTTCGACGTCGGCCCGGACGAGCTCTTCGTCCTCCGTGTCGTCGGCGTCGCCGTCGCGGTCGGCGCGCTCGCGCTCTCCGTCGGCGTCAGCGAGGCGGTCGCCGCCTTCTTCGTCGGCACCGCGTTCAGCACGACGGAGCTCGTCGAGCGCATCGAGCACCTCGTGATGCCGCTGCGCGACGTCTTCGCCGCCGTTTTCTTCTTCGCCATCGGCCTCGACACCGACCTCCGCGTCGTCGCGGGCGTCGCGCTCCTCGTCGCGGTCGGCGCGCTCGCCACGACCGCGAGCAAACTCGCCAGCGGCTACGCGGGCGGGCGACTCACCGGCCTCGACGCCCGGCGCTCCGCGCGCGTCGGCATCGGGCTCCTCGCGCGCGGGGAGTTCTCGCTCATCGTGGCGACGCTGGCCGCGGCGAGCGTCGTCCCCGCCATCAACGAAGTCGTCCCGCCGTTCGCCGTCGGCTACGTGCTCGTCATGAGCATCCTCGGAACGCTCGCCATCGCCCACGAGGGCGTCCTCACCTCGCGGCTCGCGTAGCGCGCAGCGTCCGAGCTCAGCGGCCGAGGACGACCGCCGTTCGCACGTCGAGCGCCGTCTCGAACTCCGCGAGGCGGTCCGCGCGGTCGCCCGCGAGCAAGAGGGTGGCCTCGTGGGCGCGTTCGACCGCCGTCGTCTCCGTCTCGTCGAACCCCAGCGCCTCGCCCGTCCGCTCCCAGAAGGCCGCGTCCGCGAACAGGACGACCCCGTCCGTCGCCGTGATCGCGCACTCGTACCGGCGTTCGAGCGCGCGCTCCTTCCCGCGGAAGTAGTCCGCGACGCGCCCGAGGAGCGCGTCGAGCGTCGCGGGGTCGACGTCCGCGCCCTCGCACGCGGCCGCCGGGATCGGGTGCGTCATCGCGTCACGTCTCCTCGCTGTGTCGGACGTCGACGACGACGCCGCGCGTCGCGTCCGCCATCGCCGACCCGTGGACGGTCGCGCGCCCCACCGCGAACGCCGCGGGGCCCTCAACGACGACCTCGTCGCCCGGCCGAATCGCGTCGTCCGCCTCGACGACGCCCGGCGCGAGGACGTTCCCGCGCGGGACGAACGAGTCGATCTCGACGCGCTTCGTCGGCACGTCGCTCGCCGCCCACTTTCGCGCGCCCGCGAGCGAGAGCGAGAGCGTGCCGTACTGCGGGACGAGCGCCGCGAGCTGCTCGCCGTCGCCGTCGAGCGCCTGCAGTTTCGGATAGCGGCCCTGCAACTCGAAGTCGTCCGGGGCGAAGAGGACGTCGCCCGCGCCCTCGCCGAACTGGTAGTCCGCGACGGCGCGGAGCGTGGCGGCCTCGCGTTCTTGCACCCAAATCTGGTCCTCGCCCTGGAGGGCGGCGTTCAGTTCGCCGAGGGACTCGTCCGTCGTCGGGTGGTCCTCGACGGTGTACGTGACGGGGATGTCGCGTCCCGCGGTCGCGCGCTCGACTATCTCCCGGTAGCCCTCGTCGGGGACGTGCGCGACGATGCGCGGGTAGTCCGTCCGGTCGAGGTAGCGTTCGAGGACCGACGTCACGAAGTCGAGTTCGTTCTCCGTCCACCGGCCCGTCACGACCGAGTCGTAGTGCTGGGCGGGGTAGGTGAGTTCGAGTTCGGTCGGGACGACGCCGATGGGCGAGGTCATCGAGACGACGTGGCCGCGGTAGCTCGCGGCGTCCTGGAACTGCCGGTGGCTCTGGGAGTCCGAGTAGGGTTTGCGCGCCGAGCAGGGCACGAGGAGGAGGGGATAGTCGTCGAGGCGCGGCGTGTAGCGCGCGGTGACGCGCTCGGCGAAGCGCTGTATCTCGACGCGCCGGAGGGTGTCCTCGCTCGCCGCGAGGAGGAGGCTGTCGCGCTCGACTGGCGTCCGCTCCTCGACGTACCCCCACTGCTGGTCGAACTCGCGGAAGGCCGCGGTCGTCCACGCCTCGTGGCGCGCCTGGCCCTCGACGTAGTCGCGGAGGCGGCCCTGTCGGATGCGCCCGCGGACCCGCGCGAGTTCGGCCTCGAGGGCGTTGACGTTGTGCTCGACGCAGTCCTCGCGGTCGAACTCGGCGAGCGGCTGTTGGCACGCCGGGCACGCACAGGGGAGTTCGTCGAGGTCGGCGAGGTCGTGCTCGCCCTCCGTCGTGAGGTAGCGCCCCTGCGTCCCGCGGACGACCGCGCGGTCGCCGTCCACGAGGTCGACGCCCGCGGAGACGAGCGTGGCGACGTTCGACGGCGTGGCGACCCCGGAGAGGTAGAGCGCGGTGTCGTCCGGGACGGCCTCGCGGACGTCGATGACGGCGTCGCGGAACGAGCTCGCGTGGCCGACGAACCCCGGCGCGCCCGAGACGACGTAGACGTCCGCGCCGTGGTTCGCCGCGGTGTCGGGCGAGACGACGGCACCGCTCGGGTAGTCGACGTCGGGATGCTCGACCGCGAAGGACTCCTGGACCTCCGCTGCGGTCCCGCGCGGGAACCCCCGGTGGGGGAGGATGGTCACCCGCGACTCGTCGCCCTCGGGGACCTCGCGCTCCGCGTTCCAGAGGCTCCCCGCGTCCGTCACGACGTCGTCCGCCAGACACGGCGTCGTGACGGGGTCGGCGAGGCGCAACTCGCCGATGCGGGCCGCCGCGTCCCGGCGATGGACTTCGAAGTAGTCGGTCATTGGCGAACGTCGGGGTCGAACCGAGAAGGGTCTTGCCTTAGCGCGCCGGCGGGACGGGACGCCGGGTGCGGCGGGGTGGCGGAACGGCAGGTGCGCGTCGGGTGCGACGGGTGCGGCGGGGTGGCGGAACGGCAGGTGCGCGTCGGGGACAACGGGTGCGGCGGGCCCCTCAGGTCTCGTCGCCGTCGGGACCCGTCAGTCGGTCCTCGCCGAGGTCGAGTGTCTCGACGCGCGGCGGGACGTAGTCGAGGGCGTCCGCCGGCCACGACTCGTGGGCGAGCGTGAAGTCGGCGTCCGGGTGTTCGCCGGCGAGGCGCGCGACGCCCTTCGCGGCCGCCTCGTACCCCTCGCGGTCCATGTTCGACGGCGTCTCCGCGGTGAGCGGGTAGACCTCGGAGAGCGCGGCGGGATACGGGCCGAACGGCGCTTTCACGCGCCAGCACTCGTCGTAGCCGTCGTGGCGCGGCCCCTCCGAGAGGAGGACGTGGCCCTCGGGGGAGAGGCGCGCGAGGCGCTCGCGGTGGCGCAGGACCTCGGGGCGGCGCGCGGACTCCGCGGAGGCGTAGAAGAAGGCGTCCTTGCTCGCGGGGTCGCTCGCCTCGTACTGCGCGGCGTGGTCGAGGAGGGCGCGATAGCCGTCGAGCGTCCGCGGGTGGGCGTGCGCGCGCGCCTCGACGAGTTCGAGCAGGTCGCCGTCGCGGACCGCCTGCTTCACCCGGCGGAGTTCGGTGAACGAGACGTGGAGGTTGTGCTCGGCGAGCAGTTCCTCGCGGGCCGCGTCCGGCATCCGACGCACCTCCTCGGGGGTGTGTTCGGTGCAGATCGGGCAGGCGCAGGGGAAGTGGTGGAGGTCCGCGAGCTGCTCGGTGCCGTGGACGGTGAGGTAGCGGTCGTCGCGGGCGTAGAGGGCGTACGCCGCGGAGTCGAAGAGGTCGCATCCCAGCGCGACGGCGAGCGCGAACATCATCGGGTGGCCCGCGCCGAAGAGGTGGACGGGCGCGTCGGCGCCGAGGCCGCGTTTCGCGCCCGCGACGGCGCGCGCAACGTCGTCGTAGCGATAGTCGTTCATCATCGGCACCGCCGCGCCGACCGGGAAGACGTCGAGGTCCGTCGCGTAGGCGTGCGCGCCCGCCTCCTCGCGGAGGTCGGGGTACGTCGAGCCCTGCACGGGCGCGTTCACGAGCATGTCGCCGACGTCTACCGTCTCCGCGAGTTCGAGGCGCTCCTGGGTGGTTCGGAGTTCGTCCGCCGCGCGCTCTCGGTCCACGTCGGGTGGCGTCGGGATGTCCACGGGCGTCCCGATGTCGCTCCCGATGTCGTGTTGGAAGCGCAGTATTTCCTCCGTGTCCGTGTCGATTTCGCCGTACTCGGAGAGCTGGAAGGAGCCCGAGTCCGTCATGATCGCGCCGTCGAAGCCGAGCAGGTCGTGGAGACCCTCCTCGCGGGCGCGCGCCGCGAGGTCGTCGTCGCGCTTGATGATGTAGGAGTTCGTGATGAGGATTTCCGCGCCGAACTCGTCGAAGCGGGCGGGGTCGACCGTTATCACGTTCGGGTTGACGACGGGGAGGAGCGCGGGCGTCTCCACGGTCACGTCCGCCCGCGGGACGTGCAGGTCGCCGACGCGGCCGCCGGCGTCCTGCGCGCGAATCTCGAAGACGTCTCTCATTAGTGGTGATGGACGGAGCGCGTCACTAAGGGTTGCGTTCGGCGGAGGCCTCGCGCGCCGGACGGCACGGGTGACGACGCGACGCGCGCCCGGACGCTGCGGGGGCGACGAGTCGGACGACGACGACGACGCGAGACACGCCTCGCGCGTCGCGAGGACCGCCTACGCCTCGAAGGCCTCGTAGTAGAGGAGGGCGAGCGCGGTGCGCCCGTCCCGACACGCCCCCTCCCGGACGGCGTCGCGGAGCGCGTCGGGCGTCGTCTCCGCGACGCGGATGCTCTCGTTGAAGTCGAGGTCGCGTTCGCCCGTCGGCGTACACCCCTCGGCGACGAAGAGGTGGTGGACGGCGTTCGAGATGCCGTTGGCGGGCTCGACGGTCGTCAGCGCGTGGAGGCTGTCGGCCTCGTAGCCCGTCTCCTCTTCGAGTTCGCGGCGCGCCGCGGCCGTGAGGTCGGCGTCGTCGGTCTCGACGCCGCCCGCGGGGAGCCCGCGGTTGACGCGTTTGACCGCCTGTCGCCACTCCTCGATGACGACGACGTCGCCGTCGGGCGTGAAGGGGAGGACGACGACCGCGGGGTCGTCGTCGAGGTAGTCGTAGTCGCTCTCGGTGCCGTCCGGGAGGACGACCTCGTCGCGGACGATGTCGAACCCCGGGCAGGTGTAGGCGACGTCGCTCGCCGTCGTCTCCCACGCGAGCGCGTCGTCGGCGTCCTCGGGCATACGGGGGCAGTCGGCGGCCGGCCCCCTCGCCGTTTCGGTTCCGCGTCGCTCGCACGGACCCCGAACGACGGTCGCACGTCTCCCCGCACGACGGCGGCACACGCCGCCCCGCACACCTCAGAGTTCGACGCCGTCGAGGGCGTCGCCGAGTTCGTCGACCTCGGCGTTGAACGCCTCGACGAAGCCCCGGAAGCCGGGCGCGTACGTGCGGACGTCGCCGGGCGACGGCGGCGCGTACTGCGAGACGAGGTAGACGCCGCCCTCGCCGCCCGCGCGGACGTAGCTCGCCCGGTCGGCCTCGCGTTTGAGCTCCCAGCGCGTCCCCTCGACCGTCGCCGCGAACGTCCCGTACTCCGTGGGTTCGACGCGGTGGAGTTCGGCCGCCATCCGGTCGGCGGCCTCGCGCATCCGCGAGACGAGGCGGTCGCGCTCCGCGGCGACGTCGCCCGTCGAGGCGACGTCCGGGACGGTCTCGGGGACGCCGTCGAGGACGCCGCCGAGCGAGTCCACGTAGTCCGCGAAGGCGGCGACGAACGCCTCGTAGTGGTCCATCGCCGCCGCGAGGTCGGGAATCTCGGGGTCGGTCTTCGTCGAGACGACGTAGACGTCGAGGCCGGCGCGCCCCTCGAAGCGGAGGAAGTCGAGGTCGCCCGCCTCGTACTTCAGCGTCCACTCGCCGCCCTCGACGCGGAAGGTCCGCCGGCCGTAGTCGCCGCCCTGGAGGCGCGCGAGTTCGCGCGCGAGGCGACCGGCGTGCTCGCGGACGCGCGCGACGACGCGGTCGCGCTCCGCGGCGGCCGCGTCCGCCGTCGGCACCGGGACCGCGACGCGCTCGGCGTCCGTCTCCGTCTCCGTGTCCGTCTCCGTCATGGGCGAGGAGAGGGCGCGGACGGGGATACGTCCCCCGCTCTCTCAGAGGGTGTACGCGACGTAGTCGGCGATGTCGTCGACGAGGTCGTCGCGGCTCGTCCAGAACCCCGTCCAGCGTTTTTCCTCGGTCCGATAGGCCGCGAGCGCCGACCCGCCGCCGTCCGGGCGATGGTGGACGACGAACCACCCGCGGCGGAAGTCGGAGCCGTACCCCCCGTGAATCGTCACGCCGACGCTCTCCGGCGGAACCCAGTCCGGGACCCCGTAGACGTGGACGTCGAGGTCGCTGTCGCCGAGCGTGTCGTAGACGGCGCGCGTCCCGGACTCGTCGCGGATGCGCGAGAGGTACTGGAAGGCGGAACGCAGCCGACCCTCGCCAGACAGCCACGCGTCGCGCTCGATGGCGCGCGAGACGGCGATGAGCAGGAGTTTGTCCGTCTCCGAGGCGGGGTAGCCCCGGACGTCGAAGCGCGTCTCCTCGATTTCGGTGAGCACGGTCGGGAGTTCGGCGTCGGCGAGCGTGCGCGCTCCCGTCGAGAACAGGTCGGAGTTCACCAGCAACACCGACTGCATCACGTCTTCGAGGGGCGAGGTGGCGACGACGTCGCCGTCCCGCACGAGGAGGACGACGTCGTGTGCACCGTCCGGGATGGCGGACTCCTCGACGTGGACCGGTTGGTCCTCGAAGAGCCGCGAGAGCATCCGCTGGACCGGCCGGGGTTGGTCGCGGTTGACCACGACCAGCGACGACCGGGCCCCCTCGACCCGGTCGAAGAACCGTGCGATGGACATGCCGCCGAGATTTCCAGGTGCAGAGACAAAAGCCGTTCGTGTCGGGTCGTGGGCGGGGTCGCCGGGGGCGCGACACCCGGACGCGACGACGAGTCAGGCGTCGGGCGGGTCGGCCCGCGGGACGCGGAGGTGGACGGTCGTCCCCGTCTCGCAGTCCTCGAAGGAGAGGCGGCCGTCGGCGTCCGTCGCCGCCCACTGCGCGAGCCACAGCCCGAGGCCGTCGAGGTGACCGAGCTGGTCGTGGTCGCGCTCGCCCGTGATGAGCTCGCGCGTCGCCGGGTCGATACCCGGGCCGTCGTCCGTGACGGCGACGTCGACGAACCCGTCGTCGTCGAGGGCGGCCGTCACGCGGACGGCGGGCGCGTCCGCGTCGTTGTGCGTCACCGCGTTCTCGACGAGCGCCTCGATGGCCATGCCGAGCGCGCTCGTCCCCGAGGCGAACAGGTCGGGGCGGCAGGCGACCTCGTAGTCGGCGTGGGGATGGCGAACCCGGACGCTCTCGACCGCGTCCTCGACGAGCGAACCGACGGGCTGGGGGCGCGTCTCGACGTCGTCGGACGCCACCGCGGCCTCGATTTCGTAGGCGCGCTCGCTGAGAGAGACGAGGTCGTCGGCGGCCACGGAGAGGTGTTCGAGCAGTTCCCCGCACTGCTCGACGTCCCGGTCGCGGAGGCTGTCCGCGTTCCCGGAGATTATCGTCAGCTTGTTCCGGAGGTTGTGCCGGATGACGCGTCTGAGGACGTCGAGGCGCTCCTCGCGCTGGCGGTCGTCCGTCACGTCGATGTAGACGTCGACGTCGCGCTCGGCGTCGGGTTCCTCGACGAGCGGCGAGTCGAGGCGGACGAACTCGCGCTGGCCGCCGCGGGTGCGGAAGGTGAGCGACGCCGCCACCCAGTCGGCGTCGGTCGGCGTCTCGCGGGGGAGCGACCCGGTACCGTCGTCGTGCTCGACCGCGAACTCCGCGAGCGGCCGCCCGGCGACGTCCGCCTCATCGACGTCGAGGGCGGCCTCGAAGGCGGGGTTGACGAGTTCGACCCGACGCGCGCCGTCGCGGGAGACGACGCCGAACACCGGGTCGGGGACGTTCTCGAAGAGCGCGGAGAACCGGTCGTGGAGCCGCCGCGAGAGCCGGCGTTCGTGGGCGTATTTCGAGAGGTAGAGACCGAGGAGGGCGCTGATGACGAGCGCGGCGGCGAGCATGCTCGTGAGGATGTAGAGCGGTTGGAAGCCGCGTTGGTACTGCTGGAAGAACGCCTCCCAGAGCGCGATGGCGAGAATCGACGTCGCGCCCGCCGCCATCGACACCAACACGTAGTGCGCGACGTGCGAACAGTCCTCGCAGCGGTATATCCACACGCCGAGGCCGACGAGGACGAGTTCGGCAGCACCCGGGAGGAGGGACTCCAGCACGGAGACGGTCGCGCTGTCGCCGCGCACGAGGACGTTCTCGACGGCGTTGAAGACGGTGATGGAGAAGAACGTCGCGCCGAGTCCCGCGGTAATCGCGCCGGCGACCCGGGCCCCGTTGTCTGACTGCACTACCGGGGGCTTCGTGGCCGGATACTAAAAGCGGAAGGGCTAGTCGCGGGCGACCCGGTACGTCCGCGAGCGGCAGAAACCGCCACGACGCGGTCGTTCAGCGACCGGATTGGCGATTCAGATAAATACCGACCGTGACCAAGTGACGACCAACGCCCGCACGCCGCCGCGGCGGGGCGGGGCGCAAAAGGGAACACGATGCAACTCACACCACTCCTCGACGACGACCGCGGTGTCTCGCCGGTCATCGGCGTCATCCTGATGGTCGCCATCACGGTCATCCTCGCCGCCGTCATCGGCACCTTCGTCCTCGGCCTCGGCAGCAACGTCGGTAACAACGCACCCAGCGCCACCTTCAGCTACGACTACGAGAACTTCAGTACCGCGAGCGACGTCCAGGTCATCACGGTAACCGACCAGGGCGGCGACGCCATCGAGACCGAGACGCTGAGCGTCAGCGTCGGCGGCGCGACGTACTACGCGGCCGGGAGCGACGCCGACGGTAGCGACGACGTCGACGCCACCGGCTGGGACGACACGACCATCAGCGCCGGCGATACGCTCACGCTGACGGAGAACGGCGCGGCGACGAACCCGTTCGACGCCGATGCCGACGTCCGGGTCATCTGGCAGTCCTCGGGTGGCTCCTCGTCCATCATCAGCACCTCGACGACGCCGAACTGACGCCGCGGGCTCGCGGCCGTTTTTCGCGCCCCTCGACGCCGAGACGCGCGCCGACCGTCACACCCCGGACCCGACCCACCGACACCGACACCGACTCTCGCGGCTCGTTTTGGCCGTCCTGTTTAAGTGTCCGGCAGAGTGACGACTCAACAACGTCGGAACATCGCAGAAGGCAGATGTCGACGGAGTCCACGAACGGACTCCACCGACCCACCCGTACGTCACCGGGGCGTGCATAAGACCTCTGCGGCCACTCCGACGCACACACCATGAAACTGACACAGCTCATCGACGACGACCGCGGCGTCTCGCCGGTCATCGGCGTCATCCTGATGGTCGCCATCACGGTCATCCTCGCCGCCGTCATCGGTACCTTCGTCCTCGGTCTCGGCAGCAACGTCGGCAACAATGCGCCGAGTGCGACGTTTAACTACGAGTACGGTCTCGGAGATAGCGACAGCGGCGTTAACGCGACCGTAACGATTACCAGCCAAGGCGGGGACAGCATCACTGGTTCTACATTAGAGAACCAAGTCTCAAACGGCGACGCGACGTACGGCACTACTGATGATTGGCCGGACACCGTGACGGCCGGGTCGAGCTCAACTTTCGAAAAGAGTGCCGGTAACAACACGAACGCCTCGTGGACTGGTGAGACGATTCAGGTCGTCTGGTCGTCCGAATCCGGCGGCTCCTCGTCGATCATCAGTTCCTCGACGGCCCCCAGCAACTAACCACCAATGGACCTGAAACAATTCCTTAGCGACGACCGCGGCGTCTCCCCCGTCATCGGCGTCATCCTGATGGTCGCCATCACGGTCATCCTCGCCGCCGTCATCGGCACCTTCGTCCTCGGCCTCGGTAGCAACGTCGGTAACAATGCGCCTAGCGCGACGTTCAACTACGACTACAGCGCCGCCGATACCTTCGGCGACGGTGAAGATACAAACGCATGGGTGAACATCACCGACCAAGGCGGTGACTCCATCGAAGCGAGCACGCTCTCCGTGTCCGTCGGAGACGTCACCGTCAATGACGTGACAACCGAAGAGAATGTCGTGAATTCGAGTTGGTCGGACCCCGTGACCGCAGGCGATACGCTCCGCCTCAACGAAGAGGAGAACTCGACGTTCGACGCCGATGCCGACGTCCAGGTCGTCTGGCAGTCCTCGGGCGGCTCCTCGTCCATCATCAGCTCCTCGACGACCCCGCAGTAACGAACGAACCGGCCCCCACGGGCTGACTCGCGTTTTTTCTCGCCGCCGCGAAATCCCGACAGCGTGACTCGGGTCCGCGTCGTCGCGCCCGGAGAATACGGACCGGCGGCTCCGCTGGCGTGAAAGCGAAGCGACCATCGCGCACGTCGGCGGCGGGTCGTCACGCAGACCGCCCGAAGCGGCCGCTATCTGTTGATGGATACCCGGAAAGGGATGCGGGAAGTGGGCCGGCGCGAATTCGAATCGCGGTTACGGCCACCCGAAGGCCGAAGGATACCAAGCTACCCCACCGGCCCGCACCTTTTCGAAGGGGTGCGTCGCCTTTAACGCTTCCGAAAGGGCGGACTCAGTAGTGCGTGTAGCCGTCGGTGTCGAGGTAGTTGTGGGCGACGGTAATCGTGTGGTCGGCGTGGAGGACCTCGGGGCCGACGCGGACGCGTTCGTCGCTCGCGTCGGCGAGGAGCGACGCTTCGGCGTCGGTGAAGTCGCGGTGGTCGGAGAGGACGAACACGGGGTCCGCGGGCGGTTCGACGTCGGCGAGCGGCGCGCCGTCTTCGTGGAGTTGGACGACGGTGCCGTCGCGCGCGGCGGCCTCGACGGTCGGTTCGAAGCCGCGCTTCGAGACGTAGACGCCGGGGGAGGGGGCGGCCTCGCGGTGGCCGATGGCCCGCGATTTGGCCTCGATGGCTTTGCGGAGCATCCCGGCGATGTTGCGCTCGTCGGGGTTGAGGTAGCGAATCTCGCTCCCCTCGAAGCGGACGGTGAGTTCGTCGGCGAGGACGAGGCTGACGCGGACGTCCTCGCGGACGCCGTGCGAGAGGAAGAGGGCCGCGCCGACGCAGCGACAGAGGACGTCGAGGCGGCCCGCGCCGCCGGCGAGGTCGGAGAGGTCGAAGTCGGCCGTCGTGGGGGCGTCGTGGCCGTGGACGACGAAGTGGCGCATACGGGGAGTGGCGGCGCTGCGGGCTTGAATCCCGCGGAGTGCGCGTCTACGCCTCGCGCGCGGCGAGGCGCTGGTCGGCGACGAGCGCCAGCGCGGGGGCGGTGTCGCCGAGGAGGAGGAGGGCGTAGTAGCGCAGCGCGGCCTGCACGGGGGCGGTGACGAGGCCGACGCCGAGGAGGAAGGCGAGCGCGCCGAGCAGGAGGCCGACGCCGAGCCACGCCCACGCGAGGACGCCGCTCGCGCCCGCGAGGACGAACGGGAGGCCGAAGACGAGGCCGACCGGGAGGGCGACGGCGAACGCGACGATGGCGACGCCGATGGTGACGAGCACGCCGCCGGCGAGCGAGAGGGCGAAGTTCAGGACGACGAAGACGCCGTACTCGCTCGGGTTCGCGCGGACGACCCCGAGGAGGCGACGCCACGCGGTGAGGACGCCGACGTCTTCGTGGTACATTATCGGGACGACGAACGCGCGCGTGAAGCCCGAGACGACGGACGCGAGGAGCGCGAGGAGGCCGACGACGGGCAGGAGGAGGAGGAAGAGGACGCCGACGGGGAGGCCGGCGAGCAGCGGGCCGACGGTGAGAACGAGCGCGAGGAGGACGACGAGGCCGAGTGCGACCTCGAAGGCGAGGACGCGGACGCCGTCGCGCCAGTGGGCGGCGAACGGCCGGCGGACGGTGACGGCGCGTTCGACGAGCGCGTCGACGAAGACGAACTGGAACGTCGCGGAGACGGCCCCGAGGACGAGAGCGAGGGCGACGAGGGCGGCGACGACGGCGACGACCGTGGCGGCGTCGAGCGCCGGGAGACCGCCGGGTGCCATGCCGGAACCGGGACCGGGACCGGGACCGCCGGTCGGGCCGGGACCGCCGAAATCGGACGACCACGTGAACGAGGACGCTCCGGCGGTGCCGCCGGAGAGCAGGGCTATCAGGGCGAGTTTCAGCCACTCCCGCGGCGCGAGACCGCGGCAGAAGGCGACCGTGACGGAGACCGCGTCGTCGATGTCGTCGACTGCGTGGAGGGACACACGTGGTCGGTTGGGGGCCGACGAGGTAACGGTTTCCCCGCGAAACCGAAGGCTTCCTCCCGGCGCGCGACGATACGGCGCGTATGAGTCTCCTTGAGGACGCGCGGGCCGTCGTCGAGAACGGCCCGGTCTGCGACGCCTGTCTCGGCCGGCAGTTCGCCGACCGGAGTTTCGGGCTGACGAACGCCGAACGGGGCGCGGCGCTGCGGGTGAGCGTCGAGCTCGACGCCGACGACCCGCACGAGGACGTCGCGCCCGCGGACTGCTGGGTCTGTGAAGGCCTCTGTGCGACGTTCGACGAGTGGGCGGAGCGCGCCGTCGCGGCGCTCGACGACGTCGAGTTCGCCACCTACCAGGTGGGGACGCGCGCGCCGCCGCTCGTCGAGGAGAACGAGGCGCTGTTGCGCGAGAGCGCCGGCATCGCGGAGGGCGGCGAACCCTTCAAGTCCGAGTTCAACCGCGAGGTCGGCAAGCGCGTCGGCGAGCGGACCGGCACGGACGTCGACTTCGAGCGCCCGGACGTCCTCTTCGTCCTCGACGTCGACGACGAGTCCGTGGACGCGCAGGTGAATCCGGCGTTCGTCTACGGGCGCTACCGGAAGCTGAGTCGGGAAATCCCGCAGACCGAGTGGCCGTGTCGGGAGTGCAACGGGACGGGGCGACGCGGCGGCGAGCCCTGCATCCACTGCGACGGCACGGGGTACATGTACGAGGAGTCGGTCGAACAGCTCGTCTCGCCGCCGATTCTGGAGGCGATGGAGGGCGACGACTCGTCGTTCCACGGGGCGGGGCGCGAGGACATCGACGCGAAGATGCTCGGGACCGGGCGGCCGTTCGTCGTCGAGGTGAAACACCCCCGAACGCGCTTCCCGGACGTCACGGCGCTCGAAGCGGAGATCAACGACGGGACGGGGAAAGTCGAGGTCGAGGGCCTGCGCCTCGCCACGTACGACATGGTCGAGCGCGTGAAGGAGCTCGACGCCTCGAAGACGTACCGGGCGCGCGTGCGGTTCGACGAGCCCGTGACGGCGGACGACTTCGCGGAAGCGCTCGACGAGCTCGACGGCGCGACCATCGAGCAGGACACGCCCGAGCGCGTCTCGCACCGCCGCGCGGCGAAGACCCGCGTCCGCGAGGCCTACGCGGTGTCGGGCGAGCTGGCGGACGAGACGCACGCGACGGTCGAGATACACGGCGAGGGCGGCCTCTACATCAAGGAGCTCGTCTCCAGCGACGAGGGCCGGACGACGCCGTCGCTCGCCGGCCTCCTCGGTACCCCGTGTCACGTGACGGAACTCGACGTGCTCGCCGTCGAGGGCGAGGACGAGCCCTTCGAGGACCCCGACTTCTTCCTCGACACCGGGGCGTGATGACGCGACGGTTCGGCGTCGACGAGGCCGGGAAGGGGCCCGTCCTCGGGTCGATGTTCGCGGCGGCGGTCGTCTGCGACCCCGCCGTCCTCCCCGAGGGCATCCGGGACTCGAAGCGCCTCCCGCCGGCGCGACGCGAGACGCTCGACGCCGCGATCCGCGACGTCGCGACCGTGGGCGTGGCCGAAATCACCGTCGCGGAGATCGACGCCCCGGCGACGGACATGAACACGCTCACCGTCGCGGCGCACGCGCGGGCGCTCGAAGCAGTGGGCGTCGAGGTCGACCTCGACGGGCTCGCGGGCGTCGTGGACGGCGGCGACGTGGACGCCGAACGCTTCGGGCGGCGGGTCGCAGAGCGCCTCGACGCCGACGTGGACCTCGTCGCGGAGCACGGCGCGGACGACGCCCACGAGATCGTCGGCGCGGCGAGCGTCGTGGCGAAGGTCGCACGCGACGACCACGTCGACGCGCTCGCCGCGACGTACGGTGAGGTCGGGAGCGGCTATCCGGGCGACGCGACCACCCGCGCGTTCCTCCGCGAGCACGTCCGCGAGCACGGGTCGCTCCCGGCGTGCGCGCGCGAGTCGTGGCAGACGTGCGACGACGTGCTCGCGGCCGCATCGCAGTCCGCGCTCGACGACTTTTAACGGTTTTACGCGTGGGCCGCGTCCCACGCGGCGAATGAGTACGGAACGCTACGCGTCGCCGGACGCGGAAACCGTGGCGCGGGTGATCGACGAGGCGCTCCACGCGGGCGCGCTCGTCACCGCGGAGGTGCGCTGCGAGGTCGAGTACGACGGCCGGACGAGCGGCTACCTCGGGCCGGGCGACCGCCTGCTCGTCGCCAAACCCGACGGCACCGTCCTCGTTCACAAGCCGGCGAACCACAAGCCCGTGAACTGGATGCCCGCCGGTGGCACCGTCACGGCGTCCGTCGGCGACGCCTCGGGCGAGCCGGTGGTCGTCGCGCGCCGGACGAACCCCCGCGAGCGCGTCGAGGTGCGCGTCCGCGAGACGTACGGTCTGACGCGCTTCGACGCCGACGACACGGCCGAGTACGAGGAGTCCGGCACCGAAGCCGAGATGCACGACTACATCGCGGCGAACCCCGAGGAGGTGGAGGAGGGCCTGCGGATCGTCGAGCACGAGCGCGAGACGAAGTACGGCTACCTCGACTTCTACGCGAGCGACGCCGAGGGGACGCCGGTCGTCATCGAGGTGAAGCGCGTGCAGGCGACGCTGACGCACTTCGACCAGCTGAAGCGGTACATGGACCTCTTCGCGGGCGACGAGGACGACGTCGACGGGACCGAGCGCGCGGTCCGCGGCATGCTCGTCGCGCCGTCGGCCTCGGCGCGCGTGAAGCGGGCGTGTCGCGACGCCGGCCTGGAGTTCGTCGCGCTCCCCGACTTCGAGACGGAGGCCGCGGGGACGAACGCGTCGCTCGCGGACTTCGAGTAGCGGGGCGGGGAGCGGCGAGGCGGAGGGAAAAAGCGAGCGGCGAAAAGAGCGCGCGTGCGGTGGCTTCGGCGCGGGGCGTCAGTTGTCGTCGGTGAGCAGGTAGCGCAGGATGTCACCGTAGGCGGGCCGCGTGAGCAGCACGCCGACGAGGACGCCGAGGATGGTGACGATGGCGAACCCGCGGAGGTCACCGAGCGAGAGGACGGCGAGCGGGCTCATGGCGACGATGGTCGTCGCGGCCGCACCGCCGATTATCCAGAAGGCCTTGCGGAAACGACTCTGGAAGACCCGGTCGGAGGAGACCTGCTCGGTGGTGACCTCGTCGGCGATGATGACGAGGTCGTCCACCCCCGTCCCGATCACCGCGATGAACCCCGCGATGTGCGAGAGGTTCAAGGAGAGGCCGGCCAGGGAGCTGAAGCCGAGGAGGATGACGACCTCGCTCAGCGCCGTGACGAGCATCGGGGCGGCGATCTTCGCGCGCCCGTAGCGGAAGTAGACGACGAGGCTGACGGCGAGCGCGGCGATGAGCCCCGTGAGGAAGCTGAGGGGCTTGAAGCGCTCGGCGAGCGACGCGTCGATCTGGTAGACGTCACCGCTCTCGATGTCGAGGGAGGCGGGGAGCGCGCCGGCGCGGAGGTCGATGGCGATCTGGCGGGCCTCGCTCATCGAGTTCGTCTGGAGGACGAAGGAGTTCGTCGTCTGGAAGTCGCCGCGCTCGATGGAGCTGGCGAGCGTCTCGCCCATCCCGTACGTCCCGACGACCTCGCTGTCGCGGGTCGTTATCAGGCAGTATTCGTCGCCGGGCGTGCCGTTCGGGTACTGGCAGTTACTGATGCCGGCGCTGCTCGTGTAGCCGTAGCGCTGCATCGCCTCGGCGAAGGACGCCCCGCCCTCCTCGGTGAGGGTTATCGGGACGACCGGCACCGAGCCGAAGGAGCCCTGCTGCATCCGGGCGTCGCTGACGCGCCGGATGTCCTCGTTCGTGAGGACGGTGTCGTTCGTCTGTGCGCTCGCGTTCGCCGGGTGGTAGGCGAGGACGGCGACCTGCCCACGACTACTCACGAGGTCGCGGACCTCGGAGAGGTCGGCGTTCGGCACCTCGACGACGATGTAGTGGGCGTCGCCGCCGACGGTGGACTGCACGGAGACCTGCGCCCCGGAGAACCCGAGGGAGTTCACCTTGTTGGAGAGCGTCTCCACGATTTCGTCCCGCGTGGCGGCGGTGACGCCGTCGCGGACGGTCGCGCTCTCGGCGTCGAGGCCGGCGGCACCGAGCGCGCTGCGGAACTGGCTCGGCGTGACGTTCGCGAACACCTCGACGGTGTCCTCGCCGCCCGCGCTGTCGGCGAGGCGGAGGCGGACGTCGGCCGAGGAGACGTTGTCGAGGTCGTCGGCTATCGTCGTGGCGATGGTCGAGCGTTCACCCGCGTCGCTCGGCAGCGTGACGTTCTCGGCGGTGAGCCCGACGACGGGCGCGCGGACGCGCGTCCCGCCGGAGAGCTGAAGGCCGTACTGGAGGTTCGTCGGGCCGCCGCCGGCGGTCGCGTTCTCCGCGGGGGCGCTTCCGACGACGGGGCCGGCACCGGGGACGAAGAGCGCGCCGAGGCTCCCGAGGACGAGGACGACGAGGAGGGCGACCCGCCAGTTCGAGCGGACGTCGACCATCTACCGGCTCACCCCCTCGAACTTGTACCAGCGAAGCAGACTGAGGTTGAGCATGTAGGTGTTCATGAGGTCGGTGGCGAGACCGAAGACGAGCACGAGCCCGATGCTCGTGAGGAGTTCGATACCGAAGGCGTAGGCGACGACGGCCATGACGGCCATCGCCACGAGCGAGGTGACGGTCATCGTCACACCGGTCTTCATCGCCCGGTCGACGCTCTCGTAGAAGCTCCCGGAGCGTCGGAGGACGTGGTTCGTGAGGAGGATGTCGGAGTCCACGGAGTACCCGATGAGCATCAGGAGCGCGGCGACGGTGCCGAGCGAGAGCTGGATGCCGAAGACGTTCATCAGGGCGACGGGGATGACGATGTCGCCGAACGCGGAGAGGACGACGGCGCCGCTCGGGACGGCCGTCCGGAAGAGGACGAAGACGATGATCGCCATCCCGACGAAGGAGCCGAGCAGCCCGAGGAGCGCGAAGCGCTGGGACTGCGCGCCGAAGGTCGCGGACGTGCTGGTCGTGGAGACGACCTCGTAGCCGGCCGAGCGCGCCTGGCTCTGGAGGGTGCTCGCGTCGGCCCCGGAGCCGAACGTGGCGACGTACGTGTCGGGGCGCGAGGGGATGGAGCGAACCGCGGAGACCGGCGTCGAGAACGCCTGACGAACCGCGTCCTGCGAGGCCGCCTGTGCGGACGTGGCGTGAATCGTGAGTTCCGTCCCGCCCGTGAACTCGAGGCCGAGCGAGACCGGCGTACCGTTGAGGACGTACCACGCGGCGAGCACCAGCAACGCGAGGGCGAGCACGGCGAGTGGCACGCCCGCGAGCTGCCGGTTCGAGTACCGGGTGTAGTCCACCTCCGGAACGTCGAACGAGGGCATATGCGTTCGAATAGCGGTACGGTTTCGGATAAGACTTCGCTTATGTCGGCGGCGTCGGGGCCTGACCTCCCAAGTATCACCGGATGTCGCCGACGAACCGGTCCGGGACGTGATCGACGATACCGTCGGGCGTCGCCGCGACGAGTCGCTCGGCGAGCGCGACCATCGGCTTGCGAACCGCCGCGTACCCCACCGAGACGACGACGCCGGCGACGACGAGCGACCGGAGCGTCCCGGTCGCCGCGAGGTAGCCCGGCACGGCGAGGACGAAGCCGACGAGCGCGTCCTCGGGCGCGCCGTCGTAGCGAATCAGCCGACGGGGACGCCACCAGCGGCCCCGAACGTGGTCGTAGACGGCGCGCTCGCTCGTCCCCTCCCACGGTCGGAGTTCGAGGCCGCCGCCGAGGGCGTCGCTGGCGGCGTGGAGCGCCGCCGCGAGCAGGAAGACCGCGACGGCGAGCGCGAGCGTCGTGCCGAGGAGGGCGTACGCGCCGACGCCGAGGAGCGCCGCGAACGACCCGTAGACCGGGAAGTGCAGCGTCTTTCGGTGGCCGGCGTAGAGGTCGAAGTCGGGGAAGAGGCCGCCGAACGCCCCGGCGGCGAGGACGAGCGGCGCGGCGTCGCCCGTGAGCGTGCTCGCGGCCGCCCCGACGAGCAGGCCGGCGAACGCGTGCGTCGTCGCCATCATGACGGTGTCGTCTACGGGAGGTCAGAACAAAAGCGCGTCGCCACGTCGACTACGGCGCGACGGTGGCCTCGCCGTAGAGGACGACCGAGGGAAGGAGGAGACCGACCGTGAGGAGCGCGAGCGCGCCGAACGCGAGCGCGCGCCGCCGCGTGGTCGACGTGAGTGTCGCGTGGCCGGCTAGCGCGAGGAGCGCGACCTGCACCGCGAGATCGAGGAGACCGGCCGGGCGGCCGGCCGCGCCGTCGACGACGGAGAGCAGCAGAGCGGCCGAGCAGCCGGTCAGCGTCGCCGCGACGGCCGTCGGGCGTGTCCGCGCTCCGGCCGCGGAGACGACGATTCCGGTCAGCGCGACGTTGCAGGCGACGCGGGCGACGACGAGGGCGGCGACGACCGCGGGGTTCGACCAGCCCCCGAGGGGCCACGGGACCATACGTGTGACTCGTCGTATCGCGTCTTCACGGTTCGGGTCGGAGAAGCGCGCTACGGCAGGTACCGGACGTTTATCAGGCCGGGTTCGGAGCGGACCTCGACGCGGCGCGCGCCGACGCGGGCCGCGCGCTCGACCGTCGCCTGGTCGTCGACGACGTCCGCGACGGCGTCCTCGGTGTCCGACTCGGGGACGGCGAGGACGTGAATCTCGCCGTCGCCGGCGCGCTCGGCGGTGGCGAGGTCGCCCTCGGGGAGCCCCTCGGCCAGCTCGCGGGCCTGCTGGGTGGGAGCCTCCTCGCTGGCGAAGACCTCGACGGTGTAGCGCTCGGCCACCTCGACGACGGAGTACGTCACCTCCATCGGGGGGTCGGGCGAGACGGTCGCCTCGACGACCTCGCCGGCCTCGACGCCGGGGTTGTCCGAGAGGGTGTGGACCTGGCCGCCGTGGACGTCCGTGAGCATCGCCGAGGAGTCCTCGGCGTGCGTCACGAGGTACGTGCTCGACTTCTCCTGCTCGCTCATACCCGTCCTTGGCCGCTCGGCCTTTTCCGGGTTTCGCCGCGCGCGGGCCGCAGCGGGCGGCGCACGCCACCGATGGACAACCCTCTTGGCGGCGGCGCGTCCCTGTGCGCGTATGGACATCGACATCGGCAACGCGCTCGACGCGGTCGCCGCGCCCGGCGTCTCCCGGGACTACCTCGACCGGCTGGACGAGCGCGTCGCCGACGCACACGAGCGCATCGAGCGCGGCATGGCCGACGACGAGTTCGGCTACGCGGCGCTGAACCTCCCGGCGCGCGTCGACACGGCGGCGATACGCGACGCCGTCGCGCCGCTCGCGGACGCCGAGACCGTGCTCACGGTCGGCATCGGCGGGAGCGCGCTCGGCGCGGCGACGCTCACCGACGCCCTCGACACCGACGGCGACGCGTACTACCTCGACAACGTCGACCCGGCGCAGGTATCGACGCTCCTCGACGACCTCGACCTCGAATCGACCGCGCTGAACGTCGTCTCCCGCTCCGGGACGACCGCGGAGACGCTGGCGAACTTCCTCGTCGTCCGCGAGGCCTACGAGGAGCGCGGCGTCGACTGGACCGAGCGCACCCTCGTCACGACCGGCGAGTCGGGCAACCTCCGGGACCTCGCGGCCGAACACGACCTCCCAGTTCTCCCCGTCCCCGACGGCGTCCCCGGGCGCTTCTCCGCGCTCTCCACCGTCGGCCTCGCGCCCGCGGCGATACTCGGCGTCGACATCGAGGCCGCCGTCGACGGCGCGCGACGCGAACGCGACGCCCTGACGGGGTCGCTCTACGAGACGCCCGCGTACGCTTACGGCGCGCTCACGTACGCGCTCGCCGCGCGCGGCGCGAACGCGAACGTCGTGATGCCCTACCACGAGTCCCTGGAGACGTACGCCGAGTGGTACGCCCAACTGAGCGCCGAGAGCCTCGGGAAGGAGGGCCTCGGCCAGACGCCGGTGCGCGCGCTCGGTGCGACCGACCAGCACAGCCAGCTCCAGCTCTATCGAGCCGGCCCGAACGACAAGCTCGTCACGTTCGTCCACGCGCGCGACGGCCCCGACGTCGACATCCCCGAGACGGAGCTGGCGGGCCTCGACTACCTCGCGGGCGCGTCGCTCGGCGACCTCCGCGACGCCGAGTTCGAAGCGACGGAGGCCAGCCTCGCCGACGTCGGCCTCCCGAACGTCCGCGTGGAGATAGAGCGCGTCGACGCCGCCTCGCTCGGCGGGTTGCTCTACGGCATGGAGGCCGCGACCGTCCTCGCCGGCGAGCTCTACGGCGTCGAGACGTTCACCCAGCCGGCCGTCGAGTGGGGCAAGGAGGTCGCCCGCGACCTCCTGGGCGGCGCGGAGGCGCTCGACGAAAAGGAGACCCTCCGCGTCACCCGCGAGTGAGCGCCGCCGCGTCGACCCCGGACCGGCGCGCGCGCCTCGGCGCGCTCTGCGTCGTCGTCGCCCTCGCCGTCACGGGCCTGCTCGCGGGAACGCTCGTCCAGCTCGTCGTGACGTCCATCCTGCGGGCGTTCGCCCCGCCCGACGCCCTCCGGCTCGCCGTCGCGCAGTCGGGGTTCGCGCTCGCGCTCGCGTTCACCGCGCTCGGCTACGTCGTCGTCACGCGCCGACCCCTGACGTACTTCGACGTCCGCCTCGATAAGCGCGGCGCGCTCTGGGCGGGCGGCGGCCTCCTCGCCATGTTCGGCGTCCTCGCCGCGACGGGCGTCCTCGCGGGCGCGCTCGGCGTCGGAAACGCGACGCACGGTACCGTCGCCGCGATACGCGAGACGCCGTGGCTCGGCCTCCTCCTCGTCCCCGTCTCCCTGCTGTTCGTCGGGCCGGGCGAGGAACTACTGATGCGCAACGTCGTCCAGAAGCGCCTCTACAGTGCCTTCTCGCGTCGCGGCGCGCTCTTCGTCGCCAGCGTCGTCTTCACGCTCGTCCACCTGCCCGCGTATGCGACGCCCGGCGCGGGCGCGCTCGCCCTCGGCGTCACGCTCGCGCGGCTCTGCTGTGTCGCGCTCGTCCTCGGCGTCGTCTACGAGCGCACCGACAGCGTCGTCGCGGCCGCGCTCGCCCACGGCGGCTACGACGCGGTCCAGTTCGGCGCTCTGTTCGTCGCCTCGGTCTGACTCAGAGCGTCCCCGCCGTCACCGGAATCTCGATCCGCGAGGGCCGGTCCTCGTCGTGGTAGACGCGCTGGTCGGCCGTCGTGAGGTCGCGCTCGCCCGCGGTCGCCGGCACCGCACCCGTGTTCGGGTTCCGGTCGAAACGCGGGAAGTTGCTGCTCGTGACGTCCAGCCGGATGCGGTGGCCGGCGTCGAAGGTGTGGGCCGTGTGGCGGATGCGGATCGAGAGCTCCTGCACCGAGCCGGGCTCCATGAGCTCGGGGTCGGTGAGCGAGTCGCGAAAACGCGTCCGCACGCCGCCCTCCGCGACGTTCAGCGCCGTGCCGTCCGGGTGGACGTCGACGAGCTTCGCCGTGAAGTCCGTGTCGGGCGCGGAGCTGGAGACGAACAGCGTCAGCTCGCTCCGGCCGGCGACGGAGACCGGGCCGTCGAGGGCCGGCGTGCTGTAGACGAGCACGTCCGGGCGCCCCTCGATGCCGGACTGGTCGCTGATACCCGGCGAATCCGCCTGCAGGAGGACGCTCGTTCCCCCGGTCGTCGGTACGGGGTCCCGGGGGTCGTAGGTGTACGCGTCGGCCGGCTGGCGTTCGAGGGGCATGTCCCGTTCGAGGGTCCCGTCGTCGGCGCTCGCGCCCGCGTCGCCCCCGCTGTTGAGGTAGAGGTCTGTGCGGGTGGGGGACGGTGGCCACTCGTCGGCCTCGCGCCACTCGTTCTCGCCCATCTGGAAGTAGCGTACCTTCGGGAGCGACGCGACGCGCTCGCTCGTCGAGTCGGTGAGCCAGTGGTCGAACCAGTCGAGCGCGAGGCCGGCGACGGCGGCCTGCGACGAGCTCCCCTCGCCGAACTCGTGTGCGCCGATGGCCGTCGCGTCCGTCCCGTAGGTGAGGTGCGTCCACGGCCCCATTATCATGTGGTGGTTCTCGCGGACGTCCTCGTCCGCCGCCGACTCGATGGCGTCGTAGACGTCGCTCATCCCGCCCTTGAAGGCGTCGTACCAGCCGCCGACGTGGAGAATCGGGACGGAGACGGAGCCGATCTGCTGGGGGATGCTCACCCGGTTCCAATACTCGTCCTTCGTGTAGTGGTGGAGGTAGCGCTTCCAGAACGGAACGACCTCGTTTATCTGGGAGACGTCGGTGAGCGGCAGCTGCTCGTACCCCTCCTCGTGGACGTTCGCCACGAGGTCGTCGAGGCCGTCGCGGAGCGCCGCCTTTCGCGCGTCGGGGACGTCCAGGCGGTCCACGGTGTCCGCGGAGTTCGTCGCCAACCACGAGAGGAGGTTCCCCATTTCGAGGAGGCCGCCGGACTGGTAGCCGAGTTGGTCGTAGTCGTACCAGGAGGGAATCTGGGGGAGGATTGCCTCCAGCGACGGCGGGTCCTCGACGGCCGCGAGCCACGTCGTCATCCCCATGTAGGAGAGCCCGAGCATCCCGACCGACCCCGTGCTCCACGGTTGGGCGGCCGCCCACTCGATGGTGTCGTAGCCGTCCGGCCCCTCCTCGAAGACCGGCTCCCAGTCCGCGCTCCCCTCCGAGGCGAAACGCCCGCGGACGTCCTGCACGACGACCGCGAACCCGCGCTCGACGGCGGGCCGGATACCCGTGACCGGGGCCGAGGCGTCCTTGCCGTACGGGGTGCGATAGACGAGCGTCGGGTACGAGCCGTCACCGCTCGGCCGGTAGACGTCGGTCGCCAGCCGGACGCCGTCGCGCATCTCGACCATGACGGTCTCCTGCGGGTCGGGTCGGTCCGAGGCGGCCTCGGCACCGCCCGTCAGTACGTCGCCGAACGCGGTTCCACCGACCGCGGCCGCCCCGGCACCGACGCCGAGGAGGTGGAGGAACCGCCGGCGGTCCATCGACAGCGAATCTGTCATGAACTATGTGCATTATTCTACCATGATAAGTGTTCGCCCGCAGTACGTAGTGAGCGCCGTCGGGACGAGCGCGGGAGAGCGGGCTGCGTCGATGGGGGACGGGGACTAGTTCGGGTTCTTCCGCGCGAGGTCGGAGCCACAGACCGGGCAGCGCTCGCGGTCCTCGTCGAACTCGCGGCCGCAGCCCTGACACTGGAAGTTCCAGTCGCGGCGCTCGGTGATGCCCTCCTTCGAGACGCCCTCGACGGCGAGGTCGAGGGCGTCCGCGACGTTCTGCATCGCGTAGTCGTCGGTGACGAGCACCGCGTCGAGTTCGAGCGCCGCGGCGAGGACGCGCACGTCCGTCTCGGAGAGGACGTCGGCGTCGCCGGTGCGCGTCGCGGCGTCCTCGACGCGCCGAACCGCGGCCTCGTCGGGGACGTGGACGCGCATCCCCGACCCTTCGAGGGCGGTGAGCCGGTAGCTCGCGGCGTCCTGCAGTTCCGCACGGACCTCGGGGACGGTCGCCGCCGGTCCGTCGACGTCGTACTCGTCGATGAACGCCGACGAATCGAGGACGTGCACTAGCGCTCGATGACGATGTAGTCCTTGACGGCCTGCACGCGCCCGACGGGGATGCGATAGCGTCCGTGGTCGTCCGTCGGGAAGTCGAGCGTGATCTGGTTCGTCTCCTCCGTCTGCTCGACGAGGAGGTCGGAGAGCGACCCGCTCTTGAGGTTCATCGTGATGTTGTACAGCATCCCGAGTTCGGTCCCGTCGGACCCCATGACTGCCTTCCCGGAGAGGTTCTCGGCGAGGATGTCGGCCATACCCGTGTCTGTGGCCGCGGGCGGTCTTAAAACCTCCACACCGTCGCGTCGCGGGGCGCCGCGGCGCGCGAGCGACGCGCGTCACCGGGCCGGCGTGCCGGCGCACCGAGTCGGTGGCGCGCGCCGTCGTCCGCGAGCGTTAAGCACCGCCGACACGCACGTCCGGCGAATGGCCGACACGCTCATCGGTGCCGCGTTCGCGGTGCTGGGCGCGCTCTGTCTCGCCGTCCAGAGCCTCACCATCAGGCTCGGCACGAAGACGCACCGCGTCACGGACGTCGTCGCGGCGATGTTCGCCGTCAACCTCCTCGTGCTCGTCCCCCTCGCGGGCGTCGCCGGGTACCCGGACTACGGGCTCACGCCCGGCGGCGTCGCCGCGTTCGCCGTCGCCGGCCTCCTCGGCTCGCTCCTCGCGCGCTTCTGTTACTTCCACGGCATCGCGCGCCTCGGGGCCAGCCGCGCCGAACCCCTCAAAGCGCTCTTCCCCGTCTTCGCCGGCGGCGTCGCGGTGCTCGCGCTCGGGGAGTCGCTCTCGCTCGCGCTCGCCGCGGGCGTCGCGCTCCTCGTCCTCGGCGGCGCGGTCGTCGCCCTCGATTCCCGGGCGACCTCGGCGACCGCGTCCGGCCAGCGGCTCCGGGCCGACCTCGCCTACCCGCTCGCCGCCGCGCTCCTCCTCGGCGTCGACCCCGTCTTCACCAAACTCGGGCTGGCGACGGGGACGACGCCGCTCGTCGGCCTCACCGTGCGCGTCGTCGCCGCGACGCTCGGCTTCCTCGCGTACCTCGGGTGGCGGCGCGTCCGCGACGGCGTCGGGTGGCGACCGCGCGCGAACCGCTGGCTCGTCGCCGCGAGCGTCGCCAACACCGGCTACCTCGGCGCGTACTACGCGGCGCTCGACCGCGCCCCCGTCGCCGTCGTCACGCCCCTGCTCGGCGTCAGCACGCTGTTCGTCGTCGCCGGCGCGGCGCTCTTCCTCCAACGCGAGGAGCGCGTGACGGCGCGCCTCGGCGTCGCGGCGGTGCTCGTCGTCGCCGGGGCCGCGCTCGTCGTGCGCGGGTGAGGGTATCGGGGGATTTACCTGTCCCTACCTGCTGCGTTCGGGTAACAGCCGTTCTGGCGTGGGTTTCAATGTCGGGAGATACACAACACGGGGGACTCAGAACCCCCATCGTCGCGGTTCTCGGGCACGTCGACCACGGGAAGACGAGCCTGCTGGACAAGATTCGGGGCTCCACCGTCATCGAGGGCGAAGCGGGGGCCATCACGCAACACATCGGCGCGACCGCCGTCCCCCTCGACGTCGTGAGCGAGGTCGCGGGGAGCCTCGTCGACCCCACGGAGTTCGACCTCCCCGGGCTCCTCTTCATCGACACGCCCGGCCACCACTCGTTCACGACGCTGCGCTCGCGCGGCGGCGCGCTCGCGGACATCGCCATCCTCGTCGTCGACGTGAACGACGGCTTCCAGCCCCAGACGGAGGAGGCGATCAAGATTCTCGCGGACTCCCAGACGCCGTTCGTCGTCGCCGCGAACAAGGTCGACACGGTCCCGGGCTGGCAGGTCCACGAGGACGCCCCCATCCAGCAGAGCCTGGAGGCCCAATCCGAGCGCGTCGAGCAGCAGTTCAACGAGAAGCTCTACGAGATAATCGGCGAGCTCTCCGACGCCGGCTTCACCTCCGACTTCTACTGGCGCGTCCAGGACTTCCGCTCGAACGTCGGCGTCGTCCCCGTCTCGGCGATGACGGGCGAGGGCATCCCCGACCTCCTCGCCGTCCTCATGGGCCTCGCGCAGCGCTACATGAAGGAGGACATGGAGATCGACGTGCAGGGCCCGGGCGCGGGCACCGTCCTCGAAGTGAAGGACGAACAGGGCTTCGGGACGACGCTCGACGTCATCCTCTACGACGGCACCGTCCGCGCCGACGACACCATCGTCGTCGGCGGCGTCAACGGCCCCATCGTCACGGACGTCCGCGCGCTCCTCAAGCCCCGACCGCTCGCCGAGATACGCACCGAGAGCCGCTTCGAGAAGGTCGAGGAGATCGCGGCCGCGGCCGGCGTGAAGATCGCCGCCCCGGACCTCGACGACGCCATCGCGGGCGCGCCGATCCGCGCCGTCCGCGGGCGCGACCTCGACGACGTCATCAGCGAGGTCCAGGCGGAACTCGCGGAGGTCGCCGTCGACACCGGCGAGGAGGGCGTCGTCGTGAAGGCCGACACCCTCGGGAGCCTGGAGGCGATGGCGAACGCCTTGGAGGAGGCCGAAATCCCGATCATGCGCGCCGAAGTCGGCGACATCGCCCCGCGCGACGTCGCGATGGCGACCACCGTCGAGGAGGAGGAGTACCGCGCCATCCTCGGCTTCAACGTCGACACGCTCGGCGACGCCGCCGACCGCGCCGAGCAGGACGACGTCGAGGTGTTCCGCAGCGACGTCATCTACCAGCTCGTCGAGGAGTACGAGGCGTTCGTCGAGGACATCGAGCGCCGCCAGAAGGAGGCCGTCTTCGAGAACGTGATGCGCCCCGCGCGCTTTCGCATCCTCACGGACCACGTCTTCCGCCAGTCCGACCCCGCCGTCGTCGGCGTCGAGGTCCTCTCGGGCACCCTCAAGCGCAACACGCCCGTTGGCTACTTCGACGGCAACGAGATCGAGCGCGTCGGCGTCGTGAAGGGCATCCAGGACCAGGGCGAGGACGTCGACGAGATTCGCGCCGGCAACGAGGCCGCCGTCAGCATCGACGGCCCCACCGTCGGCCGCGGCATCGACGAGGGCGACGAACTCTGGGTCGACCTCCCCGAGAAACACGCGAAGGTCCTCGAACAGGAGCTCTTGGAGGAAATCCCGATGGACGAACGCGAAGCCCTCCACCAGTACCTCGAAACCCAGCGCAAACGCGACCCCTTCTGGGGGAAGTAGAACCGGGAGATGGGCAGAAAGGTGTGCCCCGGCCGCGTCCCGGGAGACGGCGGGTGACGTGAGTGGGTGACACCGACACGCGATGGCGATGGCTACTCGTCGGGTTTCGTCAGGACGAGGATGTTCTCCTCGACGTCGTCGTAATCGGCGGTCGTCGCGGCCATGTTACGCCACAGTCGAATCTCGGGCGCTTCGAACCCGACCCGGTTCTCGGCGAGTTCGGCGAGTATCTCCGCCGTCTCGACTTCGACTTGCCAGTACGAACCCGAGTCGCCGACGACGTAGGCCGCCTTGCCGCCGGGAGCGAGCACGTCGTACACCTGCTCGAAGTGGTGTTGCATCCCCGCAAAGTACTCGGTGATGACTCGTGGGTAGTACTTCCCGAAGCCGTGTGAGATGTCCTCTTCCTCGAGAATCGTCTCCATCTCGCTGACGATGGCGTCCACTCGGTCGTTCGCTCGTATGTCGACCTGCTCGCCCTCGTCGTCGGCGACGTAGATGTTCTTCGTGTGCGAACGGATGTTCGCCTTCTTGATTCGCTGTAAGTCTTCGTTGTCGTCGGCGGCGTCGAGCCAGATGAGTTCGAGGCGCTGGTTTCGCGTGTAGTCGTGTTCGGCGGGATACGGGGGTGACGTGATAACGTAGTCCACTTCGCCGTCGTGTGCGTCCGCGTTCAGCAGTTCGGATTCGTCACGAAGGACGTCCGCGAGTTGACGAGCGTCCGCGCGGAGTATCTCGGTGTCGCCCGGCTCGATTTCACCCGACTCGACGGCTGCTTGAACACGCTCGAGGTCCGCTTCGATGTCGGCGAGCTTGTTCTTGAAGAAACGGAACACGTCCGTATCGCCTTCCTGTGTTCGGTCACGGGTCGCTTCGGGCCCGAAGCGGACGTTACCGACGTCCTCGGGGAGAACCGCGATCATCGCCAGCTCGAACAAGTCGGTCACGTCGTCGTCCGGCAGCTCCTCGACGTGGTATTTGAGCACCGTCATCTTCTGCAGCGGCTTCTCGGAGAGCCACCCCTTCGGCGTCTTCTCCGGTTCGCTGAAGTCGTACGTGCTCAAGTCGACGTCCGTGCCACCCGATTCTCCGAACGAGTCGAGCGTCGTATTACCCTGTGAGGATATCTCGTCGAAGACCGGTCGAATCGTGCGCAGGAGCTCGGAGCGGCGCTCGCGGAACGCATCGAGGTCGACGTCCCAGTTCGTCTTGCAACGCGCGCTCAGCACGCTCGCGGGCGAGGTGTCCGTACCGATGCTGTCGATACCGAGTTTCTTCGCGGTGAGCGTGGTCGTACCCGTGCCGTTGAACGGGTCGACGACGAGGTCGTCCTCGCCGATACCGAACTCGTCCGCGAGGCCCGTGACGAGACGGTCGCTGTACGCGTAGACGAATCGGTACCAATCGTGGATGTCTACATCGTCCAAGCGACCGATGTTCGATGTGTGCTTCAAGTCGGGTGCCCCGTTAAGTTGGTCAGTAGGCATCGTTCTCTTTTAACGTTGTGTGATCAGCGAGCGGATAGTGTCTTCGGTTATACTCGGTTCAAGAGTCGAGAATCTGCGAATCTATTTAGAGTACAAACTCTTGTTTATTCGTGCTACTGCGAGGTGTTTTACACGAAGCGTCTGGAGTCAGGGTCGTGAGCGACGATCTCGAAGCGGAGGATTTCAGAGAGCAAGCGAAGGTGTTCAAGGCCCTCCAGTCGGAAGTGCGATTGAAACTACTGAAAGAGGTGAGCGAACGCCAACCGGTTTCGGCACCCGAGCTACACGACGCGTTCGAAGTCACGAAGGAGAGTATCAAGAAGAACCTCAATCAACTGGAAGAAGCCGGATTGCTCCGGTCATCACGGGAACGAGGACCGGGGAACCGACCGCGGGACGAGTTCGTCCTCGCGTACGGAGAGAGCGGGGTGATGGTGCAACTCGACGTCGTCCCCGACGACTACGACTTCTATCTCGGCGAGTCCGACGTGGCGTCACCACTCTGACGTTCAGTCGGTGCATAGAACCGAGTATCTTCGAAGGTTAACCGTAGTCGACTACGAATACATATAACCTATGCGGTGGTTTTAGCTCTCACTCACGGAAAGCCACAGCCACCGATGGCGAAATACGAACCGATCATCACGTGGGTGTTCGAACAGCAAGCCGAAGAGTACGGGACGGACGAGGAGATTCCATTCCACAGGGACCACATCGAGCAGGCGATGGAGGCGTTGGACATCCACGTCGGTAACGTACCGGACATTCCGTACGCGTACCGGAGTCGTCGGCCACTTCCCGACCAGATCGCACAGTATGGGTACACGGCAGTCGTCATCGACGACAAGCGGGAGGGTGAAGACCCGACGTATCTGTTCACGAAGACGGAGCAGTTGATACCCGTACCCGAGGTCGTGGACGAGACACACCGGACGAGCATCGACGCGCTCCCGGACCCCGTCCACGAGTACATCGGAAAAGACGAACAAGGGGTGTTGACACAGGTCCGGTACGCCGGACTGCTCGACGACTTCACGGGACTCGACACCTACCACCTCCAGTCGCATCTCCGGATGCGCGTCCGTGGGCGTGAGGCCGAACTGGACGACCTGTACGTCGGCGTCGACCCCGACGGCGACCACGTCGCCCTCGCCATCGAGGCGAAAGGGGACGGAGAGACCCTCAACAGGAACCAACTGATTCGAAACACCCGGGGTATCGAGGACGAACCGCGGTATCCCGACTCGGTGCGGACACTCGCCGTGAAACTGGACGAGGAGGGGTACTTCTACCTGTTCGAGTTCGAGGTGTTCCGAGACGGCGACGAGGACAGAGTGGAGACCGACCGGGTGTGGAAGTACGAGTTCGAGTCCGAGTGAGAACGGAGACGCGCGCGTCGCCCACGACTTCAAAAGCGACGCGAGAGGCCGCCACAATTTTTTCGGGCGGCGGGACCGTATTGGCACTCGAACGACGATGCCGAGCGACGAACCGACGCCCATCGAGCGCACCGCGAGCGAACCGATGGCGACGCGCTACGACCTCGTGCTGGCCGCGATCCCGCTCGCGCTCCTCGCGGGGGCGCTCGCCGGGATGGCCGCCGGCGTCGGCACCCGACCGGGCGTGGCGGTCGGGGGTGTCGGCGCGCTCTGCGCGCTCGGCTACGCGATCTTCGGCGACCCCCCTATCGAGCGCGGCGGCGGTCGACGGACGAGCTGATCACTTGGCGACCGCGTCGTTCGAGCGCTTGCGGAACGCCTGTTTCACCTGGAGCGCGGCGGACGCCGCGAGTCCCTGTGCGACCTCGGCGCGTTCCTCGGCGGGGACGAGGTCGGAGTCGCCCTCGTCGAACTCGGGCGTGAACCCGGCGCTGACCGGGTTCCCCGCGGGCGGCCGGACGGCGACCGTCGCACGCGTCCCCTGCTGGCTCTGGCCGATCTCCGCACCGACGACGTACTCGTCGGGGAGGTACTCGCGGGTCTCGGCGGCGATCCGCGCGAGGCTGTCGCGGAGCGCGCGACGCTGCTCCGGCGTCAACGCCGCCTCCTCGTCGTCCGTCGGGTTCCCGCCCGGTCCGGCGTACGGCGTGTTGCCGTTCATACCCCCGAGTAGGGGCTACGCGGTTGAAAGGCCTTCCCCCACCGGCGACCCTCAGAGGATGGGGTCGCTGTCGCCGTAACAGGCGACGACGACCGCCGCGGCGTACTCGCCCGCGTCCGCCCTGACCGTCGCCGTCTCGACGCGCTCGCCGTCGAATTCCCAGTCGCGCAACTCGCGTCCGGCGTCGAGACCGGCACGCACCCGCGTCGCGACGTCGTCGGGGTCGGTCTCGTCGGCGACCTCGTAGAAGAGTCCGGGGCCGTCGGGGTCGCGCGACCACCCGAGTCCGGCGGAGACGTGTCGCGGGCCCGCGGCGTTCGCGTGCGCCTCCACGACCGTCAGGCGCTCGCCCGCCGGCCCGAGGTCGGGCGCGGTGCCGACCGCCTCGACGTCGGCGTCGGCGGGAATTACGGAGGAGACGGCGACGAGGTTGTAGTTGTGGACGTTCGCGTCCGCGAGCGCCGCGTCGTAGGCGGCCATCGCGGTGGGGGCCGTGCCCGTCCCCCAGACGACGCGTATCGTGGCCATACGGCGGCTATCGGACGAGGAGCGTGAAGAACTGTCGGTTCGGACGCGCCTACTGGACGTAGGCGGCGTAGCCCGGCGTCCCGTTCTCCTCCTCGCGCTGAATCTTCTCGAGGGCGTCCTCGAAGTCCGCCATCGTGACGGTCTCGCGGCCGTCGCGGATGGCGAACATCCCGGCCTCGGTGGTGAGGGATTCGAGCTCCGCGCCGCTGAAGCCCTCGGTGTCGCGCGCGAGCGCCGCGTAGTCGACGGCCTCCGCGAGGTTCATCCCGCGCGTGTGGATGTCGAGGATGCGCTCGCGGGCGGCCTGGTCGGGCTCGGGCACCTCGATGAGGCGGTCGAAGCGACCGGGGCGGAGGATGGCGGAGTCGAGCATGTCGAAGCGGTTGGTGGCGGCGATGATGCGGATGTCGCCGCGCTCGTCGAAGCCGTCCATCTCGTTGAGGAGCTGCATCATCGTCCGCTGGACCTCGGCGTCACCGCTCGTCTTCGAGTCCGTGCGCTCGGCGGCGACGGCGTCGATCTCGTCGATGAAGAGGATGGCGGGCTCCTCCTGCTCGGCGAGGTCGAAGAGGTCCCGGACGAGCCGGGAGCCCTCGCCGATGAACTTCTGGACGAGCTCCGAGCCGGCCATCTTGATGAACGTCGCGTCCGTCTCGTTGGCGACGGCCTTCGCCATCATCGTCTTCCCCGTCCCCGGCGGGCCGTGGAGGAGCACGCCGCTCGGCGGCTCGACGCCGACGTGCTCGAACTGGTCGGGGTTGACGAGGGGGTCCTCGACGGCCTCGCGGACCTCGCGGAGCTCCTCGTCGAGACCGCCGATGTCCTCGTACTCGACGGAGGGCGACTGATCGACCTCCATCGCCTGTGCACGGGCGTCCGTCTCGTCGTCGAGGACGTCCTGGATGCTGAACGAGTCGTTGATGGTGACGCGGTCGCCGACCTCGACGCGCTCGCGGGTCCGGTCGGAGACGTCCGTGAGGACCTCCTGGTTGTTCCCGTGTTGCTTGACGACCGCGCCGTCCTCGGAGAGGTCCTCGACGGTGGCGAGGTAGAGCGACGCCGTCTTCAGCGTCTCGTTCTCGCGCTGGAGGTCGTCGACTTCCTCGCGGAGGTCGGCGCGGTGGTCTCGCACCGCCGCCAACTGCTCTTCGAGCTGGTCGTTGACGTCGACCAGCTGGCGGAGGTGGTCTCTGAGCGCCGCCAACCGCTCTTCCGGGCTCGATTCGGGGTCGAGCTCGAGCGTCGGCCGGTCGGGGAGAGTGGGGCTGCGAGACATCCGTTGGGCGCGATAGGCACCCCATAAAGAAGTCCCTTTGGGTCACGGGCACACCCGCGGTGACCCCGGCCTCACCGGCGTTCCATCGGGCCGTCCTCAGAGCAGCAGGTCGTCTGCGCGGTCGAGGTAGTCGCGGTAGACGCCGATGGCGGACTCGATGGGGGCGGGCGAGGACATGTCGACGCCGGCGTCGCGCAGGAGGGCGAGCGGATACTCGGTCGACCCGCGCGTGAGGAAGTCGACGTACGCCTCGGCGGCGTCCCGGTCACCGTCGAGGATGTCCTGCGTGAGCGCGACGGCGGCGCTGATTCCCGTGCTGTACTGGTAGACGTAGTAGGAGTAGTAGAAGTGGGGGATGCGCATCCACTCGCGCGCGATGCGGTCGTCGACGTGCGCGGGCTCGTAGAACTCGCGTTTGAGGTCGCCGTAGGCCTCGTCGAGGGCGTCCGGCGTCAGCGGCTCGCCGCTCTCCTCCATCGTGTGGATGGTGTGCTCGAAGTCCGCGAACAGCGTCTGCCGATAGAGCGTCGAGCGGAAGCGTTCGAGGTACTGATCGAGGACGTGCGCGCGCAGCGCCTCGTCGTCCGTGTGCTCCAGCAGGTAGTGGGTCAGCAGGCTCTCGTTGACCGTCGAGGCGACCTCCGCGACGAATATCTCGTAGTCGTTGTAGACGTACGGCTGGTGCTCGCTCGACAGTTGGCTGTGCAGCGAGTGGCCGAGCTCGTGCGCGAGCGTGTAGACCGAGTCGAGGTCGCCCTGGTAGTTCATCAGGATGAACGGCTGGGTGTCGTACGTCCCGCCGGAGTACGCCCCCGAGCGCTTGCCCTTGTTCTCGTAGACGTCCACCCACCCCGAGTCGAGCCCCTCGGCGACGCGTTCCTGGTAGTCCTCGCCGAGCGGCGCGACGGCCTCGACGACGTAGTCGCAGGCCTCCTCGTAGGGGATTTCGGGCTCCTCGGCGTCCGTCAGCGGCATGTAGAGGTCCCACATCTCCAGCTCGTCGACGTCGAGGGCGCGGCGCTTCAGGTCGGCGTGCCGGTGGAGCGCGTCGAGGTTCTCGCGCACCGTCTCCACGAGGTTGTCGTAGACCTCGACGGGGATGTTCGGGCCGTCGAGCGCCGCCTCCCGCGCCGTGTCGTACCCCCGCACCTGCGCGCGCTTGACGTCCGCCTTCGTCGAGTACTGCAGGGAGGAGCCGATGGTGTTTCGCACCTCGGAGATGCGGTCGTAGAACGAGGCGTGGACCGTCTCGCGGAACGCGCGGTCGCGCTCCTGGAGGAGCGTCGTGAGGTTCGCCTGCGTGATCGTCACGTCCTCGCCGTCCGGACCCTCGACCGTCGGGAACTCCAGGTCGGCGTTCGTGAGCATCCCGTACACCTCGCCGGGCGCGCCCATCACCTCGCCGAACTCCGAGATGACCTCCTCGACCTCCGCCGAGCGCGTGTGGTCTTTCATCCGGAAGACGTCGTCGAGGTAGTGCTCGTAGAGGTCGAGGCCGTCGGTCGCGGCGACCATCTCGTCGAGCTCCGCCCGGTCGAGCGACTGGAGCTCGGGTTCGAGGAAGGACGTCGCCGAGGAGAGCTTCGAAGCGAGCGCGGAGCCCCGGGACTTCAGCGCCTGGGCCTCCTGGTCGCGCGTGTCCTCGTCGGCGCGCATCCGGGCGTACGCCGCGAGCGTCGAGACGGTGCGCGCGACGTCCTCGTACGCCGCCAGGAACTCGCGGAGCGTCTCGCCGTCCGCGGCGACGCGCCCCTCGTACTCGCGGAGCTCCTCGATACCCTCCTTCGCCGCCTCGAAGTCCTCCTCCCACGCCTCGGTGGAGTCGTAGACGCTCTCCAGGTCCCACTTGTCCGCCGCGTCGATCTCCTCGCGCTCAGGGACGGTACTCATTGGCGAACACAGGTGCCGCGGCGCTGTTAAGCGTTCCTCACCGGTCCGTGAGGCCGTCGACGACGGTGCCCGCGACCCGGGCGCTCGCGCGGCGCGCGGCACGCTCCTCCGCGAAGAACGCGCGAGTGTCCCGGACCGCGCGCGCGTCGCGCTCGAACGCGACGTCGAACCGCGGCCGGTCGTAGTCGACGCCCGCGAGGACGAGCGGGCCCGGCGGGGCTTCGGGGACACCCTCGGGACCCGGGAGCGGGTCGGGGGCGAGGACGCGCTCGACCTTCGACGGCGGGGCCGCGCCCGTCGCCACGCTCCGCACGAGCGACGCGACGCGGCGGACGAACCCCCGGGGGAAGCCGCCGGCGCGCGCCCGCAACGCGAGGAAGTCCCCGTCGCCGTCATCGTCGCGCTCGACGGCGAGCGAGAGGTCGCGCTCCGTCCCCGCGTCGTCGCTCGTCAGGTTGTGGAAGTCGTGCGCCCCCGAGAGTGCGCGGGCGGCGTCGCGGGCGAGGGCCGGGTCCGCCGCCGGCGCGTAGAGGTGGTAGACGTACTCGCGCGCGACGGCGTCGTGCGTCGCGTGGAAGTCCGCGGGGACGGCCGCGTGCGCCCACGCCCGGACGGCGTCGTGGAGTTCGGCGTTCAGCGCGCGCGGCGTCAGCCACTCCGGGCAGTCGAACGCGACCGTCTGGGCGAGGGCGGAGACGCCCGCGTCCGTCCGCCCCGCGGCCGCGTACCCCGGTGGCTTGTCGCCCTCGAAGACGCCGTGCGCGCGCAACGCGTCGAAGAGCGCGTCCTCAACCGTCGGGACGTCCGGTTGGCGCTGGAAGCCGCGGAAGGGGCGGCCGTCGTAGGCGAGGCGGAACGCGCGGCGCATCCGTGCCTACGCGACGTCGTCGTAGCGCGGTTCGTCGTGCTCGCCGGGGAACTCATCAACGGGGACCTGGGTCTGGTCGCCCGACGCCATGTCCTTCACCGTGACGTTGCCGTCTTCGAGGTCGCGCTCTCCCACGATGACGACCGTCTCGGCGTTGATCGAGTCCGCGTAGTTCATCTGCGACCCGAAGGAGCGCCCCGAGACGTCGGTCTCGACGACGTGCCCGCGCTCGCGGAGGTCGCGCGCGACCCGCGCGGCCTCCGGACGGACGTCACCCACTTGGAGGACGTAGTAGTCCGTCCGGACCGCCTCCTCGGGCCAGACGCCCGCGCGCTGACAGAGGAGCGGGAGCGTCGAGTAGCCCGTGGCGAACCCGACCGCGGGCGTAGGCTGCCCGCCGAAGGACTCGATGAGGTCGTCGTAGCGCCCGCCGCCGAAGACCGAGCGCCCGACCTCGCCCGTCGAGTCGAAGCACTCGAAGACGACGCCCGTGTAGTAGTCGAGGCCGCGCGCCGTCGTGAGCGAGACGGTGAGGTGGTCCCGGACGCCGTAATCCTCGGTCGCCCGCAGGACCGCGCGGAGGTTCTCGACGGCGTCCGTCACGCGCTCCGTGTCCGCGAAGTCGACGAGGTCGTCGAGGTCGTTCGACGCGATGACGTCGTCGAACGCCTCGGCCTGCGCGACCGAGAGTCCCGTGCCCGCGAGCCGCTCGACGTAGTCGTTGTCGTCGAGTTTCGCGCGCTTGTCCACGACGCGGATGGCCTCGCGGACGTCGACGTCCGCGTCGAAGCTGTTCAGCACGCCGCCGAGGACGTCTCGATGACTCACGCGGAGCTCGAAGTCCTCGGCCGTCAGCCCGAGGTCGGTGAGCGCGCTCGCCGCCGTCGCCAGCACCTCCGCGTCCGCCTCCGGCTCCGCGGAGCCGAAGAGGTCGACGTTCGTCTGGTAGAACTCCCGGTTGCGCCCCGACTGGGGCTCCTCGTAGCGCCAGAAGTCCCGCGTCGAATACCACTTGATGGGCTTACTGAGCGCCTGCTGTTTCGCCACGACCATCCGCGCCACCGTCGGCGTCAGTTCGGGCGTGAGCGTGACGTGCCGGCCGCCCTGGTCCTCGAAGTCGTAGAGCTCCGTGACGATGTCGCCGCCCGACTTGTCCGTCCACATCTCCGCGCGTTCGAGCGCCGGCGTCCCGATTTCGCGGAAGCCGTAGCGGCGGGCCGCGTCCTCGACGGCGTCCATCGCCTCCCGCCGAGCGCGCATCTCCCCGGGGTAGAAGTCCCGGAAGCCCTTGAGTCGGTCGTACATACGCCCGAATTGACCCGGGGCGCGCTTGAAGCCTGTCCTTCGACGCCGCTACTGCGCGAGCAACGCGATCCCCGCGACGGCGAGCGCCGACGCCGCCAACCGCGTCCGGAACCCCTCCTCCGCGAGGAGCACGCCACCGAGGACGACCGCGACGACCGACTGGGCGTTTATCACCGTCGCCGCCACGCTCGCCGACGTCACCGAGAACGACAGCGTCGTCGCCACGCGCGCGAGCGCGACGACGACCGCTATCCCGACGAACTTCGGGAGGGCCGCGCGTACCCCCGCGTCCGGCCAGTCGCGGAGCGCGAGCGGCGCGAGGAAGACCGCCGGCCCGAGGAGGCTCACGATGACCCAGTACGCCGCCGGGACGCCGACGTCCTGGAGGGCCACGCGCTTCGCCACGTCGCTCACGCCGTAACACGCCGCCGAGAACAGCGCGAGTTGCACCGCGCGCGACTCCGTGAGGTTCCGCAGCGGGTCGAGCAGTCGCCCGCCCTCGTAGTTGGCGAGGTAGACCGCCGCCGTCACGACGGCGATGCCCGCCACCTGGAGCGGCCCGAGCGCCACCGGGAGGAGGAGGACTTCGAGCGGCAGGACGAACACCGGCACGATCTTCGCCACCGGCGCGACGAGCGTCACGTCGCCCGCCGCGAGCGCGCGCGTCACCGTCAGAAATCCGAGCGCCGCAAAGCCGACCGTGACGAGGACGACCGCGATACCGAACGCGGAGAGCGACGGCACCGTGGGGAACCCCCCGAGGTACACGTACGCCCCCGGCAGGTACCACGCGGTCGCGATGCCGTTGACGACGACGGCGATGACCGCACCCGAATAGCCCGAGAAATAGCGTTTCAGGGAGTAGAGATAGCCGCCCCACAGCAACGCGGCCACGACGGCGGGGAGGAGACCGGGGACCATACAGGCCCGACCCCGCCGAGCGCGGAAAGCGTTCCGTCTCCTACCGACGCGAGATGTCGAAGGACTTCGAGTCCGGCTTCAGCTCGCGCAGCAGCTCCTTCATCTGCTCCTCGTCCAGCTGGTCCTGCAGGCGACCCGAGCGCCCGAGCGCCACGACCTGCTGTTCGACGCGCTCCGCGAGGTCTGGCTTGCTCATCTTCACGGAGTTCAGCCGCCGCCGCGCGCCGTCCGAGAGGTACTGGCGGAGAATGGCCTGCTTTTGCTCCTCGGCCTGCTGCTGGGCCTGCTGTTGGGCCTCCGCGTTCGCGGCCGCGTCGCCGCCGCCCTGCTGTTGTTGCTGTTTCAGCTGCTCGCGCTTCTGCTTTCGGAGCTCCTCCAGTCGGTCGTCGTCGGGGGTCTCGCTCATGCGTGACCGTAGGCGTTCGAGCGGGAAAAAGGCTTAGGACCCCCACCTTTTTCCAGGTCGGGTGCGCTTCGCGCACCCTCCCCGCAAAAAGCTGGACCAAAAAATCCCGCGAGCGCGAAGCGCTCGCGGACGAGAGCAGAAAACCACCACCGCAACCAAGAGCCGCCACCGCAGCCGCTTACCGTGAACCCTGCACGAAAAAATCCGCGAGCCGGTGGCTCGCGGCACGGGAACGGTAAGGGGCAAAAACGCGAACTCCCTCTACGAGCGGGGTGCCGCGACACGCGTCGTGTCGCGGGCCGACGCACGCGGGCTGACGAGGCCACGCGTCGGGAGCGATCAGGGGGCGATCAACCGAACACGGCTAGCGTCCGCGCACCGAGCGGGTCGAAGACCCCGGACGTGCGCGGTTCACTCGCGCGCGAGGCCCGAGTACCCCCGAAGGGGGTAGACGGGCTTTTGCCAGCCCCGGCTCCGCCGGGGCACAGCAAACGGTCGTTACGCGTAGCGTTCGAGCTCGGGGCGGTCGAGGTCTTCGAGGACGTCGCCGGCGGTGTCGTCGAGGAGGCTGCGGCCCTCGCCGGTGACGATGCGGCCCTCGGAGCCCTGCTGCTGCACGAGGTCGGCGTCCTCCAGCTGCTGGAGGATGGTCCGGATGACGTTCTTCGAGCCGTCGGTCTTCTGTCGCGGGGCGACGCGGTAGCGCGTCGAGCCCTTCGTCAGGGAGCCGTACTCGGTGCTGAGTCGCTCGACGCCGACGGGGCCGTCGACGGCGACCTTGCGCAGGAGGCTGGCGGCGCGGCGCGCCCAGAAGTCGTCCTGCTGGGGGGGCATCTCGCGGTCGTGGCCGGTCTTGGCGAACGCGGCCCACTCGGGGGCCTCGACGACGTCGTCGAGTTCCTCGGTCAGTGCGTCGATGAGCTCGTCCGTCGGGGCATCGTAGAGGGTTGCCATTACGCTGTTTTGGTCGGCCGCGAGGGTTAAAGGCATCGTTAGCGCCGCGCGCGGAGTTCGAGCCACGCGGCCGCGCCGCCGCCGGCGACGGTCGGGGCCCAGTAGACGGCGGCGCGGAAGACGAGCGCGGCGGAGGTGGCGGTGGCGGCGGTGACGCCCGTCGTGGGGACGAGGAGGAGGACGAGGGCGGCCTCGACGCCGCCCGCGCCGCCGGGGAGGGGCGTGACGCTGGCGATGGTGGCGACGGGGACGGCGATGAAGACGATGGCGGCGGCGACGTCGGTGGCGGGCGTGAGCGTCCAGAGGGAGAGGTAGAGGGCGGCGCAGAGACAGAGCCACCCGAGCGTGGACCACGTGACGGCGACGGCGAGGTCGCGGCGGCTGGTGGCGACGCGCTCGATGGAGCGCACGAAGCCGTCGACGCGCTCGCGGACGGCGTCGCGGCCGGGGGCGGAGACGCGGGGCAGGTGACGTCCGAGGCGCGCCCAGACGGGGTGGACGACGCCGACGAGGCGACGCTTGGTGGCGGTCCGGTAGCGCCACGCGAGCGCGGCGACGGCGGGGACGGCGACGGCGAGGGCGACGACGACGCCGAAGACGAACTGGACGCTGTCGCCGGCGGCGTAGCGGGCGACGTAGTAGGTGAGACCGACGAGCGCGAGGACGATGGAGGGGACGAAGTTGAGGGTGTCGACGCTGGCGATGGCGGCGAGGCCGGTCTCGTATTCGCTGTCGGTGGCGCGGGAGATGAGGAGGGCGCTGAAGGGTTCGCCGCCGGCCTGGCCGAACGGCGTGATGTTGTTGGCGAAGGCGGCGGCGGCGTAGAGGAGGAGGGCGTCCCACGCGCTCGTGGCGACGCCGAGGGCGTCGAGCACGCGCCGGAGGGCGAGCGACCACGCGACGAGCCACGCGAGGCCGACGGCGAGGATGACGGCGAACGCCCGGAGTTCGAGGAGCGCGAGCGTGCGGGCGATGTCGTCGACGCCGACGACCCAGAAGAGCAGGGCGAGGACGGCGGCGACGGCGGCGAACCCGACGCCGATTGCGCGGGAGTCGAACTCCATTCACCCGAGTCGACAGCGGGCGTGCGCGTAAAGGCACCGACCGTGCGGCGGCGTGCGGGGCGTGGCGACGGCGGCGCGACCCGAGCGACGCACGGGCGCGGCGACCGACGGCGGGGCTGACGGCGTGCGAAGCGGTGGCGTTTTGCCGGCGGCCGCCGGGGTGTCGGTATGGACGAACGGGCCGCGCTCGGCCTCGTCGGCGACCTCGTGGACGCGGCGGGCGACGACGCGGCGGTGCTCGGGGGGACGGTCGTGACCATCGACATGCTCCACGAGACGACGGACTTCCCGGCGGGGACGACGCGCTACACGGCGGGATGGCGCGCGGTCGGGGCGTCGCTCTCGGACGTCGCGGCGATGGGCGCGGCGGCGACGGGCGCGGTCGGCGTCTACGGTGCGCCGTCGTTCGAGCCGGACGACCTCGAAGGGTTCGTGCGCGGGGCGCTCGACGTCTGCGAACACGTCGGTGCGGAGTACGTCGGCGGCGACCTGGATGGGCACGACGAGTTCACGGTGGCGACGACGGCGCTCGGCGAGACGGACGCGCCGGTGTCGCGCGACGGGGCGAGCGCGGGCGAGGTCGTCGCGGTGACGGGCGCGCTCGGGCGGAGCGCGGCGGCGCTCGACGCCTTCGACGCGGGCGAGACCGAGCGCGCGAACGAGCTCTTTCGCTTCACGCCGCGCGTCCGGGCGGGCGTCTCGCTCCGCGAGCACGCGAGCGCGATGATGGATTCGAGCGACGGCCTCGCGCGCTCGCTCCACCAGCTCGCGGAGGCCTCGGACGTCGGCTTCGACGTCGAGGGCGCGGCCGTCCCGATTTACGACGCGCTCCGCGGAAAGGGGCGACTCGCGCGGGCGACGACGTTCGGCGAGGACTTCGAGTTGGTGTGTACGCTCCCGGCCGACGCGGTCGCGGCCGCGAAAGCGGCGCTCGACGTCCCGTTCACCGTCGTCGGCGACGTGACCGAGTCGGGCGTGCGACTGGACGGCGAGGCGCTCGCGGACCGGGGCTACACCCACGGCGAGTGAGGGGCGCGCTTCAGCCGACGAGCCGTATCGGGACCGGCATGAAGCAGAGCAGGCCCCCGAGGAGGGTGAGCGCGGCGACGGCGAGGCGACGCGTGTCGAGGTCGTTCTCCTCTATCGGGCGGGCGGAGCCCTGGAAGGCGAGGAAGGACGTGATGAGCCCCCACATCACCCAGACGACGGCGGCGTTGGTCGCGTCGCGGGCGACGTAGACGTACGCGGCGAGACCGAAGAGGACGGTGGGGACGAGCGGGGCGACGCGCTCGTAGATGGGGCCGAAGACGGCGCGCATCACGTGGCCGCCGTCGAGTTGGCCGGCGGGGAGGAGGTTGAGGAAGGTGACGAACATCCCGACCCAACCGCCGAAGACGACGGGGTTGACGGCGAGGCCCGCACCGTAGGAGAGGGGCTGGTCGAGCGCCCACGCGATGAGGCGGAGGAGCGGCGGGTTGCCAAAGCCGATGGCGATTCCGCCCGTCTGGACCGTCGGGACGCTAATCGGCGGGAGGAGCAGACCGACCGCGGTCACGACGACGGTGGCGACGAGGCCGGCGAGCGGGCCGGCGACGCCGATGTCGAAGAGCGCCTCGCGGTCCGGCATGACGCCCTTCATGCGGATGACCGCGCCGAGGGTGCCGATGGGCGAGAACGGGATGGGGATGAAGTAGGGGAGGGTGGCGTCGACACCGTGGTAGCGCGTCATGACGTAGTGACCGAGTTCGTGGACGCCGAGGACGCCCATCACGGCGAGGACGAACGGGACGGCGCGGAGGACGTCGACGGAGAAGATGTCGTCGACGTAGTACCACTGTGCGCCCGCGTAGAGCGTCGTGAGGACCGTCAAGCCGGCGAGGGCGACGTTCGTCCACGGGACCCCGGCGCTCGACTCCGCGTCGTCGCGTGCGGGCGTGGCCGCGAGGACGACCTCGCCCGGACGCTCCTCGATTCGGACGTCGTAGCCGTGGTCGCGGAAGAGGGGCAGGGCGGTGCGCTGGAGGGCGCTCCGGTCGACGAGCGGCTCACCGTAGTAGACGACCGTCTCGCCTTCGCGCACGACCTCGTAGACGGAGAACACCGACGAGAGCGCGCCGGCGGTGGGCGCGTCGTCGGGCGGGTCGGCGAACATACCGGGAGAAGGGGGTCCGACCGTTTAAATCCAGAGAAGCCCCCCGCGGAGTGCCCAGATCAGGGCGGCGAGGGTGGCGACGCTGCAGACGGTCGTGGTGAAGATGACGGTGCTGACGTACTCCGGGGCGGAGAACGACGTCTCGGCGTCGCCGGAGAACTCGATGGTGAGCACGAGCGGCGTGACGGCGGCGGGCATCGCGCACTCCAGGACGAAGACGCGCGCGACGTCGCTGTCGGCGAAGCCGAGACCGAGGGCGAGCGCGAGCGCGACGAGCGGCGCGACGCCGAGTTTCAGCGCCGTCGGGACGCCCGCGCGGGTGAGCGACGGCCCGGAGCGCGTGTTCGCGAGCTGGATGCCGAGCATGAGGAGCATGACCGGGATGGCGGCGTCGCCGACGAGCTGAATCGTCTCCATCAGCGCGGTGTCGGTCGGCGGGACGGCGTCGAAGTACCGCGCGAGTCCGGCCGCGAGGAGCCCGTAGAGGAGGGGAAGCCGGAAGACCTCCGTGGCGGCGTCGCGGAGGTCGGTCTCGCCGCCGCGGGCCGCGAGGAAGACCCCGAGCGTGTACTGGAGGACGTCCTGGGCGACGATGTAGAGGACGGCGACGCTCTGCCCGATGGGGCCGAACGCGAAGCGCGCGAGCGGGATGCCGTAGTTGCCGGCGTTCGGGAACGTCGAACTGAGGACGAACGCGCCGCGGTGGGGTTCCTCGAGGCCGAGGGCGCGCGCGGCGACCGATGCGACGACGGTCATGACGGCGACGTAGCCGAGGACGCCGGCCCCTATCTTGGCGACCGCGCCGCTGCCGAGCGACGTCGTGGCGAGGCTGTAGAAGACGAGGCAGGGCGTGAGAACGTAGACGGAGACCGTCCCGAGCGCGTCGACGCGGACGTCGCGGACCCGTCCGAGGACGAACCCGACGCCGGCGACGAGGAGGACCGGGAGGATCGCGGACGTCAGCGCGGAGACGAACGACACGACTGGACGTGTGGCGAACGCGAAGAAAGGGGCTTCGAATCGACGGCCACGCGGCCGTCGTGGAGGGCTGTCGGGCGGTCGGCGGTGCTCGTACTCGTGCTACGGAGTCAGTCCTACGCGCGCTGGACGCGCCACGTGGTCGCGGAGGTGTACGACCACTTCTCGATGTCGAGGTCGAGGTCGTCGGTCGAGTCGCTCAGCTTCGCCATCAGGGCGCCGATCTCCTTCGTCGAGAGCTCGACGTCGTCGGCGATGAACTTGCTCTTGAAGTAGAGCTCGCCGTCGGCCGCCTTCTCGCGCAGGTACGAGAGCAGCCGGGTTTCCTTGTCGTCGTCCGACGCGGTCGGGGACTGCGCGGTTGCGCTCATGGCTATCCCACGCTTGTCCCCGGACGACGGTATAAGGGGGGGAACGTTAGTGTGGTTTCGCGCTCTTTCCGGAGTCAAAATCGTCACCGATGCCATTTCACCGACCGTTTACTGAGCGTCGAAAGCGCTTTAGACGTTTTACGAATGGCCGAGAGAGTTTGTATTGTGTCACTCATATCAGAAAATATATTTGCCCCTCACCGGCCGATATCGGGGACAGATGCGGAGTCGCGCCCCCCATTTGGGACCGGTGCGGGCGGCGCGGGCGGCGCGCGTCAGGCGTCACGCTCGTGTCGCCAGAACTCGTCGTCGACCGTGACCTCCTTCTTGAAGATGGGGACCTCGTCCTTGAGCCGGTCGATACCGTCCTCGACGGCGCGGAAGGCCTCGCGGCGGTGGCCGGCGAGCACGACGACGAAGACGATGTCCTCGCCGGCCTCGATGCGGCCCGTCCGGTGGTGGAGCAGGACGTCGTGGACGCCGTCACGGGCCTCGAGGGTCGCACGAATGTCGTCGAGGCGCTCGGCCGCGACGTCCGCGTAGGTCTCGAACGTCAGAGCTTCGGTCGGGGCGTCGTCGGCGTTCTCCTGCGCGCGGACGCGCCCGGTGAACGTCGCAATCGCGCCCGCGAAGCGCTCGTCCGCGCTCCGCTTCGCGGCCGCGACGAGCGACCCCAGCGACTCGTGGGGTTCCGTCTCGCGGATGGCGGCCAGCACCACGTCGGGGTCGAGGTCGGCGGCGTCGGCGACGTGGGCGAGCGGATCGTCGACGGCGACGTCGCCGACGGCGAGGCGCGGGAGTGCGGCGTCGTCGAAGCCCACCGTGAGCGCGAAGTCGTGGTCGCGCGCGAGGTCGTCGAGGGTCCCCGGGAGCGACGCGCGCGAGTCGGTCGTGACGCGACGGCGGTCCCCGCCGAGACGGACGGTCGTGCGGTCGTCGGCGTCGGCGAGGGACGGGTCGCGCCGGACGACGGCGACGGCACCCTCGTCCGCGAACCGTTCGCGGAGCGCGTCGACGACGGCCGACGGGTCGTCCCCGGGCGGTGTCGCGACGTCGAGAACGTACATACGATACGGGAGGGTGGCGGGCGGTTTGTCCGTTTCGACGCCCCGAGCTATCGCCGCTTGACAACCCTTAAGGCCGCGACAGGGTTATTCCGCGGTAGTATGAGAGTCGTCGTTTCCGTCGGCGGGAGCGTGCTCGCGCCCGACTTGGCGCACGAACGGGTCGAGCAGTACGCCGACGTCATCGACCAGTTGGTCGATGCGGGGTGTTCGGTCGGCGTCGTCGTCGGCGGCGGCGGTGTCGCGCGCGACTACATCGAGACCGCCCGGGACCTCGGGGCGAACGAGATCGAACTCGACGACATCGGCATCTCGGTGACGCGCCTGAACGCGCAGCTCCTCATCGCCGCGCTCGGCGACGACGCCGCGCCCAGCCCGGCCGAGAGCTACGAGGAGGCCGGCGAGGCGATGCGTCGTGGCGACGTCGCCATCATGGGCGGCGTCACCGCCGGTCAGACCACCGACGCCGTGAGCGCCGCGCTCGCCGAGTACACGAACGCCGACCTGCTCGTCTACGCGACGAGCGTCCCCGGCGTGTTCAGCGCCGACCCGAAGACCGACGACACAGCGGAGCGATACGACCGCATCACGCCCGGCGAGCTCGTCGACGCCATCGCCGGCATCGAGATGAGCGCGGGGAGTTCCGCGCCCGTCGACCTGCTCGCCGCGAAGCTCATCGAGCGCTCGCGCGTCCGCGGCATCGTCCTCGACGGCACCGAGCCGACGGCCGTCCTCGACGCCGTCCTCCGCGGCGAACACGACGGCACCGACATCGTCCCGGACGGGCGCGCGGAGCGCGTCGACTACTGGGTCGAGGACGAGGGCGAATGAGCGACGACGAGTACGACCCGCACGCGACGCTCACCGGCGAGCGCGTCTTCTGGGCCGACGAGGCCGCCGACGCCGTCGAGGCGCGCGGCGGCGACGACCCCCTCGTCGTCAAGGGCGGCATCTCGCCCTCCGGCGTCCCCCACCTCGGGAACATGAACGAGGTGATGCGCGGACACTACGTCGCCGCGGTGCTCCGCGAGCGCGGCCACGAGGTCCGCCAGCTCTTCACGGCCGACGACCGCGACCCGCTCCGCGGACTCCCGCGGAAGCTCGCGGACCTCGACGGCGAGATCGTCGACCTCGGCGACGTGAACGCGGGCGCGCTCGGGCGAAACCTCGGACACCCCTACACCGACATACCGGACCCCTTCGGCTGCTGTGACTCCTACGGTGCGCACTTCTCGAACCTCATCGAGCGCTCCGCCGAGCTCCTCGGCGTCGACGTCGAGACCGTCTCCAACACCGCGCTCTACGAGGACGGCGAGCTGGCCGACGTCACCCGCTTCCTCCTCTCGAACGCCGAGGAAGCCCGCGACGTCCTCGGGAAGTACCAGGACAAAGTCGATTCGTCCTACGTCCCGTTCAACCCGATCTGCGAGCACTGCGGGAAGGTGACGGAGACGGTGACCGGGATCGACGCCGAGGCCGGCACGGTCGACTACGAGTGCACCGACATGGACGCGGGCGACCAGACCATCGAGGGCTGCGGGCACCGCGGAACGGCGACGCTCCGGGAGGGCAAGCTCCCGTGGCGCTTCGAGTGGCCGGCGCAGTGGCAGGTCCTGGGCGTGGACTTCGAGCCGTTCGGGAAGGACCACGCGGAGGGGTCGTGGCCCTCGGGCTCCGACATCGCCGCGACCCTCCTCGGAATCGAGCCGCCGACCCCGATGGTCTACGAGTGGTTCACGCTCGACGGCGAGCCCTTCAGCTCCTCCGCGGGGAACGTCGTCCTCGTCTCCGACGTCCTCGACCTCGTCGAGCGCGACGTCCTGCGGTACTTCTTCGCCAAGGACCCGAAGCGCGCGCGGGACTTCTCCACCGAGCGCATCGACCTGCTCGTCGACGAGTTCGACCGCTTCGAGCGTCTCTACTACGGCGAGGTCGAGGACGCGAGCGAGCGCGAGCGCGAGCGCGCCGAGCGCATCTACCCGTTCGTCGTCGATGAAGTGAGCGAGGAGCGGCCGGTCCGCCTCCCGTACACGTTCGCGGCCGTCCTCGGGATGACCGAGGACCCGGAGCTCCGCGAGGAGATCGCGCGCCGCGAGGGACACATCCCGGAGGACGCGAGCGAGGAAGCCGTCGAGGCCGCGCTGGCGCGCGTCGAGCGCGCCCGGACGTGGGCCGAGCGCACCGACAACCAGTACAACTACCGGATCGCGCGCCGCGAACTCCCGGACGTCGACGTCGACGCCGAGACCGCCGCGGCGCTCGACGAGCTCGCGGCCTTCATCGAGCGCGAGGACCCGGACGGCGAGACCCTCCAGGGCGAGGTCTACGAGACCGCGAAACGCCACGACATCGATATCGGCGACTTCTTCGCCGTCGGCTATCGGCTCTTCTTCGACGAGGAGCAGGGGCCGAAGCTCGGGCAGTTCCTCGCGGACCTCGACGAGACGTTCGTCGTGAAACGCCTGCGCCGCGAGGGGTAGGGCACGGCGCGCTCTCGGCGGACGAAATGGGCGAGCAGACGACGCTCGGGTTTCTCGCGGTTTCACCGCTCGCTCGTTCGGCGACTCCCGATGGTCGTCGCCACACGGGACGGCGCGTCGCCGTTTCTCCGGGCGTCCCGCGGCGGCTTTCAGCGCACGGGACAGCGTGGCGCCGGCTTCGGGTTTGAACGTTCGGGAGCGGGAAGACGAACCACGGGGCTCGCGTCCGTGGCCCGAGCGGCTCCTCAGAGCCCGGTAGGGTCACAGGTCACTCGCGGCTTCGCCGCGAGGCCGACGACTGAGGGGAGCGAAGCGGACTGAAGGAGGAGTGCGTTCGGCCGAGCTTGTACCGTGCGCCGGCGAAGCCGGCGCTCGGCAAACGGTCGAGTATAAAGGCCGCTTCTAGACGTATGTGAACCAGTCGTCGTGTTCGTCGGTGCGTCGGTCGACGAGGTCGAAGAAGGCGGACTGGAGTTCCTCGGTGACCGGACCCCGACTGCCGTCGCCGATGACGACGTTGTCAACCTTGCGGATGGGCGTGACCTCGGCGGCGCTCCCGGTGAAGAAGAGCTCGTCGGCGGTGTTGAGCTCGCCGCGGGAGATGGCGGTCTCGTGGACGGGGATATCGCGCTCCTCGGCGAGCGTGATGACGGTGTCGCGGGTGATACCGTCGAGGATGCTCTCGGAGAGCGAGGGGGTGTAGAGCTCGCCGTCCCGAACCATGAAGATGTTCTCGCCGGGGCCCTCGGCGACGTTGCCCTCCTTGTTGAGGACGATGGCCTCCTCGTAGCCGTTGCGCCGGGCTTCCTCGCCGGCGAGGAGGCTGTTGACGTAGAGGCCGTTCGTCTTGGCGTTCGTCGGGATTTGGCTGGAGGCGTGCTTGCGCCACGAGGAGATCATGACGTCGATGCCGTTCTGGAGGGCTTCCTCGCCGAGGTACGCGCCCCACGGCCAGGCGGCGATGGCGACGTCGGTCGGGCAGTCGCCGGGGGAGACGCCGAGCTGGTGGTAGCCGTAGTAGGCGACGGGGCGGATGTAGCAGGATTCGAGGTCGTTGCGGCGGATGACCTCGAGGGTGGCCTCGGTGAGTTCGTCCTTGGAGAAGGGAATCTCCATGTCGTAGGGTTTCGCGGAGTCGAAGAGCCGCTCGACGTGCGCGTCCCAGCGGAAGAGCGCGGGGCCGTTCTCGGTGTCGTAACACCGCGCGCCCTCGAAGACGCCGGTGCCGTAGTGGAGGCCGTGCGTGAGGACGTGCGTCGTCGCGTCCTCCCAGTCGGTGAACTCGCCGTTCATCCAGATGGTGTCGAGGGAGTCGCGTTCGGCACGCATCTCGTCGAAGCCGGGCATGGCGAAACGATGTTCGGCCGACGTAATGAACGTTCCTCGTTAGCGACGGAGCGCGTCGAGGACGTCGCGGCCCTCGACGTAGACGAATCCGTGCTCCTCGGCGTAGCGGCGGGCGTCCGCGGGGGTGCGCGCGCCGCCGGTCTCGGCGTCGAGCATCTCGCAGACGACGACGGCGGGCGGGCGTCCCGCGGCGTCGGCGAGCGCGAGGCCGAGTTCGGTGTGGCCCTCGCGGTCGGCGAGGCCGTCGGGCGCGCCGCGGAGGAGGTGGACGTGACCGGGCGCGCGGAACGTCGCCGCGAACTCCGTGCCGGCGGGGTCGGCGGCGGCGTCGGCGAGCGCCGTGATGGTGAGCGAGCGGTCGTCGTCCGTGATGCCCGTGTAGGTGTCGCGGTGGTTGACGGTGAGGCTGAACGACGCGCGTTCGTCGTAGCCGAGGTCGTCGTCCGTGACCGCGGGGTGATCGAGCGCGTCCGCGAGGAAGGGCAACTCGAAGGCCTCGCAGACGTCGTGGGAGAGGGCGGTGCAGATGAGGCCGCCGGCGTCGGTCCGCATGCGCGCGACGGCGGCGGGCGTGACGTCCGCGGCGTGGTAGATCAGGTCGACTTCGCCCTCGCGGTCGGCGGCGTCGTGAACGAGCACGGGGTCGCCGCGCTCGATGGCGGCGACGGCGGCCGCGACGTCACCGGTCGGGGCGTCCGCGCTCGCGTCCGTCGCGCCGGCCTCGGTTCCGGCGTCGGGGTCGCTCACGCCGTCACTGTGCGACACGGACGATCACCTCGTCGCCGTCGTCGAGGGCGAGTTCGTCGCGGAGTTTGTCCGCGGCGATGAGTTCGACCTTCGTCTCGTCGTGGTGGGTGCGGTCGGGGACGATGACGTGGACGGGGTCGTAGGCGTCACCGCCGGCCTCGAGCGTGGCGGGGTAGCACGTCGCGGAGCCGTACGTCCGCTCGTCGTCCTCCCACGCGTCGATGTCGATGCCGTCGAGGGACTCCATGGCGGAGCGCGCGCGCCGCGATGGCTCGTCGAGTTCGACGTTCAGCGTCCCCGCGAAGGGCTCGTAACCGAGTCGCTCCTCGAACTGGCGGTTGTAGCCGGGGAGGGAGATGTAGTGTCGCCCCTCGCCCATCCCGCTCGTGACGCGCCCGCTCAGCGCGAGCTCGGCGGGGTCCTCGAACACCCGCCGGTAGTCCTCGTACTCGCGCTGAAGGACGCGCTCGCCGTCGTCGGTGATGGTGACCCACTGGCCGTCGCTGACGACGTCTCGTTCGACGTAGCCGGCCTCCTCCAAGGCCTGGAGGCGTCGGGAGGCGGTCTGCGTGGAGGCGTCGAGCCGGTCGGCGAGGTCGCCACAGGAGGCCTTCACCTCGCCGTGGCGCGCGCCGTCGAGCGCGAGGAGCTTCAGCGCGGCGAGCTCGTCGTACCCGACCGCGAGCGTTGCCCGTGACATACCCGCGAATACGGGCGCGCCGAGCATAATGGTTGTGGGACGCGTCTCAGAACTGAGCTAGTCGTAGAAGCCGCCGCCGGGCGCGAGTTCGGGCACCCACGTTTCCTCGTCACGGGCGAGCAACGCGACCGACGAGGCCTCCTGGACCTTGACGACCGGGTGGTCGGGCATGTGCTCGCCGACGCGCTCCGCGAAGGCCGCGACGAATTCGGGCGAGGGCATCGAGTCCCGGTCGAGGCGGCCCCGCGAGTGCCCGACGTGCATGTACGCCTTCAGCTCCACGAAGTCGGGGTCCGCGCGCCGGTAGAGCCCCGCGTACCAGTCCGGGTTCGTCATGTTCTCGCCGTTCACGAGCGTCGTCCGCAGGACCGTGCGCGTCTCGTCCTTGTCGTGGAGGACGTCGAGCGTCTCTATCAGGGACTCCCACGCGTCGTCCTCCGTCGCGCCCACGACGTCGTCGAACGTCGCGCGCTCCGGGGCGTCCACGGAGACGTACAGCTGCGTGGGGTCGCACTCGCGCAGCACCTCGGGGCGCGTCCCGTTCGAGACGAGGAACGTCGTGAGCCCGCGGTCGTGGAAGGCCTCCAGGAGTTCGGGGAGGTATGGGTAGAGGGTGGGTTCGCCGTCGAGGCTGATGGCGACGTGCTTCGGGTCGAGGGCCTCCTCGAAGCGCTCGCGGGGGACGTTCTCGTTCCCGCCGAACCCGGAGAGGAGTTTCTTCTGCAACTCGATGGAGGCCTCGACGACCGCCTCCGGGTCGTCCCACTCGACGCCGTCGAGTTCGTACGCGTGACCGTTGTGGTCGCGCCAGCAGAAGACGCAGCGCTCGTTGCACCTGACCACGGGCGTCATCTGGATGCAACGATGGGAGCGAATCCCGTACCACGCGTGTTTGTAGCAGGTGCCCTCGCCGCGGAGGGCGTTCGCCGTCCACCCGCAGGTCTGGGCGGCCGTGTGGTTCTCGTGGTGGTAGCTCGGCGAATCCACCTGCTCGGGCATACCCACAAGCGGGTGGCGCGCGGGCAAAAGCGCAGCGGAACGCCCGCCGCGTAGCGGTAGACGAAACCGCCTCACGTACCTTCAACTCCCGGCGGGACGAGAGGTGGGTATGGACGTGACGCTCGCGCGGCACGCGACGCTCGTGGTGGCACTCGACGGCGTGCGGTTCCTCGTCGACCCGATGCTCTCCGAGGCGGGCACGAACCCGCCCGTCGAGGACACGCCGCGACAGCGGCGCAACCCCCTCGTCGACCTCCCGGACGTCGACCTCGCCCACGACGCCGTCCTCGTGACGCACCGCCACCCCGACCACTGGGACGCGTGGGCTGAGGCCGTCGACGCGGACACCCCCGTGTTCTGCAACCCCGCGGAGGCCGACGCCTTCCGCGAGGACGGCCTCACCGACGTCCGGCCGGTCGACGAACGCGAGACGTTCCGGGGTGTGACGATACACCGGACGCCCGCGCGCCACGGTCACGGCGAGACCGCCGAGGCGATGGCCCCCGTCTGCGGGTTCGTCCTCGACGGCGACGAGACGTGCTACCTCGCCGGCGACACCGTCTGGTACGACGCGGTCCCGGCGGCCATCGACGCCCACGACCCGGACGCCGTCGTCGTCAACGCCGGCGCGGCGCAGTTCCGCGACGGCGACCCGATCACGATGGACGCCGCGGACGTCCAACGCGTCGTCGAGCACGCGGACGCCCCGGTCGTCGCCGACCACATGGAGGCCATCAACCACTGCCTGCTCGACCGCGACGACCTCCGTGCGGCCGTCGACGACGTCGTGATTCCCGCGGACGGCGAGACCGTCTCGCTCTGACGGCGCGCCCCGCGGTTTCAGAACGCATTTTAGCCCGCGTAGCGCACACCGTAGCATGTTCCTCGCACTCCGCTCGGAGGTCGAGTCCGCCCTCACCGGGGCGCTCGAAACCCTCGACCTGCCGACGGACGACCTCGGTATCGAAGAACCCCCGGAAGGCGTGGACGCCGTCGTCGCCTCCAGCGTCGCGTTCCGCCTCGCGGGCGAACTCGGCGCGGCCCCGCCCGAAGTCGCCGCCCGCATCGCCGACGCCGTCGACGCCGAGGGCTACGAGTACGTCCGCGAGGTCCGCGCGCAGGGCCCCTACGTCAACGTCCTCCCGACGCCCGCCTACTACGCGGACACGCTCGACGCGGGGAGGGAGGACGACTACGGCGAACTCCCCGCGACCGGCGAGGACGTCCTCGTCGAGCACACCTCCGCGAACCCGACCGGCCCCGTCCACGTCGGACGCGCGCGCAACCCCATCGTCGGCGACGCCGTCGCGCGCCTCCTCGACTACGCCGGCCACGACGTCACCACCGAGTACTACGTGAACGACGCCGGCCGGCAGATGGCCGTCTTCACGTGGGCCTACGAGACCTTCGACGAGGCCGACCTCGATTCGGAGCCCGAGCGCGGGCGCGTCGAGTACGACCTCGTGCGCTACTACCGCAAGGGCAACGCCTACCTCGAAGACGCCGACGCCGACGCCGTCGAGGCCGCAGAGGACGAGATTCAGTCCATCCTCCAGGGCCTCGAGGCGGGCGACGAGGAGACCTACGAACGCGTCCAGCGCGTCGTCGATCAGGTCCTCGGCGGGATGCGAGAGTGTCTCCGTCGGCTCCCCGCGGAGTTCGACGAGTTCGTGAAGGAGACGTCGTTCATGCGCGACGGCCGGACGACGGCGCTCGCGGAGCGTCTCCAGGAGAGCGACGAAGCGGTGTTGGAGGAGGGCGCGTGGCAACTCGACCTCTCCGAGTGGGGGTACGAGAAGAAGCTCGTCTTCCTCCGCTCGGACGGCACGAGCCTCTACACGACGCGCGACCTCGCGCACCACGAGTGGAAGTTCGACGCCTACGACCGCTCGATCACCGTCCTCGGCGAGGACCACAAGCTCCAGGCCGGCCAGCTCCAGGCCGCCCTCGAACTCCTCGGGAACGACACCGACCAACTGGAGAACGTCATCTACTCCTACGTCAACCTCCCCGAGGGGAAGATGAGCACCCGGCGTGGCACCGGAATCGACCTCGACGACCTCCTCGACGAGGCCATCGGGCGCGCCCGCGAGGAAGTCGAGAAACGCCTCGACGACCGCATCCGCGAGGACGACATCGACGCCGACGACGTCGAGCGCATCGCCGAACAGGTCGGCGTCGGTGCCGTCCGCTACGACATCGTCTCCAAGCAACCCCAGAAGGCCATCACGTTCGAGTGGGACGAGGCGCTCGACTTCGAAGCGCAGAGCGCACCCTATATCCAGTACGCGCACGCGCGCACCTGCGGCATCCTCGACGACGCCGACGTCCCGGCCGAGGCCGACGCGAGCCTCCTCGAAGCCGACGCCGAAATCGAGCTCCTCCGCGAGACCGCGCGCTTCCCGGGCGTCATCGACGCCGCCGCCGAGGACTTAGAGCCCCACCAGATCGCCACCTTCGCCCGCGAGTACGCCGACGCGTTCAACACCTTCTACCGCGAGTGCCCCGTGCTCGCCGACGACGTCGACCCCGCCCTCCGGAGCGCGCGCCTCGCGCTCGTCGCGAGCGCACGCAACACGCTCGCCAACGCCCTCGACGTCCTCGGCATCGACGCGCCGACCTCGATGTAGGACTTTTTGCTGCGCTCGCTTCGCGCGCGGTGAACCGGCGACCTGCCGGGTCCTTCGGACCGCTCGGTCGCCGGACGCTAGCCAACGTGGAACGTTCGATAGAGCTAGCGTACGTACCGCGAACGACCTCAGGGAGCGAGCGGGCCAAGAGCCGACCAACGGGAGGCTCGCGGGCTTTTGGTCGAGCTTTTGCCAGCGAGGCGAAGGCGAGCGCAGGAAAAGGTCGTGGGTCGCAGGGTACTTACCGATACGTGCCCCTAGCTCTCCGTAATGAGCGAGCAGCAGGGCGAGCAGGCGTCCGAGGACCGCCGGAAGTACGAGTTCCGGAAGGTCATCGAGAAGCTCCAGGACTACTCCGGGAGCGGGACGCAACTCGTCTCCATCTACGTCCCCGAGGACAAGCAGGTCTCGGACGTGGTGGCCCACGTCACCCAGGAGCACTCGGAGGCCTCGAACATCAAGTCGAAGCAGACCCGGACGGCCGTCCAGGACGCCCTGACGTCCATAAAGGACCGGCTGCGCTACTACGACACCTATCCGCCGGAGAACGGGATGGTGCTCTTCTCGGGGTCAATCGACGTCGGCGGTGGCCAGACGGACATGGTGACGGAGGTCCTCGAATCGCCGCCCGAGCCCGTCCAGTCGTTCCGCTACCACTGTGACAGCGCCTTCCTCACGGAGCCCCTGGAGAACATGTTCGCGGACAAGGGCCTCTACGGGCTCATCGTCCTCGATCGGCGCGAGGCGAACGTCGGGTGGCTGAAGGGCAAACGCGTCGAGCCCGTGAAGTCCGCCTCCTCGCTCGTCCCCGGCAAACAGCGCAAAGGGGGGCAGTCCGCCCAGCGTTTCGCCCGCCTGCGCTTGGAGGCCATCGACAACTTCTACCAGGAGGTCGCGGGGATGGCGAACGACCTCTTCGTCGACCGCCGCCACGAGCTCGACGGCGTCCTCGTCGGCGGTCCCTCGCCGACGAAGGACGAGTTCCTCGACGGCGACTACCTCCACCACGAGATTCAGGACAAGGTCCTCGGGAAGTTCGACGTCTCCTACACGGACGAGTCCGGCCTCTACGACCTCGTCGACGCCGGCGGCGACGCGCTCGCCGAGGCCGCGCTCATGGAGGACAAGAACGCGATGGAGTCGTTCTTCAAGGAACTCCACGACGGCGACCTCGCCACCTACGGCTTCGAGGCGACCCGCCGCAACCTCGTGATGGGCTCCGTCGACGAACTCCTCCTGAGCGAGGACCTCCGACAGGACGTCGTCACCTACGAGTGCGAGAACGGCCACGAGGAGCGCGAACTCGTCGAGCGGCGCAAGAACGAGGTCCCCGAACACGAGTGCTCGGAGTGCGGCGCGACCGTCGCCGAGGGCGAGCGCGAGGACGTCATCGACCACCTCATGAACATCGCCGACCAGCGCGGCACCGAGACGACGTTCATCAGCACGGACTTCGAGAAGGGCGAACAGCTCCTCAACGCCTTCGGCGGCATCGCGGGTCTGCTGCGCTACTCCACGGGCGTCTAGAACACAAACCGTTCAGCCGACGTTTTTCATCCGACGAGCGACGCGGGTAGCGTCCGCGCGACGAGCGTTCACGAGACGGCCGTGCCGTCTCGTTCGCCAATCGGCACTCTCCGATCTCCGACGACGGCTCGCAGAGCCCGAGAAGCGGTTCACTCGCGGCGAAGCCGCGAGGCGACAAGACCACCGAAGGTGGTCGTAGTCGCTTTTGGCCGAGCTTTTGCAAGCGACGGCGCGCGTAGCGCGCCGAGCGCTGGAAAAGGTCGTCAGGCGTAGTGCTCGTCGAGATACTCGACGATGTCGTCGCTCTCGGGCATCCCCGCGATGTCGTTGGCGGGGTCGACGAGGACCGGGACGCCGGTCTGGCCGCTGACTTCCCTGACTTCCTCGCGCCGGTCGTGGGAGCGCGGGACGTCGTGTTCTTCGTATTCGAGGCCGAGCTCGTCGAGTTTGGACTGGACTTTCGCGCAGTAGGGACAGCCGGGGAGGACGTACAGTTCGAAGTCGCTCATGTCGTCGCGTAGAAGCCGGAGCAAGAAGAACGACGCGGAGGCGGAGAGTCAGGCTTCGGTCTCGGCGTCGTCGCCGCGCTCCTTGAGGAGGTCGCGGAAGGCGTCGGGGTCGTCGATGCGTTCGAGTTCCGCGCGTTCGATGATGGCGGTGCCGTCGATGGACTCCTGTTTGGCTTCGTCGACGAAGTAGACCGCCTGGGTGCGGGTGATGCGCCCGACGCTCGCCATGATGCGCGCGCGTTTGACGGCGGCGTCGGTGAGCGTGGAGTGGCCGGTGAGGAGGCCCTCGGGGCGGTGGCGGTTGGTGTCCTCGCCGACGGCGTTGAACGGGGCGCGGACGGTGGGGTGGACGTCGAAGCCGGCCCGGGTGAGGACGGCGACGATGGGTTCGTCCTCGGGGTCGGCTTCGGGGTCCTCCGGGGTGGGGTCGGCGTCGCGGACCTCGTCCGCGCCGTTCATCACGTCGACGGGGCTGGTGAGGTCGTCGCCGAAGACGTCTTCGAGTTTGACGGCGACGTCGATGCTGGCGTTCATGCCGTCCTCGTACTTCGAGACGGTGCGTCGGGAGACGCCGAGTTCGGTGGCGAGGCGACCGAGGCTCCAGCCGCGCTCCTCGCGTTCGTCGGCGAGGACGTCGCCGTCGATGTTGACGTAGAGGCCCCCGGGGGCGGCGTAGACGAGCGGCGGGACGCCCTCGACGAAGAAGTCGAGGGCGGTGTCGGGGCTGATGACGGGGACGCCGTGGCGGAAGTAGACGACACCGCGTTCGAGCTCCTCGTCGCGGGTGCGGAGCCCGACGACCATCGGGGTGCCGTGGAGGTAGTGGCCGAGCCGGCGCATCTCCGCGCCCGTCGGGCCGTCGAGCGCGTCGACGTTCCCGAGTATCTTGAGGAAGAGCAGGTCGTCGCCGCGGCGGGCGGCGACGTCGAAGCTCTTCGGGCGGATGACGCACCGGTCGCTCACCGCGAACCCCGCGTCCTCCAGCATCGCGGTAACGTTCTCGATGAGTGCCGACCGGGACATATCGGTCCCTAAGCCAGTATGCACATATATGTATTGTGCCGGCGGGAGGCGAACCCCGAAAGCCGTAGGTGAACGCGGCGGATAGGTGCGGGCGTGACGACGGTCGGCATCGACGACACGGACTCGCGGACGCGCGGGATGTGCACGACGTACGTCGCCCACCGGGTGGCGACGGCCCTCGAATCGCGGGGGTACGACGTCGCGCGCGTCCTCCTCGTGCGGCTGAACCCCGCGGTCGAGCACAAGACGCGGGGGAACGCGGCGCTCGCGCTCCACACGGAGGCACCCGTCGACGAGGCGTTCGAACTCGCGCGCGACGCCGTCGAGACGGCCGCCGAGGTGGGCGACGACCGGACGAACCCCGGGCTCGTCGTCGCGCCCGGCGACCCGGCCGACCCCGAGGCGGTCCCGGACGCAGTCGTCGACTTCGCGCGCGAGGCGGTGCGCGACCATCACGGCATCGACGACGCGCTGGCGTGCTGTGCGGCGTTCGGCTACCGGAGCGAGGGGTGGAAGAACGGGCGCGGGCGAATCGGCGCGCTCGCGGCGGTCGGCGCGTGGCGCGCGCTCGACGACTGGACGTACGAGCACATCGCGTATCGGGCGCGCGAGCGCTGGGGGAGCGAGCGAACGGTCGACCACGACTCGGTGTTCGCGGCCGCCGCCGACGCCTACCCGGCCGTCTGGGACACGGTCGACCGGGAGGCGGGGGAGACCGTTTGCGTGCCGCACACGCCGGGGCCGATTCTCTACGGCATCAGGGGCGACGACCCGGCGGCGTGTCGGGCCGTCGCGGACCGAATCGGGGGCGAGTCGGTCGCGTCGTCGCGGACGTTCGTGACGAACCAGGGGACGGACGCACACCTCCGCGACGCCGACGCGCTCGCCGACCTCGCCGACGGCCGGGCGTACCGCGTGGACGGGACGGTCGCCGCGCCGCCGGAGACGCGCCGCGGCGGCCACGTCTTCTTCGAAATCGAGGACGACACCGGGAGAGCGCGCTGTGCGGCGTTCGAGCCGACGAAGCGCTTCCGCGAGCGCGTGCGCGACCTCCGCGTCGGCGACGTGGTGACGGTCTGCGGGGAGGTGAGCGAGGGGACGCTCAAACTGGAGAAGTTCGCCCTCCGGGAGCGCGTGACGACGGAGCGGACGACGCCGACCTGCCCCGACTGCGAGCGGACGATGGAGTCCGCGGGCGCGGACCAGGGGTATCGGTGTCGGGACTGCAAGACGAGCGCCCCGGGGAAGGTCGCGGTGTCGATAGCGCGCGCGCTCGAACCCGGGTGGTACGAGGTGCCACCGCGCGCGCGCCGCCACGTCGCCCGCCCGCTCGTCCGGGGGTCGTGGGACGCACCGACGCATCCCGAGCGGTGACGGCCGGCGGTGTGGGAGGTCGTTCGAACGTGCACAGCCACTATCGCATATAGGCGTTGTGGCCGTCCACGCGTCCGTATTTGAAGGGTTTCGGTTTTAATTTCGCGTCAGATGGACGGCTATATATGTCGCGCGCGACTGCGTTCGAGGTACCGATGCGAACCGAGACTGCCGCGCCGGCGGCGAATCGGGAGGTGGTCGAATGACCCGCGGCTGCGTCGCGGACAGCGCCTCGACTGCCGACCTGCGGCTCGCGCGCGAGACAGAGACGTGGCCGGAGTTCGACCTCGCGTGTCGCGTCGAGGAGCACGACGACGGCGCGGAGTGTACGGTCTACCCCGCGGACGCCGACGACGACGCGCTCGTGACGACGTGGCTCACCGCCGCCGACGACGCGTTCGTCGACGTCGAGACCGTCCGCTGACGCGTTCGTCGCCACTCGTCTTCCGTTTTCACCCCCGTTTTCTCCGTTCGGTGGCCACTCCGACCGCGAGCGCGGCGTTCAGTACGTGTCGATGGTCGTCCCGACCGAGCAGACGTACTCGCCGGTGGCGACCTGCGGGAGCCGCCGGGAGCGCCAGAAGAGCCCGTCGTTGTCCGCCGTGATTTCGGCTTTCACCTGCCCGAAGGGGTCGACGACGCGAAAGAGCGTGTCGCCCCGCGAGACCTCGTCGCCGAGGTCGACCCGGTAGTCGACGAGGCCGCCCGCGGGCGCGCCGTAGCGGTCGAAGGCGTGCGCGCGGGTCTGCGGTCCCGGCTGGTGGTCGCCGTCGAGGTAGCCGTAGTGGCGCAGGACGTTGAAGAGGCCCGTGACGCCGTACTCGATGGACTCCTCGTCCCAGCCGACGCAGCCGCCGAGTTCGGGGTCGATGGTCGGGATGCCCTCGTCGGGCGCGGCGCGCGCGAGTTGGCCCTCCGGTCCCTTCTGGTCGAGGATGTGCCCGCAGTCGAAGACCTTCGCCAGTTCGAGGCACTTCCGGTGGAGCCGGTGGTGGCGACCGCACCGCACCCGGACCTCGTTGATCATCCGCGACGTCGAGCCCTGGTGGAGGTCGATGACCATGTCGGCGCGCGTCGCGGCCTCGAAGGTCGCGTGCGCGATCCGCTCCGAGGACGACCCGCGGTCGTCGCCCGGGTACGCCCGGTTCAGCTTCGTGTCGTCGATGGGGTTTCGGTGTTCGGCGACCTGGAAGGCGTGGTAGTTGGCGATGCCCGTCACGAGAACCGTGCCCGCGAGCTCCGCCGGGTCGACCCGTGGGACGAACCGCGAGACGACGCCGACGCCGTTGAGTTCGTCGCCGTCGCTCGCCGCCTGCACGTAGAGCGTGTCGCCCTCCGTCGCGCCGTTGATGACGGCGACCGGGAGGCCGACCGTCGTGCCGTCGCGCGTCTCACCGACCGTGAGCCGGCCCGTGTCGATTTCGCCCGGGGCCGCGCTCGCCGTGCCGAGACTCGTCATTACCTAGTGGGGGTCGGGCGCGCGTATTGAGTGTCCCGGAACGGCGGGACGGCGGCCGCGGCGCCGGACCGCCGGTGCGTCGTCCTCCTCACCCGACCTCCAGCGGTTCGTCCACACCGTCTCCGTCCTCGTCCCATTCGAGTTCGAACTCGACGCTGAGCTCGCCGGGCGCGTCTGTCGGGCCCTCGCGCTCGGCTTTGACCTCGAAGGTCGGGCGCGACGGCGGGGTGAGCGTCACGGACTCGCCGCCGGCGCTGAGCGTGAGGTCGCCGCCGCGTTCGAGGGCGTCCGCGACGCTGCGGAGGTAGGCCGCGATTTCGGTTCTCGTGTGTTCGCGCTCCGACTCGAACAGGACTTCTTCTGGCATACGGGAACGTAGGGCACGCGAGCGAATAAGTGCACCCGCGGAATCGGGTCGTGTCGCTTCGACGCGGGCGCGCCGTCACTCGGCGTCGTCGCCGGCGAGCGCGCGGAGTCGGTCCGCGCCGGCGCGGGTGCCCTTGGCGAGCAGGACGTCGCCGGCGCGCAGCGCGGTGTCGGGGCCGGGCTGGATGACCCACGCGTCGTCGCTCCCGGCGTCGAGGCCGTCCGCGGCGGCGTCGACCGGGCCGTCGGGTCGCCGGACGGCGATGACGCGCATCCCCGTCTCGGTCTTCACCGCGGCCGCGCCGAGCGTCGTCTCGTCGAGGTCGGCGCGCTCGGCGACCTGCACGCGGACGATGACCTCGTCCGACTCCTCAACGGCCTCGCGGACGACGACGTGCGTGTCCAACCCCCTGAGGACGCCCTCGGAAATCTCGACGGCGGCGTCGCTGATGACCTCGGTGGCGTTGGCGATCTGGACGAGTCCGCGCAGCGAGACGGGGTCGGCGACGTCCGCGGCGGCGCGGAGCGTCCACGCCTCGAAGCGGGCTTTGAGCGCATCGACTTCGGCTTCGAGTTCGACGACCTCCGCGGCGATGTCGTCGCTGTCGAAGAGGACGCTCCCGTAGGCGAGGTCGACGGCGAGCTCGCTCATGTTCTTCATGAGGACGAGGGAGTCGACGGCGCGCTCCAAGTCCGCGATGTCGGGGTCGGCGGGCTCGGCGGGGGTGTACGCCTCGCCGCTCGCGGTCTCGAAGACGTCGCCGACGGACTCCTCGGGGCCGCGCAACAGGAGGACGTCGCCGGCCTCGAGCGTCGTCGTCGGGCCGGGGTTCGGTATCCAGTCGCCGCCGCGCCGGACGGCGATGACGCGCACGCCCGTCTCGGTTTCGAGGTTGACGTCGGCGAGCGTCCGGTCCGTATACCTGGAGTCGGGGGCGAGTTCGGCGCGCACGAGGCGCTCGACGGCCTCGGGGAGCGCGCCGCGGATGGCGTCGGGGACGCCGACCTCCTCGATGACGACCTTGGCGATGTCGCCGCTGGCGTCGGAGACCTTCTCGGCCGCGCCGATGATGCCGAGGACGGGCGCGAGCGTCTCGGCGTCCTCGGGGTTGCGCGCCGCCATCAGGAGGCTCATCCGGGCGCGCAACTGGAGGACGTCCATGCGCTCTTCGAGTTCGAGGACCTCGCGGGCGATGGCCGGGCTCCCGTGGAGGACGGCGGAGTAGGAGAGGTCGATGAGGAGCTCGGCGGTGTCCTTCATCTCCGCGAGGAGGTCCTTGACGCTCGCGGGTTCGTATTCGACGCGGCCGGGCATACGTGATGCAACACCACGGCCGCGTAAAAAGTCACGCCCGCTCGGTAACCGTCACACGACGAACGGTGAGATAGACGGCCGTCGAAAAATACGGGAATATCGGGGCGGTCCGGACGGTGCTCGTGGCACGAGAGCAGGGAACGATTGACAATAGGCAATCCTTTTGGAACCCGATGAAGAACCGTGGTGTATGTCCGACGAACTCAAGAAGGGGCTCGAAGGTGTGCTCGTGGCTGAGTCCGGGCTCAGCCTAATCGACGGCGACGAGGGCCGGCTCGTCTATCGCGGCTACACCATCGAGGACCTCGCGCGTGGGGCGTCGTACGAGGAAGTCCTCTATCTCCTCTGGAACGGCGAACTCCCGACCGAGTCGGAGCTCGATGCGTTCGCGAGCGACATGGCGGCGGAACGCGCCGTCGACGACGACGTCCTCGGGACCGTCCGGGACCTCGCCGAGGCCGACGAAGTGCCGATGGCCGCCGTGCGGACCGCCGTCTCGGAGCTCTCCGCGTTCGACCCCGACGCGACCGAGGACACCGACCCGAAGGACCGCGAGGCGAACCTCGCGAAGGGCAAGCGCCTCACCGCGAAGCTCCCGACCATCGTCGCTGCGTTCACACGCCTGCGCAACGGCGAGGAGCCCGTCGCGCCCCGCGAGGACCTGAGCCACGCCGCGAACTTCCTCTACATGCTGAACGGCGAGGAGCCCGACGACGTGATGGAGGAGGTCTTCGACCAGGCGCTCGTCCTCCACGCGGACCACGGCCTGAACGCCTCGACGTTCTCCGCGATGGTGACGGCCTCGACGCTCGCCGACCTCCACTCCGCCATCACGTCCGCCATCGGGACGCTCTCCGGGAGCCTCCACGGCGGCGCGAACCAGAACGTCATGGAGATGCTGGAGGAGGTCGACGCCTCCGGGAAGGACCCCATCGAGTGGGTCGAGGACGCCCTCGACGACGGCCGGCGCGTCGCCGGCTTCGGCCACCGCGTCTACAACGTGAAGGACCCGCGCGCGAAGATTCTCAGCGAGCAATCGGAGGAGCTCGGCGAGGCCGCGGGCGACACGAAGTGGTACGAGATGAGCGTCGCCATCGAGGAGTACATGCGAGAGGAGAAGGGCCTCGCCCCGAACGTCGACTTCTACTCCGCCTCGACGTACTACCAGATGGGCATCCCGGTCGACATCTACACGCCCATCTTCGCCATGAGCCGCGTCGGCGGCTGGATCGCCCACGTCCTCGAACAGTACGACGACAACCGCCTCATCCGCCCCCGCGCACGCTACGTCGGTTCGACGGACGAAACGTTCGTCCCCCTCGACGAGCGGTAAGCGCCCCCGACCGGCCGAGCACGGCGAGGCCGGACTTTTTGGTCCAGCTTTTTCGAGGAGCGGGTCGCGCAGCGACCCCGACGAGGAAAAAGGTGGGACTGGACGTTCGTCCCCCTCGACGAGCGGTAAGCGCCCCCGACCGGCCGAGTACGGCGAGGCCGGACTTTTTGCTCCAGCTTTTTCGAGGAGTGGCGACGCGGGACGATTCGCTTTCGCTCTCAGTCGTCCGTCGCCTCGACGCTCCCCCGTTCGGCCATCATGTCGGCGGCGCGGGTCGCCCAGTCGGAGTGGCGGAAGCCGACGACGGCGACGGCGGCCATCCAGACGTACTGGGTGCCGAGGGCGACGTACGCGCCGAGGGGACCCCAGCCGAGCGCGACGCCGAGGACGTAGGTGAGGCCGACGAGACCGCCAAAGACGCCGGTGACGCGCGCGAAGAGCGGGATGCGGGTCTCGCTCGCGCCGCCGAGCGCGCCGGAGAGGACGGTGAAGACGGCGACGAAGACGGCGGTGAGGCCGTAGACGCGCGCGAACCCGGTGGCGTAGGGGAGGGCGTCGGGCGAGCCGGCGGCGAGGAGACGGACGACGTCGGGGGCGAGGGCGACGAGCGCGAGGCCGACGCCGCCGACGGTGAGGGCGGCGAGGCCGGTGGTCGCCCACCCCCGATAGCGGGCTTCGGCGGGGTCGCCGTCGCCGAGCGACTGGCCGACGAGGACGCCGACGGCGGTGCGGTAGCCGCGGGAGAGCGGTCCCGTGACCTGCTGGTAGACCCTGCGGCCGATCTGGAAGCCGGCGTTCACGGGCGTGCCGAAGCCGAGGAGGAGGGCGTTGAAGGGGAACTCGGCGAGGGTGGTGGCGAACCCCTCGGCGATCTTCGGGGCGGCGACGGTGACGAGCTGGCGGGCGACGACGAGGTCGCGGGGGCGGACGAGCGCGAGGTCGTCGGCGAAGACGACGATGGCGACGAGGAGGAGCGCGGCGGAGAGGACGTTCGAGACGGCGGTGGCGGCCCCGACGCCGAGGACGCCGTAGGAGGCGACGCCGAAGAGGCCGAGGCCGAAGACGAGCGAGCCCCCGATGTTGGTGACGTTGGCGAGGCCGGTGACGTACATCGGCGTGCGGGTGTCGCCGGTGCCCTGGAGGGCGCGGCTGGCGACGAGGGAGACGTGGCGGGCGGGCGCGGTGGCGAGGACGACGCCGAGGTACGTCGCGCCGAGGGTCACGGTGTCGCCGGTCGCGCCGAAGAGCCGGATGAGCGGCGGGCCGAGGAACACCCCGCAGAGGGCGATGGGAACGCCGGCGAGGAGGCCCATCAGGACGGCGCTGGAGACGGCTTCGGCGCGGTTGGCGTCGGCGTCCGCACCGGTGTCCTGGCTGGCGAGCGCGATGGCGGCGCTCCCGAACCCCATGCCGATGCGGAGCGGGACGCGCCCGTAGAGGTCGGCGAGCCCGACGGCGACGACGGCGGCGGGGGAGAACGTCGCGGTGACGAGGACGTCGACCGTCCGCATCAGGGTGCGGAGGGTCTGGGAGGCCATCACGGGCCACGCGAGGCCGAAGACGCGTCGCCACGTGTCGGCCAGGCGGCTGTCCACGTCCGTACTGCACGGCGACCCACCCTAAGGCGTGCGGTATCGGCACACGACCCCGTCAGTTTCACTTTCACTCCGCTTTCCGGGCACTTATTACCTCGCGGCGCGTCGGTCCAGTCGTCACACGCTCCCGTTCTGCGGTGCATCGAATCCCTTAGGCGACGCCTCGGCGTAGCGGGCGTATGCTCGAACTCGACGACATCCGCGAGGCCGTCGCCCCCGTCTCCGAGGTCGCGCGGCGGACGCCGCTTGAGCACTCGTACACGTTCTCCGCGATGACCGGGGCCGACGTCCACCTGAAGTTCGAGAACACCCAGCGGACCGGCTCGTTCAAGGTCCGCGGGGCCGCGAACCGCATCCAGCGCCTGAGCGACGCCGAACGCGAGGCCGGCGTCGTCACCGCGTCCGCGGGCAACCACGCGCAGGGCGTCGCGCTCGCGGCGACGCGCGCCGGCGTCGACGCGACGGTCGTGATGCCCGAGACCGCGCCCATCTCGAAGGTGAAGGCGACGCGGAGCTACGGCGCCGCGGTCGAGCTGTCCGGTATCGACTACGACGAGGCCCAGGCGCGCGCCCACGAAATCGAGGTCGAGGAGGAGCGGACGTACGTCCACGCCTTCGACGACGAGGCCGTCATGGCCGGGCAGGGCACCATCGGCGTCGAGCTCGTGGAGGACCTCCCCGCGGTCGACACCGTCGTCGTCCCGGTCGGTGGCGGCGGGCTTATCGGCGGCGTCGCGACCGCCGTGAAGGGAATCGCCCCCGACGTCCGCGTCGTCGGGGTGCAGGCCGAGGGCGCGTCGAGCGTCGCGGACAGCCTCCACAAGGGCCGCGTCACGGAGGCCGAGCAGGTCGACACCATCGCGGACGGAATCGCCGTGCGCGGCGTCGGCGAGCGGACGTTCCCCGTCATCCGCGAGCGCGTCGACGACGTCGTCACCGTGACGGACGCCGAAATCGCGAACGCGCTCGTTCTCCTGCTGGAGCGCGGGAAGACCCTCGTCGAGGGCGCGGGTGCGGCACCGCTCGCCGCCCTGCTCGCGGAGGCGTTCGACTACGAGGCGGACGAGACGGTCGTGCCCATCCTCTCCGGTGGGAACGTCGACCTCAACCTCCTCACGACCGTCATCCTGCGCGGCCTCGTCGACCAGGGTCGCTACGTCAAACTCCGGACGGTCCTCAAGGACCGCCCCGGGGCGCTCGACGACCTCCTCGACATCCTCACGGACGAGCGCGCGAACATCTACGCGATACAGCACGACCGGACGAACCGCGACGTCGCGCTGAACGCGGCGGAGGTCGAACTCGAACTGGAGACGCGCGGCGAGGACCACGTCGAGGGCCTGCTCGCGCGCCTCCGGGACGCCGGCTACGAGGTCGACCTACTCGTCTGAGTCGTCGTCGCGCACCGCCTCGTACTCGATGGTGAGGAAGGGGACGCCGCAGAGCCACATCGTCTGCGTCGCGGTGATGCCCGTCTCGGCGGGCCGGACGGCGAAGCGTTGCTCGACGGGGAGCGCGAACGCGCCGAGCGGCGTCACGAGGTAGAGACCGGCGAGGTCGCCCGCGCGCGTCGTCAGGTCGACGCCGGTCGCGTCCGGGTCACCGCCGGCGTGGGCGATGTGGAGCGCCGTCGAGACGTTCCCCCACGGAATCGGGACGGCGACGTTCACGTACCGCTCGGTCGCGGTACGTGAGCCAGTGGGGCCGTCAGGCTCCGCGTCGTTCACGTACCGCTCGGTCGCGGTACGTGAGCCAGCAGCGCCCCGCGCTGCGTCGTTCACGTACCGCTCGGTCGCGGTACGTGAGCCAGTGGGGCCGTCAGGCTCCGCGTCGTCGGCGTCGTGTTCGCCCTCGGCGTCCGCGTCGCCGCCCGCGCCCGCGTGGCTCCCGTAGAGCGCGACGAAGACGGCCTCGTCCGTCTCGGGGTTCGTCCGCACCCACGCCCGGACGTCGTCGCGCGGGTCGGCGTCCGCGCGGACCGTGGCGAACCGGCTTTCGAGGGGGACGGTCGACGCCTCGCGGGGGCCGGGGAGGTTCAACTGCTCGACGGTGCTCGTGGCGCGCGCGGCGAGCGCCGCGCCGAGGCGGAAACCGCGGTGCCACGTCGCGGTCGCCGTCATGCGGTAGTCGCTCGTCACCTCGTAGAAGGCCCGGACGGCGGGGTGGACGCGGTCGGGGTCGAAGTCCGCGCGGGCGTAGTGGGCCATGTCGTCCATCTCGCCGACGGGGGTCTCGCCCGTGGTCAGCCCGGCGCGCTCGGGGAAGTCGGGGCCGACGTAGCCGTCCGCGGTGACGGGGCTGAGCGGGACGGCGGCCGCACGGCGTCTCGCGCGCGCGAGGAGCGACGAGCAGACGAGGAGCGACGCGGCGGCGAGGAGTCGGAGGCGTCGGCGCACGACTTCCCTACGCGCGCCACCGAGTAAACGCCGGTGGTGGGCGACGAAAACGCGCCCACAATTAAGTCCCGCCCGGGCGACGATGGGCGTATGAAGCGGATCATCGAGACGCCGGACGCACCCGACGCCGTCGGGGCGTACAGTCAGGCGACGACCGACGGGAACGTCGTCTTCACCGCCGGACAGATTCCGCTGACCGCGGAGGGGGAGAGCCTCGTGGACGAGGACGTCGCCACGCAGACCCGCCAGTGTCTGGAGAACGTGAAGGCCATCCTCGAGGACGAGGGGCTGACGATGCAGGACGTCCTCAAGACGACCGTCCTGCTCGCTGACATCGACGACTTCGAGCAGATGAACGACGCCTACGGCGAGTACTTCGCGGACAACCCGCCCGCGCGGAGCGCGTTCGCCGTCGCCGACCTCCCGAAGGGAGCGGCAATCGAGGTCGAGGCCGTCGCCGCCCAGCGCGACTGACGCCGGATGGGCCTCGCGGACACGGCCGCGTGGGGCGGGGTCGCCGCCCTCGCCTTCCTGGTCGTCGCCGTCGCGTACCGCACCTTCGCGGCCGGCGGCCCCTCGCTCCCAGTGCTGCTCGCGCTCGCCGTCGTCGTCGGGAGTGCGGGGGCGGTCGGGGCGCGCGTCGCCGAACGCCGACCCCGGTAGCGAAAAGAAGGCTTTAAACCGTCGAGCGGGCTAGCGGGGAGTGCAGGCCGGGATGGCCGAATGGCAAAGCGCACGCCTGGAAAGCGTGTCCCCTTACGGGGTTCTGGGTTCAAATCCCAGTCCCGGCGTTTCTCTCAGCGAACTACTCCCGACGAGCGTCGCGTAGCGGCGGCGGAACCGTGTGAGGCGAAGCGGACTGAGGAGAGGAGGCCGCTCACACGACGCCGAGGCCGACGGCGAGCGCACCGAGACCGACGAGCGCGGCGACGGCGGCACCGGCGTACGCGTAGCGGTACGTGGCGAAGTCCGCGGCGAGTTCGCCCTCGGGCTTGTCCGAGACGATGAACGATTCGCCCGCGGCGGGTTCGACGACGACGTCCTCGGGTTTGAGCGGGTGAGTGGCGTCGGCGGCGGCGCGGACGTGTCCGAGCACGTAGACGTCGTCGCCGGGCGAGAGCGTCCCCTCGTAGTAGCGACGTTCGCCGTGCGCCGTCCCGAGGTCGACGACGTTCGTTATCGAGTCGGTCTGCTCGGCGAGGCCCGCTTCGTTGCGGACGAAGTCGGCGATGCGCGCGGGCGGGTCGGCGTCCGGGGGGACGCTGACGCCGACCGCGAAGTCGTCGAGGACGGCGAGGACGTCGCCGGCGGAGACGCCGACGTCGGTGAGACGGTCGACGTCGAGCGCGCCGACCTGTATCTCGTCGATGCCGGTACCCGAAGAGACGTCCTCGACGTGGTCGCCGACGTCGACGGTGACGGTGCCGGTGCCGTCGTCGAGGGCGAACGGCGTCGCGTAGACGCCCTCGGCGCGCGTCTCCCACATCTCGGAGTCACCGCGTTCGTCCCACTCCTCGACCTCCCACGCGGAGAGGACGGCGGGTTCACCGCCGATGGGGGAGTCGAACGGTTCGTCGGCGCGGACGGTGCCCTTCAGTTCGACGCGACCCTCCTCGCGGACGTCCCGGACGGCCGTCGTCTCGGTGGTCTCGACGAGCGCGTGTCGGCGGTGCTGGCGGCGGCCGTAGACGCCGGCGAACGCGGCGACGAGGAGGAGGGCGACGCCGACGACGGTCGGGAGGGCGGACATGCGTGTGCCCGTGTCGTCGAAGCGAGTGGATAAGGGTTCGGCTCGTGCGGCCTACAGGTCGGCGTTCACGCGCACTTCGCCCTCGGTGACGGTGTCGACGAGGTCGCCGTCGACGGTGTAGTCGTCCTCGTCCTTCTCGCTCCACCCGAGGGCGGCGAGGACGGCCTCGCCGAGGCCGGGGTCGGGGTCGACCCACGCGGTGTTCGACTCGACTTCGGTGACGACGCCGAGCTCCTCGCCCTCGACGTCGACGAGTATCTTCCCTTCGTCCTCGCTGGTGAGCGTGGCCATACGGTGTGCATGACGGCGCGCCGGCAAAGCGCTGGTGGCTGACGGACCCGGGTCGGCCGCGCGGGCGGCGGGGTTTTGCCCGTCGGGCGCGTCTCAGACGTGTGAACGAACCGACGACGCGGGACGACGAGCGCGACGGCGACGGGCGCGACGGTGACGGAATCGACGACCCGGTCGTCGTGGACGCGGAGGCGGTCGACCCCGAGGACGGCGGGCTCGCGCACTGCCACGACTTTGCGCTCGCGGGGCAGGGGGCGGCGACGCGTCGCCGAAGGGCCGACCGGGTGTGATAACCCCCACCATACGATTCGGTCGCGTCGAGCGCTCTCGCGTCACCTGACACCCTCTCACGCACAAATTTTATATAGAAGGGCAAACAATCGATGTGGTGACGATGTCTCAGCGACGTATGCAGGGCCAGCCGATGGTCATCATGGGCGACGACGCACAGCGCGTGAAGGACAAGGACGCGCAGGAGCACAACATCTCCGCGGCGCGCGCCGTCGCGGACGCCGTCCGCTCCACCCTCGGCCCCAAGGGGATGGACAAGATGCTCGTGGACGACATGGGTGACGTCACCATCACGAACGACGGCGTCACCATCCTCGAGAAGATGGACATCGACAACCCGACGGCCGAGATGATCGTCGAGGTCGCCGAGACCCAGGAGGACGAGGCCGGCGACGGGACGACGACCGCCGTCGCCATCGCGGGCGAACTCCTCAAGAACGCCGAGGACCTCCTCGAACAGGACATCCACCCGACCGCGGTCATCAAGGGGTACAACCTCGCGAGCGAGAAGGCCCGCGAGTTCGTCGACGAGGAAGCCGTCGACGTCGACCCCGACGACGAGGAACTCGTCCGCTCCGTCGCCGAGACCTCCATGACGGGCAAGAGCGCCGAAATCGACAAGGAGCAGCTCTCCGGGCTCCTCTACGAGGCGCTGCGCGCCGTCTCCGTCGACGCCGACGACGGCTCCACGGTCGTCGACGTCGCCAACATCAACATCGAGACACAGACCGGCCGCGCCGTCTCCGAGTCCGAGCTCCTCAAGGGCGCGACCGTCTCCAAGGACCCCGTCCTCGACTCGATGCCGACCGAGTTCGACGACGCGGACGTCCTCCTCCTCAACGAGGCCATCGAGGTCGAGGAGGCCAACGCCGACACGAGCGTCAGCATCGACAGCCCCGACCAGCTCCAGAGCTTCCTCGACCAGGAAGAGGAGCAGCTCAAGGAGAAGGTCGAGCAGATAAAGGCCTCGGGCGCGGACGTCGTCCTCTGTCAGAAGGGCATCGACGACATGGCCCAGCACTACCTCGCCAAGGAGGGCATCCTCGCCGTCCGCCGCGTGAAGAAGTCCGACATCGAGTTCCTCAAGGAGGTCCTCGGTGCCGCCATCGTCACGGACCTCGACTCCCTCGGCGCCGACGACCTCGGACGCGGGAGCATCCGCCGCGACGCCGAGGACGAGCTCTTCTACGTCGAGGGCCTCGACGAGACGGCCCACGGCGTCACGCTCATCCTTCGGGGCTCCACGGACCACGTCGTCGACGAGCTCGAACGCGGCGTCACGGACGCCCTCGACGTCGCCGCACAGACCATCTCGGACGGTCGCGTCCTCCCCGGCGGCGGCGCCATCGAGGTCGAGGTCGCCGACCAGCTCCGCAACTACGCGGACTCCGTCAGCGGCCGCGAGCAGCTCGCCGTCGAGGCCTTCGCTGACTCCCTCGAACTCGTCCCGCGCGTCCTCGCCGAGAACGCCGGGCTCGACCCCATCGACACCCTCGTGGACCTCCGCGCGGCCCACGAGTCCGGGAACAACCGCACGGGCCTGAACGTCCTCAGCGGCGACCTCGAGAACTCCCTCGACGCGGGCGTCGTCGAGACGGCGCACGCGAAGGAGCAGGCGATCAGTAGCGCCACCGAGGCCGCGAACCTCGTGCTCAAAATCGACGACATCATCTCCGCCGGCGACCTCTCCACCGACAAGGGCGACGACCAGGGCGGTGCCGGCGGCGCGGGCGGCATGGGCGGCATGGGCGGCATGGGCGGCATGATGTGAAGCCGGTCTGACGACGCCCACTCCCGACCCGACCCCGTTCTCGCATCGCTCGTCGACCGATTCCGTTCGGTTTCTTCGTACGTTACCGGCCAGTGGCCGCTACGTCCGCCACGCGCGCAGCCAGCGGAGGACGGTACGGTCGAGGTCGAACGTCGCGGCGAGGAAGTACGCGCCGGCACAGAAGAGAACGACGCCGACGGCGAGCGCGAGGACACCCCACGACCACGCGTCGCCGGCGAGGGTCGCGGCGGCGAACCCGCGGATACTGACGCGGACGAGTGCGATCCCGAGTACGAAATAGCCGACTTTCCACGCGAGGCGTTTCACCTCGGCGCGGGCGGCCCGTCGGGCGATTTCCTCGACGTCGTCATCGCGTCGGGAGGCCATAGCCGTCGCTACGCGGCGATTGCACAAAAAAGAGGGCGCCTACTCCTCGTCGACGTCGAGTTCGAACTGCTCGTTCTCGGCGGCGGCGTTGAGGACGACGCTCGTCGAGGACTCCTTGATGTCCTGGTCGCCGAGGAGTTCCTTGATGAGGTAGTTCATGTCGTCGGTGTCGATGAACTTCCCGATGGCGATGATGTCGTGGTCGCCGGTCACCTCGTAGACGGAGACCATCTGCTTGTGCGCGCGGAGGTGCTCGGCGAGGTCGGGGAGCGCGGTCCCCTCGACCTTCAACTGGAGGACGGCGGTGACGTCGTAGCCGAGCTTGTCGTAGTCGACGATGGGGGTATACCCCTGGATGACGCCCTCGTCCTCCAAATCCTTGAGGTGGTTGGAGATCGTCGTCACGGAGACGTCGAGTTCTTCGGCGAGGCTGCGGAGGCTCGCGCGGCCGTCGCCGAGGAGTGCGTTGATGAGTTTCGCGTCGAGGTTCTCGTAGGTCATAGCCCGACAGACGGGCCGGGGGCATTAGAATTTAACGAACGTCCACTTCCCCAGATACCGAAAAGATTTGCGAGGACCGCAACCGCTTTAGTAGTCCGTGCGTTTGCATCGAACGACGAAACCAATGACGAACGGGAAACCGGTCACTGATGGCGGTCTCAGCGAGACTGAACAGGAAGTGCTGGACGAGATCGAGGAGAAGAACGTCGACTTCCTCCGACTCCAGTTCACGGACATCCTCGGCACCGTGAAGAACGTCTCCGTGCCGGCGGAACAGGCCGAGAAGGCCTTCACGGACGGTATCTACTTCGACGGCTCCTCCATCGAGGGGTTCGTCCGTATCCAGGAGTCCGACATGCGTCTCAAGCCGGACCCCGAGACGTTCGCCATCCTCCCGTGGCGCCAGCGCGAGGAGACGGCGTCCGCGCGCCTCATCTGCGACGTCATCAACACGTCGACGAACGAGCCCTTCGAGGGCGACCCGCGCCGCGTGCTGAAGAACGTCCTCGAACGCGCCGACGACATGGGCTACACCGTCAACGCCGCGCCCGAGCCCGAGTTCTTCCTCTTCGAGGAGGACGAGCGCGGTCGCGCGACGACGGAGCTCTCGGACTTCGGCGGCTACTTCGACCTCGCGCCGAAGGACCCGGCCTCCGACGTGCGCCGTGACATCATCAAGGGACTCGAGGACATGGGCTTCGAGATCGAGGCCTCCCACCACGAGGTCGCGGAGTCCCAACACGAGATCAACTTCGAGTACGACGACGCGCTCACCACCGCGGACAACGTGGCCACGTTCCGCACGGTCGTCCGCGCCATCGCCGCGGAGCACGACCTGCACGCGACGTTCATGCCGAAGCCCATCGCGGAGATCAACGGCTCCGGGATGCACACGCACTTCTCGCTCTTCGAGGACGGCGAGAACGCGTTCCACGACGAGGACGACGAGTTCAACCTCTCCGAGACGGCCCACCAGTTCCTCGCGGGCATCCTCGAGCACGCGCCCGCCATCACGGCCGTCTCGAACCCGACCGTGAACTCCTACAAGCGCCTCGTTCCCGGCTACGAGGCCCCGGTGTACGTCGCGTGGTCCGACCGGAACCGCTCCGCGCTCATCCGCAAGCCCGCGGCGCGCGTCCCCGCCGCCTCCCGCATCGAGGCGCGCTTCCCCGACCCGTCCTGTAACCCGTACCTCGCCTTCGCCGCGCTCATCTCCGCGGGTCTCGACGGCATCGAACAGGGCCTCGACGCGCCCGACCCGGTCCGCGAGAACATCTACGAGTTCGACGCCGAGAAGCGCGAAGAGTACGGCATCGAGACGCTCCCGTCGAACCTCGGCGAGGCCGTCGACGCCCTCGAGGCGGACGACACCGTCCTCGACACGCTCGGCGACCACATCTCCGAGAAGTTCATCGAGGCCAAGCGCGAGGAGCACACGGGCTACCGCATCCAGGTCTCCGACTGGGAGAAGGAGCGCTACCTCGAGAAGTTCTAGCTCTAACGGCTCAGGCCGTTAGCGACGTCCGACCCGTCGGCGAACCGACCGGGTGACGGGGAGCGCGACGACCCCGGCGCCCGCGATTCCACTCGTTATCACGACACCGTACCACGGCAGCGGCGCGACCAGCGCCGCGAGGCCCAATCCGCCACAGACGGCGTACCCGAACAGCGTCGGGGCGGGCCCGAGCGCGCCCCGCGGGTGGCGCGCGACGCCGAGGGAGCCGAGGAGCGCGCCGAGGCCGAGGCCGGCGGCGGCGAGCGCCTCGACGGTCGGGCCCGCGAGGCTCACGGCGATGACGCCGAGGCCGGCGGTGAGGACGTAGCCGGCGACGAGTCGACGACGCGTGAGCGCGAGGACGAACGCGACGAGCGCGCCCCCGGCGAGGACGCCGGCGACGACGTCCACGAGGTAGTGGACGCCGAGGAGGAGGCGGGTGGCGCAGACGAGCGCGACGGCCGCGGCGGCGAGCCCCCAGCGGACGCGGCGACGCGGCCGCCGGAGAAGGGCGGCCGCCCCGCCGTAGAGGGCGGCGGACGAGATGGCGTGCCCGCTCGGGAAGCCGTGGCCGTCGGCGGCGACGAGCGCGACGCTGGCGGGCGGACGGCCGAGCGCGAAGAGCGCCTTCACGCCGACGACGGTGCCGAAGACGGCGAAGCCGAGCGCGACGTAGCGGGCGGCGTCGCGCTCGCTGACGAGGTCGTAGCGCGGGCCGAGCCAGTGGACGGTGGCGACGGCGAAGACGACGAACCACGCGTCGCCGAGCTGGGTGGCGGCGGAGAAGAGCGGGACGAGGCTCTCGGGAACGTGGTCGGTGAGCGCGCGGGTGATGCCGACGCCGCGCATGGGTTATCGCTTCGAGCGGAGCCAGCCGGCGACCTTCCCGGGGACGCCGAGGGCGTTCAGCGAGAGCCCGACGATGGTCATGAAGACGTAGAGGCCGAAGGTGGAGAACCCGACGACGAGCATGGCGAGGATGGCCCACCCGCCGTGGAGCCAGTGGAGCGCCCCGAGCGTCATGACGGTCCCGTAGAGGAGGACGAGGTAGGGGCCCCAGCCGCGGGCGTGGGTGCGTCGGACGCGCGAGCGGACGTACCCCTTCAGTTCGGTTTCGAGCGCGTCGCGGTCGGCGGTCTGCTCGTCGAGTTCGCGTTCGAGCGAATCGACGCGGCGCTGGAGCTCGGCGACGTCCGGCGTCGGCTCGTTCCGACCGCCGTCGGTCTCCGGGCGACCGCCGTCCGTCTCGACCCGCCGCTCGTCCGGTTCCGTCTCGGTGTCGTCCGTTCGTCCCGCGAGCACGGCGTTGAGTATCGCCCCGGCCATAATAACAGTCCCGGAGACGTACAGCCACGTGATGAGGAGGACGGCCGCACCGAGGACGCCGTAGAGGTCGGGGGGGCCGACGGCGGTGACGTAGAGGCGGAAGGCGTCGGCGAGCAGCGTCCAGCCGACGGCGGCGGCGAGCGCGCCCGGCCACACGTCGGCGAACGGGAGGTCGGCGTCGGGGAAGACGGCGTACACCGGCAGGAAGACGACGACGAGCGCGGCGGCGAGGCCGACGCTCCCGAGGAGGCCGCCGAAGACCCCACCGATGGCGCGCGGGAGGAAGACGCCGACGGCGGCGGCGAGCGCGGCGGCGACCCCGACCGCACAGAGGACGAGCGCGCCGTCGGCGAACTGCTCCGTCAGGGGCTCGTTCTCCCGGCGGCCGTAGACCCGCGAGAACGCGACGTCGAGGCCGCGGAAGACGCGGAGGCCGGACCACGCGAGGACGACGAGGCCGGCGAGCGTCGCGCCGCGCCGGCCGGCCGCCGAGCGGACGGTTTCGGTGACGACGCGCTGGCCGGCGGGCGTGAGGAACGACCCGACGGCGTCGACGACGTAGCGCGAGAGGGCGTCGCCGCCGAGCGCGGAGCCGAGGGCGAGCGCGAGGACGAGCAGGGGGACGAGGGAGACGAAGGCGTAGTAGGCGACGCCGGCGGCGAGGAACGTTATCTCGTGGCGGCGCGCGCCCGCGACGACGGCGCGGGCGACGCGGACGGCGTCGGGTCTGGACACGGCTGGTGGATGGGGGCCGCCGGCAAAAACCCCGCGTGTGGCGCGGAGGGCGGGGAGGTGACGCCTCGAATCCGTCAGGGCGCGGCGTCGCGTATCTCGGCGACGGACGCGTCCGTCTCGAACGTCGTGCCGCCGTAGTGAGTGCGCGAGGCCGCGTGGCCGGCGTCGCGGAGACTCGTGAGGAAGTCGTCCATGGCGACGGCGGGTTCGCTCCAGCGCTTGTAGAGTTTGTGCTGGTCGTAGTGCGTGGGTCGGTCGAGTTCGGCGTCGAGCGTGTCGAGGAGGGTCGTGGCGGTCTCCGCGGTCCCCATCCCCGCGTCGAGGCCGTCGCGGGTCGCGGCGAGGAAGGCGTCGTCGTGGGTCGCGCCGAGCCAGAGCGGCCCCGCGGCGAGGAGATTGGTGCCGTCGCAGTTCGGGCAGGCGTCCGGGCGGGCCGCGTGCAGGCCGTGCTCGTGGTCGCGCCAGAGACACTCCGGGCAGTGATAGACGTGCCCGAGCGCGTCCACCGCGTCGTTCGCGGCGCTCGCCGAGTGCGTGAGGTCGACGTACGTGCGGACGTAGTGACGCGTCGCGTGCGTCAAGAGGGGCGTGACGCCGACGTCGAAGCGCGCGGCGGAGCGAGCCATCGCGGAGAGGAGGACGCGGACGCCCATCTCGGCGTGGTACTCGGTGTTCCGCGGGACGGTGGCGTACTTGCGGACGCCGGAGTCGAAGTGCGCGCCGCAGAGCGGGGCGGTGTCCGTCGCCGTGACGCAGACCATGTCGCGGGCGTTGGCGAACGTCGCGTCGAGGAACGGCGCGGGCGTGCCGAACGGGTCGAGGTCGACGACGTCGTAGGCGTCCTCGGGGTCCCAGAGGACCGCGTTCGCGTCGTCGTGGCGGACGTCGCCCGCGACGCCGTTGCGCGCGAGGTTCTCGCGGGCGAGGTCGACGGCCGCGGGGTCGCGGTCGACGAGCGTCGCGTCCCAGCCGTCGGTGGCGGCGCGGACGCCCCGGACCCCCGAGGCGCACGTCGCGTCGAGATACGTCTCCGCGCGGGGTTCGCGCTCGCGGTACGCGCGCAGCGCCGCCACCGTCAGATCGCGGTTCAGTTCCTGCTCGGTGTTGAAGAACACCGCGCCCTCGACGCCCTCGCCGGACTGCTCGGGCACCTCGACCGTCACCGCGCCCTCCGTGACCTCCATGGCGTCCCGTGAGAGCGGTGCGGCCCTAAAGGACACGACACGAGGCGAGCGCCGCACCGACACCGATGCGACGACGACACCCGCGAACCGCACGCCCTTTAGTCGGCCCGGGACTATCGGCGGTCGTGACGGCCGACGCCCGCGACGACGGCGAGGACTGGCGCGACGCCCTCGGAGCCGCGGGCGAACTCACACCCGAAATCGTCGCGCGGGTCCTCGACGCGCACGGCGACCGCGGGCGGCGCGCCATCGACGCCGTCGGCGAGGGGCGCGTGAAGCAGTACGCGGACTTCACGGTCGTCGTCGGCCACGAGGACGAGTACGTCGTCGAGGACGGCGGCTGCACCTGCCGGGACAGCCAGTACAACCTCGACCCCGACGACCCCGACCAGCGCTGCTGGCACGTCCTCGCCGTCGAGATCGCCGAGCGCGTCGGCGCGGTCGACCACCACGACATGTACTACTCCGAGGTCCGGGACTTCCTCTAGAGACCTGCTTCGCGGGTGCTTTTTGCCGTCGGGCACGTACCGGTCCGCGATGACCGCTTTCGCGGACGCGACGGAGGCCGACGTGCGCGCGGCCTTCGACGAGCAGGACTACGTCGCCGGCGACGACGTCGTGACGACGGCGCTCTTGGCGCTCCGACTCGGCAAACCCCTGCTCGTCGAGGGCGCGCCGGGCGCGGGCAAGACCGAACTCGCCAAGACGCTCGCGCGCGGCTTCGACACCGACCTCGTCCGCCTCCAGTGTTACGAGGGATTGGCGGCCGAGAACGCCCTCTACGAGTGGAACTACACGAAACAGCTCCTCGCCGTCGAGGGCGATGACGCGAGCGTCGACGGCGAGCGCTCCGTCTTCGACGAGGAGTACCTCCTCGAACGCCCGCTGCTGCGCGCGCTCGCCGAGGCCGACGACGGCGAGAACCCGCCCGTGTTGCTCGTCGACGAGGTCGACCGCGCGGACGAGGCCTTCGAGGCCCTCCTCCTCGAGGTGCTCTCGGACTTCCAGGTGAGCGTCCCCGAACTCGGCACGATATCGGCCGAGCGCCCACCGATAGTCGTCCTCACGTCGAACCGGACGCGCGGGCTCTCGGACGCGCTCAAGCGCCGCTGTCTCTACCTCCACGTCGAACCGCCCACCTTCGAGCGCGAGCTCGAAATCGTCGAACGCAAATCCGCCCTCGACGCCGACGTCGCCGCGGAGGTCTGTGGCGTCGTGCAGGCGCTGCGCGAGCGCGCGCTCCGCAAACAGCCCGGCGTCGCGGAGACCCTCGACTGGGCGGACGCGCTCGCCGCGCTCGACGTCGAGGGCCTCGACGCGGCGACGGTCGAGCGGACCATCGGCTGTCTCCTGAAGGACGCGACGGACGTCGCCGAAATCGACGCCGAGGCCATCGAGGCGGCGCTCGACGAGGCGCGCGCCGGCACGCGGGCGGCGTGATGGACGACTACCTCCGGGCGGAGCTCGTCCGCTTCGCCGCCGCGCTCCGCGAGGGCGGCGTCGCGGTCCCGGGGGACGGCGCGCTCGCGGCCGCCGACGCCCTCGACGCGCTCGACGACCGGAGCCGGGAGTCGGTCCGCGCGGCGCTGCGCGCGACGCTCTGCACCCGCCCCGCCGACGAGGGCACCTTCGCGTCGCGCTTCGAGACGTTCTGGACGCGCGTCCGGGGCGGCGAGGCGTCCTACGGCGGCGACGACGGCGTCGCCACGCTCGACACGAGCGCCGAGGGGGTGGCGGACGCCCCCGGCCAGATGGTCGTCGACGAGAGCGCCGCGATGCCGGGTGGCGCGGGCGGCGAACGCAGCGGCGGCGTCGGCCCGAGCCAGAGCGAGCGCGCCGGCAGCCAGTACAGCGCCGACGGCGCGAGCGAGCAGGTGTCGCTCGACGGCATCCACGGCAACGACGACATCGACGACGCCGTCGCGGCGTTCACCGAGGCGGTCGCGTCGCTCCCCGGCCGCCGGTGGGGCCGGGGCGAGGGGACGCCCGACGTCCGGCGCGCGCTCCGCCGCGGGGCCGCGACCGGCGGCGTCCCCCTCCCCCTCCCGGAGCGCGAACGCGAGCGAACCGCCGCGCGCGGCCTCGTCTTCGTCGACGTCAGCGGCTCCGTCCTCGACCACCTCGACCGGGACGTCCTCGTCGGCTTCTGCCACGCGGTCCGCACGCGGTGGCGGCGGACGCCGATCTACTTCTTCGACACCGCGCTGCGCGACGTCAGCGGGGCGTTCGACGTCTCGACGCCCGCGGCCGCCGCCGACGTCCTCGAATCGACGCGCGTCGAGTGGGGCGGCGGCACTCGAATCGGTGACGCGCTCGCCGCGCTCCGCCGCGACCGCCCGGAGCGCGTCGGCCGCCGCGACACCGTCGTCGTCGTCAGCGACGGCATCGAGCGCGGCGGCACCGACGTCCTCCGCGAGCAGGCCGCGTGGCTCTCGCGGCGCGCCGGTCACGTCCTCTGGCTGAACCCGCTCGCCGCCGACGAGCGCTGGACGCCGAGCGCGCCCGGCATGCGCGCCGTCCTCCCCTACCTCGACGGCCTGTACGCCTTCGCCGACACCGACGACCTCGCCGCACTCGCCGACGACCTGCGGCGGAACGGCCCGACGCGCCGCGCCGCCGACGGGAAACGGAGCGTCTGAAGAACAGGGAGCCGACGAGCGGACAGCGGGAGCGTCGCGGGGGGAGGGTCGCGGTTACGACTCCGCCGCGCAGAGGTCGACGTAGTTCCGCAGAATACGGAGGCCGGTCTCGCCGGATTTCTCCGGGTGGAACTGCGTGCCGAAGACGGTGCCGTCGTCGTTCGCCACGACGGACGCGAAGTCCGCGCCGTACTCCGTCGTCGTCACGACGTGGTTCGGGTCCTCGGGTTCCGCGTAGTAGGAGTGGACGAAGTAGGCGTACTCCCCATCGACGCCCGCGACGAGCGGGTGGTCGCGCTCGACGCGCAGTTCGTTCCACCCCATGTGCGGGACCTTCAGGTCGGGGTCCTCGAAGCGGACGTTCGTCCCCGGAATCAGCCCGAGGCCCTCGACGTCGCCCTGCCCCTCGCGGTCCGCCTCCTCGCTCGTGTCGAGGAGCATCTGCATCCCCAGACAGATACCGAACAGCGGCGTGTCCGAGTCCGCGACGTCGCGCAGGGCCTCGCGGAAGGGGCCCGCGTTCTCCATCCCGTCGCCGAACGCGCCGACGCCCGGGAGGACGACGCCGTCCGCCTCGTCGAGCGCGTCGGGGTCGTCCGAGACCTCGACGGCCGCGCCCGCGCGTTCGAGACCGCGCGTCACGCTCCGGAGGTTCCCCAGGCCGTAGTCCACGACGACGACGTCCGCCGTCGTCTCGCGGGTCGCGTGCGTGCTCATACTGGAAAGTGGGGGAGGCCGGGGCAAGACAGTTTCCCCTCCATCTGTTTCCAGCGAGGGGTCGCCGTAGGCGACCCCCGCGCTGCAAAAACACGGTCCACGCGAGTGAAACGAGTGTGGGACCAGCGAGGCCCGACGGGTCTCGCAGGGGTGAAAAAGGCCGACGGCTTCGCCGTCGGTGAAACTCGTGCCAGCGGCGCGAGTACGCTGGACCGCACCGCGACCGACGCGGACGTCAGAGACAGCCGTCTACCAAACGAACCACGAAGAGGATTCCGCGAGCCGAGTGGTTCGAAGAACCCGGTAGGTCCACGGTTCCCTCGCCGGAGGCTCGCAGACGTTTGGCCGAGCGTGTGCCGGGGCGCGAAGCGCCCGCGGCAAAAGGCCGTATCAGAAGTCCCCGAGGCTCGACTGTCCGCCCTCGGCGCCGACGATGGTGGCGACCTTCTCGATGGCGGATGCGAAGGTGTCCTCCTGCGAGCGGTCGTAGAGCGTGGCGGCGGGGTGGACGCAGACGAGGACGTCGAGGCGCGCGTCGCCGACGGCGACGGTCTCGACGGTCCCGGCCTCCGTCGTGACAGCGACGGAGCGTTCGAGGAGGTGTTGGGCGGGGACCTTCCCGAGCGCGACGACGACCTCGGGGTCGACGAGTTCGAGTTCGCGTTCGAGGTAGGGCCGACAGTTGGCGAGTTCGGTCTCACTGGGATCGCGGTTCTCGGGTGGGCGACAGCGCACGCAGTTCGTGATGCGGACGTCGCGTCGGCGGAGCCCGTGGGTGTCGAGGGCGTCGTCGAGGACGTCGCCGCTGCGGCCGACGAAGGGTTCGCCCTGCTCGTCCTCGTTCGCGCCGGGGCCCTCGCCGACGAAGACGACGTCGGCGTCGTCGGGGCCGACGCCGTTGACGATGCGGCTGCGGGAGTCGACGAGGTCCGCGCACCGCTCGCAGGCCGTGACGCGGAGGCCGTCCATCCCCTCGGAATCGCTCATACTCGCGGGTCGGCGCGGAGGGCGTTAAGCCCCGGGGTTCGGCGGTGGCGGGGCGTCAGCGGTCGGTGGGGCACCGGTAGCGGTCGGCGGCGCGCGCGGCCTCGCGGGCGACGCGGAGGGGTTCGGGCCGGCCGCCCTCGGGGGTGTGCGCGCGGACGACGCGCGCAGGGTCGTCGCAGCCGACGCTCCGGACGTAGACGGTGTCGTCGTTCACGGCCACGGGGCGGCGCTCGGGGAGCGCGCGGTAGGCGGCGAGGCGTTCGTCGGCCGCGTCGCCGTCGAACTCGCGGCGGATGGCCTCGTCGAGGCCCGCGCTCGCCTCGAAGGAGACGGCGAGGACGGGGCGGTCGGTCGCGTCGTGGAGCCGCTGGAGGTCGAGGACGTTGTACCACGCGAGCGCGACGCCGGCGACGAGGACGTGGCGGACGTCGGGCCGGTCGAGGCCCCTCCAGAGCTCGACGATGGCGTCGGTGGCGTCGTTCCCACCGACGGTACAAGCGGAGAAACGGAAGTCGTCGACGACGCGGTCGGCGCGAACGACGGCACCCGCGAGCGTGCTCCGGCCGGCTTCGCCGACGTAGGATTCGGCGAGCCCGAGCGCGCGGGTGCCGCCCTTCACTTACTCGCCCTTGATGTCCTGCAGTTTATCCAGAAGCTCGTCGTTGCTGGCGTCGATTTCGTACTCGACTTGGCCCTCGTGGGCGTTCTGCTCGGTTTCGACTCCCTCGCCCTCGGCGTCGTCCGAATCGAGTTGCTGACGCTCTTGCTCTGACTCGTCGTAGCTTCCGAATCCCATACCCATCTGTTCTGGATTCAGGCACTAAAAAGAACCGGATATTTAAAACTAGGGTGTTTAGGCGTGGACGTGCGCGTCGAACACGTCACCGCGGCGGCGGAATCGTTCACCTGTAACGCCTACCTCGCGCTCGGCGACCGTGACGTCCTCGTCGACGCGGGCGCGATGGACGGCGTCGCGGACGTCGTCGCCGACCACACCGACACCCTCGACGCGGTCGTGCTCACGCACCAGCACGGCGACCACGTCGAGGCGCTCGACGAGGTAGTGACAGCGTTCGACCCGGCGGTGTACGCCTACGCCGCACATCCCCACCGGACGGACGCGCTCGACGACGGCGAGGCGGTCGAAATCGGCGACGAGACCTTCGAGGCCGTCTACACGCCGGGCCACGCGGACGACCACCTCGCGTTCGTCTCGGACGCGACGCTCTTCTCGGGCGACGTCGTCGTCCACGACGACGGCGCGTTCGACTACGGGAGTTTCGGCCGGACGGACATGGCCGGACAGAGCAGGGAGACGCTCATCGAGAGCATCGAGCGCCTGCTCGACCGCATGCCGGCGGGCGTCGAGCACATGTACGCGGGCCACGGCGGCACCTACCACGGCGACGTCCGTGACGTCGTCGAGACGGCGCTCGAACGCGCGGAGAAGCGCGAGCCGAAGTACCCCGACGAGTAACCAGACCTACCGCTTCTCGCGATTCGTGGTCCATCGCGACGCCGACGCCCCCACCAACGACGGCACCACGGTATGCGCCAACACAAAGAAATAAGATTAGACGTATCTAATCCTCGGCTACCTAATGTCGAATCGCGCGTTCTCGGTCCGCGAACTGCTGCGGTACCTCGGGCCGGGCTTTCTCATCTCCGTCGCGTACATGGACCCGGGGAACTGGGCGACGAACATCTCCGGGGGCGCGCGCTACGGCACCGCGCTCCTCTGGGTGATCGTCCTCGCCTCCCTCGTGGCGATGGGCATCCAGATCGTCGCCGCGAAACTCGGCATCGCCACCGGGAAGGGAATCGCCACCCTCTGCCGGGAGCGACTCCCCCAGCCCGTCGTCTACGTGCTCTGGGCGGCCGCCGAACTCGCCATGATCGCCACCGACATGGCCGAGATCATCGGCGCGGCCATCGGGTTCAGCCTCGTCTTCGGCCTCCCCCTCTGGGCGGGCGCGGTCCTCGCCGGAATCTCCAGTTTCGCCCTCCTGGGCGTTCGCTCGGCGCACCGCCGGGGCTTTCGCGCCATCGAGTTCGCCATCATGGCGCTCGTCGGCGTCATCGCGCTCGCGTTCGTCTTCGAGGTCGTCCTGGCGAGACCCGACCCGGCGAACGTCGCGCTCGGCCTCGCGCCCTCGATCCCGAGCGCCGACGCGCTCTACGTCGCCATCGGCATCCTCGGCGCGACCGTGATGCCCCACTCCGTCTACCTCCACCCCTACATCGTCCAGGACCGCCGCGCGGACCTCGTCGCCACGGCCGGCGACACCGAGGACGTCCACCGGCGACACTTCCGCTACGAGTCCATCGACACCGTCCTCGCGCTCTTCGGGGCGATGTTCGTCAACGCCGCGATGCTCGTCGTCGCCGCCGCCGCGCTCACCGGCACCGGAATCGAGACGCTCAACGAGGCCTACGTCACGCTCGCGGGCGTCTTCGGTCCGAACGCCAGCCTCGCCTTCGGCGTCGCGCTCATCGCCGCCGGCCTCTCCTCCTCGCTCGTCGCCACAATGGCCGGCCAGACCGTCATGGACGGCTTCCTCGACTGGAACGTCAACGTCTGGATACGGCGCTCCGTTACGCTCGTCCCGAGCCTCGCCGTCGTCGTCGCCGGCTTCGAGCCCACGAGCGTCCTCGTCGCCTCGCAGGTCGCCCTCTCCTTCGAGCTGCCGTTCGTCCTCATCCCTCTCGTCTACTTCACGCGCGAGGAGGGGCTCATGGGGTCGTTCGTCAACCGCACGAGCACCACGGGCGTCCTCGGCGTCGTGGTCGCCGTCATCGTCGCGCTCAACGGGTGGCTGCTCTACACGACGCTCCTCGGGTGACGGCGCGCGAGCGAGGGCCGCGATTCTAAAACCTTAACCGCCTCCGCGCCGATTTCGTCCGTATGGCCGAGCAAACCATCGAGGACCGCCTCCTCGGAAAGCAGATCTGCATGCGCTGTAACGCGCGCAACGCGAAGGAAGCGACGCAGTGCCGCAAGTGTGGCTACGGGAAGCTCCGCCCGAAGGCCCGCGAGCGCCGCGCGACGTAACGCCTTCTTCTTTCGTTCGCTGTTCTCGCACCCGGGAGCGACGGCGAACGCCGGTAATTCCGCTACTCGTCCGCGCCCGCGTCGAGGTACTCCTGTTGCACCGCGACCACCTCGGCCGAGTCGTCGCACGCGGCGTACCGCCGCAGGGGCTCCTCGTTCAGTTCGAGGAAGGTGTGCCCCCACCGGAACTTCGAGAGCACGTCCTCGGCGTGCTCGCGCTCCCCGAGGATGCAGAGCGCGCCCGCGAAGGCCTCCGCGGTGTTGAGCTGGAAGGGCTTGCCGTAGTTCACGGGGTTTGCGGCGACGAGGAACGGGAGCGCGCGGTGTTCGCCGGCCATCTCGAACATCGCGCGCTCGGCCGTCTCCCACGAGCAGTCGAGCGCGACGAGCGTCGAGTGGTCGGCGTCCGCGGGCGAGAGCGCGGTGTCCGCGTGGGGGTTGAGGACGAGCCCGTACGGCGTCGCCCGATTCGTCCGGTGGAGCTCGGCCATGTCGAAGCGCGCGAGCTTGCGCGCCGTGCACTTCTCGGGGTCGTCGTCGCCCTCGTAGCGGACGTGGAGGTCCACTACGCCTCGTCGCCCTCGCCGGCACCGAGCGCGCTCTCCCCGACCTTCTCGTGGCCCTCGATGACTTCCTGACCGCCCATGTAGGACTGGAGGGCTCCGGGGACGTCGACGGTGCCGTCCTCGTTCTGGTAGTATTCGAGGATGGCGACGACGACGCGCGGGACGGCGAGGCCGCTGCCGTTCAGCGTGTGAAGGTACTCCGCGGACTCGTGGGGCTCGGGCCGATAGCGGATGCCCGCACGCCGCGCCTGGAAGTCCTCGAAGTTCGAGACGGAGGAGACCTCGAGCCACCGCCCGCCTTCTGCGGGGCCCTCGTCCATGTCGTCGCCGGGCGCCCACACCTCGATGTCGTACTTCTTCGCCTGCGTGAAGCCCAGGTCGCCCGTACACATCTCGAGGATACGGTAGGGGAGCCCGAGGCGGCGGAGGACCTCCTCCGCCTCGTCGACGAGGCCCGCGAAGCGCTCGTCGCTCTCCTCGGGGCGGACGAAGTTCACCATCTCGACCTTGTTGAACTGGTGAACGCGGACGATGCCCCGGGTCTCGGTCCCGTGCTCGCCGGCCTCGCGGCGGAAGTTCGGCGAGTATGCCTGGTGTTTCAGCGGGAGGTCGTCGCCGAGCAGTATCTCGTCGCGGTACATGTTCGTGACGGGGACCTCGGCGGTCGGGAGGAGCCAGAGGTCGTCGTCGTCGTAGTCGGCCTCGTTGACGTCGCCGACGCGGTAGGCGTCCTCGACGAACTTCGGGAACTGACCGGTGCCCTCCATCGACGCCGAGTTGACCGGAATCGGCGGGAAGACGTCCGTGTACCCCTGCTCGCGGTGGACGTCGAGCATGAACTGGACGAGGGCGTGTTCGAGGCGCGCGCCCGCGCCCTTGGCGAAGTAGAAGCCCCCGCCGGAGACCTTCGCGCCGCGCTCGAAGTCGAGGATGTCGAGCTCCTCGCCGAGGTCGTAGTGTGGCACCACCTCGTCGGGCAGCTCGCGCAGGTCGTCGAAGCCCTCGCGGCGGCGCTCGACGTTCTCGGACTCGTCCGCGCCGACGGGCACGTCGTCCTGCGGGACCTGCGGGAGCGTCAGCAGGAGGCGTTCGAGCTCGGTTTCGAGTTCGTCCGCGCGCTCCTCGACGTCCGCGAGTTCGTCCTTGAGCGACTGGGAGCGCTCGATGGCCTCCTGGGCGGCCTCCTCCTTTCCCGCCTGTTTCAGCTGGCCGATCTCCGAGGAGACCTCGTTGCGCTCGTGTCTGAGGTCGTCGCCCCGTCGTTTGCGGTCGCGCCACTCCTCGTCGATCTCCAGTATCCGATCCAGGTCCGCGTCGACCCCCTTCTTCTCCAGGGCGTCGCGCACGACGTCCGGGTTCTCCCGAACGAACTGCCGGCTGAGCATACGTACGTGTTCCCGTCGGCGGGCAAAACGGTGACGGGACGCGGCCACCCCGCGCGCCGATGCGGCGGCGCTTTTTTCGCGCTCCCGACCGCAGGTGGCGGTATGCCACCGACCGACACGTCCCCCGGCGACGTCGCGCGCGTCGACGCCTGCACGGACGTCCACTACGTCGACACGGGGATGTACGACACGCCCGGCTACGGCGCGGTGTACGTCCTCGACGGCGAACGCCCCGCGGTGCTCGATACGGGTATCGGCACGCACCACGACCGCGTCCTCGACGCCCTCGACGCGGTCGGAATCGCCCGCGAGGACCTCGCCGCCATCGTCGTCTCGCACGTCCACCTCGACCACGCGGGCGGCGCGGGCTTCCTCGCCGCGGCCTGCCCGAACGCCGACGTCTACGTCCACGAGGTCGGCGCGCCCCACCTCGTCGATCCCGCGGACCTCGTCGCGGGCACGAAGCGCGCCGTCGGCGACCAGTGGCGCTACTACGTGGAGCCCGAACCCGTCCCCGAGGACCGGGTCGTCGAACTCGTCGACGGCGACGCCATCGACCTCGGCGACCGGACGCTCACCGCACACCACGCGCCCGGCCACGCGCCCCACCAGGTCGTCCTCGAGGACGACCGCGACGGCTTCGTCCACACCGCGGACGCCGCGGGCATCTGGGTGCCCGCGCTCGGCGAGGTCCACGAGACGAGCCCGCCGCCGAACTTCGACCTGGAGACCTGCCTCGACGACGTCGAGACGATCCGCGGGTGCGACCCCGACGTCCTGCTCTACCCGCACTTCGGGCCGGTCGCGGAGGACGTCGACGGGGTTCTCGACGACTACGCGGACACCCTCACGGAGTGGGTGGCGCGCGTCCGCGAGAAGCGCGCGGAACTCGACGACGACGAGGCCGTCGAGCGCTATTTCGCGGAGCGGACGGCGCTCGACGGCGTCTGGCCGGCGCACAAGGCCGCGGAGGAGGTGGCGATGAACGTCCGCGGGGTTCTAGTCGCACTCGATAGAGGACTGGCATAAACACCGCCGGACGGTCGTGGAATTCCGCGCCGCGACCACCCCCATTTATTGCATATCCCCCAAAAGTACCAACTGGTACCGTGTCCGGATCGTCACTCATCTCACTCGTCGCGCTCATCCTCGTGCTGGGCGTCCTCGCTCAGCTCGTCGCCGCGCGACTCCGCGTTCCGAGCGTGTTGTTCCTCATCCTCGCGGGCGTCTTCGTCGGGCCGGTGTTCGGTCTCATCGGCCGCGATACGTTCGGGGGCGCGCTCTCCGGAATCGTCGGGGTGAGCGTCGCCATCATCGTCTTCGAGGGCGCGTTCCACCTCAAACTAGAGAAGTTACGCGAAGCGCCCCGTGAGACGCTGCGGCTCGTGACGCTCGGGGCGGCGGTGGCGTTGCTCGGGACGGCGATCCTCGTCCGAGTGCTCCTCGGCCAGCCGTGGGACGTCGCGTTCCTCATCGGGGCGCTCCTCGTCGCCACGGGGCCGACCGTCATCACGCCGATCCTCGAAGTCGTGCCGGTGCGCGACCGGGTCGGCGCGTCGCTCGAAACCGAGGGCGTCGTGAACGACGTCACGGCGGCCGTCATCGCCGTCGTCGCCTTCGAGGTCGTCACCGCCGAAGCCGCGACGACGAGCGAAGTCATCACCGCGTTCTCCGCGCGCATCGGCGTCGGCGTCGTCGCCGGCCTCGTCGTCGCGACCATCGCGTGGGTTGTCCTCCGACAGATCGACCTCTCGCCCGGCAACGCCGTGCAGAATGCCCGGCTCGTCACGCTCGCCAGCGCGCTCGCCGCCTACGGGCTCGCGGAGCTCAGCGGCCTCGGCGAGGCCGGCCTCCCGGCGGTGGCGACCGCGGGCATCATCCTCGGGAACGCCGACCTCCCCTACGAGGAGGAGATAGAGACGTTCAAGGGCGACATCACGCTCGTCGTCCTCTCCTTCGTCTTCATCGCCCTCGCCTCGCTGCTCTCGCTGAGCGACCTCCTGCGGTTCGGAATCGCGGGCGTCGCGGTCGCCGCCGGGGCGGCCCTCGTCGTCCGGCCGCTCGGCGTCTTCGTCTCCACGTTCGGTGATCGCTTCACGATGGCCGAGCGGACGTTCATCAGTTTCGTCGGCCCGCGCGGGATCATCCCCGCGTCCGTGGCGACGCTCTTCGCGGTCCAGTTGCGCTCCGCCGGGATGGAGGGCGCAGCGAACGCGCTCGTCAGCGTCGTCTTCCTCACCATCCTCCTCACGGTCGTGTTCGAGGGCGGCCTCGCGAGGCACATCGCGGAATACCTCGACGTCATACCCATGCGTGTCATCATCGTCGGCGGCGGCACCGTCGGTCGCGCGCTCGCAGAGCGCCTCGAAGACCGCGGTGAGAACGTCGTCATCGTCGAAATGGACGAATCGACCATCGAACTCACGCGCGAACGCGGCTTCACGGTCCACGCCGGCGACGGCACGGACATGGACGTGTTGCGCGCCGCGGGCATCGAGAACGCGAAGATCGTCGTCACCGCGACCGGCGACGACGACGCGAACCTCCTCGTCAGCCAGCTCGTCGACTCGAAGTTCGACCCCGAGACCATCATCGCGCGGGTCAACAACCCCGACAACGTCGACGCGTTCAGCGAGCTCGGCGTCCGCGCCGTCTCCTCCTCGCTCGCCACGGCGTGGAGCATCGACAACCTCATCGAGCGCCCCGCGCTCTCCAACTGGATGACCGAGATCGGCCGCTCGGGCGACGTCCAGGAGATCGAGGTCACGGCGGACGACCTCGTCGGGCGCACCATCGGCGAACTCGACGAGCACCTCCCGAACGGCTGCATCATCGCGCTCGTCGGCCGCGACGGCGAGAACTCCGTGCCGAGCGAGGACTTCACCCTGCAGGCGGGCGACCACCTCACCTTCCTCGGGCGCAAGGAGGCGGTCCGGGAGGCCATCGAGCGCTGTCACCCCTCGTCGGCCGCCGGCAAGGAGTGAGCGCGTGAGCCGCCCGAACCGGACACGCGGAGGCGTCGCGCTCGCGGCCACGGTCGCGGCCGCCGCCCGTCGTCGCCGTTCGCGGGTGGCGTGAGCGACGCGACGCTCCGCCTCGCTCGTCCCGACGACGCGGCCGCGGTCCGCCGTATCTACGCGCCGTACGTCGAGGGAACGTCGATAACCTTCGAGACGTCGCCGCCGAGCGTCGCGGCCTGCCGCGAGCGCATCGCGGACACCCTCCCCGACTACCCGTGGCTCGTCTGCGAGCGCGACGGCGAGGTCGTCGGCTACGCGAGCGCCGGCCCGGTCCGCGCGTACGACGCCTTCGAGTGGGCCGTCGAGAGCTCCGTCTACGTCGCCGAGTCCGCGCAGGGCGAGGGAATCGGGCGCGCGCTCTACGAGGCGTTGCTCGCGCTCCTCGACGAGCAGGGGTACGCCGTCGTCTACGGCGTCGTGACGCTCCCGAACGAGGCGAGCGTCGCGCTCCACGAGTCCCTCGGCTTCGAGCGCGAGGCGACGTTCGCGGGGATGGGGTACAAGCACGGCGCGTGGCACGACGTCGGGTGGTGGTCGCGCGCCCTCGGCGAACGCCCCGCGGACCCCGACCCGCCGCGGGCGCTCACGGCCGTCCGGAGCCGCGCGGCGTGGAACGATGCCCTCGGGTCGCTCGCCCCGGACGACGCGTGAGACCGTGCCGGCGGCCCGGCGCGTCTCCTAAAGCGTTTTAGGAGCCACCACCCACGTATCGCTATGGACCAGCGTCTCCGCCGGTTCAGCCGCCCGCTCCCCGTCCTCCTCGTCGTCAGCGCGCTCGCGCTCCTCGCCCGCGTCGTCGCGCTCGGCGCGCGCGTCGCCCACCAGGACGAGGGGCGCGTGGCCGACTGGGTCCTCCACTACATGACGGTCGGGCAGTGGCAGTACCGCCCGATAATCCACGGCCCCTTCCTCCCGCACGTCAACGGCGTCGTCTTCTCGTTGTTCGGCGCGAGCGACGTCACGATGCGCCTCGTCGCCGCCGTCTTCGGCGGTCTCCTCCCGCTCTGCGCCTACCTCTACCGCGACCGGTTGCGCGACGACGAGGTCGTCGCCTTCGGGCTGTTGCTCGCCGCGAGCCCCGCGCTCCTCTACTACTCGCGGTTCATGCGCAACGACCTGCTCGTCGCCGCCTGCATGATGGCCGCGCTCGGCTTCTGGTCGCGGGCGCACGCGACCCGCCGAGTGCGCTACGTCCTCGCGGGGACGCTCCCGTTCGCCCTCGCGTTCACGATGAAGGAGAACGCCCTCCTCTACCCGGTCGCGTGGCTCGGCGCTGGCGTCCTCGTCCTCGACAGACACCTGCTCGCCGCCGCGCTGAGCGAACGCGGCCTCGTCGAATCCGTCGTCGGGACCGGCCGCGAGTGGGTGCGCGCGGCGCGCGGCGAAGGTCGCACCGTCGCCGCGTTCTGCCTCTCGGTGCCCGCGGCGCTCCTCGTCTTCTTCGCCGTCGTCGTCGCGTTCTACGCGCCGATACCCGACGTGTACGGGATGTTCGACGGTGTCGGGGCGTTCGTGCACGTCGTCGAGACCGCGACGCTCGACACGTGGCACGCGTTCGTCGACACGTGGGCGCACGAGGGGATGAGCAGTCACTCCACCGTCGACTTCCTCGGTCGCCTCCTGAAGATCGTCGGCCTCACCGCGACCGTCACCTGCGCGTTCGCGCTCGTCGGCTTCGCGCGCGAGCGCTACGGGCGCGGCCGGACGCGGAACCTCGTCGAGTTCTGCTTCTACTGGGGGGCGGCGAGCATCTTCGGCTACGCGGTCGTGACGGACATCCTCGCGGGTTGGCTCGCCACGCACGTCGTCGCGCCGCTCGCGCTCCCCGCCGCGGTCGGCCTCGCGTGGGTGTACCGCGTCGCCAAGCGCGGCTACGCCGCCGGGGAGCCGATAACGTTCCGCCTCGCCGCCGCGGTCCTGCTCGTGAGCGCGGCGACCCTCGGCGGCACCGCGGCGTACACGAGCTACGCCGCACCCCAAGAGAGCGAGACGAACCCGCTCGTCCAGTACGCCCAGCCCGCGGGCGACATGAAACCGACGCTCGCCGAAATCGAGACGGTCGCCGCGACGCACGAGGGCATCGACGTGATGTTCTACGGCGAGGAGTTCTACAACCCGAACGACCTCGACGAACCGCCGTCGCTGGACATCGAGAGCGGCGGCTATCCGGGTTGGTTCGAGCGCCTCCCGCTCCCGTGGTACTTCGACCGGTACGACGCGCGCGTCGGGAGCACGACCGAGCGAAGCGTCCTCGGCGAGCGCCAGCCGCCGGTCGTAATCGCCCTCGAATCCCAGGCGGACGACGTCCGGAGCGCGCTCGACGCCGACGCCTACACCGAACGCACCCACCAGGGCTACCAGTCCGACCGGCCGCTCGTCTTCTTCGTGCGCGACGACGCGGCGGACGACGAGCGCGACGCGTCGTGAGCGGCACGGCATGAACGGTGAAGGCACGGCGAGAGGCGACCGGCACGGCGAGAGCCGCGGCGGTCGGTCGTCCGACGGTCTTATGCGGCGGGGGCGTCAATTCCGGGGGTAATGACCGACCGGGCGCTCGACGTCGTGGAATTCCTCCTGACCGCACGCGTCTACGAGCGCGACACCGACCTCGACGAGAACGACCTCCCGCCGGCCGTCCGGAGCGCGCTCTGGGACGGCGACGGCGTCCCCCGACCCCCGCAAGCGACCGCCGAGGCCGTCGCGGAGGCGACCGACGTCGCCGACCCGTGGGACGAGGTGGCGAGCCTGATGTTCACGGAACAGGACTCCTTCTCGGGGCGCATCCGCCTCGTGGACGACGACATGGCGAAGGAGTGGTACGCGAACCGCGCGGAGGCCCCGCGCATCCAGGCGAACCCCGCGCTCGCCGCGACCTACGAGGACGACTTCGACGACGTCGACTACGCGGCCGCCCGCGAGGCCAACCGGCCCGTGCAGGCCGACCCGCAGTGGATCGACGGCCTCCTCGAGGACATGTTCGACGAGGACGACGAGGAGATGCTCGACCTCGTGGAGGTCCAGGCCCCCGCGGAGATCGAGACGACGCTCGACGACCTCGTGTTGACGGACGAACAGCAGACCGAGACGCAGAAGGTCTCGAAGGCCATCGAACACCGCGACTACCTCGCGCAGGTGGGCCTCGTCGAGGTGGGCAAACTCCTCTTCGTCGGCCCGCCGGGCACCGGGAAGACCTCGACGGCGCGGGGGCTCGCCCACCGCCTCGACCTGCCGTTCGTCGAGGTGAAGCTGTCGATGATAACGAGTCAGTACCTCGGGGAAACCGCGAAGAACGTCGAGAAGGTCTTCGAGGTCGCAAAGCGCCTCGCGCCCTGCGTGCTCTTCATCGACGAGTTCGATTTCGTGGCGAAGACCCGGACGAGTGACGAGCACGCGGCTATCAAGCGCGCCGTCAACACCCTGCTGAAGGCCATCGACGAGATGAGCCTCGTGAAGGACGACGTGCTGCTCGTGGGGGCGACGAACCACCCGGACGAGCTCGACGCCGCGGTGTGGCGGCGCTTCGACGAAATCCTGAGCTTCCCGAAGCCCACGAAGCCGATGCGCGCCGACATCCTGCGAATCGTCACGCGCGGCATCGAGGTGGAGGACTTCGACCCCGAGGCGCTCGCCGCGAACACCGAGGGGCTGACCGGGAGCGACCTGCGGCTCGTCCTCCGCGAGGCCGTCCTGGACGCGCTCGTCGAGGACCGCACCACGCTCTCGCAGGCCGACCTCCTCGACGCCGTCGAGTCCTTCGAGGAGCGCGACCACCTCCGGAACCTCGACAGCCTGGAGGAGGCGGTGGAGACGGACGACGAGGGGGCGCACGACCACGGGCACGACCACGACCACGAGCACGCGCCCGCCGACGCGGACGACTAGGGATGCGCGTGACGCTGCTCGGGACGGGCGACACCGCGGGGACGCCGCGACCCGGCTGCGACTGCGACACCTGCCTCGCGGCGCGCGAGCGCGGCGTCGAGCGCACCCGCTCGTCCGTCCACGTCGTCAACGAGTCGACGGGCGACGTCCTCCTCCTCGACGCGAGCCCGGACTTCCGCCAGCAGTTCCTCCGCGAGGGGGTGTCGCTTCCCGACGCCGCCGTCATCACGCACATCCACTTCGATCACTTGGACGGCTTGGGCAACGTCTATCGCCTCCTCGACCACCTCCCGGTGTACGCCGCGGACGAGACGGACCCGAAGACGGGCGAGAGCGTCGCCGAGACGGTGCGACGCAAGTACGACTACCTCGACACCGTGAGCGTCCAACCGCGGACGCCCCACGAGTCCTTCCGGGTCTGTGGCTTCGACGTCACGCTCGTCCCCGTCGACCATCCCCCGTTGCTCACGTACGGCCTCGTCGTCGAGGAACCCGAGACGGGCGCGACACTCGCGCTCTCCGGGGACACGAGCTACCGGGTACCCGAGAGCTCCCGGGACGCCCTGCGCGACGCCGACCTCCTGCTCGCGGACGGCATCGTCCCCGCGAGCCTCTGCGACTACCACCCGCTCGGCGGCCGCGACGAGGACGCCGACGGCGTCCCGCGGACGTTCGGCACGAAGCACATGACGAAGGAGGGCGCGGTGGCGCTCGCGGACGACCTGAACGCCGAGGAGTTGCGCGTCGTCCACGTCGCGCACCGCTACCCGCCCGAGGAGGCCTTCGCGGAGCCGCTGGCGGTGGACGGCGAGACGTTCTCACTCTGAGCGGGCGTGCGCGACGCCGGCCGCGAAGCCGAGCCACGCGAGCGCGAGGCCGAGGAGCGCCGGCGCGTACGCGAACCCGCCGTCGGAACCGACCGCGAGGGCGAACGCGCCGAGCGTCGAGACGGCCGTGAACGCCGCGGCGACGGCGCTCCCGCGCTCGCGGAGGACCGGTGCGGGGTTCGCGGCGACGAGCGTCGCCGCCGCGGTCGCCGTGACGAGGAGGCCGCCGAGGAGCAGCGGGTCGCGGGTGTCCGTCGCCCCGAGACCGGTCACGAGGAGGCCGACGACGACGCCGACGAGCGCGTGGCGAACGCGGCGGGCGGGAGAAGGCATAGAGGAGCGTGGAGCCGCACGGTGTTAGTCGTTCGCCGCGCTCACTCTGACGTCCACCGACCGAGGCCGGCCTGCGTGCGCGCGCTCGCCGCGTCGGGGTCCCACGCCTGTCGGGCGGCGCGTTCGCCTTCCGGGTCGACGGCGGGCGGGTCGGCCGGGTCGTGGCCGGGACAGTCGGGGCCGCACTCGGCGGCGGGGTCGACGAGGCGGCCCTCGTAGGCGCAGAAGGGGAGCGTCGTCGCGCCGGCCTCGCGGCCGCGCTCGGCGTTCGCGCACGCCGGGAGGTCGTAGGTCCGCCACCCCTTCCCGTAGGCGCGCTCGGCGACGCGGCGGCGCTGCGTCGCCTTCGCCGCGGGCGAGACCGACGCTATCTCGCGCCGGCCGGGGTGGGCGTCGCCGGGTTCGAGCCCCCAGCCGTCGGCGTCGAGGCGCGTCGGTTCGCGCACCACCGTAATCGGCTCCGCGGCGTCGACGTCGACGCGCCAGACGCCGACCGCGGGCGGGAGGCGGTTGAGGTGCGCGCGCGTCACGTACGACTCGGTGGCGAGTATCGAGAAATCGAGGACGCCGAGCGAGACGTCGTGGCGGAGTTGCGCGGCGAGGTTCCCGGGTTCCCCGAGGTCGGGTTTGTTCTCGATGCCGACGAGGTCGCCGACCCAGTCGGGATAGCGCGCGGTCCGGCGGACGACCGCGTGGCCGTCGCGCCGGTCGAGTTCGAAGAAGCCCGCGTCGCGGCCGCGCTCCGCGATGTCGCGGGCCCGGGCGGGCGGCGCGTCGACGGCGTCGGTGACGCGTCGCCACCGGCCGACGCCGACGTCGGCCTTGATGGCGGCGGCGGGTATCGCGTCCGGGGTGAGCCGCGTTCGAGCGTCGAACTCGGGGCCGCGGGTGAGACAGACGACGTCGACGATGCGTCCGGCGGCGGCGCGGACGCTCGTCCCGAGTTGGCGCGCCACCACGGGGTACTCCCGTTCGAGGCGGGCGCAGAGCCGGAGTTCGAACGCGAACTCGCGCATGAAGGGCGGGACGGGCGGCGCGCGGTTAAGCGCCGCGCCGACGCGGCGTGTCGTGGGGGTCGGTCCGACGCCGCGGCGCGGGTCGGCGGGGGTCGCGGTGAATGGGTGTGGGCGCGTCTCGCGAGTCGAGACGCCAGCGTCCTCAGGCGGCGAGCGCGACGTCGAGGGTGAGCATCACCATCAGGCCGGCCATCGTGCCGAGGGTGGCGGTGCGCTCGTAGCCCCGAGCGTGGCTCTCCGGGATTATCTCGTCGGAGATGACGTAGAGCATCGCGCCGGCGGCGAACCCCATCGCGTAGGGGAGAATCGGGGTGGCGACGAGGACGGCCCACGCGCCGAAGACGGCGACGGGCACCTCGACGAGGCCGGCGCGCAGGCCCGTCACCATCGCGTAGAAGCGCGTGCCGAGGCCGGCGTTCCGCGCGGCGATGGCGACCGCGAGCCCCTCCGGGATGTTCTGGATGCCGATGGCGAGCATCAGCGGGAGCGCCTCGCCGAGGTCGCCGGTGCCGAAGCCGACGCCGACCGCGAGGCCCTCGGGCATGTTGTGGAGCGTGATGGCGACGATGAAGAGGAGGACGGAGGCGAGGCGGCCGTCGACGTCGGGGCCGCGGTCGTCGCCCGACGCCGCGGGAGCCGTCTGGTCGTCCGCGTCGGCGTCGCCGGCGTCGCCGTCGCTCGCGGCGTCCGTCCCGCGCTTCGCGGCGTCCGGTCGCTTGCGGCCCGTGACGAGCACGTGGACGTGGGGCACCCAGCGGTCCGCGCGGTCGAGGGCGAGGACGCCGAGCGCGAGGCCGACGAGGACGGGGAGGAGACCGCCGGCGTCGATTCCCGGGAGGATGAGGCTCGTGAAGCTCGCGGCGAGCATCACGCCCGCGGCGAAGCCGAGCGCGCCGTCGAGCGCGCGCTCCGAGGGATCGCGCCAGACGACGATACCGAGCGCTCCCACGAGGTTGAGCGCGGCGATGACGACGCCGCCGACGAACGCCTGCACGATGGGGTCGGTGCCGGTGAAACCGACGAACGCGTCCGCGAGCGCGCTCATCCGGCCCGTTCGGCGGCGGCGGTCGGTCGGCGCGCGGTCGTGGATGGGGGTCGCTGCATGGCGGCCGTAGGCGGAGAGAGGAGTTAGTTCCCCGTGCCGGCGAACGGCGCGGTCGTGTGAGGGAGCGACACGGCCTGAGAACCGCCGCGACGCCGCCGAATCGGGGGCTTTATCATTTCCGCAGGGCGAAGTGCCCGCAAGATTACTGCATGGCAGGAACTCATCGCCAACCGGAGGTGAACATCGGTCTCGTCGGGCACGTCGACCACGGCAAGACGACGCTCGTCCGTGCGCTGTCCGGCGAATGGACCGATCAGCACTCCGAGGAGATGAAACGCGGCATCTCCATCCGGCTGGGCTACGCGGACGCGACGTTCCGGCGCTGCCCGGAGGAGGAGCCCCCCGAGTGTTACACGGTCGAGGAGCGCTGTTCCGAGCACGACGTCGACACCGACGTCCTACGGACGGTGTCGTTCGTCGACGCGCCCGGGCACGAGACGCTGATGGCGACGATGCTCTCCGGGGCGTCCCTCATGGACGGCGCGGTACTCGTCGTCGGCGCGAACGAGGAGGTGCCCCAGCCCCAGACCGAGGAGCACCTGATGGCGCTCGACATCATCGGCATCGAGAACGTCGTCATCGCGCAGAACAAGGTCGACCTCGTCGACGGCGAGCAGGCCCGCGAGAACTACGAGCAGATACAGGAGTTCGTCGAGGGCACCGTCGCCGAGGACGCCCCCGTCGTTCCCGTGTCCGCCGAACAGGAGATCAACCTCGACGTCCTCATCGAGACCATCGAGGAGGAGATTCCGACGCCCGAGCGCGACCCCGACGCCGACCCCCGGATGTACGTCGCGCGCTCCTTCGACATCAACCGCCCCGGCACCACGTGGGAGGGGCTCACCGGCGGCGTTCTCGGGGGGAGCCTCGTCGCGGGCGAACTCGACGTCGACGACGACCTCGAACTCCGGCCGGGCCGCGAGGTCGAGGAGGGCGGCCAATCCGAGTGGCAGTCCATCACGACGACCGTCCGCTCGCTCCAGGCTGGCGGCGAGGACGTCGACACCGTCACGCCCGGCGGCTTGCTGGGCGTGGGGACCGGCCTCGACCCGAGCATGACGAAGGGCGACGCGCTCGCCGGGCAGGTCGCCGGCCACCCCGAGGCGCTCCCGCCGACGTGGGAGTCCTTCGAGATGGAGGTCGACCTCCTCGAACGGCTCGTCGGCGCGGAGGAGGGCGAGACCATCGACGACATCAACACCGGCGAACCGCTGATGCTCACCGTCGGCACCGCCACCACCGTCGGCGCGGTCACGTCCGCGCGCGAGGGCGAGTGCGAGGTGAACCTCAAGCGCCCGGTCTGCGCCGAGGAGGGCGACGTCATCGCCATCAACCGCCGCGTCGGCGCGCGCTGGCGCCTCATCGGCATCGGCCGCCTACAGGGGTAACAGATGACGGAACGGGTCGCACTCGACGCGAACGCGCTGATGATGCCGGTCGAGGTCGGCGTTCGCGTCTTCGAGGAACTGGATCGGGTCTGCGGCGACTACGACCCGGTCGTCCCGGACGTCGTCGCCGACGAACTCGCGTCGCTCGCCGACGGTAACGGCGAGGAGGCGACGGCGGCGGCGGTCGGCACGGACCTCGCGGCCCGCTGTAGCGACCAGGAGACGGACGGACAGTACGCGGACGACGAGATCGTCGCGCTCGCAGACGCGGGCGCGGTCGACGTCGTCTGCACGAACGACGGCCCCCTCCGCGAGCGCGTGCTCGCGGCCGGTACCCCGGTGGTCCACCTCCGGGGCCGGAACCGACTCACACGCACGCACCCATAGATGTACAAGCGCGCACGCCTGAAGGACACGGTAGAAGTACCCCCGGAGCACCTGGCGGACGTCTCGCCGGACCTGGTGAAACGCTTACTCCAGGACAAACTCGAGGGGCGCATGGACGAGGACCTCGGTAGCGTCGTCACGGTGACGGAGGTCCACGAGATCGGCGACGGTGCGGTCCTCCCGAACCGCCCCGGCGTCTACTACGAGGCGGAGTTCGACGCCGTCACGTTCGACCCCGAGATGCAGGAGGTCATCGACGGCGAGGTCGTCGAGGTCGTGAACTTCGGGGCGTTCGTCGGCATCGGTCCCGTCGACGGCCTGCTCCACGTCAGTCAGATTTCCGACGAGTACCTCGCGTACGACGAGCAGAACCAGCAGCTCGCGAGCCGCGAGTCCGGCGACGTGCTCAGCGTCGACGACGCGGTCCGCGCGCGGATCGTCACGAAGAGCATCGACGAGCGCAACCCGCGCGAGTCGAAGATCGGCCTCACCGCCAAACAGCCCGGCCTCGGCAAACACGAGTGGCTCCGCAAGGCCGACGAGAACCCGGAGGCCGAGTAGGATGGCGTCGAACCGCCTCGCCTGCCACGACTGCCACCGGATCGTCGAGCCCGACGAGGACGTCTGTCCCTACTGCGGGTCGAACGACCTCACGGAGGACTGGGCGGGCTACGTCGTCATCACGCACCCCGGCTCCTCCGAGATCGCGGAGAAGATGGAGGTCACGGAAGCGGGCGAGTACGCGCTGAAAGTCAGGTAGATGGGGACCGTCGCGTCGCTGCCGAAGAGCGCGCGCGCGTCCTTCAAGGAGCCCCTCGGGCCCGTCTTCACGGACGCCCACGAGCTGCTCGCGGACGCGGGCGACCCCATCATCGCCGTCGGCGACGTCGTAAACTCCCACCTCGGACGCGCGGGCGTCACGCCGCACGTCGCGGTCGTCGACGGGAAGACCGAGCGCGAGCGCGTCGCCGACGCGGTGCTCGACGACATCCCCGAGACGCCGCGAAGCGTCGCGGTCGCCTCGGAGCCGGGGACGCTCTCCGCGGAGCTCATCGAGGCGCTGCGCGACGCCATCGCCGCCGCGGAGCCGACGCGGATCGACGTGACGGGCGAGGAGGACCTCGCGACCGTACCGGCGGTCCTGCTCGCGCCCGCGGACGCCTCGATAGTGTATGGCCAACCCGGCGAGGGGATGGTGCGCGCGAACGTCACTACGGGCCTCCGCGAGCGCGTGCGGGAGCTCGCCGAGGAGTTGGAGACGGAAGCGGCGTTCTGGGACCTCGTCGAGCGTCAGTAGTCGGCGAGCCACGCGCCGACGACGAACGCGGCCGCGAGAAACCCGAGGAGGAGCCCCAGCGCCGCGAAGACGCCCGTCGACGCCGAGTTGAGGAACCACCCGAACAGCAACAGCGCGAGCCCGGCGCGCTGCGCCGACGCCGTGCTCATCGGACCACCGGGGTGGGCATACGCGCCGGGAGGGGCGTGACGAGCAAAAACGTTCGGCCGACCCGACGGACCACGGTCGCCCGTGTTCGCGCGACGAGCGGTCCGTCAGGACCCGAACGGTCGCCGGTTCGCTCGCCGTCAGGCGAGGCGCAAACGACCCCGTAGGGGTCGTGCAGCGCTTTTGGCCGAGCTTTTGCCAGCGCAGAGCGCGCCTCCGGCGCGCTCAAGCGCGGCAAAAGGTCGTTCGTAATGCTTTTACTCGGTTCGGCGCCTTAGTGAATGACAACTGACCATGGAAATCGAAATCCTGAGCGAGGAGGGCAATCCGCTCCTCCACAGAGACGAGGTCCAGTTCGAGATTACGCACGACGAGGCGACGCCGTCGCGGCTCTCCGTCCGCGACTCGCTGGCGGCGACGCTGGACAAGGACAGCGACGAGGTCGTCGTCCGCAGCCTCGACACGAAGTTCGGGATGCGCAAGACCGTGGGCTACGCGAAGGTCTACGAGTCCCCCGACGCCGCCATCGACGTCGAGCAGGGCCACATGCTCGAGCGCAACAAGATCGAGGCCGAGGCCGAGGAAGCGGAGGCTGAGGAGTAATGCCCCGCTCCGACTACTACAACGACGACGGCACGACGTCGAAGGAGCAGTGTCCGCGCTGCGGCGACACCTTCCTCGCGGAGCACTCGGACCGCGAGCACTGCGGGAAGTGCGGCTACACCGAGTGGAAGTAACGCGCTAACGTTTTTTCATGCGCGTCGTCGGGATCGAAGGGACGGCGTGGTGTGCGAGCGCCGCGGTGTTCGACACGGAGCGTGATCGCGTCCGAATCGAGTCCGACGCGTACGAACCGGAGAGCGGCGGCATTCACCCGCGCGAGGCCGCAGAGCACATGCGGGAGGCGATTCCGTCGGTCATCGAGGCGACGCTGGCGAACGCCGACGGTCCCATCGACGCGGTGGCGTTCGCGCGCGGACCGGGCATCGGGCCGTGTCTCCGCATCGTCGGGTCGGCGGCGCGCGCGCTCGCCCAGGGCCTCGACGTCCCGCTCGTCGGCGTGAACCACATGGTGGCGCACCTGGAGATCGGTCGTCATCGCTCGGGGTTCGACTCGCCGGTGTGTCTGAACGCCTCGGGGGCGAACGCGCACGTCCTCGGCTACCACAACGGCCGCTATCGCGTGCTCGGCGAGACGATGGACACGGGCGTCGGGAACGCCCTCGATAAGTTCACGCGCCACGTCGGCTGGTCGCATCCGGGCGGCCCGAAGGTCGAGGAGCACGCGAAGCGCGGCGAGTACGTCCCGCTCCCGTACGTCGTGAAGGGGATGGACTTCTCGTTCTCGGGAATCATGAGCGCCGCGAAGGACGCCTACGACGACGGGACGCCGGTCGAGGACGTCTGTCGGGGGTTGGAGGAGACGGTGTTCGGGATGCTGACGGAGGTCGCCGAACGCGCCCTCTCGTTGACGGGGCGCGACGAGCTCGTCCTGGGCGGCGGCGTCGGGCAGAACGCCCGCCTCCGCGGGATGCTGGAGGCGATGTGCGAGCAGCGCGGCGCGGAGTTCTACGCGCCCGAGGGTCGATTCCTCCGGGACAACGCGGGGATGGTCGCGGTGCTCGGCGCGAAGATGTACGCGGCGGGCGACACGCTCGCCGTCGCGGACTCCGCGGTGGACCCGGACTACCGGCCGGACGAGGTGCCGGTGACGTGGCGCGGCGACGCGGAGGACGTGTTGCTCGGCGGCACTGGTACCGACGCGGGCGGCGACCTCCGCGGCGCGGAGGCCATCGTCGACGTGCGCGGGGACGAAGTGTCGAAGACCCGCCGGCCGAAGGGGTATCGCCACGACGCGCTGGACGCGCGCCTCCGACGGGAGCGGACGACGAGCGAGGCGCGCCTGCTCTCGGAGGCGCGCCGGGTCGGCGTCCCGACGCCCGTGCTCTCGGACGTCGACGTCCCGGAGAGCACGCTGACGATGGCGCGCGTCGGCGACACCGACCTGCGCGACGCGCTGAGCGAGGAGCGCGTCGCGGCGGTCGCCGAGCACCTCGCGGCGATACACGAGGCGGGGTTCGTCCACGGCGACCCGACGACGCGGAACGCACGCGTCGCGCACGACGTGGCGCGGGACGAGCGGGCGGGAGCGGACGCGACACGCGCTTCGGCGTACGACTCGCCAGGGGGCGAGTGGGGCAAGCGCGTCCACCTCATCGACTTCGGACTCGGCTACTACACGGACGACGTCGAGGATTACGCGATGGACCTCCGGGTCTTCGAGGGGTCTATCAGGGGGACGGCGGACGACCCCGACCCGCTGGTCGCGGCGGCGGAGGCGGCGTACCGCGAGGCGGGCGATTCCGACGTCGTCGCGCGCCTGCGCGAGGTCGAGGAGCGCGGGCGCTACCGATAGCGAAAAGCTTCTTGCCGCGGCCGGTCGTAGCCCGAGACATGCCCGAGAAGCCCACGTCCGGCGAGCTGTTCGGCGTCCCGTACAACTTCGAGCGCCCGTCGCTCTCGAACATGCTGAAGGCCTACTGGCAGCCCGGCGAGGGGATGCTCGTCGAGAAGCCGTTCGGCGTCGGCTACACGCTGAACCTCGCGAACTGGCGGTCGTGGATCGTCCTCGCCGTCGCGGGCGTCCTCCTCTGGCAGCAACAGCAGGGCGAGGGCGAGGACGGCGCGGTCGACGAGGCCGTCGAAGTCGTCGTCGACGAGTAACGGTACCGGCCACCGCGTCGAATCCCCGATTCCTTTTGGCGGTGCGGTGCTCGCTACGCGTATGAGTCTCCTGTTCGTGACGACGAACGCGGGGAAGGTGCGCGAGGCGCGTGACTACCTCGACGCCGACGTGACACAGTTCGACTACGACTACGCGGAGGTCCAGAGCGACGACCTCGGGGAAATCGCGGCGCGCGGCGCGCGCGAGGCCTACGAGGCCGCGGGCGGTGACGACCCGGTTATCGTCGACGACTCGGGGCTGTTCGTCGGCGGCCTCGATGGGTTCCCGGGGCCGTACTCCTCGTACGTGGAGGACACGCTCGGCATCGAGCGCGTCTGGGAGCTCGCCGCGGACCTCGACGACCGGGCGGCGGCGTTCCGCTCCGTCGTCGCGTACGCGGACGGCGAGACGGTCGAGACCTTCACGGGAGAGGTGCCGGGGCGAATCGTCGCGCCGCGCGGGACCGGCGGCTTCGGCTTCGACCCGATCTTCGAACACGACGGCGAGACGTTCGCGGAGATGGACACCGAGGCGAAGAACGTCGTCTCGCACCGCGGGCGCGCGCTTGCGTCGCTCGCGGAGTGGCTCGCGGAGCGCTGAGAGGGCGCTCAGGCGCGCGGGTCGCGGTCCGGGCCGGGGTAGTCGCCGCCGACGACCACGGGGTAGAGCCGCTCGGGGTCGAAGAGACGCGCGAAACCGTCCGGCGGCGAGAAGCTCACGGTGACGTACTTCTTCACGGTCGCGTTCGTCTGTGCGCTCCGCAGCGACTCGTCGAAGGTGAGGACGCGCGCGGCGTCGCCGTGCGCGGCCGAGGCGAGCGCGGGATGGTCGCCATCGGGGTGCTCGACGAGCGTCGCCCGCGCTGCGACCTTCTCGCGCCAGTCGGCGGCGAGGGCGTCGTCGGCGAGGTCGGCGAGCACTGCTTCCGCGTCGTCGAGCAGCGCCTCGCTCGCCACGAGCGTCATCCACGAGTGCGCGCGCACGACGTCGAGGGCGTCGCGGGCGGCCCCGCCGACGAGGAGGTCCGCGGCGAGGACGTCGGCGTCGGCGACGACCCGCGAGACGTCCGGTTCGTCCGGGTCGTGACTACGCATCGTCCCCCCGACGCTCGGTGAGGGCCTCGCGGACGTCGTCGAGGGCGACGTCGTACTCCGCACCACGCTCGAAGAGGGCGTCCCAGCGTTCCATACGCGACGGCGAGGGCCGGCGCGCGGATAAAGTCACGCGTCGGCGTCGCGTCCCCCGTCCGGGATGGCGTGCCAGCGCTCGGACGGGACGGCGACGGTCGTCTCTTCCGGGGGGTCGTTCGGCGCGTACGCGACGAGTTCGGCGTCGCCGACGGCGAGCGTGACGCGGTGGGCGGCGTCCTCGCGGACGGCGCGAGTGACACGCGCGGGGACCCCGTCGGGCGCGTCGACGCCGATGCGGACGTGTTCGGGGCGGACGGCGAGCGTGCCGGCGGGCGCGTCGAGTCCCGCGGGGAGGGCGGCGCTCTCGACGACGGTCGCGCCGGTGAAGGCGGCGACGAAGCGGGTCGCGGGGCGCTCGAAGACGTCCGCAACGGGGCCGACCTGTGCGACGCGGCCGTCGCGGAGGACGGCGACGCGGTCGGCGACGGCGCGCGCGGTCGTCCGGTCGTGGGTGACGTACACCGCCGTCTCGTCGGCGAGGACGTCGACGAGGTCGTCGCGGAGGCGCTCGCGCGTGGGCGCGTCGAGCGCGGAGAGCGGTTCGTCGAGGAGAAAGACGTCGGGGCGGACGCAGAGCGCGCGCGCGAGCGCGACGCGCTGTTTCTCGCCGCCGGAGAGCGTCCCGGGGAAGCGTTCGGCGAGGTCGGCGACGCCGAGGCGGGCGAGGAGGGCGTCGGGGTCGCGGGCGTCCTCGTGGTACTTCGCGCCGAAGGCGACGTTCTCGCGGACGCTGCGGTGCTCGAAGAGCGCGTACTGCTGGAAGACGAAACCGAAGCCGCGTTCCTCGGGCGGGACGCCGTCGAGCGAGCGGCCGTCGAGTTCGAGACGGCCCGCGTGGTCGTGGAAGCCCGCGAGGAGTTCGAGGAGGAGCGTCTTGCCGCTCCCCGAGGGGCCGAGGAGACAAAGCGTCTCGCCGTCGCGGACGGCGAGGTCGGCGGCGACGTCGAAGGTCGTGGCGTCGTCGCGGAAGGCGGCGCGGACGTCGAAGCGAAGCACTAGCGCCACCCCCCTGTCTCGCGGGTGAGCGCGCGGACGACGAGGAAGACGACGACGCAGACGGCGAGGAGGCAGACGGCGACGGCGACGGCGGCATCGAAGTTCACGTCGAGTTCACGGACGACGAAGACGGAGCCGAACATCGCCTGCACGCGCTCGCCGGCGGGCGGGTAGAAGACGGTGACGTTGTAGGCGACGACGGCGACGGCACCGTACTCGGAGACGGCGCGCGCCCACGAGAGGACGGCCCCGGAGAGGACGCCGCGAACGGCGAGCGGCGCGGTGACGCGGCGGAAGGTCTCGAAGCGCGACGCGCCGAGCGAGCGCGCGGCACGTTCGGCGTCGCGGTCGACCGTCTCGAACCCCTCGCGCGCGCCGTTGACGGCGTAGGGCGCGCTGACGAACGTGAGCGCGAGTACGAGGCCGGGGACGGCACCGAGGACGGGGAGCGACGGGAGCGCACCGCCCTCACCGAACGCGAGGAGGACGGCGAGGCCGGCGACGCTGTGCGGGACGACGAGCGGGAGGTCGACGAGCGCCTCGACGACCGGGCGGCCCGCGAAGTCGCGGCGCAACAGGAGCGCGAGCGGGACGCCGAGGAGACAGGCGAGCAGCGTGGCGAGCAGCGGGCCGTAGACGGAGAGGTAGAGCGTCCGCCGGACGTCGGGGCGCGCGAGCGCGGCGAGCACGCTCTCGGGCGACGCGACAGTGACGAGCGTAACGAGCGGGTAGACGAGTGCGACGAGGAGCGCGCCGCCGAGGCAGGCGGCGACGACGCCGAACGCGCCGCGGTCGGCGAGCGCGCCGAGACAGGCGGCGCTGACGACGGCGAAGACGACGTACAGGGTGGGACGACCGAGGGCGTCGGCGACGAGGAACGCCGCGACCTGTACGGCGGCGACGGCGAGCACGAGCACGCGGCGACCGACGGACGACGCGGCCGGACGGACGGCGACCACGGGTCAGAGCGAGAGCGGGCCGAGCGAGTCGCGCGCCTCGGCCGCGGCCATCACGGCGTCGGGGACGGCGTCGGCGTGGCGCGCCGGGACGACCGCGGGGTCAAGCGTCTCGAAGCCATCCACGGCGAGCGTCGCCGCGCCCTCACCGAGGGTGTAGGCGACCCACGACGCGCCCGCGTCGGGGTGCTCGGCGGTGGTCGGCACCGTGACGCCGTAGGCGATGGGCGCGCCGACGTAGGTCGTCCCGCCGGCCTCGACCGTGGCCTGTGCGTAGTGGTCGGCGTCCGCCTCGGTGGCCCCGGAGAGGTCGACGGCGGTCTGGAGGTCCACCGTCTCGACGTCGTGGGTCGCCCCGAAGGAGCGATACGACCACGCGTAGTCGAGTTTCCCCGTCCGGAGCTGGCCGATCAGGTCGACTTCGTCGCTCGCGGGGACCGTCGCGTTCGCCCGGAGCGCCGCCGCCGTGGCGTCGTCGTAGAGCCGTTCGCCCTCGTAGGGAATCGCGCCGAGCTGCATCGACATCAGCGCGCGATAGCCGTTCGGGTCGACCGCGGGGTCGGAGTGACCGACCGCCACATCGTCGCGCGCGAGGACGTCCCACCACGTCTCGGGGCCGAACTCGTCGCTGTACGTCGAGTCCTCGGTGTACGCGACCGTCATCGCGTTCGTGGCGAACACCGCGTACCAGTCGCCGTAGTCGGGGAGGAGGTCGTCGCGGAGCAGCCGGAAGTCCGCGACCGCGAGGACGTCCGCGGCGCGGTGGGGCGGCTGCGTCACCTTCTTCGTCGAGCGCACGGAGCCCGCGGACTCCTGGGCGACCGTGACGTCGCGCTCCGCGGTGTACCCCGCCTCGACGTCGGCGTACGCCGCGGTGAGGCTCCCGGCGTGGAAGACCGTGAGTGCGTCGGCACTCGTCGTCGACGCGCCTGACGCACCCGATTCGTCCGACGCGGACGTGCCGGTGGCCCCCGCGCCCTCCACCCCCCTGTCGTCGGTCCCGCCGACGCACCCGGCGAGACCGCCGAGGCCCGCCGCGCCGAGCGCGCCGAGGACGTCGCGACGCGACCGTTGTTTCGTCATAGATACAACGCCCGCGGCCGGCGACATAACGGTTTTGCTCGGGGCTCGGGTAGAGTGGGTATGGACGCCGACGCCGGCTTCGACGCCAGCCTCCGCGCCGACGATGTCCCGTTCGACGCGCGCGACGCCGCCCTCCTCCGCGCCATCGACGACGCCGGCTCGCTGAACGCCGCGAGCGACCGCCTCGGGCGCTCCTACTCCCGCGCCCACGAACGACTCGACGCGCTGGAGGACGCCTTCGGGCCGCTCGTCGAGCGCACGCGCGGCGGCCCCAGCGGCGGCGGCACGACGCTCACCGACGGCGGCCACGCGCTCGTCGCCCGCTTCGAGCGCCTGCGCGACGGCTACGCTGCCATCGCCGAGACGAGCGCCGCCGTCCTCGTCGGCACCGTGGCGGAGCGGACGGGCGAGCTCGGCGTCGTCGACACCGACGCGGGCGCGATACGCGCGCTCGTCCCCCCGGACGCCGAGCGCGTCGACGTGAGCGTCCGCGCCGACGCCGTCACCCTCCACGACCCCGCCGAGACGCCGGCCGCCGACGCCACGAGCGCGCGCAACCGCTTCGCGGGCGTCGTCACCGCCGTCGAACGCGGTGACGCCGTCGCCCGCATCGCCGTCGACGTCGGCGCGGAGACGCCGCTCGACGCGTTGCTCACGACGGACAGCGTCGAGCGACTCGGCGTCGCGGAGGGAAAGCGAGTCGTCGCGTCGTTCAAGGCCACCGCGACGCGCGCGACGCCGCGGGAGACGTGAGTCAGGCGAGAGAAACTGAAGAAGCCTAGGCCGGGATTTGAACAGCGTCAGACGGTCGCTCCCTTCGGTCGCGCTGCGACTGACTGGCTCAACTCCCGGCTACGGCTACTGCTCGTCACGTGGTTCCTCGAAGGAAGCCTAGGCCGGGATTTGAACCCGGGGTCTCGTCCTTACCAAGGACGCGCTTTACCGCTAAGCTACCCAGGCAGGCACTCTTCCGTAGCCCGGTTTCGACTTTAGGGGTTTCGATTCGCGGTGGCGACGAGGGCCCTAGTGGTCGGTCGCGGAGGGGCGGACGGCGTCGTCGCCGTCGGGGGCGGACGGGCCGGCGACGCGCGCCATCACGTCCGCGGGGCGTTCCGGGAGGACCTCCGCGGGGGAGCCGAGCGGGCGTTCGCCCCACGAGTCCGCGAGGCCGACGGCGTACTGGCGGAGGCCGCGGGGGACGTCCGTGCCGACCGCGCTCGCGCCCGCGACGGCAGCGAGGTCGAAGACGGAGGCCTCGAGGGAGCGCGTCGTCGACTCGCGGCCGGCTTGGGCGTCCGTGCGCTCACGGCCGAACTCCCGGACGGTCCGGACGGCGGCGTCGGCGGCCTCGGTGCGCGCGAGCAGGCGAAAGCCCTTGGCGACGAGCACGTCGGCGGCGAGCACGTCGAGGTCGGCGGGCGTGTCCGCGTCGGCGTCGGCGCTCGTCCACGGCACCGTCTCCACGAGGTCGCGGGTGAGCACGAGACCCTCGTAGACGAGCTGGACGCCGGCGGCGCGCTCCGCGAGCCCGTCGTCGGCGCGGCCGGGCGTCGCGTCCGCCGCGAGAAAGACGAGCGCGCCCGGGACGACCGAACACTGAGCGAGGCGGTCGTCCATCGCGCGCCGGAGGTCGGACGGTTCGACGTCCCGAACCGCGTCGCGTGCGGCGGCCCGGGCCTGCTCGGCCTCTTCCATCGGTTCGACGTAGCCCGGCGAACGGCAAAGGCCTTTGGAAAGCACGGACACCCGTCGCACGTCGCGTTTCGGCCGCTCAGAAGAGCGCGTCGGGCGCGGGCGGAACGTGGCGCTTGTGTTCGCTCGCCGCGTGGAGCTCCCGGACGTGCTCGACGTTCTCCGTCGTCGTTTCGGCTATCTCCGCCGTGGCCGCGGGCGGAACGCCGCCGTCTATCGTCAACGCGATGACGGCGTCGAGCGTGTCGTAGTCCATCCCGATCTCCGCCTCGTCAGTCTGACCCGCCCAGAGGCCCGCCGTCGGCGTCTTCTCCACGAGGTCCGTCGCCGCGCCGAGGTCCGCGGCGAGCTGTCGGACCTGCTGTTTGTACAGCGTGCCGAGCGGGTGGCAGTCGACCGCACCGTCGCCGTACTTCGTGAAGTAGCCGATTGCGGCCTCCGTGCGGTTCCCCGTCCCGAGGACGAGCGCGCCCTCGTGGTTGGCGACGAGGTAGAGCAACACCGCCCGCGAGCGCGCGCGGGCGTTCCCGACCGCGACCTTGTCGCCCTCCGCCTCCGGGACGGCGTCGAGGAACTCGTTCACGATGGGGTTTATCTCGAGGACGTCGTACTCGATGCCGAGTTCCTCGGCGACGCGCTCGGCGTCGCTCATGTTGTCCGCGTCGCTCACCTCGCCCGGCATCACGAGGCCGTGGACGTTCGCCGCACCGAGGGCCTCCACCGCGAGGTAGGCCGTCGTCGTCGAGTCGACGCCACCCGAGAGCCCGACGACGGCGCGCTCCGCGCCCGCGTCCGCCAGTCGCCCCTCGATGAACGTCTCGATGTGCGCGCGCTGTGCGTCGAGTTCCTTCTCCGAGAACCGCAGGTCGAGCGGCTCGATGTCGGCCATACGCGGGGCTACACCCGGCGACGACTAAAACCCACTCGCCGGCGCGAAACGCTGGACGCACGTCCAGTGGCGAAACGCTACGTTCAAGTGGGAGAGCGGACTACGACGTGACGCACGAGCACCGGTGGTCTAGTGGTAGGACATGAGCTTCCCAAGCTCATAGCCCGGGTTCAATTCCCGGCCGGTGCATTTCCATCTTTTTCCGAGTCGGGTGCGCGGGGGCGCACCCGTCCCCGCAAAAGCATGGTCCACGCGAGCGAAGCGAGTGTGGGGCCAGCGAGGCCCCACGGGTCTCGCAGGGGTGAAAAACCCCCGAGCGACGAAGTCGCTCGGTGAAACTCGCGCTTCGCGCGAGTACAGTATAGCGACCGCGCGCCTCATAGTCGCGTGACACGCGTCGTCAACGGCGAACACCGGCCACCGTACGGTTCGTGTTCGCAGTTACGGTCAGTTCCTCCGGGCGGAGCGAGCAGCGAACTCGACGAGCGGAGAAACAGACAGTCCGCCTCAGACGGCGGTCTGGAGGATGCCGCTGGTGCGGACGAAGAAGTAGACGAGGAAGGCGAGGGCGAGGAGCCACTGACCGATGCGGACCTCGTCGTAGTCGCCGACGGCTGTCTTGACGACGGGGTAGGCGATGATGCCGGCGGCGATGCCGTAAGCGATGGAGTACGTGAAGGGCATCACGAGAATCGTGAGGCCGGCGGGTATCGCGTGCGTGAGGTCGTCCCAGTCGATGGCGGTGACGTTCGAGAGCATCAGGATGGCGACGACGACGAGCGCGATGTGGCTCGCGTACTGGGGAATCGCGGCGGCGAGCGGGACGACGGCGAGCGAGAGGAGGAAGAGGACGGCGACGACGAGCGCGACCATGCCCGTCCGCCCGCCCTCCTCGACGCCGGTCGCGGACTCGACGTAGGTGGTGACGGTGGAGGTGCCGAGCATCCCGCCGACGGTGGTGCCGACCGCGTCCGCCATCAGCGGCCGGTCGGCGTCCGGGAGGTCGCCGTCGTCGTCGAGGAAGCCGCCGGCCTGCCCGACGCCGACGAGCGTCCCCGCGGTGTCGAAGAAGTCGACGAAGAAGAACGTAAAGACGATGAGCGCGAAGCTGAAGGCCTCGACGTCCGCGAAGCCGCGGAGGAACGCGCCGACGAGCGGGCCGATGTCGTACTGGGCCTGCGGGAGTTCGCTCGCGGCGATGCCGCCGCGCTGGACGAACTCGCCGATGAGGACGCCGGGGCTGACGACGCCGGCGAGCGTGAGGACGGCCCCCGCGGCGGAGGTGGCGAGGATGCCGACGATGATGCTGCCCGTGACGCCGCGGGCGTAGAGCGCGAGCGTGAAGAAGAGCCCGACGAGCGCGAGGACGGCGACGGGATTCTGCGCGAGGTTCCCGAGCGTGAGGAGCGTCGCGGGGTCGTCGGCGACGACGCCCATCGCCTGCAAGCCGATGATGGCGAGGAAGAGCCCGATACCGGTGCCGACGGCGAACTTCACGGGCTCGGGGAAGAGGTTGATGACGTACTCGCGCGCGCCGACGGCGGTGAGGAGGATGAAGACGACGCCCTCGACGACGACGGCGGCGAGCGCCGTCTCCCACGGCACGCCGAGCGTGCCGACGACGGTGAACGCGAAGAAGGCGTTGAGCCCGAGGCCGGGCGCGAGGCCGAACGGCCGGTTCGCGTAGAACGCCATGACGAGCATCGCTATCGCCGACGCGAGGAGCGTGACGACGGCGAGCATCTGGACGGTCTGGTCGTGGCTGTAGCCGGCGAGCGCGACGCCGGGTTTGACGACCTCGCCGTCGGCCGTGACCTGCGTCATAATGGACGGGTTGACGACGACGATGTACGACATCGCCAGGAAGGTCGTGATGCCGGCGACCACCTCCGTGCGCAGGTCGGTGTTGTGCTCCTCGAAACCGAAGTACGCCGCGAGTGTATCGGTGAACCCCATGCGGTACGTCCGTGGATACCCCGTCGTGCGGACTTAACTGTTACCACCTGGGTTGCACGACACTGTGGGTATCGGGAACTTCGGTCGTCGCGTTCGACACGAACGTGCCGAAAAATAAGGCAGGCAGCGGGCGGGCGAGCGGAGCGTTCAGTCGAGCTCGGCGAGCGCGCCCGTCGGCGCGTCGGTGCGGGTCCGAGCGCGTTCGATGCCCTCGTCGCCGGCCGCGATGAGCGCGAAGACGCCCGCGACGTCGGCCTCGGCGGCCGCGACGATGTCGAGGAGGAGTTCTTGGGTCTCACCCGAGCGGATGAGGTCGTCGACGACGAGCACCGACTCGCCGGCGTCGACGGCGGACGCCGGGAGGTAGTAGGTGAGTTCGATGCCGGACTGGAGACGCTGGCGGGCCTCGATGAACTCATCGACCGCGGTCTCCTTCGACTTCTTCGCGTACGCACAGCGCGCGTCGTAGTAGGACGCGAGCGCGGCGGCGAGCGTGATGCCGTCCGTCGCGGCGGTGAGGACGACGTCCGGGCGCTCGAAGTCGAACGACTCGGCGGCGACGGGCGCAACGAGGTCGAGGAACGCCTGATCGAAGACGACGTCGGAGTTGTCGACGTACCCCTCGTCGTCGAGGCGGACGCGCTCCGCGAGTTCGTCGCGGAGGACGCGCTCGCCGACCTCGGAGACGACGGCGCGCGCGCGGTCGGCGCTCGGGAGGACGTGCCCGTTCACGTAGCGGTTCAGGTCGCCCGCCGGGAGGCCGGTCTCCTCGGCGAGTTCGTCGTACGTGCGCGTCTCCTTCAGCGTGCGCAGGACGGAGACGGCCTGCAACTGGAGGGCGGCCTTCTCTGCGCGGTTCATACGTCTATTCACGATTGCGGAGGTATGAATATCTCGAATCACACGCGGCACAAAAGTGCCAGTGTTGCGCAAACGTGTATGGAACGCACGCGGACGTCGGCGAGGTGGAAGGTGGCGACGCGGTCCCGTTCCTGCGTCTTATCGCTCGTCGGCGAGCAGGTCGCTCGCGGTGACGAGCGCCTCCATCTCGACGCCGTGGTCGGCGAGCAGTTCCTCGCCGCCCTCCTCGCGGTCCACGACGAGGAGCGCGCGGTTCACTTCCGCGCCGGCGTCGCGCAGCGCCTCGACGGCGTCGACGGCCGACTGGCCGGTGGTGGCGATGTCCTCGACGACGACGACCTCCTCGCCCTCCGCGAGGCGACCCTCGATTCGGTTCGCGGTGCCGTACTCCTTGGCCTTCTTGCGCGCGATGACGTAGGGGACGTCCGCGGTGACGGCCGTCGCGGCGGCCAGCGGGACGCCGCCGAGGGCGACGCCACCGAGTTTCGCGTCCGCGTCCACGCGCTCCGCGAACGCCTCCGCGATGAGGCGCAGACAGCGCGGGTCGGTCTCGAAGAGGTACTTATCGACGTAGTACTCGGAGGTACCGCCGTGCGACAGTTCGAACTCGCCGTACTGGACCGCGTCGGCGTCCTGTAGGGCCGCGATGAGCGCGTCGTCCGTCATTAGTCGAAGAGGGGGTGGCGAGGCCGATAAACGACGCGATTGTTCACGGGTGCGCCGACGCCCGCACGCGACGCCCGCAGGCGGCGTCACGGGTCGGCCCTCACCAGGGTTCGTCCTTCAGGCCGAGGAGGTACGCGACGCCGTTCGTGAGCACGTGGAGGACGGGCGTGAGCACGAGCACGACGACGACGACGGTGAGCGTGAAGGTGTCGCGGAACCACCCGGGGGCGGCGACGGCCGTGAGCGCGAGGGCGACGACGACGAAGTCGAGTTGGTCGAGGAGGGGGAAGGCCGCGCCGCGCTCGCGCCCCGAGCGGCGCTTGAGGAAGGACGCGAGGATGTCGCCGAGCATCGCGCCGAGGGAGAGGGAGAGGGCGACGACCGGCGGGAATCCCGGGAGGGTGACGCCGACGACGTCGGCGACGGCCGGCGCGACGGCGTCGAGGGCGAGCGCGAGCGCCGCGCCCGCGAACGTCCCGAAGAGGGTGCCGCGCCAGGTCTTCCCGTCGCCGAGGAGTCGATTTCCGTCGCGCCACGTCCGCCCGCCGTCGATGGGACGGCCGCCGCCGGCGAGGACGGCCGCGTTGTTCGGGACGTACGCGGGCAGCATCGTCCAGAACGCGACGACGACGGCCTCGACTGCGTGCATGGCTCCTCGGTGCGTCGCCGGATGCTTAACGGCTTAGGTCTCGGGGTCGCGGGCGGGGTGTGGCGTGGCGAGCGCGGACGCCGGCCGTCGCCGACGCTAGACGTTTATCCCGGTCCTCGCGTATTCGTTCGACAATGAGTTCGTGGAAGCGGGACGCGGCGAGTGGGCTCGTCGTCATCATCCCCGTCCTCGTCACGCTCTACATCATCTACTGGGTGTTCGGGTCGCTGGCGAGCGTCGCGCTCGTGGCGACGCAGATTCGGAACCCGTACCTCGCGGTGCTGTTGACGCTCGTCGTCTTCGTCCTCGTGGTGTTCGCCGTCGGCTACCTGATGCGGACGGCGCTCGGGCGGTTCCTCGAGGACCGCCTCGACGACGTGATGAACCGCCTCCCGGGGTTGCGCATCGTCTACAACGCCTCGAAGATGGCCGTCGAGACGGCGTTGAACGGCACCGAGGAGTTCCAGAAGCCCGTGAAGGTCGAGCCCTGGGACGGGATGCGGATGACCGCCTTCCGCACCGGCCAGCGCGCCCCCGACGGCCGCGAGATCGTCTTCATCCCGACGTCGCCGAACATCACCTCGGGCTACGTCGTCGAGGTCGCACCCGAGGACATCATCGAGACCGGCGAGACGGCGGAGGACGCGCTCACGCGCGTCCTCTCCGCGGGGTTCGGCAACAGCACTACCGGGGCGAGCGACGTCGGGAAGTACCTCGACGAGACGGAGGCGAGCGAGGAGTCCGAGAACGGCGAGGAGCGCCGAGACGGGACGGCGGACGACACGTCCAGCGGACGCGACGGCGGCGCGAGCTGACGGACCAAGCGGACGGTTGGGACTGGCGATGCGGGCGCGGAGCTGTGCGAGACGGGAGCGGGGCTGTGCGAGACGGGCGCGGAGCTGTACGATGCGGGCGCAGAGCTGTACGATGCGGGCGCAGAGCCGTGCGGGGCCCGGTGCCCCTGCCGCGAGCGGGTCGCGCTGCGCGAACCCGAGCGGGCCGAAAGACGGCAAAGCCGTCTTTCGTCGTGCCGAGAGGCCACCGGCCGCTCGTAGCACGGGAAAAGGTCGTTGGGTAGGCTTATCGGTGCGGCACGGGAAGGATGGGTCGATGGACGCCTGGCTGTGGGTCCTCGCCGCCGTATTGGTCGTGTGGATGGGAGTGGCGACGCTGGATCGGAACGGCCGTCTCCCGGGGTACGTCGGGACGATGGGCCCGATGGTGACCGTGCACACGAAACGGGGGCGGGCGCTCATCGACCGGATCGCGGCCCCGAAGCGCGCGTGGCGCGCGTGGGGCAACCTCGGGCTCGGCGCGGCGCTGACCGTCGGCGTGGCGATGTTCGCGTTCCTCGTCGTGAGCGCGCTGAACATCGTGCAGAACCCGCCGGCGGCGACGTCGCCGGTCGCCCAACCCCGGAACGTCCTCGTCATCCCGGGCGTGAACGACTTCCTGCCGCTCGACGTCGCCCCGGAAATCGTCCTCGGGCTCCTGATCGGGATGGTCGTCCACGAAGGCGGCCACGGCATCCTCTGTCGAGTCGAGGACATCGACATCGCCTCGATGGGCGTCGTGCTCCTCGCGGTCGTGCCGATGGGTGCGTTCGTCGAGCCGGACGAGGAGAGCCAGAGCGAGGCCGGCCGCGGCTCGAAGGCGCGGATGTTCGCGGCGGGCGTGACGAACAACTTCTTCCTGACGGCGCTCGTCTTCCTCCTCCTGTTCGGGCCGGTCGCGGGCAGTATCTCCGTGGCGTCCGGTGCGGCGGTCGGGAGCGCGTTCGTTGCGTCGCCGGCCGCGCAGGCCGGAATCGGACAGGGCGACCGAATCGTCGCCGTGGGGAACGAATCGGTCGCCAACAACTCCGAGTTCGACGCGGTGCTGGACGGCTCCACGACGCGTCGGGTGTCGGTCGGGCTCGCCTCGGGCGAGACGACGACGGTGGAGCGCTCGCTACTCGTGCGGGCGGCACCGACGGCCGGGCCGTTCGCGTCGGTCGGACGGAACACGACCGTGACCGCGGTGAACGGCACGCCGGTCTACACGCGCGCGGGATTCGCGGATGCAGTCGCGGACCGACAGGTCGCGACGCTGACGGTACGGAACGGGACGTCGGGCGAGACGACGGCGGTGACGGGTCCGATGGGCGCGCTCGCCGTCGTGCAGGCTGACGGCCCGACCGCGGCGTCGACCGACCTCCCGACCGGCGAGCCCGTGGTGATCACGCACCTCGACGGGCAGCGCATCACGGCCTACGAGGACGTGAGCGCGGCGCTCTCCGGGACGGAGGCCGGCGACACCGTGGCGCTGACGGCGTACGTGAACGGCTCGGCGGTGGAGCGGACGGTGACGCTCGGGACGAACCCGAACGCCGACGTCGGTTACCTCGGTGTCCTCGGGACGTACGGGACGACGGGACTGTCCTTCACCGACTTCGGCGTCCACCTCTACGACGCCGCGTCCTACCTCGACTACGTGAGCGGCGACGTCGGCGGCGACGGACTCGCCGGGTTCGTCCGCGCCGTCGCGGCGACGCTCGTCCTCCCGTTCATCAGCCTCGTCGACCCGTCGCTCACCTTCAACTTCGCGGGCTTCTACGGCTGGAACCTCAACTTCTTCGCCGTCGAGGGCGCGCTCGCCGGGCTCGGTGGGGCGACCTTCCTGCTGGCGAACGTCCTCTTCTGGACCGGGTGGATAAACCTCAACCTCGCCTTCTTCAACTGCATCCCCGCGTTCCCGCTCGACGGCGGCCACCTGCTGCGCACGAGCGCGGAGGCCGTAATCGCGCGTCTGCCAATCGAGGAGAAGCGCCGCGCGGTGCGGACGGTGACGACGGGCGTCGGGCTCACCATGGGTGCCAGCCTCCTGTTGCTCGTCTTCGGCCCGCGACTCCTCGGCTGAGCGCGCCGGACTGGAAAGACCCTTGGGCCCGCTGGCCCAACGGACGCGTATGGTAGACGCGCCCGAGACGGCGGAGGGATGGTTCTCCCTCCACGACTTCCGGACGATAGATTGGGACGCGTGGCGGGACGCCCCCGAGCGCGAACGCGAGCGCGCCCTCGACGAGGCGGCGGCGTTCCTCGCGGACCGCGAGGCGCTCGTCGACGCCGAGGAGGGCGACTCGGCGGTCTTCAGCATGCTCGGCCACGAGGCCGACCTGCTGTTCGTCCACTTCCGGCCCGAGCTCGACGACCTCGACGCCATCGAGCGCTCCTTCGAATCGACGGCGTTCGCCGAGTACACGGAGCGCACGTACTCCTACGTCTCCGTCACGGAGGTCTCGGGGTACGTCAGCGACGAGTACTTCGAGGACCCGGAGAGCGTCGATCCGGGCATCCGGCGCTACATCGAAGGGAAACTCACCCCGGACATGCCCGACGACGCCTACGTCTGCTTCTACCCGATGAGCAAGCGCCGCGGGCCCGAGCACAACTGGTACGACCTCTCCTACGAGGAGCGCGCCGACCTCATGGAGGGCCACGGCGACATCGGCCGCGAGTACGCGGGGAAGGTCCGGCAGGTCATCGCCTCCTCGGTCGGCCTCGACGACTGGGAGTGGGGCGTGACGCTGTTCAGCAACGACCCCGTGGAGCTGAAGGACATCGTCTACGAGATGCGCTTCGACGAGTCCACGTCGAAGTACGGCGAGTTCGGCTCCTTCTACATCGGCCGGCGCTTCCCGCCAAGCGACCTCGACGCAGTGCTCGCCGGCGACCCCGTCCCGACGAGCGAGCACGGCGGGGGCGACGGCCACCACGGTGACCACGCTCACGGCGACGGACACGCGCACGACCACGGCGGGGCAAGCGACGACGGCGATGAGGGCCACCACGGCGACGACGCGGACGAGGACGAGGCGGACATCCGCGACGCGCTCGCCGACCTCGACGTCTACGCCGGCCAACCCCACGGCGAGGACGTCTACGCGGTCGTCGTCTACTCCGAGGCGGACGTCGAGACCCTCACCGAGGAGGTCGACGGGCTCGCCGAGAGCTTCGACCACTACGACACGCACGTCCGCACGAGCGTCTACGAGGGCGACGGCGAGCACGCCGTCGTGAGCCTCTGGGACACTCAGTCCGCCGCCGACACCGCCGCGGGCTTCCTCACCGACCTCCCCGAGGTCACCCGGAAGGCCGGCGAGCGCGAGGAGGGCTGGGGGACGATGGGGATGTTCTACACCGTCAAACCCGAGTACCGCGACGACTTCGTCGAGACCTTCGCCGAGGTCGGCGACCTCCTCGCGGAGATGGACGGGCACGTCGAGACCGACCTCCTCGCCAACGTCGACGACGAGAACGACATGTTCATCGCCAGCCAGTGGGAGTCCAAGGAGGACGCCATGGCGTTCTTCCGCAGCGACGCCTTCGGCGACACCGTCAGCTGGGGCCGCGACGTCCTCGCGGACAAGCCGCGCCACGTCTTCCTCGCCTGAGGGGCGCGTCACACCGGCGAGCGTCCCCGGACCCCCTCCCTTCGCGTGGAAACCGCCCGACTGCACCGCCTTCTCCCGACCAGGATTCACTTTCACTCCGCACCCCCTGCACGGAGGGCGACGCGCTCGCCGCGACGCCACCGCTTTTGAAGCTCCTCGTCCTCGATACGGGTGTATGCTCGAACTCTACCAGTCCGAAGGCTGCCCGCACTGTGCGAAGGTCCGCCAGAAGCTCAGCGACCTCGGCATCTCCTACGTCATCCACAACCCCCGCCTCCCCGGCGGCGAGGGCGGCGACGTCACGAACGAAGTCACGCACGACGAGCTCGTCGCCGGCGGCGAGGACCAGGTGCCGTACCTCGTCGACACCGACCGCGAGGTCACGATGTACGAGAGCGACGACATCGTGGAGTACCTCGACGAACACTACGCCTAACGCGGTTTTTCCCTCCAGGTTTTCGCGGGCGGCGGTTGCCCGCGAAAAGGTTGGCGACCCGACATCGTGGAGTACCTCGACGAACACTACGCCTAACGCGGTTTCTTCCATCTCTCGCGGCCACGCTCGCTAGCGACGCTCAGATAAGTTGTTCGAGCTGTCGCGTACGCCGGTCGATGTCGAGGTGGGGCTCCACGCTCTCGTCCGCGTCGAGACGTTCGAGCGCGCGGAGCACGTCCGCCCCGCGCGTCTCCGCGTACTCGGCGACCGCGTCGAGTTCCGCCCGATAGAGCACGAGGGAGTCGAGTAACGCGAGCAGGCAGGCGAACGCGACGGCCGCCTCGTCGTTCGCCGGGAACGCGTCGCTGACCGGCTCGAAATCCGGCGTCTCGGTCGGCGGGTCGTCCACGGGCGTCACGGCGAGACAACGCGTGCAGAGCGCCGCGCCCGGCCGGTCGTCCGGTAAGTGAGCGCGGAGGTCGTCCGGAATCGAGAACGCGACCGTCGCGGCGTCACAGCGCGGGCAGTGCATACCGACAGTCGCCGCGCGGCGGTGAAAAGGAATTCGGGGAGGTCAGTCGGCGGTGCCGGCGTCCGCGGCGGCCTCGGACTCGGACTCGGACTCGGCCTTGGCGCGCTCTTCTTCCTCCTTCTTGTCCTTGACCTTCTTCATCCGGAAGATTTCCTCGCGTTCCTGCTCTTCGAGCTTCTGCTCGATGTAGTCCTGGGACTCGTAGAGGTCCGGGAGGACGGTGAACTCGAGGGCGTTGACGCGGCGTTTCGTGCTCTCGATCTCGTCGAGGAGCTTCTTCATCGCCGTCTCGACCTCCGCGGCGAGGACGATGGTCTCGAGGAGGTCCTCGTAGGCCTCCGCGGCCTCGTCGATTCGGGAGCTGGTGCCGATGACGCCGTAGCCGCGCTGATCGAGGCTCTTCGAGACGCGCGAGGCCTCGATCTGCGGGACGACGACGCCCATGATGTTGTTGGAGCGCACCGTGATTTCGGGGTGCTCCTTCAGCGCCGCCGCCGCACCGCGGACCGCGACGTCGCCCTCCATGGCGCGCGCCATGTTGATCGTCTGCTGGGCGTCCTCGTAGTTCTGCTCAACGTCCTCGCGGACGTCCTGAGCCTGATCGAGGATGTCCATGAACTCCATGATGAGGCCGTCACGCTTCTGTTCGAGCGTGTCGTGGCCCCGCTCGGAGAGGTCGATGCGGTCCTCGATCTCCATCAGGTTCTTGCGCGTCGGTTTGACGTCCTCGGCCATGGGGTGTTAGGCCTCCGCTTCCTCGGCGTCGTCCGCCGTCTCGGACTCCCCGCCCGCGTAGTGCTCCTCGATGAACTCCTCGTCGATACGCGAGAGTTCGTTCTTCGGGAGGATGGAGAGGATGTCCCACGCGATGTCGAGGGTGTCCTCGATGTCGCGGTTCGTGTGGAAGCCCTGGTCGACGAACTGCTCCTCGAAGGCCTCGGCGAAGTCGAGGACCTTGTTGTCGCGCTCGTCGAGCGCCTCGCGGCCGACGATGTTCACGAGGTCGCGCAGGTCCTTCCCCTCCGCGTAGGAGGCGAAGAGCTGGTCGGAGACCCCGCTGTGGTCGGCGCGCGTGACGCCCTCGCCGATACCGTCGTCCATCAGACGCGAGAGCGACGGGAGCACGTCGATGGGCGGTTCGACGCCCTGGCTGTTCAGTTCGCGGCCGAGCATGATCTGTCCCTCCGTGATGTATCCCGTGAGGTCGGGAATCGGGTGGGTGTCGTCGTCGCCCGGCATCGTGAGGATCGGAATCTGCGTGACGGAGCCGTCCTCGCCTTGCAGGCGCCCGGCGCGCTCGTAGAGCTGGGCGAGGTCCGTGTACATGTAACCCGGGTAGCCGCGGCGACCCGGCACCTCCTCGCGGGCGGCACCGATCTCGCGCAGCGCCTCACAGTAGTTCGTCATGTCCGTGAGGACGGTGAGGACGTGGTACCCCTCCTCGAAGGCGAGGTACTCGGCCGTCGTCAGCGCCATCCGCGGCGTGACCGTCCGCTCGACGGCGGGGTCGTCCGCGAGGTTGAGGAAGACGACGGAGCGCTCGAGCGCGCCGGTGCGCTCGAAGTCGTCCATAAACTCGTTGGCCTCCTCCTGCGTGATACCCATGCCGGCGAAGACGACGGCGAACTCCGTCTCTTCGCCCTCGTCTGCGACGTCCTCGGGGACGCTCGCCTGGCGGGCGATCTGGAGTGCGAGCTCGCTGTGCGGGAGCCCGGACGCGCTGAAGATCGGGAGTTTCTGGCCGCGAACGAGCGTGTTCATCCCGTCGATGGCGGAGATGCCGGTCTGGATGAACTCCTCGGGGTACTCGCGGGCGGTCGGGTTGATCGCGGCACCGACGATGCTCCGACGCTCGTCGGGGACGATGTCCGGACCGCCGTCGATGGGGTTCCCGGAGCCGTCGAGGACGCGACCGAGCAGGTCCTCCGTGACCGGGAGCTTGAGCGTCTCGCCCAGGAAGCGAACCGACGCGTCCTGACCGACACCCTCCGTTCCCTCGAAGACCTGGATGGCGACGTAGTCCTCGGCGGTTTCGAGGACCTGGCCGCGCTTGACTTCGCCGCTCGGCGTCTCGATCTCGACGATCTCGTCGTAGCCGATGGGTTCGTCGGTCTCGACGTACACCAGCGGGCCACTTACCTCGGTGATTGTCTGGTACTCTTTCATTAGTAGAGGGCCTGCAGCTGTTCCGTGATCTCTTCTTCGAGCTCCTCGACGTACTCCTCGTACTCCTCCTGCGTCGCGATCCGGTTGAGCCGGGGCGCGGCGTCGATGGAGGTGATCTCCTCAATGGGCGCGCCAGCCTCGAGGGCGGCGAACGCCTCGTCGTTGTACGTGTGGATCGCGGTGAGAATCTCGTAGGTCTTCTCCGGCGGGGAGAAGGTGTCGACGTCGTGGAAGGCGTCCTGCTGGAGGAAGGCCTCGCGGAGGTAGCGCGCGACGTCGAGCGTCAGGCGCTGGTCGTCGGGGAGCGCGTCGCGCCCGACGAGCTGGACGATCTCCTGGAGTTCGTCCTCCTCGTCGAGGACGTCGACGGCCCACTGACGCTCCTCCGGCCAGTCGGCCGCGACGTTGTCTTCGAACCACGGGTCGAGCTGGTCCTTGTAGAGCGAGTACGACTCCGTCCAGTTGATGGAGGGGAAGTGTCGGGACTCGGCGAGGTCCGCGTCGAGCGCCCAGAACGTCTTCACGATACGGAGCGTGTTCTGCGTGACCGGCTCGGAGAAGTCACCACCGGGCGGGCTGACCGCGCCCACGACGGAGACGGACCCCTCGTCGCCACGGAGCGTTTCGAAGCGCCCGGCGCGCTCGTAGAACTGCGCGAGGCGCGCGGCGAGATAGGCGGGGTAGCCGCCCTCGCCGGGCATCTCCTCCAGCCGGGAGGAAATCTCGCGCATCGCCTCCGCCCACCGCGAGGTGGAGTCGGCCATCAGCGCGACGTCGTACCCCATGTCGCGGTAGAACTCCGCGATGGTGATGCCCGTGTAGATACAGGACTCGCGGGCCGCGACCGGCATGTTCGAGGTGTTCGCGATGAGCGTCGTCCGCGCCATCAGCGGATTGCCGGACTTCGGGTCCGTGAGGTCGGGGAAGTCCTCGATGACCTCCGTCATCTCGTTCCCGCGCTCGCCACAGCCGATGTAGACGACGATGTCCGCGTCACTCCACTTCGCGAGCTGCTGCTGGGTGACGGTCTTCCCGGAGCCGAAGGGACCCGGGATGGCGGCCGTCCCGCCCTTCGCGATGGGGAAGAGGCCGTCCTGCACGCGCTGGCCCGTGATGAGGGGCTCGGTCGGCGTGAACTTCTCCTCGGAGGGTCGGGCCTGCCGGACCGGCCACTCCTGGTGCATCGTCACTTCCTCGCCGTTGTCGAGGACGACGATGGGTTCGGTGACGGTGTGCTCGCCCTCGTTGACCTCAACGACCTCGCCGCCCTCGAAGTCCGGGGGCACGAGGACCTTGTGCTCGATGCTGACCGTCTCGGGGACGGTCCCGACGACGTCGCCGGGTTCGACGGTGTCGCCGACGGAGACCGTCGGGGAGAAGTCCCAGGACGCCTCCAGATCGATCCCCGGGGAGTCGACCCCGCGGTCGAGGAACGCGCCCATCTCGTCCTCGAGGACGTCGAGCGGGCGCTGCACGCCGTCGTAGATGGTGTCGAGGACCCCGGGGCCGAGGTCGACCGTCAGGGGTTCGCCCGTGTTCTCGACCGGTTGGCCCGGCGATATCCCGGAGGTCTCCTCGTACACCTGAATCGTCGTCGTCTCGCCCTCTATCTCGATGACCTCGCCCATCAGCCCTTCGTCGCCGACGTAGACGACGTCGTTCATCTGGGCGTCGAGGCCCGTGGCGGTCACGACCGGACCGCTCACGCTCGCGATTTCGCCGGTGTCTGTTACGGTGTCTGTCTGGCTCATTCGTTCGCACCTTCGTCTTGGTCCATCAGGTCGATCCCGATGGCCCGCTTTATCTGTTCGCGCATTCCACTGCTCCCACCGCCGCCACCGCCGATGGTGACGACCGTTGGTTCGACGCTCGTCTCGACCGTCTCGCGGACCTGCCGCGAGAGGTAATCGAGGTCGTCCGCGTGCATCACGACGATCCCGACATCGTCCATCGAGAGGACGTCGCTGACCGCGGCGTCGAGTTCCGCGTCTTTCTCCTCCTCGGGAACGTTCCGGAACTCGCGGACGCCCGCGAGGCGAAAGCCCGTCGTGAACTCGGCGGTGCCGACGACGGCGATCTCCTGGCTCATAGCATCACCAGTTCCTGTTCGATCTCCTCGCCGCTCAGGCCGACCTCACGACCGCGCGCGATGGCGCGGATGTTGTCGACCTCGCGCTCCTTCGCGAGGATGTACGCGAGGACGGGGCAGACCGAGAGCGGGAAGACGTGTGAGAGGTGGTCGGCGTACCCCAAGAGCGCGGCGTCGAGCGCGTGCTCGAAGCCGATGAGGGAGTCCGCCGACTCCAGTCGTTCGAGCGCCGGACCGAGCTGGTCGCCGTAGCGGCTCTCGCGGAGCCGGGCGACGAGTTCGTCGCGGTTCTCCACGAGCGACGCGAGTTCGGACGCCTCGAAGAGTCGCCCCCCCTCGATGTAGTACTCCGAGGGGTCGATGGTCCCGCCGCTACGCGCGAGGCGGAACGCGTTGCGGATGTTGCGGAAGTCGACTTCCGCTTGCAGGAACTTCACGAACTCCCGCGTCCCGCTCTCCGTCGCCGCGTTCAGCCCGCGGAGGAGCGTGTCGTAGAACGTCCGGTCGACGGCGTTCTCCAAGGGGACGAGCGCGCCCGTCTCCTCGTAGTCGTCGAGCGCGTCGGCGAGCGGGTCGCCGAAGACGGTCTCGGCGAGCGCGTCCACGACGGACTCGACGCTCTCGCACTCCTCCAGCGTCCCGAGGAGCGCGTCGTCGAACTCCCCGGCGCGGATGAAGTCGTCGTCGATGACGCCGGCGTCCGTCTCGGAGTAGACGCCGCGGAGCGCCGTCTTCACGTTCCACGCGTCGAACTTCCGGAGGTAGCGCGAGATGAGGTCGTACAGCGTCCCCTGTGACCACTCCAGGAGGTCGTCGAAGTGTCGCGCGAGGTTCCGGTTGAGCGCGTGCTCGACGAGGTCGACCCCGGAGTGTCTGGAGCCGAGCGCGTCGATCTCCGGGCTGTACTCGGACTCACCGAGGAACCGGGCGATCTCGCTCGGCCCCATCCGGGTGAGCGTGTCGTACTCGTCGGCGTCGAGCAGGAGCGCCCACCGCGAACGCACGCGTGCGTTCACGTACGAGTAGTTCGACGCGTCGCGGCTGATGACGTTCATCGGTCGTCGAACAACCGATCCGATATCTGCTTCAGTTCGTTCTCCCAGACGTCCTCAAGGACGCTGTCGAACGTGTTCTTCACGCGTACGCGTGACGTCTCGCTCTCGACGACGACGCCACCGAGGCAGTCGTACTCGCCCGCCGTCGTGACGTTCGGGCGCTCGGCGACGAGGTCGTCGACGAGCGCTTCGTCGCCGGGCGCGTAGTGGACGGCGAGCTGCTCGTCCTCGTCGAACTCCGCGAGGGAGTCGGCGAGGAGCGAGTCGGTCAGCGAGCGGCGCTTCTCTGCGTCGAGGTCGGTGAGACGCGACTCGACACGGTCACGGACGTCGTCGAGCGCCTCTCGACGGGCGCTCATCCGTTCGTGCTTGGCTTCGAGCTTCGCGCTGGAGAGTTCCTGCTCGCGCAGTTGGTCGATCTCCTGCTCGACCTCGGCTTCGGCGTCGGCGACGATCTCGTCGGCCTCCGCTTCGGCGTCGGCGACGATCTCTTCGGCTCGCTCCTCCGCCTGCTGACGGATGGCCTCGGCCCGTTCCTCGGCCTCCGTTCGGATTTCCTCCGCGACCGTTTCGAGGCTCATCGTGGCTTAGACGATGAAGATGACGACGATTGCGAGGATGACGAGCGTCTCCGGCAGGACCGTGAACAGCAGGCCGATACCGAAGAAGTCGCTGTCTTCCGCGATTGCGCCGACGGCGGCGGCACCGATGCCGCCCTCCGCGATCCCCGCACCGAGTGCGGCGATACCGACGCCGAGTGCGGCACCTGCGGCGGGCGGGAAGGCGACGGTGGAGCCGGCTTCCGCGCTCTGCTGTGCGATCAGTCCGAGCATGTTGATGGCTGCGACGAGGGTTTCGTACATTATTGGTTAATCCTGCGTGGTGTAGGTTCGCTGGTGGCCGAACGGTTCGTATTTCTCCCCACCGCCTTCATAAAACTTCCCAAAGAACTCGACGTATTCCAGACGAACGGCCTGTAGACCGGCGCTGGTGACACCGAGGGCAAGCACTAAGGCGTGACCGAGGACGAAGATGACGACGCCGCCGACGACCGCCGCGATGGGGCCGTGGACGAGACCGCCGAACATCAGCGTCGCTTCGGGGTGGGTGGACTGGACGTGGCTCCAACCGTGGTTGAGCATGAAGTGGAACTCGCCGTGGGTCTGGTACGCGCCGAAGAAGAGCAGGTTGACGACGAACGCCATTCCGCCCTTGGCGAGCATGACCGCGGCGAGACGCGTGTAGGACAGCACGTGCGTGAGGGAGTTCAGCGCGCCCTCGACGGCCCCGATGGCGCCCTCCGCGTAGATGAGGAGGGCGTAGCCGACGAGGCCGACGGCGAGGGCCGCCCAACCGACCATCGGCGAGAAGCCGGTGAAGCCGAGGGGCTGCCCGGAGAGCGAGGTGAACAGCAGTTCGGGCTTCGCGCTCTCCATGGCGCGGCTGAATATCCACACCCACAGCCCGACCATGAGGATGGCCCACGACGCGCCCTCGGTGAGCGCCTCCCACGCGCCGTGGCGGAGGCGCTTGTACGTGTCGATGGCGTACCCGAGGGTGAGGTGGAGCAGCGCGGCGAGCACGGAGACGACGAGCCAGAGGCGGGCCCACTCGCCCTCGGCGGGCATCAGGCCCTTGTGGAGCGGCGGGTGACCGGCCCAGACGTACTCGCTGATGAGGTGGAAGCCGAACACTTCCCCGTAGAGTATCCCGAAGACGACCGTCGCCAGCCCCGAGATGACGGCGACGCCGCCGAGGGCGGCGAGCGCGTCACTGTCGAGGCGCGTGTACATCAGCCAACCGACGGCCGTGTAGAGAATCCCGTAGCCGACGTCGCCGATCATGAAGCCGTAGAAGACCGGGAACGTCAGGAACAGGATGAGGGTCGGGTCGAGGTCGAAGTAGTTCGGGCGGTTGATGACCCGGACGAGCATCTCGAAGGGTTCCGCGACCTTCGGGTTGTCCTGAACGACCGGCGGGCGGTCCGTCCGGCCGCCGTCGGCGACGGCCTCCTGCTCGCCGTGGCCGACCTCGTGTTCCGGGGGTTCGTACGCGGCGCGTTCGAGTTCCTCGACCTCGATGCGCTCGCCGAGCGCGTCCTTCAGTGCGGAGGCGTAGGACTCGTAGTCCCGGGTGGGTATCCACCCCTCCGCGAAGAAGGCGTGTTCGGTCGTGGCGAAGCTGAGCGGCGCTTCGGCCTTCTGGACCTCGATGCTGAGCTTCTCCTCGGCCGCGAGGAGGAAGCCGGCGTGTTCGAGGCGAAGGCTCCGCAGGTCGCTCTCGACGCTCTCCAAGTCGGATTTGAGTTGCTGCTTGCGGTGTTCGAGTCGTTCGAGGTAGTCGGCGGGCGACCCCTCTTCCTCGGGGACCTCGTAGCGTTCGACGTCGAGGCCGACGAGGGCCTCCGAGAGGGCGTCCTCGGGTGCGTTCGACTCGGGGTAGGCGACGGCCGCGAAGACGTCGCCCTCGGTGTAGAGCTCGTAGGACCGGATGGAGCCGGCGTCGGCGAGCGCGTGACCGACCGCGTCGGTGTCACCCTCCCCGACGACGACGTCGAGGGTGTCGTACCCCCAGAGGAGGTCGAGGTCGATACCGAGCGACACGAACGGCTCGGCGGCGGCGATCCGCTCGTCGATGGCCTCCAGGTCGTTCTCGACGGCTGCACGCTCGTCGTCGAGTTCGTTGACCCGCTGGCGGACGCTCTCGAACTCCCCTTCGAGCGCCTCGTCGGTGACGATGCGCGCGGGGCCGGCGTCCTCCTCGGTGACGTCGAGGATGTTGATAAGCGACCGGACGGTGACGAGTTTCTCCGAGGCGGCGTCGGCACCCTCGAGGGGCGAACCGGCGTCGAACCCCTCGATGGAGCCGTCGTAGTCGGAGAGGTGGAGGACCCGCTGGTCGTGCGTCACGTCGATGACGTCCTCGACGACGTTCTTGGTGCCCGTGACGGACACCTTGCTCATCCGTTCAGGTCTGAGCATCTACCGCCTCCTCGAACTGGCCGAGGGCGTAGTCGACGGCGTCGGATTCGTTCTCCGCCGCCGCCTCGCGGAGCCGGTCGCGCTCCGCGTGGCCCTCCTCGATGATTCGCTCGCGCTCGGCCTCGATCTGCTCGCGGGCCTCGGCGAGGCGCTCCTCCTTCAGCTCTGTTGCGTGTTCTTCGGCCTCTTGACGTATCTCGTCGGCCCGTTGCCGGGCCTCGGCGAGGCGCTCCTCGCGGGCTTGCTCGGCGTCGGCGACGATGTCGTCGGCGTCTTGCTCGGCCGTCTGAATGCGTTCTAAAACCTCTGGCCTCGGCATGGGCTAACGGGTGGGAATTGAACGAACGCGTATAAGGTAGTTGCGAAAGGAACGGGCGTCCGAAAGACGGGAACTTATGTTCCGCGCGGCACTACGAGTCGGGGATGGGAGTCCTCGAAGACAAAGGGCGGGCCCGGCTCTTCTACCGGTACCTCTCGACGGTGTACGACCGCATCAACCCGTTCATCTGGAACGAGGAGATGCGTACGGAGGCCCTCGAGATGCTCGCGCTCGACGCCGACGACCGCGTGCTCGACGTCGGCTGTGGCACCGGCTTCGGAACCGAGGGGCTCCTCCAGCACACGGAGCACGTCTACGGACTCGACCAGAGCGAGGGGCAACTGGAGAAGGCGTGGGCGAAGTTCGGCAAGACCGACCGCGTCGACTTCACGTTCGGCGACGCCGAGCGCCTCCCGTTCGCCGACGACAGCTTCGATGCGGTCTGGTCGTCGGGCTCCATCGAGTACTGGCCGAACCCCGTGGCGGCGCTCCGGGAGTTCCGCCGCGTCGTGAAACCCGGCGGGAAGGTGCTCGTCGTCGGCCCGAACTACCCGCGCTCGACCGTCTTCCAGAAGCTCGCGGACGCGATCATGCTCTTCTACGACGAGGCCGAAGCCGACCGGATGTTCCGCGACGCCGGCTTCGAGGCCATCGAGCATCGGACGATGGGGCCGTCCTACAAGCCCGACGTCGCGATTACGACGCTCGCTCGCGTCCCGGACGACGGCTGAGCCGGCGCGACGCGCGTCCGGACGGTGGCGAGCGGTCGGCCCGCGCGGGCGAGGCGTACCGTGAGTCGGTCGCCCGCGCGCACCCGTGGTACGTTCGTTCGGGCGACGCGGAACGTCGCGCGTTCGCCGGCGCGCCACGTCGGGTCGCTCGCGGCGTTGAACGGACCGGCCGGTGCGCCGTCGAACCCGCGTCGACCGACGAACGGTGGGGCCGGTTGGTGACGGAGCGGCCGGCCGTCGACGGTCACGGTGACGGCGAGGTCCGTCACGTCGAGCGGCGGACCGCTCCGGTACGTGAGCGCGACCGTCCCGTCCGCGGACGCGGCGAGGTCGAAGACGGCGGGCGTCGGTGCCGCGAGACCGCCGCCGGTGTCGGCGAGCGACGCCGCGACGACGCCCCCGGTGGCGACGCAGCACGCGAGGAGGAGGAGCGTTCCGACGACGGGCGCGAGCCCGCGGGCCTGAGCTGACACGGCGTACGGTCGCGGCGCGCTCCGACAAGAACCCGCGTGAGGACGCCGGGGAGGCGCGCGCCGGTGCGGGCGCGTGTACGGCGACCTGAGGGTATGGAAAGCGTTTTGCCACCGCGGACTCCACCCGAAACTGACCATGCGGCACGCCGCCCTCCTCGTGCTCGCCGTCGCCCTCCTCGCCACCGTCGTCCCCGCGGGGACCGCCGTCGCGCAGAGCGACAGCGCCCCGAGCGACGGGGCCGTCGTCCTCGGCGCACACGTCCAATCGGACGGTGACGCCCGCTGGCAGGTCTCGGTCCGCTACGTCCTCAACGACTCCGCGGAACGGGACGGCTTCGAACGGGTCGCGAGCGACTTCGCGGCAGGCGACGTCGGCCCGTCGGTCACGCCGTTCCGCGCGGCGGCCGACGACGCGTCCGCCCGGACGAACCGAACGATGGAGATCGTCGACGTGACGCGAGACCACGGCGTCACCGAGCGCGACGACGGAACGACGGTCGGGACGCTGACGCTCGCGTTCACGTGGACGAACTTTGCGAACGTCACCGAGGACCACGTCGAGGTCGACGACGTCTTCGCCTCGGGGTGGCTCGGTGACCTCGACGCCGGCCAGACGCTCCGCGTCTACCCGCCGGACGACTACCGGGCGGAGAGCTGGCAGCCGTCCGCACAGCGCGCCGACGGGGCGCTCACCTGGCGCGGGCCCCAGACGTTCGGGGACGGCGGCCCGCAGATGGTGTTCGTCCGGGACGCCGGGCTCCCGTGGTACGTCGTCGGGGGGCTCGTCGCGCTCGCGCTCGCCGCCGGCGTCGCCGGTGCGTACGTCTGGCGGGGCTTCGGCGGCCGCGGGAGTCTCGACGTCCGGAACGGGAGAGCGACGACGGCGGACGAGTCGGCGAAGACCGAGTCACCGTCCAAACCGGGGGCCACTGGCGACGCCGGAGCCGACACGACAGCGGAGACAGGTGCGACCGACGACACCGCATCCACCCCATCCGAAGCAGCAGATGCAGAGGAGCCCGAGGAGCTGTTGAGCGACGAGGAGCGCGTCGAGCGACTCCTGCGGGAGAACGGCGGCCGGATGAAGCAGGGGGACATCGTCAGCGAGACGAAGTGGTCTGACGCGAAGGTCTCACAGCTGCTCTCCGCGATGGCCGAGGAGGGCCGCGTGGAGAAACTCCGCATCGGCCGCGAGAACCTGATTTCGCTCCCGGACACGGAGGAGCCGTGACGTCACCGGGGCTCGGGCGTCCGATCCTCCGATAGCGTTTTGCGTTCGCCGGGGCTAGCCTTCCGCATGGCAGAGTGTCCACTCGCGGACGAATGTCCGAACTTCCAAGAGCGCATCTCGGGCATGGGATGCCAGCACCTCGGCGACCGCGGCGGCATGGATTGGTGTCAACACTACAATCAGCCCATCGAGGACCTGAAGACCGCGCCCGTCGTCCCGGGCGAGGAGGTCGTCCTCGAGGTCGACGACATGCACGAGTCCGGTGCGGGCGTCGGCCGCCACGAGGGAACCGGCTTCATCGTGATGGTCGACGGCGTCCTACCGCCGGCGCGCGTGAAAGCCGAAATCACGACCGTGAAGTCGAACTACGCGCGCGCCGACCTCGTCGAGCGGCTCCCGGACGACGACGCCGACGACACAGACGACGCCGACGACGGGGCAACCGAGGTGGACGAGGCGACCGACGAAGCGGAAGAAGAGGACACCAGCCCCGCCCGCGAACGGCTGGGAAGCCGCGAGAACTTCTGGGGTCAGTAACGCCGACGCGAGTGGGCACGCGCCCGACGGTTTTTCTGCGTCCGTCGACCGAGTAGCCGCCGCGCCGTCGACCGTCGAGTATCCCTAGAAAATTGCCTTGATTTTATTCCATAACCTATGAGATAAATTCTCCGTTGGGGCGACCCTCGAATCGTGTATGTCTGAGAAGGACATCACGACGTACCTGGCGGACAACCCGCGAAAGATCGGCGCGCTGTTCACCCTCGTGCTCCTGCTCTCGCAGGCCGGCAACTCGGCGGCGATGTGGGGGACGGACGTCTTCGGCCCGTAGAGAGCGAGGCGGTATTCGAGATCATCGACATCAACGGGAGTAGCGACCGACGACCACACGACCCGAGTCCATTTTCACCGATCACGACGCGGGTCGGGCGTTAGCGAAGCTCCGAGACGCTCAGTTCGTCACTCCATCGGAGAGTGTCGTCTACGAGGATCGGCGAGCGACCGGAGGAGAGGACGTCGTCGAACCGGTCGTGCGAGACCTCGAAGAAGTGATCGGAAGGGCTCGACAGGTAGCGCTCGGAGGAGTCGGAGAGAAACGACGTGGTGAAGATGCCCGGTCCGACGTTGCGCGTGATGTAGTTGCGAATCGAGACGGTGATCGTGTCCGAGTCGACGTCGTCGGTATCGACGACAGCCACCTTCGGGGACCCGAACGGGTACTGACAGAGCGTGACGCCGCCGCCACCGACGATGGTGTAGTGCGAGTCGGCAGCGACGCCCTGCGTCGCGACGTTGAGCGCGCCGTGGAGGTCGAAACCGGCGTCGAGGAGGCGGGCGACGGAACGGCCGACGGTCGTCGCCACGTGGTTGTAGACGTCCGCGAGGGTGACGACGCCGCCGAGGGCGCCGGCCTCGACGAGCGCCATCCCCTGCGCGTACGAGCGACAGCCGTTGAGGATGAACGCGTCCGCGCCGACGGTGTCGAGCCCGCGGGCGTCGAGGACGCCGTCGCGGCAGCGGATGCCGTCCTCCGTGATGTGCCCGATGAAGTGGAGGAAATCGGTATCCGACTCGAGGACGGCGCGCGTCTCGTCGACCGAGAGGTCGAAGCGCGTCCCGATGTCGAAGTCGATCATGTCCCGGAAACCGTAGAGGTCGGCGGCCTCCTCGCGCATCTCCGGGTCGTTACAGACGACGGTGACGTCGATGACGGCGTCCTCCTCGACGCGCCGGTCGAGTTGACGACGGTACGACTCGACGGTGGGCTTCGAGGCCCCGCGCGGGTAGTCGTCGCCGACCCACGCGTGGCCGACGGTCTCGACGTCGACCGGCGAGACGACGCGTGCACCCGCGTCGTCGGTATCGGTGTCGGTCGCGTGAGCGTCGTCGGCCCGCGTGGAGCGGACGAACGCGTCGACGTCCGCCGCGCGGAAGAACTCGGAGACCGCCGCCGGGTCGGGTTCCGCGGCCGTGGCGTCGGCGTCCGGGGTCGGCGAGCGGACGAACGGGAGGTCGTTGACGAGGTAGGGGAGGAGTTCGGCGCGCGCTATCGACGGCTCGACGTCGACCGTGAGGTGCCAAGCGAAGACGTCCTCGGTGACGTCGAGGGGAACGTCGAGGTACGCGGCGGTACGGCCCGCGAGCGGGCGCTCGTAGAGCGCGGCGAGGTCGAGCTCGACCCGGTCGAGGACGGTGTCGCGTTCCGCGAGGTCGATGGGGTAGATACCCTCGGTTCGGACGACGCAGTCGAGCACGAAGCAGTGGCGCAGGAGGGCGTTCGCGGAGCGCGCGACGTCGGCGTACGGGAAGTCGAACGCCCGATCACCCGCGACGAGCCGCGGCGTCGGACCCGGAGCGACCGTCGCGCCGAGGTAGTAGGCGAGCGACGAGACGGCGTAGACGGCGTCGTAGCGCGGCGGGACCTCGATTCGGACGCCGGTGTCGGGCGGTTCGAGGTCGTCGGGGGCCGCGAAGCGCTCGCCGCGCTCGATGGTGGGCGGATGTCCCCGCATCGTCGGGAACGAGCGTTCGGGGCTCGTCGTCTTCAGCGCGGAACCGAAGGTGGAGACGGCGCGCATCAGGGAGCGGGGCGTGTCCTCTATCGTCACCGTACCGGCGGGGTGCTCGTGGAGCGACCGGACGCCGATGCGGACGCGCGTGGGCGCGCCGAAGTCGACGACCGTCTCGTCACCGCGGGCGTCGACGGTGACCGGGGCGTCGACGACGCGGACGTAGAGCTTGAGGCGAACGGCGGAGACGTCGAGCTCGTACGTCCCGGCGTCCGCCTCGGCGCGCCCACCGGGCGTCACGTCGAAGGCGACCTCGTCGCCGCGGTACGCGAAAATCTCGGGGAGGGTCGGGAAGACGAGTTCGCTCGTGGTGACGTCGACGGCGCGGGTCAGCGGGACGCGGAACGGTTCGGTCGAGGCGGGTTCGACGTCGGCGGCGTCGAGACCGACCTCGTAGGTCACGGACTCGATCCGGTCGTCGATGCGGAGTCCGCCCTCGACCGCCTCGAAGCCGACGTTCACGCTCCCCCCCGCGTCCGTCGACCGGGGCGAATCGGCGCGGTCGTCGTCGGGCGCGCGGGCGACCGGGCCCCTGACGTAACGCTCACGGGACGCGTAACGCCCCCCACGGGGTCAAGCGTTTCGGAGGAAACGACCGGCGATGCCCGTGAGAACCGCTTTTGTGTCGGGACGTCAATCGGACGGGCATGGCACTCGATCACGACGGCGAGACGGCGCTCGTGACCGCGAGCACGAGCGGCCTCGGGAAGGCCTCGGCGACCGCGCTGGCGGCGGACGGCGCGAACGTCGTCCTCTGCGGGCGCGACGAGGAGCGACTCGACGCGGCGCTCGCGGACGTCCGCGAGGAGGCGGCCGCGGGCGTCGAGGGCGTCAACGCCGACATCACGGACCCCGGCGACGTCGAGGCGCTCGTCGACGCGACCGTCGAGGCCTTCGGCGGCCTCGACCACCTCGTCTGTTCGGCCGGCGGGCCCCCCTCCGGTCCGTTCCTCGACACCGACGACGCCGACTGGTACGACGCCTACGACCTGCTCGTGATGAGCGTCGTCCGCGCGGTGAACGCCGCCCACCCACACCTCGCCGCGAGCGACGCCGGCACCGTGACGGCGATCACCTCCACGACGGTCGAGCGACCCATCGAGGGGCTCGTCCTCTCGAACGCCGTGCGCCGCGGGGTCGTCGGGCTGGTCGAGACGCTCGCGGTCGAGCTCGCGCCGGACGTGCGCGCGAACGCCGTCCTCCCGGGGACGTTCGAGACGCCGCGTATCGGGTCGCTCGTCGAGCAGGGCGTCGAGCGCGGCGACTACGCGGACTACGAGGCGGGAATCGAGGAGTGGGGGTCGGGAATTCCCGAGGGACGCGTCGGCGACCCGCGCGAGCTCGGCGAGGTCATCGCGTTCCTCACGAGCGAGCGCGCGAGCTACGTCAACGGCGTCTCGCTACCCGTGGACGGCGGCGTGCTGCTGGAGTGAGCTACCACGTCTCTACCTGCCCGTCGCGGAGGTCTTCGAGACAGCCCTCGCAGGCGGGGTGGTCGGCGTCGAAGCACGCGGGGCGGCCCTCGTCGTCGAGCGCGACGGCGCGCTTCTCGGCGTGGCGCCGACAGACGATACGGACGCGTCCGTCGTCGTCGCGGGGCGGGTCGCGTCGCCCGTCGCGGTAGGCGGCGACGGTCTCCGCGTACCGTCGGCCGGCGCTCCGCGCGAGTCGGTCGACGAATCCCCCGTCGTCCTCGCTCATGGACCGTCGTAGCGCGCGGAGGAGTATAGACCTGTGGCCGGCGTGCGCATGCCGGTGTGTGCGGGACGGCGAGCGCGTCGCGGCGGCGTGCGAGCGCCGGCGAACGACCGACCGCCCGAACGGGTGAACCTCCGACCGGACGTCCACTTTCACCGCGGTACGCGAGGGTTTATACGGCGGTAGGGCGTATCTCGGGGCGTCTCCCACCGAAACACACGCGGAGACGGAAACCCGACCATGAGCGACATACAGCAGACCGCACAGCAGCTACACGACCAGTTCTCGGAGCACCTCGACGTCGACGTCGAGGAGATCGAGGAGCGCCTCGAACGCTACGTTGACGAGTACAAAATCCCGCTCGACGAGGCGCGCCGCTCCGTCGAGAGCCACTACCTCGACGAGGCCGGTATCGAGCGCGACGAGCTCGGCCGCGGGGGCAACCCCACCGTGCAGGCCGCGGACGTCGACACCGCCGACGAGTGGGTCGACATCACGGCCAAAGTCGTCGACCTCTGGGAGCCCCGGAGCGACAGCGTCGCACAGGTCGGCCTGCTCGGCGACGAGTCCGGGACCATCAAGTTCACGAAGTGGGCCGCCTCCGACCTCGACGAACTCGACGAGGGGCAGGTCTACCACCTCGGAAACGTCGTCACGGACGAGTACCAGGGCCGCTACTCGGTGAAGCTCAACCGCACGACCACCATCACCGAGGTCGACGAGGACATCGAGGTCGGCGACGACGAGACGACCGTCGAGGGCGCGCTCGTGGACATCCAGTCCGGGAGCGGCCTCATCAAGCGCTGCCCCCACGAGGACTGCACGCGCGTCCTCCAGAACGGCCGCTGTTCGGAGCACGGCGAGGTCGAGGGCGAGTTCGACCTCCGCATCAAGGGCGTCCTCGACGACGGGACGGACGTCCACGAGATAATCCTGAACGAGGAGGCGACCACGGACCTCACGGGCGTCACCCTCGCGGAGGCGAAACAGCAGGCGATGGACGCCCTCGACACGACCGTCGTCGCCGACGAGATGCGCGAGACGCTGCTCGGGAAGTACTACCGCGTGAGCGGGCCGACGCTCGGGCGCTACGTCCTCGCCAACGACATCGAGGAGCTGAACGACCCGGTCGACGGTGAATCGGTGCTGATCAAAGCGAGGTCGATGTAAGATGTCCGAATCCGCACCCACGCGCGAGGTCGCCCGCCGCGTCTTCGCCGACGAGTTCAACGACGCCACGTTCACGTTCAAGGAATCCGACGACGAGCGCGCGCCGCTCTACAGCCTCCTCCCCACGGGGGCGAAGGCGAACCGCGTCTTCCTCGTCGGCACCCTCACCGAGACGGAGGACGTCGGCGAGGACTCCGAGTACTGGCGCGGCCGCGTCGTCGACCCCACCGGGACGTTCTTCGTCTACGCCGGCCAGTACCAGCCGGACGCCGCGAACGCCCTGCGCGAGCTCGACACGCCCGCGTACGTCGCCATCGTCGGGAAACCCCGCACCTACGAGACGGAGGACGGCACCGTCAACGTCTCCGTGCGCCCCGAGTCGATCACCGAGGTCGACACCGCGACCCGCGACCGCTGGGTCGTCGAGACGGCCGAGCGCACCTTGGAGCGCATCGAGGCCTTCGACGAGGAGGGAAACGAGTACGCCCGGCGCGCCGAGGAGGAGTACGACCTCCCGCTCCGGCGCTACAAGCGGGCCGCCATCGACGCCCTCGAATCGCTCGACGAGACCGAGGACGGCGACGGCGAGGACGAGGACACGCGCGACGCCGAGACCGCCGAATCCGTCTGAGCGGTCGTCTGACGAAGAACTAAGGCCCTCTACGGGCTTTCGTCTGTATGGGCAACAAGAACAAGACCGTCTCGTTCCGCGTGAACGAGGACACCTTCGACGCGCTCCGCGACATCGCCGAGGAGCGCGACCTCTCGTTGTCCGCGGTCTTCCGCGACTACGTCGACGCGCTCGTCGCAAACGACGGCCGCGTCGACGTCGTCCCCACCGACGACGTCGGCACGGAGGTCGACGAGGAGTTCCCGCCGAAAGTCGAGGTGCCGAAGAGCTTCGTCCGCGAACACGAGCGCCTCGAACTCGAAGCCGAACACCTCCGCGAGCAACTCGACGAGCACAAGGCGTACATCAACGCCCTGCGCGACGAGCTGGAGGAGGCCGAGGACGTCGACGACGTCGTCCACCTCGACGACCTGGAGAGCGGGAGCGAAGAGGAGTCGTTCCACCTCGGGTAGCGCCGCTCACGTCGTCGAGTCCGCGGAACGAGCAACAGAGAGGCGACGGGAGAACGACCGTCCCACGTACCGACCGGCCCCGTCACGTTCCACGAGGGTGTTTCCGGCGTCTCACACGATGAATTCGGGGACGTTCGCACGGCGAACGCCCGACTGCGTCTGCCGACGGCAGTGGTGGGAATCTGCAAGGGGCACGCCGTCGCAGAGCGACGGCGTGGGGCTTCTAGGCCAGCGGCGTCCGCTCGACGACTTGGCCGTCGTACGTCGGGTACTGCTCGACGATTTCGCCCCCGTCGAGGTCGCCGTCCTCGATCATCTCCTCTAAGAGCCACCACGCGACCTCGACGTGCTCGCTCTTTGCGGTGTAGAACTCCTCGGGGACGCCGAGGGCCGCGAAGCGCTCGGGGGGCTCGTAGGTCTTCCCGTAGACGAGCGTCCCGTCGTCGGTCACCTCGTCGAAGTCGCGCCGGACGTTCTCGGCCATCCGCTTGAGGCGACTGCGGTGCTGGGCGGCGTCCTTGAAGACGCTCGTGCAGAAGTAGACCTTCTCGTGGCTCGCCATCTCCTCGAGGATGGCGTCCTTCGAGCCCTCGACGGCGCTCATGTGGCCGTCCTGCAGTTCGTAGCCGGCCTCCTGCATCCGCTCGTAGTTGCCGTCGCTCATCTCGAACTCGTTGACGTTGCAGAAGTCCGCGGCCCCCTCATCGAGGAAGTCGAGGAACTCCTGCTCGGCGCGGATACCCGGAATCTCGAAGGCGGGCGTCAGCCCCTCCTCGCGGGCGACGTAGAGGATGTCCTCCCACTCGGTGCCGTGGAGGTCGCCCCACTGCTCGTAGGGCGGGTGGAAGCGAATCTCGTCGAGGCCGGCCTCGCTGAGGCGGCGCATGTTCTCGCGACCGCCCGTGATACCCGTGTAGAGGTGCGTGTGGTGGTCCTCGCCGAACTCGTCTTTGAGGAGGCGGAGGTAGCGACAGGTGCGTTCGAGGGCCTCCTGGGGTTCGCCGCCGGTGATGGAGGTCCCGAGGGCGTCCATCTTCTTCGCCTCGGCGACGACGTCCTCGTCGCTTTCGACGGGCCGCTCGTTCGCGTAGACCTGCGTGACGTTCTTCCGATTCTCGCCCAGCGGGCAGTAGAAACAGTCGCGCTGGTCGCAATACCCGTAGACGAAGAGGACCATCTTGCCCCCCTGCGCGCACTGCTCACAGCCCTTCGAAATCATTGCGTACCACCCGTATACCGCGTGCGGACTCAAAAACCGCACGGGTCGTCTCGCGGGGTGTGCGTCCGTCGCACGGCGGCGTCTCCCGAACCTCCTTAACCGTCGACGGCGTACGGCCGCGTGAATGCTGTTGGTCCTCTGCGTCGACCTGGACGACGACCTCGGTCGGAAGACGGAGACGTCGACGCCGGTCGTCGGCCGCGACGCCGTCGAGGACGCCGCGGTCGCGCTCGCCACCGTCGACCCCGAGGACAGCGACGTGAACGTCCTCTTCGAGGGCGTCCACCTCTACGACGACCTCGTGGGCGAGGAGCGCGTCGAGGTCGCGGCCGTCACGGGCGTCGAGGGGAGCGACGTGCAGGCGAACCGCGCGGTCGGGACGGAGGTCGACGAGGTGCTCGCCGGCCTCCAGACCGGCGAGGAGGTCCGCACCGTCATCGTCACCGACGGCGCACAGGACGAGTCCGTCCTCCCCGTCATCCGCTCGCGGGCGAAGATCGACGGCGTCCGCCGCGTCGTCGTCCGGCAGGCACAGGACCTCGAATCGATGTACTACACCATCAAGCAGGTCCTCAACGACCCGGAGACCCGCGGGACGATTCTCGTGCCGCTCGGCGTCCTCCTCCTCATCTACCCGCTCGCCGTCCTCGCCTCGTTCCTCGGCCTTCCGGGGGCCGTGCTCGGCCTCTCCTCGGGCGCACTCGGACTCTACGCGCTCTTCCGGGGGCTCGGCCTCGCGGACACCGTGGACGACCTCGTCGAGCGCGCCCGCGACAGCCTCTACACGGGCCGCGTCACACTCATCACGTACGTCGTCGCCGCCGCGCTCCTCGTCATCGGCGGCGTCGAGGGCGTCGACCGGCTCACCGACTACCGAGCCGCGACCGACGGCGCACTCCCCGTGACGACCGTCGTCGCCGCGCTCGTCAACGGCGCGGCGACGTGGTTCGCGGCCGCCGGTCTCACGTCGAGCGTCGGCCAGATTACGGACGAGTACCTCCACGACGGCTTCAAGTGGCAGTACCTGAACGCGCCGTTCTACGTGCTCGCCATCGCCGCGGTCCTCTACGCCCTCAGCGGCTTCTTCCTCCGGACGGTGTCGCTCCCGACGCTCGCCGCCGTCCTCACCGTCGGGACGCTCATGAGCGTCCTCAGCACGCTCGCGTTCGCCGTCATCGAGGACCGCGGAACGTGGGCGAAGTGACGGCTACGGTCGGGGCCGTCAGCGCTCGCGCTCGACGACGAACCCCGCGATCTCCTCCAGGTAGTCGCGGGCGCTCCCGTCCTCGATTGCCGCGTCGTCGAGCGCCGCGAGCGCCGCCTCGGACTCCGCGTCCGCGAGCGCGTTCACCTCCGCGACGGTGCGTTCGGTCACGCGCAACACCGACGGGCGGTCCATCTCCTCGTCCGTGCCGGCGGGCTTGCCCAGGTCACCGGTCTCCGCCGTCACGTCGAGGACGTCGTCGCGGAGTTGGAACGCGACGCCGACGCGCTCTGCGTACTCGCCGAGCGCGTCGATGGTGTCGTCGTCGGCTCCCGCCGCAATCGCGCCGAGCTCCGCGGCGGCGCGGAACAGCGCCCCCGTCTTCCGGCGCGCGAGCTCCATGTACTCGGCCTCCGTCTCGGGGCGGTCGACGAGCTCCGTCGCCTCGCCCTGTCCGAGTTCGACGAGCGAGTCCGCCGCGGTCTCCAGCGCGCCGGGGTCATCGCTGAAGAGCGCGAACGCCTCGCCGAGCAGGCCGTCGGAGGCGACGATTGCCGGCCCGTGACCGTACGCCGCCCACGCCGAGGGCTCGCCGCGGCGGAGCTCCGAGCGGTCGATGATGTCGTCCACGACGAGCGAGGCGTTGTGGACGAGTTCGACGCCGACGGCGTAGTCGAGCGCGTCCGCGGCCTCGCCGCCCGCCGCCTCGCAGCACAGCATCGCGAGCGCCGGCCGGACGCGTTTCCCGCCGGCGAGCGCCACCGCTTCGGCCTCCTCGCGGAGCTCCGGTGGCTCGACTACCTCCAGCACCTCGCGCAGGCGGTCCTCGACCGCGCGACGGTGCGCCTCGACGTCCTCCATTGACACGCCTTCGGGGCCGCAGCGCCAAAAGGGTCCGTCTTTCGCCCCGGTCGCGTGCGCGTCGCGCGCGGTCGTCGGCGACCCGCCCGTCGCACCGTACCGCGCTCAGCGACCCTCGATTTCGGCGCGCGCGTTCGCCGCGCGGCGCGCCTCCTCCGGGCGGCCGTCGACGTTGGCGAGGTCCTCCGTCGCCTCCAGCGTCCGGACGGCGTCGTCGAGGAACCCGTAGATGTCGCCCGGGTAGGCGTACACCATGTAGTCGTCCGTCATCACGTCGACCATCGCCTCCGGGTCGAGGCCCTGCGCGCGCAGGTCGAGGAGGTACGCGATGAACTTCCGCTCGGGGTGCCCGCAGTAGGGGTTGGCCTGACAGTCGCAGTCGAGGAAGTCCTTCGAGAACTCGATGACGCGGTCGGCCGTCGCCTCGTTCAGTCCGTCGAGGTTGCCGCCGCCGAAGAGCACGTCGAGGGTCGCGCCGCTGAACGCGCCCTTCGGGAAGTTCGCGTCCAGTTGGCTGACGAGCTGGCGGTGGTTCTTGACGTAGATTTTGTCCGTGACGGCCACTGGATGTGTGTAGCGACGCGGCGACGAAAAGCGTGTCGCGTCCCGTCCGCGGTTTCGTAACGCCTATTAACGGCAGGGCGCTACGGACGGATGCAGTGTCCGGGTTGGGGTAGTGGACTATCCTTCAGCCTTGTGGAGGCTGAGACGCGGGTTCAATTCTCGCACCTGGACCTTTCTGTTGTGACCGACGGTGAGTAGCTGAAAGTCCACGTCGAGAAGTGGACCACGGGAGTCGCAGCGCGAACGGCGTGAGCGACCGTCTGCCGGCGGTTCACTTCTCGCATCTGGGCCTCACTTCTTCGAGCGGCACACCCGTCGAGGGTCGCGTACGCTCAGCCACCGGCCGCGACCGTTCGTCGTCGAGGACCGGCCAGTCAGGGCGCGCGGCGGTCGTCGGCGTCGACCTTCGGGGCCGGGGTCTGCGTCCCGCGGCCGGCGCTCTGGATGATGTTGAACGCGGTCATGAGGTCGGTGCGGCTGACGAGGCCGAGCAGGCGACCGTCGTCGTCGACGACGATGAGCCGACCGATACCCTCGTCCTGGATGCGCTCCAAGGCGTCCATCGCTTCGGCGTCGGGGGTGGTCGTCCGGACGTCGCGGGTCATCACGTCGCCGACTGTGTAGGCGTCGCGTTCGACGGGCTCGACCTCGCGGGCGTCGCCGAGGGTGACGACGCCGACGACGCGGCCGTCCTGCACGACGGGGTAGCCGGTGTGGCGCTCCTCGAACATCCGCTCGGTGAGGTCGGTGACGGTGTCATCGGGGTGGACGGTCTTGACGTCCGCGGCGTCGGTCATCACGTCGGCGACGGTGACGCCCTCGAAGGCGGCGTTCATGACGGTGCGCTGGCTCTCGGAGGACGCGCCGATGTAGATGAAGAAGGCGATGGCGATGAGGAGGAGGTTGCCGAAGAGCCCGAGGATGCCGAGGATGACGGCGACGGCCTTCCCGACTTCGGCGGCGAGCTGGGTGGCGCGGGCGTAGGGCCGCGTGCGGGCGAGGAGTGCGCGCAGGACGCGCCCGCCGTCCATCGGGAAGCCGGGGAGGAGGTTGAAGACGGCGAGCACGACGTTCGCCAGCGCGAGGTAGCCGACGACGAACGTGAGCGGTGGCGTCCCGCGGACGACGAGGAGCGCGGCGTAGGAGACGGCGCCGAGGGCGACGCTGACGACGGGGCCGGCGATGGCGATGAGGAGCTCCTGTTTCCAGTCCTCGGGCTGCTCTTCGAGGTTGGCGACGCCGCCGAGCAGCCAGAGGGTGATGGACTCGATGGGATAGCCGTAGTGCATCGAGACGACGCTGTGGCCGAGCTCGTGGAGGAGGACGCAGGCGAAGAGGCCGACGGCGGCGGCGATGCCGAGGAGCCACGGGGTCGCGCCCTGCGAGAGCGTTCCGACCGGGAGGCCGAGTGCCCAGACGGAGTTGAGGGTGCTCACCCACTGCTCGGTCTGCCAGCCGATGAGGGCGGCGAACGCGGGGAGGACGAGCAGGAACGTGACGTCGAGTTTGATCGGGATGCCGAACACGCTACCGACCGTGTAACTCCGCATGGCTCGGGCTTCGGGCGTCGGCGGCATAAACGTCCGTGGCCGTCGCGGGGGCGCGGAGGGTGGGTGCGACACGGGGCGCGCCGCGGGAGCGAACCCCTCAAATAGCCCGCGTCCGTACGCTCGGGCGTGTCGAAGCAGGTCCAGCGGGTGGATACGCTCTTCCTCCACGAGGTCAACGACGACTACACGGTCGTCGCCCGCCGCGACGACGAGCGGCTGTTCCGCGCGCGCCTCCAGACGAAGGAGACGGACGCCGGCCCCCGTCCCGGGAAGTTCCGGCTGAAGACGGCGAACGGCGAGGACCCCCGGTCGCCCGACGAGTTCGTCGAGATCGCCCGCCTGGCCGACCGCATCCGCGTCTCCGAGCAGACGTCGCGCGACGGTCGCCGCGAGATTCGCGACCTCCTCGACGGCTATCAGCTCGCGGAGAAGGCGAAGGTCGTCCGCACCTGCCGGTACTGCGCGGGTAACGGCCGCTATTCGCCGATAACCGACGAGACGTCCGTCGAGGCCGACGGCGAGCGCATCTGTCAGGACTGTGCCGTCCGCGAGCTCGAACGCGAACTCGCGTTCAAGGGCGACCTCACGGGCGCGGCCGAGGACCGTCTCGAAGAGCTCCTCCTCGACGTCGGCGACCTCGACCGCATCGTCGGCCTCCTGGAGGGGCAACTCGACCCGGACCTCACGAAGTTCGACGAGGTCTCCGCGAACACGGACGACGTCGACCCCTACCCCGTGAGCGACCTCGACCTCCACCCGGGCGTGCAGGGCCTCCTCGAAGACCGCTTCGAGACCCTCCTCCCCGTCCAGAGCCTGAGCGTCGAGAACGGTCTCGTCGAGGGCGAGGACCAACTCGTCGTGTCCGCGACGGCGACCGGGAAGACCCTCATCGGGGAGATGGCGGGCTTGCACCGCGCGCTCAGCGGCAACGGGAAGCTCCTCTTCCTCGTTCCCCTGGTGGCGCTCGCCAACCAGAAACACGAGGACTTCGAAGACGAGTACGGCGACCTCGTCGACGTCTCCATCCGCGTCGGGTCCTCGCGCATCCGCGACGATGGGCAGGCGTTCGACCCGAACGCGGACGTCATCGTCGGCACCTACGAGGGCATCGACCACGCCCTCCGCACCGGCCGCGATTTGGGGGACGTCGGGACCGTCGTCATCGACGAGGTCCACACCCTCCAGGAGGAGGGACGCGGACACCGCCTCGACGGCCTCATCACCCGCCTCAAACACTACTGCGAGCAACGCGAGAACGCGCGGGAGTCCTACACGGGCGCGCAGTGGATATACCTCTCCGCGACCGTCGGTAACCCCGGCGGGCTCGCGAAGAAACTCCGCGCGAACCTCGTCGAGTTCGAGGAACGCCCCGTCCCCATCGAGCGCCACCTCACCTTCGCGGACGGCCAGGAGAAACCCCGTATCACGAACAAACTCGTCCGCCGGGAGTACGACAAGGAGTCCTCCAAGGGGTATCGCGGCCAGACCATCGTCTTCACGAACTCGCGGCGGCGGTGTCACGAGGTCGCGCGCAAACTCGACTACCCCGCGGCCGCCTACCACGCCGGCCTCGACTACGGCAAGCGCAAACAGGTCGAGCGCCAGTTCGGCGACCAGGACCTCGCCGCCGTCGTCACGACCGCCGCGCTCGCCGCCGGCGTCGACTTCCCCGCGAGCCAGGTCGTCTTCGACACGCTCGCGATGGGCATCGAGTGGCTGACGGTGCAGGAGTTCGAGCAGATGCTCGGGCGCGCCGGCCGGCCCGACTACCACGACCGCGGGAAGGTCTACATGCTCGTCGAACCCGACGCCGTCTACCACAACTCGATGGACATGAGCGAGGACGAAGTCGCGTTCAAGCTCCTCAAGGGCGAGATGGAGGACGTCGTCACCGCGTACGACCAGAACGCCGCCATCGAGGAGGTGTTGGCGAACGTCGTCGTCGGCGGGCACTCGGCGAAGCGGCTCAGCGAGCGGATGGTCGGCGACGTCCCCACCAAGCACGCCGTCGGCAAGCTCCTCGAATACGGCTTCATCGACGGCCTCGACCCCACGCCGCTCGGCCGGACCGTCACGACGCACTTCCTCGACCCCGACGAGGCGTTCAAGATGCTCGACGGCGTCCGCAAGGGGATGGACCCCTACCGGATCGCCGCCGAGATCGAGTTGCTGGGCGAGGAGGAGTAGGGGCGCGCCACGGGCGCGATGGAGACGGCGCGCACAACGTAACGCTTACGCCGCGAGGCCGAATACGTGGAAGCGCGGGACCGTGGGTTAGCTTGGCGATACTCACAGCCTTGGGTGCTGTAGACCCCGGTTCGAATCCGGGCGGTCCCACTCTCTCACTTCTCGCAGACGACGTCACGGAGTTCCGCCAGAAGGTCCGGGCGATGTTCGGCGAGGAGTTCGACATCTTCCGCAAGTTCGTTTTGAATCCGGCGTCGAACGCGGGAGACGGCGACGTATCGCTTCTGGTCCTCAACGTCCGCGTCGCCGCTGAGACGTTCGCGCTCCGTATCGGTGATGAGTGCCCGTGATTTCGCCATAGACGAGCGAGAACGTTCATCGCAAAGAACGGCATTGGTTTCGAATATTCGAAAGTATAATAGTAGGATAAGACTATGGAACACCATGGAACCCCACCGAAAGGGCGATCTCACGGAAGCCATCGTCATCGCGGAGTTGAAGCGTCGCGGGATTCCGGTCTCCGTCCCGTTCGGTGACAACGAGCGCTACGACCTCCTCGCCGAGGACGATGACGGCGAAGTGTGGCAGATTCAGGTGAAGACCGGGCACTTCGACGGCGAATGCGTCGTCTTCAGGGGGTACTCGACCCACACGAACGCGTCGGGTAACACTCGGAAGTCGTACGACGGCGACGTCGACTACTTTCTCGTCCACTGCGACGAGGTGGACGGGCTCTACCTCGTCCCGGAGTCGGCGGTCGGGAGCAACATGAGCCTGCGCGTCGCGGAGGCGAAACAGGACCACCGGACGATCAACTGGGCGACCGATTACGACTTCGACGAGCGCTGGCCGCCGAGCGGCGAGACGGGTGACTGGCGCGACGCCGTCGTCGCCGACCTCCGGGCGCGCGACATCGACGTCCTCGACGCCCGAAAGAGCGACGCGCCGTACGAACTCGTGTTGCGGACCGAGGACGACGCCCTCCATCGGACGAGCCTCCGACCGGGGAGCGTGAGCGGGGGGCGCGTTCGCTTCGACACGGGACGGACGCGGGCCCCCGGTCCGGGCGCCGTCGACCTCGTGCTCGTTCGGTGCCGGGATACCGACGAGACGTACCTGATCGAGCGCGCCGCGTACGACGAGTCGATCAGCCTCCGCGTGGCCCCGCCACGGAACGACGACGCGCGGACGCATCGCGCCGCCGACTACACCGTAGAGCGCCGTTGGCCGCCGGCGTGACGGCGTCGTCGGTCGGACCCGTACCGACGCGCGTTCAGTTTCACTGTCCTTTGCGAACCTTCTTAGGTCGTCACGCGCTACCTACGTGAGCGAATGGCTCAGGCTACGGACCAGGAACTCGTCGACCGCTTCGAGGCGTTCTTCCGCCGGTACTACTCGGACGAGGTCGGCGACCTCGCACGGAACTACCCGCGCGATCAGAAGAGCCTGCGCGTCGACTGGGGCGACCTCTATCAGTTCGACGCGGACCTCGCGGACGACTACCTCCGCTACCCCGACCGGTACCAGGAGGCCGCCGAGGAGGCGCTCCGGCGCTACGACCTCCCCATCGACGTCTCGCTCGGACAGGCGCACGTCCGCGTGCGCGGGTTGGCGGAGGCGACGGAGATCAGGGCGCTTCGCTCCGAGCACCTCAACACCTTCGTCGCCGTGCAGGGCATCGTCCGCAAGGCCACGGAAGTCCGCCCGAAGATAGAGCAGGCGGTGTTCGTCTGCCAGCGCTGTAACTACGAGACGCAGATACCTCAATCCGACTCGGGCTTCCAGGAGCCCTACCAGTGCGAGTCCTGCGAGCGCCAGGGCCCGTTCAAACTCGACCCGGAGAAGTCGGAGTTCATCGACGCGCAGAAACTCCGCATCCAGGAGAACCCGGAGGGACTCGCGGGCGGCGAGACGCCGGAGAACATCGACGTCCACGTCGAGGACGACCTCACGGGGCGCGTGACGCCGGGTGACCACGTCACCGCGACGGGGTCGCTGCGTCTCGACCAGAGCGAGGGGTCGAACGAGAGCCCGATCTTCGACGTCTACATGGAGGGCAACCACGTCGAAATCGAGGACGAGCAGTTCGAGGACATGGAGATCACGAGCGAGGACAAGGAGGCCATCGTCGAGATTTCCCAGCGGCCGGACATCTACGAGGACATGGTCGACTCCGTCGCGCCCTCCATCTACGGCCATCGACAGGCGAAACTGGCGATGCTCCTCCAGCTCTTCAGCGGCGTCACCAAACACCTCCCGGACGGCTCGCGGATTCGCGGCGACCTCCACATGCTCCTCATCGGGGACCCCGGGACGGGGAAATGCCTCGACGGGGACACCCGTGTCACGCTCGCCGACGGGACGGAGCGACCGATTCGGGAACTCGTCGAGGAGAACCTCGACGACCCGACCCCGGTCGACGACGGCGTGTGGGACGCCGTGGATATCCCGATCCCGTCGATGGAGGCCGACGGGTCGCTCACCGATCGACGGGCGACGAAGGTATGGAAGCGTGAGGCTCCCGAGGAGATGTATCGCGTCCGCACGGCCAGCGGGCGCGAGCTCGACGTGACGCCGACGCACCCGTTGTTCGTGCAGTCGGACGGGCGCATCGAGGCGCGGCGAGCCGACGGCCTTACCGAAGGTGAGTTCGTCGCGGCACCGCGGACGCTCGACACAGACGGTGACGACACACTCGACGTCGAGTATCGGGAGTCGAGAGCGTCGAACGGAGTCCATCTCGACCTCCCGAACGAGTGGACGACGTCGCTCGCGCGACTCGTCGCCTACGTCATCGCGGAGGGGCACGTCGTCTTCCGTGACGATCACACGGCAGACGTCCGTGTGATGAACAACGACGCCGAGATCGTGGACGATGTCACGAGCGCGCTCGATGCGCTCGGCCTCAACTACAGCATCGATGGGCCACGAGAGGAGAAATCCGCACGGACTATACGCTGTCACTCGGGTGAGTTTGCGAGCTTCCTCAGCAACCTCGAGCCCGCCACCCTCGAACGCTCGGCCGAGCAACGCGTCCCGAACGCGATCAAGGGGGCGACACTGGAGACGAAGCGCGCGTTCCTCCGCGCGTACGTCGACGCGGAGGGCCACGTCTCGACGACAGAGCGGGAGATCACGGTCGCCTCGATGAGCCGTGACCTCCTCGAAGGCGTCCGAACGCTCCTACTCGCGTTCGACATCACCTGCAGCGTCGGGGAGCGACACAACGGGAGCTATCGGCTGCGGATCGGCGGGGACAGCTTCCGTCGATACGTCGACGCCATCGGATTCGTCACCGACCGGAAGACAACGGCCTCGCACGCGTTCGACGATCAGCAGCCGAACACGAACGTCGACGTCGTTCCCGGGGTAGGAGACGAACTCCGGCAAGTCCGAGAGACGCTCCGACTCTCGCAGTCCGAGTGTGGACTGACGCGTTCGACGTACCAGCACTATGAACGCGGCGACCGGAACCCGAGCAGGGAGAGTCTCCGATCGGTCGTCGACGCGTTCGAAGCGCGTCTCGCGTGGCTCCGCGAAACGAAGCGGCGGCTCGAAACCGGAGAGTGGGGCGACATCGCAGCGATCCGGCGGGAGTTGAACGTCTCGCAGGCAACGCTCGCGGACGGAATGGACGTCGAACAGACCACCGTGAGCTACTACGAGCGAAACGATGTCGTTCCGGACGGCGGGAAGATATCGGCAGCGCAGAGCGGACTCGTCGAACACGTCGAAGACGCGCTCAAGGCAGCAGAAGACGTCCAGTGTCTCCGGTCGCTCGCCGAGAACGACGTTTCGTGGGACCGGATTGACTCCATCGAGCGCGTCGACCCCGCGGAGGAATGGGTCTACGACCTCGAAGTAGAGGGTACGCATACGTACCTCTCGAACGGCGTCGTCTCGCACAACTCCCAGCTCCTGTCGTACGTCCAGAACATCGCGCCGCGCTCCGTCTACACCTCGGGGAAGGGGTCGTCCTCAGCGGGGCTCACCGCGGCGGCCGTGCGCGACGACTTCGGCGACGGCCAGCAGTGGACGCTGGAGGCTGGCGCGCTCGTCCTCGCCGACCAGGGGATCGCGGCGGTCGACGAACTGGACAAGATGGCTCCCGACGACCGCTCGGCCATGCACGAAGCACTAGAGCAGCAGTCGTACCACGGCGACACGGAGGTGTTCCTCGCCGACGGGCGGCGCGTCGAAATCGGCGCGTTCGTCGACGAGCTGATGGCGACGAACGCCGACGAGGTCGTGGACGGAGTGAATTGCGAGATCCTCCCTGTGGACGACGTCCGCGTGCACTCGACGAACCTGGAGACGAACACGACGGAGAAGGTCGACGTCGACCGCGTGAGTCGTCACGAGGCCCCCGACGAGTTCGTCCGGGTGTCGTTCTCGAACGGCCGTGAGGTGACCGTCACGCCCGAGCACCCGCTGTTCGTCGGGATAGACGGTGAGACGGTCGAGGCACGCGACGTCGAGACCGGCGCGTTCGTCCCCGCACCGCGGAAGACGCCGAACTCGGCGGCAGCGGTCGAACTCGACGACGAGCCACGCGTCGACGAGCGGGAGAAGGCTGTCCGGTTGCCGGAGACGATGAGCGGCGACCTCGCGGAGTTCCTGGGGATGCTCGTCGCGGAAGGCCACTCGTACGCCGGGTCGTCCCACGAGATCGGGTTCTCGAACCAGGACGACCGGCTCCTCGAACGCGCGGCCACGCTCGCCGAGCGGGTCTTCGGGATCGAGAGCACCGACGTGACGAACGAGGCGGGGACGGTCACGAAACGATGGGTGTCGACGCGCCTCTACCGGTGGTTCGAGCGGAACGTCCCCGAGGTCATGCACACCGCGCGGGAGAAGCGGGTCCCCGCGACGGTACTCGGCGCCTCCGAGGAGGAGATACGTCGCTTCCTCGTCGGCGCGTTCGCCGGCGATGGCGGCGTCGAGAGCGAAGCGATGGCGTTCTCGACGGCGTCAGACGGGCTCGCGGAGGACTACGCGGACGCGCTCGGCAAGATCGGCGTCGCCTCGCGGATACACCACGATAGCGCCGAGGACTCGTGGAAGGTGTACGTAATGGGCGACTCGACGGAACGGTTCGTCGACGAGGTGGTCGAGCCGTCGGACGAACGTCACGCGGCGGCCCGCGAGTTCGCCGACCGGAGCGCCGCGACGCCGCGCCATCACGACGTGCTGCCGACGGAGGCGGCCGCGGAGATACGCGACCTCAAGCGGCTCCTCGGCGTCCGTCTGACCGGGAAGTTCAAACCGAACCTCGACGAGGGGTTCGGCGTCCGCGTCGAGACTGTCGACGCCGAGCTGTCCGACCTCCGGGAGCGCGTCGACGCGATCCGGTCGTCGCTGTCAGACGCGACCGAGCTGGCCGACGTCCGCGCAGCTATCGGCTGGTCCGGTCGGCAGCTGGCCGAGCGGCTCGACAGTGAGACGACGAGCGCCATTCACTACGCGGAGGACGGCGGCTACGATGTGGAGCGTCGTACGAACCTGGCGGAGCGTGCGCGAACCACCATCGAGGACGCACTCGACGAGGCCGAGCACCGTATCGAGGCACTCGACTCCGCGTGCGACCTCCGGTATTACCGGGTGACGGACGTCGAAACCGTCCCGAACGAGGACCAAGAGTGGGTGTACGACGTCACGGTCGAGCCGACGAACACGTTCGTGAGCAAGGGCGTCGTCCTCCACAACTCGATCTCGGTGTCGAAGGCAGGTATCAACGCCACGCTGAAATCTCGGTGTTCGCTCTTGGGCGCGGCGAACCCGAAGTACGGGCGCTTCGATCAGTACGAGCCCATCGGCGAGCAGATCGACTTAGAGCCCGCGCTCATCTCGCGTTTCGACCTCATCTTCACGGTGACGGACCAGCCGGACCCGGAGGAGGACGCGCGGCTCGCCGAACACATCCTCCAGACGAACTACGCGGGCGAGCTCCACACGCAGCGCGAACACCTCGCGTCGGCGAACTACACGGAGGACGAGGTGGCGGCGCAGACGGACGAAGTCGCCCCGGAGATCGACGCCGGGCTCCTGCGGAAGTACATCGCGTACGCCCGGCGGAACGTCTATCCGGCGATGAGCGACGAGGCGCGCGCGGCCATCGAGGAGTTCTACGTCGACCTGCGCGCGGAGGGCGCGGACGAGGACGCGCCGGTGCCGGTGACGGCCCGGAAGCTCGAAGCGCTCGTCCGGCTCGCGGAGGCGTCGGCGCGCGTGCGGCTCTCCGATACGGTCGAAAAGAAGGACGCGGAGCGCGTCATCGCCATCGTGCGCTCGTGTCTGGAGGCCATCGGCGTCGACCCCGAGACGGGCGAGTTCGACGCGGACGTCGTGGAGACGGGGACGTCGAAGAGCCAGCGCGACCGCATCAAGAACCTCCGGGCGCTCATCGAGGACATCGAGGAGGACTTCGAGGAGGGCGCGCCGACGGAGGAGGTGATGGCGCGCGCCGAGGAGGTCGGGATGGACCGCTCGAAGGCCGAACACGAGATAGAGAAGCTCAAAAAACAGGGCGAGGTCTACGAGCCCTCGACCGGTCACCTGCGGACGACCTGATGGACCGCATCAGCGCGCTCCGGAACGTCGAGGAGGCCCTCGGGGAGTTGGAGCGCGGCGAGACGGACTTGGCGAGCGCGGAGGCGCGGGTGTGTTCGATACTGCGGACGTACGCGACGGAGTACGACGGCGAGCTCGCGGCGTGGCGGGCGTCGGGCGACCCGGCCGCGGAGGGGGTCGTCGTGCTCGCGGCGAGCGAGCGCGAGGCGCGCGAGCGGGTCGCAACGCTCGTCGGCGTTCCGGAGGCACGAGTCACGGTGTCGCGGCGCGAGTAGTGTCCGACCGGCGACGCTTTATCCGTTGGTCGCCCTTCTACCGGGGTGTTACTGATAGTCGCGTACTCGCGGGCCGCACGACAGGCCCTCCGAAACAGTTGTTCGACGCACGCGGAGACGGTGGTCCGGCGGTTCGGGCGCGCCGTCCTCCTGCGTGAGACGGAGTACGGCGCGTTCGTCGCGTGTCGCCTCCGGGAGCGCTTCGGGACGGCTGTGGAAGTGGCGCGCACGGAGCCGCTGAACGAGTACCGCGACGTCCCCGAGCACGTCCGTGACGCCGCGGCGGCGTACGAGGCGCGCGAGTCGCCGAGCACGTCGTACGCGAAGTTCGCGGCGGGGAGCGAGTTCCCCGACCCGGAGGCGATGCGCGAGACGCCGCTCGCGGACTGATGTGGGCGCACGTCGGCGGCGAGACGCGACGCACGAACGCACTCGACCTCCGGGAGACGGACGTGTCGGCGGCGAGCGCGTTGCGAGCGGTCCGCGACCCGGGGGGATGGCTCGGCTGTCCGGAACCGACGGCGGTGTACGACGTTGTCGGCGTGCTGGACGGACCGCGGGAGGTGGGACCGGCGGCGCTGGCCGCGGCGGCGCGGTCGCGCGGATACGACGCGCCGGCGGCGGCGAGACTGGCGACGGTGCGGGCGGCGTTGGCCGAGCCGCTCCCCGCAGTCCGGGGTCTCCGGGCGGCGCGAAAGCGACTCGCGGTGGCGAGTGCGGACATCGACGTCCGCCGGGAGCGCGTCGAGCGCCTCGGGGGGAAGGTCGCGGCGCTGAGGGCAGCCGGGGAGATGGACGACGGCGTGCGGGACGCACACGCCCGGGCCATCGCGGCGCTGACGGACGCGGAGACGGAGCGGTTCGCGGCCGCCGAAACGTACGAGCGACGTCGGGAGGAGGCACGCGCCGTCCGCGACGAGCGCGAGCGCCGACTCCGACTCGCGGACGAGGAGCGACGACTGGAGCGGGAGGCGGCGGCGGCGCTGGCAGCGGCTATCCGGCCGTCGTACGAGCGGGCGCAACGCGCCGTCCCGGAGGGGCCGTGGCGGGACGTCCTCGCGCTCGCACGGGTCGCGCGGGTGCGGGCGCCGCTCGTGGTCGCGGGCGGGCCGTTCGAGCGCGCGGCGCGGGCGGCGGCGTGTCTCGACGCGCCCGTGGTGCTCGTCACCGGCGGCATGCCGGCGCGCGTTTAAGCCCGAGCGGGGGACCACGGTACCCCGTGTCCATCAGTATCGAGAGCACCGCGACGGATTACGGCGGCGTGACGCTCGTCACGGCGCTCGTGCGGAACGACGACGAGGCGGACCGGCGGGTCCGCGTCACGAACGAACTGAACGGCGTCGTCCGCCCGCCGACGCGGGACGGGGTCGCAGTCGAGGGGTGGGACGCCGAGGGGTTCGAAGGCGTCGTTCGGGGGCGGGGCACGCTCGCGCTCGGCTACGCGTGTGGAGGCGCACCCGCGGACGACCCGTGTCGTGTCGCGTGGACGGAGCGGACGGAGTCGGACCGGCGGGGGTCGGCGACGGTCGCCGACGCGCTGCGCGACCTCGACGATCCGCGCCCGCCCGCGGCGAGCGGGCCGAGCGAAGTGCCGGAGGAGTCCGTCCCGCCGGCGGTGGCGGCGTGGCTCGACGGCGTGGCGGACCGGGTGAGCGAAGGGACGGCGAGCGAGGCGGACCGGCGCGCCCTGGAGTCGCTCGACGAACACCTGCGGACGCTCGCGGGGGGCGCGTGATACTCGCCGTCGTCGGCGGGAAAGGCGGCGTCGGGACGTCGACGGTCGCGCTCGAACTCGGCCTGCGGTTGGACGCGGTCGTGGTCGATGCGGACCTCTCGATGGCGGACCTCCCGACGGCGCGCGGGCCGGACCTCCACGACGTGCTCGCGGGACGCGCGTCGCCCGTGGAGGCCGTCCGCGAGGGCGGTGCGGTGTCTATTCTCCCCTGTGGGCGCACGCTCGCCGGGGCGCGGGCGTGCGACGTCGGCCGCCTCGGCGCAGTCCTGGAGTCGGTGGCGCGGCGATACGGCGTCGTCGTCGTGGACTGCGCGGCCGGGATGCGCGCGGACGTGGGCGTGCCGCTCGCGGTCGCGGACGCCTGCGTCGTCGTCACCGCGCCGGAGCGACCGGCGTTCGCGGACGCGATTCGGGTGCGCGAGCTCGCGCGGTCGTTCGACGCGGGGCTCGCGGCGGTCGCGTACAACCGCGCGGACGCCGTTCCGGGGGCCGTGGAGCGGACGCTCGGCGCGCCGGGCGTGGCGATTCCCGAGGACGAGACGGTGCGGCGGGCGCGCCGGAGCGGCTATCCGACGAGCGCGCTGTTCCCGGACGCGCCGGCGAGCGCGGGGTTCGGGGCGCTCGCGGACGCGGTGCGGGCGTGCGGGCTCTGAAGCGGGCGGAAGAAGAGCGGGGTTTTCGCGGGCTCAGTCGAGGGCGTAGTAGGCGTTGCGGAGCGTGGCGGGCGTGACGCCGGCGGCGTCGGCGGCGCGCTGCTGGGTGAGCGGATAGTCCGCCTCACGGGCGGCGGCGTAGAGGCAGGCGGCGGCGACGCCGCTGGGTTTGCGGCCGCCGGTGGAGCCGGTCTCGGCGGCGTCGGCGGCGAGTTCGGTCGCGCGGCGTTCGACGGCGCGGGGGACGTCGAGGTCGGTGGCGAAGCGCGGGATGTACTCGCGGGCGTCGATGGGGCCCGTGGGGAGGCCGAGGTCGCGGTTCATCGCGGCGTAGGCGGCGCGGAGTTCGTTCTCGTCGGCGCGGGCGACGGCGACGATTTCGGTGACGGTGCGCGCGACGCCGTTCGTCCGGCAGACGGCGTAGACGGCGGCCGCGGCGAAGCCCTCGAGCGAGCGCCCGCGGAGGAGGCCTTCGGTCTGGGCGCTGTCGAAGAGCGCACAGGCCTGATCGCGGACGCTGTAGGTGAGCGAGAGCGAGCTCACGAGCCGGCGGATCTCGGTGAAGGCGTAGATCTGGTTGCGTTCGGCCTTCGAGGCGACGTTCGCGCGGCTGTGTTGACGGCGGAGGCGCGCGAACTGGCGGCGCTTGCGGCCGGTGAGCCGCGAGGAGTAGCCGATCTCCGTGCTGAGACCGCGGTCGTGGCGCGAGCGGGTGAGCGGCGCGCCGACGCGCTCGCGGTTCCGGTCGTCGTCCGCGAACGAGCGCCACTCGGGGCCCCGGTCGAGGCGGTCGGTGTCGACGACGAGGCCGCAGTCGGTGCAGACCGTCTCCTGGCTGTCGCGTTCGAGGTTACCGGTGCATTCGGGGCAGGTCGTCGCCGTCGACTGGCTCATACTCACGACTTGGTGCCGAACGAGTACTTAAGTGATCGACGAACCGGGCCGATGGGGCGTTCGAGCGGCGGGCGAACGTGCCGGTCACCGGGACGTTCGGGACCGTTCGGGTTCCGGTACGCTATCCGACACGAACGGCACGTTCATGTACGGGAGCCAACGGATAGGTGAGTGATGGGGCTCTCCGACATCGCGGCGGGGCTGACGGTCACGACGTCACAGCGCGAGCGCGGGGTGGCGACCGTCGACGCGACGGCGGCGCCGCTGGCGGAGCGGCTGGCGCCGTACGCGGACGACCTGCCGTGTCGCGTGGCGGTCGCGGCGGCGCTCCTCGACGCCTACGGCGCGGGGACGAGCGTCGGGGCGGCCTCGGCCGCCGCGGGCGTCGCGCCGACGACCGGCGCGAAGGTCCTGCACGTCCTCGGCGTCGGCGGCGTGAACCCGCTCTCGCCGCTCGCGCGCGAGATCGTCGGGGACTGGCTCGCGGGCGAGCTCTCGCGGCGCGAGGCGGTGACGCTCTCCGGCGCGAGCGACGCGGAGTTCGCCCTCGGCGCGTACTGCGCGACGCACCCGCCGGTCGAGGGGGCCGCGGCGGTCGTCGCGGCGGCGCGCGAGCCGGATTCGCGGGCGCTCGACCGGCGGGAGCGGGAGGCGCTCGCGGGCGCGGTCGGGACGCCGGACGACCTCCGGTAGTTCCGCTCAGTCGAGTCGCCGCCGGAGGCCCGCGAGGAATCCCGGGGCGTCCTCGGGGACGAGGTCGTCGATGGCGAAGGTCCGTTCGACGAGCGACGCGACCGCGCGCGTGTAGTCGTCCGGGTCGGCGGGCGTGACGGCGGGCGCGTCGCTCTCGGGGTCGAGGTCGGCTTCGGGGACGGCGACGTCCGCGTCGGCGAGCGCGTCGGCCTCGCTGGGGTTGGCGACGACGACCGCGTCCGTGTCGACGCCGACGTCGGCGAGGCGACCGCGCTCGCGTGCGAGGGCGTCCCGGCCGCGTTCGTCGGGGTTCGTGACGAGCGCGAGGCGGTCGGCGCTCGTGACGGCCGCGACGGCGGGATTGGTGGCGACGGGCGGCGTGTCGACGAGGACGGCGTCGTAGGCGTCGGCAGCCTCGTCGATCCGCTCGGAGAGACGCTCCGCGGCCTCGGCACCGCTCGCGTCGGCGACGCGGCCGAACGGCGCGTGCGCGGGGGCGAGCGCGAGCGTCCCGTCGCCGGGCGCGTCGAGGGGGTAGGCGGCGTCGTCCACGGCGATGTCGGGGTCGGCGGCGAGCGCGGTCGCGTCCGGGTCGAGGCGGGCGTCGACGTACGTCGAGAGCCCCTGCGTCGCGTAGTTGGCGTCGAGGACGAGCGCGTCGTGGCCGGCCGCGGCGACGAGCGCGGCGGCCTCGACGGAGAGGCGGGTCGCGCCGACGCCGCCGGCCGCTCCGACGACGGCGAGGGTGCGCGGTGCTGACGTTGACATACGTCCACGGGCGGGCGGCGCGAACAAAAGCGCGGTGGCGCGTTACTCGGCGATGCCGTAGACGTCGCGCGACCAGTCGCGCGTCGGCGTGTCGTAGACCGGGTGGTTCCGGTCGCGCTCGTCGAGGCGCTTGCGGTCGGCCTCCTCGAGCTCCCAGTCGAAGAGCTCGCGGTTCGCGCGGACGTGCTCGGGCGAGGAGGACTTCGGGAGGACGACGACGTCGTTCTCCACGGCCCACTTGAGGACGACCTGGGCGGGCGACTTGTCGTACGTCTCGGCGAGTTCCTGAACGACCTCGTCCTCGAAGACCTCGGCGCGCGCGAGCGGCGCGGCGGCCTCGACGACGGTGTCCGTCTCGCGGCAGTAGTCGAGGAGGTCGTCCCGCTGGAACCACGGGTGGTACTCGACCTGGTTGACGGCGATGGGGACGTCGCTGACGTGTTGCGCACAGGAGAGCTGATAGGCGCTGAAGTTCGAGACGCCGACGTTGCGCACGAGGCCGCGTTCTTTCAGGGACGCCATCGCGTCCATCGTCTCGCGGATGGAGACGGCGGGGTTCGGCCAGTGGACGAGGTAGAGGTCGAGGTAGTCGGTGCCGAGTCTGTCGAGGGAGGCCTCACAGGACTCGACGAGCGCGTCGTAGGTGAGGTGTTTCGGGAGGACCTTCGAGGTGAGCCAGAACTCCTCGCGGTCGTAGTCGGCGAGGACGTCGCCGATTTCGGCCTCGTTGTGGTAGCCCTCCGCGGTGTCGACGTGGCCGTAGCCGGCGTCGAGGCCCGCGCGAACGGCATCGCGGACCGTCTCGCCGCCGATGTCCCAGGTGCCGACGCCGACGGTCGGGAGTTCGTCGCCGCTTTCGAGCGTCACGGTTGGTTCGTCCATACGGGGTGGGGCGTCCGGGGCGGTGTTAGGCGTTGCGCCCGCGGCGACGGGACGGGCGCTGGCGACGGCTCAGTCCGTGATTCGTGCGGCGATGTCGTCGAGTTCCTCGTCGTCGAGGTGGGGGCGTTCGCCCGCGACGGCGTGGATGGGGCCGCCGCCGTCGCCCTCGAAGCGCGGGACGAGGTGCGCGTGGACGTGGGGGACCTCTTGGCCGGCGGCCTCGCCGTCGTTGATGCCGACGGTGAGAGCGTCGGCCTCGACGGCCGCCTCCACGTCCGGCACGAGGTCGTGGACGAGGTCGAAGACGGCGCGCGACTCCGCGGCGTCGAGGTCGGCGAGGCGCTGGCGGTGGCTCGTCGGCACGACGAGCGTGTGGCCGGGCGCGAGCGGGTTCGCGTCGAGGAACGCGATTGCGTCGTCGGTCTCGGCGACGATGCGGCCGGGGATGTCACCCGCGACTATCGAGCAGAAGATGCAGTCGTCACTCACGTGCGGGTGGTGCGCGCGCGGCGGCCTTAGTTATTCGGTGAGGGGGAGGACGATGCCGAAGAGGAACGGGCAGAGCACGATTCCGAGCGCACCGAGCGCCTCGGCGTCGACGGCGACGGTCATCGCCCATCCGGGGAGCGACCCGAGGAGCGCCGGCCCGGCGTCGGCGAGGAGGAACCCACCGAGGACGAGGGCGAGTGAGCAGAGCGTCGCGCGTTTCGTCAGCGTCGGATAGTCGACGTCACCGTAGCGACCCATACGCCCCGAAGTCGGTCGGTGGCCGAAAACGTTTCGCCGCGCGCCACCGGTGGAGGCGCGCCCGCGGGCGCGGGACCGATTCTCCTTTCACCCAGGAGGGAGACGGATGGAGCATGGACCGATTCGCCGAGCCCCCGGAGCAGTACGACCCCGAGGCGGTTCGGGACCGGGTGTTCGACTACTGGGACGAGGTGGACGCCTACGAGAAGACGAAGGCCCACCGCGAGGACGGCGAGGACTTCTTCTTCGTCGACGGCCCGCCCTACACGAGCGGTGCGGCCCACATGGGGACGACGTGGAACAAGTCCCTGAAGGACGCCTACATCCGCTACTACCGGATGCAGGGGTACGACGTCACGGACCGGCCGGGCTACGACATGCACGGCCTCCCCATCGAGACGAAGGTCGAGGAGCGCCTCGACTTCGACTCGAAACAGGACATCGAGGAGTACGGCGTCGAGGCCTTCATCGATGAGTGCAAGCAGTTCGCAAACGAACAGCTGGAGGGCCTCCAGTCGGACTTCCAGTCCTTCGGCGTCTGGATGGACTGGGAGAACCCCTACAAGACCGTCGACCCGACGTACATGGAGGCGGCGTGGTGGGCATTCAACCGCGCCTCGGAGCGCGGCCTCGTCGAGCAGGGCAAGCGCTCGATAAGCCAGTGTCCGCGCTGTGAGACCGCCATCGCCAACAACGAGGTCGAGTACGAGGACGTCGAGGACCCGACCGTCCACGTGAAGTTCCCGCTGCGCGAGGGCGAGCGAAGCGAGTCCTCGGAGGGAGCGAGCGGTGAAACCGCGAGCCGCGAGGGGAGCCTCGTCATCTACACGACGACGCCGTGGACGATCCCGGCGAACGAGTTCGTCGCGGTCGGCGAGGACATCGAGTACGCGAAGGTCGAGGCGACGACGGACGGCGAGAGCGAAATCCTCTACGTCGCCGAGGCCTGCGTCGAGGACGTCCTGAAGGCGGGGCGCTACGACGACTACGAGGTCGTCGAGTCCTTCCCCGGCTCGCACATGCTCGGCTGGGAGTACGACCACCCGCTCGCCGAGGAGGTGCCGGACCGCCCGGACGAGCGCGGCGTCGGCGAGGTCTACCACGCGGACTACGTCGAGGCCGAGGATACGGGACTCGTCCACTCCGCGCCCGGCCACGGTGACGTGGACTTCGAGCGCGGCGAGGAGCTCGGCCTCCCCGTCTTCTGCCCCGTCGGCGGCGACGGCGTCTACACCGAGGAGGCGGGCAAGTACGCCGGCGAGTTCGTGAAGGACGCCGACGAGGCGATCACGCAGGACCTCGCGCGCAAGGGGCACCTGCTCGCCTCCGGCACCGTCACGCACTCCTACGGCCACTGTTGGCGCTGCGACACGCCGATCCTCCAGATCGCCACCGACCAGTGGTTCATCACCATCACGGACGTCAAAGACGAGCTCATCGAGAACATGGAGGACTCGGAGTGGCACCCGCAGTGGGCACGCGACAACCGCTTCCGCGACTTCATCGAGTCCGCGCCCGACTGGAACGTCTCCCGCCAGCGCTACTGGGGCATCCCGGTCCCCATCTGGGTCGAGGAGGGGACGAAGGGCGAACACCCCGACGAGCGCATCGTCGTCGGGACGCGCGAGGAGCTGGTCGAGCGCGCCGACCAGGACCTCGACGCCGACATGGACATCCACAAGCCCGCCGTCGACGACGTCACCATCACGGAGGACGGCGTGACCTACGAGCGCGTCCCGGACGTCTTCGACGTCTGGCTTGACTCCTCGGTGGCGACGTGGGGCACCGTGAACTACCCCGAGGAGGAGGGCGACTTCGAGGAGCTGTGGCCGGCGGACCTCATCATGGAGGCCCACGACCAGACCCGCGGGTGGTTCTGGAGCCAACTGGGCATGGGCACCGCGGCGATGGGCGAGGTGCCCTACGACGAGGTGTTGATGCACGGCTTCGCCAACGACGAGGACGGTCGGAAGATGTCGAAGTCGGTCGGGAACGTCGTCCAGCCCCACGAGGCCATCGAGAAGCACGGCGCAGACGCGATGCGGATGTTCCTCCTCGGCCAGGACCCGCAGGGCGAGGACATGCGCTTCTCGTGGGACGAGATGCAGAACATGCAGCGCGACCTCAACGTCCTCTGGAACGTCTTTCGCTTCCCGCTGCCGTACATGCGCGCGGACGACTTCGACCCCGACGCGCAGACGGTCGACGAACTCGACCTCGCGGTCGAGGACGACTGGCTCCTCTCGAAGCTCCAGAACCTCAAGCACGACACCGAGGAGTACTGGGAGAACCGCGAACAGCACCGCGCGCTCCAGGCGCTCCGCGAGTTCGTCGTCGAGGACCTCTCGCGCTACTACATCCAGCTCATCCGCGAGCGCGTCTGGACCGAGCAGGTGAGTGAGAACAAGACCGCGGCCTACGCGACGCTCCACAAGGTCCTCCGCGAGGTCGTCGCGCTCCTCGCGCCCTACGCGCCGTTCGTCAGCGAGGAGGTCTACGGCTACCTCACGGGCGATTCGGGGCACCCGACCGTCCACATGTGCGACTGGCCCGAGGTGGAAGAGCGCTTCCGCCAGCCCGCCCTGGAGGACGCCATCGACACCGCCCGGAGCATCGAGGAGGCGGGGAACCACGCGCGCCAGCAGGCCGGCCGCAAACTCCGCTGGCCGGTCGCGCGCGTCGTCGTCTCCCCCGACGACGACCGAACCGAAGAGCAGATCGACGACTATCGCGGCCTCCTCGCCGACCGCCTGAACGCCCGGCGCATCGAGGTCTTAGAGCCCGGCGAGACGTTCGGCGACGTCGAGTACTCCGCCGAGGCGGACATGAGCGTCCTCGGGCCCGCCTTCGGCGCTGACGCCGGCGACGTGATGGAGGCGCTGAACGCCGCGCGGGTCGACGACGACGACCTCGACGTGCTCGAAGACGCCGTCCGCGACGCCCTCGACCGCGACGTCCAGCTCACCCCCGAGATGGTCTCGTTCCGCGAGGAGACGCCGGACGACGTCGCCGCGGCCGCCTTCGAGGGCGGCACCGTCTACGTCGACACCGAACTCGACGACGACCTCGAAGCCGAGGGGTACGCCCGCGAGGTCGTCCGTCGCGCACAGGAGCTTCGCAAGGACCTCGACCTCGACATGGAGGCCGAAGTCCGCCTCGACGTGCTCGTCTTCGACGACCGCGTCGCCGAACTCGTCAGCGAGCGCGAGGACCTCATCGCCGAGGAGGTCCGCGCCCGCGAGTTCGAGGAGGTCGACCCCGACGACGCCAACACGGCCGTCGAGGAGTACGACGACGTCGAAGGCGTGCGGATGCGTATCGGCGTGCAGAAGGTCTAACGGGCGTCTTCGTCCGACTCCGCTCTCACACTCGCGTTCGTCTCACGAATCACGAATCCGCGTAGCGCGCGGACTGGTCGGTGAGGCCGCCGAGGAGCATGAGGAGGCCGGCGACGAGGCCGAAGTAGGCGAGCGACGTGAGCGTCGGCGCGGTACCGAGGAGCGTCGCGCCCGTCACCATGAGGGCGGTGCCGGCAACGAGGAGTTTGAACTCGAAGACGGTCGCGTCGTCCATACCGACGCGTCCGCGGGCCGAGGCCAAAAGTCTGCGGCGCTACTCCCGTCCGAGCGCGCGCGCCACCGCCGGCGCGGCGGAGGATTCGCTGACGGCGCGCTCGATGGTGTCGGTGGCGACGACGTCGTCGACGCCGGCCGTCGCGAGTTTCGTGCGGGCGTTCGCGGCGAGCAGCGGGTGAACGCACGCGACGAAGACGCGATTCGGGTCCTCCAGGAGGCCGATGGCCTCGCTCATCGTCGAGCCGGTGGCGACGATGTCGTCCACGACGACGACGTCTCGACCCGAAACGTCGGTCTCGCTCGGCGTAATCTCGACGTCTGTCCCGGAGTGACGGACCTTCTCGAAGAAGTCGGCGTCGCCCGGCCCGTAGGCGTCCTTCACGGACTCGGCGAGTCGGAGCGCGGAGGCGTCGGGCGCGAGGAAGACCGGGTCCCGGAGGTCCTCGGGGAGGGGGTCGGCGAGGTGGGGCGTCGCGTCGACGTTCGTCGCCGGCACGTCGAAGAACTCGCAGACGGCGGGTTCGTGGACGTTGACGGTGTAGACGGCGTCGGTGCCCGTCGAAATCGCGCCCGCCATCGCGCGGGCGGAGACGGGTTCGCCGGGCTCGAAGGCCTCGTCCTGTCGGGCGTAGCCCATGTAGGGGAGGACGGTGACGACGCGCCCGGCGCCGGCCTCGCGGACGGCGTCCTGCAACTGGAGGAGTTCGACGAACGAGCCGTCGTCGACGGTGGAGGCGACGACGACGGCGCGCCCCTCGACGGGCGGGACGCGGACGATGCGCTCGCCGTCCGGGAACGACTCGTACTCGACTTCGGCGAGCTCCTCGCCGAGTTCGGCGGCGAGCGCCGACGCGAGGCCCTGCGAGGCGGAGCCACTGACGATCATGGCTGATACGTGGGGGAGCGCTCGGGTTAGGCGTTTCCGTCCGGGGTCAGCGCTCGTCCGTGACGACGCCGATTGCGGCCACGCCGGGGAGCCCGATGGTCCGGGTGCGCCAGCCGTGGCCGGCGTCGACGGCGACGGTGCCGGACGAATCGACGGCGTAGAGCGCGCCCGCGCCGTAGGCGACGTCCGCGAGGTCGGTGAGCGGGCAGTCGCGTTCGCGCCAGCCGTCGCCGTCGTGTTCGTACAGCGTGTCCTCGACGACTGCGGCGGCGTGGTCGGCGCGGGCGGCGACGGCCGTGGCGCGACCGTCCCGCTCGGCGAGCCACCCGTTCCCGAGGCGATAGACGCCGTCGGCCGTGGCGGCCCACGGACCGGTGCTCGCGGGTCGGCCCTCCCCGTTCGCCGTCCCGCGGGCCCGCCGTCGCGTCGACCCCGCGGCGACGTCGCGTGTGTCGTCCAATCCGGCGTGCGCCACGTCGGCGTCGGTGACCCGGTAGACGCCATCGACGGTGGCGAGGAGCGCCCCGTCGGCGCGGCGGGCCTCGGGCGCGGTCCCGCGCTCGGCCCACGCGTCGTTCTCGCGGGCGGCGACGCGGCCCTTCGGCCCGGCAGCGAGGAGCGCCCCGTCGGCGTAGCTCACGGCGACGGCGTCACCGAAGCCGGTCTCGCTGAACGCGGGGTCGCCTGTGACGGCGTCCCGGCCGGCGTCGGTCGTTCGGACGTCCTCGCGGTCGGCGACGGCCGCGGTAGTGCCGGAGACCGCGACGTCGCGCACCTCGGTGGTCGTGCAGAGGGCGAACTCGCCGATCTGGTCGCCGGAGACGGCGACGGCGGCGAGGCCGCGGTCCGTGCCGACGAGCAGGGTCTCGGTGCCCGTCTGCTCGGCGTAGACGCGCTTCTCGTCGAGGCTGATGTCGTGGTCGCTCATGGGTGGAACAGCGGGTTCGGGGGCGGAAAGCGTTGTGTACGAGAAGCGCGGTTCCGAGCGCCAGCGAGGAACCGCGATAACGCGAACGGCGCAGCCGTGAGCGACCCGTGAGCCGCGCGTTGTGCGGCGACGCCCGAGCGTCAGCGAGGAACCGCGACAACGCGAACGGCGCAGCCGTGAGCGACCCGTGAGCCGCGCGCTGTGCGGCGACGCCCGAGCGTCAGCGAGGAACCGCGCGGACCGCGCCGTACTTCCCGTCGCCGCCCCGAGTGGTGGGTATGCGACGACGCCGGTATCTCGCGGCGGCGGCGACCGGCCTCGCGGGCGCGCTCGCGGGCTGTAACGGCCTCGGCCTCGGAATCCTCGGGCCGTCCGGCGAGTGGAAACTCCGCGCGATGCCGGCGGACCCGGAGGCGAGCGACCACACGTGTACGCTGGAGGAGTCGTTCGTCGACGCGCACCCGAACCTCGAGACGGTGCTCTCGCGGGCGGCGGACGGCGAGCGCGGGTCGTGGTCCGAGCCGGTCTATCTCGACGCGGAGACGGGGAACGAACTCGGCGCGGACATGGCGGACTACTGCGAGGGGGGCTTCCGCGGCGTCTACTTCCACGACGGCGACGCGTTCTTCGTGAGCCTCATCGACCGCAACCCGGGCAACGGGAAGGGTCACGACCACTAGGGAAACGGCTTTGGGACGGCCGCCGTCAGGGTGAGACATGCAGGTGTTCGGGTCGAGCGGGACGCGCGGCGTCGCCAACGAGGAGCTGACGCCGGCGTTCGCGCTCCGCGTTGCGAAGGCGGCGGGGTCCGTCCGCGAGGCGTCGCGGTTCGCCGTGGGACGCGACACCCGGGAGACGGGACGGATGCTGGAGAACGCGGTGGCGTCGGGGCTCGCGGCGGTCGGCGCGGACGTCGACCGCCTCGGGGTCGTCCCGACGCCCGGGTTGCAGGCGTACGCCGCCGACGAGGGCGTCCCGGCGATCATGGTGACGGCGTCGCACAACCCGCCGGCGTACAACGGGCTGAAGCTCGTCGGCGCGGACGGCGTCGAGCTCGCCGTCGAGGCTCTCGAACGGGTCGAGGAGGCGCTGTTGAGTGAGGCGTTCGAGACCGTCGCGTGGGACGAGACCGGACGGGACCGGGATGTCGAGGGTACGAACCGGCGGTACGTCGAGCGGGTGTGCGGGGCGGTCGACGCGGAGCGGGTCGCGGAGGCGGACCTGACGGTCGCGCTCGACCCCGGCCACGGCGCGGGCGCGCTGACGAGCCCCGACGTCTACCGCGAGCTCGGCTGTCGCGTCGTCACGGTGAACGGCCAGCCGGACGGCCACTTCCCGGGGCGCGACCCCGAGCCGGTGCCGGCGAACCTCGACGACCTCGGGCGGCTGGTGCGCGCGAGCGGCGCGGACGTCGGCATCGCGCACGACGGCGACGCGGACCGTGCGGTCTTCTACGACGAGGACGGCGAGCCGATTGACGCGAGCGCGTCGTTCGCGGCGCTCGCCGCCGCCGAACTGGACGCGGGGGACACCGCCGTCTCCGCGGTGAACGTCAGCCAGCGCCTCGTCGACGTCTGCGAGGCCGCGGGCGCGGAGCTCGAACTGACGCCCATCGGGTCGACGCGCATCATGACGCGAATCGCCCAGCTGGAAGCGGAGGGCGCACACGTGCCCATCGCGGGCGAGGGGAACGGCGGCGTTATCTTCCCGGACTACCGGGTCAGCCGCGACGGGGCGTACATCGGCGCGCGCTTCCTCGAACTGCTCGCGGCCGACGAGGGGAGGGCGAGCGACGTCGTCGCGCCCTACGACGACTACGCGAACGTCCGCGTGAACGTCGAGTACGAGGGCGAGGCGGAGCGCGAGGCGCTGCTCGCGGCCGCGGAGGCGTACGCGGACGACGCCGCGGCGGCCGACGACGCGGGGCTCACGACCATCGACGGCTATCGCCTCGACTACGGCGACGCGTGGGTGCTCGCGCGCCCGTCGGGGACGGAGCCGGTCGTGCGCGTCTACGCGGAGGCGCGCGCCGAGACGCGAGCGCGCGGGCTCGCCGAGGACGTCGCGGCGGCGCTGCGGGCGGCGCTGGACTGACCGCTACCCGTCGGCGAGGGCGTCGGTGAGTCGTTCGCGGGCGTCGCGGGCGTCCGCGAGGGCGTCGGCGACCGTGCCGTCCGCGACGCGTTCGCGTTCGGCGTCGTCGAGTTCGGCGCGGGCGAGCGCGGCCTCGCGGAGGCGCTCGTAGCGGTCGGTGCGGGCGAGCGCGGTCACGTCGCGGAGGCGCTCGACGGCGCCGGTGGCGTCGAGCCGGGAGAGCGCGGAGACGTACTCGTCCGCCCGGTAGCGCAGGACGTCCGCGGGGTCGGGCGGCCAGCCGAGGGTCAGGAAGTCGCCGTCGAGGCGCTGGAGGAAGGAGCGGTTCGCGCCGACGACTCGCTTGAGCGCCGCGGGGTCCTCGACGTAGTGGTCGAGTTTCGAGAGGGACTCCTCGCCGTAGTCGAGGAGCGTCGGGACGGGTTCGTCGCCGGCGTCGTGCGCGCGGACGTAGTCGAGCAACTCGGGGGGAACGGTCGGCGCGTCGACGAGCGGGAAGGCGGCGAGGGCGTCGAGCCACCCGAGGACCTCTCGCGTGGGGCGCTCCGCGAGGGCGTCCTCGACGGCGGTCCGCGCCGCGGTGTCGTAGGCCTCGACGGGTTCGCGGAGGTCGTCGACGGGCGCGTCGAGGTCGGCGTCGGCGAGTCGGGCGACGCGTTCGAGGCGGTCGATTTCGTCGTCGAGGGCATCGAGGCGGTCCTCCGCGTCGTAGCGGAGGGAGCGATACGCGTCGCGGGCGTCGTCGCGCTCGTCGAGGCGGTCGGTGAGGTCGGCGACGGGGTCGAGGGTGTCGCGGGCGCGCTCGAAGTCGGACTCGGTGACGCGGCGCTTGTCGAGGGCGTCGTCGTAGTCGTCGAAGGCGTCGGCGCGCGGGAGGTCGTCGTCCACGTCCGCGACGAGTTCCGCGACCTTCCCCTCGAACTCGATGTACGACTGGAAGTCGCCGGAGCCGGTCGCCGAGTCCTCGTAGCGCCGGAGGAGCGCGAGGGCGTCCTCGCGGTGCTCGCGGAGGCGTCGGAGGGTGTCCGCGCCGTACTCGTCGACGGCGGCCTCGGCGTCGGCGCGGCGTTCGCGGGCGTCGCGGAGTCGCGCGAGGAGCCCCGAGACGTCGGCGGGGTCGTTCGCCGTGGCGTCGGCCATCGTCACTCGTAGACGTCGTCCGGGTCGAAGACGCGCTCGCCGACCGTCTCGCCCTCGACGGTGCGGTAGAAACAGGAGCGGTGGCCGGTGTGGCACGCGCCGCCGGTCTGCTCGACGACGTAGAGGAGCGCGTCGCCGTCGCAGTCGACGCGGACCTCCTCGACCGCCTGGGTGTGCCCGCTCGTCGCGCCCTTCTCCCAGCGCTCCTCGCGCGAGCGCGAGTAGTAGTGGGCGCGCCCGGTCTCGACGGTGCGTTCGAGGGCGTCGCGGTCCGCGTACGCCAGCATCAGCACCTCGCCGGTGTCGGCGTCCTGCGCGACGGCGGGCACGAGGCCGTCGTCGCCGAAGTCGAGGTCCACGCCGAACGCCCGTTCGCTTTCGTTTTCGTTTTCGCTCTCGCTCTCGCTCTCGCTCATACGGAGAGCATACCGGCGGGCGTGGATAGGTCTTCTGTCGCCGCCGTCCGGGAGTCCGTCGTTCCTGTCGTCCGGCCTACGAGACGCGCTCGCGGGCCTCCTCGAGCGTGAAGTTGCCCTCGTAGAGCGCGGTGCCGACGACGACGGCGGCCGCGCCCGCGTCGCGGAGCGCCACGATGTCGTCGAGGGTGGCGACGCCGCCGGAGGCGACGACGGGGATGTCGACGGCGTCGACGACGCGCGAGACGACGTCCGTGCGGACACCGGCCTGCTGGCCCTCGACGTCGACGTCCGTGAAGAGGAGGCCGGACGCGCCGACGCCCTCGAACTCCGCGGCGGCCTCCGCGGGGTCGAGGCCGGTGCCCTCCGTCCACCCGGAGACGACGACTTCGCCGCCCTTCGCGTCGAGGCTGACGAGCGTGCTGTCGTCGTAGACGTCCGTTATCTCCGAGACCAACTCGGGGTTCTCGACGGCGGCCGTCCCGAGGATGACGCGGTCAACGCCGATTTCGAGGAGGTCGCGCGCGTCGGTGAACGACCGGATGCCGCCGCCGACCTGGACGGCCGCGTCGTCGCCGACGGCCTCGACGACGGCCCCGATGGCGTCCTCGTTCTCGCGTGCGCCCTCGAAGGCACCGTCGAGGTCGACGAGGTGAATCGTCTCCGCGCCGGCGTCCAGCCAGTCCTCCGCGGCCGCGACCGGGTCGCCGTAGCGCTTGCCCGTCCCCCGTTCGCCCTGCACCAACTGGACGACTTCGCCGTCCTGCACGTCGACCGCGGGGACGACCTCGAACGTCTCGAACATACCCGAGGTGGGAGGTCGAGGGGCAAAAGCGTCCGCGTTCGGGGACGTGAAGCAACGACCGCCCCGCCGCGCTCGCCGCCCGCGACCATCGGGTTCAAACCGGGCGCGGGCGTAGCCCGACGCGATGGCTGCGCTCCTCCTCGCCGTCGGCGTGCTCGTCGCGGCGTTCGTCGGCTACAACATCGGCGGCTCCTCGACGGGCGTCGCCTTCGGGCCGGCGGTCGGCTCGCGGGTCGTGTCGAAGTTCGGCGCGGCCGCGCTCATGGCCGTCTTCGCGCTCCTCGGCGGCTGGACGATCGGCCGGAACGTCATCGACACGATGGGCGGGGAGATCGTGCCGAGTTCGGAGTTCACCCTCCCGGCGTCGGTCGCCGTGCTCTTCTTCGTCGGCGTCGCGCTCCTCGTCTCGAATCGCTACGGCGTCCCCGCCTCGACCTCGATGACCGCGGTCGGCTCCATCGCGGGCCTCGGCGCGGCGACCGGCACCCTCCGGATGGCGACGATGGGGCGCATCGTCTCCGCGTGGGTCGTCGCGCCCGTCCTCGCCTTCTGGGTCTGCGCGGTCGTCGGCCGCTACGCCTACCCCTATCTGGACGCGTTCTTCCGCCTCGACGTCCCCGAGGACGGCCTGCTCGTCTGGCGCGATACGGGTCGCGTGAGCTACCCCGTCGGGACGAACGACGACGCGACCCCGCGGCAGTTCCTCGCGGCGTTCCTCGTCGTCGCCATCGGCTGTTACATGGCGTTCTCGGCGGGCGCGTCGAACGCCGCGAACGCCGTCGCGCCGCTCGTCGGCGGCGGCTTCCTCTCCGCGAGCGTCGGCGTCCTCCTCGCGGGTGCGGCGATTGCCCTCGGGGCGTTCACGATTGCCCGCCGGACGCTCGACACCGTCGGCAACGACCTCACCGACCTCCCGTTGCTCGCCGCGCTCATCGTCGAGGTCGTCTCCGCGTCGCTCATCACCGTCCTCTCCGTCCTCGGTATCCCGGCGAGCCTCGCCGTCTCCGCGACGATGTGCATCGTCGGCCTCGGGTGGGGGCGCGCGACGCGGACGGTCCGCGCGAACGACGCCCTCAGCGGCGAGGGGCGTGCGCCGATGGCGATGGGGTCGCTCGCCGCCGAGCGGGCGGACGACCCGCGCGACGTCCCGCGAATCGGCGAGGAGGACCCCGAAGAGCTCGCCGCCGCGGACCTCTTCGACCCAGCCGCGGTCGGGCGGGTCGTCATCCTCTGGGTGCTCACCCCCTCCGTCGCCGCCGCCGCGTCGTTCGCGCTGTTCACCCTCGCCGGTATCCTCGGGTGACGCGTGGGGTGAACGCGGGCGTCGGACGGCGGCGCGGCGATCCGAGAAACCGGCGGTGACGACGGGAAAACAGCAAGGCCTTTCATTACGGGCGAAAAATCCCACGGTGATGCCAACCGTCGAATACCTCAACTACGAAGTCGTCAACGACCAGGGCTGGGATATTGACGACGACGACCTCTTCGAGAAGGCCGCGGACGCCGGGCTCGACGAGGAGGACTTCGGTGAGCTTGACGTCCCCGAGGGGAGCTACATCCTCGAGACCGCCGAAGCGCAGGGCTACGACTGGCCGTTCTCCTGCCGCGCCGGTGCCTGTGCGAACTGCGCGTCCATCGTCAAGGAGGGCGAGATCGACATGGACATGCAGCAGATCCTCAGCGACGAGGAGGTCGAGGAGAAGAACGTGCGCCTGACCTGCATCGGGTCGCCGGCCACGGACGAGGTCAAGATCGTCTACAACGCGAAGCACCTCGACTACCTCCAGAACCGCGTCATCTAACGCGGTCCGAGGGTCGAACGACGACGCTTTCTTTCGGAACGCCCCACTGCGTAGCCGCGCGTCGGCATCGACGGTCGGCGGCGGTCCGTCCGCCGCCGAAACTCCTTTGCCCCTCTCGCGCGCCCGTCCGGTCGTGTACGCGACCGTCCCCGACCTGCTTCGTCTACTCGCCGTCCCCACGTTCGCCTACGGTGCGTACCGGGACATCGAGACGCGTCGCGTCCCCGACCTGCTCTGGCCGCCGCTGCTCGTCCTCGGCGTCGTCTGTCTCGCCGTCGAGGGGTGGAACGCCGTCCACGCGCCCGACGCGTTCGCGTTCCGCGCGTTCGCGCTCCGGACCGTCGTCAGCCTCCTGGTCGTCGGCGGCCTCGGCGCGTTCTTCTACGTCGTCCCCGTCGGCTTCGGCGGCGCGGACGCGAAGGCGCTCGTCACCATCAGCGTCCTCCTCCCCACGTATCCGACGTACTACTTCGACGGCTTCGTCCTCCCGCTCGTCCCGACGACGATCCGCGTCTTCGCCCTCACCGTCCTCACGAACGCCCTCGTCCTCGGGATGGCGTACCCGCTCTACTTGCTCGCCGCGAACGCCGCGCGCGGCGAGGTGGCGTCCGTGATGGCCGTCGGGAAACGCATCCCCGTCGAGCGCCTCCCCGTCGAGCACGGCAGCCTCCTGGAGGACCGCGCGGGGACGCACTTCACGGGCGGCCTCGACCTCGACGCCCTCCGGATGTACTGTCGGTGGCGCGGCGTCACGCTCGCCGACCTCCGCCGGGACGGGGCGCTACGGGACCCCGCGACGCTCCCGGCGGAGCCGAACGACCCGACGGACGGGGTGGTACTCGACGGCGACGAGGCGAGCGCGCGCGCCGACGGCGGGGCGGCGACGGTCGACGAGCGCGACGGATCGGAGGGGAGAGGCGACGGCGCGCCCGGAGGAGGCGACACGAGCGCGACCGAGGGCGACGACTACGACGACCCGTGGGGCGCGGCGGCGTTCCTCGACGACATCGAGGGGTCGGCGTACGGGACGTCGCCCGCGTCGCTCCGCGAGGGCCTCGACGTCGTGACCGAGCGCGACGCCGTCTGGATCACGCCCGGGACGCCGTTCTTCGTCACCCTCGTGTTCGGCCTCGTCGTCGCGTTCGCCTACGGCGACCTCCTCTTCGCCGCCCTCGGCGCGCTCGGGCTCGTGTAGCGTGAGCGCAACGGCCTTGGGCGGCGCGCGAGAAGCGGACGTATGAGCACGCGTACGGGTGCGGCGTCCCGCTCGACCGCCGAGACCGACATCGACGTCACCGTCGACCTCGACGGCGACGGCGAGAGCACGGTCGAGACCGGCATCGGCTTCTTCGACCACATGCTCGAATCGTTCGCCAAACACGGCCTCTTCGACCTCACGGTGAACTGCGACGGCGACCTCCACATCGACGACCACCACACCGTCGAGGACGTCGCCATCGTCCTCGGGGAGGCGGTGAGCGAGGCTCTCGGCGAGAAGCGCGGCATCGTCCGCTACGCCGACCGGAAGGTCCCCCTCGACGAGGCCGTCGGGAGCGTCGTCCTCGACGTCTCCGGGCGGCCCTACTACGAGTTCGAGGGCGCGTTCAGCCAGGAGCGCATCGGCGACTTCACGAGTGTCATGGCCGCGCACTTCTTCCAGTCGTTCGCCGAGCACGCCGGCCTCACCCTCCACTGCGCGATAACGGGCGAGAACGCCCACCACGAGGTCGAGGCGCTGTTCAAGGCGAACGCCCGCGCGCTCGACGACGCGACCCGGCTCGACGAGCGCCGCAGCGACACGCCGAGCACGAAGGGCGAGCTGTAACGCTCAGGGCGTCCGGACGCCCTCGGCGGTCTCTTCGAGGTGGCCGTTCTCGACGGCGGCGTCCACGGCCGCGTCCACCTCGCGTCGGGAGAGGTCGTACGCGCCGTCCGCGAGGTCCGCGAGGTCCGCGCGCGTCATCGCGCCCGGACGGTTGCGCAGGAGGCGGACGAGCTGGGCGTAGCCGCGCGGCCGGTCGGGAGTGGCGTCGGCGTCGTTCGCGTCGGCGTCTTCGTTTCCCGTATCGGCGTCGGTCTCATCATCGCCGTCTCCCACGTCTGCGTCGTCGTCTCCCACGTCCGCGTCGCCCGCGTCCGTATCGTCGCCCTCACTGCCCTCGACGTCGAGCGCGTCGGGGTCGGCGACCGCGTCAGCATCGCCCGCGTCCGCGTCGTCGGCACCGTCGCGTCCGTCCGCCGCGTCGTCGCTCTCGTCGTCCATCTCGACGTCCGGAACCGCGGGTTCGACGGTGACGGCCGGCGAGGGGTCGTGCTCCGCGCCGTCGTGGCCGTCGAGGGCGTCGAGGAGCGGGTCGACGACGCCCGCGAGGGTGTCCCGGCAGGCCGTACAGAGGACGAGGCGGCGCGCGCCGTGCGTCGCGGTCTCGGGGACGACCTCGTAGACGCCGTCCGCGGGCTCCTCGCAGAAGTCGCAGCGGTCGAGTTCGCGCATACGGGACGCGTCGGGTGCGAGGGACTTAGGTGGTCCGTGCGACGCGACGCGGTAGCCGCGAGGGCGGCCGGCACGGTGACGTTTTTGCGCGCGGCGCTCCGAGGGGCGCGTATGGCCGAGGTTCCCGAGACGATGGACGCACAGGTGATCCGCGAGCACGGCGACCCAGACGTCTTCGAGCACGCCGAACTCGACGTCCCCGAGGTCGACGCGAACGAGGTGCTCGTCGAGGTCGCGGCGACGAGCGTCAATCCCGTAGACACGAAGATTCGCAGCGGCTTCGCCAGCGACCTCTGCCCGGACTTCCCCGCGGTCCTGCACGGCGACCTCGCCGGGGAGGTCGTGCAGGTCGGCGACGGTGTCGAGGACTTCGAGGTCGGCGACGAGGTGTACGGCTGTCCGGGCGGGCTCGCGGGCACGACGGGCGCGCTCGCCGAGTACGCGGCCGCGGACGCCGCGACGCTCGCGCACAAGCCCGACTCGCTCTCGATGCGCGAAGCCGCCGCGCTCCCGCTCGTGACGATCACGGCGTGGGACGGCCTCGTGACGCGCGCGGACGTCTCGCCCGGCGAGTCCGTCCTCGTCCACGGCGGCACCGGCGGCGTCGGCCACGTCGGCGTCCAACTGGCGAGCCTGGAGGGCGGCGTCGTGCACGCGACGGCCTCCACCGAGGAGAAGCGCGACCTCGCGCGCGACCTCGGCGCGGACCACGCCTTCGACTACCACCGCGACGTCGACGACTACGTCGCGGAGTACACGGACGGCGAGGGCTTCGACGTCGTCTTCGACACCGTCGGCGCGGGCGCGGACAACATCGGGACGGACTTCGCCGCCGCGGGCGTGAAGGGCCGCGTCGTCACCACCGTCTCGCGCGGCGAGGCCGACCTGAACCCCGTCCACTCGAAGGGGCTCAGCTTCGACACCGTGTTCATGCTCCTCCCGCTCATTCACGACGACCACGCCGGCCGCCTCCGCCACGGCGAGATACTGGCGCGCGTCGCCACGCTCGTCGACGAGGGCGACGTCACCCCGCACCTCGACGACACCGACTACGGCTTCGAGGAGGCCGCGGAGGCCCACCGCCGCCTCGAAGCCGGCGAACACGTCGGCAAGGTCACCGTCCGGGTCAAGGACTAAGCGCCTCGCGTCGCTCTCTTTCGCCATGCCCGAGTTCGACCCCGACCGCACGGCGCTCGTCGTCGTCGACATGCAAAAGGGCTTCTGTCACCCGGACGGCAGCCTCTACGCGCCCGCGAGCGGCGACGCCGTCGCACCCTGCGTCTCGCTCGCGGAACGCGCCCGCGACGCCGGCGCGAGCGTGCTCTACACCCGCGACGTCCACCCCGAGGGCCAGTTCGAGGGGAACCACGCCTACGACGAGTTCGAGCGCTGGGGCGAGCACGTCGTCGAGGGGTCGTGGGACGCCGAGCTGGTCGAGGAGCTCCCGGCGGCCGACCACGTCGTCGAGAAGCACACCTACGACGCCTTCCACGAGACCGAACTGGAGGGCTACCTCGACGCGCACGGCATCGACGACCTCGTCTTCTGCGGGACGCTCGCCAACGTCTGCGTCCTCCACACGGCCGCGAGCGCCGGCCTGCGTGACTACCGGACCGTGATCGTCGAGGACGCGCTCGGCTACATCGAAGCGGACCACGAGGAGTACGCGACGGCGCACGCCGCGTGGCTGTTCGGCGAGACGGCGGCGCGCGACGACGTGGCGTTCGCAGCCGAGAGCTAGACGTCCTGCTCGGGCGGCGTCGTGACGTTCGCGCGCCCGACGACGTAGAGCGCGGCGACGAGCGCGAGCAGGAGGAGGGCGTAGCCCGCGGCGGCGACCGTCGCCTCCGTCGGCGAGCCGTAGTCGCCGGAGTGGAAGCTGATGACCTTCCGCGCGACGGCGATGAGCCCCGCGGCGATGACGATGCGGATGACGCTCTGTTCTTGGGCGTACGCGACGATGGTCTGGAAGATTTCGACGATGATGAAGAGGAGGAGGATGTCGTCGATGAGCCCGATTATCGCCGCGGTGTCCGTAATCGCGCCGGTGCGGACGAGCGTGACTATCTGGAGGAGGAAGTCGAAGACGCCGACCGCGAAGAGCCCGACGAGCACGAAAGCGGCCGCGACTTCCAGGTAGCGCATCAGTCGCTCGGAGACGTCGACGAAGTCGTCCACGGTCGGTGCGTTCGACGCGTCCATCACCCGTACCGTGGGCCCCGGGACGGATAAAGCGTCGCGCCAGAGAGCGGGGATGGGCGAGGGGGTGGGGCGCGGACCGGAGCACGCCGCGCGCGAGCGTCGCGCGGCGGGCGTCGGAACGCGGGGCACGCGGAGCGCGGGCGTGCCGTCAGCTTTAGGCGCGCGAGCGCCGACGCCCCGGTATGCGCGTGATACGCGACGCGACGCTCGCGGACGGCCGGGTCCGCGACGTCCGCCTCGACGGCGAGCAGATCGACGCGGTCGGCGTGGACCTCGACGGCACGGTGAACATCGAGGCCGACGAGCGCCTCCTCCTCCCCGGGGCCATCGACGCCCACGTCCACTTCCGCCAGCCCGGCGCGGGCCACAAGGAGACGTGGGCGACGGGAAGCCGCTCGGCCGCGGCGGGCGGCGTCACGACCGTCGTCGACCAGCCGAACACCGACCCGCCGACCGTCACGGGCGCGGCCTACGACGAGAAGGAGTCGTTCGCGGCCGACTCGCTCGTCGACTACGGGCTCAACGGCGGCGTCACCGAGGCCTGGGACCCCGACGCGCTCTTCGGGCGGCCGCTGTTCGCGCTCGGCGAGGTCTTCCTCGCCGACTCGACGGGCGAGATGGGTATCGACGCGGAGCTGTTCGCGGACGCCGTCGAGCGCGCCGCCGCGGCGGGCGTCCCCGTCACCGTCCACGCGGAGGACGCGACGCTGTTCGACGAGGAGGCGACGGCGCGCGAGGACGCGGACGCGTGGAGCGCCTACCGGCGCGCGGAGGCCGAAATCGTCGCCGCCGAACGCACCGCCGAGGTCGCCGCGGACGCGGACGCGCAGGTCCACCTCGCGCACACCTCGACGCCCGAGGCCGTCGACGTCACCGCCGACGCCGGCCTCACCTGCGAGGCGACGCCCCACCACCTCCTCCTCTCGCGCGACGACTACGACGACCTCGGGACGTTCGGGCGGATGAACCCGCCGCTGCGGAGCGAGAACCGCCGCGCGGAGCTGTTCGAGCGCCTCGTCGACGGGACGCTCGACGTCGTCGCCACCGACCACGCGCCCCATACCCGCGCGGAGAAGGACACGGACGTCTGGCACGCGCCCTCGGGCGTCCCGGGCGTCGAGACGATGGTGCCGCTCCTCCTCGCCGCGACGCGCCACACGGAGCTCACGACCGAGCGCGTGCGCGACGTCACCGCGCGCAACCCCGCGGAGCTGTTCGGCGTCGCCGGAAAGGGCCGAGTCGCGCCGGGGTGCGACGCCGACCTCGCGCTCTACGACACGACCGACGTGACCGAAATCGACGGCGACGACCTCCACTCGAAGTGCGGGTGGACGCCGTTCGCGGGCTTCGAGGGCGTCTTCCCCGTCTGGACGATGCGCCGCGGCGAGCGTGTGTGGGACGCCCCCGAGGCGGCGTTCGGGGACCGGAACGGGACGAACGTCCGCGAGCGCGCACCGTAACGGACGGTCGGCAGAGCGGCGAACCGGCGTTCTGGAGCCCGAACGTTCAACCGCGGGACGCCCGACGGGGCGGACATGGCCGACTCGACGCTTGGTACCGTCCGCGAGGCGACGCTGGAGACGGTCGCGGTCGTCCGCGAGCGCAACCTCACGTTCGTCGCGGGTGCCATCGCGTACGCGGCGTTCGTCTCGCTCGTGCCGCTGCTCGTGCTCGTCTTCGCGCTCGCGGCGGCGCTGCGCGGCCCGGCGACCGCCGACGCCGTCGTCGCCGCGCTCCAGGGGTTCCTCTCACCGAACGCCGCCGACCTCCTCCGAGGTGCGCTCACGAACCGCACGGGCGCGTTCGGCACGTCGCTGCTCGGCGTCGTCCTCCTCGCGTGGAGCGCGCTGAAGGTCTTTCGCGGGCTGAACACGGCGTTCGCGGTCGTCTACGGCGAGGAGGACGCGGGTCTCGTCGGCGCGGTCCGGGACGGCCTCGTCGCGCTCGGCTGTCTCGCCGTCGCCGCGGTGGGGCTCGTCGGCGTCGGCACGGCGCTCGCGCTCGTCGTCGACCGACTCGTCCTCGACCTGCTCGCCCCCGTCCTCCTGCTCGTCGGGCTGACCGTGGCGTTCTGCCCGCTCTACTACGTCCTCCCGGACACGCCGGTGACGCTCCGCGAGGCCCTTCCGGGGGCGTTCGTCGCCGCGACCGGGTGGCTCGCCTTCGGGGCGCTCTTTCGCGTCTACGTCGCCTACGCCGGCGACAGCCAGGCCTACGGTGTCCTCGGCGGCGTCATGCTGCTCCTCACGTGGCTCTACGTCGCCGCGCTCGTCCTGCTCGTCGGCGCGGTCGTGAACGCCGTCCTCGGCGGGCGATTGGTGGAGGGTCAGGACGCCGTCGGCGACGACGACGACGATTGACGCTCAGTCGTCGGCCTCGCTCATCTCGTGGCCGCAGTTCGGGCAGGTGGCCTCGGAGTGGCGGAGTTCGTCGCTGGCCTCCCGGACGTCGCGCATCACCTCGGAGATGCGGTCCTCGGCGTCGAGTTCCTCCTCGACGGAGAGTTCGACGCCCTCGACTTCGAGGAGGAACTTCGCCACCTCCGTCGACTCGTACATCAGGTCGTCGAGTTCGTCCGCGGTGAAGAAGTCGCTCATCGCGCCGTAGAGGAACGTGGCGCCCGCCTTCGTCACCTTCTCCTCGAACGCCGCGCGGGCCTGATTGACGGCCTGGGGCGTGTACGTGTCCGTCATGAACGGGACGAGTTCGGGGAGGTTCTCGCCGATCTTCGTCATCTCGACGCCCGTCTCCGTGCGGAAGTCCGCGCAGAGTCGCGCGATGGCCCACTCGCGGGCCGTGATGTAGGTGCGCTCGCGGAGGAAGTCGTTGACGCGCTCGTACTGTGCGCCGTCGACCTTCTTGAAGCGGTCGTACTTCCGGACGTCGTCGGGGACGCCGGGCGTCGGCTCGGCGTCGGCGTCGTCGCTATCCGTCGCGTCGCCGTTCGTCGTCGCGTCGCCGTTCGTCGTCGCGTCACCACTCGTCGCGTCACCACTCGTCGCGTCGCCGTTCGTCGTCGCGTCACCACTCGTCGCGTCGCCGTTCGTCGCGTCGTTGTCCGCCGCGTCGTCGTCCGTCGCGCCGTCCACCGCCGCGTCGGCCCCGTCGACGTCGCCCTGCTCGGTCATACCCGCCCTACCCGAGAAACGGGCAAAAGCGTGTCGCCGGCCCTCGCGGCCGCTCCGGGGTTTCGACGCGCTTTTAGGTCGCGCAGCCGGGAGTACGCGTATGGCTACGTTCAACGTCGTGGTCGCCGACCCCGCGGAAGGGGCGGCGTACCCGATCGAGGTCGAGGGACAGGACGCGAATCGCTTCATCGGTCGGAATATCGGCGACGAGGTCGACGGTGACGCCGTTGGACTGACCGGCTGCACGCTCGAGATCACCGGCGGCTCCGACGAGGCCGGTCGCCCGATGCGCGGCGACGTCTCCGGGCCGGGTCTGGAGAGCGTCCTCGTCAAGGAGGAGAGCGTCGGCTACAATCCCGAGCGCGACGGCGAGCGCCGCCGTATCAGCGTCCGCGGGAGCGAGGTCTCCGACGCCACCGTCCAGATCAACGCGAAGGTCACGGAGACCGGCGACGAGTCCGTCGCGTCCCTCCTCGGCGAGGACGAGGAGGAGGCGGACGAAGCCGACGAGTAACGCGTCGAACGCACGTCACTTTTCTTGCGCGAGCAGGTAGGGAGGGTATGACCGACAGGTACACCGAGTTCCTCGCGGGCGAACGCCACGAGGACGTCGCGCTCTACCTCACCGAGGACGTCGTGGACAACGTCGCCGCGCTCGCGGACCGGGACGACGCGGTCGCGTACGACGACGGCGTCGTGCTCGTCGTCGACGGCGAGAAGGGCCGCGGCGTCTTCCAGAAGACGACGGGGATGGCCGCGATGGAGTTCGCACAGGAGGCGATGGGCGCGGACGGCCACGTCGACCGGGACCTCGCGGGCGGCGACTGCCCGGAAGCCGGCGACGGCGAGGGCCACGACGTCTCCTTCGTCTTCGCGTTCACCGAAGAACAGAACGAGGAGGTCGGCGGGCTCTACGCCGAGGGGGCCGTCGTCCACGCCTACGCGCACTGCGAGTGCGGCGCGAGCTACTCCGAGCGGTGGCTGTGTGAGTAGCGCGGAGCCGTAGGCTCCGCGAGAAAGCGAGCGGGAGCGAACCGTGTGAGCGACACGCGAGTAGCGCGGTTCCGAGCGGCAGCGAGGAACCGCGATGGAGCGAGCGCTGAGCAACGCGAGGCGCGAGTAGCGCGGAGCCGTCGGCTCCGCGAGAAAGCGAGCGGGAGCGAACCGTGTGAGCGACACGCGAGTGGCGCGCTCTTCGAGCGATAGGGAGGAACCGCGACGAGACGAGCGCGCTACTCGTCGGCGCTCTCGGCGGGTTCGTCGGGGAGCGTGCGGAAGGCGTTGAGGATGACCTGGGTGGCGACGGCGCCGCCGGTCGTCCAGTGGTTCGCGTAGTCGAGCATGTCGTCGTAGATGTCGGGCTTGCAGCCGGCGGCCTGCGGGTGGCCGCCGCCGTTGACCTGCCGGGCGACCTCGTGGCAGCGCTCGAAGTCCTCACTGCCGCGGATGGACGCGGAACCCGCGGGCTTGACGATGACGGCGGCGTCGGCGCCCCGTTCGCGGAGTTCGTCGGCAACCTCGTTCTGCGAGCACCGGCCGTAGGTGACGCCGACCGTGACCTCCTCGTCGGCGACGGTGAGGGTGCGGAGTTCGGCGCGGGAGAGGGCCTTCTCGATGAGGTCGCGTTTCTCGACGCGCTCGGCTTCGAGGAATTCGAGGACCTCCTCGGGGAGGTCGGGGCCGTGCTCGCGGACCGTCTCGACGTACTCCTCGTCGTCGGCGCGGTGGGAGTAGTCGGAGAGGTCGTCGCTGCGGGGGTCCTCCTTCAGCCAGAGGTCGTGGTCGCGGGTGACGGCGGCGAGTTCGACGAGGTGGCGGGGGAGGTCGGCGTCGAGGGAGCGGACGGCGACGTCGGCGGTGCACTCCTCGTCGGAGTCACCGATGACGAGCTCGACGCCGGCGGCGCGGACCCGCTCGGCCGCCTCGGCGGTCCACTGGTGGTGGTCGTACCAGTGAACGGCGTCGGCGTGCGCGACGAGGCGTTCGAGTTCGTCGCGGACGTAGGCGTACTCGTCGGGGCAGAGGTCGCAGACGTAGACGGTGACGCCCGCGGGGGCGTAGTCGGCGACGCGGTCGAGGCCGTCCTCGAGGTTGTGCGGGCCGGCGGGCACGAGGGCGGCGTCGCCGTGGACCTCGCGGACGAGCGCGGCACAGGCGAGGCCGTCGGCGTCGGGGTCGGCCACGACGACGACGTCCGCGCCGTCGAGGCGGTCGCGCATCTCGCGCTCCGTCTCGGCCTCGGAGACGTCGTCGGGGACGAAGAAGCCCCGCCCCGGGAGGCGGGATTTGCGTTCGAGCGAGAGGGTATCGTCGTCGATGACCCGGTCTTTCATACCGGGGGAAGCGCGGCGAGGGAGAAGAACCCGGCGGTTACGCGGCCTCCTCGGTCTCGTCAGTTTCGAGGCGGCGAACGGTCAGGACGGGGACCGGGGAGTCCCGAACGACGCGCTCGGCGACGGAGCCGATGAGGAGGCGGTTCTCGCCGTGTCGCCCGCGCGTCCCGGTGGCGACGACGTCGGCGTCGATCTCGCGGGCGTACGAGAGAATCTCGTCGGCGGGCCGTCCCTCGCGGACCGCGGTGGTGACCGGGCCGTCGGCGCGTTCGGCGACGTCGGCGAGGGCGTCCTCGGCGCGCTCGTCGAGCGCGTCCGCCATCTCCGCGCGGAGGTCGTCGGGGGTGGTGTCGAGCGCGCCCGTGTCGACGACGGAGAGCGCGTGGACGTCGGCGTCGAAGCGGGCGGCGAGGTCGAGGGCGGCGTCGACGGCGCGCCTCACGCTCTCCGACCCGTCGGTGGCGACGACAACGGTGTCGATCATGTGCGGGACGTCGCCGCGTCCGCACTTAACTCCACTCCTCGGTGGGCTTTTGGTGGCGGCCGCCGGAGACGCCGACATGAGCCTCGAAGTCGGGACGGTCCTCGTCCCCGTGGACGGGAGCGACGCCTCCGGGACCGCCGCGGAGTACGCGGTCGCGGTCGCCGAGCGCTACGACGCCGACGTGCACGCGCTCTTCGTCCTCGGCGACGACGTCGCGCGGAGCATCGTGGACGGCGACGTGGACGAGGACGGGATCGCGGACGCCCACCAGTCGTTCCTCGCCGACGTCCGCGAGCTCGCGGACGCCGCGGACGTCACGCTCGGCACCTCCGTCATGCACGGCTTCTCGACGCGGCGCAAGACCCACCACCCGGGGAGCGTCATCCTCGACTGCGCGGACGACGTCGACGCGGACTTCCTCGTGATGCCCCGCGAGGCGCGTTCGAGCGTCGACCCCCCGGGAACGGTGCTGGAGAAGGTCGCGGAGTACGTGTTGCTCTACGCGAGTCAGCCCGTGTTGTCCGTCTGAACGCGGGCCGTCGAGAGGTCCATCTCCATCTCGATCTCGAAGCTCTCGGCGTTCATCGTCTCGAAGCCCACCTTCTCGTAGAGCGCGATGGCCGCGTGGTTCCACCGCTCGACGGTGAGCCAGACGTGACCGACGTCGTTCGCCGCGCCGTAGCCGAGGAGCGTCCGGATGAGTCGCGTCCCGACGCCACATCCCTGCGAGTCCTGGTGGACGAAGATGGCGAGTTCGTACGCGTCGTCGCCGTCCGGGACGAGCGTCGCGTGGCCGACCGCGTCGTCGCCGTGCCACGCGACGACGTTGTAGGCGTCGCCGCCGACGAGCGTGTCGAGCCACGAGCGCACGCGCGACTCGCCGGTCGGCGGGATGCCCTGCGCGCGCATGCTCGGGTCGAAGTCGTCGTACATCTCGACGAGCGACTCGAAGCCGTCGGCGTCCGTGGACGCGAGCGAGCGGACGGTGATATCGCGCCCGTCCGCGTCCTCGAAGGCGTGGGGCGGCGTCGGGAACGGACCGGGCGCGTCGGTGTCGGTCGTCATCGGACCAACGTGACGGTGACGGGCGCGTTCAGCAGGACGAACTCGGCGATGTGGCCGAGACGAATCTTCCCCATCGGGCTGCGTTCGCCGCCGCCGAGGACGACCTGCTCGAACCCCTCGCGGCCGGCGAGTTCGACGAGTTCGCTTCCCGGGTCGCCCGTGAGGTGACGGACGTCAGCGTCGAGGCCGGCGTCCTCCAACACCGACGAGGCGTGGTCGATGACCTCGTCGGCGGACCGATCACTCTCCGGGTTGTCGAGGACGGCGACGGTGAGCTCGTCGCCCGCCTCGACGGCGCGCTCGACCGTGCGTTCGAGGGCGTCGAGGGAGTCGTCGCTCCCGCCGATTCCCAACAGCACTTTCATGAACGATACGTCACCCCGGCCGCGCAAAAGCCTTTGCGGCGTGACTCACCGACGCCGCCGAGGTATTTGGTGGCAGGCCACGTAGGTCTAACCATGACGACGGTCGGCTTCGTCGGACTCGGCGCGATGGGTGCACCGATGGCGTGGAACGTCGCGGACGACTTCGACCTCGTGGTGTACAACCGCAGCGAGGACGCGACGGAACCGTTCGCGGACGCGGGCGTCCCCGTCGCGACGACACCGCGCGGCGTCGCGGCGGACGCGGACGTCACGGTCGTGATGGTGACGGACGGGGACGCGCTGCACGACGTGCTCACGGAGACGGACGGCCTGCTCGCCGGCCTCGACGAGGGGGACTACGTCGTGAACACGAGTACGGTCTCGCCCGACGCGACCGGGGCGGCCGCGTCGCTCGTCGCGGACGCCGGCGGACGCTTCGTCGACTGCCCCGTCTCCGGGACGGTCGGACCGGCCGAGCAGGGGACGCTCACGATGCTCGCCGGGGGCGCTGACGAGGACGTGGACGCCGTCGTGGACGTGCTCGACGCGATTGGCGACTCCGTCGTGCGCTGTGGTGGCGTCGGCGACGGCACGCACGCGAAGCTCTCCGTGAACCTCCTCCTCGGGGACATGATGCAGTCGTTCGCGGAGTCGCTCGCGCTCGCGGACGCGAACGGCCTCGACGTCGACGTGCTGCTGGAAGCCGTCGGCTCGGGCGGGCTCGCGGCCCCGCTCTTCGACGTCAAGGGCGAGGCCATCGCCGAGGGCGACTTCGAGGCGGCGTTCCCGATGGACCTTCAGTTCAAGGACCTGCGACTCGCCCTCGACAGCGCGCACGAGAACGAGGTGCCGCTTCCGGCGACGGCGGCGACCGCGGAGGCGGCGAATCAGGTGCGTGCGCTCGGCCACGGCGACGAGGACATCGCGGCGTTCGTGTGCGGCATCGAGGACGTCACCGGCGACGACATCCGTCGGTAGGGGCGGACGAGCGACCGCGCGGGTCGCGGCGGGGTGTCGCACGGCGCGCGCCGACGGGCGCGCGTTTCGGTCGGGCCGTCTCGAGGGACCGACCACGGGGCCGCCGCGGGCGGGGAGTCAGGACACGTCCCGGGGTGCTCCGGCATCGTACTCGAAGGCGCGGGTCGGGGACACGCTCTTTGCGACGCGGGGCGGAGCGGACCCGTGACCCGAAACCGGTCCGTCGACGCGTTCGCGGACGCGCTCGCGGCTTTCGAGGGCAGCGACGCCGAGCGGGCCGCCGTCGCGCGGGTGGCGGCGGACCTCGCGGCCAGCGGCCGGTACGAGCGCGACGCCGGCCACGAACTCACGCCGGCGATACTCGTCGAGCACCTCGGCGACGCACCCGAGGGGCGCGTGGCGTCGCGGTGGAACTGGTGGGTCGGGAGTCTCGACCTCGCCTACGGGGGGTACGCGGAGTTCGTCGTCCGCCGCTGGCGGGCGTGAGAAAACGTGGGGGAACGAGAGCGACGCAACCGTGGGCGGGTGGGCTCAGTCGTCGCCGAGCGGCGGGTTCCCGATGGGGACGACGGTGCGGTCCCACGCCCAGTTGGTGACCTCCGCGAAGGAGGTATACATGGCGAGCAGCCCGCAGACGACGCCGAGGTAGCCGCCGAGCGTCGCGGTGCCGTAGCCGAGGTCACCGAGCCCGAGCAGGAAGAACGTCACCCACAGCGTGAGGAAGACGGACCAGAGCGCCCAGTTGAGCTTGAACGTGCTCACCCACATGTAGAGCGTGAAGACGCCCCAGAGGATGAGCGCGGCGCCGACGGCGGTGGCGTTGACGGAGAGCCAGCCGTTGCCCGCGAAGAGCACGAGCATCCCGAACCACCACCAGAACGCGCCGTAGCTCGTGAAGGCCGTGTAGCCGAACGTGTTGCCCTCCTTGTATTCGAGGAGGCCGGCGAAGAGCTGACACGTGCCGCCGAAGGCGAGCGCGAGCGGGAGGACGACGGACTCACCCGCGCTGGGCAGGATACCGCCGTTGACGAGACTCAGGAGGACCGTCGTCAGCCCGAAGGAGACGAGGCCGAGCGGTGCGGGGTTCGCGGTGTCGGTGTTGGCGGGCATACTCACTCACCTCGTACTTCGGCTTCGATGTCGCGTACGACCTCGGGGTTGCGAAGCGTGGAGGTGTTCCCGAGTTCCTCGCCGTCCGAAATCTCCTCCAGGAGGCGACGCATTATCTTCCCGGAGCGGGTCTTCGGGAGTTCGGGCGTGAAGACGACCTTCGCGGGGCGTGCGATGGGACCGATTTGCTCTTCGACCGCCGCCTCGATGCGCTCGCGCATCGTGTCCTCGTCGGCCGCGTCGCCTTCGAGGATGACGTAGGCGTGGACGACCTCGCCCTTGAGGTCGTCGTCGGCACCCACGACGGCGGCCTCGGCGACGCCCTCGGCGGAGACGACCGCGGACTCGATCTCCATGGTGCCGAGGCGATGACCGGAGACGTTGACGACGTCGTCGACGCGGCCGACGACGGTGATGTAGCCCTCGTCGTCGATCTTCGCGCCGTCCTCGGGGAAGTAGACCCAGTCCGCGGGGTCGTCGCTGTCCGTGTCGGAGTACTCCGCCCAGTACTCCTCGATGAAGCGCTCGTCGTTCTTGTACAGCGTCCGCAGCATTCCGGGCCACGGCTTCTGGACCGTGAGGTAGCCCGCGCCGCCCGCGGGAACCTCCTCGCCGTCGCCGTCGACGATTTGGGCGTCGACGCCGGGGAGCGCGGGTCCGGCGCTCCCGGGCTTCATGTCCTTCACGCCGGGGAGCGTCGTGATCATGTGGCCGCCGGTCTCCGTCTGCCACCAGGTGTCCACGATGGGACACTCCTCGCCGCCGATGTGTTTGTAGTACCACTTCCACGGCTTCGGGTTGATGGGTTCGCCGACGGTGCCGAGCAGGCGCAGACTGGAGAGGTCGTGGCGTGCGGGGTACTCCGCGCCCCACTTCATGAAGGAGCGGATGGCCGTCGGCGCGGTGTAGAACTGCGTGACGTCGAGGTCGTCGATTATCTCCCAGAACCGGTCCTCCTCGGGGTAGTCGGGGGCGCCCTCGTACATCGTCGTCGTCGTCCCGAGGGCGAGCGGGCCGTAGACGATGTAGGAGTGGCCGGTTATCCACCCGATGTCCGCCGAGCAGAAGTATGTGTCCTCGGGTTTGACGTCGAGGACGGCCTGTGAGGTCCAGGCCGTCCACGCGAGGTAGCCGCCGGTGGTGTGCTTCACCCCCTTCGGCTTCCCGGTGGTGCCGGAGGTGTACATGAGGAAGAGCATGTCCTCGGCGTCGCGCTCGACCGGTTCGACCGTCGTGCCCTCGTTGGCCGCGAGCAGGTCGTCGTAGTCGTGCTCGTTCTCGCGGAGCTCGTGGCCGTGGTCGTCGCCGTTCGGGCCGAGGCGGTCGACGACGACCGTCTCGACGTCGTGCTCGACGTCCGCGACGCCCTCGCGGGACTTCGAGAGGTGGTCGAGGGCGTCGCCGCGCCGATAGTAGCCGTCGGCCGTGATGAGGTACTCGGAGTCGGCGGCGTTCATCCGCTCGGCGAGCGCGCTCGCGGAGAAGCCCGCGAAGACGACGGAGTGGGGCGCGCCGATCCGCGCGCAGGCGAGGAGCGCGATGGGGTGGGCGGGGACCATCGGCATGTGCATCGTCACGACGTCGTCCTCGCCGACGCCGAGCTCGCGCAGCGCCGCCGCGAACTCGTTCACCTCGCGGTGGAGCTCCCCGTAGGTGATGGAGCGGTCCGCCTCGTCCTCGGGTTCACCCACCCACTCGATGGCGACCTCGTCGGCGCGCTCCGGGAGGTGTCGATCAACGCACTCGTGGGAGGCGTTCAGCGACCCACCGGTGAACCACTCGTAGAACGGCGGGTTCGAGTCGTCCAGGACCTCGTCGTACCCCTCGTACCAGTCGAGGAGGTCGGCCGCCGCCTCCCAACACTCGGGCCAGTTCTCCTCGAACTCCTCGTAGATTCCCGCGTCCGTGACGTTCGCCTGCGACACGAACGACTCCGGCGGCTCGAAGACGTCCTGCTCTGCGAGCCTCGTTTCGAGGTTGTCGTCGTCTGTCATACCACTACGTGACACTCGAAGGTACTATAATAAACGTTCATTCTAATTAATTCAGCGCGGCCGACGGCGGGCGTCACGAGGGGGAGTCGAAGAGGGCGGTGAACACCTTCTGCTGGGCCTTGCGGAGGTGGTTGTGCAGCGTCGGTGCCGAGACGTCCATCGAGTCCGCGAGTTCCTCCGCGGTGCTCCCCCGCGGCCACTCGAAGTACCCCGCGAGATAGGCCGCCCGGAGGGTCGAGCGCTGTTTCTCGGTCAGGTCGCGCTCCAGCGTCCGGTGGACGTCGCCGGGGGACGCGCGCCGCGTGGCCTCGCGTTTGGCCCGGAGCGAGACACCCGGGAACGCCGACGTGACCGCCTCGACGACGGCGCGGACGTCGGTCCCGGTCGGGAAGACCGCCGCGACGCGCGCGACGCCCTCCGCGGCAGTCAGCGACGCCACCGCGCCCCCCTGCTCGACGAGCGCGCCGACCGGCGAATCGGGGCGAACGACGAGTTCGAGCTGCGCGCGGTCCCCCGCGTCGCGGATGAGACGGGCGTCCGTGACGGCCGACGCCGCGCCCGCGCGGTCGAGGAGGGCGTCGACCGCCACCTCGCCCGCCGCGACGAAACAGAGCAGGGACTGCTCCGCCACGGGGACGACGCCGTCGAGTTCCAGCCGGCAGTCGAGGTCGCCCGACGTCGCGGCGAAGAAGGAGTCACCCGTCGCCTCGAACACCAGTTCGACCCCGGCGTCCGAGCGCAACCGCTCCCTGCGGTCCGTCGCGGCGACCGCCCATCCGACGCGCCGGCCGGCATCGACGAGGGCGCGTCGCACCCCGTCCGCCCGCGTCGAGGGGTCCACGACGACGCAGAGGGAGCCGTGCACGCGGTCGCCGGCGCGTATCGGGGTGGCCGCCAGCGTCCGGTCGGCACGCCACGCCTCGGCGTCGAGCCCGCGTTCGACGAACCGGACGCCGTCCGCGGCGTCGGGCAGCGCCGTCCCCCGGAGGGCGTCCGCGACCGCCGCACGGGCGTCCGCGTCGTCCACGCCCGCGGCCGCGCGTATCTCGCCGCGCTCGTCGCAGACCGCCGTCGGCCCCACGACGGACGCGAGCGCTTCGCACGCCCGCGCCTCGACCGCCGGTCTGTCCGTGGCGTCCGTCAGCGCTCGCCCGAGCGCCGCCGCCGTCTCCGCGAACACCGAATCGTCGCCCCGCGAGTCCGGACGCGACGTCTCGGCCCGAACGTCGGTCGCTGCGTCGACACCGGCGTCGACAGTCTCGGCCGTCGTGTCGGGGTCGCTCGGCGTATCGGCGTCGCTCAGCGCCGCCGCGACCGCCTCACGCGTCGGTCGCTCGACGTACGGGTCCAGGCTCCCGAGGCTCGACCACCCGCCCGCCGCCCACACGACCCGTGGGTCGACGTCGTTCGCCACGAGCAGTCGGCGCGCGAAGTGCGCGCGGAGGTCGCGCGTGGAGGCGTCCGCGAGGGGGTCGTCGTCGCCGTCCGCGGCGCGCCGCGCGGCCTCCGCGACCAGCATCTGGAGGCGGCGCGCCGTCACGCCGAAGAGCGCGTCGTCGCCCGCGAGCCCCGCCGCGTCGGCGTACTTGCGTACGTCGTCCGCAACGTCCGGCGGGACGTAGGCGTCGCGCGCGTCGCCGTCGTCGCCGGGAACCGAGAGGAAGTGATGCCCCTCGGCCGTCCGGTCGAGGTCGCCCGGGCGGAGGCGCGCGATTTCGCCCGGGCGAAGGCCGACGCGCCCGCAGAGCGCCACGAGGAGTTCGACGCGGTACGAATCGGCCGCGCGGACGAGCCGGTCGTACTCGGCCGTCGTCAGCGCCCCGTCGACCGCCTGCGCATCCATACCATTTCGCTTTGCACAGTAGTACGAAATAAGTGTTGTGCGAGTATCGTGTTTTTCCAGGCGAGTCGGGTTCTAGTCGCCTCGAAAGACGGCGCGTCGCGAACCGTGTTTCGCGTTCCGTGCTACTCCGAAACGCCGTCCACGATGGATTCGAGTTCGCCGACTATCTCGGGGTTGCGGAGCGCGCCCGTGTCGGAGACCGCCTCGCCGTTCGCGATCTGGCGGAGGTGGCGCCGGAGCACCTTCCCCGAGCGCGTCTTCGGGAGGTCCGGGGTCAACAGGACGACGTCCGGGACGGCGAACCCGCCGATGGCGTCCGCGACGGCGTCACGGACGCGCTCGCGGAGGCGGGCCTCGGAGCCGGCGTCGCGCTGCGGGGTGACGTAGGCGTAGAGAACCGTGTCCCGCCGTGTGTCCTCCGCGCCGACGACCGCGGCCTCGGCGACGCCGTCGACGGCGACGATGGCGGCCTCGACCTCGCGCGTGCCGAGCCGCCGCCCCGCGACGTTGAGGGTGTTCCCCTCCCGGCCGAGCAGTCGAACGTAGCCGCCCGCGTCGACGGTCGCGGCGTCGCCGGTCTCGTACCGCCAGTCCGTGGGGTCCTCGCCCGTCGACTCGCCGAGGTCGAGGGCCATGCCCGGCCAGGGGCGTGTGAGGACGAGCGAGCCGGATTCGCCGGGTTCGACCGGCGAACCGTGGGGGTCGACGACGTCCGCGGCGATTCCGGGGAGGGGCGGCCCGGCGGCCCCCGGACGCATCGCGTCGACGCCGGGGAGCGTGGAGACGAGGATACCGCCGGTCTCCGTCTGCCACCACGTGTCGACGATGGGGCACTCGCCGCCGCCGACGTTCTCGTGGTACCACCGCCACGTCGTCTCGTCTATCGGCTCGCCGACGGTCCCGAGGAGACGCAGGCTCGAGAGGTCGTGGTCCGCGGGGTACTCCGCACCCCACTTCATGAACGCCCGGATGACCGTCGGCGCGGCGTAGAAGACGTCGACGGCGTTGCGTTCCACGATGCCCCAGAGGTGATCGCGCTCCGGGTAGTCCGACGTCCCCTCGTACAACACCGTCGTCGCGCCGAGCGCGAGCGGGCCGTAGACGACGTAGGAGTGGCCGGTTATCCACCCGACGTCCGCCGAACAGAGGTGAGTGTCCCCCGGCCCGAGGTCGAGGACGGCGTGGGACGTCCAGGCGACCTGCGCGAGATACCCCCCCGTGGTGTGCCGAACGGCCTTCGGTCGGCCGGTCGTCCCCGACGTGTAGATGACGAAGAGCGGGTCGCTCGCCGCACGCGGGACGGGTTCGACCGTCTCGCCGCGGTACTCGTCGAGGAGCGCCGCGTACCCGACGTAGTTGTCGCCGTAGGAACGGTCGTCGTCGAGGCGGTCCACGATGAGTCGGTCGACGGACTGCGGGACGTCGAGGCAGGCGTTGTCCGCCTTCCGCTTCAGGTCGTAGGCAGTCCCGCGCCGGTAGTAGCCGTCGCAGGTGACGAGGTACGCCGATTCGGTGTCGGCGAGGCGCATGGCGAGCGCGTCGGCGGAGTAGCCCGCGAAGACGACGGAGTGGACCGCGCCGATTCGCGCGCACGCGAGCATCGTGACCGGGAGTTCGGGGAGCATCGGCATGTACGTCGTCACGACGTCGCCCGCCTCGACCCCGCGTTCGCGGAGGGCGGCCGCCAGCGCGTTCACCTCCCGATAGAGGTCGTGGTAGGTGTACGTCCGGGTCTCGCCCAACCGACCCTCCCACTTGAGGGCGGCGTGGCTCTTGCGGCCGGCCTCGACGTGCCTGTCGACGCAGTTGTACGACGCGTTCAGCGTGCCGCCCGCGAACCAGTCGTAGCCGTCCGTCGCGTCCAGGACGGTGTCGTACGGCGACGACCAGTCGAGGAAGTCGGCCGCGCGCTCCCAACACTCCGGCCATCGCTCCGCGAACGACTCCCGGAGCGACCCGTCGGTGACGTTCGCCCCCGCGACGAACGACGCGGGCGGTTGAATCGGTGTCCCGCTCGCGGCGGACGAACGGCCGGTGGAGGACGTACCCTCGTTCATGTGGCGTGGCTCGTTCGGAGGTGAGGGTTCCGACGACTAAAGTCGGGAGGGTCACCGGCGGACCGAGCGCCCCCGGTGGGGAACCAACGGGCCCAAGCCGCGGGCCCGCGTAGGGATGCGCGATGGACGTACAGTTCCTCGGCGGGGCGGACGCCATCGGTCGCAGCGCCCTGCTGGTGAACGATTCGCTCCTCATCGACTACGGCCTCGACGGCGGGACGCCGGTCAGGACGCCGCCGGACGTCGAACCGGACGCCGTCGTCGTCTCGCACGCGCACCTCGACCACGTCGGCGCGGTGCCGAGCCTCCTGAAGGGGGGTCGTCGGCCGCCGGTCCACTGGACGCCGCCGACGCGCGAGCTCGCCGACCTCCTCGCCCGCGACACCCTCAAACTGCGGGCGGAGCGCTACGACCGGCCGTTCACCCGCGCGGAGATCGGCGCGCTCGGCGAGGTCTCGAACGTGCACGGCTACGGCGAGTCGTTCGAGGCGGCGGGACACACGGTCACGTTCTACGACGCCGGCCACATCCCCGGGAGCGCGCACGTCCTCGTCGACGAATCGGGACGGCGCTCCACGGGCGACGAGGGCGACACCCGGCTGCTCTACACCGGGGACTTCCACACCGCGGACCAGCGGCTCCTCACGGGGTCGACGGCGCGCCCGGACGCCGACGTCGTCGTCTGCGAGAGCACGTACGCGGACGTGAGCCGGGGGAAGAGAGCGGAGACGGAGCGGCGCTTCGCGCGTGCGCTGCGCGAGACGGTCCACCGCGGCGGGACCGTCGTCGTCCCCGCGTTCGCCGTCGGGCGCACGCAGGAGGCGATGCTCGTCTGCGACGCGTCCGACATCGACTGCTACGTCGACGGGATGGGCGTCGAGGTGGCGAGGCGGCTCCGGCGCGTCGACGACTACCTCCGCGATTCCGCGGCGTACCGCGCGGCGATGGGGAACGCCCGGTTCGTGACCGGCGGGCGCGGGCAGAAGAGACGCATCGCCCGACAGAACACGGTGATCGTCACGACGTCGGGGATGCTCACGGGCGGCCCGGCGATGACGTACGTCCCCGAGATACGGGGGAGCCCGACGAACCTCGTCGCGTTCGTCGGCCACCAGGTCGCGGGGACGCCGGGACGGGACCTCCTCGAACGCGGCCGGGCGACCTTCGACGGTCGCACCCTGCCGGTCGCGGCGCGGACGGAGGCGTTCGACTTCTCCGCGCACGCGGACCGCGACGGCCTCCGCTCGTTCCTCGACGACTACCGCGACGCGCGCGTCTTCGCGGTGCACGGCGACGCGACCGAGCGGTTCGCCGCCGACCTCCGCGCCGACGGCTACGACGCGACGGCCCCGACGGCCGGCGAGACGCACACCGTCTGAGGTCGTTTCACCGGGAACCGACAAGAAGAACTTCTTGCCGGTATCGGGTCCGATACCGGAATCGTCACTCTGCGAGGCCGCACGCTCCCACCGCCGTGTGCACCGAAGACGTCGATACGGCCGTTCGAGCGCGAATCCGGTCGTGTCGCCGAAAGGGGCGAAATACGCCACTACCCGGAAGCAAAGGCGGGTAGTGCGCCCGGGAGCGTGCTTATACCGGTGTAGGTCGTACGAAAGGGCACATGGCAGAGACACAGACCGACGCCGGCCGCGACGGAGACGACCATCTCGACGACGTCGAGCCGGGGGCGGGGTGCACCGAAATTTGGGAGCACCTCAGCGAACGCCGCGCCGAGGAGTAGAGCTTTATATCGGCCACGTTCTAGCAAACGTATGAGCGACGGGTCAGACATCCCGCCGACGGACCGCGAATCGCCGGTCGGGCGACCCGTCATCCGCGGCGACGAGCGCGTCGCCGGTGAGCGCGCGGAGGAAGCCGTCGAGTTCGACCCGAGCGACCCCGAGAGCGTCGCCGACGCCGCCGAGACGGTCGCGTCGTTCGCACGCGGCGACCTCGGCGACGACCGCTTCTACATGCTCCGCGGGGCGGCGGCCTGCGCCGCACTCGTCCGCGCGGAGGGTTCCTACAAGGCCGCGGCCGAGCGCGCCGGCGACGGCGTCACCGTCTCGTTCATCCGCAAGTGGGCGCGCGTCCACGACCTCCCGCGGCCCGTCCGCCGGCACGTCGCCGTCGGCCACATCGCGCCGACCGCCGCGAAGCACATCGCGCGCGTCGGCGGCGAAGCCCGCTATCAGCTCGCGTTCGCCGCCATCGACAACGACCTCACCGTCCGCGAGGTGCGCGCCATCGCCAGCGAGGTGAACGACGGACGACCCATCGAGGAGGCGCTACGCGAACGCGGCGTCACACCCGGCGAACTCACCGTCTCGCTCCCGCTCGACACCTACCGAGAGCTCAGACGTCGGGCGGCCGTCGAGGACGTAACCCCCGGGAGCGTCGTGACCGACGCCCTCGAATCGTACCTCGAATGAGCGGATGGTAAACGTTTAACGCCGCGACCCCCACGTACCCGTTGAGGGCCGATAGCTCAGTCCGGCAGAGCGTCTGGCTTTTAACCAGACGGTCGCGTGTTCAAATCGCGCTCGGCCCGCTCTCAACGCTCTCTCGATCCACGAGCGGTGCGACCGCGCCGTCGAACGCATCCGGTAGCGTTAGGGGCGACGACGCAGAAAGGGACGGCTATGGCAGGAACTCTCGCCGGCTACGACCCGTTCGATGCGCTCGGCACCGTCCTGGGCGTCTACCTCGCGCTCGCCGCGCTCGCGACCCTCGTCGGAATGCCGTGGCAGTACACCGGCGGCGCGGGCGTGATGGTCCTCCAGGTCGTCGGCTGCGTGCTCACGTTCCTCGTCGGCGCCGCGCTCCTCGGCCTCGTCTACCGCGTCGGTCGATGAGCGTCGCCATCACCGTGTACAGACGCGAGGAGTGCCACCTCTGCGACGAAGCCGAACGAACCATCGACGACGTCGTCGACGACCTCGACGTCCCGGTGAACGTGACCACACGCGACGTCGACGCCGACCCCGAGCTCGAAGCCGAGTACGGCGAACGCGTCCCGTACGTGGAAGTGGAGGGCGGCGTCACGTTCGAACACCGCGTCGAGGCGTCGCGCCTGCGGCGCGCGATTATGGACGCGGCGTAACCGACTCGACCGTCAGTCGCCGGCGTCGGCCTCGACGTCCGGCTCGACGAACACCGTCGCGACACCCAAGCAGAGGCCGAAGAGCCCGCAGACGATTCTGAGCGGGCCGTGGAGCGTCCCCGGAACGAGCGCGACGGTCACCAGCACGAGCCCGAGGAGCTTCGTCACCCTATCGAGGAAACGATAGCGCCGCGGCGAGAGCGAAGGCATCGGAAGAAGTGAAGGGAATGAACGTTGGTCAGTCGTCGGAGACGGCGGTGTTCGCCGTGTCGGAGTCGTCGTCGGTCGGGGCGGCGTCCGAATTGCGCTCACGGCGTTCGACCCCGCGCTTGAGCACGAGGTAAGTGATGACGCCCCAGACGATGGGGACGAGTATCGTGAGGTAGAGCAGGTAGCTCGTCACCTCACCGGTCGGGATGCCCGTAACCTCGGCGACCGTCCCGTTCATCGCGGCGATGGAGAGCACGATGACGAAGACTATCGAGGCGACGCCGACGGCGGTCTGGACCGGGCGCTTGATCGGGTCGGCCGTGAAGTGGGCCGCGTCCGACTCGTAGTCGAGGAACGGCCAGAGCACGAGGACGCCGCCGATGACGCCGGGGAGGAGCACGCCGCCGACGAACTCGGCGAGCGGCACGAAGTCGGGGATTATCTTCAGGAGCCCGAACACCCACATGAAGTACCAGTCAGGTGCGACCCCGGCCGGCGTGCTGAACGGGTCGTTGGGACCCCAGACGGGGAGGCGCTGGACGGGGAAGAGCCCCGCGAGCAGCGAGAGGACGGCGAACGTCGAGAGGAAGACGATGAGCATCACCGCCGCCTGGTTCGGGAGGAGCGGGACGCCGGTGACGAGGCCCTCGTTGGACGCATCGACGTCCGCCTCGGCGTCACGCCCGCTCTCCTGGTCCGTGTGCTTCTGACGGATGAGCAGGAACATGTGGACGGCGATGAGGCCGCCGATGACGAGCGGGATGAGGAAGGTGTGGTAGAAGAACATCCGCGGGAGGATGGCGCCCGCGTTGTCCGGCCACAGCCCGCCGAAGACGATCTTCGTCAGCGTCTCGCCGATGACGGGGATGGAGCCCGCGAGGTTGAACCCGATCCCGGTCGCCGTCGAACCGTACTCGTCGAAGGGGAGCGCGTACCCCATGAAGCCCTCGATGAGGCCGAGGAACAGCAGTGTCGACCCGACGACCCAGTTGAGCTCGCGCGGATTGCGGTACGCGCCGCTGAAGAAGACGCGGAACATGTGGAGGCCCATCGCGGCGATGAAGAGGTACGCCCCCCAGTGATGGACCATCCGGATGAACATCCCCATCGGGACGTCGTAGGTGATCCGCATGACGGACGCGAACGCCACCGGCACCGAGGTGCCGGCGTAGTTCGCGACGATGCCCTGGTAGGTCGTGTCGGCGGCACCCGGGCGGTAGAGCAGGCCGAGGAACGTCCCGGTGAGGACGAGGAAGACGAAGCTGAACAGCGTGACTTCGCCGAGGAGGAAGGACGCGTAGCGGTCCTCCGGGAACGCCTTCCCGAGGAACTCGTCGTCGAGGTCGAGGCGGTCGTCGAGCCAGCGGTAGACGCGACTCCCGTCGTACTGCTGGGCGTCCTCGCTCTCGTCGGATTCGGTGATCGTACTCATCGGTTACTCACCGGCCCCGATGTGGGCCTCGAACGGACCCGTGGCGATTATCAGTTGCTCTCCGTCCTCGGCGACCCCGACGGGCAGCTGGGGGAGCGGCCGGGGTGCGGGGCCGCTGACGACCTCCGCACCCGAGAGCGGGTTGAACTGGCTCTGGTGGCACGGGCAGAGGAAGTCCCGGTCGTTCGGCCCCGTCCGCTGGGAGACCGTACAGCCGGCGTGCGTGCAGACCGCGGAGTACGCCGAGTACCCCTGGGCGGTCCCGTCGAGCATCGTCGGCTCGCTGTAGTCGCCCTCGGAGAACCGGACGAGGAGCGTCGTGGCGACCGGCACTTGGAGCGCGCCGCCGCCCTCCTTCTCGGGGAAGACGGTCATGCTCTCGCCGCTCCCCTGCTCGATGGCGTCGACGGTGAGGGGGTTGCCCTCGCCGTCGACGACGCGCGTACCCTGCGTGTAGAGCGTCTGGTAGTTGTAGTCGGGGCCGCCGGAGAGCGCGGACTCGTCGAGGCCGTAGAGGCCGGTGACGGCGAAGCTCCCGATTGCGGCCGCACCGCCGAGCGCCGCGAAGAACTTGGCGGCGTTCCGCCGGGTCGACTGGAGGCGGTCCTCCTCGTAGTCGACCTCGGACTGTGCCTGGGCGTCGGTGTCGGCGTCGGTGTCGTCGTTCGTGGACATAGTCAGTGGTCGCGTTCCTCCGCGACCTCGATGGTCGGCATGAAGTGCGTGTAGTACATCAGGACGGTCTCGGAGAGGGAGAGCGCGAGAATCGCACCGTAGAACCCGAGGAACTGGTTCCGGGAGAGCCCCATGACCTCGCCGGCGAACAGCACGGCGAAGACGGCGCTCAGGAACGTGAACAGGCCCATGAGCCAGACGGCCCGGAGACTCGCGTCCGCGGGGTAGTAGGCGATTATCCGTCTGTGCGCGGTCTGGAGGAAGTTCGGCACGTAGGGGAGCGAATCACCCTGCTCGGGGAAGAGTGGCTCCGTCCGTCTCCCCACGTTGTGCGCGTATCGCACCTGCGCGTAGAGGAGTCCGACGAGCGCGAAGAGCGCGATCCAGGAGACGATGCCGGCCGCGTAGACCGAAATCTCCGTGGGCATCGTCACGAACTGTCCCGTCGGCGCGAGTGAGACGTCCTCCCCTGACTGTAGGGGAATCTCGTGGAAGCTATTCCCTCCGCTCGCAATCGCGATGCCCCACATCGGCATGAGCACGATGCCGATGAGCACCAGTATGATGGCCGTTTCGCGTCTCATTGTTTGGGTTGGAAGTCCCGGCGCGCCAGCGGCGCTCGGTACTCGTCGCTACTTGGGTGTTACCCGGTTACGTACATCCTTGTTTCGGTTGTGCACCGGAAAAGCGCGAGGGGGGATCGAAACACACTCAATCCGGGACTGAGTACGATCGTGTACGGACGGCGTTGTCATGAAACGGAGGCAGTTCATCACCAAGACAGGTGGCGCGGGGCTCGCCGCGAGCGGTATCGTCGGCTCCGTCGCCGCACAGGAGAGTGGCGGGGACGATCCCCGGACGGGGTCGGGGACGGAGAGCGACCCGTACGTCGTCGAGATGCACACGGAGGGGTCGGAGTTCCTCTTCGACCCGGTCGGGCTCTACGTCGAGCCGGGCGACTACGTCCAGTGGGTCAACGCGAGCGGGAGCCACTCGACGACGTCGTACTCCTCGTCGAACCCGCAGGCGAGTACGGACCTCATCCCCGAGGACGCCGAGCCCTGGAACAGCGGCACCTTCGAGGAACAGGGCGCGACGTTCACCTACCAGTTCCAGGTCGCGGGGACGTACGACTACTACTGCATCCCGCACAAGACGCTCGGGATGATCGGTCGCGTGGTCTGTGGCGAACCCGGCGGTCCGGCAGCGGGCGAAGAACCCCCGGACTCCGTCGGGAGCGGCGTCCTCCCGGACTCCGAGACCATCGTTGAGGAGCTCGCGCTCGAATACCCCTACATCCCGGAGACCGGCGGGGGCCCCCTCCCGAGCCTCGCGCTCGGCGGCGCGGCGCTGTTCGGCCTCGGGAACGTCTACCTGCTGAGTCAGACGGACCGCTTCTCCGGGCGGTACAGCGAAGACACGACCGACGACACCGAAATCTAGGTCAACGCCGTCGCGGCGATTCGAGTTCGATGTCCGCCGCCTCGAGTCGCTCCTCGACTTCCGCGCGCTTCTCTTGGTGCTCCGCGAGGAACTCCTCCATGAGCGTCGCCGCCTGCTCCTTGCAGTCACCACAGAGGCGCTCGCCCTCGCGGCACTCCTCGTAGACGCGCTCGGCGAACTCGTCGTCGTCGGACGCGAGGAGGTACGCGTAGAGTTCGTACACCGGGCAGTCATCGGGTTCGCCACCGAGTTCGCGCTGTTCCTCGGCGCTCGTCCGGCCGCCCGTGGTCGCCGCCTTCACCTTGTCGTACCCCTCCTCGGGGTCGTCGAGGAGGCTGATGTGGCTCGCGGGGATGCTCGAACTCATCTTCCCGCCGGTGAGCCCCGTCATGAAGCGGTGGTAGATCGAGGAGGGCGGAACGAAACCGTAGCCGCCGTGGGCGACTTCGACCTCGCGGGCGAGGTCCTCGGCGGCGTCGCGGTCCATCTCGAAGCTGTCGACGTGGCCCTCGAAGACGCGTTTCTCGCCCGCCACGGCGTCGATGAGCGCCTCGAAGGCCTCATCGGTCGCGTTCCGGTCGAGGAAACGCACGCGCGGGCGGAGGGGCTCCTTGCCGGCGGCTTCGAGTTTTTCGACGACGCGGTCGCGGGCGTCCCCGTCGGCGTCGGTGAGGTCCGCGTCGGCGAGCCAGTCGGCGGCCGCGACGCACCGCACGGGCTCGTCGGTGTCCGGGTCGCGGAGCGCGTCGTAGGCCCGCGCGAGGAGGGCGCGTTCGTCCTCGTCGTCGACCTCGAAGGACGCGAACGCCTCCGTGACGCCGAAGTACCGCGTGCGGGCGGCGAGGTCGCGCGCGAAGCGGACGTGCGGGTCCTGGTCGGGCCCGACCGGCACCACGGTGGGTTTCGGCTCGTCGAGCTGGGGCGAGAGGATGTCCGCCATCTGGGTGACGACGGACTGCATGTGAGAGACGTCGGTCTCGCCGTCGAAGCCGTAGATGCCCTCGAATTCGGAGAAGTTCGCCTCGATGCCGAGTTCGAAGGCGAGGTCCTGGACCTCGCGGTTCGTCGACTGGCGGTAGAGCGTCCCCGCTTCGGGGTCGAAGCCGAGCGCGAGGAGCGAGAGGAGATAGTCCTTCGTGTGCTCGTCTATCTCCGCCCACGAGAGGGCGCGCGCCGCGTGCGCTTCGAGGTCGGCGATGAGCGCGGTCGCGTCGCCGCCCTGCTCCTGGTGCCAGATTATCTCGTCGAAGACCATCTTGTGGCCGATGTGGGGGTCGCCGGTCGGCATGAAGCCGGAGAGCGCAGCGAACGGCTCGTCGTCGCGCATCGCCGCCAGGACGCGCCGATAGTCACGGTGGCCGAAGATTATCGCCCGCCGCATCAGGTAGTGCGGGGTCGGGACGTCGCCGAGGACGTCCTCGAAGGACTCGATGCCGAACTCCTCGAAGAGCTTGCGGTAGTCGGAGACGGTGGAGGAGCCCCACGGGTCGAGCGCGAGGTCGTCGGCACCGTCCGTCGTCTCCGTCCCGCCGTCCGTCGCGGCCGTGTCCGTGTGGTCTGCAGTCATAACTTAGGGCGTGAGTCGGCTCGCGGCGAGCCAGGTGATGTCGTCTCTGTGTGCCAGCGCAAAAACCATTCGCTTCCGCACTCCGTGGGCGAGTCTGACGTCGAGCGCGAGGTCGCGCGGGTCGAAGACGTGGCCGGGTTCGAGACAGCGGACGAGCCACTCGGAGTGGCCGAGGTCCGCGACGTCCGAGACGTCCGCGTACGTCCGGAAGTCCGCGCCGAACTTGAAGCCGGTCTTGGGGACGAGCCCGCGGTCCCGAAGCTCCCGGTAGGTTCGCAGCCGCCGGTCGAAACGCCCGCGTTCGACCGCGCGACCGCGCTCGACGAGTTCGTTCACGTCGCCGTCGCGTTCGGGGAGGACGAGGTCGCCCTCCGCGGCGAGATACGCGGCCTCGACGAGTGAGAGCTGTACCGCGCCGACGTCGGAGGCGCGACTGGAGAGCTCCTGGCCGTAGAAGGCCGAGCGGTGGAGTGCCGTCGGGGGCTCCCAGACGACGACGCGGTCGTCGAGGAGGACGCCCTCGGCTGGTTCGTCGAGTTCGTACTCGGTGTCGCCCGTGGGGGTGACGCGCTCGGTTTCGAGATAGGTGAGCTCGGACTCCTCGTCGACGACGGCGAGGACGGTGTCGCCGAGTTCGGCGGCGGGGACGTCGGTGCGTTCACCGACGACGCGGACGCGGTACGCGATTTCGTCGTCGCGCGGGCCCTTCCCGCGCGGGTAGACGACGAAGTCCGCGTCGCCCGGTTCCTCGACCCAGTCCTCGCGCGCGGGCGAGAGGTAGAACCCCCGGTCCCGGAGGTCCATATAGACGAGAAAGCGCGTGCTGAAGCCGCTGTCGCCGGCGGCGAGGAACTCCCGGAACCCCATGCCGTCGACGGCATCGAGTTCGCCGCGAAAGAGGAGGTGCGCCGCCTCGACGCGCGAGAGGGCGATTTCGTTTCCGCCGCGGGGCACCCCGTACCCGCTGGCGTCGTGGAACCGCTGGCGGGCGTCGTCGCCGACGACGACCCGGTCCCCCCGGAGTTGACCGTTCATACCGTCACCGTGTGACGCCGGCGACCAAAGGGCCTACGGTGCGCCGGTCGCGTCCCGCGACCGTTCGCACGCGTCGCGTCCGCACGCTCGTCGGTCGGCGCGTTACGGTGCGCGGGCCGGGCACGCCGTCGCCAGACAGCGGGTGCCACCCGGCGTCTCGAAGCGCGGGCCACCGCAGTCGCACTCGCCGACGACGACACCCGTCGGGACCGCGTACGCGTTCTCGCAGTCCTCGCAGCGGGCCCGGAGGGCGTTCCGGCGCTCGACGTGCAGCGCTCCCCCACAGGTGGGACAGTCCCACGCGCCGTCGAAGCGCTCGCGGACCGCGGCGTCGATGGACTCGCAGTGTCTGTCGAGACAGAGGTCGAAGATAGCGCCGCGCTCGACGCGAATCGTCGGGAGGCCGCAGTCGTCGCACGTCTCGTCGCGGACCGTCGCGTCGCGCGGGAGGGGGTAGCGCGCCCGACAGCCGACGCAGACGACCTCGCCGCGCGCCCGGACGAGCGGGCCGTCGCAGTCCGGGCAGTCGCCGACTTCTGGGCCGGCGGGCGTGACGGGCGCGAAGGTGTCGAGCGTCGTCTCGTGGCTCCGCACGTCGAGGCGTTCGGTCCCGGAGCCCGCGACGAGGCGGACGCCGTCGGCGTCGCTCGCGTAGCGCACCACGTCCGCGCGGGTCAGCCACGACGCCGGCTGGTAGCCCGACTCGTCGTGGACGAGCACGGTGTTGTCGGGTTTGACGAGCACCACCACCTCGCCGCGTTTCTCGGTGCGCTCGTCGTCCTCGTAGGAGACGGTACAGTCGCCGGCCAGCACGCGGGTCGCGTCCTGCATGGGGAGCGATGGCCCCGTCACCGTAGAAGAACCCGCAGGCGATTTCGTGAGTCCGTCAGACGATGTCGACGGTCCGTGTCTCCGAGACGGTGTCGAGGACGCTCTCGGGGAAGACGACGTCGACGGCGTAGACGAGCGCGTCGTCGTCCGCGCCGAAGACGCCGACGGGGAGGGTCGTCGCGCCGTCGAGGTACGTGGTCGTGCTCGTCATCTCGACGGTCTCGCCGTCCCCCCCATCGCGGGTCGCGGTGACGCGACAGACGACGCGTGCGGCTCCGCCGTCGTTTCGCACCGTCACCTCCCGCATGTCGTTCTCGCCGCGGGCGACCGAGTCGGGGAAGTCGCCCCAGTGAATCGAGACGTCCGGGAGCGCGCCGGCCTGCTCCATCACGGCGTCCGCGACGCCGCCCGAGAGGCCCGCGTCGACGAGGCCGTCGCGGCCCGCCGCGCGGACGTCGGCGACGCTCGTGAGCCCCTCGTCGACGAGGCGGTGGGCGCGGCCGGCCCCGACGCCGTCGAGCGCGGTGAGTTCGACGGCCTCCGCGGGGACGCCGGTGTCGATGCGGGCTTCGAGGCGGTGGGCGAGGTTCGCGCCGTCGGGTTCGTCGAAGCGTTCGAGGAACTCGGCGAGCGCCGCGAGGAGGCGCAGGGCGTTCTGTCTGATGACCCACGCGTCCGAGCGGAGTTCGGGCGGCGTCGAGCCACGCATCGCGCCGTAGAGCACGCCGAGGACCTTCCGGGGGCCCGGGTCGAGGTCGTCGCCGCGCCCGCCGAGGACGGAGGCGACGGCCTCGCGCTCGTCGCGGCGGGCGCTCACGCTCTCGAACTCCGCGGAGCGCGCGACGGCGCGGAGGATACCGGTCTCGTCGACGTCGCCCTCGGCGAGGTCGCGGAAGCCGACCGCGGTGTCCATGTCGAGGTAGTACGTCGAGGTGAGCATCCCCAACTGGGTGGCGGTCAACCCGAGGTCGTCGTGCGCGCGGACGAACCCCTCCTCGATGAGGTCGTCGAGGACGCCGCGCACGCGCTCGCGGACGGTGGCGAAGTCGTAGGCCTCGGGGGCGGACTGCGCGCGGCGGTAGTAGAACGTCGTCTCCAGCCACGACAGCACGTCGTCGAGGTCGTCGACGGTCCCGAGCGCGATCTCGGCGTTCAGGTGCTCGGGGAGGTCGGCGGCGAGCGCGGACTCGATCTCCTTGCCCTCGCGGAGGAGTTCCCGGTACTTGCCGGCCTCCGCGTTGTCGCAGACGACCCAGCCGTAGCCGACGTCGTCGTACCCCGGGCGGCCCGCGCGCCCGAGCATCTGGAGGACGTCGAGCGGGCTCATGTCGACTTCGCCCTCCAGGGGCTCGTGGTACTTCGTGTCGCGGATGACGACGCAGCGTGCGGGGAGGTTGACGCCCCACGCGAGCGTCGACGTCGAGAAGAGGAGACCGACCTTCCCCTCTCGGAACCACGCCTCCACGCGGTCCTTATCACCCTTCGAGAGGCCGGCGTGGTGGAACGCCACCCCATCCAGGACGCTCTTTCGGAGCGTGTCGTTGTCGAGTTCCTCGGCGTCGGTGTGGAAGTCGTAGTCGCCGCGCGCGCCCATCGGGACGTCGCGCTCCGCGAGTTCGTCGCGGGCCTTCTCGGCCGCGCGAACGGTGTCCTGCCTGGAGGCGACGAAGCAGAGCGCCTGGCCGTCCTCGCGGAGGTGGGGTTCGGCCCGGTCGAGGGCCTTGTAGAGGCGTCTGTACTTGTCCGCGAAGGAGTTGTCGCCGTGGACGTACGTCGTGACGTCCGCGTGGAGGTCGACCGGCCGGTACTCGTCCCCGAACTCGAAGGTGCACTCGGGGGGTGCGTCGAGCCACGCGGCGACGTCCTCGACGTTCGGCATCGTCGCGGAGAGCGCGACGATTCGGGGGTCGCAGAGCCGCCGGAAGCGCGAGACGACGACTTCGAGTACCGACCCGCGGTGGTCGCTGTCGAGGAGGTGGACCTCGTCGATGACGACGACGTCGACGTCCGTGACGAACGAATACCGGGGGGAGTCGTGTTTGCGCGTCGCCGAGTCGGCCTTCTCGGGCGTCATCACGAGGACGTCCGCGCGCCGAGCACGCCGCGGGTCGAGGTCGCGTTCGCCCGTGACGACGTACACCGAGTAGCCGAGGTCCTCGAAGCGCTCCCACTCCTCTTCCTTCTCGTTGGTGAGCGCGCGCAGCGGCGCGACGAAGAGCGCGGTGCCGCCGGCGGCGAGCGCCTTACAGATTGCCAGTTCGGCGAGCGCGGTCTTCCCCGAGCCGGTGGGGGCGGCGACGACGACGTTGCCGTCGCGCTCCGTGAGGGCGGGGACGGCCTCGCGTTGCATCCGGTTGAACTCCTCGAACGGGAAGGCGTCCGCGAACTCCGGGACCGCCTCGGCGACCTGCATTATCGGGTAGTGGAAGGACGGGCGGCGGGGAAAGCGTTTCCGTCGCGCGCGGCGCTCGTGGGAGACGGCAATCGGCACCGCGCGGCGGCGACGCCCTTTTCCCGCGTACGCGGCCTATCGTGGGGTATGCACACGGTCACACTCGGCCCCTCCGGGACGTACTCGCATCGCGCCGCGGGCGCGGTCGCCACCGACGACGAGATCGAGTTCCGCGAGTCCATCCGCGACATCGTGGACGCGGTGGCGGACGGCGACGCCGCGCGCGGCGTCGTCCCCATCGAGAACAGCATCGAGGGGAGCGTCACGGAGACCCTGGACGCGCTCGCCGAGCGCGACGTCGCGGTCGTCCGCGAGGTCATCACGCCAATCAAGCACGGCCTCCTCGCCCAATCCGAGGAGTTCGACACCGTGGCGAGCCACCCGCAGGCGCTCGCGCAGTGCCGCGAGTACCTCGACGAGCACTATCCGGATGCGTCCATCGAGGCCGTCGCCTCGACCGCGCGCGGCGTCGAGCTCGCCGGGGAGGACCCGAGCGTCGCCGGCATCGGCCATCCCGACAACGCGACGGGCGACCTGAAGGTCATCGCGGCGGACATCCAGGACCGACGCTCGAACGCGACGCGCTTCTTCGTGCTCGCGCCGCCCGCGGCGCGCTCGGACGCCGGCGGGAAGTCGAGTTTCGTCGTCTACCCGGGCGCGAACTACCCGGGGCTCCTCCTCGAACTCCTCGAACCGTTCGCGGACCGCGGCGTCAACCTCACGCGCGTCGAGTCGCGCCCGAGCGGCGAACACCTCGGCGACTACCTCTTCCACCTCGACGTCGACGGCGGTCTCTTCGAGGAGCGCACGCAGGCGGCGCTCGCGGAGGTCGAGGAAATCGCCGAGAACGGGTGGGTGCGAAAGCTCGGGAGTTACGATGTCGAGCACGTGGTGTGAGTGGGCGAAACCCACTAACACGAACGGGGAGGAACGACCCGTGCGTAGGCGAGACCGAGAGTCTCGCCGAACACGCGAGCGGGAGCGACCGACGCGAGCGACACGCGAGCGACGAGTGGGCGAAGCCCACTAACACGAACGGGGAGGAACGACCCGTGCGTAGGCGAGACCGAGTGCGAACGGCCGACCGCTTTTTGCGTGGACGGGGCGTCGGTCGGGGTATGCGACGTGATCCGTTCGACGAGCTCGGGGAGACGCTGGACGAACTGAACGCCGCGTTCGGGGGCGGCGAGCGTCGCGCGCCGCCCGCGGACGTGGCCGACACGGGCGAGGCGTACGAGGTCCGGCTGGACCTCCCGGGCTACGACCGGGAGGCAATCGACGTGGAGCTCGACGCCCGGACGCTCCGCGTGCGGGCCGAGCGGGACACGGATCGGTCGGTGACGGAGCGCTACGTCACGCGGGAGCGTCGCCACGAGGCGGTGGAGCGAGCGGTGACGCTCCCGGGCGACGTGCAGGAGGCGGGCGCGTCGGCGACGCACGAGAACGGCGTACTGACGGTTCGACTCCCGAAGGACGGCCCGAGCGAGGAGCACATCGCCGTCGAATAGGCTCGAAAAGCGGTCGCCGACGGCGACCGGACCGGAAAGCGCGTCGCTACCGCTCGACGGAGTAGCGTCGGGCGGTCGAAAATACCGACCGACCCTCTGTCGTGTCTCCAGCTCCATCTTTTTCCGGCGAGGGGTCGCTCCGCGACCCGCACGCCGCAAAAACATGGGTGAAAAAGGCCGGTCGCCGACGGCGACCGGACCGGAAAGCGCGTCGCTACCGCTCGATGGAGTAGCGTCGGGCGGTCGAAAATACCGACCGGCCCTCTGTCGTATCTACTGCTTGTGACGAGAACTACTTAAAGGCAGTTCGCCGGGGGGCGCAACGGCGAAGTGGCGACGGCGCATGGGCACGGGTATGCTCGACGAAGGCGACGACGCACCGACGGTCACGGCCGAGGACCAGGGCGGCGAGACGCTCACGCTCGACTTCGAGGCACCGACGGTACTCTACTTCTACCCGCGCGACGACACACCGGGGTGTACGATAGAGGCGAAGGGCTTCGACGCGGAGTTGGCGGCGTACGACGAGGCCGGCGTCGCGGTCTACGGCGTCTCGACGGACGACGCGGCCTCCCACCGGGAGTTCCGCGAGAAGTACGGGCTGGACGTGGACCTGCTCGCGGACCCCGAGGGCGAGGTCGCGGCGGCGTTCGACGTCGACACGTCCGGGGGCGCGGCGGAGCGCGTGACGTTCGTGCTCGCGGACGGCACCGTGCGGGCGGCGTACGGGGGCGTGTCGCCGGACGGGCACGCCGAATCCGTCCTCGACGACATCCGCGCGTCGGGGCTACTCCCCGAGGAGTGAGGTGACGGCGTCGGCGGCGTCGCGGACGGCGGACTCCCACTCCCCGTCGGGGTCCGCGCCGTGTTTCGGCGGCGAGAGCGCGAGGTCGCGGGCAGCGTAGGTGAACCCCTCGACGTGCGCGGTGGCGAGACGGCCGACGAACGCCGCGTTTTCGCGCTTCGAGGAGACGCCGCCCGTCTCCAGGTCGTAGTAGTCACTGAACAATTGGACGAGGACCACGGGGCGCTCGAAGTCCCCCTCGTCGGCGTAGCGGGCGAGTTTCACGGGGTTGTTGGCGGGGTCGGCGCGACGCATCTCGACTTCGACGAGGACCAGCGGCGCGTCGGCGGCGGCAGTCTCGGAGCGGGGAACGGCGGCGTCGCCATCGGAGTCGGGCGCGCCGGCGACGTCGACGGGCGTTCGGCGCGCGTACCACTCCGTCTCCCACGTGCGCGCGGGGAGGCGCTCGGCGAGCGCGTCCCGGAGGGCGCGTTGGACGCGCGCCGTGAAGTCGGCCACGAGCTGGCCGTCGGCGCGGGCGAGGGAAAGCGTTTCGCCCCGGCCTCCCGGGGATGGGAGGCCTTTTGGCCCGCGGCGGTGAACGACGGGGCATGACCTACGAGCCGCGCCGACTGGAGCGCAAGTGGCAGGAGCGCTGGGAGGACGGCGGGCGGTACGAAGCCGACCCGGGCGACGACGAGGACGCGACGTTCGTCACCGTCCCCTACCCCTACCCGAGCGGCGGGATGCACATCGGGCACGCCCGGACGTACACCGTCCCGGACGTCTACGCGCGCTATCGCCGCCTCCAGGGCGACGACGTCCTCTTCCCCATCGCGTGGCACGTCACGGGGACGCCGATCATCGGCGCCGTCAACCGCCTCCAGAAGGGCGAGGAGGAACAGCTCTCCGTCCTCCGGGACACCTACAACGTCCCCGAGGACGAACTGGAGGAGTTGGAGACGCCGATGGGGTTCGCGCGCTACTTCATCGAGAACCACTACAAGCGCAACATGAAGTCCCTCGGCCTCAGCATCGACTGGCGCCGGGAGTTCACGACGAACGACGAACGATATTCGAAGTTCGTCACGTGGCAGTACGAGACCCTCCGCGAGGACGACCGCCTGGAGAAGGGGTTCCACCCGGTGAAGTACTGCACCGAGGAGGAGAACCCCGTGACGACCCACGACCTCCTCGAAGGCGAGGACGCCGAGCGCCAGGAGTACACGCTCGTGAAGTTCGGGCTCGGCGACACGAAGGTCCCGATGGCGACGCTGCGCCCCGAGACGGTGCGCGGCGTGACGAACGCCTACGTGAAGCCCGACGGAAGGTACGTCGAGGCGGAGGTGGACGGCGAGACGTGGCTGATCAGCCACGAGGCCGCGCACAAGCTGACGCTCCAGCAGCGCGACGTCGAGATCGTGGAGGAGTTCAGCGGCGAGGCGCTCGTCGGCGAGCGCGTCGAGAACCCGGTGACCGGCGAGGACGTCCTCATCCTCCCCGCGGACTTCGTCGACCCGGACAACGCGACGGGCGTCGTGATGAGCGTGCCCGCGCACTCGCCCGACGACTGGATGGCCCTGCAGGCGGCCAAGGCGGACGAGGAGCGCCTGCGCGAGTACGGCATCGACCCCGCCGAGGTGGCCGAGATCGAGCCGAAGGCCATCATCGACGTCGAGGCCTACGACGACGTCTTCCCGGCGCGCGCGGCCGTCGAGGAGCACGGCATCACGAGCGCGGACGACCCCGCACTGGAGGAGGCCACCCAGGAGGTCTACAACCGCGAGTTCCACGCGGGGACGCTGAAGGACATGTACGGCGAGGACGCGGGCGCAGTCGTCGAGGACGTCCGGGACGAGCTCGCGGCGCGCTACCGGGAGTCCGGGCAGTTCGACGCGATGTACGACTTCTCGGAGCCCGTCGTCTGTCGCTGCGGCGGGACGGTCGAGGTCGCCGAACAGGAGACGTGGTTCCTCACGTACAACGACGAGGACTGGAAGGCGCTCGCCCACGAGGTCGTCTCGGAGATGGACGTCGTCCCGGAGACGTCGCGCGACCAGTTCGACCACACCATCGACTGGCTGGAGGAGTGGCCCTGCATCCGCAACTACGGCCTCGGGACGAAGCTCCCGTGGGACGACGACTTCGTCATCGAGCCCCTCTCGGACTCGACCATCTACATGGCGTACTACACCATCGCCCACCGGATCGAGGACGTCCCCCCCGAGGAGCTCACGGCGGAGTTCTTCGACGCGCTCTTCGACGGCCCCGAGGCGGTCGAGGGCGAGGCGCCCGAGCGCGCCCTCGAACTCCGCGAGGAGTGGGACTACTGGTACCCCGTCGACTACCGCGTCTCGGGGAACGACCTCATCAGTAATCACCTGACGTTCTTCCTCTTCCACCACGCCGACCTCTTCGAGCGCGCGAACTGGCCGGAGGGCGTCGCCATCATGGGGATGGGGCTCCTGGAGGGCGAGAAGATGTCGTCCTCGAAGGGCCACGTCGTCCTCCCCGCGGAGGCCATCGAGGAGTACGGCGCGGACACGGTGCGCTTCTTCCTCCTGAACTCCGCCCAACCGTGGCAGGACTACGACTGGCGCGCCGACGAGGTCGCCTCGACGCGCAAGAGCCTGAATCGCTTCTACGAGCGCGCCGAGGAGGTCGTCGACCTCGACACGCCAGCGCGCGAGGACGTCGAGCTACGGCGCATCGACCGCTGGCTCCTCTCGAAGCTCCAGCGGACGGTCGAGACGACGACCGACGCGATGGACGAGTTCGAGACGCGAAGCGCCTCCCAGGAGGCCTTCTACCGCTTCGAGGAGGACCTGCGCTGGTACCGCAAGCGCACGGACACCGAGCGCCCGGCGGCGACGTGGGTGCGCCAGGAAGTGCTTTGCACGCGCCTGCGCCTGCTCGCGCCCGTCGTGCCCTTCCTCGCCAACGAGCTCCACGAGGCCCTGGCGGGCGTGCCGGTCGAGGACGCCGCGTGGCCGGAGGTCGACCACGACCTCGTGAGCACGCGCGTCGAGGTCGAAGAGGAGCTGATCGAGTCGCTCGTCGACGACGTCCGGGACATCGTCGAGGTCACGGGCACCGACCCCGAGTCGATCACCGTCTACACGCCCGCGGACTGGAAGGGGACGGTGTTCGAGACGGTGGCGGAGACCGGCACGGACGTCGGCGCGGTGATGGGCAAAGTGATGCAGAAGGAGTCGCTGCGCGAGCGCGGCGACGCCGTCAACGACCTCGTGCAGGACCTCGTCGCGGACGTGCGGGAGTACGACGACGAGGAGCTCGCGGCGCTCGAAGCCGTCGACGAGCGCGAACTGTACGCGGACGCGGCGGGCTTCCTCGCCCGGGAGTTCGACGCGACCGTCGACGTCGTCCCGGAGGCGGACGCGACGGACGAGAAGGCCGAGCAGGCCGTACCGTTCCGCCCGGCGATTCGGCTGGAGTAAGAGAACCGGGCGGAGGCGAGGCGAACCGTGAGGCGGACGGAGGCGCGGGGCGAGGCGAGGCGAAGTAGACGGAGGCGGGGCGAGGCGAGGCGAAGTAGACGGAGGCGCGGGGCGAGGCGAGGCAGACGAAAGCGTGAGGCGAAGCCGGGGGGCTTAATCCCCCGGCCGTCGAAGCGGCCCGTATGACCACCGAATCGCCGCGGACGCTACGCGAGAAACTGAAGCGGACGCTCTCACCGCACATCGAGGAGGGCGGACTGACCGGGCGGGCCGAGATGGACTTCTTCGGCCTGCTCTACCTCCTCGTCATCCTCGCGCTCGTGATTCCGCTCGTCCCCTTCCTCCTCGTCGCGCACGTCCTGAACTCGATGGTGCGCTCGTTCTACGACCCGTTCCGACGGCCGCGCGACTAGTTAGACGCCGAGCAGGTCGAAGGACGTCCCGTTGTCCTTCTCGCGAGCGTGCTCGTAGACGACGTGCGCGGCCGCGACGTCCTGGATGGCGAGGCCGGTGGAGTCGAAGACGGTAACGTCGTCCGTCTCCGTGCGGCCCGCCTTCTGTCCCGTCACGATTTCCCCGAGTTCGCCGTAGAGGTCGTCGTCGTCGAGGACGCCCGCGCTCCACGGGACGTTTATCTCGCCGGAGTGGGTCGTCTGGGCGTAGTCGTCGATGACGAGTTTCGCGGCGAGCAGTATCTCGTCGGCGAGTTCGTGCTTCCCGGCGGCGTCCGCGCCCATCGCGTTGACGTGGGTGTGCGGGCCGAGGTCGTCCGGGCCGACGATGGGCTCTTCGACGGGCGTGACGGTCGAGAGCACGTCGCAGTGGCCGGCCTCGCTGATCGAGCCCGCGCGGACGTCGAACTCGTCGCCGAAGCGCTCGATGAAGCGAGTGATGCGCTCCTCGCGGAGGTCGCTCACGACGACGGTTTCGATGTCGCGCACCTGGCTGATAGCCTCCAGTTGGGTGTAGGACTGGACGCCAGCGCCGACGATGCCGAGCGAGTCCGCGTCGGGGACGGCGAGCGCGTCGGTGGCGACGGCGGCCGCCGCACCCGTGCGCTTCATCGTGAGCACCGTTCCGTCCATGATCGAGAGCGGGTAGGCGTTCTTCGGGTCGGAGTAGACCATCGTCCCCATCACCGTCGGGAGGTCGAACGAGTCGGGGTTGTCCGGGTGGGCGTTCACCCACTTGATGCCGGCGGCGTCCCACGAGTCGGTGCTGAGGTAGGCCGGCATCGAGCGGAAGTCGCCGTTGTACTGCGGGAGGTCGATGTAGGACTTCGCGGGCATCTGCGCGTCGCCGCGCTCGTAGGCGGCGAAGGCGTCGCGGACCGCCGGGACGAGTTCGGCCATCGCGGCGTTGGCGTCCACGTCGTCCGTATCGAGGAGGAGCGTCTCCATACGCGAAGGGGAGGACCGACGGGCACTTAGAACGCGCGACGTGCGAGAACCCGGTCCACCGCACCGACTAAGACGCTCGCCGTCCAACGGGCGCGCATGAGAGCACACAGCGTCCTCTCGACGGTGGCGACGGTGGCGCTCGTCCTCGCCCTCGGCACCATCGGCGGGTGGCTCCCGGTGCCGGATTTCCTCGTGATCTTCCTCCTCGGGATCACCGTCTGTCTCGCCGTCGTCCTCTTCTTCCTCACCGCCTACCGGATGACGCAGGGCGTCTTCGCCGACGAGAACCCGGTCTGACGCTCACGGGGCGAGGCGCGCGGCGAGTGCCTCGGCGTTCGAGACGTGGCGGAGCGTCCGACTGGTTCCGTCAGCGCACTCGACGCGGACGGTGTCCGCGCCGGGGACGAGTCGAGTTCGAGAGACCGTCGCGTCGGTGATCGTCGCGCGGGGAGTGACCCACTGCGCGGCGTCCGTGAGCCCGTTGTGCGCGACGAGCGCGTCGGCGTGGACGCGATAGACGAGCGGTGCCTCCGCGACGCGGGCCTCGATGAGGACGGCGACGAGGCTCCGGGACGCGACAATGCAGAGCGCGCCCGCGACGGCACCGAGCGCGGGACGGGAGAAGCCCGCGCCGCCGACGGTCATCCCGACGAGGCCGGCGAGAAGGACGAGAAACGCCGTCGGCCCGAGGACGGAAACGAGGGCGCCGTGGAGGACAGCCGTCGCCGTCGTCCCCCATGGGTCCGTTCGATGAGTCGCTACCGGGTCGGTGTCGGGCGTTTCGACCGGGTCCGCGTCGCCGACCGTCTCATCCGTATAGACGAGCGAGCGAACGAATCCGGGATGCCGTGCCTCCGCGAGGCCGTACGTGGCGCGCGTTGCGACGAGGCACGTCCCGAGGACGAGGTCGGGGACGCCGCTCGCCTCCGCGGCGGCGAAAACCGGCGGGACGGCGAAGGCGAGGGCGACGAGAAACACCAGATAGCGCCGCGTGAGGCCGCCGGTGGCCGCGGCCGTCTCGAACTCGTGCGTGCGGCCCCACTCGACGAGGCGAATCGCCTGCCCGACGCCGAACGTCGCCGCCGCGGCCGCGAACGCGCCGGGTGGGAACGAGGCGTACGGCGCCGGACCGAGGGCGCCGCTCACGGCGAGGCCGGCGAGCGGCCAGAGTGCACAGAACGCGAGCAGAGTCAGGAGGACGTGCGGGACGTTCCGCGGGTAGAGCGGTGGGAGGCCGGCGACCTCGATGCCGCCGCGGACGGCCGCCAGCGCGGAGAGCGGGAACGGCGCTCTGGTGTCCGACGGTCGATACGCGTCGGCGGGCGGTCGGGCGGCGAACAGCGATTGGACGGCGTCGCGAGCGACGACGAATCCGGCCTCCAGCCAGTAGCACAGGAGGAGGACGCGAACGTCCCAGTCGAGGACGAACACGCCCGCGGCCAGCAGGAGGGACGAGACCGCGACCGTGAGCCGGCCGCGCCGGGAGTCGTCGGGCATCGGTCGGGCGAACGGCATGTGGACGGAAAACGTGGCCGGGTGACCGTCGGCGGACGACGGGAATCGGGTCGCGGCCCCGAGCTCGAGACGGCATCGAAAGCCGTCGCTGGTCGGCCGAGATCGAAGAAAAACGGAGCGTCGGGAGTCGGGCGTGCGGTTCGGGTCGGGTGGTCGGGGTGGTGTGGGTGGCTGACGGCCTGTCTCACGGGACTCCGTCCCGTTCGACTGCCCGAGGTTCGTTCAGAACCTCGTTTACATCGGCGGGCGAACCGAAGGTTCGCTGCCTACGGGAGATCGGTCTTTGACCGATCTCACATCGCGCCGCCCATGCCGCCCATACCGCCCATGCCGCCCATGCCGCCGGGCGCACCGCCGGGGCCGCCCGCGCCGCCGGGCCCTTCGTCGCCGCCGTCGTCGGAGTCGACCTGCCCGCCGGCGAGGTCGCCCGCGGCGATGACGTCGTCGATGCGGAGGATCATGACGGCCGCCTCGGTGGCGCTCTCGATGGCCTGCGTCTTCACGCGGAGGGGCTCGACGACGCCCTCCTCCTCCATGTCGATGACCTCGCCCGTGTAGGCGTCGAGGCCGGCGCTCGTGTCACCGTCCGCGTGCTGCGCGCGGAGGTCCACGAGGGAGTCGATCGGGTCGAGGCCGGCGTTCTCGGCGAGGGTGCGCGGGCCGACTTCGAGGGCGTTGGCGAACGCCTCGACGGCGAGCTGCTCGCGGCCGCCGACGGAGTCCGCGTAGTCGCGGAGTTCGAGGGCGAGCTCGGTCTCCGGGGCACCGCCGCCGGGGAGGACCTGCCCGTCTTCGAGGGTGACGCGCACGACGCCGAGCGAGTCGTCGATGGCGCGCTCGACCTCGTCGACGACGTGCTCGGTGCCGCCGCGGAGGATGAGCGTGACGGACTTGGCGTCCGCGACGTCCTCGACGAAGATGCGTTCGTCGCCGCCGATGTCCTTCTGGGCGACGCTGCCGGCCTCACCGAGGTCGTCGGCCTCGATCTCCGTCGGGGAGGAGACCGGCGTCGCGCCCGTCGAGCGGGCGAGACGGCTGAGGTCGGAGTCCTTCACGCGGCGGACGGCGAGGATGCCCTCCTGCGCGAGGTAGTGCTGGGCCATGTCGTCGATGCCGCCGTCGACGAAGACGACGTTCGCGCCGGACGCGGCGATGGCGTCGACCATCTCGCGGAGCTGCTCTTCTTCCTGGTCGAGGAACTCCTGGAGCTGGTCGGGGTCGGTGACGTTGACCTCGGTGTCGATCTCGGTCTCCTGGACTTCGAGCGCGCCGTCGACGAGGGCGACCTTCGCGTCCTCGACGGCGTAGGGCATGTTCTCGTTGACGCGCTCCTTGTCGACGATGACGCCCTCGACGAGCTCCGAGTTGTCGATGGAGCCGCCGGTGACCTTCTCGACTTTGATGTTGTCGGTGTCGACGACGCCGTCGTCGGCGACGGCCTGCGCGGCGCGGACGACGAGGCCGGAGAGGGCGTCCTTCGCGTTCTCCGCGCCCTTACCGGTCATCGCCGTGGCGGCGATCTGTTCGAGGTACTCGGTGTCGTCGGCGTCGATGTCGATGGCGATCTCGGAGAGGATCGATTTTGCCTCCTCGGCGGCCTCCCGGTACCCCTGCGCGAGCGTGGTGGCGTGGATGTCCTGGTCGAGGAGCTCCTCGGCCTCGTCGAGGAGTTCGCCGGCGACGATGACGGCGGACGTCGTCCCGTCACCGACCTCGGTCTCCTGTGTCTCGGCGACCTCGACGATCATGTTGGCCGCCGGGTGCTCGATGTCCATCTCCTTGAGGATGGTGACGCCGTCGTTCGTGACGACGACGGAGCCCTGGGAGTCGACGAGCATCTTGTCCATCCCCTTCGGGCCGAGCGTCGTCCGGACGGACTCGGCGACGGCCTTGCCGGCGGAGATGTTCATCGACTGTGCGTCCTCTCCCGACGTTCGCTGCGAATCGTCGGAGAGTACGATCAGCGGCTGATTACCCATCTGCTGCGCCATAATCACTCCCTGATTGTTTGCCATTCTATATAAATCTTTGGGAGGTGTGCGTCAGCGCGGTGCAGGCGATGCGAACAACGTGTGTGAGAGAATGCCAACGATATCGTTTAAGTAGTACCGGCGGGCCGAGAGGGGCGGCGCAGAAGAGAGCCCTCAGCCCGAGAACTCGTGGTACTCCATCCCCTGGTGCTTGAGTTCCTCGACGTGTTTGCGTTCGAGGAAGGAGTAGACGGAGCCGTGGGGCGCACCGTCGAGTATCATCTCGGCGGCCGAGCGGGCGACGTCGACCTCGTTCGGACCGCCGATCATCCCGAACGTCGAGCCGTAGATGACGACGTCCGCGCCCGTGAGCTCCTCGATGAGTTCGCGCGTGCGCCCGTTCTCACCGATGAGCCGCCCCTTCTTTCGCCGGAGGTCGTTGTCGTTGCGCGCCGCGCGCTCGATGTCGATGGTCTCGAAGAGTCGCATGTCGTCGTCGAGCAGCGTGAGCGCCGCGTCGGGCTTGAAGCCGCGACCGATGGCCCGCACGATGTCGGGCGCCTTCATCCCGCGGATCGGGTCGCCGGTCTTCTCGACCGCGACCGCGCCGTCGTCGGAGTTCACGTCGAGGCTGACCTCCGCGGACCGCTCGATGCGGCGCAGGGTCTCGCCGCCCTCCCCGATGAGGACCCCGATGCGGTCCTGCGGAATCTTGACGTGTTGAGTCATATGCAGTCGGCTACGGGACGAAGCGGTTTAAGACTTACACGCCGCGTGCGGCGTCGAACGAGGAGCGGTCCGGCACTCTGTAAACTGTATACCACGATATAGAATTCCGATGGTGGCGGATAGACACCCGAAACGAACACGACGACGTCGAGCGGCGCGGGCGTCCGAGCGAGTCGGAATCCGAGCCGGCCGACGCACCCGACGCACACCGAATACACGCGTGTCGTTACGGCGGGTCGGAGTCGGGGTCGAAGATGTCCGCGGTGGCACAACCGAAGTGTTTCGCCAGCGCGAACGCGAGCTCCGAAGGAAGGGCGTACCGCTCCCGTTCGATGGCGTGTCCGTCGGGTGACGTCGACGGCTCGCCGAGGTCGGCCTGGCTCGGGCCCGCTCGCGCGCGTCGTGCAGGTCGTTTCGCACCGTCAGCCATCTCGCGTGGCGACCTCGTAGACCCGTAGAGGAGAACGCCGAGACGGTCACGTTGCACAACCGGGCGCGCCCGCGGGGTCGACGTCGCCACCGGCTTCGGGTACGCACAGCGTCGGGGGCGCTCAGCGTGACGACCGTGAGTGTCCCGACGGCCAGTCCGCGCGCCGCGGTCGTACAACTCGTCGTCGCGTTCGTCGTGGAGTCGCGCGTCGCTCAGTTTCGGGGCGAGGAGCGACCGCGGCGCCGACCCACCCGAGCAGATAGACGAGGTGCCGACGTGGTAGTGACCGGTGGCGGGCCCGACGACGAGTGCGGGACCGGTGAAGGACTCGCTTCGATTTTTTATATCGTCGTATGTGGTTTATCGTATCGGCGATGGGGTCGCATACCACGGGGTCGAAGCCGTCGATATGGCGTTCCGTAGCCGCAGTATCGAGGATTCGCGGGAAAGGAGGCGTTACTCGCCGGCGTCGCCGCTCGGGTCGGCGTCGACGGCCGTGACGTGGTCGTAGAGGTCGTCGGGGTCGGCGTCGATGCCCTGCCGCGAGAAGAACGCGGCGACGTTCTCGCAGTCGCGGTGGAGGAACTCCGCGGCGTTGCCGTGGTGGACGGTGACGGCCTGTCCGACGTCGATGATCGTGAGTTCGCCGTCGTGGACGACGATGTTGTACTCGGAGAGGTCGCCGTGGACGAGGCCGGCGCTGAAGAGGCGCTGCATGTACTCGCGGACGACGTCGTAGGCGGTCTCGGGGTTCTCCAGGGTGACGTCGTGGAGCGTCGGCGCGGGGTCGGTTGCCTCGCCGATGAGTTCCATCACCAGGACGTTTCGCTGGACGGCGATGGGTTGGGGGACGCGGACGCCGGCGTCGTGGGCGCGAGCGAGGTTGGCGAACTCCTTGCGCGTCCACGCGAGCACGACGGCCTTCTTGTCGCCGCGGATGCCCTCGAAGCGCGGGTCGCCTTCGAGGTAGTCGCGCATGTGCTGGAAGTTCGAGGCGTTGATCCGGTAGACCTTGACGGCGACGTCGTCGCCCTCGGGTGCGGCGGCCTCGTAGACGTTCGCCTCCTTGCCGGTGGAGATGGGGCCGCCGAAGGCCGCGAGGTGGCCGTCCTGCACGAGCTTGTAGAGCGCGGCGAACGTCGCGTCGTCGAACGCGCCCTCCTGGACCTTGAACTGGTCGGCGTCCTTCAGCCGCGTGAGGAACGACTCGAACTCGCGGTCCTGGCGGCGCGTGATACGGTCGACCTCGTCGTCCGAGACGTCGAGGTCCTCCCACTCGTCGCCCGGCGCGCCCTCCGTCTCCTCGACGAACTCGCCGGCCACGCTAGACGTGCCCCTCCTCTCGGAGTTGCTCGGCCGCGCGGTTGTCGTAGCGCCACTCGACGTCGGCCTTCTCGTCCTGCCAGTCCCAGGGGTCGACGAGGACGATGTCGCCCTCGCGTATCCAGACGCGTTTTTGCATCCGGCCGGGGATGCGCGCCGTCCGCTCGGTGCCGTCGGCGCACCGGACCGCGATCCGGTTCGCGCCGAGCATCTCCGTCACCTCGGCGAACACCTCGTCCCCCTCGGGCATCCGGAGGTCGATTCGCTCGGATTCCTCGCTCATTGGGCCCGTGTAGCCCCGGCAGACGGTTAAACCCAACTCACGCGACCGGACGTTCATCCGTGAGAAGGAGACCAGAGTCGGGGGTGCGATACCGGATGACCGCGGCGGCCCCGCGACGTGCGGCCCGACCCGCCGCGGAGCGGTCGGGCCGTCGTTCGCCACACAGCCGCTGAAGGACCTCAGGCGCGCAGTTCGCGGAGGCGCTCGCGCCCCGGCGCGATGAGTTCGTCGAGCGACGCGGCGAGGGCGCTCTTCGCGTCCGCCGGGTGGAGTTCGCCCGATTCGAGGTCGGCCTCCAGGTCGTCGTAGCGCTCGTAGACGAGGTCGCCGCCGTACTGCTCGGGGCGCTCGACGACGACCTCCTCGAAGCGCGGGAAGACGTGGTACCGGAAGATTTCGAGGACGGGGTTCACGAGGTCGCCCTCGGGGTCCGCGGTCGGCGGGCAAAAGGCCGCGTTGACCTTCTCCTCTAAGTCCTCCGTCGAGTCCTCCATCGAGATGGTGGTGCCGGTCGAGGAGGACATCTTGCCCTCGCCGGTCTCCAGGTCGCCGACGATGGGCGTGTGGAGGCAGGTCGGGGCGTCGTAGCCGAGTTCGGGGAGTTCCTCGCGGGCGAGCATGTGGACCTTGCGCTGGTCCATCCCGCCGACGGCGAGGTCGACGTCGAGGTACTCGATGTCGAGCGCCTGCATCAGCGGGTAGACGACGTGGCTCACCTTCGCGGTGTCGTCGCCCTGCAGTTCCGCCATCGCGCGCTGGGCGCGCTTCAGCGTCGTCCCCACCTGCAGCGAGTGGAGGTCGAGTTCGTACGCCTCGTCGAGCTGGTAGGACGACCCGAGGACGAACTCGGTGTTCGACTCATCAAGGCCGTAGGCGAGGAACTGCTCTTTCATCTGCTCGGCGGTGTCGCGTATCTCCTCGAAGGTGCCCTTGTCGTTGAGATAGGCGTGGACGTCGGCGAGGAGGACGACGACCTCGAAGCCCGCCTCCTGGAGGTCGATGAGTTTGTTCGCGGTGAGGAGGTGGCCGATGTGGAGCACGCCGGAGGGCTCGTAGCCGACGTACGCCCGCTTCCCGTCGGGGTCCTCGGCCAGCGCCGCCACCTCCTCCTCGGTCACGACTTCCGCCGCGTTCCGAGAGATGCGCTCGTAGGCGTCCATGGGGCGACAAAACGGGACGAGGGGGTTAGCGGTTGCGGTGTCGTGCTCGTTCGCGCTTCGCCGCGTCCGCCGTGCCGGCCGCGTCCGACGCGGCGGCGCAACGCTCTTGGCCGCCGTGGCGGTGGACCAAGACGTGTCCCTCCGCTCCCGACTCCGCGCGCTGACGGACGACCGCTGTCGCGTCGCGCTCCTCCTCGGCCTCGCGTCCGTCCCCGTCACGGTCGCGCTCAACTGGCGCTACGCGCCCGAACCGGCGTCGGCGACGCCGGTCGCCCTCGCGTGTCTCCTCGCGGGCGCGCTGGCGGTCCGCGGGGCGACGAGCGGCCGCCGCGCCGGCGAGGTCGCGGCGGTCGCGGGGAGCCCGCCCGTCCTCGCGCTGAACGCGTGGCGGGCGGCGACCGAGTGGGCGGGCTACGGGCCGCTCGCGACGCGAGTCGGGACGCCGTTCGCGGCGGTCGTGGCGTTCGGCGCGGCGCTGTTCACGGTCGCGGTGCTCCTCGTCGTGCTGGTCGTCGTCGGCCGCGCGTGCGGGCGGGTCGGCGCGTGGTGCGGCGAGCGCGTCGTCGGCGTCTAGGCTACTCCCGCTCGGCGCGGTGTTCGCTGATTATCGAGTCGACCATGCTTTCAGTTTCCTCCTGGGCGCGTTCCTCGGCGCGCTCGGCGTAGTCGGCCTCGACGGCCGCGACGGCGTCCTCGCGGGCGATGGCGAGCTCGTCGATCTCGCGGATGGAGACGTCGCTCGCGTCGCCGAACGCGACGTCGGCCTCGTAGAGGACGTCCTCCGCGACGTCGCTCGTCTTCCCCTCCAGGAGGACGACGCGGGGGTCGCGCTCGACGAGCGCCTCGGCGGTGCGTCGGCCCGCGCCGCTGGCGTCGCGGAAGTAGACGACGTCGCCGCGCGCGATGCCGTAGTCGTCGTCCGCGGTCTCGATGGCGTCGAGCGTGAACTGCGCGACGGGTTTCACGGCGGTGAGCGACCCGGAGCCGTTGACGTCCGCGAAGTTCGAGTGATCGAGCTTCCAGAGTTCCTTCAGGCGTTCGAGCTTCTTCGCGAGCTCGTCGGCGCGCTCGCGCTCCTCGTCGAGTTCCTCCTCCAGGCGGTCGTTCTCCCACTCCAGGCGCGTGACCTCGCGGCGCTCGCGGGCTTCCTTTCGCTCCTCGCGGCGGGCCTCGTCGAGTTCGGCCTCCAGTTCCGCGATGCGCTCGTCCTTCGCGTCGAGGTCGGCCTCGAGGTCCGTGACGTGGTCGTCGAGGCGGGTGACGCGCTCGCGGAGGCGCTTGATGGTGCGCTCTTCCTCCGTGAGTTCGCGGGCCTCGTGCTCGTGGTCGTCGCCGTCGTCGCCGTCGTCCTCGGTGAGGTCGGCGACGGCGGCCTCGACGGTGGACTCGTCGGCGAGCACGCGTTTGACGACCTCGCCGCGATCGACTCTGGGAGGTATCTTGCGGGTGATGCGTCTGATCTGGTCGGCGTGGTCGTCGTGGGCGTAGAGCGCGGCGGCCATCGCGTCGCGCTCGTGGTCGTTGTCGTACCCCTCCTCGCGGGTCCGGTGTTGTTTCTCGTCGACGGGGAGGTCGCTCTCGGGGTGCCAGCCCGCGGCGTCGAAGCTCCGGCGAATCTGGTCGACGGTCGCGGGCATCGGCGTGACGTCCGCGGCGACGAGCACGGGCCGGCCGCGCTCGATTATCCACTCGATGACGTCCGCGGTGTCGGCGGTGCGCGTGGAGAGGACGTCGAGGAGGTGGCCGTCGAGGTCGACGAGCGCGACGGCGGTCGTGGTACCGGGGTCGACACCGACGAAGACGCGGTCGCGGCGCTTGGCGAGCGGGCGGAACTCGATGCCGTCGCGCCGGACGCGCTCGATCTCGACGCGGACGTCGCCCGAGCGCTTGTTCGAGACCGGGATGTCCCGTGGGCGGCCCTCGACGGTGAAAACGGCGTTCGAGAAGCCGCCGTACTTCTTCGTGACGTCGCGCTCGTAGGTGAGGCCGGCGTCGTCGAGTTTCGAGGCGACGTCCCGGGCCTCGCGTTTGACGTTGCCGTGGATGCGTCGCGTGTAGCGGTCCTGGCTCCACCCGCCCTTCCCGGTGGAGCGTCCGCGCGAGACCTTGACGGTGGTCTCGTCGGTGAACGCGGAGACCTCGTGTCCGACGTTGCGGGCGGCGAGGCGGGCGGCGGCCTCGGCCTCCTCGATGGCGGGCTTCCCGTAGGGGACGCCGTGGCGTTTCGCCACGCGTGAGAGGGGTTCGGGCCGCTCGTTCCCCGTCACTTGCACGAGCTTCGTGGCGTCGGGGAGCCCGCCGAGGAAGCGGACGAGGGCGTCCTTGTCCGCGGCGAGCTCGTACATGTTGTCCGTCGCGACGATGTCGGGCTCCTCCGCGTCGACGAGGCGGAGGAGCTTGCGGCGCGTCACGACGTCGCGCTCTATCGACTCGCCGTCGTAGGTGACGAGGGCGTAGGAGGGCGCGTCGCCGCGGACGTCGCCGCTCTGGACGTCGACGCCGTAGACGAGCGTGTCGAGCGCGCGCGTGCGAGTGCTCATTCGACGGGGACGGGTAGGCGCTCGCGGCGTATAAGTTCCGCTCCGGGCTCAGTCGAGGGCGGCGAGGACGTCCGCGACGCGCTCGGCCTCGTCGGCGCGCTGACAGGCCGCGCGGAGCGTTTCGGCGTCACCGTCGCGGAGGCGGCCGGCCTTCGCTTCGAGGGTGTCCCAGTCCATCGGCTGGGTGGGGTGGCCGGGGTACGCGCCGACCTCGGCGTGGTGGACGCTCCCGTCGTCGCGCTCGACGTCGACGACGGCGGGGAGGAGGCCGGCCTCGAACTGCGCCGTGAGGCCGGGGGCTTCCTCGACGGCGACGGTCGCGGCGAGGCGGCGCACGGCCTCGTCGCCAAGGGTGTCGGCGAGGTCGGTCGGGCCGCCGACGAGCGCCGCGGCGACGGAGTAGGAAAGCGAGCGCGCGGCCACGCCGACCGTGTCGGGCGTCGGGTCGTCCGCGGGCGCGGGGAGCGTGAGCGGGTCGAAGGTGCGGACGACGACGCGCTCGACGGTCGCGGGGTCGAGGGCGACGCGCGCGCCGAGGTCGGCGGCGGCCGCGACCGCGGCCTGCACGGCGAACGGCCCGAGCACGCGTCGCGCAGCGGCGTCGTGGACCCGCTCGCAGGCCGGGTCGAGGGCGAAACCCCCCTCCTCGGCGTGCGCCTCGATGGAGTTCGTGTCCTCGCCGAACTCGCAGGCCGCGCCCTCGGCGTCCGCGCCCGTGTCGTCGTCGGTCTCGTCGTCCGCGTCCGCCCCGCTGTCGTCCGCGTCAACCGCGTCGTCGAGGAGCGTCGCCAACACCGGGTGGTCGACGAAGGGGTCTGCGGGGCCGGCGACGCCCGCGGCGGCGAGCGACGCGGCGGTGACGCCCGCGCGGGCGGCGAGCGGGCCGGCGAAGTCGTCGGCGCCGATCTCGTCGGTGTTACCGTCGAAGGACGCCCCGTTGGCGACGGCGAGCGCGATGGCGTCCCGGGTCGCGTCGGCGTCGAGCGAGCGGGCGCGGGCGGCCCCGGCGGCCGCGGCGACGAGCACGTGGACCGCAGGGCTCCACCCGTGTTCGCGGACGGGGGCGTGCCACGCGAGTTCGCCGTGGACCTCGTAGGTCGCGGCGAGCGCGGCGACGAGCGTCTCGCCGTCCGCATTGGCGGCCTCGGCGGCGGCGACGACGGCGGGGACGGCGTCGCTCGGGTGGCTCGGGCCGTCGGGCGCGAGGAAGGCGTCGGCGGCCGCGGAGCCCCGGACGCGGGCGGCGTTGTGGAGCGTCGCCGCCGCCGGGCCGGCGCGCACGCCCGTTCCCCAGCAGGTGCAGGCGTCGCCGCCCTCGGCCGCGGTGACGTCGGCGGCCGCGGCGGCCGCGTCGGAGTCGACGCCCGCGACGGCGAGCGCGTCGAAGAGGCGGCGTTTCGTCGCGTCGGCGACGGCCGCGGAGAGGTCGTCGTACGTCACGTCGGCGACGAAGGCGGCGATGTCGGCGGCGGTCGTCATACGCGGGTGTGCGGCCGGCGACGGGAAAACCCGTCCGAATCGCCGCTAGTACGCGAAGACGTCCCAGAGCCACTCGCCGGGCGAGCGCGCGCCGAGGGTATCGGGCCGGGGAGCCTCGACGCCCGGCCCGCTCGCGGCGTCGTACGTCCGGTTCCGAACGAGGTCGTGGTCGCCGAGCGTCGCGTTCAGGCGCGCCGACCCGCCGAGGACGACGCCGCGCTCGGTGTCGAGTCGCATCCGCACGCGCCCCGAGCGGACGGAGGCATCGTCCGCCTCGACGTCCAGCAGGGCGTCGAACACCGCCGCGTCGTCGGTGAGCGCGACCGTGCGCACTCCGTCAGTCCGGTTCACGGTCGTCCACGCGCCCGTGTGCGGCTCGGGGAGGCCGGACGCGAAGCCGTCGGTGACCGCGTACTCGTCGCGGAGGTACCAGTAGCCCGGGAGGGCGCGGGCGCGTTTCCAGTCGCCGGCGTGTCGCTCGCCGAGCGCGAACAGGCCGGGGGAGAAGCCGGCGAGGCCGTAGACGACGCCGCTGTCCGCGTAGCCGACGGTGGGGTCGCCGTCGCCGGTGTCGACGACGGTGCGGATGCGCCGGTCGGTGCGTTCGACGGTCGTGGTCGAGACGAGGGCGCGCCCCTCGTGGGCGTCGCGGACGGTGACGCGGTGGTCGCGCGCGGCCGTCCGGTCGAGCGCGGCGGCGTAGGCGTCGGTCGCGTCGGCGGGGAGCGCCGCGGTCCCGGTCCCCGCGTCGGGCGTGGGGCGCGTCTCCGTCACGCGGACCGCGCTCGCGCCGGCGACGAGGGTGGTGAGCAAAAGCGCGGCGACGGCGACGCGCTTCGGGGAGAGGGACGGGGGACGCGGCCCGCCGCGGCGGGCGAGGGCGACGTGTATCGGATAGGCGAGCGTGCCGAGGAGGACGAGCGCGCCGACCGTCGAGGCGAACGCGACGCCGAGCGAGAGCAGCGCCGCGGTCCGCGTCGGGTAGTAGTCGGCGGCGAGGGCGACGCAGGCGGCGAAGAGGCCGAGCGCGACGAGCGCGCAGACGAGGTGGAGGCCGAGGACGGCCGCGGTCCGGCGACGGTCGCGGAGCGCGCGGAGGGGAGCGCGGACGTCGACACCGACGCCGTCGCCGCTCGCGGCGCGCGCGACGGCGGGCGCGAGGAGACCCCACGCGAGGAACGCGCCGACGGCGACGCCGACGAGCGGCGTGACGTGGACGGCGACGGTGGAGACGGTCCCGCCGGTCGCGTAGACGGCCCAGCGGACCGGGGTGTCGAGGAGGAGGAACGCGGCCGCGCCACACGCGAGCGCGACGAGGTGGCCGCCGACGGCGAGCGCGAGGAGTGTGGGGCCGCGCTCGCGGAGTCGCGCACGGAGGGCGAGCGCGGGCGTCGCGGCCGGGTCGGCGACGGCGGCGTCGACGGCGGGCGCGGTCGCGCCGAGGAGCGGGAGGGCGACGACCGGCGGGCAGACGACGGCGAGGAGCGGGTGGACGGTTGCGAGTGCGAGTCGGAGGACGACTTCGCAGAGGAGCGCGCCCCCGGCGAAACCGAAGGTGCGCGGGCGGTTCAGCGCGACGCGGAGGCCGTCGCGGAGGGCACCGTGGAGGGCGTCACGGGGAGCGGACATCGCTCGCACGTCCACGCGGGGCGCCCTTGACGGTTCCGCCGGGAGCGGTCCCGCGTCCCGGAGGCGGCCACGCGACTACTGGTAGGGGACGTCGACGGTGAGGCCGTCGTGGGCGAGGATGGTCTCGCCGTGGTGTTCGTCGGCGGCGTCGGCTTTGAGCGCGCCGACCGCGCCGCCGTAGCGCGAGGAGATGTGGGTGAGCGCGAGGCGGTCAGCGCCGGCCTCGCGGGCGATGCGGCCGGCCTCGCCGCCCGTCGAGTGGGCGGTCTGGCGGGCGCGCTCGGCGTCCTGGTCGCTGAACGTCGCGTCGTGGACGAGGAGGTCGGCGTCCTCGGCGGCGGCGACCGTCGCGTCTATCGGGCGCGTGTCGCCCGTGTAGACGAGTTTGCGGCCCGGTCGGGGGTCGCCGACGACCTGTTCGGGTTCGACGACGGTGCCGTCGTCGAGTTCGACGGGGTTGCCGGCGTGGAGTTCGGAGAACTTCGGGCCGACGGGGACGCCGAGTTCCTCCGCGTGCTCGCGGTCGAAGCGGCCCTTCCGGTCGTCCTCGACGAGCGCGTAGCCCACGGAGTTCGTCCGGTGTTCGGTGTGGAAGGCCTCGACCCCGTACGCGTCGCGTTCGAGGACGGTCTCGCCGGGGGCGACCTCGTGGACGTCGAGGCGAAACGAGGGGGTCGCGCCGATGGCGGTGACGAGGCTGCGCACCTCGTCGCCCGTCCCGCGCGGCGTGTAGACGTCGAGGGGGCTGTCGCGGTCGTTGAAGTCGAGCGTCTGGACGAGGCCGGGGAGCCCGAGGACGTGGTCGCCGTGGACGTGCGAGAGGAAGACGGCGTCGACGTCGAAGCCGGTGCCGTAGCGCATCATCTGGCGCTGGGTGCCCTCGCCGGCGTCGAAGAGGAATGCGTCGCCCTCCCGGCGGACGTGGAGCGCGCTCGTGTTGCGCTCGACGGTCGGGACGGCCCCGCTGGTGCCGAGGAAGGTGGCGGAGAGAGTCATGGGGGTTCTGGGGTCGGGCGGCGTAAACCGCCTTCGGAACGTCAGGGGGCGCTCTCGGCGCGCGAAAACGGGCGTGTCGTTTATCCGTGGGACGCTCCCAGCGGTGGGACGGATGAACCGACAGGGACTGCTCGCGGTCTGTCTGGTCGCGCTCGTCGCCCTCGCCGGCTGTGCCGGCGGGATGGGCGGCGGCACCACGACGGACACGAGCGCGACGAGTACGACGGCCGACGGGACGACGACCGACGACGGCGGGAGCGGTGACGGGGGCGACGCCGGCACCGTCGCCACGTACGTCAGCGACCGGCCGGCGGCAATCGACGACTTCGCGCACCTGAACGCGACGGTGACGCGCGTCGGCCTCCACCGCGTCAGCGCCGACGCGAACGCCACCAGCAGGGCGAACGCCAGCGGCTGGCAGACCGTCGCGGTGAACGAGACGGTCGACCTCACCGCGCTCCGCGGGGAGAACGCGACGCACGTCGTGGACCAGCGGGTGCCGAGCGGGACGTACGACAACGTCTTCGTCTACGTCTCGAACGTCGAGGGGACGCTCACCGACGGGTCGAGCGCCGCGGTGAAACTCCCGTCCGGGAAGCTCCACCTCGCCACGACGTTCACCGTGGAGGCGAACGAGACGGTGGACTTCGTCTACGACCTCGCCGTCCACGAGACGGGCAACGGCCGCTACATCCTCCGTCCGAACGCGGGCGAGTCCGGGCCGGACCAGCCCATCCGCGTCGTCGGTGACGGCGGGGCGAGCGCGAGCGCCTCCGCGAGCGGGAGCGTCGACCTCGGCGTGACGGAGAACGACAGCGCGAACGCGAACGCGAGCGGGAGCGTCGACCTCACCGTGCGCGAGACCGTGAGCGCCGAGAGCGACGACGGGTCGAACGCGACGTCGGAGGACGAGACGACGACGAGCGAGACGGCCACGACGAGCGAGACGACGTCCACGACGAGCGGGACGGTGACGGCGAACGCGAGCGCCGAGGCGACGGCGAACGCGTCGGGCTGACGCGCGCCGACGGGCGCGCGGCGACAGACGGGCGCCGGCGCGCGGCGCAACCGCCCCTTTCTTTGCCGGGCGAGCGGTAGGGTGACGCGATGGACGCGCCGCTCTGGACGGACACGCACGCGCCCGGAATCGACGACCTCCCGCAGTCGTCGGTCCGCGACCGGCTCCGCAACGCCCTCGACGAGCCGCAGAACCTCGTCGTCCACGGGCCGGTCGGCGCGGGGAAGACCGCGGCGGTGCGCGCGCTCGCCCGCGAGGCGCACGCGGACGCCGAGAACGACCTCGTGGAGGTGAACGTCGCGGACTTCTTCGGGATGACGAAGAAGGAGGTGAGCGAGGACCCGCGCTTCTCGCGGTTCATCTCCGCGAAGCGCCGCCGGAACTCCTCGAAGGCGGACCTCATCAACCACGTCCTGAAGGAGTCGGCGAGCTACGCGCCCGTCTCGGGCGACTACACGACGGTCGTCCTCGACAACGCGGAGGCGATCCGCGAGGACTTCCAGCAGGCCCTGCGGCGCGTGATGGAGCAGTACCACGCGACGACGCAGTTCGTCATCACGACGCGCCAGCCCACGAAGCTCATCCCGCCGATCCGCTCGCGGTGTTTCCCCGTCTCCGTGCGCGCGCCGACGGACGCGGAGACCGTCGCGGTGCTGGAGTCGATCCTCGCCGAGGAGGGCGTCGACTCCGACGCGGACGGCCTGGAGTTCGTCGCGGGCTACGCGGACGGCAACCTCCGGAAGGCCATCCTCGCCGCGCAGACGACCGCGGAGGAGGCGGGCGAGGTGACGATGGACGCGGCCTACGGGGCCCTCCAGGACGTCGGGCTCGACGACGACGTCAGGGGGATGCTCGACGACGCCGCGAGCGGCGACTTCACGGACGCGCGCTCGACGCTCGACGACCTGCTCGTCGATGAGGGGTACGAGGGCCCGGAGCTCCTCCGGGAGCTGCTGCGCGTCGGGCGCTCGAAGTACAGCGGCGACGAGCTCGCGGAACTGCACGCGCTCGCCGGCGAGGTCGAGTTCGAGCTGAACGAGGGGACGAACGACCGCGTCCACCTCTCGCGGCTCCTCGCGGAGCTGGGACGCGACGCGTGACGCGACGCGAGCGAGCCGAACGGCGCGGAAGTCGAGGACGCGAGCGCGGCCGACGGCACGACGGGAAACGATGACCGGCGACACGAGCGAGGAGACGGGCGCGGACGCGACCCCGACTGGCGTCCGCGGCGCGCTCCGCCGCGTCGGCGCGCGCGTCGAGGCCGCCACGGTCGGCTGTATCGCCGCGCTCCCGTTCGCCGTCGCGTTGCTCCCCCTCGTCCCCGGCTGGGTCGCCGTCGCGCTCGTGCTCGGCGCGGGGGCCGCGGCCGTCGCGCTCGTCGAGACCGACCGGCTCCCCGTCACCTACGGGGCGTTCTTCCGGTGGGCGCTCGCCACGGGCGTGCTCGGCTACGCCGGCTGGCAGCTCGCCGAACTCGACGTGCCGCCGGCGGACGCGGGCGTCGCGTTCGCCTACGCCGTCGGGGGTGCGCTCGTCGCCGTCGCCGTCGCCAACTACCGGCGGGTCTGGGGCGCGCTCGTCCTCGATTAGGCGAGGACGAGCACCGTCCGCGTGAGCGAGCGGTGGACGCGGCGCTCGAAGCGCGCCGCGACCGTCCAGCCGGCCGCGCGGGCCTCCGCGCGCCAGTCGCGGTCGGCGACGAGGACGCACCGACCCGTGGCGACGCGGCGCACCTCCGCGAGCGCGCCCGCGACGAGGTCCGCGAGGTCGTGCGTCTCGATTTTCGACTGGCGACCGTAGGGTGCGTCGAAGACCGCGCAGTCGACCGCGTCGTCGCGCAGGGCGAGGCGGGTGGCGTCGCCCCGCAGGACGTCGTGGGCGTCGAGGTAGTGCGCGAGGTTCTCGTCGGTGCCCCGGACCATCTTCGCCTGGGCGTCGTTGCCGACGACGTCCGCGCCGACGAGGCCGGCCTCGATGAGCACCCCGCCCGTCCCGCACATCGGGTCGAGGAGCGTGCGCTCGCCGTTCGCCCCCGCGAGGTTCACGCAGGCCCGCGCGAGGAGGGGGTCCATGCTCCCGGGCTGGAAGAAGGGCCGGTCCGTGGGCTTGCGCGTCCCGTAGTCGCGCACGGAGGAAACGGCGTGCCAGCCGAGACAGCAGACGCCGTCGCTGAAGCACGCCCGGAGCTCGTGGTCGGGGTCGTCGAGGTCGACCGAGAAGCCGCGCTCGACGAGCGCGCTCCCGAGGGCGCGCTCGGCGCGCTGGGTGTCGACGCCCGTCGTGTTGCGGACGTCGCGGGCGCGGACGGCGACGCTCCCGACGCGGTCGGTCTCGGTCACGTCGAGGGCGGCGACGGCGGCGTCGACCGTCGCGTCCGTCCGCGCGAGGAGCGCGTCCGCGTGCCGGGTGTAGGCGAGCGTCCGTACGCCCGCCGCGTCGACGTCGACGGCGACGGCGAGGCCGGGCGCGACTCGCTCGACGTCCGTGGCGGCCCCGGCAGCCGCCTCCGCGGCGGCGAAGGCGTCGTCCTCCCCCGCGAGTTCGAGGCAGTACACGCGCCCACTCCGTCGGCCACGAACCTCGTTCTGTCGGACGGCGCGGCGATATAAGGCAGGCGGTGTCGGTATCGCCAACCTTTATAAAGGTTAAATACGACTTAAAGACGAAGGATGACCGACCCGAAGGAAACCATCAACATTGAAAACGTGGTCGCGTCGACGGGCATCGGACAGGAGCTCGACCTCCAGTCCGTGGCGATGGACCTCGAAGGGGCGGACTACGATCCCGAGCAGTTCCCCGGCCTCGTCTATCGCACGCAGAACCCCAAGAGCGCCGCGCTCATCTTCCGCTCCGGCAAGATCGTCTGTACCGGCGCGAAGAGCACCGAGGACGTCCACGAGTCCCTCCGCATCGTCTTCGATAAGCTCCGCGAGCTCGACATCAAAGTCGAGGACGAACCCGAAATCGTCGTCCAGAACATCGTCACGAGCGCCGACTTGGGTCACCAGCTCAACCTCAACGCCATCGCCATCGGCCTCGGCCTCGAGAACATCGAGTACGAGCCCGAGCAGTTCCCCGGTCTCGTCTATCGGCTCGACGGCCCCGAGGTCGTCGCGCTCCTCTTCGGCTCCGGCAAGCTCGTCATCACCGGCGGGAAGGAGCCCGAGGACGCCGAGAAGGCCGTCGACAAGATCGTCTCCCGGCTCGAAGAGCTCGGCCTGCTCGAGTAAAACGACCGTTTGCTGTGGGCCGGCGAAGCCGGCCCGAGCAAAAGCTCGGCCAAAAGCCGTCGTCGGGGGCGTCGCCCCCTCGCCGGCCTCGCCCTCCGGGCGAGTGAACCGCGAACCTACCGGGTTCTCCGAACCGCTCGGTTTGCGGACGCTCGTTCGCGTGGTTTTCGCTCCCGACTAGTCGGTTGCAAGGCCAGACATTCGGCAGCGACGTTTTGAGGGAGAAACGAGTACTGGCGAACATGCCGCCCTCCTACCGCCAGCAGGTGTTCCGGTCGAGCGCCCTGATGGTCGTCGTCGCCCTCGGCCTCGCGGGGCTGAGCGTCGTCGTCGCGCCGAGCGCGCCACTCGCCGCCGCGTTCGGCGTCGCCTGCCTCGTCGTGTTCGCGGGCGTCGTCACCGACCGGCTCGACGACCGCTTCGGCCTCGTCTGGCTCGGCTTCGGCCTCGCCGCCGCCGTCGTCTATTTGAGCGGCGACGCCGCGGGCCTGCGCGCGCACGCCGTCGCGCTCGTCGGCGCGGCGCTCGCCGGGGCGCTCCTCTGGTTCGTCCCCGCGAAGGCCGCCGAACTCGGCGAGCGCGTCCGGAAGCAGTTCCGGGACTGACGTCGACAAGGCGGGGCCGACGGACACGGCGTCCGCGCGACGAGTGGATCGGAGTCCAGGGGAGCGAAGCGCCGACCGCGGGGGAGACGATGTAGTCGCCCGCAGACACCAAGAGGCGTGCAGGCTTTTGTCAGCGTCAGCGGAACTGGCGCGCGACAAACTGTCGCCTCACTCGACCAACCGCTCGATCTCGGTGACGAGGACGTCGCGTGCCCCGACCTCCTTGAGGTCGGCGACGGTGGCGAAGACGTCCCGTTCGTCGACGACGGCATGGACGGCGACGCTGTCCTCGCCCTCGACGTCCATGACGGTCGGGCCGCCCATCCCCGGGAGGACGTCCTCGACGGCGTCGAGGTCGGCGGTGTCGACGTTCAACATCACGTAGCGCTTGCCGGCGGCGTCGAGGACGGAGCGGAGCGCGGTGACGACGCGCTCGACGTCCGGGTCGTCGGCGACGTCGTCGCGGGCGAAGAGTCGGACGGAGGAGTCGAGGACGTCGTCGACGACCGCGAGGTGGTTCACGCGGAGGGTGGTGCCCGTCGAGGTGATGTCGACGATGGCGTCCGCCATCTCGACGTGCGGGGTGAGTTCGGTCGCGCCCGTCACCTCGACGACGTCGACGTCGATGCCCGCCTCCTCGAAGTAGTCGCGCGTGACGTTCGGGAATTCGGTGGCGACGGTGCGGCCGTCGAGGTCGGCGGGGACGGTGAGGCCGCCGTCCTCGGGGGCGGCGAGGACGAGCCGGCAGGAACCGTATTCGAGGTCGAGGAGGTCGCTGACGCCGTCGACGCGGGACTCGCGGTGCTGGTCGTAGCCCGTGATGCCGAGGTCCGCGGCGCCGTCGGCGACGTACTCGGGGATGTCGGCGGCGCGGGCGAACAGCACGCTCACGTCGGGGTCGACGGTGTCGGCGTAGAGCTGGCGGTCGGCCCCGGCCTCGACGGCGAGGCCGGCGCGGTCGAGGAGGTCGAGCGTCGGGTCGTGCAGGCGGCCCTTGTTCGGAACGGCGATCTTCATGCGAACACGTGGCAGGGAGAGACCTAAGGGTTAGCGGTGGGGGCGGCGGGAGTGCACGAGGGCGCGACGGGCGGGGGCGCGAAACCGACGGATTGACGCGACGCCGCCCGAAGTGACGGGTATGACCACGCTCCGTATCGCGGGCGGTCGCGTCCTTCACCCGGATTTCTCGGTGACGACGGACGACGTGCTCGTGGACGACACGTCGGGCGAAATCGTCGCGGTGGGCGACGTCGGGTCGGGCGACGAGACGCTGGACGCCGAGGGCTGTCTGGTGATGCCCGGGCTCGTGAACGCGCACTGCCACGCGGCGATGACGCTCCTCCGCGGGTACGCGGACGACAAACCCTTGGAGAGCTGGCTCCGCGAGGACGTCTGGCCGGTCGAGGCCGAGCTGACCGACGCCGACATCCGCGCGGGGACGGAGCTCGCGCTCGTCGAACTGCTGAAGTCGGGGACGACCGCGTTCGCGGATATGTACTTCTCGATGGGCGAGGTGGCCGAGGCGGTGGCCGAGGCGGGCCTGCGCGCGCGACTCGGCCACGGCGTCGTCGGCGTCGGGAAAGACGAGGACGCGGCGCGTGCCGACCACGAGGAGAGCCTCTCGTTCGCCCGCGAGTACGACGGCTACGCGGACGGGCGCGTGCGGACGATGTACACCCCCCACAGCCTCACGACGGTCGACGAGGACCGCCTCCGGGAGTACGTCCCGGAGGCCCGCGAAGCCGGCGTGCCGCTGCACTACCACGCGAACGAGACCGCGGACGAAGTCGAGCCCATCGTCGCGGAGCGCGACGAGCGCCCGCTCGAATACGCGGACGGCCTCGGGATGCTGGGCGAGTCGGACTTCCTCGCACACGGCGTGCACAGCGACGCGACGGAGGTCGACCTGCTCGCGGAGCGCGGGACGGCGGTGGTGCACTGCCCGGCGTCGAACATGAAGCTCGCGTCGGGCGCGGCGCCGGTCCCGGCCTACCGCGAGGCGGGCGTGACGGTGGCGCTCGGGACGGACGGCGCGGCCTCGAACAACGACCTCGACCTCTTCGACGAGATGCGCGACGCAGCGATGCTCGGCAAGCACGCGGCGAACGACGCGAGCGCGGTGCCCGCGGAAGCGGTCGTGGAGATGGCGACGGCGGGCGGCGCGGACGCGCTCGGGTTCGACGCAGGCCGGATCGCGGCCGGCCGGAAGGCTGACCTCGCGGTCGTGGACTTCGAGGCCGCGCACCTGACGCCGACGCACGACGCGGTGTCGAACCTCGCGTACGCGACGCGCGGGAGCGACGTCCGGCACACGGTCTGCGACGGCGAGGTGCTCGTGCGCGACGGCGAGGTGCGGACGCTCGACGAGGACGCGGTGCGCGAGCGCGCCGCCGAGCACGCGCGTGACCTCGTCGCGCGGGCGGAGTAAACGTCGCACAAGCGAAGTAGACGTCGCACGAGCGGAGTAGACGCGGACGGAGGGGACGGGGTGGGAGCGCGCGAGGCGCGTCCCGTCCCGCCGCCGTCGCCGGTGCTCCGCGCGTGACTGGTTAGGGAACGGCCAGGGGTCTTCTTCCGCCGGCGGACGGAGGTCACGACGCCTGCGGGAGAGGGGGTGTCTCCGCGCGGGCGGACGAGCCATCGGAGCCATCGACGGGGCCGCCGCACCGCCGGGATGGGCGGGTGCGGCGGCGACACGCGGTATCCGAAGCGTTTTCCACCCGTCCCATCGACGCACACGTATGGACACGGCCGCACCTATCAGCGACCGCCTCGACGACGTCGACGAGCACGTCGAGGAGGGTCGCCGCAAGATGGACTGGGCGCTCGAACACATGCCCATTCTCACGGCGCTCCGCGAGCAGTTCGAGGCGGGCGAACCCCTCGCCGACCACCGCGTCGGGATGGCGCTCCACGTCGAGGCGAAGACCGCGGTCCTCGTCGAGACGCTCGCCGACGCGGGCGCCGAGGTCGCCGTCACGGGCTGCAACCCCCTCTCGACGCACGACGACGTGAGCGCGGCGCTCGACGCGCACGAGAACATCACGTCGTACGCGAAGCGCGGCGTCGACGACGAGGCGTACTACGAGGCGATGGACGCCGTCATCGCCCACGAACCGACGATCACCGTGGACGACGGCGGCGACCTCGTCTTCCGCATCCACCAGGAGTACCCCGAGCTCATCGAGGACATCGTCGGCGGCACGGAGGAGACGACGACCGGCGTCCACCGCCTCCGCGCGATGGACCAGGAGGGCGCGCTTGAGTACCCGATGTTCAACGTGAACGACACCCCGATGAAGCACCTCTTCGACAACGTGCACGGCACCGGGGAGTCCGCGCTCGCGAACATCGCCATGACGACGAACCTCTCGTGGGCCGGCAAGACGGTCGTCGTCTCCGGCTACGGCTACTGCGGGCGCGGCGTCGCCAAGAAGGCCGCCGGGCAGAACGCGAACGTCGTCGTCACCGAGGTCGACTCGCGGCGCGCCTTAGAGGCCCACATGGAGGGCTACGAGGTCATGCCGATGGACGAGGCCGCGAAGGTCGGCGACGTCTTCGTGACGACGACGGGCAACCGCGACGTCATCACGGAGAAGCACTTCGAGGTCATGCAGGACGGCGTCGTGCTGGCGAACGCCGGGCACTTCGACGTCGAGATCAACCTCGATCAGCTCTCCGAGCTCGCCGTGAACGAGCGCGAAGCGCGCGAGGGCGTCCGCGAATACGAACTCCACGACGGCAGTCGGGTGAACGTCCTCGCGGAGGGCCGCCTCGTCAACCTCGCCTCTCCCGTGGCGCTCGGCCACCCCGTCGAGGTCATGGACCAGTCCTTCGGCGTGCAGGCGGTCTGCGTCCGCGAGCTCGCCGAGCGCGGTGACGAGTACGACGCCGGCCTCCACGGCGTGCCGGACGAACTCGACCGCGAGGTCGCGGAGACGAAACTGGACGCGGAAGGCATCGAGCACGACGTGCTCTCGACGCAACAAGAGGAGTACATGGGGTCCTGGCGCCACGGGACGTAGGCGGACGCGAAGCGTCCGCCGAACACGCGAGCGGGGAAGAACGACCCGCGAGCGACGTAGGCGAACTCGCAGAGTTCGCCGAACACGCGAGCGCTGAAAGCGCGAGCGAGCGCGAGCCCGAGCGCCAGCGAGGGGTCGCGGGAGATGCGAACGGCGCCAGCCGTGAGACGGAGGTGGCAACCGAGCGTCAGCGAGGGCGCCACCAGTAGGCGAGCGGGAAGGGACGCGCCCCGCGAGCAACGGTGACAGCCGAGCGCCGCGGCTACGGGAGGTAGAAGTCGGATTTCTCGCGCGTGTCGGGCGATTCGTCGGTGAGCATCGAGACCTTCGAGGGCGCGCCGTTCTGGACGATGTGGACGTCGTAGGCGTCCTCGGCGGCGACGGAGGCCCCGACGCTCCCGAGCGTGGAGGAGAGGCCGCCGGCGTTCTCGCTACCGATGAAGACGATGGAGGCGTCCTCTTCGCGGGCGAGGTCGCGGAGTTCGCCGGCGATGGTGCCGGAGGGGGCAAAGCGCCCGACCGTGACGTGCTCGAAGTCGGCGGCGGGGGCTATCGAGGCGACCTGTTCGTGGAGTCTGGCGACGACGCGGGAGAGTTCGAAGGACTCGTCGTGGTGGAGCCAGCCGCGCTCCCGGGCGTACTCTCGGTTTCCGGCCGGGACGACGGACGCGGCGACGACGCGCTCCTCGAAGACGTCGGCGAACTCGACGGCGCGGACGAGCGCGGTGCGCGAGAGCTCCGACCCGTCGAACGGAACGAAGAACGTCACGGGTACACTTGGGTAGCCACCCGGAAATACTCGTCTCCGGTTTCGAGACCGCGGGAACGAACGACGGACGGAAGGCGTCGGTCAGTCGGGCGAGAGCGCGACGAAGGCGGCGCTGCCGCAGACGCACGTCCCGCTCGTCCCGATAGGTCGGAGGTCGCCGTCGTTGTCAACCTGTACGGGGTAGACGCGTCCGCACTCCTCGCATTCGCCGACGTGCTCCGGTTCGCCGCCAGTATCCGGGTCGGTCGCCATCTCACCGTGTGGTTAGGGGCGTGAAACGAGTTAGCCGTTGTGATACACCAGCTGGGTTATTCGTGTGATCACTCGCCGCCGCGGACGACGTGGCCGTACTTGAGGAGGGCGACGAAGACGGTGCCGCCGAGGACGTTCCCGGCGGTGGCGACGACGAGGAAGCGCGCGAAGGCGGTGAGTGGGTAGGCGTCGGCGACGAGGACGCCGCCGAGGACCTCGGCGGTCCCGGCGATGGAGTGCGGGAGGTGCGCGAGGCCGATGGCAGCGGTGACGAGCCAGACGACGGCGAAGCGCGCCATCGTGCTGTCCGCGCCCGCGACGAGCCACGAGAGCAGGCCCATGAGCCAGCCGGCGAGGATGGCGCCCGCGAACACCTCGAACGGGCCGTGCGCGAGGAGCGGCGCGGCGAGCTCGACGAACGCGGAGCGCTCGACGATGCCGTAGGCGGGGGCGAGCCACACCATCGCGGTCGCGAAGACGCTCGCGCCGACGACGTTCCCGGCGTAGACGAGCCCCCAGAGCCGCGCGAGCGCGCCGAGCGACGCGCGCCGGTCGAGGACGGGGAGGACGGCGAGCGTCGTGTGCTCCGTGAAGAGCTCGGAGCGCCCGAGGACGACGAAGACGAACCCGATGGCGTAGGCGTTGGCTATCAGGAACGTCCGGACGGCGTGGTCGTAGAGGCCGGCGGTCAGCGTGAGGACGACGCCCATGAACAGCGGGCCGAAGCCGATGTCGAGGCCGGCGGAGAGTCCGGAGAGCAGGAGGCCGTCCGCGGGGCGCTCCAGTTCGTTCAGCCCGGAGCGAATCTGGCGCGCGAGGATGTCCGTGCTGGACGCGCCCGCCGGCGCGGAGTCCTCGCTCGCCGGGACCTCCGGCTCGTCGTCGTGACTGTCGCTCACGCCGCGTGCGTTCGGCGGCCGGCGGATTAACTCCCCCACTTCCGGTCGCATCGCCCGGTTTATCCCCGCCGGGCGGGGAGTAGCGGTATGGTGCGAAACGAGAAGGGCGACCGCCGCGAGCGCGAACTCGTCAACCGCCTCGACGAGGCCGGCTTCGCGGTGATGCGCGCGCCCGCCTCGGGGGCCGCGACGACGCGCGAACTCCCGGACGTCCTCGCGGGCGACGGCGACGTCTTCTACGCCGTCGAGGCGAAGTCCTCCGCCGGCGACCCCATCTACCTCACCGGCGAGGAGGTCGAGGCCCTCGTCTACTTCTCGCAGAGCTTCGGCGCGCGGCCGAAGATCGGCGTCCGCTTCGACCGCGAGGACTGGTACTTCTTCCACCCGAGCGACCTCCACGTCACGGACGGCGGGAACTACCGCGTGAAAAAGGAGACGGCGCTCGCGGACGGCGAGACGATTCCCGACCTGAAGGCCGTGGGCGAGGCCGACGACAGCGATAGCGACGTCGAGGGCGTCCTCCAGGCCGTCGCGCAGGGCGTGCTGAGCGTCGAGGAAGCGACCGAGATGCTCTCGTAATCGGCCGAATCGGTGTCGCTACCCGAGGCGTTCGAGGCGTCCGCGCGGGAAGGCGTACGTTCGGACGCCGCGCTCGCGGAGGCGTTCGGGCTCCGGGGTCGGCGTCGAGTTCCGACGCGGATAGAGCGCCTCGACGACGGCATCGGCGGGGTCGTAGCCGTCGTTCGTCGGGTGGGTGGCGACGGTGTGGTCGCCGACGGCGACGTCGCGCGCCCGCGCCGACAGCGTCTCCACGACGACGAGGACGTCGCCGCGCTCGCGGTCGCGGACGACGGCCCCCGGGTCGGGCGTGCAGTCGTCGCAGTAGACCGGGTCGGGAGCGTCCGCGTCGGCGAAGGTCGGCGCGCCGCAGTCGGCGCACGCGGCGTCGCGCTCGCCGGGCGCGGGGACGCGGCCCGCGGTGACGTCGATGGCGACGCGACGGAGGTGTTTGCAGCGCCGCCCCCGATAGGCGTGGTCGGGACAGGTGCACGTCCCGGCGTCGAGGGCGACCGTGTAGGCCGCGCCGCCGCGGACGACGACGTCGTAGCGGCCGTCGCCGAGCGCGACGACCGCCATCGGTTCGCTGCGCGCGCGGGCCACCCGACTGTCCGTCGGACCACCCGGCGCGAGGGGCGCGAGCCGCGAATGCGTGGTGCTGGTGGGTTTCGTAGACACCATACGAGTAGGAGGGGACGAAGCGCTAAAAGGCCATCACCGGCCCGTGTGACGACGGAGACCGGCAGTTCGTCCGAGGGCGGACCGCCACGCTTTTGCGCGCACTCCGGGAACACGGTGTATGTACATGCAACGCGACACCGCTGTCGAGGCGGGAATCACGCTCTTCGCCGTCGCGGTCTTCGTCGCCGTCGTCGTCCTCGGCGGCGAGGTGAGCACCGCGGGTCTCACCGAGAGCGGGGCGTACGCCGTCGTCGCCGCCATCGTCGCCTTCATCCTCGTGATGGCCGGCGCGGGCTACTACCTCTCGACGAAACAGGACTGAACGGCCGCGTCACGCGGACCATCGACATCGGCGGACTCGCGCCGTCCGCTAGCCGCGAGCCCTCGTTTTACTCGGCCTCGCGCTCTTCTCGCCAGTCCTCCAACTCCTCCTCGTCGGCGTCGTCGATCTTCGCCTCGTAGTAGCCGAGCGGGTGGCTGATGTGCTCACAGAGCGCGTCCGGGTTCACGCAGTCCCCGTAGGCCTGCATCGTCGCACACGACGGCGCGGTGTACTCCGTCGGGCTCGACTCGCCCTTGATGTGGTCGGTCTGATAGCGCGTCATCTCCTCGCCGAACCCCGGGTTCACCTCGTAGAGCTCGACGATCTCGTCCGTCGAGAGCCCGATGTTCCCGAGGAAGGCCGTGAGGGCGAACCGGGAGTGGTGGGCGAGGTGGTCGCCGCGCTGGACGGCGTCGAGCAAGTGCTGCATGCAGGGCGGGAAGAGGTCGGGGACGACGGTGTCGATCTCCCGGGTGAGGTCGAGGTCCGCGAGCGTCTCGCGGATCGACGCGACCGGCTCGTCGAGCGCGTCGCCAATCGCGTCCGGGACGCTCAGGGGGAGGCCGTCCTTCACGCGCTCCTCGACGGCTTCGCGGAGGAGGTCGTCGAGTTCGGGTTCGCTCACGGGCACGTCGCCGGCGTCGAGCGCGCGGTTGACGAGCCGCCACTCGTCGCCCCGCAGCGACGACGCGTAGCGGAGGTAGGCGGCGACGCCGACGTGAAACCCGCCGTCGCGCTGGGGCGTGACGGCGTCGCCGAGGTCGAACTCGCGGAGGAGCGCGGCGCGCGTGATGGCAGCGCGCCCGTCCTGGCGCCCGAAGTCCTCGCGGAAGCGCTCGGCCGCGCGCGACGCTTCGGCCTCCGCGTAGTAGCGTGTGCAGACGTTCTCGTCGACGAGCGAGACGACGACGCGCGCGACCGGATACGAGAGGAGTTCGACGCGGTCGGACGCGACCGACTCGCCGACGTCGCGGTCGGCGATGGCGCTCGTGACGCGCTCGGTCGCGCGCTCGACGACGGCGTCCTCCTCGCGGACGACCTCGACGAGGTCCACGCCCGCCTCCTGGACGGCGCGACGGGCGTCACCGAGGAAGGGATACCGGGCGTGGCGGTGTTCCATACGAAACGTGGGTGGGGGCGGACGCCGATAAAGCGCCCGGTCCGGCGGGACCGCAAGAGGGTTGGCGCGGCAAGCCACACCACTCGCTATGCGTCTCGCGCCCGGCGCGCGGCGGTACGCGGTCCCGCCGCTCGCCCTCGCCGTCCCCCTGTTGTTCGTCTTCGCGCCCGCCGGCCTCGCCTGCGCTGCGCTGGGCTGTTTCGCCCTCTGGTTCCACCGCGACCCCGAGCGCGAGGTCCCCGAGTCGGGCGTCCTCGCGCCCGCCGACGGCCGCGTGAGCGTCCTCCGCACCGAGGACGGCCGCGTCCGCGTCGGCGTCTTCATGAACGTCACCGACGTCCACGTGAACCGCGCGCCGCTCGCCGGCGTCGTCGCGTCCGTCGACCACCGCCCCGGCGCGCACCGACCCGCGTTCTCGAAGGAGTCGGAACGGAACGAGCGCGTCCGCATCACCACCGACAGCTACGAACTCGACCTCATCGCGGGCGCGTTCGCGCGCCGCATCCACCCGTCCGTCGAACCCGGCGACACCGTCGCGCGCGGCGAGCGCGTCGGCCACATCTCCTTCGGCTCGCGCGTCGACATCCTCCTCCCCCCCGAGTACGACGCGGCGGACGTGCGCGTCGACGTCGGCGAGCGCGTGACGGCCGGCGAGACCGTCCTCGCCTAGCGGTACTCCTCGAGTAGCGTCCCGAGTTCCGCCGCGTACTCGTCGTAGTCGTAGCCGAGCCGCGAGAGCCACATGTGCTGGTAGGCGGGATGGAGCACCGGGAGCACCGTCGCCCCGAGCGAGGGACAGGAGACGGGCTCCAGCACCGAATCGAGGAAGGAGTCGAGGTCGCGGCCCGCGGCGTCGAAGAGCACCCGCGTCGCGTGCTTCCCCGTCGTGACGACCACCGACGGATCGACGGCGTCGAGTTCGGCTTCGAGGTGCGCGAAGCAGTGTGAGAGCTCCGACTCCCGCGGTTCGCGGTTCGACCCCTCGCCGTCGGGCGGGAAGCACTTCACCGCGTTCGTGTAGAAGACGTCCGTGTGGCCGCTGTCCGCGAAGAGCTCGCGGACGATTCTGCCGGAGTGGCGCGCCGTGTACGCCATTCCCGTCCAGTTGCCGCCCCGCCAGCGGTCCTCCTCCGGGTTGCCGGCACCGGGCGCTTCGCCGACCGCGACGACGTCGGCGTCGCGGGGGCCGTTCCCCCACGCGATACACTCGCGCGCCTCGACGAGGTCGGGACAGCGCGCACACCCCGGCTCGATGGGGTACGCGGTGTCCGGGTCCGGGAAGTCGGGGTCGCTCATACGCGCTGGGAGGGGCCGCGCGCGAAAGAGCCGTCCGGTCCTACTCGTCCGGCATCGGGAGACCGCCCGCGAAGAGCGACGCGAGCGCGAAGACGAGCGCGAGGACGCCACAGGCGCTCAGCGCGAGGCGCGCGAGGTAGCGGAGGTCGGGCGCGAACGCCGCCGCGTCGCCGCTCAGGGAAGCGTGCCCGAGGACGTTCGCCTCCGGGACCGCCGCGACGTAGAGCGGATTGGCGAGGCAGGCCGCGGCGAGGACGAGGAGGCCGGCCGCGAGCCAGTGCGCACGGTGCATACGCGTGGATGGGGGCGCGGGTACGAGGGACTGTCGGTGCTCAGGTGAGCGTTCGCGTCGCGTGTTCCTCGTACGCCGTGCGTTTCAGCCGGTCGTACTCGTCCTTCGAGTCGAGTCCCCACTTGTACGCGAACCCAGGCGGCGCCTCGCCCAACCACTCGACGAGGCGTTCGGTGTCGTCGCAGGAGAAACGAATCTGATACCGTTGGAACGTCGGCGAGAACCCGGCGTCGACGAAGAGAGATTCGAGGAACGCCGCGCGCTCGGTCTCGTTAGCCGCCTTGATACCGAGTCTCGGCCGACCCCAATCACCGAAGTCGAGAAATCCATCACAGAGGTACCAGAACTTCGCGACGGTCGGCGTGAGTTCGAGGTCGTCGGGGAAGCGTTTCTCGCCGCCCGGATACCACGTCTCGCGGAGTTCCGTGAAGAAGGGATGCGTCCGCGTCCAGATCGTGTACATGTCGTGGTAGTTCTCGGGTTCGGCGTTCGGGCTGAACCCCGACGCTGCGTTGTTCGCCGCGAGCTCGGTCGCGGTCTTCTTCAGCGTGACACCGCCGGTCGTGAGGACGCCGAGTTCGTCGTCGAGCCACTCGAGGAACGTCCGGTTCGTCATCGGGACGTGAAGGATGTTGTTCGCGTGCGGCGTCGTCGGAATCGACGCGTCGCCCATCAGTAGGCCGATGACCGTCTCTCTCGTGCGGCGGTCGATCTCCGGGTACGGGCACGCACCGTGGTACCAGTGCATCCCGAGCCGCTCGAACTCCTCACCGCAGGACGGACACGTCATCGAGCGACCTCCACGGTCGCGCGATAGAGCGATGGGGGCGGTCGTGCCGAACGGGCGGGTCGAGTCGTTGCGATACCGCTTTCCGACGGCGGAATAGTCGTTGGCATGGGTTTGCTGCTCTGCGAACCCGGGTCGCGTGTCTCCAGCACGCGGCCGTTCTCGCGACGGCGTCCCGAGCTCGTGACAGTTTTCGTCAGCCGCCTATATAAAAGCGTAGGTTCTACGGCGTAGGTATTTTGTTCAAGGTCGGACGGCACAGACTAAGGAGTGGCCACCGTATCGTGGATAAATGCTCGACCCGTCAGACCTCGCTCCCGCCGACGAGGCGCTCTTGAGCTTGCTGCGAGAGGGACGAATCACCGCACCGTACGCGGCCGCCGAGACGGGGTACAACCTCCAGTACGTCCGCGACCGGCTGACGAGACTCGTCGAACACGGGAACGTCGAGAAGGTACACGAGGGCCTGTACGAACTCGTCGAAGACCCGCGAGAGTAACCGAACGGAGAGTTGAAGAACCCTAAACAGGCGTTACAGGCCCTAATTCGACTGAATACGTGGAGCTAGCATGAATGTGACGGAGCCGAGGCCTTCGGCGAAGTCGAAGTGCATCTTGACGGGGAACTCCTCGCCGAGTTCGAGGGTGACCTCGGCGTCCTTGGGGAACGCCTTGTTCATGTCCTTGAGGTAGTCGAGGCTGAACAGCGAGCGGGCGTCGCCGGCCTCGAGGTCGATGAGGTCCTCGCGTTCGAGTTCGAGGTGGACGTCGTCGGTGTCGCCCTCGGCGTCGACGTAGAAGCGTTCGTTCTCAGCGTCGACGCCGAGCGCGATGTGGTCGGAGACCATGTCGGCGGCCCGGACGGCGCGGTCGATGTCCGCGCCCTCGACGACGACCTGCGCGGGGAGGTCGAGGTCGGGGAGGTCGGGCTCCTGGCGGATACTGTCGGGGTCGATGAGCGCGAGGGTGTATTCGAGGCCCTCGATCTGGATGTGGAGCTTCCGGGTCTCCTCGTCCAGTTCGAGCTGGACGAGCTGGCCGGCGTCGGCCATCCCGGCGATGTCCTCGAGCCGGGAGAGGTCGACGCCGATGAGTCCGCCGTCGGCCTCGTAGGACTCGAAGGCGTCCGCGGAGAGGGTCAGGTCCACCATCCCGACGTTCGCGGGGTCGACGGCGCGAATCTCGATGCCGTCGTCGTTGAGGTGGATCTTGCACTCGTCCACCAGCACGCTCACGGAGTCGAGCGTGTCCCGGAGCGTGTCGGCGCTCACGATCGCCTTGAACATCTTGACCGTCGGTAGGACTGGCCCGTACAATAAACCCCCGGATGCGCGCGCACGCGTGAGAGAGGGCGACGCGGTCGGTGCCTCAGTACTGCGCGACGAGTCGCTCGCCGGCGTCGAGCCCGCAGCGGAGCGCGGCGTGGAGGCGGGGCGCGCCGGCGACCCAGTCGCCGACGACGTGGAGGTCGTGTTCGCGCGCGGCGGCGACGGGCGCGTCGGCGACGCCGTCGCGCGGGAGGGCGTAGCGCCACCCCTGGGTGTCCGTCCAGTCGGGGTCGGCGAGCCGGTCGTCGTCGAGGACGGCCGCGGCGGCGTCGGCGAGCGCGGCGGCGTTCTCGCTCGGCGGGTCGTCGAAGTGCGCCTCGCTCCAGTCGGCGTTCGCCTGCACGACGAGGACGCTCTCGCCGTCGGGGACGTGGCCGGGTTTGCACTCCTCGCGGGCGATCCAGCCGACGTCGTGGTCCTTCTCGGGATTCACGAGCGCGTAGTACGGCGTCTCCACCTCGAAGGGGTAGTGGAGGACGGCGGTGTAGATGGGGTCGAAGGGGACGGCGGCGGCCGCGGCGTGCAGCGTCTCGCGGGTCTCGGCCGCCCAGTCGGCCTCGCGGAGGAGCGCGGCGGTCTGGGGCGCCGGGGGGGTGCAGACGAGGGCGTCGAAGGGGCCCCAGCGCCCATCGTCGGTGTCGACGACGGTCCACGTCTCGTCCTCGGCGTTCCGTGCGAGCGTCTCGACGCGCGTGTGACGGTGGACGGTCGCGTCCGTGCCGGCGAGGAGGCGCTTTGCGATCTGCGTCAGCCCCTCGGCGTAACACCACTTGCGCCGGTCGTCGTCGCGGCCGGGCGAGACCGTGCCGTCGGCGTCGAAGGTGTAGACCGGTTCCGTGACGTCCGCGAGACCCGCCGTTCCGAGGACGTCGCGGACGAGGTCGTTCACGCGCTCGTCGTCGTCGCGGAGGTAGTTCGCCCCGTAGTCGTAGGTGACGTCGCCGCGACGACGGGTGGCGGCGCGGCCGCAGACGCCGCCGGACTTCTCAAGCAGCGTCACGTCCGCGTCCGTCCCCGCATCGACGACGTGCGCGAGGGCCGCGGCGGCCGGGCCGGCACCGACGACACCGATGTGCGTCATACGCGGACCACGGGCGGCGGGGTGTTAAGCGACCGGGCGGGGGGAGGGTCGGGGACCGTCCGACGTACCTTTCCCGTTCGGCCCCGTTTCCGGGGGTATGAACGCGGACGCGTCGCCCAGCGGGGCGCGAAGCGAGGGACGTGGTGAGCACGATGGCCGGTAAGGACGACTACTACAACCGGGCGAAACAGCAGGGGTATCGGGCACGCTCGGCGTACAAGCTGAAACAGCTCGACCGGGAGTTCGACCTGATCGAGCGCGGCGACACGGTGGTCGACCTCGGCGCGGCGCCGGGCGGGTGGCTCCAGGTCGCCGCGGAGGAAGCCGGCGGGGGCGGGCGCGTGATCGGCGTCGACCTCCAGCGCATCGACGACGTGGAGCGCGGCGACGCGCCCGTCGAGACGATTCGCGGCGACATGACGGAGGACGACACGAAGGCGGCGATCCGCGAGGCCGCCGGCGGCCGCGTGGACGTCGTCGTCTCCGACATGGCCCCGAACATGACCGGGGAGTACAACCTCGACCACGCTCGGTCGGTCCACCTCGCGCGCCAGGCGTTGGAGACCGCGGAGGACCTCCTCGGCGAGGGCGGGAGCTTCGCCGTGAAGGTCTTCCAGGGGCAGGACCTCGCCGACTTCGAGGCGGACGTCGAGCGCGAGTTCGCCTTCACGCGGACGACGAGCCCGGACGCCTCCCGGGAGTCCTCCTCCGAGGTGTACGTCGTCGGCAAGAACAAGCTCACCGGGCCGGTGCGCGTCGGCGACGAACTCACCGTCGAGGTGACGGACGTCGGCGAGGAGGGCGACGGCATCGCCAAGGTCGAGGGCTTCACGCTGTTCGTCGACGGCGCCGAGGCGGGCGACGAACTCCGCGTCGAGGTGACGGACGTGAAACCGCGCTTCGGGTTCGCGGAGCCGATCGAGGAGTAGGCGTTTCGCGCCGGGGCGACTCGGAGCCCCGTCGAAGCGAAGCGACTATTCGGTCGGTGCGACACGGCCACCGGAGCCGCGCTCGCCGAGGAGGGCGACGGCTGCGTAGACGAACGGCGTGTCGAGCAGCGCGATCAGGAGCTTGAGGACGTACTGGCCGACCATGAGGGACGCGAGGACGGCCGCGGGGAGCGGTCGACCGCCGAGGAGGGTCGGGGCGAGCCAGAAGCCGACGCCGACGAAGATGACGGTGTCGATGGCCTGACTGGAGGCAGTGGAGCCGATGTTGCGCAGCCAGAGGTACGCGCCGTCGGTGCGCCGCCGGAGGGCGTGGAAGACGAAGACGTCCCAGTTCTGACTGACGAGGTAGGCGCAGAGCGACCCGGCGACGATGCTCGTCGAGGAGCCGAGGACGGCGGCGAACGTCCCGGGGTCGATGGAGGAGGCCGCGGCGGGCGCGAGAATCGTCGACCAGACGAGGGCGAGCAACACGAGGTTCATGGCGAACCCGGTGTTGACGACGACGGTGGCGGCCCGGCGACCGTAGAGTTCGCTGTAGCAGTCGCTGGCGAAGTAGGTGAGCGCGTAGGCGAGCGCCGCGCCCGGCATCACGAGCGTGCTCCCCGTGACGGGGAGGGAGACGGGGATGTCGAAGGCGAGAATCTTCGCGGCGGTGAGTTGGGCGGTGACGAGCGCCGTGACGAAGAGGGCGACGAGGACGACCCGGCCGGTGGCGAGCGGCGTCTCGGTCGCGCCCTCAGACATCCTCGGCGTCCTCGGCGTTCTCTGTGTCGTCCGCACCGAGGCGGCCGTGGCGGGCGTCGATGTCGTCGAGGACGTCGAGCGTCTTGCGCAGGGAGGCCCGGACGGCGTCGGATCGGTTCACGAACTTCCCGTCGTCGCCGACGTGGTCGTCGAGGTCGTCGAGGAGCTCCTGTGGGACGTCGACGGAGATTTTGGGCATAGTCGAGTATTCGCAGCCGAATAGTTAAGCGGCGCGTTCGTTACGCCGGGCGTTCGTCGGGCGCGGGGTCGTCGGGGCTCGCGCCACCGCCGCCGCGCCGGCCGCCGAGCGTGACGACCCAGAGGCCGGCGAGGCCGAGGAAGAAGGCGATGGCGATGGGCGCGCCGACGACGACCATCGTGTAGAGGCTGTCCGGCGTGACGAGCGCGGCGAAGCCGAACGCCGCGATGACGAAGACCCGCCAGCGCCGGCGCATGCTCGGGTAGCCGACGACGCCCGACCAGTGCGCGAGCCACATCGTCACCGGGACCGTCGCGAGCAGGCCGATACCCGCCGTCGTCATGAAGACGAGCCAGAGGAAGTCGCTGATCCGATAGCTGATGATGACCTGCGCCTGCAAGGCGTCCCAGACGAGGTAGGAGATGATCGACGGCGCGACGAAGATGTAGCCGAGGACGCTCCCCGCGACGATGGTGACGGTGATGGCGCCCGCCCAGACGGTGACGACGCCGCGACGCGCCGCGATGAAGCCGCGTTCGCGCAGCGCCGGCCAGACGAAGAAGAGGACGAGCGGGACCGAGGCGACGGCGGCGACGACCGTCGAGAGCTTCACCGAGAAGATGAGCGCCTCGACGGGGTGGAGCGCGACCGGCCAGCCGAGCGCCTCGGGGTTCCCCTGGAGCGCCTCGGCGGGGATGCGCCCGATGAAGTCGTCCCGAACGAATCCCAGGCCGCCCTGATAGAGGAAGCCGAAGACGACCGCGAGGACGAGCATGAACCAGCCGACGAGCCAGAAGAGCCGCGAGCGCAGGCTCCCGACGATGAACTGGAGGTCGTGGTAGTAGCCGCCGATGTCGTCCTCCGTCGTCTCCTCGTCCGTGAAGGCGTCGAGCATCCCCGCGCTCGTCCGCGAGAAGACGTTCCCGGACGCCTCACCCTCGCCCTCGGCTTCGTCGGGTTCGCCCTCGCCCTCGGCGGTCGTCGCACCGTCGCCCTCCCCCTCGCTCTCGGCCGCTTCGGCCTTCGCGCGGGCCTCGGCCGCGTCGAAGCGGTCGAGAATCGCGCCGGCCTTCTCGGGGTCGTCGGCCTCCATCGCCGCGTTGGCGAGGCTGAGGGCTTCCGCTTCGTCCATCGCGTCGAAGCGCTCGTCGGGGGCGGCGCGGACGCCCGCGGCGTCGAGCACGTCGAGGTTCATGTTCTCGGGCTTCGGGGCGCGCCCGCCGTAGACCGCGGACTCGGCGCGGGCGGCCGCGGCGATGGCGTCGTAGACCGCGTAGGCGAGCGCGACGACGAGCACGAAGAACGCGACGGCGACGCCGACGACGGCGAGCGAGGCGTCCGCACCGAGGCCGACGAGGTCGGCGGCGCTCGGGACGCCGCTCGCGGCGAAGGTGTCGAACGCGCCGCCGACGAGCGGGAGGTCGGCCGCGGCGACGGCCGCGAGCGCGCCGTTGACAGCGCTCACGCCGCCGTAGCCGAAGAAGCCGTAGCCGAGGAGGAAGCCGACGACCGCGCTCCCCGCGAGGACGTTCCAGCGCGAGCGGAGCTGTGCGCGGAGGTCGATGCGCTCGCTCCCGCGGCGGGCGAGCGTCACGACCTTGGCGAGATAGAGGCTGATCGCGTAGAGGAAGAGCAGCGGCACCGCCCACATGATCTGCGTGAAGGGGTCGGGCGGGGAGAACAGCCCGCCGAAGATGAAGATGGCGACGACGGCGTGCTTCCAGTAGTCGCGGAACGTCTCGTAGGGGACGACGTCGAGGTAGGAGAGCGCCGTCATCACGAGCGGGAGCTGTGCGGCGACGCCGAAGGAGATGGCGAGCACGAGGATGAACTGCGTCCACGCGACGATGGAGTACATCGGCTTGATGTTCGCGCTCATCGCGTTCCCCGCGAGGAACTCGAACATCAGCGGGAAGAACAGCTCGTAGGCGTAGGCGACGCCGACGAACGCGAGGAAGAGCGCGACGAGCGCGCCGCCCGCGAGATGCCAGAGCGAGAGCGAGACGTCCGGGACGATGTCACGCTCCGCGAGCGGTGCCTTGGCGAAGTACAGCAGGATCGGGAGCGCGAGCAGGACGCCGACGACCATCCCGATTTTCACCTGGAGGAGGATGACGTCGAAGGGCGTCTGGAAGATGACCTCGACGCTCGAATCGAGGCCGAGCTTCGTGATGAGGTCGCGCTTGAGCGCCGGCCAGATGTACGTCCGCATCGCCATGATGCCGCCAAAGAGCCCGACGACGAACGCGATGAAGACGACCTGGAGGCGCTTGCGGGCGGCCCCGACGAAGACGCCGATGGTCTCGCGGCCCTTGTCGACAGCGCGGGCCGTGTCCTCGCTGATGACCCCCGAGTCGCTCATTTGTGTCCGGTAGCCGGTTTCCCGTTATCAATCTTCCCGTCGGTACCCAAAAGAAAGCCTATAACGCCCGCGTCGCCAACCGTAGGCAGAGAATGGGAGACGCACCGGACGGGCCGTCCGACGACGGGCCCGACGGGGACGACGCCGACGGCGAGGACGTCACCCACGCCGAACCGGTGGACACCGGCCGGATCGAGCCGGACGTCACCGACGTGAGCGAGGGCGACGCGACGGCCCCCGACGGTGCGACGACCGACGACGACAGCGAGACGGACGCCGACGCATCGGACGGGGACGACGCGTCGGCGGAGGGCGCGGCGGACACCGCGGACGAGTCGGCGGACGACGCCGATGACGAGTCGGCGGACGACGCCGATGACGAGTCGGCGGACACCGCGGACGACGGTCGATCGGACGGTGCCGACGACGCGGCGGACGAGGAGTACGCGGACCCGCCGGACGACGTCCCCGACACCGGCGACCCGTCCGTGCCCGACGAGGGGCCGACCGTCGCCGAGAGTGGCGTCGACCTCGAAGAACACACCGGCGAACACCGCGACGCGACGGAGGCGACGCCCGCGCCCGCGGACACCGAGGTAGACGCGAATGCGGACGTGGACGACGAGGGCGTCTTCGGTGAGGGGCCGGAGAGCGACGAGGAGCAGCCGGTTGCCGTCCACGTCGAGGAGATGGTTCGTCGCCTCGGCATCGTCGTCCTCGTCGCCGGCGTCGTGAGCGCGCTCCTCTTCCCCTTCGGCGACACCCTCATCACGTTCATCTGGGACGGCGTCCTCCCGGCGAGTTCGACCGCCCAACCGCACGTCTACGCGCCGCTCGAACTCATCGTCACGCAGTTCAAGGTCGCCTCCATCGCCGGCGTCGTCGTCGCGCTCCCCGTCATCGTCTACGAGACGTACGCCTTCATGCGCCCCGGGCTCTACCCGCACGAGCGACGCTACTACCTCGCCGCGATTCCGACCAGCCTCGTCCTCGCCGTCGTCGGCGTCGTCTTCGCCTACTTCGTCGTCGTCCCGAGCGTGATGTCCTACTTCCTCTACTACTCGACGAGCGTCGCCAACGCCGCGCTCGCGCTCGGCTCGACGTTCAACCTCATCCTCGTCCTGATGGCCTACCTCGCCATCGTCTTCCAGATTCCGCTGTTCGTCATGCTCGCCATCATGATGGGGCTCACGACCCGGCGGTGGCTCGCCGACCGCCGCCTCCTCTTCTGGGGGGCGTTCGCCGGCGTCTCCTTCCTCGCCACCCCCGACCCGACCGGCGTCGCGCCCGTCGTCGTCGCCGCCACCATGATCGTCCTCTTCGAGGGGACGCTGTTGCTCCTCCGGTGGACCGGGAACTGACCCTCCATCTTTTTCCGCGAAGGGGTCGCGCGGAGCGCGACCCTCGACGCGCAAAAACATGGGTGAAAAACTCCCGAGCGACGGAGTCGCTCGGTGAAACGCGGCGCGAAGCGCCGCGTACGCTGGACTGCAGACTGCACCGCGACGTTATAGGTTCAGCTAGCGAGCCGAACGCCAGCGTTCGCGCGAACGAGCGGTCCGAAGGACCCGGTAGTGAGCGATTCCCCGCGACGCTACGCGTCGCGGCCTTTTTCACCCATGTTTTTGCCGCGAGCGGTTCGCCGCAGGCGAACCCGAGCGGGAAAAAGATGGAGGTTCAATCGTCCGCTTCTACGCCCTCGTTCGCCGGCGACACAGACCCCGTCCGATAGCCGTGCAGGTCCAGCGTCACGTGGTGCGACCATCTTTTGCCGGGGGCAAAAGCTGGACCAAAAGCCGGAGCAACCGTCGGCTCTAGTCGTCGGCGTCCGCTTCTACGCCCTCGTTCGCCGGCGACACCGACCCCGTCCGATAGCCGTGCAGGTCCAGCGTCACGTGCTCGAAGCCGACGTCCGAGAGGTGCTCGCGCGCCGCTTCGGCGAACTCGGTCGTGAGCGCGACGTCGAGTTCCTCTGGAGCGACCTCGATGCGCGCGAGGCCGTCGTGGTCGCGGACGCGGAACTGCTCGAAGCCCCACGTGCGAAGCAGCTTCTCGGCCTTCTCGACCCGCGAGAGCTTCTCCTCGGTCACTTCGAGGCCCGTCGGGATGCGCGAGGAGAGACACGCCATCGAGGGTTTCTCCGCGACGCTCAGGTCGTAGCGCTCGGCGATCTCGCGCACCTCGTCCTTCGTGATGTCCGCCGCACGGAGCGGCGAGTAGGCGTCGAGTTCGTCGACGGCGCGGAGACCGGGACGGTGACCCTCGCCGGGGTCGGAGGCGTTCGTCCCGTCACAGACGGTCCCGATGCCGAGGTCGCGCGCCGCCGAGAACATCTCGGAGAGGCGCATCGAGCGGCAGTGGTAGCAGCGCTCGCCGTCGTTCTCGACGAAGTTCGGATCGTCGAGCTCGCTGAAGGAGACGAGCTCGTGGCGGATGCCGATCTCGTCGGCGACGCGCTTGGCGTCCGCGAGTTCGGCCTCGGGGAGCGTCTCGCTCTTCGCGGTGCAGGCGACGGCGTCGTCGCCGAGCGCGTCGTGCGCGAGGGCGGCGACGACGGCGGAGTCGACCCCGCCGCTGAACGCGACGAGCACGCCGTCGCGCTCCGCGAGGGCGTCGCGGGCCGCGTCGAGTTTGGCCTCGACGGTCATGCCTCCCACCTCCGTCCGCCACCGCCTTCCGTGTACCGATAGGGGTGGCCGCGACGGGCGTTTTAAGCCCTCGGGGCGCGTTCGGACGCCCGATGCCCGACATCGAGGACGTCGCGCGCTGGCTCGGCGGGCGCGCCGTCTGGTGGTCGTTCGCGGTGCTCGCACTGCTCGTCCTGACGAACGCGCTCGTCGGCACGGGCGGGACGCTCGGGGTGCTCGGCGTCCCGGGCGCACTGCTCGTGGAGGGCGCGACGCGGGCGTTCGAGGCGCTCGGCCTCGCACGCGACGGCACGGCGTGGACGGCCGGCCTCGCGCTCGTCTGCTACGCGCCCGCGCTCGTCGTCGGTGCGGCGCTGCGGACCGTCAACGCGGCGTGGCGCTGGCGGAAGGCGCTGCTCTACCCCGAGGAGTACGCGCACTACTAGGCGAGGGCTTTTTTCCGATGCCGTCCGACTCACCGGCGATGGACTTGGAGGACGTGCCCGGCGTCGGCGCGAAGACGGCCGAGCGGCTCCGCGAACTCGACGACCCGGCGGGGGCGCTCGAACGCGAGGACGTCGCGGCCGTGGCGTCCGCGCCCGGCATCTCGACGGGCCGCGCGGCGCGTATCGTCCGCGGCGCGATCCGGGCGCGCCACGACGACCCCGGTGGCTTCCTCGCCACCGACCGCGCCCGCGAGGTGTACGACGCGGTGCTCGCGCTGTTGCAGGAGCGCGCGACGACGGCGTACGCGGAGCACCGCCTGGCGACGCTCTACCCGACGGCGTCGGCCTCCCGAATCGAGGAGGTCGCGGCGTTCGCGGAGCGAGCGCGCGAGCGGTCGCTCGACCCGGCGGTGCGGGAGGCGCTCACCGATGTCGAGCCGATCACGCGGCCGGACGGCGTCACCGTCCGGGATCGCTGTCTCGCCACCGCCGACGCCGAGACGTATCAGGCGGCGACGGCGGCGTTCCCCGAACTTCCGGTGGAGATCGTGGACGACGCGCGCGGACTCGCGGACCTCGCGCGGGGCTACTCGTCCGTGGTCGCGCTCGACGAGGCGTTCGCGGGCGTCGCCATCGACGGGGACGTGACGGTCGACCCGAACGCGTTCGACCACCCGGCGGAGCACGTCCCGGAGCGCGCGCTCGCGTTCTTCGCGACGAACCGGGCGTCGCTGCGCGCGGCCGCGACGGTTCACCGACGCGCGGGGATGGACGCACCGGTGGACCTCGACGAACTGGAGGGCGCGCTCGCCGACCTCGCGGCGGACGGAAGCGTCGCGGGCGACGACGAGCTGGAGCGCTTGAGCGTCGCCGTCGACGACCTCGACGCCGCGGTCTCGACCGCGGAGTCGGTGGCGAACGACCGCCTCCGGGAGGCAATCGAGGAGCGCGACGTCACCATCGAGGGGGCGGACCTCCTCTCGCTCGTCGAGCGCGGCGCGGGCGTGGACTCGCTGCTCTCGCGCGAACTCGCCGACGAGTACGCGGAGGCGGTGACGGCGGCGCGCGAGCACGTCGCGGACGCGCTCGCGCTCCGGGACGACGAGGCGGACCTCGCGGTGCGAATCTTCGGCGACGAGCCGACGTACCCCGTGGAACGCCGCGATGAGGCCGTCTCACGCCTCCGCGAGGAGCTCGTCGCGGAGCGGGACCGACGCGCCGCGAAGCGAAAGCGCGACCTCGCGGCGCGCCTCGCGGACCTCCGGGCGGGCGCGAGCGACCTCGTGCGGGACGCCCTCGAACTCGACGTCGAGCTCGCCGTCGCGCGCTTCTGTGCGGACTTCGACTGCGCGCCCGCGACGCGTGGCGGTGCGGGCTTCGACATCGAGAGCGGGCGCTCGCCGCTCCTCGACGTGCCGTTCGACGAGGTCGAGCCCGTCGATTACGGCGTCGATGGCGTCGCGCTCCTCTCCGGGGTGAACTCCGGGGGGAAGACGAGCACGCTCGACCTCGTCGCGGTCGTCGTCGTGCTCGCGCACATGGGGCTCCCGGTGCCCGCCGAGGCGGCCCGCGTCCCCGACGTGGAGGAACTCCACTACCACGCGAAGAGTCAGGGGACGCTCGATGCGGGTGCGTTCGAGTCGACGCTCCGGGATTTCGCGGCGCTCACGCGGGGCGCGGACGCGAAGTGCGTGCTCGTCGACGAGTTGGAGTCGATCACCGAACCGGGGGCGTCCGCGAAGATCGTCGCCGGCATCCTCGAAGCGCTCCACGGCGCGGGCGCGACCGGCGTCTTCGTCTCTCACCTCGCGGGCGAGGTCCGCGACGCCGCGGACTACGACGTCGACGTGGACGGCATCCGCGCGGTCGGCTTGGAGGACGGCGAACTCGTCGTCGAGCGCTCCCCCGAGAAGGACCTGCTCGCACGCTCGACGCCCGAGCTCATCGTGGAGAAGCTCGCCGGCGAGGCGGACGACGCGGCGTTCTACGAGGACCTCTTGGAGAAGTTCGACGCGGACGCCGCGTGACGGAGCGGCGGCGGAGAGGGTGGGAGCCGGGCGAAGGGAGAGACGGCGGAGCGGCGAAGCGCGACGGAGCGGCGCGGGTCGAGGCGTCGACCGCCCGCGAAGGCTTATGTGGCGCGCGGACCCACGTCACGGCGATGGCCGACGACTCGGACGGGATGCTGTCGTGGGACGAGTCGGTGTTCCGCGACGAGCACGTCTTCGAGATCGACTACGTGCCCGAGGCGTTCCGTCACCGCGAGTCGCAACTCCAGACCCTCCAGTACGCCCTCCGGCCCGCCGTCCGGGGGAACCGGCCGCTGAACGCCATCGTCCGCGGGCCGCCGGGGACCGGCAAGACGACGGCGATTCAGAAGCTCTTCGGCGAACTCGGCGGCCAACCCGGCGTCCGCCCCGTCCGCGTCAACTGTCAGGTGGACGGGACGCGCTACGGCGTCTTCTCGCGGGTGTTCCAGTCGATCTTCGACTACGAACCGCCCTCCTCCGGGGTGTCGTTCAAGAAGCTCTTCGGACAGGTCGCGGACCGCCTCGTCGACGAGGAGGAGGTGCTCGTCGTCGCGCTCGACGACGTCAACTACCTCTTCTACGAGAACGAGGCGAGCGACACGCTCTACTCGCTGTTGCGCGCCCACGAGACGCACCCGGGCGCGAAGGTCGGCGTCGTCCTCGTCTCCTCCGACACCGACCTCGACGTCGTCGAGGCTCTCGACGGGCGCGTCCAGTCCGTCTTCCGCCCGGAGGAGGCCTACTTCCCCGTCTACGACCGCGAGGAGGTCGCGGACATCCTCGGCGAGCGCGTCCGCGTCGGTTTCCGCGACGGCGCGCTCCCGATGAGCGTGCTCGACCGGGTGGCCGAGCAGACGGCGGAGGCGGGCGACCTCCGCGTCGGCATCGACATGCTCCGGCGCGCCGGCCTCCACGCCGAGTCGCGGGCCTCCGAGACCGTCGAAGTCGAGGACGTCGAGGCGGTGAGCGAGCGCGCGCGGAATCACCGACTCACCCGTGACATCGAGGCGCTGAGCGACGTGGAGCGCGCCCTCCTCGAAACCGTCGCGGAACACGACGGCGGGCGGGCGGGCGACGTCTACGACGCGTTCGCCGAGCGGACGGACCTCGGCTACACGCGCTACACCGAGCTCGTGAACAAGCTCGACCGCCTCGACCTCATCGACGCGCGCTACGAGAGCCTGGAGGGCCGCGGGCGCTCGCGGACGCTGACGCTCGCGCACGACGCCGAGGCGGTCGAGCGCCGGTTGTAGTGGCGTAGGCGGCTTCGGACGGTTTTTGGGGGCTCGGTCGTAGGTGGCGGGTATGAAGCGCACCGGCGGGGGCGAGACGGCGAAACGACACGCTGGCGAGCGGGCCGCGGAGGCGGTGGACGACGGTGACGTCGTCGGCCTCGGCACCGGGAGCACGGCGGCGCACGCGATCCGCGCGCTCGGGCGGCGCGTCGACGCCGGCCTCGACGTGACGGGCGTGGCGACGAGCTTCCAGTCGCGCGAACTCGCCCGCGAGGTCGGCGTCCCCGTGACGACGCTGGACGACGTCGGGGGCGTCGACGTCGCCATCGACGGCGCGGACCAGTTCGACCGCGAGACCGGCGCGCTGATAAAGGGCGGCGGGGCGGCGCACGCCCGCGAGAAGGTCGTCGACGCCTCCGCGGACCGGTTCCTCGTCGTCGCGGACCCGACGAAGGCGGCGCGGGGGCTGGACGCGTCCGTCCCGGTCGAGGTGCTCCCGTCGGCCCGCCGGCCCGTCGAGGCCGCGCTGGACGACCTCGGTGGCGAGCCGACGCTCCGCGCCGCCGCGCGCAAGGACGGTCCGGTGGTGACGGACAACGGGAACCTCGTGCTCGACTGCGCGTTCGGCGCGCTCGCCAACCCGGACGCGCTCGCGGTCGACCTCTCGGGCGTCCCGGGCGTCGTCGCGCACGGGCTGTTCGTCGGCCTCGCCGACGCGGTGCTGGTCGGGACGGAGGACGGCGTCGAGCGGTACGACTACGCGGCGAAATAAAACGGAGAAACGGGGAGGTCTCGTTTACAGGTCGCGCGGCTGAACGGTCTTGCGACCGTTCTCCTCGGCGCGGCGGGCGGCGTCGTCGAGGAGGTCCTCGACCTTCTCGTCGAGCGCATCGTAGAAGTCGGACGCGACGTTCTTCTCCTCGAGCGCTTCCTTCACGGCGGCCTTAACGATGAGGTCTGCCATACGGCGTTTGCTTTACTTGCCTCGTTAATAAGGCTTCCCATAAACTGACGTGAGAGGGCCTTCTGTCGGGGGATCGGGAAGCGAAACCCACCTGTATTTGGGGGGCGACGGGTCGTTTATGCGTGACGTGCTCGAACGGCTCGCGGCCGGCGAGCTGTCGGTCGCGGCGGCCGAGGCCGAGCTCGCGGGGTACGCGACGACGGACGCCGGGCGGTTCGACGCCGCCCGCGAGACGCGTCGCGGCGTCCCAGAGGCGGTCCTCGCGGAGGGGAAGACCCCCGCGGAGGTCGGCGCGCTCGCCGCGACGGCGGTCGAGACGGCCGGCCGCGCGCTCGTCACCCGCGCCGACGGCGAGCGGCGGGCCGCGGTCCGCGCAGCGATGGCCGAAGAACACCCCGACGCCGACGTGAGAGTCGACGAGCGTGCGCGGGTCGTCGTCGCCCACGCGCCCGCGTTCGAGCCGCCCGCGTTGGACGCCACCGTCGGCCTCGTCTCGGGCGGCACGAGCGACGCCGCGGCGCTCGGCGAGGCCGACGCCGTGGCGACCGAGATGGGAGCCCGAACCGAGCGCGTCGAGGACGTCGGCGTCGCCAGCATCGCGCGCCTCCTCGATCGCGTCGACGGCCTCCGGGCGTGTGACGTCGTCGTCGTCGCCGCCGGGCGCGAGGGGGCGCTCCCGACCGTCGTCGCCGGCCTGCTCGACGCGCCCGTGATCGGCCTCCCCGTCTCCACGGGGTACGGCCACGGCGGGCGCGGCGAGGCCGCGATGCTCGGGATGCTCCAGTCGTGTACCGTCCTCTCGGCCGTGAACGTCGACGCGGGGTTCGTCGCGGGCGCGCAGGCCGGCCTGATAGCGCGCCGGATCGCGGCCGCCCGCGAGGGGTGAGCGTGCACCACGTCTACGTCCTCGAATGCGCCGACGGGACGTTCTACACGGGATACACGACGGACATCGAGCGCCGCGTGCGCGAACACGACGCCGGCGAGGGCGCGAAGTACACGCGCGGGCGGACGCCGGTCGAGCTCAGATACACCGAGACGTACGAGTCGAAGAGCGCGGCGATGAGCCGCGAGTACGAGATCAAACAGCTCTCGCGGGCGCAAAAAGAGCGCCTGATCGAGTAGGCCGGACGGTGGGGTGGGGTCGCGGTGCGGTCTCGCGGCGTCTATTCGGGCTTCAGCCCGCCGTCCTGCACGCGCATGATCGCTTCCCCGTCCGCGAGGTTGGGGGCGTCGACGAGCCGGACGATCCGCTTGTCGCCCTTCGACTTGCGGAGGTAGATGCGGAACGTCGAGGTGTGCCCGAGGATGTTCCCGCCGATGGGTTTCGTCGGGTCGCCGAAGAACGAGTCGGGGTTCGACTGGACCTGGTTCGTGATGACGACCGCGGTGTTGTGGAGGTCGCCGATGCGCAGCAGGTCGTGGAGGTGTTTGTTGAGCTTCTGCTGGCGGTCGGCGAGTTCGCCCCGGCCGACGTACTCCGCGCGGAAGTGCGCGGTGAGGGAGTCGACGCAGAGCAGTCGGACCGGCCAGTCGGTGTCCTCGTTCTCCTGGGCGACCTCCTTGGCCTTCTCGGCGAGGAGTATCTGGTGGTTCGAGTTGAACGCCTTGGCGACGTGAATCTTGTCGAGGACGCGCTGGACGAGTTCGTCGAGGTCCGCCTCGTCGGTCGGGTCGCCCTCCTCGATTCCGTGGAGCTCCATGGTGTCCGCGAGGACCTCCTCGTCGAGGCCCCGAACCATGTCGTCGATGCGCTCGGGGCGGAAGGTGTCCTCGGAGTCGACGAAGACGGCCGAACCCTCCAGACCGCCGTGCTCCTTCGGGAGCTGGACGGTGACGGAGAGCTGGTGGGTCACCTGGGACTTGCCGGCCCCGAACTCGCCGTACACCTCGGTGATGGACTGCGTCTCGACGCCGCCCCCGAGGAGCTCGTCGACCTCCGGGACGCCCCAGGTGAGCTTGCCGATCTGCTCGCGGCGTTCGAGGACGGACGTGCCGCTCTCGAAGCCGCCGATGTCGGCCTGCTCGCGGGCGCTCTGGATGATGTCGCTGGCGCTGGATTCGCCGACGTCGCCGGTGTTGGAGAGCTCGCCGGGGCTGGCGACGGCGATGCTCTGGAAGGAGTCGTAGCCGGCGTCGCGGAGCTTCTCGGCGGTCGCGGGGCCGACGCCGGAGAGCTCCTCAAGGTCTACATCGGGCATGTACTCCTCCGTTGTGCGCCCGTGGGGATAAACCCTCGTACACAGGAGGGTGAAAGTGAAACTGCGGGGCGTGACGCGGTCGCTCGGTGGGGTGAGGCGCACGTTCAAGGCCGAAGAGTAAGTCCGCGTTCGCTCCCGTTACTCCCAGGGGTGTCCCCCGGGGGCGTCCGGCCAGAGGGGGTACCAGTAGGCGGTGTCGGGTTCGACGTCGAGTTCGCCGTCGAGGACCGACTGGAGGGTGACTTCGGTGCTCGAATCGCGCTCGTGGTCGCCGGCGGGCGCGAAGGGGTAGAAGGTGCCGCGCTTGAACGAGTAGACCCAGTAGACGGGACGGCCGCCGTCGAGCGGGTCGAACGGGAAGACCGCGGCGAGGAGCCGGTCGCCGTAGCCCCGCTCGGCGAGCGTGTCCGCGGCGACGTAGAGTTCGGTCGTGAGGTCGGTGATGTCGTCGCGTTCCACGACCGCCCACGTGTAGCCGTGGTCGTCCGTCCGAATCTCGCGGAATCCCCCGCTTTCCAGGACGTCCTCGACGTCCCGCAGGGTGCTGCGGAAGTCCGTCGAGTCCATCGCGGAGAGACAGAGCCCGGCGCGCTCGCCGGGCGCGTAGTCGAGGTCGGCCTCCATCGTCACGGACGCCGCGTTCAGCTGGAAGAAGTCCTCGGGGTCCGCGGGTCGCGTCGCGTCCGCCTCGGCGCTGAGGCCGAGGACGTCACGAACGGTGTCGAGGAGGCCCATCTACGCGCTCGACCTGGTCTCCATCTCGCGTTCGAGCGCGCGGAGGCGTTCGACGCGTTTCTCCGTCGGCGGGTGCGTGCTGAACAGCCGGGTGAGCGTCCCGCCCGAGAGCGGGATGATGAAGAACGCGTTCATCTCGGCCTGCTCGCGCATGTCCTCCGTCGGCACGCGCTCCATCCGGCCGTCGATCTTGAGGAGCGCGGAGGCGAGCGCCGCGGGGTTACCGCAGATGAGCGCGCCGCCGCGGTCCGCGGCGTACTCGCGGTAGCGGCTGAGCGCGCGGATGAGCAGGTAGGAGACGACCCAGACGACGAGCGAGACGACGATGGCGACCCAGACGGGCGCTGCGTTCCGGTCGCGGCTGTTGCCCCCGAAGAGCCACCCCCAGCGGACGATGACGAACGCGATGGTCGAGAGGAACGACGCGACCGTCATCACCGCCATGTCGCGGTGTTTCACGTGCGCGAGCTCGTGCGCGAGCACGCCCGCGAGCTCCTCGTCGTTCAGCGTGTCGAGCAGGCCGGTCGTGACGCAGACCGCGGCGTGGTTCTTCGAGCGCCCCGTGGCGAAGGCGTTCGGGACGCGCGAGTCGACGACGGCGACGGTCGGCTTCGGGAGGTCCGCGCCCTGCGCGAGTCGCCCCACCGTCCCGTGCAAGTGTGGGTACTCGTCCTCCGAGACCTCGCGCGCGCCCATGCTCCAGAGGGTGAGGCGGTCGCTGAAGAGGTACTGGACGAGCGAGAACCCCCCGATGAAGAGCGCCATCAGGAGGAGGCCGCCGCCCAGGTACGCGACGAGCGCCCCCGCGAAGACGAGGTAGAGGACGAACAGGAGGACCATCGTCAGGACCATCCGGGCCCGCAGGCCCCAGTCCGTGTTCCACTCCATGTACGCGACCTTGGCGGTGTGAGACTAAAAGCCGTCCCCACGGCGGGCCGGTGGCGGTGGGACACACCACAACGGTGCACGGGGAATCGACACACCCCCGAGTGACCGACGCACACACCCGAAGGACCGGGTTTAACCGTTCTCGCGCCCATTCACTCTGTATGAGCGAGGCCGCTTTCTGCCCGCGCTGTGGCGATTCCGTCCCGGAGGGGGCGACGGGACACACTCGCCGCGAGCGGGCGCTCTGTAACGACTGCTACTTCGAGGACTTCGAGCTCGTGGACGCGCCCGAGCGCGTGGAGGTGACGGTCTGCGCGCACTGCGGGGCCGTCGAGCGCGGGAACCGCTGGGAGGACGTCGGCGCGCGCGACTACACGGACGTCGCCATCGAGTCGGTGTCGGAGGCGCTCGGCGTCCACGTCGACGCCGAGGACGTCTCGTGGGGCGTCGACCCCGAGCAGGTGGACGAGACGACGATCCGGATGCACTGTCAGTTCTCCGGGGTCGTTCGAGGCGAACCGCTCGTTGAGGAGTTCACCGTCCCCGTGAAAATCGCCAAGCAGACCTGTCAGCGCTGCGGGCGGATCGCGGGCGACTACTACGCGAGCGTCGTGCAGGTGCGCGCCGTCGGGGACCGAACGCCGACGAGCGAGGAGACGGAGCGCGCCCGCGAGATCGCAGAGGAGATAACGGAGTCGATGGAGGCGACGGGCGACCGGAACGCGTTCGTCACCGAGGTCACGGAGAAGCCCGAGGGCCTCGACCTCAAGCTCTCCGACACGAAGATCGGGAAGAACGTCGCGCGCAAGCTCACCGAGGAGCTCGGCGGGGCGTACGACTCCTCGGAGACGCTGGTGACGGAGGACGAGGACGGCAACGAGGTGTACCGGGTGACGTTCGCCATCCGGCTCCCGGAGTTCGTCCCGGGCGACGTGATCGACCTCGCGGACGACGACGAGGGGCCGGTGCTCGTGCGCTCCGTGCAGGGGAACCTGAAGGGCGTGCGCCTGACGACGGGCGAGCCGTTCGAGGCGACCCACGAGGTCGGGGACGCCCCCGACGCCCGGAAGCTCGGAACGCGTGCGGACGGCGAGGAGACGACGCTCGTCGCCGTCGAGGACGAGAACGCCGTGCAGGTGCTCGACCCCGAGACGTACGCGTCGGTGACGGTCGCGCGCCCCGACTACCTCGACACCGACGAGACAGAGGTGCCGGTGTTGAAGTCTCGCGCGGGCATCCACGTCCTCCCGTCGTGAACGCGCTCGCCGTCGTCGTCCCGAAGGCGGAGGCCGAGGCGAAGCTCGACGGCCTCGAAGCCGAGGGCGTCTACGACGACGCCCGGAAGGTGCGCGAGCACGACGCGGAGCGCGTCGAGTTACCGGTGCTCGCCGAGCCGCGCGCGACGACGTTCGACGCGCTGGTCGAGCAGGACGACCCCGAGGTGCGGACGGCCGGCCTCGACGACCACCTCCGCGAGCGTGGGTGGGACGAGGCGGCGATCGCGGCCGCGCCGTCCTCGTGGGCGGTCGTCGGCGACGTCGTCCTGGTCGCGTTCCCGGACGGCTACGACGCCGAGGAGCGGGCGGCGGTCGGCGAGGCCCTCCTCGACCTCCACGGCGAGGCGGGGACGGTGCTCGCGCGCGAGGGCGTCCACGGCGAGGCGCGCGAACCCGCGGTGTCGGTCGTCGCGGGGAGCGGCGACACGGAGACCATCCACACCGAGCACGGCACGAAGTACGCCCTCGACCTCGCCGAGGTCATGTTCGCGCCGGGGAACCAGGCCGAGCGCGCGCGGATGGGCGAGGTCGTGCGCGAGCACGAACGCGTCCTCGACATGTTCGCGGGCGTCGGCTACTTCGCGCTCCCGATGGCGCGCGCCGGCGCGCACGTCGTCGCCGTCGAGCGGAACCCGACGGCCTTCCGCTACCTCGCGGAGAACGCCCAGTTGAACGGCGTCGCGGAGCGCGTGGAGTGCGTGCTCGGCGACTGCCGCGACTACGAGGCGACGGAGGCGTTCGACCGCGTCGTGATGGGGTACTACGACAGCCTCGGCGGCTACGGCGCGAGCGAGGGCGACGCGGCGAAGGACACGGACGGGGACGAGGGGGGCGAGCGCGAGGCGCGCGGAGACGACGCAGGCGAGCGCGAGACGCGTGGAGACGACGCAGGCGATGGCGGAGACGAGAGGGACGGAACCGGACCACGGAGCGACTACCTCGCGGCGGCGCTCGACGCCCTCGGCGGGTCGGGGACGCTCCACGTCCACACGACGTGTCCCGAGGACCGGTTCCCCGAGCGGTCGACGGAGCGCGTCCGCGCGGTCTGCGAGGCGCGCGACGTCACCGTGACGGACGTGGAAGCGCGCGTCGTGAAGTCGCACAGCGAGGGCGTCGTCCACGGCGTCCTCGACATCGTGGTCGGCGATGGGTGAGGGCGAGCGCCACGTCTGGCTCGCGCTCCTGCTCGCGCTGCTCGTCGTCGGCGCGGCGGTCGTCTGGGCGCTCGGATAGGCCCCGCCGTTTTTACGCGTCGAGGTCCGTAGCGTCGGTATGGAGCGCCAGCAAGTCATCGCGCTGTTCCTCGCCGCCCTGATGCTGTTCTCGACCGTCGCGTACGTCCTCTCCGCGGTCTGAGCGAGGTGGACTAGTCGACGTCCCAGACGTCCGCCATCGGACTCCGGCGCTCGGCGTCGCCGGCGTCGTCGCCGCTCGCGCCGCCGGCCGCGGAGTCGGGCGACGTTCGCCCCCCGCGACCGCCTCCGTTACTGCCACCCCCGGAGCGTCCGCCACGGCCACCCGACCCGCCGCCGTTTCGGGTGGACGACCCCGTCTTCGAGGGGGTCGGGGTGCCGGGGGAGACGTTCGCGGTGGCGGCGTCCGCGTCGAGGTCGGGGAGGGCGGGCGTCGTCATGCGCTCGACCTGCTCGCAAAACCACGGCGGCATGTCGTGGCGTGCGCGCTCGAAGACGTCGAGGACGGAGTCGTCGGCGACGTAGGTCGCGCCGTGGTCGTCGGGCGCGCGGACGACGCGCCCCGCGGCCTGGATGACGGTGCGGAGCGCGCTCCGGTAGTACCACGCCCACTGGCCGTCGGCGAGGCGGCGCGCGACACGCGAGTCGTTCGTGTTGAGGAAGGGCGCTTTGCACAGGAGTTGCCAGCGCGCGAGGTCCCCCTCCAGGTCGAGGGCCTCCTCCATCTTCACGGAGAGAAAGGCCTCGGGTTCGTCGGACGCTTTCCACGCCTCCAGGTCGGCGTCGCGGGTGTCGCTCCCGTGTGCGCGGACCCGGTCGGCGACGCCGAGCGCGTCGAGTTCCTCGACGAGCGCCTCCTGGATCGCGTAGGAGTGGCAGTGGACGATGCCCTTCTCGTCGGGGTGGGCGACCATGATTCGCGCGAGGGTGCGCGCGACTTTCGGGAGGGTGTCGTCGCGCTCCTCGTAGGTCATCTTCCCCCGCGTCACGTCGTAGAGCGGGCGGTTCTCGACGGGGAAGGTGTGCTCGACGTCCACGAGCGCGACGTTCGCGGGGTCGAGGCCGACGGCGCGACAGAAGGCGTCCTTGTCGAGGATGGTCGCGGAGAGGAGCGCGAAGCGGTTCGCGCGGTCCCAGACGGTGTGTTTGAGGTAGCGCGCGGGGTTCATCGGCTTCGCGGTGATGCGCTTATCACTCCCCTGGTCGACGACCCACGTCGTCGCGGATTCGGGGTCGCGGTAGTCCTCCGCGAACCACGAGGCCTCGCTGATGAGTTCCTGGAGGCGGTCGCGCTCGGCGGCCTCCTCGGCGTCGAGTTCGTCCGCGCCGAGCAGTTCGTCCTTCCGGGACTCGCAGACCGAGACGAGGCGGTCGGTGAAGCGCGCGGCCGCCTCCGCGCCGTCGACGTCGGGGACGCGGAGGTCGTCCCAGACGGGGACGGTCCGGGGGCCGAGTTCGACCGTCGCGTACATCTCCGCCCACTCGGCCAGACCGTGGGCCTCGTCGATGACGCAGACGTCGCGTTTGCGGAACACCTCGCTGCCCGCGGTGCGCATGAAGTACGCGAGCGTCATCGCGGCGTGCGAGCGCGCGGAGGCGATGGCGCGTGCGGAGAAGTACGGACAGCGGTGTTTGACCGCGCAGTCGTAGCCGCGTTCGCGGGCGCAGGGCGCGCGGTCGACGGGCGTGTGCTCCTCGTCGGGGAGGATGCAGGTGTAGTTGTTCTTCCCGCGGATTATCTTGAGGTCGTCGAGCAGGTCGTCGGCGGCGACGTCGTCGAGTTGCGAGACCTGCGGCGTCGTGTAGTACGCGCCCGTCGCCTGGTGGGGGTCGGCTTCGTCGACCGCGCGCGCACAGCCCATGATGGCGCGGGCGATGAGCGACTTCCCCGAGCCGGTCGGCGCGCGCACGAGGACGACGTCGTTGCCGGCCGCGAAGGCGTCGCGGACGTCGGCGAGCGCGTGTTCCTGCGCGCCCCGGTAGGCGGGCGCGGGGAACTCGTCGTGGATGCGCGCCGGATTCACTGCCTGTTCGTGACGCCGCCGCGCGCCTTAACCCCCGCGCTCGGCGAGGCGGGGGTGGACGCGCTCGCGGCGGACGTCACTCCTCGGTGAGCGCCTCGACGTCCGCGCGCGCCGGGTCCTCGGGGAGGGCCTCGATGCAGTCGTAGCAGAGGAAGAACTCGCTCCCGTCGTCGAGTTCGAGCGTCAACCCACCGGGACCGGCCTTCTCCAGCGAACCGAAGTCCCAGAAGTCCCCGACGCCGCCGGGCACCTCGACACGCGCCCCGCAGGCGTCGCAGCGTCGCTTGCTCATACGGCCCGTGGGGACGCCGGGCCCTTCGCCCTGTCGGGGAAGCTTTTCGGTTCCGTGGCACTACCTCGCACGGTATGGAGGTGAACTGCGAGGGGTGCGCGGGATGCTGTCTCGACTGGCGGCCGCTCGTCGACGCCCCCGCCGACCACGAGCGCCGCGGCGCGCGCCCGCCGCTGGACGACACGTACAACCTCGTCCCGCTGACCCGGTCGGACGTCCGCGCGTTCGTCGACGCGGGCTACGGGGACGCGCTGACGCCGCGGCTCTGGACGCCCGCCGCGGGCGACGATTCGGTCACCGTGGACGACACGGCGCTCGCCGCAATCGGCGACCGGCCGGTGTTCTTCGTCGGCCTGCGCAAGCTTCCGAAGCCCGTCGCGCCGTTCGACGGCGACGCGCGGTGGCTGCCCGCCTGTGCGTTCCTCGACCCCGAGAGCCTGCAGTGTCGGATTCACGACTCGGAGTGCTACCCGGAGGAGTGTGAGGACTACCCGGGGCACAACCTCGCGCTGGACGCGGAGACGGAGTGCGAGCGCGTCGAGGACGCCTTCGGCGGGGAGCGGCTCGTCGACGACGGCGCGCCCGACGACGCGGGCGTCCTGCTCGGCCCGCAGGCCCTCGGCGAGAAGGTGTTCTGCTACCCGGACGCGGGCGAGCTCGACGGCGTGGTCGAGCGGCTGCGCGCGGGCGAGCTGACGGACGCGGACCGCGCGCGCTTCGTCGGCGTCGCGGCGGCGAGCGCGCCCGGAACGGCCGCGGTGGAGCCGGCGAAGCGCGAGACCGACGAGGAGCGCGCCGCGGCGGCGGACTCGTGGGTCGGCCGGGCGGCCGCGGAGTGGGAGGCCCGTGCGGGAGCGACGGGGGCGCGCTGTGAGGGCGACGTCGGCCCGTCGCTCGCCGCGGACGTCGAGGAGGCGCGCGGCGCGCCCCCGACCCCGGGGTGGGACGACGTTTAAGCGGGTGACGCGCGAGGGGACGGTATGCGCGTACTCGTGACCGGTGCGACCGGCTTCGTCGGCGGCCACCTCGTCCCGGCGCTCGTCGAGGCGGGCCACGACGTCCGCGCCCTCGTGCGCGACCCGGCGCGGTACGACCCGCCCGCGGGCGTGGACGTCGCGGTCGGCGACCTGCTCGACCGAACGACGCTCGACGACGCCCTCGCGGAGTGCGACGCCGCCTACTACCTCGTCCACTCGATGGGGGCGGGCGACGCGTTCGCGGAGCGCGACCGGACGGCCGCGCGGAACTTCGCGGCCGCCGCCGACGCCGCCGGGGTCTCGCGCGTCGTCTACCTCGGGGGCCTCGGCGCGGACGGCGACGACCTGAGCGCGCACCTGCGCTCGCGGCGCGAGGTGGAGGGTGTCCTCCGCGACGCCGACGCCGACCTCACGGTGTTGCGCGCCGCAATCGTCGTCGGGGCGGGCTCGACGGGGTTCGACGTCGTCCGCCAGTTGGCGAAGCGCCTGCCGGTGATGGTGACGCCGAAGTGGGTGCGGACGCCCTGTCAGCCGGTCGCGGTCGCGGACGTCGTCGCGTACCTCGTCGGCGTCCTCGACGCGCCCGCGACCGCGGGCGAGACCTACGAGATCGGCGGCCCGGAGGTGCTCACGTACGAGGCGATGCTCGAACGCACCGCGGCGCTGATGGGCCGCCGCCTCCGCGTGATTCCGGTGCCGATACTCTCGCCGACGCTCTCGGCGTACTGGATCGACCTCGTGACGGACGCACCGAAGTCGGTCGTCCGGCCGCTCGTCCGCGGGCTGAAGAACCCGGTCGTCGCGGACGACACGGCCATCCGCGAACACGTCCCGGTTCTGCTGACGCCGTTCGACGAGGCGGTGCGCGACGCCCTGCTCGCGGCCGGGGAGACGCCCGCGACGCACGGTGGGCGGGCGGGAGAGGAGAGCGGGGACGAGCGCCGCGATGCGTGAGGTCGACTACGGCCGGGCGTGGACGTACGAGAGCATCGTCGGCGCGGTCCCGGGCGTCGACGTGCCGGACGGCGTCGCGCTCGCCGCCCAGTTCGCGCTCTTCGAGGGCGCGGTGCTCGCGCTCGCGGCCGCAGGCGGCCTGTGGGGGGCGGTACCGGCGGCGACGGCCGCGGTGGTCGTCGCGACGGCGGGGAGCGCGCTCATGCTCGACCTCGGCCGTCGCCTCCGACGGGCCGACCTCCCCGACGCCTACACGCACGTCGTCTTCGGGTCGAGCGTCGAGACCGTGCTGGGCGTGGTCGCGTACGTCGCTCTGCTCACGTACCTGTTCGTCGTCGACCCGCGCGACGGCACGACGCTCGTCGCGACCCTGCTCGGGACGCCGCCGTCCGCGCCCGCGGCGTTCCTCGCCCTCCTCGTCTGCTGGGACGTCTGCTACCGAATCGGCGTCGGCTGGTGGGCGGCCGTGACGGCGCTCTGGCGGGCGCTGGCCTTCGACCTCGACGAGGAGGCGCGGGGGACGGTGGCGGCCGCCGACCGGCGGACGGCGGCGTTCGGCCTCCTCCAGCTTCTCCTCGTCCCGTTCGTGGCGAGCGCGCCGCTGTTGGTGCTCGCGGTCGTCGGCCACGTGGTGGCGGTGCTCGTCGTGCTCGGACTCGCGTCGGTGATGCGGTGAGGAAGAAAAGAGGGGTCAGTTCTCTTTCATCCGCTTGAACTGGTCGAGCAACGCCTCGGCGGAGTCGCCCGCGTCGTACGTGACCGAGCCGTGGTAGTCGGTCCGGTCGTCGTCCTCGCTGAGGTCGACGTCGGCGTTCTTGCGTTCGCGGCGCTCGTGTTCGTCTTCGTCGTATGATCCGATGGACATGGTACCGATACCCATGCTTACCCTACCCACCCTAAAGAGGGTATCGGAGGGCGGCAAAAATCTCGGGGGTCGGTCTCAGAACGAGACGGGTTCGGGGCCGTCGACGCCCATCGGGGTCGGGTCGCGGTCGGAGTAGCCGACGCGGCCGACCGCGTCCTGCCCGACCGCGCCGTACACCGCGTGGACCGCGGCCGTGGCGTCGGCGAACTCGTCGTCGCCCGTTCGTTCGAGGACGTCGCCGAGGCGTTCCTCGCCCGTCGGGTGTTCGATGCGCACCTCCCCGTACGCCGCGCACAGGTCGTCGGTGGTCGCCGGATAGGTCGCGTCTTCGAGCAGGTCGGTCGCCGTTCGGAGCGTCATTACAGCTCTATCTATCGGGGACAATCATTATGAATGTGGTGGGGCAGTAGTTACCATGGACCATACACTACGGGTTTCAGGGTACGTTTCTTGCCGCGCTCGCCCGTAGGGCCGGTGTGCCCCACGCCGACCTCCACGTCCACACGACGGCCTCCGACGGGTCGATGGCGCTCGACGACGTGCCCGCCGCCGCGAAGCGTGCCGGCGTCGATGCCGTCGCCATCACCGACCACGACATCGTTCATCCCGACCTCGACGCCCCGCTCACCGAGCGCGACGGCGTCGAGATCGTCCGCGGAATCGAGCTACGCGTCGAGACGCCGACCCAGCGCGTCGACCTCCTCGGCTACGGCGTCCGCGGGAGCAAAGAGCGAGCGCGGGCGGGCTCGACCGGACACGACGCGTCCGGCGACGACCGCGGGACGACGCTCCGCGACGAACTCGACCGCCTCGGACGCGACCGGATCGAGCGCGGCCGGCGCATCGTCGAGAACGTCGAGGCGGAACTGGGAATCGACCTCGGCCTCGACGTCGGGGCGGGCTTCGGCCGACCGCACGTCGCGCGCGCCGTCGTCGCGCACCCCGACACCGCCTACGACGAGATCGGCGCGGTGTTCGCCGACCTCATCGGCGAGGACGCGCCGTGCTACGTCGCCCGCGACGTCCCCACCTTCGAGCGCGGCCGCGCCCTCCTCGCCGACGCCTGCGGGGCTGTCGGCCTCGCGCACCCGCTACGCTACCCCGACCCGGACGCCGCGCTCGCGCTGTGCGCGGACCTGGACGCCGTCGAGCGCCACTACCCCTACGACCGGCCCGTCGGCCGCGACGTCGACGACGGCGACGACGGCCACGCACGCGTCCGACACGCCGTCGAGGAACACGACCTGCTCGCGCTCGGCGGGAGCGACGCGCACGACGACACGCTCGGCGTCGCCGGCGTCGACAGCGGCGAATACCGCCGTCTCCGCCGCCGTATCCGGGGGTGAGGCGGCCACGGGCTTAAGGTGCTACGGCACCCACGTTCGGGTATGCGCTGTCACTACTGTGACCGGAGCGCCGACGTCTCCGTCGACAAGTCCGGCGTGCGCGTCGGGCTCTGCGAGGAGCACTTCCAGGAGCGCCTGGACGAACTCGCGGACTCGGAGGCGCTCTCACGGCTCCGCGAACAGCTCGACATCGACCGGGCCTGAACGCCCGTCCGTCGCACCCCGCGAACGACGAGGGCGGGGTCCGTCTCTCTTTAAGAGGTTCTCGCTACAAGCAGTAGATACGACACGGACGCCCGGCGTTCTCGGGTATCCACGACACGCCGCGGAGCGACCGCGCCGTCGCTCGGCGCTATTCGTCGCGTTCGCTCGTTCCGAGCCTTTAGGCTCGTGTGCTCGCGGGTCGTTCCTCCCCGCTCGCTCGTCCCGCGCGTTCACCTCCGTTCACGCGCGTGTACTATCCACGTCGATGGCGTCCACCGGACAGACGTCGACGCAGAGCATACAGTCGATGCACTGCGCCTCGTTCGCGGGGTCGGCCTTCTTCTCGCTCGTCGGGTGACCGGGGGTCTCCACCCACTCGAAGACGTCGACCGGGCAGTCCTCGACGCAGACGCCGTCGGCGTCGCAAATGTCGAAGTCGACGGCGACGTGCGTGCCGTGGACCCCCAGCTTCTCGGGCTCCTCGACGGGCCCCCAGACGTCGTGGCCCTGGTGTTCGTCCACGACCTCCCGGTTCTGGTCGAAGTTCGGGTCGATAGCCATACGGGACGGTGTCGCCCCGCGCGCTTAAACGGCCGGGACCGCGCGACGCGAGCGCCGGGCCGGCAGTTTTGAGGCGTCGGCGACCCACGGGCCGAACATGCACACCGTCTCGCTCGCCGACCAGCACAGTCGGATGGGCCCGGCCTCGACGATTTACGCGCTCACGGACGCCCTCGGGGCCTCCGACCTCGCGCTCAACTACTACGAACTCGCCCCCGGCGAGTCGACCGCGTACGGCTACCACAGCCACGCGAAGCAGGAGGAGGTCTTCTACGTCCAGTCGGGCGAGCTCACCTTCCGCACTGCGGACGGCGACGTCACCGTCGCGGCGGGCGAGCTCGTCCGCTTCGGACCCGGGGAGTTCCAGCGCTCGCGGAACACGGGCGACGACACCGCCGTCGTCCTCGCCATGGGCGCGCCGCAGGACGCCGGTGAGACCGTCACGCGCCGCGAGTGCGAGGAGTGCGGCGGCGAGACCACACAGAGCATCGAACTCGCCGAGGACGGCGACGCGGTCCTCGTCCGCTGCGACGAGTGCGGGGAGACCACGGGGCGGTACGAATGACTCGTGCCGATGACGAATCGGCACGGAACGAGCGAACGCGGGAGGAAAAGCGAGAGCCACGCGCCGACGGTGGCGAGACAGAGCACCCGCCGAGAATCGTCTACGACGACGACTGTGGCTTCTGCACGTGGTGCGTCGAGCGCGCGCTCGACCGCGGTGACTTCGAGCCCGTGGGGTTCTCGGAGCTCTCGCCCGACCAGCGCGCGCGCCTCCCCGAGGACTACGAGACGTCGGCCCACCTCCTCACGGACGACGCCGTCTACTCCGCGGGCGAGGCCGTCGAGCAGACCGTCGTCCGCCTCTACCCCGAGCTGGAGCCGCTCGTCGACGCGCTCCGCGCGTTCGAGCCCTACCGCGAGCTCCGCGAGGGACTCTATCGGTGGGGCGCGGACCGGCGGAGCTGGTGGGGGAAAATCGTGCGGGCCTGTCCGCCGGCGCGTCAGCCCGCGGACCGGGAGTAGCGCGTTCAGTCCGCGGCGGCGGGCGCGTCGCGCGCGGCGAGCTCGCAGAAGTTGTCGAAGAGCCGCTTGGCCTCGCAGGCCGCCCGGTACTGCTCGGCGTCGATACCGTCGAGCACCGCGGCTTTCCGGTCGTCGGCGAGGTCGTCCTTGCGCTCGGTGACGTCCCTGGCCGTTCGGGTGTCGTACTCGGGGTGGAACTGGACGCCGTAGGCGGTCCCGCGGCGGAAGGCGTGGACGCCGTACTCGTTCTCCGCGAGCAGCTCCGCGCCCGGCGGGAGACCGGTGACGGCGTCGGAGTGCGTCGTGAACACCGTGAACTCGGTGTCGATGCCCTCGAAGAGCGGGTCGCCCCCGTCGTGGGCGACGGTCCGATAGCCGATCTCGTACTCGCCCATGTCCTCGACGGTGCCGCCGAGCGCCTCGGCGACGAGCTGGTGGCCGAAACAGACGCCCAGAACGGGGAGCCCGCGCTCGTCGGCACCCGCGACCCACTCGCGGGCGGGCGCGATCCACTCCTGCTCGTCCTCCCAGTACACCGAGGAGCGCGAGCCCGTGACGATTGCGGCGTCGAAGTCGTACGAGTCCGGGAGCTCGCCGCCGGCGGCGTGGAACTCGACGAGGTCGGCATCGACCTCCCGCCGGAAGTTCCGCGCGGTGTCCGCCGGGTCGTGGGCGGCGTTGAGGAGCGCGACACGGAGCGACTGCATAGTGGTGTGAAGCGTTCCCAGACCGAAAAGGGTTGTCGCTCGGCCGGGTTTCGCCGCGACCGCGGACGGCCTCGGGTCGGCCGGAAGTACCGCCTCAGGCCTCGGCGGACTCGCGCAGGAGGTCGGGCGCGGCGTCGAGGGCGTCGTCGACCTTCTCGCTCTCCGGTCCGCCGCCCTGCGCGAAGTCCGCGGGGCCGCCGCCGCCGCCGCCCACGAGGGCCGCGAGCTCGCCGACGACCTGGCCGGCGTTCACCGGCGCGCCGTCCGGGACGCCGACGACGAACTGCGCGCCGTCCGCACCGCTTCCAACGACCGCTATCTTGCCGTCCTCGACGAGCGCGTTCGCCGTCGCTCGCAGTTCGTCCATGTCCGCATCGACACGCTGGACCACGGCCGTCCACTCGCCGACCTCGACCTCCTCGCCGCCACCACCGCCGGACGCGCGGGCCTCGGCGAGTTGCTCTTTGAGCGCCTCGATGCGCTTGCCCCGCTCCTTCCACTCCGTGAAGAAGCGCTCGGCCGTCTCGGGCACCTCGGGCGGCGCGACGTCGAAGGTCGCCGCCGTCTCGCGGAGGTAATCCTCCTGCGCCTGGTCGTGTTCGAGCGCGGCGACCCCCGCCGCGAACGTGATGCGCTCGACGCCGTCCTGGATGCGTTCCGTGTTCAGAATCCGAATCGAGCCGATGTCGCCCGTGCGCTTCACGTGCGTCCCCGCACAGGCCTGGACGTCCTCCGCGACGTGAATCAGCCGGATGTTCTCGCCCGGCGGAATCCCGCCCTGGTAGAGGTCGAAGCCGTGCTCCGATTCGGCCTCGTGGCGGTGGGGCCACTCCTGCTCGACGACCGTGTTGTCCGTCACGATCTCGTTCGCCACGCGCTCGATGGCCTTCACCTCGTCGCGCGAGATGCGGTCGTAGTGACTCACGTCGATCCGCGAGGAGTCCGTCCCCTTCTGCGCGCCCGCCTGCCGGACGTGCGAGCCGAGCACCTCGCGGGCCGCGTGCCCGACCACGTGCGTCGCCGTGTGGTGTTGCATCAGCCGCCGCCGCCGGCTCATGTCGATCTGGCCCCGGACGAACTCGCCCTTCCCCGGGTCCTCGTCCGTCCGGTGGAGGACGACGTCGTCGCGCATCTGGACGTCCCGCACCTGCACGGTCTTGTCGTCCGTCGAGAGCGTCCCGTGGTCCGCCGGCTGCCCGCCGCCCTCCGGGTAGAACATCGTCTGATCGAGGACGACGTCGTACGCCGGGCCGCCGTCCTCGCCCTCGCCGTCGCGCTCGAAGACGTCGAGCACCACGGCCTCGAACTCCGCTCTGTACTGGTCGTCGTAGTAGAGCTCCTCCGTGTCCGGGAGGTCGCCGAGCCGGTCGTCCGTCTCCTCGGTCTCCTCGAAGGCCTCGCCCGAGTCGTGCCGGGAGGCGACGAGCGAGTAGAAGTCGTCGGGCTCGTCGACGCGCGCGCCGACGTCCTCCGCGATCTCCGTCACCATGTCCGGCTGGAGGCCGTGGCTGTCGTAGAACTCCACGAGCTGGCTCGCCGGGATCGGCTCGCCGCGCTCCGCGTACTCCTCCGCGAGCTGCTCGACCTTCCGGGAGCCCCGCTCCAGGGTCTCCTCGTACTTGCGGACCTCCGAGCGGACGATGTCGCGTATCGTCTCGCGGTTCTCGTAGTCGAGGCGCTCGGCCTGCCGGTCCACGAGGTCGTCGAGGTCGACGTCCGCGTCGAGGCCGTCGATCAGGCGCGCCGTGCGGCGCAGCACCATCCGCGCGAGATAGCCCGTCCCGACGTTCGACGGGACGATGCCGTCCCCGAACATGTACGCCAGGGTCCGGACGTGGTCCGCGATGGCGTAGATATCCTCGAGGGGGCGCATCAGCTCGTGGAGGCGCTCGGTCTCGACGCCGAGTTTGTCCGCGATGTTGTCGCGCGCCGCGTCCATGTCCTCCACCTCGTCGATGTCGAGGTGGCCCGCGAGCTTCGCGGCGCGGTGGATGAGCTCCTCCTCCTCCTCGGTGTGGTGGATGCCCGCCGCGTCCTTCAGGTACGCGATGGCGTCCGGGTAGACCGCCTCGTAGACCGTCGGCGTCCCCTGGGAGACCCACGTCCACCGTTCGAGGCCGTACCCCGTGTCCACGATGTACGTGTCCATCGGCGAGTACGTGTTCCCGTCCTTCATCTCGTACTCCCCGTCGGGGTCCTGTTCCATCGACATGAAGACGAGCGTCCCGAGCTCCGCGCCCTTGTAGATGACCTCGAAGGCCGGGCCGGCGTTCCCGCCGCCCACCCACGGGTCCTCGATGTACGTTATCTCCTCGGGGTCCGCACCCATGTCGACGAAGAACTCGTCGCAGTACGCCACCGTCTCCTCCTTCCAGTAGACCTCGCCCTCGTAGGCATACTCCTCCTCGGCGTCCTCGCGGGCGTTGAACGCCGTGTGCGACATCATCTCGAACGCCATCGTGTGCCGACCCGTCTTCCCCACGTTGTCGATGTCCTGCATCCGGATGCAGGGCTGGCTAATCGCCAGGGGGTTCGCGGGCGGCGGCGTCTCGCCCGACGTGACGAGCGGCTGGAAGTCGTAGATGGACGCCTGCGTCAGGAGGACGTCGTCGCGCCAGCGGTTCGCCGCCACCGGGTACGGGTCGATCCGCTCGTGGTCGTGGTCCTCGAAGAAGGAGAGGAAGCGCTCGCGCATCTCGCCCAGGTCGTACGCCTCGTCGAAGCCCGGGTCGTCGATGAACCCGTACTCCTCACAGGGCGGCTCCCCGCACGTCTCCCGGTCCGCGTCGCGGGTCCAGAAGTGCGCCCCGCACTCCGTACACTGCCCGCGACGGAACCCCTCCTCCTCGAAATAGTCGAGGCGGTACTCCGCTTCGAGGTCGCTCATTGCGTCCTTCTGGCCGACCGAGCGGCAAAACGCTTCCGCACTAAGCCCTCCTCGCTGCGCTCGCCCGTAGCTCCTCGCTGCGCTCGCCCGTAGTATTCCACCGGGCCCGCCGGTCCCGTCCGGGCGGCGTCGCCGCCCGAGCGGGGCGTGAGGAGCGGACCGCTACCGCCGACGGCCACTCGTCGCGCATCCCTCCGAGGCCCCCGTGCTTTTGCGCCATGCGCTCCTCTCCCCGTGTATGGCTCGAATGGTGGACGGGGAGTGGCGCTACGACGTCGAGCAGATACAGAGCGACGAGTCGGGGGAGTTCGAGCGCGACACGACGTCCTTTCGCGACTGGATAGCGGGCACGCGACGCGGTCCCGACGACGTCGTCGCGGACGGGCCCGACCCGGAGGCGGGACGCTACCACCTCTACGTCTCCTACGCCTGCCCGTGGGCGCACCGGACACTCTTCACGCGCGCCGTGAAGGGGCTTGAGGACGCGATTACGGTGGACGTCGTCGACCCCGTCCGGAAGAACGAGGGGTGGGAGTTCGCCCCCGAGAAGCCGGGGTGCACCACCGAACGCCAGTACGGCTACGACTACCTCCGGGAAATCTACGCCGAGGCGGACGAGGACTACACGGGCCGCGTCACGGTGCCCGTCCTCTGGGACACGGAGGAGGAGACCATCGTGAACAACGAGTCCGAGGAGATAATGCGGATGCTCGACACCGGCTTCGATAAGTACGCACAGAACGATCTCACCCTCTACCCCGAGGGCTACCGCGAGGAGATCGACGACGTCATCGACTCGATCTACCCCGTCATCAACAACGGCGTCTACCGCGCGGGCTTCGCGGAGTCCCAGAAGGCCTACGACGACGCCGTCGCGGACCTCTTCGACGCGCTCGACGAGTGGGACGGGCGCCTCGCCGACCAGCGCTACGCCGCCGGCGACCGCCTCACGCTCGCCGACGTGGCGATGTTCACGACGCTCTATCGCTTCGACGAGGTCTACCACACGCACTTCAAGTGCAACGAGAAGCAGATCGCGGAGTACGAGCACCTCTGGGGGTACCTCCGCGAGCTCTGCCAGCTCCCCGGCGTCGAGGCGACGCTCCACATGGACCACGTGAAGAACCACTACTACCGGAGCCACCCGGACGTCAACCCCTCGAACCTCGTGCCGGTCGGCCCCGACCCGGACTTCTTCGCACCGCACGGCCGCGACGACCTGCCCGGCGGGCCGCCCGCCGACCTCGCGTAGAACCGGGCGCTCAGCGTTCTCGCCGCGCGCCGCGCGCCGCGCGCCTCACGGGTCGCTCGTAGTTCCGGGAGAACCGCGCTACTCCTCGGCCTCCAACGCCACCGACGCCAGCAACGCCTCCAACTGCACCTGTTCGTTGGCACCCTCGGCGATACGGTAGTCGGCCTCGCCGATGCGGTCCATGAGGCGGACGGCCTGCTTTTCGGCGAGGTCGAACTCCCAGACGGAACGGTGCAGTTGGTCGATGATGTCGCCGCCGGCGAGGCCGCGCTCGGTGAGGAGGTCGTCGAGGGTCGCGCGGGCGGCGACGAAGTCGCCGTCGATGGCCTCGGTGACCATCTCCTCGATCTCCTCGGGGCGGGCGGTGCTCGTGATGGCGTACACCGTCTCCTCCGTGACGGCCTCGCCGGTCGCGGCGGCGGCCTGGAGGGCGTTGATGGCGCGGCGCATGTCGCCGTCCGCGGCGTAGACGAGCGCGTCGACGCCGTCCTCGGTGTAGTCGACGCCCTCGACCTCGGCGACGTGGCGGACGCGCTCGGCGACGGCCTCGTCCTTGAGGCCCGCGAAGCGGAAGACCGCACAGCGGGACTGGATGGGGTCGATGATCTGCGAGGAGTAGTTACAGGAGAGGACGAACCGGACGTTGTTGGAGAACTGCTCCATCGTCCGGCGCAGGGCGCTCTGGGCGTCGCTGGTGAGCGCGTCGGCCTCGTCGAGGAAGATGACGCGGTAGTCGTAGCCGCCGAAGGAGGCGCGCGCGAAGTTCTTGATGCGGTCGCGCACGACGTCGATTCCGCGCTCGTCGGAGGCGTTCAGTTCGAGGAAGTTCTCCTGCCAGTCGTCGCCGTAGAGTTCGCGCGCGATGGCGGTCGCCGCGGTCGTCTTGCCCGTCCCCGCCGGGCCCGCGAAGAGGAGGTTCGGGAGGTCGTCCTCGTCGACGTAGCTCCGCAACCGCGAGACGACGTCCTCGTGGCCGACGATGTCGTCGAGCGTCTCCGGCCGGTACTTCTCGACCCAGATGTCCTGTCGTCCCGCGTCTGCCATGTCGATGCGAAGACGCCGGCGTCCCATAAGCGCCGCGAAGCGCCGAACGACGGGCGTCGGCGGCCGTCACCGGAGGACGGCGCGGGGGCGAAGCGCACGCGGTCCCGTCCGCCGCGGCGACACGCTGATACGCGCCGGCGTCCACGCACAGATATGCACGTCACCGTCGAGGTCGTCGGGGAGGACGTCCACGAGTTCGACGTCGAGGGGGCGTCCTACGCGGACCTCTTGGAGCGCGTGGACCTCAGCCCCCACGAGGTGTCGGTGATGGTCGATGGCCGCCCGGTCCCCGAGGACCAACCCGTGGAGAGCGAGCACGTGACCGTCCTCCGACTCGTCCAGGGTGGCTGAGCGCGACGTGACGGTCCGCCCGGCGCGGCCCGACGAGCGCGTCGCCGTCCGGCGCGTGCTCGACGCCGCGGTGCTCGCCGTCGACGACGAACTGCTCGCCCGGGCGCTCGACGACGAGGGAGCGCTCGTGGCCGTGAGCGAGGGGCGAGTCGTCGGCGCGCTCGTCGCCGACACCGCGGGCGCGCGGGACGGGACGGAACGCGACGGCGAGGCGGGCGAGGAGGAGGCGAGCGACGACGCGACGAACGACGACGGCGAGGAGTCCCGCGAGCGATCTGGTGCACACGTCGACGCTATCGCCGTCACGCGCCGTCGGCGGGCGCGGGGCGTCGGCACCGCACTCGTCACGGCGGCGGCCGAGCGCTGGCGGCCGCTGAGCGCCGACTTCGACGCCGACGTCCGGCCGTTCTACGAGAAACTGGGGTTCGAGATAGGGGCGCTGGACGGGGACGAAGAACGCCATCGAGGGCGGCTACACTAGGGGTTCGACGAGGTCGCGGCCGGCGTCGAGGAGTTCGCGGACGCGCTCGTCGCTGTCGGCTTCGGCGTAGACGCGCATCTTGGGTTCGGTTCCGGAGGGGCGAACGAGGAGCCACGAGTCGTCCGCGAGGCGGACCTTGAAGCCGTCCGCGTCGTTCACGCCGGCGACGTTGACGCCCGCGACCGTCTCGGGGAGCGCGTCGGCGAGCTCGCGCACGACGGCGGCCTTCCGGTCGTCCGGGCAGTCCACGGAGACCTTCGACTGGACGACGTCGCCGTGTTCGGCCGCGAGACGCGCGGCGCGCTCGTCGTAGGACTCCGCGGCGGCCGCGGCGGCGGCGACGAGCGCCATGAGAACGCCGTCCTTCTCGCGGACGTGGCCGCGGACGCTGAAGCCGCCGGACTCCTCACCGCCCATCAGGGCGTCGCGCTCTTTCATCTCCTCCGCGATCCACTTGAAGCCGACCGCGGTCTCGTAGACGTCCTCGCCGTGCGCCTCGGCGACGCGGTCGACGAGCGAGCTCGTGGAGACGGTGCGGACGGCGGGCCCCGAACGGGTTTCGAGGAGGTAGTCGTACGTCGCCGCGAAGAAGCGGTTCTCGTCGAGGAAGCCGCGCTCGGGCGTGACGACGGCGATGCGGTCGGCGTCGCCGTCGTTGGCGATGCCGAGGTCCGCGTCGTGCTCCTGGACGGCGAGCGCGAGCCCCTGGAGGTTCGCGTCGTCGGGGTCGGGGGGCGTGCCGCCGAACTCGGCGTCGCGCTCACAGCGGAGGCGCTCGACGTCCGCGCCCGCGGCCTCGAGGAGGCGGTCGGTGACGCCGCGCCCGCTCCCGTGCATCGCGTCGTAGACGACCGAGAGGCCGTCGAGGTCCGCATCGACGAGGTCCCGGCAGTGCTCGGCGTGCGGCGTCACGAGGTCGACCTCGGCGACGTCGCCGCGCTCGGCGTCCGGGTCGGCCACCGGGGGCCGGAGGTGGGCCTCGATGGCCTCCGTGACGTGCGGGAGGGCGGGCGCGCCGTCCGCGGGAATGAACTTCACGCCGTTGTACTCCGGAGGGTTGTGCGACGCGGTCACGACGAGCGCGCCCGCGAGGTCGCGTTCGACGATGGCGTGCGCGACGAGCGGCGTCGGGCAGTCGCGCTCGGGGAGTACGACGTCGTGGCCGTTGGCCGCGAGGACGTCCGCGATCTCCTCGGCGAAGTCGCGGGAGGTGGGGCGGGCGTCGTAGCCGACGGCGACCGTCTCGCCCGCGCGCTCGACGTCCGCGAGGTGGTCGGCGGTCGCCTGCGCGACCGCGCGGACCCGCGGCGTCGTGAACACGTCGAGCGTCGCGCGCCAGCCGTCCGTGCCGAACGCGATGGCGTCGTCCATGGCTCGCACTCCCACCGCCGGCGGCAAAACGACTGTGGTCGGAGAGGGGGCCTACTCGTCGTCCTCGGTGGACGTCGCTTCGAGTTCCTTCTCGCCGCGATAGATGTCCGCGCCGTCCTGGACGACCTTCTCCGCGAGCACGGCGCACTTGATGCGCATCGGCGTCACCTCGACGCCGAGGAGGTCGAGCACGTCGTCGCGGTCGAGGTCGTCGATCTCGTCGAGCGTCATCCCGGGGAGCTCCTGGGAGAGCAGGCTCGCCGAGGCCTGACTGATCGCGCAGCCGTCGCCGTGGAACGCGACGTTCTCGACCGTCTCGCCGTCGTCGGCGAGCTCGACGTCGAACTCCAGTTCGTCGCCACAGGAGGGGTTGAACCCCTCGTGGCTGAACGTCGGGTCGTCGAGTTCCCCGTGGTTCCGGGGGTTCCGGTAGTGGTCGAGAATCTGCTGTCGGTACATATCCGAACCCATGCTCATGATGCTCCCGTATACGGACGTACGGCGGAAAAACGTTCCGTCGCCGGCGCTCTCGGGCGTTCCGACGGCGCAGAACGGCGGGGGCGGGTGGACGCGGAGCGGCGGGGACGGGAGGCGAGCGCGTCACGGCCGTCGGCGTCGCGCGCCGACGACCATCGCGCTTTACCCCGCGGGGCACGCAGGAGTCGCCCATGGGCTATCGGGACCGACTCGCGCGGACGCTCCTCGACGAGTCGTGGGCGTACGGCTACACGCTCACGATCTGGGGTGCGGGTGCGTTCCTCATCGCCGAGTTCGGCGTCCCGACGCACCTCGACGTCCTCGGCTACATCACGGGCTCGCTCGTCGGTTTCGCCGCGCTCACGTGGTACGGCTTCGGCGGCCTCCTCGTGCGCGTCGAGCGCGACAGCCGCGACGTCCGCTCGGCCGTCGAGATGGTACACCTCTTCGCCACCTTCTGCAACCTGCTCGGCGCGCTCGCCACCATCAAACTCGCGGACGCGCTTCACGCGCCCGAGCCCGTCGTCTTCGGCGTCGTCGGCTTCGGGGCGACCGTCGGCTACAGCCTCCTGTTGGTGGTCGAGGAGTGCGTCGGCGAACACTGTCTCGACGGGGACCCGACGCGCTCGGGGACGAGCGGGAGCGGGGGCGCGGGCGCGGGCGCGAGCGATGGCGACAGCGATAGTGACGGCGAAAAGAGCTGACTACTCCTCCGCGGCGCGGTCCGTGAGCTTCTCGTAGGCGCTCTTCGCGCCGGCGCTCGTCTCGCCGAGGAAGGCACCCGCGAGCGCGCCGATGGCACCGCCCGTGCTCGCCGCGTTCCGACTGACCAGACCGCCGATACCGGCACCGAGCGCCGCCCCGATAGCCGCGTACTTGGCGCGGTTGACGGCGCGCGTAATCTTGTCCTTCACGTCACGACGTAATCCGCGCGGAGGCATAAAGGTCGGGGTCGCGCGGGGTCGACGGAGCGGCCCACGGCCGGCTCAGTGGAAGATATCGATGGCCCCCTCGACGCCCTCGATTAGCGTATCGACCTCCTCGCGGGTGTTGTAGAGGTAGAAGGAGGCGCGGATGCTCGCGGGGACGCCGAGGGTGTCGTGGAGCGGCTGGGTGCAGTGGTCGCCGGCGCGGACGGCGACGCCGTAGTCGTTGAGGATGCTGGAGAGGTCGTGGGCGTGGATGCCCTCGACGTTGAACGCGACGAGGCCGCCGCGTTCGTCCTTCGGCGGGCCGTAAATCTCGACGCCGTCGAGTTTCGAGAGTTCGTCGTAGGCGTACGCGGTGACGTACTCCTCGTGGGCGTTGATGCGCTCCAGACCGACGTCGTCGACGTAGTCGGCGGCCTCGGCGAACGCGATGCCCTCGGAGATGCTCGGGGTGCCCGCCTCGAACTTCCACGGGAGGTCGTTCCACGTCGCGTCGTCGTAGGTGACCTTCTTGATCATCTCGCCCCCGTAGAGGTAGGGGTCCATCGCTTCGAGGAGGTGTCGCTTGCCGTAGAGCGCGCCGATGCCCGTCGGGCCCGCCATCTTGTGCCCGCTGAAGGCGTAGAAGTCCGCGTCGATGGCCTCGACGTCGACCGGGCGGTTCGGGACGGCCTGTGCGCCGTCGACGAAGATGAGCGCGTCCTGCTCGTGGGCCATGTCGGCGAGTTCGCTCACGGGGTTGACCGTCCCGAGGACGTTCGAGGCGTGAACGACGGAGACCATCGCGGTGTCGTCGTCGATGAGGTCGCCCGCGGCGTTCATGTCGAGCGTACCGTCCTCGGTGATGGGGACGTACTCGACCGTCGCGCCCGTCTTCTTCGCTATCTGCTGCCAGGTGACGAGCGAGGCGTGGTGCTCCATCTCGGTGAGGACGACCGTGTCGCCCTCGCCGAGTTCGTTCAGCCCCCACGCGTAGGCGACGAGGTTGAACGCCTCCGTCGTGTTCTTCGTGAAGACTATCTCCTCGCGTTCGCCCGACGCGCCGACGAACTCGGCGATCCGGTCGTGGGCCTCCTCGTAGGCGATGGAGGCCTCCTGGCTCAGCTGGTGGATGCCCCGGTGAACGTTCGAGTTGTACTCGTAGTAGTACTCCGTGATGGCGTCGACGACCCGGGTCGGCGTCTGGGTCGTCGCGGCGTTGTCGAAGTAGACGAGCGGCACGCCGTCGGCGACCTCGCGCTCCAGGATCGGGAAGTCCGCGCGGAGCGCCTCGACGTCGAGCGGGCTCTGTTCCTGCGTCCCCATATTGGGTGTGCGTAGCGCGTGAGAACGTTTGGTAGCTTCGGAAGCGCGAGCGGTTGCCGTCGTCGACGACGAGGCGGACGGGGGGACGCGGTCGGTGGGGTGAGAACGCGATGTCGGTGCGTCCCGTGGTGGACGCGACGTCGACGGCGTCGCGGGAGGGTGAGGGCGGTGGGCGCGTCGGGCGGTGAGCGCGTCGCCCCGCGGGCCTACATCCGGAGGTACTGAGCGTGCGGGACGCCGCCGAGGTCGACGACGGTGGCCTCGTCGACGTAGCCGGCGTCGACCGCGGTCGTGACGGCGACGTCGCCGACGAGGTTCGCGACGCTCGCGCGCCCGAGGCTCTCCGCGAGCGCGTCCGCGTCCGTCTCGCTGTCGGCGTCGCCGTAGAAGGACGGCTCGACGGTGACGGAGACGGTGCCGTTGTCGTACGTCTCGCCGACGATGTCGGCGTCGGCGGCGGCGACGAGGAGCCCGCGGTCGGTGCGGCGCTCGGTCACGCGGACGCTCATTCGCGCTGGCGCTCCCCGTCCACGAGGCGCTCCTCCTGACGCTCGCGTATCTCCTCCGCGTGCTCGACGACGTCCGTGGCCTCCTCCTCGCGCCCGAGCTCGTCGAGAGCGCGCGCCTTCTCCTCGTAGACGTCCGCCTGCTTGAACCCGAGGCGAATCGCGTTGTCGAGGGCGTCGAGCGCCTGCTCGTGGCGGCCCTGCTCGTTCTCCATGAAGCCGAGGTTGTACCAGCCGTGCGGGAGGCGCTTGTCCTTGCGGACGGCGTCCTCCGCGTGCTGATAGGCCTCCTCGGTCTTCCCGTACTCCCAGAGGGCGTACGCGAGGTTCGTCTGCGCCTCGGCGGCGAACGGGCCGTCGTCGTCGACGTGGAGCGCCTCCTGGTGGGCGCTCGCGGCCGCGTCCCACTCCTCGAGTTCGGCGTGCGCGACGCCCTTGTTCACGCGGGCCTCCTGCTCGTCCGTCTCGTCGTCGGCGAAGCGGGCGGCGCGCTCGAAGGCGTCGACGGCCTCCTCGAAGCGGTTGATGCCCATGTAGCTCAGCCCGACGTCGATGAGCGCGTCGGCGTCGACGCGGTCCGCGGCGATGTTCGCGTCGTCGAGCAGGTCGACGAGGACGCGGTCGTCGACGGGGTCGACTTCGGTCGGGTCGACGTCGAGTTCGGGCGGGTCGAGGTCGAACCCCTCGTAGGGGTCCTCGAAGCCCTGCCCCTCGGAGAAGCGGTGGTCCGCGCCCTCGCGTGGCTCGCGGTCGGTCATGGACTCGTTTGGCGGCCCGCGGGGTTAAGGGCTACGCCGTCCGTTCTCAGAGCATGCGGCTGTTCGTCAGCGTCGACCTCCCCGAGTCGCTCGTCGAGTCAGTGCGGGCGCTCCAGGCCGAGTTCGCGGACGCGGACGGCCTCGACTTCGTCGACCCGGCGCAGGCCCACGTCACGCTGAAGTTCCTCGGGGAGGTCGAGGAGTCGGCGTACGCGGAGACGGCGGGAGCGGTCGAGCGCGCCGTCGAGCGCTCGCGGGTCGGGCCGTTCGACGCGGCGTTCGGCGGGCTCGGCGTCTTCCCGAGCCTCGACTACGTCAGCGTGCTGTGGCTCGGTATTGGTTCGGGAGCGGTCGAGCTCGCGGCGCTCCACGAGGCCGTCGAACGCGAGTGCGTGGCCGCGGGCTTCGACCCCGCGGGGAACGAGTTCACGCCGCACGTCACGCTCGCGCGGATGAAACACGGCGGCGGGAAGGAACTGGTGCAGCGTCTCGTCCGGGAGCGCGACCCCGACGTCGGGACGGCGCGCGTCACCGACGTGCGGTTGACGGAGAGTACGCTGACGCACGAGGGACCCGAGTACGAGACGCGCGAGCGCTTCGCGCTCGGGAAGTGAGGGTGCGGAGGTGGGTTACTCGTCGTCCTCGATTTCGCCGAGGTTCCCCTCGCGCCAGTGCTCGAGGGTCTCCTCCAAGGCGGCGGCGCAGGACTCGACGTCCGTCATCGTCAGGCCGTCGGTCGTGAGGAACACGCCCTCGCGGTCGGTGGTGACGCGGAGGAGGTAGCCGTTGCTGAACGCGCGGATCGTGTAGTCGTACTCGCCGAGTTCGCTCCCCTCGTAGGCGTCCTGGGTGAGCTGGAAGGACTGCCACTCCGCGCCGATGAACGCGGAGAGGTCGGCGTCGCGTTCGAGGTCCGAGCGGAGGTAGACCTGCTCGTAGTCGGTGTGCGTGAAGTACGTCACGGAGCGGAGGCTGTCGCCGAGCGCGGTGCGGGCGATGATGCGCAGGCGTTCGCGGGCCTCGTCGGAAAGCAGGTCGTGCTCCAGTTCGGCGTCTTCGTTGGCCATAGTGGGGGTGTCCGCGCACAGGCCCTTAACTGGTCGGGCGGCGGCGCGTAGCGGATCGAGAAGAACAACGTTTTAAGTTCGGCGGCGAAACGTTCGTACCACTATGGGCAAGAAGTCCAAGGCCAAGAAAAAGCGGCTGGCGAAGCTGGAGCGCCAGAACAGCCGCGTCCCGGCGTGGGTCATGATGAAGACGGACCGCGACGTGCAGCGAAACCCCAAGCGCCGCCACTGGCGGCGTAGCGACACGGACGAATAATGAGCGCCAGCGACTTCGAGGAGCGCATCGTCACCGTCCCGCTGCGCGACCTGCAGGCCGTCGCCAAGCACAAGCGAGCCGGGAAGGCCGCGACGCTCGTCCGCGAGCACCTCGCCAAGCACTTCGCCGTCGAGACCGAGGAGGTCCGCCTCGACCCCTCCATCAACGAGTCCATCTGGTCCCGCTCGAACAAGAACCCGCCGCGGAAGCTTCGCGTGCGTGCCGCCCGCTTCGAGGAGGAGGGCGAGACGGTCGTCGAGGCCGAGCACGCAGACGAGTAACTCCACCTTGCTCCGCGCTTCGTTCTCCGGGTCACCGTACGTCGGCGTGTTCGCCCGCGCGACCGACGGTTGCGTCCTCGTCCGGCCGGACCTCGACGACGACCTCGTCGAGTCGGTCGCGGACGAACTCGAAGTGCCCGCCGTCCCCACCCGGGTCGGCGGGTCGAGCACCGTCGGATCGCTCGCCACCGGCAACGCCTCGGGGGTCCTCGTCAGCGGTCGCGTCCGCGACCGGGAGCGCGAGCACATCGCCGAGGCGACCGACCTCCCCGTCGGGGCGCTCCCCGGCCGGGTCAACGCCGCCGGCAACGTCGTCCTCGCAAACGACCAGGGGGCGTACGTCCACCCGGACCTCGACCGCGAGGCCGTCCAGGTCGTGCGTGACACCCTCGACGTGCCCGTGACGCGCGGGCGCATCGCGGACGTCGAGACCGTCGGGACGGCCGCCGTGGCGACGAACGACGGCGTCCTCTGTCACCCGAAGACGACGGACGACGAACTGGACCGGCTGGAGGACGTCCTCGGCGTCCCCGCCGACATCGGCACCATCAACTACGGCGCGCCGCTCGTCGGCTCCGGCCTCGTCGCCAACTCGCACGGCTACGTGGTCGGCGAGGACACGACCGGCCCCGAACTCGGCCGGATCGAGGACGCCCTCGGCTATATCTGAGACTTCTCTCGCGCCGCCACGCCCCGCTCACCGGTCGCCGGGACGCCGGGGCGTCGGGCGCGACATCCTAAGATACTTCCCGCTCGCGGCCCCCCATCCACGCATGAGTCTCGGAGGCGGCGGTGGCGGTCGACAGCAGCTACAGGAACTCTCCCAGCAGATTCAGGCCCTCGAAGAGGAGCAGGCCGAACTCGAAGACGAAGTCGAGAGCCTGCAGGAGGAGAAGCGCGAGGCCGACGAGGCCATCGAGGCCCTGAACACCATCGAGACGGGCTCGACGGTGCAGGTGCCGGTCGGCGGCGGCGCGTACGTCCGCGCGGAAGTCGAGGACATCGACGAGGTCATCGTCGACCTCGGGGCCGACTACTCGGCCGAGCGCACCCGGGAGGGTGCCATCGAGAGCCTGGAGACGAAAAAGGAGACGCTCGACGAGCGCATCGAGGACGTCCGCGAGGAGATCGCGGAGGTCGAAGAGGAGAGCGCGCAGCTCGAACAGCAGGCCCAGCAGGCCCAACAGCAGATGATGCAACAGCAGATGCAGCAGGCCCAGGGGCAGGGCGACGACGAGTAACCCCCCATGTTCGACGGGCTGAAGGAGAAGCTCGGTCGGTTCCGCAAGGACGCCGAGGAGGTCGCGGAGGAGAACGCCGAGGCGGTCGAGGCCGACGAGGAGACGGCCGAGGCGGAGCCGAGCGAAGAAGCAGAAACGGAGACGCAGGCGGCGGACGCCGCGGCGCGAGAGGCGTCCGAGACGACGGCGACCACGTCCACATCCACGTCCGCGGCGGCGGAAGCGGACGCGAGCGCGGACACGTCGGCGGAGCCGTCTGCCGACGAGCGTGCGCCATCGAGCGACGCCGCGGACGCGGGCGGAGAAGCGGCGTCCGGAACGGAACCCGACACCGAAGCGAGCGCGGCGTCGGCGTCCGCCACCGAAGCCGCACCCGAAACGACGGCGTCGGTCGCGGCGGCCGACGAAGACGCGACCGCGGCGGTTTCTGAGGAGAGCGAGCGTGAGAGCGAGAGCGTCGCCGAAACGGAACCCAACAACGAGGCCGAGGCGGCGTCCGAAACGGAACCCGACAGCGAGGGCAAGTCCGAGAGCGAGGAGTCGTCGTCCTCCGGCTTCGGTTTCGCCAAGAAGGCCAAGTCCGCGGTTCGCGGGCGGGTCGTCATCGAGGAGGAGGACCTCGAGGACCCGCTCTGGGAGTTGGAGATGGCGCTCCTGGAGAGCGACGTCGAGATGAGCGTCGCGGAGGCCATCCTCGACCAGATTCGGACGGAGCTCGTCGGTCAGGAGCGGAAGTTCACGGAGTCGACGGGCGACCTCGTGGACGAGGCGCTGCGCGACGCGCTCCTCTCCGTCATCGGCGTCGGGCAGTTCGACTTCGACGAGCGCGTCGCCGAGGCGGACAAGCCCCTCGTCATCGTCTTCACCGGCATCAACGGCGTCGGGAAGACGACGAGCATCGCGAAGCTCTCGAACTACCTCGACGAGCGCGGGTTCTCCTCGGTCATCGCCAACGGCGACACCTACCGTGCGGGCGCGAACGAGCAGGTGCGCGAGCACGCCGAGAACCTCGACACGAAGCTCATCGCGCACGAGCAGGGCGGCGACCCCGCCGCCGTCATCTACGACGCCGTCGAGTACGCCGAGGCGAACGACGTCGACGTCGTCCTCGGCGATACCGCGGGCCGGCTCCACACCTCCGACGACCTGATGGAGCAGCTGGCGAAGATCGACCGCGTCGTCGACCCCGACATGACGCTCTTCGTCGACGAGGCCGTCGCCGGGCAGGACGCGGTCAACCGCGCGCGGGAGTTCGACGACGCCGCGGAGATCGACGGCGCGATACTGACGAAGGCGGACGCGGACTCGCAGGGCGGCGCCGCCATCTCCGTCGCGTACGTCACCGGGAAACCCATCCTCTTCCTCGGGACCGGACAGGGGTACGACGACCTCCAGCGCTTCGACCCCGAGGGGCTCGTGGACGACCTCCTCGGATTGGAGTAAACGCGGTTTTCGAGCGGTAGCGAGGAGCCGCGAAGTACCGAACGGGGAGCGATGCGACCCGTGAGAAACGCGGTTTTCGAGCGGTAGCGAGGAGCCGCGAGGTACCGAACGCCGACGGAGGAGGCGTGAGGATAAACGCGGACCCTTCGGTTTCGCGGAAGAGAACGGGACGCGTCCCGTGTGGCGCGCTTTTGCAGTATCTGTCGAAAAGGCCCTCAAGGGCGATTCGACCGTCGGCTTCGGCGCGTCGAGCCGTCAGACCGTCTCCTCGGGCGCGCTCGCGGCGAGGAGGACGAGGTCGCGCCGGCCGCGGCGGTCGTAGGCGCGGACGTCCTCGGCGGACCACGGCGGGACGGCGACGAACAGGCGCGCCGCCAGGTCGTCGGTGAGGGAGGGGTCGGGGTCGCCACGCGGGTGGGAGAGGAACCGCCCGCGGGTGCGTCCCGAGGGCGTGGCGAGGTCGACGCCGAAGACGGCGGCGATGGAGCCCCCGGCGTCCGGGAGGTAGAACTCGGCGAACACGGGCGTGTCGGCGGGGACGTCGGCGAGCCGCGTGCCCGGACCGTCGTCGGCGTTGAGGTCGCCGGCGGGTCGCGTCGTGAGCGCGACCGAGAGCCGCTCGGGCTCGGCGTCGGCCGCGAGGTCGCAGAGCGCCGCGACGAGCGGGCGCGTCGCGTACACCGGCTCGGCGTCGGCGTCCGGCACGTCAGACGTGGTCGTCGGGGGCGTTCGACTCGCGGACGCGCTCGACCTCGCGGCGGTATCGCTCGGCGGCGTCGGCGTCCTCGACGGGCGCGAGTTTCGCGGGGTCGACGTCGCGGGCGGCGGTCGGGTCGGGGGCGTTCAGCGACTGCTGTTTCTCGAAGCGCGCCTCGCCGTCGGGGGTCGCGTAGCGGACCGTGAGCATCCCCTTGTCGGTGTACTCGCGGCCGACGAACCAGACGCGGACGCTGTCGTCGTCGCTCATACGTCGCCCGTGGGGCCGCGGGCGTTTGGCTCTGTGGGTCGGCGTCGACGAGGGCGGGCGAGGAGGGGAGACGAGAGAGGAGACGAAAATCGAGTGCGGCGAGCGCGACGTTCAAACGGCCGCGTCGACTACGCGTGGATGATGGACGACGAGGCGGTGCGCGAGGCCGCACGCTCCCTGCCGGCGGAGCCCGGCGTCTACCAGTTCCAGCGCGACGACGGGACGACGCTCTACGTCGGGAAGGCCGTCGACCTCCGTGCGCGGGTGCGCTCGTACGCCGACCCTCGCTCCGCACGAATCGCGCGGATGGTCGAGCGCGCCGAGACGCTCGACTTCGCGGTGACGGACACGGAGACCCAGGCCCTCCTCCTGGAGGCGAACCTGATCAAGCGCCACCAGCCGAAGTACAACGTCCGGCTGAAGGACGACAAGTCCTACCCGCTCGTCCAACTCACCGCGCACGCCTACCCGCGGATCGAGGTGACGCGCGACCCCGACGAGGGCGCGACGGCGTACGGCCCCTACACGGACCACGGGCGCGTCGAGACGGTCGTGAAGGCGATACGGGAGACGTACGGCCTGCGGGGCTGTTCGGACCACAAGTTCGAGGGGCGCGAGCGGCCGTGTCTCGACCACGACATCGGGCTCTGTACCGCGCCCTGCACGGGCGAAATCGACCGCGAGGCGTACGCGGAGGACGTCGCGGCCGCGAAGCGCTTCTTCGAGGGCGAGACGGGCGCGCTCGCGGACCCCATCGAGCGCGAGATGGAGCGGGCGGCCCGGGAGCAGGAGTTCGAGCGCGCCGCGAACCTCCGCGACCGACTCGACGCGGTGCGGGCGTTCCACGGCGGGGGCGGGGAGGCCGTCGCGTCGCGGGGCGGCGAGCGCCACGTCGACGTCCTCGGGGTCGCCGTCGAGGGCGACACGGCGACGGTCGCGCGCCTCCACAGCGAGGGCGGCCAGCTCGTCGACCGGGACCAGCACACGCTCACCGCGCCCGAGGGCGAAGAGCGCGTCGCGGACGTCCTCGCGGCGTTCGTCCCGCAGTATTACGCCGAGCGCGCGCTCCCGGACGCGCTCTTGCTCCCCGAGGACCCCGGCGACGACGACCTGCGGGCGTGGCTCGACGCCGAGGGCGTCGCCGTCCGCGTCCCCGGGGCGGGCCGCGAGGCGAAGCTCGTCGACCTCGCGCTGAAGAACGCCCACCGGCGCGCGGGCGGCCGGGACGAGCTCTCGGCGCTGCGCGACGCGCTCGGTCTCGACCGACGGCCGGCGCGTATCGAGGGCGTCGACGTCAGCCACGCGCAGGGGAAGGCGGTCGTCGGGAGCGACGTGACGTTCGTCGAGGGGAGCGCCGAGACGGGTGACTACCGCCGGAAGAAGCTCGAAGAGGAGAACGACGACTACGCGAACATGTACCGGCTCGTCACGTGGCGCGCTCGGCGCGCCGTCGCGGGCCGCGACGACCGCCCGGACCCCGACCTCCTGCTGGTCGACGGCGGCCGTGGGCAGTTGGACGCGGCGCTCGACGCGCTCGACGACGCCGGGTGGGAGATACCTGCGGTGGCGCTCGCCAAGCGCGAGGAGGTCGTCATCACGCCCGAGGGGACGCACGACTGGGACACGGACGCCCCTCAGTTGCACGTCCTCCAACGGGTCCGCGACGAGGCCCACCGCTTCGCCGTCCAGTACCACCAGAGCCTGCGCGACAGCGTCGACACCGCACTCGACGACGTCGACGGCGTCGGTCCCGAGACGAGAACGCGCCTCCTCCGGCGTTTCGGGAGCGTCGAGGGGATTCGCGCGGCGAGCGGCGCGGAGTTGCGGGACGTCGAAGGTGTCGGACCCGCGCTCGCCGAACGCCTCGACCGCCGGCTCTGAGCGGCGCACCCGATAGCGGGGCAACGGCTAAGGCCGCGCAGGGGGATGGTTCGCGTATGTCCGGGGCCGGTGACGAGTCGATGCGGCGTTTCTTCCGCGCGCTCGGTCGCGCGAGCGCCCGCGTGCGACGGTGGCACCTCGGCGTCGGGACCCTCGCGCTGAGCGCGCTCCTCGTCGCCGCCAGCGTCGGGACGGGTGCCGTCCTCCTCGTTCTCGCTCTGAGCGCGCTCGTCGTCCTCGCCGTCGAGAGCATCGAACTCGTGCAGGCCTACGAGCGTCGGCCGTACACCGTCTTCGGGGCGTACGAGGGGATTCTCGGCCCCGGGATCAACCTCGTCGTCCCGTTCGTGACCGAGACGTACGTCTTCGACACGCGCACGCAGACCGTCGAGGTGCCGACCCAGGAGGCCATCACGCGCGACAACTCGCCGGTGCGCGCGAGCGCCGTCGTCTACCTCAGCGTCGTCGACGCCGAGAAGGCCTTCCTCGAAATCGACGGCTATCGTGACGCCGTCGCCTACCTCGCGCAGACGTCGCTGCGCGCCACCATCGGCGACATGGAGCTCGACGCGACGCTCAGCGAGCGGGCGGCGATGAACGAGCGGATTCACGAGCAACTCGACGAGACGGTCGCGGCGTGGGGCGTCGCCGTCGAGGCCGTCGAGGTGAAACGCGTCATGCCGAGCGAGGGCGTTGTGAGCGCGATGGAGCGCCAGACCGCCGCCGAACGCCACCGGCGCGCCGCGATCCTCGAAGCCCGGGGGGCGCGCGGCGCGGCGGTCGAGCGCGCCCTCGGCGAGCGGACGGCCGCGGTGTTGCGCGCGGAGGGGGCGAAGCGCGCGAGCATCCTCGAAGCCCAGGGGGACGCCGCCGCGACCGTCCTCCGTGCCCGCGCCGCCGAAGCGATGGGCGAGCGCGCGCTCATCGACCGGGGGTTCGACGCGCTCGAACGCGTCGGGGCGGGCGCGGCGACGACGTACGTCGTGCCGCAGGAACTCACGAGCCTCGTCGGGCGCTACGGCCGGCACGCGGGCGGCACGGGCGGGAAGCGTGGCGGGGGGCTCGACGCGAACCCCGTCGACCTCGTCGAGCTCGACTTGGCGGACGTAATCGAGACGCCCGCTGACGCGGAGGCGGTCGAAATAGAGGTCGAGTAAGTCCCGACTACCAGTCCGCGTCCGGTTCGGGGGCGATCCCGTCGTCCGCGTCGTCCCCCGCTAAATCGTGTTCCTCGCGGAGGGTGGCGATGCGGTCGCGGATGTCGGCCGCGAGTTCGAACTCCAGGTTCGACGCCGCCTCCTCCATGCGCGTTTCGAGTTCCGCGACGCGGTCGGCCGCGGCCTCGGCGTCCGCGGGGGTCTTCCCGCCAGTCGCCTCGCTCACGTCGGTCTTGGCACCGGGGAGGTTCGCCTCCGAAACCTCCTTCTCGATGGTCGTCGGCGTCGTGCCGTGCTCCTCGTTGAACGACTGCTGTATCTCGCGGCGGCGTTCCGTCTCGGAGATCGCCGCAGCCATCGCGTCCGTCGTCTCGTCCGCGTAGAGCACCGCCTTTCCGTTGACGTTGCGCGCCGCGCGCCCCATCGTCTGGATGAGGCTCGTCCGCGAGCGGAGGAACCCCTGCTGGTCGGCGTCGAGGACCGCCACCAGGGAGACCTCGGGGATGTCGAGGCCCTCCCGGAGGAGGTTGATACCCACCAAGACGTCGAACTCGCCGAGGCGGAGCCCCCGGACGAGTTCGTGGCGCTCCAAGGTGTCCGTCTCGTCGTGCATGTACTCGACGGCGACACCCGCCTCCTCCAGGTACTCCGTGAGGTCCTCGGCCATCCGCTTCGTCAGCGTCGTCACGAGCGTCCGCTCGTCGCGCTCGGTGCGCTCCTGGATACGCGCGAGGAGGTCGTCGATCTGGCCGTCCGCGGGCGAGACCTCCACCGCGGGGTCGACGAGGTGCGTCGGGCGGACGACCTGTTCGACGACCCGCCCCGAGTGCTCGCGCTCGTAGTCGTCCGGCGTCGCCGAGACGTAGAGCGTCCGGTCCGTCTTCTCCTCGAACTCCTCGAAGCTCAGCGGGCGGTTCGCGTACGCCGTCGGGAGCCGGAAGCCGTTGTCGACGAGGCTCTCCTTGCGCGCCTTGTCGCCGGCGAGTTGGCCCTTTATCTGCGGGACGGTGCGGTGGGACTCGTCGATGACCGTGAGGAAGTCGTCCGGGAAGTAGTCGAGGAGCGTGTAGGGGGCGTCCCCCATCTCCCGGTCGGAGAAGTAGAGCGTGTAGTTCTCGATGCCCGAACAGTAGCCGGCCTCCTGGAGCATCTCCAGGTCGAACGTCGTGCGTTCCTCGATGCGCTGGGCGGCGAGGAGGTCGCCCTCGCGCTCGAACTGCGCGACGCGCTCCTCCATGTCCGCCTCTATCTCCGCCATCGCGTCCTCCAGGCGCTGTTCGGGGATGGAGTAGTGCTCTGCCGGGTGGAAGAGCACCGCCGGTTCCTCCGAGACGACTTCGCCCTCGAGGGGGTCGAGTTTCGTCAGCCGGTCGACCTCGTCACCCCAGAACTCCACGCGGACCGCGTAGCGGCCGTACATCGGGTACACCTCGACCGTGTCGCCCCGAACGCGGAAGGTGCCCTGCGTGAAGTCCACGTCGTTGCGCTCGTAGTTCAGGTCGACGAGCCGCGCGAGCAGTTCGTCGCGGTCGAGGGTCTCGCCGCGCTCCACGGAGAGCGACATGTCGACGTAGTTCGACGGGTCGCCGAGGCCGTAGATCGCCGAGACGGAGGCGACGACGATCACGTCGTCGCGGGTGAGAAGCGAGCGCGTCGCCGAGTGGCGCAGGCGGTCGATCTCCTCGTTCACCGAGGCGTCCTTGTCGATGTACGTGTCGGTCTGCTCGACGTACGCCTCGGGCTGGTAGTAGTCGTAGTAGGAGACGAAGTACTCGACGGCGTTGTCCGGGAAGAGGTTCTTCAGCTCCTCGTAGAGCTGCGCCGCGAGCGTCTTGTTGTGCGCGATGACGAGCGTCGGCTCTTGGACCTCCTCGATGGTCCACGAGACCGTGTTCGTCTTCCCCGAGCCCGTCACGCCGAGGAGCGTCTGGGCGTCCATCCCCGACTCGAAGCCCGACGCGAGCGCCTCGATGGCGTCCGGTTGGTCCCCCGCCGGGTCGAACGGCGCGTCGACGCGGAACTCGTGTTCGGCGTCCGGGCGATCCGGTTGCAGCGGGCCGGCGTCACTCATTGGGCGTGTTTGGCGACGCGACTACGTAAGTGGCGTGCCGGGACCGCGTCGAAACGTTTAGGCGGCCGTTCGATAAGGTTCGAACATGGTCATCGACGAGCTCCGAGACGCGAGCGACACGCTCGACAGCGCCGCAGCGGACTGCGACGACGACGATCTGCGCGACCGACTGGCCACGCAGGCCGACGCCCTCGCCTCGCTCGCGGAGCGAGAGCGCGGCCCCGACCACGGACGCCTCGCGCGACACACGCACGCGCTCCAGGACATCGCGTCCGACACGGACGACGACGACATCGCCGCGGCCGTCGACGACGCCCTCGCGTCCATCCGGGCGTACCGCGAGACCGTCAGCGGCGTCTGACGCACGCGGACACGCGGGGAGGGCACAGAGGGAAGTATCGGGGGGGCAAAAGTACGCGCATGGACGACCGGGAGGGGGGAGTCTTCCACGAACCCGACGCCGCGGAGCGACTGGTGCTCCTCATGTCTCCCGGGCGGGACCGCGAATTACTCGCCGAGTGGTTCGAGAGCGCCACCGACTACGCCGTCGAACCCGTGAGCGACGCGAACGACCTCCCCCCCGAGTACGACGTCTGCCTCCTCGACGACCGGACGTTCGGCGCGTATCGGGGGGCCATCGTCGAACACGCGTGCGAGGCGGACCCCGTCTACCTCCCACACCTCCTGCTGACGACCCGCGACGACGAGGGAGTGTGGAACGCCGACGGCGTCGACGACGTCGTCTCCCTCCCCGTCGGACGCGACGAGCTCCATCGACGCGTCGAGAACCACCTCCGCACGCGCCGCGCCTCGCTCCGCCTCGCCGAACGCGAACAACGCCTCCGGCTCTTCCGCCGCGCCATCGAGGCCGCCGCCCAAGGCATCACGATTGCGGACGCGAACGCGGACGACGCACCCGTCATCTACGCGAACGACGCGTTCAGCCGTATCACGGGCTACGACACCGACGAAGTGGTCGGACGGAACTGCCGCTTCCTCCAGGGCCGGAACACCGACGAAGCGACCGTCGAGACGCTCCGCGACGCCATCGAACGCGGCGACCCCGTCTCCGTCGAGATACTCAACTACCGCAAGGACGGGACACCGTTCTGGAACCACCTCGACATCGTCCCCATCCACGACGACGCCGGCCGCATCACCCACTACCTCGGCTTCCAGCAGGACGTCACCCAGCGCAAGCGCCACGAGCTCCGCCTCTCCGTCCTCAACCGCGTCCTCCGGCACAACTTCCGGAACAAGATGACGGTGATACGCGGATACGCGGAGCGAATCGAGACCGGCGAAGCCACGCGCGAGGACGCAGAGCGCATCCGCCGCGCCGCCGACGAACTCCTCCAGATCGGCACCCAGATGTACGAGTTCGACACGCTCGTCTCCGACGAGAAGGCCGAAGGCGAATCGTTCGACCTCGTCGAAGTCGCCGAGAGCGAGGTCGAGACCCTCCGAGAGCACGCAGTACGCGCGGACGTCGTCACCGACCTCCCCGAACGCGCGCCCGTCGCCGGACACCCCTCCCTACGCGCCGCCCTCCGCGGGTTCTTCTCCCTCTTCGAGGACACCGCCGAAGTCGACCTCGACGTGACGGTCCGCGAACGCGACGGGGACGTCCGTCTCACCGTGACCGACCGCGGTACCACCCTGAGCCGACACGGCATCGAAATCGTCGCCCACGACGCCGAGACGCCGCTCGACCACCTCGACCGGCTCGAACTCTGGTTGCTCCGGTGGGCCGTCGAGCAGTCCAGCGGCGAGTTCGACGTCGAGACCGCCGACGAACACCCGTCCGTCACGCTCCACTTGAACGTCGCCGAGTGACCACGACCGAGACGGGGGAAGAGCTATTCCGACCGTCCCCGCATACAGGGACGTCCAATGACCGACGACAGTGACGACCGCACGAGCACCGGCGTGGCCGGCCTCGACGAGGTTCTCGGCGGGGGCCTCATTCCCGGACGAAGCTACATGCTCCGCGGCCGACCCGGCACGGGGAAATCGCTCCTCGCGCTCGCCTACCTCATCGACGGCGTCGAGCGGGGTGAAGACTGCCTCTTCGTCGCGCTCGAAGAGACCGAAGCCGACATCCGACGCAACGCCGCCGCGGTCGGCCTCGACATCGACGGCATCGCGGTCCTCGACCTCACCCCCGACTCCAGCGCGTTCACCGACGACGAGACGTACGCCGTCTTCGACCCCGGAACGGTCGAAGAACGCTCACTCACCGACGCCATCACCGAACGCGTCCGCGAACTCGAACCCACTCGGGTCGTCATCGACCCGATGACGCAACTACGATACCTCGCACCCGACGAGTACCAACTCCGAAAGCAAATCCTCGCGCTCACCAGCTTCCTCGAACAGGTTGGCGCGACCCTCGTCTTCACCACACAAGCCACCAGCACCCACAGCGACGAGGACTTTCAGTTCATGGCCGACGGCGTCATCGAACTCGGCGACACCGGGTCCGGACGAACCGTCTCCGTCCCCAAGTTCCGCGGCTCCGGCACCCGCAGCGGCACGCACACGCTCCGCATCCGCGACAGCGGCCTCAGCGTCTACCCCGAACTCGAACCGAGCCACCACCACCGGCCGTTCGCGTCCGAATCCATCCCCTCCGGAATCCCCGAGTTCGACGAGCAACTCCACGGCGGAATCGAGCGCGGCACCGTCAGCATCATCTCCGGCCCGACCGGCGTCGGAAAGACCACCACCGGCGCGCAGTTCATGAAGGAGGCCGCCGGCCGCGGCGAACGCTCCGCCATCTACCTCTTCGAGGAGGACGAACGCACCTTCCTCGAACGCTGCACCGCCGTCAACATCCCCGTCGACCGGATGGTCGAACGCGAAACCCTCTCCATCGAGGAAATCGAAGCCCTCGAATACACACCACAGGAGTTCGCCAACACCGTCCGCACCGACGTCGAGGAGTCGGACACACAGCTCGTGATGATCGACGGCATCAACGGCTACGAGCTCTCCATCCGTGGCGACGAACACACCTTCCGCTCCGAACTCCACCGACTCTGTCGCTACCTCAAGAACATGGGCGTCACCGTCGTCCTCATCGAGGAAGTCGCCACCGTCACCGGCGACTTCCAAGCCACCGAAGGCGAGATTAGCTACCTCGCCGACAACATCGTCTTCCTCCGCTACATCGAGATGGACGGCGAGCTCCGGAAAGTCGTCGGCGTTCTCAAGAAACGCACCAGCGACTTCCAGCGCAGCCTCCGCGAGTTCGAGATTACCCAGCACGGAATCAAGATCGGCGACCCACTCACCGGACTCCGCGGCATCCTTCGGGGCACACCCGAACAACCCGGCGAGTGACCGAGGTCGCTATCGCTACCGCGTCGAGGGTACAGAAAGCCAAGGGCCGGATTTGAACCGGCGGTGGGCGGCTCTGCAGGCCGCTGCGTTAGGCCGGACTCTGCCACCTTGGCGCGATTCGACGTAGCGGATTGGCGCGCTTAAACGTAGCGATACCGCACGAAAACCGAGTGGAGAGCGCTGTCGCTCTCCGTCCGTACTACTGACTGACTGAATGAGTGGGAGAGCCGAACGTCGCTCTC
>NZ_BMOO01000002.1 GCF_014647115.1 Halarchaeum rubridurum
GGCGAGTTCGAGGCCGCCGCGTCCGCCGCGGGCGGCTGGGCGCTGCTGGTCTACGACACGCACAGCAACCAGCTGCGCAACCTCGTCGTGGACAAGCACGACCAGGGCGCGCTCTGGGGCGCACAGCCGATCCTCGCGCTGGACGTCTGGGAGCACTCCTACTACTACGACTACGGGCCGGCCCGCGGCGACTTCGTCGACGCGTTCTTCGACGTCGTCGACTGGGAGACCCCCGCCGACCGCTACGAAGAGGCCGTCGCGCGCTTCGAGTAACGAGGCTCCGCGGGCGTCCCGACACGACGAGCGGGTTCGCCGCTCGTCGCCGTCGAACCGCGACCGAACGCGGTCCCCGGAACGTGTCGGGGCCACGGGTAAGTCGACGGTCGCGGGCCCGGCCCGTCCTCCGACGGTTGGCACGCCGGGTTCACTCCGACGCGCGTTTCCTCACGTCGCGGTGGCTCGCGCCGCCGCGCTCTTTCTCACGTCGCACCGCCGCGCCGTTCTTCTCGTCGCACCGTCGGCGCGCGTCACTCGGCGAGTTGCTCGGTGACGGCGGTGTCGACGACGGTCGCCTCGTCGTCGACGAGGACGCGGAGCTGGTCGCCGTCGCAGGGGAGCGTGAGCTCGACGCGGAGGGGGTCCTCGGAGACGACGGCGGTCCGTTCGTCGCTCACGCACCAGTCGAGGTGCCAGAAGGGTTCGGTGTCGAGGTCGACGCCACGCTCGGAGTGGAAGACGAGCACCGTCGGCGCGTCGAGGAGCGTGAGACCGACCGTCGAGCGGAGCTGATACCCACAGCGCCCGCAGACGTGTTCGACGGCGACGTCGAGGGCCTCGTCGTCGGGGTCGCGGACGAGGGTGGTGTCGACGCTCCCGGTGCACTCCGGGCAGACGCCGTCCGCGGCCAGACAGTAGTGGTGACGAACGTAGTGGTGGAAGGCCTGCAGGAGGTCGTCAGTCGTGCGGCCGTCGAGGCCCCCCGAGGGGAACGGGTAGCTCACTTGGATGGTCCCGCAGTCCGCGCACCCGATGGTGAGCGTGTCGTCGACGTACCAGCCGTGGAGGTCGCCCCCACAGTCGTAACAGCTCCCGCCCGCCGGGAAGAACCCGAGTTGCGCGCGCTCGGTGAGCGAGCCGGCGAAGATGGCGCTCACGACCTTCCGGCCCGGATGCCGGAACTCGTAGCCGTCGCTCCCGTGGCGCACGAAGTGGCCGGTGAGCTGCTGGAGGTGGTAGTTGAAGTTTGCCGAGTCCTCGATGTCCACTCGCTCGAAGAGCTCCGTGAAGCTGACCGGGTGGTCGTCCGCGCCGAGGTCGCGCAGCGCCCGCAGGATGTCGACTCTGGTGTCGTTGCCGAGCACCGAGAACACCTCCGCCGGGACCAACGACTCGGCGCGGACCGCGGACGGCGCATCGGCGGCGTTCCGGTCGCCATCCGCGGGGCCGGCGCGGAAAGCGCTCTCGGGGTCGGAGTCGCTCATACTGCCCCTCTCGCCCCGAGGCTAGTGAAGATTTCTCTCCCGTCGTCCCCCGGCGGCGAATCCCGCGCCGCCGCGACCCCCGCTACACGTAGCGGACGACGCGCGCCATCCCGGATTCGAGGTGGTAGAGGTTGTGACAGTGAAAGAGCCAGTTCCCGGGGTTGTCGGCGTGGAAGTCGAACGTCACCTGCCCCATGTGACCGGGGACGCGAACCGTGTCCATGCGCGCGTCGCCGACGCGGAAGAAGTGACCGTGGAGGTGCATCGGATGCGGAACGGGGCTGTGGTTGGTCATGCGAACGCGAACGTGTTCGCCCGCGCGGACGTCGAGCGGGTCGGCCTCGGGATAGGCCTGGCCGTCGATCAGCCACGTGTACGAGCCGCCCGCCCGCGAGAGCGTGAGGTCGAACGTCCGATCCGGGGAGCCCGAAACGCCGAGCGACTCCGTCGCCCGGAGGTCGCCGTAGCCGAGGCGACGCCCGCGTCCCCAGTCGGGCGCTCGCGGTGCGCCGTCGGCGTCGCCGTAGCGGACGTCGACGCGCGCGGGCGCCTCCGTGCCGTCGACCGGCGACGCGAGGAGCTGCCACGCGCCCGGATTCGCCATCTCCACGACGGCGTCGTAGCGCTCGCCCGGCCCGAAGACGAACTCGTCGGCCGCGACGGGCTCGACCGGGCGGCCGTCTTTGTGCGAGACGGAGAGCCGGTGGCCGGCGAGGCGCGTGCGGAACTCCGTCGCGCTCGCGGCGTTCACGAAGCGAAAGCGGACGCGCTCGCCCTCGTTGACGGCGAGCGCGGGCGAGTCGGTCGGCAGCCGGCCGTTCGCCAGCACCCCCCGGTAGGGTGGGCGGTCGTCGCCGCCCCGCATCCCGCCCATGCCGCCACCGCCGCCCATCCCGCGTCCACTCATGCCGCCTCCGCCCATACCGCTTCCCCCGCCCGTGCCGCTTCCGTCCCCGTCCTCCGAGAGCGGTTCGGGCGGCCGGCCGAGATAGTCGTCGAGGACGACGACGAACTCGCGGTCGTAGTCGACGTGTGGGTCCGCCTCCTCGACGACGAGCGGGCCGAGGAGCGCGCGGTCGAGTTGCAGGCCGACGTGGCTGTGGTAGAAGTACGTCCCGGCGGGCTCGGCGCAAAAGCGGTAGGTGAACGCGGATCCCGCATCGACGGGCTCCTGCGTGACGCCGGGGACGCCGTCGTAGGCGTTCTGCAACGGGACACCGTGCCAATGCGTCGTCGTCACCTTGGGGAGGGCGTTTTCGAGCGTCACCTCGACGACGTCGCCCTCCCGGACTCGGAGCTCGGGGCCGACGTAGTCGTCGGTGTACCCCCAGACGTTCGTCGTCGTCGCGGAACCGGGTGCGGCTGTCACGTCACGCGCGCGGAGCGTCCGCGTGACGTCCGGTTCGGGGAGCGGCTCCGGCTCGGGCGGTGCGTACGTCGGCGCGTCGCCGTCGTCGCGTCGCCCGTCGCCTGCGCCCATCCGCGGGCTCGACCCGCGGCGGCCGAACGGCGCGACACAGCCGGCGAGGGCGGCGAGCGAGAGACCGCCGGCCCCTTCGAGGAATCGGCGACGGGAATCGTCGGGCATAGTAGTGCTTGGATCCCACACTACTTCCCCCTACTGCTCCGGTCCGCGCGTTACCTCGTCCGCCCGTCGGCGTCGATGGCGCCGCTGTCGAGGTCGGCCTCGACGTTGCGCGCGGCGCGGACCATGTTCTCGACCTTGCGCCGGGCGACGTCGCGCGGGAGGAGCTTGACGCCGCAGTCTGGGCTGACGGTGAGCTTCTCGGGGGGGACGACCCTGAGGCCCTCGCGGATGTTTGCCTCGATCTCCGCGACGGGCTCGACGTCGGTCGTGTGGACGTCGACGACGCCGAGCCCGAGGTCGGGCTCGAAGGCGCCGTCGGCGAAGACGTCGATCTGCTCGTAGTCGCCGTTGGCGAGCTCGACGTCGAACTCGTCGATTGGATAGTCGTTGAGCTCCGGGTGGATCCGCGAGTAGTCGCCGTAGCAGACGTGGAGGCCGAGACGGACGTCGTCGGGGAGGCCATCGACGATCCGTTCGAGGCACTCGCCGACGACGGCGTGATCGTCGGGCGTCGTGGCGAGGGCGGGTTCGTCGATCTGGACGTATCTCGCGCCGGCGTCGACGAGCCCCCGGACCTCCTCGTTGACGAGGTCCGCGAGCTCGTACGCGAGCGTCTCCTCGCTCCCGTACGTCTCGTCGAAACTCCACGACGCGAGGGTGTAGGGACCGGTGATCGGAACCTTGACCGGGCGCTCGGCGACGTCGGCCGTGAACTCGTACTCCTCGCGGAGCCACGGCTCGTCGTAACTGACCTCGGAGACGACGCTCGGCTTATCGAAGTAGTTGTGTCCCCACACCTTCACGGGGCCGTTGAACTCGTAGCCCTCGATTCGCTCGGCGAAGAACTCGACCATCTCCTCGCGGCGCATCTCGCCGTCGCAGACGGCGTCGAGGCCCGCGCGTTCGTGCTCCCGCGTGACGAGGCGGCTCGCGTCGGCGACCGCCTCCTCCCAGTCGTCCGCGTCGAAGCCGGACGCGTCGTCCTCGCGCAGGTCGCGCGCGCGGTTCAGCCACGTCGGCTTCGGGTAGGAGCCGACGACCGTCGTGAGGAGGAAGTGATCGTGCGGGTGGTCGGCCGGCCGGAAGCGCTCGCGGTCGGTCGTCATCGCGCACCCCCCGTGGCCGCGGCGAGCGCGTCGAGTTTCGCTTCGAACGCGCCGACCGGCAGGTGGAACAGCCCCGTGTTCGGCGCGAGGTACGCGGCGTCGACGTCGCCGGCCGCGCGCGCCGCGAAGCGGTCCGCCCGCCCGTCGATAGTCTCGGGGGCTTCGACGAGCGTGTTCTGGCCGTCGACGACCCCGAGGAGCGCCCGCGACGGCGCGCCGTACTCCGCGGCGAGGGCCACCGCGTCGTCCGGGGCCGTCACGAGGTCGTAGCCGAGCCCGTCGACGCCGGTATCGAGGAGGCGGCGGTACAGGTCGTCGTCGGGCGCCCCCCAGTACGCGTGCACGAGGACCTCGGCGTCGGTCGCGGCCGCGACGGCGTCGATGGCGTCGCCGATCCGCTCGCGCTCGTCCGCCCCCGGCGGGTCCGCCACGAACCCCGGTTCGAGCAGGGTGAGCGTCCCGACGGCGTCGGGGAAGGCGGCGACTTCGCCCGCGAGGAAGTCCGCGACGGCGTCAAGGAACGCCGCGAACGAGCCGTAGTGCTCGTCGCGCGCGAGGCCGGCGAGCGAGTAGGGCCCGGGGACGACGGCCTGGAGGTCGTCACAGCGCTTCGCCGCGGTCGCGAGCTCTCCTGGCACGTCGCCGCTCGCGGTCAGTTCGCCGGTCACGACGGGCTCGCGGTAGAAGTTGTTGTTGTTGTCGTAGTAGCGCACGATGCCCTCCGTTCGGACGTTGTCGTGGACGCAGAGCGGGTGCGCGAGGAGGTCGTCCCAGCGCGCCTGGCCCTCGACGAGCAGATCGAGGCCGGCCTCGCGCTGTTGCTCGACGTACTGCCGTCGGGTCGCCGCGTAGACGTCGCGGGTCGCCGCGGCCTCGTCGCCGTCGATGAGGTCCGATTTCTGGTGGCCTTTCAGCTTGGCGAGCCGCTCGCGCCGCCCGTCCGGGAGCGGGAAGAGTCCGATAGTCGTCGCAAGTCGATCCATGCACTCCCACCGACGCGATACCGTCTGATAATAATTTCTCCGTTTCCTATGCCTCATAGTTATTTACGTCTCCGGCCGACAACCGGTGAGCATGGACCGACGCAGACCACGCGGCGACGCGACGCCGTCCCCGACCGCGAGCGACCCGCGAGCGGAACGGAGGTGGCGCCGGTGAGCGACGCGCCCCCGACGACCGGCGTGGAGTTGACGCCAAACGCCCCGACCGAGACCGTCGCCTCGCTCGCGGCCGACGCCGAGCGCGCCGGCTTCGACCGCGTCTTCGTCTCCGCGCACTACGACAACCGCGACCCTTTCCTCGCGCTCTCGCGGGTCGCGGCCGCGACCGAGACGATCCGCCTCGGTCCCGGGGTCGTCAACCCCTACGAGACCCATCCCGTGACGTTGGCGTCCCGGATGGCGACGCTCGCCGAGCGGAGCGACGGCCGCGCGCTCTTCGGGCTCGGCGCCGGCGACGCCTCGACGCTCGCCGCCCTCGGTATCGAGCGCGAGCGGCCCCTCCGGCGCGTCCTCGAAACCGCGCGGGTCGCGCGGGCGCTCTGGAACGGCGAGCGCGTCGACCACGACGGCACGTTCCGCGCCGCGGACGCCGCCCTCGGCTACGACGTCTCCCCGCCGCCGATCTACGTCGGCGCGCAGGGCCCGGACATGCTCCGGATGAGCGCCGCGCACGCCGACGGCGTGCTGGTGAACGCCGCCCACCCGGACGACATCGCCGCCGCGACGGATCGGATCGACGACGGCCTCGCCGACCGGCCGCCGGAGCGCGGCGACCTCGACACCGTGGCCTTCACGAGCGTCAGCGTCGCCCGCGACGCCGACGCCGCGCGCCGCGCCGCCCGAGCGCCCGTCGCCTTCGTGACCGCGGGCGCGCCCCGCGCGGTCCTCGACCGCCACGACCTCGACCCCGAGCGGGCGGCGACCGTCGGCGACGCCCTCCGCGCCGGTGCGTACGACGAGGCCTTCGCGGCCGTCTCGCCCGCGATGATCGACGCGTTCTGCGTCGCCGGCGACCCCGAGACCGTCGAGGCCCGCCTCCGCGAGACCCTCGCGCACGTCGACGGCGTCGTCGCCGGCTCGCCCCTCGGGCCCGACCGCGCGAGCGCCATCGACGTCCTCGGCGACGTGTTCGAACGGGTGCGTGCGCCGTGACGCACGACGCCGCGGGCGACGCCCAGCTCGCGCTCCTCCTCGAACTCGCCGCGACGCCGAAACCGGGGAACGTCGACCGCGAGCGCGACCACCCCGACCTCCGCTTCGAGCAGTTCCTCGCCGGCGCCGTCGGCGCCCGCCGGGGGTTCGACGCCGCCGCCGCGGGCGCCCCGGTCGGCGACGCGTTCGAGACCGCCGTCGCCGGCATGGCCGCGCGCGCCCGGGACAACACGCAGTTCGGCGCGCTTCTCCTCCTCGTGCCGCTCGTCGCCGCGGCCGCGACCGGGGACGACGGCGAGGTGACGCCCGCGGCCGTCGCGGACGTCATCGACGCGACGACCGTCGAGGACGCCGCCGGGTTCTACCGGGCCTTCGAGCACGTCGACGTCCGCGTCGGCGCGCCCCCCGACGACTGCGACGCCCTCGACGTCCGGCGGGGGCGCGACGCGATCCCGGCCCTCCGGTCCCGCGAACTCACCCTCGCCGAGGCCGTGACGGCGGGCGCCCCGACGGACGGCGTCGCCCGCGAGTGGGCGGACGGCTTCGAGCGGACGTTCGACGCCGCCGAGGCGCTCCGGACGGGGACGGCGCCGCTCCCCGAACGCGTCTCGCGGACCTTCCTCCGCCTGCTCGCGGCCGACCCCGACGGGCTCGTCGCCGCCCGACACGGCGACGCCGTCGCCGAGCGCGTCAGCGACCGCGCCGCGGCGCTCGCTGACGCCGACCGGTCGGTGATCGACGCGTGGGCCGACGACCTCGTCGATGCCGGGATCAACCCCGGGACGACCGCCGACGTCGTCGCGGCGGCGCTGTTCGTCGCGCTCTCGCGGGGGGTCCGCGAATGACCGAGTGGCCGGTCGCGCTCCGCGGCGTGACCGAGAGCCTCGTCGCCACGCCGGGGCCGAACGGGAGGTGGAACGTCGCCGCGCTCGGCCTCCACGCGGGCGACGTCGTCACCGCGGAGACGTGGGGACGAACGCGGACGCGCCGGAACTTCGAGCGGACGGGCGTCGCCTACGTCGGCTTCACGCGGGACCCGCGGCGCTTCGTCGAGGCCGCCCTCGGCGTCCACGAGACCGACGAACCGACGCTCCCGAGCGCCGACGCCCGCGTCCGCGTCGACGTGACGCGCCGCGAGGCCGCGGAGCGCGACGGCGTCCCGTGGGCCGCGTGGACGCTCGAACCCACTGCGGTCGCGGTCCGCGAGGAGCGCGTCCCGGTCACGAACCGCGGGTTCGCGGCTGTGATCGAGGCGACGGTCGCTGTCTCGCGCCTCGGGGTCGACGCCTACGACGACGACGCCCTCCGTCGCCGCCTGGACCGCGCGACCGACGTCGCGCGCCGATGCGGCGGGCCGGCGGAGCGCGACGCCATCGACCGCGTCCACGAACTCGCCGGGGAGGGATCGCCGTGACGGCCGCCGAGGGCGAATCCGCGTCCACACCCGCGTCCGCGTCCGTCTCCGCCGGCGCGCGCCTCCACCTCGGGTTCACGAACCTCTCCGCCGAGCGCGAACGCCTCTACGGGAGCCTCGGCGTCGCGCTCGCCGAACCCCGCGTGACGGTGACGGCGACGCCCGCGGAGACCGTCGACTGCCCGAGCGTCGTCGACGACTACGTCCGGCGAGCCGTCGCGCACCTGGACGTCCCCGGCGCCCGCGTCACCCTCGACGAGACGCTCCCGCGACACGTCGGGCTCGGGAGCGGCACCGCGACCGCCCTCGCGACCGCGGCGGCCGTTGCCCGCGCGTACGACCGGCGACCCCGCGTCCGCGCGCTCGCGCCCGCCCTCGGCCGCGGCCGTCGGAGCGGCGTCGGCGTCGCGGCCTTCGAGCGCGGCGGCTTCGTCCTCGACGGCGGCCGACCCACCGCGGCCTGCGGCACGCCGACGGCGACGGCCCCCTCGGACACGGCGGACGGATCGTGGACGGTCCCGCGGGTGGTCGCCCGCCACGCCGTCCCGCCCGCGTGGCGCTTCGTCCTCGTCGTCCCCGCGGCGGATCCCGGGCGCTGCGACGACGCGGAGCGGCGGAGCATGCGCGCGGTCGTCGACGACGCCGACCCGGCGACGGCGGACCGGATCGCGGGGCTCGTCATTCGGCGCGTCCTCCCGGCGGTCGCCGCGGGCGACGCCGCCGCGTTCGGCGACGCCGTGACCGAGATCGGCCGGCTCAACGGGACGTGGTACGCCGACGAACAGGACGGCGTCTACCGGGCGCCGGTCGACACGCTCGTCGACACCCTCCTCGCGGCCGACGGGATCACGGGGGCCGGCCAGTCCTCCTGGGGGCCGGTCGCCTACGGCGTCACGACCACCGACGAGCGGGCCGCGGCCCGCGCGGCCGGCGAGCGCGCGCTCGACCGCGCCGGGGTCGCCGGCGACGTCAAAATCGTCGCCCCGCAGAACTGCGGCGCTCGGGGGTGACGACCGACGGGTGCGTCCGCGACGCCCCGATGGTCTCCCGGCGATCAGGAGGCGGCCGCGAACCCGCCGTAGTGGAGGTCGGCCCAGTAAACCGCTCCGTCGTAGCGGACGAGCCACGAGCCGTGCGTCTCGCCGCGCTGGACGGCGTCGTGAGCACGGAAGCGTTCGAGGACGGCGCGGTAGGCGTCGTCGTCGGTGTCCTCGGCGTAGTAGCTCCCGTTGGTCGCCTCCGAAACGACGTCGCGCTCGGTGTCGTCGAGGCCGGTGAGCGTGAACAGGTGCTCGGCTTTCAGATCCCGCGCGTAGCTCTCGGCGTCGTCGGCGACGGGCGTCGACGTGTATCGGTACGTGTTGAGCGTGACGTCACGGGTGTCGTCGACGCGGATCGGGTAGGCCTCGCCGTCGTAGACGACGGCGTCGTACCGTTGGGTCGGCACGAGGACGGAGCGCTCCGCCTTCGCGTCCGTGTACGTCGCCCCCGTACCGAGGTCGGGACCGTCGACCCGCCGACCGTCGTGCGGCGGGAGGAGTCGATCGAGCGCGCGCCGGTCCGGTGCCGGCAGATCACCGTACGCGATCCGGTTCGGCGGGACGTCCGAGGCGTTGTAGTCGATGGCGACGTCGACGCCCGTCGCGTGTCGCTGTCCCGTTATCGACCACGAGAGGTCGTAGTACGCGCCTCGGTGGGCGAACGGGAGGCCGGATTCGACCGGCGGGTGGCGAGCCTCGATCGTCGCCGATCCGTTCTCGATAGCGCCGCGGATCATGCGACTCTCCGTGTCGGGGTCGGCGTCGGTCGCGGAGACGTTCCGGCTGGCGTGCTCGGCGAGCTCGGCGTTCGAGACGGGATCCATCGAGATGCTCCCCGCCGCCGAGCATCCGGCGAGGAACACCAGCGGTAGGAGAGCCACGAGGACGAGCAGCTGACGTCGCATACGGGCTCTCGCTTCGGTAGGGTAACAGGCGTTTCCCAGACACAAGTCGGTGTTTGTCCGTGCTCGACGTGCGTCCCCGCACCCTTCCCCTTTCATGTTGGAACGCGGGCGCAGGCGCGTGCGACTCAAATGTGTAGAGGCCAAAGTACGCCTCGTGACCGAACGACTCGCGCTCCCGACGGGCGAGACGGTAACGCCCGAGGACGTCTTCTGCTACGGCGGGTACCCCTATCGGTTCCGGCCGCTCCCGGGCGACGAGTACGCGTTCGCGCTCTCCCCGCTCTACTGGGGGCAGAGCGACATGGACGTGCCGTTCCCGGACGAGGCGGCGCTCGCGGAACAGTGGGAGGACTCGCGTGGCGTCCTCACTACCGAGGAGTGGCGCGCGTGGCTCGCGGACGCCCGCGACGACGAGCGCTTCGGCGACGACGAACTCGACGCCATCGCCGCCGAACTCGGCCTCGACGACGACACCGACACCGGCGCGGCGTCCCCGGACGACGACTCGCTCGCCGACCGCCTCCGTGACGTCGTCGGCCTGTAACGTCGTTCCCTCGTCACTCACCGCCGTCGTCGATTTCGAACTCGAAGCGCGCGCCGCCCCTCGACCCCTCCGTGACGCTGACCGACCAGCCGTGGGCGTCCGCGATCTCCTGCACGATGGTGAGCCCGAGACCGGAACCCGAGGCGTCCGTCGTGTAGCCGGACTCGAAGATTCGCTCGCGTTCCGCCTCGGGGATGCCGCCGCCCGTGTCCTCCACGGCGAACCCGTCCGCCGTCGCCTCAACGACGACGGTGAGGTCCGAGCCACCGTGCGTGACCGCGTTCGTGAAGAGGTTCTCGAGGAGTTGCTGGAGGCGGTTTCGGTCCGCCCGAAGCTCACGCGAGTCGGCAATACGGAGGTCGGCGTCGCCGGTGGCGACCTGCTCCCAGGCCGCCCGCGCGGTCGCGTCGAGGTCGACCGTCGCGAGCGAGCCGATTCCCTCGCCCTGCCGTGCGAGCGTCGACAGCTCGTCCAGGAGTTGCTCCATCCGGTCGAGTGCGCCCTCGACGCGCTCGAACGCCCCCTCGTCGCCGCCGCGGCCGAGGTCGAGATAGCCCTGTGCGACCGTGAGCGGGTTCCGGAGGTCGTGGGAGATGACGCTCGCGAAGCGTTCGAGTCGCTCGTTCTTCTCTTCGAGTTTCGCTTCGCGCTCCGCACGCTCCAGGGCGGCTTCGACGTTCGCCGCGAGGATGCGCGCCAGCGAGTAGTCCGCGTCGTCGAACGCCCCGGTGTCGGTCGCCCCGATCAGCAACACACCCCACCCGTCGATGGGGACGAGCAACTCGCTCCCGAGCGGCGACGACGGGTCGAGGGCGTCCGAGCGCGTTTCGAGGTCCCGCACGAGTTCGGGGTCCCCGGTCTCGAAGACGGTCCACGCGATTCCCTCCCCGCGAGGGACGGTCGGCGGGTCGGCCAGTGTGGCGTCGTCCGTCACGTACGACTCGGGGACGAGGCGCTCGTTCGCTTCGTCGTATCGGTAGCCCCCGACGACGTCGGAACGGAAGATGTCGGCCGCCGCGTCGACTGCCGTCTCCGCGACGTCCGTCGTCGAGTCGGCGCTCATGAGGTCGCGCGTCGTCTCGTGGAGCGAGGTGAGTTGCGTACTGTACCGGTACTCCTCGGAGGTGTCGGTGTAGACGGCGTAGCCGTCGGTCGACGTCGCGTCCGTGGACAGCGGAATCGCCTGGACGCGGAACACCCGCAGCTCACCGGTGGCCGTCCGACGGAACACCTCCGACGCCTCGAACTGCTCGGCGTCGCGCGCCCGCTGGCTTATCTCGGTCGCACGCGAGCGAGCGGTGGGCGGCGCGAGCAGCTCGTCGATGCACTCGCCCGTCGCCGCCGCCTCGTCGTACCCGAAGGTCCGCTCGAACGCCGGGTTGACCGCCCTGATGATGGGCTTCCCCTCGACGAACTCTATCTCCGCGATGCAGCCGGAGCTGTTCGCGAACAGGGCGGATATCTTCGTGTTCTCGACCTGCACCTGTCGCTGGTGGCGGCGACGCCGGCTGTCGTAGACGCCGACGCCGAGGCCCGCGAGCGTGGCGACCGTAATCGTGTGCGTGAAGAGCAGATAGGGCTTGAACACGCTCTCGAGGAGCTGGAGCGCGTACACCCAGCCGAGGAGGAGACAGACCGTGACCGCACTGAGGATGCTCCAGCGCGCGATCAGGTACGCGGTCTCGGCGGAGACCGAGGACGACGTGACGAGGAGGACGCCCGCGCCGACGAGGACGAGGTTCAAGAAGATCGGAAGCGAGTTCTCGAGGAGCGTCAAGTGGAGCGGGACGCCCTGATTCAGCACGTCCGCCGGGACGTCGTAGACCGTCAGCGCGAGAAAGACCGAGCCCAACAGCAGGACCGCGCCGCCACACAGAAGCCGTTTCTGGCGGCTACGGTTCACAGCTCCACGGACGCGGGTAGACGAGGCAAAGGTTTCGATACCGTCCCGGCGTGCGACCACGCCACCGCGACCCGTCGCACGCCCTCATTTGGTCACGGCCGTCGCGAGAGCCAGGCGTGACAGGTATCGACGAACACCCGTCGCTCGACGAGTACGAACCCCACGAAGATGACGCCGAACCCGACCAGACTCGCCCTCGATAATCCGTTGTCGAACAGGAGCAAGCCGAGCGGTGCCGCGACGATTGGTTGCACGTAGAAGCTGAGGCTCGTCCGCGCCGGCCCGATCCTGTCGATGAGGTCGAAGTGGACCGCGTACAGGACGGCCGTGGCGAGCACGCCCTCGACGAGGACGCCCGCGATGGCGTCGGCCGACCACGTAATCGCGGCCAGGGGCTGGTGGACGGCAACCGCGATACCGTGGTTCACGACCGCGGCGAGCGCGACCCCCCACGCGGTGAGCGCGACCCGGGGGAGCGACGGCTGCATGCGCTGTGTCACGACGGTCCCGAACGCGAATATGGCGACGCTCCCGACCATCAGCCCGAAGCCGACGAGGCGGCCCGCCCGAACGGCCGTCGGCGATGGCTGTGCGACGATGCCGACCCCGACGAACCCGAGGAGGATGCCGAGCGCGCTGAGGCGGTCGAGCGACGCGCTCGGCAACAGGAGCACGGCGAACCCCGTCGTCAGTATCGGCATGAAACTGTAGGTAATCGCGCCGACGGCGCTCGTCACGTACTGTTGTCCGGTGAGTAGCATCGCGTTCATTACGCCGAGCGTGAACACACCGACGACCGCCACGTCGAGGACGTCACGACGCGTGCGGGGACGCCAGTCGCTCACCCTCCAGCCGGCGACGGCGAGCAGCGCGACGCCCGCGACGTCGAGACGGAGCGCCGCGAACAGCAGTGGCGGCACGTCCGGCATCCCCAGTTTCGCGCCGACGAAGACGAGCGCACCACACACGCTGTACGCGCCGAAGAGAAGGAGGTCCTGATACTCGGAACGCACTGGCCGACCCTTCCGCTCGGAGATGCATATTCGTTCGGCACCCGTCCGAAACACGTTGTCTCGCTGCCCCTCGTTCGCGTTACTGACGAGGACCGCTGCTGCACGCCTCTGTGTTGCTTCCGCAGTCGAGGGACAACCGAGGTGGCCTCGTCGGTTCACGGTGTTCACCGTTCGCGTCGCTCGCGACCGACCAGTCCGGGCATGCGGGCTAAAGTGCATCCGGTCTCGACGCCAACGCTTCACCCGGTCGGGTCCGGCGGGCCGCGGCTTTGCCGTCCGCGACGGACGGGGTTGCGTCGCGGCGAACGCGTCGGCGTCAACTGGCACTTCGATTCGCCACCCGAATACACACTCTCCGGAGATTCAAGACGTAGCCGACGCCCGCGCCGAGCAAGAACAGTTTCAATCCCGTTCTGGGTTTCTACCGCGCTGCGACCTCGTGCATCCCGCTCATCGACTCCTGGCCCGTCTCGTTTCAATCCCGTTCTGGGTTTCTACCGCGCTGCGACACGCGCTCGTTAATCGATTCGTTAACCTGCTGATTGTTTCAATCCCGTTCTGGGTTTCTACCGCGCTGCGACCCCGCTCCAGACGGACTCCCGGACGACGGTGCGGATGTTTCAATCCCGTTCTGGGTTTCTACCGCGCTGCGACTTTGCACTGGATATTGTCGGGACTGACGTGACAGTCGTTTCAATCCCGTTCTGGGTTTCTACCGCGCTGCGACTGTCCGGCAGTTCTCGACTCGTCGCCGCGCCACTGTTTCAATCCCGTTCTGGGTTTCTACCGCGCTGCGACACGGCCGTCACAGTCGCGTTGAGGCCGGGCTGCAACTCGTTTCAATCCCGTTCTGGGTTTCTACCGCGCTGCGACGCCGCCGTCCTCGTCAGCACGGGGGCCGTGAGCGTCGTTTCAATCCCGTTCTGGGTTTCTACCGCGCTGCGACCCGGCACGGGAAGACGGTGCCGACGGCGTACCAGTTTCAATCCCGTTCTGGGTTTCTACCGCGCTGCGACTGCTCTGGCTTGAGGTTGCGCTGTCAACGTCAGACGACACTGTGAGTTTCAATCCCGTTCTGGGTTTCTACCGCGCTGCGACAACTCCCCGTCGTCGTTCTGGAACTCGATCAACATGTTTCAATCCCGTTCTGGGTTTCTACCGCGCTGCGACACGCCCCCACGAGCCTCGGGAAATCCCACACCATGTTTCAATCCCGTTCTGGGTTTCTACCGCGCTGCGACGCGCCGTCCGCGAGCGTCCCCGAGTGCGACACGCTGTGTTTCAATCCCGTTCTGGGTTTCTACCGCGCTGCGACACGGCCAGCACGACGATGACCGGGATGATCCCCCAGAGGTTTCAATCCCGTTCTGGGTTTCTACCGCGCTGCGACGATGCAGTTGTCGTTAACTCGGTCTCTCGCGTCTCCGTTTCAATCCCGTTCTGGGTTTCTACCGCGCTGCGACAGCGCGCGATCCCGAGGACGGAGAGGATCGACACGATCAGTTTCAATCCCGTTCTGGGTTTCTACCGCGCTGCGACTCCGCATCACACCGACACAGCACGCGCTCATCACCGTTTCAATCCCGTTCTGGGTTTCTACCGCGCTGCGACACGGAGTTGAGTTCGACAAAGTCGATCATCGGATAGTTTCAATCCCGTTCTGGGTTTCTACCGCGCTGCGACCGCGTCGTTCCACGAGAGCGGCGTCGTCACTTGATTCTGTTTCAATCCCGTTCTGGGTTTCTACCGCGCTGCGACCCACCGTCGTTAAGCGCGGCCTCGTCGGCTCTCCGCTGTTTCAATCCCGTTCTGGGTTTCTACCGCGCTGCGACAGGGGATGAATATTCACCGATAGGCTGCATAAAGCTTGCTCCACCCGCGATAGCGCGGCGTCGATTCGTGGACCCCCACCGTACACGGCTTTGAAAAAGGTCGACGAAGCGTGCCCCGAGTGTCGCCGGCGTCTTGTGCGCCCGTCGTCTTTGTTTCCGTATGTCCCGCCTCGTCGAACGCGACGCGCACGGCCCCGTGAAACTCGACGCCGACGACATCGACCCGGAGAAGGGCGATGTCGCGGTCTGTCGATGCGGGCTCTCGGACGACCACCCCTTCTGCGACGGCTCGCATCGGGCGACCGAGGACGAAGTGGCCGACGAGACGTACTGCTACGACGCGGACGGCGAGCGTCGCGTCGTCGCGGACGTCGTCTGCGAGGAGGAGGTCGAGACCGAGTAGTGGCTCCGGTTCAGGCCTGCGGGCCGAGCTCCTCGTAGGGCTGGACGACGACGAAGCCGCGCTCGCCCTCGAAGACGAGCTGGTAGCGCTCGTCGGAGGAGCTGCCGACGAGGTCGCTGAGGCTCCGGTTCGATTCGACGCTCGGGGAGAGCTCGCGGCTCCACGCGACGGTAGCGTCGGGGTCGGTGCGGACGGGCGGTGTGAGGACGAGCGGGTCGCCGTGGGTGGTGATGGCGACCGTCCCCGGCCCGGAGAGGAAGACGTTCGTCAGCCCGGCGGCGGAGGCCCCGCCGAGGCTCCCGGTGACGCCGATCTCGTAGGAGATGCGGTCCTCGAAGGCGAGCACGTCCGCGCCGTTCACGGAGAGGGCCTCGTCGGCGTCGAGTTCGAGCAGTTGTATCTCCTTACCCTGGTCGGCGACGTAGCAGTGGCCCTGCCCCGTGACCTCCATGACGGGCGTCCCCTCGCTCGTCGCCTTCTCCTTCAGGAAGCCGGTGAGACCGCCTTCGGCGGAGGATTTCCCCGCGAAGGAGAGGTCGCCGTCGAAGGCGACCATCGCGCCGGCCTTCGTGAGCACGGTGCCGTCGACCGTGATGTCGAGGAGCTTCCCGTTCTCCAGTTCGAACTGTTCGTCGTTCTCCGCGGGTTCGTTCGCCGTGACGAACTCGTCGAGTTCCATGGACATGTCGGTATCCGAGCCGTGGAGGGCTCTCGTCCGGTGGGTCGCGGAGGGCGGGCAAAAAGGTTGGCCGGGACTACGCGTGTCGATTCGCGTCGCCGTCGGTACCGGCGTCACCGTCCGTCTCGGCGTCAGCACCCACCTCGGCGTCGCCGTTCGCGTCCACGCCGGTATCCGCGTCGGTGACCTTCCCGTCGGCCACGTCGGCGGCGCGAGCGTCCGAGTCGCGTGCTTCGGGGTCGCCGTGACCGCCGCCGCCCGGCGTTCGGAGCGAGACGGTCGTCCCCGCCCCGACGTCGCGGACGGCCTTCGCGGGCACGGCCTCGCCGTCGATCAGGTTCTCGCCCGTCGCGCCGTCCGCGCCGCCGGCGAGGCCGCGCGGGGCGCGCCGTCGCCGCTCGGTGAGGAGCGAGACGGTGGCGTCCGTCTCGACGGTGACGGTACGGACGACGCCGAGGCCGCCGCGATGCTCGCCGTCGCCGCCGCTGTCGGGGCGGAGCGCGTACTCTTCAACGCGGAGCGGGTACTCCGTTTCGAGGGCCTCGGCGGGCGTGTTGAGCGTGTTCGTCATCCCGACCTGCACGCCGTCGAGGCCGTCGCCGTTCGGGCGCGCGCCGGCCCCGCCGCCGATGGTCTCGTAGTACGCGAAGCCGTCGCCCGTCCGGTCGCCGATGGTGAGGTTGTTCATCGTCCCCTGCCCGCCCGCGGGGACGCGCTCGGGGACGGCGTCGGCGAGCGCGGCGAAGACGACGTCCGTGACGCGCTGGCTCGTCTCGACGTTCCCGCCGACGACGGCGGCCGGCGGGTCGGGGTCGAGGACGCTCCCCGAGGGGATGGCGAGCGTTATCGGGTCGTAACACCCCTGGTTCGGCGGTATCTCGGGGTCGGTGAGACATCGGAAGACGTAGTAGACGGCGGAGGTGGCGACCGCGCGCGGCGCGTTCACGTTCCCGTCGACCTGCGCGGCGGTGCCCGCGAAGTCCACGGTGGCGGTGTCGCCGTCGACCGTGACCGCCACCTCGATGGGGATGTCGTCGTCGGTGAGGCCGTCGCCTTCGAGGGCGTCCCGGGCGCGATACGTGCCGTCGGGGAGGTCGCGGAGCTCGGCCCGCACGCGCTCGCGCGAGTAGTCGAGGACGGCGTCGAACGCCGCGTGAATCTCCTCGCGGCCGTGGTCGGCGACGAGGTCGGCCACGCGCTCCTCGGCGCGGTCGTTCGCCGCGATCTGCGCGCGGATGTCGGCACGGCGCTCGCCTGGGTTCCGAACGTTGGCGAGGAGGAGGGCCAACACGTCCTCGACGACCTCGCCGCCGGCGACGAGACGCGTGGGCGGGAGACGCAGCCCCTCCTGGAATATCTCGCGCGCGCCGGCCGGCATGCTCCCGGGCGTCATCCCGCCGACGTCGGCGTGGTGGGCGCGCGAGACCGCGTACCCCATGATCTCGTCGTCGACGGCGACCGGGGAGACCATCGTGACGTCCGGGAGGTGGGTGCCGCCCTCGAAGGGGTCGTTGAGGACGTAGACGTCGCCGGGTTCGGGGTCGTAGTCGCGGACGGCCTCGACGGCCCGCGGCATCGCGCCGAGGTGGACCGGGATGTGTTCGGCCTGGGCGACGAGTCGCCCCGCCGGGTCGAAGAGCGCCGTCGAGCAGTCCTCGCGCTCCTTGATGTTCGGGGAGTACGCCCCGCGGATGAGCACCTGGCCCATCTCCTCGGCGAGGCTCTCGAACTGGTTGCGGACGACTTCGAGCGTGACGGGGTCGACTCCCGGTTCGCTCACGCGCGCTCACCCCCTTCGAGGACGACGGTGCCGTCCGGCGTCACGCGGCCCGTCCACGCGGGCGGGACGACGACGGTGCTCTCGCGGCCGTCGAGGACCGCCGGCCCGCCGAACTCGGTGCCGGGTGCGAGCCCCCGGCAGTCGTAGACGGTCGTCTCCCGGTAGTCGCCGTCGAAGAACGCCGCGCGGGTGCCGCTGACGGGGTCGCCCCCGCCCTCGTACGCGACGTCGAGCGGGTCGCGTTCGACGGTCGCGCTCGCGCGGAGCGTGACGACCTCGACGGGGTCGTCGAGTCGGTAGCCGAAGGCGTCCTCGTGGGCGGCGTGGAAGCGCTCGGCGACGGTCTCGGGGTCGAACGCGGGTATCGAGATGGTTTGCTCGAAGCTCTGACCGGCGTAGCGGCAGTCGACGGCGCGCGTCACGCTCGCGGCGTCGGGGTCGGCGACGTCCGCGAGCACCTCCTCGACGAGGTCGTCGTAGACGGAGTCGACGCTCCCGGGGTCGGCGTCGGCGAGCGCGACCTGGTGGGTGCGCGCGGCGTCGTGTCTCTCGTCGGCGGCGAGCAGGCCGTAGGCGGAGAGGACGCCGCAGGCGCGGGGTACGACGACGGTGTCGACGTCGAGGTCGGCGGCGAGCGCGCCGGCGTGCATCGGGCCGGCCCCGCCGAAGGCGACGAGCGCGAAGTTCCGCGGGTCGTGGCCGCGCTCGACGGTGACGCGGCGGATCGCGCGCGTCATGTTCGCGTTGGCGACGCGGTAGACGCCGCGGGCGGCCGCGCGGGCGTCGTCGAGGCCGGCGTCGTCCGCGAGGGCGGCGAGCGCGTCGTGGGCGGCCGCGACGTCGAGTTCGAGGTCGCCGCCGAGCGACGCGTCCGGCCCGATGTACCCCAGGACGACGTTCGCGTCCGTGACCGTGGGGTCGGTGCCACCCTTCCCGTAGCAGGCGGGCCCGGGGTCGGCTCCGGCGGAGCGCGGGCCGACGCGGAGCGCGCCGCCGGAGTCCACCCACGCGACGGAGCCCCCGCCCGCGCCGACGGTCGTGACGTCGACCATCGGCGTCCCGATGGGGTGACCGGCGATTTCGGCGTCCGTGGTGCGTTCGGCCGCGCCGTCGCGGACGAGCGAGACGTCGCTCGACGTCCCTCCCATGTCGAACGTGACGAGGCCGTCCTTCTCGGTCGCGCCCGTCGCGGTGTCGCTCGCGCCGACGACGCCCGCGGCCGGCCCGGAGAGCGCCGTCGTGACGGCGTGTTCGCGGACCGTCTCGCTGGACGAGATGCCGCCGTTCGACTGCATCACGCGCGGCGTCGGCACGCCCCGCTCCGTCACCTCGTCGTCGAGGCGGCCGAGGTAGTCGTCGATGGCGGGCGTGACGTACGCGTCGACGGCCGTCGTCGAGGTGCGTTCGTACTCGCGGAACTCCGCGAGCACCTCGTGCGAGGCCGAGACCGGCACGTCGAGTTCCTCGCGGAGGACCGCCGCGGCCGTCCGCTCGTTCTCGGGGTGTCGGTAGGCGTGGAGGAACGAGACGGCGACGCTCTCAGCCTCGCACGCCCGTATCTCGTCCGCGAGCGCGCGCACGTCCGCCTCGTCGACGGCCGTCTCGACCCCGTCGACGGTGACGCGTTCGTCCACCTCGAAGCGCCGGCGGCGCGGGACGAGTGGGTCGGGCTTCTCCGCGTCGAGGTCGTAGAGGCTCGGGCGGTCCTGCCGGCGGAGTTCGAGGACGTCGCGGAAGCCTGCGGTGGTGACGAGCGCGGTCCGCGCGCCGTCGCCTTCGAGGAGCGCGTTCGTCGAGACGGTCATCGCGTGCGCGAACGCGTCGACGTCCGCGGGGGCGATGCCAGCGCGCTCGCAGGCCGTCTCGATGCCGCGGACGACGCCGACGCTCTGGTCGGCGGTGCTCGGCACTTTCGCGGTCACGAGGCCGCCGTCGGCGGTGTGGAGGACGACGTCGGTGAAGGTGCCGCCGACGTCGACGCCGACGCGCGTCGTCGGGTCGTCGGCCATCTACGCCACCTCCGCGGCGGAGCGATGCGTTCGGATGCCGCGCCGGACGGGCGTGACGGCGGGCGCGTGGCGGGTCGAAGACACGGTCGAGAGACGGGGCGAAACGGTGTTAGCGCTTTTCACTCGACGTCCCATCAGAGACGCTAGCGATAGATAGGGGATGTATCCAAACGTATATGCCCGCATACGCCCTACGGTGCGTAAGAATCGATGGATCTGACTGATTCGCAGCAGGCGATTCTCACCGCGCTCATCGACGGCTATCAGTCCACGGAATCCCCGATGACGGGGGAGGAAATCGCGGAGGCGGTTGATCGCCACCCCGGGACGATACGCAATCAGATGCAGACGCTGAAGGCTCTCGACCTCGTCGAGGGTATCCCCGGCCCACGCGGGGGATACAAGCCCACGACGAACGCGTACGAGGCGCTCGACCAACAGGACCTCGACGAGTCCGACGCCGAAGCGCTCACGGTCGCGAGCGACTACGACCGCATCACCGCTACCGTCGAGCGAATCGACTTCCTCGAAGTGAACCACCCGGACGAGTGTACGGCCGAACTCGAGTTCACCGAGGCCGTCGACGTCGAGGTCGGCGACCCAATCGTCATCGGCCCGACGCCGAACACGGCCCTCGTCGTCGCCGGGCAGGTCACGGCCGTCGAGGACGGCGGCCAGACGGTCCAGATCGACGTCACGAAGCTCGAAGCGCCGCTCGTCGCCGACGCGTAACCGACCGTACGCGGACGCGGCCGCAACGACCATCCACGTCCCCCGCGACGACGTACCCGTGACCGTCCTCGTTCTCGGCGACCAACTCACCCGCCGCGTCGGCCCGCTCGCCGCCCGCCCCGACGAGCGCGTCCTCATGGTCGAGGCGCGCGCGTTCGCCGCTCGCCACCCCTACCACCCGCACAAGCGCACGCTCGTCGCCAGCGCGATGCGCCACTTCCGCGACGCGCTCCGCGACGACGGCCGCGACGTCGAGTACCACGTCGTCGAGACGTTCGGCGACGGCCTCGACGCGCACTTCGACGCCCACCCCGGCGACGACCTCGTCGTCATGCGCCCGTCGAGTTACGGCGCGGCCGACCGCCTCCGGGACCTCGTCGCGGCGCGCGACGGTGCGCTCACGGTCGTCGAGAACGAGACGTTCTGCTGTTCGCCCGCCGAGTTCGACGAGTGGTACGACGGCGGGACGCTGCGCCACGAGGACTTCTATCGGTATCTGCGCCGGGAGACCGGGGTGCTGATGGACGGGGACGACCCGGTCGGCGGCGAGTGGAACTACGACGAGGCGAACCGTGAGACGCCGCCCGCGGACTACGAGCCGCCGGCGGTCCCGACGTTCGAGCCGGACGCGACGACGCGCGCCGTGCAGGACGACTACGCCGACCTGAACGCCGAGTCGTGGGCGGCCCCCGAGCCGTTCGGCTGGCCGGTGACGCGCGCGGACGCGCTCGCCGCCCTGGAGGACTTCTGCGAGCACCGCCTCCCCGACTTCGGGCCGTACGAGGACGCGATGGTCGCGGGCGAACCGACGCTCGACCACGCGCTCCTCTCCGCGCCGCTGAACCTCGGGCTCCTCGGCCCCCGCGAGGTCGTCGAGCGCGCCGTCGAGGCCTCCGAGTCGCGCGACGACGTTCCCATCGAGAGCGTCGAGGGGTTTGTCCGGCAGATACTGGGGTGGCGCGAGTTCGTCCGCCACGCCTATCGCGTCGGGATGCCCGCCCTCGCGGACGCGAACCGCCTCGACGCGACGCGCGACCTTCCGCCGGTCTACTGGGACGGCGACACCGACATGGCGTGTCTCGACGCCGCCGTCGGGGGCGTCCGCGAGCGCGGCTACGCCCACCACATCCAGCGCCTGATGGTGCTCTCGAACTTCGCGCTCCTCTACGGCGTCGACCCCCACGAGCTCAACCGGTGGTTCCACGTCGCCTTCGTCGACGGCTACCACTGGGTGTCGACGCCGAACACGGTCGAGATGGGCCAATACGCGGGTGACCTGTTCGCCACGAAGCCGTACGCGGCGTCGGCGAACTACCTGGACCGGATGGGCGACTACTGCGCCGGGTGCGCCTACGACCCGGACGCGACGACGGGCGCGGACGCCTGCCCGTTCAACGCGCTCTACTGGGACTTCCTCGCGGAGAACGAGGACGACCTCCGCTCGAACCACCGGATGGGGCTCGTCTACTCGCACCTCGACGACAAGCGCGACGCCGACGACCTCGCCGGGATTCGGGAGCGCGCTGAGGGGGTCCGCGCGGCGATGAGCGAGGGCGAGTCGCCGCGGAACGAGTGAACGGCGTGGTGCCGTGAACCGTCCGCCCGCTACCCGTTCCCGTTCGCCTCCTCCTCGGCCAGCGGGAAGACGAGATCGAAGACGGTGCCGCGGGCGTCGTCGCGCGCGTCGTTGTCGCGGACCTCTATCGACCCGCCGTAGGCGTGCATCATCTCCTTCACGAGGTAGAGCCCGAAGCCGTTCCCGGGTTCGTTGAGCTCCGAGACGCCCTTTCGGACGACGGTCTCCTTCTCGTCGTCGGGGATGCCGGGGCCGTTGTCGGCGACGTGGACGGCGAGCGCGGGCCGTTCGGCCTCGGTCGTCTCGACGGCCGGCCGGTCGGCGTCGACGTCCGGGATGACCGCGTCCGTCTCGGCGTCGAGTTGCACCTCGCAGGTCGTCCGCGTCGTCCACACGTCGACTTCCGGTGTCTCCTTGTCGTTGTGGACGACGGCGTTCGAGAGGACGTTCTCGAAGACCTCGCCGACGAGGTCGTCGCCGACGACCGTGGTGTCGGGGTCGGGGAGGTCGTGCGTCGTGAACGCCGCGTCCGGGTGGGCGTCGCGCGCGAGTTCGACCTTCTCGTCGAGGGCGTCGCGCAGCGACACCGGGTGGGTCTCGTGCTCGCTCTCGTGGACGACCGCGTCCATGAACGTCCGCATCGTGTCGATGACGTCGGCGAGGTCGTCGACGCGCTCGCGGATCGTCCGCAGGTGGTCGCTCGCCGCCTCGTCCGTGACGTACTCGTCCGCGAGCAGGCCGGCGCGGGCGTCGACGAGGTTCAGCCCGTTCAGGATGTTGTGCCGGATGATGCGGTTCATGAACTCCAGGCGTTCGCGTTCGTGTTCGAGGGCGCGCTGGCGCTCGCGCTGCTCGGTCATGTCCTCGACGACCTTCGTGTACCCCTGAAGGTCGCCGTCGGCGTCGCGGCGGGCGGCGATGGTCACGTCCGCCCAGAAGCGCGTGCCGTCCTCGCGGACGCGCCACCCCTCGTGGTGGGCCCGACCGGTCTCGCGCGCCTCGGCGAGGAGCTCCTCGGGGAGGTCGTCCTCGACGTCCTCAACGGTGTAGAAGACCGAGAAGTGTTCGCCGACGATCTCGTCCTCGTCGTACCCCTTGATACGCGCGGCCCCCTCGTTCCACGAGACGACGCGGCCCTCGTCGTCGAGGGCGAATATCGCGTAGTTGTCGACGCCCTCGACGACCTCCTCGAACTTCGACTCCTCTTCGCGGAGGCGACGGCGGCGCTCCTCCAGTAGACGCTTGCGGTCGAGTTCGTAGCCGATCCAGTTCCCCATCAGTTCGACCATCGTCAGCTCCCAGTCGTCGAAGGGGTCGGCCTCCTCGCGGTCGAGGAAGCACAGCGACCCGTAGAGGGTGTCGTCGACGTAGACGGGGGTTCCGACGTACATCTCGAAGCCGGTGTCGGTGCCGTAGCTCCGCTCCGGGACGTCGAACGGTCGGGCCTCGAACTGGACCGTCCGGTCCTCCTCGACGAGGCGCTGGCAGTGCGTCTGGGCGAGCGGGATGACGTCGCCCGCCTCCCGGTCGGCCGTCTCGCATCGAACGGCCTCGATTCGGTACTCGCCCGTGTCGGTGTCGATGCGCGCGAACGAGCCGTATTCGGCGTCGAAGAGGTCGCGCCCGACGTCGACGAGCGCCTCGACCTTCGCGTCGAGGTCGCGCTCCGGGTCGGAGATGACCTCGTACATCTCGCGGAGCGTGCGCTCGCGGGCGTCGAGTTCCTGCTCGCGGCGCTTCGTCGCCGTGATGTCCGTGTAGTGCTCGATGCGCCCCCCCTCGTAGCGCCCGCTCTCGACCGGCTTGCTCCAGTGTTTCAGCCAGCGCTCCTCGCGGTCGGGGCCGGCCGTGATGTGACACTCGAACTCGACGGTCCCTTCGTTGTGTTCGTACGCCTCGAAGAGGCGCTCGCGGAAGCACTCGGAGTCCGCGACGCGCTCCGCGATTCGTTCCGTGATGAGTTCGCGCTTGTCGCGGCCGACGACGGCCGAGCGCTCGAGACCGAAGTACTCCGCCGTCGCCTCGTTGATCCAGACGACGCGGCAGTCGTCGTCGAGGACGAACGTGGCGACCTCCGAGGTGTCGAGGACGTCGTTCGTGAGCGTCCGGTACTCCTCGCGGCTCCGTTCGAGGTCCGCCTCCGTCCGGCGGCGGCGGGCGTTGTAGACCCCCGCACCGAACGCGGCGATGGAGCCGAAGAGGACGCCGTCGAGGGCGAGTATCCACGGCTTGAGGTCGTGCATCGCCCACAGCTGGAGGGCGATGACGAGCGCGTAGAGGAGCGCGATGCCGGCCGCGACGCCGACGTTCCACTTCGTGACCGTCCAGACGTACTCCGGTTCCCACCCCGAGCGCCCGAGCCGGACGCCGCCGTAGACGAGCGTGAGCGAGAGGACGATGAGCGGGGCGTTCTCGACCGCCGTCGTCGTGACGGCCCACGAGAGCGCCGTGGCGTCCTCCCACATGTCGTAGAGCGGAACGGCGAGGAGCAGGAGGCCGAGCAGGGAAATCGGCACCCACGCCAATCCGCTGGAGGACGGTCCTCCCGATTCGTTCATGCCGACTCTTGAGAGGCCGGACGCTTGAATACCCCGGCCGTCTCCCGACGCGCCCCGTCGCGAGACGGGGCGTCACGACGCTGCGCGGTGCGTCGCGTCCGCCCGACGAGCACCGCGTCGTGCCCGCGTGACCGGCCGACGTCGCGTCCGCCCGGCGGCCGCCAATCCCGGGGATTTTACACGCCGGCGTCGTACGCGACGTAATGGCAGAGATATCTGATTCGATTCGACTGCTGTTCGAAGGCGAAATCGAGGCCGAGGACGACCGCTACGTGGTGTCGATACCGAAGGCACTCGTCGAGAACGGGTCGCTGTCGCTCGAGGAGCCGTATCGCGTCGCGCTGCTCGCGGCCGCCGACGGAGCGGTCGAGGCGGACACGACGGAGTCGGACGCGACGAGCGCGAACGCGACGAGCGCGAACGCGACGTCCCAGTCGTCGAGTCCCTCGCGCTCGTCGCGCTCGACGGCCGCGGGCGGTTCGAACGGAGCCGGGCGGCGGACGCAGGAGCCCCCGGTCAGCGAGGGCGACATCCGGACGGTGACCATCGACACGCTCGGCGACCAGGGTGACGGCATCGCCAAGGTCGAGCGCGGCTTCATCGTCATCGTCCCGGGGACGAAGCCGGGCGACCAGCTCAACGTCGAGATCACGGACGTGAAGGAGACGGTGGCGTTCGCGGAGCCGGTCGAGTCCGACGAGTCGCTCTGAGGCTGCCGGGTCGTTTCGCTTCGGTCCTACGCGCGCCGACGCGTCGCGCGGCCGCCGCCGGCGCTCGCGCTCACGTTTTTCGCGGCGCGCGCGAGCAGCACGAACGCGCAGAACTGCACGACGAGCAGGACGTACGTCACGGCCTCGACGCGCGCGGTGACGAGGAAGAGGCCGGCGACGAGGTAGGTGTTGGCGAGCGTCGCGCACGCGCCGAGCGCGCCGTAGGCGGCGATTCCGGCTTCGCCGGCGTCGAGCGCCCAGAGGACGAGGGCGAGCAGGACGGCGAGGCCGACGAGACCGAAGAGGTGGTAGGCGGTCTGGACGCTCGGCCAGAAGGTGAAGAGGAGGTCGCGGGCGAAGACGGCCTGGAGGACGGGGAGGGCGAGGCCGCCGACGGCGGCGTAGCGGAAGCGGGATGCGGTCGCGCCGCGGCCGCGCTCGGCGTCGACCCAGACGAGCGCGGCGACGAGCGCGACGAAGATGGCGAGCGCGGTCGTCAGGTGGACGAGCTGGGTCGGGGGCGCGTAGCCGCCGGGGACGAGGCCGGCGACGGTGACGGTGAGCGCGCCGAAGGCGACCTGCACGGGGAGGAGGAGCGCGGCGAGCCACGCGCTGCGGGAGACGCGCGTGCCGCGATGCGCCCACCAGAGGAGGACGGCGTTCCCGACGATGACGTAGCCGACGCTCATGGCGACGAGGCGGTGGAACCACTCGATGAACTGCGGAATCGAGAGGCCGACGGGCGAGAACTGCCCGGCGCACCCCGGGTAGGTGTTGTTGCAGGTCGCGCCGGCACCCGCGGCGGCGGTGTACTCGCCGAGGAGGACGAGGAGGGAGGTGACGACGAGCGTGAGCGCGGCGAACCCGCGGGCGTGGCGGACGAAGAAGCCCCCGACGCGCCGCGGGAGCGCGGCGAGCGAGCGTCCCGACGTCGACGTTTCCATGGTCGGCCGTAGGGACACGCGCGTATATATGCCTGTCAGGTTCGCCGCCGCGAGCGCGCCGGGGGCGGCACGGGTCGCTCGCCTCCGCCGTCGGGCCGGTCGGCGTGCGTCCGGCCCCCGTCCCTTGACCGCCCCGCCGGCCCGGACCGGGGAGTATTAGTCCGTCGTCGCCCCAACGCTCTGGCATGGATCGGCGCGCGTTCCTCGCACGCGGCGCGGCGGTCGCGCTCGGCGCGGCGACGGCCGGCTGTCTCGGCGGCACCGGGGGCGACTACGACGTGGCGATGACCTCGGACGCGTACGTCCCGCGCTCGACGGCGAGCGTCCCCGACGACGCACCGAGTTGGGTCCCCCGCGACCTCCCGACCGTCGAGGTCGTCGCGGGCGACACCGTCGTCTGGGAGAACACGGGCGCGCGCAACCACACCGTGACGGCCGCGACGTACGACCACGACCGCGTCGAGGAACTCCTCGGCGTCAGCGGCGACGCCGCGCACTCACACGACCCGCGCCTCCCGGCCGGGGCCGACTTCTTCGCCTCGGGGTCGTTCGACGGCGAGGTCGCCGCGACGCGGTCGTTCATCGACGAGGTCAACGGCGGCGGCGTCGTCCCGCCCGGCGAGCGCTACGAGCACCGCTTCGAGACCCCCGGCTGGTACCACTACTACTGCATCCCCCACCTCCCCGCGGGCATGATGGGGAACGTCCACGTCCTCGAGGGCTGAGGTCGCGCCCGCGCATCGGCGTGTTTTAGGGGTGCGCGACAGAACAGCGCCGATACGCATGGTAGCGACGGCTGACACGACGGCGCGGCGGCGGAGCGCGCGACGACCGACGGCCACGGGGGCGGGACGATGACGGACGTCGTCGTCCTCCGGCAGAAGATACACGGCCTCGACCCGGTGGATTACGCCGACGCGATCCGCGAGCGCCTCCCCGAAGCGGAGGTCGCGCTCGCGCGCACGCCGAGCGAGGAGCGCGAACTGCTGATGGAGGCGACGGTCGCCACGGGCTTCCGGATAGACCCCGAGACGGTCGCGGCCTCCGACAGCCTCGACCTCTTCGTCTGCACGTTCGCCGGCACGGACCACCTCCCGCTCGACGCCCTGGAGGACGCGGGCGTCACGGTCGCCAACGCCTCCGGCGTGCACGGCCCGAACATCGCCGAACAGGTGCTGGGGTACGTCCTCGCGGACGTGCGGAACCTCCGGCAGGGGTGGACGCAGAACGAGCGCGGGGAGTGGAACCACTACCAGGGCGGCGAGCTCGCGGGGTCGACGGCGACCGTCGTCGGGATGGGCCCCATCGGCGAGACGATCATCGACCGCTTCGGCGCGTTCGACGTCGAGACCATCGGCGTCCGCTACACCCCCGAGAAGGGTGGGAACGCCGACGACGTCATCGGCTTCGAGGAGACGGCGCTGCTCGACGCCGTCGCGCGCAGCGACTACCTCGTGCTCGCCTGCCCGCTGACCGACACCACCGAGGGTCTCGTCGACGAGGAGGTCTTCCTCACGCTCCCGACGGACGCGATGGTCGTCAACGTCGCGCGCGGCCCCGTCGTCGACACGGACGCGCTCGTCGCGGCGCTGCGCGGCAACGACATCGGGAGCGCCGCCCTCGACGTCACCGACCCCGAACCCCTCCCCGCCGACCACCCGCTCTGGGGGCTCTCGAACTGCCTCGTCACGCCCCACAACGCCGGCCACACGCCCGAGTACTGGAACCGCTGTGCGGACATCCTCCGCGACGCCGCGAACGACGCGGGTCTCGACTACGGGCAGTAACGCGTCGTCACCGCTTCCTCACCGGCCACTCTCCGACGCGCCGCGCGCGGCCGCACACCTCCCCGCCCACCGGACGTCGTGCGCCACGGGCTCGGGCTCCTCAAGGCGCGCCTCCTGGACGGCGACGGCGACCGACACACGTTCCAGGTCGTCCGCGTGTGTCGCGTTCCAGCGCGCACAGAGGTGGCCGGCGTACGCCCGCTGGACGCCGACGAGGTCGCGTTTGTGCGCGTTTCTGAGGAGCTTTCGCCAGCGCGCCGTCGGGTACTGGCGCTCGAACGACGGCGGCGGGGCCCACGACACCGCCCCGCCCGTGACCGCGTCGACGCGCTCGCCGCTCGCCGTCTCGGCGGGCGCGACGTACCACACCTCGGTCGTGACGGGGTCGGGCGCGAACATGTTCCAGCCGTACTGCGCCGGGTCGACGCCTTCTCCGCCTCCGAGGTCGGCGTAGCCGAGCGACGCGGCGTTCCACGCGCACATGGCGACGAGGAGGACGCAGACGACCACGGCGAGCCCCCGGCCCGCGACGCGCGCCGCCCCCGCGGGGAGTGACGGCGTGACGTCCCGGGGCGTCGGGAGGCGCGCCGCGACTCCGTTCACACCCTCTGCGAGCCGCGACCCGTCGAGGCGGCGCTCCCCCGCGTCCCAGACGACCGACGGGAGGAAGGGGAGGAGCGCGACGAGGTCGACGAGCGGGAAGATTCCGACGCCGACGGTGCAGAGCAGACCGAGGTGCGCGAGGGCGAACGCGCCGACGAGCGCGGCACGAACGCGCCCCGTCGTGAGGACGAGGAGCGGCGCGCAGGTGAGGAGCGCGAGCCACGCGTAGTTCGCGGCGGTGAGCGGGAGGGCGTGGCCGGCGAGGACGGGGCCGAAGAACACCGTGAACTCCCGGAGGTCGAAGACGTAGCGGACGGCGAGCCCGCGCCCCCAGAGCGTCCCCTGGTGTTTGAACAGCGCCGTGACGACGTAGACGAGGACGACCTGGAGGAGGAGCGCCGCGGACGCCGCCGTGGCGACGCGCGTCGGGCCGAGCGGGGCGTCGCGGGCCCGTTCGCGGGCGCGAGCGAGGGCGTCGAGCGACCAGCGCGAGCCGAGCGGCAGGAGGAGCCCCCAGAACGCCAGGCGGCGGAGGAGCGAGTCGCCGCCGTTCAATACGAGGGGGTTGCGCGCGTGCAGGGAGACGAGGAGGACGACCGAGCAGAGGAGCGCGAGGCGGGTGTGGTAGCCGAGGAGCACCGCGAGGGCGAACGCGGCGGCGAGCGCGAACAGGACGACTTCGACCCACAGCGCCCCGGAGAGCGCGTGGAGCGAGAGGCGCGACAGCGCCGGGTAGAGGGCGTGGAGGGTCCCGCGGGGGAGGACGCCGGCGTCCGTGTAGAACGCCCGGAGGTTCCGTGCGCGCAGGAGCAGGTCGAGACAGAGGAGCGCGCCGAGCGCGATTCGGAAGGCTGCGAGTCCGCGTCGGTCGACGCCGAAGCGCGCGGCGAACCCGGTTCGGAGACGGGTGAGGACGGACGGGCGTTGGCGGGACCGCACGTCGGCGTGTTCCGCCGACGCGGTCGATAAAGCTTCGCTTCGCCGCGGCCGCGCGTCCGGTCGCGGCGCGGCCGACGCGACGCCGCGCTCTCGTGGGCGCTCGTCGCTGTACCGCGCTCACCGCGACGCCGCGCTCGTCCCTAGTTCCAGGGCGCCCAGTCGAAGTCGATGCAGCGCTCGCGCTCCTCGACGGCGTCGATGGCGGCGAGTTCGTCGTCGCTCAGTTCGAGGTCACGGGCGGCGAAGTTGTCCGCGATGTGGTCGCGGCCGGTCGCGCGCGGGACGGCCGCGACGTTCTCCTTCGAGAGGAGCCACGCGAGCGCCACCTGATACGGGCTCGCGTCGTGGGCCTCGGCGGCGTCGACGACGGGGTCGACGTCCGCGACCGCCCCCTGCGCGAGCGGGGAGTACGCGACCGCCCAGTAGTCGTGTTCGCGGGCGTCCGCGCGGAGTTCCTCCTGCGGGAGGAGGGGGTGCATCTCGAACTGGTGGGCGGCGATGGGGGCGTCGAGGATTTCGCGGGCCTCTTCCAGATGCTCGGGGGTGAAGTTCGAGACGCCGATGTTGTCGATCAGGCCGTCGTCGTAGGCCTCCTGATAGGTCGTGAGGACGGGTTCGGCCTCGTAGACGCCGACCGGCCAGTGGACGTAGCAGAGGTCGACGCTGTCGACGCCGAGGCGCTCCAGACAGCCCTCGATGGCGTCCCGGACGAGGTCGGTGGATTCGGGGACGGTGTTGTGGACGGTCTTTGTCGCGAGGAAGACGTCGTCGCGCTCGACCGGCGAGTCCGCGATGCCGCGCCCGACGTACTCCTCGTTCTCGTAGACCTGCGCGGTGTCGACGTGGCGATAGCCGACGTCGAGGGCGGTCTTGACGGCGTCGTAGCGTCCCTCCTGGTCGTCGTCCGTGTACGTCCCGAGCCCGATGCGGGGCATCTCGATGGCCATACGTGGCCTTCTCGGCCCGCGGCCTTCAAGGGTGGTCAGCCGGCCGTGTTCACCTCCTTCGGGCCCCGCGTTTGAAGGTGGCCGGCCGCGACGGTCACGGCGTGACGACGTTCGTTCTCCTCCACGGGGCGTACCACGGCGCGTGGTGTTGGTATCGGGTCCGGGCCGAACTCGAAGCACGCGGCCACACCGTCGAGACGTTCGACCTCCCGGCACACGGGGTCGACACGACGCCGCCGGGCGACATCTCGCTCGCCGACTACGTCGAGGCGGCCTGCGAGGCCGTCGACGCCGCCGCGGGCGACCCGGTGCTCGTCGGGCACAGCATGTCCGGGGTCGTCGCCGCGGGCGCGGCCGAGCGCCGCCCGAACGCGCTCGCCGCGACGATCTACCTCACGGCCTACCTCCCGACTGACGGGGACTCGATGCTCGACCTGCGCGCGCCCGACACCGCGCTCGACGGGAACTTCGTCGTCGACGAGGAGCGCGGGCTCGGCTCCGTCCCCGAGGAGGCGCTTGACGACGTGTTCTACGGGGAGTGCGACCCGGCCGAGCGCGCGCTCGCGCACTCGCTCGTCCGCCCGGAGCCCATGGCCCCCATCTCGACCGGCGTCTCGCTCACCGCGGATGGCTTTGGCCGCGTCCCCCGCGCGTACGTCGAGTGCACGGCGGACGCGACGATTCCGCTCGCCCACCAGCGCGCGATGCGCGAGGCGACGCCGGCCGAGCGCGTCGAGACCGTCGACGCCGACCACTCGCCGTTCCTCGCCGCGCCGACGGCGACCGCGGCCGCCCTCGAACGCGCGGCCGACGTCTGAGCGACCGGGAGCGTTATGCCGACCCCCCGCGTCAGAAACGCACGATGTGTCGGCGATGGGCCGCCCCGCGGTCGGGGCCGTCGGGCGTGGGAGGCGTGCGCTGATGCGCAGCGGCTCGTACTCCCTGCTGTTGCTCGTCGTCGGCTGTCTCGGGCTCTGCATCGGCGCGACCGTCTTCCTCCGCGAGTTCCTCGGCGCGCCGCTCGCCGTCGCTACCGGCGTGCGGGTCGTCGGCGGCGGGAACGCGCTCGCCGGGGCGATAATCGTCACCGCGAGTTTCGCGCTGATGGCGTTCGCCGCCGTCGTCTTCTACATCTCGCGGGGGAAACACCGGCGACGCGAGCGCGTCCTCCGGCGCTGGTGACCGGCGTCGCGTCCCCGACTCGACCCGTCGCGTCACCGAAACACACGGCGGATTTATCCGTTCGAGACGAGTCCGAGTAACACGACAGCTATGAAGCTCGCTACCATCGGCGTCGGGAACGCCGGGAGCAAGATCGTGGACCGGATGCTCGAGTTCGAGTCCCGAACCGACCGGAACCTCTGCCGACACGTACACGCCATCAACACGGCGCGCACGGACCTGGCGAAGCCGGACTACATCCCCGAGGAGCGCCGCGTCCTCATCGGCGACACGAACCAGAAGGCGAAGGGCCACGGCGTCGGCGGCGACGTCGAGATCGGCGCCGAGGTGGCGAAGGCGGACCTCGACGAGATTCGCCGCGCGTTCGACGACGTCGAGATTCACACGGTGGACGCCATCCTCGTCGTCGCCGGCCTCGGCGGCGGCTCAGGAAGCGGCGGCGGCCCCGTCGTCATCGACGCCCTTCAGGAGATGTACGACGAGCCGGTGTACGCCCTCGGCGTCCTCCCCGGCGAGTACGAGGGCGGCCGCCCGGCGCTGAACGCCGCGCGCTCGCTCCAGTCGTTCGTCTCGAAGGTGGACAACTTCATCGGGTTCGACAACGACGCGTGGCGGGCCCGCGAGCAGACCATCGAGGAGGGGTACGAGCAGATGAACCGCGAGCTCGCGGCGCGCCTCGTCACCCTCCTCGCGGCCGGTGAGACGGACGACTCGGACGTCGCCGAGAACGCGATGGACTCCAGCGACATCATCCGCACGCTCGACACGGGCGGCGTCTCCTCCATCGGCTACGCCGCGACGCAGGTCGAGGAGACCTCCGAGGGCCTCCTCGATCGGTGGAGTTCGGACTCCCAGCGCGTCAACCGCGACGACGGGAGCCAGGCGACGAAGATAAAGGGGCTCGTCCGGCGCGCCGTCAACTCCCGGCTGACCCTCCCCGGCGAGGTGTCAAGCGCCGACCGCGCGCTCGCCGTCATCTCCGGGCCGCCGAGCGAGTTCTCCCGGAAGGGCATCGAGAGCGCGCGCCAGTGGCTCGAACAGGAGGCGGACACCGTCGAGGTGCTCGTGGGCGACGACCCCCGCGAGAACTCGCCGCGCCTCTCCGCCGCGGTCCTCCTCTCGAACGTCACGGAAGCGCCGCGCATCGACCAGATTCAGAACCAGGCGGTCGACGCCCAACAGAAGATCGCCGAACAGGAGGCCGTGCGCGAGGAGCAGATCAACGACCTCATCACGGACGACAACAACGACCTCGACCCCGTCGTCTAGTCGATGAAGCTCGCACTCGTCGGCGTCGGCGCGGTCGGGAGTCGGATGGTCGACCGAATCCTCGAAGTCGAGGCGGACACCGGGCGGGCGTTCACCCGCGGGAACGCCCTCGTCTGCGACATCGCTCGGACGCCCGCCGACGGGTTCGACGCCGTCCCCGAGGACCAGCGCGTCCTCCTCGGCGACACCCACGAGGACGTCACCGCGGAGGGCGTCGAGGGCGACCTCGAACTCGCCGCGGACGTCGCGGGGACCGACCTCCCCGAGTTCCGGCGCGCGCTCGACTCGCTCGCCATCCACGAGTCCGACGGCGTGCTCGTCGTCGCGGACCTCGGGAGCGCGACCGGGAGCGGTGCCGGGGCGGTGCTCGTGGAGGAGCTACAGGGCCTCTACGACGAACCGCTCTACGTCCTCGGCGCGCTCCCGGCCGACGACGACGGCGGCGTGGCGGCGCTGAACGCCGCCCGCGCGCTTCGCTCCGTCGTCCCGACGGCCGACAGCACGCTCGCCTTCGACCGCGAGACGTGGCCGGGCGACCCCGAGAGCGACGACGACCCGGAAATCCGCGCGCTGGCGACGCGCGTCGCCACGCTGTTCGCCGCGGGCGAACTCGACTCGGACGCCGTCGCGGAGAACGCGATGGACTCGAGCGACCTCATCCGCACGCTCGAACCCGGCGGAATCGCCTCCGTCGGGTACGCCTCGACGGACGTCGAGCCGGACGAGCGCGGCCTCTTCGCGCGTCTCGTGGCCTGGTTCAGCCGGGGCGGCGACGACGGCGACGAGGCGACGGACGCCGCGAAGGTGAAGTCGCTCGTCCAGCGCGCCGCGAACACCCGCCTCACCGTCCCCTGCGAGGTATCGAGCGCGGAGCGCGCGCTCGTCGTCCTCTCGGGACCCCCGAGCGAGCTCTCGCGGCGCGGCTTCGAGAGCGCGCGCCAGTGGCTGGAGGCGGAGGCGGACACCGTCGAAATCCTCGCGGGCGACGACCCGCGCCCGCGCTCCTCGACCCTCGAGGCCGTCGTCATCTTCTCGAACGTCACGGACGTCCCGCGTATCGACGCCCTGCAGCAGCGCGCGCTCGACACCCAGGCGGCCCGCGAGGGTGGACGCGCGTCCGATAGCGACGCGGTCGAGTCGCGTGACCACGACTCCGCGACGGACGCCGCCCCTTCGGAAGCGGGCGACGAGGGCGACGGTGGAGACGGTGGAGACGCAGCCGACGCCGATGCCGCCGATGCCGACGCTGCCGACGCCGACGCTGCCGACGCCGACGCTGCCGACGCCGGCACCGCCGACGACGTCCCGCTGATTCAGGACGCGGAGGCGGTGGCGGACGACGGGAGCGAGTAGCGAACGACCGTCGGTCCTCCGCGCCGCCTATCGTCGCGGCCGCGGGCCGCGTTCCTGTGGCCGGACGGCGTCGGCGACGGTGACGAGGAGGCCGAGCGCCCATCCAATCGGGATGGCGAAGCCGAACCACATGCCGACGAACGCGAAGCCGGCGAGGTCGAAGCGCGCCCTGATGGTCGCGGCGAGTCCCGCGACGCCGAGAACGTTGTCGAGGAGCCACGCGGCCAGCGACGTACTCCCCGGGAGGACGACGTTCCCGAGCGTCGGCGAGAAGAGCGCGGCCGTCACGGGCGGGAGGAAGACGGCGGCGACGCCGAAGGGGTAGGCGAGGAGGAGCGTGAGGGCGCGCGAGCGGTGGCGCGCGAACGCCCAGCAGCAGCCGACGGAGACCGTGGCGACGACGCTCGCGGCGAGGACGGCGCGGAACCCCGCGGTCGGGAGGCGGTCCCACGCGAGCGCGGTCAGCCCACCCCAGACGAGCGCGACGACGCCGACGACCACGAGGACGCCGAGCCCGGCGGCGATGCGGTCGAGTTGGTGCGCGACGTACCTGACCCAGAACCCGAGGAGGACGAAGGGGTAGCTCGCGGCGACCAGTACCGCACCGAGGGCGTACCAACACCAGAAGGCGACCCGCGTCGCCGCGCCGTCGGGTCGCCACCCGCGGGCCGCGTACTCGTCCGCCGGCCGGTCGAAGGCGAGGTCGAGCCACGCGCCGAGCAGCCGCACGAGGTCGATTTTCACCGCGGCGAGGAGGTCCGGTGACGTTCCCATCGTCCGCAGGTATCGCCGGGGACGGTATTACTCTCCCGACTCGCACGCGACGCGAGCCGCGTCAGCCGAGGAGCGCGCGCAGGCAGAAGACGACGGCGAGGTTCGCGGTCGTGAGGAGACCGACCAGCAACGCGCTCGCGTTGACGACGGGGGAGTCGCTCCGGTAGAGCCCGGCGGCGACGGCGCGGTCCGAGACGGGCGCGAACGGCCGGAGGACGAATCGGCCGTCGCCCCGCGCGCCGCCGTCGACGGCGATGTGGACGAGCCACGAGCCGCCGACGGTCCCGGCGACGCCGAGCGCGATTGCTCCCCAGGTCGCCGTCCCGGCCATCGACCCGACGACCGTCCGGACCTGCGTGCCCGCGCCGAGGACGAGCAGGTAGCACACCGGCGCGAACGCGACGGGCGCGAGGACGCTGTGGGGGTAGCCCCGCCGTCGCGTCCCCGTGAGCGATTCGAGCGCGTTCGGGAGCGGCGCGCAACACGCCCCGAGCGCGAGACAGCCGGCGAGCGCCGCGCCGACCGTCGGCGTCGGCGCGACCAGGTCCGCCCCGAGGAGCACGATTCCCGCGCTGGCGATCACCGTCAACACGACACCGAGGTGTCCGCGGGTCTCCATTCACCCCGCTTTCGACGTTCGGGGACTTAAGCACCCGGTCGGCGTCGGACGCGCGTCAGTCGCCGGGGCACGGGCTGACCGATACGCGTCACTCGCGGGTTCGGGTCCGGCGTCGCCCTCGACTCGCCCCTCTCGACGCCCGCCGCCGCCACCAGGGAAAAAAGACAGGTAATATACTATATCTAGAATGTATCAAAATAACTTATTGACTATCGGACCGTGTGAATATCGTCGGCCCGAGACTGTCGACACGATAAATTCGACGAACGGATGGATTATATTTGTGTACTATGCCAATACGGGTTCTAAATGGGGATAAAATTCACTCTCGCCGTCGACTTTTGCGTTCGAGATTTGGACTACGTTCGGCATCTATCAGAGATTTTCTCAGAACAATACGATTCCGTATATGTATTCAAAATATATCTGTCTGTCCGAACTGTCTCCGGAAGCCACGCTGTGTCGGGTGTGGTCGGCCGACTCGCCGACTCCGTACGCGTGGTCTTCGTTGACACGAACCTATATACTCGTGCTGGCCGTATCGCCGTCGGCATGGACCGAGACATCGCGGAGCGGGAGTGGTCACGACAGTACATCGGGGGCGAGTGGACGGCGAGCGAGAGCGGCGAGACGCTCGCCGTCGAGGACCCATCGACGCGGGAGCACCGCTTCGACGTCCCGGCGTCGACGGAGGCGGACGTCGACGCGGCGTACGAGGCGGCGGTCGCCGCTCAGCCCGAGTGGGAGGCGACGAGCCCCGGCCAGCGACAGCGTATCGTCCTCGACGCGATGGACGCCCTCGAGGAGTCGTTCGACGACGTCGTCGGCCTCCTCACTGCCGAGGGCGGGTCCTCGGCCGCGAAGGCGAACATCGAGACGCAGAACACGGTCGCCTCGATGGGTGAGGCCGCGACGTTCCCGTCGCGGATGAAGGGCGAGCACGCCGACTCGAACATCCCCGCGAAGGAGAACATCGTCGAGCGAAAACCCGAGGGGGTCGTCTCCGTCATCACGCCGTGGAACTTCCCGCTCGTGCTCACGATGCGCGCGGTCGCGCCCGCCATCGCCACCGGGAACAGCGTCGTGCTCAAGCCGGCCTCCGAGACGCCGGTCACGGGCGGCCTGCTCGTCGCGGCGCTGTTCGCGGAGACCGACCTCCCCGACGGCGTTCTGAACGTCGTCACGGGACGCGGCTCCGCCATCGGCGACCGGATGGCGGGCCACCCGGCCGCGGACGTCGTCGCGTTCACGGGGAGCACCGAAGTCGGCCGCGAGGTCGCGGCCACCGCGGGGCGGAACCTCGCGCTCCCCGCGATGGAGCTCGGCGGGAACAACGCGCACATCGTCGCCGCGGACGCGGACGTCGACGACGCCGTCGAGGCCGGTGCGTTCGGCTCCTTCATCCACTCCGGGCAGATATGTATCTCCATCAACCGCCACGTGGTCGTCGACGACGTCTACGACGAGTACGTCGAGAAGCTCGCCGGGATGGCCGAGCACGTCCCCACGGGGAGCGCCCACGACCCCGAGACCATCGTCGGTCCCATCGTCAACGAGCGCCAGCGCGAGACGGTGCTCGGCTTCATCGAGGACACGCTCGACGCGGGCGCGACGCTCGAAGCCGGCGGCGGCGTCCACGAACTCGACGGCATCGAGGACTCCCTCGTCGTCGAGCCGACCGTGCTCTCCGGCGTCACGAACGACATGGCGGCGGCGTGCAACGAACACTTCGGCCCCATCGCGCCCGTCATCCGCGCGAGCGACATCGACGAGGCGGTCGAAATCGCCAACGACACCGACTACGGCCTCTCCGGGAGCGTCTACGCGGGCGACACCGGCCGCGGGCGCGAAATCGCAAAGCGCGTCGAGACGGGGATGATTCACGTCAACGACCAGCCGATCAACGAGGAGCCCCACATGCCCTTCGGCGGCGTCGGTGCCTCCGGCATCGGCCGGTTCAACGCCGACGAGGTCGTCCACGAGTTCACGCAGACGAAGTGGATGAGCGTCCAGCACGAACAGCGCGACTACGGGTTCTGAGGGCCCGCCACGCGCTCCGTTCGACCCCGCGACGGCCGAGTCCCACACCAACGTTTATGACGTATTGGGGAGTGGTACCGCCATGCCCACCGCAACGTACACGCACGTCACGCTCGCCGTCGACGACCTCGACGAGTCCGTCGCCTTCTACGGCGACGCCTTCGGGATGGGGCGCATCCCGACGCCCGACTGGGACCTCCCCGTGCAGTGGCTCGCCTGTGGCGGTCTCCAGTTACACCTCGTGGAGACCGAGGCGGAGGCACCGGCGTTCCACCACTTCGGCGTCCACGTCGACGACGTCGAGGCGGTGTACGAGGCGGTCGCGGCCCACCCGGACGCCACCTTCGACGACCTCGGCGTCACGGAGGACGGCGACTGGGCGGACGGCGACCCGCCGGTCTACGCCCTGCCGGAAATCGGGACCCTCCAGTTGTACGTCCGCGACCCGAGCGGGAACATGGTCGAGGTCGACGCGCCCGACGTCGACGCCCTCGACCGCGATGTCGCGCCGAACGTCGTCGAGCGGACCGACCTCGACGCGCCCGACCCGGACTCGGACGCGAACCTCTACGGTCCCTTCGGGCTGGACCCCAAGAACCCGTTCAGGGATTGAGGACGACCTTGACGCCCGCGCGCTCGGCCTCGGCCGCGAACCCCGCCTCGTAGTCGGCCATGTCGAAGGCGGGGCCGACGACGCGCGAGAGGTCGAGGTCCGCGGCCAGCGCGAGCGTCCGCCGCCAGTCCGACTGTCGGCGGCCGTTCACCGTCTCGATCGACACCTCCTCGTTGAGCAGTCCCGTGAGCCCGACGGGGACGCGCTCGTCGTGGAAGACGCCGACCTGCGCGATTTCGCCGCCCGGACGGGTGCTCGCCTCCGCGAGCCGGAGCGCGGACTCGTGGCCCGAAGCCTCCACGAACACGTCGACGGGACGGTTGAGCGCCCCCTCGCTCGCGTTCCGCGTCGCCGTCGCGCCCATCTCGGCGGCGATGGGGAGCCGCGTCCCCTCGTCGGCGTCGGCACCGACGATCACGATTTCGCTCGCGCCGGCCTCGCGGGCGGCGAGGAGCGCGCTCAGTCCCGCCGAGCCCGGCCCCGTGATCGCCACGCGGTCGCCCACCTCGAACGCCGACGCCTCGATGGCGTGGACGCCGATGGCGAGCAGTTCGAGGAAGACCCCCTCGTCGAACGTGACGCCCGCGGGGAGCTCGTAGAGGTTCCGGGCGGGGACGACGACGTACTCGGCGAGCGCGCCCGGCGTGTCGACGTCGATACCCACCGCCTTCCGGCCGTGCGGCGAGAAGCCGGGTTCCTCCGTACAGAGGTTCTGTCGGCCCTCGCGGCAGTTCCGACAGCGCCCGCAGGAGTAGCGAGGTTCGACGGCGACGCGCTCGCCGCCCGCCCAGTCGACGACGTCGGACCCGACGGCGTCCACGACGCCCGCGAACTCGTGGCCGAACACCTGCGGGAGGTGTGGCTCGTAGCGGTGGTAGTAGTCGTCCCAGCGGTAGAACGGGGCCTCGACGCCGCCGTCGATGCCGACGGACCGGACGGCGATTCGGACCTCGTCGGCCCCCGGTGTCGGTACCGGTCGCTCGGCCAGACGCATCCCGGGTTCGGCGGCGTGCTTCTCCAACACGGTCATCGAGGTGTCGGTCATCGACTCACTATCTCGGACGAACGATAATCGTGTTTTCGGGTCGTTGGGTCGGACCCCGGCGACGCCGCCCCTCCGGCGTCGGGTGCACGCCGCGCTCTCCCCACTGTCGTGCGGTACGTTCACGACCAGCGAAACGCTCTTGTGGCCGGTCGCCGCAGACGCCGTATGGACGTGCTCCACGTCGCGGTCGACGTCACGGACATCGAGACGACGAGCGGCTTCTACGAGGACGCCCTCGGTCTCGACTTCACCCGCGAGTTCACCGTCGAGGGGACGTACAACTACTGCGTCGGCGGCGAGAGCGCCGCCGAGATACAGTTCTGTGAGGTCGACGCGCCCGTCGAGCCCGCGGGCATCAACCACCTCTCCGTGGGTGTCTCCGACCTCGATGCGACCGTCGAGACGGCGACCGAGGAGTGGAACGCCGAAATCGAGCAGGGACCGTTCGCCATCGACGACGAGACGCGCGCCGCCTTCGTCACCGACCCCGAGGGGTACAGCGTCGAGCTGATCGAACAGTAGCGTAGCCCGACGCGCACACGAACCGGAAACGACCGGCGCTCACTCGTTCTCGCGCTTCGAGCGGAGTTGGCCGCCGCCGTCGACTTCGAGGACCGTCCCCGTGATGTACTCGGCCTCGTCCGAGGCGAGAAACGCCGCCGCCTCCGCCTGGTCCTCCGGGCGCGCCCACCGGCCCAGCGGGACGTCCTCGGTGAACGCCTCGCGCTCCGCCTCGGTCGTCGTGCGCTCGGCCAACGGCGTCAGCGTCGCCGACGGGCAGACGGCGTTCGCCCGGACACCCTTCGGTCCGAGGTCGAACGCCGTGTGCTTCGTCAATCCGATCAACCCCCACTTCGAGGCCGTGTAGTTCGCCGCGCCGTTGTGACTGATTCCCCGGCCTGCCATCGACGATATGTTCACGATACGCCCGTCGCCCTGCTCGACCATCGGCGGGATGGCCTCGCTCGTGCAGACGAACGCGCCCGTGAGGTTGACGTCGACGATTCGTCGCCACTCGTCGAGCGAGAGGTCCTCGATGGACCCCCCGGTGGCGACGCCGGCGTTGTTGACGAGGACGTCCACGCTTCCGAACCGGTCCAACGCGGTCTCGACCATCGCCGCGGCCTCCGCCTGCGCGGTCACGTCGCACTCGACGGCCTCGACCGCGTGCCCCGCCGCGCGGAGGTCCGCCGCGGTCGAGTCGAGCGTCTCCGTGTCGACGTCCGCGAGGACGAGTTCCGCGCCGTACTCCCCCATCGTCTCCGCGACCCCCCGCCCGATTCCCTTCGCCGCGCCGGTCACGATTGCCGTCCGGCCGCTGAACTCTGGCATACGTTCTCGTGTCTTCTGGTACCGTGATAAGTGTACGCCCCGGGTACGACACCGTCACCGTCCCCCCTCCCACCCGGGCGGCGTGCGCGCGCTACGAGCGCTTGTAGACGATGTCGCGCTGGACCTCGTTGACGCCCTCGTAGATGAGCGGGAGGCGCGCGTCCCGGTAGAGCCGCGAGATACGCCGCTCGTCGAGGACGCCGCGGCCGCCGTGGAGGCGCATCCCGGTCTCGGCGCACTCGACGGCTGTCTCCGTCGCCTTCGTCTTCGCCATCGCGCTCCAGTCGCTCGCCGAGTCGTTCGTCTCGACGCGCTCCGCCGCCCGCCACGTCAGGGCGCGCGCGCTCTCGAACTCCGTGCGCATGTCCGCGAGGTCGTGTTGGACGGACTGGAACTCGCCGACGGGCCGGCCGAACTCCTCGCGCTCCTCGACGAACGCCCACGCCTCCTCGATGGCCGCGGCGGCGATACCGAGTCCGTGACCCGCGGCCGAGATGCGGCCGTGGTCGAAGAACTCCGCGACCATCCGGAACCCCTCGCCGCGCTCGCCGACGAGGTTCGCCGCCGGGACGCGACAGTCGTCGAAGACGATGTGGGCCTGCTGGGAGGCCCGCATCCCGATCTTTTCGGGGATGTGCTCGGCCGCGTACCCCGGCGCATCCGTCGGGACGACCACGAGCGAGTGGTTCGCGTGCCGGTCGTCGGTATCCTCCGTCTTCACGTACGTCAGGACCCAGTCGGCGTCGATGCCGTTCCCGATCCAGTACTTCTCGCCGTCGATGACCCACTCGTCGCCGTCGCGCTCCGCCCGCGTCTCCATTCCCGCGAGGTCGCTCCCCGTCTCGGGCTCGGAGATAGCCATCCCCGTGAACGACTCGCCGCTCGGAACTCCCGGCAGGTAGCGCTCCTTTTGCGCCTCCGTGCCGTAGCGTTCGAGGATGTTCGTCCCGAAACTCCGCCCGCGGATCGCCATCCCGATGCCGGCGTCCGCGCGGAAGAGTTCCTCCGTGATGGCGAGGCTCTCCGCGAGCGACGCCCCCCGGCCGCCGTACGACGCCGGTATCTCGACCCCGACGAGGTCAGCCTCGACCGCCGCCTCGACGACCTTGTCGGGGTACGTCCCGTCCGCGAAGTGCCGGGCCGCGTTCGGTTCGACGTGCTCACGGGCGAACGCCCGCGCGTCGCGTTTGGCTTCGCGGACCGCCGCCGGGACGAGGGACTCGTCCAAGAGCTCCATGGCGGGACCGACGCACAACGCCAGCAAAGCTCTTTCGCCGCCGTCGTCCGGTACCGTCGCCGTCGCGCTACGACTCCTCGATGCCCTCCTCCTCGCGGAGCTCGGTCCGCCGAATCTTTCCGGTCGACGTCCGCGGGAGCGTGTGCACGAACTCCAGTTCGCGCGGGTACTCGTACTTCGCCAGGCGCTCTTTGACGTGCGACTGGAGGTCGGCGCGGAGGTCCTCGGAGGCCTCGTAGCCGTCCGCGAGGACGATGAAGGCCTTCGGAATCTCGCCGCGCGTCTCGTGCGGGATGCCGATGACGCCGGCCTCCGAGACGGCCTCGTGGGTGACGAGCGCCTCCTCGATCTCGTCCGGGCCGAAGCGGTAGCCGGAGCTGATGATGAGGTCGTTGTCGCGGGCGTGGAACTGGTAGTAGCCGTCCTCGTCGCGCGAGACGAGGTCCTCCGAGAGCAGCCAGCCGTCCTGGACCTTCTCCGCGGTCGCCTCCGGCTTCCCGAGGTACTCGACGAACAGCATCGGGTCGCCATCGTACGTCACGGCGAGCTCGCCGATTTCGCCCGGCTCCGTGATCTCCTCGCGCGTGTCGGGGTCGAGAATCGCCACCTCGTGGCCGACCGAGGGGACGCCGAAGTGGTCGATGCGGTGGTCGATGCCGAAGCCGGGGTCGTCGGAGATGAGGCCGCCGACCTCCGTGGAGCCGTACCCCTCGATGAACGCGGCGTTCTCGAAGGTCGTCGTCGCCCACTCGATGATGCTCTCGCCGGCGGACTCCCCGCCCGTCGAGAACGACTGGAGGCTCGTGAGGTCGTAGCGCTCGCCCGCGTCCTCGACCTGCATCATCATCCGGACGGCCGTCGGCGGGAGGTTCAGCTGCGTCACCTCGAAGCGCTCGACGAGTTCGAACTCCGCCTCGGCGTCGAACTTCCCCTCCGGGCGGCCGACGACCGGGATGCCGTAGAACAGCGGCGGGAGCACCATCTGGTTCAGCGACATGATCCACGACCACTCCGAGATGGTCCGCACGACCTGGTCGTCGCCCGTCTCGTGGCCCTGGAGGCTGACGAACTGCGGGAGGAGCCCGAGCAGGTGGCGGTGGGCGTGGACCGCGCCCTTCGGTTGGCCCGTCGTCCCGCTCGTGTAGATGATGCAGGCCGGGTCCTCCGGGTCGGTCGCGCGCGTCTCGAACTCGGTGCTTCGACCCTCGATGGCGTCCCAGAAGCACGTCTCGTCGCCCTCGTCGAACCCCTCGTTCGTCACGACGACGGAGAGCGAGTCGAGGTCGTCGCGGATCGGCCGGAACGTCTCGATTGCCCCCTCGTCGACGACGAACGCCACGGAGTCCGAGTCGTCGAGCCGGTAGCGGAGGCCGTCCGTCCCGAGGAGCACGCTGAGCGGGACCGTGACCGCGCCGAGTTTGAACGCCGCGAGGTGCGCGACGAGCGATTGGAGGCGCTGGGTCCCGTTCACCGCGACGCGGTCGCCCGCCGCCACGCCGCGCTCGTCGAGGTAGTTCGCAAAGCGGTTCGCGTACCCCCGGAGCTGTCGGAAGGTGTACGTCCGCTCCTCGCCGTCCTCGGCGACGTAGAGCGCGACGCTGTTCTTCTTCTCCTCCGCCCACCGGTCGCAGACGTAGTGCGCGATGTTGAACGTCTCCGGCACCTCCCACTCGAACCACTCGCGGGCCTCCGCGAGCGTATCGAACCCCTGCTCGTGGAAGTAGTAGCTCTCCAGTCGGTCTCTTTCGTCCATTCAGTTCGACCTGTTCCGGTCACACTACAATAAACGTTATCTAAGGTGTTCAACACCAGCCGCCGGAAATCCCTACTCGAAGTCGGGGTCCCGGTCGTGGGTGAACGCCTCGACGCCCTCCAGCATGTCGTCCGTCGTCGACAGCAGGCCGAACGCCTGGCTCTCCATGGCGATGGCGGTCTTCAGGCTCGCGTCCTGCCCCTCGTTGATGACCTGCTTTGCGACCTTCAGCGCTGTCTGCGGGCCGTCGGCGATGTCGGAGACGAACGCCTCGACGGTCTCCTCGAACTCCTCCTCGGGGACGGCGCGGTTCAGGATGCCCCAGTCGACGGCTTTCTCGGCGCTTATCTGCTCGCCCCGGAAGACGAGTTCCTTCGTGCGCGCCTCGCCGACGAGGCGCACGAGACGCTGCGTGCCGCCGCCGCCGGGGATGAGTCCGAGGTTTATCTCGGGGCTCCCGAGGCGCGAGCTCTCCGTGGCGAGGCGGATGTCGCAGGCCATCGTGATCTCGAAGCCGCCGCCGAGACAGAGGCCGTCGATCTTGGCTATCGTCGGGCGCTCGAAGTCGTAGATGGTCTCGACGGCGTCCTCAACCGCCATCAGGTCGGTCGCGTCCGCGGTCGTGAAGCCCGTGATGTCCGCGCCCGCGCTGAACGCGCGGTCGCCCGCCCCCTCGAAGGTGACACAGGTGACCTCGTCCGTGTCGACGCGCTTGAGCAGCCGGTCGATCTCGTTCAGCATGTCGTCCGAGAGCGCGTTCAGGCGCTCCTCGCGGTCGAAGACGACGCGCAGGACGCCGTCCTCGTCGATCTCGTGCTCGATGTAGTGGTACGGGCCGCCGTCCGCGTAGTCGTAGAAGCCCCGTCCGGCGTCCTCGCCCGTGTGGCCGTTCTCGACGAGTTCGACGAGGTAGTCCGCGGGCTCGTAGCGTTCCGCGCCGGTCTCCTCGTAGAGCGACTCGACTTTCTCCAGCACGCGGTCGAGGCCGAGCTTATCGCCGGTTCGACACGTCCCCTCGGGGAGGCCGCCGCCGAGGCGCATGGCGATGTCGATGTCCTCGGGGTCCGCGACGCCCTGCCCGACGAGCCGCGCCGCCTCGTTGACCATCCGTGCCTCGACGCGGAGCGTGTCGAACCCCTCGCCGTCACCCGGCTCGTAGTTCACGCCCGCGCCGTCCTCGTAGTCGTAGAAGCCCTCGCCGGTCTTGCGCCCGAGGTCGTCGGCGTCGACGAGCGAGCGATAACACTCGGGGACGGGTTCGTCCCACTGGTCGCGCGTGTGGACGAAGATGTCGAGGCCGCCGAAGTCCGCGAGCTCGAACGGGCCCATCGGGTAGCCGCGCCGGTAGACCATCGCCGCGTCGGCCTGCCGGACGCCGTCGGCGTCGCCCGCGTCGAGCATCCAGCCCGGCTCCTCCATGAACGGCACGAGGACGTTGTTCACGACGAACTCGGGGATGTCCTTGCGGACGAGTACCGGCGTCTTGTCGAGGGACTCGACGAACGCGTAGGCCGTATCGACGACCTCCTCGTCGGTCTCCTCGCCGGAGACGACCTCGACGAGGTCCATCTTCACCGGCGGGTTGAAGAAGTGCATCCCGCAGAGGCGCTCGGGGTGGTCCGTCTCCGCCGCGATGTCCGTCACGCGCAGGCTCGAGGTGTTCGTGGCGAGAATCGTCCCCTCGTCGGTCGCCGCCTCGACGTCCGCGAAGAGGCCGCGCTTCATCTCCAGGTCCTCGGGGATGGCCTCGACGACGAGGTCGGCGTCCCCGACGGCCTCGGCGAGGTCCGTCGTCGTCCGCACGCGCTCGAGGACGTCCTCGGGGTCCTCGTCGAGTTGGCCCTTCTCGGCCAGCTTCCCGACGCTCCACTTCAGTTGCTCGTAGCCGTCCTCGACGTACGACTCCTCGATGTCCCGGAGGAAGACGTCGTAGCCCGCAATCGCCGAGACCTCGGCGATTCCGTGACCCATGCTTCCCGCTCCGAGCACTGCGACGGTGTCGATCTCGCGTCCCATCGTGCCATCCATTCGCGCAATCGGTAATCAAGGTGACGGTGCCTACCGCCCGTACTGATACTTGATGGAGATGCGGTTGCGCGACTCCTTGAGCGCGCCGACCAGTTCGTCCTGGTACGACTCGTTCCGGATGCGCTCCGAGGGACAGGCGATGGCGAGGCTGGCGACGTGGTCGTCGTCCGGGTGGAGCGGGACGGCGACGGTCCCCATCCCGACGACCTGCTGGTCGACGTCGACGGCGTGGCCGTCCTCGCGGATGCTCGCCAGGCGCTCCCGGAGGCGCTCGGGGTCTGTCACGGTCCGGTCGGTCACGCGTTCGAGGCCGCCGTCGAGGACCGCGTCGACGCGCTCCGCGGGCATGTGCGCGAGGATGGTCTTCCCGGACGCGGTCGTGTGGAGCGGGGTCCGCATCCCCGAGTACGTCCCGAGTTCGAGGGCGTTCTCCCCCGGGCGCTGGTGGAGGATGACCGCGCCCCCCGCCTCCTCGACGGCGAGCGTCGGGAGCTCCCCCGTCTCGCGCGACAAGCGCGATATCTCCTCGCGCGCGGCCTGGAAGACCCGATTGCGGTACTGTAGGCGCGTCCCCATATCTAAAAACCGGTAGCTCAGCTCGTACGTCCCGCCGTCGTTGACCGCGTAGCCGACGGCTTCGAGCGAGCGCAGGTAGCCGTGCGCGGTGCTCCGGTGGATGTCGAGGGCCTCGGCGACCGCCGCCGGCCCCGCCCCGTCCTCGCGCCAGAGCACGTCCACCACCTCGAAGACCCGTTCGACCGATTGCATCGTGGGCGTCGTCATCGTCTCGCAGTTCGTCGCGCACCACCAAATTCGTTTGGGTATATCAGACGAGGTACGGCGACGCCGGCTCGACCGTGGCACGCCGTCACGGGCGAACCCCCGCGTGCCGCGCCGCTGGACGGCGTGACTCGTCACGCGAACGCCCGCGAATGCGTCCGCCCGTCGCCCCCGTTCCTTACAGCGGTATCGTCGTAAAGTGAGAGCGGGTCCCTCCCGGCTGGCGCCGAGACGTTTCTCATTACCAAACGGATACTCGGGAAGTCGTTCGACGCGGCGACGACGCGCGCCCGCTGGTCGCCCACTCAAGCATACCTACTTGCGCGCCGTCGGCCCCGACGGGACGCGGGATTCGGCCCGTGCCGGGCGCGTCGGCCGTCGCGTGCACGGACCGCAACATTAATTGTGTCACTCTCCCTTGCCACACGTGATGCAGAGTGATAACGAGCGCCACGACGTGGTCGGCGGCGGCGACGCGCCGGAGGCCGCGCCGTGACGCGGAACGCCGCAATCGTCGGTGGCGGCCACACCGACTGGGGCGAGCGGGACGCGACGTGGAAGGACCTCGCGCAGGAGGCCGGGAAGGCGACGTTCGACGACGTGCCGGACGTCGGCCCGAAGGACATCGAGGGGCTGTTCGTCGGCGCCGTGCAGCCGGAGCGCTTCGCGTTCCAGTCGCACGTTGCGCCGCTCGTCGCCGAACTCCTCGGCGTCGAGGCGGACTCGATGATCGCCCGGACCGAACTCGCGTGCGCGAGCGGGCAGGCCGCGCTGCGCTACGCGTGGCTCGCCATCGCCGCCGGCCAACTCGACACCGCGCTCGTCGTCGGCGTCGAGAAGATGCACCTCCCCGACGGCCACGGCGAGGAGATGCAGACGAGCATGTCGAACGTCGTTGATCGCGAGTTCGACGGCGTCAACGGGCTCAACGCCCCGACGTACTTCTCCTTCCTCGGCCAGCGACACATGCACGAGTACGGGACGACCCAAGAACAGCTGGCGAAGGTCGCGGTGAAGAACAAGAGCCACGCCGCGAACAACCCCTACGCGCAGTTCCAGATGGACATCGACGTCGACGACGTCCTCGACTCCTACCCCATCGCGCCGCCCCTACACCTCTTCGACTGTAGCGGCGTCACGGACGGCGCGGCGGGCCTCATACTCATGAGCGAGGAGAAGGCCCGCGAGGTCACCGACGAGGCGACGTACATCACCGGGAGCGGTCAGTCCACCATGGCCGGCAACTCCGTCAACAACATCCCGTCGTTCTCCGCGTGGCCGCAGGCGACCGTCGCCGCCGAGCAGGCCTACGAGCAGGCCGGCATCGAGGACCCCGTGAGGGACCTCGACGTCGCCGAGATACACGACTGCTTCTCCATCAGCGAGATAATCGAGTACGAGGACCTCGGGTGGGTCGAGAAGGGCGAGGGCGGGCAGTTCATCGAGGACGGCCGCAGCGAACTCGACGGCGATATCGCCGTCAACCCCCGCGGTGGCCTGCTCGGCTGCGGGCACCCGCTGGGCGCGACCGGCGTCTCGCAGGCCCTCGAAGTCCACAAGCAGTTCACGGGGCAGGTCGAGTCCGCCCGCCAGGTGCCGGACAGCCCCGAGACGGGCCTCATCCACAACCTCAGCGGGAGCGCGTCGGTACACAGCGTCATGACGCTCGGGAGGGACCCGCAATGAGCGACGAGCCGCCCCGCGGGTCGACGAGCGTGCCGGACGCCGTGGACTTCCCGCGACTCTTCGACTTCTACGAGATACAGAGCGAGGACGAGACGCGCATCCACGAGTTCTACGAGAACCTCGACGCGGGGTCGCTCACGACCACGGAGTGTGAGGACTGCGGCGAACTCCACTTCCCGCCGCGCGTCGTCTGCCCCGAGTGCACCAGCGACGACCTCTCCTACACGTCGCTCCCGCACACGGGGACGCTCCACGCGTTCTCCGTGATGCGCGCCGGTGCGCCCATCGGGAAGGTCGACGACCTCCCGTTCGTCGTCGGCATCGTCGACCTCGACGGCGTCGACGTGCGCCTCTCCGCGCGCATCGACGACGCCGAGTACGACGACCTCACCATCGGCGACCCGGTCGAACTGAAGGTCGTCGACATCGAGGGCCCGGACGACCTCGAACGCGTCTTCTACCGCTTCGTCCCCACGGACACGGACGCGGAGGCGGGCGCGGACGCGTAGTCGACGCGGAACGAGGGCGCGGGGCGATTCCCGCCTCTCCTACGGGCGCACGAGGACCTTCACCTCGCCCGAGTCGCTGTCCGCGAGCGCCTCGAAGCCCTCGGACTCGATGTCGTCGAGGGCGATACGCGAGGTCACGAGCGGCTCGGGGTCGAGGTCGCCGGCCGCGAACTTCCGGAGGACGGTGCCGAACTCCTCGCCGGCGCGCGGCCCGGTCTGGTAGGCGGCGGAGCCGGTCGCGCTCCGCTGTGCGCTCACGTACTCCATGATGTCGGCCTCGATTGCGTCCTCGAAGACGCCGACGAGCGTCGTGTGCCCGTCCGGCCGGGTGGCCCCGACCGCGTCCGCGTAGCCCGATTCGGTCCCCGTGACGTCGAAGGCGACGTCGGCCCCGCCCCGCGTGTTCTCACGGACGGTCTCGACGAAGTCCGTCTCGCGCGGGTCGACGACGACGTCGGCCCCACACTCGGCGGCGAGCGCGCGCCGGGCCTCGCGGTGGCCGGAGGCGTACACCGTTCCGGCACCCACGTCGCGGGCCAACTGGACGGTTGCGAGCCCGATGGGCCCCATCCCGACGACGGCGACGTCGTCGCCCGACCGGATGGGCGACTGCAGCAGGCCGTGGTAGGCGACCGTGAACGGTTCGGCGACGGCGGCCGTCTCCGGCGAGACGCCGTCGGGGAGGGGGACGACGTTCGTCGCGGGGACGCGCACCCGCTCCGCGTACGCGCCGGGGCGCTGTGCGCCGACCACGACGAGGTTCCGACAGAGGTTGTACTGTCCGGCGTCGCAACACCAGCAGTCCTCGCAGGCGACGAGGGGGTTCACCACCACCTCGGTCCCGACGGCGACGTCCGCGTCGGCCCCGGTCTCGGCGACGGTGCCACCGAACTCGTGGCCCATGACGTAGGGGAGCGACTCCTCGCCAGCGCGCGGGCCGTGGCTGTACTCGGCGAGGTCGGACCCGCAGATGCCGCAGGCCGCGACGTCGACGACGACTTCGTCCGGTTCGGGCGCGGGCGCGGCGACGTCCTCCACGCGGACGTCGCGGTTGGCGTGGTATCTGGCTGCTCGCATGACGGTCCGATACACGCGCGTCTATGCACATAAATCGTCGTATATGCGTCCTGATGGGACGACGATGGCGTATCGGCGGTCGCCCGCGGCCCCGCCGAGGCCGGTCATCCCCTCTGCCCGTCCTGGACACGTGCCGTCCGCGGCATCGCCGACCGAACCGTAAGAACCGTTATGGATAGAACTATTTGGGTCGCGTCCGTACGCGAGGACAACAGCGGACCCACCAGCGCGGAGACGGTCGGCCGTTGTCCACAAATCATGTCACTTGCAACCAACGAGCGATACCGGATGTTCATCGGCGGCGAGCTCGTCGAATCGACGAGCGGGGAGTACCGCGAGACGATAGACCCCGCGACGGAGGAACCCATCGCGGAGTTCGCGGCCGGGACGAGCGAGGACGTCGACCGGGCGGTCGCGGCCGCCCGCGACGCCCTGCCCGAGTGGCAGGCGAAGACGCCCACGGAGCGCGGCGAGGTCGTCCAGCGACTCGCCGACGTCGTCCGCGAGAACGCCGAGAGCCTCGCGGAGGTCGAGACGCGCGACCAGGGTAAACCACTCTCCGACTCCCGCGGTGCCGTCGAAGGCCTCGCGCAGACCCTCGAGTACTACGCGGGCGCGGCGGGCAAACTTGAGGGGAAGAGCATCCCCACGGGCGGCGAGGAGGTCGACTTCACCGTTCGCGAGCCCTACGGCGTGAGCGCACAGATAATCCCGTGGAACGCCCCGCTCAACCTGATGGGACAGGGGACCGCGCCGGCGCTCGTCGCGGGTAACACCGTCGTCATCAAGCCCGCACCGACCACGCCGCTCTCCGCCGTCCACCTCGCGGAGCTCTTCGAGGACGCCGGCGTCCCCGACGGCGTCGTCAACGTCGTCACCGGCGGGACGGAGCCGGGCGCGGCGCTCTCCGGCCACGAGGACGTCGACACCGTCTCCTTCACGGGGAGCGTCCAGACCGGCGCGGCCGTCATGGAGTCCGCCGCGGCCAACATTACGCCCGTCACGCTCGAACTCGGCGGGAAGAACCCCGCCGTCGTCCTCCCCGACGCGGACCTCGAGGAGGCCGCCGACGCCATCGCGCTCGGTATCTTCATGAACACCGGGCAGATATGCGCCGCCGCGGACCGCGCCATCGTCCACGAGGACGTCTACGACGAGTTCCTCGACCTCATCGTCGAACGCGCCGAGGCGTACGAACTCGGCGACGGCATCGACGACCCCGACATGGGCCCGCTCAACTACGAGGCGCACTTCGAGAAGGTGATGGACTACATCGACCTCGGCGTCGAGGAGGGCGCGACCATCGAGACCGGCGGCGAGGCCCTCGACCGCGAGGGCTACTTCGTCGAGCCCACGGTCTTCTCGGACGTCGAGACCGACATGCGAATCGCCCAGGAGGAGATATTCGGACCGGTGCTCTGCGTCATCCCGTTCTCGGAGCGCCGCGAGGCCATCGACATCGCCAACGACGTCGAGATGGGCCTCACCGGCGGCGTCTTCTCGAACGACGTCCGCGCCGCGCTCAACACCGCCGAGCAGATAGAGGCGGGGAGCATCTACGTCAATCAGTGGTTCGGCGGCCCCATCGGCGCGCCCTTCGGCGGCTTCAAGAAGAGCGGTATCGGCCGCGAGATGGGGATGGAGGCCTTCGACTCCTACCTCCAGACGAAGAACATCTGCGTCAACCTCACCGAGCGCTGAACGCGGCTCGGCCGCCCGCTCGACCGTCGAACCGAACCGGACCGAACGAACCGGACCGGACAGCACGTTTTCGCGCGCCACGACGCCGAGCGACGGCCGTCCGCGACGCGTCGATGCCGCGCGTCGCCGATTACTGGTCCTGCAGGAACTCCGGCCACTCCTCCGGCGGTTTGCTCAGGTAGTCCGGTCGTTCGTTCAGGCTGCCGCCGCCGTCGAGTTCGATGGCGGTTGCGTTGACGTACGCGGAGAGGTCGGAGACGAGAAAGAGGACGGTGTCGGCGACGTCCTCGGAGGTGACGCCGCGGTCCAGCGGGCCGTTCGGCGACCCGCCGGGACAGATGGCGTTCACGCGGACGTCCGGGCCGAGGTCGCGGGCGGTGTGCTTCGACAGCCCGATGACGCCCCACTTCGCCGCGGTGTAACTCGGGTTCCCGTGGACGGTGACGTTCGTCCCCGCCATCGAGGAGATGTTGACGATGCGGCCGTTCCCGTGCTCCAGCAGCTCCGCCGAGGCCGCCTTCGAGCAGTTGAACGGCCCGGAGAGGTTGAGCGAGATACCGCTCGCCCACTCGTCGTAGTCGAGTTCCGTGAAGTGGTCCGTACTGCTTCCGCCGGCGTTGTTGACGAGGATTTCGAGGCTCCCGAAGCGCTCGACCGTCGCCTCCACGAGCGCCTCCGCGGACGCCGGGTCGGTGACGTCGCACTCGACCACCTCGACGTCGATTCCGTCCGCGCGGAGCTCGTCCGCCGTCTCCTCCGCGAGCTCCACCTGTACGTCGGCGAGTACCACGTTGCTTCCGGCCTCGCCGAGTCGCGCGGCGATCTCGCGGCCGAACCCCTGCGCACCGCCGGTGACGATAGCTGTCTCACCGTCGAGGTCTATCATACCTCGTCCTCTCGGCCGACGGGGTTAAAGATAACGAACGATTGCCTTGTTTCGCGCGTGGCGTGCCGTACCGCGCCGACGCTCGTCCGTACGGCACGCGCGGCGGCGCCGTCGGGACTGCGGTGTCGCGTCGGTTCAGTCGTTCCGAACGAGGTCCGCGCCCTTCTCCGCGACGGCGATGGTGGGCGCGTTCGTGTTCCCGCTGGGGACGCGGGGCATCACGGAGGCGTCGATGACGCGGAGGCCGTCGATGCCGTGGAGTCGGAGGTCGTCGTCGACGACGGCCATCTCGTCGTCACCCATCTTGCACGTGCAGGTCGGGTGGTAGCCCGAGACGGCGTTGTTCCGGATGTACTCCGCGATCTCCTCGTCGCTCTGCGCGTCCTCGCCGGGGTAGAGTTCGCGTTCGCGGTACTCGGCGAGCGCGTCCGTCTCGCCGATACGGCGCGCGCGGCGGATGCCCGTGACGAAGTCGTCGACGTCTTTCTCGTCGAGCATGTACTGGGGGTCCATCACCGGGTCGTCGTGGGGGTCGGCGGACCGGAGCGTGACGCGCCCGCGGGCGCTCGGGCGCAGCGGCAGCACCATGATCGAGAACCCGGCCTGCGGGTCGTTCTCCGCGCCGGGCGCGAGCCCGTACTGGAGGTCGGGCGCGGGGAGGTCCGGGTCGGAGCGCTCGAAGGCACCGACCATCGAGCGGTCGTAGCGGGTGCCCCGCTCCTCGCCGTCCGCCGTCTCGATGGGCTCCGGGGCGGCCTCGATGGGTTTCGGGCTCTCGTAGACGACGGGGACCCGAAGGTGGTCCTGGAGGTTTCGCCCGACGCCCGGGAGGTCGTGGCGGACGTCGATGCCGTGCGCTTCGAGGTGGTCCGCGGGGCCGATACCCGAGAGCATCAGCAACTGGGGCGTCTGGAGCGCCCCCGCGGCGAGGAGGACCTCGCCGTCGTCCGCGACCTCCACGGTCTCCGTCGCGCCGTCCTGCTCGTAGGTCGCACCCGTCGCGCGGTCGCCGTCGAAGGTAAGTTCGGTGACGTGCGCGCCCGTCTCCACGTGGAGGTTCGGGCGGTCGAGGACGGGCTTGATGAACGCCGCCGCCGCGCTGTGGCGATGCCCGTTGTCCATCGTCGAGTGGTAGTAGCCGATACCCGACTGCTGTTCGCCGTTGAAGTCCCTGTTCACGTCGAGGCCCGCCTCCTCGCCGGCCTCGACGAGGGTCTCGCTGAACTCGTCCGGCGTCCCGCGCCAGACGCTCAGCGGCCCGTCGTCGCCGTGGTACGCCTCGTCGCCCTCGGCGTTCAGCGTCTCGGACCTCTTGAAGTAGTCGAGCATCGCGTCGTACCCCCATCCCTCGTTCCCGAGGTCCTCCCAGTTGTCGTAGTCGTAGGGGTGACCGCGGACGTACGCCATGCCGTTGATGACGCTCGACCCGCCGAGGGCCTTCCCGCGCGGCCAGTCGATGCGCCGGCCGTTGAGCCCGGGTTGGGGCTCGGTCTCGAACTCCCAGTCGAGGTCGGAGCCGAGCACGTCCCAGATGCGCGTGGGGTCCTTGACCATGTCGCGGTCCTCCGCCGGCTCCCCCGCCTCCAACAACAGCACGTCGACGTCCTCGTCTTCCGTCAGCCGGTGGGCGAGCACGCAGCCCGCGCTCCCACCGCCGACGATGAGGTAATCGTACATGATTAACGATACACTCATTCATCGAATGATACCAAATAATTTCCGGTTATTCTCGGCGGCGCGGACGCCCCCTCGCGTGCGCGCCGTGCCGTCGCGCTACCCGCGGCGGTTCGCTGCCGCTCAGGCTCGCGCGGCTCACGGGTCACTTCGCTCCCCGTTCGCTCTGCCCGCGGCGGTTCGCTGCCGCTCACCGCCGCGCCCTACAGATACTCCTTCGCAGACTCGATGGCGGTGATGCCGTCGCCGACGCCCGCGCCGATTTCGAAGACGCTGTCCTGTCGGACGTCGCCGGCCGCGAAGATGCCCTCGACGCTCGACTCCATGTTCGGGCCGACGACGACGGCCCCCTCGTCGTCTAAGGCCACCGCACCGTCGAGGAAGCCCGTGTTCGGAACGGAGCCGACGTTGATGTTCAACCCGCCGACGTCGAGCGTCTCCGCCTCGCCCTCGGCGTTCACGACCGCGAGCCCGTCCACGACGCCGTCGCTCCCCAGGACCTCCGTGACCTCGACGCCCGTTCGGACCGTGAGGCCGTCCGCGTCCGCGACCTCCTCGCGGAACGCCGCGTCGGCCGACAGTTCCTCATCGGGCGTGAGGAGGAGGACCTCGGAGCCGTACTCCGTGAGGAAGACGGCGTCGATGGCGGCGTGGTTCCCGCCGCCGACGACCGCGAGGCGCTCGCCCTGATAGAGCGGGCCGTCGCACGTCGCGCAGTGGAAGATGCCGCGCCCCTCGTACTCCTCCTCGCCGGGCACGCCGAGCGGCTCCGAGTGGCTCCCCGTCGCCACGATGACCGTCTCCGCCTCGTGGGCCGCGCCGCCCGCGCGGACGACGTGGGGCTCGTCGCCCTCGCCGGGTTCGACGGCCTCGACGGCCTCCAGTTCGACGTCGACCTCGTACTGTTCGACCTGCTCGACGAGCCGCGACCGGAGCTCCGTGCCCGCGACGCCGTCCGGGAACCCCGGGAAGGACTCGACCTCGTGTCGGTTCACCAGTTCGCCGCCGATGGACTCCGCCTCGAAGAACAGCGTGTCGAGCGCGGCCCGGCCGGCGTACGTGCCCGCGGCCAACCCGGCGGGTCCCGTCCCGATGATGAGAACGTCGTGTACCATTGTCGCCACGCGCAGGTCCGCGAGAGAGCGCAAAAAAGCTTTCTACCGCCCCGATTCGTGCGATTCGCCCGCGCCGGCGCAAAGCCCAAGGCGGCCGGCGGAGTAGCCGGCACCGACACATGGCCCGAGACGACGCCGACGACGAGTCCATAGCGGCGGTTTCGCGTGACCTCTACCGGCAGGGGATGACCGACGGCCTCCCCGTGATCCCGCCGACGGAGGCGCGCGTCGCGGAGATGCTACGCGGCACCGACACGCCCGACGACGCGGTCATCGGCCGCCTCGGGAACGACGACAACCCCATCACGGTCGCGGGGCTGGCGTCGAACGCCGTGATGGCGGGCTGTCTGCCCACTCACATGCCGGTGCTGGAGGCCGGCGTCCGCGCGCTCGCCGACCCGGACTCGAACTCCATCCAGTTCTCCGTCAGCACGGGCGGGTGGGCGTACCAGTGGGTCGTCAACGGCCCCGTCCGCGACGACGTCGGGATCGCCGGCGGGACGGGCGCGTACGGGCCGAACTACCGCGCGAACCGGGCCATCGCCCGGGCGCTCGGGATCGCCTACCGGAACACCGCGAAGATCCACCCCGGCGAGAAGGACATGGGCGTCATGGGCAACCCCTTCAAGTTCAGCCTGCTCCTCGGGGAGCACGAGGAAGCGAGCCCGTGGGAGCCGTTCCACGTCACGGCCGGTCACGACGAGGCGGACAGCACGATCTCGCTCGCCGGGCCGAACAGCTTCGTCCAGTGGGAGCCCGCGGCGCGCGAGGCCGCGGCCGTCCTCCGCGGGATGCTCGCCAACACGCCGCCGGCGATGGTCGGCGGCGAACAGCAGGGCGGGGACTTCGACCAGACGATCACGTACGTCCTCTGTCCCGAGAGCATCGACCTCCTCGCGGACGCCGGCCTCTCGAAGCGCGACGTCAAGCGGTACGTCGCGGACAACTCCGCGATCCCGGTCGACGAGTTCCAGAAGGGCGTCCTCTGGGAGGGCGCACTGGAGGGGTACCACGGCCGCGTCGAGAACGCTCAGGTCCCACAGATCCGGGGCCCCGAGTACGTCCGGGTCGTCGCCGGCGGCGGCCGTACTGGCCAGTACGACGCCGTTATCGGCCCCTCCATCGGCGGGCCGGTCACGGAGGGAGTCGACTACCCCGACGACTGGCCGGCGCTCGTCGAGGAGTACGGCGCCGCCGAGTGACGCCGCGGAATCATCATTATCTGTCACCAAAAACTATATGATCCGTGCGTATAGTACCCATACTATGGGTCTCGTAACCCCCTCTTCGACGGGCAACGACACGGAACAAAAGCCCCTCACGCCGCGTGTCGACTCCCTCGACGGGAAGCACATCGGGCTGTACGACAACGGGAAGCCGGCGGCTGAACCCCTCCTCACCGCGGTACAGGAGATGCTCGCCGAGCGCTACCCGGACGCGACGTTCGAGTGGTACCACGTCGAGCACCTCAACCAGATCAAGAACGACGAGGAGCAGGCCGCGGTCACCGAGTGGGCCGAGGACGTCGACGTCGCCATCGGCGCCATCGGCGACTGTGGCTCCTGCACGAAGTTCCTCACGTGGGGCATCGAGTTCATCGAGGACGCCGGGACGCCCGGCGTCGGCCTCATCGACGAGGGCTTCGAGCTCGACTACCAGTCGAACGCCGTCGAGCGCGGCCGCCCGCTGCGCTACAAGAAGACCCCGGTCCGCTGCGAGACGACGGACCTCGAACGCGTCCGCGAGGAGGTCACCGACGAAGTCCTCGACGGCATCGTCGACGAGCTCACCCGCCCCCTGAACGACAAGGAACGCGCCGACCCGGTCGCGCAGTAACCCCACCCCGAGATATCTCATGTCCCAGCAATCACCAGACGAGCAGTCGCTAGCGGAGATCAACCAATCGCTGTACGAGGACGGCCTGACGGACGGCCTCCCCGTGATCCCGCCGACGGACGAGCGGGTCGACGAGATGCTGCGCGGCACCGACAAGCCCCGCGACCACGTCCTCGGCGACCTCGGCAACAACGAGAACGTCATCACGGTCGAACAGCTCGCGTCGAACGCCGTGATGGCGGGCTGTCTCCCGACCTACATGCCGGTACTGGAGGCCGGCATCCGCGCGCTCGCCGACCCGGACTCGAACTCCATCCAGTTCTCCGTCAGCACCGGGTCGTGGGCGTACCAGTGGGTCGTCAACGGCCCCGTCCGCGAGGCGCTCGACATCGAGACGAGCTCCGGCGCGTTCGGCCCGAGCTTCCACGCGAACCAGACGATCCCCCGCGCGCTCGGGATCGCCTACCGGAACACCGCGAAGATCTACCCCGGCGAGAAGGACATGGGCGTCATGGGCAACCCCTTCAAGTTCAGCTTCCTCGCCGGCGAGAACCAGGACGCGAGCCCGTGGGAGCCCTATCACGTCACGAACGGCTACGACGAGGAGGACAGCACCATCTCGCTCTCCGGGCCGAACGGCTGGGTGCAGTGGTTCCCCGACGAGAACAACGCCGAGAACGTCCTGCGCAACATGATCGAGAACACGCCGACCTCGATGCGCGCGAGCTCCGGCGAGGACCTCAACGCGACGATCACGCACTTCTTCAACCCCTACAACGCCGAGGAGCTGGAGAAGGAGGACCTGAGCAAGCAGGAGGTCAAGGAGTACCTCGTCGAGAACTCCTATCGGACCCTGGACGGCTACGAGGAGCCCCGCGACGACACGGGGAAGGTTCCGCCCCGGCAGACCCAGCAGTACGCCGACACGGACGCCATCAACATCATCGCCGTCGGCGGCCCGGGTCGCGTGAACGCCATCGCCGGCACCTCCATCGGCGGTCCCGTCACGAAGAAGATCGAGTTCCCCGACAACTGGGACGCGCTCCTCGACGAGTACGCGCTCGAAGAGAACTGGGTCCCGACCGAGGGCTTCTACGACTGAACGCGCGCGTCGAGCGCCGGTCCCCGCGGCTTCGCGGGACCGCGACCAAACTGTTTTGAGCGCACGGGGCGTCGGTGACGAGCATGCGCGCCACGACGGTCGAGTGTCCGCGGTGTGAGGCGACCCACGAGTTCTTCCTGCAGGACGAGGAGCGACACCTCCGCCAGTGTCCCGACTGCGACGGCTGGTTCGTCTTCGCGGAGACGCGGACGGGCGTCGAGCGGACCGCGCTCGACGACCCGGCGACGTGTCCGGTCGCGGACTGCGAGGAGCGCGTCGACGCGGACGACCTCCCGGCGCACATCGTCGCCACGCACGACGGGGCGCTCGACTGAAACCGCGCCCTACGGGCAGACGAGGATCTTGCGCTCCTCGCTCTCGCCGTCGAGCAGCGTCTCGAAGCCCTCCTCGACGACGTCTTCGAGGTCGATGCGTGACGTGACGTAGTCGTTGGCGTCGAGGTCGCCGCTGGCGAGCTGGCGGAGTACGACGTTGTACTCCTTGGCGACGCGGGGGCCGAGCTGGTGGGACGTCGAGCCGGCGACCGTGCGCTGGTGGCGGACGAGCTTCTGCGGTTCGAAGGCGGCTTCGCCGCCGAAGACGCCGATGACCGTGGTGTGCCCGCCGGCGCGCGTGGCGCTGACGGCCTGGTCGAGCGTCGCCTCGTGGCCGACGGCCTCGAAGGCGACGTCGGCGCCCGTCCCGGTCTCCTCGTGGATTCGTTCGACGGGGTCCTCCTCCTCGGGGTCGATGACCACGTCCGCGCCGAAGTCCGCGGCGACCTCTCGACGCGACGCCTGGGGTTCGGAGACGTAGATGGGGCCCGCGCCGGCGGAGGCGGCGAACCGCACCGCGCCGAGGCCGATGGGGCCCGCGCCGACGACGACGGCGCTGTCACCGACGCCGACGGGCGATTGGCGGACGGCGTGGAGGCCGACGCTTATCGGCTGGGCGATGGCGGCGTCCGCCGGCGAGACGCCGTCGGGAAGCACGAGCGCGTTGTCGGCGTGTTCGACGACCGTCTCGGCGTAGCCGCCCGGTCGCGCCGACGTCGCGTCGAGGTTCCGACAGAGGTTGTACATCGCGTTCTCGCAGCACCAGCAGTCCATGCAGGGCGTGTGGGGGCTGAGGACGACGTCGGTCCCGACCTCGATGTCGACGCCGTCGCCGGTCTCGACGACGGTGCCGCCGATTTCGTGACCGAGCGTCGTCGGGTACCCCGTGTCGCCGTGGAGCCCGTCGGTGTAGAAGTGGAGGTCGGACCCGCATATCCCGCACGCGGCGACGTCGACGAGTATCTCGCCGTCGCTCGGGCTCGGTTCGTCGACGTCTTCGACGCGCATGTCCTCCGGTCCGTAGAAGAGTGCGGCTCTCATGCCCGTACCCTCACATTATTCATTAATAAATCTATGTGCTCGGTGCCGCGTCGCCCGACGCGGCGGCACACCGAACGGACTTTTGGGATGGTCAAACCAAACTGCCGAAACCCCTATTTGGCTGTTCTGGCCGGGTGTGTGACATAGTCCCGAGGATACTGCGTCGTACGCGCCGCCGAGACCGAGCGCGGAACGCGGTATCAGCCCCCTCGTTTTACACTAATATCGCTGTCTGTAGAATTGGGTCGCCGGCCCACTACCTTTGACGACGCCGAATCAGTCGTGTCGGTCGGCGGTGTGGATGTTTATCTCCACGCTGTTCGCCGCGCGCACGACCGCGTCCGCGAGTTCGTCCTGAAAGCGCTCCTCGCGCCACTTGCTCGCCGGGCCGGACATGCTAACCGACCCGAGGACCGTCCCGTCGTCGTCGAGGACCGGCGCGCCGATCGCGCGGTTCCCGTGTACGACCTCCTCGTGGTTGATGGCGTACTCCTGCTCCCGAATCTCCGCGAGCTCCTCGTAGAGCGCCTCCTCGTCCGTGACCGTGTGGCTCGTGTACGCGGGGAGCCCGTGTCGCTCGACGATCTCCCGCGTTCGCTCCTCGGGGAGGTGAGCGAGAATCGCCTTCCCGCCGGCCGTACAGTGGATGTGCGTCTGCGGACGGCCGCGTTTGGCCGTGTGGACCTCCTTGCCGACCGCCTCCTCGCCGGACATCTCGTAGAGGGTGAGGGTCTTCCCGCGGTACTCCGTGACGAGGTGAGCGACGGCGTCGTACTCGTGCGCGAGGTCGTCGACCTCGGTCTTCGCCGCCCGGTAGAGCGGGCTCTGTCGCCGCACCCACTCGCCGAACGGGACGAACTCCATTCCAAGTTTGTACTCGCCGTCGACCTGTTGGACGAAGCCGTTCGACGCGAGCGTCGAGAGGTGCGTGTGGACCGTCCCCGGCGAGAGGTCCGTCCCCGCCGCGAGCTCCGAGACGGTGCTCGCGCCCCGTTCGCCGAGCTCCTGCAGGATGTCGCACGTCCGGTCGACGGACTGAATCTTCCGTCCACCCGTGTTCTCGCTCATACCGTTCTGGAGCCACCCAAACATCATAAACGTTTGTGGTGGTCAAATCGGTCGGTCGCCGCGGCGTCTCGGGCAGCAAACCGACACGCGCACACACGAGGGGGTCGACCGGACACCGTATCGCGCCGCTCTCGCCCGCCATCGGTCGTTTGACCACGTGATGGGGTACGCGGATCGGAGTAACCGATAGGTTAATCATGGTAGACTGTGAGTCGTCGCAACATGGCTGACGTCTATGACGAGATAGAGGTCCAACCGTGGGACGACGTGCTCGCCGAGCACGAACGTCTCCTGCCGAAACAGTTCGACTACCTCGTCGAACACTCGGACTACTACCGACGCAGGTTCGACGAGTGGGGTGTCGACCCCGGCGACGTCACCTCCTTTGAGGACCTGCGCGAGCTCCCCTTCATGACGAAGCAGGACGAGCGGGACTGCCAGGAGGTCCAGACGGCCGCGAAACCGCTCGGGAAGCACCAGACGGCACCGAAGTCCGCGCTCAACCGCACGATTTCCTCCTCTGGGACGACCGGGAAACCGACGTACTTCGGGCTCACCGCGCAGGACCGGCGCGACTGGAACGAGGTCCAGACCCGGGCGTTCTACACCGCCGGCGTCCGCCCCGAGGACACCGTCCTCTTCGGTGCCGGCCAGACGATGGTCACCGGCGGGACGCCCTACTTCGAGTCCCTGACGAAACTCGGCGCGAACGTCGTGCCCGCGGGCGGGGAGAGCACCGAACGCCTCCTCTCCGTCGGCAAGGACATCAACGCGGACGTCCTCTGGACGACGACGTCGCACATCCGCTATCTCGGCGAGAACGCGGAGGACGTCTGCGGCGTCGCTCCCGAGGACCTCTCGATGCACAAGGTCATCGGCGGCGCCGGCCCCGGCATCGCCAACCCCGAAATCCGTCAGGAGTTCTACGACACGTGGGACGCCTCGCTCGTCCGCGAGGGGATGGGCCTCGGCGACATCCTCGGTTGCATGTGGGCGGAGTGCGAGGAGGAGGACGGGATGCACTTCCACGCGCAGGGACACGTCCACGTCGAGCTCATCGATCCGGAGACGGGCGAGGCGAGGCCGTTCGAGGACGGCGCGGAGGGCGAACTCGTCTACACGCACCTCCGGCGCGAGGCGACGCCGCTCGTCCGCTTCCGCTCCGGCGACTACGCGAAGGTGACCGGCACCGAGTGCGCTTGCGGGCGCACCGCGCCGAAGATGCAGTGTATCGGCCGCGCCGACGACATGCTCATCTACAAGGGCATGAACGTCTTCCCGTCCGCGGTCCGCGACGTCGTCTCCGAGGTCGAGGGCGCGGCCCCGCGCATTCGCGTGCTCACGCCCGACGCCGACAAGGTCCACTTCGAGGACCCCATCGAGATCGAGATCGCGCGCGAGGCCGGCACCGACCGCGCCGACGACGCGATAATCGAGGACGTCGTCTCCGAGGTCCGCGGACAGCTCAAGGTCCGCGTCGACCCGACCATCGTCGACGTCGAGGACCTCCCGCCGTCCGAGTACAAGACGGACCTCATCGAAGTCCGCGCCTAACGCGTCTCCTTCTCTTCTCCCGCTCCGCCTCGATGTCCGATGGTGGTACGTCGGCCTCCCCTCTCCAAACACCGCTTTCCGACGTCTCACGCCCCACCGAGCCGACGGTCTCGTCCCGGAGGAACCGCTCACCGCTCCGCGTTCCCCCCGACATCCGGGAGTGACGCGACCCGATTCGCTCACGAACGGGTCGCTCGGCGGCCGAGGGCGACGAACCGGCGATTGTCGGTATATTTATTATGTTCGATGATGAGCGATTGTGTGTGGATGGCCGTCATGGCTCCGGCCGCCCGACGAGCGCGTCGGGTCGCGGAGTCGACGTCACACGAGACAGATTCAACCATGGCTGATGATTCATCGGAACGCGACGGGATGGACCGACGAACGTACTTGGGCGCGCTGGGCGCAGCGGGGGCGGCGGGCCTCGCCGGCTGCAACGGTGGCGGCGGTGGCGGCGGGTCGAGTAGCGAGGACCTGGGCGAGCGAGTGCCGGCGCTGACGGTGGCGTCGCTGGGCGGCGTCGCGGGGGCGTCCTCCATCGAGCAGGCGAACCAACACGTCGCCAAGCAGATCGACGAGGTGCTCGGCGTCCCGGCGGAGGTGACCATCAAGGAGCTGACGACGCTGTGGAACGAGGCGTACAGCGACTCCCGAACGTTCAGCTTCCACGTGGACCTCTCCCCGCAGTTCCCGAGCAACCTCGACCCGGACAACCTCCTCTACTCCTACCACATCACGAACGCGGGCGCGAACGGCGGCCCGAACGTCATCAACTACGCGAACTGCGAGTTCTCCGAACTCCTCGACGAACAGCGCACCGCGTCCTCGACGGAGCAGCGCCGGGAGTACGTCACGGACGCCCTCTCGACCGCCTCCGAGGAGGTCACGCCAACCACGCTCTGTACGAACACGGGGTCGTCCATCTACCGGAACGACCAGTTGAACGCGCGCGACATCGGGCGCGCGGGGCCGGTCGACCGGAACCCGGAGTTCCTCTGGAACACCGAACCCATCAACGGCGCGGACGCGATGAAGTCGAACGTGACGCCGGGGAACATCCCGAACGTCGTCTACATGAACAATCGGCCTTCGACGCCGTGGGTGGGGACGGTCTACATGCCCCTCCTCTACCGCGACAAGAACTACGAGCTCGCGGCGGGCGCGGCCCAGGATTGGACCGTCGAGGACAGCTACCAGACGTTCACCTTCGACCTCCGCGAGGGCATGACCTTCCACGACGGCAGTCCGCTCACCGCCGAGGACGCCAAGTGGACGCTGGAGTTCCTCAACGACAACGCCGACACCTTCGCCGTCATCAGCGAATACCCCTACGACACGATTACCGCCGTCGACGACACGACCCTCCGCGTCGAGATGTCGCGGTCGGCGCCGTCGTGGCTGTCGGCGTTCGTCCCGATCTGGTCGGGCATCCTGCCGAAGGACGTCTGGCAGGCGGCGGGTGCCGAGGAGGACCCGATGAACGTCGAGTTCGACGAGATAATCGGCTCGGGCCCCTACCAGGTCCGGGACTTCCAGACCCGCCAGATTCTCGCCATGGAGCCCTACGAGGACCACTACCTCGACGTCAACGGCGACCTCATCTTCCGGGGCTACTCCGACCGGCAGAGCGCCCGCCGGGCCCTCGAATCCGGCAGCCTCAACATCCTCCTCAACAGCACCAACGACACGAACGAACAGATACAGAACGCCCTCGGGGACAAGGCGACGGTGGTGACGTCGGACACGTTCGTGTCCTACGAGCTGCGGGCGCAACACTCGTTCGCGCCGTCGATGTTCCGGGAGTTCCGCCTCGCCGTCTCACAGACGCTCAACCGCGCCCGGCTGAACGCGTACTTCAACGGCGGGTCGGGTACCCCCGAACTCCACTCGTCGTTCGCGGGGAAGAACCACCCGTGGCGGCCGGACGACGACGGCGTGCTGACCGAAATCGCCGACTCGCCGCAGCCGAACCCGGAGGCGGCGAAGCAGGTGCTGCGCGACGCGGGCTGGGGCTGGGACGGCAACGGTCGGCTGCATTACCCGCCGGAGAAGGACCTCACGCCGCGCTGGCCGGAGGGTTCGACCCCCTGCGAGCAGCCCGACGCCTTCCCCTGCGTCCCCGACATCTGCGAGTGAGCGCGGCCTGATTCGGCCCCCGCCCACCGGTCCCGGTCGGCGTCGGCCCGCGTCGGACCGCGATGGGCGGCCGGGAAAGATGTTTATTCGATCATCGTCATTACTGCGGTATGAGTGCTCATACCGACCCCGCGGCCCTCTACGAGCGGCTCCGCGACGAGGGGCTCTTCGAGGAATCGGACGAGGAGGTACGACTGAGCGACGCGTTCGCGGCGGCCCGCGAACGTGAACGCGCGGCGCTCGCCGCGCGCGACGACGACGCCATCGCGGCACTCCGGGAGACGTACACCGCGGACGGCGACGTCGAGCCCGATGGCGTCGACGAGCGCACCCTCGCGGACGCCGTCGCCGTCCACGAGACGTGTGAGAGCGTCGACCCACTCACGAGTCTGCACGTCGCGCGTTCGCTCGCGCGCGACGGTCTCGACGGCACCGACCCGCACGTCCCGGACGGGTTCGTGTCGCTCGACGGCGACGAGATAGGGCGGTTCCTCGACGCGCACGCGGCCGCCGTCGTCTACTGCTGGCGGGAGGACTGCGAGCCGTGTGACGCGGTGCGCGCGGACCTCGACGCGCTCCGGGACGAGGGCGTAGTTCCCGACGCGGTCGGACTCGGTGCCGTCTACGGACCGGACAACGTCGACGAACTCCGCGACGGCTACGAGGTTGGCGCGGCCCCGACCGTCCTCTTCTGCGCCGGCGACACCGTCGCGTCGCGCTTCGTCGGGAACCCGGGCCGCGAGGCGCTCCGCCGGGAGCTAGAGCTCCTCGTCGAGGAGGCCTGACGACCGTCACTCGGGGCGCGTTCGCCGCCCGACGACCGCGGTTCATCGGCGATACGGTCCGGATAGTGGAAAGTATTATAGTGACGTAACAATGATGAAGGTCTCATGAGGGTTCATGCAGATTAACGATTCGAGCGGGTCGACCGACTCCGGCCTGCTCGGTGCGCTCCGCCCCGAGCGGCTCCGGGACCACTACCTGTTTCGGAACCTCAGCGCGTCGCTGAGGCTCTACCTCTCGGATCGACTCACCGTCGCGTTCCTCGCGGGGTTCGTCCTCGTCCTCCTGGCGGCCGTCTTCGGCCCGATGATCGCCCCCTACCCGCCTGATAAGGTGTTCATCACCAGCAGCGGGGAGATTCTCAAGCTCGCCCCGCCCTCCGGACAACACCTCCTCGGGACCACGGCGCGTGGACAGGACGTGTTCAGCAGGCTGTTGATCGGCGCGCGACCGACGCTGTTCACCGGGCTCCTCGGCGGGTTCCTCGTCGTCCTCATCGGCGTCACCATCGGCGTCTCCGCCGGCTACTACGGCGGCCGCGTCGACAACGCCCTCATGCGCCTGACCGACTTCGTCTTCGGCATCCCGCTCATCCCGACGGCCATCGTGCTCGCGGCGTACTTCGGCGTCGGCACGTGGAGCACGATTCTCGTCATCGGCTGTCTGCTGTGGCGGAACAACGCCCGCGTCTTCCGCTCGCAGGTCCTCCAAATCCGCGAGCGCGAACACGTCCGGGCCGCCCAGATGCTCGGCGCGAGCGACCGATACGTCATCACGCGCCACATCCTCCCGAACCTCGGCGGGATGATCGTCCTGTTCTTCGCGCTCGGGACGGGGCTCACCATCATCATCAGCGCCTCGCTGTCGTTCCTCGGGTTCGCCGATCTGGCGCTGCCCTCGTGGGGGCTCATGCTGCGGAACGCGTACAACTCGGGCTACATGGCGGACGCCTGGTGGTGGTCGCTCACCTCCGGGTTCGCCATCTCCCTCACCGTCCTGTGCATCTTCATGCTCGGGCGCGGCTACGAGCGCGTGCACGAAACCAACGTCTCGGAGTTCTGATCGACACCATGGAACCCCTACTCGAAATCGACGACCTCGACATCACGTACCGTACGAGTTCCGGCGACCTCCAGGCCGTCACGGACGCCTCCGTCTCCATCGACGCGAACGAGTACTACGGCCTCGTCGGCGAGAGCGGCTGTGGGAAGAGCACGCTCGCCGGCGCGGTCACCAACTCCCTCGACCAGAACGGCGACATCACCGGCGGCACCGTGACGTACCGCGGCGAGGAGATTCAGGACTACTCGGAGAAGGAGTACAACGAGAAAATCCGCTGGAAGGAGATCGCCGTCATCCCCCAGTCGGCGATGAACAGCCTCAACCCCCTCTCGCGCATCAGCGAGCAGGCCATCGAGGTCGCGGAGGCCCACACGGACTGGTCGGACGAGACGGCCGTCGAGAAACTGGAGGAGCTCTTCGGCGTCGTCGGCCTCCCGGCGTCGCGCGTCCACGACTACCCCCACCAGTTCTCCGGCGGGATGAAACAGCGCGCGATAATCGCCTTCTCCCTCCTCCTCGACCCCTCCATGATTATCGCGGACGAGCCGACGACGGCGCTCGACGTGATAATGCAGGACCAGTTCCTCAAGCACCTCGACGAGCTGCGAGAAATCCGGGACTTCAGCCTCCTCTTCATCACGCACGACATCGCGGTCGTCTTCGAGATGTGCGACTCGATGGCGGTGATGCACGGCGGGCAGGTCGCGGAGCGCGGCGACACGACGGCGCTCTTCGACGACCCCCACCACCCCTACACGCTCCTCTTGCAGCGGGCCTTCCCGGACATCCGCTACCCGAACCGAAAACTGGAGGGTATCGACGGGACGCCGCCGGCGCTCGAGAGCGAGGTGGACTACTGCACGTTCGCGGACCGCTGTCCGTGGGCCGAACCCGAGTGCCGCGAGCGCGCGCCGCCGACGGAGGCCGTCCCCGGCGACGCCGAACACGCCTCCGCCTGCGTCCGCAGCGACGAGGTGGCGGAGCTCGCGGCGCGCGACCTCGACGACATCGACGACGGCGACGGCGAGCCGGTCGGCGCGGACGCCGACGCGGACCGCGGGAGCGACGAGTCGATCCTCGAGCTCCGCGGGCTCAACAAGCACTTCAGCCAGTCGACGAACGTGATCGACACGATTCGCGCGAGCATCTTCGGCGGCGAGCAGGACGCCGTGCGCGCCGTCGACGGCGTCGACCTCGACCTGAAGGAGAACCAGATACAGGGCGTCATCGGCGAGAGCGGCTGTGGCAAGAGCACGCTCCTCCAGACGGTCATGGGCAAGTACGAGCCGACGGACGGCGAAATCGTCTTCGACGGCACGCCCGTCTCCGAGTTCGACAAGTCCGACTGGAAGGAGTACAGGCGTCGCGTCCAGATAATCCTCCAGGACCCGTTCAACACCCTCAATCCGCACTTCTCCGTCCGGGAGACGCTGATGGAGCCGCTGCGCATCCACGACATGGAGCGCAGCGAGGAGCGCGTGCTCGACGTGCTCGAACAGGTCCGGCTGACGCCCGCCGAGGAGTACATCGACCGCAACGAGTCGCAGCTCTCGGGCGGCGAGAAACAGCGCGTCTCCATCGCGCGCGCGCTGATCCTCGAACCCGACGTCATCCTCGCCGACGAGCCGGTGTCGATGCTCGACGTCTCGACGCAGGCGTCGGTCCTCGACATGCTGAACGAGCTGACCGACGAGTACGGCGTCTCGATGCTCTACATCTCGCACGACCTCTCGACCGTCTCGTACGTCTGCGACCGGGTGAACGTCATGTACCTCGGGCGGCTCGTGGAGAGCGCGGCGACGATGGACCTCCTCGACGACCCCAAACACCCCTACACGCGCTCGCTCCTGCAGGCGATTCCGGTCCCCGACCCGCACCACGAGCGCGAGTGGGCGGAGCTCCCCGGGACGCCCGGCGACGCGAGCGACCTCGGGACGGGCTGTCGCTTCCGGGACCGGTGTCCGGACCGGATGGACGTCTGCGACCAGATGCCCCGGCAGGCGGACGTCGGCGACGGCCACCGGGCGGCCTGCCACCTCCACTACGAACACGGCTCCGGCGGCGAGACCGCTCCGACGGCCGCGACCGACGGGGGTGAACGATGAGCCAACTCTACTACTACGCGCGCCGGACGGTGGTGTCGGTCCTGCTCATCTTCGCCATCGCCACGTTCCTGTTCTTCGCCTTCCGGTTCATGCCGGGCGACTACGCGACGCTACTGCTCCAGCAGGGCGCCTCGCCGGAGCAGGTGGCGAAGGTCCGCCAGATGTGGGGGCTCGACCAGCCGCTGTACGTCCAGTACTTCAAGTGGCTCGGCAACATGCTCCAGGGGAACGCCGGGATGTCGCGGCAGTTCAACAAACCGGTCCTCGAGGTCGTCCTGCCGGCGCTGCGCAACTCGCTCATCGTCGCGCTCCCGGGCGTGCTCGTCGCGTTCGTCCTCGGGTCGCTCTACGGGGCCCTGATGGGGAGCCGGCCGAACTCGTTCCTCGAGCGGTACGGCATCATCCCGCCGAACGTCGTCGGCACGACGCCGGACTTCTTCATCGGCATCCTGCTCCTCACCGTCTTCTCGGCGTGGCTCGGGTGGTTCCCCTCCGGGAGCATCGCCACCATCGACACGCTGACCAGCACCTCCGGGTGGGGGCTCTACCTCACCACGGACTTCTGGTACCACTACACGCTCCCGTTCCTCACGGTCGTCATCAAGTACATGTACTACCCGACGCTCGTGATGCGCGGGAGCGTCGTCGAGGTCCGCAACCAGGAGTTCGCCACCTACCAGCGCCTCCTCGGCCTCGGCAAGTGGCGGCGCTTCCGCCACATCATGAAGCACGCCTCGCTGCCCGTCGTCACCGTCCTCCCCGCCGTGACGGCGACGTCGATCAGCGGCCTCGTGCTCATCGAAATCGTCTTCAACTGGCCGGGCATCGGGCAGCTGCTGTTGACGTCCGTGTTCGCCCGTGACACGCCGGTCATCCAGTTCATGTTCCTGCTCATCGCGGCGTGGATCGTCATCGGGAACTTCATCGTGGACATCGCGTACACGATAATCGACCCGCGCATCACCATCGAGGGCGAGTAACGCCGCACCCCCACGTCGTCTCACTGTTCTTCCGACGCCGTCTCGCTCTTCCTCGACCGGCGCTCCCGCCGTCCCCGCGGTCACGCTCCTCGTGCGCTTCGAGCGTCGCGCGCTCGTGTCCGTTTCCCTGGAAAAAAGTGATTCGTCGCGCGTCGCCGTCCGTCTCAGGCGTCCGCGCGGATGAGGTCGGAGGCCTTCTCGGCGATGGCGATGGTGGGCGCGTTCGTGTTCCCGGTCGTGATGCGGGGCATGACCGAGGCGTCGACGACCCGGAGGTCGTTCAGGCCGTGGACGCGGAGGTCGTCGTCGACGACGGCCATGTCGTCGTCGCCCATCTTGCACGTCCCGACGGGGTGGTAGATCGTCTGGACGGTGTCCCGAACGTGCTCGCGGATGGCCTCGTCCGTCTCGGCTTCGCCTTCGGGCCAGACCTCCTCGCCGCGCATGCCGTCGAGCGCGCTCGCGTTGGCGATCTCGCGGGTGCGTTTCACGCCGTGGACGAGGCGCTCCATGTCCGCCTCGGCGTCGAGGTAGTTCGGGTCGATACGGGGGTCCTCGAAGGGGTCGTCGGAGGCGAGCGCGATCTCCCCGCGGCTCTCCGGGTGGAGGAGCGTCGTGCTCGGCGTCATCCCGTTGCCCTCCGCGGGGTTGTCGAAGCCGTGGTTCATGAAGTAGACGCGCGCGAGGAAGTACTGGAGGTCGGGAACGTCGAGGTTGGGGTCGCTGCGCTCGAAGCCCGTGACCTGACAGAGCACCTCGCCGGGTTCGATTTCGGGGTCTTGCGTGCACTCGTAGGCCGAGGAGGCGACGAGGTGGTCCTGGAGGTTCTGCCCGACCCCCGGGAGGTCGTGGCGGACGTCGATGTCGTGCTCGTCGAGGTGCTCCGCGGGGCCGACCCCGGAGAGCATGAGGAGCTTCGGGGAGTCGATGGCGCCCGCGGAGATGACGACTTCGCCGGCCTCGACGCTGCGCTTCGTGCCGTCCTGGACGTACTCGACGCCGGTCGCGGTGTCGCCGTCGAAGGTGACGCGCGTCACCTGCGCGCCGGTCGCGGCGCTGAGGTTGTCGCGGTTGAGGGCGGGGTGGAGGTACGCGGTGGCGGTGCTCTGTCGTTCGCCGTCCTTCACGGTGAGCGGGAGGGGCCCCATCCCGGACTGCCGGCCGGCGTTGACGTCCTCGTTGCGCTCGAAGCCGACCTCGACGGCGGCGTCGATGAGCGCGTTCGTCACGTCGCCGTAGGGGTGTTCCTGCTCGACGCGGAGCGGGCCGCCCTCGCCGTGGTGTTCGGACGCGCCGCCCTCCCAGTCCTCCATGCGCTTGAAGTAGGTGCGCATCTCGTCGTACCCCCAGCCGTCGTTGCCGAGCTCGGCCCAGCGGTCGTAGTCGGCGGGGTTCCCGCGGACGTACATCATCGCGTTGATGGCGCTCGACCCGCCGAGGGTCTTCCCGCGCGGCCAGTACTCCTCGCGCCCCCCGAGGCCGGATTGCGGGACGGTCGAGTAGTCCCAGTCCACCTCGGAGCGCATGAGGAGCGGGAACGACGTGGGGTCGTGTATCTCCTCCTTCTCGTCGGGCTCGCCCGCTTCCAGGAGCAGCACTTCGTTTTTGCCCGACTCGCTCAGCCGATTCGCCAGCACGCAGCCCGCGGAGCCGGCTCCGACGATGACGTAATCGTATCCGTCTGCCATGTCAATTCAGGTCACGGACTAATCAATAATGAACGTTCGCCATGTTTCAAGTAGCGCCGGCTATCGGGGTGCATCGAGGGGGCCGTCCTCGCCGCAATACCTCACTATTATTGTGTGTGATACCGACAATCGGGGTGATGTCCACTACCAGCGACGACGGCGCGGAGACGGCCGAGTCGATCCGCTCGCGACACCGCGAGGCGGCGGACGACGTCGTCCCCGAGCACACGCAGTTGTACATCGGCGGCGAGTGGCAGGACGCCGCGAGCGGCGAGACGTTCGACACGCTGAACCCGACGACCGGCGAGGTGCTCGCGTCGGTCGCGCGCGGCGGCGAGGCGGACGTCGACCGCGCCGTCGAGGCCGCGCGGGACGCCTACGACGAGGAGTGGTCCGAGACGAGCCGCGCCGAGCGACAGGCGATTCTCACGGAGATAGCGGACCGCGTCGAGGAGCACCAGGAGGAGCTGGCGACGCTCGAAACACTCGACAACGGCAAGACGCTCATGGAGGCGCGCATCGACGTGGAGGGCGTCGCCGAGCAGTTCCGCTTCTTCGCGGGCGCGACGAACTCCCGGAGCGGCCACACCCGCGACGAACCCGGCGTCCACGGCGAGGTGATCCGCGAGCCGTACGGCGTCGTCGGCCAGATAATCCCGTGGAACTTCCCGCTGGCGATGGCGTCGTGGAAGCTCGCGCCCGCGCTCGCCGCCGGCAACTGCTCCGTGCTCAAGCCCGCCGAGCAGACGCCGCTCTCCGTCCTCCGCTTCCTCGAAATCGTCGACGACGTCGTCCCGGACGGCGTCGTGAACGTCGTCACGGGCTACGGCGAGGAGGCCGGTGACCCCCTCTCGCGCCACGAGGGCGTCCGCAAGCTCGCGTTCACGGGCTCGACGGCCGTCGGCAAACAGATAATGCGCAACGCCGCGGAGAACGTCACGGACGTCACGCTCGAACTCGGCGGGAAGAGCCCCATCGTCGTCCACGCGGACGCCGACCCCGAGGAGGCCGTCGGCGTCATCGCCATGGCCATCTTCGCCAACACCGGCGAGTGCTGTGAGGCCGGTTCGCGGCTCTTCGTCCACGAGGACGTCGCCGAGCCGATTCTGGAGGGACTGATTGGTGCCGCCGAGGGGATGACCGTCGGGGACCCCCTCAAGGAGGAGACGGACGTCGGCCCGAAGGTCTCCCAGGAGCAGGTCGAGCGGACGATGCGCTACCTGGAGAGCGCGAAGGAGGGCGGTGCGACCTTCCTCGCGGGCGGCGACGCGCCCGACGACGAGGCGCTCGCCGGCGGTTGTTTCGTGACGCCGACGCTCGTCGAGGGACTCGACCACGACCACGAGGCCGTCCAGGAGGAAATCTTCGGCCCGGTCCTCGAAGTCTTCCGCTGGGACGACTACGACGAGATGATGGAACTCGCGAACGACGTCGACTACGGCCTCGCGGGTGGCGTCATCACGAACGACCTCGAACTCGCCGACCGGACGGCCCGCGACATCGAGGCCGGCTACATCTGGGTGAACACCTGGCACGAGATGTCGCCCGGCCTCCCCTACGGCGGGTACAAGCAGTCCGGTATCGGCCGCGAACTTTCCGTCGAGACGCTCGACTACTACACGCAGGCGAAGTCCGTCAAGTACGGGCTGGAATAACGGCCCGAACGCGGCGGCGAAGCGTTCTTCTCTCCGCGCGTCCCTCCTCACGTATGCGCGTACACCACGTCGCCTTGGACGTCGCCGACGTCGAGACGACGAGCGCCTTCTACGAGGACGTGTTGGGCCTCGACAAGACCCGCGAGTTCGAAATCGACGGCGAGCGGAGCTACTGCGTCGGCGGTGGCGGCGGCGGCGAGCTCCAGTTCGTCGAGGTCGACGACCCGAACCGGGGCGTGAACCACGTCGCGGTCGGCGTCGCGGACCTCGACGCGACCATCGACGCCGCCGTCGCGGAGTGGGACGCCACGGTCGTCCACCACCCGAAGCGCCTCGACGGCGGGGACCGCGTCGCGGTGGTTACGGACCCCGAAGGCCACCGCGTCGAACTCATCGAGGAGTGACGACCGCGGGGTCGTTCCGTGACGCCCTCGCTCGGTCCGGAGCCACAGTATTCATAAGACAGAATATATGCTACTGAGAGGGTATAGATAGTAGAATCGGATTCCAAAACGGTATCTGAGGGAGTGTATGCTTTTTCTGTGCCATATTAGGGAAGAGTACAAAAATATAGAAAATAGCACCTTTCTGTTCTTCTAATAGCTAGTTTTCATTCGTGGACGATTCGGCTCCCGGCTCACCGCCGCGCTGAAAGGGAGTAGTATTACTACTCAGTATGTCTGCGCAGTACACTTACTCAGTATATTTCTACCAGGTAAGTCCCTCGTAGGTGATGCCGTCGCGGCGCTCGACGACACGGCGGCCGTCGACGACCACGCGGCGGTCCATCGCGTCGAACTCGGTGTCGAGGGCCGCGAACTCGTCCCAGTCGGTGGTGACGAGCGCGGCGACCGCGCCGTCGAGGGCGGCGGCGGCGGCGTCCACGTACTCGACATCCGGGTAGTGTTCGCGGGCGTTCTCGGTGGCGACGGGGTCGTACGCGACGACGTCCGCGTCGCGCTCGCGGAGGCCGGCGATGACGTCGAGCGCCCGGGCGTTCCGGACGTCGTCCGTCCCGGGCTTGAACGCGAGGCCGAGGACGGCGACGCGCTCGCCCGTGACGTCGGCGTGCTCGTCGAGGAGGTCGAGCAGGCGCTCGGGTTGGCGGTCGTTCACCGCTATCGCGGCTTCGAGCATCGCCGGGTCGTACCCCGCGTCCGTCGCGGCGGCGGTGATGGCGTGGGTGTCCTTCGGGAAGCAACTCCCGCCCCACCCGAGGCCGGAGCGGAGGAACTGCGCGCCGATGCGGTCGTCGAGGGCGATCGCCTCCGCGACCTCGTAGGCGTCGACGCCGAACTCCTTGCAGACGTTCCCGATGTCGTTGATGAGCGAGACCTTCGCGGCGAGGAAGCCGTTGTTCGCGTACTTGACCATCTCCGCCGTCTTCGTGTCCGTCTCCACGACGGGCGGGTCGTCGGCGCGCTCGCGCAGCGGGGCGAAGACGGCGGCCATGTCCTCGCGGGCGCGCTCGTCGTCCGCGCCGAGGACGACTTTGTCCGGGTCGCGGAAGTCCGCGACGGCGCTCCCCTCGCGGAGGAACTCGGGGTTCATCCCCACACCGAACGCCTCGCCGGCGGTCTTTCCGGCGGCCGATTCGAGCAACGGCGTGATGGTCTCCGCCGTCGTGCCCGGGACGACCGTGCTCTTCACGACGACGGTGTGCCAGCCGTCCTTCTCGGCGAGCGTCTCGCCGAGCGTCTTCGCGCCCGCCTCCACGACGGAGCGGTCGATGCTCCCGTCGTCGCGCTGCGGCGTCGGCAGGCAGAGGAAGGTGACGTCGGTGTCGAGCACGGCCCCGTAGTCTGTCGTGGCGCGGAGGCGGCCGGTGCCGTCCGGCCCCGCGTGTGCCGCGACGAGGTCGGCGAGCCCCTCCTCGTGAATCGGCGCGTCGCCCGTATTGAGCGCCTCGACGGTCGCCTCGTCGACGTCGACGTTCACGACGTCGTGGCCGAGGTCGGCGAAGCACGCCGCGACCGTCGTCCCGACGTACCCCGAGCCGATGATGCTCACGTCCATACCCGACGGTGGGCGCGGACGCTGATGAGGATTCGGTCGGCGGCACGTCGCCGGGGCCGCGCTCTCGTCTCGCCCCGATACGTATATCCCGGCGCGTCGGCGTAGACGGACACATCCGATGCAAGCCGTCGTACTGGCCGCCGGCGAGGGGACGCGGCTCCGACCGCTGACCGAGGACAAACCGAAGGGGATGGTCGAGGTCGCGGGCCGCCCGCTCCTGACGCACTGCTTCGAGCAGCTCGTCGACCTCGGCGCGGACGAGCTCGTCGTCGTCGTCGGCTATCTGAAAGAGCGGATCATCGAGCGCTACGGCGACGCGTTCGACGGCGTCCCGATCACGTACGAACACCAGCGCGAGCAGCAGGGATTGGCGCACGCCCTGCTCTGCGTCGAGGAGCACGTCGACGACGACTTCATGCTCATGCTCGGCGACAACGTCTTCGACGCGAACCTCGGCGACGTCGTGCGCCGACAGCGCGAGGACCGCGCGGACGCCGCCTTCCTCGTCGAGGCGGTCGACTGGGCGGAGGCGAGCAGGTACGGCGTCTGCGACACGAACCAGTACGGCGAGATCACGGACGTCGTCGAGAAGCCCGAGGACCCGCCCTCGAACCTCGTGATGACGGGCTTTTACACCTTCACGCCCGCCATCTTCCACGCCTGCCACCTCGTCCAGCCCTCGAATCGCGGCGAGTACGAACTCAGCGAGGCGGTCGACCTCCTGATCGAGTCGGGGCGGACCATCGACGCCATCGGTATCGAGGGGTGGCGCGTCGACGTCGGCTACCCCGAGGACCGCGAGCGGGCGGAGGCGCGACTCGCCGAGGGCGCGGAGGCGGACCCCGGGGCGTAGCCGCGGCCGACGAGCGGGTCGCGTCCCCGTCCCCCGGCGCGCGACCGACACGAATAAGCGGGCTACCGTAATACCGTCTCGTATGGACAGGAAGGAGCTCGGATTCGGGTTGTTCGGCGTCGCGGCGCTCGTGGAGATCGTCGCGCTCGCCCTCATCGTCTTCCGCGGCGTCCAGTCGATGGCGCTCTTCTACGTGATCGCCGGCGCCGCGGTCGTCGCGCTCGGCGCGCTCGGTCTCTACACGCTGGAGGCGTGGCGACACCCGACGTCGTCGCACGAGACGACGCACTGAGACGTCCCGAGGCACCGACGACACACGAACCGCCGTCTCGCACCCGCTTCTCCCCGCTACTGCCTCGCGTAGCGACGCCTCGAACGGTCGTTCCGTCCGGCGGGCTACGGCCCCGCGTCGGCCGGCCGCCCGTCTTCCGACACCGTCGCGTCTTCGGGCGGTCGGAGAAAGAGCGCGGCGACGCCGGCGACGACGGCGAGCGCGCCGCCGAGGAGGAACGTCCGGTTCCAGCCGAGGGACGTGACGAGAACGCCGGTGACGGTGCCGCCGAGGACGCCACCCCAAATCTTCCCGGAGTAGAGGAGGGCGTAGTTCGCCGAGGAGTGGTCGGTGCCGTAGTACTCGGCGACGACGCTCGGGAAGAGCGTGTACTTCGGGCTCCAGAAGAACGTGGCGACGACGACGGCGGTCACGAAGACCGCGGGCGTGCCGCGGATTCCGAAGTGGACGACGGCGAAGAGGCCGAGCCCGCAGAGGACGAACGACGACGCCATCGTGTGTACGGGGTCGAGCCGGTCGGCGGCCTCGCCGAGGACGAGGCGGCCGACGGCGCTGGAGAGCGGGAGGAGCGTCGCGGCGAGCGTGGCGACGACCGCGGCGAGCCCGAGGTGGTCCGCGTAGTCGACTATCTTCTCGGTGAGCATCAACCCCGACCCGGAGACGGCGACGAACATCGCGTACATGAGCCAGAACTGCCAGGTTCGGAGCATCTCGCGCCACGTGTACTGGCGGCCCTCCTCGCGGAGCGACGCCTCGCCGTCGCCGCCGTCGAGCCACCCCTCGGGGGGGTCGCGGATGACGAACGCGCCGGCGAGGACGACGACGAAGATGCCGAGGCCGACGGCCCGGAGGAGCGAGACGTACGCGCCGTCGGGCGCCGTGGGGCCGGTGACCGCGCGGACGACCGGCACGAGCGCGGCGGGCCCCGCGGCGAACGCCATCGTCCCGACGCCGGACGTGAGGCCGCGGCGGTCGGGGAACCACTTGAGCGCGGTGTTGACGGCGACGGTGTAGACGATGCCGACGCCGACCGCGCCGAGCGAGTACGCGAGGTAGACCTGCCAGACGGTGCTCGCGGACGCGAGCGCGACGTAGCCGCCGCCGGCGAGCGCCGCGGCGAGCGCGCAGATGCCGCGCGGGCCGTGTCTGTCGCGCCACCAGCCGACGGGGAACTGCGAGCCGGCCTGGAAGACGACGAAGAGCGTGAACACCGTCGAGAGCATCGCGGCGTCGACGCCGAGGTGGCGCGCGACCGGCGAGCGCAGGCTCGACCAGACGTACTGATAGGGGCCGACGACGGCCATCATCCCCGCGGCGGCGGCGACGAGCCACCACCGCGAGAACCCGAGTACCTCCCGCGCCCGCGCCCCGTGATTCCGGTCCATTCGCGTCGCCGCTCGCTTCGACCGGCCGGCGGATAAGCCCCCGGATACGGGCCGCACGGCCGCGACGCGCGACGACCGCTCGTCCGTGACGCGTGTCGTCGCGCCCGCCGGTGTCTCCGTCCCTCGCCCGACCCGCGGTGTCCACCCCCGCACCGCAAATCCTTATTACTCGATGGCGTCTGAGTTACTAACCATGACCGTCGTTTCCATCTCGATGCCGGACGAACTCGCCGACCGCATCGACGAGTTCGCGGACGAACACGGCTACACGGGCCGCTCGGAGGTCGTCCGCGAGGCCGCGCGCAACCTCCTCGGCGAGTTCGAGGACAAACGCCTGGAGGACCGCGACCTGATGGCCGTCGTCACCGTCCTCTTCGACTACGAGACGACGAACGTCGAGGAGAAGATGATGCACCTGCGCCACGAGAACGAGGACATCGTCGCCGCGAACTTCCACAGCCACGTCGGCGACCACCACTGCATGGAGCTGTTCATCCTCGAGGGCCGCCTCGACACCATCTCGACGTTCGTCGGGAAGATACGCGCGACGAAGGACACGCTCACCGTCGATTACTCCGTGACGCCCGTCGACGACGTCGGCCCGCTCGCCTGAGGGCCGGCGGCCGACGCCGCATCGCGGCCGCGGCCGCGACGCCGGCACGCTCTTGGCGCTCCGCACGCCCCACACGGTATGGCACGGAAGGTGCTCTTCGACACCGACCCCGGCTGCGACGACGCGGTGATGCTCGCGGCCGCGCTCGGTCACGACGCCATCGACGTCGTCGGCCTCACGACGGTCTGCGGGAACACGACCGTCGAGAACACGACGCGCAACGCCCGCGCGATTCTCGAACTCGGCGGGTACGACGTCCCGGTCGCCCGCGGGTGCGCCCGGCCGCTCGTCGACGAGCTGACGACGGCGGAGTGGGTCCACGGCGAGGGCGGGATTCGCGGCGACCTCCCGTACCCGGGCGGCGACGTCGGCGACGAGCACGCCGCGGACGCCATCGTTCGGTACGCCCGCGAGCACGGCGACGACCTGACGATTGCGGCGGTCGGCCCGCTCACGAACCTCGCGCTCGCGCTCGCGATGGAGCCCGACCTCCCCGAGATGGTCGACGAGGTCTACGTGATGGGCGGGGCGGCGCTCGCCGCCGGGAACGTGACGCCGGTCGCCGAGGCGAACTTCCACAACGACCCCGCGGCCGCGAGCCGCGTCGTGCAGGACGCCGCCGCCCGGATGGTCGGTCTCGACGTGACGAACGACGCGACCGTCCCCTACGAGCGCATCGAGTCGTACGAGGAACGCGGTGGCGTCCTCGGGACGGTCGCCGAGTGGCTGCGCTACCCCGCGGACGCCCTCGACGTCCGCGAGAGCGGCCCGTCGATACACGACGCCGCCGTCCTCGCGGACCTCGCCGACCCCGACACGCTCGACTTCGCGGACTACTACTGCGAAATCGACACCACCGGCGGCCCCTCGCACGGCTCCGTCGTCTGCGACCAGCACGGGATCTACGACGAACCGCCGAACACCGCGGTCGCGACCGACATCGACGTCGAGCGCTATCGTGCCGTCGTCACCGAGGGCCTCGCCGGCTACGCGGAACACGCCGAGTCGGCCGATTGAGACTGAGCGGCACGCGCGGTGGTTGGCGATGGCGGGTACGGTGCGCCCGACGAGGTAGTCCGCGGTGCGCGGTCCGCGCCCCCCGCGCCGTCACGCGTGACGAACGCCTTACCTGTCGGCGCGGCGTAGGCGACGTATGAAGGTCGTGAGCATCGTCGGCGAGAGCGACGCGGGGAAGACCACGCTCGTCGAGCGCCTCGTCGCGGCGCTGGAGCGTGCGGGCGCGACCGTCGGCACGGTGAAGGGCATCCACCACGCGGTCGAACTCGACGACCCCGGGAAGGACACCCACCGCCACCGGAGCGCGGGCGCGGCGCGCGTCGTCGGCGTCACGCCGGACCTCACGGCGTCGTTCCGCCCCGTCGGGAAGGCCGACGGCGGGCCGGACGCGGCGCTCGACCGCGCGCTCGCCGAGTTCGGCGACGACGTCGACGTCGTGCTCGTCGAGGGGTTCTCCGGGTCGGCGCTCCCGAAGGTCGTCGTCGGCGACCCCGGCGCGAGCGACTACGCCGGCCCCGAGCTCGAACGCGTCCCGGCGCCCGACGACGCGGCCGTGGACGCGCTCGCCGCCCGCGTGCTCGCCGACGGCGCGGAGCGAGGAACCGACGCGACGACGCTCACCGACCTCACGCACGACCTCACGGCGGAGACGCCGGTCTACCCGGGCGACCCCGCGGTATCGGTCACCCCCGCGGCGACGCACGACGACGACGGCTATCGGGTCTCGGCGCTCTCGCTCGGGACGCACGCGGGCACGCACGTCGACGCGCCGCGCCACGTCGACCCCGAGGGCGCGACGCTCGGCGCGTACGACCTCGCGGACTTCCGCCTCGACGCGCGGCGCGTCTCGCTCGACGCCGACGCCCGCGAACCCATCGGTCCCGAGCGCTTCCCCGACCCGGACGACGCCGACCTCCTCGTCGTCGACACGGGGTGGGCAAAGCGGTGGGGGACGCCCGCGTACGCCGACCACCCGTACCTCACGGCCGCCGCCGCGTCGTGGTGCGTCGAGCACGACTACCACCTCGCCCTCGACACCTTCGGTCCGGACCCGACGCCGACGGCGAACGCCGACCCCGCGGAGCCGACCGGCGTCCCCGCCCACGAGCGCCTGCTCGGCGCGGGCCGCCTCGTCTTCGAGAACCTCACGAACCTCGGCGCCCTCGGCGAGCGCTTCGCGTTCCGGGCGTACCCCCTGAAGGTCGACGCGGACGGCGCGCCGGTCCGCGCCGTCGCCGAGACGACGGAGTGAGACCGGCGGGCCAGCCACGTCCTCGGCGGGCGTGACTGAGGTCCGCGACGGCGAGCGCGGAGCGGTGGGCTCAATACCGCGCGCCCGCACCCTCCGGGCGTGCTGCCGGACGTCCTCGCCGCCCTGCCCGTCCGCCCCTTCGCCGTGATGAACGCCGTCGGCCTCGTCGCGTTCGCGCTCGTCGGCGCGACGAAGGCCATCCGCGAACAGTTCGACCTCTTCGGCGTCACGGTCGTCGGCCTCGCCACGGCCTTCGCCGGCGGGGCGACCCGCGACGTCCTCGTCGGGCGCGTCCCGCTCGTCCTCCGGTCGTTCGGCGAGATATCGCTCGCGCTGGTCGGCGTCGCGCTCGCCGTCTGCGCGCACGTCGCGCTCGACGCCGCCGACGAACACCCCGCGACGCTCGCCGCGGACGGCGTCGGCCTCGCGGCGTTCGCCACCACGGGCGCAATCGTCGCCACGAACGCGGGCGTCTCGGGGTTCGGCGTCGTCGCCGTCGCCACGATCAACGCCGTCGGCGGCGGCGCGCTCGCCGACATCCTCCTCGGCCGCCAGCCGTTCGTCCTCTTCGACGACTTCTACGCGAGCTGCGCGCTCCTCGGCGGCCTCGCGTACTGGCTGACCGCGGGCATCGGCGGCCACCCCGGCCCCGCGGCCGCGGTCTGCGCCGGCGTCACCGTCTGCACGCGGCTCCTCGCCGTCTCGCTCGACTGGCACCTCCCGACGGCCCAACGCCTCGGACGTCGCTGGCGGCGGCGGCGCTGAGGGCGAGCTGAGCCGTCGCGTCCGCCGCTAACCGAGGGGCCGTATCCGCACGCGACACCGGTTTTCGGACCGTGATACTGCGGACGGACCGGTGTGGGGTCGCTACTCGTTCACGAGAAGGAGCTTTCCGCGGAAGTCCCCCGCTTCGGCGCGACGGTGCGCTTCCGCGACGTCGTCGAACGCGAAGCGCTCGTGGATGTGCGGCGCGAGCGCGCCGTCGTCGACGAGCGCCGCGATGTCCGCGAGCTCCTCGCCGATGCGCTCTTGCCCGTCACCGAGGAGGACGGGGAGGATGACGAGCACGACGCCGAGTTCGAGCGACTTCGCGTGCATCGGCGCGAGCGAGAGCGATTCGGCGGCGCTGGACTCCGTCGTTACGACCGCGCCGTAGGGGCGCACGGCCTCGAAGGCGGTTGCGAGGTGGTCGTCGCCGACGGGGTCGAAGACGACGTCGAAGCCGCCGCCGCTCGCGTGCTCGGCGGTGTACGACTCGACGTCAGTCGTTGTGTAGTCGACGGTGGCGTCCGCGCCGAGCGTCGCCGCGAAGTCGCGTTTCGCCGCGGTCGAGCCGGTCGCCGTCACCTCGCAGCCGAGCCAGTCGGCGAGCTGGACGCCGACGTGTCCGACGCCGCCGCTCGCGCCGTAGACGAGCACCTCGTCGCCGAGGCCGGCGTCGGCCTTGTCGGTCAGCATCTCCCACGCGGTCAGGGCGACGACGGGGAGCGCGGCGGCGTCCGCGAGCGGAATCGACGACGGCGCGTGCGCGAACGTCCCCGCGTGGCCGACGACGTAGTCCGCGAGCGTCCCCTGTCGACCCGCGCCGCCCGGCATCCCGTACACCTCGTCGCCGACGTCGAACGCCTCCACGTCCTCGCCGACCGCGTCCACGACGCCGGAGACGTCGCAGCCGAGCGTCGCGGGGAGTTCGGGCGCGAAGTCCGGGATGTCGCCCCGGCGTATCTTGTAATCGACGGGGTTGACGCTGGAGGCCGCGACCTCGACGCGAATCTCGCCGGGGTCGGGTTCGGGGACGGGGACCGTCTCGGCCTCGAAGGCGTCCGCGTCGCCGTACGCTTCGATGCGGTGTGCCGTCATCTCCGTGGACATACGCGTCGCTTCGGCCTCGCGTTCGGAATACGTGGCGGTCGCGGCGGTCGATGCGCGTTCTCCGTGTTCGCTCGGCGTTTTCGACGCTCTCCGCGTTCGCCCCGCGTTCGGTGCGCGCGTTCGCCACCTTGAGGCTCCCCCGCCCGGTGGGGAGACGTATGAGCACCGACACGCTCTCGGTCGGCGTCCTCGGCTACGGCTTCATGGGGAAGGCGCACGCGAACGCGCTCGGGCGGCTCCCGCTGTTCTTCCCGGACGCGCCCGACGTCTCGCTCGACGTCCTCTGCGGGCGCGACGCCGAGGCGGCGCGCGAGGCCGCGGACCGCTTCGGCTTCGCGGACGTCGAGACCGACTGGCGCGACGCCATCGAGCGCGTCGACGTCTTCTACGACCTCGGACCGAACGACGTCCACGTCGAGCCGTCGATTCACGCGCTCGAAGCCGGCGTCCACGTCCTCTGCGAGAAGCCGCTCGCGCCGACGCTCGACGGCGCGGAGCGGATGGCCGACGCCGCGGCGGAGAGCGACGCCGTCGCCGCGACGGGGTTCAACTACCGTTACGTCCCCGCCATCGAGTACGCCCGGCGGCTGATCGCCGACGGCGTCCTCGGCGACGTTCGGCACGTCCGCGCGCGCTACCTCCAGGACTGGCTGGTCGACCCGGACGCACCGTGGTCGTGGCGGCTCGACGCCGAGAGCGCGGGGACGGGCGCGCTCGGCGACCTCGGCGCGCACAGCATCGACCTCGTCCAGTTCCTCGTGGACGACGTGACGGCCGTCAGCGGCCACCGGACGACGTTCGTCGACGAGCGCCCGGACGACGACGGTACGTCCCGGCCCGTCACGGTCGACGACGCGTTCAGCGCGCAGGCGGAGCTCGCGAACGGCGCGACGGCAACGTTCGAGGCGACGCGCTGTGCCACCGGCCACAAGAACACGAACGCAATCGAGGTCGAGGGGACCGAGGGCGCGGTTCGCTTCGACCTCGAACGGCTCAACGAACTCGACGTGCTCCGCGGCGACGACCGCGGGTTCGAGACGGTGCTCGTCACCGACCCCGAGGACCCCTACGTCGAACACTGGTGGCCGCCCGGCCACACCATCGGCTGGGAGCACACGTTCGTCCACGAGAACGCGGCCTTCCTCCGCGCCGCGGCCGACGGCGAGGACTACGACCCGGGCTTCGACACCGGCCGGGACGTCCAGCGCGTCGTCGACGCGATCCAGCGGAGCGACGAGCGCCGCGAGTGGGTGTCGCTCTAGCGGGACGCTTACGCTACCGCGGTCCCAACGGGTGATCGATGTCGACGCCGACGAACGGACGATCCGCGCGGATCGCCGCGACGCTCGCCCTCTGCGTGCTCGCGTCCTGCGCCTTCGCACCGGCTGCGAGCGCCGCGATCCCCGCGAACGGCCCCACCGAGTCCGTGGGGATCGACGGTGTCGCGGTCAACGCCACGGCGACGAACGGTACCGTGACGACGAATGATACGGCGACGAACGCCTCCCTCGTCGTCCGCGGTGTGACGAACCGACAGCCGGACGAAACGGCGGTGTTGCTCTCGCTTCGCGCGACGAACGGGACGACGACGCGGCTGGCGACGGCCGACTCGTGGGGGTGGGACGGCGAGTGGTCCGCGGCGTTCGACCTCGACGGCGTGCCGCCCGGCGTCTACCGCGTCGAGGCAACGACGGGCGACGACACCGACGTGGCGTTCGTCCGTCTCGGGTCGGAGGCGAGCGCGAACGGGACGACGAACGCGTCGGCAAACGGGATGGCGAACGCGTCGGCGATCACCGTCGAGTGATCCCTCAGACGCTCGCGCCCGCGTTCCCGTCGCGGACGAACGCAACGAGCAAGCCGAGCGTGGCGAGCGCGACGAGGACGGCGAAGACGAGGACGACGGCGGCGAGCGGCGCGAGGCCGCCCGCGAAGAGGCTGGCGACGAAGTTCGCGGCGAGCGTCCCCGTGACGGCGAGGAGGGCGAGGCCGCCGAGGTTGGCGAGCGTCGAGTTCGCCTCGGGGACGGCCCCCGAGTTGAGAAGGTAGAGGACGACCGCGATGGCGAACGGCGTGCCGACGGTGCCGAGCGCGAGCACGAGGACGAGCTGGCCCAGGACCTGCCCGCCGATGAAGGCGCCGGGCGCGGAGAGCAACGCGACGGCGGCGAGGAGACCGCGATAGCGCGGGTCGCCGACGTCCGTCCCCCAGCCGAGTTTGTCAGCGACCACGAACGGCGGGACGATGGTGTTCGCGCCGAGGGTCGAGACGGCGGCCCCGCCGAGGCCGAGGAGGAAGAGCCACTGGGCGTTCGCGCCGACGAGCGGCCCGAGGGCTTGGGCGGCCCCGATGGTGCCGAGGCTCGGGTCGGAGAGGACGCTCGCGGCGACGAGGAAGGTGGCGACGCTGAAGACGCCGAACGCGCCGAGCATCGAGACGCCGACGTCGAAGGTGGCGAGGCCGTAGTCGTCGCTCGTCCACCCGCGGGCGCGCATCGTGTAGGAGTGCATCGTGACGAGCGTGATGTGGACGGCACCGCCGAGGATGCCGGCGGCGACGAGCGCGCTGTTCGCGGGCAGCGACGGGACGAGGCCGGCGGCGGCCGCGCCCGCGTCGATGGGGACGACGGCGAGCGACGCGACGAACGCGACGACGACGAACGCGACGAGGCCCTTCGCCGCGAGTTCGAGGAAGCGATACCCCCGGCCGGCGAGGCCGAGCGCGAGGACGAGCGCCCAGACGACGCCCCACGCGGTCGCGGGGAGGCCCGTGATGGTCGCGGAGACGCCCGCGACCGTCTTCATGATGACGAGCTGGGCGACGCCGGAGGCGATGACGACGTCCGCGACGAGTATCCACGCCCAGGTCTCGCCGAGGTGGTCCTCGACGACGCCGACGATGCCGCGCTCCGTAAGGAGGCCGAGGCGCATCGCCAGATACTGGGAGAGCGCGCCCGCGAGCGCCGAGAGGACGACGACCCAGAGGAGCGCGTAGTCGTAGCTCGCGCCCGCGGTGATGAGGCTCGCCAGCGACGCCGGGCCCGCCGCAATCGCGCCCGCGACCCACGAGGGCCCCATCTCGTCGAGGTAGTCGCTCGCGTTCCCGAGCGAGACGTCCGCGATACCGTGTCGGTCGCCCATTCAGACGCACCCCGGGAAGCGCTCGCCGGCGACGTCGAGGCTGTCGACCCACGCGGGCGGGTCGTCGTCCGTGAAGCGCGAGCGCGAGCGCATGTACGCGAGGATGAACGCGCGCCGCCAGTCGTCGCTCTCGTTCGGGGCCGTGTAGTGGGGCAACAGGCAGTGCTGGAAGAGGACGTCCCCGGCGTCCATCGGGAGCGCGACGGTGTCCGAGACGTCGTAGTCGCGTTCGCCGATGGCGATGTCCGTGTCGTACTCGACGGCCTCGTGGCCGAGCAGCCCGTCCGTGTGCGCGCCCGGGACGACGCGCATACAGCCGTTTGTGCGGGTGGCGTCGTCGAGCGCGACCCAGACCGTGACGTGGTCCATCGGCCGAATCGGGTAGTAGGCGGCGTCCTGGTGGAACTTCTTCTCGCTGCCGATCCCCGGCGGCTTCAGCATCGCGGCGCTGCGAAGCAGGGAGAGGTTCGGGCCCTGCAGGCGCTCGACGACGTCGAGGATACCGTCGTGGTGCGCGAGGTCGGCGAAGACGTCGTCCTCCCGGACCATCCCGACGCCCTCGAACTTCCGCACGGGGTCGCCGGCGCGCTCGAACGTCGCGTCGCCCGATTCGGCGGCGGGTTCGAGCATCCGCTCGAACGCCCCGGCTTCCCGCTCGCCCGTGACGTACGCGCGGAGTCGCTCGCGGACGCGCTCGACCGTTTCCTCGTCGAGGAGCCCGTCGGCGACGACGTACCCCTCGCGTTGGTACTGCGCGAACTGCTCGTCGGATATCGGCATACCACTCCGTTTTACTTCCAAGTAATAAAGCGCGCGGGATTGGCACGACGTGACGGTCGGGCGCGCCGTCCGCCGATGGCCGTCGCTCGGCGGGTGGCGCGGTGAGGGTCGAGCGGTGGTGGGGCCCTCGACCCTCGATGGGTAACACGTGTGGTGCACGGCCCGGTGTCCGACCGCGGACACCCGGAGTCTCACCGTATCCGCCCGTGCTGGCTCTCGTTCGTTCTCGTCAAACGATGGTGAAAAATCTTGTGCCTATGTCACGGGTCGAGCGGAATCGGTAGTCAGCCGACTTAAGCCCGTGCGCCGAGAACGGCCGGACGATGCCCGTCGACGCGCCCCGGGAGCGTCTCTATCGACTCTTCACCGGGACCGACCAAGACGTCGAAACCGAAATCCGGCGCGCGCTGGAGATCGGCGCAGCGCACCTCGACCTCCCGGTCGGCTACTTCGCGCGGATCGACGGGGACGAGCTGGAAATCGTCCACGCCGTCGGCGACACGGACGTCGTGCGCTCGGGGGCGACGCTCCCGCTCGAGGAGGCGTACTGCCGCCGGACGCTCGACGCCGAGGGAGCGCTCACGGTGCAGGACGCGGCCGTCACCTCGACCGAGCGGCCCACGGTCGGGGCGAGCACGTTCGGGACCTACATCGGCGTGAGCGTCACCGTCTCCGACGAACGCTACGGGACCGTCTGCTTCGCCGACCCCGAACCCCGCGAACGCGCGTTCACCGAGGCCGACGAGCTGTTCGTCGAGCTCCTCGGTCGCCTCCTCGGCGGCGAGCTCGAACGCCGCCAGCAGAGCGGTCGCCTCGAACGCGAGAAGCGGCTCTTCGAGGGTATCGCGGAGAACAGCTTCGACATCCTCTTTCGCGTCGACGCGGACGCGCGCTTCACGTACGTCTCCGCGGCCGTCGAGCGCGTCCTCGGCTACGAGCCCTCGGAGCTGACCGGCGAGTCGTTCGCGACCGTGATGACCGACGAGTCCGTCGAGGACGCGCTCGCGGCGTACGGGCGGCTGTTCGCCGGCGAGCCGGTCGAGAACCTCGAATTGGAGTTCATCGACGCCGACGACGACGTCGTCGTCATCGAGGTGAACGCCACGCCGATACGCGAGGGCGACGAGGTGGTCGGCGCGCAGGGCGTCGGCCGCGACGTCACCGCACGCAAGGAACGCGAACGCGAGCTCCGGATGAAGACCCGGGCGATAGACGGGGCCAACGTCGGTATCTCCATCGCCGACCCGAACCAGCCCGACACGCCGCTCGTCTACGTCAACGCGGGGTTCGAGGAGATAACGGGGTACGACGAGTCGGAACTCCTCGGGCGCAACTGTCGGCTCCTCCAGGGCGAACGCACCGACGACGACGCGGTCCGGCGGCTCCGCGAGGCCATAACGCACGAGGAGTCCGTCTCCCTCGACCTCGTCAACTACCGGCGCAACGGGATGCCGTTCTGGAACCGCGTCCGTCTCGACCCGGTCTTCGACGACGCGGGCGAGCTCACGCACTACCTCGGCTTCCAGACGGACGTGACCGACCGCAAGCGCACCGAACAGCTCGTTCGACTCCTCAACCGCGTCCTCCGGCACAACCTCCGCAACGAGATGACGGTCCTGCTCGGGCAGGCCGACCTGCTGACCGACGCGGACGCCAGCGAGCGCGACGCGCTGAGCGAGCGTATCCGGCGCATCTCCCAGGAGCTCGTCGGATTGAGCGACCACGCGGCGGAGCTCGAACGCCACGCCAGCCGCGAGCGAGACCCGCGACGACTGGCCCCCGACGAGGTCGTCGCGGACGCCGTCGCCGACCACCGGGGGGCGTACCCGGACGCGGACGTCGAGGTGTCCGTGCGGACCGACCGCTCGTTCTGCGCCGGTCCCGAGCTCCGGCGGGCGGTTTCCGAGCTCGTCGAGAACGCGCTGAAACACGCCGGCGAGACGCCGTCGGTGTCGGTGACGGTCGAGGATGCGGGCGAGTGGCTCGAACTCGTCGTCGCGGACGACGGACCGGGAATCGACGAGATGGAGGCCGAGGTCATCGCCACCGGCCGCGAGACGGCGCTCGAACACGCCTCCGGGCTCGGCCTCTGGGTCGTCGACTGGATCGTCACGCGCTACGGCGGCTCGTTCCAGATAGAGGCGCGGGACGCCGAAACCGGCGGTACCGCCGCCCTGGTCCACGTCCCCGCCATCGCGGACGACGAATCCGTCGAGGCGGTGGCGCGCGGGCCGACGATACTCTCCTTCTGACGCCCGCGACGGCGACGCGGTGACGACGACCACGGCTCTGCCGACAGAATTGGACGTTCATCAACGCGTAGTTTCTTGTGGTGGAAACACTATGCGTCGATAAATGCGAAACAGTACAGTCGTCATCGAATCGAGGGGTAAACTGGCCGGTGGTGTTCCGGATACCGGGGTGCAGCGATGACCGGGTGGGTGCCGACGACGTGTATGCGGTGTGCGGTCGGGTGTGGACACCTCCAGCGCGGCGCGGACCTCGGCAACGGCGTCGACTCCGTGCGCGGCGACGCGTCGCATCCGACGAACCGGGGGCTCGCCTGCCAGCGCGGCGTGAGCGAGACGGCGGACCCGGCGGCGACGTTCCTCTCGCGGCCGCTCGTCCGGCGCGACGGCGAACTCGTCCCGACGACGTGGGACGTCGCGCTCGGGAAGGTGACGGAGGCGATGCGGGTGGCACACGAGCGCGACCCCGACGCCGTCGGGGTGCTCGGGAGCGGCCAGCAGACGAACGAGGCGGCGTACGCGCTCGGAAAGGCCGCGCGCGGCGCGCTCGGGACGCGACACTACGACGCGAACACGACGCTCTGCATGGCCTCGGCCGTGAACGCCTACTACGACGCGTTCGGGAGCGACGCGCCGCCGTGTAGCTACGAGGACGTCCCCAAGGCGGAGAGCCACGTCGTCTGGGGGGCGAATCCGGCCGTCGCGCACCCCGTGCTCTTCCGGTGGGTGACGGACAGCGCGCGCGACGGCGAGCTCGTCGTGGTCGACCCCGTCGAGACGGAGAGCGCCGAGGCCGCCGACGTCCACGTCCAACCGGAGCCGGGGGCGGACCTGACGCTCGCCCGCGCCGTGCTCGCGCACGTCGTCGAGACGGGTCGGGTGGACGAGGCGTTCGTCGAGGCCCACACCGAGGGGTTCGACGACGCGTGCGCCGACCTCCCGGACGCCGAGGCCGCCTGCGAGGCGGCGGGCGTCGAGCGCGCCGACGTCGAGGCGCTCGCGTCGGCCCTCGACGCGCGGACGCTCCTCTACTGGGGGATGGGCGTCAATCAGAGCACGCGCGGGACGGCGACCGCGGGCGCGCTGATAGACCTCTGTCTCGCCACGGGGAACCTCGGGGAGGGGACCGGCCCCTTCTCGCTCACGGGGCAGGCGAACTCGATGGGGACGCGGGTCTGCTCGTCGAAGGGCGGGTGGCCGGGGATGTGCGACTACGACGACCTGGACGCCCGCGCGCGCGTCGCCGAGGCGTGGGGGGTCGACGTCGCGCGCCTCCCGGACGACACCGGGCCGGGCCCCGTCGGGATGTTCGAGGCCGTCGGCGACGACATCGAGGTGCTGTGGACGGTGGCGACGAACCCCGCCGCGGGGATGCCGGACGCCGCGGACGCCGCCGAGCGACTCGACGACGTCTTCCTCGTCGCGCAGGACGCCTTCCACACGGAGACGGTCGAGCACGCGGACGTCGTCCTCCCCGCGGCGACGTGGGGCGAGAGCGAGGGGACGACGACGAACATGGAGCGGACGGTCTCGCGCGTGCGCGCCGTCACGGACCTCCCGGCGGGCGTGCGGACGGACCTCGACATCATCGCGGCGGTCGCCAACGGCGTCCGGCCGGGGACGTTCGAGCGTCACCCCGAGCCGGCGGCCGTCTTCGACGAGATGACCGCGCTGACGGCCGGCACGCCCGCGGATTGCTCCGGGCTCTCCTACGACCGCCTCGACGACGCGGGCGCGGTGCGTTGGCCCGCCCCGGACGCGGAGACGTCGGTCGCCTACCGCTACCGCGACGGCGACGGCTGGGCGTTCGAGACGCAGAGCGGGGACGCGCGCTTCTCGACGGGCGCGCCCGACGACGACCTCCCGGAGCCGACGAGCGAGTCGTACCCCCTGACGCTCACGACCGGCCGGGAGAGCGACGGCTACAACACGGGCGTCCGCTCGCGCGGCGGCGAGACGGCGGTGCCGACGGTCCGGGCGAACCCCGCGGACGCCGCGGACGGCGACCGCGTGACCGTCGAGACCAGACGCGGGTCGGTGGCGGCGGTCGTCGCGGCCGACCCCGCGGTCCCGTCCGGCGTCCTCTGGCTCTCCATCCACCACCCCGCGACGAACCGCCTCACGCTCCCCGCGGTCGACCCGCGCTCCGCGGAGCCGAACTACAAGCAGTGCGCGGCCCGCCTCGTCCCGCGGACGGACGGCGCGGACGTCCCCGAGACGAGCGCGACGAGGTCGACGGGCGAGGCCTCCGACTGACGCGACGCCCAAGCGACCGCCGGGGCTCGACGGCCCCACCCCGAGCCCTCTCGGCCACATCAAAACGTGACGAGTGACGAGCATCCGACGATTTTGCATTTTGGTTGGGCATCGTAATGCGCGATACGGTTGACGTCCTTAGTCTCATTTAGGGTATTGATGTAATTCGCTCACAAGGCTTTTGGCTTCCGAGTCGTCACACGGTAATCGAACGCAGTCCAAACACGTCCACTTCCACCGAGACGAAGTGGTCATATTCAGCAAACGATGGCAAACAAGAAGGAAGACGTCAAGGCGGAGATGTACGGTGACGCGGTGCGGGAGAAGATAGAGGAGTTCGCCGAGTCGGGCTGGGAGTCGATTCCCGAGGACGAGCGCGAGGAGTGGTTCACGCGCTTCAAGTTCTGGGGGGTGTTCCACCAGCGCGACGGCCAGGAGAGCTACTTCATGATGCGGTTGAACAACTGCGGGGGCGTCCTCGAACCCGACCAGCTGCGCGCCATCGCGGAGGTCGCGGACGAGTACGCCCGGGGCCCCGCGGAGAACCCCCGGTGGGGGAACGGCTGGGTGGACTACACGACGCGTCAGTCGATCCAACTCCACTGGCTGAAACTGGCGGACATCCCCGAAATCTGGGAGAAACTGGAGGCCGTCGGCGTCTCCAGTCGCTCCGCGGGCGGCGACACGATGCGGAACATCTCGGGGTGTCCCGTCGCCGGCAAGAGCGCCGCCGAGTACGTCCCGTCGCGCGAGCTCCTCGACGAGATCGAGGCGGGTATCCGGGGCGACGACGACCTCGCGAACCTCCCGCGGAAGTTCAACATCTCCGTGACGGGCTGCAAGCAGGGGTGCGCGCAGGACTCCATCAACGACGTCGCGCTCGAACCCGCCCACCGGCCGGTCGAGGCCGAGCAGGTGAGGGGCTTCAACGTCCGCGTCGGCGGCGGCCTCGGCGGGCGCGAACCCCGGAAGGCGCGCTCCCTCGACCTCTTCGTCACGCCCGAGCACGCCTACGAGACCGTCCGGGCGTTCGTCGAACTCTACTGCGAGGAGGGGAACAGACAGAACCGGAACAAGAACCGGGCGCGGTTCTTCGTCGACGAGTGGGGGACCGAGGCGATTCGCGAGGAGCTCGACGAGCGCCTCGACTTCGAGTTGCTGCACGCCGGCACGGACTTCCGCGGCGAGTACACGTACAACGCCGGGCGGGAGGACGCCGACGGCGAGCACGACCACGTCGGCGTCCACGACCAGACCGAGGACCTGAGCTACGTCGGTCTGAGCGTGCCGGTCGGCCGGATGCCCGCCGACGACGCGCTCGCGCTCGCGGACCTCGCCGACGAGTACGGGAGCGGCGAGATTCGGCTCTCGCGCCGGCAGAACCCCCTCGTGATGGACGTCCCGGACGAGCGCGTCGACGACCTGCTGGACGCCCCCCTCCTGGAGACCTACTCGCCGAACCCGAGCGTCTTCACGCGCGGCGGGATGGCCTGTACTGGCACGGAGTTCTGCTCCATCGCGCTCGCCGAGACGAAGACACGGATGGCGGAGACGCTCGGCTGGCTCCAGCGCAACGTCGAGGTGCCGGACGACGTCAGCCAGCTGAAGATTCACTGCTCGGGCTGTACGGCGGACTGCGGGCAGGCGATGAGCGCCGACATCGGCCTCCAGGGGATGCGCGCGCGCAAGGACGGCGAGATGGTGGAGGCGATGGACGTCGGCGTCGGCGGCGGCATCGGCCAGGAGCCGACGTTCATCGACTGGGTTCACCAGCGCGTCCCCGCCGACGAGGTGCCCGGTCTCCTCAAGAACATCGTGGAGACGTACGCCGAGATGCGCAACGACGGCCAGACGTTCCGCGAGTGGGTGGAGGCGACGGGTCACGAGACCATCGCGGAGCTCGCCGAGCCCGAGGAGACGGACTACGTCGACCCGTGTCTCACCGACGCCAAGCAGGCGTGGTACCCCTTCGCGGAGGGCGACGGGCCCGCGCCGACGGACGCCGACGGCACCCCGCTGGGGGTGGAGAGCGATGACTGAGACCGAACGCGAGCGCGCCGGCCGGCGGGACGACCGCGGCGCGGCGGCGACGCGCGACGTCCTTCGCGGCACGGACGCGGACCGCGACTGCGACCGCGACGACCGCCCGGTCGACGAGGCGGCGCTCGGCGGTGGCGACGACGCACGCACCGGCCCGACGGCGCGGTGTGGCGCCGAGCCTACCCCCGAGGCGCCCGAGGCGCACGACGCCTACTACGTCACCGACCCGGGGGACACGGAGGTGCACTAGCGCGTGCAAGAGAAGACCGAGCAACTGCTCATCGCCACCGTCGGGTTCTTCTGGGCGTTCCTGATGTGGTTCTCGACGGCGGCGTTCAGCACCTCGATTTCGAGCGCGTTCACCCTCACGACCGGTGGATTGGCGCTGCTCGCGTCGAGCGCGCTCTGGCTCGCGCCGCCCGGGCGCGTCGCCGCCGGGTGGGCGGCCGACCGCTTCGGCGCGCACAACATCTTCGCGTTCATCCTCGCCTACTCGGGGCTGATGAGCGTCGCCTCCGCGTTCGCCGTGAACTACGACGTCCTCTTCGTCGAGCGGCTGATCGTCGCCTCCGCGGGCATCAGCTTCGTCGTCGGCATCCAGCACGTCTCGCAGTGGTTCGAGTCCCACGAGATCGGGACCGCGGAGGGCATCTACGCGGGCACCGGGAACGCCGGCGCGGGCGTCGGCGCGCTCGTCCTCCCGCGGCTCTACGGGACGAACTTCGATCAGGCGTTCCTCCACCTCGGGATCGTCGCGCTCGGCATCGCCGCCGTCTACAAGTGGCGCGGGAAGGCCGCGAAGGACCGCGCGACCGCGGAGACGGCGCGCGCGAACTCGAACCTCAAGTCGACGCTCTACGTCTGGACGCGCTTCGCTGCCATCGGCCTCATGCTCGCGTACGCGATGTCGTTCGGCCTCGAAATCGCGATGAACTCGTGGCTCCCGACCTACTACGCGACCGGGTTCGGGGACGCCATCGGCGACCTCGGCTTCACGAGCGTCGCGGCCATCCAGACCGCCGCGGGGACGTTCGCCGCCGTCCAGTCGTTCAACGCGTCGCTCTTCCGGCCGTTCTCGGGATACATGTCCGACCTCTGGCAGCGCAAGGGGTGGACGCCGTACCCCTTCCTCTCGGCCGAGCAGGGGTACGCCCCGCGGGTCCACTGGCTGTTCACCGCGCTCTGTCTCATCATCGCCTCCCTCTGCGCGCTCAGCGTCGCCGGCTACCTCGGCGTCCTCCCGCTCTCCGTCGTCATCCTCGCGGGCTTCGGCATCTGCGTGAGCTTCGGGACGGGCGGCGTCTTCGCCATCGTCCCCGTGATGTTCGAGGAGCGTCCCGGCGTCGCCGCGGGGTTCGTCGGCGGCGTCTCGACCGCCGGCGGCATCGTCTACCCGCTCGCGTTCGGCTGGGTGCCGAACATCCACAGCGGGTACGCGCTCGTCGCCATCGCGCTCTTCGTCCCCTTCACCCTGTTCTTCGTCTGGGTGATGCGCTCGGACCGCTCGCTCGCGCAGTACGGCATCGGCTCGCGCGAACGCTGGCTCGGCCCCGAACCCGAGGCCGCCCCCGGGGGTGACGACTGAATGGCCGACATCGACGCCGACGCCGACACCGCGCGCGAGCCCTGGTACCGCTGGGGCCGGCGCGTCCTCTACGCCGAGATGCTCATCGCGGTGCTCGTCACCGTCTTCTCGCTCTCGCTCGCCTTCATGGGACAGGCGGGCTACATCGCGTAGGAACGCCGCGCCGCTACCACGGGACCTTTTCGCACGTCGTCCGTATCCCCAAGCGATGGTGAACGCCGCAATCGTCATCCTGGCCGGCACGGAATCGCACAGCGACCTCGGACGGCTCGTCAACGGGCTGGAGGCCGCGCGGGAGTTCGCGGAGAACGACGCGGACGACCTCGAACTGATCTTCGACGGCGCGGGCACCGAGTGGATTCCCGAACTTGAAGACGAGGACCACGACTACCACGCTCTCTACAACTCCGTGAAGGAGCACGTCTCGGTCTGCGAGTACTGCGCGGGCGCGTTCGGCGTCGAGGACGACGTCGACGACGCCGGCCTCGTCACGTGGGGCGAACACGACGGCCATCCGAGCATCCGCTCGCTCGTCGCCGACGACTACGAAGTCATCACCTTCTGAACGCCGGGCGTGCCGGCGCGGGTCCGTCCCGCCACCGACGGGGCCCTCAGAGGGGCAGCCGGCGGACCGTCGTCGCCGCCGTCTCCAACTCGGTGTCGTCCGCGGCCGCGACGGTGACGGACCCGCCGTCGTGGGTGACGCGGACCGTCGCCTCGAACGCCCCGTCCTGCGGCGTGACGACGGCCGCGTCCTCGGGCGTGCGTATCGCCACGCGCGCACCCGTCGTCGTCCCGGAGACGCGGAGTTCGTCGCCCCGCACGTGCGTGGTGACGTCGAGCGTCGGCCCCGTTTCCTCGTGGCGGCCGCGCTCGCGGTAGCGGCGCGCGACGACCGCCGGCGTCTCGATTGGCTCGCCGGCGTCGATACCGTGCGCCAGCCGGACGTACTGCGCCATCGCCCACGCGAGCGGCGTCGCCGACCCCGTCCCCTCGCCGAACGCCCAGTCGTACGCCGTGCCGTACTCCCGGTCCCACACCTGCTCGGCGAGCATCCGGCCGGAGTTGGCGAACTCCTGCATCGCGCGCAGACAGCCCGCGGGGTCGACGTCGGTGCCCGCGCCCAGCGCGTCCGCGAGCAGTTCGTACTCGCCGCGCTCGCCCGTGAGGAGCGGCCAGAGGCGGCCCTTGCCGGCGTGCTCTGCCGACCACGGCCCGCCCTGATCGCCGGTCGCGCGCTCGCCGTAGCCGTCGCCGTTGTACCGGTAGAAGCCGGGCGCGGACCCGGCTTCGACCCGGATGGCGCGGTCGACCACCGCGAGCGAGTTCGCCACGGTCGGGTCGTCGGCGGGGACGATACCGAGGCGGACGAGTTCGAGGAAGCCGGCGTCGATGACGTCGCGTTCGTCGAGCGTCGGGCCGCCGTTCGCCAGCGTCCGGTAGTGGCCGGCGTCCGGATCGCCGTCGCGCGTCACGCGAACGTAGTACGGCGTCTCGGGGTGGCGCGCGGTGCCCGTCTCGGTCGCGGTCCACGACTCGACGGTCGCGGCCCAGTCGTCCGCGAGCGCCAGCCAGCAGAGCGCGTCGGCCGCGTGCCCCTCCTCGTCGGCGAGCGACGCCGCGCACGCCAGCCCTGCGACCTCCGTGGCGATGGAGGACGGCGAGTAGCCCGACTCCTCCTCCCAGCGCTCCTGGGCCGTCGAGGGGCCGTTGCGCGCGACGTAGTCCGCAGAGCGCCGGACGTTCTCGTAGCCGTAGGGGACGTCGTCGAAGCCGAAGCCGGCCTCGCGGAGCTGGTACGCCATCACCTGCGGGAAGGAGATGTTGTCCATCTGCTCGCCGCCCCAGCGCGTCGTCCCGTTCACGTAGGTGTTCTGCGGGATGAACCCCGCCTCGTCCTGCTGGTACTCGTAGATGTAGGCGAGCTGGTCGACCGCGACGTCGTGGAAGCCGACGGCGCGGAAGACCGTGAACACCTGATAGAGGTCGCGCGACCAGACGAAGTTGTAGCCGTACCCCTTCGGCTCGTCCGCGACCACCGCCTGCCCCCACGGGACGGAGGGCGAGGCGATGGACGCGCCGGCGTACGTCTTGTCCTCGACCGCGAGCAGACACATCAGCGCCGCGCGGTACTGCGCTTCGAGCTCGTAGTCGCCGCGCACGGACGCGGGGAGCGACACGTCCGCGAGCGCGGAGCGCCACGTCCCGACGTACGACTCGCGCACCGTCTCGAAGCCGCGTTCGAGCGCGCCGTTCGCCTCGCCGAGCGCGGCCGCGGTGTTGGCCTGCTCGGCGAACCCGAGCGCGACCGTCTCCGCGACCGACGCCCCCGAGCCGACCTGCCCGACGAGCACGACGTTCCGGTCGGTGACGGACGAGCGCGCGTCGGGGATCGCGCCGTCGAAGAGGTCGGCGAGCCGGTCGCTGCCGGCGGCGTCGACGGTCGCCCAGTCGAAGCGCCCGGTCGTCGCCAGCGCGAGCGCCACCGAGTACGCCTCGCCGTCCTCGTCGACGAGGAGCGGGTCGGTCGCGTCCGCCGTGTAGCTCGCGGGTTCGCGCGCGAGGAGGTTGTAGCTCCCCGACTCCCCGACGCGGAGGCCCTGGGCGTCCGCCCCGACGTCGCCGAGCGAGAGGTCCGCGACCGCGAACACGTCGTACGCCGCACCGTCCGCCGCCTCGAAGGTCACGTCCGCGACGACGGCGTCGTGGTCCGTGTCGACCGCGTACTCGACGGTCAGCGTCCACTCGTGCGCGTCGCCGACGTCGTCCGCGACGAAGACGTGCCGGTAGAGGAGGGCGTCGTCCGCGACGGGTTCGACCCGTCGCAACACGGCGTCCGTCTCCTCGCCCCGGCGCGTGTGCGTCCGCACCGTGTAGCCGTCGTCCCGACAGCGGACGAGGAAGTCCATCGTCCGGAGGTTCATCACGTCGATCCGCGGGAAGCGCGCCTCCGTCAGCGCCCCCTCGGTGAGCGTGAACCACACCGGGGTGGGCTCGGCCGCGTCGTGGTCCGCCGTCGTGCAGAGGCCGTGCTTCTCGCCGGTCGTCCACCGCGGGCGCTCGGGCGGCGTGACGGCCTCGGTCGCCGGCGCGGGGAGCGCGTCCGCGTCGTCGAGGAGCGCCGTCGCGTGCAGCCGAAGCGCGTGCGACCAGCCGAGCGGCGTCGCGCTGTCCGGCGCGCCGTCGTCGTACACCTGCTCGGCGAGGTAGCCGGCGTCGGTGGCGAACGGGCCGTCCGGCGCGAGCAGCTCGTAGAGCCCGCCCGCGCGTTCGAGGAACCCCGCGCCGTTGCGCCCGCGGTCGTCGAGCAGGACGCCGAGGCGCGCCGCCGCGACCACGCCGAGGCCGGTCGCCACCGACCACACCTTCGGCGTCGACTGGTCCGCCGACCGCCAGCGGTCGTCCTCGTAGCGCACCAGCCCCGCGACGTCGCTCCCCGACGGGTCGCGGAACAGCCCGCTCAGCGCCCCGTCGACGTGGCGCGCGAGCCGGTCGAGCCGTCGCTCGGACACCGCGACGCCCGCGGCGGCCTCGCAGGCGACGTGCGCCTCGACGAGCGCGAGGGAGGCCGCGTCGAGTCGCTCGTCGAGGTCGCCGTCGACGAGTCGCATCCCGTAGCGCTCGCGCTCTGGGTCCCACAGCAGGTCGAGGCCGTCGAGGACCGTCGTCGCCCCCTCGCGGGCGCGCGCCGCCACGTCGTCCGGGACGGGCGCGGCCGCGATGGCCGCGTACGCCTCCGCGAACGTCGCCGCGGTGTGTGCGAACTGCCCGACGGCGTTCTCCCACGCGTTCTGACAGCGCTCCGGCAGCCCGTTGTCGGCGAGCCCCGCGTCGAGCGCGTCGAGCGCGGCCGCGAGCGACTCGCGGATCGCCGCCGCCACCGGCCCGTCGAGCGCGTCGCCGCGCTCGGTGAGCACCGTCGCCAGGAACGCCGCCACGGTCGCCGTCTGGTCGGCCTGGTACTCGTGCGAGCGGCGCTTGCGTTCGACCTTCGCGTTCGCCCACCCGGGCGCGAGCGAGCCGTCGGTCGCCCACACGCGATGGGGCCACGTGCCGTCGTCGAGTTGCGTCTCGCAGTAGAGGAGCGCGGACTGGACGGGGTCCGCGCCCGTCTCGATGTCGAGGCGGTCACCCGCGTCGAGCAGACGACGCGACACCTCCGCGTCGTCGCGGAACCAGACGTAGCCGTATCCGCCGCTGTTCGCGTAGAAGGGGTCGAACTCGGGGCCGGCGATGCGGCCGCCCGAGGGCCCTTCGAGGAGGTCGACGACGCGCAGGTCCGCGCGCACCGACGCCGCGCGCGGGACGTGTTCGGGGACCGTGATCGGCGTCCGGGCGAGCGCGGCCTCGCGGAGGCTCGACGCGCTCTCGTGGTTCGTCGCGCACGCCCGCAGGTCCGCGAGCGCCGTCTCCCGGTCGATGTCGTCGTGGTCGGAAAGCTGCGTGACGAGCGTCGTCCGGACGCCCCGGCCCTCGCGCTCGAAGGGCGCGGTGACGACGAAGCTGCCGCTCAAACGCGTCTCGTCGTACGGCTCGACGCCGCCCCGGGGGAAGGAGACGGGCGCGTCGTCGAGTATCTCCGCGAAGCGCTCCGGGCGCTGCCCGCGGACGTCCTGGAGCCCCGTCGAGGCCGTCACGTAGTCGTGTTCGCGCCGGTGGAACACTTCGAGCGCCTGCGAGTCGTCGGGGCCGCCCGCCTCGTGGACGAGCGCGCCGACGCGGCCCTCGCGGCCCTCGGGAGCCGCGGTCAGGAAGGCGACGAGGCGGCTCTCGGCGGGCACGACGCCGCGGAGTTCGACGTGCGTGACGTGCGCCCGGCCGAGCGTGAGGTCGAACTGGTGGACGGTGAATCCGTCCGCGTCGAACTCCGTCTCGACGAGTCGCGTCCCGCGGTAGTAGTGCTGGCGCAGGACGTCGAGGTCGTCGAACCAGTACGTCCGGTCGGCCGTCTCGATTCCGAACCGGGAGCGGTCGATACCGTGGAGCCCGGAGAGCGCCTCCGAGTAGTCCCGGAGCGCACCCGACGGCGAGACGTGGACGAGCCGGTCCCCGTGTCCGGAGAACGCCCCCGTCGTCGTCCGCGCCTCCTCGGGGAACCGCCCGTCGTGGTGGCGCTTGTACTCGTTCAGCGCCGTTGTCAACCGCATGTGACTATCACCCACGCGTCCGACCTAAATAGTTCTCCCGTTCGGTGGGGCGTCAGGCCCCGTCGTCGAACGCGGCCGGTGGCGCCGGGAGGACCGCGACCGAGTCGACGCGGACGCCGCCGTCGGCCGCCACCGACTCGCCCGTCGCGGCGTCGCGCGTTCCCGCCGAGACGCCGAGGTCGACCGTCGCCGACCCCTCCGCGAAGTTGCAGACGACGACGGCCGCGCTCGCATCGCCCGGGTCGTCGCCGGACGGACCGGAACTCCCGTCCCCGGCCCCGGCCCCGTCTCCGTCCCCATCTCGGTTCACCCGGCCGTAGGCGACGACGCGCTCCGGCTCGCCCTCGCGCACCGCGTAGTCGATCCGTTCGAGGGCCGCGTCGGCCGCGAGCGCCGGCATCGCCCGCCGGAGGGCGAGGAGCCGCCGGTAGTGGTCGGCGAGCGCGTCGTCCGCGGCCGCCCAGACGAGGGCGTCCCGGCGGCCGAGCTGGCCGAGCTCCTGGCCGGCGTAGACGAGCGGCGCGCCCGGGAGCGTGCAGAGCGCGCCCGCGGCCGCGAGCGCCGCCGGGCGGCCGCACTCGACCAGGTAGCGCGTCTCGTCGTGGTTCTCCGCGTAGAGGAGGAAGCGCGCGTGGTCGGGGAAGCCGACGTCCGCGCGCTCGGCGACGGCGTCGAGGAGCGCCTCCGCGGGGGCCCACCCGGTGCCGACGCTCCGCAGCGCCGCGTACGTCGTCGAGTCGAAGTGGACGTCGAAGAGCCCCGCCTGGAACTCCGGGATGTACGGGATGGTCTCGTCGAGCAGGAGGAAGTCGGCGTCCCGGGCCTTCACGCGGTCGTGGACCTCGCGCCAGAAGCCGTCCGGGACCGCCCACGCCATGTCGCAGCGGAAGCCGTCGACGAGCGGCGCCCACGCGTCCACGGCGTCGAGGAGGTGCCGCCGGACGTCGAGCGTCTCGAAGTCGAAGTTGGCGATGTGCTCCCAGTCGAAGTACGTCCCGGGTTCGCCCGAGGGCTGCCACTCGTACCAGTCCCGGTAGTCGCTCGCGGGGTTCCGGTAGGCGTCCCGGAAGTAGGGGTGGGCGCGCGCCGAGTGGTTCAACACGAGGTCGAAGAGCACGCGCATCCCCCGCTCGTGCGCGGCCTCGACGAGCCGGCGGTAGTCCGCGCGGTCACCGAGGTCCGCGGCGAGCGAGAAGAAGTCCGTGATGTTGTAGCCGTGGGGGGCGTGGTCTGCGGCGAGCACCGGCGTCAGCCACAGCACGTCGACGCCGAGCGAGTCGAGGTGGTCGAGTCGGTCCGCGAGCGCGCGGAACGTCCCGCCGTGTTCGGCCTCCGGCGCGAACGTCCGCAGGTACACCTCGTAGTAGACCGCGTCGGTCGCCCACGCGGGCGGGTCGTACGGCCGGCGGACCGCGACGCCGCCCGCGCCGTCACGCACGATTTCGACCGCGTCCGGGACGCTGTACCTCTCCGGGGAGACCGCGACCGCGTGGATGCGCGCGCGCTCCGGGAGACGCTCGCGCGGGACGCGGAGCCGGTGGCCCGCGACGCTCGTGTCGGCCGCCCGGAGGTCGTCGCGGTCGTCGAACGCGAAGGTGACGTCGAGCGACGACGGCGGCGCGTCGTCCCCCGGGTGCGGGCGCGCGTCCGCCTCGATGACGACGGCGTCGTCCGTGACGCGCCCGTCGAGACGGATGCGGGGCCGGCCGTGGCCGTCGCCGTGCTCGCCACCGCCGCTCGCGCCGGCCGCGTCGTGCCCGTAGCCGCTCGTTCCCCCGTCGTCGCCCGCGACGTCGAGGACGCCGCCGCTCGCGCCGGCGTCGCGGTCGCGCTCGCCGTCACCACTCGACCCGGCGTCGAAGCAGCGGACGGTCTGTCGGTGGACGCCGTCTGGTGCGCTGAGTGCTAGCACGTATCGCCCCGGGACGTCCGGGCGGAACCATTGGACCGGCCGGTCGTCGACGGTCGCCTCGGCCCCCGGCGGCGCGCGCTCGACCCGCCACGCGTACGTCGCCGCGGGGTCGGGGTCGCGCGGCGCCAGTTCCACGCGGTCGCCGACGGACACGAACCGCGGAGGGCCCGGATGATGCATCGCTGGGTCGTGCGTACGACGCCGACCCTTTTGAAGGGAGGTGTCGATTCGGCCCCGCGACCACCGCAACGCCTTAGCCCGCGGCCGCCCGTGGTATCGTATGGCAGACGAGAGCGGGGAGACGGCCATCGACGTCGCGGTCGCGGACGACCGGACGACCGTAACCGTCACGGGGACGCGCGACGCGGCCGTCATCGTCGTCTCCGCGTCGGGCGAGCGCATCTATCTCCCGCCGGAGGACTTCGCGGACGCGCCCCGGAGCGAGTCGCCGTCCGTCGCCAGCCCGTACGACGGCGGGCGCGACGCGGGGGCGGAGCCGACGGCGTACGGCGGCGGTGGCGACACGGGCGACGGACGGAGCGACGCGTCCGGACGCGGAGAAAGCGCCTACGGTGGCGGGAGCGAAACGAGCGCCTACGGCGGGGGCGGCGCGGACGCCGACGGGGGCGACGGGGACACCACCGACCCGCACGGCCCGGAGTCGGACACGCGCGTGCTCGGCGTCACCTCGACGCCGACGGGGTTCCGCGTCGTCCACCCCGAACCCGTCCACGACGTGCGCGTCCTCGGCGCGCGCGACTAGACGAGGTCGCGGTAGAGGGCGGCGTACTCGTCCGCGACCGCCGTCCACGGACGGTTCTCGTACGTCGGCTCGCCCGTCATCGCCAGCGCGCGGTCCACGCCGTCCGCGATGGAGTCGGACTCCGGTTCGACGACGACGAGGCAGTCGTCCGGCAGGAGCTCCGCCGCCCCGCACTCCGTCGTCACGACCCGCGTCCCGACGGAGAGCGCCTCGACGACCGTCATCCCGAACGGCTCCGCGAGCGACGCCGAGACGAACAGGTCCGCGCTCGCGTAGTAGTCCGCGAGCTCCTCGTCGGGGACGTAGCCGACGAACTCGACGCGGTCCTTGATGCCGAGCAGTTCGGCGAACCGTTCGAGCTGGGCGGTGAGGTGGCCGCTCCCGCCGACGACGAGCGTCAGGTCGGGTCGTCGGAGTTTCGCGGTCGCGTAGAGGAGGTACGCGATTCCCTTCTGGTGGGTGTGGCGGCCGACGAAGAAGAGCATCTCGCCGTCGATACCGAGTTCGGCCGTCACGTCGCGGCCCGTCGGGTGGACGCGCTTGAAGCCGTTGTGGACGACCGCGGGGTCGCCGCCGTAGCGCTCGACGAGCCGCCGCGCGGTCAGTTCGCTCACGGCCACGAGTCGGTCGGCCGTGTCGGCGATCCGCTGTTCCGTGCGGACCTCGCGGGTCGGCGGGTTCAGGTTCCGGTCCGCGGAGAGCGAGTGGAACGTCGTCATCCACGGGACGTCGTGGGCCGCGCTGGCGCGCGCGCCCGGGCTGTAGCCGAACCAGTCGTGCGTGTGGACGACGTCCGCGTCGGCCGCGACGTCGACGAACGCCGCCGAGAGGCGGCCGATACGGGTGATGATGTCGCCGTCGCCCGTCGGGACGCCGTGGACGTGCGGGTCGTCGTCCGGGGCGTACTCCGCGGGGAGGACGAGTTCGACGTCGACATCGTCGCGCGCCGCGAACTCCCCGTACAACTCCCCGACGACGGTGTCGAGTCCGCCGGTGACGCGCGGCGGGAACCCCCACCCGAGCATCGCGACCGTCAGCGCCACGGCGGCTCGCCCCTCGGCTCTCGTTTCGTCACGGTCGGTAACGTTGATGCGGGGGGGCCGCAAAAACGTTCGCATGGATTTCGAGCGGGCGAGCGGCGTGTTCTGTCACGTCACCTCGCTCCCGGGACGACACGGAATCGGCGACCTCGGGGCCGGTGCGCGCGACTTCCTCGCCTTCCTGGAGCGGGCCGACCAGTCCGTCTGGCAGTTCTGCCCCGTCGGGCCGACGTCGGGCGCGCACGGCCACTCGCCGTACAGTTCGCCCTCGGCGTTCGCCGGCAACCCCCTGCTCCTCGACCTCGACGCGCTCCACGAGCGCGGCTGGCTCACCACAGCGGAGGTCGAACCGCCCGAGGGCTGCGACGACGCGACGGTCGCCTACGACGTCGTCGCGCCGTACAAACGCGAGCGCCTTCGACGGGCGTTCGAGCGCTTCGACGAGGCGGGGTCGCCGGGGTTCGACGCGTTCCGCGAGCGCGAATCGGACTGGCTCGCCGACTACGCGCTCTTCGCGGCGCTCAAGGCCGAACACGACGGCGCGCCGTGGACCGCGTGGCCGACCGGCCTCCGCGAGCGCGACCCCGACGCCCTCGCGCGGGCCCGCGACGAGCACGCCGAGGCGGTCCGCTATCACGCCTTCGTTCAGTGGCGCTTCGACGAGCAGTGGCGCGCGCTCCGCGCCGCCGCGGACGACCGCGGCGTGACGCTCCTCGGCGACGTGCCGATGTACCCCGCGCTCGACTCCGCGGACGTCTGGGCGAACCCCGAGGCGTTCGCGCTCGCGGACGGCCGCCCGAGCGCGGTCGCGGGCGTCCCGCCGAACCCCGGTGACGACGGCCAACGCTGGGGGATGCCGGTCTACGACTGGGACGCGCTCGCCGCCGACGACTACGGCTGGTGGCGCGCACGCCTGGGTCGCCTGCTCGAACGCGTCGACGTCGCGCGCCTCGACCACTTCAAGGCCTTCGAGTCGTTCTGGGCGATTCCCGCGGACGCCGAGGACCCCGCGGCGGGCGAGTGGCGTGTGGGCCCCGGCGTCGACTTCTTCGAGACGGTTCGGGACGCGGTCGGCGGCCTCCCGTTCGTCGTGGAGGACCTCGGCTTCCTCGACGCCGAACTGGAGTCGCTGCGCGAGCGCTTTGGCTTCCCGGGGATGCGCGTCGCGCAGTACGCCGACTGGTGCGCCGACCACCACCGCCACAAACCCCACGATTACCCCCGCGACTGCGTCGCCTACACGTCGACGCACGACACCGACACGATCACCGGCTACTACGACGGACTCGACGACACCCAGCGCGCCTGCATGGAGTACGCGCTCGGCGTCAGCGGCGACGGCGTCGCGTGGGACGTCGTCGACGGCGTCTGGGAGTCCGAGGCGGTGCTCGCGGTGACGACCGTGCCCGACCTCCTCGGGGCGGGCAGCGAGGCGCGACTGAACACGCCGGGGACGACGGCCGGCAACTGGCGCTGGCGTTTCGACCCCGCGGCGCTCGACGACGCGCTCGCCGAGCGACTGCGCGCGACGACGGCGGCGAGCGGGCGCGCCTAAGCGATTTCCTCGGGGACCGCGCCGGTCGTCTCGTAGCCGTCGAAGCAGTCCGAGACGGTCCACGTCCGCGTCCCGTCCGTGCAGGGGAACACCCACGCGAGGTCGTCGCCCTCGTACACCGCGAGCGTGAGTTCCGGGAGCACGAGCGTGCGGACGCTCCGCCCCAACCGCGAGGCACGGGTCTCGACGGCGAGGGTCGAGCGGACGTCGCCGGCCGACCACGTGGCGAGCGCCCGGAGGGCCGCGGTGTCGTCGTCGCCGGCCTCGGAGAGCATCACTTCGCGGCGGACGGTCTCGATTTCGAACTCGTCGATCGCGCCGGCGGCCGCGAGCGCGCTGAGGCGGTCGATGGCCACGGTGCGCTCGCCGGCGACCGGCCGGCGGACGTACAGCACCAATCTGACCGGCGTCTCGTCGCCCTCCGCGTCACTCGGCATACGTCGGGCTATCTATGCCATGTGGTATCAAGTATACCCGAAGGAGGCAATAATTGCCACGCGCGTGGGCTACAGTCGCGTGGCGATGTACGACGCGATGTCGTCGACGAGGTCGGGGTCGAACGTCCAGAAGCCGTCCCAGAGGCCGCGCTCCTGCTCGATGGCGAGCAGCGCGACGGGGTCGACCGACGACCCGGCTCGGGTGTTCGACGCCGGACCGGTCCCGGCCCCGTTCTCGCCACCGTCCCCGACCGCCCGCGCGTCCTCGTCGGGCCGGAAGAGCACGAACCACGAGTCCGTGAAGTCCTCCGTGTAGCCGCCGTGGATCGTGACGCCGAGGGACGCCGGCGGCACCCAGTTCGGGACCCCGTAGACGTGGACGTCCGTCCCGGTGTCGCCGAGCGTCCCGTACACCTCCCGCGTCCCCCGCTCGTCCCGGATGCGCGAGAGCGACTGGAAGGAGGCCCGGTGACGCCCGCCGTCCGCCTGCCACGAGACGCGCTCGATGTACCGCGAGATGACTATCAACAGCAGTTTCTCGGTGTCCGACTGCGGGTACGAGCGCAGCGAGAAGCGAACGCCGTCGAGTCCCGTCAACACGTCCGGGAGGTCCAGCGTCTCGATTCCCTGCGTCCCCGTCCGATAGAGGTCGGAGTTGACGAACAGGAGCGTCTCCTGGAGCGCCGAGAAGGGCGACGTCGCCACCACCTCGTCGCCCTCCACGAGCAACACGACGTCGTCGTCCACGTCCGGTACGTCCGTCTCCTCGACGTCGACCGGCTGCTCCGCGAACGCGGTCTCCAACATCCGCTGGAGGACGGCCGGCCCCGTCCGGTTGGCGACGACGAGCGACCGGTCCCGGTCCGGGACACGGTCGAGGAACCGCGTCAGCGACATCGGCCACCCCGCATCCCGCGGCCGCGGCGGCGTCGGTGGCCGTGCGGGCGTCGACGTCCACGCACGGCCGCTGGCGTGACGGTGGTCATCGGACTCGCTGGAGGTCGACGCAGACGACCGTCCCGCGCGGGTCGTTGTCCTCGACCCACACGCGCCCGCCGAACTGCGTGACGAGTTCGTCCACGAGGTAGAGCCCGAGCCCGGTGCCCGAACTCCGCTCGCCCTGTTCGCCGTGGTCGAAGACCGCGCGCTTTTGCGCGTCCGGGATGCCCGGCCCGTTGTCCGCGATGCGGACCGTACACGTCTCCGCGCCGACCGCGACGGAGACGTCGATGTGGACCGCGCCGCCGTCGCTGTGGAGGACGGCGTTGTCGAGGAGGTTCGTGAAGACGGAGGAGAGCAGCGGCGTCCCGCGCACCGCGAGGTCCGCGGGCAGGTCGCCCGGCCCGTCGACGCTCAGCGTGTCCGCCTGATACTCGAACGTCGAGCGCACCTGCTCGATCTCGCGCGTGAGCACCGCCCCGAGGTCGATGGGTTCGAGCGCCGGGTCGTCGCTCCCGAGAATCTCGGTGAGGTCGCGCACCTCCTCGGTGAGCTCCTGGGTGTGGACGGCGGCGTCCATCACGCGCCGCAGCGTCTCGCGCTGGTCGTCGTCGAGGTCCGCGCGCAACTGGTCGCCCCATCCGCGAATCACCGCCATGTCGTTGCGGATGTCGTGTCGGATGATCTGGTTCAGGAGCTCGTACTGGTCGCGCTCGGTGCTGAGCGCCTCCTCGGCGCGCTTGCGGGCGGTGACGTCCTGCTGGAAGCCGACCCAGTTCGTGACCGCGCCGTTCGCGTCACGGAGGGGGGGCAATCGTCACGGCGTTCCAGAACGCCTCGCCGTCCGCGCGCTCGTTGCGGAGTTCGACCGTCGCCGACTCGTTCGCGGCCATCGCGTCGCGGAACTCGCGCACCGCGGCCTCGTCCGTGGCGTCGGACTGGAGGAACCGACAGTTCCGCCCGAGCGTCTCCAGGACGTCGTAGCCGGTGATGCGCTCGAAGGCGGCGTTCGCGTAGATGAGGGGGTTGTCCGGGCGGGTGTAGTCGGAAATCGTTATCCCGACGGGCGCGGCGTCGACCGCCCCGGTCTTGAGCGGCGTCGCCGGCAGTCGGTCACGCGCCTCCTCCGCGACGCTCAGGCTGGCGAACACCTCGCCGTCGTAGACGAACGGCGAGAGTCGGAGCCGGTGCGAGCGCGCGTCGGCGCTCTCCTGGTACGGGAGCGTCAGCGTGAGGTCGAGCGGGGTCGTCGGGTCGGCGACGTCGTCGAGTGACACGGCGTCGGCCCGGAGCGTCCGGACGTAGTTCGCCGCGGACCGCGTGACCGCCGGGTCGATGTCCGTCTCGTCGAGGAACGTCCGCCACGCCCCGTTGGCGACGACGGTCGTCCCGTCGGCGTCGACGATGGTTATCCCGGTCGAGAGCGAGTCGAGCGCGCGAGCGGCGTACTCGCCGCCGTCGCCCCCTCCCCCGGGAGTCGGCGTCGTCATACCCACGGGTAGCAGCCGTCCGGGCTTAATACCTCTTGCCGACGCGGCCGCCCATCTATATACGCGCGCCGGTGGACGCACGCCCATGGAGACGCCGGCACACGCCGACGAGGCGGTCCTCGGGGACCTCGAACTGACACGCGCGCTCGCGGTCCAGATGGCGTGTCTCGGCACGCTCGGGTTGTTCGTCGCCGCCGCGGGGCTGAGCGCCCTCTACCAGTCCGTCACGAGCCACCCGGTGTCGCTCCGCTTCGCCCCCGGGGTCGGGTGGTGGACGAGCGCGCTCGACGTCCTCGTCGTCCTCTGTCTCGGCGTCGTCTTCGTCGTCCCCCACGAGTGGCTCCACGGGCTCGCCATCCGGTACTACGGCGGCGAGCCGAGATACGGCGTCGGCGTCGCCCACTTCGTCCTCCCGTACGCGTACGCGACGACCGACCACGAGTTCACGCGCGACCAGTTCGTCGTCGTGCTCCTGACGCCGCTCGTCGTCCTGACGGCCGTCGGCGTGCCGGCGATGCTCGCCCTCGACTGGGGGTGGCTCGTCGTCCCGCTCGCCGCGAACGCCGCCGGCGCGGTCGCGGACGTCTGGATGGCGCTCACGCTCCTCGGCTTCCCCGCGACCGTCCGACTCGTCGACCACGCCGACGGCGTCCGAATCGTCGGCCGGGAGCGAGACCGGCCGCGGCGGCTCTCCGTGACCGCGGCCGTCTGGGACGCCCTCGCGGGGGCCGCCGTCGCGGCCGTCGCGCTCCTCCTCTGCACCGCGGTCGTCGGTCCGCTCGCCCTTGACGCCCTCGGTGTCGCGTCGCTGACGGTCGGGACGCCCGGGACGCTCACCCACCTGTTCACGTACACGGCCACCGCGGACGAAATCTCGCTCTCGGCCGGCCCCGGCGTCCTCTCCCTCGGTGCCGCGGTCGGGGTGGCGTACGCGCTCGTTCGGAGCTACCGGCGGCGCTGAGGGTCGAGAGCGGAGCGCGCGTCGTCGAGCAGGTCGCGCGCCGCCGCGACGGTGAGCGGTATCGCGTCGTCGTCGACGAGCCCCGCGAACAACCGGACGGTCGTCGGCGGTCGGAGCCCGACGTCGCTCAGGAGGTCGCGGTCGGTGAGGACGTCGCGGGCGGGCGCGTCGGCGGCGAGCGTGCCGTCGCGGTCGACGACGACCACGCGCTCCGCGATTTCGGGGACGGCGTCGAGCGACGGCGTGAAGAGGACGACGGTGCCGTCGTGGGCCGTCACGAGGTCGCGGATGCGCGCCCGGTAGTGCGCGTCGACCGCCCCGAAGGGTTCGTCGAGGAGGAGGACGTCCGGGTCGAAGGCGAGGACGCTCGCCACCGCCGCGCGCTGTTTCTCGCCGCCGGAGAGGCGAAACGGCGGCCGTTCGAGCAGGTCGGTGAGCCCGAGTTCGTCGGCGAGCGCCGCGACGCGTCGCTCCGCACGCTCGCGCGGGAGGCCGAGTTGCGCCGGGCCGTACTCGATGTCCTCGCGGACGGTCGTGTTGAACAGGTAGTCGTCGGGGTCCTGGAGGAGGACGCCGAGGCGCTCGCGGACGGCCTCGGCGTCGGTCGTCTCGCCGAAGTACGTCACCTCGCCCGCGCTCGGGGCGACGAGACCGCCGAGCGCGAGCTGGAGCGTGCTCTTGCCGGAGCCGTTCGCGCCGACGACGGCGACGCGCTCGCCGCGCCGAATCGTCACGTCGACGTCGCGGAGCGCGGTCGTACCGTCGGGGTAGGCGTGGGTCAGCCCGCGTGCGTCGATTACGGGCTCCACCGCATCACCCCCGACGCGACGACGGCGACGCCCGCGAGCGCGAGGAGCGCGCAGTCCCCGGCGTCGAGGCGGCGCGAGCGCCCGTACGGCGAGGGTGGGCGCGCGCCGCCGCGCGCACGCATCCCGCGACCGACGCGTTCGCCCCGGTCGAGCGTGCGCAGGAAGAACGTCCCGGCGATTCGTCGCGCGTCCCGCCACCCCCCGCGAAGGCCCGTTTCGCCCGTCGTGCGGCTGTTGCGCGCGAGCACGAGGCGCTGGAGTTCGTCGAAGAAGAGGAAGAGGTAGCGGTAGGTGACGGCGACGACCCAGACGAGCGCGACGGGGACGCGCAGGTCGCGAAGCGCGGCGACGACGGCGGAGAACGGCGTCGTCAACACGAGCAGGGAGAGGAGCGCGACGCCGACGCCGACGCGGACGGTGAAGAGGAGGACGTAGGCGACGCCGGCGTCGGTGACCGCCAGCCCCGCGACCCGGAGGAGTGCGTCGCCGGGCAGGAGGACGGCCTGTGGGAGGACGACGAGCGCGGAGACGAGCGGGACGACCGCGGAGCGAGCGAACAGGCGACGGAGCGGGACGGCTGAGAGACGGGCGAGCGCGGCGGTCAGGGCCGCGAAGCAGAGCGCGACGCCGAGCGTCCGCGTGAGGACGACGCCGAGCGCGAGCGCGGCCAGCGCGCACAGCGCGACGCGGGGGTCGCGGCGCTGGAGGAAGCCGTCCGCGTCGGCGATCCGCTCGGCCGCGAAGACGGCGCGGAGCGCGCCGGTGATCGTCTCGACCGTGCGGGCGAGGACGCCGCTCACCGTTCGAGCAGGCGACCCGCGCCGAGCGCGACGCCGAGCGTGAGGAGCGTCCCGAGCGCGGCGGCCGCGAGGGTGCCGACCGGGCCGTCGAGGCCGGCCACGCCGTAGCCGGAGAGGAGGCCGCTCGGAGCGCTCGCGGCCCCCGACGCACCCGCGGCGTGCGCGGCGTTTTCGAGCGGTTCGGCGTAGCCGACGACACCGGACGCCCACCCGAAGACGGGCGCGAAGAGGACGAGCACGAGGAGACAGAGGAGCGCGCGCCGGACCCACGGGCGCGTCGGGAGGACGCGCGCGCTCACGCGCCCACCTCCGGGGCGGCCGCCTCGTCGGCCGAGCGCCCGAGGACGAGGTCGGGGCGGGCGTCCGCGACGTAGCCGTAGACGGCGGCGGTTATCGCGCCCTCGACGAGGCCGAGGAGGGCGTGGCCGACGACCATGATGGGTACCGTGGTCCCGACGGCGTAGGCGAACGCGGAGGAGAAGCCGACGCCGAGGCCGACGACGAGCGCGGAGACGGTGATCGCCCCCCAGCCGGCGATTGCGGCCGCGCCGGTCTCGTGGACGCCGCGGCAGGCGCGAAAGAGCGCGTAGCCGACGAGGACGTCGACGACGGCCATGGCGAAGAGGTTCGCGCCGAGCGCGACGATGCCGCCGTCGCCGAAGACGAACGCCTGAATCGTCACGACGGCGGTCATGGCGAGGACGCCGAGCGAGGGACCGAGCAGGATGCCGGCGAACGCGCCGCCGACGAAGTGCGCGCTCGTGCCGCCCGGTATCGGCCAGTTCAACATCTGCGCGGCGAAGATACCGGCGGCGACGACGCCGAGCAGCGGCGTCCGCTCGTCGCCGAGTTCGCCGCGCGCGCGTCGGACCGCGAGACCGATGGCGACCCCGGAGCCGAGCCAGAAGAGCCCCGCGACCCGCGGGTCGAGGAAACCGTCGGGGATGTGCATACGTGTCCCCACGTGCGAGCGGCACAATAATACTTTTCGTGCCGTTCGTAATACCGGATGCTCCCGGCGGACTCGGGGCTCGAATCGGCTCCTCCACGGTCCTCCGACCGCGACACGTTGGCTTTTCGAGCCGCGAAGCGACCGATAGTTCACCGCACACCTCGACGTCTCGGCTCCGACGTCACGGCCGCGACGGTCGCGCGCGTCGGGTGGGCCGCGGCGACGCCATCGAAACGGTCATTCGCCTCCGCCCCCTCCACCTCGGCGACCACCCGTGCGCCACGTTCAGGACCGCCGGAGCGACGGACCGGGAGCGACACGCGGACGAGCCGTGACAGCCTCGACGTCGCCGAGGGCGCGCGAGCGAGCGCCGGCACGCGCGGATCGGCGCGGAGGTGTCGCGTGCCGGTGACGACGAGCGTCGTCGTCCCCGTCTACAACGACCCCGACGGGCTCTCAACGACGGTCGAGTCGCTCCTCGCGCAGGACACGGACGACTACGAGGTCGTCGTCGCGGACAACGGCTCGACGGACGAGACGGCGGCGCTCGCCGCGGAATTCGCGGACACGGAGCCGCGCGTGCGCCGCGTCGTCGAGGACGACGTGCAGGGCTCCTACGCCGCGCGCAACGCCGGTATCGAGGCCGCGGAGGGCGACGTGGTCGCCTTCGTCGACGCGGACATGTGGGTCGAGCGCGACTACGTCCGCGGGGTGACGCGGGCGACGGCGGAGCGGGACTACGTGGGCTGTCGCGTCGAGCTCGTCGCCGAGGACGGGACGGTCGCGCGCTACCGGCGGGCGAGCGGCTTCCCCATCGAGCAGTACGTCGAGGAACACGGGTTCGCCCCGACGTGCTGTCTCGTCGTCACCCGCCGTCTCCTCGACGAGGTCGGCGACTTCGATGCGCGCCTCGTGTCGAACGGGGACCTGGAGTTCGGCCGCCGGGCGCGCCGGGCCGGCTTCGCGCTCGCCTACGAGCCGGACGTCACGATGTACCACCCGGCGCGCTCGACGCTGCGGGACGTGCTCTCGCAGAACTACCGGATCGGCCGCGGGCGCGAGCAGCTGCGCCACTACCACGGCGAGCGCTTCGACGTCCGCCCGCTGGCCGACCCGCGGAACGTCCTCCCGGTCCACCCGGGACGGTTCCGCGACTCGCTCGACGCGCCCGCGGCGCGGCGCCGCGACCTCCTCGTCTGGTACGGAATCGCGTGCCTGCAGAAGTGGGCGCGGACCGCGGGGACGTTCGCACAGCGGCGGGCCGAGACGCCCCACGCCGAGGGGTACGACGCCGACTGAGCGAGGAGCGCGTGGTCAGCGGGCGACGCGCGCGGCGAGCGTCGCTCCGGTGGCGGTCGTTTCCGCCGTCGCGTCGGCCGTATTCGTCGCGTTCGTCGCGTTCCGCACGGTCCCCGTCTCCTCGATGACGTAGCGCTGGCCGACCATCGGGTCGAGGAGCGCGTCGACCGGTGCCCGGTCGTCGCGGAGCGTCGGCACGTCGTCCGTCGGGACGTCGACGGTGTACTGGTCGACGGCGGCGCCGAGGTCGATCCCGATGTCGCGCGCCGCGTTCCGCTCGCGCAATTCGGCCTGCGTCACGCGGGTCGCCCGCTTCGTGGCGACGAGCTCGACGTTCTGTACGACGTTCGTGTCGGTGGTCGGGAAGCTGTACACCTGCCCGAACACCTCGTTCATCGTCCGGTACTCGGCGCGGTAGAACTGCGAAGCGGGGCCGGTGGGCGCGGAGATGACGTTGGCGACGACCATCCCGTTCGGCGAGAGCCGGTCGGACGCGAGCGCCATGAACTCCCGGGTCGTCAGTTGGAACGGCACCTTGTCCTTCTTGTAGGCGTCGAGGACGATCAGGTCGTAGGTCCGGTCGGTCTCCTGGAGGTACTGGCGGCCGCCCCCGACGTGGGTGGTGATGTCGTACTCGTCCGCGCGGAAGTACTCCTCGGCGACGCGGACGACCTCGGGGTCGATCTCGACGACGTCGACGCTCGCGTCGTACTCGGCGGCGAAGCGCTTCGGGCCGGTGAATCCGCCGCCGCCGACGAACAGCACGCGGTCGATGTCGTCGGGATTCTCGGCGACCAGGTAGGGCATGTGGAAGTAGCGGGTGTACTCGAAGACGTGCCGCGTCGGGTTGCTCTTGTCCATCGCGCTGTGACGCTGGCCGTCGAGGTAGAGCGTCCGCGTGTCGCCGTCGTCGACGACCGCGAGGTCCTGATACGCCGTGTTCGTCTCGTAGACGACGTCGCCGCGCGCGGTGTAGCCGAGCGCGCCACTCGCGGTCGCGGCGACGAGGAGGAGCGCGACGGCGAGCGTCGAGAGCGTCGCCCGCCGGTCCGCGGGCCACGCGAGGACGCCGGCCGTCGCGACCAGCGTCGCCCCGAGCACGAAGGCGATCCGCGACACGGGGAGTGCGGGGATGAGGAAGAAGGTCGTGCCGAACGCCCCGACGATGCTCCCGATGGTCCCAAGGGCGTAGACGCGCCCGGAGGCCGCCCCAATCCCCTCTCGGTCGGTGAGCTCCGCGGCGTACGGGCTGATGAAGCCGAGCAGGTACGTCGGCGGCCCGAACAGGAGGACGACGGCGGGGAGGGACGCGAAGCGCGCGGGGAGCGGGAGCGCCGCCGCCGACGCCAACAGCTGATCGGCGAAGACGATGAGGATCGCGACGTACACCGCGGAGCCGAGCAGCAGACGGACGAGCCGCCCGGTCGTCGCCTCCTCCGCGGCCCGCTTCCCGCCGTAGTGGTACCCAACGCTCAGCGCGGCGAGGAAGACGGCGATGATGCTCCCCCACGTGTAGATTGAGCTCCCGAACTGCGGCGCGACGATCCGCCCGGCGAGGATTTCGAGGCCCATGCTGACGACGCCCGAGACGAACACCGCCAACTCGGGTCTGTTCAGTCGACTCGTCGGGACGCTCATTGGTGGACGATAGCACTCCGCGACGATAAGTGCCGAGGGACGTTGGACGCGCGCCGAGAGGTCGCTCGCCGACGAGGCGCTCGACGCACCGAGCCGGTCGGAACGTACATATACACGCACGGAGGACTGTCGTGTGGTATGTCATCATACACCTCAGAGCTCGCGGCGATATTCGAGCGCGTCACGGGCGAACGCGAAGTGCGCGAGGAACAGACGGAGACGTACGGCCGGGGTGCGGAGGAGCACGACGCGAACCGCGACGTCGTCCGCGCGGTCGACGACGGGCTCGGCGACGCGATTTCGGGCGGCGAGGCCGGGCGGGGTCCGCCGACCGGGTGAAGGCGCGCTACTCGGTGAGCAGCGTCACGTCGAGCCAGTTCGCGGAGTGCGTCAGACTGCCCATCGAGACCACGTCGACGCCGGCGGCCGCGTAGTCCGCGACGGTCTCCGGGGTTATCCCGCCGGAGGCCTCCGTGAGCACGTCGTCGGGGAGCGTCTCGACGCAGTCGGCGATCTCGGCGGGCGTCATGTTGTCGAGCAGGACGACGTCCGCGCCGTACGAGGCGGCGCGGCGGGCCTGGGACTCCGTCTCCGCCTCGACCTCGATTTTCGTCGTGAACGACGCGCGCTCGCGGGCCTCGCGGACGGCCGTCTCCAGCCCGACGACGTCGATGTGGTTCTCCTTGATGAGCACGGCGTCCGCGAGGTTGTAGCGGTGCGGGTCGCCGCCGCCGACGCGGACCGCCTTCTTCTCGAAGTAGCGAAAGCCCGGCGTCGTCTTGCGGGTCGCGGCGACGCGCGCCTCGCCGGCCCGGTCGACGCAGGTCCGGGTCGCGCTGGCGATCCCGCCCATGCTCCCGAGGAAGTTGAGCGCGAGGCGTTCGGCTTCGAGGAGCGCGCGGGCGTCGCCCGATACCCGCAGGAGGTCGTCGCCGGCCGCGATTGCGTCCCCGTCGTCGACGAGCGCCTCGACGGCGAGGCCGACGTGCTCGAAGAGCGAGCGCGCCTCCGCGACGCCCGCGGCGACCCCGGAGTCGCGGGTCCGAACGACCGCGTCGGCGTCGTGGCCCTCGACGAGCGCGCTCGTCACGTCCCGCCAGCCGGCCCCGTCCTCTTCGAGGAAGGCGTGTGGTCGCGTGTCCATATCGCATCGACCGCACGTAGCCACAAAACGCTCCGGGTTTCGCGTCTAGATTCGATGTGAGTATGTCGTCCGACTCTTGAAGAGATTTGTTCTCCGAACAGACTCAGTGACGAGAAAATGCAGAAGTAATTTGTATTCGAAGCCGATATCACCGATGAATGCGTCGCAGAGCGTACCTCCGAACCGGGGCGGCGGTTATCGGGAGCACGGGTATCGCGGGCCTCGCCGGCTGTAGCGGGTCGGGCGGCGGCGACGATGCCGCGGGACTCCGGCTCGCGTTCCAGGCCCCCGCGGAGACCGTCGACGTCAACACGTGGGACGCGGCCGACCGGGTCGCGCCCGCGGAGTACGACCTCGACACAACCATCGACGTCTTCGAGGGCGTCGACCTCGCCGCCCAATCCGTCCTCTCGGGGAACGCGGACGTCGCGCGCGGGTCAGTCACGGCCGCCGCGAACCTCGTCGCGGCCGGGCGGGAGTTCACGTTCGTCTCCGTCCCGATTCGCTCGACCGACTACGTCCTCGTCGCCGACGGCGACATCGACTCCCTCGAAGCCATCGTCGAGCAGGACGCCGTCGTCGGGATGTCCGCGCCGAACGGCCTCGACGCCGTGCAGACCATCGCGCTCCTCAGCGAGGGGGGCGTCATCGAGAGCGCGGACGAACTGAACTTCCAGCGCGTCGGCTATTCGAGCGCACGCCGGGCCGCGCTCGCCGAGGGCAGCATCGACGTCTCCCCCCAGCACTACGCGCAGTGGCTGGCGATGCGCGAGGCGGGCGACGACCTCACGCGCCTCGCCACGTTCGGCGACGTGCTGACGTCGTGGGTCCAGGAGACATACATGGTTCCCCAGACCGTCATCGACGAGAAACGCCCGCAGCTCGTCGACTTCGTCGCGGCCCAACTGCGCGCTAACAGGCGGCTCGTCGACGACTACGAGCACTACGGGTCGCTAATCGACGAGTACGTCGACGGCGGCGGTCCCGGTGAACGCGTCCAGCGGCGGACCTACGACTTCCTCACGGACATCGACGTCTGGCCGCCAGACGGCGGCTTGGGGAGAGCCGAGGTCGACTACATGCTCGACCTCTCCGCGCGGGTCGGTCTCACGGAGGAACGCATCCCCACGGACGAGGTGATGGACCGCTCCATCCTCGCCGACGCCCGCGAGCGCGTCGGGGAGCGGTGACGCGATGACGACGCTGCGCGCCGAGGCCGTCCGGAAGACGTACCGGAGCGACGCCGGTGACGTGATAGCCGTCGACGACGTCTCGTTCACCGTCGAGGACCGGGAGTTCGTCTCCGTCGTCGGCCCCTCGGGGTGTGGGAAGACGACGCTCCTCCGGCTGTTCGCCGGGCTCGAAACGCCGACGGCGGGGCGCGTGCTCGTCGACGGCGAGCGCATCGAGGGCCCCTCGCCGGAGCGCGCGATGGTGTTCCAGTCGTTCAACCTCTTCGACTGGCGGACCGTCCGCGGGAACGTCGCCTTCGGGCTCGAACGACAGGGCGTCCCCGAGGCCGAGCGCCGCGAGCGCGTCGACGACTGGCTCGACACCGTCGGCCTCGCCGACTTCGCGGACGCCTACCCCGACGAGCTCTCCGGCGGGATGCGCCAGCGCGTCGGCCTCGCGCGTGCGCTCGCCGTCGACCCGGACGTCCTCCTCATGGACGAGCCGTTCGGCGCGCTCGACGCCCAGACGCGCGCCGTCCTCCAGTCCGAGCTCCTCGACCTCTGGGAGGACCGGCGGACGACCGTCCTCTTCGTCACGCACGACATCGAGGAGGCGCTGTTGCTCTCCGACCGCGTGCTCGTGATGGGCGCGGCCCCGAACGCGGTGACGCGAACCGTCGACGTCCCCTTCGAGCGCCCGCGCCACGGCCGCGAGCTGGAGACGACGCCCGCGTTCGCCGAGTACCGCCGCGAAATCTGGGACCACCTGCGGGGCGAACAGTGACCGACGCCGCCCGACGCACCGAGTACCTGCGGTGCGTCACGCCCGCGAGCTCGCGGCGCTCGCGGCGGCCGAGTCGACACTTTCGGCGGCCGGGTCGACACTTGCGGCGGCCGGGTCGACACTTGCGGCGGCCGGGTCGACACTTGCGGCGGCCGGGTCGACGGCCGCGTCGGCGGAGCCGATGACTGCGATGGACGTGCGCGCCCGCGTCCGCGACCCGCTGTTCGGCGTCGCGTCGCTCGCGTTCGCGTGGGAGCTGCTCGCGCGACTCGTCGTGGACCGGCTCCCGCCGCTCTCGGGCGTCCTCGTCGCCGGCGTCGACCTCGTCGCCTCCGGCGAGCTAGTCGGCGCACTCGCGGCGAGCCTGCCGACGCTCGCGCTCGGCTACGCGCTCGCGGTCGCGGTCGGCGTCCCGCTCGGGCTCCTGATGGGGTTCTCGCAGCGCGCGGACGCGCTCGCCGACACGCCCGTGACGACGCTGTTCGTGACGAGCGTCGCCAGCCTCCTCCCGCTGCTCATCGCCGTCTTCGGGGCCGGCCTCGGCTTCTACGTCGTCGTCGTCTTCCTCTTCGCCGTCTTCCACGTCACGCTCACCCTCCGCGCGGGCGTGCGGGACGTGGACGACGCGCTCGTCGAGACCGGACGGGTCTTCGGCGCGTCGCGGTTCGGCGTCTACCGGCACGTCCTCCTCCCGGCCTCGCTCCCGCACGTCGCGGCCGCGCTCCGCCTCGGCGCCGTCCGCGCCGTGAAGGGGATGGTCGTCGGCGAGCTCTGGGTGTACGCCGGCTTCGGCAGCCTCCTCCACGGCTACCAGCGCTACAGTCAGACGGACAGCGCGCTCGCCGTCGTCCTCGTCCTGATGGTCCTCGCGGCCGGCCTGTCGGGTGGCCTCGGCGCGCTCGAACGCCGCTACGCCCCGTGGCAACGCGTCGAGGGGGGTGTGCGCTGAATGCGCGACGAGGCGTTCGCGCTCACCGACCGCCGGCGTCGCGTCCTGCTCCGCGCTGCGTCCGTCCTCGCCCTCCTGCTCGCGTGGTACGCCTACACGGCCACGACGCGGACGCTGCTCGCGTCGCCGGTCGCGGTCGCCGCCTCGTTCGTCGAGCACGTCGTCGTGACCGGGACGCTCCGGCGCGCCATCGCGGACGCCCTCGTCCACGCGGCGCTCGGCTACGCGCTCGCGGTTGCGGTCGGCGTCCCGGTCGGCTTCGCGCTCGGCCTCTCGGAGCGCCTCGCCGCGGCCTACGACCCCGTCGTCGACGCGCTCTACGCCGCGCCGGTCGTCGCGCTCGCCCCGTTGTTCGTCGTCTGGTTCGGCCTGACGCCGCTGGCGAAGACCGCGCTCGTCTTCCTCTTCGCGGTGTTCGTCGTCGTCGTCACGACGGAGACCGGCGTCCGCGAGACCGACACGGGGGCCGTCGACGCCGCGCGGGTCTTCGGTGCCGGGCCGCGCGTCGTCTACGGCGAGGTGTACCTCCGCTCCGCCCTCCCGTCGGTCCTGACCGGCCTCCGCCTCGGCGCGGGCCGCGCGGTCCGCGGGATGGTCGCCGCCGAACTGTTCCTCTACGCGGACGACCTCGGGAGCTACCTCATCGACACCGCGGCGACGTTCCGGATGGCGGATTCGCTCGCCGGCGTGCTCGCGCTCTCCCTCACCGGACTGGCCGCGATGGCGCTCGTCGCCGGCCTCGGACGCGCCGTCACGCGCTCCGGGTCGTGACGAGCGGCGGCCCCGAACCGGCGACGTCGGTGCGCCGTCCTGCGGTCGCGCTCGCGTGCTCCCGACGCCGTCGCACGACCCGCCGACTGAGACGACAACCTACAATAGCGTGGTGGACGCAGGTCCCGGGAGATGACGCGAATCGTCGACTACGAGCTCTTCGAGGTGCCGCCGCGCTGGCTCTTCTTGCGGATCGAGACGGACGACGGAATCGTCGGCTGGGGCGAACCCGTCGTCGAGGGGCGCGCGAAGACCGTGCGGGCGGCCGTGGAGGAACTGATGGAGACCTACCTGCTCGGCGAGCCCGTGAACCCCATCGAGGACCACTGGCAGACGATGTACCGCGGCGGGTTCTACCGGGGCGGGCCCGTCCTGATGAGCGCCATCGCGGGCATCGACCAGGCGCTCTGGGACGCGAAGGGCAAATCGCTCGGCGTCCCCGCGTACGAGCTCCTCGGGGGCGCGGCCCGCGAGCGCATCGAGGTCTACCAGTGGATCGGCGGGGACCGCCCGAGCGACGTCGCCGCCGAGGCCGAGCGGAAGGTCGAGCAGGGGTTCTCCGCGCTGAAGATGAACGCGACGGAGGAGCTGGAGCGCCTCGACGACCCCGCGGCGGTCGAGGCCGCGGTGAACCGCCTCCGCGAGGTTCGTGAGGCCGTCGGCGACGAGGTCGACATCGGCGTCGACTTCCACGGCCGCGTGACGAAGCCGATGGCGAAGCGCCTCGCCGTCGCCCTCGAACCCTACGAGCCGATGTTCATCGAGGAGCCCGTGCTCCCCGAGCAGAACGACGCGCTCCCGGACATCGCCGCGCGCACCTCGATTCCGATAGCCACGGGCGAGCGGATGTACTCCCGGTGGGACTTCAAGGAGGTCTTCGAGAGCGGCGCGGTCGACGTCATCCAGCCCGACCTCTCGCACGCCGGCGGCATCACGGAGGTGAAGAAGATCGCGGCGATGGCCGAGGCCTACGACGTCGCGCTCGCGCCCCACTGCCCACTCGGGCCGATAGCGCTCGCCGCCTGTATCCAGGTCGACGCCTGCTCGCCGAACGCGACGATTCAGGAGCAGAGCCTGAACATCCACTACAACGAGACGAGCGACGTCCTCGACTACCTCGCGGACCCGTCCGTCTTCGACTACGAGGACGGCTACGTCTCCATCCCGGACGCACCGGGGCTCGGCGTCGAAATCAACGAGGCGCACGTCCGCGAACAGGCCGAGACGGACGTCGACTGGCACAACCCCGTCTGGCGACACGACGACGGCAGCGTCGCCGAGTGGTGACTCGGGGCCCACGAACGGACGGTCGTCGGAGGTCCGACGATGGGGCGCGCCCCGGGGAGTACCGCGAGGAGCGGGGAGCGGAGGGGGGAGTAAAAGAGGCCGACTCAGACCGCGGCGTCCCCCTCGCGGAGTTGGACGAACGCCTCGGCGAGCACGCCGAGCGTGAGGAGCGAGAACGGCAGCGCGAACACGCCGGAGGCGACGGTGGCCGCGGACGGGCCGGCGACGGCACCGATGACGACCGACGCGACGACGGAGACGACGCCACCGACGACACCGACGACGACGAACAGGATGAAGAGCACGACGAACAGCCGAAGCCAGTTGCCGCGCGTGAGCCGCCAGCTATCGCGGAGCGCCGCGACGAAGTTCTCGTCGTCGACGATGACGTGGAAGATAGTGAAGCAGAACGCGACGTACGCGATGATGCCGGGAACGACCAGGAGGACGGTCCCGATGGCGACGATGACCCCGTAGACGAGGCCACCGACGACCGCGTTGACGAACGCGCCGAGGGCGTTTCGACGGTAGTACTCGCCGGGAATCGAGCGCGCTTCGCCGGCGACGAAGACGCGGACCGCGACGATGGTGAGGTACTGGAGCGCCACGAAGGCGAGTACGGTGACGAGCGCGAGCACGGACAGCGGCGCGTCGACGGACGGGAGCGCCGCCGCCCCGGTCGCGGCGTCGCGCGGGAGTTGCGTCGCGAGCAGGCTGTAGAGGGCGACCTGCCAGACGAGGCCGACGACGGCGTACGCCGCCACGAGGAGCGCGCCGTTTCGGGTGGCGACGCGTCCGAGGCCGCCGGTCAGGGAGGAACCGATATTCAGGGTCACGACCGACCGTTTCGGTTGCCGTAGGTTAAACGCAGCGACGATGTTCCGGCCCGGAAAACGATGGCCGGACGCGTCTCGTCCGGCCCGCCGGTCGCCCTCGGTGTCGTCGACGGGTCCGTTCGTCGTCGCGAACGGCGACGCCTACCGGCGGACGTAGAGCGAGTAGAGGATGCTGGCGAGGCCGGCGATCTCGACGACGCGGCTCACGATGGGCGCGTAGTAGGTGTAGACGAGCGGGCCGAACCCGAGGCGCTGGCCGAGCGACGCGACCGCGAGCGAGATGGCGAACGGGACGACCGTGAGGAGGACGAGACCGAGCGCGAGGTAGAGCATCGGGCGACTGCGGTTGCGCCGGTAGCCCCGGTACGCCTGGAGGACGATGGCGAGGCTCAGGACGAGGGCGAGCAGCGTCACGGCCAGCAGAACGAGATAGCCGGCGTACGCCGTCGCGTCCGCCATCTATATCCCCTCCCACATGTCGGTGAAGCGGTCGGCCGGGTCGTCCGGCGTCGTCTCGACCGCGACGGTGAGTTCGCCGTCGTCGAGGTCGACGGTGAGACGGTCGAGACGGGCCTCGAAGACGCTGTAGTGGTGCCCGCTGTCGCCGATTTCGGTCCGTTCGGTGAGGAGTCCGGCCTCGACGAGCCGTTCCGCCCGCCGGTAGACCGTGGGAAGCGAGGCGTCGCATCGGTCGCTGAGTGTTTTCGCGGACATCGGTTCGGTGCTCGTCTGAGTGAGGATGGCGCGCGCGTACTCGTCGTCGAGGAGCGCGAAGAGTTCCTCGTCCGGCCGGTCCTCACTCACGGCGGATCGTTCGGCCGGGAGGGGTTAATACCCGCCGCCGGTTGTCCGACCCGGAAAACCGCGCTCGGGTGTTATACCGGTGGGCCGTCTCGGTGTCGACGTCGGCGGGCCGCCCGCCGATCCCTTCGGCCCTCCACGATTCCCGGGGCCGAGCCCGGGAACGTTTTCCGTCCCGGAAAGCGACCGGCGGGTTTCAACTGTCGACGGACGTACGGCCGGTATGGACCTCCCGATACGTCGCACGCTCTCCACCGGGCTCTCCTTCGCGTTCACCCGCCCCGGGGCCCTCCTCGTGGTCGCGTTCGCGCTCGCGTCCGCGGTGCAGGTCGGACTCGTCTACGCCCTCGCGACGGCGTACGTGCCGATGTCGGTACCGGGGACCCCGCCCGCCGCGGCCCCGACGCCCGGCACGTCGCTGCCGCTCTCGATCGCCGTCGCCGCGGGGTCGCTCGGCGTCGTCACCGGCGGGCTCTTGACCGCGCCGGTGCAGGTCGTCGCCGCGCGCGTGATGGTCGCCGATCCGCGCCGCCGACTGCCCGACGAGCTCGTCTTCCACCGACTCGGGTGGGCGTCGCTCAACACGCTCGCCGGCGGTCTCGGTCAGCTCGTCCTGTTCCTCTGTTTCGAGGCGCTGACAATCGGGCTCGTCGGCTACGCCGTGCTCCGATACGCGCCCCGGGCGGTTCTCCGACTCACCGCGGTCGCGTCGCCGCGAGTCGTCGTCTTCGTCGCGTTCGCCGTCCTGAGCCTCCCCGCGTTGTTCGTGATGGTGTCGTTCTCGTTCGTCCCCCACTCCATCGCGCTGCGGGACCGGAACGCCGCGCGCGCGTTCGTCGAGAGTTGGCGGACGACGCGGGGGAATCGGCTGCGAATCCTCGCCGTCCTCCTCGGGCCGATGGCGGCGCAACTGCTCGTGAGTCAGGGGATACAGGTGGCGTTCCCCGACCCCACGATGACGAGCGTCGTCGCCATCCAGGCGGTCTCGCTCGTCGTGGGGGCCGTCGTCGCCGTCCTCAACACGACGCTCCTCACGCGGGCGTACCTCTCCCTCGGCGACGGCGTCCCTCCACTCGGCGGCTGGCAGTGGGAGTGAGGGGGGACGGCGAGCGAAGCGGCTGCGATGGCCGACAGGTCATCCCCGGCGACGCTACCCATCGTCCATCGTCGCCGGATTCCCCATCCCCTCCTTGACGCCGGCGCGGATGAGGAGGAGGTTCACCGAGTAGGCCGCGAGGAAGCCGAGCGAGAGGGAGAGCGCGAGCGCCGACCAGAACAGCGCGTCGCCCATGGTGGCCTCGGAGGCGAGCAGGACGTCCGCGCCGATGGCCACGACCTCCATGACGGTGATCGACGGCGTCTCGCTGTAGAGGGCGTCGCGCAGCGCCTCGCGGAGCCCGACGCCCTCCTGCACGAGCGGGCCGACGGTGAGCGCGTAGCCGAACAGGTAGGCGAAGCCGAAGGTCGCGGCCGCGACCCAGCCGACGGAGAGCGCGAGGACGCCCTGCGCGAGGGTGACGCCGACGACCTCGCCGGCGCCACACCCGGAGTAGCAGTGCGCGGTCGAGCGCACGCCGCGGCGCCACGGCGAGTCGTGGGCGATCTGCGTCCGGCCGGCGTACCAGTAGAGCGCGAGGCCGAACGGCCCCGAGTACGCGACGACGAGCGTCCACACGCCCTTCATCAGCGACGGGAGGGCTCGGTTTCGCGCGCGAACGTCCCACCAGAGGACGGCGAGCGAGCAGCAGACGGCCAGCGCCCACACGGCGAGCACGCGCGTGTCGGAGAGGACGGGAATCAGCGCCTCGCGCGCCGGCGCGAGCGCGCGTTCGACTCCGGCGAGAATGGGAATGGCGAGAACCATGGGGTCCGTCGTGGCCGGTCCCTACCGGCGGCCCGGACAACGGCGTTTCGGCCGCTCGGTGACACGGCGCGCGACGTGCGCCCGTGTCTCACCTCACCTCCCGCCACCGAGGAGCGCGCCGCGGGCGTCGCGCAGCGTCGTGCGGAGGAGGCGCTGGACGCTGTCCCGTCGCAGGTAGAAGAGCGCGCCGCCGAGGACGAGGTAGACGGCGGTGTAGGCGTAGAGAATCGTGATGCTGACCTCGGTCGCGGCGGGTTCGGCGTACGTCCGAATCACGTAGAACTCCGCGAGCACCTGCGTCGAGAACAGGGTGAGGAGCGCGACGGCCTCGCGGGCGTCGATTTCGAAGTTCGTCAGGATGGCGATGGCGAAGAAGCTCTGGGCGGCCGTCACCCAGATTTCGACGGCCTGCTTCGTGTCGAAGGGGAGCGCGCCGATCGCGCCCGCGGAGATGGAGTAGACGACGGCGAGCGTCCCGACGAGGAGCGTCCACTGGTTGAGCTTCGAGGAGATGAGCGCGTTGAACCCCGCGGTCGAGCGCGCCTTGTTGACGAGGTAGGCGACGACGACGAGCTCGGGGCTCTCGGAGGCGAGCGGCGCGACCCACTGTATCATGAAGAACTCGGGGACGCCGTACTGCAAGCCGAGGGTCTCCAACCCCTCCGCGAACGGGTGGACGGCGGTAAAGATTATCGCGCCGGAGAAGGCAAAGCCGACGAGCACGAGCGCGACCCGCGGAAGCCGCGGGTAGTTCTGGAAGTACGCGGGGACGCCGACGTGGGCCTCCGGCTCCTCGACGTCGCCGCGGACGACGATGAGGAGGTAGCAGACGTAGAGGCCGACGAGGAAGAGCGTGTCGAGCGGGCCGATACCGCCGATGGGGACGACGAAGGCGTACGCCGTCGCGGCGAGGAGGAACGTGATCTCGATGGCGATGCTCCGGTCGAGCGTGACGGCGTCCGCGAGGAACCCCTCTCGTTTCTCGACGGCGCTGTCCTCGGCGCTCTTCGCCCGGTAGATGCTGAACAGGGCGATACCCGCCCAGCCGAGGCCGATGAGGATGCGGTTCGCGCCCGTCATGTTCGCGATGGCGAGGTTGGCGGCGTCGGCCGAGCCCGCCCCGGCCTGCCACGCGTAGAGGGCGTCGACGGCGTACTCGGGCGCGACGGCGAGCACCGCGAGGACGGCGATGGCGAACGCCCGCGGGACGTCCTTCTCGGCGGTCTCGGCCGCCCACGCGAGGAGGAACGCAGCACCGAGGATGGCGACCCCGGCGACGAGCACCGCCGTCCCGGCGGCGACGTTCTCGCCGACGTGGACCGCACCGTAGCCGCCGTAGCTCACGGCGAGCCAGAGCCACGGCACGGTCAGGAGGAGCGTGAGGACGACCGCGGCGAGCGGATGTCTGAGTCGAGAACGCATTCGGACGGGCGGAGGGCCCCCGGCCACATAAGCGACGAGGATGCCGCCGCAGCCGACGCCCGAACCCCCGTCGGGCGCACGCGGCGGGGACGCAAGCGCTTTGTTCGTCGCTTCGCACAGCATCGGGTGGTCCCTCATGGTCCCTCCCACGCGACGACGACGACTCCTCCACGTAGCCGTCGCCGGCCTCGGCGGATTGGCCGGCTGTAACGGACTGTTCGGCGGCTCCGCCGAGTCCTCCCGCACCGTCGAATCGGGCGGCGAGCGAACGCACGACCCGGCGGACACCGTCGTCGATCCGCCGATGGTCCGCCGCCGGGTCGACGCGGACGTCCCGCCCATCCGCCCGCCGGACTTCGAGCGGGAGCGCGCCGACGGGAGCGCGCGCGAGCGGTTGTCCTTCGGCGCCGGATACGCGGTCGTCGACTCGCGGTCGGCGGCGGCCCGGCTCGATGCGGACGACGAGGACGGAGCTGTCGCCGCGTTCGTCGACGCGACGGAGTTCGAGCGCGAGACGCTGTTCCTCCAGACGCGGCTCGTCGCGGCGTGTTACCGCCTGCGCCTCTGTCACGTCTCGTGGGGGCCGGACGAGATCGAGACGGAGTACGTCCGGCGGCTCAGGCCGTACGATGAGCGCTGCGCGAGCGACGCGCAGGTCTTCGAGTCCCGGCTGATCCGGCTCCCGGTCGCCCTCGACGGGGACGCTATCAACTCCTTCGCCACGGGCGTCGGCACCGGCGGGTGCGGGCACGGAGCGAGAGGTGCGTCCGGCGCCGAGCGCGACGCATCGGCGGACGCCGCCGGCTCCGCGGGAGGTGACGGGCGGTGAGCGACGGGCGGGCGGCGACGCGCCGCGGTTTCCTCGCGGTCGTCGGCGGGAGCACCCTCGCCGGCTGTAGCGGCCTCGACCGCCTCGGGAACGACGGCGAGTCGGCGCCGACCGTCTCGGCGTACCGCTTCCGCGACGCGGCCGACGACGAGTCGACCCCGGTGGTCGCCGAGTCGATCCCGGTCGAGATAGAGGCGTCGGCGCTGCGCGCGCGCTCGCGCCGCGTCGACGACCTCCTCGGGACGGTGCCGATCCCGCTCGACGCGGGGCGGCTCCCGAACGGCGTGATCCGCGAGCGCCTCCTGGACGCGGCGGACGACGCGACGACGGCCGGGCAGCGCGCACGGTCGGCGCGAACGCGCTTCGAGGCGCTCCGACACCTCTCGCGGGCGCGCGAGCGAGCGCGATACGCGGCGGCCGGCTGGGCGTACGTCGAGACGAACCGGACGGAAGCGACGCTCCGCGCGGCCCACCGACGCGCGCGTGACGACGCCCGGACGCTGCGGGCGGACCTCGCGTATCGCGGCGCGGACCCGGTCCGCGCGGCCCTCGTCTACGCGCGGGCGGAACGGCGTCTCGCGGTCGTCGCCGACTCCGCTCCCGCCGTCCACGAGTCGAGCCCGCTCCTGCGCGTCGCCGAATGGGGGGAGCGGGCCGAGTCGGCGCGCGCGAGCACCGACGACGCGCGCTACCTGCTCGCCCGGTACGCGGCGTCGCTCCCGGACGACGCGGGGACGGTCGAAAACGCACTCACCGCGGCGGCGGACGCGCTCGCCGACGACCTCCGGGAGCGGCGCGCGGCCCTCCCGTCCGAACCGAGCGGGGACGACCGCGACGAGTTCGGCTGGCGGCTCCGCGGCCGCCTCCGCGACGACGTCGAGTCGGGCGTCCGGCGGCTGTCGGACCCCGTCGGCCCCGCTCGCGCGGTCGTCGACGCCGTCGGGGGGTTCGCGGCCGCCGGCGCGTACGAGCGCGTCCGGTCCCGACTCGACGGGGACGGGGGCGCGTACCGCGTCGAGGACGCCGCGGACGTACGCGAAGCCCGCCAGCGCGCGCTCGACGCGATTCGGAATGCGCTCGCGGAGAGCCCGCGGCCCGCGCTCGCCCGTCCGACGCTCGCGGACGCGGCGATGTCCGTCACGTACGCCGACGACTCCCTCGCCGGTTACCGCGGGGACGTGCGGGTGCGACGCCTCCACGACCCCCTCCGTCGGTACGCCGCCGCGGCCGCGCGGGCCGAAAGCGTGCCCGCCGCGTGCCGGCGGGTCGTCGCCGCACTGTGAGCGGCCGCGACCCCGACGCGAATCCGCGCCGGGACGGCAATCGCTCACCCTCCGGTACGCGTTACTCCAGTAGCTCGTAGACCTCGTCCGTCGGCGGGGCCTCGAACCGCTCGCCGTCGAGGCTGACACCGGCGTCGCCGTCCGCGACGGTGCCGACCACGGCCGCGTCGATTCCGGCGTCCGCGCACGCGGCGAGGACGGCGTCGCTCTCGTCGGACGGGACGGCGGCGAGCAGGCCGCCCGAACAGAGGACGCGCAGGGGGTCGACGCCCGCGGCCTCGCAGAGCGCGCGGGTCTCCTCGCGCACCGGCACGTCGTCGCGCGCGACGTCGATGGTGACGTCGGCGGCGAGCGCGAGGTCGACGAGACCGGCGAGGACGCCGCCCTCCGTCGGGTCGTGCATCGCGTTCGCGTGCGAGCGGACGGCCGCGGCGTCCGGGATGATGCTGACGTCGTCGAAGAACGCGCGAGCGCGCTCGACCGTGTCGTCGTCGACGCCGTCGAGGTGTTCGCGGTAGTCGGTGGCGAGCACGCCGGTCGCCTCGATTCCGGCGGCCTTCGTGAGGACGACGTCGTCGCCGGGTTCCGCGCCGGACGTCGGAACGAACGAGTCGGCGCGCCCCAGCGCGGTCATGGAGACGAGCGGCCGGTCGAGGCCGACGACGCTCTCCGAGTGGCCGGCGACGACCGACTGGTCGAGGTCGCTCGCGGTCTCGTCTATCTGACCCACGACCTCGCCGAGCAGGTCGGTGTCGTGCTCGGGGAGGAGGACGGTCGAGGTGAGGTAGCGGGGGTCGCCGCCCGCGGCCGCGACCGTATTCGTGACGATGGTGACGGCGAGCTGACCGATGCGGTCGGCCGCCATCGATATCGGGTCGGTGCTGACGACGAGGGTCTCGTCGCCGACCTGCACGCCCGCGGCGTCCTCGCCCGGCCCCGGTCCGACGACGACGCGCTCGTCGTCCGCGCCCGTGCGACCGTACACTTCGTCGAGAAGTTCGTCGGCGCTGAACTTGCTCATACGACCGTGGCGGCCGGATCGCGGTTGATACTTGTGGCCGGCAGCGCGTGGGAGCGCACGGGAACGACGCCACGAGCGATGGACCTCTCGATAAACTATCACTCGCTCGCCTATTTTTTGGTCAGTCGTGGATGGTACGGGCGAGAAAATCGGTCATCGCCTCGGGTCCAGCTGGGGCCCGACCCGCGACGAGGTCGCCCGAGATCGACGTGTCACTCGTATGAGTATGGGTGACACGAACGGTCTGCTTAATCGTCGGGTCGGTGATAAGGTCATCAAAGAAGAACTCGTGGCCGAGCTCGTGGAGAAGATAGAGCGTTGCGTCCACACCCGCATCCTGAAGCGATTCATAGAGGATGACGTCCTGCAGATACGGGACGACCCTGTCCTGTAGACCATGCATCATCTGCATGGGTGGCGTGCCCTCGTCCACGTAGGTGATCGGGTTCGCACGCTCGACTTTCGCTTCGTTCTCCGTAATCTGTCCTCCGAGGAGGAGTGACTCCGGGGAGTTCGCCGCGTTATGTGAGATAACGCCCGAGACCCCCTCACGCTCAAACTGGTCCTGCATCCGAAGAAAGTCCGTCGGCGTGAACCACAGCATCGCCGCTTGCACGGTCCCGGACTGCTCGGTCGCCACGGTGGGAGTCGTCTGCTCGTCAGTATAGACGTCACCAGCAACGTCCGTAACGTCATCAACGGTCGCGGTAAGCGCCGCGAGGTGCGACCCTGCCGAAGTGCCCCAAACAGCGACCTGATCGGCGTCGTAGCCGTACTGACCAGCGTTCGCACGGAGCCAGCGGACCGACGCCTTTGTGTCGAGTATCTGCGCCGGAAACGTCGCTCTGGGTGTTGGATTATCCGGGTCCGGCTCCAGCGCGGGCTCCATTCCGTCGGGAATCTCGGAGAGCCGATAGTCAACGGTGGCAACGGCGTACCCCGTCTCGGCGAGTCGCCGAAGCATCGCCGTATCTTCCTTCCGTGTACCGGCTATCCAGCCACCGCCGTGGAAATACACCAAGAGCGGGGGGTCAGACTCGGTTTGCGGGACGTAGAGATCCAGTTTCAACGCCCCTTGCCTGCGTTCGGCGTACGTAAGTCCCTCGTAGGCGGTAATATTCGATGAGTTGGTCGATTCGCCCGGCGTCGTTGATGATCGATTCGTCGTCTCGTCGTCGCCCAGCGACGAACAGCCGGCGAGTGCGAGTGTGGTCGCGACGCCACCGACTTGGGTGAGATATTGTCGTCGGGAAAACCTCGGTTCTTGTCCAGTCACGACACTAACACTATATTATTCCATATTAATCATTTTGGTTACGGTGAACTTCGTATCTGAGAATGGTCGAACAAAATTCTGTTATTTTGGCCTTGCTGTGACAAGAACACCCCACAGTCACACAGCGCCGTTGAATTGCCGGGTCGAACCCAGTGTGTGGACTGAAAATCTCGGTTACGATGCCGGGGTTTTAACCGCGCGCCCGGGGAGTGTGCGAGCGTTCTACGATGTCACGGTCGCCACGCCGCGCGCTCGCGGAGTTCGCCGAGGAGGTGGACGTCCTCCCCTTCGTCGCGGGCGCGTCGATATCGCTGTTGTTCGTCGCCGTCACCGCGCTGTACACGGAGACGGTCTCGACGCGGCTGACGACCGCGTACGGCGCCGTCGGGCGCGGGCTCTCGTGGCTCTACCTCGCCAGCGGCTTCCTCCTCGTCGTCCTCGCCGCCGTCCTCATGTGCAGTCGCTACGGTCGGCTCACGCTCGGCGAGGGCGACCCCGAGTACAGCTACGTCTCGTACGTGGCGATGTTCTTCTCCGCGGGGTTGTCGGCGGGCATCGTCTTCTTCGGGCCCGTCGAGGCCCTCCTGCACTACCAGACCGTCCCGCCGTACTTCGCGGACGTCGCGGGCGGGACGGAGGCGGCGATGGTGCCCGCGCTGGCGACGACGTTCTTCAACTACGGCATGACGGCGTGGGGCGGCTACCTCGCCATCGGCCTCCCCGTCGCGTACTACGCCTACAACGAGGGCGCGCCGTTCCGCGTCTCGACCGCGCTCCTGCCGCTGCTCGGCCGCGACAACCTCGACGGCGTCGTCGGGCGGACCGTGGACGTCCTCGCCGTCGTCGCCACCATCGGCGGCGTCGCCACCGGCCTCGGCTTCATCGCCACCCAGCTCCTCACGGGCGTCACGTACGGGACGGGCGTCGAGTTCGGGCCGGCGGCGACCGTTCTGGTCATCGTCGGTATCACGGTCGTCTTCACCGTCTCGCTGCTCGCGGGCGTGAACCGCGGCATCCGGCGGCTCTCGGACTTCAACCTCGCGCTGATGGCGCTCTTGCTCGCGGTGACGTTCGTCTTCGGGCCGACGCTCGACGTCCTCAACGTCGGCTCGACGGCGCTCGGCGTCTACCTCGCGCGGTTCTTCGAGATGAGCCTGTTCACGGGCGCGACCGGCGGCGCGGGGTACGTGAGCGCGTGGCCGGTCTTCTACGTCTCGTGGTGGATCGCGTGGGCCCCCTTCGTCGGGTTGTTCCTCGCGCGCATCTCGCGCGGCCGGACGATACGCGAGGTGCTGTTCACGAGCCTCGTCACGATGACCGGGGTGTCGGTCACCTGGTTCACCGTCGTCGGCGGGACGTCGATGTGGCTCCAGCACGCCGGCGTCGCGGAGATACTCGACCCGGTCGGACGCCTCGGAAACGGCGTCGCCGGCTACGCGCTCTTCGGCGCGCTCCCGCTCGGCGACCTCTGGAGCGCGCTGTTCATGGTGCTCGTCGTGACGTTCTTCGCCACCTCGGCGGACTCCTCCACGCTCTCCGTGGCGATGTTGACCACGGGCGGGGCGGAGAACCCCTCCGCGCTCAACCGCCTCTTCTGGGGCGTCCTGCAGGGCGTCGTCGCGGCGATCCTCGTCGTCCTCGGCGGCGCGAGCGCGCTGCGCTCCTCCGTCATCGTCACGGGCGCGCCGTTCGCCGTCATCTGCGTCGTCGCGTTCGTCTGCTTCCTCCGGCGACTCGGCCGCGACGCCGACCCGCTCGTGTTCGGACCGAACCGGACGTGGTTCCGCGCCCCGGACGATGCCGGGCGCACCGCGGGCGAGAACGGCACGAGCGGGGCTAACGACGACTGACGGGCGCGCGTCGCGCGTCGTCGGACGTCGTCACGCGTCGCCTCGACTTCACGGTACGTTTTAGCCGCTGGACGGCGTAGCGGGCGGTGAACGACTCTATCGAGAGCAGTCCATGTTTCCCGCAGCCCCCATCCGGGTCCTCTACGTCGACGCCCGGTCCGAGGTCGCCGAAACGGTCGCGGAGCGTCTCGAACGCGAGGATGAACGTTTCGCCGTCGAGACCGTCCCGAACGCGTCGACGGCGCTCGCTGTCCTCGCGGAGCACGCCGTCGACTGCGTCGTCTCCGAATACGACCTCCCCGAGTGCGACGGCCTCGACTTCCTCGACGCCGTCCGCGCCGACCACCCCGACCTCCCGTTCGTCCTCTTCACGGAGACGGGCAGCGAGGAGATAGCCAGCCGCGCGATTACGGCGGGCGTCACGGACTATCTGCGAAACGAGGACGGCGACGAGCAGTACGTCCTCCTCGCCAACCGCGTGGGACACGCCGTGGAGCGCCGACGGGCGACGGTCGAGCGCCGCGAGAACGAGCGCCGTTTCGAGGCCGTTTTCGAGGACCCCGAGATGCTCGTCGGCCTCCTCGCCCCGGACGGCACCGTCCAGCGCGTCAACGGCACGGCGATGTCGTTCGTCGACGCCGAGCGCGACGACGTGCTCGGCGCGCCGTTCTGGGAGACGGCGTGGTGGGACCCGGACGACGCGGCGAGGGTGCGGTCGTGGGTCGAACGCGCCGCCGCCGGGGAGTACGTCTCCTTCGACGCGGACGGTACCGACGCGCGCGGCGAGCCGTACAGCGTCAGCGGGACGATTCGGCCCGTGACGGTCGAGGGCGAAGTCGTCTCGCTCATCGCGTCGGCGCGCGAAATCACGGAGCGCCGCCGACAGCGCCGCGAACTCGAAGCCGAGCAGGCGTTCGTCGACCAGGCGCTCGACACGCTCACGGACATCTTCTACGTGCTCGATACGTCGGGGCGCGTCGAGCGCTGGAACGAGCGCCTCGGCGAGGTGACGGGCTACGACGCGGACGACCTTTCGGGGACGCTCGCCACGGCGTTCTTCGACGACGAGGACGCGGCGCGCGTCGCCGCGGCAATCGAGGAGACCTTCCGAACCGGGGAGGCGACGGTCCGCGCGGACGTCGTCACCGTGGACGGCGAGGCCATCCCCCACGAACTCACGGGCGCGCGCCTGACGGACGCGGACGGCGAACTCGTCGGGCTCGTCGGCGTCGGGCGCGACCTCACGGAGCGCCGCGCCCGCGAGCGCGAGATCGAGCGGATGCGCGACCTCCTCGAACGGACGGAGCGAATCGCGGACGTCGGCGGCTGGGAGATCGACCCGGAGACCCGGGAGGTCTTCCGGACCGAGGGGGTGCGCGACCTCTACGGGGTCGAGACGGCCGACACCGTCCCGCTCGAAGCGGCGCTCGACGTCTACCACGAAGCGGACCGGGAGACCGTCGCCGAGGCCGTCGAGGCCGCCCTCTCGGACGGCGAGGCGTTCGACGTCGAAGTGCGGTGCGTGCGCCCGGACGGCGAGACGCGCTGGGTTCGTCTCCAGGGCGTCCCCGAGACGGCGGACGGGACGGTCGTCGCGCTCCGCGGCGCGATACAGGACCGAACGGCGCAGCGGCGCTACGAGCGCGAGCTCGAACGGCAGAACGCCCGCCTCGACGAGTTCGCGAGCGTCGTCTCGCACGACCTGCGGAACCCGCTGCAGGTGGCGGACGGCTATCTCGACCTCGCGCGCGAGGAGTGCGACAGCGACCACCTCGACACCGTCTCGGGCGCGCACGACCGGATGTCCGCGCTCATCGACGACCTCCTGACGCTCGCCCGTGACGGCGAGGACGCGACCGCCCGCGAGCCGATTTCGCTCGGCGGGTTCGTCCGGGAGTGTTGGGAGCACGTCGACACCGCGGACGCGACGCTCGACGCGGCCGTCACGGGAACGGTCCGGGCGGACCGGGGACGCCTCCAGCAGCTCGTCGAGAACCTCTTTCGAAACGCCGTCGAGCACGGTGGCGAGAGCGTGACGGTCACGGTCGGTCGCCTCGACGACGGCTTCTACGTCGCCGACGACGGGACCGGCATCCCGCCGGACGTCCGCGCGGAGATCGGCGAGGACGGCCAGGTCTCGACGTCGCGGGGACCCGGTCTCGGCCTGCGCATCGTCGGGCAGGTCGTCGCGGCGCACGACTGGGCGTTCGAGGCGACGGAGAGCGAAGCGGGCGGCGCGCGCTTCGAGATTACCGGTGTCGAGTTCGACGACGCGGCGGCCGACGACGGCGCGACCGACGACGCGGCGGTCGACGACTGAAGGTGGGCCGAAGGGGACACGAAGGGGATGCGGGTGCCGCCATCGGCCGGACGCGTTCCCCGCGCCACCCGCAGTTCACGCGTCACCCGTCGGCCCTCCGGCGGTTCGTTTAAGCGCGTGCCGCTCCTCGGTGCGGGCGAATGGAGGCGTCCGTCACGCTCGCCGTCTATCCGGCCGCCGCGCTCGGTGCACTCACCGACCGGGCGCTCCGGGAGTCGCTCGCGTCCCTCGACCCGGACGCCGTGCTCGCCGAGCGCCCGCGGGACGGCGCGCGACTCGACGCCGTCGCCGGCGACGCCCGCGTGCTCCGCGCGGCCCGCCTCGATACCGGGGTCGTCGCCGGCGACTCCGGTCCGCAGCTCGCGTGCGTCTCGACGCCGCGGGGTCTCGGGACCCTTCGGGGCCACGAGGAGCGGGGCGACCTCGACGCGGCCAGCGAGACGTACGTCCTCTCGGACGCGCTCGCGGTCGACGTCGACCTGACGGCGCTGGAGACGACGCTCGACGGCCGCGCGGCGTACGAGGACGCACTGCGCGAGGCGGCCCTCGACGGCTCGTACACCCACCTGACGACGAACGCGGACCCCGGCTATCGGAACGACTGGGACGGCCTCGCCGTCGCGGGCGTGTGGCCGGGCGCGAGCGAGACGAGCGCGACGCCGTCGGCCCGTCTCGCCGCCGTCTCGCTCTACGGCGACGGCACCGTGGCGAGCGAGACGTACGACCCGGGACGCTTCGGCCTTCGCGGCCTCGACGGGGTCGGACCGACGCGCGCGGCGACGCTGCGCGAGGCCGGCTACGAGACGAAGGCGGCCGTCGCGGCGAGCGACCCCGGCGACCTCCAGGCGTGCGAGGGCCTCGGCGCGACGACGGAGCGGACGATACGCTACAGCGCGAAGGCCCGACGCGAGGGCGTCGCCTACCGCACCTCCGCGGAGCGCCTGCCGGGCAACGACCCCGTCTTCATCGACATCGAGACGGACGGGCTCAGCCCCACGATGATATGGCTGATCGGCGTCTACGATAGTCGCACCGAGGCGTACCGCTCCTTCCTCGCCACCGACCCCGAGGCGAAGGGGCGGGCCGTCGCGGCGTTCGCGGAGTGGTACGCGACCCACGCGTGCGACCGGCCGCTCGTCGCGTACAACGGCGAGCGCTTCGACTTCCCGCACCTCGACGAGCATATCGAGCGCTACTGCCCCGAGCACGCCGACGCGTGGCGCGACGCGTGGACGTTCGACCTCCTCTGGTGGGCCTCGACGCGGGACAACGCGGTCCTCCCGGGGACGACGAACGCGCTCGGCGACGTCGCGGCGGCGCTCGGGTGGGAGGACGCGAACACCGGCCTGAGCGGCGCGGTCGTCGGCCAGCGCTTCCGGCGGTGGCTCGCAAACCCCTCGCGGGCGACCGAACTCGACTGGGAGCGCCACGAGCGCTACTGCGAGGACGACGTGCGTGCTCTCGCGTACGTCTACGAGGCGGTGCGCGACGCGGACCCCGTCCCGGGCGTCGCGCACAGCGACGGCCCGCGCGAGTCGGCGGCGACGACGACCACGCAGGGGACGCTCGGTGATTTCGGATGAGCGAGGACCGACTCGCCCGGGAGCTGACGCCCGCGGCGCTCGAAGCGACGTACCCCGACGCCGAGCCGGACCAGCTCGCGCACACCGAGACCGTCCCCGCGGCGGCGGCCGAGACCGTCCCGCCCGGCGACGTCCTCCCCGACGGGCTCGCGGACGCGCTCGATCACGACCTCTACTCGCATCAGGCGGCGGCGCTCGAGCGACTCCGAGACGGCGAGAACGTCACCGTCGCCACCTCGACGTCGTCGGGCAAGACGCTCGTCTACGCGCTCTACTACGCGCTGTTGAAGCGACGCGACCCGGACGCGCGGGCGCTCTTTTGCTACCCGACGAAGGCGTTGAGCGCCGACCAGGAGCGGGCACTGAACGACCTGTTCCGTGACCTCGGTGTGGACGCGAGCGCGGAGACGTACGACGGCGACACGAAGGCCGAGCGCAAGCCGCTCATCCGGGCGAACCGGGACGTCGTCGTCACGAACTTCTCGGGGGTCAACCACTACCTCTCGAACCACGCGAAGTGGCGCGACGTCTACGCGAACACCGACCTCGTCGTGATAGACGAGTCGCACACGTACACGGGCGTCCACGGGATGCACGTCTCGTGGGTGCTCCGGCGGCTCCGGCGCATCCTCGATCACTACGGCTCGACGCCGCAGTTCGTCTGCACGAGCGCGACCATCGGCAATCCGGGGGAACACTCGGAGGCCCTCGTCGGCCACGAGTTCGGCGTCGTCGAGCGCGACGGGAGCCCGCGGGGACGCCGCGACATCGCGTTCTGGCTGCCGCGGCGCGACGACGACGAGGGCGGAAAAAGCGGGGTGGGCGGTGGACGCGGAAACGGCGGTGGCGGCACGGGCGTCGGCGCGGGCGACGCCCCGACGGACGCGGACGCCCCGACCGCCCGGAAGCGCGCGGGCGCGGAAGCCGCGAGCGTCGCCGGCCACCTCGGGCTCTCGGGCGTGCAGACGCTGGCGTTCCTCCGGTCGCGTCAGGGGACGGAGATCGCGGCGAAGCGGGCGCGCGAGGCGGCGCGGGACCACCCGTTGGACGCGCGCCTCGACGCGAAGCCGTACCACGCGGGGCTGAGCAAGCAAAAGCGCCGCGCGGTCGAGAACACCCTCAAGAGCGGCCGGGCGGACGCCGTCTTCACGACGAGCGCGCTCGAACTCGGAATCGACGTCGGCGGCGTGGACGCGACCGTGCTCGCGGGCTACCCCGGCACGCGCCAGTCGTTCTGGCAGCAGATCGGGCGCGCGGGCCGCGGGACGTCGGACGCGCTCTCCGTCTTCGTCCCGCGGCGGGACGCCATCGACCGGTACATCCTCGACGACCCGGACTACCTCCTCGGCGACGAGATCGAGGACGCGGTCGTCGACGTCTCGAACAACCACGTCTACGCGCGCCACGTCCGCTGTGCGGCCGAGGAGCTCCCGCTGACCGCCGCGGACGCGACGTGGTTCGGCCCGCGCGAGCGCCTCGAACGCGCCGTCTCGGTCTGGCGCGACGCCGGCGAGTTCGTCGGCGACCTGGAGCGCGGCGCGCAGTACGACGGCCGCCCGCGCCCGCAGGCCTCGATCTCGCTGTACGCGACGACGGACGTCGAGTACGAGGTGCGGCGGGTCGACGGCGACATCGACATGGAGCCCATCGGCCGCGAGCGGGCGTACCGCGACTACCACCCGGGCGCGCTCGTGCTGTACGACGGCGAACAGTACGAGGTCGTGGACCTCGTGGAGGACCGCCACCGGCCGTACGTCGAACTCGAACGCGTGCGGACGAACGAGTACACGACGACCGCCCACGAGAAGCGGATTCACGACGTCGAGGCGACGCGCTCGCGCGACCTCGGCGGGGGCTACTCGCTCCACGCCGGGACGGGCACCGTCGAGATCGACTACACGCAGTACCGCCGCCACGACATCGGCGACGGCACCGTGGAGGGGCCGTACCCCATCGACCTGCCGCCCATCGAGTTGCGCACGCACCTGACGTGGGTCGAACTCCCCGCCGACATGGAGCGGCGGGTCATCGACGCGCTCGGCCCGGACGCGCTCCTCGACGCGGACGGCGCGCCCGCCACGGACGCCGGGTGGACGTTCGCGGGCGGCCTCCACGGCGCGGAGCACGGGATGATAAAGCTCGCGCCGCTCGAACTCCGCCTCGACAACTCGGATATGGGCGGGCTCAGCACGCCGATGCACGCCGAGACAGGCGCGCCGACGTGGTTCATCCACGACGCCGTGGAGGGCGGCGTCGGCTTCGCACACAGCATCTACGACCACTTCGAGGGCGTCGCGGCGAAGACCCGCGAGCGCGTCGCGCGCTGCGACTGCGCGGACCCGACCGGCTGTCCCTCCTGTCTGATGTCCGCCCAGTGCGGCAACGACAACGAACCGCTCCACCGGGGCGCGACGACGGCGGTCCTCGACGCCGTGCTCTCGCGCCTCGACGCCGCGGGCGACGGCTCGGAGTCGGAGGGCTCACACGCCCGCGACGCGTAGCGCCCGACGATGGCAGAGACGACACCCGAGACGGTCACGGGAACGGTCATCCACGCCGTCCCCCCGGACGACCGCGACGACCACGACCTCGACCCCGCGCTCGCCGAGCGCGCCGACGGCCGCTACATCGTCGTCTGTCGCCGCGGCGGCTCGCCCTCCCTGCTCGGGCGCGTCTGGTCGCTCCTCCGCGGCGGCTCCATCGACGCGATCACCGTCGTCACGGCCGAGGCGTACGAGGAGGGCGACCGTCTCGACGTCACGGCGGTGCCCACCGGAATCGAGGGCGTCTACGACGCGACCGAGGCCTGAATCGACGCCCACCGTTTAGTGGCGGCGCGCCGAAGCACCACCCATGCGTGCCGCTGTGTACCACGGCCGGGAGGACGTTCGCGTCGAGGAGATCGAGGAGCCGACGGTCGGCGACGGCGACGTGCTGGTGGACGTCGCGGCCTGCGGCATCTGCGGGTCCGACCTCCACGAGTACGCCGCCGGCCCGATAACCGTGCCGGACGCGGAGCCACACCCGGTCACGGGCGAGCGCGCGCCGCTCCCGATGGGACACGAGTTCGGCGGGAGGGTCGCGGCCGTCGGGAGCGACGTCACCGACGTCGCGGTCGGGGACACGGTCGCGGTCAACCCCGTCCTCTACTGCGGCGACTGTCGCTACTGCACGGGCGGGAACTACCACCTCTGCGAGTCGCTGGGCTTCGTCGGGCTCTCCGGGAACGGGGGCGGCTTCGCCGAGCAGGTCGCCGTCCCGCGGGAGAAGGTCGTCGCGTTCCCCGACTCCGTCCCCGCCGAGCACGCCGCGCTCGTCGAACCGTTCAGCGTCGGCCTCCACGCCGTCCGGAACGCCGACTTCGAGGCGGGCGACGACGTCGCCGTGTTCGGCGCGGGCCCCATCGGGCTCACGGTCGTCCAAGCCGCCGTCGCGGCCGGCGCGCGGACCGTCTACGCCGTCGAGCCGCAGGAGACGCGCCGAGACCTCGCCGGCGAGGTCGGCGCGGACGTCACGCTCGACCCGAGCGCGATGGACGCGCTCGACGCCCTCCTCAACGCGACGGACGGCGGCGTCGACGCGACGTTCGAGGTCGCGGGCATCGAGGCGACCGTCCGGGACGCCATCGCCGCCGCGAAACACGACGGCTCCGTGACCGTCGTCAGCCTCTTCGAGGAGGACGTCGCCCTCGACCCGAACGAGATCGTCCTCGGCGAGCGCTCCGTCGGCGGGTCGGCCGCGTACGAGGCCGGACCGCGCGGCGGCGTCGAGTTCGACGCCGTCCCCGACATGTTCGCGGACGGGACGCTCGACCCCGAACCCCTCGTCAGCGACCGGATAGCGCTCGACGACGTCGTCGCCGCGGGGTTCGAGGCGCTCCTCGACCCCGAGCGCGACGCCGTGAAGGTCCTCGTCGAGCCGTGAGGAGGGTGAGGTGAGGGGGGTAAGGTCACCGCGGAGCGAGCGTTCTTGTGGCTGGTCGCACAACGGCCGATATGCGACTCGCTCGCGCGCGAACGGCGGACGGCATCGTGACCGGGACGTACGACGACGGCGTCCTCGAAACCGAGAGCGACGCGTACGACCTCACCGGCGACGACGCGACGGTGCTCGCGCCGACGGAGCCCTCCGCGCTCTACTGCGTCGGGCGGAACTACGCGGCGACGCTCGACCAGATGGACTACGAGCGCCCCGAGGAGCCGGACTTCTTCATCAAGCCGCCGGCGGCCGTGCTCGCCCCCGAACGGCCGATTCCCTACCCGTCGTTCTCCGAGGAGGTCACGTACGCGGGTGAACTCGCCGCCGTCATCGACGAGCGATGCCGGGACGTCGCCGAGACGAACGTGGACGACGTCGTTCGGGGGTACACCATCATGAACGACGTGGACGCCCTCGACCAGCCGGGACGCACCGCGCGCAAGGCCTTCGACGGCTCCGGCCCGCTCGGGCCGTGGATCGAGACCGACCTCGACCCCGCCGGCGTCGAGATGCACACCGAAATCAACGGCGAGGAGCGCCAGCGCTCCGACACCGACCACATGCTCTTCTCGCCCCGGGAAGTCGTCTCCTTCCTCTCGGAGCGTTTCACCCTCCGGCCGGGCGACGTCGTCGCGTTCGGGAGCCCGGCGAACCCCGGCCTGATCGAGCCCGGCGACGAGGTCGAAATCACCTACGAGGGCGTCGGCACCCTGCGGAACACGGTCGCCGCGCCGAAGCAGTAGTGAGGGCGGGCCCCGCGAAGACGCTCACAGGACGAACTGGAGGAGGGCGAAGACGGCGAGGAGGGCGCTGACGGTGGTGGCGAAGACGTTCGCGGAGGCGAGGCGGGTGTCGCCGCCGAGCTGGGTCGCGTAGATGAACGTCGAGATGGCGGTCGGCATGGCGAGCATGACGACGCCGGTCCGCACGGCGAGGGGGTCGCGCACGAGGAGCGAGAAGACGCCGAAGGCGAGCAGCGGCATGCAGGCGACCTTGAGCGCGACGACGGCACCGACGGTCGGGACGTCGATACCGTCGGGGTCGAGGGAGAGCGAGGCCGCGACGGAGAGGAGCGCGGCGGGGAGGGCGAGGTCCGAGAGCCACCCGAGGGCGGTCGCGGCGACGCCGGGGACGGGGAGGTCGAGCGCGGCGAAGCCGAGGCCGACGACGAGCGTGACGATGACGGGGTTGCGCGCGATGCCGAGGAGTTCGTCGCGGAGGTCGGCCTCAGCGTCGTTTATCGTCATGAGGACGAGGACGGTGAGCGGAATCTGGACGAGCGCGCCGACGCCGAGGAGGATGCTCGCCTTCGCGGCGGCGGCCGCGCCGAGCGTGATGGTGACGATGGGGAGGCCGAGGAACCCGAAGTTGCTGTGGTACGACTGGACGATGGCGACGCTGCGCTTCGCGGGCGCATCGACGCGCCGGTGGATGACCCACGCGACGAGGGCGACGGCGAGTTCGACGAGGACGAACGCGGCGATCATGCGCGGCGAGAAGACCTCGGCGAGGTCCGTCGTCGCGGTGGAGTCGAAGACGAGCGCGGGGAGCGCGACGTAGAAGGCGAATCGCGTCAGGTAGTCCGCGCGCGTGGCCGTGAGGAGGCCGAGGCGGCGGGCGACGAGTCCGGCGCCGAGGAGGCCGAACATGTAGAGGAGGTTGGAGGCCAGCGACACGTCGGGACGATGGGGTCGCGGGTGCTTTCGCGTTTCGGATGCGAGGCGGGGGTGTGGCGTCGTGCGGCGCGGTGGGACGGCGCGGGCGGTTGTGGCGTCGTGCGGCGCGGTGGGACGGCGCGGGCGGTTGTGGCGTCGTGCGGCGCGGTGGGACGGCGCGGGCGGTTGTGGCGTCGTGCGGCGCGGGCGTCAGTTCCCGGCGACGATGTCGGCGACGCGCCCGCGGTCGAAGAGCTGTTCGTCGGCGGGAATAGCGGGGTAGGGTTCGCCGTCGGTGTAGCCCGGCCACTCGCCGAAGACGTCCGGGTAGAGCTGTTTGGCCGTCATCTCGATCTGGAAGAGGTTCATGAGGGGGCCCTGATAGCGCATCCCCTGCGCGTAGACGCGGTCGTTTTGCACGGCGGAGAGGTCGCTGCCGACGGGGTGCGAGCGGAGCCGTTCGCGGACGTCCGCCATGTCGTAACGCGAGGTCATCCCCCAGAGGTGGAGGATGACGTCGGGGTCGGCCTCGGCCATCGTCTCGTAGCCGACGGAGCCCCAGAGGCCGTCCCACTCCGCGTCGCCGAAGGCGTCCGTGGCGGCGAGCGGCCGGGTGTCGGCGAGCCAGAAGCCCGGGCGGTTGAGGTGGTAGGTCCAGAACTGGCCGTCGCCAAGGGTGACGCGGACGGCGGTGGGGCGTTCCCCCTCGGGCGGGAGGTTCGCCTCGATGTGGTCGATGAGGTCGGCGTGGACGGCGTTCAACTGCTCGAAACGCGCGCGCTCCCGGAAGACCTCGGCGACGCGCCCGAAGAGCTCCCAGAGCGTGTAGTACTCGTAGGCGTCGGCGTAGGCCTCGGGGGGCGCGTTGTGCGTGCCGCTGTAGAAGTTGCCGAAGAACGGCCCGACGTTCTCGACGACGTCGTCGACGTCGGCACGGCTCCAGTTCTGCTGCGTGCTCGCCCACGCGGGCCCGAGGAGGTGGACGTCGCTGTCGAGTTTGTAGAAGAACTCCTTCGTGAAGTTGTCGTAGGGGTTCGGGAGGCCCTCCCAGTCGAAGGCGACGCCGTCGAGGCGCTCGTAGTAGTAGTTCATCGTCGTCCCGGACATCTCGGGGACGAACAGCGAGTTGACGGCGTCGCCGTGGCCGAGCGCGACGAGCATGTCCGCGTACTGCGGGTACATCGTGAAGACGTTCTCCGGCACCTCGTCGAACTCGACCTCGCCGACGGGCGCGATGCTCGCCGTGTACGAGTCGCTCGTCGTCGTAGTGGACCTCTCAGTACTCGTGCCGGTCGTCTCGTCGGTGTCGTCGCCACTCCCGCCCGTACAGCCGGCGACGAGGGCGCTCCCGACGGCGCCCGCGCCGGCGAGGTACGCGCGACGCGTCCTGCGTGGCGTGCGGTCTCCCATGTTTTAGGTAAGCCTAAACGAACGCTTAACGCTTCCGGGTTCGGCTCAGGCCGGCCCGAAGCTCTCGATGGCGGCCTCCGTGGGGTCGCGCCCGGCGTCTTCGAGGAGCGCCCGCACCTCGGCGACGAAGTCGTCGAAGCCGAAGACGTAGACGGCGGGCGTCGGGACGGGGAGGTAGTCGCCGTCGAGGGCGGCGAGGTCGTCAAGGCTGTCGACGACGGCGACGGTCGCGCCGGCGTCGGCGAGCGCGTCGAGGCGCGCGCCGTGGGGCGGTGCCTCGCCCCGGTAGACGACGGTTGCGTCGTGACCGCTCTCGACCGCGCGCTCGGCGACGCCGACCGCGGGACCGATGCCCGGCCCGGCGGCGTAGACGGCGACGTCGCCCTCCCCGCGGTACTCGACGTTCCCGAGGGGGCCGTCTATCTCGACCTCGTCGCCCACCTCGCGTTCCGCGAGCCACGTCCCGAGCGATTCGTCCGGGGACTCGTCCTCGGGGTAGCCGACGGTGATCTCGAACGTCTCGGCCACCGCCGGCGACGAAATCGTGTAGTAGCCGGCGTCGTCGTCGCCGGGGCGACGGACGAGGACGAACTGACCGGGGGCGGCGTCGAACGACCCCGGAGCGTCGAGTTCGATGGCGACCGTCTGCGGGCCGACGTCGGCGACGGCCGCGACCGTGAGCGTTGGCATGGGTCGCGGTAGGGTCGAACGTGGGATAAACGACGCGTCTCGGGCGAGACCAGCCGCGGGGGTGACTGTGGCGTCGACGGTCGACGTCCGGACGCCACGGGCGGGCCGTCGTGGCCCCTCGGACGGCCAATACTGTTGCCCGTCAGGCTTTTACCGACATATCTGGATAATCAGGCTAGTGAAACCGACACCGGGTGAGGGCTGGCTCGCCGCCTCCACCCTCCGGCGACGGGCGGCCGTCCTCGCCGTCGCCGCCCTCGGCGTCGTCCTGCTCGGCCCCCCGCTCTTCGACGTCTGGGACGACTGGACGAACCCGCCGTTCAAACCGCTCTGGACGACCCTCATCGAAAACGGCATCGGCGTCGTCCTCGCCGGCACGCTGGCCGCGGGGGGCGTCTGGCTCTCCCGACAGGACTGGGAGGACGAGTACGTCTACGGGGCCGCGGAGTGGGTCATCGCCATCGTCGTCGGCCACGCCGTCGTCATGGGGTGGATACTCTTCGTGCAGGTCTACCTCCAGGGCGACCTCAAACCGTACGTCATCGCCATGGACGGCATCGTCCTGAGCGCGGACGTCGCGCTCGGCGTCGGCATCTACAACGCCCGGAGCAAGCGCAACCGGGACCGCCTCGAAGCCGAGCGCGACCGGCTCTCCGCGCTCTACGAGAACAGCAGCGACCCCATCGCCACCGTCCGGTTCAACGGCGACGCGGCCGTCGAAGCCGCCAACGACGCCTTCCGCGAGCGCCTCGACGCGAGCGCCGACGACATCCTCGCCGACGCCCCGCGCGACCTGCGCGCCGCGGCCGTCCGCGAGCACGGCATCGACGGGACGCTGGAGTACGACTGGGACGCCGGCGACGGCCGGGACTACCGCGTCAACGTGACGCCCGTCGACGCCGACGACGAGGACGTCCGCGTCCACCTCCGCATTGCCGACATCACGGAGCAGACCGAGTTGGCGCGCGAGGCCGAGGCGCGCGAACGCCTCGAACACCTCCACCGCGTCGCCTCCGACCTCGCCACGGTCGACACCGTCGACTCCGCGTACGAGCGGACGCTCAACGCCCTCCGCTCCGCGGTCGCGTTCGACGAGGCGTGCGTCGTCGTCGACGGCGAGGTCGTCGCCGGCCGCGACGCCGGGACGTGGCTCGACCGCGAGAGCATCGAGCGCGTCCAGACCGGGGCCGTCCCCTCGGACGGCGGGGCGATCACGCGCACCGTCGAGGACGGCCGAACGGTCCTCACCGTCCCCGTCGGCGACGACGCCGTCCTCCAGGCGGGCGTGGACGAACCGTCGCTGCGCGACTCGCAGATCACCGCCGCCGAACTCCTCGGGACGCACCTCCGCGAGACCCGCCAGCGCCTCGACCGCGAGGAGCGCCTGCGCGACCAGCGCGAGCGCCTCGAACTCCTCAACCGGACGTTCCGCCACGACCTGATGAACGACGCGAACGTCATCGACGCCCGCGCGTCCCTCCTGGAGGAGTTCGTGGACGACGAGGGCGAGGCGTACCTCGAAACGGTCGAGGAGCGCGCCGACGAGATGAGCGAGCGTATCGAGACGATGCGCTCGCTGATGAAGGCCGTCGAGGGCGAGGACCACGACCTCACGCCGAAACCCGCCGCGGAGGTGCTGAAGTCGCAGGTGGACGACGCCCGCGAGACCTACCGGGGCGCGGCCTTCGAGGTCGACACCCCGCTCCCCGCGGTCGACGTCCTCGCCGACGACCTGCTCGCCGACGTCTTCCAGAACCTCCTCGCCAACGCCGTCGAGCACAACACGGCCGACGCCCCGCACGTCCGCGTGAGCGCCGAACGCGACGGCGACGACCTCCTCGTCACCGTCGCCGACAACGGTTCGGGGGTCGCCCCGGAGCGGCGCGACGCCGTCTTCGACCTCGGCGAGAAGGGCGAGGCGAGCAACGGGACGGGAATCGGCCTCAACATCTGCCGGCGTATCGTCGACTCGTACGGGGGGGACATCACGGTCGCCGACGCGGACGCCGACGCGGACGACCTCGGCGGCGCGGCCTTCACCGTCCGTCTCCCGGTCGCGGACGACTAGTCGACCCAGACGTGCGTCTCGTGGTCGGCGTTCGCCGCGGTCGGCGACGCCGGCGCGTCGCCCTCGGAGAGCAGGGCGACGACCCGCGTTCGCCCGGGCCCGTCCGCGACCTTGATGGCCTCGTGGCGCGTCGCGCCCGCGGGCACCGTGAACCGCTCCCGGAGCCGTTCGTCCCGCGAGAGCACGCGCGTCGCGTTCCCGGCGGCGACGCGCTGACGCTGGACGACGAGCGTGTACGTCGCCGCCGACGTCCCGTAGTTCGTGACGCCGACGCGCACCGTCTCGTTCACCCCCGGGTCGGCCGCGACGCGCTCCCCGTCCGGGGTCGTGAGCGAGAGCGACGCGCCGCCCGTCGCGGGCGTGAGCACCGCGTGCCCGACACTCGCCGCGGCGAGCACCACCAGCGCGACGAACGCGACGTCGAGCGCGCCCCACGAACGGGACGTGCTACCTACGTCGGGGGAGCGTGCCGAGGAGTCGGCGGGCGCGTCCGCGTCCGCCTCCGGACGTGTCGACTCGCCCGCGACGCGGCGGCGGGCGGCGACGGCGGCCGCGAGGTACGTCACGGCGGTCAGCGCGACGGCGAGCGGGAGCGCGCCGAACGGTATCGCGGTCATCGAGAGGAGGAGCCCGCAGAGCGGCGTGAGGACGGCGCTCGCGGCGACGGCGAGCGCGAGGTGGGTCGCGTCCGCGCGGCGGTCGGGGAGGAGCGCGGCGACGACCGCGTAGCCCGGGGCGAGGAGGGCGAGCGCGAGACCGAGCGGGACGCGGAGCGCGCCGCCGAGAGGTGAGAGGAGGACGACCGCGTCGGCGAGGAGCCCCAGCGCGACGACGGCGAGGAGGTCGCGCGGCATGCGACGGGCGGCGCGAAGCGGCATACGTGCCCGACAGAGCCCGTACGCGCAAGTGCGTTGCGCTCCGCCGCGTCAGTCGCGCGCGAGCGTCCCGTCCCGGAGGACGTAGCGGTCGTCGAAGCGCTCGGCGAGCCGTGGGTCGTGGCTCACGACGAGCAGCGCGGTGTCGAAGTCGTCCCGGACCGCGTCGAGCGTCTCCAGCACGGCGTCGGTCGTGGCGGGGTCGAGCTGGCCCGTCGGTTCGTCCGCGAGGACGACGCTCGGGCGGTTGGCGAGCGCGCGGGCGATGGCGACGCGCTGGCGCTCGCCGCCGGAGAGCGCGGGCGGGCGACGCGACGCGAGGTCCGCGATCCCGAGGCGCTCGAAGAGGGTGTCGAGCCACGCCTCGTCGGTCGCGCCCGCGTGCTCCTGCGGGACGCGCGCGTTCTCGTAGGCAGTGAGGTCGTCGAGGAGCCGGAAGGACTGGAAGACGAAGCCGAGGTGGTCGCGCCTGAGTGCCGCGCGCTCGCGCTCGGGGAGCGCCGTCGCGTCCCGGCCGCGCACGCGGAGCGTCCCCGAATCCGGGGTCGTCAACAGCCCGAGCACCTCGAACAGCGTCGATTTGCCCGCGCCGCTCGCCCCGCGGACGAGCGTTCGGGCGTCCGCCGGGACGCGAAGCGAGAGCCCGTCGAGAATCGCCCGGCCGCCGCGCGTCAGCGTCAGGTCGCGGGCGTCGAGCACGGGTGGCGCGTCGCTCACGGCGACACCCCGGCGCGACACGTCCCCGGTGCCCAGCGGACGACGGCGCGGTCCGTGCCGCCGTCGTAGACGACGCTCCCGTTCATCAGCCACGCCTCGTACGCGGAGCGGTTTAGCCGGACCGGTCCGGTCGCCGTCGGGGCGCCGACGGTCGTCCACGCGTCGCGGGCGACGGTCGGGCAGTCGGGCGGTGGGGCGTCGCCCCGGAGCCACGCCGTCACGGGCGCGCGCGTCACGTTCGCCGCGCGGTAGTTGTCCGCGACGAGCGCGACGTGGTCGTCGGCGGCCCACGTCCCGTCGAGGTGCGTCGTGGCGAACGTCGCGGCGTCGAACGTCCCGGGCTCGGTGATGGGCTCGAAGGGGAAGGCCTGTAAGCCGAGGAACGGGAGCGGCGCGGAGACGAGGAGCGCGAGGACGACACCACAGGCGGCGACGCGGCCGAGACGCGGGCGGCGGTGGACGAGCGCGGCCAGCCCCGCGGCCGCGGCGACGAGCACGCCGAGGTGGAAGAACCCCGTCGCGCGGACGACGAGGTCGAGGTAGCGCGGCGTGCTCCCGGCGGTGAGCCCGAAGCCGAGCGCGGCGAGTGGCCCGAGGACGACGGCGAGAACGGCGATGCCGCGGTCGGTGGCGAGGCGCGGCACGCCGAGCGCGGCGGCGGCGAGCACGGCGAGGAGCGGGAGCGTGAGACAGAGGAGGAGCGTCGAGGTCGTCGCGCGAGCGGGGTAGAGCGCGACGAGCGCGTTCGCGGCGAGGAGGGCGAGCCCGCCGGCGAACGCGGCGAGCGGGACGGCGCGCTGGACGCGCGGGCCGCTCGCGTCGAGCCAGCGCGCGAGGGCGACGACGAACACGAGCCACGCGGCGAACAGCCCGAGAGAGGCGACGGCGGTGTCGGCCTTCGGGAGGTCGACGGCCTCGTAGTAGCCGAGGGTGAGCGCCCAGAAGGCGACGACGCCGAGCGCACCGGCCGCGAATCGGCGGCGGGTCGGTCGGCGCGCGAGCGCGAGCGCGGCGACGGTCGTCAAGACGAGGCCGGCGACGAGCGCGCTGAGGTTGTGCGCGACGGGCATCGCCGCGCCCGCGGCGACGGCGAGCGCGACCCAGCGTCGCCGGCCGGTGACGTGCGCGCGGCCGAGCGCGAGGACGAGGACGGCGAGGAGCGCGAGGCCGTACACCTCGCCGCTGACCGACATCGTGCGGAAGAGAGAGGGACCCTCGACGGCGAGCCCGAGGCCGGCGAACGCCGCCGCGGCACGGCCGTGCGCGTCGGGGAGGTCGGCGGTGAGGTCGCGGACGAAGACGACGGCGACGAAGGACGGGACGACGGCGAGGCAGGCGACGACGGCCTGCGCGACGAAGAGGGGGTCGACGCCGGTGAGTTCGCTCGCGGCGGCGAGCAGCGTCACGAAGAGGTACTGGTCGGCCGCGGGGGCGGCGGCCGCGGCGGGGTCGAGCGGGACGCCGCCGGCCGCGAGGAGCCGCTCCGCGCTGCTGGCGAAGACGAACGCGTCCGTATTGTACGGGAGCGCCGAGACGTGGAGCGAGGAGAGGCGCGCGGCGAGCCCGACGGCGACGACGGCCGCGAGGAGGGGGACGTCGGGGCGCCCGCTCGTCTCGGCCGCGGAGCCGTCGGTATCGGCGTCGATCATCGGTCACCTCCGAAGAGCTGCGAGGGGTCGCGGCGCGCGTCCCGAACGGCGACCGCGCCGGCACCGACGAGCGCGAGCGCGAACGTCCCGGCGGCGACGGGGACGACGGTCCAGAGGGGGACGCTCGGCGCGACCCGGACGCCGAACGCGGTCAACAGCCCGGCCCACGAGAGCGCGCGGAGCGCCAGCCACGCGAGGACGACGCCGGCGACGGTCGCCGGGAGCGCGATGCGCGCGGCGTCGGCGAGCACCGTCCGCACGACCCAGCGTGGGGCCGCGCCGAGCGCGCGGTGGACGCCGAGGTCGCGCCGGCGCGCCTGCACGGCGTCCGCGAACGTGGCGACGACGCTCCCGACGGTCATCAGGACGCCGAGGCCGAGGAGAGTCGCCAGCACCAACCCGAGGTTCCCGAAGGCCCGCGCGAGAATCCCGCCGGTCCCGACGCCGCCCGCGTCGCGGCCGCTCGCCGCGAGCGCGTTCGCCAGCCGCGCGTCGCCGGTCACCCGATAGCGCGCGCGCGCCGTCGCGTTCCCGACGCGCGCCGTGACGTCGTACGAACCGGGCGGCCGACGCGCGAGCGCCGCCGTCACGGTCCGTTCCGCGCCAGGGTCGAGGGCGACGGTGGTCGTCCGCTCGACGCCCGGTCCCTCGACCAGCGCGGCGCGTTCGAGCGGCGTCCGCCACGGGTTCGTGACGCGGAGGGTCGCGCGCGGCGCGCCGAAGACGCTCACGCGATCCGGCACCGTCAGGCGGACGCCGGGAGCGCGCGCCGCCCCGTCGACGACCCGGACGGTCCGCGTCGCGCTACGCTCGCCAGCCACCACCCGTAGCTCGTAGCGGCCGGGCGTCGCCGGGAGGCGCACGCGCGTCTCGCCGTCGGCGCCCGTCACGTTCGTCGCGCTCGTCCCGTTCGGGCGCGGGCCGACCGCCACGCGCGCGCCGTCGACGCGCTCGCCCGCGACGGTCCCGACCGTGACGCCGAGCGACGCGTTCGGCGGGCCGCGTTCGGGGAGCGGCGCGAGCGTCAGCGTCCCGGGCGCGACGACGCGCACGCGCCTGGTGGCACCGGCGATGCGCGCGGTGTGCGTCCCGGCCGCCGTCGCGGCGAGGTCGACGGAGACGACGCGGCGCTCGCCGGCGTCGAGCGCGACCGTCCGCGTCTCGCGCGCTCCGTCGAAGGACGCGCTGATCGTCCGAGTCGCCGCGGCGTCGCCGACGTTGCGGAGGCGCACCCGGAGCGTGACCGGTTCGCCGCGCGCGACGCGCTCGGGGGCGCTCGCACCGAGGACGGCTATCGTGCCGTTCGCGGCGCGCGCGCCGCCGTAGCGGACGACGTTCGCCGCGCCGTCGGGGACGCCCTCCAGGTGGCGGGCGAGCGGGAGCGAGACGAGGAGGTGGTCGTCGGCCGCGCCGGGCGCGTCGTAGATGCCGACGATGTCGACAGTGGCGACGGCGGAAACCGTGCTCCCGCCGAGCGCGAGCGAATCGCCGGGCGCGACGCCGAGCGTCCGCGCGAGGTCGGCACCGACGACCGCCTCGTCGCTCGCGGCCGGTGCGCGGCCGGCGACGAGGTCGGCGTCCGACACCGCACGATAGGCGTCGAAGTCGACGCCGCGCGCGGGGAACGCCCGGCCGTCGTGGGCGAGGAAGAGCAGTATCTCGGGGCTCGCGGCGACGCCGGAGCGCCGGAGTTCGTCGGCGTACGCGACCGGGACGTGGCTGTCGACGGGGTGGACCGCGCCGGGTTCGGTGACGACGCCGCCCGCGCCGCCGGTCGCGCCGAGGCTACCGAGGACGCCGCCGAGCGCGGCGACGACGAGCACGAACGCGACGAAGACGGTGAGCGTCGCCGTGGTCGGCACGACCGCCCGCGCGGGGAGGAGGGCCGGCCCGCCGGGCCAGCCGCGCGCGTCGCTCGCCGCGTCGGTGTCGTCGTCGAGCGGCGCGCCCCGGACGACGGGGCGGGCGGCGAGCGCGCCCGCGAGGGCGCCGACGCAGACGAGCGCGAGGAGGAGCGCGCCGACGAGCGCGGCGGCGCGCGCGTCGACGGTGATCGGGAGGCCGACCGGGAGGCCGAGTCGGACGGCGGCCGTCGCGGCGGCGTTCGGGGCGATGACGCCGAGCGCGTAGCCGAGTACCGCACCCGCGAGCGTCAGGAGGCCGGCGCGGGCGGCGACGAGCAGGCGAATGCGGCGCGCCGAGGCGCCCGTCGCGCGGAGGGCGACGAGCGTCGAGCGGCGCTCGCGGACGGTCATCCGCGTGACGCTGAAGGCGACGACGCCGACGAGGACGGCGACGCCGGCGCAGACGACGCCGAGCGTTTCGAGGACGCCCGCCGTCCCCGCGAGGAAGAACGCCAGCGCGCCGACGAGCGGCGCACCGCGCGGAGGGACGGCCGAATCGGCCCCCCGGACGACGAGCGCGCGGTCCGCGCCGAGGTCGCGCGCCGTCGCGGCGTCCGTGACGAGCCACCCGTCCGGGAACGGGTCGTCGACCGCCCGCTCGGCGCTCGCGCGCGTCAGCGTCGCGTCCGGGCCGGCGAGGGTGAGCGGCCCACCCGCGAGCGGGCCGGCGACGCCGTCCGGCGGGTCGAGACCGAGCGGGTTCGCCGCGGGGACGCCGACGACGGTGTGGCGTTCGCCGGCGACGCGCGCCTCGGTGAGCGGGAAGACGGCGGCGTCCGCGGGCGCGTCGGCGGGGACGTCGTTCGTGAGGACGACCGCGGCGTCGGCGCCGTGCTCGGCCGCCATCGCGGTCGCCTGCCCGGAGACGGCGAGGAGGACGAGCACCGTGCCGACGAGGAACGCCGCGGTCACGGCGACGACGAGGACGGCGAGGCGGTCCCGGACGGACCACCGCGTCAGGAGCGCGCGCCGGTAGCTCACGGCGGCCACACCCCCCGTCGTCCCGCGTCGCCGGTCATCACCCGGTGGTGGGCGACCGGGCGGCGTAAGTGCCCGGGTTCGGGACGGACGCGAAGGGCTTTCGGTGCCGCTCGTCGTGGAGTGACGACGCCGGTCCGCGAGTCGGGCCGGTCCCCACCCACCATGGCCACCGCCCGCGACCCGCGCGTCCTCCACGTGTGCAAGCACTACCACCCCACGACCGGCGGAATCGAGAACGTCGTGCGGAGCCTCGTGACCGGAATCGACGACGCCGACTTCCGCGTGCTCACCGCCCGCGAGGGGCGGGGCCGCGGCCGCGTCGACGCCGTGGACGGCGCGCGCGTCGTCCGCGCGGGGAGCCTCGGGTCCGCGCTCTCGACGCCGCTCGCGCCGGCGTTCCCGCTCCACCTCCGCCGCGAGCGCCGGTGGGCCGACGTCGTCCACTACCACCTGCCGTTCCCCGTCGGCCCCGCGAGCGCCCTGCTCGACCCGCGCGACGAGACGCCGAGCGTCGTGACCTTCCACGACGACATCGTCGGGAAGGGGCCGGCCGTCTACCCGTACGCGCCGGTGTTGCACCGCTTCCTCGACGCCGCCGACCGCCTGCTCGTCACCTCGCCGAACATGCGCGAGGAGTGCGCACGCGTTGCGCCGTATCGGGACAAGACCGATGTCGTCCCGCTCGGCATCGAGACGGACGACGTGCCGCACGGGGGGCGACGACCCGAGGGGCGAGCGCTCCTCTTCGTCGGCCGGCTCGTCCCGTTCAAGGGCGTGCGCCACCTCGTCGCGGCGATGGCGCACCTCGACGACGCGACGCTCACCGTGGTCGGCGCGGGCCCGGAGCGGGCGGCGCTTGAGGCGCGGGCGGCGGCGCGGGGCGTCGCGGACCGCGTGACGTTCGCCGGCTACGTCTCCGAGGACCGCCTCGAACGCCACTACCGGGAGGCGGACGTCTTCGTCCTCCCGTCGGTCGGCGCGAACGAGTCGTTCGGCATCGTCCAACTCGAAGCGATGGCGCACGGGCTCCCCGTCGTCAACACGGCGCTCCCCACCGGGGTGCCGTACGTCAGCGTCGACGGCGAGACGGGATACACCGTCGAACCCGGCGACCCGGCGGCCATCGCGGACGCCGCGGACGCCCTGCTCGCCGACCCCGCGCGCTACGAGCGCTTCTCGGCGAGCGCCCGCGAGCGCGTCCACGAGCGGTTCACGCGCGAGGGGATGCTGGACGCGACGGCAGCGGTCTACCGGTCGCTCGCCGAGCGGTGAGCGAGCGGGTGGGTCGATGACCGGCGGAGCGGGCAGGGAGAGGACGGCTCGGACGGACCGGCCGCTATCGACGCGTCGACGTCCGTTCGTCGGCGACGAACCGATAGACGGCGTAGCACGCGAGCACGACGAGGCCGAGCGCGACGAGCGTACCGCGGACGTCGACGGAGAGCCACGCGCGCTCGCCGACGAACGTCCCCACGAGGCCGAGTCCGGCGGTCCCGAGGAGGACGAGCGCGCCGCCGAGCCACATGACGAGTCTGTCGAGGGGGCGGGTGTGTCGCGTCATAGTCAGCCGAGGAGGGCGCGGAGCCACGGGCGGTGCTCGACGAGCGCGGTGCGTTCGAGGAGGGCGTCGACGCCGCGGATGCGGCCGGCGCCGAAGACGATCAGCTGGGCGAAGAGGACGACCCGCAGGAGCTCGCCGGTGACGTAGGTGCCGGCGAAGCCGACGCTGGAGAGGTAGAATATCGCGGCGAGGAACGCCCCGCAGAAGGACGCGAGGCGGGTGAACGCCCCGAGGAGGACGCCGAGCCCGATGAGCACCTCGCCGACCGGGATGGCGACGTTCGTGAACGCGAGCAGGAGCGGCGTGTGCCCGACCCAGGCGAGGAAGCCGTGGAGCCACCCGGGTGCGGCGGTGGTGCCGGCGAGGAGCCACTGGCTGGCGGCGAACGGCCGCGCGCCGGCGTCCCAGAGGTACGCGAACTTCTCCAGGCCGGCGTGGAGCATCCACCAGCCGAGCAACAGCCGCGTGAGGAGGAGCACGTACCCCTGCCACGAGTCGGCGGCGACGCGCGTCGTCCCGGTCCCCGTGGTCGCTACCATCGCGCACCACCCACCGTCGCCGGCGAGGCCCGCCGTCCACCGCGAGCGCGGGGCACGTGGCGAGCTCGCCCGCCCGGGGCACCCACGCCGGGGAGTCGATTCGGCTCGTCGCTGCTGTCGCACATATTTTTAGGTTGGCCTAAAGAATAATAGGCGTTCGGATCGGACGAGCGGGACGACGGGCGGCGGTCAGTTGGAGCCGTTCGTCGCGGTGTCGTTCCCACCCGAGTCGGAGGATTCGGTGACGAGGATGTCCGCGACCATCCCCATGTTGACGTGCGGTTCGCAGACGACGTGGTAGCTCCCCGGCACTGTGAACTCGTGCTCGTAGGTGTGACCCTGACCGTAGATATCGGGTTCGCCCGCCCACTCCGACGCCGCGGGCTTCTCTTCCACGACGATGTTGTGGTTGCCCGTCTGCCAGACGAAGCGGACGGTCGTCCCCGCGTCGATGGTCAGCGTCTCGTCGGTGCCGGGACGGAAGGCGTAGTCCACGAGGTCGCACTGGACGGTGTCCGGCGGCAGCGTCGTCGTCTCCTCGCTCCCACCGCCACCACTCCCCCCACAGCCGGCGAGCGCGGAGGCGGCCGCCACGCCGACGCCCGCGATGTACGTTCGACGGTCCATATCGGACGGTCGATTAGGACGGCCTAAAGCGTGCCGATGCGGGGCCGACCCGGTCAGGGGACGGGCTCGCGGGGGACGAACCGCAGGTATATACTCGGGTCGCGCGTAGCCCGGACGTCCGCGATGCTGTCCGCGATTCTCTCCGTCGGCCTCCTCTACGCCGTCCTCGCGCGCTCGCGCTCGCGGCTCTACCGGCGCGCCGGCGGCGTCGCCCTCGCCGGCCACGTCTTCGTCGCCGTCGTCGTCCTCCCCGCCGTCCCCTACGACTGGGACGTCGCGCTCTTCCACGCCAACGCGCTCCGTCTCCTCGCCGGCGGCGCGAGCGACCCGTTCTCCGCGGTCGACGCCTTCGCGGTCGTGCAGGCGCTCGTCTACGCCGTCTTCGGCACCGACACGACGGCGCTCGCGGTCGTCAACGGCCTGTTCGCCGTCCTCACGCCCCTCCCGCTCTGTGCGCTCGCCGAGCGGCTCTACCCCGACCGGGAGGGCACCGACGGCCTCCTCCTGCTCGCCCTCTTCTGCCCGCTTCCCTTCCTCTTCGCCAGCCTCCCGATGCGGGACGCGCTCTCGACGCTCCTCGCCGTCCTGCTCCTCGCCGTCGTCGTCCGCGCGGCGACCGACCGCGCGCCGTTCGTCGCGCTCCTCGCCCCGCCGCTCTGGGGCGCGCTCTTCCTCCTCCGCGAGGAGCTCGCCCTGCTCGGGCTCCTCGCCGGCTGCGCCGCGGGCCTCGTCGTCGCCGCCGAGCGGGTCGCGGGCGTCCGCTCCCTCCGCGCGCTCCTCCCGCTCGCGGTGCCCGTCGGCCTCGTCGGCGTCGCGCTGTTCGCGCTCGTCTTCCCCGTCGACGCGCTCGACGCGCGCCTCCGGTACCGCGCGATGGGGAGCGCCGCCTACCTCGACCACGTGACGTACGACACGTGGCTCGACGTCCTCCTCGCCGCGCCGATCCGCGCGCTCTACTTCCAGTTCGCCCCGTTCCCGCTCCACGTCGGCTCCGCGTTCGACCTGCTCGCGGCCGCGGCCCTCCCGCTCGTCGTCGCGCTCGCCGTCGCGGCGTACCGGTGTCTCACCCGGTACGAGACGGAGCCGGCCGCGGCGCTCGCGCTCCTCGTCTTCTACGGCGGCGGCGTCGTCGGCTACGGGCTCATCGACGCGAACTTCGGGACGACCGTCAGACACCGCGCGGTCTTCGTCTTCGTCCTCGGCGTCTTCGCCGCACCCGCCCTCCAGCGGTGGGTCGACTCACTCCGCGAGCGCGTCGAGACGGCGCTGGACGACGAGCGCGACGAGCGCCGCGAGGAGGAGGAAGCTGAGGAACTTGACCGCCGCGCCGAGCGACGACGCGAGCACGGAGACGACGCTGACGAGCACGAACGCGGCGAGCCCGCCGAGTAGGACACGCTCGTCGGCGCAGAGCGCGTAGACGGTGCTGTTCGCGGTCCAGCGCCCGAGCGCGCGGAGGACGCGGTAGGTCGTCGACGACCGAATCGCCGCCGCGAGGTCCACACGGGCACGTCGCGCGCCGCGGACAAAACCGTACACGGTTCTCACCGCGACCCCGCCCGCACCCGTTCGAGCAGGGCCTCGATTCGGTCGGTGACGCGCTCCCACGTGTAGCCCGCGTCGAGGGCGTGCGCGCGACACGCCGCGCTCGCCGCCGCGCGTGCCTCGTCGCCCGTCCGGTGCCACGCGGCGAGCGCGTCCGCGAGCGCGTCCGAGTCGCCCGGCGGGACGAGCAGGCGCTCCGGAATCGCCGCCTCGTCTTCGAGCGGGCCGAGGATTTCGGGCGTCGCGCCCGCCGTCGTCCCGACGACCGGCGTCCCGGCCGCGAGCGCCTCCACCGTGGCGAGCCCGAACCCCTCGTGGGCGAGCGTCGGGAGGACGAAGACGTCGGCGCGCGCGTACGTCGCGGGGAGGTCCGACTCCGGGACGTAGCCCGCGAGCGTCACGCGGTCCGCGACGCCCCGCGCCGCCGCCCGTGCCTCGAGCGCCTCGCGCAGCGGCCCGTCGCCGCCGACCGTCAGCCCGACGTCCGCGCCGGAGTCGACGACCGACGCGAACGCGTCGACGAGCGTGTCGAGGCCCATCCGCGGCGTGAGGCGGCGGACCGTGAGGAACTCGGTTCGGCGTCGGTCGGCGGGCGCGGGAGGGACGGCACCACTCGCGTCGTCCGCCCCGTCGCCGTCGGCCGCGTGCGGCGCGAACCGCTCGGCGTCCGCGCCGCCCGGGAGCACCGTTATCGGCGGGGCGTCGGGGTGGGCGGCCGCGACGCGTTCGCGCATGAACTCGCTGAGGACGACCGCCGCGTCGCTGCGCGCGAGCGTCCGGCCCTCGATTCGGCCCCTGAGGGCGCGGTTCGCCCACTGCCACGGAACACCGAGCCCCGACGCGTCGGGCGCGCGCTCGGCGTACTCCGTCGCCCAGAGGCCGTGGACCGTGTAGGTCCGCGGGACGGCGTCCGAGAGCGCCAGATCGACGCCGAAGGAGCTCAACGCGCCGTGGAAGCAGACGACGTCGAGGGGCGCGTCGCGCTCGACGGCGCGCACCCGCCGCGCGACGGCGCGCAGCGTCCACGGGAGGCGGGGAATCGACGCCCGGTAGCGGTGGACGTCCATCCCCGCGACCGTCTCGCGCGCCGGGGCGTCGCCGCGTCGCCGCGTGAGCACGGACACCCGGTGACCGCGCGCGGCCAGCCGCCGCCCGACCTCGTAGTTGTACCGGCCCGAGCCGGTGGCTTCGGGCTCCGGGAAGAGGTTGTTCGTCGCGGCGAGCACGTGCATACCCGACGGCACACCGGGCGCGCGGGTGAGCCTTTCGCTCGGCCGGGGCTCGTCGGAGACGGGTCGGCACGCATCACGCGCCGCGCGACGAGACGACGAAAGACTGATTCGCGCGTCCGACCGAGGGCGGGGTATGGACGCCCGTTCGCGCCTGTCGCGTGCGCTCGGTACCCCGCGGCTCTTCTTGCGCCACGCGAACCGGCTCTACCACCGCCGCTGTGGCCTGCGGAGCCACGACACCGCCGGCGACGACCCCTTCGACGCCGACTGGGACACGCTCGTGCTCCTCGACGGCTGTCGCTACGACACGTTCGCGCGCCGCGCCGACCTCCCGGGGACGCTCGAACGCCGACGCTCGCCAGCGGCCTCGACAGTCGAGTTCCTCCGCGCGGCCGTCGACGGCCGCGACCTCCGCGACACCGTCTACGTCACCGCGAACCCACAGCTCCGCCAGCACGACGACGTCGAGGCGAACTTCCACACCGTCGTCGACGTCTGGCGCGAGGACGGCTGGGACGACGAGACCGGGACGGTGCTCCCGGAGACGATGACGGCGTACGCCCGCGAGGCCGCCCGCGACTACCCGGAGAAGCGCCTCGTCGTCCACTACATGCAGCCCCACTACCCCTTCGTCGAGGCCGACACGACGTTCGACAAGGGCCACCTCGACGGGTCCGTCGGCGGCGAGAACGTCTGGAACCGCCTGCTCGCCGGTGACGTCGACGTCGCGCCCGACGAGGTCAGACGGTTCTACGCGGAGAACCTCGACCGCGCGCTCCCGCACGTCGCCGCGCTCCTCGACGCCCTCGACGGCCGGACGGTCGTCACCGCCGACCACGGCAACATGCTCGGCGAGCGCTCGTTTCCCATCCCGTTCCGCGAGTGGGGCCACCCGCGCGGAATCTACACGGACGAGCTCGTCGCCGTCCCGTGGCTCGTCGTCGAGGGCGACGAGCGCCGCACGATCACCCGTGGTGAGCAGACGGCCGACGGCGAGCGCGAGGGCGAGCGCGCCGACGACGCGGTCGTGCGAGAGCGCCTGCGCGACCTCGGTTACGCCGAATGACCCTCGACCTCGGCTTCCTCCACCCGACGTATCCCGCGAGCGAGGGGACGGGCGCGTCGCACAGCGCCACCCGAATCGTCGCCGAGGTGGCGGCGCGCGGCCACGACGTCACCGTCTACTGCCGCGAGGCACCCGGGGACGACGCGGCCGCGCCCGCGGGCACGACGCTCCGCTCGCTCGACCGCTCGGGCTACCCCTACCACACCGGCCAGCAGTTCGACCGCGCGCTCCGCGACGCCCGCGACGACCTCGCCGGTCACGACGTCGTCCACAGCTACGTCATGAACGCCCTCCCGGCGCTCGGCGCCCTCGCGCGCGAGACGGACACCGCGACCGTCCTAACGCTGAACGCCTACGGGGCCGTCTGCCCGAAGAACGACCTCCGGTACATGGACCGCGAGCCCTGCGCGTCGAACGGCCCGGCGAAGTGCGCGGCGTGCGCGCTCGCCACGAGCCCCGGCCACGACGAGTACGGCGCGGCGTACCGCGCCGCGAGCCGCCTGGGGTACCTCGACCTCGTCCGCCGCGGCGAGCGCGTCGCCGACGACATCGACGCCTACCACGCCCTCTCGGGGCACATCGAGGCGACGTACGGGGAGTTCGGCTTCCCCACGGAGCGCTTCGCGGTCGTCCCGAACCTCCTCGACGAGCGCTTCGACCGCCCCCACGAGAGCGGCTTCGAGCCGCCGTACGACCTCCTCTACGTCGGCTCGCTCGACGAGCACAAGGGCGTCGACCGTCTCGTCCCCGTCCTCGCGCGGCTGAACGAGCGCGCCGGGGCGGACTACCGGCTGACCGTCGTCGGCGACGGCGGCCTGCGCTCCGACATCGAGGCGCGGGCGGCCGAGGCGGGGCTCGGGGACGCCGTGACGTGCACCGGCTGGGTGGCGAACGAGGACCTCCCCGGGGTCTTCGCGCGCCACGACTGCTTCCTCTACCCCGGCCGGTGGGACGAGCCGTTCGGACGGGTGTTCCTCGAAGCTCTCGGGACCGGCACCCCCGTGGTGGCGACGGACGTCGGGAGCGTCGCGGACATCGTCGGCGCGGGCGGGCGCGTCGTCGACGGCGGCGCGGACGCGCTCGCCGCGGGCGTCCGGGAGCTCGCCGCCGACGGGTTCGAGCGGGCGTCGCGGGCCGCGCGCGAGCGCGTCGACGACTACCGGCCCGAGGCGGTCGTCCCGCAGTTCCTCGCGCTCTACGAGCGGGCGCGCGAGCGGGCGGCAGAGAGGGCGACGGAAGCGTCGTAGCGAGCGGAGTTCTCTACTCGACCGGGTCGGGGCGCTAGTCGCGGCGTTGTGCGCCGTAGAGGTCGGCGTAGACGCCGTCGCCCTCCACGAGCTCCGCATGCTGGCCGGATTCGACGACCCGGCCGTCCGCGAGCGCGTAGATGCGGTCGGCGTTGCGGACGGTCGAGAGCCGGTGGGCGACCGTGAGGACGACGTAGTCGCGCTCCATCGACTCGATGGCGCGCTGGACGTCGCGTTCGAGCCGGGAGTCGAGGTCGCTCGTCGCCTCGTCGAGCACGAGCACGTCCGCGTCCGCGAGGAGGGCGCGGGCGAGCGCGACGCGCTGTTTCTGCCCGCCGGAGAGCCGGACGCCGTCGTCGCCGAGTCGCGTCTCGTACCCGTTCGGGAGGTCGTCGAGGAACTCGTCGACGCGCGCGAGCTCGCAGACGCGTTCGAGGGCCGCGTCCGTCGCGTCGCGGTCGGCGAGCGTGAGGTTGTAGCGCAGCGTGTCGTCGAAGACGTACGGGTCCTGGCGGACGACGGCGACGTGCTCGCGCCACCCGTCGATGGGCATCTCGGTGATGGGCGTCCCGTTCGCGCGTATCGCGCCGCCGTCGGGGTCGTAGAGGCGCGCGAGGAGGGAGACGATGGTGGACTTCCCCGCGCCCGAGGAGCCGACGAACGCGACGAACTCCCCGGCCTCGACGGTGAAGCTCACGCCGTCGAGGACCGGCGCGCCGTCGTCGTAGGCGAACGTCACGTCGTCGAACGACACCGAGGTCACGCGCTCGGGGACGGCCGCCGTCCCGTCGTCGGGTTCGGCGTGGCGGTCGAGCTCCTCGGTGAACGCCCGCGTGCGAACGAGGTGCGGGAGGTCGTTCTCGACCTGATAGCGGAGTTCGTGGGCGCGACTCGCCTTCGGGCCGAGGCGGAACGCCGCGAAGAGGAAGAGCCCGAGCGAGCCGAGGCTCAGTTCGGCGTACGTGAGCGCGGCGTAGACGAGACCGAAGACGGAGACGGCGACGGCGAACTGATAGCAGTTCGTGATCGCCGCCTCGTTGCGCCGCAGGGTGATTCGGGCGTCGGTGTAGCGCTCGACCGCCGCGCGGAAGGTGTCGTACACCTCCTCGCGGAGGCCGAAGAGCCGGACGTCGCGGATGCCCTGTGTCCCGGCCTGAGCGGCCGACTGACGTTGCTCGTTCGCGTCCGCGACGGCCGCGCCGACGTCGTAGCCGGAGTCGACGACGCGGTGGACGACGAGCGTCACGCCCCCGAGGACGACGGCGGTGGCGACGGTGAGCGTCGGGGAGACGAGGAGCGCGATGAGTCCGTAGGCGAACGCGAGCATCGACTGCTCGACGAAGAGGACGACGCGTTTGATGACGCGGCCGGCGTAGAACGTCTGCGTGACGAGGGCGTTCAGCACGTCGTCGGAGCCCGCCTCGTCGTAGTAGGCGATGCGGGCGTCGAGGGCGCGCTCGAACGCGCGCAACTGGAGGTCCCGGACGTAGTACGTCCGCAGCGCCTCGCGGAGCCACGCGACGAGGAAGCTCGACGCGAAGCGGACGGCCATCACGACGGCGACGCCGGCGACGGCCGTGCCGAGCGTGAGCGGAACGCCGACCGCGCGGTACGCCCGGACGAAGAGGCCACCGATGCCGTCCGTCGCGGGCTGTCCCTCGGTGCCGACGAGCTCGATAATCGGGAGGATGAAGCTCAGCCCGACGCCTTCGAGGACCGCCGCGAGGAGGCCGAGGGCGACGATTCCGGCGGTGAGACGGGGGCTGTACGCGGCGACGCCGAGGAGCGCGTCGAGTTTCTCCCGGCGCGTCGCGCCCGGGGCGTCGTCGTCGCTCATGCGCCCGCCGGTCGAGCCCCGCGACGGCGGACGCACGCCCGCGTAGACGAAACGCCTTTGTCGCGTCCGGCGAAGGGTCCGATATTCGACTTCCCGCACATGCACGCGTTCACAGTCTGGGTGGGTTTCGGCCGGGGGAACTATGAGGCTTGTCGATGAGGACGGCCGGCTGTTCGGCCGCGTCAACGTCGTCGACGCCGCCGTCGTCCTCGTCGTCCTCGCCGCCGTCGTCGCTGGCGCCGTCGCGGTCGTCCCGCTCGGTGGTGGGGGTGAGCCCGCGACGCGCTACGCGACCGTCGACCTCGGGACACAGTCGCCCGCGACGGCCGAGCGCATCGATGCCGGCGACCGCTCCGCGGACGAACGCGTCGTCGTCACGGACACGTACGTCGGTCCCGCCGGGGACGGCGCGAACGCGTCCGTCGTCGTCCGCGTTCGGGTGAACGGCACGCTGCGCGACGGCGGCGACGAACGCGTCTTCGAGCGCGACGGCGAGCCGCTGCGCCGCGGCGATGGCTTCGCGTTCGAGACGTCGAGCTACGCCGTCGCGGGCGACGTCCTGCGCGTCGAGGAGGCGGGGACGACGCTGCCCGTGGGTTCGCTCCCGGTCCTCCTCGAAGCGACGCTGTCGCCGGCCACCGCGGACGCCGTCGCGGTCGGCGACGCGTTCCGACTCGACGACCGGCGGATCGCGCGCGTCACGGGCGTCACGACCGCCCCGGTCGAGAACGGGACGGCGCGGCGGGCGCTGCTCGGCGTGCGCCTGCACACCCTGAACCGCTCCGGGAGCACGTACTTCGGGGCGACGCCCGTGCGGCTCGGCGGGTTGCTGCGCTTCGACACCGACCAGTACGCCCTGCGCGGGACGGTGACGCGGTGGGGGAACGCCTCGCCGCCGGGATCGCCGACGACGACGACCGCGGTCGTCTCGCTCGCGGACGTCGACCCGGCGGTCGCGGACGGCCTCCGGGCCGGGCTGACCGAGCGCCGCGACGGCCGGACGACGGCGCGAATCACGGCCGTCCGCACGGAGAACGCGACGGTGGTGCTCACGAGCGACGACGGCCACATCTACGAGCGCGAACACCCCGAGAACGTGGACGTCCACCTCACCGTCGACCTCCGGACGCGCGCGACCGCGGACGGCCTCCGGTTTCACACGCGCGCGCTCCGCGAGGGGACGCGCGTGACGTTCGACTTCCGGACGGTGACGGTCGACGGCACCGTCACGCGCATCCGCGGGTAGGGGGCCGAAGCACCTCACACAATCGGTGCGCGGGTCCCGAGCGCAACCCTTTTCAGGTCAGCCTAAAAAATACTGGTGAGAACCGTGAACGGAGCATCGACACCGGCCCGTCGCGCCGGCGGGCGGCGAGCGGGTGGACGCACCCGCGGGGCGACATGACCTGTCCCCGGGAGACCGTCGGGTCGACGTACAGCTACCGGACGGTCGCCGACTCGGGCGCCGAACTCGGCTTCCGCGAGGTGTCGCTCGACCGGGACCTCGGTCGGCTACACGCGTGGCTGAACAGCGACCACGTGCTGCCCTACTGGCAGCAGGACGACCCGCTTCCCCAGGTCCGCGACACGATACGCGAACGCGCCGCCGACGAGACCCAGACGCTCTACGTCGGCTACCGCGACCACGTCCCGATGAGCTACTGGGAGTCCTACTGGGCGGCCCACGACCGCCTCGCCGACCACTACGACGCCGACCCCGGCGACCAGGGCATCCACCTGCTCATCGGCCCGACGGAGTACCTCGGACGTGGCTACGCCGCGCCGCTCATCCGCGCGATGGTCGACTTCCAGTTCCAACACCCCGAGACGACCCGAGTCGTCACGGAGCCGGACGCCCGCAACGAACGCGCCATCCGCGCGTTCGCGGCCGCGGGGTTCGAGCGCCGCGGCGAGATCGAGTTCCCCGACAAGACCGCCCAGTTCATGGTCCGAGAACGCGAGACGGGCGCGGCCGATGAGTGAGGACGCGTACGACCTCGTCGGCGTCGGCGTCGGCCCGTTCAACCTCGGGCTCGCCGCCCTCCTCGACGACGTCGATGCGGACTGCGACGCCGCCTTCCTCGAACAGCGTGCCGCGTTCGACTGGCACGAGGACATGCTCATCGAGGGAACGACGCTCGAAGTGCCGTTCCTCGCCGACCTCGTCACGATGGTCGACCCGACGAACCCGTACAGCTACCTCAACTATCTGCGCGCACAGAACCGCCTCTACGAGTTCTACTTCTACGAGGAGTTCTTCCTCCCGCGTCGCGAGTACAACGACTACTGTCGGTGGGTGGCCGAGCGCCTCCCGTCGCTTCGCTTCGGCCGACGCGTCACCGAAATCGGCGTCGCAGCGGACGGCGAGACGTATCGGCTCGCGGCCGTCGACCCCGAGACGGGCGAGCGCGAGACGTACCTGGCGGAGAACGTCGTCGTCGGCATCGGCACGCGCCCGCACGTCCCGGACCGGTTCGCGGACGTCCTCGGCGACGACGTCTTCCACACGGCGAGCTACCTCGGCAACCGGGAGCGGTGTCTGGACGCCGAGCGCGTCACGGTCGTCGGCTCCGGGCAGAGCGCCGCCGAGGTCGTCCGCGACCTCCTCGAACGCCAGCCCGAGGGCGGCTACGCGCTCGACTGGCTCACCCGCTCGCGCGGCTTCTTCCAGATGGCCGACGCCAAGCTCGGCCACATGATCTACACGCCCGACTACACGGACTACTTCTACGACCTCGATCAGGAGACGAAGGACGAACTCCGTGAGGGTCAGGACCTCCTCTACAAGGGAATAGACGAGCGCACGAGCGCCGAAATCTACGACCTGCTCTACGAGGGGTCGGTGGGCGACGCCGAGCCTGACGTCGGGATGCTCGCCGCGACCGAGGTGCGCGAACTCGGTCCCGCGCCCGACGGCGAGGGGTACGCCCTCCTCTGCGAGCAGTGGCAGGAGAACGAGCGTTTCGTCCAGGAGAGCGACGTCGTCGTCCTCGGGACGGGGTACGAGCGCGTCGAGCCGCCGTTCGCCGCGGGGCTCGCCGACCGCCTCGCGCGCGACGACGCGGGGCGACTCGACGTCACCCGCGACTTCCGGCTGACGGGGACGGACCTCCCCGGGGAACTCTACGTCCAGAACGCCGAAATCCACACGCACGGAATCAACGCGCCCGACCTCGGGCTCGGTCCGTACCGGAACGCGGTGATCCTCGACGACCTGCTCGCCGACTCGCCCTACGGCACCGAACTCGCCGACGTCTTCCAGAGCTTCTCCGTCGACGACTACCTCGAACGCCGCGAGAGCGCCCGCCGGGTCGCGTCCCCCCCAAACCCCGACGCCTAGCATGGTCGGGCTCTCGGGGGTCGTCGGTGCGGATGCCGGCGCGGTCGAGGTCGACACCGTCCCCGCCACCGTCGACGACGAGGTGCGCGCCACCCACCGGGCGGACGGCGTCGCGGTCCGCACGGCGTTCCACCGAGGCGCGAGCGTCGAACAGCCCGTCACCGCGCCCGACGGCGCGCTCGTCTGGGTCTGGGGCGAGGTGTACGCCGTCGGGACGGGCGACGACCGCGAGCGCGTCGACCCGCGCGAGACCGCGCGCGTCTGCGCCGCCGAATCGGCCGCGCACGGCCGGTCGTTCCCCGACCGCCTCGACGGGGAGTTCGCCGGCGTCCGCTACGACCCCGAGACGGGGCGCGCCACGCTCTTCACGGACCGCCTCGGCGCGCGCCCGCTCTACTACGCCGTGGGCGACGACGCCCTCGCCTTCTCGACGAGCGTCCAGCGCGTCCCGGAGGTCGACGGCGCGACGTTCGCCTTCGATTCCGACTTCCTCGCCGAGTACCTCTACGCGCGCCGGACGTTCGGCGCGCGGACGCCGATAGCGGGAGTCGACCAGCTCGCGCCCGCGACGACCGTCGCGTACGACCCGACGGACGGTCGTCTCGACGAGCGGCGCTACTGGGCGCCCCGATACCGGCCGGTGGAGCGCCCGCTCTCGCACTACGTGGACGAGCTCGCGGAGCGCTTCGCGGCCGCCGTCGCCGACCGCACGGCGGACGACCGGACCGCGGGCCTGCTGTTGAGCGGCGGGAGCGACTCGCGGGCGGTGCTCGCGGCCGCGGGAACGGACGCGCGCGCTGGCGTGGGAGCGGACGCGACGGAGAGCGAGAGCACGAGCGCGGGCCGAGGGGAGCGTATCCGCACCTACCACATGAACGACGGGTGGAACCGCGAGGCGCGAATCGCGCGGCGCATCGCCGACGCGGCGGACGCGCCGTTCACGCTCCTCGAACGCGGGCCGTCGTACCACGAGACGCTCCTGGAGCGCGCCGCGCCGATTCAGGAGTTCATCGGACCGTTCAACACCGGGCACGCGCTCGGGTTCGCGGACCGGCTCGCGGGCGACGTCGACGTCCTGCTCACCGGCCTCTACAGCGACTCGCTCTTCGGGCCGTGGAGTATCCCCTCACCCGAGATTCCGCTGCCGTACGGCGCGAGCCTCCCGCTCCCCCTCGCCGACCTCCCCGGAAGCGTCGACGAGTACGCCGCCGCGCAGGCGGCCTCGCAGCCGGCGCGCGACCCGGACTACCTCGACGCGCCGCCGCTCGCCGACCTCGTTCGCGAGCACGTCCGCGAGGGCGTCACGTCGCTCGACCACCACGGCGTCGTCCACCCGGACGTCGAGTCTCTCGTCCTGAGCGAGTTCTACTACCCGATCACGAACGGCATCGGCTTCGACCTCTACAGCGCGCTCCAAATCGCACCGACGCGCAACCCCTTCCTCGACCGGCGGCTCGTCGACCTCCACCTCGAAATCCCCCTGCGATACCGCCTCAGACACGACCTCGTCGCGCTCGCGCTCGAACGCCTCGACGAGGCGCTGGCGGCGATTCCGCACCCGAGCACGCGACTCCCGCTCACCGCGCCGCACCTCGCGCACGTCGCCGCCGCGCCCGCGTCGAGTCTCGTCGACAGGCTCCGCGACGGCGGCGACTCGTATCTGACGTGGGGGCCGTGGCAGGACAAGGACGCGTTGCTCCGCGGGCACGACTTCGTCGGCGACGCGCTCCGCGAACACGACGCCGTCCTCCGCGGGCTCCCGGGCGTCGACGCCGACGCCGCGTGGGAGACGTATCGGCGTCACCGCGCGGGCGAGGTCGACGCGGCCGAGGAGCTCTATCGCCTCCTCACGGTCGCGTCGATGCCGATGGCGGCGCGACTCGTCGGCGACGGCGGCGAAAAGTAGTCGAGACGACGGACCGAGAGCGGGTTCGCGCCCGCGCTTTCGTCTCCGTTCCCGTTTCCGTTCCCGTTCCCGTCCGCATCCCCGTTCTCGTCCCCGTCAGCGTTCGAACCACTGGAGCGGGTGGTCCGCGACGACGTCGACGGTGACGGGCTGACCGACCTCGAAGAGCTCCGTGTGGTTGTGCATGCAGCGGACGCTGTCGCCCTCGGTGGTCTCGACGCGATAGACGAACGACGGGCCCTGATACTGGCGCTGCGTGAGACGACCGTCCGCGGTCGTCCCGTCGGCGGCGGGGCGTGCCTGCAGGTCGTCGGGGCGGACGAGCACGTCGACCGTCGTGCCGTCGGGGAGGTCGAGTCCGGGGAAGTGCGTGGCGTCGAGGCGGCCGATGTCGGTCTCGACGGCGTCGCCGTCGACGCGGCCCGTGAGGAAGCCGGCCTGCCCGAGGAAGGACGCGACGAAGCGCGACGACGGGCGCTCGAAGATTCGCTCGGGGCGGCCGATCTGCTGGAGGCGGCCGTCGTTCATCACGCCGACGCGGTCGGCGATGGAGAGCGCCTCCTCCTGGTCGTGCGTCACCCAGATGGCGGTGACGCCGGTCTCGTCGATGATGCGGCGCATCTCCTCGCGCATCGAGACACGGAGCGCGACGTCGAGGTTCGAGAGCGGTTCGTCAAGGAGGAGGACGTCCGGCTCGGGGGCGAGCGAGCGCGCGAGCGCGATACGCTGTTTCTGCCCGCCGGAGAGTTCCTCGGGGTGGTGGTCGGCGTGGTCGCCGAGGCCGACGAGGTCGAGCAGTTCGTCGACGCGCGCCTCGCGCTCCGCGGCCGGCCGGTCGCCGATGCCGAACGCGACGTTCTCGGCGGCGCTCAGGTGGGGGAAGAGCGCGAAGTCCTGGAAGACGAGGCCGATGTCGTGCTCCTCGGGCGGGACGAAGACGCCGCCCTCGGGGTCGGCGAGCGTCCGGTCGTCGAGGGTTATCGTGCCGGCGTCGGCGCGTTCGAGGCCCGCGACCATCCGCAGGGTCGTGGTCTTGCCACAGCCCGAGGGGCCGAGGAGCGCGAGGATTTCGCCGTCGGCCACGGACATCGAGAGGGCGTCGACGGCGGTCTCGGGGCCGTACGTCTTCGTGAGCCCGGAGAGGTCGAGGACGGTCCCCGTGGCCGCGGCGTCGTCGGCGTCGCTGTCGTCCGCTGCGGGCGATGCGTCGGATGCGTCGGTGCGGTTGTGAGTCGTGCGTGACATGGATTATTTCTCCTGCGAGAGGATGACGACCATCGAGAGCGCGGAGACGACGATGAGGACGAACGCGGGGATGGCGGCCGCGCCGTAGCTTCCGGACTCGCGGACCGCCCAGATGTAGGTGACGAGGGTGTCGAACCCCGTCGGCTGGAGCAGCAGCGTCGCCGGGAGCTCCTTCATCGTCGTGAGGAAGACGAGCGCGGCACCCGCGAACACGCCGGGGGCGATGAGGGGGAGCGCCACCCGGCGAAACGCGCCGAGCGGGGACTCCCCGAGGAGGCGCGCGGCCTCGGTCAGCTCGCGGTCGACGCGCATCACCGAGGAGCGCGTGGCACCGACGGACTGGGGGAGGAAGCGCACGACGTACGCGAATATCAACAGCGGGAGCGTCTGGTAGAGCGTCGGCAGGTACGAGGCGGCCCCGATGACCGACGAGAGGTCGTCGACGGCGGCACCGTAGGAGACGCCGAAGAACACCAGCGCGAGGCCGAGGACGATGCCGGGCATCGCGTAGCCGATGTAGGTCGCGCGGTCGATGAGCTCCGCGACCGTCGAGCGGTGGCGGGCGGCGAGGTAGGCGACGGGGATCGCCGCGAGCGCGCACGCCACCGCCGCGGCCACGGAGACGAGCACGGAGTTGCTCGCGTACGACCACTCGAAGACGAGTCGCGTCCGACCGATGGCGGAGCTGCCGCGGCGGAACCAGACGAACAGCACGCCGAGGGGGACGACCAGACACATCGTGACGACGCTCGCGCAGAAGGCGAGCGCGGGGGCCTTCCAGCGGCCGAGCGCGACGGTCGTGTCGCTCGTACTCGCGCGCGTGCCGACGTACGCGCCCTGCGTGGAGTCGCCGACGCGGGACTGCAACGCGAGGATGACCGCGGTGATGGTGAGGAGCTGAAGGGAGAGCATCGCGGCCGTCTCGCGGCCGAAGCCGTTGAACTCCACCCAGATGGCCTGCGTGAGCACTTCGAGGCGGAGGAGGTTCGGCGTCCCGAAGTCAGAGAGCGCGTAGAGCGCGACGAGCAGCGCCCCCGAGGCGATTCCGGGGACGAGCTGCGGGAGGGTGACGCGGCGGAAGGCCTCGATACGCGAGACGCCGAGGGTGCGTGCGGCCTCGACGAGCGACTCGTCGAAGGAGAGCAGCGACGCCCGCGTGGTGATGAACACGTAGGGGAACGTGTAGAGCGTGAGGACGAGGGCGACGCCGCCGAAGCCGTAGACGGACGGGACGGAGTCGACCCCGAGGGGCGCGAGCAGGTCGGCGATGTAGCCGCTGGGGCCGAACGCGGAGATGTAGGTGAACGCCCCGAGATAGCTGGGGATGACGAGCGGGAGCGCGACGGCGATGGTCCAAAAGCGCCGGAACGGGAGGTCCGTCCGGACGGTGAGGAAGGCGAGGGGGACACCGAGGACGACGGAGGCCCCGGTGACGACGGCGACGAGCGCGATGCTCGTGGCGAACGTCGAGGGGTGGGTCAGGAGCGACGGCCCGCCCTCGGCTTCGAGGACGCGGAGGAGTATCCACGCGATTGGGGACAGCACCGCCGCGGCAATCGCGCCGCTCAGCAGGACGAGCGCGGTCGGGAGCCCCGAGTCTCGCGAGCGCGCGCGAGCGAACGGTGCCACGAGCCGGTCGAGGGCCGACATCCTACAGCGCGCCCACCTCTCGGAGCAGCTCGAGGGTCGGCTGGACGTTCGCCAGCGTGCTCAGGTCGAGTTCGGGCGGATTGAGCTGGTCGATGGTCGGGAGGTTGCCGATGGGCGGCACGCTGGAGAGGAGCGGATAACCGAAGCCGCGGGTCCCGAGGAACTCCTGGAGCTCGATGGAGAGGAGGTGGTGGATGAAGTTCGCGGCCGTCTCGGGGTTGGAGCTGTTCTTGATGACCTGCGCGCCGGAGCAGTTGACGAGCGCGCCGGCGTCGTTCTGCGTGAAGGCGAGTTCGAGCGGGGCGTCGGGACGCTCCTCGTAGACCAGCCGCGAGTAGTAGTGATTCGAGAAGCCGGCGGAGAGTTCGCCCGTGGCGACGGCGTTCGCCACCTGGAACTCGTTTCCGTACTTCCTGACGCCGTGGGCCTGCATCGCTTCGAGCCACTGCTTGGTCGCCTCGCGGCCGTTGAGCTCGCGCATCGCGGTGATGAACGCCTGGAACGCGCCGTAGGTCGGTGCCCACCCCATCTCGTCCTCGAACCGGGGGTCGTCGGGGAACGCGGCGACCTCGTTCGGTATCTCGTCGGCGTCGAAGGCGTTCGTGTTGAACGGAATCGAGCGCGCCCGGCCCATGATTCCGACCCACTCGTCGGTCGGGTGGTAGGTGTCCGGGACCGATTGGGTGACGTGGTCGGGGAGGGTGACCGTCGCGCCGTTCTCGGCGACGACGCCGACGGAGCCGGCGTCGATGGCCCAGAAGACGTCCGCGGGGCTCTGGCCGGCGTTCGCCTCCTCGATGATGGTGTTGGCGAGCTGCGAGGAGGAGGCCGGGCGGATGTAGACGGTGAAGTCCCGGTAGAGGTTCTGGATGCGCTGCATCGCCTCCTGATAGAGGCCGCCCTCACCGCCGCCGAGGTAGACCGTTATCTCCCCGCGGAGGTTGGGGAGGTCGAGCACCGACAGCCCGGTGTACTCGTTGGGGCGCTCGCCGACCTGCGGGCCGTCGCCGCGCCACTCGTCCATGTGGAAGAGTTCGTCCTCCGTGTACGTCTTGGGCGCGGGGACGTCCGACGTCGAGGTCGACGTCGCGGAGTCGCCGTCCGCGCTCGTCTCGCTCGTCGTTTCGCCGCCGCCACCGCCGCCGCTACAGCCGGCGAGTCCGAGGAGACCCGCGCTCGCCCCGACGGCCTGCAGGAACGAGCGGCGGTCACCGACGGCGCTGCGGACGCGAGAGCGCCCGCTCCGGTCGTCGTCGATTCCGTCGCGCGTAGATGGGTCCATGTCGTAATGTGTTTTGGGTCGCCTAAAATAGCTTTCCGATTGGGGACGTGCGCCCGGAGCACGTGACGGGCGCGCGGGCCTCGGGGCGAGTATCGCCAAGACGCGACGGCCGCGGACGACCCGCCCCGAGGCCCGCGATTTCGTGGCGGAGGGGGTGTCGGCGAGGCCGACGTACCGCCAGGGGGCGGTCGGGCGCGAAACAGCACCCTTTTAATTTAGGTGTGCCTAAACGGAGCGAAGACGAAGCGCCGATGCACGACGCGACACACACACGCCGGGCACTTCGAGTCCTCGGAACGACGCTGTTCACGACGCTCGCCGTCCTCCTCGCCAACGCCGCGCCGGTCCAGACCGCCCTCGCCCGACTTCCCGGGTCCCGGTTCGTCGCGCTCTCCTTCGGCGGCGTCGGCCTGCTCGCCCGCCTCGGCGCGGCGCTCATCGTCACGGTGCTCGTCGTCCACGCGCTCCGCGAACCGGGCGCGCGACGGCCCCACGAGACCGCCGCCGCGACGCTCCGCGCGCTCGGCGTCGCCGCGCTCGCGCTCGCAGCGCTCGGCTATCTCGACGTCCCGTACCGACTCCCGCGGACCACGCTCGTCGGCACCGTCGCCGTCCTCGCCGTCCTCCTCCCCGCGTGGTTCGTCGCCCTCGACCGGGGGCGGAACCGGGAGGGGGGAACGTTGGTCGTCGGTGCCGACCCGCGCCAGATTTCGACCGCGCTGGAGGCGACCACGCGCCCCGTCGTCGGCTACGCGTCCGCCGTCTCGTGGCCCAGCGGGCCGGCCGCCGACAGGCAGGTCGACACGGACGGCGGCGACGACTCCGTGGCGACCACGCTCGCCGAGCACGAGCGCCTCGGCGGGCTCTCCCGGCTCGACGACCTGCTCGCGGACGCTGACGTCGACACCGTCGTCCCCGCCCTCCCGCACGCCGACCGCGCGGAGTTCTTCGGCATCCTCGACGTCTGCCGGCGACACGGCGTCGCGGTCTCCGTCCCCGAAGACCACGGCGGCGACGTCCTCCTCGCGGCGGACGGGAGCCCCGAGCGCCAGCCCGGGTTCGACCGCATCGACCTCGAACCGTGGGGCGTCGGCGCTCGACTCGGCAAGCGCGCCTTCGACGTCTGTTTCGCCGCGCTCGTCCTCTGTGCGACGCTCCCCGTCCTCGCCCTCGCGGCACTGGCGGTCACGTCGGAGGACGGCGGGCCGGTCTTCTACACGCAGGAGCGCACGACCCTGTTCGGCGACACCTTCGACGTCTACAAGTTCCGGACGATGCGCCCGGCGAGCGAGTCCGCGACACCCGGCGACGACGGCGACCGCATCACTCGCGTCGGGCGGCTGTTGCGACGGACGCACGTCGACGAGCTCCCGCAGTTCTGGGCCGTCCTCCGCGGTCGGATGAGCGTCGTCGGTCCGCGCGCGGCGTGGACGGACGAGGAGGAACTCCTCCTCGCGGAGACGAGCGCGTGGCGCAAGCGCTGGTTCGTCAAGCCGGGGCTCACGGGGCTCGCACAGCTCCACGACGCGTCGAGCGAGGTGCCAAAGGAGAAGGTTCGCTACGACGTCGAGTACATCCGCCGGCGCTCGCTCGCGCTCGACGCGGCCATCGTCGCGCGACAGCTGTGGCGGGTCCTCGCCGAAGTCGGAGCCCTCGCCGCCGACGCGTGCCGGCGCGACGACTGAACGCGCGGGCCGGACCGGATACGGGTGGGAGGGCGAACACGGGAACTGACGAGTGCAGTACCATGTGGACGTGACGGGCACGAGAGCTGAGAACGCGGAGAGCGAGCGGCGGAAGTGAAGAGGCGGCGAAAGAACGGGGGAGGCGAGCGCGGGAAGGCGCGAGTCGCGCGTGCAGGGGGAACGGAGGTGAGGTGGGGTGAGGTGGGGTGAGGTGAGGAGGTGCGCGCGGCTTCAGTTGCCGCCGGCGACCGGCGAGAGGGCGGCTTCGAGGTCGCTCACCGTACTCGAGAGTTCGTCGGCGGTCGAGACGGTATCGAGGTTCGTCCGGAGCGTGTCGAGTGCGCTCCCCGCGGCGTCCCGCGTCTCGGCGTCGAGGTCGGACTCGATGGCGGCGTAGTGGGTCTCGACGCGGCGGAGGAAGCCGCGGGCGTCCCAGTACTCGCCGTAGAGGTCGACGGTCTCGCCCTCGGGGACGGCCGCGCTGTACTCCTCCTCGATGCGGCCGGCGAGCGCGAGGATGAGCGCGGCGCTGAACGACGTCGTCCCGCGGAACTCGTCGGAGACGGCGCTCGCCATCGCGTCGTCGAGCAGGTCGAACGTCTCGCCGGTCAGGGAGTCGGTGTACGCGTCGGCGTCGAGGGAGTGCCCGCGTTCGACCGCGGACGTCATGTGTGCGAGGACGTCGTCCGCGAGGCCGGCGTCGGACGCGTAGAGCGGCGGGAGCACCGTCATGGCGTAGTCGGGGGCGTGGCGGGCGTGGAACGCCATCCCGGAGCTGTCACCGAGCTGCTTGAGCTTGCTCGCGGAGAGCAGGTGGCCCTTGACCTCCTCGACGTTCCGGGCGTAGGTGAGGGCGTCCTCGCGGCCCTCGACGCTCGCGCTCGGGAAGCCGAGCGCGCCCTCCGCGGAGGCGCGAATCCGGAGCGTCGTCTCGCGGACCGTCACGTTCGAAACCTCGTCCTCGATCTGCGAGCGAATCGCGCCGACGGCGTCGCCCGTCGCGTCGACGAACGCCGACTCGTTCCCGTCGTAGAGCGTCTGGATGCGGACGGCGAAGCCCCACGCGTCCCAGTACTCGCCGGCGGACGCGAGTGCGCCGCCCTCGGTGACGACGCCGCGACCGTACTCCTCGTTGAGGCGGCGCGCGAGCGCGTTCATCACGCGGCCGGTGAACGACGTCGTCCCGCGGAGGTCGCCCGAGACGACCGCTGCGGACGCCCGGTCGAGCAGCGAGAAGACGTCGTCGTGGACGTAGTCGTCGTACGCGCCGGCGTCCATCGAACGGCAGTGCTCCAGCATGTCGGCAAGCGTAGCGCGCAGCTCCATGGCGAGCTGCGGGTCGGCGTCGCGGAGGCGCGGCATGATGGCCGCGTAGTAGTCGCCGGCGTGCTTCGCGTGGAACGCGGCGGTCGCGCCGTCCGCGGCGTCGCCGGCGTCGTCGTTCTCGGAGAGGAGGTACGCGGACGCCTCGAGGTGGCCCTTGACCTCCTCGACGTTGCGCTGATAGGGTACCGCCCGTTCGACGCCCGTCAGCGGCGCGTCGCCGCTCGACGCCTGCGCGCTCGCGTCGCCGATGGCGTTCGATTCGCTCGCTCCGTACCCGACGAGGGCCGTCCCCGTCGCCAATCCAACGGTCTTCAGGAAGGTCCGTCGCTGTGTCATACGGGTTTAGGCTAGCCTAAAAATTACTAAAGTGTTACGATACTGAGAGCGAAAAGCCGCGCGTCCGCCTCGCGGCGGGAACGCTCGCGGCCGCGGCTATCGTCCGATACTTACCAACCGGTTAAAAAGCTGTCGAGGTCGTCGAGGGTCGCCTCGGGCCCTCAGGGCTTGAGGAGGACCTTGAGAACGTCCTCGTCGCGGTCGTCGAAGCGTTCGTAGAGGTCGGGAGCCTCGTCGAGACCGGCCTCGTGGGTGACGACGAAGCTCGGGTCGGCGACGTCCTCCGCGATGAGGTCGCGGAGGTAGCGGTTGTACTTCTTCACGTCACACTGGCCGGTGCCGAGCTGTTGGCCCTTCTCGAAGAGCTTCCCGAAGTCGATGCCGAGGCGACCCTGCGCGGCCATCTCGTCGGGCGCGCCCGGGTCGGAGGGGACGTAGAGGCCGACGATGCCGAGTTGGCCCTTCGGCTTCACGACGTCGATGAGCTGATTGAGGACGACCGCCGGGTTCTCGCGGGCGGGGTCGTAGGCGTCGCTCCCGACGTCCGTGTCCGGGTCGAGGGCCTGATACCCGACGGCGTCGACGCCCTTGTCGACCTCACCGCCGAAGTCGGCCTCTATCTGTTTGACCGGGTCGCCCTCCTCGAAGTTGATCGGGGTCGCGCCGGCGTGCTCGGCGGCGAGGTCGAGGCGCGCGTCCACGCGGTCGACGATGTATATCTTGGACGCGCCCTTTATCTTCGCGCTGTAGGCGGCCATCTGGCCGACGGGGCCGGCACCGAAGATGGCGACGGACTCGCCGGGCTGGAGGTCGGCGAGTTCGGTGCCGTGCCAGCCGGTCGGGAAGATGTCGGCGAGGAGCGCGAAGCTCTCCTCGTACTCGTCCTCCGGTTCGCCGGGGAGTTTGAGGGCGTTGAAGTCCGCGTAGGGGATGCGGAGCTTCTCCGCCTGGCCGCCCTGATAGGGGCCCATGCCGACGTAGCCGTACGCGCCGCCGGCGGGGACGCCGCCGTCGGGGTTGACGTTGAGGCAGAAGCCGGTCTTCCCCTCCTCGCAGTTCTTACAGTGCCCGCAGGCGACGTTGAATGGGACGACGACGCGGTCGCCCACTTCGAGGTCGTCGACGCCGTCGCCGACCTTCTCGATGACGCCCATGTTCTCGTGGCCGAACACGATTCCCGGTTCGGCGTCCGTCCGACCCTCGTACATGTGCAGGTCCGACCCGCAGATGCAGGTCGTCGTGATGTCGAGAATCGCGTCGTTCGGTCCCTGTAGCTCCGGTTCGTCCACGTCCTGGACCTCGACGTGGTGCTCCCCTTGGTAAACAACTCCTTTCATGGTACGCGTCGATATGATAGACAGTCACGATAGAAATAGATGTACCCTGACGGCGGCGAGCGCCCCTTTCCGGACCGAGCCGGAAGGGACGGTCCCGAGTCGAGAGCCAATATCGTTTTACGCCCGTGGCGCCGTACGACGGTATGAACAGGGGGTTGGACGCGATAAGCACCGGCGTGTCCGGACTGGACGAGCTCCTCCACGGGGGCGTCGTCCGCGGGCGCATGTACCTCGTCCGCGGGAAGCCCGGCACGGGGAAGACCCTCCTCGGCATGGAGTTCCTCAGCGACGGCCTCGACGACGGCGAGACCGTCCTCTTCATCCACGGTGAGGAGTCGCGCGACGACATCGTCGCCAACGCGGCCGCGCTCGGCATCGACCTCGACGACGCCGCGTTCCTCGACCTCGGCCCCGAGTCGGACTTCTTCAGCCAGGACCGGACGTACGACCTCGTGGACCCGCAGGACGTCGAGAGCGAGCAGTTCATCGACGACATCCGCGACGCCATCGAGGACCTCGACCCCGCGCGAGTCTGCATCGACCCCATCACGCAGCTCCAGTACGTCGAGACGAGCGACTATCAGTTCCGCAAGCGGCTCATCTCCCTGATGCGCTTCCTGAAGGACCGCGGGACGACCGTCCTCGCCACGCGCACGCAGTACGACTCGGCGCCGAGCGACGACGAGATCGCGTCGCTCAGCGACGGCATCATCGAGTTCGAACGCGGCGGCGGCGGTCGGCGCGCACGCGTCCCGAAACACCGCGGCGTCGGCCAGCAGGACGGCACGCACGGCATGGAGATACGCGAGGGCGGCATCGAGGTGTACCCGAGTCTCGTCCCGCCGCTCCACGGCGACGAACTCGGCGGCGGACTCGTCACGAGCGGCGTCCCCGACCTCGACGAACTGCTCGGCGGCGGCATCGAGCGCGGGACGGCGACGTTCGTCAGCGGCCCGACCGGCATCGGGAAGTCGACGACCGGCGCGCAGTTCGTCGCGCAGGCCGCCGCCGACGGCCTCGCCCCCGTCGCCTACCTCTTCGAGGAATCCCTCGAAACCTTCACGAAACGCTCCGAGGCGCTCGGGCTCCCCATCACCGAACTCCGCGAGCGCGGCGACCTCACGGTCGAGCCCGTCGAGCCGCTCACGCTCTCCGCCGAGGAGTTCGCCCGCCGCGTCCAGCGTCAGGTCGAGGAGGCGGGCTCGCAGGTCGTCATGATCGACGGCATCGACGGCTACAAGGTCGCCCTCCAGGGCGACGAGCAGGCGCTCGCCGAGAAGCTCCACGCGCTCGTGCGCTACCTCACGAACATGGACGTGACCGTCATCCTGCTCGACGAAATCAAGGACATCACGGGCCTCCCGACCGCGACCGGCGCGAACGTCAGCTACATTGCGGACAACATCGTCCTCCTGAGCTACGTCGAGATGGACGGCGAACTCAGACGCGTCCTCGGCGTCCTCAAGAAGCGCGTCAGCGACTTCGACCCGACCATCCACGAGTTCGACATCACCGACGGGGGCATCCGCATCGCCGGCCCCGTCGAGGGCGTCCAAGGCGTCCTCGAAGGGAGCCCCACGCGTATCGACGAGCGCTGACGTGGCGGTCCGCGAGCACGAATCGGGCGACGACGCGACGCGGGAGGGAGCCATGACGAACCGAATCCAACTGCTGGTCGACGACGAGGGGAATCGCGCGGCGCTCAGGTCGCTCCTCGAGCAGCGCTACGCGGTCGTCGTGGACGACGAAGGCGACCTCCGCGACGTCGACCTCCACGTCGTCGACGACCGGACGCTCCCGACGTACCGCGACCGGCTCCTCGAACACAGCCACGCGGTCCACCCGACGTTCGCGCCGACGCTGCTCGTCCGCCGCGAGGACACCCGTATCGACGTCGACCTCTCGCTCCCGGACGCGGACGGCGGCCCCGCCATCGTCGACGACGTCGTCGAGGCCCCCGTCGACAAGGCCTCGCTCTTTCGCCGCCTGGAGAACCTCCTCGTCCGGCGCAACCAGTCCATCGCGCTCGCGCGGCGCTACGAGGAGAGCGAGACGCGCTTCGAGGGGCTCTTTCAGGCGATTCCGGACCCCGCGTTCGTCCTCGACGCCGAGCGCGCGATCACCGAGGTGAACGACGCGTTCCTCGACGCGACCGGCCTGACGTACGCCGCCGTGGTCGACCGACGACCGGACGACCTCCCGGTCTTCGACGACGACGCCGTCGCGCGACTCCACGACCGCCTCGACGCGACCGGCTCGGACGGTGACGGAACGAGCGCCGCGGAGACGCTCACGTACCGCGACGCCGACGGCGACACACGTCACGCCGAGCTCCGCGTGCGCAACGACACCGTCGCGGGCGAACCCACCGCGGTCGTCGTCATGCACGACGTCACGGCGATCCACGAGACGAACAGGCAACTGGAGGAGTTCGCGAGCATCGTCACCCACGACCTGCGAAACCCCCTCCAGGTCGCCAAGGCCCGCCTCCCGATGGTCGAGCCCGCGGTCGACGAGGACGCCCCGGCCGCCGACCACCTCGACGTCATCGACGGCTCGCTCGACCGCATCGACTCCCTCGTCGACGGCGTCCGCTCGCTCGTCCGCGAGACCGACGTCGAGGAGCGCCGACCCGTCGCCTTCCGCGACGTCGTCGAGCGCGCGTGGCGGACCGTCGAGACCGACGACGACGCGCCCGTCCTCGACGTCGACGGTGAGCCGACGGTCGAGGCCGACCCCGCGCGCCTCCAGCAGCTCCTGGAGAATCTCTTTCGGAACGCCCACGACCACGGCGGTGACGACGTCACCGTCAGGGTCGGCCTCGACGACGGCGGCTTCTACGTCGCCGACGACGGCCCCGGCATCCCCCCCGAGGAGCGCGCGGACGTCCTCGAAACCGGCTACACGACGAGCAACGACGGCACCGGCCTCGGTCTCAAGATCGTCTCGGAGATCGCCGACGCCCACGGCTGGGACCTCACCATCGCCGAGAGCGCGGCCGGCGGCGCGCGCTTCGAAATCGGCGGCGTCGACGTGACGGACTCCTGACCGTCCACTCGCCGACCCGGGCTACGGGACGTCCCGATAGACGATTTCCATGGGGACGCGGCGTTCGGGGTCGCGCGGGGGGTCGTCGGGGAGCGTGCGGAGCGTCCCGCGGTCCGTCCACCCGGTGAGAGCGAGGCACATCGCGTCGAGGAGGTCGTCGCGGTTGTCGGCGCGGAAGCGCCGGCCGTGTGCGGGCGGGTCGTCGATACGCTCGGCGACGAGGCGCTCGTAGGCGGCGCGGGCGTCGTCGTACCGGTCGAGGACGTCGAGACGCGCCTCGACGCCCGCGTCGTCGGTCTTCGCGGGGGCAATCGGGCCGTCGCCGAGGCCGGCGAAACAGACCTCCGGGTGGGCTTCGCGGACGACGCCGCGGGCGTCGGGGTGTTCGGCGAGGAGGACGTCCGCGTCGCGGACCTGCGGGAGGACGTTCCACGTCTGCGTGGTGAGCGACCCGTCCGTGCGCGCCTCGACGCGACGCTTCGCCGCGGCGTACGTGGGCGCGTCGAGCGCGGCGCGCGGCGGGGCGAGGAAGACGCGGCGGCGCTGGCTCCCGAGGACCTCGCGGGCGCGCTCGTCGCAGGCGCGTCGGCCGCGTTCGGGGAGGCCGACCGGGACGTCGACGAGGACGGCGTCGGCGTCGCGGTGGGCGTGCCAGACGGAGAGGAGCGAGGGGTGGAGGCGCGTGTCCCACCCCGCGCCGTCGCGGACGGCGGCGACCCAGCCGTTCACCCCCCAGTCGACGCCGACGGCGGTGGCGGATGCGGGCATACGGCCACTCGTGGCGCGGCGCTCTTACGTCTGCGCGTTCGACGGTGGGACGTCGAGATGGCACCCCGACACGGGATGGACGACGACCCGCCGCTCCCGGACGCGGTGAAGGAGCGCGCGATGGACGAAGCGCCGGTGGGTATCACGATGACCGACCCGACCCGGCCGGACAACCCGCTCGTCTACGTCAACGACGCCTTCGAGCGTATCACCGGCTACGCGCGCGAGGACGTCCTCGGGCGGAACTGCCGGTTCCTGCAGGGGCCGGAGACGGACGCGGCGCGCGTGGACGAGATGCGCCGCGCGGTCGCGGCGGGCGAGCCGACGGTCGTCGAACTCCGGAACTACCGGGCGGACGGCGAGCCGTTCTGGAACGAGGTGAAGATCGCGCCGATCCGCGACGACGACGGCGACGTCCGCTACTTCGTCGGGTTCCAGCGCGACGTCACGGAGCGCACGCGCTCGGAGCGCGCGGTGAGACGCGAGCGGGCGAACCTCGAACACGTCCTGGACCGCGTCGACGGGCTGTTGGGCGACGTGACGGAGGCGGTCGTGAACGCGGAGAGCCGGGAGGCCATCGAGCGGCAGGTCTGCGAGCGCCTCGCGGCGGTGGAGACGTACGCGCTCGCGTGGCTCGGCGACGTCGACCTCGCGGAGGGCGTCGTCCGGCCGCGTGCGTGGGCGGGAGACGCCGACGGCGTGCGGGCGGCCGACCTCGCGGTGGCGCGCGACGACACGGCCCACCCCGTGGTGCGCGCGCTCGACGAGGGGCGCGTCGCGCTCGGCGACGGGGAGACGGCCGTCCCGACGGGCATCGACGCGGTCGACGGCGTCGCCGCGGTGCCGTTACGCTATCGCGGGACGACGTACGGGGTGCTCGCGGTGTACGCGACCGACGCCGACGCGTTGAACGAACGCGAGACGGCGGTACTGGAGTCACTCGGCCGGACGGTGGCGACGGCGCTGAACGCCCACGAGTCGCGCCGACTCGCCGCCACGGACCAGGTGGTGTCGGTGGCCTTCGACGTGCGGGACCGCGAACTGTTCTTCGTCGACCTCGCGGCGCGCCTCCCGGGGTCGCTGACGTACCGCGGGGAGGTGTACCGCGGGGAGACGCCGGTGCTCTTCTTCACGGCGGACGCCGACGCCGAGCGCGTCCTCGCGGCCGCCGCGGAGTCGCCGGGAATCGAGGACGCGACCGTGGTCGGCGGGGCGGACGAGGCACCGCTGTTCGAGTTCCGCCTACCGGCGTCGTCGTTCCCGGACGACCTCGCGGCCCGCGGCGTCCGAATCGAGGGAGTCAGCGCCGCTGACGGCGGGGCGCGCGTCGAACTCGAACTCCCGATGAGCGTGGACACCAGGTCGGTCGTCGAGCGCGTCCGCGAGCGCTACGACGACGTCGAACTCGTCCGCTATCGGGAGACGGAGCGCCCGCCGACGACGGAGCGCGACTTCGTCGCCGCCGTCGAGGAGCGCCTGACCGACCGCCAGCACGCGGCGCTCAAGCGCGCGTACCTCTCCGGCTACTACGACGCGACGCGGACGGCGACGGGCGACGAGCTCGCGGCGGCGATGGGCGTCTCCCGGGCGACCTTCCACCAGCACCTCCGGGCCGCGGAGCGGAAGGTGTTCGCCGCCATCTTCGACCGGGATACCTGACCAGTCAGGTACGGGGGTTTTGTTCGCGGGTGGAGTATCGGGTGACGAGAGCCACCGACCGGTCGGTCACGACCGGACGCCCGTGGGTCGATTGTCACCATGATCTCCCCCGACGACGTCGCCACGAGCAAGGCGATACAGCAGCGGACCGGCAAGACCTTCGCCGCCGCGACCCGCGTCCTCCCCGAACGCGCCCGGCGCGCCACCTACGTCCTCTACGCGTTCTTCCGCGTCGCCGACGAGGTGGTCGACGACCCGCAGGGTGCCACCCCGGCCGAGCAACGCCGCGAGCTCGCCCGCCTCCGCGCGGCCGCCCTCGGCGAGACGGAGACGGACGACCCCGTCCTCGGCGCCTTTCGCGACCTCGTCGAGGCCTACGACATCGCCGACGAGGAGATCGAGACCTTCCTCAACGCCATGGAGATGGACGTCGACACCCGGCGCTACGAGACCCACGACGAACTGGAGACCTACCTCCGCGGCTCCGCCGTCGCCGTCGGCAACATGATGCTGACCGTGATGGCTGACATCGAGGGAATGGACGACGAGACGGTCGAGCGCGCCCGCCCGCACGCGAAGGCGCTCGGCGAGGCCTTCCAGCTCACGAACTTCCTGCGCGACGTCCGCGAGGACGTCCGCGACTACGGCCGCATCTACATCCCGCGCGAGACGCTCGAACGCTACGACGTCCCGGAGGCGGAGATACGCGCGTGTGCGTTCTCGGAGCGGTTCGCGGCGGCGATGCGCGCCGAACTCCGGCGCACCGAACGCCGCTACCGGGAGGGCGTCGCCGGCATCCGCTACCTCCCCGAGTCCTGCCAGTTCGGCGTGCTGTGCGCGGCGGTGCTCTACGCCGACCACCACCGCCTCATCCGCCAGCGGGGGTACGACACGCTGAGCGAGCGCCCGACCCTCTCGACGCCCCGCCGGCTCGCGCTCGTCGCGCGGACGTGGTACCACTGGAAGCGTACCGGCGACCCCGAGGCGGCGTTCTACGCCGCGAGCGTCGTCGACGCGACTAACGAGGCGGGACCGAGTCGGACGCGCCCCGGCAACGAGTCGGTGCGGACGCGCGCGCGTTCGGCCGCCTCCGCTCTCACCTCCTTCCTGGGGGTGCGCGAGTGAGCCGGTCGGTCACGGTCGTTGGGGGCGGCTTCGGCGGCCTCTCCGCGGCCTGCTACCTCGCGGACGCCGGCTGCGACGTGACGGTCGTCGAGCGAAACGACCAGCTCGGCGGGCGCGCGAGCGTCCTCGAACGCGACGGCTTCCGCTTCGACATGGGGCCGTCGTGGTACCTGATGCCCGACGTCTTCGAGCGCTTCTTCGGCTACTTCGGGCGCGAGCCCGAGGACTACTACGGCCTCACCCACCTCGACCCGCACTACCGGGTGTTCTTCAAGGACGGCGAGGGGGCGCGCGACCCGCCGAGCGAGGCCGGGAGCGGGACCGACGCGGACGCCGCGACGGACGGCGCGGGCGCGATGGCCGGCGGCCGAGCGCGAGCGATGGCTGGGAACGCGAACGCGGAGCGCGTCGACGTCGACGGCGACATCGAGCGGACGAAGGCGCTCTTCGAGTCCTACGAGGACGGTGCGGGCGAGGCCTTCGAGCGCTACCTCGCCAAATCCGAGGAGACCTACGAGGTCGGCATGGAGCACTTCGTCTACACGGACCGCCCGAACTTCCGGGACTACGTCGACTGGGACGTCGTCCGGAACGCCCGCGGCCTCGGGCTCCTCGGGACGATGCAGGAGCACGTCGCGGACTACTTCGAGCACCCGCGCCTCCAGCAGCTCGTCCAGTACACGCTCGTCTTCCTCGGCGGGTCGCCCTCGAACACGCCCGCGCTCTACAACCTCATGAGCCACGTCGACTTCAACCTCGGCGTCCACTACCCGGAGGGCGGCCTCGCGTCCGTCGTCGACGCGCTCGCCTCGCTCGGCGACGACCTGGGCGTGACGTACCGCACGGGCACGCCCGTCGCGGCGATACGCGGCGAGCGCGGCGACATGCGCGCCGAGCTCGCCAACGGCGAAATCCTCCGCTCCGACGCCGTCGTCTCCGACGCCGACTATGCCCACACCGAGCAGGAACTCCTCGACCCCGACGACCGCCAGTACGACGCCGACTACTGGGAGTCGCGCACCTACGCGCCCTCGGCGTACCTCCTCTACCTCGGCGTCGAGGGCGACCTCGACCCGCTCGCCCACCACACGCTCGTCCTCCCGGACGCGTGGGACGAGCACTTCGACGCCATCTTCGACGACCCGGCGTGGCCAGACGACCCCGCCTACTACCTCTGTGCGCCCTCGGAGACGGACGACGCCGTCGCGCCCGACGGCCACAGCGCGCTGTTCGCACTCGTCCCCATCGCGCCCGGCCTCGACGACGGCGAGGCGGTTCGCGCCGACTACCGCGACCTGCTCCTCGACGACGTCGCCGAACACACCGGCCTCGACCTCCGCGAGCGCATCGTCGTCGAGGAGGACTTCTGCGTGTCCGACTTCGCCGAGCGGTACAACGCCACCGAGGGGAGCGCGCTCGGGCTCGCGCACACGCTCCGGCAGACCGGCCCGCTGCGCCCCGACCACCGCTCGTCGGCGCTCGACGGCCTCTACTTCACCGGCGGCTTCACGCGGCCCGGCATCGGCGTCCCGATGTGCCTCATCAGCGGCGAACACGCCGCGAGGGCGGTGTGCGACGACCTCGCGTGACCCGACTCGACGTCCGGCGCGTCCTCGCGCGCTCGCGGCCGCGCTTCTGGCTCTACCTCGCCGGCCCGGCGCTCGTCGGCGTCGCCTACGCCGCCGACGGGGTCGCCGACCTCCGCTCGCTCCCCGCGCTCGCGCTCGTCGCGTACTTCCTCGTGCCCGCGAACGTCTACCTCTACGGCGTCAACGACGTCTACGACGCCGACGTCGACGCGGAGAACCCGAAGAAGGAGAACAAAGAGGTGCGCTATCGCGGGGAGCGCGGCGTCGTCGCGCTCGTCGCGCTCACGGGCGTCCTCGGCCTCGGGCTCGCCGCGTGGCTCCCGCGCGCCGCCCCGTGGATACTGGGGTTCCTCGCGCTCGGATGGGCGTACAGCGCGCCCCCGCGTCTGAAGACGAAGCCGCCGCTCGACTCGCTCTCGAACGGCCTCTACGTCCTGCCGGGCGTCGCCGCGTACGCCGCCGTCGGCGGGGCGCTCCCGCCGCTCCTCGCCGTCGCCGGCGGCTGGCTGTGGACGATGGCGATGCACACCTTCTCCGCGATTCCCGACATCGCCCCCGACCGACGCGCCGGCATCGACACGACCGCGACCGTCCTCGGCGAGCGACGCGCGCTCGCCTACTGCGGGGCGTGCTGGCTCTGCGCCGCGGGCGCGTTCGCGCTCCTCGACCTCCGCGCGGGCTTCCTCTTCGGGCTCTACCCGGTGCTCGCGCTCGCGCTCGACCTCGGGGACGTGGACCTCTCGCGGGCCTACTGGTGGTTCCCCGCCCTCAACACGGTCGTCGGGGGGGTCCTCGCCTGCGCCGGCCTGTGGGGTGTCCTGCGTGGATAGCGCGACGCTCTCCGCGCGCCTCGACGCCCTCGTCGCCGCGAACCGACCGGGTATCGCCGTCGTCGCGCCGCTGGTCGGCGCGGCGTCGCTCGTCGGCGGCTCGCTCGGCTACGTCCCGCGGTGGCTCGCGTTCAACGCCGTCCTCCTCCTCTGTGGCACCGCGATGCTCCGCCTCCCGCTCGTCGCCGCCGTCCTCCCCGAACTCGACCGGCGGGCGCTCGCCGCGCTCGGCGCGCTCTGCGGCTACACCTACCTCATCGAGTACGTCGGCGTGACGACCGGCTGGCCGTACGGCGCGTTCAGCTACGGCGTCGAGCTCGGGCCGATGGTCGCGGGCGTCCCCCTCGCGCTCCCGCTGTTCTTCCTCCCGCTCGTCTGCAACGCCTACCTCCTCACCGTGTTGTTGCTCGGCGAACGCGCCGCGAACCCCCTGCTCAGACTGCCGGCGACGGTCGCCGTCGTCCTCCTCGTCGACTGCGTGCTCGACCCCGGCGCGGTCGCGCTCGGCTTCTGGGCGTACGCGGAGGGCGGCGTCTACTACGGCGTCCCGCTCTCGAACTTCGCGGGCTGGGTGCTCTCCGGGAGCGTCGCCGTCGTCGCGCTCGACGTCGCCTTCGACCACCGCGCGCTCCGCGCGCGCCTCGACGCCTGCCCGTTCGCCCTCGACGACCTCGTGAGCTTCGTCGTCCTCTGGGGGCTCGTCAACCTCGTCTACGCGAACTGGCTGCCCGTGCTCTGCACCGCCGCGCTCGTCGCGGGACTCCTCACCACCGACCGCTTCGACCTCGCGTTCGCGCGCGGCGACGGCGTCGACGGGTAGTTACTCCGCCGCGTCCGCCTCGGTCTTCACGACTATCGCCGGCCGGTTCGCCAACCGGAGCACGCGGTCCGTGACGCTCCCGAGGAGCGCGCGGTACTCGTCCGGGCGCTGTCGCGTCCCGAGCACGAGGAGGTCGGCGTCCACCTCGTCCGCGTGGGCGACCACCGCCTCCGCGGGGTCACCGTGGCGGAGGTCCCCCGTGACGTCCACGCCCGCGGCTTCGGCCTCCCGACGCACCGCGTCGATGGCCTCCTCGCCCGCCTCTTCGAGGCCGTGCTCGGGCCCCTCGGCCTCGTCGACGTACTCGTCGCCGCTGTACGCCGTGTAGACGGATTCGTCGACGACGTAGACGACGCGCAGGGCGGCGTCGTGCGCTTGCGCGAGTTCGATGGCGTGCGAGGTGGCGTCCGCGGACGCGACGGTGCCGTCGGTCGCCAGCAGGATGGTGTCGTACATGCGGGCGGTGGGTTCGACGGGGGGATACGTAACGTTCGGGGTCGCGCGGGAACAACAGAGTTACTTGCCGCGTGGCGCTCACTCCTGTATGGAGAAGCTTCTCGTGCGGGCGGTCCGGGGGGAAGACGTCGAGCGCCCGCCCGTCTGGCTGATGCGCCAGGCGGGACGGCACATCCCCGAGTACCGCGAGATACGCGAGGAGTACAGCTTCCTGGAGGCCATCAAGACCCCGGAGGTCGCGGAGCGGATCACCCTCCTCCCCTGGGAGCACTACCGCCCGGACGGCGTCGTGATGTTCTCGGACATCCTCACCGTCCTCGAACCGCTGGGCTTCGACTACCGCATCGAGAGCGGCGTCGGCCCCGTTATCGAGGACCCCTTCACGGGCCCCGCGGACGTCCCCGAGGACTACGCGCCGATTCCGGACGAACTCGGCTACGTCGGCGACCTCCTCGGCCGCCTCGAACGCGCCGTCGGCGACGAGGCGGCGCTCATCGGCTTCGCCGGCGGGCCGTTCACCCTCGCCTCCTACATCGTCGCCGGCGGCTCCTCGCGCCACGACGAGATTCGACAGTTCCGCGCGCGCCACCCCGAGGCCTTCGCGGCGCTCCTCGACGTCATCGCGGACGCCGTCCTCGACTCCCTGCAGTACCAGGTCGAGCAGGGCGCGGACGTCGTCCAGCTCTTCGACACCTACGCGGGCGAGCTCTCGCCCGCGGACTACCGCGAGTTCCTCCAGCCGCTCCACCGCCGTATCTGCGCGGGCGTCGACGCGCCCGTCATCCTCTTCGTGCGCAACATGGCGGGCCGCCTCGACGCGCTCGCCGACGCCGACCCCGACGCCGTGAGCCTCGACTGGACGGTCGACATCGCCGACGCCCGCGAGGAACTCGGCGACGTCGCCGTGCAGGGCAACCTCGACCCGCAGTACCTCTTCGGCGACGAGGCGTTCGTCCGCGCGGAGACGGAGCGGGTCATCAAGGCCGCCGGCCCGCGCGGACACGTCCTCAACCTTGGCCACGGCGTCCACGCCGACACGCCGATGGAGAGCGTCCGGGCGTTCGTCGAGACGGCGAAGGAGTGGGAGTACTGACCGACCGAAAACGAGGTTACGCGAGGTCGTCGGCGACGCGCTCGGCCTCCCGGACCCGCCCGGGGACGCCGACGCGTGCCGTGTAGTTCGTGGCGAGCGTGAGCCCCGCAGGGAGGGCGAGGCGGTCGAGCGCCGCCCACGACTCGTCGTACGCGGGGAGGGCGCGCCGGTCGACCCAGACGTCCCGGACGTGCGCGGCGGCGTCCATCACGGCCTCGAATTCGTCGGCGGCGATGTCGCCGATGTCGTCGGGGGCCGCCTCGACGATCCGCTCGTCCTCCATCCCGCCGAGGAAGGCCGTGTACTGCCCGGTGCGCCCGAAGAGGCTGTGGTGCCACGAGACGCCGAGCGTCCGCAGCGACTCGGTGCGTCGCACCTGGTAGCCGAAGCCGTCGCGGCGCGCGTCCGAGTACATCGTCACGACGGCGAGCGGGTTGTACCGGAGTTCGGCGAGCGCGGCCGCCGAATCGGGCGCGACGCCCTCCAAGAGATCGGCGGCGGCGGGCGCGGGGACGGTGAGCACGACGTCGTCCGCGAGAATCTCCCCGTCGGGCGTCGACACCGCATAGCGCTCGCCGTCGCGCTCGATTCCGGTCGCGGGCGTGTCGAGGCGCACGCGGTCGGCGTGGCGTTCGGCGAGCGCGCGCGGGAGGCGCTGGAGGCCGCCCGCGATGGTGACCGGCGGCGGGGCCTCCCGCTCGCCGGTCGCGCGCCGGAGGAGCGGGCGGAGGAGGTTGCCGTGTTCGTCCTGCATCCGCAACAGCGCCGGGAGGGCGCGCTTCACGGGCATCCGGTCGGGGTCGGAACCGTACGTCCCGCCGTAGATGGGCTCGACGAGGTTGCGGTAGGCCGTGGTGCCGAAGGCCCGCCGAATCGCGCGCCCGACGGACTCGTCGGGACGAACGTCGCCCGTGAGCGGTTCGGCGAGGACGCGGAGTTTCGCGTGCCACGGCAGGAGGTCGGTGCGGAGGAAGGTGGAGAGGTCGAAGGGGACCTCGCGGAGCGCCCCGTCCGCGTAGACGTAGAGCGGGAGATCGTCGTCGGCGACGACGAGGTCCGCGCGGAGCCCCGCGGCCTCGACGAGCGCCTCGATTCCGTCGGTCAGCCGGATGCGGTTCGGGCCGCGTTCGGCGACGAGGCCGTCGTCGAGGGGTTTCGAGTCGATGACGCCGCCGGCCTCGTCGCCGGCTTCGAGCGTGACGCAGGGGACGCCGCGCTCGGCGAGGGCGTGCGTGAGCGCGAGGCCGGTTATCCCAGCGCCGATAACGACGACGTCGGTGTCGGTCGCGGCGTCCGACCCGCCGTCGGTCGCGGCGTCGCGCGCATCGGCGTCGCTCGCACTCGCGCCCGCGCCTGCGGGCACGGTTACTCGGACTCGGCGCGCGGCGCGTTCAGACACATCGCGCCCTCCTCGGCTGCGCACTGACACTCCCGGAGCTGGTAGTACTCGGGGTCGACGTCGGCCGCGAACGGCTCGACGAGGTCGGCGAGCAGCTCCGCGAAGCGCGGGTCGTCGTGCGGGACCGGCACCCGGTAGAGCTCCTTGCCCGCCTCCTCGACCTCCTCGCGGAGCTCGATGTCGAGTTCGGAGAGCGTCTCGGACTGCTCGTGCATGAAGCTCACCGGCTCGACGACGACGCGCTCGGCGTCGATTTCGACGGCGACGTCCTCCGTCTCGGGTTCGGTCCACGGGATGTCGCGGTTCTCGTGGTTCTGGTAGCCGACGGTGTACTCCGAAACGCCGAGGAGGTGGGCGAGCGCCGTCGTGAACTCGTCGACGTAGACGTCGTAGCGCGAGCCCTCCTCGAGGTAGTGCGTCGGCGTCCCGTGTGCGGAGAAGAGGACGGCCGTGTCGTCGTCGTCGAGGTCGAGGCCCTCGCGCTCGGCGTACGCGCGGACGTTGTCAGCGCGCAGGCGGGTGTACGCCGGGTGGCGGTGCCAGCCGGAGACCCGCTCGACGGGGACGTCCCAGTCGGCGTCCGCGACGGCGCCGTTGAGGTCCGCGAGGGCGTCGACGGTCGTCGAGGGGCCACAGAGCGGGTAGATGGGGAGCCCGACGAGGCGGTCGACGCCGTCGGCCTTCGCGGCCGCGACGGCGTCCGCGATGGTCGGCTCGGAGAACTGCGTGCCGAGGTAGCCGGTGACGTCGAAGCCACGCTCGGTGAGGACGTCGACGACGGCGTCGACCTGCGCCTTCGCCTGCGGGTTCAGCGGGGAGCCGCCGATGTCCTCGTACTCCTCGATGAGGCTGGGGGCGCGCTTCTCCGCGAGTTCGCGCGAGCGCTCGCGGGCCTGCGCCTCGGGCATGTCGCCTTCGAGGAAGCGGTTGTTGTAGAAGATGCGTTCGAGATAGGGGACGACCTCCTCGCGCGTCGGCTCGGACGGTTCGCCGAAGTTCAGGAGGATGACTCCTGTCGTCATACGCGTTCGTTGGGGTTGGGCCGGCCAAAAGGTATCGGTTGCCGAACGCCCCGTACGGCCGCCGAACCGGTCGATATATGGCGAGCGCGCCCCTCGAAGGACGGCCGCGTCCGCGGGCCGTCAGCGCTCGTCGGGGCGCTCGGCCTCGTGGAGGACGAACTCGCCCGTCGTGAGCGTCCACTCGACGATGGTGACGATGCGGAGGACGTACGCGACGAGCACGAGGAAGGGGACGACGGCGACCGTCGCGGCGGCGGCGACGGCGAGCAGGAGCAGGTCGACCCCGAGGACGCTCCCGACGAGGTCCGCGGCGTCGAGGAAGAAGACGGCGGCGAGCGCGATGCCGAGCGCGGGGACGGCGGCGGTGAGGATGACCCGGGAGAGCTTCACGAGTTCGGCCTGGAAGTAGAGCCCGCGGACGTGCTCGCGGGCCGGGCCGAGGAAGCGCAGCGCGTCGAGGACGTCGTCGACGGCGTCGCGCTGTCGGTCGGTCATCACGCTCTCGAACTCGTGGCGGATGCGGCGGGCCTCGTTCACCCGGTAGGCGTAGTCGTATTCGAGGGCGGCGCGGAGCGCGCCGAAGCGGAGGTACCGGGCGTCGAGGCGGGCGTCGACGGCGGTCGCGGCGCGGGCGTGGCCGGCGACGAAGCGCGTGACGGCGGCCTCGAACGCCGGGTCCCCGCCGGTCGCGGCCCGCCGGAGGTCGTCGGCGCGCCGGTCGGCCGTGTCGACGAGCGCGGCGATGAACGCGCCGGGTTCCGCGGGGCTCGTGTCCTCGACGAGCGTCTCGACCTCGCGGCGGAACTGGAGGGACTCGTCGAGCTGTTCGCGCTGGTCGGCGAGCGGCGCGAGCTGCTGGGAGAGGACGAGCTGGTCGATGGTGACGACGAGCGTCACGCCGGTGATGATGCCGGTGGCGAGGCCCGCGAACACCGTCTCGATGGGGTCCTTCGCGGCGACGGCGGCGCGGAAGCCACCGTCGAGCGTCCCGAGGAGGACGAGCGCGACGAAGAGCGTACACGCGAGCGCGCCCGCGAGCACCCATCGGTCGCCATCGAGCAGTATCCACCGTCGGACCGACCCGAGGGTCGTCTCCTCGCCGTGTCCGTATCGCCGGGCGGTCCGTTCGGTCACGCGTGGCAGTAGCCCCCGGGGGTAGAAAACCGCCGGGGCCGAGCGGGTGGTCGAGCGACCGACCACGACCCGACACGAACTATTATGCCAGACGCCCCGAGCCATGTAGACGGATGCCCCGCAGCACGAAACGATGTGCCCTCGCCCTCGGGCTCGTCGGCGCCCTCCTCCTCGCCGGTTGCTCGACGCTTCCCACGGGCGGCCTGGACGCCGACGCGGTCGGCGACCAGGTCCAGCATCGCTACAACACCATCGAGGAGTACAGCGCGACCGTCACGAAGACGGTCGAGACGACGGACGGGACGTCGACGCTCCGCGCGCACGTCTCGGCGGACACGGACGGCGCGACGACCGTCACGTACCGGAGCGGCCCCGACGCGGGGACGACGGTGCGATACGAGACGGCGACGCGCGCGCCCGTCCTCTCGACCGGGCGACACGACGCCGCGACCCGCGACGCGACGTACGGCGCGCTCGCGGCCTCGCTCGTCCGGACGAGTGACGTCTCGCTCGACGGGACGGCGATACTCGACGGCCACCGGACCGCGGTCGTCTCGCTCGCCCCCGCACGCGAGAACGCCGGCGCGGACGCGAACGCGACGACCGAGGGGTCGGCCGGCGTCGAGCGCCGCGTCTGGGTCGACACCGAGCGCCGGATTCCGCTGCGCGTCGAGACGACGTGGACGGCGGCGGACGGCACGAGCGTCACGGAGACGGTCAGCTACGAGAACGTGACCCTACACGAGACGGGTGACGCGACCGACGCGACGGCACGGAACACGGTGAGCGCGACGTGAGCGACGCCGACGGTTCGCGCGTCGGGCGCGTCGTCCTCGTCGGTGCGGTGATCGGGCTGCTCGTCGGCGCGGCGGTCGCACCCACCGTCTGGGACCGCGCGAGCGGCCCGGACGGGAGCGTGGCCGTCGTCGAGCTCCACTCGACGATCACGAGCGACACCGCGAGCACGGTCATCGACAACCTCCGCGAGGCGAGACAGAACGACTCCATCGAGGCCGTCGTCCTCGACATCGACAGCCCGGGCGGTGCGGCGGCGGCGAGCGAGCAGCTCTACCTCGCGGTCAAACGCACGAAGCAGGTGATGCCCGTCGTGACGAGCGTGACGGGGATGGCCGCCTCGGGCGGCTACTACACCGCGGTCGCCTCGGACGAAATCTACGTGACGCCCGCGAGCAGCGTCGGGAGCGTCGGCGTTCGGGCGACCATCCCGACCGCGGGCGTGCCGGCGGGCGAAATCGTCACCGGCCCGGATAAGGGTTCGACGGCGACGCGGACGGAGGTCCGCCAGCGCGTCGAGGCGCTCCGGCGGGCGTTCGTCGGGAGCGTGGTGGCGGAGCGAAACGACTCGCTCGCGCTGAGTGCGAGCGAACTCTCCTACGCGAAGCTCTACTCGGGCGCGCGCGGCGTCGAGTTGGGGCTCGCGGACTCCGTCGGCGGAATCGACACCGCGATACGCGCGGCGGCGAGCGACGCCGGCCTCTCGGAGTACCGCGTGGTGCGCATGGAGTCGCCGACCCCGAGCGTCCTCAGCCAACTCGGCCTGAGCGCGGACGCGGACGGGACGGCGAGCGCGAGCGCGACGTTCGGCAATCAGGGCGTCGAGACGGTCCACTACCTGATGCTCCACGGTTCGGTCGCGGCCCCGAAGACGGAGGTGGTCGCGAATGCGAGCGCCTGAACTGCGACGCGGCCTCGGCGCGTTCGTCGCCGTCCTCCTCGCCGCCGTCGTCGTGACGGCCGGGGCGGGCGTCGCCAGCGACGCGCTCGGCGGACGCGACACGACACAACCCGACGCGCCCGCGTACGACACGAGCGACCTCCTGCCGACGCCGGTGGACGACGGCGGCGCCGTCCCGGTTGCGGACGCGGGGACGCAGAAGACCGTGATCGTCGACGCCGCCCACGGGAACGCCGTCGGGCGCGCGGACATGCAACCGCTCGTGAACGCCCTGGTCGAGGGCGGCCACGAGGTGCGCTTCTACACGGGTGGGGGTTCCTCGTCGCTCATCTCGGCGTCGGGGACGTCGGCGCTGAACGAGACGCTCGACGACGCGGACGCGTTCGTCGTCGCGGACCCCGCGGCGGCGTATAGTTCGAGCGAGGCGGACGCCGTCTCGGCGTTCGCGGACGACGGCGGGCGGGTCCTCCTGCTCGGCGACACGCCGACGACGGCGACGAGCACGTCGTCGCTCCTCGGGCTCTCGACGAGCGCGACGACGGCCGGGAGCGGGCAGCCGAACGCCGTCGCCGCCCGGCACGGGCTGTCGTTCAACGCCGACTACCTCTACGACATGACGGAGAACGCGAACAACTTCCAGTACGTCTACGGGTCGCCGAGTGGCGAGAGCGGCCTCGCCGCGGGCGTCGACCGCACGGTCTTCGACGCCGCGGTAGCAGTGACACACGGCGACGCGGCGACCGCGGCCATCAGCGCCGAGAACGTCAGCCGCGAGAGCACGCGGACGACCGGGACGTACGCCGTCGCGGTGCGGAGCGGGAACGTCGCCGCGATCGGCGACACGTGGTTCCTCTCGCCGGACGGCGCGACCGTCGCGGACAACGAGGTCCTCGTCGGGAACGTCGCCGACTTCCTCGTGAGCGGGACGAAGACCGGCTCGATGGGCGGGTCGGGCGGCCCGACGGTTCGACCGGGCGCGCTCACGACCCGCGGGACGGGTGCCCTCGGCGGTTCGTCGGGCGCGTCTGACGCGTCGGGTGCGTCGAACGCGACGAACACGACGAACGCCTCGGCGTAGCGAGCGACGGGACACGACGACCGTCCCGACCCGAGCGGACGGCTCGGCCGCGGGAGGCGAAACGCTTGTGTCGCCCTCCCGCGAAGCGCGCACATGACGAGTGACGACGAGCCGCCGACCGCCCCGGTCGTCTGCGAGGCGTGCGGGACCACGAATCGCGTGCCGCTCTCTGAGGTCGCCGAGACCGTCGAGCGGCACAACGAGCGCGTCCACGACGGGGCCGCGGAGGCCGAAGTCGACCCCGACGTCGCCGACCAACTCGCGGACCTCGTCGCACGCGACCTCGGATTTCTCGACGACTGAGACGGTGACCGCGACGCAGTCGATCCCGACGTCGCCGACCAACTCGCGGACCTCGTCGCACGCGACCTCGGATTTCTCGACGACTGAGACGGTGACCGCGACGCAGTCGATCGAGCTTTTGAGCAGTCTGTCCAGTAATACTGTCTGGTGTTACTGCCCAGAAATGCTATTTTCGCGGTTCGTTCCGACGGAGTGGCCGACACGTCTCACCGCGTTGCGGGCCCGATACTCGGGGGTAGAAGCCGCAGTAGCCGGAAACGCTACCAGTCGATAAACTTGTCGCGGCGGAAGAGGTCGAGTTCCTGGACGACGTTCGGGTCCTCCCGGGCGGCCGCGAAGGCGATGGCGCGCGCGACGTCAGCGGGTTCGGCGGCCTCGCCGGGGTCGATGGCGTCGGCGAACTGTTCGCCGTCCTCGCTCCCGAACTCCGTCCGGACCTCGGTGGGATTGATGACCGTCACGCCCACGCCCGCGTCGCCGACGCTGCCCTGGAGGCTGAGCGCGAACCCGCGCGTCCACCACTTCGTCGCGGCGTAGACGGGCGCGCCGGGGCGCGGATACTGGCCGGCCATGCTCCCGAGGAAGAGCAGGTTCCCCGAACACTCCGTCAAGTGCGGCATGGCGGCGCGCGCGACGTGGAACATCCCGTCGCAGTTGACGTCCATCATCTGCCGGTAGGCGTCGAGGTCGAGGTCCTCGATGGCCGTCTCGGTGCGCCCGAGGCCGGCGTTGCTCACGACGACGTCGAGACCGCCGAAGCGCTCGACGGTTGCGTCGACGAGCGCCTCGACGGCGACGGCATCGGTCACGTCCGTCGGGTGGGCGACGGCCTCAGCGCCGTGGTCGTCGGTTATCTCGGCCGCGAGCGTTTCGAGGCGTTCCTCGCGGCGCGCGCTCAGGACGACGTTCGCGCCGCGCGAGGCGAGTTCGCGGGCGGTCGCCGCGCCGATGCCGGAACTCGCGCCCGTGACGAGCGCCGTCGCGTCGGTCAGCGTGTCCGTCATGTCCGTGAGCGGTGCGGCGAGCGGCTTAACCGTTCGGGGACCCGGTGACGCGAAGCAGTCAGCGGCTTCGGGGAGGGGGCATCACTCGTCCGCGGCATCGACGAGCGTGAGCGCGCGCTCGACGGCGTCGCGGGCGTCCGCGCCGAAGACGTAGCAGACGGGCTCGATGCCGTACGCGCCGTCGTGGTAGGCGACGGTCGGCACGCCGTCGGCGAACGCGTCGCGGAGTTCGGCCGCGCGGTCCTCGTAGCCGGCGTCGAACGCGACGGGGTCGTGTCCGCGCGCCCGGGCGGCGTCGAGGAGCGCGTCGCTCGTGGCGAGGTTCAGGGCGCCGCCGACGGTGTCGCCGACGTCGGCCGCGACGAGGAGCGCGCTCGCCACGTGATGCGACGCCCCGAACGCCGGGTCGGAGGGGACCTCGACCCGCCCCCGCACGGCGTGGAGTCGGCCGGGGACGGCGGCGACGTCCGCGGGGTCGGCGGCCTCGGGAAGCGCGCTCGCCACGTTCGTCCCGACGTTGGGGACGTGGGCGGGCGTCGCGTCCGCGGCGGCGAAGCGCCGGACGGCCGTGCGGACGTCGCGGAGCGTCTCGCGCTCGCGCGCGGCCGCCCCGTCGCGCCCGCGGACGCAGAGGTCGCACTCGCGGCCGTCGAGGGCGGGCATCGCGTCCTCGTGGAGCGCGCAGACCGGCCCGCGGTCGACGAACGCGGCGAGGAGCTCGCGGACCTCGACGAGCGCGTCGTAGCCGGAGAGCTCGTCCGCGACCCAGCCGTCGGCGACGCGCTCGACCGTCGACGCGAAGCGCTCGTCGTCCGCGAGTCGGTCGGTCGTGCGGGCCTCGCCGGCGAGGTAGTTGCTCACCGCGGCCTGCGTGACGCCGAGGAAGCCCGCGATTTCGCGCTGCGAGCAGCCGCGCTCGGCGAGCGCGCGGGCGAGTTCGACGCGCATCGTGGGGACGAACTCGTCGGCGATCACCTCGGCGGGGAGGACGAGCCCGTCGTCGCGTGTCGTTGCCATCGGTGATAATCCAGTTATACCACTAAATTATATAGGTGACGATGGCGAGGGGACCGATATGGGATACACCGAGACGCTGGCCGAGGTCGCCGACCCGATCTGGGACGCCATCGAGGCGCACCCGATGGTGTCGGGGCTCGGCGACGGCACGCTCGACGTCGAGCCCTTCCGGTACTGGGTGCGACAGGACTACGTCTACCTCGTCGAGTACTGCCGCGTGTTCGCGTACGGGGCGGCGCGCGCGCCCGACCTCGCCACCCTGCGGCGCTTCGCCGAGCTGCTCGGCGAGACTGCGGAGACCGAGATGGCGCTCCACCGCGAGTACGCCGCGGAGTTCGGCATCACCGAGGCCGAACTGGAGGCGACCGAGGCGTCGCCGACCACACGGGCGTACACGGACTTCCTCGTCCGCACCGCCGCGACGGGCACCTTCGGCGACCTCGTCGCCGCGCTCCTCCCCTGCATGTGGGGGTTCAACGAGACCGCAAAGCGCCTCGAAGCCGGCGGCCTCCCGGACGACGAGCGCTACGCCGAGTGGGTCCGCACCTACGCGGGCGACGAGTTCGCCGAGCTCGCCGCGTGGTGCAAGGACCTCATGGACGACGTCGCCGCCGAGTCGAGCGACGCCGAGCGCGAGCGCTACCGCGAGATATTCGAGACCTCGGCGCGCTACGAGTACCGCTTCTGGGACGCCGCGTGGCGCGAGGAGGGGTGGGAGGCGTGAGCCACACCGACGACTTGCGCGCCGCGAGCGCGTGGGACGACGCCGTCGAGCACGCGTTCGTCGCCAAACTGGAGGCGGGGACGCTCGACGACGCGGTCTTCCGGGACTACCTCGAACGCGACTACGCGTTCGTCGAGACCCTCGCGGGCCACCTGGGGCACGCCGTCGCGGACGCCCCCGACATGGCGCGCAAGCGGCGGTTCGCGGACTTCCTCGCCACCGTCGTCGGCCCCGAGGACGACTACTTCGCCCGGTCGTTCGACGCCCTCCCCGGCCCGGCGCTCGCCGACGCGACCATCGAGGGCGGCGACGTCGGCGACGCCTTCGCGGACCTGTTCGCACACGCCGCGAGCGTCGGCGGCTACGCGGAGACGCTCGCCGTCCTCGTCCCCGTCGAGTGGGCCTACCTCGACTGGGCGAGCGGAATCGAGGGCGACCCCGAGGCCGTCTACCACCGCGAGTGGGTCGAGTTGCACGACAACGAGGCGTTCCGGTCGCTCGTCGCGTGGCTCCGCGAGGAGCTGGAACGGGAACTCGCGGACGTCGGAGAGCGCCGACGGGCGCGCGTCGAGCGCTTCTTCACGCGGGCCGTCGACCTCGAAGTCGCGTTCTTCGACGCCGCGATGGCGGGTGGGGAGCGATGATCGACGCGACGCTCACGCTCGGCGTCGTCGTCGCCGCGCTCGCCCTCACGGCCCTCGTCGGGGTGTGGTACGCCAAGCGGGGCGACCTGTCGCTCGACGCGCTGTTGACCGCGCGCGGGAGCGCGAGCGAGGGGACGACCGTCGCCTCCGTCGTCGGCTCCGTGATGGGCGCGTGGATTCTCCTCAGCCCCGCGGAGGCCGGCGCGGCCTACGGCGGGCTCACGGCCGTCCTCGGCTACGCGCTCGGGAGCGCCGCGCCGCTCCTCCTCTTCGTCCCCGTCGCCGCGCGCGTCCGCGACGTGATGCCGGACGGCCACTCGCTCACGGAGTACGTCCGCGCGCGCTTCGGGACGACCTTCTACCTGTTCGTCGTCGTCGTCTCCGTCTTCTACATGTTCGTCTTCCTCGCGGCGGAGATGACGGGCGTCACCGCGGCGCTCGCGCTCGTCGCCGGCGTCCCCGCGTGGGCGACCGCGGTCGTCATCGGCGGCTTCGTCCTCGCCTACACCGCCTACGGCGGCCTCGTCGCCAGCCTCGTCACCGACACCGTCCAGACCGCCGTCGCGCTCCCACTCCTCGTCGTCGCCGCCGTCGGCGCGCTCTGGCGGCTGGGCGGGACCGACGCCGTCCACGCGACCGCGGCGAGCGAGGCCCCCCAGCTCATCACGCTCACGAACCCGGCCGCGCTCGCCTTCGGCTTCTACGTTGTCTTCGCCGTCCTCGGCGCGAACGTCCTCCATCAGGGCGTCTGGCAGCGCATCTGGGCCGCCGAAAGCACGAGCTCGGTGAAGCGCGCGTTCGGCGTCAGCGCCGTCGCCGTCGTCCCGATGATCGTCCTCGCGGGCGTGTTCGGCGTCGTCGCCGCCGCGCGCGGCCTCGTCGACGGCAACGCCGGCGTCTCCTTCTTCCTCGTCGTGAACGACGTCTTCTCGACGCCGCTCGCGCTCGGCGTCGTCGTGCTCGCCGTCCTCCTCGTCGCCAGCACCGCCGACACCGTGTTGAACGGTATCGCAAGCGTCGTCACCGTCGACCTCGCGGCGTTCACGGACGCCGACGCCGAGACGCTCACGCGGACCGCCCGGGCCGCCACCGTCGTCGTCGCCCTCGCCGCCATCGTCGTCGGCGCGCGCGGCTACGACGTCCTCACGCTCTTCTTCCTCGCCGACCTCCTCGGTGCCGCTACCTTCGCGCCGTTCGTCCTCGGCCTCTACCTCCCGACGCTCGGCGAACGCGGCGCGCTCCTCGCGTCCGTCTCGGGGTTGGTCGTCGGTCTCACGTACTTCCCCGGTCTCGGAATCGGGAGCGCGCTCGCCGCCCTCGGCGTCCCCATCACACCCTCGTTCTTCTGGGTGTTCGTCGGCTCCACGGGTGTCTCCGTCGGGCTCACACTCCTCGCGGCCGCCCTCGGTCGCGACGAGTACGACGTGCGCGCGCTCCGCCGCGTCGGCGAGCGCCTCACGGAGGTGAACGAACGGTGATTTCGACGCTCGGGTTCGCCGCCGTCGTCTGGGGGTCGGTCGTCCTCACCGCCGGCGTCTTCGCGTACGTCCTCCTGACGCTCCGACGGTGAGAGCACCCCCTCCCCCTCAGTAGAAGGACCCATATCAAAATAAGAATGTCATTTTGATATGTATATCTACCAGACCGTTGAGAAACCGTGGTTGGCATCTCTCCGGATTTTAGCGATTCAAATATCTTTTACCCGCGTATCTCCTCCTAAAGTATATAATAGAAATCAGATAAATCGTAAGAAGGGTCTTATTTCCGATGATTTTCACGCCGGCCAAAGTGGCCGTCGAGGACGACGGGTCCGCGCCGGCGCGGTGCGTCCATATCGGGCCACCGTCTTCGAGAGACGGAGCGTCCGTCGCGTCTGACGAACAGCAGGTACTTCACCGTGGACGACGGTACGTCACGTATGGACGACGACGCCTCGCCGCGGTCGCCGGTGAAGACGGCGCAGACGACGCTCCGGGTCGTCGAGGCGCTGAAGGAGCGCGACGGCGCGACCGTCACGGAGGTCGCGGACGACCTCGACCTCCCGAAGAGCAGCGCCCACAACTACCTCCGGACGCTCGAACACGAGGGGTACGTGGTGAAGGAGGACCAGCAGTACCGAGTGGGGCTGCGCTTCCTCGACCTCGGCGCGCACGCCCGGACGCGGGAGCCGCTCTACACCGTCGCGAAGCCCGAACTCGAATCGGTGGCGGAGCGGACGGGCGAGCACGCGAACCTCCTCGTCGAGGAGCACGGCCTCGGTGTCTTCCTCCTGCGCGCGCAGGGCGAGAACGCCGTCGGCGTCAACTCCCACGTCGGCCAGTGCGTCCCGCTGCACACGACGGCGCTCGGGAAGTCCATCCTCGCGCACCTCCCGGCGGAGCGCCGCGACGAGATTTTCGCGCGTCACGAGCTCGACGCGAAGACGGAGGCGACGATTACGGACCGCGAGACGCTCGAAGCCGAACTCGCGGAGGTCAGGGAGCACGGCGTCGCGTACGACCGCGAGGAGGGGGTTCGGGGCCTGAAGTGCGTCGCCGTCCCCGTGCTCTCCGACGAGGAGGTCCTCGGGGCGGTGAGCGTCTCCGGGCCGACGAGTCGGATGGGCGACGAGCGCATCGAGGAGGAACTGCTTCCACAACTCCGCGACGCGGTCAACGTCATCGAGCTGAACCGCGCGTACTCCTGAGTCGTCGAAAGCGCACGTCCGTTCCCGAGAGCCGAACGAGCTGACGGGTGTCGTCGGTGGCACGCGGAGACGACCGGATGCGTGTGTCCGCGTTCCGCGATGCCCCCCGCGAACGCGCCAAATTTTACACACATATCGTTGTAATCTGCTCCGTCGGTAGTGATGGAGCACCGGTGGACCGGCACGCACGAGTGGCAGTTCGTCCAGGAGCATTCTCAGTTCGTCTTTACCGAACGATAACGAGCCATTCGGGAACGGACGCGTGTAGCTCATCGGCAGTCGGGGCCGTCTTCGTGTCGTGCGACGCCGAGTTCGTCGCTGACGAACTCAGACGACGCGGTTCCACGGCTCGCGGCCGGCCGCGAGCCGCGTCGCGTTCGTCTCGACGAGGCGGGCGAGTTTCTCGCCGTGGTTCGACGACTGCGCGGCGGCGTGGGGCGTGACGACGACGTCGGAGCGCTCCCAGAGCGGGGACGACTCGGGGAGCGGTTCCGCCTCGAAGACGTCGAGGGCCGCGCCCGCGAGTTCGCCGGCTTCGAGGGCCGCGAGGAGCGCGTCCTCCTCGACGACTTCGCCGCGGCTGACGTTCACGAGGTAGGCGTCGTCGCGCATCGCCGCGAGGACGTCCGCGTCGACGAGCCCGCGCGTGTCGGGCGTCAGCGGCGTCGTGAGCACGACGAAGCGGCTGTCGGCGACCGCGTGTTCGAGGTCCGTCACGTCGTGGACGGCCTCCAAGCCGAGCTGGGAGACGGGGCGCACGTCGACGCCCGTGACGGTCATCCCGAGCGCGTTCGCCCGCGACGCGACGCTCTCGCCGAGCTGGCCGAGACCCACGACGCAGACCGACGAGCGCCCGAGTTCGAACGGGCGCTCGACGGGGAGGCGCGCCCACTCGCCGGCCGCCTGCTGGTCGCGGTACAGGTGGAACCCCTTCGCCAGCGACAGGAGGAGCGCGATGGCGGACTCGCCGACGAGGTCGCCAGCGACGCCGGTGCTGTTCGTCAACAGAACGCCCGCGTCCTCGTACGCGTCGAGAGGGAAGTCGTCGTAACCCGAGCGGACGCAGTGGACCCACTCGACGGCGTCGGGAAACGCGTCGTGGTGGTAGAGCGTCACGACGGCGTCGCAGTCGTCGAGCGCGTCGGCCTCGCGGACGACGTATTCGCGCGCGTCGTCGGCCGCGGCGAGCAGGTCGCGGAGGTCGCTCGGGTAGCAGGGGTGAGAGCCCCAGTCGTGGATCGCTACGCGGTCGAGGTCGGTTGAGGTCGCCATACCCACCCGCTCGCACGCCGCCGCGATAAGCCCTCGCCTCGGTCGACGCGTGCGTCGCGTGTGTCGCGTGTGCCGCGGACGTCGCGGGTTCTCAGCTCACTCGTTCAGCGTGTGAATCGCCTCACCGAGCGCGTTCTCGGCGGCCTCCAGCAGCGTCTCGGAGAGCGTCGGATGCGTGTGTATCGTGCCCGCGAGGTCGTCGAGGCGCGCGCCCATCTCGACGGCGAGCGCGGCCTCCGCGATCAGTTCGCTGGCCTCCGGGGCGACGATCTGCGCGCCGAGCACGAACCCCGCGTCCGCCTCGGCGACGATCCGCACGAAGCCCTCCGTCTCGTCCATCGTGAGGGCGCGGCCGTTCGCGCGCAGCGGCATCTCGCCCACGAGCGGGTCGAAGCCGGCCTCCTCGGCTTCGGCCTCCGTCAGCCCGACCGTCGCGATTTCGGGGTCCGTGAAGACCGCCGCGGGAATCGCGCGGGCGTCGAACGCCGCGTTCTCGCCCGCGGCGACCTCCGCGGCGACGATGCCCTCCGCGCTGGCCTTGTGCGCGAGCATCGGTTCGCCCGCGACGTCGCCGACGGCGAAGACGTGGTCGAGGTCGGTCCGCGCCCGGTCGTCCGTCCGGAGGAAGCCATCGTCGTCCGGCGCGAGGTCGATCTCCTCCAGTTCGAGCGTGTCCGTCACGGGTTCGCGTCCGACCGCGACGAGCACGCGGTCGGCCTCGTAGGTCGACTCGGTCCCGTCCTCCGTCTCCGTGTGGACGGCGATTCGGCCGTCAGACGTCTCCTCCCAGCCACTCGCGCCCTCGCCGAAGGTGAAGTCGATTCCGAGGTCGTCCGCGCGTCGGCGGACGACGCTCGACACGTCCTCCTCGTAGGCGGGCAGGACGTCGTCCAGCATCTCGACGACGGTCACGTCCGCGCCGAGCTTCGCGAACGTCGTCGAGAGCTCCATCCCGATGTAGCCCGCGCCGACCACGACGAGGTCGTCCGGTACCGTCTCGGCCGCGAGCGCGTCGCGCGACGACCAGACCGGCTCGTCGGCGAAGTCGAACCCCGGAATCTCGACGGGCCGCGAGCCGGTCGCCACGATGGCCTGCTCGAACTCGACCGTCTCCATCCCCTGCCCCTCGCCGCCGTGTGCGATTCGGACGGTGTGCTCGTCCTCGAACGCCGCCGTCCCCTCGATGAGGTCGACGCCGTTCGCCTCGCAGAGCTGTTCGACGCCGCCCGTCAGACGGTCGACGACGTCGTCCTTCCACGCCGCGAGTTCGCCCATGTCGACCTCGGGGTCGGCGTAGACGCCCATCCCGCTCGCGTTCGCCGCCTCGTCGGCGACGTCCGCGGCCGTGATGAACGCCTTCGAGGGGATACAGCCGTGGTTCAGGCACGCCCCGCCGTAGTGGTCCTTCTCCACGAGCGTCGTCGCGAGGCCGCGCTGTGCCGCGCGGATCGCGGCCACGTAGCCGCCCGGACCGCCACCGATGACTACCACGTCGGTCCCGGTCGTAATGTCGCCCATTACCATACCTCGCCAGTCGCGTTCCTGTGTAAAAAGTTCACCCGGTTTCGCGGGGCCGGCAGGTGCCGAGATGGTGGCCCCCGTCGGGTCGTCGGGCCGTCAACCCGTCACCCGACCGCGGTCGGCCCGTCACCCAGTTCGTCGACCCGTCACGCCGGCGTCACTCCAGCACGAGGCGCGCGGGGTCCGCGAGGAGCGTCTGGACGTGGTTGGTGAACTGCGCGGCCTCCGCGCCGTCGACGAGCCGGTGGTCGACGGACATCGAGATGGTCATCGTCTTGCGCGCGACGACCTCGTCGTCAACGACCCACGGGCGCTTCTTGATCGGCCCCATGGCGAAGATGCCGGCCTCCGGGTAGTTGATGATGGGCGAGGAGTACTCGCCGCCGATGACGCCGATGTTCGTGATGGTGAACGTCCCGCCGCGCATCGCCTCGCGCGGGAGCGAGCGCTCGCGCGCCTGCGTCGCCAGCTCGTCGATCTCGCGTGCGAGCTCCTTCAGCCCCTTCCGGTCCGCGTGCTTGATGACGGGCACGAGGAGGCCGTCGTCGGTCGCCACCGCGATGCCGATGTTGTACTCGTCGTGGAGGACGATCTCGCCCGCCTCCTCGTCGAGGCTCGCGTTGAGGTACGGCACCTCCTTGAGCGCCGACGTCACGGCCTTCACGACGAACGGGAGGTAGGTGAGGTTCACGTCCTCCTCGTCGGCGATCTCCGCGAGCTCCGCGCGGAGGTCGACGAGCCCCGAGGCGTCGAACTCGTCGTGGTGGGTGACGTGCGGTGCCGTGAACTTCGACTGCGCCATCTGCTCGCCGATGGTCCGCCGGATGCCCCGATAGGGGACGCGCTCGCCGCCGGGCGACGCCGCCGCGCCCGCGTCGCCGGTGTTCGTGCCCGCGCCCGTCCCGCCGGCCGCCGCGCCGGCGCTCGCGCTCGCACCCCGTTCCGCGCTCGCGCCCGTCTCCGCCGCCGACCCGCCCGACTCGACGTACGCCTCGACGTCCGCGGGCGTGACGAACGGTTCGCCCTCGCGCTCCTCGCTCGCGGGGACGTCGTTGATGTCGACGCCGCGCTCGCGGGCGAGCCGTCGCGTCGCCGGCATCGCCAGCGTCCGCTCGCGCTTCGTCCCGCCCGCGCTCTCCACGACGACCGGCTCCGCCTCGCTCGGCGTCGCGTCGGCACCCGACGCCGGTTCGCTCGCACCCGACTCGGACGCCGATTCGGCCGCCCGCCGGACGTCCGACTCCGTCACGCGCCCGCCCGCGCCGGTGCCCTCGACCGTCTCGATGTCGACGTCGAGGTCGCGCGCGAGCGAGCGCGTGCTCGGTGCGGCGAAGACGCGTCCGCCGGGCGCGCCGCCCGCCTCGGACGCCTCCGCGCCGCCCTCCGTCGCCTCGGCCGTCTCCAGCTCCGCGGATTCGGCCTCGACGGTCCCCGCGTCCACAGGCGTGCTCGACTCGTCCGTCTCCGCCTCGGTCCCGGCCGGTTCGGCGTCGCTCGCGTCGATCTCGAACGTGGCGATGACGTAGTCGACCGGCACCATCTCGCCCTCCTCGGCGTGGAGTTCGGTCACCGTCCCGTCGTAGGGCGAGGGGACCTCAACGAGCGCCTTGTCCGTCTCGACCTCCGCGATCACCTGGTCCTGCTCGACGTGATCGCCGGGCGCGACGGCCCACGCCACCAGCTCGCCCTCCGCGATACCCTCGCCTAAGTCCGGCAGTTCGAACGATTGCTCGACCATGAACGCAAGGTCAACGCAAATCCCTTTTAGTGTTTCCCTGCTGATCGGCGGGATCGGGCCCGTGGTCGGGGGCGAAACGGGAGCGACCCGGCAGCGGGACGAGAACGAGGCGAGAGCGAGGCGAGAACGAAATGAGACGGATCGCGACCGCTCAGACGTCGAGGGCGCGCTCGATGCCCGCGGCGATCCGCGGCGGGTTCGGGAAGTAGAAGTCCTCCATCGAGAGCATCGGCACCTGCGTGTCGAAGCCCGTGACGCGCTCGACGGGGGCTTCGAGGTACATCAGCGCCTCGTCGTTGATTCGGGCGACGACGTCGCTGCCGACGCCGCCGGTCCGCGGGCCCTCGTGGACGACGACCGCGCGGCCCGTCTTCTTCACGGACTCGACGACCGTCTCCGAGTCCATCGGCGAGATGGTACGGAGGTCGACGAGTTCGACGTCGGCCTCGACGTTCGCCGCGGCCTCCTCGGCCATCGGCATCATCGACCCCCAGGAGACGACGGTGACGTCCTCGCCCTCCTCGCGGACCGCGGCCTCGCCGAGGGGGACCTCGTAGTCGCCCTCGGGGACCTCCTCGCGGAAGGAGCGATAGATGCGCTTTGGCTCCATGAAGAGGACGGGGTCGGGGTCGCGGATCGCGGCCGTGAGCAGCCCCTTCGTGTCGCTCGGGGTGCTCGGGATGACGACCTTCAGCCCCGGGATGTGGGCGTAGCTGCCCTCCATGCTCTCGGAGTGGTGTTCGAGCGCGCGGACGCCCGCGCCGTAGGGCATCCGGGCGACCATCGAGGCCGTGAACTCCCCGCGGGTCCGCCAGCGCATCCGGCTCGCGTTCGAGACGAGCTGGTCGAACGCCGGCGGGAGGAAGCCGGAGAACTGAATCTCCGCGACGGGGCGGTAGCCGTACATCGCCAACCCGGTCGCGCTCCCGATGATGGCGATTTCGGAGAGCGGCGTGTCGACGACGCGGTCGTTCCCGAACTCCTCCATGAGGCCCTCGGTGGCCCGGAAGACGCCGCCGCTCCGGGCGACGTCCTCGCCGAAGACGAGCACGCGCTCGTCGGCCGCCATCTCCGTGTGCAGTGCGTCGTTGACCGCCTCTACGATAGTCGCGTTCATTTATCCCTTGGGCCGCTGGTCGATGTAGTCGTACGCCTCGGGGTGCTCCTCGAGGAACTGTTCGAACTCGGTGAGCTGGCGTCTGAGTTCCGGGGGGAGCTCCTCGTAGACGTGCGCGAACATCTCGGAGACGTCGCGCTCGGCGAAGTCGTTCGCGGCCGCGAGCGCCGCGTCGAACTCGTCGTTTATCTCCTCGACGATGGCGTCGTGGTCGATGTCGTCCCAGAGCCCCTCGGATTCGAGGAACGAGCGGTAGCGCTCGATGGGGTCGTTCTCCTCCCACGCCTGCTCTTCTTCCTCCGTGCGATAGCGATGCGGGTCGTCGGAGGTCGTGTGCGCGTCGAGGCGGTAGGTGACGGATTCGATGAAGACCGGTTCGCCCCGCTTGACGCGCTCGCGGGCCTCCATGACGGCGTCGTAGACGGCGAGGACGTCCTGGCCGTCGACGCGAATCGCGTCGATACCGTAGCCGAGCGCCTTCTGCGCGATGGTGTTCGCGCCGGTCTGCTCGGAGAACGGCATCGAGATCGCGTACTGGTTGTTCTGGCAGAAGAACAGCGCGGGGACTTCGAGGGCGCCGGCGAGGTTGAGCCCCTCGTGGACGACGCCGGTGCTCGTCGCGCCGTCGCCGAGGTACGCCATCGTGATCTCATCGGCGTCGCGGATGTCCATCCCCCACGCGGTACCGGCGGCGAGCGGGAGGTGCGCGCCGACGGCGATGGCGACCTGGGAGTTGTGCTCCGCGAAGGACTGCTGGCTCTCCTCGATGCCGCGCCAGAAGAGAATCATGTCGCGCATCGGGACGCCGCGCATGAACATCGCGGTCCACGCCCGCCCGAGGTACATCCAGTCGTCGGGCGCGATGGTGTACGCGCTCCCGACGATGCTGGCCTCCTGGCCGCGCGTCGTCCCGAACGTGCCGAGTTCGCCGCGACGCTGAATCTTCACCATCCGGCGGTTGAACACCCGGTCGGAGACCATCCATCGGTAGAGGTCCCGGAAGGCCTCGTCGTCGAGGTCCGGGATCGACGATTCGTCGTACTCCCCGTCCGGCGTGACGAGCTGGTGAGTCGGCACCCGCAGGTCGTCCTGCGAGAGGTACTCGACCGGCCCACCGTACGACTCCGGCTCCGGTGGAGTGAGGTCGGTTCGCTGTCTATCAGTCATTCGACGGCCGGAAGGTTGTGAGTAAGTCGTATTAAAATCGTGGGGTATTCGAGGGGGTCGAGGGGGTCGAAGGATAGTCGTCGCCCCCTAACCTTCACGAAGATTTATTATGTCGTCCAGGGTACAGACGTGGTGGTACTACGACACATGACGGTGAGACACAGATGATCGAACCGGCGGAGCACCTCGTCGTCGACTGCGACTGGCACTACGCGGACACCTTCGAACAGGTCGCCCCGTACATGCCCGAGCCGTGGAAGACGAAGTTCCGGAACAGCGGGTGGGACAGCACGGGCGTGAATCAGGGGTTGAGCGCGTTCTTCCCGACGTCGACGGGGAACCGGTCGAACTACGGGAAGATCGACCGGGAGTTCTCGGAGTACCCGCAGGGCGGCGACGACAAGGCGGACGTCGTCGAGGGGATGGAGTTCCTCGACGTCGACGCCACCCTCCAAATCTCCCATCTCATCCTGGCGATGGGCGGCGTCACGGCCGACGACCGTCGCGTCGAGTCGTTCATCAAGGGGTACATCGACTACATGCTCGCGGAGGTGCTCGACCCCGACGCGGGCATCTACGGCCTCGCGCCGCTCCCCTACCACGACATCGACGCGTCGATGGACGTCCTCGACCGAATCGAGGACGAGGAGACGTTCAAGGGCGTCGTGATGGTCACCGCGGGCGCGAGCCCGCCGCTCGGGAACCGGAAGTACGACCCGATCTACGAGCGCTGCGAGGCCCTCGGGCTCCCCGTCGTCTACCACACCGGCGGCTCCGGCCTCGACGACTACGTCCGGGCGGGCTACGAGGAGATGATCGAGACGCACACGCTGGGCTTCCTCGAATCGAACATGTCCCAGATCGTCAGCGTCGCCTGCCAGGGCGTCCCCGAGAAGTTCCCGGACCTCGACATCGTCTTCATGGAGTCCGGCGTCACCTACCTCCCGGGGCTCATCAGCCGCCTCGACGAGGAGTACCTCAAGCGCGCCGAGGAAGCGCCGCTGTTGGAGGCCCCGCCGGGCGACTACATCAGCGACTTCTACTTCGGCACCCAGCCCCTGGAGGAGTCCGCGCGCCCCGACCTCCTCGAAATCTGCTTCGACATGCTCGGCACGGAGCACCTCCTCTACGCCTCCGACTACCCCCACTGGGACTACGACAGCCCGAGCATCATCACGGACCTCCCGATGCTGGACGACGAGCAGCGAAAGGACATCCTCGGGCGGAACGCCGCGGAGGTGTTCGACCTGTGAGCGACGGGGAAATCGCGGTCGGCGCGGCGGACGACTTCGACGACGGCGACGTGGAAATCGTCGAGGTCGGACGCGCCGAGGTCGGCGTCATCAGGGCCGACGGGGAGTTCTACGCGCTCCGGAACCAGTGTCCGCACGACGGCGGCCCGACCTGTGAGGGGAAGGTCGAAAAGCGCCTCGTCGGCGAGTGGGGCGGCCCCGGCGAGCGCGTCGAGCAGCGCTACGGCGACGACTGCATCGTCTCCTGTCCGTGGCACGGGTGGTCGTTCGACCTCGATACGGGCGAACACATCGGCGACGACAGCTACGTCGTCCCGACGTACGACGTGGTCGTCCGCGACGGCGTCGTCTACGTGCAGACGGACTGACGGGACGCGCGGTCTCGCGTCGTCCACGCGGGGGGGCGCGGGGCAAAAGCTTATTATAAATCAGTAGGTATCGTCGAGTACGATGTCTCGATACAACAGGCGCGACTACCTCAAGGCGGCCGGAATCGCGGGTGCGGCCGGCCTCACCGGGTTCGCGGGATGCACAGGTGGCGGTGGCGGCGGTGGCGGCGGCACGCCGACTATCAACTTCAACTACGTCGTCCCCATCGAGAACGCGGCGTCGCTGCTCGCCGTCCCGGAGATTCGCAGCGAGCTCCCGAACGCCGGTTCGGCCTACGAGCTCAACGTCACGCGGAACTCCGGGACGCCGACCTCGCTGAACCAGATGGCGGCGGGGAGCGCGGACGTCGTGATGACCTCCACGGTGAGTTTCGCCTCGGCGGTCAACCAGAACGCCATCCCGGAGGGAATCTCCGTCGTCGGCGTCGACTTCTGGGACGCCTCACCCGAGAACTACGACGTATCGGTCTTCTCCGCACCGGACTCGGGTATCACGGAGGTCGCGGACCTCGAGGGCAAGACGGTCGCCGTCAACGCCCTCGGGACCGGCGTCCACTCCGTCTACGTCAAGGGGCTGCGGAGCGCCGGGCTCACGCGCGACGACGTCGAGTTCGTCGAGATGGGCTTCCCGACGTACACCGCGGCGCTCAACGAGGGGAAGATCGACGCGGGCATCTATCCCGCGCTCTTCGCGGTCGGCGCGCGCGCCGAGGGGTTCAACCACGTCTTCGGCTCCGCTGACGTCTGGTCGCAGCAGTACCCCTTCACGTACGCGACCGCCGCGAAGCGCGCGCTCAACAACAAACCCGACGCCATGGCCGCGTGGGCGGAGGACTACGGCGCGCTCTTCGAGTACGTCCGCAACAACCGCAGCGAGGCCGCGACCGCCGCCGCGAACCACTTCGAGCTCCCGACGGAGACCGTCGAGTCGTACTTCTTCACCGAGAACGACTACCACCGCGACCTCACCGTCGACCAGGACGCCCTCCAGTTCATCATCGACGACCTCGTCGAACTCGACTTCATCGACGACTCCTTCGACGTCACGGAGCACTCGACGAACGAGTACCAGGGCTGAGCGGTCGCACCGCGGCCGTCTCGCCGTTCCCTTCGTTCCCGCTTTTTCTCCGGTCGACGAGCGAACGCGCCGCGACGCGACGGCGAGCGACGCGGCGGGTGGAGTCGGGGGTGACGATGGAAGCGGCCGAATGGCGACGGGCGAAGCGCAACGACGGCGAAAGCGGACGGGCGGGAACGGAGAGAGGGAGTGAGTGGCCGCTCAGGTCCAGTCGAGGAGACGGGTCCGGGCGGCGCGGAGGAGCCGGTCGAGCACGAGGCCGATGGCGATGATGGCGAAGATCACGGCGTAGGTCTGCGCGGAGTTGAAGCCGCGAACGCCGGCGATTTCGAGCGCGCCGAGACCGCCGCCACCGGCGACCATCTCGAAGACGAACGTGATGATGAGCGCGATGGGCGTGGCTATCTGCAGGCCCGTGAAGATGCCGGGCGAGGCCGCGGGGAGGATGACGCGCCAGAGGAGACGCCGGTCACCCGTCCCCATCATCCGCGCGGAGCGGATGAGGTTCTGCTCGACCTGCCGAGTGGCGTCGCGGGCGTTGACCGCGATGGGCCAGAACGTCCCGACGGCGACCATGATTATCTTCGAGACGTCGCCGATGCCGAACCAGAGCATGAACACCGGGACGAGCGAGATGACGGGCACCGGGTAGCCGATCTTGATGAGCGGGTCGAAGAACCACTCGAAGAGCGCGTTGCGCGCGCAGAGTATCCCGACGGCGACGCCGGCGACGGCGGCACCCGCGAGACCGACGAACGCGCGCATCAGCGTCAGGTACGCGGCGTGTATCATCTGTCCCGTCGACACCAGCACCACGAACTCGTGGATCACGACGGAGAGCTGCGGGAGGAAGTACGGGTATATCAACCCCATCCGCGTCACGGCCTCCCAGAGAACGAGGAGGAGGACGAGCGAGTAGATGGACTTGAGGGAGTCCACGATGGACGACGCGCCGAGCGAGCGGACGTCTACGTCCATACTAACACCCGTTCACGGACCTGTTCGAACCCGTACACCGCGGTGTAGGCCACCGCGGAGATGATGACGATGGTGGCGAACATCGCGGGGTAGCGCCCGAGCGACCCGGCGTCGCGGATGAGACGCCCCATCCCCTGCTCGGAGGCGATCAGTTCCGCGCTGATGAGCGAGATGAAGGCGAAGGGAATCGCCTGCCGGATGCCGGTCAGTATCTCCGGAATCGTCGCCGGGATGACGACCTTCCAGAAGAGCCGGCGGTCGCTCGTCCCCATCATCCGCGCGGAGCGGATGAGGTTTCGGTCGACGTTCTCGGCGGCGTTGTTCGCGTTCATCACGATGGGGAGGAGACACGCGAGGAAGACGATGAGGACCGCCGTCTTCGTCCCGATGCCGAGCCAGAGAAGCGCGAGCGGGACGAGCGCGGTCTTCGGGAGCGGGTAGATGAGCGAGAGGAAGACGTCGAAGAAGTTCTCGACGGCCTCCGATTGGGACATCCCGATGCCGAGGAGCACGCCGACGACGATGCTGAGCGACAGCCCGACGCCGACGCGGAGGAGCGAGACGGCGAGGTGTGGGACGACCTCACCGGTGGCGAAGAGGTCGACGGTCGCCGCGGCGACGGCGGTGGGCGGCGGGAGGACGGACTCGGAGACCGCGCGCCCGCTCACGACCTCCCAGCCGAGCACCAGGAGGAGCAGCGGAATCCAGTCGAAGAGGAGCTTCGCAACGCCCGCGAACGGGTCGGGAATCCGCTCGGGGGTCCAGAGCTCGTTGGTCGCCACGCTACGGTTGCACCTCCGACTTCGTCTCCTCGCGGAGGGAGCGCCAGACCTCGTTCTTCTTCCGCGTGAACTCGTCGGACGTGACGATGTCCTCGCGCGGCCCCGAACGGTCGAGGTCGACCTCGGTGACGGTCTTCTTCGTCCCGGGGTGGCGGGTCATTATCATCACGCGCTCGGAGAGGTAGACGGCCTCCTCGACGTCGTGCGTGATGAAGACGACCGTCTTGTCGAGGTCGCCCCAGATGTCGATGAGCTGGTCCTGGAGCGTCTCGCGCAGCGGCTGGTCGAGCGCGCCGAAGGGCTCGTCCATCAGGAGTATCTTCGGGTCGTAGGCGAGCGTCCGCGCGAGCGCGACGCGCTGTTTCATCCCCCCGGAGAGCTCCTTGGGGTACTTGTTCTCGAACCCGGAGAGGTCCATCATGTCGATGAAGCGCTGGGCCGTCGCGTCCGCCTCCTCGTCCGGGACGCCGGCCTCCTCCAGCCCGTAGAGGACGTTCTCCTTCACCGTCCGCCACGGGAAGAGCGCGTAGTCCTGGAAGACGACGCCGCGGTCGGTCCCCGGCCCGTCGATGGGCGTGCCGTCGACGGAGACGGTCCCGTCCGTGATGTCGAGGAACCCCGCGATGATGTAGAGGAGGGTGCTCTTCCCACAGCCGCTGGGGCCGACGACGCTGACGAACTCGCCGCCGTCGATGTCGAAGGAGAGGTCGTCGATGGCCTTCGTGCGTTCGGTCCCCTCGCCGTACACCTTCTCGAGGTTCGAGATGCCGATGCTGCCGTCCATCACCGGCCCCCACGTACGGTCGGTTCGGTCGCGCCACCGGCGGCCGCCCGGCGTCGGCCGTCCGTGGTGCGACGGTTCGCGTCCTCGATAGCGGGCGGTCGCTGCAGGGGTACCCCACAGACGACCCTCGTACTCTCTAACACAGTAGCGACATACATCAGCGGGGGTATAAAATTTGTTCACTATTGTCAGCCAAATTCCGGTGGCGGCACGACGACGCGGTGGCGACGGCGCGACGGTGACGGCGAAGGGACGTGACTGCGTCGTGCCCCGCGTCAGCGACCGCCGGGCGCGACGAGCTCGACGGGGTGGGGAACGCCGTCGAAGGCGAGCGCGAGGAGCTGTTCGTGACAGGACGCCCCGCTGGCGGCGACGCGGCGACCCGCCGCGTCCGGGCGCTCGAACTGCTCACGGAGGTCCGCCCCGACGTCCATCGAGAGCTCGTAATACTCCGACTTGTAGCCGAACGACCCCGCCATCCCGCAGCACTCGACGTCACTCGTGACGACGTCGTGGCCGGCCCGCCGGAGGACGGCCTCGGTGTAGCCCGCGAGGTCGAGGGTGCGCTGCTGGCAGTGGCCGTGGTAGGCGACGTCGTCGCCGCCGACGAGCGCGTCCGCGTCCGCGCCGTTCTCCAGGAGGCCGTAGACGTACTCCATAATCTCGTAGCTGTTCGCGGCGAGGCGCTCGTGCGTCGCGTCGTCGAGGAGTTTCTCGTACTCGCCGCGGAACATGGCGACGTCCGAGGGTTCGACGACGACGACGTCCCGGCCGTCGTCGAGGGCGGGCGCGAGCGCGTCGCTCACCCGCTCGGCCTGCGTGCGCGCCGTCTCGATCATCCCCTGACTGAGCGGCGCGCGCCCGCTCTCGTGGCAGGGCGCGAGCGTCACGTCGACGCCGAGGACCTCGAGCGTCCGCACGGCCGCCTTCCCGCGCTCGGTGAGCGCGTAGTTCGTGTAGGCGTCGGGGTAGAGGACGGCCGCGCGGTCCGCGGTGCCGGCGCTCGGGAGGGGGTCGCGCGCGGCGAACCAGTCGGCGAGCGTCTCGCGCTCGAACGTCGGGAGGTCGCGCCGGCGGTCGACGCCGAGCCAGCGGTCCATCGCCGCGCGGACGGGTGCGCGCCGAGACAGCCAGTTCGAGAGGGGCGCCGTCTCGCTCCCGAGTCGCGCGAGCGTCCCGAAGTTCCCGAAGAGGCGCTTTTGGAGGTCGACGCCCGCGGGGTCGTCGTCGGGCGTCAGCCCGGAGACGAGGTGGTCGAACGCGTCGGGGTCGGCACCGCGGTTGCGCCGGTCGCGGACGACCGTGTTTATCCACGGGATGTCGATCTCGACGGGGCAGGCGTCGACGCAACGCGAACACCCTGTACAGAGGTCGTTGAAGTCGTCCGTCGCGTCCTCGCCGCGGATGCCGGCCTCCCAGCCGGTGGCGATGCCGCCCGTGTAGGTCTCACCGCCGAAGGCGTGGCCGCCGACGTGCTGGAAGTTCGCGCACGAGTTGCCACACGCCCCACAGCGGATGCAGTAGAGCGTCTCCCTCAGCTGGTCGTCCTCGCGCATGTCGAGGCGGCCGTTGTCGACGAGCACGAGGTGGAACGACCGGTCCGCGGGATCGCCGAGGGGTTCGTCCGGCGCGTCGAAGTCGATGGTCGGCGAGTCGACGGGCGGCGTGAGGAGGGAGAGGTACGTGGCGACGTCCTGCCCGCCGGCGGCCTTGGCGATGAGTTCGGCGAACGGCGGCAGGTCGGCCGCGGAGGGCAGGAGTTTCTCGACGCCCGCGACCGCGACGTGCGTGTCGGGCGTGACGGCGCACTTGCGGGCGTTCCCCTCGTTCGTCACGAGCGCGATGCTCCCGGAGTCGGCGAGCACGAAGTTCGCGCCCGTCATCCCGACGTCCGCGCGCTCGATGCGTTCGCCGACGTGGTCGCGGGCGAAGCGCGTGAGGTCCGCCGCGGTCTCCAGGGGCACGTCCGGGTCGAACACCTCGTTGAACAGCGCGGTTATCTCCTCGCGCGACTTGTGAATGGCGGGGCCGACGAGGTGCGAGGGGGCCTCGTCGGCGACCTGCACGACGAACTCCCCGAGGTCCGTCTCGTGGACGTCGACGCCGGCGTCGAGGAGCGCGTCGTTCACGCCGAGTTCCTCCGTCGTCATCGACTTCGACTTCACGACGGAGTCGGCGTCCGCGTCGTCGCAGACGCGCTCGATGTAGGCGTTCGCGTCCGCGGCGTCGTCCGCGACGTAGACCTCCCCGCCGTTCGCCGCGACGGTCTCGCGCACCCGCTCGACGAGCTCCGGGAGGCGCTCGATGGCGTCCTCCTTGATGGCGCGCGCCTCCGCGCGGAGGGCGTCGATGTCCCCGCCGGCCGCGTTCGCCTCGTAGCGCACGCGGTTCAGGTGCGTGGTGTTCTCGTGGACGGCGTCGCCCTCGGTTTCGAGCAGGGCGCGGATGCGCGCGGCCTTCGCGGCGCGCGTCGACTCCCCGCTCATCTCAGCGGTCCTCCACGAGGACGGCGCGGACGGTTCGGGGGCCGTGGACGCCGTGGACGAGTTCGCCCATGTCCGCGGTCGCGCTCGCGCCCGTGGCGAGAATCGCGCTCTCGCCCCCCGCGAGCGACCCCTCCAGCTCGTCGAAGGCCGCCGTGAAGTCCGCGTGGAGGTCGCTCGCCCGGACGACGCCGACGTGCGTCGGCGGGTAGAGGCTCACCGGCTCGGAGCCGTTCGCGTCGCTCCGGAGGACGAAGGTCCCGTGTTCGACGACTCCGGCCGCGACGGGGGTCACGCCCGTCTCGGCGCGTTTGAGGCGACGCGGCGTCGGCGGCGTCTCGACGACCGTCTCGTCCAGCGAGACGCCGTCGATGCCGAGCGGGACGCCGACGGCCGGCGGCTCGACGAGGCGGTCGAGCGCGTCGGCGAGGTCGGCCGCCTCGACGCGGGTCGCCGCGACGCCCGCCGCGTCGAGCGACGACTCGAAGCGACTCACTTCCCGTACTGTCATAAACGATGGCACAGGTCCGGCGGGGTTAGCTCTGTCGGTCGCTCAGGTCTCGGACATGACGGTGAGGACGGGTTGCTCGGCGTCGAGGAGTATCGACTGCGTCGTGCTCCCGAAGAGCGCCTTCCCGACCGGCGTCCGCTTGCGGCCGCCGATGACGAGGTAGCGCGCGTCGCGCCGGTCGGCCTCCGCGAGTATCTCCGCGACGGGGTCGCCGACGCGACCCTGAATCACGAGGGCCCGGTCGTCGGCGTCGTCGAACGTCCCCTCGACGACGTCGCGGGCGACCCCGCGAGCGTGGCGCTCCGCGTCCTCGACCGTGTACTCCCCGCCGCGCCCGCCGCCGACCGCGCCGTCGCCCTCGCCGTACGACGCTGACGAGGCGAACGGCGCGCCGCCGCTCCCGGTCGACCCGCGGAACTCCTCGAAGACGTCCTGGGGCATCACGTGCAACACGACGTGTGGCTCCTCGAAGCGGTCCGCCAGGAGTTGGCCCTCGCGGACCGGGTTGCTCGGAATCGACTCGCCGTCGACCGCGGTGAGAACTGCCATACCCGTTCTGCGCCCAGCGGGACCGTGAATCTTGCCCCGCCCACGCGTCGTCTCCGCGTCTCCGTCGCTCGTCTCGTCTACACGTCTCCCTCGCTCGTCTCGTCTACACGTCTCCCTCGCTCGCGTCGTCACCACCCGCGTCCGTCCCCTCGAAGCGCTCGCGGAGCGCGCGCTTGTCGAACTTCCCGGTCGTCGTCAGCGGGATGGACTCGCGGACGACGTAGCGGTCGGGGAGCCACCACGAGGGGAACGACTCCCGGAGGTGCGCGTCGAGCGCGTCCGTTCCCGGGGGGTCGTCGCCGTCGCGGGGCACGACGACGGCGAGCGGGCGCTCGCCCCACGTCTCGTCCGCCACGGGGACGATGGCCGCCTCGGCGACGCCCGCGTGCGCCATCAGCTCGTCCTCCAGTTCGATGCTCGATATCCACTCCCCGCCGGAGTTGATGAGGTCGTCCGTGCGGTCGACGACGTCGACGTAGCCGTCGGCGTTCCACGTCGCCACGTCGCCCGTGCGGAGCCAGCCGTCGTCGGTGAGCGGCGACTCGACCTCGCGCGTCCGCGAGGCGTAGCCGTCCGTCACCCACGGCCCCCGGACCTGGAGTTCGCCCATCGCCTCGCCGTCGCGGGCGACCCGCTCGCCGTCGTCGTCCACGACGCGCGCCGAGATACCGGGAACGGGCCGTCCCTCGGTCGTCCGCGGTGGCGTCCCGTCGCCCGGTTCGGGGTCGAGCGGCGTCAGGAGCCCGAGCGGCGACGTCTCCGTCATCCCCCACCCCTGCTGGACGGTGACGTCGTGGGCGTCGTCGTAGGTGCGGATGAGCGAGGCGGGGACGGACGCGCCGCCGACGACGAGGCGCTCCACGGGGTCGAGGTCGGCCGCGGGCGTCTCGTCGAGGTGCGCGGCGAGGCGTCGCCAGACGGTCGGGACGCCGGCGGCGACCGTGACGCCCTCCCCGGCGAGGAGGTCGGCGAGCGGTTCGGGGTCGGTCTGCGCGCCGGGGAGCACGAGGTCCGCGCCGGCGAACGCCGCGGCGTACGGGAACCCCCACGCGTTGACGTGGAACATGGGGACGACGGGGCAGACGGTGTCGCGCGCGCCGATGGCGTACGTGTCGACGTGGCCGTTCATCATCGTGTGGAGGGCGAGCGCGCGGTGCGTGTACGTCACGCCCTTCGGCCGACCCGTGGTGCCCGTCGTGTAGCAGAGCCCGCACTCCCGTTCCTCGTCGAGCGTCGGCCAGTCGTAGGTCGGCGACTGCCCGGCGAGCAGGTCCTCGTAGGCGACGACGGGGTCGAGGGTCGTCTCCGGCACCGACTCGGCGAGGACGACGTACTGCTCGACGGTGTCGAGGTCGTCGGCGACGGCCTCGACCCGTTCGAGGAACGCGGGGTCGACGAACAGCACCTCGTCGCCGGCGTCCCGGATCGTCGCGGCGAGGTCGGCCGCGGGGAGCCGAACGTTCCCCATGTGGAGGCTCCGGCCGGCGCAGGCGGGCGCGAAGTAGAGCTCGAAGTGCCGGTGGTGGTTGCGCGCGAGGGTGCCGACGCGGGCGTCCGAGGAGACGCCGAGGTCGTCGAGCGCGCCCGCGAGGCGGGCGATGCGGTCCGCGGCGTCGCCGTACGTGTAGCGATGACGGCTCCCGTCCGGGCGGGCGCTCACGATCTCGCGGTCGGCGAACAGCGAGTCCGCGCGGTCGAGGACGTCGGTGAGCGTGAAGTCGCTCTCCAGCATGGCGGAGACGACCGCGTCGGCGGTGGTAAAGGTTTCCCGAGCGCCGCGTCACGCGTCGCGGTCGGTATCGTCACACATCGCGGTCGCGTCCCGTATCGTCCGTGCGCGCGCGTTCGGCACGCGCTCGGGCCTCCGCGACGGACGCGCCGTCCCGGATGAGCGCCGAGGCGAACAGTTCGCCGGCCTTGTACGACGAGCGGACCATCGGGCCGCTCGCGCAGTAGAGGAAGTCGAGTTCCTCCTCCGCGACGGCCTTCCACGTCTCGAACTTGTGGGGGTGGACGTAGGTCTCGACGTCGAGGTGGCTCGCGGAGGGCTGGAGGTACTGGCCGAACGTGACGACGTCGACGCCGGCGTCGCGGAGGTCGACGAGCGTCTCGTACACCTCGTGGTCGCGCTCGCCGACGCCGAGCATCAGCGACGTCTTCGTGTAGACGTCGGCGTCGCGCTCGACCTGCCGGAGGACGGAGAGGGACTGCTCGTAGCCCGCGCGGGGGTCGCGCACGGGCCGCTGGAGGCGCTCGACGGTCTCGACGTTGTGCGCTATCACGTCCGGGCCGGCGTCGACGATTTCGCCGACGAGAGCCTCCTCGCCCTGGAAGTCGGGAATGAGGGTCTCGACGAGTATCGAGGGGTCGCGGCGCTTTATCTCGCGGACGGTCCGCGCGAAGTGCGCGGCCCCCTGGTCGTCGAGGTCGTCGCGGTCGACGGAGGTGAGGACGACGTAGTCGAGGCCGATCTCCGCGACCGCGGCCGCGACCTCCTCGGGCTCGTCCGGGTCGAGGGGCTCCATCCCGCCCGTGGCGACGTCGCAGAAGTTACAGCCGCGCGAGCAGCGATGGCCCATCAGCATGAACGTCGCCGTTCCCGGGCCGTCGCGCCCGCTCCAGCACTCGCTGCGGTTCGGGCAGCTCGCCTCCTCGCAGACCGTGGTGATGTCGTGGTCGTCGAGGACGCGCTCTATCTCCGCGAACCGCTCGCCGCCGGGCGGACGGATACGTAGCCAATCCGGCTTCCGCGCGCGAGACTCCATGCTCCCACCGAACACGGAGAGCCACAAATACCTGTCTCCGTTCGCGTCGCCGCGCCCCGCTCACCCCTCGCGGTGTCGCACCCACGACTCCGCGCCGTACTTCGCGTCGGCGAGCGCGCGCGCCCGGTCGAGTTCGTCGGACGTCCACGACCCCTCCTCGGCGTCCGCCCACGACGCGAGCGACGACAGCAGGGCGTCCACCGCCTCCGCGCGCGTGACGTCCGCGTAGTCGTCGATGGCACCGACGCGCTCGCGGAACGCGTCGGGGTCGAGGGCCGCGTCGAAGCAGTCGCAGTGGCGCTCGGCGCGCCGCGTGAAGGAGATGGAGCCGTGCTGGACGACGGCGTCGAGCGGCCGGTACTGCGCGTTCCCGCTCAGCTTCCGCCCGTCGGGCCCGACGACGTCGTGGGCGGGGTTGAGCCCGCGGAGGTAGCAGGCGGGCTCGTATATCTCGTCGCGGGGACCCTCGACGAAGTCGGCGTCGACGCCGAGGGCGGCGAGCGCGTCGAAGACGGGGTCGCAGATGTCCCGGTAGCTCTCCAGGAGGTCGCCGGCGACGGCGTCGCTCGGCGCGACGACGCTGTACGAGATGTCGCCGACGGCGTCGTGGTAGATGCCGCCGCCGCCCGTCTGGCGGCGCGTCACGCCGATGCCCTCGCGCCGGCAGAAGCCCCAGTCGACGCTCGCGGCGTCCTGCGCGACGCCGAGGGAGAGGGTGTCCGGCCACCGGTAGACGCGGACGGTCGCTGGCCCGCCGTCGACGGCCGTCTCGGCCGCCACCTCCTCCAGCGCCATCGTGAGCGGGCCGGGGTGTCGCTCCTCGCCGATCACCCGCCACCGCGGGTCGCTGCTGTCGCTCATACGGGCACGTACGCGGGCCGTCGCATAAACGTTGGAGCACCGACGCGCGACGGCGGGCGTCCCCCACGAACGGCGACACGGACGCCGACGGCGCGTCGGGAACCCATATTTATAAGTATAGTTACTAGAGTGAAGAAAGGACAGAATAAATGAATAGAGAAGAGAGACGGGCAGAAGGGTGTCAAGCCGGGAGCGGCGGTCGGTCGTCAAGAGCGAGTCGTACGGATGGCCGGCGGCGTCGGTGGATCGTCGTGGTCCACGGTAAATCGGTCCTTACGGACCTGTCTACCGGTACGAGTCTGCGTCGTCGTCGCTCCTCCCGGCCGGGGCCCGACGGGGCAACGCGGTCCCGACCGAGCGCGTGGTGTAAGACGGTCCATCTGGAGGAGAGAGAAAGAATTAGCAACTAAAAATACATATCATTTTATCGTTTACTCTATCGTCGATAAAGGCCGGCCGTCCGGTTCCGCGATTCGAAAAACGTCATGAACTATCGACCACGAGTGGGATAGGTTTATACCGGGGAAACCATATGTTCACGATAGTCGATGTCATTGTTGAACTGTAACGGTGTCACGAAACGATTCGGCGGGGTCGTCGCGCTCGACGACGTCTCGTTCGAGGTCGAACGGGGGGAGACCGTGGGGTTGATCGGGCCGAACGGGGCCGGGAAGTCCACGCTCTTCAAGGTCATCACCGGGTCGCACGCGCCGACGGAGGGGAGCGTCCACTACGACGGGACGGACATCACGGGGTGGAGCCCGCACGACATCTGTCACGAGGGGCTCGTGAAGACCCACCAGATCGTCCGTCCGTTCGAGAACCTCTCCATCCACCAGAACGTCGAGGTCGGCGCGGAGTTCGGCGGTCGTCGCCCCGAGAACGTCGAGGAGCGCGCGTACGAGGCCCTGGAGTTCGTCGGACTCGACGAGCGCGCCCACGAGACGCCGACCGAACTCAGCGTCGGCGCGCTCAAGCGCCTCGAAATCGCGCGCGTGCTGGCGACCGACCCCGGTATCCTCCTCTTCGACGAGGTGGCCGGCGGGCTCGACCCCGAGGAGACCGAGGAGATCGTCTCGCTCATCGGCGACATCAAAGACCGGGGCAAGACGGTGTTCCTCATCGACCACGTGATGCGCGCGCTGATGAACGTCAGCGAGCGCGTCTTCGTCCTCAACAACGGCGAGTTCATCGCCAAGGGGACGCCGGCGGAGATACAGAACGACGAGCAGGTTATCGAGGCCTACCTCGGGACGAGCGCGGAGCGCGACGAGGGGCCGACGCGGGGCGAGGCGTAGATGGCGCTCCTCGACGTCCAGGGCCTCGACGTGGCGTACGGCGACATCCACGTCATCTGGGACGTGGACTTCTCCGTGGACACCGGGGAGACGGTCGCGCTCCTCGGCGCGAACGGCGCGGGGAAGACGACGATACTCAAGACCATCTGCGGTGTGCTCTCGCCGCTCGACGGCGACGTCGTCTACGAGGGCGAGTCGATAACCGGTATCGCGCCCGAGGAGGCCGTCAGACGCGGAATCGCACACGTCCCCGAGGGCCGCGAAATCTTCGCGGACAGCACGGTCAAGCGCAACCTCCAGCTCGGGGCGTACACGAACCGCGGGGCGATGTCGGAGAACTTACAGCGGGTCTACGAAATCTTCCCGCGACTGGAGGAGCGCGCGGGCCAGCGCGCCGGCACGCTCAGCGGGGGCGAACAGCAGATGCTCGCCATCGGGCGCGGCCTGATGAGCGAACCCGACCTCCTCCTCCTCGACGAGGCGAGCCTCGGGCTCGCGCCCGTCCTCGTCGACGACGTCTTCGAGGCCATCCAGCGGATCAACGACCAGGGGACGACGGTCTTCCTCGTCGAACAGGACATCCACAACGCCCTGCGCGTCGCCGACCGGGGGTACGTCCTCAAGAGCGGCCGGATCGAACTCTCCGGGAGCGCCGAGGAGCTCGCGGGCGACGAGCGCGTCGAGGCCTCCTACCTCGGTGAGTGACGCCGTGAGCGCACCGTACACCGACGCACGACACACGCCGCGCACGCGACGCACGGTCGCGTCGCCCGCGCTTCGGGCGTCCGCGACCGACCCGCAGTCCCGCCGCACCGCCACGCAGACACCAACCACCCAACGAAACCATGGTATCAATCGACCTCCTCGCACAGACAGTCAGTAACGGCATCCTCCTCGGCGGGATCTACGCGCTCGCCGCGCTGGGGCTCTCGCTCATCTTCGGGATCATGGACGTGGTCAACCTCGCGCACGGCCACCTGCTGATGCTCGGAGGGTACGTCGCCATCGTGCTGTTCACGATGGCCGGCCTCTCCCCGCTCGTCGGGATGCTCGCGGCGATGCTCGTGCTGTTCGTCATCGGCATCGTCCTCCAGCGCGCCCTGCTCGAACGCGTCGTCGACGAGGGGATCGAACAGCCCATCCTCGTGCTCTTCGGGGTCGCGCTCGTCTTCCAGAACCTCGGGCAGCACTTCCTCGGCTCGGACGCCCAGTCCACCGAGCTGACGCTCGGTCTCGGCGGGCTGAACCTCGGGTCCGTGCTGCTCTCCCCGTCGCGGACGGTGACGTTCGTCATCGCCGTCCTGCTCGTCGTGCTGACGTGGCTGTTCCTCGAATACACCTCGACGGGCCACGCGATCCGCGCGACGTCGCAGAACCGGGCGGCCGCGCGGTACGTCGGCATCGACACCGACCGGATCTACATGCTGACGATGGGGATCGGCGCGGCGCTGGCCGGCGCGGCCGGCTCGCTGCTCTCGATGCTGTTCCCGATCGACCCCTACGTCGGCTGGTCGTACCTCCTGAAGTCCTTCGCCGTGGTCGTCCTCGGCGGCGTCGGGAGCATCATCGGGACGCTCGTCGGCGGCGTCATCCTCGGCACGGCCGAGAACGTCACCGCGCTGTTCCTCGGCGGGAGCTACCGCGACGTGATGACGTTCACGATCTTCCTCCTCGTCCTCCTGCTGAAACCCGAGGGGCTCTTCGGTACCGGGGGTGGTGGCGAATGAACACGGATCGCTTCATGCTCGGCGTGCCGTCCTCGAAGCGGACCGTGGCCGCCTCGCTCGTCGTGCTCGCGGCGATGCTCGTCGTCCCCTTCGTGACGACGTCGTACTACACGGGGCTGGCGATGACCGCGCTCGTCTTCCTGATGCTCGGCGTCTCGTGGAACCTCCTCGCGGGCTACGCGGGGCAGATCTCGCTCGGGCACGCGGCCTTCTTCGGCCTCGGGGCGTACGTCGCCGCGTGGCTCACGACGCCGTCGGCCGCGGGCCTCCCCGCGATCCCCTTCCCGCTCTCGCACCCGGTCGTCGCGCTCGTCCTCGGCGGCGTCGGCGCAGCGCTCGTCGCACTCGTGACCGGGCCCGTGATGTTCCGCCTGCGCGGACACTACTTCGCCATCGGGACGCTCGCGCTCGCGGCGATCATCCGGCTCATCCTCACGGACCAGCGCTCGATCAGCGGCGGGTCGACCGGCTACTACCTCAACGCGGGGATGGGCGAGATCCCGACGTACCTCCTCACGGTCGTCGTCGCCGCGCTCGCCACAATCGGCGTCTATCTCGTGGTGAACAGCCGCCTCGGTCTCGGGATGCGCGCGATCCACGACGACGAGACCGCCGCGAGCGGCCTCGGCGTCGACCCCCTGCGCTACAAGATGTACGCCTTCCTCATCTCCGCGTTCGTCGCGGGGCTCGCGGGGGCGGCGTACGCGCTGAACTCCCTCTACATCAACCCGACGTCGACGCTCGCGGTGACGTGGACGGTCGACACGCTCGTCATCGTCATCCTCGGCGGCATGGGGACGGTCGCCGGCCCGCTGTTCGGGACGGTGATCTTCATGATCATCGACAACGGGCTGGCGAGCGTGCTCGGCGGCCTGGCGACGACCGTCGAGGGCATCATCATCATCCTCGTGGTCATCTTCCTCCCGAACGGCATCTACGGCTACCTCAAGTCGTACGTCGCACAGCGCCGGGAGGGCGACACCGCCACGAGTAGCTGAGACCGCGTCCGTCGGTCCCGTACACTTTTTCCTCTCGCCGCGCGCGAGCGACGACGCCCGGAGCGCCGCCTGCGCGCGCCTCGACGGCGCGAAAGGACGATTCGTTTTGTACGTGAAAACGTATTGGGTCAACGTGCCGGCCGCCGGAGGAAGGAGGATGTGGATCGGCCGAACGACGGTCGAGTCGCGGCACCGACGACCTCGTTTTACACGCGTATCGGCGTAATCGTTCTCGGAGCGCAATCCGTTTTCACGTACAAAACGACCGGGGCGCGCCCGCGACCACAAACGTCTTTGCGGGCGGCGGGTCTCTGATAGATCGTGACACTCGACGACCGCACCATCGACGACATCGCGGAGTCGCTGTACGAGGCGTACCGGAGCGGCGAGCCGGTACCGAAGCTGACCGACGAGTACGACTTCGACGTCTCCGACGCCTACGAGATCCAGTCGCGCGTCATCGACGACCACGTCGCGGACGGCGCGAGCGTGGTCGGCCACAAGGTCGGCCTCACGAGCGAGGGCATCCAGACCCAGCTCGGCGTCGACGAACCCGACTTCGGGCGGCTGCTCGACACGATGTTCGTCGAGGAGGGGAGCGTCCCCGCCGGCGACCTCATCGCGCCGCGCGTCGAGCCCGAAGTCGGCTTCGTCATGGCGGAGACGCTGGAGCCGCCCGTGACGTACCTCGACGTGCTGGAGGCGACCCGCGGCGTCCTCCCCGTCCTGGAGATCATCGACAGCCGCGTGCGCGACTGGGACATCGACATCGAGGACACGGTCGCCGACAACGCCTCCTCGGCGCTCTACCTCACGGGCGAGACGCTGACGCCCGTCGACGGCCTCGACCTCTCGCTGGAGGGCGTCAAGCTCTACCGGAACGGCACCGTCGCGGACGCGGGCGTCGGGAGCGCCGTCCTCGGCCACCCCGCGCGCGCCGTCGCGTGGCTGGCGAACACCCTCGACGAGATGGACCAGCGGATCGAAGCGGGGAACCTCGTGCTCAGCGGCTCACTCACGCCCGCCACCGACATCGCGGCCGGCGACGTCCTCACCGCGGAGTTCACCTCCATCGGCTCCGTGACGACGCGCATCGGCGAGGAGTAAGCACGAGCGCGGAGTGTTTTCACATCGAAAACAACCTATTTACGCGCGGGGCGTCTGGGGTCCGGTATGGCGAAGGAAGCGAACCACCCCGTCCGGACGACCGAGAAGTCGCTGGCGCTGATCGAGCGGTTGCGCGAGGCGGACGGCGCGCGGATCCGCGACCTCGTCGGCGTCGCGGAGCTGAGCAAGGGCGCGGTGCACAACCACCTGAGCACCCTGCGCGAGCACGGCTACGTCACGAAGGAGGGCGAGGAGTACCGCTTGAGCCTCCAGTTCCTGACGCTCGGCGGGTACACACGGGGCCGGACGCCGCTCTACCGCTACGGGCGCTCGAAGGCCGACCAGCTCGCCGCCGACACGGGGATGTTGACGAACCTCGTCACGGAGGAGAACGGCCGCGGCGTCTACCTCTACCAGGCCCGCGGCGACTACGCCGTCAACCTCGACACGCACGTCGGCTACCGCATCCGCCTGCACTACACGGGCGTCGGGAAGGCGATCCTCGCGTACCTCGACCCCGAGCGCGTCGACGAAATCGTCGACGAGTGGGGGCTTCCGATGGAGACGGAGAACACCATCACGGACCGGGGGGAACTCCACGCCGAACTCGACCGCATCCGCGCGCGCGGGTACGCGACCGACCACGAGGAGCGCACCGAGGGGTTGGCGTGCATCGCCGCGCCGATCCGCCTCGACGACGAGATTCTCGGCGCGATCAGCATCTCCGCACCGACCCAGCGACTCGGAAACGAGGGGTTCGACGAGGAGATAGTCGGGGAGGTCGAGAGCACCGCGAACGAACTCGCGCTCGACCTCAAATACCGCTACGACGGCTGAGTCGTTACTCGGCGCGGACGGAGATGGAGCCGATGTTGGCGAACTCGACCTCGTAGACGTCGCCGGGCTCGATGTCGATGGCGGCGGGGATACCGCCCGTCATGATGAGCTCGCCGGCTTCGAGTTTCTCGCCGCGGTCGGCGAGGCGGTTGACGAGCCACGCGACGGCGCGCGCGGGGTTGCCCATGATGTCGCCGCCGATGCCCGTCGATTCGAGCTCGCCGTTGACGGAGACGGCGATGCTCTCCATCACGAGGTCGACCTCGGAGGGGTCCTTCATCGACTCGCCGAGGATGACGCCGCCGGCGGAGGTGAGGTCGGCGATGACGTCCTGCGCGGACGGAATCGCCCATCCCGCAAAGCGGCTCTCGAGAATCTCGACGACGGGGACGACCGCGTCCGTGGCCGTGACGACGTCGAGGGGCGTGACGGGCGCTTCGAGGTCCTCGCCGAGGACGAGGCCGATCTCGGCCTCGATGCGCGGCGCGATCATCTCGTCGACCTGAACGGGACCTTCGAGGAGGGTCTCCTCGACGACGGGCGCGAAGATGGGCTCGGGGATGCCGAGTTGCTCCTGTTTCGCCTCGCTCACGAGGCCGAGCTTGTGGCCGAGCGTGCCGCCATCGCTGATTCGCTCGAAGACGCGCTCCTGGACCTCGTAGGCCTCCTCGGTGGTGAACTCCGTCTCGTCGCTGAGGGGCTCGATGGGGTCTTTCGTGTCGTACGCCTCGTAGAGTGTGTCGGCGAGCTCGTCGAGCTCCGACTGGCTGAGAGCCATACGGCACAGTGGCCGGAGCCAGTACTTAATCGTACCGTCCGCGTTCCTCGACGGGAATCGTGGCTTCCGGTATCCCTATATGCGTGAGTTCCGAGGTACGAACACGAAGATGAGTGACGCAGCCTCGACCGTGGAGGGAAGCGAGATCGCACTGGACGCCGACTGGAACGCCGCCTACATCGACGGTGAGTGGCGACGGCTGGAGGGGCGCGAGCGCATCGACGTGACCAACCCCTCGACCGGCGAGGTCATCACGCAGGTCCCCGCGGCCTCGCGCGACGACGTCGACGAGGCGTTCGCGGCCGCGAAGGAAGCGCAGGTCGAGTGGGAGGACACCTCCCTCGAAGCGCGCGCGTCGGTCGTCCGCAACGTCGCCAAGCTCCTCGAGGAGTACGAGGACGAGGTCCGCGAGATTCTCGCCGCCGAGGGCGGCAGCGCGAAGTCCAAGCAGGACATCGAGTGGGGCGGCTCGGTCTCCTTCGGCTACGACGCCGCGCAGTACGCGTATCGCGCCGACGGCCGCCACGCGCAGTCCCAGATTCCCGGCAAGGAGAACATCGTCGAGCGAAAGCCCGTCGGCGTCGTCGGCGTCATCTCGCCGTGGAACGTCCCGCTGAAGCTCTCGTTCCGCGCGGTCGCGCCCGCCATCGCCACCGGGAACAGCGTCGTCTTGAAGCCCGCCGAGGACACGTCCATCTCCGGCGGCCTGCTCCTCGCGCGCCTCTTCGAGGAGGCCGGCCTCCCCGACGGCGTCCTGAACGTCGTCCCGGGCGAGGGCGCGACCGCCGGCGACCAGGCGGCCTCCCACCCCGACTGCGACGTCATGGCGTTCACCGGCTCGACGCGGGCCGGCCGTATCGTCGGGAAGAACGTCGTCGATCACTTCGGCTTCCCCGCGCTCGAACTCGGCGGGAACAACCCCCACGTCGTCCTCGAAGACGCCGACCTCGACAAGGCCGTGGACGCCGGGACCTTCGGTTCCTTCTGGAACCAGGGGCAGGTCTGCATCTCCATCAACCGCCACATCGTCCACGAGGACGTCTACGACGAGTACGCGGAGCGCCTCGCGGAGCGCGCGAAGGAGCTGAAGGTCGGGAATCCCGTGGGCGACGACGACGTCGTCGTGGGCCCGATCATCAACGAGAGCCAGCGCGACCAGATGATGGAGTACGTCGAGGAGACCGTCGAGGCCGGCGGCGAGGTCCTCGCCGGCGGCGAGGCCGACGGCCTGTTCGTCGAGCCGACCGTCATCACGAACGTCACGAACGACATGGCGGCGGCGTGCAACGAGCACTTCGGCCCCATCGTCCCCGTCATCCCCTTCAGCGACGACGAGGAAGCCGTCGAAATCGCCAACGACACCGAGTACGGCCTCGCCGGCTCGGTCCACTCGGGCGACCTCGGCCGCGCGCGCGACGTCGCCGACCAGATCGACGTCGGGATGATGCACGTGAACGACCAGACGGTCAACGTCGAGCCCCACATGCCCTTCGGCGGCATGAAGGAGTCCGGCATCGGCCGCTACAACGGCGAGTACATCATCGACGAGTTCACCGAGGTCAAGTGGACGTCGGTCCAGCGCGAGGACCGCGGCTACCCGTTCTAACGCCGACGCCGTCCACGACGCGGCCCTCGGCCGCGTGCGTGTGACACTCTCCACTTCCACTACGTCCGCGTCCTCGGCGTCCGCCACTTCCACGTCCGCGACCGGCGCGGGCCGCTTTCCGCCCCCTGCACCGCGCCGTCGCCGCTCGTCGCTATCGAGCGGGGTCGACGCGCCCGGTTCCGCGGACATCGTCTCGCGTGACCGGCAGATTTATGAGAAAGTCTCATAAATATACCTTATACATGACCGTAGACGCGGCTATCGTCGGGCCCGGGAACATCGGGACCGACCTCATGTACAAGATATTGGACCGGGGGGAGCGCGTCAACCTCCAGCGGATGATCGGCATCTTCCCCGTGGAGGAGTCGGACGGGCTCCAGGCCGCCGTCGACGAGGGCATCGACGTCGGGACGGAGGGCATCGACAGCGTCCGGGAGCACGCCGACGAGTTCGACGTCGTCTTCGAGGCGACGAGCGCCGGCGTCCACGAGCAGAACGCGCCGGTGTACGAGGAACTCGACCTCTTCGCCATCGACCTCACGCCCGCCGCCGTCGGCCCCTACACGGTGCCGGTCGTGAACGTCGAGGACGTCCTCGGCGAGACGAACAACATCAACATGGTCACCTGCGGCGGGCAGGCGACCATCCCGATGGTACACGCCGTCGATCGCGTCGCGGACGTCGAGTACGCCGAGATGGTCTCGCACATCGCCTCGAAGTCCGCCGGCCCCGGCACGCGGCAGAACATCGATAAGTTCACGCAGACGACCGCCGCCGGCCTCGAAGAGGTCGGCGGTGCCGACGACGGGAAGGCGATCATCACGCTCAACCCCGCCGAACCACCGATCATGATGCGCAACACCGTCCACACCCAGGTCACCGACAGCGTCGACGTCGCGGAAGTGCGGGACTCCGTCGAGGACATCGCCGCGGAGATACAGTCCTACGTCCCCGGCTACGAGGTCACGCTCGAACCGACCGTCAAGGACCAGGACGACGTCGGCTTCGACCTCGGCGACACCGTCATCCTCACGACGCAACTCGAAGTCGAGGGCGAGGGCCAACACCTCCCGCCGTACGCGGGCAACCTCGACATCATGACGAGCGCGGCGCTCGGCGCGGCCGAGCGGGTCGCCGAGCAGTGGGAGACCGAGGCGGCCGTCGGGGGTGGGCAGGATGACTAACTCGCCGCGCGTCGTCGACATGACGCTGCGCGACGGGATGCACGCCGTCGACCACCAGTTCACGCCCGACCAGATGGCGGAGATCGCGGGCGCGCTCGACGCCGCCGACATGGACGTCGTCGAGGTCTCGCACGGCGACGGGATGGGCGGCTCCTCTATCAACTACGGGATGGCCGCGGCCTCCACCGAGGAGTACCTCGAAGCCGTCGCCCCCCAGCTCAGCGACACCGAACTCTCCGTCCTCCTCCTCCCCGGCATCGGCACCGTCGAGGAACTCGACATGGCGGCCGACCACGGCGCGGACATCTGCCGGATCGCCACGCACGCCACCGAGGCCGACATCTCGCAGGACCACTTCGAGTACGTCAAAGAGCGCGGTCTGGAGGCCAACGGCCTGCTGATGCTCTCGCACATGGCGACGCCGGAGACGCTCTTAGAGCAGGCCCAGCTCATGGAGGAGTACGGCGCGGACGCCGTCTACCTCATGGACTCCGCCGGGGCGCTCCTCCCGGGGGACGTGCGCGAGCGCGTCAGCCTGCTCGTCGACGGCCTCGACATCGACGTGGGCTTCCACGCGCACAACAACCTCGGGCTCGCCGTCGGCAACACCCTCGCCGCGCTCGACGAGGGCGCGGTCACCGTCGACGGCTGTCTGCGCGGCCTCGGCGCGGGGTCGGGCAACACCCAGATGGAGGTGCTCGTCGGCGCGCTCGACCGGGCCGGCTACGACGTCAGCCCGGACCTCTACGGCACGATGGACGCCGCCGAAGAGGTCCTGCTGCCGATGCTCGACGACGACACGATGCCCGAGCTCGACAACGACTCGCTGATGCTCGGCTACGCGGGCGTCTACTCCTCGTTCCTCCGGCACGCGCGCCGCGAGGGGAAGCGCTACGGCGTCGACCCGCGCGACATCCTCGTCGAACTCGGCGAGATGGAGGTCGTCGGCGGCCAGGAGGACCTCATCACGGACGTCGCGGAGCGACTCGCGGAAGAACAGGGGAACGCCGTCGAAGCCGACGACTGAGGCGAGCGCCTCAGCCGTCGAACGCGTCGTCGTCGATGAGTTCGATGCCGTAGCCGTTCGGGTCCTCGATGAAGGCGATGCGCGCGCCCGCGCCCTCGGAGTCGAGCGGGCCGCGCACGTGCGTACAGCCCGCCTCCTCGACGAGGTGCTCGACGGTCGCGTCGACGTCGTCGACGCCGAAGGCGAGGTGGTCGAGCGCGGTCGGCTCGATGGGTTCGTCGTTGTCGTGGTCGGGATGGTACTTGAACTGGAGGACGACGCCGTTGTCGCCTTCGAGGTAGACGTTCGTCGCGCCGTCGCCGCCCTCGAACTCGGTGAGCTTCGTCAGGCCGATCTCGGTCTCGTAGAACTCGAGGGTCGATTCGAGGTCCGACACCCACAGGGCGCTGTGTAACACGTCCATGTCCGGGCGGAGACGAGCACCGATGATAAATCGACCGGGTTCACCCGCCACGGGCGCGTCGCACACACAATATTTATTATAGATCGTCGGGACTACTGAGACATATGACCACGGGTACGGCGAAAGCCACGTCCACGACCAGCGGGAGGAACACGCGGCCGCACCGGGAGGGAGACGAATGAGCCGGTGGGAGTCGCCCATCGCCAAGCTCGGCCACGTGGCGACGCACACGACGGACCTCGATGAGTCGATCTGGTTCTTCCGCGACGTGCTCGGACTCAAGCTCACGGAGCGCGAGGACGGCGTCGCGTACTTCCGCGGACTGCGCGACTGGGAACACCACACGCTCGCCGTCATCGACTCCGGGCAGACCGGCGTCGACCACATCGCCTTCCGCACGAAGACGCCGGAGGCCGTCGACGACCTCGCGGAGTCCTTCGAGGCGAACGGCGACGACGTGACGTACGTCGAGGCCGGCGAGGAGACGGGGCAGGGCGAGGCGATCCGCGTCGAGAAGTTCGGCCACCCCTTCGAGTTCTACTACGACGTCGAGAAGCCGCCCGCGCCCGAGGGCGAGCGCTCCCGCCTGAAGAACCGCGTCTACAGCGAGGCCTCGGGCAACCGCATCGCCCCGCGACGCATCGACCACGCGCACGTGCAGGACTCCGTCTCGCCCGCGCACGCCGACTGGCTGCAGGACGACCTCGGCTTCCAGCTCAACGAGAAGTACCTCACCGACGACGACGAGACGTGGGGCTGGTGGTTCTCCGTCACGCCGCTCCCCCACGACTTCGCCATCCACCGCCTGGAGGCGGGTGCAGAGCCGATGTTCGACCACCTCTCCTACCACCTCGACAGCCTCAACGACCTCTGGGAGGCCGGGAAGGTGCTCGCCGAACACGGTATCGAGCCGGACGCGTGGCCGGGCAAGCACGCGATCACGAGCGCGGACTACCTCTACGTCACCGACCCCGCGAGCGGGCTCTGCATCGAGTTCTTCGCCGGGCCGGGCTACCTCAACTTCGAGCCCGACTGGGACCCCATCGAGTGGCACGAGTCCGAAATCGGCGGCGAGACGAGCCACCAGTTCATCGGCGAGGGCCCCGGCTGGGACGGGCTCGCGTACCCCGACGAGTAGAGCGTCGTCGCCGCGTCACTCCTGCCGTCGGTGACTCGCGGCGCACGCGACCGTCGCGCGCGTCCACGTCGCAAGGGAGGCCAAAGAACTATGCCCGCGTTTGGTTTAGCGTGAGGTATGCCGGAGATAATCGACGGGTACACCCACGTGCTGACTGAGGAGTTCTTCGACACGATCACCGAGGAGTTCGGCTTCCAGGGCCTCGATGGCCGCCCCGAGTTCCTCTGGGACATCGAGCAGCGCAAGGTCGACATGGCCGATTACGGCGTCGACAAGCAGGTCATCACGCTCGCGCTCCCGACGATGTTCCAGGGGATGGAGCACGACCTCGCGCTGGAGATAACGAAGCTCGCCAACGACGAGATTCGACGACTCGCCGACGAGCACGAGGAGTTCATCCCCGTCGGCACGATTCCGAAGGTCAGCGAGGAGTTCATGGCGGAGTTCGAGCGCTGCGTCGAGGACCTCGGGATGGTCGGCATCCAGATGTTCTCGAACATCGACGGCCGGCCGCTCGACGACCCCGAGTTTCGACCGCTCTTCGAGCGCGCGGCCGCGACGGACACGCCGCTCTGGATGCACCCCCAGCTCTGGGACTGGTACGACTGGGCCTCCGAGTACATGGAGCACCGGCTCTTCGGCTGGCCGTTCGACACGACGCTCGCGCTCTCGCGGCTCGTCTTCGGCGGCGTGATGGAGGAGTTCCCGTCCCTCGACCTCGTCTCGCATCACGGCGGCGGGATGGTCCCCTTCTACGGCGAGCGCATCGCCATGTTCTACCGACAGCGCCAGAACTACCCGGAGAACTACGCGGGCTTCCACGAGAACGCGGCCGAGCTCTCGAAGCCCGCCGAGGAGTACTTCGAGCGCTTCCACGCCGACACCGCGGTGTCGGGCTCCGCGCCGGCGCTCGACTGCGCGTCCTCCTTCTTCGGCTCCGAGAACGTGATATTCGGAACCGACTACCCGTTCAGCCCCGAGCGCGGCCGCGAGACGGTCGAGCTCACCATCGAGGCCGTCGAGGACATGCGCCTCGACGGGGACGCGCGCGAGGACGTCTACGCGGGGAACCTCCGCGACCTCATCTGAGGCGGGACGGCGGCTCGCGACCCGAGCGGTGAGGGGGCGGCGCGCGGGCGGACCGACGCGCCGTCGGGGCGTACCGGTCCCGGTTCCGTCGCCCGCGGTATCGCGTCGCTACGTCGGACCGGGAGCGAGGACGACCGGACGGTCGGCGTCGTGGAGAATCGCCTGTGCGGTGCTGCCGAACATGACCTTCCCCGCCGCGGAGCGCCGGCGGCCGCCCAGACAGACGAGGTCGGCGTCGAGTTCAGCGGCGGCCTCCAGCACCTCCGAGGCGGGTTCCCCGCTTCGCTCGTGGACCTCGACGTCGAAACTGGCCTCTTCGAGGTACTCGCTGACGTGTCTGACCGAGGAGAGTTGCGCGGCGCTCGCGCCCTCGGGGTTCTCGGTGAAACAGTGGACAAGGCCGATCTCGACCTCGTCGGCCTCGTAGAGCCGTTCGACGGTCTCGCTGACGCGAATCGCGTCGTCCTCGTCGCGCGAGACGGCGACGAGTATGGTGCGTGTCGACATCGTTCGGGGTTGCGTCGGCCAGCGGCAAAAACCCCCACCCCATCCCATCCCACCCGCCCCTCTTCTTCCCTCAGTTCGCCGTGCCGTCCCCACGGGGTCGGCCCTCAGAGAGTGAGGTAGCCGATTTCCGCGGGGAGGAGGAGGAGGATGGTGGCGAGCGAGAGCACGGACGCGGTGCGGACGACGTCTCGGGTCTCCACGAGGTCGGCGCGGAGGATGACGACGAGGACCGCGGACTGGTACGGGAAGAAGAACGTAGCGAGCGCGCTCGCCTCGACGTAGGCGACGTGGTCGACGGGGATGCCGGCGCTCGCGGCGAACGTCACGAGTATCGGCGTGAGGACGCTCGACACCGCGACACCCTCGATGACGAAGGTGAGTGCGGTCGTCACGAAGAAGACGCAGGCGAGGACGACGGCGCTCGGCGCGTCGGCGGGGATGAACCGGAGGAGGGCGTTCGCGGCCGTCTCGGTGAAGCCCGTCTCGGCGAGTGCGGCGGAGACGGCGAAGACCGCGCCGACGAAGAAGACGACGGAGAAATCGACGTCCTCGACCGCGTCGTAGTTCATGACGCCGACGCGGGGGAGGAGGGCGAGGACGGCGACGAGGAGCGCGCCGAACATCGGGTGGAGGCCGTGGACGGCGTCGCTCGCCCAGAAGACGACGCCGACGAAGAGCAGACAGAGCATCCGGCGGGCGTCACCCGTCTCGACGTCCGCGGCGGTGGGCGGGGAGAGCGCGGCGTCGGCGGCCGGCCGGTAGAGGACGCCGACGACCGCGAAGATGAGGAGGACGCGCCCGAGGCTCATCACGGGGAAGAGCGAGACGAACCACTGGCTCCACGTGATGGAGACGCCGGCGATGGACTCGACGATGCCCGTGATGATGACGTTCGGGAGGTTCGCGGTGAGGATGCCCGACGCGCCGTAGTAGGTGGCGAACAGCGGCGCGAAGAAGACGCCGAGGCGCGGCCGGCGGTCCTCGAAGACGGACCCGACCTCGACGAGGACGGGGATGGCGATGAGGACGCGGACGAGCGCCGCCGGCAGGAGGAGCGCGAACGCGAGGCCGACCGCGCACAGCAGGGCGAGTAGCCGATAGTAGAGCCCGCGCGGGTCCGCGCCGTCGACGTCGAGGTGCCGGAAGACGAACGCCTGCGTCGCGGTGGCGAGGCCGCTGCGGCGCGTCGCCTCGCCGACGACGAGACCGAAGACGATGAGCCAGGTGGCGGGCGAGCCAAAGCCCGAGAGGGCGAGCGCTGGCGTCTGTGCCAGGCCGATGAGGCCGATGGCGGTGAGCCCCGTGACCCACGGCGGGACGGGCGCGGCGATCCAGGCGACGATGGCGAAAAGGGTGATAGCGAGGACGCGCGCCTGCGCGGTCGGCATCGGGGCCGCGAACACGACGGCGGCGGCCAGCGCGACGCCGAGGCAGGTGGCGAGCCACGCCCGCGTCCGGGTCATCGCCGCCGCGTCGTCGTCAGCGCTCGCTCCACGGCGTGAGCGGGTACTCGAAGTCGACGGCCGCGTCGCCCTCGGTGTCCGGGTAGGCGAGGTGCTGGCCGCCGTCGCGCCACTGGCCGATGGGCGCGGTGAGTTGGCCCTTCTCGGGGAGGCCGTTGTCCTCGAAGCCGAAGGTACCCATCACGGTCTCGAACGTCGTGGACCGCAGGGCCTCCTGGAGCGCGGCGGGTTCGGTGGAGTCGGCGGCGCGGAAGGCCTGGTCGGCGACCTGCGCGACGTTGAACGAGGAACCGACCATCACGGGCAGGAGCTTGTCGTCGGGGTAGTCGTAGGTCTGCGCGTGCAGTTCCTGGAGGGTGTCGTTGCCGTTGCCGGTGAGACCGGGCACCCACCCGGGGCACATCGTGACGCCCTCGCCGGTACTGCCAAGCGCGGACCAGAAGGCGTTCGGGTCCGCGCCGCGGACGAACTGGACGGCCGTCGGGGAGAAGTCGCTGGACTTCATCTGCTTCATCGCGGTGATGGCGCCGGGCGGCGTCGGCACCGAGAGCAGGACCTCGACGTTCGCGCTCTTCGACTGCGAGATGAGCGTGGAGAAGTCCTGCGTTCCGAGGCTGTACTTCTCGCGCAGGACGACGTCGTAGCCGGCGGACGAGAGCGCGTCGTCCCAGTAGTTGGACTGCTCCTCGCCCCAGCCGGTGTTGGGCTCCCAGATGCCGATGTTCGTCGGCTGCTGGTCGTCGGGGAGCATTCCGAGCATCCCGACGGTCGCTGCGGCGACGTCGCGCGACTTCGCCATCGGCGCGAACGTCCACTCGTAGTTCTTCTCGATGTGGGGAGCCATGTAGGCGAACGCGGTGCCGACGAAGGGAATCCCCTGCTGCTCGGCGAAGGCGCTCCCCGCGGTGACGAGGAGGCTGGAGAAACTCCCCCACAGCATGTCGACGTCGTTGCTACTGGTGATCGACTGGAGGCTCGAACGGACCTTCTTCGGGTCGCTCTCGTCGTCCTTGAGGACGAGTTCGACCTCCTGGCCGTCGATACCACCGTTCTGATTCATCAGCTGCACGCCGAGGCGGTACCCCTGTTCGAGGTCCTCGCCCAGCGAGGAGAACCGTCCCGTCCGAGGCACGGTCCCGCCGATGGTGATGGTGTCGCTCCCGCCGCCACCGCCGCCGCTCCCACCGCCACCGCCGAGGGTGCAGCCGGCCAATCCGGTCAGTCCCGCGACGCCAGCGATTCCGCTCGTCTTCAGGTACGCGCGCCGTCCCAGCGCGCCGTCTCTCGAAGTCATCCTGAACGAAAGATTGTGGTAGAAGAAGATAAAGACTATGATTGTCTGTGTAGGATACGGGTGCCGAGAGTGGGCAAGGAACGGCGCGGGGCACGAGCCGCTCGCACGCGGGTCGAGAGAGCCGTCAGACGAAGAGGTCGGCGAGGGAGTCGGCCATGACGCGCCGGAGATGCATCCGCCGGTCGGCCTCGCTCAGGTAGTTCTCGACCACGACGGAGGCGTCCGCGGAGCCCTGCGCCTCCGCGACCGGCGTGAAGCGTTCGGCGACCTCGACGACGGCCTCGCCGTAGCGCGCGTACCAGAAGCGTCGGCCGTACTTCGGCGTCGGGGGCTCGTCGCGGACCGTCACGTCCGCGCGCGCGACGAGGTCGGCGAACCACCGCCGCAGGGTATCGACGTGGACGTGACCGCTCGCCGCGGCGTCGGACGGGAAGACGTAGCCCGTCCACCCCTCGCAGTCGGCGACCGCGTCGAGGCGGCGGTCGAGCACCCCGTCGCCGGCGAGCATCGCCACCGTCCCCGGGCCGTTCTTCCGGTCGCCGTCGCGGAAGTCGAGGTACGGGTAGTCGTCGTCCGCGGGGTCGAGGACGGCCTGCCGGACGTGGAGCGCCGCGAGCTCGGAGGGTCGCAACCCCCACCCGCAGAGGCCGACGACGAGCAGGCGCTCGCGGACCGAGTCGGCCGCCTCCCAGAGCGCCTCGACGTCCGCGGCGGCGAGCGCGGGGTTGTCCCACTCGGGGACGTCGAGACCGAGGCGGGTCTCCATGCGCCGCATCGGGTTGTAGGAGACGTAGCCGGCGTCGCGGAGTTCGCGGTAGAATCGCCGGACGTCCTCGACGTACTTGCGCCGCGCCGCCGGCGTGTCGAGCGTCCGGTCGAGCACCTTGCAGACCGCGAAGGTGCGGTCGATCTCCGCGGCGCGTCGGGACTCGTCGCGGAGGCCATCGAGCAGGTCGGGTCCGTGGAGGTCGCAGTAGAGCCGGACGTACTTCTTCAGCCGCGAGCGGTAGGGGCGAATCGTCGTCTCCGGATGCCCCCGGTAGCGGAGTTCGTCGAGGTGCGCGTTCAGTCGCTCGCGCGTGCGCGCGGCGGCGTCGCCCGACGGGAGCCCCCAGTCGTAGCCGTCGGCGGACTCGTCGTCGCCGTCGAGGACGCGCTCGCGGTAGAACGCGGCGGGCGAGGCGTCGAAGGCGCGCTGGAGGTGCTTGACGAAGCCGGGGTAGCGGCCGTTGAGCCAGCGGTACGTCGGTGGGTCCTCGTCCGGGCGACGGTCGCAGTCCGGGTCGGTGCGCATCTCGGGGACGACGGTCTCGCGGAGGAAGGCGGCGCAGTCGGCGCGATCCATCGTCGAGTATCGGTCGGTCATGGCGGAAACGGTGGGGTGGCGGCCGTTCAAGCCGCGCGATTTCGCTGGATAGCGAGAGACGGTCAGCGGACTTAGTAGTTGTCTTGTACCGTTGTCCGCAGCCAGACAACCGCGCAAGACAGATGTGGAGCGCTCGGCGACCGAAATCCGATATACTGTATGTAGCTATATCAAATCAGGGCGGTCGGACCACAGTGGCGCTCGGACCAGCGGCGCGACGGAGGGCCGAACGCGTCGTTTCGGAGGCGGTACTCGGTGGCGTCGCGCCATCGGCGTCGCTACAGGGTATCGACATAAAGCAGAACGACGCGGACGGGGCGGTCGCGTATCGGCGAGCGACGCGCTCGACGGCTGATGAGAGGAGAGACGAGCGGCGAGAGACGGAGAGAGGGAAAGAGCCGCCGTCGCTAGTTCGGTTGGGCCTCCGCGTAGAGGTTGAACGACTCGAAGACCGGACGGTCGGTCATGCCGAGGAGGATGGCCTCGCCGTCGGGGTCGTGGTGGTGGATTGCGTCGCGGGGGACGACGAAGATGTCGCGCTCGCTCCACTCGAAGGCCTCGTCGCCGACGTGGGTGACGCCCTCGCCCTCGATGACGAAGTAGATGTCGACGGTGTTGTGGAAGTGGGGGTCGGTCTCCTCCTGGAGGAGCTGGGCGCGAAAGGACATCGTCGGGAAGAGCGGCGGGCTCCCGGTCGCGGGGTTGACGTAGGAGACGCTGTAGCCGTCGTGGGGGTCGGGGTCGTCGTTCTCGGCGCGCTGGCGGAGCGTCTGAAGGGTGTCCTGCCAGCTGAAGCGATACGGCGGCGTCGCCTCGCGGTTGCCCTGGAACGGACCCGGGATGTCGCTCTGCGTTCGCGACTCCGTGGGGCGCGCGCGGCCGTACTGGGACTCCCAGTAGCCCTGGGACTTCGTGACGGGCTGGCGTTCGAGCTCGTGGTTCTCGAAGGCCTGCCGGGTGTTGAGCGAGTCGAGGACGAGCGGGAGGTCGAGGACGTCGAGCCACGTCGCGGTCTCGTCGGAGTCGTTGACGTGGTCGTGCCACTCCCACTGCGGCGTCGTGATGAGGTCGCCGTCGCGCATCGGGAACTCCTCGCCGGCGACGACCGTCTTCATGTCCTCGCTGCCGTCGATGGTGAAACGGAGGGCGTTCGCGGAGTGGCGATGCGAGGGAGCGGTCTCGCCGGGAGAGACGGTCTGGACGCCGACGTAGATGGTGTTCGAGATGGCGTTGTTGTAGCCGCCGGTGTTGAGGGGGACGGCGACGCGGCGCTGGAAGCCCGGCGGGAGGTCGGCGATGGGGACGTCGCGCTCGATGCCGTCGATGGCGGCCTGGATGTCCTCCCACTTCCAGATGTCGGCCTCGAGGTCCTCGGTCTCGTTCCCGAGGTCGTCCTCGACCTCCCACAGCGGCCGGAGGTCGTTCTCGTCGAGGAGGCTCCGCGTGTCGTCACTCAGTTCGAGGAGGTCCTCCGGGTCTTCGTGTGACTCCTGCTGGGCCATGTTCGTCGTTAGTACATCATCAATAATAAATATCGGGGTGGGCGGCCACGAGTCGAGAGTGGGTCAGGCCTCCACCTGCGCGTCGAAGACGTCGTCGGAGTCGAAGAGCGCGCCGCAGTCCTCGCAGACCATGCGGCCCTGGATGGCGTACTCCCAGAGTTTCCCGCCGCAGTCGAGGCAGTCGAAGTGCGCGCGGACGAACGGGTCGGACTCGCTGTAGATGTTGTCGAACTCCGCCATGAGTACCACTGACGGGGCGAGCGACAAAAGCGTGCCGCCGGCGGGCCGTCGGGGGCGGGGCGACGGGCGGACGGGAGGCGCGTCGCACGCGACGCGGCGCTACTGGTAGGCGAGGTTGACCTCGACGTCGTCCGTCGCGGTGAGCAGGCGCTCCGCGAGGTCGGCCTCGCGGTCGTCGCGGGCGAGTCGGCGGGCGGCCCCGGCGACGGCGAGCGCACCGCGGACGGCCCCGTCGTGACGAACCGGGGCGCCGATGGCGTGGATGCCGTGGAGGTCCTCGCTGCGGTTGACGGCGTAGCCGCGTTCGCGGATGCGGTCGAGTTCGGCGCGCAGTTCCCCGCGGTCCGTGACGGTGTTCTCGGTGCGCGCCGGGAGGCCGTGAGCGTCGAGTATCCGCTCGACCTCGTCGTCGGGGAGGTGCGCGAGTATCGCCTTCCCGCCGGAGTTGACGTGGAGGTGGCGCCACGTCCCGACGATGGCCTCGACGCTGACGCCCGCGTCGCCCCGGGAGCCGTAGAGGTACATCGCGCGGCCGTTCTCCTCGACGATGAGCCACGCCATCTCGCCGGTCTCGGCGGCGAGGTCGTCGACGGGGTCCTTGGCCGCGTGGTAGATGTCGTAGCGGTCGCGGGCGTACTCGCCGGCGCGGAAGAACTCCAGGCCGACGTGGTACGTCCCGTCGCGGTTGACCGCGTAGCCGTGTTCGACCATCGTCCGGAGGTGCTTGTGGACGCTGCTCTTCGCCAACCCGAGCCCCGCCGCGAGTTCCGTCACGCCGGCACCGTCGCGCTCCCGAAGTTGTTCTATGATGGCGAACAGCGTCTCGTCCGACCCGACCGTCGCGCCGTCGGTTCCGTTCCGAGCCATATCGAATTCAGGTACGAGCGGCTACTTAGGCCCTTCGTCGGTGTGTCCACAGCGTGTTCTCCAGGAGCGAACAGATTTTCTCGACCGTGTGACGACGCCCGGACGGACGGTGAATCGGACACGCTATTACGTCCATATTCGTGTAAATCGGTCGTCCCACTCCGACGAACTGGGGCGGTCTCGGACCACTCTTGTTCCCCTACAGCGAACGTGTTTCGGCACCATCTGCCGGTAGCGTCGCGTCGGGCGGTTTCGACCCGCGTGTGCGTACCCGAGCCATTATGTATTATCGTGCTGGATTGGTTCGTACTCAAAGACCATGAACTACATCGACGGGTTCGAACGAACGGTGCGGTGCTACGGCGGGGAGACTGCGCTCGTCAGCGCGGACGGCGGGGAGCGGACGTACGAGGAACTCGACCGCGAGAGCACGGCGCTCGCCAACGCGGTCCACGAGCGGATTCCCGAACAGCGGTGTGCGACGCTCGCGCTCAACGGCATCGAGACGGTCGCGTCGATGCTCGCGGGCCAGAAGCGCGGGCGCGGGAACGTCCAGCTGCCCTACCGCGCCGGGGTGGACGAGCTCGTGCGGATGGTCGACGACGCGGACGTCGGCGGTATCCTCTTCGACGACGCGAACGCCGACTTAGCGCTCGACGTCGCCGAGCGGGCGGACCTGGACCTGGCGATTCACGCGGGCGACGCGTCACTCGACGGCGGTCGCGTGGTCTCCTACGACGCGTTCCTCGACGCGGCGGCGGACGAACGCGTCGTCGAGCGGGCGGACACGAACGAGTACGGCATCTTCTACACGAGCGGGACGACGAGCCGGCCGAAGGGCGTGCCGTTCGACCAGGAGTCGATGTGGCTCGGCGCGACGCAGGTCGTCATGGAGATGAGCCTCGAACCGACCGACACGGCGCTCGTGACGACGCCGTGGTACCACATGGTGACGTCCGACGCGTGGATTCTCCCGCACCTCCTCACGGGCGCGACGCTCGTCATCCAGCCGACCTTCGAGCCCGACGAGGCGCTCGACCTCGTCGCCGAACACGACGTCACGGGGATGCTCGCGGTCCCGACGCAGCTCAACGTCCTCGCGGACCGGCAGGCCGAGCGCGGCCTCGACATCGACACGCTCGACTACATCCGGACCGGCGGAGCCGTCGTCAGCGCGCGGCTGATCGAGCGCGCCGCCGAACACCTCACGGAGAACGTCTACAACAGCTACGGGATGACGGAGGGCGGTCCGAACCTCGCGTACGCCCACCCCGAAGTGCAGGACGAACACACCGGCACCGTCGGCAAGGAGTCCTACGCGTGGGAACTCCGCGTCGTCGACTCCGTCCCGCCGGACGAGGACCCGGACCCCGAGGCCGTCGTCGAGCCCGGCGGCACGGGCGAGATTCTCGCGCGCTGTGAGGGGATGTGCGAGGGCTACCTCGACAACCCCGAGGCCGAAGAGGAGCTGTTCGTGGACGGCTGGCTCCGCACGCACGACGTCGCGGACGTCGACGAGGACGGCTACCTCTACATCGTGGACCGGGTCGACAACATGATACTCAGCGGCGGGGAGAACGTCTATCCCCAGGAGGTGGAGCAGATTCTGCTCGAACACGACGGCGTCGACGACGTCGGCGTCGTCGGCCTCGACGACGACCACTGGGGCGAGGTCGTCGCGGCCGTCGTCTCCACCAGCAGTGACGTCGGGGCGGACGAACTCGACCAGTTCTGCGTCGACCACGGCTCGCTCGCGAACTTCAAGCGCCCGCGTCGCTACGTCGTCACGACGGATGAGCTCCCGCGGACCGACACGGGGACGCTCGAACGCTCGACGGTCGAGGAGACGTACTTCTCGGCGGTCGGCGACGGCGGCGCGCACGCGGAGGGCGAGAACACGACCTGAGGCCTCGCGCCCACAGGGCTCGTCGCGACCCGTCACGGCCCTCTCCGCTCGGTTCTGCCGTCGCGTCGTACCGCCGTACCGACGCACCGAAAAACGACGGTCGTCGCGTTATTCGTTGCCGTGCTTCTCGACGTCGACGTCGGCGAAGGAGACGTCGCGTTCCTCGACGCCGACGGTCAGCGAGCCGACGTTCTCAATCTCGGCGTCGACGGTGTCGCCGTCGCGGAGCGGGCCGACGCCCTCCGGCGTCCCGGTCGTGATGACGTCACCGGCTTCAAGCGTCGCGCCGATGGAGGCGTACTGGACGACGTCCGCACACGTGTAGACCATGTCGCTCGTGTTCGCGGACTGCCGGACGTCGCCGTTGACGGCGAGTTCGAGGTCGAGGTCCTGCGGGTCGCCGACCTCGTCGGGCGTGACGACGTACGGGCCGACGACGGTGAACGTGTCGTAGGACTTGCGGTTCGAGCGGTCCTGGTCGCCGCGCACGGAGATGTCGAGCAGAATCGTGTAGCCGAAGATGCTCTCCCAGGCCTCGTCGTTGTCGGCGTCCTTCGTCTCCTCGCCGATGACGAACCCGAGTTCGACCTCGTGGTCTATCCGGCGGTCGTCGAACGGGATGACGATGTTCTCCTCGACGCCGATGACGCTGGAGGGGGCCTTGAGGAAGTAGCCCTTGTCCTCGATGGAGAACCACTCGTCGGTCGTGATGTCTTGGTCGGCGATGGCCTCCTCGATGTGCTTCTCGTAGTTGAGCGGCGCGGCGATGACCTTCCCCGGCCGCTCGACGGGCGCTTCGACCGTGACGTCGTCGAGCGCGTGGTCGGCGTCGGCGTCCGCGTACTTGCTCGCGTCGTAGTCGCCCTCCATGTACTCGACGAGCGGTTCCTCGCTTCCCAGACCGAGTCGATCCGTGAGGTCGACGACGCCGTCGCCGTCCTCGCTCACCAGGCCGAGTCTGTCGCCGTCGAACGTGACGAACTTCATGCGTTCGAACGTTCACCCCCGTCCTCTTAAATCACGTCGGTCCGTGTCGATAGTTCGTGTCCTTCGACGACGGAGCAAACTCTTTGTCGGCCGGGGACGCACGCTCGGAGCGTGCGACACAGTTTCGAGGGCGTCGAGCCGATCCTCGCGTCGAGCGCGTCCGTCTCACCGATGGCCGCCGTCGTCGGGGACGTCGCGGTCAGGGAGCGCGCGAGCCTCTGGCCGTTCGCCTGCCTCCGCGGCGACCGCGGGCCGGTGACGGTCGGGAGCGACACGAACGTCCAGGAGTTCGCGATGCTCCACGGGGCCGACGTCGGCGACCGGGTGAGCGTCGGACACGGGGCGACGGTCGACTTCGCGACGGTCGAGGACGACGTCGTCGTCGGGATGGGGAGTCGCGTCCTCGGCGGCGCGCGCGTCGAGTCTGAGTGCATCGTCGCCGCGAACGCCGTCGTCACGCGGGACCAGACGGTGCCGTCGGGCCACCTCGCCTCCGGCGTCCCGGCGGAGACCCAGCCGCTCACCGACGCCCAGCGCGAGGGGATCGAGGAGAACTGGCGTCACTACGTCGACCTCGGCGAGCGGTTCGTCGCGGACGGGCCGCACGAACGTCCGTGAGACGCGAGACGAAGCAGAACCGGGCGGCCGAAGAGAGGGCGAGAACGGTGCGCTTCAGGCGAGCCGATACCGGTCGCCGTCCGGTCCGGCCTCGCGGACGGCAACCCCGCGGTTGACGAGGTCGCAGAGCGCGGCGAGCACCTCCGGGAAGAGGTAGACGAGGTCGTGGTCGCCGACGACGGCGTCCGCGACCTCGACGGCGGTCCCCGGGCCGTCCGCGAGCACTGCTCGGACGCCGTCGATTCGGTGTTCGAGGCTCCCGCGGTCGCGTTCGAGCGTCGCCGCGAACGACTCGTGGACCGGGCCGTGGCCGGGGTAGACGCGGTCGAGGGACAGGTCGTCGAGTCGGTCGAGCGTCCGCCGGAAGTCCGCGACGGCGCGGTGGCGTTCGAGATCGAGGCGGTCGTTGAGGAGCGCGGGACGGAACGGTTCGATGGCGATGTCGCCCGAGAACGCCACGCGCTCGTCGCCGAGGTCCGTGACGTAGCAGAGGTGGTCGGCCTGATGACCCGGCGTCCAGACGGCGTCGATGGCGCGTTCGCCGACGGTGACGCGCTGGTCGTCCACGACCCAGTCGTCGACCGCGTCGAGCGGGAAGTCGCGGCGGATGCGGTCGCGAATCGAGCGCTCCTCCTCACGCATCGTCGCCCGCGTGTCCGCGTCGGCACCGCTCGCGGCGATTGTCTGTCGCGTCCGCTCGGCGACGACCTCGGGGGGGCGTCGGACGCGGTCGCTCGCGGTGAGCGGCGCGTGCACGACGGGGTCGCCGGCCTCGACGACCGCGCGCAGGTGGCCGATGTGGTCCGGGTGGGGGTGCGTGAGGAAGACGTGGTCGATGTCCGCGAGGGCGTAGCCGCTGCGCTCCGCGAAGGACGCGCCGTCGACGCGCTCGGGCGGGACGCCGCCGTCGAACAGGATCGTCTCCGCGCCGTCGAGGACGTACACCGCGACGTGGCCGGGCGGCCACTCCATGTCGAACTCGACGCGCGTGACGGTCGCCGACTCCTGTGTCATGTCACGGGGTTCTATCGCTCGCCGTATAGGTCCTTCCGTGCCGGCGCGTGCCGGACGGGACGACGCGAACGGCGAGGCGAGACGCGAGCGATGGCGGAGGAGCGGGTATCGAGTGTGTCCGATAGGTCTCCGATACTGTCGATTGGTGTAGTCGTCATCTTGCCTCCCAAGCCCGCTAACGTCGTCCCGGGAGCCTCTCAATGGACGTATCCTATGAGTGGTGTCGGCTCCCAGCTAGTTCTGTTCTGCCGAGTATTTTCGTTCAGAGATCGTCCCAGTAGTCGGGTTCGTTCCCCTCGCGCCACTTGATCGTGCAGCCCCGCGACGGCCGGAAGTCGGCGTCGACGTCCCCGCCGGCGAGGACGCTGTCGATGACGTCGCGCATCTCGAAGCCGGGGTCGCCCGACGGGTCCGCGTCGGGGGTCAGCGCGTCGTCGAGGCGGCCGTGGTAGACGAGCTCGAAGGCGTCGCCGCGGCGGGCGAAGAGGTAGGGGTCGGGAGTGCAGACCGCGCCGTAGGCCGCCGCGACGTCCTGCGACTCGTCGCGGAGGTAGGCGTCGTAGGCGATCCGGCCCGACTCGACCTCCTCGCGCATCCCCTCGACGGAGTCGGCGGGGTAGGCCTCGGCGTCGTTCGGGTTGATGCCGACGACCGCGACGTCGTCGTAGTCGGCCGCGATGGCGTTCAGCGCGGGGTGTTTCGCCTTCGCGTACGGGCAGTGGTTGCAGGTGAAGACGACGAGGAGCGCCTCGTTGTCCGCGAAGTCATCGAGGGCGTACGTCTCGCCGTCGACGCCCGGCAGGGAGAACGCCGGGGCGTCGTCGCCGCGTTCGAGCACGCGCGTGGATTCGCCGGCCATATCGGCAAATCGGCGTCGCGGGCGAAAAAAGGTACGCCCGCGCGCCGGCGACGAAGGGCCCGAAAAAGTGGCGCGGGGGCGCGGGGCGGGCGGTCGGGCCGGGAGCCCTACGGCGCGCGGAAGACGCGGATGGTGTCGCGTTTCGTGGGTTCGGCCAGCAGGTGAGCGAGGCCGAGGTCGCCGAATATCGCCTTCCAGTCGCGGTGGTAGAGCGGGAAATCGTCGTTGACGTAGCTCACTTCGCGGCCCTCGCGGCCGCGCTGGGGGCCGTTCCCCTCGTTCTCGGCGGTGACGAGGAGGTCGGAGGTGACGCGCACGAGGTCCTCGAAGACCCACGCGTCGTCGGGGTGGACGTGCTGGAGCGTCTCGACGGAGTAGACGACGTCGAAGGCGTCGTCGTCGAACTCGGGGACGACGTCCTCGATGGCGCCGACGCGGAAGGTCCCGGTGTCGGCGAGCGCAGGGAACTCCGACTCCATCACGTCGAAGGCCTCGTCGTTGAGGTCGATACCGGTGAGGTTCTCGTAGCCGCCGCGGCGGAGGTGTTCGAGGTGTCGCCCGGAGCTACAGCCGACTTCGAGAATCGCGGCGTCCGTCGAGACGTAGTGGTCGAGGGCGTCGCGGATCGTCTCGCTCACCTCGTTCGGACCGAGATGGGCGTAGTAGGTCGGCGAGAACTCGCCCTCGCGCTCGGCCCAGTCCGCGCGGACGGCCTCGGGGTCCTCGGCGGTCTCGGGGTCCGTGGGGTCCTCGGGGTTCATACGCCGGGAAGGAACCGGGCGGTGAAAGGCCCCGCGGTCGGACGTGGCGGGCAGACGGGTGCGACGGGCGCGACGGGTGCAACGGGCGCAGCAGGCGCAGCAGGCGCAGCGGGCGCGGCGGCCGACTCATCGCGGCGTCCCGAGGGCGTCGTCGAGGAGGCGACCGAGCGCCTTGCGGAGGTGTTGGTGGAAGGTCGGCCCGGCGACGCCGAGTTCGTCCGCGACGACCTCGCCCGTCGTCTCGCGGGGCCACTCGAAGTAGCCGCGGGCGTACGCGGTCCGGAGCGCCTGCAGTTGCTTGGCCGTCAGGACCTCCGAGAGGTCGTGGCGGAGGGCATTCGCCGCGGTGTCGCCCGCGGGCGCGCGGCGGCTGAGGTCCGCGCTCGGGAGGCGCTCGCCAATCGCGTCCGCGAACGCCCGGACGTCGGTCGTGGGACTGACCGCGACCGTGACGGTTCCACCGGTCGGCGTCGCGCGGAGGCGGCGAATCGTCGCGTCGCGGTCCGCGAAGGCGCTGAGGACCGGGGAGTCGGAGACGACGATGGCGAGCATCGACCCGTCGTCGTCGGAGCGGACGACCTCGGCGTCGGCGACGGCGACGCGTCCCGTCGCGGCCTCGACGACCGGCGCGGGTTCGCCCGCGACCGACGCGTGGAGGAGCCACCCGCCGTCGTGCGGGGCGATGGACGTCACATCGAGCGCGCGCCCCGCCCGCTCTGCGAGCGCGAACAGCGGGTCGTCGGTCGCGGTCAGCGAGAAGCGCAGTTCGAGCGACCGCCCGGAGAGGAGGGTCTCCGTCCGGTCGACGGCGGCGAGCGCGTCCGCGATGTGCGCGGCGAGCTCGTCGAGGACCTCGCGTTCCTCGCCCCCGAACGCGCCGGGGACGCGCGCGTAGAGTTCGAGAAAACCGTAGCGCCGGTCGCGGTGGGAGAGCGGGAGGCGTATCGCGCTCCGGAAGCCGCGGCGCATCGCCTCGTCGCGCAGGTCGGCGAACGCGGGGTCGCGCAGCACGTCGTCGACGACGGTCGCGCGCTCGCGCGGGGCGGTGTCCGTCCTCGCCTCCTTCCCGGACCGCGCGAGCGGATGGTCCACACCGCGCTCGACGACGTGATCGAGGAACGACTCGCCGGCACCAGCCCACGCCTCGACGCGGGTCTCGTCGCCCTCGTGGCGGCCGATCCACGCGAGCGCGTAGCGGTCGTCCGCGGCGAGGTTCTCGCAGACGGCGTGCGTGACGCCGCCGCGCGATTCGGCGTCGACGAGCGCGCCCGTGATGTCGCGTATCACCCGATTCAGGCGGTTGAGACGCTGGAGTTCGGCGTTGCGATCGCGGAGTTCGTCCTCGGTCTCGCGGAGGCGGGCCTCGCGGGCGGCGCGTTCGAGCGCGCTCGTCGCGTACGTCACGATGAGGTCGACGAACTCGACGTCGCGGTCGTCGAGGGCGTCCGGGGTGGGCGCGGCGGCGACGAAGACGCCGTGTTCGCCGAGCGGGGCCGCGACGGCGCTGCGCGCGCCCGGCCACGGGGCCCGCGAGGGGTCGTCCGCGAGGTCGGCGGCGGCCGTCGTCTCCCCCTCCACGAAGGCCTCCCAGACGAGCCACCCGTCGGCCGTCGCGTCGACCACCGACGGGTCGACGTCGCCCGCGACCGCGGAGGGGACGAGTCGCCCCGCCGCGTCCTCCCAGCGGTAGACCGCGAACCCGGGCGCGTCGACGACGCTCCGCGCGGCGTCGACGATTGTCTCGGCGACGGCCTCGGGGTCGGTCGCGCGCGCCAGCTCCGCCGAGCGGGCGTGGAGCGTGGCGAGCACGCGCTCCCGGTCGCGGAGGGCCGCGGTCCGCTCCAGGCGGTCGAGGGCGGCGGTCGCGTTCGCGGCGAGGATGCCGGCGAGCGTCCACGCGCGCGCCGCGTCGTCGTCGGTCTCGTCGAAGCCGAAGACGAGGACGCCGTGCGCTCCGAGTGGGAAGGCGGCGACGCTGTCGACGGCCCCGCGGTCCCGGCCGTCGTCGATGGCCGCGGTGGCGGCGCGCTCCGGGTCGCCGGAGCGATACACGCGCGCCGCCGGGACGTCCTCCGCGACGTCGTAGGTGAAGGCCGCGTCGTCGATGCCGTCGGTGGCCGCCGCGGGCACGAGCGTCCCGCTCGCGGGGTCGTGTCGGTAGACGACGCCGTAGGCGTCCGGGGCGACGTACTCGGCGGCCTCGGTCACGGCGACCGCAACGCCGTCCGGGTCGTCCGCGTCGAGGAGGCGACTCGTGGTTCGTTGGAGCCCTTCGAGGCCGCGCTCGTAGCGCTCGCGCTCCGTGAGGTCGCGCCCGATGCCGGCGATGCCGACGACGTCGCCGTCGTCCCCGTAGAGCGGTGCGGCGCTGAGTTCGAAGGGGACGGAGTCGCCCTCGCGCGGGGCGAGCGGGAGGCGCACCGTGACGGACGCGCCGCCCCGGACCGTGTCGAGGGCGGCCGTCAGCGTCTCGTGTTCGGCCTCGGGGACGATGTCGTAGACCGTGAGGTGCGAGAGGTCGTCGTCGCCGTAGCCGGTGACGTCGCGCAGCGCGTCGCTCCAGTAGAGCGGCGTCCCGGAGGCGTCGACGACGTAGACGACGTCGTCGAGCGCGCCGAGGACGGACTCGACGAACGCGAGGTGTTCGTCGAGCGCGCGCCGGCGGTAGTACGCGCTCGCGGCGTCGGTGGCGGTCTCGGCGACGCGCTCGGCGAGCGCCGCGATGGACTCCTCGGCGTACTTCGAGAGGTAGCTGGTGACGTCGGCGTCGATGGCGTCGCTCGCCACGCGCTCGCTCCCGACGCCCGTGAGGAGGACGAAGGGGAGGTGTTCGTCGCGCTCGCGAACGGCGTCGAGGAGGTCGAGCCCGCTCGACGCCGGCATCTCGTAGTCGCTCACGACGCAGTCGACCGTGCCGGCCTCGACGGCGTCGAGGACGCGCGTCGGGTCAGTCGTCGCCGTGACGTCGAGGGGCGTGTCCGTCCGTTCGAGCGCCGTTTCGAGGAGGTCGAGGTAGGCCTCGTCGTCGTCGACCACCGCGAGTCGGGTCGGTGACGCGTCCGTCATCCAAACCGTACTGTTTCGGCCGCCGACTTCTATCGGTCGGTCCCGTTTCGAGCGGTGAGTTACGCGTCGTCGCCGTCGGCGCGCGCGTCGTAGCGGTAGTGCGCCGCGGGCGTGACCACCACGTACCGGCCGCGTTCGGGGTCGTGGATGACGCGCGACCCCGCGTCGATTCCGACGTCGACGAGGTCTTCGAGCGTCGCCGTCTCGACCACGAGCGCGTCCCCCGGTTCCGGGACGCGGCCGGTCGATATCCACTCGTCGTGGCGGTGTCGGTGGACCGCCTCGGCGAGTCGCGGGACCGACGGCCGCCACGCGCGGTACCAGCCGACGACGAGGAGCGCCGCGAGCGCGAGGAGTCCGCCGGCGCCGGCGAGCGCCCACGGCGGGACGAGGCGGGTCGAGGGCACCGCGACGGTGCGCGCGACCTCGTCGTCGTGACGTCGGGTGTCCGCGGCCGACTCGACGTCGTACCACGCGTCGCCGAACGCGAGCGGCGCGCTCGTCGAGAGCGACCCCTCGTAGCCCGCGACGCGGTACGTGGCCGTGGTCCTGACGGCGACGTCCACGCTCCCGGCGTCGCCCGCGGCCGCCCGGTAGTCGGCGAGGCGCTCGCGGACGCGCTCGGTGTCGATGCGCACGGGCGTCGTGACGCTCTCAGTATCCGTCGTCGCGTTCGACCCGAGCGGGACGGCGCGCGTCCAGAACGTCTCGTCGTCACGAGTCGCCGTGTAGACGAGCGTGACGTTCTGCGCGACGCGGGCGAACGACGCGTTCGTGCTCCCCGTCCGCGCCGTGTAGACGAGGTCGGGGGCGGCGCGCGGGTAGACCGCGGGGTCGTCGAGGACCGTCCCAGGGTCGTGGAGCGCGCCGTCGCCGGCGACGGTCGCACGCCCGGACGTGTCGAGCGCGACGTGCTGGACGTTCGCGCGGTCCGTGACGGTCGTCGTCGGCGGATGGGCGGTCGTCCACGCGGCCGCGCCGAACGCGGCGAGCGCGAGCAGGGCGAGGACGAGCGCGACGGCCGGGCCGCGCTTTGCGAGCACGTATCTGAGTCGGGGTGGGAGCACGGTGTGTCAGGTGGTAATCGCGGTCGATCTGTCGGGTGCCGAGACGGTGACGCCGCGCTCGCCGCTCGCGGTGACGTCGAAGCCGAGCGTGTCCAGCGTCGTGCCGGACGCGACGCGGACGTCCACGGTGTCGCTCGCACCCGGGTCGAGGGCGAGCGTCGCCTCGTCGCCCACGCTCGTGTCGTCCACGACGAGGTCGGCGTCGTCGCGCGCGCTCTCGTGGAGCGAGACGGTCGCGCTCGCGGGCGCATCCAGGGTGTTCGTCACGGTGACGAGGCGACTCGTGTCGTTCGCTCGCACGGAGTCGTTCACGTCGAGACCGACGACGCCGCCCTCGTCCGCGGCGACCGGGAGCGCGGAGCCGCGCTCGACGGCCGAGGTGGCGAACGCGCCGGTGCCCGCGCCGCCGACGGCGACGGCGACGATGACGGCGATTGCGAGCGCCGCGACGAGGAGCGCGCGACCGGAGGGCCCGCGCGAGCGGGTGCGTCGCCGGCTCACTCGAACCCCTCCGTGAGGAGTCGCCACCAGCGCGAACGCGACCCGCGGAGGCGTTCGCGACCGTCGACGAGGGCCGCGAGCGCGACGGCGGGCGAGAACGCGAGCGCCGCGGAGACGGCGGCCGCGAGCAGGGGTTCGGCGGCGTCGAGGCGCGCGAGCACCGAGTGCGGGAGCACGGCGGGGTAGCGCCGGACCGCGACCTCGACCGGTATCGCCCCGGGTTCGGCGGGGGCGCGGACCCGCCCGGCGACCGTCAGCGTGGTGGCGTTCCGCGAGACGGCGACGTCGTGCAGTCCCGCGGTGTGGACGACGCGGTCGGTCCACGGCCGCGACGGGACGGCGACGGTGTAGTTCAGCGCGTGCGTCGACCCCGTGGCGACGGTGGGAAGCGTACCGGTGCCGGTCGGGTCGTGGACGGCGACGATGGTCTCCGCGTGCGTCACGCCGCCGAGCGCGACGATGCCGGCCGTCCCCACCACGGCGGCGATGAGGAGCGGGAGGAGGACCGAGCGGGCGCTCGCGGGTCGGGTGGGACGCCCGGCCGAGCGGCCGCGACCGAGGAGCGCGGCGAGCCCGACGAGGCCGACGAGGAGCGCGACGTTGTCGTGGACGAAGCGGACGGCGCGCCCGAGGTGCGGGACGACGACCGGCTCGTCGTTCCACGTCAGCACGCGCCCGACGACGGCGTCGCGCGGGACCGGCGGGTAGCCGGCGGCCTGGTCGGCGACGGGGTTGTTGTCGCCCTTCGTGCGGAAGCCGTCCGCGGTCTCGGCGACGACGCGGTGGGTCGTGTAGGCCCCGCGCGTCTCGCTCCAGAACGTCACGATATCTCCCGTCTCGACGTCGCCCGCGGGGACGAGGACGTAGCCGTCGCCGACGCCGATGGTCGGGTGCATGCTGTCCGAGTAGACGTAGGACACCTGCACGGGCGAACCGGCCGGCGCGGCGACGAGCGCGGCGACGACGAGGAGCGCGGCGAGGGCGGCGGTACGGAGCACGAAGAACGGTGAGAGCGTGAGCGTTTAGGCCGTGACGTTCAGCGTCCCGGTGAGGTCGGCGCCGCTCGTCTGCCCGCCGGAGTCGACGGTGACGACGACGTCGAGCGCCTCGTTCGCGCCGAGCTCGCCCTCGTAGCCGGTGTCCTCGTTCACGGTAGTGACGGTTTGACTACTGCTGTTGATGAGCTCGAACTTGACGTTCTCCGTGGTCGGGTCGGGGTCGTTCGCCATGTCGTACGTGATGTTGAACGTGTGGGCGTTCGGGAAGTTGTTCGTGATGGTGAACGCCGGCGACGACGTGTTGCCGATGGTGAGCGTCGAGTTCGGGTTGACGCCGTTGGCAGTGCCGGCCGTGACGTCGATGGCGAGCTGGTCGTTGCTCGTCGTGACGAGCCCGGAGTCGCCGGCGCTCAGGCCGACGAGACCGCCGCTGTCCGTGGCGACGTTGAGGCTGGCGTCACGCTCGACGGTCGCGGTGGTGAACGCGCTCGCCCCGAAGGCGGAGGCGACGACGACGATTCCGAGTGCGATGGCGGCGAGTTTGAGTCGCATACGCCCGAACGGAGTGCCCGCCGCCGAGAAAGACCGTCGTCTATTCACTTACCGGGCCCCCGCGCGGAACCTACTATGCGAGGTTCGCGGTGGTGCGGACGGGCGGGCGGCGGCGACGGCGGCGGTCGGACGCGCCGACGAGCGCGGCTGTTCGACGCCGTCGCGGCGGTGACCACGATAGGCCCCACGCTTTACTACGCGCGCACGAGACGGAAGAACATGAACGAGAAGCGACTCGTGGTCGCCTGTTTCGGCGTCCTCGTCGCCGCCGCCCTGGCCTTCCTCGCGTACCGGTTCATCGCGCCGCTGACCGTTTCGGTCTTCCTCTACTACTCGACGCGGCGCTACCACAAGTCGCTGAGACGCCTCCACCTCCCCTCGCGCGCCCGCGCGGCGATAGTCCTCGCGTCGTTGGCCGTCCCGCTCGTCCTCCTGATCGGCTACGCGGTCGTCCTCCTCGTCGTCGACGCGCGCTCGTTCATCACGCAGTACGCCCTCCTCGACGTCGCCGCGGCCCGCCTCCCGTGGTTCGAGGGAATCGACACCCTCCCGCCGCTCACCATCGACGGCCTCTACACCGCCTATCAGTCCGGCCAGCTCAGCCCCTTCATCACGTTCGCGACCGACCACGCGGCCTTCCTCACGAGCCTCCTCTCCGAGCTGTTCCTCGACCTGTTCGTCATCATCATCGTCACCTACTACCTGCTCGTCGACGGCGGCCGCCTCCGCGAGTGGCTGCTGCGCTTCGACGACGACGCCATCGTCCGGGACTACCTGGAGGCGACGGACGTCGAACTCGAGGCCGTCCTCTTCGGGAACCTCCTGAACGTCATCGCGGTGGCGCTCATCGCCATCGCGTCGTTCAGCGCGTACAACTTCGTCGCGCCCGAGGCGGTTCAGGTGCCGTATCCGGCGCTCGCGGGCGCGCTCACCGGTCTCGCGAGCCTCGTCCCCGTCGTCGGCATGAAGCTCGTCTACCTCCCGCTCGCGGCGATTACCGCGATTCCGGTCGCGCTCACGGGCCGGACGGGACTGCTCGTCTACGTCGTCGGCTTCCTCGTCGTCGCCGTCGTCGTCGTGGACACGATTCCCGACATCGTGCTTCGCCCGCTTCTCAGCGGCGAGAACACCCACGTCGGGCTCCTGATGCTCGCGTACACGCTCGGCCCGGTCGTCCTCGGCTTCTACGGGCTCTTCCTCGCGCCGATACTGCTCGTCGTCGGCCTGACGTTCGCCGACACCGCCCTCCCGCGACTCCTCGGTGCCGACCCGGTCGAGGGCGACGACGACACGCTCCCCGCCGCGCAGCGCCGCCTCGACGACTTCTGAGGCGGGCGGCGGCGCGGATACCGGACCCCGGAGCCACCGTTCGGTTTTCCAGTCAGTATGACGGAGCAGTAATACTGTATTCGACGACCCGCGGAGTTAACACCGTGGCGCGCGAGTGACCCGGTGATGACTGTGGACCCGTCCGTTCGCGCCGGGCGCGTGACCGACCGCGCGCTCCGGCTCGGCCTCCTCGCGGTCGCCGTCGCCGGTCTCCGCCGGCGCGACCCGGGGGCGGTCGTCAACGCCCTCGTCGGACTCGCGGCGACGTTCCTCCCGGACGTGCTCGAACGGGGGGCGGCGGTCCGCTTTCGCCCCCGACACCGGGTCTGGGTGTCGGCGTCCGCCCTCCTCCACGCGGTCGGGATGCTCGGCCCGTACGACGAGACGTGGTGGTGGGACCACCTCACGCACCTCTGCTCGGCCTCGCTCGTCGGGACGGCGGCGCACCTGTTCGCGCGACGGCGCGGCCACGACACGACCCGAACCGTGCTCGCGGCCACGCTCGGCCTCGGCGTGCTCTGGGAGGGAATCGAGTACGCCGTCCACCGGACCGCCCGGCGCTTCGACCTGGAACCGCTCCTCGTCACGTACGGGCCGCGGGACACCGCTCTCGACCTCGTCTTCGACGCGCTCGGCGCGCTCTGTGTCGTCGCGTTCGGCGACCGGCTCCTCGGCGACGTGCGCGAGACGGACGGGGACTGAGGCGACGCGGACGGCCACGGGCGCGCGCCGTCACCCCGTCGCGGGCGAGTCCGTCGAGGTATCCGCCGCGGCGTCCTCCCTCCCGGGTCGGGCGTCGCGGCCGTCGACGTACCGCGCCCAGACGACGATGACCGGCGGGAGCACGACCAGCGACGCGAGGTAGGAGTAGAGTATCGAGAGTCCGGTGAGGAGGCCGAACTGGCCGAGGACGGGCGTGATGGCGATGGCGAGGACGCCGATGCCGGTGACAGTCGTGAGCATGCTCCCGGTGAGCGCGCCGCCGGTCCCGCGCACGGTCCGCGTGAGGGCGTCGAAGACGTCCGCGGACTCGTCGTACTCCTCCGCGAAGCGATGGACGAGGTGGGCGGAGTAGTCGATTCCGAGGCCGATTCCGATGGAGAGGATGGTTCCCGTCAGGACGTTGAACGGGATGTCGAGGTAGCGCATCGTCGCCGCGATGCCGACGACGGTCACCGCGATGGGGACGAGGTTGACGACCCCGAGCGACGGCCGCCCTTCGAGGAGCCCGTAGATGAGGACGAGGAACGCGGCCGTCCCGAGGAGCGCGAAGAGGAGGCTGACGAACGCCGATTCGGCGATGACGTCCGAGACGGCCTTCAGCACGACGACGCTGCCGGTCGCGGTCGCCTCGAAGCGGAAGCGGTCGGCGACGGTCTGCGTGTCGCTCGTGACGGCGGCCTGCGAGGCGTCGGCCTCGACCGCGTACTGGACGCGCGCCGCCGTGTAGTCGTCGGTGATGTAGTCGAGCGCGCGCTCGCGGGCGGGCGAGTCGAGGAGTGCGTCGTAGACCGTCGTCAGGTCGTCGTCGGGGATGCCGTTCGCGTTCCGGTCGTTGCGCGCGACGAGGCGCGCGAACTCGGCGTCCCGTCGCGCGTAGGCGCGGATGACGGTGACGATGCTCGTCTCGCGCGCGTGGCCGTCGTCGACGACGAAGCTGTCCGGGGGGCTCGCGCCGGCCTTCCACATCGACTCCAACGCGCCGTCGTTCGTCAGCGACCCCTCGACGTAGACCGTCGTGACGTCCTCCTCCCCCGTCTGGAAGCGCTCTTCGAGGTAGTTCGTCGTCTCCGTCACCGTGTAGTCGCGGGGCTGGAGGGCCTCCGGGAAGTACTCCAGGTAGTCGGGGTTGTCCTCGGGCGGGAGGAAGGAGTCCTGGGTGAAGCGGCTGTCGACGCCGGAGCCGTACGCGCCGAGCCACGCGGTGCTGACGAGCAGGAGGGCGAGGAAGAGCTTCGGGGCGACCCGGGCGATTCGGACGCCGAGGGGGAGGAGCGCGCCGAGAACCGACTCCTCGGAGCCGAGCGGTTGCGAGCCGAAACGCGGGACGCCGACGCGCTCGCGGAGGTCGTCGGCGGCCACCTTCGCCGCCGGGAGGAAGACGCCGAAGATGCAGAAGGTGAAGACGATGCCGACGGCGGCGACGAGCCCGAAGTCGCGGATCGGGCCGAGTTGGCTGCTCGCGTTCGCGGCGAAGCCGATGACGGTCGTCCCGGTGACGATGACGAACGCGAGGAGCAGCTGGTCGGTCGCCGTCCGCATCGAGTCGCGCACGCCGAACCCCTGCACGCGTTCCTCGCGGTAGCGGTTGATGGCGTGGATGCCGAAGTCGATTCCGACGGCGAGGAGGAGCGGCGGGACGGCTATCAGCATCTGCGAGAACGCGATGCCGGCGTGACCCATGAAGCCGAACGTCCAGAGTATCGCCATGGCGAGCGAGACGATGCCGAGCCCGAGGTCGATGGGGTCGCGGTACGCGATGACGAGGAAGAAGAGGATGAGCACGACGGCGGCGGGGACGACGAGCGCGAGCGAGTCGCCGATCACCGCGGCGAACTCCTCGGAGAGGATGCCGCTCCCGAACACCGTGATGTCGCCGCCGACGGAGTCGACGACGAAGACGGCGTGCTGTTGGATTGCTGTGAGAGGACTGGAGCCGCTCGTCCCTGCGCCGTCGCCGGTCTCGGCGGAGAGGGAGTGGGTGACGAGCCCGATGGTCGCCGACGCGGACGCGGAGCGGGCGTTGAAGTCCGTGCTGAGACTCGCCGCGAACGCCGGGCTCTCCGCGGCCGCGGTGGCGACGGCGGCGTCTATCTCGCCGGGCGTCGCGCGCTCGACGGCGTCGATCTGCGCGTCGAGCGTCGTCGCGGAGGGGTCGAGCGTCCGCGCGACGGTGCGCGCGACGCTCGTCGTGCCTGCGACCTGCAGATCGGGATTCGACCGCAGGCGCTCTTGGGCGCGGAGCATCCGCAGGAGTGCGGGCTTCGAGAGGACGTTCGCCCCCGACTGAATCAGCTGCGTCGTCCCCGTGTCGGGTTCGAACGTCACGCGCTCGAAGTTGTCGTTGACGTCGGAGAGGGCCTCCTGTGCGGGGACGTCCTCGGTGAACTGGCTGGTGCCCGAGGAGGTGCCGGAGCCGCCGAGGCCGAGGGCGAAGACGCCCGAGACGAGCAGGAAGGCGACGATGACGGTCCGCGGCCGGTCGACGATCCAGTGATCGACGGCGTCGATGTAGCGTTGAGCGTCTATCTGGACGTCCATCGGTCACTCCCGCCGGCGCCGCCAGAGGACGAACCCGACGACGGCGACGACGAGCACGGCGCCGCCGACGAGGGTGAGCGGGGGTCCGCCGCCCGAGGACTGCGCGACGGTGACGGGGACGGTGTACGTCCGTGAGACCTCGGTGTCGCCGTCGGGGAGTTCGTACTGGAAGTCGACGGAGACGGGGTAGCGCTTTTCGAGCGCGCTCCCGCCGGCGCTCAGGGCGATGGTGAACTCGTCGGTCTCGCCGGGCGCGAGCGACGGGACGATGCCCTCGTCGTCGTCGCTCCCGAGCGGGTCCTGCACGAACGCCTTCGCCTCGACGTTCCGCAGCGGTTCGTCGCCGTTGTTCGTCACGCGGACGGTGAGCGCGCGCGACCCGCCGGCGCGGACCGTGTCGTTGGCGACCGCCACGACGAACCGGTCCCGCTGGGGGGCGACCTCCGCGTTCGTCGTCAGCCCGTCGCTGCGTTCGACGTCGCCGCGCTGGTTCCGATACTCGACGGTGAGGGTGAACTGCTGGACGCTCGCGCTCGCGGCGTCGCTGACGGCGACGGTGTACGAGACCGGTGCGCGCTCGCCCGGCGCGAGGTCCCCGAGTGCGTATTCGGCGGAGTCGACGTGGACGTTCGGGTCGTTCGACGAGAACCGGACGACGGGGTCGCGGACGGGGTCGGGGCCGGTGTTGACGACGGTGGCGCGCAGGGTGCCGTCCTCGCCGACGCGCAGCGACGTCGAGACGTCGTCGAGGGCGAAGGCCTGTTCGGCGCGCGGGTCGACGCCGACGTTCAGCGTCTGTGAGGTGCGCGCGATTCCGTTGTGGTCGGTGTAGTCGACCGCGAGGTCGACGGTGTACTCGCGGAGCGCGGCGTCGTCCGCGAGCCCGACGACGTATTCGACGGTCCGCCGCTCGCCGGGCTCCCACGCGCCGAGCTGGGCGGTCGAGCTCGCCGAGCCGGAGCCGAAGGTGAGTTCGTCGCTCCGGGAGGTGGCCGTCGCGCTCGCCTCGCTCGCGGCGCGGGTGCCGACGTTCTCGACCGTCACGGAGAGCGACCCGGTCGAGCCGACCTGCGCGCTCGTCGAGCGGTTCACGACCGCGAAGCGCGCCTGGTCCCGAACGCGGACCGTGACGTACTGCGTCTCCTCGCGCTCGAAGTCGCGGTACTCGGCACCGTACGCGTCGTAGCTCACGCTGCGCGTGTACGCGTAGGAGAGCGTTATCGGGACGCGATACGTGCCGGGGTCAGCGTCGTCCGAGACGGTGATGCCGATGGGGTCGACGGGTGACGTCCCGGTCGGGACGTTCCCGACGCCGACGGTGCCGGTGTTCACCTCGATGGGTGCCGAGCCGGCCCGGGCGTCGACGGTGAGCCCGCGGGCCGTCGTCACGCGCTGTTCGTACTGTGAGGGGCCGCCCTGCTCGACGTCGCCGCGGTTCGAGACGCCGAGGCGGAGGGTGGCTTCGGTGCCGGGTTCGAACTCCTTCGTGTTCGTGAAGACGTCGAGTTCGGGGTTCCCGATGACCTGCCCGGAGTTCCCCGCCTGCTGCGCGCCGACGGGCGCGACGCCGGCGACGCTCGACCCGAGGAGGAGGCAGGCGAGGAACGCGCCGAGGAGGGCCGTTCGGAGGGGTCGCCCGAACATTCAGGCCACCGCGGGCGGACGGTCGGCGTCGTCCAGAATCGTCGCTACCGAGGGCTGGGCGTTCATGAGATACGTACACAGGTGACGAGAAGTCGTATGTACTTTGTGGTGAGAGGGCGACGGGCGTCGCGCGGCATCGCGGGGGCGAGCAGCGGGAGTGGGGTCGGTAGATGTATATCGTCACATGAAGTGTATCGACTCGTTCTGGTAATACTGGGCAGTACGACCGGAGAAGTTGGCGAAAAATACTTGCCCCGCGGTGGTGAGGGAAGGAGCATGGCGACGATTGCATACACGATATGGAGCGAGGCGGGTGGGGTGGGAAAGACCACCTTCACCGTCACGCTCGCGGCCGCGCACGCCCGGCACGGCCAGCGCGTGCTCGTCGTGGACCTCGACCCGCAGGACGGCGGGGCGACCCACCACTTCGGCGCGACGGAGGAGCGCGCGAACCCGGAGGCGGACAACCTCGTTCGCCACATGATCGGGCGACCAAAGGGCGACTTCGACGACCTCGTGACGTCAGTCGCGGACGGCATCGACCTCGTGCCGAGCCACAACATGCTGGAGTCCCTGGAGCGAAACCTCCTGCGCGCACAGCGCATGGAGGAGGACATGGGCGAGGAGTTCGTCCCCGAGCGCCAACTCCGTCGCGTCCTGGAGGAGAACGACGTGCCCGCGGCGTACGACGTCGTCCTCATCGACCCGCCGGCGACGGGCGGCCAGCACGTCTACAACGCGGTGTACGCGGCGTCGAACCTCCTGATTCCGCTGGAGCTCTCCGCGAAGGGCCGGGAGTCCGTGGAGGGGATGCGCGATACCGTCGAGGGCATCGAGGCGGCGCTCGACGACGTGGAAGTCGGAGTGCTCGCCGTCGTCCCGAACCGCGTCTCGAACACGAAGAAGCAGGCGGAGTACGAGGCCGACCTCGAAGCCCAGGAGTTCCCGGTCGCGCCCGTGGAGATACGGGAGCGCCGTGCGATGCTGGAGGGCGCGTGGGACGAGCAGGTGACGCCGTACGCGTTCGCCACGGGCCGTGAGCGGGTCCGCGAACGCGAACTGGAGACGCTCGCACAGTTCGACGAGCTCGCGCGGTACGTCTCCGCGCAGTTCGACGTGGACATCGACGCGGACGACATCCCCGAGGAGGAGCGACTATGAAACCCGGAGCCAGCGACCCGTTCGCCGACGACGAGGAGGACGAGAGAGTACCCGTGGACGAAGACGAAGCGGCCGACGAACCGACGGACGAGCCGTCCGCGGGGGCCGCGGAGGCGTCCGGCGCGGACGGCGTAGACGATGCGGACGGCACGGGGGACGCGGGGACGACCGACGCCGCCGCGAGCGACGAATCGGCCGCCGGCGAGAGCGGAGACGCGGCCGGCGGGGCGGACGAGCCGGTCGAGTTCCCGTACATCTACCGCCGGGACAAGGTGAAAGACGAGCGTCCGGACGTTCATCAGTTGTTCGTGCGCGACGAGACGGATACGCTGGCGCGCGACGCGGAGCGCGACCTCGAAAAGCTCCTCGGCGAGGACGTCTATCGGCTCGACGCGCGCGAGGCTATCTACCTCGCGGGGATGCGCCACCTCGACGAGGCCGCGGACGTCCTCCGGGAGTGGGGGTACGACCGATAAACCGGCAATTGGCGCCGGTAGACGCCCTCCGAACACTTACACGTATAGGTTTGTAAATCGTCGGCCGATACTACTATGTGGGGGCTCGGCTTACGCGGGGTATAGATGAGTTCGGACGAAGGGGCCTGTGACTGTAAGGTCGGGCGCGTCGCGGACGCGTACGGGCTCGACGACGTCGACGGCGAGCTCGCGTCGCTGTGGCGCGGCGAGGGCGGGGAGTCGTACAGCCTCCGGGACCTCAAGGAGTACTTCAACCGGCGCGTGCTGGAGGCGGCGCTGCGCGCGGCGAACGTCGAGGTGCTCGACGGCGAGTTGGAGAACACGTATCGGCTCCTGACGGACGACGACGTGAGCGCGGGGATGCGGACGCAGGCAATCGGCCGCCTCGAACGCGACGGCGTGGACGTCGAGGGGGTACAGCGGGACTTCGTCTCACACCAGTCGATACACACGCACCTCCGTGAGTGTCTCGACGTCGAGAAGAACCCGGAGCCGGCGGACCGCGTCGCCTCGACGCGGAACACGGTCGGGTCGCTGGAGACGCGCACGGAGAAGATCGCCGCGAACAACCTCGAACGGCTCGCGGGCGAGGAGGTGGCGCTCGACGGCTTCGACGTCATCGTGACGACGCACGTGACCTGCGACGAGTGCGGGCGACGCCACGAGTTCGGTGACCTCCTCGAAGCCGGCGGATGCGACTGTCGGCTCGACTCGGCCGAGTGAGTCTGCAGTACCTATAAGTCGGCGGGTGGCGTAGCGCGGCTATATGCAGACGAGCCGAGAGGCGGGCACGGGTGTCGACGTGCGCGTGTCCAACATCGGCGGTATCGAAGAGACCGCGGTCCACCTCACACCCGGCGTGAACGTCCTCGTCGGGCGGAACGCGACGAACCGGACCTCGTTCCTCCAGTCGCTGATGGCGGTCGCGGGTAGCGAGCGCGCCACCCTCAAGGGCGACAGCGAGGAGGGACGCGTCGAGGCCGAACTCGACGGGGAGACGTTCACGCGCGTGCTGACGCGACGCGGCGACGGCGTCGACTTCTCGGGCGACCCCATCCTCGAGGACGCGGAGGTCGCGGACCTGTTCGCGTTCCTGCTGGAGGACAACGAGGCGCGACGCGCGGTGGCGACGCAGGGCGACCTGCGCGAGCTCGTGATGCGGCCGGTCGACACCGAGGCGATCAACGACCGGATCGACGAGTTGCTCGCGGAGCGCAAACGGATCGACGACGAGATCGAGGAGGCGGAGGCCGCGGGCCGGCGTATCCCCGACCTGGAGGAGCGCCGCGTCGAGTTGCTCGACGAGATCGAGGCGAAGCGCGAGGCCCTGGAGGAGAAGCAGGCGGAGATCGACGACGCGGACGCGGACGTCGACGAGTCCCGCGAGGAGCGCGACGAGCTGGAGGACGCGCTCGACGACCTCAACGACCGGCGGGCTGAGCTGGACCGGATCGCCTCCCGACTGGAGAACGAGCGCTCCAGCCTCTCGTCGGTGCGCTCGGAGCGCGAGGACGTCGCGGGGACGCTCGAAGAGCTGGAGGGCGTCGCGGGGGACCGCGCGGAGTACCTCGACGAACAGGTGTCGTCGCTCCGGGACCGGAAGCGCGAGCTCGACTCGACGATCACGCAGCTCCAGAGCCTCATCCAGTTCAACGAGGAGATGCTGGAGGGCGAACACACCGAGGTGCTCCAGCTGCTCGCGGACGACGAGGGCGGGGAGGACTCGAACGCGGTGACGGACGCCCTCCTCGCCGGCGCGGAGAGTGCCGCGGGGCGCTGTTGGACCTGCGGCTCCGAGGTGTCGATGGAGGAGATCGAGGAGACGCTGGACACGCTGCGCGAGCTCGCCCGCGAGAAGCGCCAAGAGCGCTCGTCGGTGACGAGCGAGCTCGAGGAGGTCCAGTCGGAGCGCAACGAGATCGAGTCGCGCGTCGAGCGCCGCGAGGACCTCGAAACCCGCCTCGACGAACTCGGTGAGGAGATCGAGACGCGTGAGGGGAACGTCGAGCGACTCACCGAGGAGCGCGAGGAGGCCGCGGAGGCCGTCGAGGAACTGGAGGAGACGGTCGAGGAACTCGAAGCGGGCCGACACAGCGCCGTGCTCGACCTCCACCGGGAGGCGAACGAACTCCAGTTCGAACTGAACGACCTCCAGGACGACCTGGAGGACGTCGAGTCCGAGATCGCGTCGCTCGAAGCGGAGGTCGACCGGAAGTCGGAGCTGACGGAGAAACGCGAGTCGCTCACGGACGAACTCGCGGAGCTGCGGACGCGGATCGAGCGTCTGGAGGCGGAGGCCGTCGAGTCGTTCAACGACCACATGGAGACGGTGCTCGACGTGCTCGACTACGGGAACGTCTCGCGGGTCTGGATCGAGCGCGCCACCGAGCAGGTGCGGGAGGGCCGCCGGAAGGTCGAGCGGACGGCGTTCAGACTCCACGTGATCCGGACGGGTGCGGACGGGACGGCGTACGAGGACACGGTCGAGCACCTCTCGGAGTCCGAGCGCGAGGTCATCGGCCTCGTCTTCGGGCTGGCGGGCTACCTCGTCCACGAGGTGTACGAGGAGTGTCCGTTCATGCTCCTCGACTCGCTGGAGGCCATCGACTCGAATCGGATTGCGGCGCTCGTCGACCACTTCCACGAGTACGCGCCGTACATCGCCGTCGCGCTCCTCCCGGAGGACGCGCAGGCGCTCGACGACGACTACCGGCGCGTGACCGACATCTGAGGCGAGGACAGGGTCGGGCCCCGAGTCGCCCGTTTTGACGGGGTAGTGACTTGGTGAATTGTTCTTAAACAGAAATTTTGTCCAATAATACTGCTCAGTAATACTGCCTGTAAATTCTGCTCAGGTCATTTGATTGGACAGTATGAGTGAAGGGTATGGTCAGAGTGGTTGATTGCGTTTAGTGAGTGGCCGTCGTGGTCGGTATGTGCGCCCGGTCCGGGCGGGCGGTCCCGATGGTGTCGCCGGCCGGGCAGGGGCAGCCGGCAGTGGGCCACCGCGGGTCCGCGGCGTCGAACAGGGGTGGACGAGGCGGTGGTCGCATCGCACGCGCCACGAGCCAGCGGGGTTCATCACGAACGTTTTCGTGAGGCGGGGTCGAAGGAGGCGTATGAGTAGTTCGAACGGCGACCTCGACATCTCGCCGCGCGACGTGGTCATCATGAAGGTGCGTGTCGAGTATCCGACGGTCTCGACGCGCGAGCTCAGCGACATCCTGGAGAGCGAGTACGGAATCGAGCTCTCGCACAACCGCATCAACGAGATACTCCGGGAGCTCTCCGATTCGGGCGCGTTCCGCGAGACTATCTTCCCGAATCAGGAGATGTTCCGTCACTACCTCTTCCGAATCGCCTTCCACTACCCGAACTTCGAGGAGGGGTGGGAGTCGTGTTACTGGGACCTCCGGGAGGACCCCCACGTCCTCATGTTCTTCAACGCGGACAGCCGGTACCACTGGCATCTCGTCACGCAGTTCCGCAGCGACGAGCAGATGGGCCGCTGGGTGCACGAGTTCTTCAAGGAGCACGGCGACTTCCTCGACGACTTCCACAACACGGTGTTACGAAACGTGCATAAGTTCCAGACGGACGCGGCCATCTTCGACGACATCCTCGTGGAGACGGCGGAGGGACGCGCGTACCTCGAAGAGCACTACGGCGAAATCGACACGGCCACCGACCCCGGCGTCCCCGACCAGTAGGGGCGGGCGCGACGCCGCGACGTCGAGTCGTCCGTCGTAAACTCAAAGGGGTATTTTCTCGTCTGTCGGTCATTCTAGAGTAGGTAGTACGTGATTGCGTAAACACCAAGTGGGTCGAAGATTATCTATCGGGATAGATGAGCGAAGACCCAGTCATCGTCGCGGGCGCGGGGCCGACCGGGATGGTCACGGCGCTCGGCCTGCAGGCGCGCGGTACCCCCGTCGAGTTGTACGAGGCCGACCCCGAGGACCGCGACCGCCCGGGAAGTCGTGCCATCTTCGTCCACGGCGCGACGCTGCGGACGCTGGACACCCTCCACCCGGGTCTCGGCTCCGACCTCGCCGAGCGGGGGATGGTGTGGCCGACCCGGCGAACGCTGTTCCGCGGGGAGGAGGTGTTCTCGCGGACGTACGACGACCCGCTCGACGCCGGCGAGGGGCTCCCGCCGTTCAGCAGCCTCCCGCAGGTGTGGACGGAGGACATCCTGCTCGACACGCTCGACGACGTCGGCATCGACATCCACTGGAACACGCCGGTCGAGACCGTCGAGACGCGCCCGGACGGCGTGACGGTCGGCACGGGCGACGGCGAGACGCGCGAAGCGTCGTACGTCGTCGGCGCGGACGGTGCGGGTTCGACCGTCCGCACGGAGATCGGCGCGGACTTCGCGGGCGACCAATCGGAGAACTACTTCATCATCGCGGACATCGAGGAGGTCCCGGACGACCCGCGCCCGACCGAGCGCGTCTTCCACTACGACACGCCCGAGCTCGGCGGTCGCAACCTCCTCATCGTCCCGTTCCAGGGCGGGTGGCGCGTCGACATCCAGTGTAAGCCCGACGACGACCCCGACCACATCACGAGCGACGCGGTCATCTCCGAGTACACGGCGCGCGCGCTCGGCGAGCGCTACCGCGACCGCGTCGAGTGGGTGTCCGCCTACCAGTTCAAGCAGGTGAACGCGGACACGTACACGGACGAGCACGAGCGCGTGCTGCTCGCGGGCGAGGCCGCCCACCTCTTCGCGCCGTTCGGCGCGCGCGGGATGAACTCGGGGATCGCGGACGCGGACGCGGTCGCGTCGGCCATCGCGGGCGCGCTCGCCGCCGACGTCGACGCGGTCGCGCGCGCGGAGGTCAGGAAGTGCGCGGAGCGCCGCCAGCGCGCCGGCGAGTGGAACAAGGACGCGGCCGCCCAGGCACTCGAATACCTGCAGGGGGAGAGCCCCGTGACGAAGGCGAAAAAGCGCCTCGCGGCGGCGGCGGCGGACTACTACGAACCCGCGGGCGAGTGGCTCGACGACGCCCCATACGGCCCGCACGGGAGCCCGCCGGTCTCCATCGGCCAGTACTGAACAGCGAGGCGGGCGGCCCGCCGCGCCGGCTCCCGTCTCCCGACGGTGCACTTTGATAACGCTAGCGACCACTCTCACGATAACGACATGACGACGCGACAGACGGACGCGACGCCGCCGGACCCGGCGACGGCATCGGACGCGAACTACGACTACGCGGGCGAGGACGTCGAGCGGCCCGACCTGTTGGACGCGCTCGACCGACTCGCCGACGGCGAGGTACGCTTCGACTCGTACTCGCGCGAGCTGTACGCGACGGACGCGAGCGCGTACGAGGTGACGCCCATCGGCGTCGTCTTCCCGCGGAACACGGCGGACGTCGCGGCGGTGGTGGAGTACTGCGCGACGGAGGACGTCCCGGTGCTCCCGCGGGGCGGCGGGACGAGCCTCGCGGGCCAGACCGTGAACGAGGCGGTCGTCCTCGACTTCACGCGGCACATGGACGGCGCGGCGGACGCCGACCCCGAGGCCCGGACGGTGCGCGTCCAGCCCGGCATCACGCTCGCGCGACTGAACGAGGGGCTCTCCGTCTACGACCTGAAGTTCGCGCCCGACCCCGCGGCGGGCGACCGGAGCGTCATCGGCGGCGCAATCGGGAACAACTCGACGGGGTCGCACTCGCTGAAGTACGGCAAGACGGACGCGTACGTCGAGGAGGTCGAGGCCGTCCTCGCGGACGGGAGCGTGACGCGTTTCGCCGAGGTGTCCGTCGGCGAGCTCCGCGAGAGCGCGGACGCCGAGGGCGACATCGAGTCGCGAATCCACGCGACGGTGCTCGACGTCCTCGAAGACGAGCGCGACGAGATCGACGCGCGCTACCCCGAGCTGAAGCGCAACGTCTCGGGTTACAACTTCGACATGCTCGTCGCGGAGGCGTACGGGGAGCGGGACGGCGCGACGGCGGAGGGCGTGGACGCGGAGACGGACGCTGAAGCGGACGCGGAGACGGACGCCGACGGCGCGACGCTCCCCGACGACGCGACCGTCAACCTCGCGCGCCTGCTCGCGGGGAGCGAGGGGACGCTCGCGGTCATCACGGAGGCGACCGTCTCGCTCGAACCCGTCCCGGAGACGAAAGCGGTCGCGCTCCTCACGTACGACGAGCTGACGGCGGCGGTCGAGGACGTCACCGAGGTGCTCGAACACGACCCGGCGGCCGTGGAGTTCATCGACGACACGCTGATCGACCTCGCGGGCGACACCTCGGAGTTCCGCGACGTCGTCGAGATGCTCCCGGAGGGGACGCGCGCGGCGCTCCTCGTGGAGTTCTACGCGGAGAGCGACGACGACGGCCGCGGGAAGGTGGACGCGCTCGTCGCCGACCGCGTCGGGACGTCGGCGATGGACGCCATCGAGGCCCACGGCGAGGAGGAGCGCGGGCGCGTCTGGAAACTCCGGAAGGCCGGCAACCCGATCCTGCTCTCGCGGACGACGGACGAGAAGCACCTCTCCTTCATCGAGGATTGCGCGGTGCCGGCGGAGGTGCTCCCGGAGTACGTGCAGGGCTTTCGGGACATCCTCGCGGACCACGACACCTTCGGGGCGTTCTACGGCCACGCGGGCCCGGGCGTTCTGCACATCCGGCCGCTCGTCACGACGAAGACGGAGGAGGGGCTCGCGGCCTACGAGAGCATCGCGGACGAGGTGACGGACCTCGTCGTCGAACTCGGCGGGTCGGTCTCCGGCGAGCACGGCGACGGCCGCGCGCGCACCCAGTGGAACGAGAAGCTCTACGGGCGCGAGCTCTGGGAGACGTTCCGCGAGCTGAAGACGGCGTACGACCCGAACTGGCTCCTCAATCCCGGGCAGGTCTGCGGTTACGACCCGGACGAGACCCTGCCCGAGGGCGTGCCGGAGCGCGCGCGGCGCGTCTCGATGACCGAGGACCTCCGCTACGACCCCGACTACGAGTTCGAGGCCGGCTTCGAGCCCGAGCTCGCGTGGGAGAACGACAACGGCTTCGAGGGGATGGTCGAGCTCTGTCACGGCTGTGGCGGCTGTCGCACCGACCAGGACACGGGCGGGGGCGTGATGTGCCCGACGTACCGCGCGAGCGACGAGGAGATACAGGCGACGCGCGGGCGCGCGAACCTCCTGCGTCAGGCGATGAGCGGCGACCTCCCCGACGAGCAGTTCGACGTCGAGTTCATGCACGAGGTGATGGACCTCTGTATCGGCTGTAAGGGCTGTTCGAACGACTGCCCGAGCGAGGTCGACATGGCGAAGATGAAGGCCGAGGTCACCCACGAGTACCACCAGCGAGAGGGCGCGAGCCTCCGCGATAGGGTCTTCGCGAACGTCGATGCGCTCTCGAAGCTCGGCTCGGCGTTCGCGCCGCTCTCGAACCTCGCGGCGAAGCTCCCGGGGTCGCGCGCGCTCCTCGAACGGACGCTCGGAATCACCGCGGAGCGCACGCTGCCGTCCTTCCGCGCGCAGACGCTCCACGACTGGTTCGAGGCGCGCGGGGGCTCGCGCGTCCCCGAGGACGAGGCCGAGCGTCGCGTCGTCTTCTTCGTCGACACCTACACGAACTACAGCCACCCCGAGGTGGGGAAGGCGACCGTCGAGGTGCTGGAGGCGGCGGGCGTCCACGTCGACCTCGCGGAGCGGACGGACAGCGGCCGGCCCGCCCACTCGAAGGGCTTCCTCGACAAGTCGCGCGCGACGGCGTCGGAGAACGTCGCGGAACTCCACCCGCGGGTCGAGGACGGCTGGGACGTCGTGCTCGTCGAGCCCTCGGACGCCGTGATGGTCCAACACGACTACCTGGACCTGCTCTCGGGCGAGCGCGTCGAGGCCGTCGCGGAGAACACCTACGACGTGATGGAGTACCTCGACACCCACCGGCTCGTCGCGGAGCTCGACACGCGCGACCCCGCGGAGACGCTGACCTACCACGGCCACTGCCACCAGAAGGCCGTGAAGAAGGACCACCACGCGGTCGGCGCGCTCCGGCGCGCGGGCTACGAGGTGGACCCGCTCGACTCGGGCTGTTGCGGGATGGCGGGCTCGTTCGGCTACGAGGCCGAGCACACCTCGATGAGCGACGCCATCGGCGAGGTCCTCTTCGAGCAGGTCGAGGAGAGCGACGGCGACCGCGTCGTCGCGCCCGGCGCGTCCTGTCGCACGCAGCTCGGTGACCGCGAGGCGGACGCCGAGCGGCCGCCGACGCCGGTCGAGATGCTGGCGACCGCAGTCCGCACCGCGTAACTTCTAGGGCGGCTTTTCCCGTCGGCCGTAATTCGTTCGCGCAGTATTGGCGAACAGTCACAAACATTATTGTTCGTGGTGGTCTCTGTGCGGACAGCGATGGGACGAGACACGGTCACGGCGGGGTGGGTTCGATGAGTCGGATGTGGAACCCGATGTTGGAGACGATGGACCGCGCGGAACTGCGCTCGTTGCAGGTGGACCGGTTCCGCGAGCAGGTCCGTCACGCCTACGAGCACTCGCCGTTCTACCGGCGGAAGCTCGATGCGGCGGGCATCGACCCGGACGACATCCGGACGTACGAGGACGTCCGGGAGGTACCGACGACGAAGAAGGGCGAGTTGCGCGAGGCGCAGGGCGGCGAGCCCTTCCCGTACGGCGACCTGTTGGCGGCGTCGCCCGAGGAGGTGACGGAGTACCACCAGACGTCGGGGACGACGGGCGAGCCCGTCCGGCAGGCCGACTCATGGGGCGACTGGGAGTGGTGGGGCGACTGCTGGGCGACGGTGCTCTGGGCGCAGGGCATCCGCCCCGACGACCGGGTGTTCTTCCCCTTCTCGTACAACGTCTTCGTCGCCTTCTGGGCGGCGCACTACGCCTGCGAGCGCATCGGTGCCGAGGTCGTGCCGGGCGGGAACCTCTCCTCGGCGCAGCGCGTGCGCAAGATGCGTGAGGTGGACGTGACGGCGTTCGCCAGCACGCCGACGTACGCGCTGCGGCTCGCGGAGGTCGCCCGCGAGGAGGGCTTCGAGCCGACGGATTTCGCGGTGGACACGGTCGTCTGCGCGGGCGAGCCCGGCGCGAGCGTCCCGGGGACGAAGGCGCGCATCGAGGAGGCGTGGGGTGCGGACGTCTACGACCACGCGGGCGCGACGGAGGCGGGCGCGTGGGGGTTCTCCTGCGACGGCGAGAGCGTCGGGCTCCACCTCAACGAGGGCCAGTTCCTCATCGAGGTGCTCGACGAGGACGGCGAGCCCGTGGAGCCGGGCGAGACGGGCGAAATCGTCATCACGCCGCTGAACCGCACCGCCCAGCCGTACATCCGCTTCGAGCTGCGCGACGAGATCGGCCTGCGCGAGAGCGCGGCCGTCTGCGACTGCGGGCGGACGTTCCGGTTCGCCGAGGGCGGCGTCCTCGGCCGCCTCGACGACCTCACGAAGGTCAACGGCGTCCTGCTCGCGCCGACCGCCATCGAGGACGTCGTGCGCTCCTACGACGGCGTCTCCGACGAGTACGAGGTCATCATCGACGGTCACGAGGAGAAACCGGACCTCGACGTCGTGACCGTCGTCGCCGAGGAGAACCCGGAGACGGGCGTCCCCGCCTCGGAGGCGGGCGACGAGCTCCGGAAGCGACTCAAACAGACGACGAGCATCACCTGTCGGGTCGACGTCGTGGCGTACGAGTCGCTCGACCGACCCGAGCTGAAGGCCGACCGACTCGACGACCGACGCGAGAACCATGTCTAAAGAGCGCGACGACTACGACCTGGACGAGTTGCGGGCGCTCGTCGCCGACCTCGACGAGGCGGCGGCGGCGCTCAGAGCGTACGGCGAGACGAACGACGTGCCCGCGATAGAGCGGGGCGCGACGCGCGTGGAGGGGACGCTCAGCTCCGTGAAGCAGAACGTCCCCGGCGCGCTCGCACGCGACGGCGCGTTCGGGGGTGACGCGGAGGACGAGGAATCGTAACGGCGGAAAAGAGCGGGAAAAGAGAGAAACGGAAGACCCGGAGCGGCACGGAACGGGGGAGGCGCCGGAGCGGTGCGGGGCGAGCGAGCGAGGGGCGCGCCGACGCGCGGCGCGGAGCGGGGGAAGAGCCGACGAGCCGGCTCAGAGTTCGACGCGGAGGCGCGTCTCGCCGTCGGGGTCGGTGACGGGGCGGACGTCGCGGACGGCGTCGCCGTCGGCGGCGACGCGGAGGTCGTAGCGGCCGAGGTCGGCGGTCGTCGAGAACTCCCCGTTCGCGTCTGTCGTCCCGCGGGCGTCCGTGAACCACTGGTCGAAGACGAGGTCGGTGTAGGCGTGGTAGCCGGGTTTCTTCGACCAGTCGGCGCGAAAGAGCGGCGCGTCGCCCTTCCAGTGCTGGTCGTCCCAGTAGCCCCAGAGCCGAAAGCCCACGCTCGCGGGGTGGCTGTAGACGGTCTTGAGGGTGTGATAGAGGTAGTCGCCGGCCGCCCGCTCGTCCGCGATTCCCGGGGTGTCGAACTCGGAGACGACGAGGTCGATGTCGCCGAGGCCGGCGAAGCGTTCGAGGCGCGCGTACTGCTCCGCGGGGCCGACGCCGCCGTCGGGCGTCGTGACGTGGGACTGGAAGGCGACCTCGTCGGGCGGAGCCTCGCCGCCGAGGAGGTACGTGACGAGGTCGGCGTACCGGTCGCGGTGGTCGGGGCGGTCGAGCGTGAGGATGTCGTAGTCGTTGACGGCGAACGTCGCGTCGGGGGCGGCCTCGCGCGCGATGGCGAACCAGCGGCGCAGCGGCGGCGAACGCGTCGGCGGGGCATCGGATAGCAGGTCCGTGAAGTCGTGGAAGCCGAGTTGTTCGTTCAACAGCACCCAGTCCTCGACGCCGTGGTCGCCCGCGTTGTGGCCGATCAGCGAGCGGACGTGGTCGTCGACGAGCGTGCGGAGGCGCTCGGTGTCGCCGGCCTCGTAGGCGTCCCAGACCTCGTCCGGGAGGACGTTCTTCTCGTGGTTCTGCCAGACGACGGGCGCGCCGGCGACGGTGACGTCGTTCGAGCGCAGGAAGGTGACGACGCCGTGCGTCCGCTCGTGGCCGTCCGGCTCCGTCCACTGTCGCCACTTGTAGGCGTTCTCGAAGACCGCCTCGTTGAACAGGCGGGGGAGCCAGCGCCGATAGGGGTCGCCGGGGTCGCTCGACCAGTGGCGCGCGACGTTGTACGCCGTCGAGAAGTCGTAGGCGTGACGTCGGAGGCGGAGGCGGACGTCCGCGTCGGGGACCGGGTCGCCGTCCCGGACGACCGAGACGGTCACGTCGCCGCGGCGGTGGCGCTCGATGCGTCGGTCGGCTGCCCGCTCCCACGCGGGCGGGTCGTCGTCGCGCTCCCAGTCGCTCCCCGGCACCGGCTCGAAGTCCGGGAAGGCGTCCGTGGTGGTGCGTCGGGACGAAGGCGTACGAGTCGGACCGTCGCCGCCCGCGCAGCCGCCGAGCAGCGCCGTCGCGGCGACGAGGAAGTGCCGGCGGTCCATACGGGCACGTGGCGACTCGGCGCGTATAAATTCACCTGCCGACGTCGGTAACGAAAGTCGATACACCGCATGCGACGATACGCACGTGGTGGGGGCCGCGCCGCCGAGGGAACCTATTTGCCGCTCCCACCGAAAGCGTCGCCCGATGACCGTCGTGTCGGCCCGCGTTCGGTCCGTCTGGCGGGAGAGCGTCTCGCTGGGTTGGCCCATCGCGCTCCAGCAGACGCTGAACACGCTGATGCGGACCGTCGACGTCCTGATTACGGGCTTCTTCTCGCCGGCGGCGGTGGCGGCGATCGGGCTCGCGGACCTCTACGCGCGCGTCCCGCTCCGGGTCGGCATGGGGCTCGGGAGCGGGGCCATCGCCGTCGCCAGCCAGGAGACCGGGCGGGGGGCGACGGCGACGCGTGACCGCGCCATCGCGCAGGCCCTGCTCGTCGGCGCGCTCGCCGGCCTGCCGCTCACCGCCGTGGGCGTGCTCGGAAGCGAGGCCCTCATCGGCGTTCTCGGCGCCGAGCACGCGGTCGTGTTGCTCGGCGGGCAGTACCTGGCCATCGTGCTGGCGGCCGCGCCGTTCCGCATCACGGGGTTCGTCGGTGCGCGCGCCCTCCAGGGGGTCGGGGACACCCGCACCCCGATGCTCGCGAACGGGACGGCGACGGGGCTCAACGTCCTGCTCTCGGTCGCGCTCGGGCTCGGTATCGGGCCCGCGCCGCGCCTCGGAATCGTGGGTGTCGGGGCGGCGACGGCGGCGAGTCGCGTGGTGGAGGCCGCCCTGCTCGTCGGTGCGCTCCGGAGTCCGAACACGGAGGCCTCGCTCGCGTGGCCCCGGGAGTTCGTCGTGACGCGACAGCTCCTCGCGGTGAGCGCCCCGGACGTCGCGGGCGGGATGAGCACCGAGCTCGCGAACTTCCCGTTCAACGCGCTCCTCCTCCTGTTCGGGACGGAGGCGACCGCGGCCTACCACATCGCCAACCGGCTCTCCCAGCAGCTCGCCGCGCCGCTCTTCCGGGCGCTTCGGACGGTATCGAGCATCCGCGTCGGGCAGGCGCTCGGGGCGGGGGACGAAGGGGAGGCGCGGACCGTCGCCGGCGCGGTCTGCGCGCTCGGTCTCCTGATACTCGGCGCGGCGGGCGCGGCGCTGTTCGTCGGCGCGGACCCGCTCGTCGGGCTGTTCACGGACGACGCCGCGACGGCCGGCGACGCGGTCGCGTTCACCCGGGCGTTCGCCGTCGCCATGGTCCCCATCGGCGTCTACTTCCCGCTCGCCGGGGCGCTGAAGGGTGCGGGCGACACGCGAACGCCGTTCTACGCTGGTCTCGTGGGTGCGTACGGCTTCCTGCTCGGTTCCTCCTACGTCCTCGCGGTCACGCTCGGTCTCGGTATCGTCGGGGTCTGCGTCGGCCTCGTCCTCTCGTGGGCGGGGCGGGCCGTCGTCGTGGGTGTCGGGGTCCGACGGGGCGACTGGGCCGGACTGGCCGCGCGGCTAATCGCCGAGCGGGCGACGCTCGACGAGCCGGAGTAACAGGGAGGCCGGTCGAGCGAAGGGACGGGCGAGCGAAGGGACGGGCGAGCGAAGGGACGGGCGAGCGAAGGGACGGGCGAGGGGAGCGCGCTGAACGAGCGTCAGAGCGATTCCGGGTCGGTGACGCGGCGGTATATCGCGCCGCCGACGGCGAACGCGACGGCGGCGACGGCGACGCCGACGACGGTCGGGCCGGTGAGGAGGCCCCACTGGAAGAGGCCGACGGCGACGAAGACCGCGGCCCCGGCGGCCTGGACGAAGGCCATCGGGAGGACGCGCTCCGCGGCCTGCCCGATGAACGCGTCGATACCGGTGCGGACGGCGAGGCCGAGCCACGCGCCGGCGACGACCGCGAGCGGCGCGTTCGGAAAGGTCGCGCCGAGGTTGATAGTGAGGAGCTGCGTCTTGTCGCCGACCTCCGCGATGGCGATGGCGACGAAGGCGACGACGAACGCGCTGGAACCCCGGACGCGCTCGTAGACGCCGTCGGGGAAGATACCCTCGAAGAGGTCGGCACCCTCGACGCGCCCGTCGGTGGTCGCGTAGAGCGTGTACGCCTGGTAGCACGTCCAGAGGCCGACGAGGACGAACAGCGAGCCGGTGAGGACCGGGGTGAGGCCGGCGGGGAGCGCGCCGAGCACCGCGGCCCCGACGGATACCTCGACGACGTTCCAGAGCGCGAACGCGGTGACCGCGCCGGCGAACACGCGTTTGGCGTCGTAGATGGTCGCCAGCGTGATGACGGCGAGCTGGCCCTTGTCGCCGAAGGTGGCGAGGAAGTTCGTGACGAACGACGCGACGAACGGCCCGAGCTCCTCGTACTGCTGGACGAGGCCGCCGACACCGCCGGCGTCGAACGGGAGTGCCACGTTACGCGGCCACCCCCGGGAGGCTGGTGGGGCGGACGGGAGACGGGGAGCGGACGGGAGAGAACGGGAGGGGGAGTCGGGAATCGGGGGGTCGGGAGTAGAGGTGTTGGAAGTGGAGGAGCTGAGAGTGGACGGGAGAGGGTGGAGAGTGGAGGAGTCGGGAGGGGAAGTGTCGGGAGGGGGCGAGCGCCATCTGTCGGGTCGGTTTTAGATAGGTCTAATCCTTAGGGTTGCCGACACGGCGGCGGCGTCGAGGGGTGGGCGAGCGCGGTCAGTCGTCGGCGTCGGACGCGACGCCGGAGAGTCGCATGGCGTTCGCCGTGACGCCGACGGTCATGCCCGCGTCGCCGGCGAGGACGGCCAGCCAAATCGGGACGAGCCCGAACGGGACGGCGAGCGCGAGCGCGGCCTTCACGAGGAGGCTCACGCCGATGTTCTGCCGGATGACGCCGTTGGTCTCCCCCGCGAGCTCGTAGAGGTAGGGGAGCTTCGAGAGGTCGTCGCCCATCAGCGCGACGTCGGCGGTTTCGAGCGCCGTGTCCGTACCCGCCGCGCCCATGGCGACGCCGACGGTCGCGCTCGCCATCGCGGGCGCGTCGTTGATGCCGTCGCCGACCATCGCCGCGCCGCCCTCGGAGGACTCGACGAGGTCCGCGACGGCCGCGACCTTCTCGTCGGGGAGGAGTCCGGCGCGGTAGTCGTCGAGGCCGACCTGCTCGGCGATGGCGCGCGCGGTGCGCTCGTTGTCGCCCGTGAGCATCACGGTGTGTTCGACGCCGAGCGCGCGCAGGCGTTCGATGGCCCGCGACGCCTCGGGGCGCACCTCGTCGGCGACCGCGACGACGCCTTCGAGTTCGTCCTCGGTGCCGACGAGGACGACGGTTTTCCCCTCGGATTGGAGCGCCGGGACGGTCTCGGAGAGCAGGTCGAGGCAGTCGTTTCGCTCGCAGAGGTCGCGGCTCGTCCGCGTCACGACCCCGCCGTCGGTCGTCGCGTGGACGTGCGAGAGGTCGAAACCGAGGTCGGAGAAGAGGCCGGGCTTGCCCGCGTAGTGCGTCGTCCCGTCGAGGTCCGCGCGGACGCCCTTGCCCGTGAGGCTCTCGAAGTCGTCGACCTCGCGCTCGGGGAGGTCGGCGGTCTCGGCCGCGGCCCGCTCGACGATGGCGTCGCCGATGGGGTGTTCGCTGCGCGCCTCCAAACCGCGCGCGCAGCGGAGGACGTCCGCCTCCGTGTTACCGTTGAGCGGGACGACGTCGGTGACGGAGAGTTCGCCCTTCGTGAGCGTCCCCGTCTTGTCGAAGGCGACGGCCTCGACATCGCCGACGGCTTCTAGGTGGGTGCCGCCCTTGACGAGCACGCCGTTCTTCGCGGCGCTCGTCAACCCGGAGACGACGGAGACGGGCGTCGAGATGACGAACGCACAGGGGCAGGCGAGCACGAGGAGCGTGAGGCCGTGGAGCACCGCCGTCGACCACGTCGCGCCGAGGACGAACGGGCTGCCGACGACGACGAGGGCGGCGAAGGCGACGACCGCGGGCGTGTAGTACGCGGCGAAGCGCTCGACGAACTGCTCGCGCTCCGTCCGCTTCGACTGGGCGTCCTCGATCATGGTGACGACGCGCGAGAGCGTGTCCTCGCCCGCGGCGGACGTCACCGAGATTTCGAGGTAGCCCTCCTCGTTGATGGTGCCCGCGTACACCTCGTCGTCCACGGTCTTGTCGACGGGGACGCTCTCGCCCGTTATCGGGGCCTGATTGACCGCGCTCGCGCCGTCGACGACGCGGCCGTCGCGGGGTATCTTCTCGCCCGGCCGGACGACGACGACGTCGCCCACGGCCACGTCCTCGACGGGGACCGTCTCCGTCCCGCCGTCGCGCTTCACCGTCGCCTCGTCCGGCGAGAGGTCCATCAGTTCGCGCAGCGAGTTCCGCGCGCGGTCCATCGACGCCCGCTCTAAGAGTTCGGCGACGCTGAACAGCACGGCGAGGGTCGCGGCCTCGAAGTAGAGCGAGCGGCCGAACGCGACGCTCGCGGCTATCGCGCCGAAGATGGCGACGGTCATCAGGAAGTCGATGTCGAGCGAGCGGTTCGTCGCGGAGTAGTAGCCGTTGCGGACGATTGCCTGCCCGCCGACCGCGACGGCGAGGAGGAAGAGGCCGTCCGCGACGTGGAGCGGTTCGCCGAGGACCGCGGCGACCGGCGCGTTCAGGCCGACGAGGAGGTGCTCGACGAGGAGGCCGGCCGCGAGGAAGAGGGCGCTGACGCCGGTCTTCTTCGCGCGCGTGCTCGTCCAGACGTCGCCGCCATCGCCGTGCGAGTGACCGTGGCCGTCGCCCTCCCCGTTGTCGTCGCTCTCCGCGTGTCCGTCACTTCCGGCGTAGTCGTCACCGGTCTCGCCGTCGCGTTCGACCCGCTCGACGGCGTAGCCCGCGCCCTCGATGGCGGAGACGACCGCGGACTCGTCGCTCGCGTCGGCGTCGTAGGTGACCGTGACGCGGCCGGTCGTCGGGTGCGTCTCGTAGTCGAGTACGCCGGGGACGCGCTCGATGCCGTTCTCGACCTTCCCCGCGCACGACGCGCAGTCCATGTCGGGGACGGCGAGCCGGAGCGTCACCGTCTCACCCCCGGAGTCGGCGGCGGACCCGTCGTCCCCCGCGGTGTCGGCGTCGCGGCCTTCGGGGTCGCCCTCGGGCCCGTCGTCGGTGTCGGCGGCGTTCATACGCGGCGCTAGGGGGAGCGCACTTGTTAATGTAGCTGCTACGATTCGGGGTCCGAGTGGTATATATTGTTATCGAGATAGCTCTAAGTTGTTAAATCGGTGTGCGGTCGCGGGTCAGCGTGGGGCGACAGGGCCGGCGCGGGGTCGGGGTGCGACGACAGGAGCCGGGATGTGACGGCAGGAGTCGTGGGGGCCACACCTCGATGGCGCGGCGGCCGACGTCGTCAGATGGCCCCCATGTCCCGTTGCTTGCGCATGAGGTAGAGAAAGTAGGGGCCGCCGACGATACCGGTGACGATGCCGACGGGAATCTGCGTCGGGCTGAGCGCGAGGCGCGCGCCGACGTCGGCGACGACCATCAGCGCGGGGCCGGCGAACAGACAGCCGACGACGAGCTTCCGGTAGTCGCTACCGACGATGTTGCGCACCATGTGTGGGACGATGAGGCCGACGAAGCCGACGATGCCGGCGGCGGCGATGCTCGCGGCCGCGGCCAGCACCGCGACGCCGGAGAGCGCGAAGCGGATTTTCTCGACGTCCATCCCGAGCGAGCGCGCCGTCTCCTCGCCGAGCAGGAGGACGTTGAGCTGGCGGGCGCTGAGCAGCGCGAGCGCCATCGAGAGTATCGTCCACGGGAGGACCATGCGCACCTGCGCCCAGTCCGTCCCGGTGAGCGACCCGGTCGTCCACGAGATCGCGGACTGGACGACGCCGAGGTCGTCCGCGAAGAAGAAGACGCCGGTCTGGAGGGAGCCGAAGACGGTGCCGACGATGACGCCGGCGAGGACGAGCCTGACGGGGCTCGTGCCGTTCTTCCACGCGATGGCGTAGACGATGAGGAAGGCGACGATGCCCCCGAGCGCGGCGATGACCGGGAGGAGCGAGGAGATACCGAGCACGAGCGTCCCGAAGACGTACGGGACCGCAATCGTGACGCCGGAGAAGGCCACGAGGACGAGCAGAATCGTCAGCCCCGCGCCCGACGAGACGCCGAGGATGTACGGGCTGGCGAGCTCGTTGCGCGTGACGGCCTGGAAGATCGCCCCGGAGACCGCGAGGTTCATCCCGACGAGCGCCGCGACGAACACCCGCGGGAGGCGGATGTTCCAGACGATGAGGCTCTCGCGAGTCATCTCGGGGACCGACGAGCCGAAGACGAACGCCGACCACGCGTCGAGGCTGAAGAGCACGTGCGGGTTGAACACGGCCTGCCACGCCTGCACGAGCGTCATCGTGTACGACCCGAAGCTCACCTGCACGAGACCACCGACGACGACGGCGAGCGTGCTGGCGAGACAGAGCGTGGCCAGCGCGCTGTAGTCGGCGGCGACGCGCCGGAGGAGCCCGATTCGCTCGCCGTCGTGCGACGCCCCCGCCACGGTCAGTCACCCCCGTCGTCGCGCGCCGCCTCGATCTCCCGGGCGGCCTCGAGGACGTACTCGTCGTCGACGTGTTCGAGGAGTCGTTTCTGCCCGCGTTCCGCCGCTGCCTCGATTTCGCCCGCCTCACGGTAGGCGTCGAGGCGACGGTCGATCTCGCGTTCGCGGAGCTCGACGACGCGTTCGTCGTCGAAGTCGAGGTCGTCGGGGGCGCGCTCGGCGAACCACTCGCGCCAGCGTTCGCGGGTCGCCCACTCCTCGCTGCGCGAGGCCGCGCGACGCACCCAGTCGTAGTGGTCGGCGACGGCGTCCGGGAGACCGCGCTCGCGCCGGACGTCCGCGAGGAGCGCACGGGCGGTGCGCGCGCCCTGTCCGGCGGCCATGATGGCCTGCGCGTCGGCCGTGCTCGTCGGCGAGGCGACGTAGACGCCGTCGACCGGCGTGCGGCCGTCCTCGTCGGGGTAGTCCCGGTCGAAGTACTGGTGCGTCTCCCCGTCGTGTTCGTGAGTCTCGAAGAGCGCGTCCTCGTCGTCGAGGCCGCGGAGGTAGTCGGCGTCGTAGCGCGTCGCCGCGACGACGCGCCGCGCCGTGACGGTCGTCCCGTCGGCGGTCTCGACGGCGAGGCCCGCGTCGCGGCGCTCGACGGACTCGACGAGTTCGTCGCGGCGCTCGGCCCCCGCGACGGCGAGGTGGTCGTGCATCAACTCGTAGAAGGTTTCTACGTCGATGCCGGCGGGGAAGCCGAGGTAGTTTTCGAGGTACGCACAGCGGGCGAGCGAGGCGTTCCCGCGGTCGAAGACGAGCGTGTCGAGGCCGTAGCGCGCGGTGAAGACGGCGGCGGCACAGCCGGCGGGGCCGCCGCCGACGACGGCGACGTCGTAGTCGGGTACGGCGTCGGTATCGGCCGACGCCGCGGCGTCACGCTCTAGGTCGGTCGCCACGGCTCAGACACCCCCGTCGCCGGTGACGATAGCGGCGACGCGCTCGCGGTCGAAGAGCCGTTCGCTCTCGGGAATCTCGGGGTACGGGCCGCCGTCGTAGCCCGGCCACGCGCCGAAGGTGTCGGGGTAGAGCTGTTTCGCCGTCATCTCCACCTGGAAGAGGTTCATCAGCGGCCCCTGGAGGGGGTTGCCGCCCGCGTAGAACCGGTCGTTCCGAATCGCGGAGAGCTGACCGCCGACGGGGTGGTCCGCGATCTCCTCGCGGATCGCGGCGACGTCGTAGTAGGAGTAGCCGTAGCGGTGCAGGACGACGTCGGGGTCGATTTCGAGCATCGTCTCGAAGTCGTAGGCGGAGTCGTACGAGACGTCGCCCCCCGCGAAGGCGTCGGGGGCCGCCATCGGGCGCGTGTGGGCGTTCGCGAAGCCGGCGGTGTTGATCGTCGCGGGGTAGAACGTCTCGCCCATGTAGAGGACGGAGCCGACCGTCGGGCGTTCGTCCTCGGGCGGGAGGTTCGCCTCGATGCGCGTGAGGAGGTCGTCGCGGACAGATTCGAGCGCTACGTAGCGGTCGTCCGCCCGGAAGACGGTCCCGACTCGCTCCGCGATTTCCCAGAGCGTGTAGTACTCGTAGGCGTCGCGGTAGGGTTCGGGCGGTTGGGTGTTGTTGCGGCTGTAGTTGTTCCCGAAGAAGGGCGCGACATCGTCGCGGATGTCCTCGACGTCGGCGACGCTCCAGCCGTCGAAGGAGACGACGAGCGCCGGGTCGACGAGGTGGAGGTCGCTGTCGAGTTCGTAGAACAACTCCTCGTCGACGGTGAGCCCCCCGCCGCCGGCGTTGAGCTGGACGAGGTCGCTCGCGTCGAAGGAGACGCCGTCGAGCCGGGCGTAGAAGGCGTCGAGCGCGCCCGCGACCTCCGTGCTGAAGCCGAGGGAGTTCACGGCGTCGCCGTAGCCGTACGCGACCGCCATGTCCGCGTAGAGGAGGTTGTACACCATCACGCGCTCCGGCGGCGCGTCGAACTCCAGAGTGCCGGCGGGCGCGAGCGTCGCCTCGTACGTCGAGGAGGACGTCGGCTCCGATTCGTCCGTGCTCGTCGCGCTCGTGGTCGTCTCCGCCGTCCCGTCGCTCGCGCTCGAACAGCCGGCGAGGAGACCGGCGGCGAGAGTCGCCCCGCCGTAGGCTAGGTAGTCGCGCCGCGTCGTGTCGCCCCGCGCCGCGTCGCGTGGCGTCGCGTCGTGTCGCGGCGTGCCGTGTCGAGTCTCGTCGTCCCCCATCTCAGAACTCCCCACGGATGACGTCCGCGACGCGCTGGCGGTCGAAGAACTGCTCGTCCGCGGGGAGCTCGGGATACGGGCCCTCGACGTAGTCGGGCCACGTCCCGAAGGCGTCGGGGTAGAGCTGTTTCGCCGTCATCTCCAACTGGAAGAGGTTGAGGATGGGCCCCTGGTAGCGCGCGCCCTGCGCGTAGATGCGGCCGTTCTGCACGGCGCTCACCTCGCTTGCGACCGGGTCGTCTTCGAGCGCCGCGCGGATGTCCGCCATGTCGTAGGTGGGGTGGAGTCCCCCGAAGACGAGGATGACGTCCGGGTCGGCCTCGAGGAGGGTCTCCGTGTCGATCCGCGACGCCGAGGTGACGCCGTCGTCGAAGGCGTCGCGGGGCTCGAAGGGCCGGACGTGCGCGGTGAGGAACCCCGGCGTGTCGACGTTGTAGACGTACGGGGCCGAGGGGTCGCTGAAGCCGCCCATGGCGACGGTCGGCCGGTCGGCCTCGGCGGGAAGGTCCGCCTCGATACGGGCGAGCACGTCGTCGTGAATCGCGGCGAGCGCCTCGTAGCGCTCGTGGTCCCGGAAGACCCGCGCGACCTTCTCGAACTGCTCCCAGAGCGTGTAGTACTCGTAGTCGCCCGGCCACTCGCTCGGCGGTCGTTTGTGCGCGCTGCTGAACGTGTTCCCGAACCACGGCCCGAGGTTCTGTGCGATCTCGTCGAGGTCGGCCGTGCTCCAGTCGTCGAGCGCGAACACGCTCGCCGGGTCGGCGAGGTGGACGTCGCTGTCGAGTGCGTAGAGCTTCTCCTTCGAGGGCTCCCACGAGGAGTAGCGCCCCGACCAGTCGAGGTCGACGCCGGGGAGGCGCGGCGTGAACTGGTTCCAGAGCGCGTCGTAGTAGTCGGGCGCGTGCAGCGCGTTCACGTCGTCGCCGCGTCCGAGCGCGAACGCCATCCCCGCGAGGTGCGTCAGTCGCGTGAAAATCGTCTCGGGGACGGCGTCGAACTCGACCTCGCCCATCGGCGACATCGTCACGGTGTACGACTCGTCCTCGGTCGTGGTCGTCGATGTCGACGTCGTCTCCGTCGAGGACGTGGTCGTCTCGCCGATATCGCCGCTGGTACAGCCGGCGAGGAGGCCGCCGCCGACGAGCGCGCCGCCGTAGGTCAGGTAGTCGCGCCGCGTCGGCTCGGCGAGAGGCGTGTCGTCGCGCATATCAGTTCCCCCCCGCGATGGCGTCGGCGACGGCGCCGCGGTCGAAGAGACGCTCGTCCTCGGGTATCTCGGGGTAGTCCGCTCCGTCCGTGTACCCGGGCCACGCGCCGAAGGCGTCGGGGTAGAGCTGTTTCGCCGTCATCTCCAACTGGAAGAGGTTCGCGATGGGGCCCTGGTAGCGGACGCCCTGTGCGTAGACGCGGTCGTTTCGCACGGCGGCGATCTCGCTCGCGACGGGGTCGTCTTCGAGGGCGCTGCGAACGTCGGCGATGCTGTAACTCGACGCCATCGTGAAGAGGACGAGGAGGACGTCGGGGTCGCGGTCGAGCATCGCTTCGTAGTCGACCTGCGTCGTCGACCCGGCCCAGTCGGCGTCGCCGAACGCGTCGTCGGCGGCGAGCGGGCGCGTGTGCGCGCAGAGGAACCCGGGGGCGTTGAGGTGGTAGACCCAGAGCGTCCCGTCCTGCCCGGGGAAGACGAGCGACACCGTGGGCCGCTCGTCCTCGGACGGGAGGTCCGCCTCGATGGTCTCGCGGATCGCGTCGTGCTCGGCCTTCAGCGCTCGGTAGTTCTCCCTGGCGTCGAAGACTCGTGCGACCCGCTCGAAGACCTGCCAGAGCGTGTAGTACTCGTAGCCGTCCGCCCACTGCTCGGGCGGCTCGGAGTGCGAGCCGCTGTAGTAGTTGCCGAACCACGGGCCGATGTCCGTGCGGACGTCCGCCACGTCGTTCGCGTCGAGGTGCTGGAGCGTCGAGGCGTAGGCGGGGTCGACGAGGTGGACGTCGCTGTCGAGCTCGTAGTACCCTTCCAGACCCATGTTCCAGGAGTCGGTGAGCGAGTCGGCGTCGAGGGAGACGCCGTCGAGGTGGGCGTAGAAGTGGTCGAGCACCGTGCCGTTGTACTGCGGGTAGAACGCGGCGTCGAGCGCGTCGGCCTTCCCCGCGGCGACGGCCATGTCGACCGTGTTCGGCTGCCCGGCGAGGACGCGTGTCGGGACGGCGTCGAACTCGACCTCGCCCATCGGCGACATCGTCACGGTGTACGACGTGTCCTCACTCGTGGTCGTGGACGTCGACGTCGTCTCCGTCGAGGACGTGGTCGTCTCCTCTCCCCCCGTTCCCGCACAGCCGGCGAGCAGGCCGCTACCGAGCGCCAGCCCGCCGTACGTCAGGTAGTCGCGCCGCGTCGGTTCGTCACTCGGCATGGTTTTAGGCTAGCCTAATCCTGTATAACCGCTTCGGTATCGGCGGCCGGGACGCCGGTCAGTCGCCGACCCGCTCAGTACGGCGCGCCGCAGCGCGGGCACATCGGCGGGCCGGCCTCGGGGAGCGCGAGCCCGCAGTTCGGGCACTCGCCGTCGGGTTCCGTGATCGCCGCCACGGCGTCGGCGGTCGTCCGGTCGAGGCCGGCGACGGTCCCGACGTCGTCCGCGTCGCCCGCGTCGGCGTCGCCGAGCGCGAACCGGGCGCGGGCCGCGACGGGCGGGTCGTCGGCGAGCGCGGCGTCGAGGGCGTCTGAAGAACCACCGTCGATGTCCGCGTCGACGGCCGCGCGGGGGAGGAGGCCGAGCGCTTCAGCGGCGCGGGCGCGGACCCACGGGACATCGTCGGCGAGCGCCGCGACGAGCGCGTCGCGCACGTCGGCGAGCGCGTCGGGGTGCGCCGTGCCGATGGCGACGAGCGCCGTGCAGAGGTGATAGCGAACCAGGTCCGCGCGCCCGTCGAGGTGGCCGGCGAGTCGCTCGGCGTGGTGTCGGAGGCGCGAGGGGTCGCCGCGCGCGACGCACTCGGCGGCGAGCGCGAGGCGGGCCGCGACGTCGGCGTCGTCGGTGTCGTCGAGTCCGAGGAGGAGGTCGGCGACGACGTCCGGCGTCGCGGCGTCGGTCGGGTACGCGACGGCGACGCGGCCGATGGCCTCGGCGCTCCGCGCGCGGACGTAGCGGAACTCGGCGTGGTCGGCGAGTCGCTCGGCGAGCGCGGGGACGACCGGCCGAACGCACCCGGGGTCGGCGGCGGCGAGCGACGCGAACAGTTTCGCGGCGGTCAGTCGGACGGCGCGGTCGTCGTCGGTGAGGAAGGCGGTGAGGTCGGGGAAGAGGGGTGCGAGGGCGTCAGGGCGGTCCTCGGCGCGCTCGCGGAGGGCGCGAAGGGTCGCCTTCCGCGCGTCGACGTCCGCGTCGCGGCACCGTTCGAGGGCGGCGAGCGCGTCGGCCTCGTCGTCGGCGTCGAGCGCGGCGAGCAGGCGGTCGGTCGGCGGCGAGCCCATTACCGCGACGTCGCGGGCGCGGGGGCTTCGGCCCTTCGGTCGACGCCGACGGCGAGGTCTCGGGAGCCCGGTCCGGCGACCGCTCGATTCCCCCGGTCGCTAAACGCCGAGGTCGGTGGCGTCGCGGAGCGCGTCGACGAGGCCGGCGTCGGAGACGAGGGCGGCGGCGCGGTCGGCGGGCGAGTCGCGGTCGGCGGGGGGTGAGGGACGCGGGACCCCGGCGCGCTCGTAGAGCCCGTCCACGAAGGCGTCGCGCACGGTCGCGTTCTCGAAGACGCCGTGGAGGTACGTCCCGAGGGCGTCGGAGGTGGCGACGCTGCGCGGCCCGAGCGGGTGCGTCACGTCGGCACGCGCCGCGCCGCGGTCCGTGAGTTCGGTGCGGCCCATGTGTATCTCGTAGCCGGTCGCGGTGCCGGTCGCGCCGGCGATGGGGTCCGCGTCGACGACGTCGAGCGAGACGCGTTCGAGGTGTTTCTCGGTGCAAAAGGCGGTGATGACGGGGAGGACGCCGAACCCCGGGAGGCGCTCGACGTCGTCGGTGCTCTCGACGCCGGCGTTCGTGAGCGCCGCGCCGAGCAGCTGGTAGCCGCCGCAGAGGCCGACGACGGGGCCGTCGAAGGCACGGAGGCGGTCACCGAAGCCGGCGTCGCGGAGCGCGCGCAGGTCGTCGACGGTGTTCTTCGTGCCGGGGAGGACGACGGCGTCCGCGTCGGCGATTCGCCCGGTCGGGGGGACGTAGCGCACCCGGACGCCGGGGACGGCGGCGAGCGGTTCGAGGTCGGTGGCGTTCGAGATGCGGGGGAGGCGGACGGCGGCGACGGTGACGCGTCGGGCGTCGGGGACGCCGTCGTCGGCACCGCGGACGGCCGACTCGTCGGCGGCGGGGAGCGAGACGCTGTCCTCCGCGGGGAGCCCCGGGTCGTCGTACGGGAGGACGGCGAGGACCGGGACGCCGGTGCGGGCCTCGATCTCCTCGATGCCGGGTTCGAGGAGCGCGGGGTCGCCGCGGAACTTCGTGATGGCGGCGCCGACGACGCGCTCGCGGACGTCGGCGGGGAGGAGTTCGAGCGTGCCGTAGAGGCTGGCGAACGCGCCGCCGCGCTCGATGTCGACGAGGACGAGCACGTCGGCGTCCGCGACCCGCGCGGTTTCGAGGTTGGCGAGGTCCCGGTCGTGGAGGTTGATTTCGGCGATGCTGCCCGCGCCCTCGGCGACCACGACGTCGTGGGCGTCGGCGAGGAGCTCGTGGGCGGCGACGGCGGCCTCGCGGGCGCGCGACCAGTAGTCGCGGTAGTAGTCGTCGGTGTCGACGTGCGTGACGGCGCGCCCGTCGACGACGAGTTGGCTCTCCCGGTCGCCGCGGGGTTTGAGGAGGACGGGGTTGTGGTCGGTCGTGGGTGCGACCCGCGCCGCGCGGGCCTGAACGTACTGCGAGACGCCGACTTCGCCGGGGTCACCGTCGGGCGCGGGGACGACGCGGGCGTTGTTGCTCATGTTCTGCGCCTTGTACGGCGCGACGGCGCGACCGCGGTCGGCGAGCGCGCGACAGAGGCCGGCGACGACCGTGCTCTTGCCGACGTGGCTCGCCGTCCCGGCGACCAGGAGGGTGTTCGCCATCAGTACTCGGTGCCCTTCCGGGCGCGCCGGCCGGCGTCGATCGGGTGGGTGTGTTTTCGCACCTCGGAGACGAGGTCGGCGTGGTCGGCGAGATAGTCGGGTTCGTCGTGGCTCCCCGTGAGGACGAGTTCGAGGTCGTCGGGCTTCGAGGTCACGAGGTCGACGAGGTCGGCTTCGGCGACGAGACCGCGCGAGACGGCGTAGAGCACCTCGTCGAGGACGAGCATGTGGACGCCGCGGTCCGCGGGCGCGTCGAGCGGGAGCGCGCCGTCGACGTCACGGGCGGCGTCGACGAGTTCGCGCGCGCGGCGGAACGCAGCGCGGGCCTCGGCGGCGTGCTCGTCCTCGTCGGACCCATCGCGGAGGCCGTGCCAGCCGTAGTGGCCGGCGTTCTCGTACGTGAACCCGGGGAGGGCGGCGATGGCGTTGTACTCGCCGCGGGTGTCCTCGACGCTGTCCGCGCCGCCCTTCATGAACTGGAGCATGTGGACGCGGTAGCCGTGGCCGGCCGCGCGGAGGCCCATCCCCATCGCGGCCGTCGTCTTGCCCTTCCCGTCGCCCCACCAGACCTGCACGAGGCCGAACTCCTCGGGGGCCGTGGGTTCGATGGCGCGCGCGTCCGGCCGTCGGCCCTTGCCGGGCGTCGGGCGACGCGGCGCGTCCGCGGAGCCGTCGTCGTCGCGCGACGCGTCGGTCGGGCGGGCGGCCGGGCCGTCGTCAGTGCCGTCCGCTGTCCGTTCGCTCGCTGCCCCGTCGTCGTGGTCGTCGTGATCGTCGTGGCTCATAGGTCGATGAAGGTGTCGAACGGGCCGCTCGCAGTAGAGGCGTGGCAGTGCGTCGCGAGCGTCGCGTGTTCTCGGAGGGGGTCGCGCGCGGTGGCGGCGTCGAGCGCGGCCGCGCGGGGTCGGCAGGCGGCGTCGAGCGCGGCCGCGCGGGGTCGGCAGGCGGCGAGCGCGCGACGGACCGCGAGGGTCGCGGCGGTCTCGTCCGGCCCGGAGGCCGTACCGCCGGGGACGACCCCGGTCACGGCGCGAACACCTCGGTACGGCGCGTCGTCGCCACGCCGTGTTCGGCGTCGGCCACGGAGTCGGGCGGGGCGCGTTCGGCGTACCGCGAGGCGAGGCTCGCTCGGACGGCGTCGCGGACGCACGCCCGCGCGGCCGCGCCGACGGCGGTCGCGCTGCCGGCGAACCGCGCGGGCTCCCCGTCGGGGTCGGTGCCGGCGACGACCGCGTCCGTCGTGGTGCCGGGGAAGCCGGTCTCGGCGAGGAGCGTCGCGGTCTTCGCCTCGACGGCGGTGGCGAGGAGGCCGGCGAGCGCGCCGCGGTCGAGCGAGCGCGTCGTCACGAGGAGGACGTTGACCGTCCCGGGGTGCGCCTCGGCCGTCTCGGGGACGCCGGCGTCGGCGTCGCCCGCGTCCACGGGGAGCGCGGCCGGATTGGAGACGCCGGCGGTCGCGTAGGCGATGACGGGGTCGCTGCGCGCGCCCCGGCAGTGCGCGAGGTCGACGCCGGTGAGGAGAGCGGGCCCGGGCGCGTCGAACCGCGCGCGCTCGCGGCGGTCGGCGACGTACGCGTCGAGGTCGGTCTCGGTCCACCCCTCGGGGACGGAGACGTTGTAGGCGGCGTCGGCGTCCCGATAGCCCCCGTCGGGGCCCGTGGAGAGCCACCGCGCCCCCTGGCGGGCGACGCGGAGGACCCCCTCGCGGACGGTCGCCTCAGACATCGGCGAGCACCTCGACGAGGCGGTCGTTCTCGGCGGGGCGGCGGACGGCGACGCGGACGTGCGCGTCGAGGCCGCGGAAGGTCGTCGCGTCGCGCACGGCGACCCCGCGTTCGCGCGCGCCAGCGACGACGGCGTCGACGGTCCGGTCGCCGACGTCGAGGAGCAAGAAGGGCGCGTCGGAGGGGTGGACGTCGTACCCCGCCGCGTCGAGCGCGTCGCGGAGGCGTTCGCGTTCGGCGGCGACGCGGCGGCGCGTCTCGGCGACGAAGTCGGTTCGGTCGAGGCAGTGGGTCCCGACGGCGAGCGCGGGCCGTCCGAGGTTCCACGTGCGGCGGGCACCCAGGAGCCGTTCGCGCAGGTCACCGACCGCGACGGCGTACCCGGCGCGGATGCCGGGGAGCCCGTAGAGCTTCGTGAGCGAGCGCGCGACCATCACGCCCTCGGTGCCGGCGAGCGAGGGCGTGTCCGTGTAGCCGAGGAAGGCCTCGTCGACGAGCAGGGGCGTGCCGGCGGCGCGACAGCGGGCGGCGAACGCCCGGAGGCGCTCGGGGTCCGCGCAGTCGCCCGTGGGGTTGTTCGGGGTGCAGAGGACGACGAGCGCGTGGGCGGACGGGTCGGCGTCGAGGACGGCGTCGTGGGCGACGAACGTCGGCTCCGCGCCCTGAAGGCGGACCTCGCGGGCGTACTCGGCGAAGCTCGGTTTCGGGACGAGGACGCTGTCGCCGGCGGTGACGGTGGTCTCGATACCGAGTCGGATGGCGGCGAGGCCGCCGGGAGTCGGGACCACGTCGGCGGCGTCGCAGCCGACGACGGCGGCCGCCGCGTCGCGGTAGGCGTCCGGGGGCTCCGCCGGGTAGGTCCGTGCGGCGTCGAACGCGTCGGCGTAGACCTCGCGCGCGCCCTCGGGGACCGCGGGGTTCGTGTTCGCGCTGAAGTCGAGGACGTCGGGGTCGTCGCTGCTCCCGTGGGGGACGCGGTCGACCCCGGTCGCGGCCTCAGGGTCCATCGTCACCGACGAGGGCGTCGTAGCGGGCGAACAGGCGCTCGCGGACGTCGGCCATCGGGACGCCGGCGCGGTCGGCGAGGTGGAGCGCGCCGCCCATGCCGACGCCCTCCTTGGCGACGCCGGCGAGGTAGTGGTCCGTGGCGACGTGCTCGTCCGGGACGAAGCCGGGGTCGGTCACGTGCAGGGTGACGTCGAGGGCGTCCGCGGCGGCGCGGACGTCGACGGCGTCGTCGTCCGCGATGAAGGAGGTGGTGGCGACGTCGAAGTCGGCGGTGACGTCGGCGTGGCGCGCGAGCGTCGCCGCGGCGAGCATCTGGGTGCCGCCGGCGAGCGTCACGTCCGCGCCGCGTTCGAGCGCGCCGCGCAGGAGGCCGAGCGTGACGGCGAGCGTCGGGTCGCCCATCCGGCGAATCGCCTCGATTGGCTCCCCGGCGAGGTCGCCGGCGTCGAGACCGCTCGCGTCGAGGCCGTCCGCGACGACCTCGCGCTTGAGCGCGAGGGGGTTCGCGGGGAGGGAGGAGGAGACGGCGTAATCGGCGCCGAGGGCGCGCAGGACGCCCATGGCGGTGGTCGTGCCGCCGGGAATCGTCTCCCCGACGACGAACTCGTCGTCGGGGTGGCCGGCGGCGTACTCGCGGGCGACGTCGTGGCGGGCGGCGGCGTCCGGGACCGGGTCGGCCGAGCGGACGTCCGCGCCGGGGTCGCTGCCGAAGCCGACGGAGGGGGCGGCGGTGCGGGCGGCGAGGCCGGCGTCGGCGACGACGACGTCGAAGCCGAGGAGGTCGCGGACGGCGCGCGTCACGAGGCCGGGGGTCGGGCACCCCTCGGGGCTGACGGGGACGATGGGGGCGAACACGGGCCGGCCGTAGGCGACGAGCTCGGCGTCGGCGGCGGGCGTGTGCGCCATGAGGGCGGGCGTCTCGCCGGCGGCGCTGATGCCGTCGATGCCCGCGGTCTCGGTCGTCCCGGCGACGAGGACGAACGTCACAGCAGGGCCTCCGCGACTGCGGCGTCTCGGCGGCGGTTCACGTTCACGGCGTAGCGAACGTCGTACGACAGCAACACGGTTTCGGTGTCCCCGTCCGCGACGACGTTGACGCCGGTCGGGGCGACCTCGCGGCCGTCGCGCTCGTAGGTCGTGTCGGCGCTGACGCCGAGGTGGCGTTTGAGTGCGGCGGGAACGCAGACCTGCACGCCGGGGCCGTCGGCGGCGTCCGCGGAGACGTCGAGGACGCGGTTCACCGACGCCGCGTCGAGCAGGGGGAGGTCGGCGGCGACCGTCAGAACGGGCGATTCGAGCGTATCAAGCGCCGCGCCGAGGTCCGCGACGTACCCCTCGCCGGGCGTCTCGATCAGCGAGACGCCGCGGTCGTCGAGGTGCGCGGCCGTCTCGGGGGCGTGCGGGCTGACCGCGGCGTGCGTCGTCTCGACGCGGCTGGCCGCAAGCGCGTCCGCGACGCGCTCGACCATCGGGACGCCGGCGACGCGGGAGAGCGGTTTCTCCGCCGTCGCGTCGAGTCGGGTGCCCCGGCCGCCGCACATCACCAGGCCGTCCACGCGACCACCCCCGCGAAGAGCGCGGCGAGGCGAGCGAGTTCGTTCGCGCCGCCGAGGACGTCGCCGCTGACGCCGCCGAGCCGTCGGGTCGCCCACGCGCGGACGCAGAGCGCGGTGCAGAGGGCCGCGACGAGGGCGAGCACCCCTGCGGGCGTCGGCCACGCGAGGAGGGCGGCGGGGAGCGAGACGGCGACCGGGAGCGCGAGCGAGCGCGCGTCGAGGTCGCCGGCGACGGCGGAGCCGAGGCCCTCGTGAGCGGGGTCGCCGAGGCAGGCGACGGCGGCCACGGCGAGTTTCGCGCCGACCTCGGCGGTGACGACGAGCGCGAGCGCGCGGAGTGGGAGCGCGGCGAGGGTGGAGCCGAGGGCGAACAGGCCGAGGAGGACGAGGCCGAGGGCGAGTGCGCCGCCGACACCGACCGTCGTGTCCGTCATGACCTCGCGGCGTTCGGCGGGCGTACCGTGGACGACGGCGGCGTCGCCGAGGTCGGTGATCGCGTCGGCGTGCGGGATGCCGGTGACGACGTAGACCCAGCAGACGAAGGCGAACGCGGCGAGCGAAGGGGAGAGTGGGAGCGCGAGCGGGAGTGCGAGCGCGACGCCGATGGGGTAGCCGGCGAGCGGGAAGGCGACGGGGGTCGCGCGGAAGGCGTCCCAGGCGGCCCGGTCGTGACCGACCGGCGCGCGCGTGAGGAACCCGAGCGCGCCACGGAGGGCGCGGGCGACGCGGCGGACCGGCGCGCTCAGACCCACGCGCACACCCCCGTGAGGGCGACGCCGAGGACGGCGGCGCGGTCGACGATTCGGACGCCGCGCCGGGCGCGCTCGGGCGTCGGCGGGTCGGCGGTCGGGTGCAGCGCGTAGACGCCGGGTTTGGCGAGGCGGACGTCGAGGACGGCGGCGAGCGTGGCCATCGGCCACCCGGAGTTCGGCGACGGCGGGTCGCGCGCCCACGCGGCGGCCCGATGGAGGGCCCCGATGTCGCCGCCGGCGACGGCGAGGAGAAACGCGCTGACGCGCGCCGGGAGCCACATGACGGCGTCGTCGAGCCGCGCGCTCGCCGTGCCGTGGGGCTTCGAGGGGTAGCCGAGCATGGAGTCGAGCGTGTTGACGGCCTTCACCCACGCGGCGGCGGCCGCCGCGACGGGGAGCGACACCTGCGCGCCGAGCGCGAACGCGGTGAGCGGCGCGACGAGGCCGTCGGCGAGGTTCTCGGCCGCGCTCTCGACGGCCGCGCTGCGGAGGTCGGCGACGGAGAGCGAGTCGGTGTCGCGCCCGACGAGCGCGCGGACGTCGTCGCGGGCCGCGTCGGGGTCGTCGGCCAGCGTGGCGAGGACGTCGGCGGCGGTGCTGACGAGCGCGCGGCGACTCGACGCGACGAAGACCCAGAGTCCCGCGACGGCGGCGCCCGCGGCGAGAGCGGCGGGGCCGGCGACGAGCAGCGACGGAAGGGCGACGCTCGCGGCGACGACGGCGGCCGCGGCGAGCGGGAGGGCGAACGCGACGAGCGCACCGGCGAGTCGGGGGTGTCGCCACGGCCGGTCGGCGCGGCCGACGGCGCGCCCGAACCACGCGACCGGGTGGAAGCGGGTGGACGGTTCGCCGACGAGCGCGTCGAGCGCGACGCCGAGCGCGAGTGCGAGGGCGGCGGCGACGCTCACCGCGTCTCACCGAGTCTGTCGGGGAGGGCGGCGAGCGGCGTCTCGTCGACGAGGATGCCGTGCGCGCCGGCGGCGTCCGCGCCGCCGTCGGTCCGCGGGTCGTCGCCGACGTGGCGGAGGTCGGCGAGCGGGACGTCGAGGCGGCCGGCGACGGCCGCGAACGCCCGACGGTCGGGTTTCCGCCAGCCGCAGGCGACGCTGGTGACGATTTCGTCGAAGGCGTCGGCGTCGAGGGCGGAGCGGCGGAGCGCGCGGCGGACGAGGCCGGGGACGCTGCAGTTCGAGAGGACGCAGACGGGGCCGACGCGCGCCGCGGCGCGGACGGCGTCGGGGGCGTCGGGGTGGGTGTCGACGTCGGTCGGGTCGAAGGCGGCGACGACGGCGCGCCGGACGGCGTTCCCGTGTCCGTCGCCGTCGGTCGGGTCGACACCGCGGCTCCGCAGGGCGGCGGCGACGTGCGCGGGGAGGGGGAGTTCGGCCCCGTCGGGGACGTCGACGTGCGGTTCGCGGTACGCGCTCGCCCAGTCGGTGGGGACAGTGACGTCGCGCGCGTCGAGTTCGGCCGCGACTGCGGCGGCCGGGTCGGCCGGCCGGGGGACGGAGAGGAGCGTGTCGAAGAGGTCGAAGGAGGTTGCCATCGGTGAGCGGTGGTGTGGTCGTGGTGGAGCGCTCGGGCGCGCGTCCGGGGTCGTCGAAAGGGAGGGCACAGCGGGCCAAGAAGGTTGTCGATGACCGGCGTCGACGGCGCCCGACGGCTGTGCGACGGTCGATGCTCGACCGACCGGCGTACGGGACGACCCGTCGAAGGACCGGGCGGGTGTCACGGCCGTCGATACCGTCGCCGGACGCGTCGTGCTCCGGGGTACGACCGCGAGCGCTCACGCGTGGCTCTCCCGGCGGGTCGCCCGCCCCGAGCGGACGGACCGAGCGGAGCGAACGACGCCGCCCCGAACACCGGCCGGGGGTGTCGGGGCTCGTGGATGTCGGTCCGGCCCCCGGTTCGGCAACAACTTTTTTATCAAAGAACCCGTACTGATAACCGTCATCCCAAGGGGGATGGGGCTGCTGAGTGGCCCGCCGGTGGGTGACGACCCGCGATTGGTTCACCGGACGCCACAACCACGCTACCGGTGCGGGACGACGCGCCCCTCGGTACAGCAAGAAGTCTGGAGGCATTCCATTGCATCCCGCCCCACTGCGGGCGGGGACTTCCACACGTCCGAGCGACGCGTCCGTCGACCAGCTCCTCGACGGCGACGACGGGCCCGTGTGTTTATGCGCTGGCGGCCGTAGCGGGGTGCGTGTACGACGAGATACTCGTTCCGACGGACGGGAGCCCCGAAGCGGAGGCGGCCGTCGAGCACGCCGTCGACATCGCGGCGACGTACGGCGCGCGGATTCACGCGCTCTACGTCGTCGACACGAGCCCGTACGCGACGTTGGACGCGACGGAGACGGTCGTGGAGGACCTGGAGGACGAGGGCGAGGACGCGGTCGAATACGTCACGACGGCCGCGGCGGACGCGGGCGTCGAGGCGCGCAGCACGATAACGAACGGGAACGTCCACGAGGCGATTACGACGTACGCGCGGGCCAACGACATCGACCTCATCGTCATGGGGACGCACGGCCGTCGCGGCCTCGGGCGGGTGCTCGTCGGGAGCGTCACCGAGCGCGTCGTCCGAACCGCCGACGTACCCGTGTTGACGGTTCGAAGCGGGTGACGCCGAGGCGGGTGGTGCACCACGGCGCGCCACGGCGCGAGCGAATGGGCGAGTGACCGACGGCGTCGACGTCGAAAAGCGACCGACGCCCCGCGAGTGACGGAGCCGTCAGCGGCGTCCGTCGCCGTCGGGGTCCGCGTGCGTCGACGCGACCGCGAGACTGCCGAGCGCGCCCACGGCACCGACGACGACCCCGAGGCTCGCCGTGCCGTACATGCCGACGAGCAGCCCGAGCGCGTAGCACGCGACGCCGAGGGCGGCGCAGAGCGCGAACAGGAGTTCGGCGGCTCCGGCGGCGGTACGCGCCGGTGTCGCCGGCCGGTCGGGCAGCCGGTTTCGCACGGGCGTTTTCATCACGGTTAATTATTGTGTTTGGTGCGTCATAGGTGTTTGGGTGGCGTTACCACACATCGTTTTTCGGCCGCCGCGTCACATGTACATACCGTCCTGCGTGTCGTAGCCGCCGAGGCCCTCCTCGCCCTCGGCCGCGGACGCGACGCGTTCGGCGAGCTTTCCGTAGTACTCGCGGAGTTGCTCGTTCAGGGCTTCGAGTTCGCTCTCGTCGACGTCGAAGTCGTGGACGGTTTCGAGCGCCGTGAGCAGGCGGAGCGAGGCGTCGACGTCCGGGCCCGGAGGGTGAGTCGGGGTGACGTAGACGCCGACGTCCGGTGCGTCCCCGTCGAGGCCGCGGGTGACGAGTTCGCCCGCGACGCCGTCGAGGAAGCCGTTCGCCAGCGGGTGAAAGACGTCGTCGGGGAGGCGACGTTCCCGGTACGCCTCGGTGGCGACGTGGAACACCGCGTGTTCGTCCGGCCCGTGGGCGAACGGGACGCCGTGGAGGACCGCGATTTCGTCGATTCCCTCCGTCTCCGCCCACGACAGGAGGGCGTCGGCGTACGAGCGCGCGGCCCCGACCGGGACGAACAGTTCGCCGACGAGCACGGACAGCGGCGCGTCGTCGAGCGTGTAGAGTCGGCTGTGGTGGCGCGGGACGCCCGCCTCGAACGGCGCGATGGCCGGGAGGGCGTCGGTCGAGACGCGACCCGCGCGCGTCGCGTCGAGGTGACGAACGAGGTAGTCGGCCGCGGTCACGCCGGCGAGGCCGGGGTGCGTCTGACCGACGACGAGGGTCGTACCGGTCTCGCGTCCCGACTCGGTGGTGACGTCGAACGAGGACTGCGACATGGTACCGGCGTCGGGGGCGACCACCGTAACTCTATCTCCGAGACCGGCCGAAGGACCGGGTTCGACCGAACGGGAGCGTCGAGTCGGAACCGAATCAGGCCGTGGTTTCGTAGTAGTCGCCGCCCTCGTCGTAGCGCGCGTCGCGTATCCGGTGGCGCTGGTCGGCGGAGAGCGAGACGTCGACGGCGCCGAGGTTCTCCGCGAGCTGGTCGGTGGTGCGCGCGCCGACGATGGGGACGCAGGTGAACGCCTCGCGCTCGACGAGCCACCGGAGCGCGACCTGCGCGGGCGTCGCGCCCTCCTCCTCGGCGACCGTGCGAATCGCGTCGAGGACGTGCCAGCCGCGCTCGGAGACGTAGTAGTCGGAGAACAGGTCGTCGAGTTGACCGCGCGACCCCTCGGGGGCCGTCACGTCGTACGTCCCCTGGCCCGCGCGCTCGTACTTCCCGGTGAGGAAGCCGCCGGCGAGCGGCGAGTACGGGCAGACCGCGAGGTCCTGGTCGGCACAGACGGAGAGGTAGTCGGCGACGTCGCGCTCGTAGGCGGCGTGGTAGAGCGGTTGGGTGACGTCGAAGCGCTGGAGGCCCTCGGCGTCGGCCTTCCAGAGGGCCTTCGTGAGCTGCCACGCGGCCATCGTCGAGGCACCGAGATAGTTGACCGTTCCCTCCTCGACGAGGCCGGTGAGGGTTTCGAGGGTCTCCGTAATCGGCGTCTCGTCGTCCCAGCGGTGGATGTAGTAGACGTCGAGGTAGTCGGTCCCGAGGCGGTCCAGGGTGCCCTCGATTTCCGCGCGAATCGTCTTGCGCGAGAGGTTCTCCTGAAAGCGCGACTCCTGCGTCCAGTAGACCTTCGAGGCGAGCACGTAGTCCTCGCGGTCGCGTTCGTCGAGCCACTCGCCGATCCACGTCTCGGAGCGGCCGTCGCCGTAGCCGTTCGCGGTGTCGATGAAGTTCCCGCCGGCGTCCGCGAACGCGTCGAGCAGGTCGTGGGCCGTCTCCCGGTCCGTCTCCACGACGCCGTCGGACTCCTTCCCGAAGCGCCACGTGCCGAGACAGAGCCGCGAGACGTCGACGCCCGTCGCGCCGAGTTTGGTGTACTCCATACACCGAGTCCGCCCGGCGGGAGAATCAAGTCACCGGCCGCGGCGGTCTAGTCGTCCGCGACGGCGAGCCCGCGGCCGGTCGCGTCGTCGCAGTCGTGCTCGAAGAGGTCGTCGAGGACGGCGAAATCGGTGTCACAGACGGCACACCGGACGTCGCCGACGGTCGCGGTCGCCATCAGGCGACCACCCCGTGTGCCCCGCGTGTCCCGCGATACCGCCGTCGCGGGCGGGCGTAGACGACGGCCGGGCCGGACCGACCGAGGGCGGTGTCCGTGCGGGGCGTGGTGTCGACGGCCGTGGACGACGTCGTCACACTCGCCGCTTTCCGCGCGGGCTATGTAAGTGTATCCCACGGCCCGACCATTTCGGAGTGAGCAGTAATACTGTTCAGAAATACTGACCAATAATACTGCTCAGTATGATAGAGGGGTTTCGCTGTCACGCCGACGCACCGGCCCTCCGGGAGGTATCGACGGTGCATGCCGCGACGGCGGCGTTTAACCGGGTGACGGGCGAAGCGCCGCCATGGACGAACACATCGGCGCGGAGGGGTTCCGGTTCGACTACCGGCCGCCGGCGATACGCTTCGGGGCGAGCGCGACGAGCGAGTTGGGCGCGGAACTCGACGCGCACGGGGTGGAGCGCGCGCTCGTCGTCGCCGGCACGACGACCGGGACGGTACCGGCCGTAATCGAGCCGGTCGTGGACGGTGCGGACGGCCGGACGGGGGAGGTGTTCGCGGAGACGACCCCGGAGAAACGCCTCGACACGGCGCTCGACGGGGCGAGGCGGTACGACGAGACCGACGCGGACGGGGTCGTGGCGCTCGGCGGCGGGTCGAGCCTCGACGTCGCGAAGGCGGTGCGCGCGCTCGCGGCGAGCGACGACCGGGCGGCCGCGGTGCGGGCGTTCGCGGAGAGCGGGTCGCTCCCGGTTCCGGACACCTTGCCGCCGCTCGTCGTCGTGCCGACGACGCTCGCCGGGGCCGACCTCACGCACGTCGCGGGCCTCCGCACGACGCCCGAGAGCGGGCACGTCGAGTCCGCCGTCGACGGCGGGCTCTCCGACCCGCGTCTGATGCCGGACGCGGCCGTCTACGACCCGGGTCTCGTCGCCACGACGCCCGAGGGCGTCCTCGCCGCCTCCGCGATGAACGGGTTCGACAAGGGTGTGGAGGCGCTGTACGCGCGAGCCGCGACGCCCGTGACCGACGGGACCGCGATGCGCGGGCTCTCGCTCCTCCGCGAGGCGCTCCCGACGCTCCGCGGGGACGACCCGGCGTACGGCGACGCGGTCCGGGGGACGATTCTCGTGCAGTACGGTATCTCGCGGCCCGACGCCTCGACGCTCGCGCTCGTCCACGCGTTCGGGCACGGGCTGACCACGCACTCGTCGATTCAGCAGGGTGCGGCGCACGCGATAATCGCCCCGCACGCGCTCGCCTACCTCTTCGAGCGCGGCCCGTGTCGCCGAGACCTGCTCGCGGACGCACTCGGCGTCGATTCGGCGACCGACCCGGCCGCCGGCGTGGTCGAGGCCGTCACCGCCGTCCGCGACGGGCTCGACCTCCCGACACGACTGCGCGACGTGGCGGACATCGCGGCGGACGACCTGGCCGACATCGCGGCGACGACGGCCGCGGACCGTCTCGTCGAGAACGTCCCGACGGGAATCGACACGTCAGCGGCGGCGCTGGAGGACGTGGTACGGGCGGCGTGGTGAGTGACGGGGGTTCACAGTAAACGAAAGGGGCGGGACGAGCCCGCCCGGCCGGCCAAGGGGGAGAGGGGGGGATAGCCGACCACTGTGTGGCCGGTGTCGGCCACGTACCGACACAGCCCCCACGTCACCAAAGAACCAGCGCCTAACTACATAGAGTCGGGGGCGAGCGCCGGCCCGAGTCGGTCGGGACGAGAACCGGGGGCCGCGTCCCGGCGCGTCCGTCGTCGGTCGGTCGCGGCCGCGGCGGATGGCGGCGGGACGCGGCGGTAGTTTTTATCCTGTCCCGGGTGGAGTGGAGCGTATGGACTCGAAGAACTTCCTCTTCTGCTCGCTCGACGCGGCGCTCATCACGGACGTCGCGTGGCAGGTCCACCGGGAGGGCCACGACGTCAAGTACTACATCGAGGCCGAGAGCGACCGGGAGATCGGCGACGGGTTCGTCCCGAAGACCGACGACTGGGAGGCCGAAGTGGAGTGGGCCGACGTCGTCGTCTTCGACGACATCTGGGTCGGAAGCGACATCGGCACGGGCGCGCTCGCGGAGGAGCTTCGCGAGCGCGGGAAGGCGGTCGTCGGCGGGACGCCGAACACGGACCGACTCGAAGAGGACCGCGGCTACGCCATGGAGGTCCTCGAAGAACACGGCGTCAACACTATCGACCACCGCGTCTTCCACGACTTCGACGAGGGAATCCGGTTCGTCCAGCAGAACCCCGCCCCCTACGTCGTCAAGCCGCTCGGCGAGGTCCAGAACGTCAAGCGGCTCCTCTACGTCGGCGACGAGGACGACGGGAGCGACGTCGTCGACGTCCTCGCGGCGTACAAGAAGGCGTGGGGCCACCGGATGAAGGGCTTCCAGCTCCAGCGGAAGGTCGAGGGCGTCGAGGTCGCCATCTGCGGATTCTTCGACGGCGAGCGGTTCATCGACCAGGTCAACTTCAACTTCGAGCACAAGAAGCTCTTCCCGGGGAACATCGGCCCCTCGACGGGCGAGATGGGGACGTCGATGTTCTGGGGTGGCCGGAACGAGCTCTTCGCGGAGACGTTGGGGAAACTCGAGGGGTGGCTCGCCGAGGAGGGGTACGTCGGGAGCATCGACGTCAACTGCATCGTGAACGAGACCGGCATCTACCCCCTGGAGTTCACGCCGCGTTTCGGCTACCCCACTATCGCCCTCCAGGAGGAGTCCTTCGAGTCGAGCACCGGGGCGTTCTTCTACGACCTCGCGCACGGGAACGACCCGGAACTGCAAGTGCACAACGGCTATCAGATCGGCGTGCGGATCGTCCTCCCGCCGTTCCCCTTCGACGACGAGCGGACGTACGACGAGAGTTCGCGGAACGCCGCGGTCGTCTTCGAGACGGCGGACCGCGAGGGCGTCCACATAGAGGACGCGAAGAACGTCGAGGGACAGTGGCGCGTCGCCGGCGAATCCGGGATGCCCCTCGTCGTCACCGGAAAGGGCGAGACGATGCGACAGGCGCGCGAGCAGGCCTACGAGCGCATCGACCGAATCGTGATGCCGAACATGTACTACCGCGACGACATCGGCGAGCGCTGGATCGCGGGCGACGGCGACCGCTTGCAGGCGTGGGGATACCTCGGGCCGCAGTCGTAAGACGACCGCTCGACGCGGGACGCGGCGGGGAAACGGTGTGGCCGTGGGACGCGGCGGCCGGTCGGAGGGGCCGCGGCGTCCCGGTGTCGTTCAGCGCGTCGGCGCGCGAGTCAGCACATGTTCGGCGGGATGACGTTCGTGTACTCCTCCATCGGGGTAAACTGCGTGTCCTGGCGGGTGGCACCGATGAAGTCGATCTCGACCTGGCCGTCGCCGGCGCGGAAGGTCGTGTCGCCGAAGATGGACTGCCAGTTGAGGCCGCCGAGGGCCTCGATGACGTCGTCGCCGTTCGTGGACCCGGCGCTCTCCATGGCCTTGGCGAGCGCGCGGACGGTCTCGAAGCCACTGCCGCAGGCCGCGTTCGGCAGGAGGCTGGTGCTGTCGGTCGGGTAGAGCTCCTTGAACGTCTGGTTGATCTCGCTTTCGCTCGCGGGGTTGTAGAAGGTCGTCCCGTACCAGCCGTCCGCCGAGCCGCCGACGGACGCCTGCACGATCTGGTTGACCGGCTTTCCGGAGTTGAACATCAGGACCTTCTCCTCCTTGAGGTTGTAGTCCGCGGCCTGGTTGATAAGTGAGATGGCGAGACTGGCCGGCATGACGCCGGTGATGAGCTTCGCGTCGCTGTTGAGGAGCTCGGAGATGTACGAGGAGAGGTCCTGCGTCCCAAGCGGGACGAGGGTCTGCCCGGTGACCTCGCCGCCCTCCTCGCTCAGGCGGTTCTTGAGCAGTTCGAGGTTGTTCTGCCCGAGGGAGTAGTCGGCGGAGAAGAAGTGCATCCGCTGCGGGTCGAAGTCCCGGTCGATGTGGTTCGGCAGGTCGTTGATGAAGTTGACCCCGACGTCGACGGTGTGGCGGTTGCTCGGCCAGATGAAGAAGGAGTAGTCCGAACAGTTGTCCCCCTCGCGGGCCGTCGTCGAGGAGGCCTGCGTCGGGAGGATGGGAATCTGCGCCTCGTTGCTGATGTAGGGAACGACGGACGCCGTCGAGGAGCTGAGCGACGGGCCGATGATGGCGTCGACGTTCTCCTGCGTGACGAGCGAGCGCGCGCCTTCGAGCGCGCCGGACGGCGTGGACTGGGTGTCCCGGACGACGAGTTCGAAGTCGGAGTCGAGAATCTGCCCACCGAGGTGCTCCTTCGCCATCTCGACGCCGCGCTGGACCTCCTGGCCGGTCGTGGGCGTCGCGCCACTCAGCGGCGCGAGAACGCCGATCTTCGCGCTACCGTCACCACTCCCGCCGCTGCCACCGCTCCCGCCGCTTCCGCCGCCGCCACCGCAGCCGGCGAGAGCCGTCGCGGTGACCGTGGCTCCCGCAGCTTTGAGGAATCGGCGCCGCCGCACCGAGCTCCGCTCATTATTATTAGCCATAGTGTGACCGATGAGTGGACCTCCGAGTTTATAACGTTTCGGTATCAGCGAGGGCGGACGGTTACTCGCCGTCGCGCCAGCGCTGCAGGAGGCCGACGAGTCCGTCCGGAAGGACGAAGACGAAGACGATGAAGAGGGCACCCAGAATCAGCAGGTACCCCTCGGGGAGCACCGCACCGAGGTAGGACTCGAATATCGTGAGGCCGAACGCGGCGAGGAACGGCCCGAAGAAGGTTCCGAGTCCGCCGATGACGACCCAGATAGTGACCTCGCCGGTCAGGCTGAAGGCCATGAGCGACGGCGAGGCGACGTTGACCGTCGCGACGTAGAGCGCGCCGGCTATCGAGGAGACCGTCGCGGAGAGGACCCAGGCGATGAGCTTCTCCCGGTCCGTGTCGTAGCCGAGGTAGCGCATCCGGACCTCGTTCTGCCGCGTCGCGTGGAGGACGTCCCCGTAGTCCGAGGAGAGGAGCCAGTAGAGGAGGCCCGCGACGACGACGACGGCGAGCAGCGCGAAGTAGTAGTACGGGACCGTCCGGGAGAGGTCGATGCCGAACAGGGTCGGCGCGGTCAGGTAGCCGAGCCCGTTCGACCCGCCGGTGAGCCACGTCGTCGCGTACGTGAAGTCGTGGACGAGCACGCCGAACGCGAGCGTGAACAGGACGAAGTAGACGAGCCCGATGCGGCGCTTGATCGGCCCGTAGCCTATCAGGACCGCGATGACGACGGCGAGCACGATGGCGGCCGGGAAGCCGAGCCAGTACGACGAGCCGTAGTCCACGACGAGCTTCGCCACCGAGTACGCGCCGATGCCGAAGAAGGCCGCGGGGGCGAGCGTGAACAGCCCGACGTAGCCGAGCGCGATGTCGACGGAGATGGCGAACAACCCGAGGATGATCGCCTGCGTGGCGATGCTGAGGAAGTACTGCTCGGTGACGAGCGGCAGGATGGCCAGCAGGAGGACGGGGACGAGCAGCCACCGCTTCGTCTCCGTGAAGTACCGACGGAGTTCGGCGACGGCGCTCATTCGAACACCTCCGGCTTCCCGAAGAAGCCACGTGGCTTGTACAGGATGAACACCATCGCGGCGACGAAGACGCCGAGACGGACGTACGTCGGCTGGAGGAACAGCCAGCCGAAGGCGGTTATCTGCCCGACGATGAGGCTAACCAGGAACGAGCCCTTGAAGCTCCCCATCCCGCCGACGATGATGACGAGGAATGCGAGGATCATGTAGCTCATCCCCATCCCGGGCGAGACGGACGTCACGGGCCCGGTGAGACCGCCGGCGAGCGCGGCGAGCGCAGCGCCGATGACGAACGTGAGCGTGTACACGCGCGCGGAGTCGACGCCGAGGATTTCGGCCGTCTCGGACTCCGTGGCGGTCGCGTGTATCTCCATGCCCAGTCGCGTGTAGGAGAGCAGGGCACCGATACCGAGGGCGACGGCGAACCCGATAGCGATTATCAGGAGCCGGTGTTTCGGGTACGTCGCGCCCATGAAGCTGACGTAGCCGGGGAGGGGCGAGGCGATCTGTCTCGCCTGGTCGCCGAATTGGAAGGAGATGAGCTCCTCGATGACGACGTACATCCCGAACGTCCCCAGGAATCCGAGGAGCGGGCGCTCGTAGACCCGGTGGAGGACGCTGCGTTCGAGGACGAGACCGAGGAGGGCGACGAGGGCGATTGCGCCGAACAGACCGAGCCAGAAGCTTCCGGTCGCGTCGGCGATCAGGAGCGTGCCGTAGCCACCGAGGGCGACCAGCGCCCCGTGGGCGAAGTTGATCAGCCCGATGAGGCCGAAGATGAGCGTCAGCCCGCTGGCGACGAGGAAGATTATCATGCCCTGGCTGATCCCGTTCAGCAGGTACGTGGCGAACTCGCTCGACGTGAGGAGCGGTAGGTGGTACATCATGGCGTTGGGGGTTGTGTGCTGTCCATCAGTGTGTCACGGGAACGGCGCGATAATCGCCCGTTTCCCGAGTTCGGCGTCCGAGGTGTTTTCGATAGTCATTATCTTTCGTATTGGGGTAGAGGTTACGCCACACCGTCTTATGTCTTCTGTTACCCACCAAGGGGGTGGGGGTGGCAGTCGCCTCAGACCGTGAGGTACTCGTCCTGTAGCTCCTCGTCGTCGAGGTAGTCCGCGTCGCCGTCGGCGACGATGCGCCCCGTCTCGATCATGTAGCCGCGGTCGATGAGCGGGAGCATCCGCGTGATGTTCTGCTCGACTATCAACACCGCGCGGTCCTCGGTGACGAGCTCTTCGAGTATCTCGATGACGTCGTCGATGATCGTCGGTGCGAGCCCCTCCGTCGGTTCGTCGAGGAGGAGGAGGTCGGGGTCGGTGACGAGCGCGCGCCCGATGGCGAGCATCTGCTGTTCGCCGCCGCTGAGCGTCCCGCCGCGCTGCGACTCGCGCTCGCCGAGGCGCTCGAACTTCTCGAAGACGTAGTCGAGTCGCTCCTCGCGCGTCGAGCGGTCGATGGTGCGGGGTGCGGCGAGTTCGAGGTTCTCACGGACGGTCAGCGCCGGGTATATCTCGCGGTCCTCGGGGACGTACGCGATTTTCTCGCGGATGATGTCGTGGGTCTCCCACTCCGAGATGTCCTCGCCGTCGTAGACGACGCGGCCGGTCTTGCGGTCGATGCGGTTGACGATGCTGTCGAGCAGCGTCGTCTTCCCCATCCCGTTCCGGCCGAAGATGCCGACGACGTCGTTGTCGCCGACGTCGATGGAGACGTCGAAGAGTATCTGGCTCTCGCCGTAGTAGGCGTTCAGGTCCTCGACGGAGAGGAGTTCACTCACCGAGATACACCTCCTTGACAGTCTCGTTCTCGACGACCTCCGAGGGCGGCCCGGTCGTGAGAATCGAGCCGTTGTGGAGGACGCTGATGCGGTCGGAGAGCGCGCGAACGAGGTCGATGTCGTGTTCGACGACGAGCATCGTGTAGTCGCCGCGCATGTCCTCGAATATCTGCCGGACCTCCTCGGTCTCCGAGTGGTTGAGCCCCGCGGCGGGTTCGTCGAAGAGGATCACTTCGGGGTCCATGGCGAGTACCATGGCGATGTCGAGGAACCGCTGTTCGCCGTGGGAGAGGTTCTTCGCGACCGTGTCGAGTCGGCCGTCGAGGTGTGCGGTCTCCGCTATCTCCTCTATCTTCTCCGTGTAGTCCGTCCGCGGAGTGAACGCGCTCAGGACCGTCCGCGTCGGGTCCCGCGAGGCGAGCCGGAGGTGCTTGCGGACGGTCATCTCGGGGAAGTACTGAACGACCTGGAACGACCGTCCGATACCCATGTTCGCGATATCGGTGGGCGAACGGCCGGCGATGTCCTCGCCGTCGTACATGATGGTGCCGCGAGTGGGGGCGAGGTCGCCGGTGATGAGGTTGATGGTCGTGGTCTTCCCCGCGCCGTTCGGGCCGATGAGCCCGTGAATCTCTCCCGGTTCGAGCTCCAAGTCGAGGTCCTCGATGGCGACGAGGGAGCCGAACTCCTTGGTGAGCCCCTCAATGGAGAGCACGGTACCACCGACCAGACCCGGTTCGTTCTGCCGCCCGTCGTCCGGGAGCGACGGACGGGATCGTCTGTGGGAACATCTCTGGTCCGTCCATTATCTTTCGGGGAGGTTAATGCTTTCGGGGCACGTTCGTTCGTGACACTCCAACAATCATTCGTGGTGGTCGACGGACGGTCGAACCGTCGGCGGAACCGGCGGACGTCGCCGTCGGCGGCGACGGGGCGCGAGAGCGGGGACGGGGCACGTCGAGAACGGGGACGAACGGAGAAACGAGTCGGGACCGGAGCGGGGACGGACCGCGCGTGAGCGTTACTCGTCGTCGCCGAGCTGCTTGGCGCTGAGACGGTCGAGTTTGCCGGTGGCGGTGCGGGGGAGGGGCTCGTCGACGAAGTGGTAGGTGCGCGGGCGTTCCATCCGCGAGAGGTTGTCGCTGGCGATACACCAGTCGTCGAGGTCGTCGGCCGTGACGTCCGGGTCCGAGCGGTTGACGTAGGCGGTGACCTTCTCCCCGTACTCCTCGTCCTTGACGCCGACGATGGCCGCCTCCTCGACGCCGGGGTGTTCGTTGAGGCGCTCCTCGATGGGGGCGGGGTAGACCTTGATACCCTTCGAGAGAATCATCAGGTCGCTGCGGCCCTCCAGGTAGATGAATCCGTCCTCGCTGCGGTAGCCCAGGTCCCCCGAGTACCACCAGCCGTCCTCGAAGGACGCGTCGGTCTTCTGGGTGTTCCCCCACGCCCACACCGGCGCGTCCGGCGCGTTGATGACGAGTTCGCCGACCTCACCCTGCGGGACGACGTCGTCGTACGACCCGCCCTCCTCGACGATCCGCAACCGAACCCCCGGAACGGGCTTCCCGACGCTCTCCACGCGCTCCTCGTTCAACTCCGCGTTCTGCATCACCGTCGAGAACGACTCCGTCGCCGCGTACATGTTCTTCACGTCGGAGCAGAGTTTCTCCCGAAGGTTGCGCAGCGTCGTCGCGTCCAGCACTTCGCCGGCCGACGTGATCGCATCGAGCGAGGAGACGTCGTGTTCTTCGAGGGCGTCCGAGCGCAGGATTTCGCGCCACATCGTCGGCACGAGCATCCCCGTGGTGAGTTCGTGCTCCTCGATCATGTCGAGGTAGGTCTCGACGTCCCAGTTGCTGAGGAAGTGCGTCTCCGCCCCGGAGACGAGCGCGGGGAGCATCACCGAGTACCACGCCGCGAACGACGGCGTGAACGTGTTCGGCTGGCGCGACGAGCGATTCACCTCCGCGACGTCGACGAGCGTGCTCCCGCGGAGGTAGAGGGCGCGGTTGGTGAAACACCAACCCTTGGGCTGGCCGGTGGTGCCGGAGGTCCAGAGGACGGCGGCGAGGTCGTCCTCGTTGACGCGGACGTCGGGTTCGGCGGCCGACTGGCCCTCGATGAGGTCCGCCTTCGACTGCTCGTAGTCCGCCTGCGGGTCCGCGAGCGTGATGACCGCCGCCAGGTCGGTGCTGATCTTCTCCCGGACGCGCTCCTCGAAGAACTCGGCGGTGCGCTCGTCGACGACGAGCACCCGCGGGCGGAGTTCGTCGATGCAGTGCTGGACCGTGTTCGGCGACGCACGGATGTGGAGGTTCGACACCGTACACCCCGCCTTCAGCGCCCCGTTCCACAGCGAGACGTGGTCGAGGGAGTTCTGACAGAGCATCGCCACCCGGTCGCCCTGCGCGACGTACTCCCGGAGTCCGTTCGCGACCCGGTTGCTCTCCCGGTCGAACTCCTCCCACGTCATCGTCCGACCGTCCACCCCGGTCCCGAACGCCGTTCCGTTCGGGTTGTTCTCCGCTGCGATGGCCGAGAGGTCTCTAATCGCGGGAACGTCGTGCTCGGACCCGTGTTGCATATAACGATAGATAATAGCGCTCTCACTTATACTTTGAGAGTTCGCATCGACCGAGGTCTCGGCGCGTCCCGCCGACGTCCCGCCGCCCGAACACCGCGTTCTCGGTCTCGCCGACGACGCATACCTCCGCTGCGGGCCTCGCGGGGAGACGGCACCGAAAGGGATTTGTGTATAAACTTCATCTTCCGGGTGATGTTCGAGCACGAATGGAAGTGCCACTGGGGCCAAGTCGATCCGGCAGGTATCGCGTACTACCCGCGTCTCGTCGACGCGATGCACGAGGCCGGTGAGGAGTTCATGGAGAGCATCGGTATCTCCTACTGGGACGTCAAGGAGTTCGACATGGACCTGCCGCTCGTGGCGATGGACATGGAGTTCCGCAAGCCGGTGTTCGTCGGCGACACGATCAGCATTGAGGTCGAACCCGACATCGGCAACAAGAGCCTCGGCTTCGACTTCACGGCGCGCCACGAGGACGGCGCCGTCGCCTTCGAGGGGCACGAACAGCACGTCTGCGTCGACGAGGACAAACAGAGCATGGTCATCCCCGACAAGGTGCGCGAGCCGCTCGAAGAGGCCATCGAATAACGCGCCTCGACGCCGTCGTCGCGCGTTGGAACTGTCAGCCGTCGTTTTCTCCCGTCCGCGCGAGAGCGCGTGCTCGCCGTGAATAGATGACGTAGCACGGACCGAGAGTCAGCCGACGCGCCGTCCCACGACGACAACCGTCCATCCCGTCGCCCGTGCGGACCGCCACGCGTTCCTCACGGCCGTCCGGCCGTGTCGTCCTCGTCTCCGAGAGTGTCGGATACGTCTCGATATATGATGAGGTATATTTACAGACCTATTGCCGTAAAGAACCGCGGTCGTGGACCGGCGGGCCGGACGGGTAGCCACGACGGCCGAGCGATTCGGGCGGTTCGAGCGCCAACGGAGACGATGCGGCGGCGTCCGAGATGCTCCGGACGAGCCGAGTCAGGGCTCGCGCGGCGTCCCCGAACCGCCGTACTGATAGTTGATCGAGATGCGGTTGACGGACTCCTCTATCTTCTGGCGGAGCTCCTCCTGGTACGACTCGTTCTGCACGCGGCCCGTCGGGGCGACGATGTTCAGCGCGCCGTGGAGTCGCTCGTCGATGAGGATGGGGACCGCTATCATGCCCATCCCGATGACCTGCTCGTCCCAGTCGACCGCGTAGCCGCGCTCCTGGATGCGTTCGCGTTCCGCCCGAAGGGCGTCGGGGTCCGTGACGGTCCGTTCGGTGCGCTGTGCCAGCGGGCCGTCGCGTAAGATCGCCTCCGCTTCGTCGTCCGGGAGGTACGCGAGTATCACCTTCCCGGACGCGTGCGTGTGCAGCGGCGTCATCGCACCCGGATACGTCCCGAGGTTCAACGCCTGTGGGCCCTCCTCCTGGTGGAGTATCAACCCCTTGCCGTCGTGCTCGATGGTGAGCCCGACGAGTTCGTCCGTGTCGTTCGCCACGCGCTTCATCTCGGGTTTCGCGGTCTGGAAGAGCCGGTCGCGGTGTTTCATCCGGCCGGCCATCGTGTATATCCGCGGGCTGAGGCGGTACTCGCCGTCCTCCCGCGTCACGTAGCCGGTCTCGTGGAGCGTCCGGAGATAGTCGTACATCGTGCTGCTCGGGAGGTCCATGCGCCGCGCGAGCTCGGTCGGGCCGGCCCCGTTCGTCTCTTGGAGGACGTCGAGTACCTCGAACGCCCGCCGAATCGTCGTCAGCGAACGGGGATCGTCGCTCATACACGCACTATCGTGACTGACGCCGATATATTTTCCGGAATATTCGGATAGGGTGGATGCGGGGGTGCGCGCACGACGCGAGCGCCGACGGACGCGTCGCTACGCGTCGCTACGCGGGTGGCGCGCCGAAAAAACGGAAAGACGTCCGGTGCGTCAGTACTGGACGCGGTCGGTCGACTCGATCTGGCCGATCCACTGGCGGTCCTCGAGGTCGCCCTCCTGCCACGCGATGGGCTCCCAGTTGGGGTCGAAGACGAGGTAGCCGCCGGCGTTGAACTCGATGCGGTGGCCGCTCTCCTCGTCGCGCGTGTAGAGGAACTTCCCGCGGGAGATGGAGTGCTGGCCGATGCCGTCCGTGGGAACGCCGCGTTCGTTCATCGCGTCCGCCGCGTCGAAGAGGTCGTCCGCGCTGTCGACCTTGTAGGCGATGTGGTGGAGGCCCGGCGGTTGCTCCGCCTCGTCGTCGATGACCGCGGCCTCGATCTTGTTCCCGTTCGCGCTCACGAACGTCCCCCAGCGCGAGCCGTCCTCGCGGTCGTAGTACTCCTGCACTTTGAAATCGAGGGCCTCCTGGAGCCACTCGGCACACCCCGGGGCGTCGGCGTCCCAAATCTGGACGTGGTCGATGCGGCGGGGGGCGATGGCGTTCGTCGTCGTCCGGGAGTAGGTCTTGTTCTTCAGCTTCGAGCGCCGCTCGGCGGGCGGGTCGGGCTTCTCCATCTCGTGATAGAACTCGAAGGGATGACCGTGCGGCGTCGAGAAGCGGATGGCTTCGCCCTGTCCGGCCTCCTCGTCGGCGTCGACCCACGTCACGTCGAGGCCCTCCTCGGTTTCGAGCATCTCCGCGTACGCCTCGAGGTCCTCTGGGTTCCGGGTCTGCCAGCCGATGTGGTCGACGCCCGCCCGCTCGGCCTCCGTCAGGCTGACCGAGTGGTGGTCGAACTCGTCGACCGCGCGGAGGTAGACCGTGCCGTCCTGTCGTTCGACTTCCTCGAACCCGACGGCGTCGACGAAGAACGCCAGGGACGCGTCGAGGTCCGCCGTTTCGAGCGCGACGTGCCCAATACGTGCCAGCTCTGGTTCGGACATATACGGGTATCATTCGTGAACCATCATTAAGCCTTCTGTACCGCTGAGTGTGCGTGAGAACGACGGCGCGCGGCGGTCCCGACGAACGCAGACGCAGTCACGGTAGACGATACCGCGTACCGCGGCCTGCTGGCGCGATGTATAACTATTTGTCGGTGGGGACACAACGGTCGGACAGTAATGAGTAAACAAGACGCCGTGCCGTCGGCAGCGGAGGCGCTCCCCGACCCGGCCGACGCGGACAACGTCGTGTACAACCCCGACGAGGCGGAGTTGCGCGAGTTCTCCGCGCACCTGGAGACGACGACGGAGTTCGGTTCGCCCGCGTACGTCAGCGAGCAGCGCTCGCGCTCGTCCGACCGGACGAAAAACGACGTCGACGACGAGTTCGAGCGCGCGGACTACGACCGCATCACGGAGGCGCTCTCACACGCGCGCGAGGACGAGATGCTCTGCATCGACCGACAGGTCGGTCGTCACCCCGAGCACACCTACCACTACCGCTACTACGTGCCAAAGGAGTACGGCCGCATCGCGCTCGCCGTCACGCGGCTCTTCGAGCCCGCGCCGGCGGACGCCGAGCCGGACTTCCTCACCGTCCAGCTCCCCGACCACGACGACCTCGCCATCCGCGCCGTCCCGGACGCCGGCGTCACCGCCGTCCTCGGGAGCGACTACACGGGCGAGGCGAAGAAGGCTGCCCTCCGCCTGTTCATGTACCGCGCGAAGCGGGCCGGCGGGCTCGGCCTCCACGCGGGGAGCAAGCGGGTCACGGTCCACGACGACGAGGGTGACCTCCGAACCGTCGGGCAGGTCTTCCTCGGGCTCTCCGGGACGGGGAAGTCGACGCTCACCGCCCACGGTCTCGGCCTCGACGACCCCGAGGACGCCGTGATGGTGCAGGACGACGTCTGCGCGCTCCTGCCGAACGGGACCGTCGCCGGGAGCGAGGGCAACGGGCTCTACCTCAAGACCATCGGCCTCGACGCCGACGAGCAACCCGAGGTGTACGACGCCGTCACGCACGAGACGGCCGTCCTGGAGAACGTCGACGTCGCCGACGACGGCACCGTCGACTTCGACAGCGAGACGTACACCAGCAACGGGCGCGCCGCGGTCCTCCGCGAGCACCTCGACTCCGCGGCCGAGGAGATCGACCTCGAACGCGCCCAGCAGGTGTTCTTCATCACGCGGAACCCGACGATGCCGCCCGTCGTGAAGCTCCCGGCGGACGCGGCCGCCGCGGCGTTCATGCTCGGCGAGTCCATCCAGACGAGCGCGGGCGACCCGTCGAGCGCCGGCGAGGCCATCCGCGTCGTCGGGACGAACCCCTTCATCGTCGGCTCGGAGGGCGAGGAGGGCAATCGCTTCCGCGACCTCGTCGACGACCTCGGCGTCGAGTGTTACGTGCTCAACACCGGCTACCTCGGCGAGAAGGCCAAGTCCATCGGCGTCGAGGAGTCCACGACGATACTCCGCGAAATCTCTCGCGGGCGCGTCGAGTGGGACGACGCCGCCGAGCGCGGGTTCGCCGTCCCGACGTCGGTGCCGGGGATGGACATCGAGGCGTACGACGTCGCCGACTACGTCGAGGACTACGACGAGAAGCGCCGCGAACTCCGCGCCGAGCGCCGCGACTACCTCGAAAGCTTCGACGACCTCGACGAGGGAATCGTCGAGAACGTCTACTGAGGCTCACTCGCTCAGCGTCGCCTCGAAGATAGCCTTCAGATTGGCGAACGACTCGACGTCGCCGTCGCGCGTCTCGATCTCGAACAGGTCGCGGGCGTCCGCGTCGGCCTCGCGGAGGATGGTCTCGACGCGCTCGCGCGTCTCGCCGTCGAGCGATTGGGCGGCCGCCCACGCGTCGAAGTCGAGCGTCTTCTTGAACCGCGCCGTCCGCTCGACGGTGAACCCCGCGTCGCGCAGCCACTCGCGCCACTGTTCGACGGTGTAGGACTCGACGTGGCTCGGGTCGCGCAGGCGCTCGACGCGGTTGAGGAACGCGCCGAGGTCGGGGTCCGGGGGCGCGACGTTGTCCTCGACCACGAGCCGCCCGTCCGCGGTGAGGACGCGCGCGGCCTCCGCGACGAAGGCCTCTGGGTCGGGGAAGTGGTGGGCGGCGATGCGACACGTCACCGCGTCGACACCGTCGTCCGCGACCGGGAGGCGTTCGGCGTCACCGACGACGCCTGCGACGCCGTCGAAGGCGTCCGTCGCGGTCCGCACCATCTCGGGGGACGCGTCGAGGCCGACGACCTCGGGGACGCCGCGGTCGGCGAGCGCCCCCGCGGTGTGGCCGGCACCCGTGGCGACGTCGAGTGCGGTCGTCGCGTCCGCACACCAGTCCGCCAGCGTTTCGAGGTCGCGGCCCTCGCCGTGGACGTCGCTCTCCAGGTAGGCGTCCGCGGCGGCACCGAACGACGCCGCCGTCTCGCGCTTCCGGTCCGTGTGGTCCGTCATCGTCACGTCGTTCGGGCCGGAGCGCAAAGAAGCGTCCCGTCTCGGGACGGCCTAGCGGAGGTCGTCGATCCGGTCGAGGCGCTCGCTCAGGACGGCCTTCGCGGAGGAGAGGTCGCCGCCCATCCGGATGATCTGGTGGCCGTCGTCGATGGCCTCGGCGACCGCTTCGGGCTCGTTCGCGATGCAGCCCATCGGGACGCCGGCGTCGAGACACTGCTGTTGGATGTCCGCGATCTGTGCTTGGACCTCGGGGTGGGACTTCTCGTTCGGGTGGCCCATCTGCACGGAGAGGTCAGAGGGGCCGATGAAGACGAAGCCGAGTTCCGGGACGTCGAGGATGTTCTCGAGGTCGTCGACGGCGGTCGTCTTCTCTATCATGACGCCGAGACAGACCTCCTCGTCCTCGGTCTCGACGTAGTCGTCCGCGCTCCCCCACGTCCGGGAGCGCCCGCTGGCGAGGCCGCGCTCGCCGGGTTCGCCGTCGTAGACGAAGCGCGTCGCCTTCGCGGCCCGGCGGACCTCCTCGGCGGAGTCGACGCGCGGGATGAAGACGTTGCGGACGCCCGCGTCGAGGACCTTGCGGATGAGCGCGGGGTCGGCGGAGGGGAGGCGAACGAAGAGTTCGGTGCCCCCGACCTCGGCGGCGCGCGTCAGGTCCTCGAAGAGCGTGCTGTCGTACGGGCTCGGACCCTGGTGCTCGAAGTCGAGCCAGACGAAGTCGATACCGAGGTCGCCGTACACCTCGATGACCGTCGGCGAGAACGTCACGGAGCGAGCGCCGAGGACGACCTCGCCGTTCTCGATGCTCTCGCGGAACGAGTTGTGTTGATCCATACCGTCTGGTCGTGCACGGTCTCCGAAGTTATAGATTCCGATAGATGGAACGGACGGCGCGGACGCTACGCGGTTGGCGCGATAAAAATGAAGACGTGGTGGGTCGTCGCGGAGTTACTCGTCGTCTTCGACCATCTGGAAGCGACGGCCGTCGGGGTCGCGGAAGTTCGTGATGGTGCGACCCGTGTGCTCGACGTAGTAGGGATCGGAGACCTGGTCGACGTTCTCGTCCTCCTTGAGTTTCTCCGTGATCGCCTCGATGTCCTCGACGGCGTAGGCGATGTGGTTGATGCCGGGGACTTCCTCGCCCTCGACCGTGTGAATCTCGAAGAGCGGGCCGTCGCCGTCCTCGGGCACGAGCTCGAAGGACTGGCCGTGGTGCGTCGTCTCCCGGTGCTCCTCGTAGCCGAGGGACTTCAGGAACTCCGCCATCTCTTCTGCGTCACTCGCCTCGATTTCGATGTGGTCGATATCTCCAAGCACACCCGAGAGTTCGCTCGCGCCGGTAGTAAGCGTTGTGGTGTGGGTGAAAAAGCGCCGTCGCCGGCGGCGAGACGGTCGGGGGCGCGTCCTCAGGCGTCGGGGAGGTCGACCTCGACGCCGTGCTGGAGGCCGGCCGCCTTCACGGTGTTGTAGAGGAGCATGGCGATGGTCATCGGGCCGACGCCACCGGGAACCGGCGTGATGGCGTCCGCCTTCTCCTTTGCGCTCTCGAACTCGACGTCACCGACGAGCTCGTAGCCCTTCTCCGTGTCCGCGTCGACGCGGTTGACGCCGACGTCGATGACGGTGGTGCCCTCACTGAGCATCGAGCCGTCGATGAGCTCGGGGACGCCGACGGCGGCGACGACGATGTCGGCCGCCTTCGTCTTCTCCTCGAGGTTCTGCGTCTTGGAGTGACAGACGGTCACGGTCGCGTTCGCGTTCTCGCCGGACTGGACGAGGAGGTTCGCCAGCGGCTTGCCGACGATGTTGGAGCGCCCGACGATGGTGACGTCCTTCCCGGTCGTGTCGACGTCCGCGGCACCGAGGAGGATTTGGACGCCGTGGGGCGTGCAGGGCTTGAAGCGCGCGTCGCCCGCGACGAGGCGACCGACGTTCTCCGGGTGGAAGCCGTCGACGTCCTTCATCGGGTCGATGCGCTGGAGGACCTTGCGCTCGTCGACGTGGTCGGGGACCGGCATCTGAACGAGGATGCCGTGGACCTCGGGGTCCTCGTTCAGCTCGTCGACCTTGTCGAGGAGCTCCTGCTCGGGAGCCTCGGGGTCGATTTCGACGTGTACGCTGTTGATGCCGATGTTCTCGCAGGCGCGCTGTTTCATCGAGACGTACGTCTCGCTCGCGCCGTCGTCGCTCATCAGCACGGTGGCGAGCCCCGGCGTCACGTCCTCGTCGGCGAGGGCGTCGACGTTCTCGCTCAGCTCGTCCTTGATACGATCACTAACCGCGTTCCCGTCGATAATGTCGGCCATATTGGATAGCACCTTGTTGTCGCCGCGCGAACCCCGGACGGTGACGTCAGCCCGCCGAGCCGACGGCGAGCGCAGTCTCGGGGCCGTTATCGGAATAGTGAGTCATCGGAGCACAAAATACCTTCGATGCGTCCGGCGAACGCGAGGTGGGACAAAAGCCGCGCAGGGAGCCGCGAGTTACATGCACGCCCCCTCACGAGGAGGGGAACCCGCGGGTCGGTGGGGTGGTGTTACCGCTTGTCCTCGCCGTACGGGGCGGGGTGGACGGTCGCGGTAATCTCGGTCTGTTCGTGGCGCTCGACGACCGGGTTCTCCTCGCCGCCGTCGGGCTCGCCCCAGACGATGGTGACCTCGGTGCCGGGCTCGGTGTACTCGGTGTCGAGGACCGCGAGGGAGAGGAACTTCCGCTCGTTGTAGACGTAGCTCTTGTCGGTGGAGACACCGACGTGCTCGCCGTCGACGAGGACCTCGTCGTACGGGCAGGCCGCGTTACGCGGGTGCGGGAAGTTCATGTACTCGTTCGTCTCGCCGTCCTCGAAGAGGGAGCCGCGAACCTTCTGGAGGTCGTCGGCGTCCCACTCGAGCGTGACCTTCTTGCGCTCGGGGTTGTCGATCTCCGCTTCGAGGGCCTCGCGGCCGACGAAGTCGTTGTCGAAGCTGATGATGTGGTCGTAGCCGAGTTCGACCGGCGTGACGTAGTAGTCCGAGATGTCCTCGGAGTCGTAGCTGCCGCCGACGGAGAGGAGGCCGTCGCGGACGTCGAGCCACTCGCGGTAGTCCTCCATCTCGTCGCTGAAGATGGCGGGGACGACGAGCGGGAGCCACCCGAGGATGACGTTCGCCGTCTGGTAGCTCTCGGCACCGAGGCGGCGGATGTCGTAGTCCTCACCGGCCTCGAGGATCGCGGAGCGAATCTCCTCGCGCTCCTCGTAGGGACCCCAGAACTCGAACCCGGACTCGCCCGCCATGCCGTGGCGGAGCAGGTTCGTCTCCACGCCGTTGATCGTGATCGTCTCGAAGTTGAAGAAGCCGAGGTCCGGGAGCGGATCGTCGGCGGCCTCGCGCATGACCTCGACGGCGTCGGGACCCTGGACCTGGTAGCGGTAGTCGTTGGGGTCGTTGCCCGTCGCGGCGGGGCGCGGCTGGTACTCGTACTCGACGTCGTAGTCGCCGGTCTCGATGTTGTAGCGCAGCCAGTTGTGACCGGCCTGAGCGCCGACGCTCAGGAGGTTGTTCTCCTCCTCGTGGAAGAGGATGGCGTCACCGAGGAAGTTCCCGTTGGGGTTGGCGACGACGAGCTGCTTCGCCTGCCCGACCTCGTAGCCCTCGAAGTTGTTGACGGCGAAGTCCGAGAGGAACTCGACGGCGTCGGGACCCTTGATGCGAAGGTCCGACATGTGGTAGGACTGGTCGGCGAAGGCGACGGATTCGGCCCAGGAGCGCTGCTCTTCGATCCAGTGGGTGTACTCGTCGGGGACCTCGGTAAACTTGCCGACGCCGAGGTTGCGCATCAGGTCGAGCGGGCTTCCGGCCGCTTCGACTGCCTCTTCCATACTGTCGCTGAATGACCACTCTCTGCTCATGGTGAGTCGTAACTCATCAGTTGTGCCTGGTCTATTTAATACTTTCGTGGTGCGATTCACCACACCACCCGAACGGGTGCCCTCGCGCGTGGGACTAATGGAGTGTGCCCGTCGGCGGGGAGCGCGGTCACCGCCGCCGGGACGAGCTCGCCCGCGAGACCTACACGATAGATTGTCAGAGTGTATCCGAGATAATCGGAAAATTGGCGGCGCCTCCGGCCCCTAATAGTTCTCTTTCCGATATTTCCGCCGCCGTTTGACACCGATAACTCCGTAAACTCGTGCGTGCCCCGTGGCCGTCGAGACCGCTGACGCGTCCGTTCGAACGATTGGGCGGGCGGCAAGCGGACGTTCGTCCGATATTCTCGGAGGTGTTCGTCGCGTCCAGGACTGGTCCGCGCGTCGGCTCGGCGACACGAACGAGGGCAAGGCTTATGTCGCTGATACCGTATCATGTAAGTGATGTACCGTGAGTACGTCCGACCGACCGGGCCGACGGCCGCCGCGCGCGACGGCGAGGCCACGGTGGGACGACCGCGGTAGACCGGAGACACATCATGGCACAAACAACATCGACGTCCCGCGACTCCACGACGCTGCTCGCTGACCCGCGCTACGAACTGATGCCCTTCGACACGTTCGGCGACCAGATCAAACACCTGCCCGACGGGGCGACGGTCACGATTACGGCCTCGCCGCAGCTCGGCATCGAGCGGACCATCGAGGCCACCGAGGAAGCGGTCGAACAGGGCTTCGAGGCCGTTCCCCACGTCTCCGCGCGGTACGTTCGCGGCGACGACCACCTCGCCGAGATCGCGGAGCAGCTCACCGAGCTCGGTGTCGACGACATCTTCGTCCCGGGTGGCGACCGCGAGGAGCCAATCGGCGACTACGAGTCCGCGTACGACCTCCTGCAGGGGCTCGAACGCATCGACTACGACTTCGAGGATGTCGGCATCACCGGCTACCCCGAGGGCCACGACTTCCTCTCGGACGAGACGCTCGCCGAGTCGATGGACAACAAGGCGCCGTACGCGACGTACATCGCCACGCAGCTCTGCTTCGACCCGAACGCCGTGCTCGAGTGGATCGAGGAAATCCGCGCGCGGGGCGTCGACCTCCCCGTCGTCGTCGGGATTCCGGGCGTCATGAAGTACTCCCGGCTCCTCTCCATCTCCCGAAAGGTCGGCGTCGGTGACTCCATTCGCTTCCTCCAGAAGACGAACGGGATCATCGGCTTCCTCCGCCAGCTCATCGGCTCGCGCGGGAACTACACGCCCGACGCGCTGATCGACGGCCTCCAGCCGCACGCCGACGACCCCGAGTACAACATCCAGTCGCTCCACATCTACACCTTCAATCAGGTGCCGGACACGGAGTCGTGGCGGAAGGGTCGACTGAACTAACGGCCGAACGCGGTCATCGACGTTTCTTCGACGGCGGATTCTGACGCGAGTGACGAACGGCGAGCGGCGGGGCTGTGTGACGGGCGACGAACGGCAGAATCGGGTCGGACGGCGGTCGAGTGCTCGCTGCGCTCGTGACGGTGCGACGGACGGAGACGACGAGCGGGGCGTCCGCGAGTCGGCTCAGTTCCGGTCGGTCGGCTCCGACGGGTTGAGCTCCCGGACTTCCGCGGGGAGCCCGAGGTCGGCGTCCGCGTCGTCGACGTACGTGCGGCCGTCGGCGACTTCGAGTGCGCCCTCGACGTGGAGGCGGACGGCTTCGATGAGCGCGTCGGCCTCGAGGGGCTGGCCCTGCTCCTGGAGGTCGGCCTCCTTGGCGTCGTCCGGGACGTTGAACGCGCGCTGCGTGATGATCGGGCCCTGGTCGAGGTTCGGCGTGACGTAGTGGGCGGTGACGCCGGCTATCCGCGCGCCCTTGTTGACGGCCTGCCGGTAGGCGGCCGCGCCGGGGAAGGCGGGCAGGAGGCTCGGGTGGACGTTGATGATGCGGTTCTCGTAGTGGAAGACGAGTTCCGGGCTGATTATCTGGATGTAGCGCGCGAGGGCGACGACGTCGACGTCGTACTCGTCGAGGAGGTCGAGAATCTCGCTCTCGTCGGGGTTCCCGTTCTCGTCGCCGACGTCGTGGAAGGGGACGTCGTGGTCCTCCGCGATGTCGGCGAGCGTCGAGTGGTTCCCGATGACGACTTCGACGTCGGCGTCGAGGGCCCCGCTCTCGACGGCGTCGAGCATCGCCTCCAGGCAGTGGCTCTCCTTCGTGACGAGGACGCCGAGCGAGTCCCCGCCCCGGTCCTCGGGGAAGCGGACGCGCAGGTCGACGTCGAGCTCGTCGCAGGCCGCCGCGAGGTCGTCTTCGAGGGCGTCCTCGTCCGCGTCGGACGTGTCGGCGAGCGCCTTCACGCGGAACACGCCCTGTTCTTCCTGCTGGTCGAGTTCTTCGAGTTCGACGTCGTGCTCGAACAGCACCGACGTGACTCGGGTGAGTACCCCCGTATCGTCGTCACCGATAACGGTGACCTCGGTTAGGTTCGGATTCATCTGTGACACCAGCACGTAAACGTGCTCGCTATGTCTCCTGATTCAGCTAACGGGTGCAAAAACCTATCGGTCAATCGGCGCACCCGGGACCGTCGCGGCGACCGGCACGCACAAGTGACGCGCCCGCGGATGCACGCCCATGCGAGCGATAGTCGACCAGGACATCACGCCGAGCGACCGACTGACGGACGCGCTCCCGTCGTCGTGGGACATCAGCGTCGGAATCGAGAAGGGGGACGGCGCGCTCCTCGAGGCCGTCGAGGGCGTCGAGGTCGTCTTCGTCACCTCGCGGATTCCGATGACGCGCGAGGTCATCGAACACGCCGAGGACCTCGAGATAATCGCCAAACTCGGGACGGGTATCGACTCCGTGGACCTGGAGGCGGCCGCCGACCACGGCATCACCGTGACACACACGCCGGGGCACAACGCGCTCTCCGTCGCCGAGCACGCGCTCTGTCTCGCGCTGGCGAGCGCGCGGCGCCTCCCGACGGCGCGCTCGATAATCGAGCGCGGCGAGTGGCGCGACGAGTACCCGCTCGGGACGCGCCTCTCGCAGTCGACCGTCGGAATCGTGGGCTTCGGCGACGTCGGCAAGCGCGTGGCCTCGTTGCTCTCGGGCTTCAACGTCGAGTTGTACGCGAGCGACCCCTACGTCCCGAGCATCGACGCCGATTTCTCGGGGACGGAGCTCACGTCGCTCGACGAGACGCTCGCGGCGAGCGACGTCGTCATCGTCACCGCCGAGTTGACCGAGGAGACGACGGGGCTCGTCGGTGCGGCGGAGTTCGAGACGATGAAGGACGACGCGATTCTCGTGAACACGGCGCGCGGACCCGTCGTCGACGAGACGGCGCTACTCGACGCGCTCGAATCCGACGCCATCGGGGGCGCGGGCCTCGACGTGTACGAGACGGAGCCGCTCCCGAGCGACTCGTCGCTGCTCGACTTCGAGAACGTCGTCACGACGCCGCACGTCGCGGCGATGACGCGGGCGAGCCGCGAGGACACCATCGACCAGCTGACGGCGAACGTCCGAAACATCGTCGCGGGCGACCGGGTGGCTGACCGGTACATCGCCACGTCGCCCTGAGCCGACAGCGAACACGCTATCCGACTGTATCGGATATATCGCCCTCGTAGGTCGATTAGTGATACTCTCTGAAGACGATACGGGGGTTTCTTTACACGAATACCGTCGTAAATAGTCGCCGCGGGGAGCGTGGATTCGGGTTCGAAACACCCTAGCCACCTGGTACGAACTCGAATATGTCCGATACTCGCGGATGGGGTTCGCCTGGCGGTGCCGCGTCGGTGCCCGTTCCGGTCGGTGTCGGCGGGGGTGGCGCGGCGTCGCGGGCGTCCGCTCGGGCGGGGGCGAGAAGAGCAAGGAATAAACGGGTCGCGGCCCACTGGGGAGTAATGCCAGACGAGCTTCCGGACGTGCAGGCGTCAACACCGGACGTCTCGGTGGGGTTGAGCCACGTGGGTGTGACCGGCGTCGAGAAGCTGGTGACGCTCGAACGGCCGGAGAAACGCCCGGTCGTCCTGATGGCGGAGTTCGAAGTGTACGTCGATCTCCCGCGGGAGCGCAAGGGAATCGACATGAGCCGAAACATGGAGGTCATCGACGAGACGCTCCAGTCGGCCATCGACGAACCGACCTATCAGGTCGAGGACGTCTGCGGCGAGGTCGCCGACCGACTCCTCGAAAAGCACGACTACACCTCGCAGGCGGTGGTGTCGATGGAGGCCGCGTACATGACGCGCGAGGAGACGCCCGAGTCGGAGCGCGCCACGCAGGCGACGCTCGACATCGTCGCGTCCGCGACGGCGGCGGAGGGCGAGGAGACGCGCGAGGAGGTCGGCGTCCGCGTCACCGGGATGACCGTCTGTCCCTGCAGTCAGGAGATGATGTCCGCGCGCGCCGCCGAGCGGCTCGCGGAGCTCGGCGTCGCGGAGGACGACGTGAAGGCGTTCCTCCGCGACGTCCCGCAGGCCGGCCACTCCCAGCGCGGGCACGCGACGCTGACGGTCGAGACAGCCGGGACGCCGGACGTCGACCTGCGCGACCTCATCGAGATCGCGCGGGACTCGATGAGCGCGCGAATCTACAACCTCGCGAAGCGCCCGGACGAGGACCACATGACGTACGAGGCGCACGCGAACGCCCGGTTCGTAGAGGACTGCGTGCGCTCGATGGCCGAGCAGGTCGTCGATGAGTACCCCGACCTCCCGGACGGGACCGTCGTCACGATGAAGCAGTCGAACGACGAGTCCATCCACCAGCACAACGCCCACGCCGAACGCGTCGCCTCCCTCGCGCAGCTTCGCGAGGAGGTCGACGGCGGCGAGTAGAGGGGAGAGCAGGGGGCCGCCCCTCGTCGGCTCGCCGCCGCTCGGCGAGCGCGTCGAAGCGGCTGGGTCTCGGTTCTAGTAGTGCGTCGACTCGACGAGCGCGTCGAAGCGGCCCGCGAGTCGCTCGGTGAGCGGGCCGACCGGGAGGGCCGTCCCGTCGACGTCGACGAGCGGCCGGAGCTCCCACGTCGTGTTCGTCAGGAATGCCTCGTCGGCGCGTCGGAGGGCGTCGGGGTCGTACGTTCCGGTTTCGATGTCGACGCCCTCGCGTTCGGCGAGTTCGAGGACGACGCGGCGCGTCACGCCCGGGAGGACGTCGCCGTCGAGCGTCGGCGTGCGAAGCGTTCCGTCACTAACCCAGAAGACGTTGCTCGTCGCGCCCTCGGCGAGGTGGCCGTCGACGTCACACATGAGCGCTTCGTCCTCGCCGTCGAGTTCGTTCCGCGCGAGAACGCCGTTCAGGTAGTTGTGCGTCTTCGCGGCCGCGGGAATCGCCGCGTCGGGCACGCGGCGCGTCTCGACGACGCGCGCGCTCGCCGGGGCGTCCCAGACGTCGTCGCCGTCGGTGCCGCCGCGCGAGAGGGGCTTCGTGACGACGACCACGGTCGGGTCGGCGGGCCCGGGCGTGAGTTTTCCCGACTGCGCGCCGCGCGTGACGGAAACACGAACGTAGGCGTCATCGAGGTCGTTCGCGGCGAGCGTCTCGGCGACGCGTCCGCGGAGGTCGGCCGCGTCCGGATAGCGCTCGAAGCCGAGGGCGTCGAGCGTGTCACGGAGGCGCGCGGCGTGGTCGTCCCACCGGAACACCGTGCCGCCGTAGGCGCGCAGGGTCTCGAAGGCCGCGTCGCCGTAGCGAAATCCTCGATCGGCGACGCTCACGGTCGCCGCGTCGGCGTCCACGAGCGCGCCGTCGACGTGATACTGCATCGTCACTGCTGGCGGTTCCGTCCCCGGTCTCGGTCGCGTGTCGCGCCCGCGAGGAAGTTCGCCACGAGCCGGCGGCCGAGCGAGAGGTCCGCGGGGTCGTCGGACCGGCCGGTGAGGACGCTCTCCGGGTGGAACTGGACGCCGACGTGGGGTTTCTCGCGGTCCCGAACCGCCATGACGACGTCGTCGTCCTCGCCGTCGGCGGTCCACGCGGTCTCGACGAGGCGCGCCGGGAGCGTGTCGGCGTCGACGGCGAGCGAGTGGTATCTGCCGACGGTGACGGCGTCGGGGAGGCCGTCGAAGATACCGTCGCCGTCGTGACGAATCGCCGAGGGCTTGCCGTGGACGACCGCGTCGGCGCGAACGACGTCGGCACCGCGGGCGGCGCAGAGCGCCTGGTGGCCCAGACAGACCCCCAGAATCGGGTAGTCGGTGTCGAAGAGCGACACGGAGACGCCGGCTTCGGCGGGCGTCCCGGGACCCGGGGAGACGACGATGGCCTCGGGGTCGAGCGCGCGGACGTCGTTGAGGTCGACGGCGTCGTTCCGGCGGACGACGACGTCCGCGTCGTGCTCGCTCGCCACGTAGTCGACGAGGTTGTACGCGAACGAATCGTAGTTGTCGACGACGAGGACGGTCATTTCGAGACCTCCATGCCGCCGGCGTCCGCGGCGAGCGCCTGATCGAGCGCGTCGACGAGCGCCTGTGCCTTGGCGAGCGTCTCGTCGTACTCGGCGTCGGGGTCCGAGTCGTGGACGACGCCGGCACCGACGCGGAGGGCGTACTCGGCGTTCGTGCGGACGAGCGTCCGGATGACGATGTTGAACGTGGCGTCGCCGTCGAAGCCGATTGCGGCCATGCTGCCCGTGTACGGCCCGCGGCGGGTCGTCTCGACGGACTCGATGAGTTCCATCGTCTTCGGTTTCGGCGCGCCCGTAATCGTGCCGCCGGGGAAGACGGCCTCGACGGCCTCGCCGAGCGACGTGTCGGGTGCCATCCGGCCGGTGACGAGCGAGACGAGGTGCATGACGCGCGAGTAGCGGTCCACGCGGCGGTACTCCTCGACGGCGACGGAGCCCGGTTCGGAGACCTTGGCGAGGTCGTTGCGTTCGAGGTCGACGAGCATCGCGTGCTCGGCGCGCTCCTTCTCGTCGCCGAGGAGGTCGGCCTCGTACTCGGCGTCCTCGGCGTCGGTCTCGCCGCGCGGCCGCGTTCCCGCGATGGGTTCGGTGACGAGGCGGTCGCCCTGGCGTTCGAGGAGGAGTTCGGGGCTCGCGGAGACGAGGTCGCAGGACGGGAACTCGACGAGGCCCGCGTAGGGCGCGGGGTTGACGTCGCGCAGCGCCGCGTACGCCTCAACGGGGTGGACGGCGGCCGGCGCGCGGAGGCGCTGGCTGACGTTCGTCTGGAACGTATCGCCCGCCCGAATCGCCTCCTTGATGCGAGCGACGCGCCCGGCGAACGCCTCGCGGCCCGCGTCGCTCTCGAAGGCGGCGGTCGTCGCGTCCGACGCGGGTGCCGGCCCGACGCTCGGGTCGCCCTCACGGGCGCGTTCGGCAAGCGCCGTCGCCCGCGCGAGCGCGGCATCGTACGCCTCGTCGGGCGAGTCGTGCGCGTCGAGTCGAAGCGTGGCGACCACGCGGAGGTCGTCGCCGGGCTCGAACGGCTCCGCCCACGCCGCGAGACAGTCGTAGGTGGCGAGTTCGAGGCGCGGCAGGCGGCGGTCGTCCGTCGTCGTCTCGGGAATCGCCTCGATCTCCCGGACCGCGTCGTAGGAGAGGTAGCCGAAGGAACCGCCGGGGTACGGGACGTCGCAGCCGGCGCGGACGAGCGTCTCGTCGGCGACGAGGGCGTCGATGGCCTCGAAGACGCCGTTTCCGTCGGGGCCGACGGTCGTCGCGTCCGCGGGTGCGACGCCGAAGTACCCCCAGCCGACGGCGTCCCCGCCCGTCTCGTAGAAGAACGACGAGTCCCGACGCCCATCGCCCGCCACGCGTCCGCCGCGCGCCCGTCGATAGGCGTCGAAGGGGTCCTCGACGGGGACGCGGACCTCAACGGGGATGCGCGCGCCGTCGGGTGCGTCGCGCGCCGCCGCGCGGAACGTGCCCCAGTCGGTGACGGTACGAACGTACTGCTTGCTCACGCGTATATTCGGTTACGGACGAACAAACCAGTTTCGATGGTTATAGGATACTCGACAGTATCGGGGGAGGGAGACGGCGACGGTCCGACCCGGTGACCGACGCGGTCCGGCGACGAGTCGGGTCCGGTCGCGCTACTCGGAGACGCTCTGGACGACGACCGGGCGCTCGGCCTCGAGGATGACGCGCTGCGTCGTGCTCCCGAAGACCGCTTTCCCGGTCGGGCTCCGCGAGCGGCCGGCGAGCGCGATGAGGTCCGCGTCGAGGTCGCGGGCCGCCTCGACGATTTCGGTCGAGGGGTCCCCGCTGCGCTCTATCAGGTTCGTCTCCACGCCCGCGTCGGTGAGCAGGTCCTGCGCCTCGTGGACCGACTCTATCTGCCCGACGGACGCCCCCTCGGGATTGTCCGTAAACACGTGGAGGAGCGTCACACGGACCGTCTCGGTCTCAAGCGGCATGTCGAGGATGGACTCGATCTGCTTGTCGGCGCGGTCCGGGTCGTCGAGCGGCACGAGGATTTCGTACATCTACGCACGCACCCCCGACGGCCGCTCGGTTCGCAGTGTCGTCGATGCTACCCGCGTCGGTTCGGTTCGGCCAGCGCGCATGTCTCCGGCTTCGACCCGATCAGTAATCATAGTTTGGTTCGTCCACGCCTCCGACACCGAATCGGGGCGCTTCCGTATCGCCCGCGGGACGGCGCGTGTCGCGGACGGGTGTGTCTGACCAGTCTGTTTCACAGACACTCTAGTCAGCCGAGTGGTCGGCTGCGATGTCGTGCGCGCCAACTACATAGGGATGGGTAACGTACCGGGACGTATGACTGCGACCGAGAGCGCGACGTTCGGTGGCGGGTGCTTCTGGTGCATCGAGGCGGCGTTCGAGGAACTGACGGGCGTCGTGGACGTCACCTCGGGCTACGCCGGCGGCCACGTCGAGGAGCCGACGTACGAGGCGGTGTGTTCGGGCGAGACGGGCCACGCGGAGGTCGTCCAAATCGAGTACGACCCGGACACCGTCTCGTACGCCGACCTACTGGAGGTGTTCTTCACGGTTCACGACCCGACGCAGGTGGACCGGCAGGGGCCCGATATCGGCTCGCAGTATCGCTCGATCATCCTCACGCACGGCGAGCGCCAGCGTGAGGAGGCGAAGGCGTACGTCGCGGCGCTCGACGAGGAGTACGCGGACGACGTCGCGACGGAAGTCGAGTCGCTCGACACCTTCTACCGGGCCGAGGAGTACCACCAGGACTACTTCGCGAAGAACCCGAACGACGCGTACTGCACGATGCACGCGAAGCCGAAGGTCGAGAAGGTGCGGGAAGCCTTCGAGGCGAAAGTGAAGGGCTCGGCGTAGGGCGCGAGACCCGCGTGGAGCGACGCGGCGGGCGTTCGCGTCCGACCGGCGTTCGCGTCCGGCCGGAAGCGTCGGCGAGACGGGTCGTGTGAGCTTCAGCCGTCGGTCCCGCCGAGCCCCCGTATCTGTTCGACCACCCACGGAACGTCCGCGACGTCGTCGTCGAGGTAGACGACGACGATGCTCGACTCGCCGTCCCATCCCCACCCGTGGACGTTGACGCCGTCCTCGTAGACGCGAATCGTCACTTCGAGGTCGCCAAGCGTCGGGTGAAGCGACTCCTGGTACGGAATCTCTATCCGTTCGAGCGTGTGCTCTTCGACGACCTGCGTGACGTTTTCGGCTTCGTGGCGCTCCGTGAACCCGGATTGAGCGTAGGCGAGGGTGTACTCCCGGTGTTCGATGTCGCCGTGGACGACGGCCTGGAGGTGGTCACCGAGTCGCTCGCGCGCCGCGTCGACGAGTCGGTCGATGTTCGTTGGCACGTATCTGTGCAGTGAGCGAACAATCATCAAACGGTCGGCCCGCGGGGACGACGCCGGAACGCGTTTCGGGCGAGCGCCCGTAGGTACACTCGATGAAACGACCGGGCCTACGGCTGGCGATGGCGGCGGTGGGTACCCTGCTCCTCGTCGGGTACGTCGGCACCGCGGTCCTCGCGTACTGGGTCCTCGCGGCCCTCTGGGCAACCCGGCCGGACCCGACGACGGCGCTCGCGGTGGTCGCCGTCGCCGCGGTCGTCCTCGGCGCTCTCAGCTACGCGCTCGGGACGAGACGGCTCCTCGCGCGACTCGACGCGGAGCCGCTCGCGCGGGAGCGCGCACCCGGGCTCTACGAACGCGCGAGTGCGCTCTGCGAGCGGATGGACGCGGACGTCCCCGCGTTCTACGTGAGTCGGATGCCGACGCCGAACGCGTTCGCGCTCGGCGGCGTCGGGACCGGGGTCGTGGTCCTCGACCGTTCGCTCTTTCGTCTCCTCACGGCGGCGGAGCTCGACGCCATCATCGCGCACGAGCTCGCGCACTTGGAGAACCACGACGGACTCGTGCAGACGCTCGCGTTCAGCGTCGGCGAGACGCTCACGGGGCTCCTCTCCATCACTCTCTTCCCGGCCGTGCTGTCGACGACCGGGCTGGCGAAGGGGTGGGCATGGATAGCCGGACGGCCGGGTGCGTGGAGACGGACCCCGTTCGGGCGGCTTCGGCGTGCCCTCGACGGCGTTATCGCGCTCGGACTCGTCGCGCTCACGCTCGCCGTCAACGCCCACTCGCGCAGTCGGGAGTTCGCCGCGGACGACCGTGCGGCCGAGGTGACGGGTGACCCGATGGCGCTGGCTCGCGCGCTCCGGAAGATAGAGCGCGCGAGCCGGCCCGCGTGGTCGGTCCTCTCACCGCTCTACGTGCACAGCGACGACGACGACGCGGGGGACCCGATACGGCGGTGGTTCTCCACCCATCCCGACCTCGACGAACGCGTCGAACGGCTCCGGGAGAAGGCGGGCAGGTCGAAAGGAGGGTCCCCGGTCCGTATCGAGTGAAACCATCATCGGAGTATCTGACGTAGTAGTCGTCGAGACGCGCCGATACTGCGGACACGGTGGTGTTGGATGCGGGGGACGGAGACCGGGCGAGCGGCCGCCGACCCGTCGATCCCACCCCCATCGGCAACTGTCGGCCCCGATAGCGCGACCGACGACGGTGACTGGAGGGGAACCGGACAGCCGAACCGACACCACCGTGTCCGCAGTAATACGGCTCGGAACCGCCTTCGAGCCGGTGTTCAGTGTGGATACGTCTCGGGCCGAGGAGTCAAAACGAAGGGAGGGATTCGCGTCGGTCGGGCGCACGGAACCGGAACCGGGCGGTACGTCGGAGAGGAGGTGCCCGGAGTCGCCCGGGGAGGAACGCCGACGGCGAACACCCCACCGTGTCCGCTGTTCTTCGGCCGTCCGCAATCCACGACGGCGGGACGGACCCTCCCCCCACTTTGTCCGCAGTAATCGCGGTAGAGGGACCGGTGGGGGGAGCAGGAGAGAACAACTGTTGCCGGAACCGAAAGACGGGTAGATGGATTCACCTGTTACAGAATAGGATTAAAGTACAAATAGGATAGAAGTTAAACGAGACAACTATACTACTATTCTGTCTGTCCCTACTACGGATAGTGTTTTTTCTTTATTGATTTAAATCCATCGCTATTCTAGAGGCCTCTTCCTCACCCCCCCTCCCCCTCTCCTCGCCCGTTACTGCGGACAAAGTGGGGGGAGGGTGTCGGCCACAATCTTCTTATCTGATTGTTCGACCTACGTAAATCCTCCAGAACTCCGGACGCTCCGGACACTCCGGACACAGCGGACACTCCGGACGCGGTGGTTTTATTGTGGTCTCCGACCAGGGGTGTTCGTATGGGGCTCTTCGAGCGGGACACCGACATCTATCGGGACCGCGACGCGCTTCGGGAGGATTACCAGCCGGCCGAGCTGGTCGGGCGGGACGAGGAACTCTCCACCTACACGTCCGCCCTCCAACCGGTCATCAACGGCGAGCAACCGAACAACGTCTTCCTCTACGGGAAGACGGGCGTCGGGAAGACCGCGGCGACGCGCTACCTCCTCGATCACCTTCGGGAGGACGCCGAGGAGTACGACGACATCGCCCTCGACATCATCTTCCTCAACTGCGACGGCCTCTCCTCCTCCTACCAGGTCGCCACCCACCTCGTGAACGAACTCCGCGCCGAGCACAACCAGATTTCGACGACCGGCTACCCGCTCGCCACGGTGTACGAGATGCTCTGGGAGGACCTCGACTCGCACGGCGGGACGGTCCTCATCGTCCTCGACGAGATCGACAACATCGGCGACGACTCCATCCTCTACCAGCTTCCGCGCGCCCGCGCGAACGGCAAACTCGAAGACACCCAGGTCGGTCTCATCGGTATCTCGAACGACTTCTCCTTCCGCGACGACCTCTCCCCGAAGGTCAAATCCTCGCTCTGCGAGAACGAGATTCACTTCCCGGCCTACGACGCGACGGACCTGAAGGCCATCCTCAAGCAACGCGCCGACGTCGCGTTCCACGACGGCGTCCTCGAGGACGGCGTCATCCCGCTCTGTGCGGCCTACGGCGCGAAAGACGCCGGTGACGCCCGCCAGTCCATCGACCTCCTGATGAAGGCGGGCGACGTCGCGCGCGACGACGAGGCGACCACCATCACCGAGGACCACGTGGACCGCGGTCGGACCGCGCTCGAACGCGGCCGCATCGAGGAGGGCATCCGTGGGCTCACCGAGCACGGCCACCTCGTCCTCTACGCGCTCGTGACGAACGACTTGGAGGGCGAGACACCGATTCGCTCGCGCGACGTCCGCCCGCGCTACACACGCTTCGCCGAACTCGCCGAACGCGACCCGCTCGTTCCGCGCCGGATGCGCGACCACCTGAGCGAACTCGCCATGCTCGGTATCATCTCCGTCACGGAGCGCAACGAGGGCCGTCGCGGCGGGACGTACCGCGAGTACGAACTCGACATGCCCGTCGAGCAGGTGTTGAGCGCGCTCTCGGAGACGGTGAAACTCGTCGGCGTCCACGAGTCCGTCGTCGAACTCGCCGAGGACGCCATGCCCGACCTGACGACGTCGGTCGCCAGCACCGAAGGCGGCGACGAGACCGACGGGGAGGAACGGCCCGAGGCGGACCGCTCCGACGCGTCGCTGGCGTCCTTCGAGTAGCGCCTCTCGCGTCCCCCGGTCGGCTCTCGCGTCCTCCGGTCGGCTCTCGCGTCCTCCGGTCGGCTCTCGCGTCCTCCGGTCGGCTCTCCGCCACCCGCGGATTACTGCGGACACGGTGGGGTCGACGCCGGGGTTCGTCCGCCCGACGACCGAGCCGACCCGCGGCGTCACTACTGCGGACGCGGTGGTGTCGGCTTTATCCCGGAACGGCGGACACGCCGGGGTCGCGCGTCCGCTCCCTCTGTGGGGACGAACCGAAAGCCCCCAGTAGCACCTCGTCCTCCGTCCGCCCGTGCGCGTCCTCGTCACCGGTGCGACCGGTCGGTACGGCTACGCCGCCGCGCTCGCGCTCCGCGAGTCGGGCGTCGACGTCACGGCGCTCGTCCGCGACCCCAACACCGACGTCGCCCGTGACCTCACCTCCCGCGGCGTCCGCCTCGCTCGCGGGCGACGCGATCAACTCGACCACGTCGAGGACGCCCTCGCGGACGCCGACGGGCTCTTCCTCGCCGTCGGCGGCCCGGGCGCGAGCGCGCGAACCACGGCCGAGCGGGCCGAGGCGCTCGTTCGCGCCGCCGACCGCACCGACGCGACCGTCGTTCACGCCTCGCTCGTCGAGGCCGACGCGCGCCCCGGCGTTCCCCTCGTCGACGTCCGCGGTCGAATCGACGCCGACCTCGCCTCTCGGGGCGTCACGCACGTCTCGTTGCGTCCCGGCGTCCCGCTCGACGCCTTCGAGCGCGCCCGCGACGCCGTCGAGACCGAGGGACGTCTCTCGTTCCCCCTCGACGGGCACGCGCGCGTCCCGCTGACCGACCCGCGCGACGTCGGTCGGGCCGCCGCTGCGGCGTTCACGGACTCGCGCCCGCCCGCGGGCGAACGACTCCCCGTCGTCTCCGGGACCCACTCGCTCTACGATGTCGCCGACGTCCTCGAAGCGCTCCTCGGTCGATCGATAACGGCCGACCCGCGGGGTCCGACCGCCGCCCCGCGCTCGCTCACCGCCTTCTACCGGTGGGCGAACGAGGGGGCGCTCCTCGGTGTCGACGCGGACGCACTCCCCGCACGCTACGGCGTCGACCCCGCACCGATACGCGACTACTTCGGGCGCGCGGGCTGGCGGTAGCTCACTCGTTCCACGGTGCCGCGGGGAAGTCGACGAGTCGCTCCTCGCGCTCGATGCCGTCGATGCGCGCGACGTCCTCGTCGTCGAGTTCGAGGTCGAGCGCGCCGTAGTTCTCGACGATGTGCGCCTTCGAGGTCGCCTTCGGAATCGCCGCGACGTTCTCCTTCGAGAGGAGCCACGCGAGCGACACCTGATACGGACTCGCGTCGTGTTTCTCGCCGATTTCGACGAGCTCGGGGACGTCCGCGACCTGCCCGCGCGCGACCGGGCAGTAGGCGACGAGCCAGTGGTCGTCGTCGAGCGCGCGCTCGTGGAGCTCCTCCTGCTGGAGGAGCGGGTGCATCTCGACCTGGTGGGCGAAGACCGGGCTCTCCAGGCGCTCGATGGCCTCGTCGAGGAGTTCGGGCGTGAAGTTCGAGAGCCCGACGTTGCGAATCGCGCCCTCGGTGCGGAGGGTGTCGAGCGCGGGCAGCGTCTCCGCGGGGTCGTAGCTGTCTATCGGCCAGTGGACGTAGAGGAGGTCGACGTACTCCGTGTCGAGCTTTTCGAGGCTCTCCGCGGTCGTCTCGTGGACCGCGTCGCGCGCGAGGTTGTCCATGTCGAGTTTCGTCGCGAGGAAGACGTCGTCGCGCGCGACGTCGGCCTCCGCGATACCCTCGCCCACGTACGTCTCGTTGTCGTACATCTGTGCGGTGTCGACGTGTCGATACCCCGTTTCGAGCGCCGTCCGCACGGCGTTCCGGCAGTCCGCGGGATCGGTGTTCTTGTACGTACCGAGGCCGAACCGGTGGAAGTCGCTCATCGCCCCCGCCTACGTCCGTCGGCCCGAAAACGCTACGGGCCCCGGCGCGCCTCACGGGACGGCGGTCGCTCGCGTTCCTCCGGCGACCGCGACGCAGTCGTGCCGCTCGCGCGTTTCGCCGTCATCCCTATATTCGAGACGGCCCTCCACACTCCCCGTATGCCGCGACGCAACCCCTTCGACGACATCGACCGGCTCTTCGACCGACTGAACCGCCAGTTCGAGGACGCGGCCGAGATGCTCGACGACGAGCGTGGCGACGCGCTCACGGGCGGGTTCGCCGCCGACGTCGAGGACGCGGGCGACGAGTTCGTCGTCACCGTCGACCTCCCCGGCTTCGAGAAGGAGGACGTCGACGTCCGCGTGCAGGACCGCGCGCTCTCCATCAGTGCCGAGCGGACGACGGAGACCGAGACCGGCGGGGACGAGGCGGAGTCGACGTACGTCCGCCGCGAGCGCCACGGCGAATCCGTCTCGCGTCGGCTGACGCTCCCCGAACCCGTCGACACCGACGACGTCGCCGCGACGATGAAGAACGGCGTGCTCACCGTGACGCTCGGAAAAGAAGACGAGTCGGACGGACACCGAATCGACGTCCAGTAACGTCGCCTCTCGCGTTTTTCGGCTCTCGGCTCTACGTCTCGACGACGCGCTCGATTCGCGCGTCGGCCTCGGGGTGCTCCGCATCGTCGAGTCCGGCGACGGCGTCCAGGAAGGTCACGCGATAGCTCGCCGGCCCCTCGTAGTCGCCGAACGACCCGTTCGCGGCTGCTTCACCCGCGACGCCGAAGGCGAGCGTGCCGGCGAGCGCCGCGGTTTCCGCGTCGTCGAGCGCCGCGGCGAACGTCGCCAGCGTCACGCCGAGCATACAGCCGGTGCCGACGACCCGCCCGAGCATCGCGTCGCCCGCCGTAATCTCGTAGGCCGCCTCGGTCGTCGCGACGACGTCCGTCTCGCCGGACGCGACCACCACGGCGTCGGTGTCGCGCGCGAGCGCCATCGCCGTCTCCGCGACGTCCGCGTACTCGCCGACGGATTCGACGCCCCGGACCTCTGCGTCGTCGCCCGCGAGCGCCGTAATCTCGCCGTAGTTCCCCTTCACGACCGTCGGGTCGAGGTCGGTGACGAGCGCCTCGGCGACGCGGTCGCGCGTGGGGGTCGCGCCGACGCCGACGGGGTCGACGACGAGCGGGACGTCGTGCTCGTTCGCCGCGCGGCCCGCCGTCAACATCACCTCCTCGCCGGCCTCGCTGACCGTCCCCATGTTGAGGAGACAGCCCTGCGCGCCCGCGACCATGTCGTCGACCTCGCGGGCGTCGTCGCTCATTACGGGGAGGCCGCCCCAGTGGAGGGTGACGTTGGCGACGTCGTTGACGGTGACGGCGTTCGTCACGCAGTTGATGAGCGGCTGTTCGTCCCGAATCGTGCCGAGCGCCTCGGCGATGGTGAAGTCGATAGTCATGGTCGTTCTCCGGCAGCTCGTACCGCGTCGGCGAGTTCGCGCGTCGCCGCCTCGGGGTCGTCCGCGGCGGTGATCGCGGAGACGACGGCGACGCCGTCCGCGCCCGCCTCGATGACGTCGCCGGCGTTCGCGGCCGTGATTCCCCCGATTCCGACGATGGGGACGTCGACGGCGTCCGCGATGGCGGCGACGGTGTCGGGGCCGATTTCCGCGTGCTCCTCGCGGACGTCCTTCGAGTCGGTCGCGTACACCGCGCCGACGCCGAGGTAGTCCGCGCCGGCCTGTACGGCCCGTCTGGCGGCTGCCACGGAGGAGACCGACCGGCCGACGATTGCCTCGTCGCCGAGCACGTCGCGCGCGGCGGCGACCGGGAGGTCCTCGTCGCCGAGGTGGACGCCGTCGGCGTCGACGGCCGCCGCGATGTCCACGCGGTCGTTCACGAGGTAGGTGACGTCCGCCTCGCGCGTCTGCTCGCGGAGCGCGCGCCCGAGGTGGTAGCGCTCGCGCGCCGTCGCGCCCTTCTCGCGCAACTGGACGACGTCGACGCCGCCGGTGATGGCGGCCGCGACGACGTCCTCCGTCGTCCGCCCGCGCGAGCGACTTCCCTGTGTGACGAGGTAGGTGCCGAACTCGCTATTCACGGGTGATACCCGTTAGTGGTCGTCGGGGTGAGAAAACGGTTGTGGTCGCCCTCCCGGCCCCCGGTCCGACCGTGTGTGACGCCGCACACCCTCACGTACAAGGCGGTCGGCGGTCTGCTCTCTCGTGTGCCGACTGTTACCTCGGCGGACGGAACGCGAATCGCGTACGAGCGAACCGGCGACGGACCGCCGCTCGTGTTGGTCCACGGCACCGCCGGCCACCGGGTCGACTGGCGCGAGGTCGCCCCCGCGCTCGCCGAGTCGTTCACCCTCTCTCTCGTCGAGCGGCGGGGTCGCGGCGAGAGCGGCGACGCCGCGTCCTACGCCATCGAGCACGAGTACGCCGACGTCGCCGCGGTCGTCGAGCACGCCGCCGCCGAGGTGGACCCCGACACGCCCGTCTCGCTCCTCGGGCACTCCTACGGCGCGATCTGCGCGCTCCACGCCGTCCGGGAGACGGACGCCGTCGACCGGCTCGTCCTCTACGAACCGCCGCTCGGCGACGTCCCCGAACCCGAGGGTGCGGCGGCCGACATCGAGCGCCTGCTCCGCGAGGAGGGCCGCGACGCCGCGACCGCCGCCTTCCTCCGTGAGGCCGTCGGCCTGAGCGACCTCGTCATCGACTCGATGCGCGGCGACGACCTCTGGCGCGCCCGCCTTGACGCGATTCCGACCGTCCCGCGCGAGATTCGCGCGACGCAGGGCGAGCGTTTCGACCCGGCCGCGTTCGCCGACGTTGCGGTCCCGACGACGCTCCTCCTCGGCGGCGACAGCCCATCCGCGATGCGACGCGCCACCGAATCGGTCGCCGACGCGCTCCCCGACGCCGACATCGTCACGCTCGCGGGCTGTGCGCACATGGCGATGCACGCCGACCCCGAGCAGTTCGTCGACGCCGTCCGCGACGCGCCCGCCGCGCGCTGACCCCCCCGGCCGTCCGCGTTCGACGCCGTGTCACCGAACCGAACCCTTTTGTCGTCGTTCACGAATATTGTCCTCATATGCCACAGTACGTGGAGAAGCTGGACCGGCACCTCGCACACATCGAGTCGATGGCCGAGTCCGAACCCGACCCGCATCGGAGTCGCATCCTCTGGAACTACCTCCATCACGGGGCCCTCGAACTCAGCGGGAACTGGGAGCGCATCTTCGACCCCTCGATGACCGTTGATCACCCGCATTACGAGATGCGGACCGGTTCCGACGAGACGGTCGTCCTCGACGGCGCGGACGAGGTGAAGGAGTTCTACGCGATTATCGAGGACGAGAACGTCATGGCGATAAACGACGGCCTCCACCAGTTGTTCGTCAACGACAGCGGCCTCGCGGAGTTCGCCTCGACCGTCGACTTCGCCCCCGGCCACGTCATCGCGGACGAGCGCGACGCGTGGTACTACGACGACCCCGTGATCGACGACCCCGACGCCACCTACGCGCGCGTCTCCCCGCACGCGATGTACTGGCCGTACACCGACGACGGCCGGCTCGTCGGCGAACGCGTCTACCAGATCGAACCGTTCACCGTCGAGAAGGTCGACCCCGACGCGGTTCCGACGGTGGACGACATCGCCGCGGTCGCGGAAGCCTACTTCCCCGAGAACGTCGACGGCGACACGCCGTACGCCGACCTATGAGCGACGTCCTCGTCATCGGCGGCACGCGGTTCATCGGCCGCCACGTCGTCGCCGAACTCCTCGACCACGAGTACGCCGTGACGGTGTTCACCCGCGGCACCCACCCGAGCCCGTTCGCCGACGACCCGCGCGTCGAGCACGTCACCGGTGACCGGCGGGACGACGCGGCCGTCGAGCGCGTCGCCGAGACCGTCGACCCCGACGCCGTCGTGGACAACGTCGCGTTCTACCCCGCCGATGTCGAGACGGCCGTCCGGGTCTTCGACGACGTCGACGCGTACGTCTACGTGTCGAGCGTTGCCGCCTACGACCCCGAGCACGTGCTGCGGACCGAGTCGAACACGCCGCTCGTCCCCTGCTCGCCGGCCGAGGCGACCGACGACTCCTTCGAGACTTACGGGCCCCGGAAGGCCGAGGCGGACCGGGTCGCGCTCGCCGCCGCCGACGAACACGGAACACCGGCGATGTCGGTCCGCCCGACGATGGTGTACGGCCCGCACAACCACCTCGGGTTCGTGCGGTACTGGGTCGACCGCGTGCTCGACCACGACCGGGTCGTCGTCCCCGGCGACGGCAGCTACGTCTGCCACCGGACGTACGTCGCGGACGTCGCCTCGGCCGTCCGCATCGTCCTCGAACGCGGCGACCCGGGCGAAGCGTACAACGTCGCCGACCAGCGCCCGGTGACGATGACGCAGTTCCTCGACCGCGTCGCCGACGCCGCGGACACCGCGGTCGACCCGGTGTACGCGGGCCCGCGCGACCTCGCGGCCGCCGACCTCGACCGGGCGGCCTTCCCGCTCTACATGGGCACGCCGTTCGTGATGCCGACGGAGAAACTCGCGTCGCTCGGCTGGGCGTCGACGCCCGTCCCGGAGGCGATGGCCGCGACCGTCGCCGACCACCGCGAGCACGGCCTCGACTACGACGACGGGCCGTCGAGGGCGGCCGAACGGCGCGTCCGCGACGCGCTCGACGCGCTCGACTGACTGAGGACCCGACTCCTCACTCCGGTTCGCTACACCTCCGCCAGTACCTCGGCGACGAAGCGCTCGTGCGCCCGTTCGCGGTCGTCGCCGCGCACGCCGACGATCACGTGGTCGACGCCCGCGTCGTCGAGTCGCCCGAAGTAGTCCCGGAACCACGCCGCGCCCGCGCGAAAGCCCTGATTCACGTGTTCCGGCGCGGCGTCCGGGTCCGCGGCGAGGTCGACCGTGCAGGTCGTCACGAACGGCTTCGCCGTCCGCTCGCGCCAGTCGTCGAGGTAGCTCCGCAGGGTGTCCTCGGGGAGGTGGTAGAAGAGCCAGCCGTCGCCGTGTTCGGCGATCCACTCGCGGGACTGACGGCTGTTGCCCGTGACGAGCAGCGGCAGGTCGCCCGCCGTCGGCTTCGGCACGACGTCCAGCGTCCCGTCGAGGGTGCCCCAACGCGTCTCGACCTCGGGGTACGACTCGCGCCACGCCGCCCGGAGGACGCGGACGTGCTCGCGGAACGCCGCGCCGCGCTCGTCCTCCGCGACGCCGAAGGCCGCGTACTCCGGCGGTCGGTCGCCCGAGGCGACGCCGAGAACGACTCGTCCGTCGGAGAGGCGGTCGAGGCTCGCCGCGCTCTTCGCCACGTGCAGCGGGTGCCGGAGCGTGAGGACGACGCTCGCCGTCCCGAGCGCGACGTCGTCCGTCCGCGCGGCGACCCGCGACAGCCACGTCCACGGGTCGAAGGTCTGGCCGGCGTCGCCGAACGTCGGCCAGTACGTCGGCACGTCGCGCGCCCACAGCGCGTCGAACCCCAGCGCTTCGAGGTGCTCGGCGAGCGCAAGTTCGCGCTCGACGTCCGGGCGCTCCTCGCGGGCGTCCGTCAGCGGGAACGTCGTCCCCACCGTGAGCGCGTCGTCGCCGAACAGCCGTTCGTACCCCCGATTCGGGTTCTCCACGCCGGCACTGCGGGACGCGGCGACGAAAAGCCGCCGGACGCCGCAGTTCTCCCGACCCGCCGGCCGGCCCGTCGTCCACTACGCTATTGTATCACCGCGTGATACCCCCGACCATGTCGCACACGACCTGCGCGCGCGCCGCCGCGGAGGTGGCCGCGTGACCCGACGCGCCGCCCCGGTCGACTACCCCGTCGCGCTCACCATCGCCGGGAGCGACTCCGGCGGGGCCGCGGGCGTCCAAGCCGACCTGAAGACGATGGAGGCCTGCGGGGCGTACGGGACGAGCGTCGTCACGAGCGTCACCGCGCAGAACACCCGCGGCGTCCACGGCGTCCACCACCTCCCGCCCGCGGACGTCACCGCACAACTCGACGCCGTCACCGACGACTACGACGTCCGCGCGGCGAAGACGGGAATGCTCGGGACGCCCGAAACCCTCCGAGCGGTCGTCGACGCCGTCACGGACGTCGACGGCCCGCTCGTCGTCGACCCCGTCCTCGTCGCTACCGCGGGCGACGCGCTCGCCGACGACACCGTCGCCGCGGCCTACGACACCCTCTTCGCGCACGCGACGCTCCTCACGCCGAACGCGAGCGAGGCCGCGACGCTCACCGACACGACCATCGAGACCGAAGCGGACGCCGTCGCTGCCGCCGAAACCCTCCGGGGGCAGGGCGCGGACGCCGTCCTCCTCACCGGCGGCGACCCCTACACCGACGACGACGGCCGCGCCGTCGACGTCCTCGTCACAAATGAGGGCACCCGGACGTTCGTGAGCGAGCGCGTCGACACCGAGCGCACTCACGGCTCCGGCTGTACGATATCCAGCGCGATCACCGCTCGCCTCGCCCGCGGTGACGACCTCGAAACCGCCGTCGCGCGCGGCATCGACGTCGTCGCGCGCGCCATCCGGTATCCCCACGCCGTCGGCGGCCCAACCGGGAGCGTGCACCACCTCGCCACGCTCCGGAACGACGCCACGCGCGACGACGTCGCCACCGTCGTCCGCGGTCTCGCCGCCCTCGACTCCGTCACCGACGCCGCGGGCGCGACGCCGTACGCCGAATCGCTCGCCGACGTCGCCGGCGGCGCGGACGGACGATTCGGCGACGCCGGCCGACTCGGCGAACGCCTGCTCGCCGCGCGCGAACGCGACCCGGCGTACCGCTACGCGCTCGCCGTCGCGGACGCCGACGCGCTCGCCGCCGACGTGACGCCCGTCGACCTCGACGCCGCCGACCTCCCCGCCGGACGCGTCGCCGACGTCGCCACCGACGCCGACGACGCCGCCGTTCGAGCCCCGGACGGGACGGTGACGCTCCTCGCGGACGCCGCCGCGGCGCTCCGCGAGCGACTCGCCTGAGAAGCGGTCGGTGACGGGCTACTCGCGGTACTCCGCGAGCAGGTCCTCCAGGAGGAGCGCCCGGGGGTCGGCCGGCGAGTAGCGGCTGTCGAGGAGTTCCGTCGCCGTCTCGACGTCGCCGCGCATCGCCAACTGGCGGACGCGCGCGGCCGTCTGGATGAACTCGTCGTCCATCGACCCCTCCTCGGGTTCCTCCCCGCCCGGTCCCTCCTCCGGGAACACCTCGTCGTACAGTTCGTCGTAGTCCAGCATCGCCGGCTCGTACTCCTCGTTGATCTGTTCGAGGACGCACTCGACGGCGAAGCGCTGGAACTCGGAGCGGTTCGTGAAGAGCCCGCGCTCGACCAGTTCCTCGGCGGCGTCGAGGACCTCCTCCGGGAACCGGACCGTCGATTTCACCATTCCAGTGGACCGACGACCCCTATCGGCGTAAAACTACCCCCGCTCAGCTCATGAAGAGCCGCCGGTCCGCGCGCTCGTGCTCCATCGCGTGGACGTCGACGAGCGGCGCGAACGCCTCCAGGCGGTCGATTCCCCGGTCCGCGTTCTCCTCAACGACCGTCACCGCGACGGGTGCGAGGTCGTCGAGGGTCCGCTGGGCGGTGACGTGCCCGAGGCTCAGGAGGCGCTGGGCCGCCCCGAGCATGTCCGTCAGGAAGGAGTGGGCGTGCAGCAGACAGGCCTCCTCTGCGTCGATGCCGCGGCGCGCGGCGACGAGGCCGAGCGCGACCGGGTAGTTTCCCGGGGCGTCGCCGCTCGCCACGCGCTCCTCGTACGCCGCGACGACCGGGTCGTCGCCCGTCTCCGCCTCGACTTCGAGGAGTCGCCGGCCGGCCTTCGTCGCGCTCTCGCGGAACTCGGCGGCGAGCGTCGTCGCCCGCAGCGCCTCGTCCACCTCCCGGACCGCGTCGAGGTCGTCGGCCGCGTCGTGCGCGGCGCGGATGGCCACCGTCTCGCAGGGGCCGACCTGTCGGCGGAGGTAGCTCTCCAGCACCGCGCAGAGGTCGTCGCCGTCCGCGATTGCCCCCGACTGGACGAACTGCTCCAGGCCGTACGAGACGGTGTTGCCGCCGACCGGGAGGAACGAGTCCGCGAGCCGATACGCCGCGAGGCGCGCGCGCGCGTCGCCCGCGCTCGTGCTCCCCTTCTCGGGGCTGGACCCGTCGGGGTCCGTGTCCGCGTCCGCGTCCGTCATCTCGCTCGCGTCGCTCACGACGCGTCACTCCCCGTACCCGGCGTCCGCACGCCGCCGCGCGCGTGCGAGTGCCCGTCTCCGTCGTGCGCGTGCGTGTGTTCGTCGTCGTGGCCGTGGTCGTGCCCCTCGTCGCCGTGTGTGTGTCCGTGCCCTTCCGGGCCGTGTCCGCCCTCGCTGTCGTGGCCGTGCTCGGGCGTCGCGTCGTCGAACAGCGTCGGGTCGACCGTCTCGACGCCGACGGTCGCGCCCTCGGGGAGGTGGCCCTCGACCTCCGCGCGCTGGCGCTCGGTCGACTCCGCGACGGCTATCAGGACGTCGCTCCCGCGGACCGCGAGGTCGCGGTGGCGGTTGCCGACGACGTGGCCGAGTTTCGCCGCGAGCGCCATCGTCTCGGGGGTCGCCGTCGCCTCGGCCATCGAGACGACGAGCGCCTCCCGCGCGGCGAGGGCGACGACGAGCAGGCCGTCGTCCTCGCCCGCGAGCACGTCGCCGGGTTCGAGGCTCCCCGCGTCGGTCGCCACGACGCCGACGTCCGTGCCGTCGGCCGCCTCCGTGCGGAAGCGAGAGCGCCGCCGCGTCGTCTCGTCGAGCGTGACGCGCCTGACCGCCTCGTCTTCGCTCGCCGCGACGCGCGCCGCGACGTCGTCGTCCGTCCGTTCGTTCCCCAGGTAGGTGTCGTAGAGTTCCATGCGTGTCTCTCGGTGTCAGTATTTGCGCGGGTCGGGGGCCGGCGCGTCGAGGAGGACGCGGCTCGCCTCGTCCCACGTCGCCGCGAGCGCCTCGCGCACGTCGTCCGCCCGGTCGCCGAGCGCGCGGACGAACGCGCCGCCGTCGCGGGGGAGCGCGCTGGCGCTCGCGCGTGCCGGCCCGTCCGCCACCCGCTCGGCGAGTCGGTCGCTCAACGCCCCCGAGTCGACGTCGCGCGTCGTCGCCACGTAGCACGTCCCGAGCACCGCGTAGTCGCCGAGGACGCCCGCGCGCCGCGGGTCCTCTGTTTCGTCTCCCGGCGCGAGGTGCGTCGTGTCCGCGAGGATGCGCCCCTCGGGGCCGTCGACGGTCGTGCGCGCGTAGTAGCGCTCGAAGTCGAAGGCCTCGCCGCGCGCGAGTCGCCCCGGGACGACGACGTCGGCGAGCACGATGCTGGCGTCGCGTCCGAGCGTCACCGCGGTCTCGCCGCAGTAGCGCGCGTCCGGGTGCAGGATGGTCTGCTCGGGGACGTATTCGAGGTGCGCGCCGTCCCCGACGACGAACGTCGCGTCGACGCGCCCGTAGTTCGCGTCCATCGAGAGCACCTTCGTCGCGCTCCCCGTGCTGACGTGCGCGCGCGCGTCCGCCTCGGCGGTGACGACCATCCGGTTCCGGTCGCCCTGTGCGACGCCGCCCGTCGGGCTCTGGACGTACGCCGACGCGAACTCGGGCCGGTCGACGTCGTGACCGAGCGTCCCGCTCAGGTGGTAGGGGACGCGGGCGTAGTCCGCGACGAGGTCCGTCGTCCCGTCCGCCCCCGCGGCGAACGTCGCCTCCAACTCCCCGACCTTCCCCGGCGACCCGACGCCGACCTGCGGGAGCGACTCCTCGGCGTAGGGCTCGAACGCTGGCGGGAGTTCTCGCGCGTGCGCGAGAGTCGGGTCACTCACGTCCGCTCCACCAGCACTGCCGTCCGTTTCGCCCTCCCCCTCTCGTGCCGCCTCATTCCCGTCCGTCGTGTGCGCCTCCTCGGTCGCCATCTACGCGAACAGCACCTCGGTCCGGACGTGCTCGATGACGTCCTCGATTCCCTCCTCGGCCTTGCAGTCCGTGAGGACCGAGGGGCCGTCGCGGACGGCGTCGGCGTCGCGCTCGATCTTCTCCAGGTCCGCGCCGACGTGGGGGGCGAGGTCCGTCTTGTTGACGACGAGGAGGTCGCAGTCGACGACGCCCGGGCCGCGCTTCGCGGGGATGTCGTCGCCCTCCGCGACCGAGATGACGTAGAGCGAGTAGTCCGCGAGCTCGGGGTCGAAGGTCGCCGCGAGGTTGTCGCCGCCGCTCTCGACGATGACGAGGTCGAGCTCGGGGTGGGTCTCGACGAAGTCGTCGATCTGCCGGAGGTTCATCGAGGGGTCCTCGCGGATGCCCGTGTGGGGGCACGCGCCCGTCTCGACGCCCGCGACGAGGTCCTCGGGGACGACGCCCGCGAAGCGCTCGCGGAGGGCGTCCGCGTCCGCCTGCGTCAGGATGTCGTTCGCGATGACGCCGACGTCGAGGCCGGCGTCGCGCAGGCGCGGGACGACCTCGCTGATGAGCGACGTCTTCCCGGAGCCGACGGGCCCGCCGATGCCGACGGTGGCGACGTCGCGGTGGGTGAGCCGCGAACTCATTCGCCCTCCACCTCGTCGCTCCCCACTTCGCGCGCCGTGTCGGTGCGAATCGGGTCGTGGACGGTGACGAGCTTCGTCCCGTCGCGGAACATCGGTTCGACCTGCACCATGTCGATCATCTCCGGGACGCCCTCCATGACGTCCTCGCGGCCGAGCAGGCCGGTCGCGCCCGCCCGTAGCTCCGCGACGTCCTTTCCCTCACGCGCGCCCTCGAATATCCAATCGGAGATGTACGCGATTGCCTCCGGGTGGTTGAGCTTCAGACCGCGCTCCTTGCGGTCGCGTGCGAGCTGCGCCGCCGTGTATATCGTGAGTCGTTCTCGCTCCTTCGGTGTGAGATTCATAGCATGTAGCGTTGGGTGAGTGGCAGTTCCGCGGCCGGTTCGCAGGTGACGTGTTCGCCGTCGACGCGCACCTCGAAGGTCTCGGGGTCGATTTCGATGTCGTCCGGCCGGGTCGTGTTGCGCACCATGTCGCTCTTGTCGACCGTCCGCGTGCCGGAGACGGCGACGGTCTCCGTGTCGAGGCCGTACTCCTCGCCGACGCTGCGCTCTTTGGCCGCGGGGCTGACGAAGGAGAGCGAGAGGGCGTGTTTCGCCTTCCCGACCGCGCCGGCGCGCGGGCGCTGCATGATGGGCTCGCAGGTCATCAGCGAGCCGTTCGACTCGCCCATCTCGCCGTAGACCGGGAAGCCGCCCTTGAACGTCACGTGGGGCTTGCTCCCGAAGAACGCCGGGTCCCAGAGGACGAGGTCGGCGAGCTTCCCGGGTTCGAGCGTGCCGACGTGGTCGTCGATTCCCGCGGCGATTGCGGGGTTGACCGTGTACTTGGCGAGGTAGCGCAGGACGCGCTCGTTGTCGGCCGCGCCGTCGTCGTCGAGCGACCCGCGCTGGCGCTTCATCTTGTGGGCGGTCTGCCACGTCCGCGAGACGACCTCGCCCATCCGACCCATCGCCTGCGAGTCACTCGTCATCATCGAGATCGCGCCCGTGTCGTGGAGGACGTCCTCGGCGGCGATGGTCTCCGCCCGGATGCGCGACTCCGCGAACGCGACGTCCTCGGGGACGTCCGGGTTCAGGTGGTGACAGACCATCACCATGTCGAGGTGTTCGTCGAACGTGTTTTCAGTATATGGCATCGAGGGGTTCGTCGACGACGGGAGGACGTTCGCGTCGCCGACGGCCTCCATGATGTCCGGCGCGTGGCCGCCGCCCGCCCCCTCGATGTGGAAGAGGTGGATGGTCCGGCCGTCGATGGCCGCGACGGTGTTCTCCAGGAACCCCGTCTCGTTCAGGGTGTCCGTGTGCATGGCGACCTGGACGTCCTCCTCGTCCGCGACCGTGAGGCAGGTGTCGATGACGCCCGGCGTCGCGCCCCAGTCCTCGTGAATCTTCAGCCCGCAGGCCCCCGCTTCCAACTGCTCGCGCAGCGGTCCGGGGTCGCTCGCGTTCCCCTTCCCGTAGAAGCCGACGTTGACCGGCCACTCCTCCGCCGCCTGCAGGAAGCGCTCGACGTTCACGGGGCCGGTCGTCGTCGTCGCCGCGCCGCCGCCGTAGCCGCCGCCGAGCATCGTCGTGACCCCGGAGGCGAGCGCGTGCTCGTAGAGCCCCGTCGAGTTGAAGTGGATGTGGATGTCGAGGCCGCCCGGCGTGACGAGCTTCCCCTCCGCGGGGTAGACGTCGGTCGACGGCCCGACGACCATGTCGACGTCGTCCATCGTGTCCGGGTTCCCGGCGTTCCCGACCCCCGCTATCCGGCCGTCCCGTATCCCGACGTCCGCGGCGACGACGCCGAGCACGGGGTCGAGGACCGTCGCGTTCGTGATCACCCAGTCGAGTGCGCCCTCGGCCTGCGTGACGCCGGGAGCCATCCCCATCCCGTCGCGTATCGTCTTCCCGCCGCCGAAGACCGCCTCGTCGCCCGGCGTCCGGTAGTCCGCCTCGACCTCGACGCGGAGGTCGGTGTCGCCGAGCCGGACCTGCCCGCCGACCGTCGGACCGTACAGCTCCGTGTAGGCCTCCCGCGAGACGTCGCGGGTCACGACTCCTCACCCGCCTCACCGTCGCCGTCCGGCGCGCCGGTGTCCGCGTACCCCGCCTCGCGCAGGCGGTCGAGCGCCGCGGCCGGGTCGCCGGTCACGCTCCCGTTCACGAGGCCGTTCATCCCGTACGCGCGTCCCTTCCCGCCGAACGCGACGAGGTCGACGTCCTGTTCGTCGCCGGGCTCGAAGCGGACCGCCGTCCCCGCCGGGATGTTCAGGCGCATCCCGAAGGCGGCCTCGCGGTCGAACGCGAGCGCGGCGTTCGCCTCGAAGAAGTGGAAGTGCGAACCGACCTGCGCGGGCCGGTCGCCGGTGTTCGACACCGTCACGGTCGCCGTCTCCCGCCCCTCGTTGATGGTCACGTCACCCTCGCCGGGGTCTATCTCGCCCGGGACGAGTCGCTCCGTCATCGCCCCGCCCCCTCCGTCTCTTCTGAACGCGATGTATTCATTCTGAGCGCAAATTCTAGCTATATCGTAATAAGATACGCCACAGAAGACAATACTTGCGCTATCCAACCCCGATTCGGTTCGGATTCGGCGAATCACGCGTGGGCAAATCCGTCCGCACGCCGTCGCTCCCGGCCGACAGCGGCGTTCTCCGCCATCCGAATGCCCGTTCCGGAGTGGCGGATATATCGTGACGAATCGACCTTTCGGTACCGTCTATATACACATCCTTAAACAGTACATGTCCATTCCCATAATGAATGTAGTGTAGTGGACAAGGCTTTTCAACGTGTACCCGATTCGGTGGACTGTCGAAAACATGGACGGTCACCCAGAATACTCGGATTTCACTACCGAAACAACTAGCTACAGTCGCGCATCTATTGAATTTCGTTCAGTAATGGGGTGTCTCGAATGACGGAACAGCGCTCGGGGCTCTCGCGGCGCTCGTTCCTCGCCACCGGCGGCGCAATCGGTGGCGCGGCGCTCGCCGGCTGTCTCACCGGTGGCGGCGGGAGCGGCGGCGAGGAGACGGTGACCCTCGGGATAATCGAGGACCGCTCCGGCAACTTCGCGCTCAACGGCACGCCGAAGTACAACGCGAGCATGCTCGCCATCGAGGAGCTCAACGAGGAGGGCGGCATCCTCGGGAACGAGATCGAGACGTTCGCGCCCGACCCGCAGTCCGACAATCAGCGCTACCAGCAGCTCACCCGGCAGGCGATCAACGAGGAGAACGTCGACGCCCTCTGGGCGGGCTACTCCTCGGCGACGCGCGAGACGATTCGGCCGATAATCGACCAGAACGAACAGCTCTACTTCTACACGACGCAGTACGAGGGCGGCGTCTGTGACTCCTACACCTTCTGCATGGGCGCGACGGCGCGCCAGCAGCTCGGGAGCGTCCTCCCGTACATGGTCGAGAACTTCGGGTCGGACATCTACACCATCGCCGCCGACTACAACTTCGGTCAGCTCTCGGCGGACTGGGTCCGCGTGCTCGCCGACGAGAACGACGCGAACGTCATCGGCGAGGAGTTCATCCCGCTCTCCGTCACCGACTTCGGCTCGACCATCAACAACATCCAGGAGGCGGACCCGGACTTCGTGATGGCGCTGCTCGTCGGCGCGAACCACACGTCCTTCTGGAACCAGCGGACCTCCGCCGGCCTCGACGTCCCGATGGGGACCTCGACCGTGATGGCCCAGGGCTACCAGCACAAGCGCCTCGACCCGCCCGCGATGGCGAACGTCTACGGCGGCTTCAACTACATGGAGGAGATACCGACGGACCGCAACCAGGAGTTCGTCGAGCGCTACTACGAGAAGTTCCCGGACGCCGCGTACATCAACGAGGAGGCCGTCAACAACTACTTCTCGATCAAGATGTACGCCCGCGCCGCCGAGGCCGTCGGCTCGACGAACCAGGCGGACATCATCGAGGAACTGGAGACCGGCATGGACGTCTCCGCCCCCGAGGGCGACATCTCGCTGCAGGGGCCGGTCCACCACATGACGCACAACATGCGCGTCTTCCGGTGTGACGAGAACCACAACATCACCGTCGAGGACGAACAGCTGATTCCCGAGCAGTTCCTCTCGGAGACGGTCGGTTGCAACCTCCGCGAGAACGAGGAGACGACCCAGTACGTCCCCGCGGACTACTACGAGGAGGCCGACGCCACGCAAGAATGAACGCGCTCAACCTGGTGTTCCAGTTCGCAGACAACTTCGCGTTCGTCGTGCTCGCGGCGGTCGGGCTCGCCGTCATCTTCGGGATGATGGGCGTCATCAACCTCGGCCACGGCGAGTTCATCATGATCGGCGCGTACGGCACGACGCTCTCCGCGAACGCGGGCGCGCCGCTCCCGGTTGCGATGGCGGTCGGCGTGCTCGTCACCGCGGTCATGGGGTTCGTCCTGGAGCGGACGATCATCCACCGGCTCTACGACCGGCTCTTCGACTCGATGGTCGCCACGTGGGCGCTCGGGCTCATCCTCACGCAGGGGATGCGCATCCTCTTCGGGAACTCCATCCCGCAGGTCTCCACGCCGCTCGGGAACATCGCGTACGGCGAGTTCTCCTACTCGACGTACCGCGTCCTCCTGTTGCCCGTCGCGCTCCTCGTGCTCGGCGGGCTCTACGTCGTCTTCACGCGCACGGAGTTCGGCATCCGGGCGCGGGCGACGATTCAGGACCCCGACACGGCGCGCGCGCTCGGCGTCGACACCGACCGGATGTACACGGCGACGTTCGTCATCGGCTCCGCGCTCGCGGGGCTGACCGGTGCGCTCTACGCCCCGACGCTCACCGTCGTCCCCGGCATGGGGTCGTCGTTCCTCGTCGAGGCGTTCGTCGCCGTCGTCGTCGGCGGGCCCTCCGTCCTCCTCGGGACGACGCTCTCCGGCGGCCTGCTCGGCACCATCGACGCCGTGTTCACGAACCTCTTCGGGACGTTCTACGGGCAGATAGCCATGCTCCTGACGGCCATCGTCGTCATCCGCGTGCTGTCGAACGGCCTCACGGGGCTCGTCGAGAGCGTCCGCAACCGCGTGGAGGGCGAGTGAATGGGCCTCGGTGATACCTTCGACCGGCTCCGTCGGCCCTTCGAGGGGCCGAACACGCTCGGCAACAGCCGCGCGTTCTGGGTCGGCTTCCTCGTCGTCCTCGCCGGCCTCGTCGGCTACCCAATCGGTTTCGGGAGCTACGCGGCCTCCAGCGCCGCCCTCTACTTGCTCTACGCGATTCTCGCGCTCTCGCTCACCGTCATCTGGGGGTACACGGGCATCCTCAGCTTCGGGCAGGTGGTGTTCTTCGGCGTCGCCGGCTACTCCTTCGCCCTCATCAGCATGAACCTGGAGAGCGCGCTCGCGACGACGCTCGCGCTCCCGGTCGCCGTCGGACTCGCCACGCTCGCCGCGCTCGTGCTCGGCTACTTCATGTTCTACGGCGAGGTCCGCGACGTCTACGTCACGATTCTGACGCTCGTCGTCGCGCTCGTCCTCAACACCTTCATGGCCCAGACAGCCGGCTCCGAGTGGACGGTCGGCTCCGTCGCCCTCGGCGGCTTCAACGGCATCCCGGCCATCCCGAGTCTCACCTTCGGCGTCGGCGAGGCCGCGGTGACGCTCGACGGGTCGGCCTTCTACTGGTTCACGCTCGCCGCGCTCGTCGCCAGCTACCTCGGCCTCCGCGCGCTCGTCAACGGCCGCTTTGGCTACACCATGGTCGCCACGCGCGAGGACGAGGACCGCACGGAGATGCTCGGCTACGACGTCCGGCGCGTCAAACTGCTCGTCTTCGCGCTCGGCGGCGCACTCGCCGGCCTCTCGGGCGTCCTCTACGCGACGTGGGGCAACTACATCAGCCCCTCCGTCTTCGGCATCACCTTCGCGTCCATCCCGGTCGTCTGGGTGGCCGTCGGCGGCCGGCGCTCCCTCCTCGGGGCCATCGTCGCCACGGTCGTCATCGAGTGGTTCCGCCAGCAGCTCTCCGCGACGGGGAGCCAGTACGCGCTGATCATCGTCGGCGTCGTCCTCCTCGCGGCGATCCTCTTCGTCCCCGAAGGGGTCGTCCCGCGCCTCGACGCGGCGCTCACCGACGTCCGCGACCGATTCGCCACGAACGCAGACACGCCGGAGGGGACCCCGGAATGACCGCGACAGACACGAACACCGACACCGAACGGACGGACGCATCGACCGCGAAGACGACCGACGCGTTGAGTGCGGAGGCGACCGAGGTCGCGGACGCCACGACGCCGGACGCTTCAGCCGACGCGGCGCCGGACGGCGGCACGACGGACGCGTCGGACGCCGCCGACCCGGAAGCGGTGGCCGCCGGGACGCCGCCGTCCGACACCTCCGGTCGGCAGTCGCCCGCCGTCGCCGCCACCGGGCCGGGGACCGACACCCTCCTGCAGACGGACGGCCTCACGAAGCGCTTCGGGGGGTTCACCGCCATCGACGATGTCGACTTCGATGTCGAGGCGGGCGAGCTCCGCTGTCTCATCGGGCCAAACGGCGCCGGGAAGTCCACGCTCCTGAAGCTCATCACGGGCCGCCACGACGCGACGAGCGGCGCGATCTACTACGACGGCGCCGACATCACGGACCGCCGGCCGCACGAGCGCGTCGACCTCGGCATCGGGATGAAGTTCCAGGTGCCCTCGGTCTTCGACGAACTCACCGCGTACGAGAACATGCGCCTCTCGGTCCAGCGGACGCACGCCGACGCGGACCTCGACGAGGCGATCCGCGACGCGCTCGAACGCATCGACCTCGCCGAGCGCGCCACCACTCCCGCGGGCGAGCTCTCGCACGGCCAGCAGGGCCGCCTGGAGATCGGGATGGCGGCCGCGCTCGAACCCGACCTCCTCCTCGACGAACCCGTCGCGGGGCTCTCCGTCGAGGAGCGAAACGAGGTCGCCGACCTCGTCACCGAGCTGAACGGCGACGGCATCGCCTTCATCGTCATCGAGCACGACATCGACTTCGTCGCGAACATCGCCGACGAGGTGACCGTCCTCCACGGCGGCGAGGTGTTCCGCGAGGGCTCCATCGAGGCCATCCGCGACGACGACGAGGTCCGGCGCATCTACCTGGGGGGTGAGTGAGTCGTGTCGCCCGTTCTCGAATGCGAGGACCTCTCCGCGGCGTACGACTCCACGCTCGTCCTCCGCGACGTCGACCTCACCGTCGACGAGGGCGAAATCGTCGGCGTCATGGGGAAGAACGGGGCGGGGAAGTCCACGCTGATGAAGACCATCATCGGCCTGCTCGAACCCGCCTCGGGCGTCGTTCGCTACGAGGGCGAGGACCTCGCGGGGACGAGCGCCGACGAGCGCGCGAACGCCGGTATCGGCTACATCCCCCAGGGCCGCGACGTCTTCCCCGACCTCACCGTCGAGGAGAACCTCCTCGTCGGCGAGAGCGTCAACCGCGAGCGCGACCACGACCTCTACGACGAGGTGTACGACTACTTCCCGATACTGGAGGAGCGCCGCACCCAGAAGGCCGGGACGATGAGCGGCGGCCAACAGCAGATGCTCGCCATCGGGCGCGCGCTCGTCGGTAACCCCGACCTCCTCCTCCTCGACGAGCACAGCGAGGGGGTCCAACCCTCCATCGTCGAGGAGATAAGCGAGAACCTCCGCGAACTCAACGACGAACTGGGGACGACCGTCCTCTTCGTCGAGCAGAACCTCGGCGCGATACAGGACATGGCCGACCGGTGTTACGCCATGGAACGCGGCCGCATCGTCGACGAGGTCGGCCCCGAAGAGCTCCGGGACGAGGACGCCATCGCCTCCTACCTCGCCGTCTGAGCACCTCGGTCCTCTCCTCCCCGATTTCTTCTTCTTCGCGACTTCCCCGGTCTGTTCACGCGCCGCGGCGGAGCGCGCCGAGCGCGAACAGCCCGGTCCCGACGGCGACCGTCGCGGTCCCGGCGACCAGCAGTCGGAGGCCGATGACGTGCGGGCCGAAGAAGACGAGGCCGTACGGGACGCGGCCGACGCTGATGAGGTTGTAGCCGGTGAGCATCGTGAGCACGGCCGGCGTGTCCGCGCCCCGTTCGCGCATCCGGTCGACGATGGGGTAGACGGCGTAGGGACCGCCGGGGATGAGGCCGGCGACGAGCCCGGCCGCGACGACCTCGTGGACGCTCGCGGACGCGCCGAGGAACTCGGCGAGCCGGTCCTCCGGGAGCAACTCGCCGATGGCGCTCGCGAGGAAGAACGCGGCGACGATGGTCGTGGCGAGGCTCGTGACCGTCGAGAGCCCGCCCGCGAGGCCCGCGCGGGCGACGCCGGGGTCGGTGACGAACAGCGCCGCGTAGAGGCCGAGCGTCCCGAGGACGACGACGCGCTGGCCCCACGAGTCGCCGACGAGCAGGTCGAGGCGGCTCACGCGCCGACCACCACCGCGGCGACGGCGGCGAACGCGACCGTCACGACGACGCCGATGGCGACGCGCGCGGCGACGACTCGCTCCTCGAAGAAGACGAGCCCGTACGGCACGCGCAACAGCCCGATGCCACCGTAGCCGACGAGGAGCGCGAGGACGGCGGTGAGCCCCGCGCCGCTGTCCGCGACCTCCGCGATGATGGGGTAGACGGCGTACGGACCGCCGGGGAGGACGCCGCCGACGAGCCCGGCGAGCACGGTCCCGGGCGCGCCCGCGGCCCCGCCGATCAGCCCGGCGACGGCCTCCCGCGGGAGGAGCCGACCGATGGCGCTCGCCAACAGGAGCGCGGCGAGGACGAGCGTGGTGAGCGCGCCGAGCGTCTTCGCCCCGTTTCTCGCCGCCGCGCGCGCCGTCGCCGGCCGCCGCACGACCAGATAGCCGTAGAGGACGAGCGTACCGACGACGACGACGCGTTGGCCGACGCTCGCGCCGAGCAGGATATCGAGGGACGACATACGTTCGTCGTCGTCCGCGATTCGCTTGTAGGTGGGCGATTCCCCAACGACCGGGACAACATACCTAGTGAAAATACGTACGCAAAAACCTATTTGTACGATGCGTACGTACACAGATTCGAGAACAAGATGTCGAAAAGCGCCTCCGAATCGGAAATCGGTACCAATTCGTCAACTAACGGTGGCGTCCACGTCGCCGCCGTCACCGACGGCGCGGGGCGACAACTCGACATCACCGGGTATCGCGGCGTCCTCCCGGACGGCACCGCGAACGCGCTCGCCGGGATGTACGGGACGTTCGGCTTCGAGGACCGCGCACAGGGGCTCCCGCCGATGGGGCTCGACGCCGTCCGGTCGTGGCTCGAACGCCTCGGCGACTCCGGCGCTCGCCACGTCCTCGTCGAGCACGACGACGTGCCGGTCGCCCACGCCGTCCTCGTCCCCGACGGCGACGCGCACGAGCTCGCCATCTTCGTCCAACCCGAGTACCAGGGCGCGCGCGTCGGGACGCACACGATGGAGGCGCTCTTCGACTACGGCCGCGAGCGCGGCGTCGAGACGGTCTGGCTCCACGTCGAGAAGTCGAACGCCCCCGCCGTCTCGCTCTACCAGGGCTACGACTTCGAGATTACGGACGAACGCCCGCTCGAATTCGAGATGGTGCGCGACCTCTGAGCCGCCGCGCGCCGGTCCGCGTTCGGCTTCGTCCCGGCCTTCCCGGCTCGCTCAGACCTCGATGACGACCTTCCCGGTGTGCTCGCCGTTCCAGACGTAGCGGTACGCCGCCCTCGCGTCCTCGAAGCCGAACACCCGGTCGACGACAGGCTCGATACCGTTCGCGTCGATGGCGCGCGCCATCCGGTCGAACGCCGCGCGGCTCCCGACGCTCACGCCCCGCACGCTGCTCGCCTTGTGGAGGACGGGCTGGGGCGAGACATCCGCCTCGGGGTCCGAGAGCACGCCTATCAGGTGAACTTCGCCGTTGTACCGCACCGCCCCGAGCGAGCGTTCGAGCGTCCCCGCGCCGCCGACCTCGACGACGTGGTCGACGCCGACGCCGTCCGTCGCCTCCAGGACCGCCTCGTCCCACTCGGGGTTCTCCTCGTAGTTGATGGTCACCTCGGCCCCCCGCGATTCCGCGAGGTCGAGCTTCGCGTCGCTGGAGGACGTGACGAGTGGCGTCGCGCCCGCGGCGTCCGCGAACTGGAGCGCGAACGTCGAGACGCCGCCCGTCCCGAGACAGAGCACGCTCTCGCCCGGCGTCAGGTCGCCGTGCTCCTCGAGCGCCGTCCACGCCGTCAGCCCCGCACACGTCAGCGTGCAGGCCTCCTCGTAGTCGAGCGACGCCGGCATCCGCGGCGTCGCGTCCGCCGGGAAGACCGCGTACTCCGCGAGCGTCCCCGGGCGATTCCCACCGGTCGCCGTGTGCGTCTTCTCCGGCGTTCCCGGCCCGTCGACCCAGTCCGGGAAGAACGGCGCGACGACCGAATCGCCCTCCTCCAGGCGCTCGACGTCCGCGCCCGTCTCCACGACGTCGCCCGCGCCGTCGCAGAGCGGGACCATCGGGTACTCCTCGCCCGGATAGCCGAACTCCGTCGCCGCGATGGCGAGGTCGCGGTAGTTGATCGAGGCCGCCTCGATCTTCACCAATACCTCGTCCGGGCCGGGCTCGGGGCGCTCGCGCTCGACGATCTCCAGTCCCTCGAACTCCGGGTCCTCCTCTCGTAGCTCGTACGCGCGCATACCGAACGATGGACCGGCCGGGGCTTGTAGCTCCGGGAGGCGTCGGAAACCACCGCAATCGTCCCTCTCCGCCGACGGTCAGCTCTCGGCGTCGACGACGGTGAGCTTGACGTGGTGGACGCCTTCGAGCGGCCGGAGGCGGTCGAGGAGGGTCTCGATGCGCTCGCCGTCGCCCTCGACGGCGATGGATTCGAGGCAGAGGTGGTCGCTGAGGTGGACGTGGTGGACGGCGATGATGGTGTCGGCGAAGTCGTGTTGGAGGTCGGTCATGGCCTCGGCGACGCCGCTGTGGTCGTGGTCGTAGAGGACGACGACGGTCCCGCTGAGCGCTCCGGAGAGCCCGGTCTGGCGGTTGAACTCGGTGACGAACGCGCGGAGGGCGTCGCGCGTCGCTTCGGAGCGGCTCGCGTAATCTCCCGTCTCCACCACGTCGTCGAGGGCGTCGCGGAGGTTGGACGGGACGGTGACGCTCATCCGTTCGAGGCCGTCGCTCATGCGGTGGCGTTCGCCGCTGTCCGGGTTAAGCGGTCCGCCTCGCTCCCGTCCCCGGCGGGGGCGAACCGGGCGACTCACGTCGCGGCGTCCCCAACCCCGTCGTGATGCGCACTCGTTCCCGGGTCGTCGTGGGTCTCGCCGTCCTCGCGCTGGTCGTCCTCGCGGGGTGTGCGGGCGCGGGCGCAGGCGTGGACGTGGACGTCGGGCCGCTCTCGTTCGACGACGGTGCCCTCGGTCCCGTCTGGGTCAGCGACACGCCGGCCAATCCCGGCGGGTCGCACCATCCGGCCGTCGCGGCCCGGGCGGACGGCGAGACGTACGTCGCGACCGGGTTCGGCGACGCCGGCGCGAACGTGACGTGTTCGTTCGTCGTCCTGAACGGCTCGGGCGGGACGCGCTGGACGCGCGCCATCCCGAGCGACGCGTGCGGGACGCAACCCACCGGGGACGCGACCTTCGGGGACGTGAACGGCGACGGCCGCCTCGACGTCGTGTGGGCGACGCACGAGCGCCGGCTCTACGCGGCGGACGCCGCGAGCGGCCGCTCGGTGCTGAACACATCGTTCCCGCGCGGGATGCCGTTCGTCCGGCCGGTGGTGGTCGACGCTCCGACGCGCGTCGTCCTCCCGTCGATGACCGGCGACGTGTGGGCCTATCGCCCGAACGGGTCGGTCGCGTGGCACCGGTCGTTCCCGGACAACGTCCGGGGACAGGAGCCCCAGGTGGTGACGACGGCCTCGGGGACGCGCGCGCTCGTCCTCGGGACGACGGGCGGCCTCGTCGCGCTCGACCCGGCGACGGGCGAGACGCTGTGGCGTCGCCACGAACCGACGCGGTTCCTCCGCGCGGGCACCCTCGACGGCCGCGATGTCCTCGTCGGAACCGGGCAGAACGCGGCGACGGACGGCGCGCACGTCGAGGCAATCGCGGCGAACGGGACGCGCCTGTGGCGACACCGGAGTGCGGGGACGGGGACGCTCGCGGTCGGTGCGGTCGGTCGTCCCGCGCCGGACGCGTCAGCGCGCGCGTACGTGACGAGCACGGACGGCCGGCTCACGGCCTACGACCTCGCCACGGGGCGGGTCGTCTGGAACCGGACGCTCGACCGGGAGCGCCACTACGTGCCGCCGCCGACGCTCGCGGACCTCGACGGCGACGGGAACCGGTCGGTCGTGGCAACGACGGGCCACGGCCCGATGCGGGCGTTCGACGCGGCCTCCGGCGCGTCCCGCGGGGTCTGGGGCTGGGAGGACGAGGACGTCGCCGTCTGGGCGGGGCTCCGAAGCGCGGACCTCGACGGTGACGGCGACGACGAGGTGCTCGCGGTGACGACGGACGCGCAGGTCATCGCGGTCGGGGACCGCGAGTGAGGTCGGGTTCGGGCGTTCCGCGCCGCCGCCGGACTCCGCGTCCCCCGCGCCGTCACTCGTGTTTCGTCGTGTGGACGACGAGGACGGGCACGTCGGCGCGGCGGAGGACTCGCTCGGTCGTGCTCCCGAGGACGGCGCGCGCGGCCCCCTCGCGGCCGTGCGTCCCCATCACGACGAGGTCGATGGCGTTGTCGGCGACGTAGGAGAGGATTTCGCCCGCCGGGTCGCCCTCGACGATCTCGGTCTTGGCGTCGAGGCCGGCGCGGTGGGCCGCGCCCTCGATGGACGCGACCGCGTTCTCGCCGGCGACGCGGAGGTCGTCGTCACGGAACGCGACGTCACCGAGCCGTTTGCGGAGGCTCCCGTCGACCACGTAGAGGGCGTGGACCGTCGCGTCGGCGCGCTCGGCGATGTCGAGCGCCTGCGTCACCGAGTCCTGTACCCCGCCGCTCCCGTCCGTCGGCACGAGCACGTTCTCGTACGTCACACTCGCTCACCCGTAGGGCTTCGTCGCACGGGCGTCCCTTCGCCGCCCCCGATGAAGTAGGTTCGGCCCGCGGCACGCGCCGGACCACGCTCGCGGGCCCGGTTCGTCGCCGCCCCCCGAAATCGCCTTGCCCCCGCGGCCGCTAGACGAGCCGTGAACGACCTGGACGAGACCGACCGGGAGATTCTCCGACTCCTCCACGCGGACGCGCGCCGACCGTACAGCGAGATCGCGGACGAGGTCGGCCTCTCCGGACCCGCCGTCTCGGAGCGCGTCTCGCGGCTCCGCGAGGCCGCCGTCATCGAGCGCTTCACGGTCGACGTCGATCGCTCGACGTTCGCGGGTCGGGTGCCGCTGCTCGTCGACGTCGCGGTCGAACCCGGCCACGCGACGGCCGTCTACGCGGCCCTGCGCGAGGCCGCGGGCACCCAGCACGTCTACCGGAGCGCGGACGCGCGCGTCGTCGCGCACGTCAGCCTCCCGAACGCGGACGTCGAGTCGTGGCTCGCGGACGCGCTCGACACGACGGTCGTCGCGGACTACGACGTCTCGGTCCTCGCGGCGAGCGACTGGACGAACGACCTCGCCGACGCGGACCTCGCCGTCGCCTGCGCGGAGTGCGGGAACACCGTCACGGACGAGGGGACGAGCGCCCGCTTCGGCGGCGACCGCTATCGGTTCTGCTGTCCGACCTGCGAGGCGCGCTTCGCGGAGCGCTACGAGGAACTCGCGGACGGGGTGGACAGGACGGACGGGGCGGACGGGGCGTAGACCGATACAGGAGCGTCGCCCCCCGTTCGTTCCGGCCGTCTCTCCCCCGTTCAGTCGTCCGCGTCGGCCTCGACGTCGGCGCGCTCCTCCTCGTCGGGCGTCGGGACCGTCACGTCCGGGAGGTTCGCCTCGATCTCCTCGCGGCGGTCCTCGAACGTTCCGGGGAGGACGAGGCGACCGCCGAGGTCGTCGAGGGGTTCGTCGCTCGCGTAGCCCGGCTCGGACGTGGCGAGCTCGAAGAGGACGCCGTCGAACTCGCGGAAGTAGACGGAGCGGAACCAGTGGCGGTCGATCTGCTGGGTGGGGCGCAGGCCCATCGAGCGGACGGCCGTGCGCATCTCGGCCTGGTCGTCGTCCGTCGGCGTCTGGAAGGCGACGTGGTGGACGGTGCCGTGGCCCTGCCGGCTCGCCGAGACGGTCGGGAGGACGTCCACGTACTGTCCCACCTCGCCCGCGGCCTCGAATCGCGTGCGCTCGTCGCCGGGGGTGTCGCCCTGGGACTGCTCGGTGCCGACCTGTTCGAGGCCCATCGTTTCGAGGAGCTCGGTCGTCGGCCCGGGGTCGGTGAGCCAGAGCGTCACGGAGTGAAAGCCCCGGATGGCGTGCTCGGCGGGGACGAAGGCCTCCCACGGGACGGTCGGGTCGTCGTCGGGAATCTCGACGGCGACGAGCTCGACGGGGAGCCCGTCGGGGTCGCGGAAGGGGAGGACGGTCTCGCCGAAGCGCTCCACGCGCTCGTCGTAGTCGACGCCGTGGTCGTCGAAGCGCGCCTCCCAGTAGTCGAGGCTCCCCGCGGGCACGCGGAAGGCGGTTCGGGCGACCTGCCCGGAGCCGACCGTCCCCTGTTGCATGTCGCCCCACGGGAAGAACGTCATGCTCGTCCCGGGCGTCCCCTCCGCGTCCGCGAAGAAGAAGTGGTAGGTGCCCGGGTCGTCCTGGTTGATCGAGCGCTTCACGAGGCGGAGGCCGAGCGTCTCCACCCAGAAGTCGAGGTTCTGCTGCGGATCGCTCGCCACGCAGGTCACGTGGTGGATGCCCGGCGTCGGGTTCGGGTCTGCCATAGGTACGGAGAGGAGCGCGAACGCCTTCAAGGCGCGCTAACCCCGACGTCACCGCCCCCTCTCTGACACCCGCGTCGAGTCGTTCCGTCACGCCGCGCCGTTCGCCCGCTCCCGCTCCTCAGTCGGCCGCGGCGTCGCTCCCGTGACCCTCGTCGCGTCCGTGGTCGTGGGTGCCCCCGTCGTGACTTCCGTCGTGCCCGCGACCGCCGCCACCGTCGCCGTCCATGGCGTCGTCGCCCGTCCGGTGGAGCCAGTAGAGGGCGGCGAAGACGACGACGGCGAGCGCGTTCAGCGCGGCCTTGTAGTTGAGTTCGATTCGGAGTTCGGTGACGGTCGCCGTCGCCGGGTCCGGGACGAAGACGATGCCGGTGGCCCCGTGGAGCGCGACGAAGACGACGTGGACGAGGACGCCGGTGACGACCGCGGCGACGAAGATGAGCGCGGAGAGGACGGCGGCGAACGTCCCGCCGTAGTACTCCCGGTAGGCCTCCATTATGGGCGGGATGACGAGGTCGGCGTAGATGTAGGAGAGGACGCCGCCGAAGGGGAGGCCCTCGGTGTAGAGCAGCGCGCCGAAGGGGACGTTGCCGACGGAGCAGACGAAGGTGACGACGCCGACGACCGCGCCGAGGAGCGCCATCGCGACGACGGTGATCGCGGGCGAACCCAGCACTTCGGTGCCGAAGAGCGCGGTCCAGACGGACTGCGGGACGAAGCCCGCGAGGATACCCGCGAAGACGAAGCCGAGCGCGATCTCGTCGTAGAGCATCCCCCACTCCTTGTACTGCTTGTCGGCGAGGTCGCGCCAGCCGGCGAGCGACGTCGCGCGCTCGCGTATCGTCGTGTTCGCGGCCTCGGGGTCCCACGACTCCATGCACGAGCGCGAGCAAAAGTAGTAGGTGGTGCCCTCCACCTCGCGGGTGTACTCCGTCTCCTCGGGGTCGACGTCCATCCCGCAGTTCGGACAGCTGACGGTGTCGTCGTCGTCCGTCGCGTGCTCGCGGGCGCGTTCGAGGACGTCGTCGGGGACGACGTAGCGGAAGGCGAGCGCGAGGAGGGCGATGAGGACGAGACCGCCGAGGAAGTCCGCGAGGACGAACTGCCACCCCAACAGCAGCCAGATGACGAAGCCGATCTCGATGACGAGGTTCGTCGAGGCGAACATGAACGCGCCGAGGCTCGCGCCGGCGCTCGCGCCCTTCTTGTAGAGGTTCTTCGCGGTGGCGATGGCGGAGTAGCTACACGAGGAGGAGACGAAGCCGAAGAACGTCCCGAGCGCGAGTGCCCGCGGGCCGTCGCCCGCGAGGTGGTCGGCGATGTCGTCCGAGTCCACCCACGCCTCGACGCCGCCCGCGATGGCGAAGCCGAAGACCAGCGCCCACCACGTTATCCACGCCATCGCGGCGGTGGTGCGCGCGGCCTCGACCGCGCCCGCGACGAGATACGCGTCGAGCGGTTTCGTCGTCGCGAGCGCGCCGACGACGACGACCAGTGCGGCCATCCCGGCGAGTATCAGGTAGTCACGCGTGTCCATCGGTGGTGTTCGGGTCGGATTGGGTCGGGGGAATCGGCGGTCGGTTCGCCCGTGCGTGACGGGGCGGGGCGCGCGGCGGCGCGGCGTACGGGGCGTGCGACTCGGGGCCCGCGTTACGCCGAGGCCTCGTAGCCGGCCTCGTCGACGGCGGCCGCGACCGCGTCGTCGTCCGGTTCGCCCTCGACGACGAGCGTGTCCGCCTCGTTGTCGGCCTCGGCGGATTCGACGCCCTCGAGCTCGCCGACGGCGTCCTCGACGCTCTGCTCGCAGTGACCACACGACATGCCCGTGACGGTGTAGGTCTTCGTCATGACGGGTGAACGTACGGGTGCCCCACTTACGCCGTTTGTGCCTTCGAAAGCGAACTCAGGTACCCCGATAGATTCGGTTTTCGAACCCTCGGGTGTGCCACGGTGTCCGTCGGCTGTCGCGGACGACGCGTCCGGCGCGGTCGCACGGCGCCTCCATCCCGCGACCTATGGCGCTGGCCGGCGAAGGGGGACTATGGGCTTTCACACCTTCGACGCCGAACAGGCCGCGCGCCTGGAGGACGCGGCCGAGCGGTATCGCTACTGTTCGCGCGAGGAACTCCTCGGGATGCTCGCGCCCGACCCCGCGGCCGTCGTCGCGGACCTCGGGAGCGGAACGGGGTTCTACGCGGACGACGTCGCGCCCCACGTCGGGACGCTCCACGCCGTCGACGTCCAGCCGGCGATGCACGACTACTACCGCCAGAAGAGCGCGCGCGACGAGCGCGCCGAGAGGGGGGCGACCGAGCCCGGCCTCCCCGCGAACGTCGACCTCGTCGCCGCGGACGTCGGTGACCTGCCGTTCGCCGACGACGCGCTCGACGGCGCGTACGGCACGATGACGTTCCACGAGTTCGCGGACGACGCGAGCGTCGCCGAACTCGCGCGGGTCTGCCGGCCGGGCGCGCGCCTCGCGCTCGTCGACTGGAGCGCCGCCGGCGCGGGCGAGACCGGCCCGCCGCTGAGCGAGCGCTACGAGGCCGACGACGCCGCCGCGATGCTCGCGGGCGCCGGCTTCGACGTCGACCGTGCGGACGAGCGCGTCGAGACCCTCGCCGTCACCGCGACCCGGTAGCCTCGTCGGTCCCGGTCGCTTCGCGAGTCGGTCGGCCCGTCGGTTTCGTCGGTTCCGTCAGTCTTCGACGTCGACGACTTCGACCTCGAACGTCAGCGTCTCGCCCGCCAGCTCCGGGTTGAAGTCGACGCGGACCGTCTCCTCGTCGACGTGGACGACCTCGCCCTGCTGGCCGCTCTGGGCCTGCAGGTACGCGCCCTCCTCGGGCGTCTCGCCCAGCATCTCGCGCAGCTCCGCCGTCTCGAACTCCTGGACGGCCTCCTCGCGCCACTCGCCGTACGCCTCCTCGGGCGGAATCTCCAGCGTCTCCTCGTCGCCGACGTCGAGACCGCGCAGGCCCTCCTCCATCCCCTCGATGACCGCGCCCGCGCCGACCTCGACCGTCAGCGGGTCGTAGTCGCGCTCCGGCTGGGCCTCCGCGAGCCCCGCCTCGGCCGCGACGTCCTCCCGCGAGGTGTCGAAGACCGTGCCGTCGTCCAGTCGTCCCGTGTACTCGAACGTGACCGTGTCGCCGTCGGTGATGCTCATACACCGTGGACGTGCGCCACGCGGAAAAGGGGCCGTATCGAGATGCGCCCGCACGCCGCGACGACGCACCCCGCGTCCCGCGCAACACGCGCCGCGACGCGGACCCTTATCTCGGCGGCGGCCCCAGACGCCCGTGTGAGCGACGACGTCCGCGCCATCGAGCGCCTCAAACACGAGTACGCGTACCGCATCGACGACGGCGACTACGACGAGTGGGTCGCTCTCTTCACCGAGGACGGCCGCTTCTGCGGCGACGACGGCACGGCCTTCGAGGGCCACGACGAACTCGACACGTTCGCCACCGAGGTCTTCGACGACGCCTACGCCGAGACCGCCCACACCCTGACGAACGGCGTCGTCGACGTCGAGGGCGACACGGCGACGGGCCGATGGTACCTCGCGCTCTACCAGGAGACCGCCGACGGCGAGACCGCCGTCCAGCAGGCCACCTACGAGGACACCTTCGAGCGCGTCGAGGGGGCGTGGCGTATCGCCGACGTCGACCTCACCTACGGCGTCCGCCTGTCGGACTGAATCGGGGTTTCGGGCGACGACGGCGTCGCGCCCACACACCGCACACCGAGTGAAAGCACGATAGTCCGAGTCGTGTCCGACCCCGCCGGTCACTCGGTACGTGGTGTGTCGGTCGCCGCGTTCCGCTCGGCGACGCGACGACCGATTCCCCCACCGCCTCTTCTACGACCGTCGACCATCTTTTTCCGGTTCGGGTCGCCTCCGGCGACCACTCCCGCAAAAACACGGTCCGCGCGAGCAACGAGAGTGCGGGACGAAGCGGGGCCGCAGGTCCCGCGAGGGCGAAAAATTCCGAGCGCTTCGCGCTCGACGTTCCTGCTCTACTCCCCCACCGACTCTTCTACGATTTCGATTTCCTCCTCCGTGAGGTCGTAGAGGTCGTAGACGATTTCGTCGATTAGCCGGTCCGTCTCCTCGATCTTCGCGTCGAGTTCCGCGGCGCGCTCGCGCGTCTCCGCGTAGCGTTCGAGGTCCGCCGCGACGTCGTCGGGGTCGGGCAGCGTGATCGCCTTCAGGCGGTCCACGAGCGAGTTCGTCTTCGTCGCGTTGTCCCGAAAGCCTGCGAAGCCGTCCGCCTCCGCGACGGCGACGGGGACGAACGCCTCGATTAGCGTCGCTTCGGTCTCGTCGAGGTCCGCGAGCGCGAACGCCTCGTGGTACTCCGTCTCCGTGTAGCCCCACTGGTCCGTCTCGTACGCCTCTTCGTTCTCGGGCTTGTAGCGCGCCGTCGCCTCGATAGTGACCGTCTCGCCGTCGCGTTTCGTGCGCACCTCGCCGACGCGCAGTTTCTCGTAGTCCTCCGTCGTCGCGTCGAGGATGTTCGCGCCCGTCGGCTGATAGAGCCCGACGTCGGGGAGGCTCGGCCCCTCGGCGTAGTTGCCGAGGTAGTCGCGGAGGGAGAGATTGAGGGATGCGCGGCGGTCAGTAAGCTCAATAACCTCGTTTACTGCTTCCTTCGCCTCTGCTGGAACACTTTCGGGTAATCCAATCGGTTCCAAATACTCTGTCTTGTATCGGTAATACCCACCACGAAGAACTGTCCCCGTTTTCATAATGTAGAACCAGATCAGCTGTGAATTGAGGATAGAGAGTATTCCTTCATTAGTGATAGATGTTCCCGAACCATCTGGAAGGATCGGGCTATATACGGTCGTAGAGTGATATAGCTCACCGCTTCGGTCTAAGCCTGCATTCCCCCCTTTGACGATTTCTGGGATAAGAACCTTTTCACGCTCAAATTTCTCGGGAGTTCGTGGACACCAGTGAGCAAACCACGACTCAAATTGTTGGTTCTCACCTCCACGGGATGCTAAGCTATCCCGGTTTTCGCTAAGATAGCTGAATGCTTTCGGATAAATCTCTGACAGTTCATCTTCCTGTAGTAATCTCCCCTCCTCAGTATACGGGTAGATGATGTACTGCTGTGTCTCTGGCGACTGATATCGCTGGACCTCGCTTCCGGTAACGTATGGGTGGCATATTCCAGATTCTACTGTGACTTCCCTATCAGATGACCTAGAGTATCCTGAAACCTCCTCTCCACTAATCTCACACTCTTGGAGAACAAACGTCTTATCCGCGCTTGTTTGCACTCCAACAAACATCTGTTCAATAGCTTCCCCGAGCTCTGTTCCTGTTCCTTCAATTTTCGAGACGATCTCCTTTTCGTTTTTAGTGAGGAAATTCCATTTCTCTCCACTTTCTATCGACACATGTCGAAATTCTAATGAGCGTCGTATTTGCATTGGATCGTCGCGGACTTGTACATAACGCGGCCTTGTAGACCGTTCCTTACTTAGGAAAAGTAAACACGTATATGTAGATACTCCGTCAAATACCTGCTCTTTCCCGAAGTCAACGACTTCTGAGAGTGCTCCCTGTTCAGCGATGAATCTTCTGAGTGGCTGCCCTCCGTTCGACTCAAAGAACTTGTTTGGCAGGATGTATCCAAATTTGTTGGTTGTGAGCGAGTATCCCCGCTCGACGAACAAATTGTAAATATCGAACCGCTGCTCTGCAGTCTGATACCCTTGTTCGTAGACTGACCGAACAGACTTCTCTAAGTTCTGTATCTTCACGTACGGCGGATTCCCGATCACGGCGTCGAACCCCGCGTTCGCCAGCCGTTCGCCGTCCTCGCCGTAGAAGGCGACGGGGAACTCCAGTTCCCAGTGGAAGAAGGCTTCGTCCTCGGCCATGGCTTGCGCGCTCGTGAACCAGTCCTGATCCTCGATGTCGGCCCACGAGTCGTCGCGGAGCGCGGCGGCCATGCGTTCTTCGGCGTCGTCGGGGACGGAGAGGCCGAAGTCGGCGGCGGTGTGGACGTTCGCCATGGCGAGCAGGCGCTGGTAGAGGTCGTCGTCCCGGACGGCCTCGTAGACGGCCTCCATCTCCTTGATGTCCGCGAGCGTCTCGTTGTCGATGCTGAGGAGGTCCGAAAAGCGCTCCATGACGTGCTCCAGGGCGCGCTGGCGCGTGTGGTCGAAGGACTGCTGGAGGGTGAGCTGGCCGCCCTCGTCGTCGTCCGCGTCGCCGAGGACCGCCTCGATGTCGCTCCCGACGAGGGAGTTCCCGGTTTTGAGGTGGTGGTCGAGGAAGGCGAGGGGCTGCTCGGCGGCGAGGGTGCGAAGCCAGAGCGAGACCTTCGCCAACTCGGTGGCGAGGGGGTTGAGGTCGACGCCGTAGAGACACCGCTGGGCGACCTTCCGGCGCGCCCAGTTGATGTCCCGAAGCTCGCCCTCCTCGGTGGTGGGGTCGCTGATTCGAGCCTCCTCGCCGGACGCGGCGGCTTGCTGGTCCTGGCGCTCTTGGGCGTCGATGATCTCGCGGGCGAGGTAGTCGACGGCGTTCACGAGGAAGTGCCCGGAGCCCATCGCGGGGTCGAGGACCTTCAACTGGAAGACGCGCTCGGCGAACTCCGCGGCGAACTGGCCGCCGCCGGCCTGCTCGAAGGGGTCCTGCGCGAGGAGGTCCTCGCGGATGTCGTCGACGAGCGGCCCGAGCGTCTCGTCGACGATGTACTCGACGACGTACTCGGGCGTGTAGTACGACCCGGTGGCCTTGCGCTCACCCGCGTCCGTACGGAGGTAGACCTCGCCGGCCGCGACCGCGACGGCGTCGTCCGCCTCGGCGGGGACGTACTCGCCGTCGTCGAGCGCGAGCGGTTCGTCGGCGACGTCGAGGCGGTATTCGAGGAGGCCCTCGTAGATCGACCCGAGGTGGCGCTCGTCGAGCGAGGAGTAGTCGACGAACACCCGGCCGTCCGCGTCGCCGTCACCGTCGGTCTCGCCGTCGCCCTCGCGCTCGCGGCGCGTGAGGAGGTCGAGCACTTCCGCGAGGTGTTGGTCGCCGACGTCGTGGGCGGCGAGGAAGCGCGCCTCCGCGCCGTCGTCCGGGCCGGGGTCGGTGCGGAACAGCCCGCCGTTGTACGCGGGGACGTAGAGGGTATCCGGGTCGATCCCCTTCGCCTCGCTCCCCTGGTCGATGAGCTCGAAGAGCTCCTCCAGGGTGTCCCAGAGCGTCGTCTGCCACGGCTGGTAGTGTTGGCGCGTCTCGTCGCGCTTCGATGCGACCTCGCGCTTCAGGTCGTTGAGCGCGTAGCTCTCCGCGTAGATGTCGTTGTCCGTCGGGAGGAGGTCGCGGCCTTCGCTCTCGGCGTAGAGGACGAAGATGAGGCGATAGAGGTAGATGAGCGAGGCGTCGTGGACGAGGTCGAGGTCCGAGCGGTCGAGGTCGTCGTGCCGGTCGAGGAACCCCGCGGCGAGGACGCGGATGGCCTCGTAGATGTTGTTTTGGAGGTCCTCGCCGATGGCTTCCGCGAAGACGCTCGACTCGTCGTGGACGTCGTCGAGGAAGCACTCGCCCGAGGCGTCCGGGAGGAACGCCTCGTGGCGAAAGAAGCAGTAGAACTCCTTGAACGCCTCCATCCCCGCGTCGCCGGACTCGATGGTGTCGAGGAGCGCGGGCAGGTCGATCTCGTAGTAGGAGTCGAGGCGGTGGCTCGTCGGCCCGTAGTAGAGTCGCCACTGTGCGCCGTTCGTGAGGACGGCCCACTCGACCGGGGTCTCCTGGAGGTAGGCGTGTATCTGGTAGCTCGGGTTCTCGAAGTCGCGTTTGGCCTCGCCGCGCGTGTCGAGCTTGCGCCCCCATCGCTTCGCGTCGGCGACGGCGACGGCCTCCGCGTAGAAGTCCTCGCGGTCGAACGCCGCGTCCGCCGCCTCAGAGCTCGGGAAGAAGCCGTAGTCGGGACGGCGCGCGTTCCGTCGGACGGTCTCCTCGATCTCGAAGGGAATCCCGAGGACCTCGAACACGGGACGGATGACGTTCCGTTCGAGTTGTGCCTCGTTGTAGTCGGCGACGCGTTCGCGCTTCTCCGCAACGAGGTCGCGGATCGACTCGTAGGCCGCTCGCACGTCGCCGTCGTCGACCGACTCCCACGGTTCCGTCTCGCGGAGGTGGTCGTCGAGGTAGTGATTCGAGAAGAGGTCCCGATTCGTCCGATAGGTAGGTGTCGAATGCATCGTGTGGGCGCGCGCCGCCTGTCAGCGGTTGGGACTACCCGATTCCTTCCGTCATCATAAGTGCGTCGCACCCGCGTATTATGTAGCTCGCCGAACGACTCCGTACCATGCCACCAGCTGACATTCAGGCCATCGAGCGGGTCAAACGCGAGTACGCGTACCGCATCGACGACCGGGCGTACGACGCCGTGGTCGACTGCTTCACCGAGGACGCCCGCTTCGACACCCCGGAGGGCGAGCGCTTCGAGGGCGACGCGGAGCTCCGGGAGTTCGCCGCGAGCATCGAGGACGCCTTCGACGAGACCGCCCACGTCCTCACGAACCCCGTCATCGACGTCGAGGGTGACACCGCGACGGGCCGGTGGTACCTCACGCTCCACTACGCGGTCGACGGCGAGACGGGGACGGAGCAGGCCGAGTACCGAGACGAGTACCGCCGCGTCGACGGGGAGTGGCTGATCGCCCACACGGCGGTCGTGGGCGGCATCGAGCACTGAGCGCTCAGCCGACGAGCGCAACGTCCGCTCGCCAGCCGTCGGTCGGGAGCCGGTCGAGTTCGTCGCCGGCGAGGATGCGCTCTTCGGCGTCGGCGACGACCTCGTGTTTCCGTATCGCGCGGGCGCTCTCGCCGAGCGCGTGGTCGCGGAGGTGGTCGTCTGCGCGGTCGAGGAGTTCGGCCTTCTCGTGGTCGTCCCGGTCGCCGCGGAAGGCGTGCGTCGCGTCGCAGACCGGACAGCGCAAGAGGAGCGCGCGTGACATGCGGCCGACCCGACGGGCGGCACGTCCAAGAAACCCGATACGGAGGGCTATTGCGCGCTCGGGAGCCATCCCGAGCGGTCGCCCCCGTCGTCCGGCGGGGGAGGGCGCTGAGAACCCGGAAGCTCTTAAGGCCCGAACTCCACAGTCCACGTATCCGAAAGACGTGCGGTCCGCGACGACGCGTTCGTCGGGGACGCACCGCCATGCTCGACCGCCGGGTCGGGTGGGCGCTGCGTCGTCGACGTCGCGGGCGTCGTCGCAGGAACGCATTGATCGGCTCATACATATGGAAATCGAAATTGCGACAATCGGCGGCTACGAGGAAGTCGGCCGCAACATGACGGCCGTCCGTGTGGGCGACGACATCGTCGTCTTCGACATGGGGCTCAACCTCTCGCAGGTCCTCATCCACGACGACGTCCGCACGGAGCAGATGCACAGCCTCGACCTGATCGACATGGGTGCCATCCCGGACGACCGCGTCATGAGCGAGCTCGAAGGGGACGTGAAGGCCATCGTGCCGACGCACGGCCACCTCGACCACATCGGCGCAATCGGGAAGCTCGCGCACCGCTACGACGCGCCCGTCGTCGGTTCGCCGTTCACCATCGAGCTCGTCCGTCAGGAGATCGAGGACGAGTCGAAGTTCGACGTCGACAACGACCTCGTGAAGATGGAGGCCGGCGGGACGATGGAAATCGGCGACGAGGTCGAGATGGAGTTCGTCCACGTCACGCACTCCATCGTCGGCGCGGTCAGCCCCGTCCTCCACACGCCCGAGGGCGCTATCGTCTACGGCCTCGACAAGCGCATCGACCACAACCCCGTCCTCGAGGACCCCTTCGACATGGAGCGCTTCGAGGAGCTCGGCGACGAGGGCGTCCTCTGCTACATCGAGGACTGCACGAACGCGGGCCGGAAGGGCCGCACGCCGAGCGAGTCCGTCGCGCGCAAGCACCTCCACGACACGCTGAAGAGCTTCGAGGACTACACCGGCGGCATCGTCGCCACGACGTTCTCCAGTCACGTCTCCCGCGTCTCCAGCCTCGTCGAGTTCGCGAAGGAGATCGGCCGCAAGCCGATCCTCCTCGGGCGCTCGATGGAGAAGTACACGAACACGGCGCGTGACCTGGGCTACCCGATTCCGGACGACCTCGAAATCTACGGCCACCGGCGCTCGCGCGAGCGCGCCTTCAAGCGCATCATGAACGAGGGGAAGGGCAACTTCCTCCCGGTCGTCACCGGCCACCAGGGCGAGCCGCGCGCGATGCTCACCCGGATGGCGCGTGACGAGACGCCGTTCCAGTTCGACGACGGCGACAAGGTCGTCTTCAGCGCCCGCGTCATCCCCGAGCCCACCAACGAGGGCCAGCGCTACGCCGCGGAGAAGCTCCTGAAGATGCAGGGCGCGCGCATCTACGACGAGATTCACGTTTCCGGTCACCTCCGCGAGGAGGGCCACTACCGGATGCTCCAGGCGGTCCGCCCGGACAACATCATCCCCGCCCACCAGTCGCTCGGCGGCCTCGCGCCGTACGTCGACCTCGCGGAGTCGCAGGGGTACAACGTCGGCGACGACCTTCACATCTCGCGCAACGGGAACGTCGTCCAGCTGACCGAGTAAGTCGGCCCGTAGGGGCGACTGCACACACGAGCGGCGTCGGCCCCGAGTACGCCGGTTCGGGCCCGAACACGTGACGGGCGCGAGCCCGCGCACGCTCACGTCGCGTTCCGCTTCTCTCCGTTCTTTCACGCCCGCGGAGCGCCGGCTCTCGAACGTGAGCGCGTCGTCGGGCACAGCGTTCTTGGCCGCCGCGCGTCCACGGGTCCGCATGGACGTACTCGTCGCGGGTGCGCACGGCGCGGTCGGCCAGCACGTGACGCGCCTGCTCGCGGAACACGACGACCACGCGGCGCACGGGATGGTTCGGACGCCGTCGTACGACGACGATATCGCGGCGCTCGGCGCGACGCCGGTTCGGGGCGACGTGACGGCCCGTGACTCGCTCGACGCCGCGCTCGAGGAGAGCGGTGCGGACGCGCTCGTCTTCGCCGCCGGGTCGAGCGGTGCGGACGTGTGGGGCGTCGACCGGGACGGGGCGAGGAACTGCGTCGACGCCTGTGCGGACGCGGACGTCGAGCGCTTCGTGATGTTGAGCGCGATGAACGCCGAGGCGCCCGGGGAGAGCCCCGCGGAGCTCCGGGAGTACCTGCGCGCGAAGGCCGAGGCGGACGCGTACCTCCGCGAGAGCGAGCTGACGGCGACCATCGCGCGACCGGGGGCGTTGACGGACGAGCCGGGTACGGGCCACGTCCGCGTCGGTGCCGACCTCGACCGGTCGGCGGCGTCGGTTCCCCGCGAGGACGTCGCGGCGACGCTCGTCGCGGCCCTGCCGATGGTGAGCACGTACGGGGTGACCTTCGAGTTGCTCTCGGGTGAGACGCCGATAGAGCGGGCGCTTCGCTCGCCGCTGGCCGACTGAGCCGCGGCGCGACTATCGGTCGCCGCCACATCGGTTTGTTTTAGGCAACCCTAATTTTTTGATGCGGGAAGAATTGTTCTCGTTGGCGGAAACCTTTAAGTGTGAAGGGAGCGTAGCGTGTAGTACGATGAGCACCCAGAAGACGATCCGTCGCGAAGCGGGTACCGTCGAGGAGAACGCACTGCGACTCGACCAGGGGAAGGCCGAACAGATAGTTGAGGCGCTGAACCAGGACCTCGCGGCGTCGTACGTCCTCTACCACCAGCTCCGCAAGCACCACTGGAACGTCGAGGGTGCCGAGTTCAACGACCTCCACGAGTTCCTCGGCGACCGCGCCGAGGAGGCCGAGGACGCCGCGGACGACATCGCGGAGCGCGCGCAGGCGCTCGGCGGCGTCCCCGTGAGCGGGCCCGCGGCGCTCGCGGAGCACGCCCACGTCGACTTCGAGGGCGAGGACGTCTACGACATCCGCACGTCGCTGGAGAACGACCGCGAGATGTACGGCGACGTCATCGAGTCCGTCCGCGAACACGTCGCCCTCGCCGAGGACCTCGGTGACTACGCGACGAGCGAGCTCCTGCGCGGCGTCCTCGAGGACCTCGAAGACGCGGCGCACGAGGTCGACCACTACCTCGAAGACGACACCCTCGTCCTCGAAAACGCGACCAACTGATGGCCGAACCACGGACCGGGCGTCTGGTGCGCGAGCTCGACGGCGCGGCCGTCCGCCAGGAGTGGGGGACGGTCACGGAGAACGCCGTCCGGCTCGACCGGGAGGACGCCGCACGGATGGTCGAGGCGCTCAACGCCGACCACGCCGGCGCGTTCAACCTCTTCTACGTGCTGCGCAAGCACTACTGGACCGCGGAGGGGGCCGAGCACGAGGACGTCGCGGACGTGCTCAAAGCGCAGTACGAGCGCGCCCGAGAGCTGAACGACGACCTCGCCGAGCGCATCACGACGCTCGGCGGCGTCCCGGCGAGCACGCCCCCGACCCTCCAGGAGTACGCGCCGGTCCACTTGGAGGCCGAACACCACTTCGACCTCGCGCCTCCCTCGAAGGGGACTTGGAGGCCTACGCGACGCTCGCCGCGAGCATGCGTGAGCACGTCGGCCTCGCCAAGGAGTTGGGTGACGAGGCGACGGTCGAACTCCTGCAGGACCGCCTCGAGGACCTCGAAGACGACGCGAACGACATCGAGGACTTCCTCGCGGACGACACGCTCGTGACGGGGGGGTCCCGATGAGCGCGCCCCACCTCCGCAACCCCGGTGCGGACGCGCTCCGCCAGGAGTGGGACACCGTCGTCGACAACGAACTCCGCCTCGACCGCGACGCCGCCGCGCGCGTCGTCGAGGCGCTCAACGCCGACCTCTCCGGGCTCTACATCCTCTTCAACCAACTGCGCAAACACTACTGGACGCTCGAAGGCCGGGAGGTCCGACCGGTCGTCGAGTTCCTGGAGGACGCCGCGGACCGCCTCTCCGAGGCGACGGACGAGATCGCCATCCGCGTTCACGCCCTCGGCGGCGTCCCCGTCAACGGTCCCATGGGAATCCGCCAGCACGCTCCGATGGGCATCGAGGCAGCGGACGTCTACGCGCTCCGTCCCTCCCTCGAAAACGACCTGGAGGCGTACGCGGTCCTCGTCGCGCAACTCCGCGAGCACGTCGCGCTCGCCCAGGAGTTGGGTGACGAGACCACCGTCGAAATCCTCCGCGGGCACCTCCGCACCATCGAGGAGGACGCCCACGACGTCGAGAAGTTCCTCGCGGACGACACTCTCGTCCGCACCGACGAGTAGACGCTCCCCGTATTTTCTCGCGCGACTCGTCCCGTCCTACCTCGCGGTTCGATACGCCACGGTACGTGACGGACGGTGACGTCGCGTTACGCTTCGGGAACGACGGTGAGGTCGGTCGATATCCAGCCGTCGCTGTTCCCGTCCTCGGTGAAGACGCGGCGTTCCGCGTGGAGCTCGCGGCAGTTGACCGTCGGTGCCTCGTTCTCCGGTGCGTCAGTCGTGCTCCGAGCGTCCGGGTCGTCCGACCGCTCGACCCGAGACGAACGACGCGATGGTGACATACGCCACGTTTAGGGACACCTAAAGAAAAAGGTACGGGTCTCGCTTCGGGGGGTGATGTCTCCGGCGCGTCGCCGGTCGAAAAAGCCGAAACAGCGTGGTTCGCGCGCGATGCGGGGTGGCGTGGCGATGGTGGCGAACGCGTTAGTTCGCCGTGGCCGTCGCGCTCTGGTCGCCGACCTGCCCGATGCGCCAGCGGAGGACGAGGACGACGGCGAGACCGACGACGAGGACGACGTTGATGATGTACAGCGCCGTCGTGTAGCTACCCGTGGACTCGAGGATGGTCGAGGCGAGGGTCGGGCCGGCCACACCGGCGAGACCCCACGCGGTGAGCGCGTAGCCGTGAATCGCGCTGACCTCCTTCGTGCCGAACAGGTCGCTGAGGTACGCCGGCAGGCACGCGAAGCCGCCGCCGTAACACGTGATGATGATGAACAGCGTGATGGCGATGATCCAGACGCCCGCGACCTGCGGGAGCATGAAGAACGCGATTATCTGGATGACGAAGAACGCACCGTAGGTCGTCGTCCGGCCGATGTAGTCGGAGAGGCTCGACCAGAAGATGCGGCCGCCGCCGTTGAACAGGCCGATGTAGCCGGTGATGAACGCGGCCGTCGTCGCGGACGCGCCGCCGAGCGTCTGCAGGATCGGGGAGGCGTACGCGAGGAGCATGATGCCCGCGGAGACGTTGATGAAGATGATGAGCCAGACCATGTAGAAGCGCGGCGTCTTGCGCGCTTCCGCGGCGGTGAGGTTCGAGAGACCGGAGATGGCGGACTTCGCCTTCTCCTGTGCCGCCTCGGTCTGCTCCATCCCGGACGGGAGCCAGCCCTCCTCCGGCTTGGCGAGGTAGCTCGCGCCGAGCGACATGAGGACGAAGTAGAGCGCACCGAGGACGTAGAACGTCGTCGCGATACCGGACTGCGTGTACTGCGCGGAGCCGGTGCTGAAGTTCAGCATCAGCGCGTTACCGAGCGGGCTGGTGAGGAGCGCGCCGGCACCGAAGCCCATGACGGCGAGGCCGGTCGCCATACCGCGGCGGTCCGGGAACCATTCGAGGAGCGTCCCGATGGGGGAGATGTAGCCGAGCCCGAGGCCCATCCCGCCGATGAGGCCGAACGTGGCGAAGAACAGGTAGAGGCTACCGAGCTGTACGGAGACACCGGCCCCGATGGTACCGATACCGTAGAGGACGGCGGCGGCGAGCCCGGATTTCCGGGGGCCGTACTTCTCGACGTAGCTGCCGAGGAACGCGGCCGTCATCCCGAGCACGAAGATGGCGATGGAGAACGCCAGCGAGACGCTGGAGGTCTCCCAGCCGAGCGCGCTTTGGAGCGGGTTCTGATAGATGCTGTACGCGTAGATTCCACCGATGGAGAGGTGGATGGCGACCGCACCGACCGCGATCAGCCATCTGTTCTTGTCTGCACCGTTATTACCCATGATTTTTGGTCTGAACCGCGGAGACCATAAACCCTCCCGATTCGGAATTACTAACCGGCGTTAAAGGGGCCGTAACTGCCGGATTCCTCTCGTATTATGTACGCTGACCGCTCCCGAGGACGTCGAGCCGGAGGAACGCGGGGAGTGTGAGGAGGACGATGCCGGCCTCGAGCGCGCCCGCGGTCAGGAACGCGGCGGTGTAGCCGGCGGCGCCGGCGACGACGCTCCCGACGACGAACCCGGCGAGGAAGCCGAGGTTGCCGAAGACGTTGAAGCCGCCCATGGCGACGCCGCGCTCGTCGTCCGCGGCGATGTCCGTGACGAGCGCCATCGTCGCCGGCGAGACGAGCGCCCCGCAGACACCGAGGACGACCATCGCGGCCGCGGCGAGTGCGAGCGTCGGCGCGAGCGCGACGGCGACCACGACGGCCCCGTAGCAGACGGAGCCGACGACGATGGGGAGCGTCCGTCCCACGCGGTCGGAGACGACGCCGAGCGGGTACTGAAGGAGCGCGAACGGCGCGAAGAAGAGCCCGAGAACGAGGCCCGCGCCGCCCGCGTCGAGGCCGAACGTCTCGCGGAAGTAGACGGTGCCGACGAGCGCGAAGAACCCCGCGGTGAGCCGGTCCATGAAGCCGAAGGCGTAGGGAAAGCCGAGTTCGGGGGTCGCGCGGAGGCGCGCGAGCACGTCGCGCAGGCCGACCGCTCGCCCGTTCCCGCTCGGCGCGCGGTCGGCAACGCGCGTCGCCAACAGCGCCGCGACGAGCAGTCCCGCGCCGGCGACCCAGAGCGGGACGAGGGCGCCCTGCTCGTAGAGCTGGCCGCCGAGCGGCGCGCCGAGCGCCGTCCCCGACCCGATGGCGATGCCCGCCGCGCCCATGTTCTTCCCGTGGCCCCCCTCCAGGTCCATCAGCATCGTCATCGCCAGGGAGAGCGCGCCGATGGTGAACGCGCCCTGCGCGAAGCGGACGACGAGCAAGAGGACGAACGGGACGTCGCCGCCGCGGCCGAGGGCGGCGAGCGAGAGGTAGCCGAGCGCGCCGCCGAGCGCGCCCGCGACGATGAACGCCGTCCGGCGGCCGGTGCGGTCGCTCAGGTAGCCCCAGAGCCCGGCGAAGAGGACGAAGGCGGCGAACTCGGCCCCGAGGAACCACGTGCCGGCGTCGAGCGACGGCGCGCGCCCGAGCGCGGCGACGAGGTCGGTGATTCCGGGGTAGAGGAGCACCTGGGCGAACAGGACGACGAAGACGACGAGGGCGAGGACCGCCCGGTCGCGCTGGACGGCCGACGGTCCCGACCATCCCGTACCGACGCCGAGGCTCATGTGGGCGTTCGTAGCGGCCCGCGTCGTCTTGTACGCGTCGCCTCGCGTCGCCGCGTCCCGTGGACGGGCGGGGACCCGGTGCGGGCGGCCGCTGTGCGAACGGCCAAAGGGTCCCCGGTCCTACCGACCGTACGCCACCGTGTCTTCCCTCCCGAACCCCGTTCGTGCCGTCCTCCTCCGGGTCGGCCTCGCGCTCTCCCGTCTCGGGCTCGTCGAGCCGGCGAACGTCCGCCGCACGGCCGACCTCGCGTGGCCGCGCATCGTCACCGGGCTCGCGCGGATGTCGAAGGGGGCGGCGGACGTGGCGATGGTCGGCGTCGCGCTCGGCGCGAGCGCCATCGCGGGCGTCGGCTACGCCAGCTCCTACTGGGGGCTCGTCTTCGCGCTCGGCGGCGGCCTCGCCGCGGGCACCATCGCGCTCGTCTCCCAGCGCTACAGCGCGGGCGCGACCGAGGAACTCGCGCAGGCCGTCCGCACGAGCGCGCTCCTCGTCGTCCTCTGCTCGCTGCCGCTCGCCGCGCTCTTCGTCGCCGTCCCCGCGGAGCTCGTCGGCCTCCTCACGGACGACGCGGCCGCAATCGGCTACGGCGCGGCCTACCTCCGCGCGCTCGGCGTGGGCGTCCCCATCGCCGCGCTGAACCTCGTCGGGAGTCGCGCGCTCGTCGGCGCGGACGACGCGTGGACCCCGATGGTCGTGCGCGCGGGCGGCGCGGCCGCGAACATCGCGCTCAACGCCGTCCTCGTCTTCGGCTTCGGCCTCGGCGCGGCCGGCGCGGGCTACGGCACCGCGGTCTCGAACGCCCTCGTCGCCGTCGTCTTCGTCGTCGGGTTCGCGCGCGGTGGCCTCCCGGGCCTCGGCGACTTCCCCGTCACCGTCTCGCCGCGCGGGCCGTACCTCCAGCCGGGGTTCGTCCGCGACGTCCTCACCATCGGCGTCCCGGTCGTCGGTCGGAACGGCATCTGGACGGTCGCTCGCTTCCCGATGCTCGCGTTCGTCGGCCTCCTCGGGAGCGACGTCCTCGCCGCCTACGTCGTCACCCGGCGCGTCTGGGGGCTGTTGAACACGCCCGGGTGGGGATTCGGGCTCGCCGCGAGCAGCCTCGTCGGGCAGGCGCTCGGCCGCGACGACGAGGCCGCAGCCGAGGTCCACGCGCGCGAAATCGCGGTCTTCTCGGCCGCCACCTACCTCCTCGCCGGCTGTCTCGTCGTCGCGTTCGCCGGCCCCATCGTCCGCCTGTTCGTCGACGACCCCGCGGGCCCCGTCGTCCCCATCGCCCGTGACCTCGTGCGCGTCGCCGCGGTCGCCGTCGTCCCGCAGGGCGTCGCCCGCGCGCTCGACGGCGCGCTCGACGCGACCGGCGACACCCGCTGGCCGTTCTACGGGCGCGTCGTCGCCATGTTCGCGCTCGCCGTCCCGCTCACGTACCTCGGCGCGACGACCGCCCTCGGCGTCGCCGGGGTCTACCTCGCGCTCTTCGCGGAGACGACCGTCCCCGCCGCGGTCAACTACTACCGCTTTCGAACCGGCGCGTGGCGCGCCATCAGCCGCGGCTACCGGCCCGACGACGCCGCGGGCGACTGACCGCCCTCGAATATCGAAGTCGATACGTCCTCGCGCTTACGTTCCGTAAGGGCAAGTCGGTTGAACCCGGAGACCCTACACACACCTATGCCCAGAACCGAGCGGATAGACGTCCAGGGGATGTCCTGCGCCAACTGCTCGGCGACCATCGAGGACACCCTCGCCGACCTCGACGGCGTCACCGAGGCGAACGCGAACTTCGCCACCGACGAGGCGAGCGTCACCTACGACCCCGAGGCGGTGTCGCTCGAATCCATCTACGACGCCGTCGCGGACGCGGGCTACGACCCCGTCGACGAGACGGTGACGGTGACGATAACCGACATGTCGTGTGCGAACTGCTCGCAGACGGTGCACGACGCGCTCCTCGGGATGCCCGGCGTGATTACGGCGGACGTGAACTTCGCTACCGACGAGGCGCGCGTGCGCTACAATCCCGCAACGGCGTCGACGGCCGACCTCTACGACGCTATCGCCGACGCGGGATACTCGCCCGTCCGCGAGACGGAGAGCACGGGCGACGCCGACGGTCAGGGCGAGAGCGAGAGCGGCGAGAGCGCGGCTGACGCCGCGCGGCGCGCGGAGACGCGCAAACAGCGCAACCTCACGCTCTTCGGCGCGGCGTTCGCCGTCCCGCTGTTCGCGCTGATGCTCGAAGGGTTGTTCGCCCCCGACCTCCTCCCGGAGACGCTCCCCGGCACCGGCCTCCCGTTCGAGGTCGTCGGCTTCGTCCTCGCCACGCCCGTCCAGTACGTCCTCGGCAAGGAGTTCTACGCGAACTCGTACACGGCGCTCGTGAAGAACGGCCGGGCGAACATGGACGTCCTCATCGCGCTCGGTTCCTCGACGGCGTACGTCTACAGCGTCGCCACCCTCGCCGGCCTCGTCGCCGGCGGGTCGTACTTCGACAGCGCCGCGTTCATCCTCACGTTCATCACGCTCGGTAACTACCTCGAAGCGCGCTCGAAGAGCCGCGCCGGCGAGGCCATCCGCTCCCTCCTGGAGATGGAGGCCGACACCGCGCGCGTCCTCGAAGACGGCGAGGAGCGCGAGGTCGAAATCAGTGCGGTCAAGGTCGGCGACCACCTCGTCGTCAAGCCCGGCGAGAAGGTCCCGACGGACGGCGTCGTGGTCGAGGGCGAGTCCGCAATCGACGAGTCGATGGTGACGGGCGAGTCCGAACCCGTCGGGAAGACGCCGGGCGACGACGTGGTCGGCGGCACCGTCAACGAGAACGGCCGCCTCGTCGTCGAGGCGACGAAGGTCGGCTCCGAGACGGCGCTCCAGCAGATCGTCGAGACCGTCCGCGAGGCCCAATCGCGCCAGCCCGAGGTGCAGAACCTCGCCGACCGCATCAGCGCCTACTTCGTCCCCGCCGTCATCGCCAACGCCCTCCTCTGGGGTGTCCTCTGGTACGCCGCCCCCGGGACGCTCGCGGGCGTCGTCGAGTGGCTCCCGCTCTGGGGGCTCGTCGGCGGCGGCCCCGTCGTCGCCGGCGGGACGGTGAGCGTCTTCGAGTTCGCGGTCGTCGTCTTCGCCTCCGCGGTGCTCGTCGCGTGCCCCTGCGCGCTCGGGCTCGCCACGCCCGCGGCGACGATGATCGGCACCTCCATCGGCGCGACGAACGGCGTTCTCTTCACGGGCGGTGACGTCCTCGAACGCGTCCGCGACGTCGACACGGTCGTCTTCGACAAAACGGGGACGCTCACGAAGGGCGAGATGACGCTCACGGACGTCGTCGCGCTCGACCGCACCGCGGCGGACGGCGGCGACGCCCGCGCCGACGGTGTCGGTAGCGGCCCCGTCGCGGCCGCGGAGGGCGGCGAGAACGCGACGCCCACCGACCCCGAGACGGACCTGCTCTACGCGGCCGCGAGCGCGGAGTCCGCGAGCGAACACCCGCTCGCCGACGCCATCGTCGCGGGCGCGACGGAGCGCGGCATCGACTACGCGACGCCCACGGACTTCGAGAACACCGCCGGGAAGGGCGTGCGCGCGACGGTCGACGGACGCGAGGTGCTCGTCGGGAACGCCGCCTTGCTCTCCGACGCCGGCGTCCCGGTCGATGCCGCCGCGGAGGCCCGCGAACGCCTCGAATCCGAGGGGAAGACCGCGATGCTCGTCGCCGTCGACGGCCGACTCGCGGGCGTCGTCGCGGCCGCGGACACCGTGAAGCCCACGGCGAAGCGCGCCGTTTCGGACCTCCAGGCGCGCGGGAAGACGGTCCGCCTCCTCACGGGCGACAACGAGCGGACGGCGCGCGCCGTCGCCGACGAACTCGGCATTCCCGCCGAGCACGTCCGCGCCGAAGTGCTGCCGGACGAGAAGGCGGACGCCGTCGGCGCCATCCAGTCCGACGGCTCGCGCGCGATGATGGTCGGGGACGGGGTGAACGACGCGCCCGCGCTCGCCGCCGCGTACGTCGGCGCGGCCATCGGCTCCGGCACCGACGTCGCCATCGAGGCCGCGGACGTCACGCTGATGCGCGACGACCCCGCCGACGTCCTGAAGGCCATCAACGTCTCCGACGCGACGCTCCGGAAGATAAAGCAGAACCTCTTCTGGGCGCTCGGCTACAACACCGTCCTCATCCCGCTCGCCTCGCTCGGGCTGATGATGCCCGCGCTCGCCGCCGCCGCGATGGCGTTCAGCAGCGTGAGCGTGCTCTCCAACAGCCTCCTCTTCAGGAAGTACGATCCGTCCGAGGAGTATTCGGTGCTGTAGTTCGGACTGTCGTGCGACGGGCCCTCGCCCTGCGCCTCGCGTTCGCGTCCGCGTCCGCGTGCCGACGGACGGAAAACGCTTAGGCACCCGCGCATCGACTCACCGACATGTCCTGTCTGGTAGAACGGTCGCGGTCGTACAGCCCCACAGTCACGCCCCGCCGTCGCGCCCGATGACGCGGCGTGCGTCGGGCGTCCTCGGCGTGACGACGCTCGTGAGCGTCGACCACTTCCTCTCGCACGTCTACCTCCTCGCGTTCCCGCCGCTCTTCCCGCTCATCGCGGGGGCGTTCGACGTCCCGGCGACGCAGTTGGCGGTGAGCGTGACGCTGATCTTCGGCGCGCAGTTCCTCTGTCAGGTGCCCGCGGGGGAGCTCGTCGACCGCGCCGGCGCGAAGCGCGTCGTCGTCGGTGGCCTCGCGCTGACGGCCGCGAGCGTCGCGCTCGCCGGCTTCGCCACGTCCGCCCTCCAGGTGCTCGGCTGCGCGTTCCTCTCCGGGGTCGGCCAGTCGCCGTTCCACCCGGCGAACTACGCGCTCCTCGACGCCGCGGGCGACGCCTCGCGAGAGGGCCGACAGTTCAGCGTCCACTCCTTCGGCGGCTTCGTCGGCTTCGCCGCCGCGCCCGTGTTGACGACGGGCATCGCGGCGCTCGCGGACTGGCGGGCGGCGCTCGTCGCGCTCGGGGCCCTCGGGCTCGTCTACGCGGGCGTCCTCGCCGTCGGGCTCGCGCCCGTCCACCGGCGCGCGCTCCGCGAGGCCGTGACGGACGAGTCGGCGGACGACGGGTCGTTCCTCGACAGCCTCCGGATGCTCGAACGGCCGCTCGTCGCCGGGATGTTCGCGTTCTTCTTGCTGGTGACGTTCACCGACGCCGGCATCCAGACGTACACGACGGCGTTCGCGGTGAACCACCTCGGGCTCTCGACGGTCGTCGGCAACGCGGCGCTGACGGCGTTCCTCGGCGTGACCGCCCTCTTCGTGCTCGCCGGCGGCTGGCTCGCCGACCGATACGACGCCTTCACCATCATCGTCGCCGGCCTCGCGTGGTCGGGCGTGATTCTCGCCGCGGGCGCGACGCTCGACCTCGACGCGACGACGCTCGTGGTCGTCTGGGGAATCGCGGGCATCGGCCTCGGCGTCTCCCTCCCGGCGCGCGACAGCATCACCAACGCGCTCTCGGGGACCGCCGATACCGGCAAGAGCTTCGGCCTCGTCTACACCGGCCTCCCCATCGGGGGCGCGCTCGCCCCCGTCATCCTCGGGGCGGTCATCACGCGCTTCTCCTACCTCGACGCCGTCGTCGCCATGGGTGCCGGCTTCCTCCTCGCCGCCGTGATCGTCGCGGCGCTCCGCCGCGCGCGCTGAGTCCGGCCCGCCGAGCGAATCGCTCTTTGTGCCGTCGCCCCTCCCTCTCATCATGCGACTCTCCCTCGAAACGACAGAGCGCCTCGCCGTCACGGACGTCACCGCGCGCGTCGCGGACGCGGTCCCGGACGACGTTGAGCGCGGCGTCTGTACCGTCTTCGTCCCGCACACGACCGCGGGCGTCACGATCAACGAGGCCGAGGCCGGTCTCATCACCGACGTCGAGGACGCGCTCGCGCGCCTCGTCCCCGACGCCGACTACGCCCACGACGCGGTCGACGACAACGCGGCCGCCCACCTCCGCGGGTCGCTCCTCGGGCCGAGCGCCAGCGTCCCCGTCTCCGAGGGGTCGCTCGACCTCGGGACGTGGCAGTCGGTGCTCTTCGTGGAGTGCGACGGCCCGCGGACGCGTTCGCTGGACGTGCGCGTCGCGCCGACCGTCGGACGCGACGACGCGTAGCGCGCCCCGCGCCCTACGACTGCGGGTTGCCGTCGTCGATGCCGAGCACCTCCACCGCGTCCCCGACGGCGAGCGTCTCGCCCACCGTCGCCTCGGGGACGGCGGTGTTCACCGCGAGCCGATAGTGGTGGTCGAACCACGTCGCGTCGGCCCAGTCGGGGCGCGTCGCCTCGCGGCGCTCGACGAACGTCTCGCGGAACCCCGCGATGGCCTCGCCCGTCTCGGGGTCGCGCGACGGGACGGCACAGCGCGAACACGGGTTCGTCCCGCGGAAGACGGCGTCGCCGATTCGGAAGCGGACGACGCGCTCGCGGTCGGCGTAGAGGCGGTCCTCCCAGAACGCCGGGACGCCGCCGAGCTCCAGCGTCGGGCGGAAGCGCCGGCGAACGCTTTCGGTCCCGAGGTCGAACCAGTCGGCGACGGCGTCGAGCGTCGCGGTCGAGACGACGGTCGGGCCGTGCGCGGTCGTGTCGTCCGGGAACCCCCCGGTTCCGTCGTGTTCGAGCGTCACGGGGTAGCCGAAGTACGCCGAGAGCCAGTCGGCGGCGGCGTCGCGCCCCGACGCCTCGCCCACGGCGAACGTCGTCGCGGGGAGCGCTCCCCCCTCCGCCGCGCGCTCGCGGGCGCGGAGGGCGAGCTCGTGGCTCTCCGGGTCGAACGTCGCGTCGATACCGTGGACGGCCGGTTCGCGCTTCCCGTTGACGTAGCGGCCGTCGGCGTCGCGGACCGCGTACGCCCGGTCGTGCGTGAGGCCGCCGTCGGCGAGGACGCGCGCCCGCGTCCGGTCGTCCGGGTCGAGGGACTTCACGGGGTAGACGCGGAGCCGCGCGAGATGCGGGTCGACGTCGGTCATTCAGACTCGGCGCTCGCCCCCGCTGTCTCCGCGTCGAGACGCTCGACGAGGTCCTCGCGGTGCTCGCGGCGCTCGTCGAGGGCGCGCTCGCGGAGCTTCATCTCGTTCTCGCTCGGGCAGTCGAGCGACGGGACGGCGGTCGGCCGGTCGTCGTCGTCGACCGCGACGAACGTGAAGAACGCCCCCGTGACGTCCCACTCCTCGTCGTTCTCGGGGTCCTCGGCGCGGACGGTCGTTCGGACGGTGAGGCTCGTCCGCCCGGCGTCGAAGACGTACGCCTCGATGGTGACCACGTCACCCACCGAGATGGGCGCGTGGAAGTCGACGTGGTCGATGCTCGCGGTGACGACCTGCGTGCCGGCGAAGCGCCGGCAGGCGACGGACGCGACGACGTCCATCCACTCGAGGATGCGGCCGCCGAACGCCCGACCGAGGTGGTTCGTCCCCTCCGGCATCAGGACCTCCGTCCGCTCGGTGAGCGACGACCCGAGCGTCGCTGAATCTGACATACGCGGCCGTACGTCGGCCCCCCAGTTAAGTCGGTGGTGTCCGCCGACGCGCTACGCGCCTCGACGCTCTCGGTCCGTCCCGTCGTCCGTCACGATTTCGAAGCGCGCGCCGCCGCTCGCGCTCTCGGTCACCTCCAGCGTCCAGCCGTGGGCGTCGACGATTTCGGCGACGATTGCGAGTCCGAACCCGACGCCGTCGCCGCCCGTCGAGTGCCCGGGTTCGAGGACGGTGTCGCGTCGCTCCGCCGGGACGCCGGTCCCGTCGTCCTCGACGTAGAAGCCGCGGTCGTCGAGCGGGCCGACCGTCACCGTCACGTCGTCGCCGCCGTGCTCGACGGCGTTCCGAAAGAGGTTCTCGAAGACGTGCTGGAGGCGCTCGCGGTCCCCGCGTATCGTCCGGTCGCCGGCGACGTCGAGCGCCGCGTCGGCCGTGTCGACGCGCTCCCAGCACTCGCGGGCGAGCGCGTCGAGGTCGACGTCCGTCATCTCGCCGACCGTCCGGCCCTGGCGTGCGAGCGTCAGCGTCTCCTCGATGATCGCGTCCATCCGGTCGAGCGCGTCCCGCACCTTCTCGACGCGCTCGTCCGCGGCGTCCGCTGCGAGGAGTTCGAGGTAGCCGTCCGCGACGTTCAGCGGCGTGCGGAGGTCGTGGGAGACGACGCCCGCGAACGCGTCGAGGCGGTCGTTCTGCCGTTCGAGTTCCGCGCGCTGGGCGCGCAACTCCTCCTCGCGGCCGGTCTGCGCGAGCGCCGCCTCGACGGTCCGCGCGAAGAGCCGGGCGAGCCAGACCTCCTCGTCACCGAACGCCGCCGCCTCGCGCGCACCGATTATCAGCACGCCGTACGGCCCGAGCGGGAGGATCATCTCGCTCCCGACCGGCGTCTCCGGGTTGTAGCGGTCGTCCTCGGTCCCGACGTCGTCGTAGACGGCGACCTCGCCCGTCCGGAACGCCTCCCACGTGAGGCTCTCGCCGCCCGTGTAGGTGGGGATGCCGTCGAACACCTCGCGGGTCTCGGCGGTCGTCGCGGCCGGCCGGAGGGCGTCCGCGTTCTCGTCGTACAGCCAGAGGGTGTTGAGCGGGCGGTCGAGGACGCTCCGTGCCGTCTCGACGGCCTGCTCCGCGACCGCCTGTCGGTCGGCCGCGTCCATCAGCGACTGCGTGGACTCGTAGAGCGCGCGCAGCGTCTCCTCGCGGTGCTTCTGCTCGGTGATGTCGCGGACGACGGAGACGAAGCGCCGTTCGCCGTCGACGTCGAACCTGATAAGGTGGACCTCGACGGGGAGCGTCGAGCCGTCGCGGCGCTCGAGCTCGCCCTCGAAACGCTCGCGCTCGCCGTTCGCCAGTCCGGCCAGCGTCTCGCGGACTTCTGTCGCCGTCGTCAGCCGGTCGGTCTCCCAGACCTCGGTCCCGAGGAGCGCCGACTCCTCGTAGCCGAGTTCCTCGCACAGCCGGCGGTTCACGCTGATACGCTCGCCGGTGGCGTCGAGGACCTCGATCATGTCCGGGGAGTTATCGAAGAGCGCCTCCAGTTGCGCCGCGACGGCCTCCACGCGCGCCTCGCGCTCGCGGCGTTCCGTGACGTCCTGCTGGAAGCCGACGAAGTGCGTCAGGTCCCCCGCGTCGTCGTAGAGGGGTGCGACGTCGACGCGGTTCCAGAACGGCGTCCCGTCCTTCCGGTAGTTCAGCAGCTCGACGGAGACGCGTTCTTCGGCCTCGATTCCGGCGCGGAGCTTTGCGACGGCGGCCTCGTCCGTCCCCTCGCCCTGCAGGAATCGGCAGTTCCGGCCGATAATCTCCGTCTCGTCGTAGCCGGTCAGCTCCTCGAAGCGGTCGTTGACGTAGACGAGGGGGTTGTCCGCCCGCCCGGGGTCGCTGATGGCGATTCCCATGGGTGCCGCCTCGATGGCGGGGAGCTTCATCTCGAAGGCCCGGTCGTCGAGGTCCGCGACGTCGCGGACCGTGCAGACGAGGTCGCCGCCGTCCGTCGTCGCCACGACGTGGTCCTCGCGGAAGGTCGTGCCGTCTGCGCGCACCCCCGTCGTGAACCCCTGCCAGTATCCCTCGCGGCGCGCCGTCGGTAGGACCTCCTCGCGGACGAACGCCGTGTCCTCGTCGGGATACGTGACCGCCCAGTGTTCGCCGCGGAGCTCCGCCGGCTCGTAGCCGTAGAGGTCCGCGTACGTCTCGTTGACGTGGACGTACTCGCCGTCGCTGTTCAGGACGCTGATGCCCTCGCGCGCGGTCTCGATGGCCGCGAGGTAGCGCCGCTGCTGTCGCCTCATTCGGGAGGTCGCCGCCGCGTCGCGGACGCGGTTGGCGAGGACGGCGTACTGCTCCGTCCCGCCCTTCTGGAGGTAGTCGGTGACGCCGCGCGAGATCGCCTCGCTGGCTATCTCCTCGCTGCCCATCCCCGTGAAGAGGACGAACGGGAGGTTCGGGGCGACGTCGCGGACGGCGTCGAGGAGCGCGAGCCCGTCGAGCGACGGCATCTCGTAGTCGCTCACGACACAATCGAAGTGCTGTGGCTCCTCGCGGACGCGTTCGCGCGCCTCCTCGGGGGCCGTCTCTATCGTGACCGCGAACCGCTCGTCGTGACGGGTGAGGTGCGTCGCGGCCAGCTCGGCGAAGGCCCGGTCGTCGTCGACGTAGAGGACGCGGATCGGCCCCGGTGGCGACCAGCGCTCGGCGGGCGGCGCGCGCGACGTCGATGGTGGTGTGCCGGACATGCGGTTGTCGATACGTGACGTACGCTCCCTGCCCCCTAACCTTCTTCGCACGCCGCCTCGGCCCGGGTGCGAGCGCCGTTCGGGTCTCGCCCGCCGCGTCGCGTCGCGCCGGTCACGCCGCGTCGCGTTCGAGCGCCGAGAGGACGAACTCGTCGATGGCGCGCCGCGATTGGGTCGGTGCGTCGTCGTGGCCGAGCGAAATCTTGCGCGCCCGCGCGGCGTGGATGACGTCCGTGATGAGCTGCGTCATGTCGTCGACGTCGACGTCGGCGAAGACGCCGCGCTCGATCCCGGCTTCGAGGACGCGCGCGATGTTGCCGCGGATGGTCTCGTAATGCTCGTTGAACGCCTCGCGGTGGCGCTCGTCGTGGCGGGCGTGCGAGAAGAGCTCGTGGTAGACGCGCATCCGCTCCCAGTGGTCGAAGTCGCCGACGTCGGGCCCAAAGAGACACTGATCGAGGCGCTCGTCGAGGACGGCCCACGGGTCGGCGTCCGCGGGCACCGCGGGGTCGCTCTCGTACTGCGCGACGAGATATTCGAGGAAGGAGGAGATGAGGTCGTGCTTCCCGTCGAAGTGATAGTGGATGAGCGTGCGGCTCTTCTCGAACTCCTCGCCGATGTCCCGGACGCGCAGGTTGCTGTACCCGTGTTCGCTGAGCGCCCGAAACGTCGCCTCCATGATCGCCTCCCGCGTCTCGGACGACGATTTGGACGTGCTCGAAGCGGTCATACGAGAACGTACGGTTGAGAGCCTTATACGACTTGTGAGGTCCGCGTCGGTCGCCGCGACCGGGCCTCTCGCGGCCCGCGCGGGCGCTTCGCGGGGCTCAGAAGAGGCCGACGCCGAGCCCCATCGTCCAGTCGTTCGTGGCGACCGAGGCGAGGATGAGCGCGCCGCCCGCCATCGCGATGTTCTTCTGGAAGTTGTTGACCTCGCTCTGGCGCTGCTCCTCGTCGACGTTCCAGAAGTCGTGCATCAGCACGGCGGAGACGACGAGGAAGACGGCGAGTACGACCGCGGCGACGGCGGGGAAGACCCCAACGACGACGCCGAGCCCACAGGCGACGAGGAGGACGCCCGAGGCGAGCACCGAGAGCTTCGGCGCCGGTAGGCCCTTGTACTCGGCGTACTGGGCCATCCCCTCCGTCCCGGTGAAGTGCCCGATGCCGGTGTAGGCGAGGACGCCGCCGAAGAGGAGGCGGCCGACGACGAGGAGGACCCCTTCGAGGCCCGTGCTCATCGCCCGCTCACCGTCGTTTCGTCGTTCGGTCCGTTCGCGTCGGCCGACGTCGCGGCTGTCGTCATACCCCCCCCAACGGTCGGTTCGGTCATCCGTCTTACGATTCGGGACGCGTGACGGCCGGCCGCGACGACGGTTTCGGGGGACGGAGCGGCTCTCGACGCCGACGCCGGACACGAACGAACGTATCAATTGAAGCAGAAATAACGGTCGTTCGCGTCGTCAATCGCTCGCTGTTCGGCGAGTCGGCCAGCTTCGCCGGAGCTATTTGACCGAACGGTACACGTCCTCGACCAGACGGTACAATTGATTTACACGTGTATGGCTGTCCGGTCGCCCGCCGCCGACGGCGGGCGCGCCTCAGAAGGAGAGGTGCGACGTCGAGCCGGGCCCCTCGTCGTCGTCGCGCGGGCCCGCGTGGAGGAAGGTGTAGTCGTCGTCCGTGAGGTAGACTGTCCCCTCATCGACGGCGATATCGACGGATGGGAGGGTGGTGCCCGCGGCCTCGCCGTTGTCGCACTCGCCGGTGCAACTGTCGAAGAGCGACCCGTGTTTCGGGCAGATTATCTCGCCGTCGCGCATCGGGGCGCCGTCACCCCGGTCGAAGCGTTGGCTCTCGTGCGGGCAGTTGTTCACCCAGGCCTCGACGCCCGGGTCGTCCTCACAGCGGACGAGGATGACCTCCTCCTCGTTCGTGAACATGTCCTCGGCGGTGAAGAGGTACGAGCCGAGCTCGGGCACGTCGTCGAGCGACGCTATCTCGGTTCCGTCGACCATGCGGTCGGGAGGGCCGACGCGGTCAAAAGCGTGCTGCCCGGGGACGGCAGGCGGGCCCGGGGCGATCCCATGTGTATGCCAACCCGGTGTTTGCCCGCCGTCCCGCGATTGCAGCGTCTGCCGGCGTTCCGACGAACGCCATCTATCCGTATCCCCCTGCCGCGGAAAAAGTTTACTGTATGGTTAGTCAGCGCCGGGTTCGGGCTCCGCGCCCGACAGCCTTTACCATCTGGTAAACGTAGTTCGGCGCATGGCACGCAACGAGACGCCGCGCGGTCGCGAGGAGCCGGTCGCCGGCCGGACCGTCCAGCACGGGACGGGGGTCCAGTCGAATCGCGCCTTCCCGACCGAGGCGTACCCCCACCACCTCGACCCGTTCGTCCTCTTCGAGCGCTTCTACATCGACCCCGACAAGGGGTTCCCGATGCACACGCACAAGGGGTTCGAGATCGTCTCGTACATGATCGAGGGCGGGATGGAACACGAGGACTCCCTCGGCGTCGAACACACCGCCTACGAGGACGAAGCGATGCGAATCACCACCGGACGGGAGATCAGTCACTCCGAGTTCCCGGCGGACGGGCGGGCCTGCAACGGCCTCCAGCTCTGGGTGAACCTCCCGCGCGCGAAGAAGGACGTCGAACCCGACTACGTCGACGCGAGCGCGGCCGAACTCCCGACCGAGACGCACGACGGCGCGACCGTCACCACCGTCGTCGGCGAGGGGTCGCCCATCGACCTCCACACGGAGATGGCGTACCTCGACGTCCGCGTCTCCGATACGTGGACGTGGTCGGTCCCCGACGGCTGGACCGGCTTCCTCTACGGCGTCGAGGGCGAGGGGACCGTCGACGGCGACGCGTTCGGCGTCGGCGACCTCCTTCCCGTCACCGACGCCCGCGACGTCACGGCCGCCGCGGACGACGGCACCGTCCGGTTCGTCGCCGTCGCCGGCCGGCCGCACGACGAGCCGATACAGCAGCGCGGCCCCTTCGTCCTCTGAGGCGCGACGCGTCCGGCGCACCGACTTTACCAGATGGTAAGGCTCTTTACCGAGGCGGTGTGAGTGGCGTGTATGGTAGACGTCGCAATCGTCGGCGGCGGTCCCGCCGGCCTCAGTGCCGCACAGTTCGCCGCGAAGAACGACCTCGAAACGGTCGTCTTCGACACCGACGAGTCGTGGATGTACCGCGCGCACCTGTTCAACTACCCCGCGATTCGCTCCATCAGCGGCGAGGAGTTCCTCCTCATCGCGCGCGACCAGGCCCGCGACCGCGGCGCGGACGTCCACGAGAACACCGAGGTCACGGCCGTCGAGCAGGACGGCGACGGCTTCGTCGTCTCCACCGCGGACGAGGAGTACGACGCGGACTACGTCGTGCTCGCCACGGGCGCGAACCGCGAGCTCGCCGAGGACCTCGGCTGCGAGTTCACCGACGAGGACGTCGTCGACGTGAACGTCGACATGCAGACGAGCGTCGATGGCGTCTACGCGACCGGCGCGATGGGCCGCGACACGAAGTGGCAGGCCGCCATCGCCGTCGGCGACGGCGCGTCCGCCGTCCTCGACATCCTCTCGAAGGAGAAGGGCGAGTACTACCACGACTTCGACGTGCCCGACGACGTCCCCGAGCTCTGAGGCGACGCGAGACGGCGCGGAACCCCGCGGGCGTATCGGCCTCGAACGACCACGCGACCACTAGTACACAGGGATGGACGACGAGACGGCGACGCAACTGCCACCGAGCGCGAAACTCGTACTGAAGGTACTCGAACACGAGGGCGCGCTGACGCAGAAGGACATCATCGAACGCACCCGCCTCTCACAGCGGACGGCTCGCGAGGCGCTCGAACGCCTCCAGGAGAACGACGTTATCGAGAAGGAGATGTACATCCCCGACGCTCGCCAGGACCTCTACAGCCTGACCGCGACCGCCGAGGAGTAGACCGGAACCACCGTTCTCAGCGCCGCCAGGCCTCGCGGAGTGCGATGAGGACGCCGCCGAGCATCGCCAGGTTCCCGAAGAACGCGAGGCGCTCGCCGCTGCGTCCCTCGTCGGGCTCTTTCGTCCAGAAGTCGTGCATCGTCAGCGTTACGACCGAGAGGAACGTCGCGGCGGCCCCCGTGGCGAGCCGCGGCAGTCGCCAGAGGGCGATACCGAGCCCCGCCGACACCATCGTCCCGGAGGCGAGCGGCGCGAGGAGCGAGGGCGCGGGGACCCCCGCCGACTCCGCGTAGTCGACCGTATCCTCCATGTCTCGGAAATCCTCCGTGGCCTGTAGCGCGAGGCCGAGGCCGAGCGCCACGCGCCCCACCCGGGAGAGCGACGCGCCACCATCGTCGTCGTCGGTCGTCATGCGCCACACTACCGGCGGGACGCCCAAAAACCTACGTGCGTCCGTGGACGAACGTACCGGACAGAACTATACGAAATCATAGTAGTATCGTAATACGGGACGTCTCGGAGAGCATACGTCACTCGCTCTCCACACGTAGCCTGAGCGCGGCACAAACGGAGGTAAATTCTCTAAAGATGTGTCTCGATATAGCTCCGCCATCGTGAGGTGGGATAGTAGAATCATACGTAGATTGTCTATTAGTTAAAAAGCTCGAAATACGCGAATACAATAGCCGCGTTCGTGGGTCGACCGAACCGGGGTTCGAGACGGCCGCGCTTCCGCGCTCGACGCGCCCGGGCAACCCACTCGTTTGCGTATCGCAGACGAGTCCGCGTGAATCCTCGCTCCTTTACGTGAATACGGCCGTAATCACGTCCCTCGGTCGGCGGTCGAGCGTGCGTCGTGCGCGTCGGCGTCGTGGCTTCGGCGCGACGGCGTCCCGAACCGTTTGTATATCGCAGACGACTCGCGACGCCGGGCGTCGTCCGTGCCACGACACCGGTGACGAACCCCCAAATCGCATCCATAACAATCTTTATAAGCACACGTTTGAATTACGGTGGTATGCCGAAGATTACCAGACGACGCGCTCTCGAAGGTCTCGGTGCGGCGGGTATCGCGGGCCTCGCCGGCTGTTCCAGCGGCCCCGGCGGTGAGGGGTCAGGTTCGGGGGGGACGACGACCGGTAGCACCGGCCCGATGGAGATTACGCTCGGTCTCTTCACGCCGAACAGCGGGGCGTTCGCGCCGTGGGGGCCGTCGCTCGAAACGGGCACGCGTCTCGCCATCCAGGACCTCGAAAACGAGCTCGACGTCTCGGTCGGCCTCGAGGTCTACGACACGAAGACGGACCCGAGCGGGGCGCTCGACGCGATGAAGCGCGCCGTCACCGCGGACGGCATCGACTTCGCGCAGGGCGGCATCAACTCCTCCGTCTGCACGAAGATCGGGACGTGGGCGTCCGACAACAACGTCTCCTACATCGGGCAGGGCGCCTCGGACTCCCTGCGCGGCGAGGCCTGTCAGCCGTTCATGTACATGGTCTATCAGACGAACCACATGATGGCGACCACCATCGGCCGCGAGATGGCCGACACCACCGACAACTGGTACGTCCTCTACGCGGACTACGTCTGGGGGCACAACGCGGAGCAGGTCGTCACCAGCGCCGTCGAGGAGAACGGCGCGACGGTCGTCGGGAAGGACGCGACGCCGTTCCCGAACGACGACTACACCCAGTACATCAACAACGTCGCCAACTCCGACGCGGACGGCGTCGCGCTCCTCATCCCCGGTCCGGACGCCTCGCGTGCCGTGAAGCAGATGCGCAATCAGGGGCTCACCGACATCACGATCGGCGCGCAGATGCTCGAGGATATGGTCTTCTGGGGGCTCGACCACGAGGCCGCCGCGATGGTCGACATCGCTTCGATGGGGTGGGTGAACACCATCGACGGCGTCGGCGACTTCAACGACCGCGTCGCCGAGGCGGGCGAACTCGACCCGTTCGTGCGTCACGCGAAGTCCTACACCTCCGCCGACCAGCACGTCCGCGCGGCGGTCCGCGCCGGCTCCACGCGCGCCGAGGACATCCGCGAGGAACTCGAAGGCCACGAGGTCCAGAGCGCCGCGAAGGACATCCACGGCGGCGGGGAGATGTACTGGCGCGCGTGCGACCACGAACTCGTCTCGCCCGTCTTCAGCGCCACCGCGCGGGAGGCGAGCGCCATGCAGGACGACCCCTACAAGCAGTGGTTCGACGTGACGGACACGACCCCCGGCGACGACGTCGTCCGGTCGTGTGAGGAGACCGGCTGCACCCTCTGATTCCCCCGATGTCCACGTCTTCGTCTCGCACACTCGGACTCGACCGTCTCTCCGCCGGCGGCGCGGCCGTCTGGGGGGCCATCGCGCTCCTCCTCCTCGTCGCTCTCGCGGTGGAGCCCGGCCTGTTCGTCGATCAGTTCGTCGGCGGCCTCGTCTACGGGATGACGCTCGTGCTCATCGCGCTCGGGCTCTCCATCATCCTCGGACTGCTCGGCATCGTGAACTTCGCGCACGGCGCGCTGTTCATGCTCGGCGCGTACTTCACGTATCAGCTCATGGCGCTCTGGGGTCTGCCGTTTTGGGTCGCGCTCGTCGTCGCGCCCCTGCTCGTCGGCCTCGTCGGCGTGCTGATGGAGCGACTCGTTCTCCAGTGGCTCTACGACGAACCGCCGCTCGCCGGCCTGCTCGCCGCGTTCGGTATCGCGCTGATGATTCAGGAGGCGACGCGCGCCATCTGGGGCGACACGCCACTCTCGGTCGCCACGCCGGCGGTCCTCGCGCAGAGCGCGGACCTCGCCGTCACGACCGTCGCGCGCATCCGCCTCTTCAGCGTCGTCGTCGCCGCGCTCGTCGTCCTCGGGGTCTACCTCCTCATCGAGCGCACCGACTTCGGCCTCTCCGTCCGCGCGGGCGTCCAGGACCGCGAGATGGCGGGCTTCCTCGGTATCGACATGCCGCGGCGCTTCGTCCTCATGTTCTTCCTCGGCGCCGTCATCGCCGGAATCGGCGGCGTCCTCCAGGGTACCGCCGTCGGGATGAGCCCGACGATGGGCCAACAGTACATCATCATCACGTTCGTCGTCGTGGTCGTCGGCGGCATCGGCAGTCTCTTCGGGAGCGTCGTCGCCGGCCTCCTCATCGGCGAGGCCGTCTTCCTGACGCCCCTCGTCCTCCGGTCGCTCGCCGACGTCACCGGAGTCGGCGCGCTCGCCGTCCCCGGCATCGGCGGGCTCGTCCCGTACCTCGTGATGATACTCGTGTTGCTCGTGCGCCCGCGCGGGCTCTACGGCCAGGAGGGGTTCATGGAATGAGCCGCGACGCCACCGCCGGCGTCCTCGAACGCCTCGGCGCGGTCGAACTCGGCGTCTGGCAGGTCCCGCTGGGGCTCCTCGCCGTCGCCGTCCTCCTCCGTCCCGTCGTCTCGCACGACCTCATGCTCGGCTACCCGCAGGTGGCGACCTCCTTCCTCATCTGGATGATCATCGTCGCCTCGTTCAACCTCCTCATGGGGTACACCGGGTTGATATCCTTCGGGCACGCGATGTTCATGGGTATCGGGACGTACTCGGTCGCCATCGCCCTCTCCAGTTTCGCGGTGCCGTTCCTCGTCGCCGCGCCGCTCGGCATCCTGCTCTCCGCGGGCGTCGCCTACCTCGTCGGCCGCCTCATCGCGCACAAGGGCGAAATTTACTTCGCCATGCTGACGCTCGCGTTCGCGAAGTCCGCTCACTTCGTGGCGAACTACAACCCCGGCGGTCTCACGGGCGGGACGACCGGCCTCGCGGACGGGACGATGCCCGCGTGGATCGAGACCTCGCGCGGGTTCACGTACGTCGCCCTCGGCGGCTTCCGCATCGACTGGTACTGGGCGGTCGCCGCGGTCTTCGTCGTCGGGATGTTGCTCCTGTGGCAGCTCGTCCGCTCGCCGTTCGGGCGGACGCTCGTCGCCGTCCGCGAGAACGAGGCGCTCGCGCGCGCGATGGGCGTCGACGTCCGTCGCTACAAGGTCTGGGCGTTCACGTTCGCGGCCGCGTTCGCCGCGCTCGGCGGCGTCCTCCTCGAAATCAACAACCAGGGCGCGACGCTCTCCGAACTCTCCATCGTGACGAGCGGGAACATCATCATCATGGCGGTGCTCGGCGGGGCGAACTACTTCTTCGGCCCGCTCGCCGGCGTCTTCGTCTGGATGTTCGTCGAGGAGTACCTCGCGGACTTCCACACGCTCGTCCTCCCGCTCACCGAGGTGCCACTCGCCCGCATCGAACTCGCGGGCGTCCTCGTCTACTGGCAGTTCTTCCTCGGCCTCCTGTTCGTCGTCGCGGTGCTGGTCTCGCCGCGCGAGGGTATCCTCGGGTTGCTGAAGACGGTCCTGGGGCGACTCTCCGCCCGCATCCGGGGTGAGAGCGAATGAGCGACGACGCCGACCCGCGCTCGGCCGCCCTCGGGACCGAGGGGCTGAGCAAGCACTTCGGCGGCATCGTCGCCGTCGACGAGGTCGACCTCGCCGTCGAGTCCGGCGAACTCCGCGCCATCATCGGCCCGAACGGTGCGGGAAAGACGACGCTGTTCAACGTCGTCACGCACGCCCTTGCGCCGACCTCGGGGTCGGTCTACCTCGACGGCGAGGACGTTACGGACGTCCCGCAGGAGCGTCGCCCCCACCTCGGGCTCGCGCGCTCCTTCCAGAGCAACGAACTGTTCGCCGAACTCAGCGTACTGGAGAACGTCCGAGTTATCGCGCAGACGGCCGCGGACGGGACGTTCTCCTTCTCCCTCCTCGGCGACGGGCGCGCCGTCCGCGCGGACGAGGCGCGCGACATCCTCGCACGCGTCGGCCTGAGCGAGCACGCCGAGACGGAAGCGAAGAACCTCTCGCACGGCGACCAGCGCCGTCTCGGCATCGCCATGGCCATCGCCACCGAGCCGTCGGTGTTGCTCCTCGACGAACCGACGAGCGGGATGGGCCCCGGCGAGAGCCGCGAGACGGTCGAGCTCGTCCAGTCGCTGCAGGACGACCTCGGATTGACGGTGTTGATGATCGAACACGACATGGAAATCGTCCTCTCGGTGAGCGACCGCATCACGGTGTTGAACCGCGGCTCCGTCCTCGCCACGGGCACGCCGGACGAGATACAGGGTGACGACGACGTACAGGACGCCTACCTCGGCGGCGTCCGGGAGGAACTATGAGCCTCCTGGAGGTCCGCGACCTCGACGCCGGCTACGAGACGGGACAGGTCCTCTTCGGCGTCGACATCGACGTCGAGCGCGACGAAGTCGTCTCGCTGCTCGGGCGCAACGGCGCGGGGAAGACGACGACGATGCGCTCCATCGTCGGCGCGGACGAACCGACGGTTCGCGGCGGCTCGGTCACGTTCGACGGCCACGACCTGCTCGCCACGAAGACCCACGACATCCCGCGCCTCGGCCTCTCACTCGTCCCCGAGGCCCGCCGGTGCTTCGGCGACCTCACGGTCACGGAGAACATCCGACTCGCGGCGAACCACGCCGAGGACCCCCGCTCCATCGAGGCGATGTTCGAGCGCTTCCCGGAACTCGACGACATGCGCGACCGGGCCGCGAAGAACATGAGCGGGGGCGAACAGCAGATGCTCGCCATCGCGCGTAGCCTCGTGACGAACCCCCAGATGATTCTCCTCGACGAGCCCTGCGAGGGGCTCGCACCCTACATCGTCCGGCGTATCGAGGACATCATCCAGGAGATAAGCGAGAACGAGGGGGTCACCATCCTGCTCGTCGAGCAGAACGTCGCGGTCGCGCTCGCGACGGCCGACCGGCACTACCTCATCGACGAGGGCCACATCGTTGATGAGGTGACGACGGAACGCCTCCGCGAAGACGAGGAACTCCGCCAGCGCTACCTCGGCGTCTAGTCCCGACGTCTGCCGCCCCTTCGGCTCGGCGTCGTCGGTCCTCTCCCGTCTCCGACCCGTCCGCGACTTTCGACCCCGCGCCCGACCGCACGGCCACCCATCCGAGACGGTCGTGGACGGAACCGCTTGCTCGAATAGACAATAGAAAATAAATTATTGAATACTGATTGTTATCGGTGAAGTCAGATACGGGAGGCACTAAATAGGCTCAAAGCTGCTCAAACCAGTTACTAGCTGATAAGAAGATTTATACTATATTGATATTTTAGATATATACGACTCGAACAGGAATTAATTGTCAATCGATATTTCTTCCGTCGGACCGATTTTCTCGTCGCGTCGCACCACCGCCTCGTCGTGACGCCGCGCTCGCCGCTCGCGGTAACACGTGGTCGTCGCGCGCGCGGCGACCCGGGTCCGCACGCGCACCTCGAGCCCCCGTCGGGGTGGCTCACGACCGCTGACACGTCCGCTGGTTGGCAATCGGTAACACCTTCCCCCTTCCTCCCTGCTTTTAAGTGGTTAGACCATACGGTCAGAGTACGATGTCGAATGACTTCTCGGTCGACGCGGAGTGGGACAAGCTCTACATCGGCGGCGAGTGGACGGAGAGCGAGAGCGGCGAGACCATCCCGAACGAAGACCCCTCGACGCGCGAGGTCTTCACCGAGGTCGCCGCCGCGACCGAGGCGGACGTCGACGCCGCTTACGAGGCCGCCGCGGCCGCCCAGGAGGAGTGGGCCGACGCGCCGCCCGCGCGACGACAGGCCGTCGTCGAGCAGTTCGACGAGGCCGTCCAGAACCACCGCGACGAGATAATCGAGCTCCTCGCGCACGAGGTGGGCGGCTCGGCGATCATGGGCGAGACCTCCATCCAGATCGCGGGCGACCACGCGAGCGAGGCCGCGACCCTGCCGCGCCGCATGAAGGGCGAGCACGTCACCTCCAACATCCCCGGCAAGGAGAACCTCGTGCAGCGCGAACCGAAGGGCGTCGTCACGGTCATCTCGCCGTGGAACTTCCCGCTGAACCTCTCGATGCGCGCGGTCGCGCCCGCCATCGCCGCCGGGAACGCCGTCGTCCTCAAGCCCTCGACGGAGTCCCCCATCACGGGCGGCCTCCTCTTCGCCAAGCTCTTCGAGGAGACGGATATCCCGGACGGCCTCGTCAACGTCGTCACGGGCCGCGGCTCGGAGATCGGCGACCACATCGCCTCCCATCCGGAGAGCGACGTCGTCTCCTTCACCGGGAGCACCGAGGTCGGCCAGCACGTCGCCGGCCTCGCCGGCGAGAACCTCGCCGTGCCCGCCATGGAACTCGGCGGGAACAACGCCTTCGTCGTCACCGACGACGCAGACCTCGACCGCGCCCTCGACGGCGCGACGTTCGGCTCGTTCGTCCACCAGGGGCAGGTCTGCATCTCCATCAACCGCCACATCGTCCACGAGGACGTCTACGACGAGTACGTCGAGCGGCTCACGGAGCGCGCCGAATCGCTCCCGCTCGGAAGCGCACACGACGACGACACCATCGTCGGCCCCATCGTCAACGAGAGCCAGCGCGACGAGATGCTCGACTACGTCGAGCGGACCGTCGAGCAGGGCGCGACGCTCGAAACCGGCGGCGAGACCGCCGACCTCGACGGCGTCGATGACTCCCTCGTCGTGAAGCCCACCGTGCTCTCCGGCGTCACGAACGACATGGCGGCGGCGTGCAACGAGCACTTCGGCCCCATCGCGCCCGTCATCCCCTTCAGCGACGTCGACGAGGCCGTCGAACTCGCCAACGCCACCGAGTACGGCCTCTCCGGTGCCGTCCACTCCGGCGACCTCGAAGTCGCGAAGGACATCGCCGACCGCATGGAGACCGGGAACGTCCACATCAACGACCAGCCGATCAACGACGAGGCCCACGTGCCCTTCAGCGGCATCGGTGCCTCCGGCGTCGGCACGTACAACAGCGACGCCTTCCTCCACGAGATAACCGAGACGAAGTGGATTTCGATCCAGCACGACGCGCGCGAGTATCCCTTCTGATCGACCTTTTACTGTGAGCGCGCGTCGCGCGCTCCGATAAAAGCTCGACCAAAAGCCCGTCGTGACCCCCTTCGGGGGCCACTCGGACCCGAGCGCGGGGCGCTCGGGGGGACGCGAAACCCCGCCGCACCGCGCCCCGCCGTCAAAAACGTTTTTCGACCCGGTATCGTGCTTCTCGCACCGTATTTCTGCCCTCAGTAGCCCGTGGCGAGGTAGGTGTGGACGCCCTGCGGGTCTTCGAGTTCGTCGACGAGCGCGAGCGCGAAGTCCTCCATCGAGATGTAGCTCTCGCCCTCCTCGTCGGTGACGAGTTCGCCCTCGGCGGTGCGGTAGTCGCCGGTGCGCTCGCCGGGCTCGATGAGCGCCGCGGGCGCGAGGTACGTCCAGTCGAGGTCGTCGGCTTCCCGGAGGATGTCGAGGGCGTCGATGGCGGCGCTCGCTACCGGCTCCCACTCGTCGGGGAACTCCGGCGTCTCGATGAGCGGCGTGCCGTCGCCGGCGTCGAGGCCGCCCGCGCCGCCCGTCCAGACGAGTCGCGTGACGTCCGCGCGGCGCGCCCCGTCGATGGCGGCGCGCATCATCTCGGAGAGGATACCGGGGTCCTCGTCGTCGCTGGGGCCGAGCGCCGACGCGATGGCGTCGTGGCCCGTCGCGAGCTTCGTGACGTCGTCCGCGTCCGTCGCGTCGCCGGCGACCGCGACGAAGTCCGGGTCCTCGATGTCATCGATATCGCCGCTCCGCGAGACGCCGGTCACGCGGTGTCCCCGCGACAGGAGTTCGTCCGCGACTCGGTGGCCGATACGTCCGCTCGCGCCGAGGAGGAGTACGTCCATCTCGGCTGTTCCGTCCACGCCCGCGCGTATAGCGTTTCGCCAAACGGCCGGCACCGCGGGTTTCGGCGCTCGCGGTGCGACCTCTCCCGAGTCGGTGACGCGTCGCGTCTCTCTGCCGGGCCGTCAGAAGCCGCCGCGGCTGACGATTTCGTCGAGCGGTTTTCGCCCCTTCGGGAACTCCTGATCGCGGAGGTCGGCCGGGAGTTCGGTGGCCGGCGCGCGCTCGCCGATGGCGATCATCGCCTCGACGTCGTACGTCTCCGGGACGTCGAGGTCGTTGGCTGCCGCCTCGTGGTCGAAGCCGCCCATCGGGTGGACGACCAACCCCCGGCGCGCCCCCTCCAGGGCGAGGTTCTCCCACGCCGCGCCCGCGTCGAGGCTGTGCGACGACAGCGACCGCCCCTTCTCGTCCGTCGTCTCCGAACAGAGGAGTGCGAGCACGGCGGCGTCGGCCGCCCACGAGCGGTTGAACTCGTTGAGGAGGTCGACGAACGTCTCCCACTCCTCGTCCCCCCGCGCGGCGTACGCGAACCGCCACGGCTGGCTGTTCCGCGACGACGGGGCCCACCGCGCGGCCTCGAACAGCGGACGGTACTCGGACTCCGGGATCGGCTCGCCCGTCATCGCGCGCGGCAACCAGCGATTGACGAACAGCGCGCCGACGTCCGCGCTCGGCTCGCGGTGCGCGGCGACCTCGTCGGTGAGATCGTGCGACGGATCGGTGTCTGTCATACTACGGGATAGCCCGCTCGCCGACATATCGCCTTTGACCCCGGCGAGTCGATCGTCGTTCGTGGCCGCCGTCTCCGTCGCTGCTCCGTCGCCTGCGGCCGCCACCGCGTCTCCCGGTCGTTCCTCGCGGTGGCTCGCCCGGCGCACGCCCCGCCCGTGACGACGGGATATATACGCCCGGACGCGAACGGTACGAACGTGATGACGCGCCCTCCACGGATACCGACGCGCCCCGCCGTGCGCCCCGCAGCGCGCCCCGCAGCGCTCCCCGCAGCGCTCCCCGACACCGGCGGTGGTCGCCGATGAGTTCGCGAGGCCCCGACACCGACCCCGACCCGTTCCGCATCGAGAGCGACGTCGAGCGCTGGCAGGTGGTCGCCGGCGCGCTCGTCGCCGTCGTGTTCGGAATCCTCTCGTTCCCGAGCGTCCACGGCGCGCTCTACGGACTCCTCGTCGGGACGCCCGCCCTGCTCCAGTGGGGACTCGTCGCGCTCGTCCTCGGCGCGGTCGGCTACCGCCGGCGGAGTCGTCCGCTCGTGATGGCCGCACTCGCGGTCTTCGTCGTCCTCGGCCTCTTCGCGGGGCCGGTCGTCGGCGGCATCTACGCCCACGAGGACGTCGCGGACGAGATGAGCGCGGACGCGGCGCAACTCGATACGCTGCCCAATACGTCCGCCGACAACGTCCGGATGCTCCCGCGGAGCGTCGCGGACAACTACGCCCAGTCCTCGATGCAGTACCCGCAGTACCGGCTCACGGGCTCCGACATCACGTACCGGAACGGCACCTACGAGTGGTCGTACGGCGTCGTCCCCGACGCCTTCCTCGTCTCCGTCCTCGGGAACCAGCGCGGCGCGATGTACGTGAACATGACGACGACGGACAAGGACATCACCACCGAGGAGACGCGCTTCGAGAACGGCCGCGGCCAGCTCTTCTTCGACTCCTACCGGTACAAGAGCGTCCTGAGCGCGCCGCTCGAACGTCACGACTGGGAGACGACGTTCAACGCCCGCGCGAACGGGACGAGCTACATCGCCCACTCGACGACGACCTACGAGTGGAAGGTCCGGTTCTTCCCGCTCCCGCAGCTCTACGCCGTCCCGCAGTTCGGCGGCGTCGAGGTGATGCGCCCGGACGGCTCGATTAGCCACCTCACGCCCGCGGAGGCGGATGCGTCGGCGCTCCTCGACGGGCAGAACGTCTACCCCTACTCGCTGTCCACCTACCGCGTCCGGTCGATGCAGTACGTCCACGGCCCGCTCAACAAGTGGTTCTGGAAGGAGGACGTCCTCACGGTCGCGGAGCTCCCCGAGGGCGGCAACGAGTGGCCGCTCGTCGTCCCGACGGACACGCAGAACGGCCTGACGTACTTCGTGGCGACCGAACCCACGGGGAGCGGGAACGGCGTTTACCAGATTTGGACGTTCGACGGGCAGACCGGCGAGGTGGGCGTCCAGCAGTACGACGACGCCCAGATAGGTCCGCAGCGCGCAATCGACTTCGTCTCGCGCAACCCCGAGGTGAACCGCCTCTCGAACGCGCGGGCGGTCTCGCCGATTCCGATAGTGAAGGGCGACGCCCTCTACTGGCACGTGAAGGTCGTCCCGCGCAGCGACTCCGGGGTCACGTACACGGCGTTCGTGAACGCCGGGACGGGCAACGTGACGATTCTCGAGGGCGACCGCCCGGTCTACGCCTTCATGACGGCGGCCGAAGTCGACGCCGTCGAGGGCGGGGCGGGCGGCTCCGACGGCCCCGCCTCGACGGCGAGCGACACGACCGTCCGCGTCGTCGTCACGGACGCCGACGGGACGATCACCGGGACGCAGAACATCACCGTCCCCGAGGGCGGCGACGTCCAACTGACGGTCGAGAATCGGGCCGACGGGAACGCGAGTGCCAACGGGACCGCGAGCGCGGACGGCGACGCGGCGGCGGCCTGACGCGCGTCGTCTCTCGACCGGCTTCCCCGGTGCCCGCCGTCCCGCCGCCCCGCCACGCCGACGCGCCGACGCGCCGACGCCTCGTCGCGTCGTCCCCGCGTTGGAACATACCAACCGAACCGATATATACGCGAGCGCCCCACGCGATACGTATGCGCGAGTTCGCCTTCACCGTCACCTACGAGCGGGGTGCGGACGAGCTGATGGACGTCTTCATCGACCACCCCGGGCTCTCCTCGCGGACGGTCTCCTGTCACGCCACCGACGACGCCATGTGGCGCGTCGACGAGGTGACCGGCCCCGAGGAGGCGCTCGCGGCCTACGACGGCGTCCTCTCCGGCGTGACGCGCTGCTCGAACCTCCGCGGGATGGGCGGCTGTACGCTCGACTGGCGCTACGAGGTGCTGGAGGAGACGCCGACGAGCCGGCTCGTCTACTCCCAGCAGTCCGAGGGGCCGGGCTGTCGCTCCATCCCCTACCTCGTCGCGGACCACCTCGGCGACGGCGTGCTCATCCACGCAGAACAGCACGGAAACGAGTACGTCTGGCGCATCCTCGCCGACGACGACGCCGCGGTGAGCGCGGTGTACGACGAACTCGAACGGAACCTCCGCGAGGGCCTCTCCATCGACTTCGACCACATCGAGCGCGCGACGAACTGGTCGAAACACGGCGTCGACGACGCCGGCCTCTCCCCGACGCAGCGCGCGGCGCTCGAACTCGCTGTCGAACACGGCTACTACGAACAGCCGCGACGCAACTCCCTCCAGGAGATCGCGGCGATGGTCGACATCCCGACCTCCACCCTCCAGTACCGCCTCACCAGCGCCGAACGACACGTCGTCGAGTCCTTCGTCGGCGACGACACGCGCTTCGACCCCGCCTCGCTCGCCTCCGCGGCCTCGCAGTAGCGCCGCCGAAGCCGGCCACTCGACGACTCGCACGCTTCCCCCTCTTCCTTCTCCCTTCACTCGCCGCGTCTCCGTTTTCGCGTCCCGACTGCGCCACCTCCGGCGACCCGTTCGCCGTCGTTGCTCTCCGTTGCTCTCCGCCGCCGCCGCTCGCGCGCCCGTGCCCCCATCGGCCGGGCCGACAGCCGCGCCGTCGGCCGATTCGCGGCGACGACTGCCGCCGTCCGCCCGCGGTTGGAACATACCGAACGAGGCCATATCTCCCTCCCCCCGCAAGCAGAAACCGTCCATGGCAGACGACACCGACGCATCGAAAGCTGGCGTATCGCGGCGAAGCTACCTGAAGGCTGGCGCGGCGGGCCTCGCGTCGCTCTCCTTCGCGACGGGGGCCGCCGCGGGACAGGAAGCGGACGCCCCCGGCACCGCGAACGCCGGCGGCGCGACGCTCATCAAGGGGGGGACGGTCGTCACGGTCGACCCCGACCACGGCGTCTACGACACCGCGGACGTCCTCGTGCGCGGCGGGGAGATTCGGCGCATCGAGCCGAACATCTCCGCGCCCGGCGCGGACGTCATCGACGCGAGTGACGCCATCGTCGTCCCCGGGTTCGTCAACGCCCACCTCCACACGTGGGAGTCCGGCGTCCGCGGCGTCGCGGGCAACTGGACGTTCATGGAGTACCTGGAGAAGATGTTGGGTAACATCAGCAGCCACTACCGCCCGGAGGACGCCTACCTCGGCAACCTCTTCGGCGCGGTCCAGCAACTCAACGCCGGGACGACGACGATCCTCGACTGGTTCCACATCGCCAACACGCCCGACCACACCGACCGCGCCATCGACGGCCTGCAGGACGCCGGCGTCCGCGCGCTGTTCACGCACGGCCCGCCCGGCGACGACAGCGCGAAGTGGTGGGAGAACAGCTCCGTCCCGCACCCCGACGACATCCGGCGGCTCGCCCGCGAGCGCTTCCCGAGCGACGACGGCCTGCTCACGCTCGCCATGGGTGCGCGCGGTCCCGACTACTCCACGGACGAGGTCACGCGCCACGACATCGAACTCGCGCGCGAACTCGGAATCCCGGTGTCCATGCACATCGGGTCGCTCGGTCCGGGCGGCGTGGCGAAGCTCGACGACCTCGACCTCCTCGGGAACGACCTCAACTACGTCCACGCGAACCGCCTCACCGACGAGGAGTTCCGCCTCATGGGTGCCTCCGGCGGCTCCATCTCGACCACCGCGGAGGTCGAACTCCAGATGGGGATGGGGATGCCCGCCATCGGTGACGCCGTCGACGCCGGTGCAACGCCCTCCGTCGGCGTCGACATCGTCTCGAACGTCAGCGACGACCTCTTCACGCAGCTCCGCACGGCCGTGCAGGTCGAGCGCGGCCTGCGCAACCAGCCCGCCGTCGAGCGCGGCGAGCAGATTCAGGACGTCACGCCGACGGCGCACCGCGCGCTGGAGTACGCGACCATCGAGGGCGCGCGTGCGCTCGGCCTCGCCGACCGCATCGGCTCGCTGACGCCCGGCAAGCGCGCCGACATCACCATCATCGACGGCGAGGACCTCAACACCGCCCCGGTGCACAACCCCGTCGAGACCGTCGTCTTCCAGGCCGGCATCGAGAACGTCGACACCGTGCTCGTCGACGGGACCGTCGTCAAGCGCAACGGCCTCGTCCACAACGCGACCGCGCAGAACCACCTCGACCGTCTCGAACAGTCCGGCCGCCGCATCCTCCGCCAAGCCGACCTCTGAGGCACCGAGACGCTTACCCGGTTTTCCCCCATCGTCCCTTCTCGCCGCCGCCGTCGCTGCTCAGTTCTCGTACTCGTGGAGCGGCCGGCGTTCGATTCGCGCCCGCAACTCGCCGAGCGACGGGCTGGCGTCGCCGGCGAACTGCGCGCAGACGGCCGCGACCTCGGCGTGCGTGATCTTCACGTTCCCCTCGGTGACGACGTCGGCGGGGCGCGCCTTGAGCTCGCGCAGCGTCCCGACCGCGAGCAGGTAGGGAATCGCCCACGCCGCGATGGTGTTCCCGCGCGTCTCCGGCATCGCGTCGAGCCACGTCTTCGCGCCGTCGAGGTAGCCCTCCGCGTGCTCGGCGACGCGCGCTATCACGGGCGCGACCGCGGCGCTCCGCTCGGGGTCGGCGAGCGCCGCCGGGGTGACGCCGTGCGCGTCGAGGAGCTCCGTGGGGAGGTAGACGTTGTTCTCCTCCTCGAAGTCGCGCGCGGCGTCCTTCGCCACGTTGACCAACTGGAGGAGCATCGCGAACGCCGTCGCGTTCTCCTCCAGCGGCGCGCGCGTCGCCCGTGTCGCGCCGCGCGAGACGAGCCCCGTGACGAGCTCGCCGACCGTCCCCGCCGCGTACCAGCAGTACTCCTCCAGTTCGTCGAGCGTCCCGATACGCAGACCGCCCGCGTCCGCGTACCGCTCGACGAACATCGCCATCCCCTCCGTGAGTTCGCGGACCGCCGGGCGAATCGTCTCGCGCGACTCCCGTTCGAGGTCGCAGAAGACGCCGACGACCCGGGGCGCGTTCGCCACGACCGTCCAGTCCGCGTCGGGGTCGTCGGGCACCCACTCGTCGACGTCCTCGCGGAACGCCTCCACCTCCGCGTCGTCGTCGGGGTCGAGCGCCCTGCTGTACAGTTCGAGGAGTTCCGCCTGCGCCGCCGGAGGGACGTGGGTCGCGTCCTCGACCGTGTCGGCGACGCGACAGAGGAGGTAGCCGACGCAGATTTCGCGCGCCATCGGCTCGTCGAGTTCCTGAATCGTCAGGCTGAACGTACGCGATACACCGTGTACGGCCTCGTAACACCACGCGACGTCGTCCGCGAGCGACCGATTGGGGCGGTTCGGCGGCATTCGAGCGTACAGAGACGCCGTCCGAAGAAAAATGAGCGGGGTCCGCGGTCGCCCACTTCGCGTCGGCGCTTCGCTCCTCGTCGCCCGCCGCCCCCCCACCCCGTGCCGTCGCCCCTCACGGAAGACCTTTGACTGATTAGTCAGTAAAGACGGTAATGCGAGACGAGCACGGTATCGGGGGGCGACCGACGCGGAACCGCGGGGACGCGGCGCGCGCGAAGCGCGTGCGGCGGCGCGTTCGCGGTCCGGGTTCCGGCGCGTCCGCGACGCGGGGGGCGGGGCGCTGATGGGCGTCCGCGACCGAATCGAGCGGCTGTTCAAGGGGCCCGAGGAGTTCGACCTGACGAGCGGCGGAATCGCCCGCCCGCTGTTCTTCCTCTCGCTCCCCATCGTCATCACGAACCTCTTCCAGACGGCGTACAACCTCGCCGACACCTTCTGGCTCGGCCAGTACAGCACCGACGCGCTCGCGGCTATCAGCTTCGCGTTCCCGATGGTCTTCCTCCTCATCGCCCTCGGGTTGGGGCTCTCGGTCGCCGGGAGCGTCCTCGTCGCCCAGTACACCGGCGCGGGCGCGGAGGCCGAAGCCGAGTACGCCGCCTCGCAGACGGTCACGTTCGCCGTCCTCGCCTCGCTCCTCCTCGGGGCCGGCGGCTACCTCTTCGTCGACGAGTTCCTTGCGGTCATGGGTGCCTCCGCAGACGTCCTCCCGATGGCGACCGGCTACATGGAGATAATCTCGCTCGGTCTCTTCTCGATGTTCGGCTTCGCCGTCTTCGTCTCCCTCATGCGCGGCTACGGCGACACCGTGACGCCGATGCTCGTCATGTTCGGCTCCGTCGTCCTCAACATCGTCATCGACCCGTTCCTCATCTTCGGCTGGGGGCCGTTCCCCGCCCTCGGCATCGAGGGCGCGGCCATCGCCACCGTCTTCTCGCGCGCACTCGCCTTCGCCGTCGGCCTCGCCGTCATGTTCCGCGGGACCCGCGGCGTCCGTATCTCCCTCCGCGACATGGCCCCCGACCTCACCTACCTCCGACGGCTCGCCCGCATCGGCATCCCGGCGTCCGTCGAGGGAACGGGGCGCGCGCTCTCGATGAACCTCCTCCTGCTCATCGTCGCGTTCTTCCCGGACACCGTCGTCGCCGGCTACGGCATCGGGACGCGGGTCTTCTCCGTCGTCTTCCTGCCCGCCATCGCCGTCGCGCGCGGCGTCGAGACGATGACGGGGCAGAACATCGGTGCGGGCGAACCCGACCGCGCCGAGCGGGCCGCCGGCCTCGCCGCCAAGACCCTCTTCTTCGTCCTCACGGGCGTCGGGGTCGTCGCGTGGGTCTTCGCCGTCCCCATCGTCGGCGTCTTCACGACCGACCCCGCGGTCGTCGACGCCGCCGCGACCTTCGTCCGCTACGTCGCGTTGACCTTCGGCTTCATGGGCGTGATGCGCGCCTACACCGGGAGCTTCCGCGGCGCCGGCGAGACGCTGACCGCCGCGGCGCTCTCCGTGGTGATGCTCGGCCTCGTCCGCTTCCCCATCGCGTGGGTCGCCTCCGGATGGGTCGGCGAGACGGGTATCTGGCTCTCCTTCGCCGTCTCGAACGTCCTCGGCGCGCTCGTCGCCTACGCGTGGTACCGCCGCGGGGGGTGGCGCGGCGGCGACCTCACCCGCGAGCGCGTCGACGTCGAGGACGCCGCGATTGAGGGGCCGTCGACCGACGGCTGACGCGTGGGCCGCGCGCTCGTCGTGGTGCCGGCGGCCCCGACGTCCCGAGCGCGCCCGACCCCACCGTGTCCGCCGTTCCGCTCACTCGGGAGCCGCGATGTCGCGGTAGAGCGCCGCCGAGCGCGCCGGGTCCTCGACGATGGCGGTTGGAACCGTGATGCTCGTGCGTAGCGAGTCGAGCTCCTCGACCAGTGAGACGTACCGCTCGTCGTCGCGCAGCGACTCGGGGTCGTGAGCCGCCTCCAGGGCGGCGCGCCGGGACGCGAGCGCGTAGTAGCGCGCGACGTCGCACTCGTAGTGCCGCCGCTCGTCGAGGGCGTCCACCGTCTCCACGAGTCGGTCCCCGTCGACCGGCTTGACGAGGTAGTCGTCCACGTCGACCGTCGCCACCTCCAGTTCGGGGTCGACGCCCGTGACCGCGGCGACGAACGCCCCGTCGGTCCGCGCGTCGAGGTCGTCGAGGTAGTCGAGCCCGTCACCGTCGGGGAGCCGACGGTCGAGCACGACGATGCCGACGGCGGGGTCCGCGACGTCGAGCGCCTCCGCGCCGCTCCCTGCCGTCCGGACGGTGTACCGGCTCTCCAACCGCGCCGCGTACAGCGTCCGCAACTCCGGGTCGTCCTCCGCCACGAGCACTACCGAGCCCGTGTCATCCTCTCCCATAGCTCGGCGTATGCGTCTGACGGGGAGGTATCTTTCCCTGATATAGAATGCCTATTAAGTTCCATCGCGCCCGAATCCATAACGAACGATTATTCCGTACCACGGCGTCCGGCGTCGGCGGGGCGGCGTCACTCCGCCCCCACCGCGCCCGTTCGGTCCGTCGTCACTCCCTCGACTATCGGCTCACGAGCCGCCGCGCACGGCGTCCGCGACGCGTTCGAGGACCGGCGGCGCGGCGGCCGCGACGCGGCGCGCGTACCCGTAGTCGGCGTACACGTCGTCCGCGAGGTACCCGTCGCTCACGCCGTCTCGCGCGTCCCGAACGTCGCGGTCGGTCCAGCGGAGTCGGGCGTGCACGCTCGCCGCGATCCGCGACGCGAGCGGCTCGGGGCCCGTCTGGCGGAGTTCGCGGAGCGCGCCGACGGCCGCGTCGCGCTCGGCCGCGATGGCGTCGACGGTTTCGGGCCTCGCGTACGCGCCGTCACGGATCGCGGCCCGCGCGTCCGCGAGGGCGGCTTCTTCGACGAGCGCGTGCATCGCGGCCGTCACGGCCAGCGGATACCGGCCCGCGTCCCGCTCGTCGGCGACGTCGGTCGCGTGCCGCCACCGCGACCGGCGGAGGTCGCGCAGGAGGGTCGCGGCCGCCGTCCCCGCGATCTCGCGGTCCATCCCCGCCCCGACGTCGTTGAGGTCGGGTCGGTCCGTCACGTCGGCCGGGAGCGCGCCGGCGAGCGCGGCGGCCGCGGCGGCGAACCGCCCCCTGTGGTCGACGGGCTCGGCCAGCGTCCCACGGTAGTGCGCCGCGAGCCGTCGGGCGTCCGCGAGCGCCGCCCGTCCCCACTCGACGTCCTTCGCCCGCGTGCCGACGCGGAGGACGTCGTTCCGGGGGTCGAGGGCGTCCGGTTCGGTCGAGGAGAGGACGCTGGCCGCGTCGGCCCGCCACGACCCGATCTCGACGTGTTCGACGAGCGCGGCCACGGGGTCGTCGCCGCCGACGTACCGGCGCTCCGACTCGAAGGCCGCCAGCGCCGCCGTGACGCGCTCGCGGCGCGCGGCGACGTCCGCGGCGGTCAGTTCGCCGTCGAACGCCGCGAGTCCCGCGTGGACGAACATCGCCTCCCCGCGCGGGTAGGCGAGCCCGGAGACGGCGTCGAGACGATTCGACGACTGCTCGGCGAGCGCTTCGCGGGCGCTCTCGCTCTTCTCGGCGAGACGGTCGCGGACGACCGCGTTCGGCACGCGTGAGACGTCGCCGGCGCGGAGCGTTCGGACGCGCTCGCGGGCGTCCGCGACGTGCTCGCGCGAGGGCTGCACGGGGACGCCGACGGGCGCGTCCGGCAGGGGATCGAGCGTCGCCGCGAGCGCGTCCGCGTCGTAGTCGGGCGGCGCCTCGTCGCCACCGAGGAGCCCGCCACACCCCGCGAGCGACGCGGTGAGCGCCGCTCCGGTCGCGGCGAGAACGCCGCGGCGCGAGGACCGCCCGTGCGGGTCATCCGCCGACCCGGCGCGCCGCTCGTGGCCGTCGGCTCGCCGCTCGTCGCCGCCGCTCACGCCGACTCACTCTCGTTACGGTAGCGCTCCGGGACGGGACCGCACCGCCCGCCGTACCCTACCGTGTGACTGCCGTACTCGTCGGCGGCGAGCGGGAGCCGGACGAGCACCGCCGCGTGGTGGCGCTCGTCGCGCTCGCAGGGCGTGTGCGCGTCGCGGACGACCCGGCAGAACTGGACGTCCGGGTCGCCGTCCGCGTCGAGCGCGACGTACTGCAGCCGGCGGCGGTAGCACGCGTCGATCCCGGTCTGCGAGACGAGGATCGACTCGCGCTCGAACGCCGTCTCGGCGACGAGGCGGCGGGCGGCGGCGACCTCGCTCGCGCCGAGCGCGTCGGTCGCGTACGACAGTTTTGCGGCGTCAGCGTCGCTCCCGACCGTGCCGAGCGAGAGGTCGCCGTCGTCGTCGGTCGGCCCGACGAGTGGCGGGCGCGCGCCGGTCGTGCGTAGCGTGGCGTGCGGGACGTCGTCGAGGAGGCGGCCGCGCTCCGCGCCGTGGTCGCGTTCGCGCGCGCTACAGCCCGCGAGGGCTGCCGCGAGCGCGCCGCCGGTCGCGTGGAGGAGGGACCGCCTGGAGGGCGTTCGGACCATCGCGGGTGAATCCCGCACCCGGACGGTCAAGAAACGTGGTGCCTCAGCTCTCGCCCGCGCCGGGTTCGGGCGTCTCGACGCCTTCCTTCGTGCGGATGCGCCACCCCGTGAACCCCATGACGAGGAGGATGGCGGGGCTGAGGAAGCCGAAGAAGTAGTAGGGGGCGTACCCGAGGAACTGGAGGTCGAGGAGCCCGCCGCTCCCCACGCTGACGCCGAGCGGGACGACCCCGAGGACGCCCGCCATGTAGACGCCACCGGAGTTCCACGGGACGAACGCGCTCGTCGTGGTGCCGGCGGCCTCGACGGCGCGCGAGAGGTTCGCGGAGTCGAGGCCGAAGTCGTCGTAGAGGCCGCGATAGGTCATCCCGGGGACGACGATGCTGATGTACTGGTCGGCGGCGAGGACGTTCATCGAGAACGCGGTGACCGCGGTGGTTGCGGTGAGTGACCCGACCGAGCGCGCGCGCTTCGCAATGGCGTGCGCGACGGCGGCGAGGACGCCCGAACGCGTGAGCATCCCGCCGAGCGCGAGCGCCGCGAGGACGATGGTGACGACCCACGACGCGCCCGTGAGCCCCGACGAGGAGAGGAGGCTGTTCACGAGGTCGGAGGACGTACTCGGGCTCGTCCCGGACTGCGCGACCGTGAACGCGTGGGTGACCGGCCCGCTGTGGAAGGCGAGCGGGGCGGTCGTGACGACCGGCCCCTCCTGGAAGACGACCGTCGTGGCGATTCCCGCGAAGACCCCGGTCCCGAGCGAGGGGAGCGCCGGGACCCCGTAGAGCGCGAGCGCGAACGTGAGGACGAGCGGGAGGAGGACGACGACGCCGACGTCGTAGCTCCCGACGAGCGCGCCGCGGATGGCGTCGACCTGACCGACGGGGATGTCGCCGCCCGCGTGGAGCCCGAGGGCGGCGTAGCCGACGAGCGCGACGAGGAACGCGATTCCCGTGCCGACGCGCATCGCGTCGACGTGCTCGAAGAGGTCGGTCTCCGTCGCCGCCGCCGCGAGGTTCGTCGTGTCGCTGAGGGGACTCTGCTTGTCGCCCGCGTACGCCCCGGAGAGGATCGCGCCTGCGGTCATCGGCGCGGGGATGCCGAGACCGTGACCGATGCCGATAAAGGCGACGCCGAGCGTGCCGGCGGTCGTCCACGAGGAGCCGATGGAGAACGAGACGACGGCCGCGAGGGCGCACGCCGCGGGGAGGAAGACCTTCGGCGTGAGGACGCCGAGACCGTAGTACATGATCGCGGGGATGGTGCCGGCGGTGATCCACGTCGAAATCAGCGCGTAGACGACGAAGAGGATGAGTACCGCCTGTAAGCCCATCGTGATGCTGTCGGCCGCGCCGTCGTAGAGGTCCCGCCACCCGAGGTCGAACCACCGGCGCGCGCAGAGCGCGGTGAACGCGACGCCGAGGAGCAGGGGGAACTGCGGGTCGAGGCCGAAGACGAGTCGTCCGATGCCGAGGAAGCCGAGCATCCCGACGACGGGGACGAGCGCCTGCGCGAGCGACGGGCGCCGCTCCGGCGGGAGTTCCTCGTAGGACAGCGGGTCGAAGTCGAGGTCGCTCATGGTTCCGTTCACGCGCACTCGGGAACGGTCGCTCTTGTGGGTGTCGTCTCGGAGGAAGCGAGGGGCGAGCGCCGCCTCAGGAACCGAACGCGATTCCGTCGTCGACCGTCGGGTGACAGTCCGAACAGACGAACCCGTCGAACCCGGTATCGGTGTGTTTCCAGAGCTGTCGTGGCGAGCCACCGCAGCGGTCACACGTGGACATCGCAATCACGGGTTCTCCGCTGCGATACATAGTCGTTCCGCTCGGGTCCACGCCCGCCGGAACTGGACACGTGACCACGTCCCACTCCCCCGATTCCCACGTCGTGGGAACCGGGTCGCGATACTATGTGACAGGGGTGCGTCTCCGTAGACACGCAAGCGTTGGGTGACCTAACGATGCAAGCAACGACCACGGCCGTCGGCCGAGAACGCGAAACGAACGAGACGACCGTCGAGCGCGAGGACGCCTGCCCGGAGTGCGGTGCCGCGCTCGAACACGACGACACCCGCGGCGAGGTGTCGTGTCGTGAGTGCGGGCTCATCGTCGACGAGGACGTCGTCGACCGCGGGCCCGAGTGGCGCTCGTTCGAGGACGGCGACGGCGAGAACCGCTCGCGCGTCGGCGCTCCCACCACGAACCTGATGCACGACAAGGGGCTGAGCTCCGTCATCGGCTGGCAGGACAAGGACGCCTACGGCAAGCGTCTCTCCGGGCGCAAGCGCCGCCAGCTCGCCCGCCTGCGCAAGTGGGACGAGCGCTTCCGCGCCCGCGACGACCAGGAGCGCAACCTCAAGCAGGCGCTCGGCGAGGTCGAGCGAATGACCTCGGCGCTCGGCCTTCCCGAGACCGTCGGCGAGACGGCGGGCGTCGTCTACCGGCGCGCGCTCGACGAGGACCTCCTCCGCGGGCGCTCCATCGAGGCCGTCGCCACCGCGAGCGTCTACGCCGCGGCTCGGCAGGCCGGCGTCCCGCGCTCGCTCGACGAGGTGGCGACCGTCTCCCGCGTCGACCGCCTCCGCGTCCAGCGCGCCTACCGGCAGGTGTGTCGCGAACTCGGCCTCGAAGTCCCGCCCACCGACCCCCGCGAGTACGTCGAGCGCTACGCGAGCGACCTCGACCTCCCCGGCGAGACCGCCCGACGCGCCCGCGAACTCCTCGACGACGCCATCGAGGCGAACGTCCACAGCGGCAAGAGCCCGACTACGATGGCCGGCGCGGCCGTCTACGCCGCCGCCCGCCTCACGAACCACTCGGTCACGCAGGCCGACGTGAGCGAGGTGGCGAACGTCGCGCGCGTCACCATCCGGTCGCGCTACAAGGAACTCCTCGAAGCCCAGGAGTGACGCCGCACCGAACGTACACCACTGTGACGAGCGCGACACCACCGCACCGAACGGCCTAACCGCCCCGCCGCCGAACCCCGACGTATGACCGGTCGTGACCTCTCGCCCGGCCGCGCCGCGGCCGCCGTCTCCGCCGCCGTCGTCGGGCTGTTCGCGCTCTACTTCGTCGCCACGACGCTCGTCCCCGACCTCTTCGGTCGCTGGCCGCGCGTCGGCGTCGGCGTCGGTGTCGCCCTCGCCGCCGCCTGCTTCGTCGGCTGTTTCGCCGCGCGAGCCTGGCCCCCCCGTCCGACCCCGGGGCGACTCCTCGACGCCGCGGTCGCCGCGATTTCCGCGCTCCTCCTCGTCCAGGCGCTCGCCTTCACCGCCGGCGTTCCGCTCGCCGTCACCGCCGACGTCCTCCCGCTCGCCTTCGTTCACCTCGTCCTCTGGGTCGGCGTCCTGAGCACGCTCGTCCTCGTCGCCACCGCGCTCCGCGCCGTCGGCCCCGATCTCCCCGACCCCCCGGACCCGACGGCGTGAGCACCGGTGGTGCGTCGTCGCCCGCCTCCCGCGTTGCCCCGCCGACGCGTCCCGCCCGCCGCGCGCCTCTCCCGAACCGTCCCCGCACCGTCTTCGACGCGACCGCACGCTTAATACCGCCGCCGCCCCTCGCAGGTCGTAGATGCGCGCGTCACCGTTCGCCCCGGACAGGCTCATCGCCGGCGCGTTCGCGCTCGCGCTCGCCGTCGCCACCGTCGTCGTCCTCCATGGCGACCTCCACCCGTTCGTCGACACCGTCCTCCGGCCGGTCGCGTACGCCTCCCTCTGGGCCTTCCTCGGTGTCTACGCCTTCGCTACCCTGTTCTGGACGTACGAGGTCCTCACCTCGTGGCGCGACTACGAGTCCCCCGAGGTCGCGTACGCCCCCACGGAGTGCCAACTCCGCATCCTCACCGTCGACGCCGAGGCGGTCGTCCAGAAGACCGTCGACGCGCTCCCCGCGGACGTCGCCCCCGGCGACAGACACGTCATCGCCGAGGAACCCATCGACGTCGAGGGCGCGACCGTCCACGTCGTCCCCGACGACTTCGAGAGCCGCGCCTCCGATAAGGGCCGCGCGCTGGAGTGGGCGCGCCGGAACGTCCCGTGCGAACGCGAGTTCGTCCTCTTCCTCGACGAGGATTCCCACGTCCGGCCCTTCGCGGGGTTCCCCGACGCCGACATCGTCCAGTTCCGCGAGTGGCCCGAGTACACCGGCTCCACGCTCGCCTTCTGGTGCGAACTCGTCCGTATCGGCTACCAGGCCGAACAGCAGGGCTTCGGCCTCCCCGACGTCCCGCTCTACGCGTGGGGCGGCGGCATCGCCGTCCGCGCCGACCTCGAGGACCTCGTGACGTGGGATTACCCGACGCTCATCGAGGACACCGTCTTCGTCTGGCGCGCCGTGCTCGAACACGACGCCGAGTACGTCGTCACCACCGACCGCTTCCGGAACCAGGCACCCCCGTCCATCCGCGAACTCGTCGAACAACGCCGCCGGTGGCTCTCCGGCGGCCTCCGCGACGAACCCGTCCTCCCCCGGCGCTACTGGGCGCTCTACGCCTTCCGGAACGTCACGTGGGCGTTCTCGCCCGTCGCGCCCTTCCTCCTCCTCGTCGTCGGCTACCTCCCCGGCACGATGCCCGGCGTCCACCTCTACCACGTCCTCTCGTGGGGGCTGTTCGCCTACGCGCTCGTCTGGTTCGTCCGCGGCTGGCGCTACTACGACGACATCGGCTACCACCACTGGCTCGCCGTCCCCCTCTACCCGCTCGTCGTCGCCGTCCACTCCATCGGGGCCGCGTGGGGCCTCGTCGACGAACCCGACACCTTCCGCGCCACCGAGAAGACCACCCAGGAACGCGAGCGCGACTGAGGCGTCTTCTCCGTGGCGCGTCGCACCACGCTGCTCGCGGCTTCGCCGCTCGCCGTTCCGTTGGCTCTCACTTCGTTCGGCCCAACGCTGCTCGCGTGTCGTCCCTCCCCGCTCGCCATTTCGTCGGCTCTCACTCCGTTCGACCCGACGCTGCTCGCGGCTCCGCCGCTCGCCGTTCCGTTGGGCCTCACTTCGTTCAGCCCAACGCTGCTCGCGTGTCGCTCCGGGGGGTCGCTCCCGCTCGCTGTTTCGTTGGCCCTCACTTCGTTCGGCCCAACGCTACCCACCACTTTCGTGTACCCCCCACGCCTTCGTCCGAACGTATGCCCGCACACCCGGAGCTGTTCCGACGCCGCGCCGACGTCCTCGCCGACGACCGCGGCTCGGGCTCCCCCGTCGTCTTCGCGCACGGGACGTTCATGGACCGGACGATGTTCGACCCGCAGGTCGCCGAACTGACCCCCGACTACCGCTGCGTCGCCTACGACTCGCGCGCGCGGACGGACGCCTACGTCGGCGACTACGACCTCGACGACCTCGCGGCGGACTGCGTCGAACTCCTGAACGGCAAGGGCATCGACTCCTGCGTCCTCGTCGGCATGAGCGTCGGCGGCTTCACGGCCCTGCGGGTCGCGCTCGACTACCCGGACCGCGTCGACGGCCTCGTCCTGATCGACGCCCCCGCGGGCCCGACGACCGAGGCCGAACGCGACACCTACGAGCGCATCGTCGCGGACCTCCGCGAGAGCGACCTCGTCCCGGGGACGCTCGCCCGACAGGTCGCCGAGCGCGTGACGAGCGAGACCACGCACGAGGAACGCCCCGAACTCTTAGAGACGTGGGCCGAGCGGTGGGAGACCTACCCCGGCGACGCGGTCGCCAACGAGTACGAATCGTGGTACGACAAACCCGGCGTCGCGGACCGACTCGACGAGATCGACGTCCCCGCGCTCGTCGTCCACGGCGAGGAGGACGTCTTCGACATCGAGCGCGCCGAGGCGACGGCCGACGGCCTCCCAGACGCCGACCTCGTGCGCGTGCCGGCGGCGGGCCACCTCTCGAACCTCGAACGCCCGGCCGTCGTGACCGACGCCCTCCGCGACTTCCTCGACGACGTGTACGACGACTGACGCCGCCGACGCGAACCGGTGGAGATTTATTGTTTTAGGGTAGCCTAAAACATATGGTCGAACGAACGCGGACGCGACGCGACTACCTCCTCGGGACCGGCGCGGTCGTCGGCAGCGGCCTGCTCGCCGGCTGTGGCGGCTCCGGTGGGGACTCGACGACGAGCACGGGAGACGCGACCACCACGACGGAGACGACCGAGTCGGGCGACGCCGACGACGATGCGCACACCGTCTCGATGGCTCCCGTCGGCGACGTCACCTTCGAGTCGGTGCCCGAGACGTGGTTCCCCTACACCGCCGACTACGCGGACATGGGCGTCGCGCTCGGGCAGGCCGAGGGCCTCGAAGCCATCGGCATCCGCGCGCGCTACGCCGCCTATTACTACGACGAACTCCCCGGCGTCTCCCTCGACACCGCGGACCTCACGCAGCTCTATCAGGACGGGACGGGCAAGGAGATATTCTACTCGCTCGACGCCGACGTCCACGTCGTCGACCCGAACTTCATGGTCAACCGCCTCCAGTGGAACGAGGGCGACGTCGAGGAGATTCGGGAGAACGTCGCGCCCTTCTTCGGGAACACGGGATTCACGCAGGTCTACGACTGGCACGACTACCGGTACTACTCGCTCGACGAGGCCTTCGAGAAGATGGCCGAACTCTTCGACGAGCGCGCGCGCTACGAGGCGCTCAGCGCCTACCGCGAGACGGTCGTCGCGGACGTGACCAGTCGCCTCCCCGCGGAGACGCCCGACATCGCGCTCCTCTACCCGGCCGGCATCCCGCCCGAGTCCTTCTACCCCTACCTCATCGGCGACGGCACGCAGTCCGCGCAGTGGCGGGACCTCGGCGTCGGCGACGCGCTCGCGCAACACGACGTCACGGACGCGCAGGCGGGCGGCGCGACGCTCGACTACGAGGCGCTCCTCGACATCGACCCCGACGCCATCGCCGTCCGCATCCAGGGCGAGATCACGGACGAGTACTTCGAGGAGAACGTCGTCGCGCACATGGAGCAACACGAGGTGGCGAGCGAACTCACGGCCGTCCAGGAGGGCCGCGTCTTCTACGGCGGACACACCTACCAGGGCCCCATCATCCACCTCTTCCACCTCGAGGAGGCCGCGAAGGGCCTCTACCCCGACGTGTTCGACGCGGACGAACGACTCTTCGACCGCCAGCGCGTCGCCGACATCGTCACCGGCGCGTTCGACGAATGAGCGAACGGACGGAGCGCGACGTCGTCGTGGTCGGCGGCGGCCCGAGCGGCGCGAGTACCGCGATATTCACCGCCCGCTATGGCCTCGATACACTCGTCTTCGACCGCGGCGTCGCCGCGCTCCCGCGCTCGGCGTTCCTCGAAAACTACCCCGGTTTCCCCGCCGGTATCGACATCGAGACCTATCGAGGGCTTCTCCACGACCACCTCGAAACCGCAGGCGCGGACCTCGTCGCGGACACCGTCGAGGCCGTCGAACACGCGGACGGCGACGCGCCGGCGACAGGCAGCGCGGACGGTCCCACGGGCGACGCCGGCGCGGACGACGAGCACGGGAACGAGAGCGGCGCGCACTTCGTCGTCACCACTGCGGATGGCCGCACGGTCCGCGCGCGCCACGTCGTCGCGGCGTCGTGGTACGACGGCGACTACCTCCGGCCGGTCGTCGGCGACGACGCCTACGAGTCCCACGAGCACGACGGCGAGAGCCACGAGCACTTCGACGGCGACTACCCCGACGCGGACGGCCGCACCGACGTCGCGGGCCTCTACGTCGTCGCGCCCGCGGGCCAGCGCAACGCACAGGCCGTCGTCGCGGCCGGGCAGGGCGCGCACGTCGCACGTCGGCTGATCAAGGACGTTCGGCTCGCGCGCGGCTACCCGGACGACCTCGCCGAACACTACGATTGGCTGCGCTCCGCGAGCGAGTTCTCGGGCGAGTGGGCGGAGCGCGAGCGCTGGCGCGAGTGGTTCGACGACCACGTCCCCGACGCACGCGCGGGCGACGACGACATCGCGGCGCTCCGCGCGTCCTACATCGACGCCGCCTTCGAGACGCGCCGGGACCCCGCGGCGGTCGACGACCTCCGCGAGCGCGCCCACGACCGCCTCCTCTCCCACCTCGACGACGAGCGCATCCGGGCGTACGCCGCCGAACACGACCTGCTCGACGGCGACGGCGCGACGGCCGCGGGCGACGCTGGCGACCCGGAGGACTGACCACCGAGGCCGTACACCTCTGCCGCCGAACACGACCGCGAGCGCGGCGTTCCGGTGCGGGCGGTGGCTATTACTACCCGCCGCGCCATCCCCCATCCGATGCGCAAGTTCACCGTCGGGCGGGTGTGGGGCATCCCCATCCGCATCGACCTCTCGCTCGTCCTCTTCCTCCCGCTCCTCGCGTGGCTCCTCGGGAGCGAGGTGCAGATCGACACGTACGCGGGCGTCGTCAACGCCATCGCGCCCCGCGCGTACGACGTGGCGACGCTCCACGCCGGCGCGAACCCGTGGCTCGTCGGCGTGCTCGCCGCCGTCGGCCTCTTCGTCGGCGTCGCGCTCCACGAACTCGGGCACGCGTACGCCGGCGCGCGCTACGGCGTCGAGACCGAATCGATAACCCTCTGGCTCCTCGGCGGGCTCGCCAGCCTCTCGACGATTCCGCGCGACCCCGAACAGGAGTTCGGTATCGCCATCGCCGGCCCGGTCACGAGCCTGCTCGTCGCCGCGCTCTGCTACGCCGGCCTCTACGTCGTCCCGCCGTCGCTCCCCGTGGTCGGGTTCGTCGTCGGCTGGCTGGCCATTAGCAACGCCCTCCTCGCGGGGTTCAACCTCCTGCCCGCGTTTCCGATGGACGGCGGGCGCGTCCTCCGCGCGTACCTCGCGCGCTCGCGGCCGTACGGCGTCGCCACGCGCACCGCCGCGCGAATCGGCGTCGGGTTCGCCGTCGCCTTCGCCATCTTCGGCGTCCTCAACTTCGCGCCGCTGTTCCTCCTGCTCGCGTGGTTCGTCTACAGCGCCGCGACGGGCGAGTCCCGCACCGTCCTCATCGACGACCTCCTCGAGGGGTTGACGGTCCGCGACGTGCTCGCGGACACCCCGACTATCGACGCCAAGGCGAGCGTGCAGGCGTTCGCGGACCGCGTGCTCGCGGACCGGCGCACCGAGTACGCCGTCACCGAGAACGGCCGCGTCGTCGGCGTCGTCACCCTCGACGCGCTTCGCGGGGTCCGCGAGGTCGAGCGCGACGCCTACCGCGTCGAGGAAGTGATGGTCCGTGACCTCCCCTCCGTCGCGCACGACGCGGACGCCTTCGAGGCGCTCGCGGAACTGAACGAATCGAACGCGAGCGCGGCCTTCGTCGTCGACGGCGAGGAGCGCGTCGGCGTCGTCACCCGCGCGGACTATGCGAGCGTCCTGCAGACGAGACAGGCCTTCGACGCCACCGTCCCGGCCTGACGGGGCGCTCGGGCGGGGAGTGAAGCAACGCGTGGGCGGGCCGAAAGCGGGCGCGGGCGAGGTGTGCGCGGGGTGTGCGAGGTGTGCGCGTTACCAGTCGAGGCTCCCGCCGGACTGGTACTCCGTCACCTGCGTCTCGAAGAAGTTCTTCTCCTTGTTCAGGTCGACCTGTTCGCTCATCCACGGGAAGGGGTTTTGCGTCCCGTACTCCTCGGCCATGTCGAGCTGGCCGAAGCGGCGGTCCGCGACGTACTCGACGTACTCCGCGAACTGCTCGGGGCTCATCCCGAAGACCTCCTCGGGACAGGCCTCGCGGGCGTAGACCTGTTCGAGGTCGACGGCGTCCGTGATCATCTCGCGGACCTCCGCCTCGAAGTCGGCCGTCCAGACGCCGGGGTTCTCCTCGCGAATCTGGTTGACGAGGTCGACGCCGAAGCCGACGTGGAGGGACTCGTCGCGCATGATGTACTCGAACTGCTGGCCGACGCCGACCATCTTGTTTTGCCTCTTTAGCCCGAGCATCATCGCGAACCCGGCGTAGAAGAAGACGCCCTCCATGACGACGTAGAAGCCGACGAGGTCGCGCAGGAGTTCGCGGACGTCGTCCTCGGTCTCCAGCGTGAAGTCGGGGTCGTCGACGGCGCGCGTCAGGTCGACGACGAACTCGTCTTTCGCCTCGATGGCGGGGATGCGGTCGTACATCCCGTAGAGGTAGTCGGGCTCGAAGCCGAGGCTGTCGCAGCAGTAGATGAAGGTGTCCGTGTGGATGGCCTCCTCGTAGGCCTGCCGGAGGAGGTACTGGCGACACTCGGGCGCCGTGACGTAGTCGTAGATGGCGAGGACGATGTTGTTCGCCGTGAGGGATTCGGCGGTCGAGAAGAACCCGAGGTTCCACTCGACGAGTCGGCGCTCGGCCTCGGAGAGCGCGTCGCCCTGCCACTGGGCGACGTCGTCCTGCATCGGAATCTCCTCGGGCACCCAGTTGTTGTTCACGCCGGCCTCGTAGTACTCGCGCGCCCAGTCGTAGTCGATGGGCAGTATCTTGTTCGGGTCGTGCTCGTCGTCGTGGTTCAGGACAGGCATAGCGGTGTAGTTCGTGTTACTGACAGGCGTCGCAGGTCGGGTCCTCGACGGCGCAGAGTTCGGTGTCGTCGGTGCGCTCCCCGCCGTCCGTCGCGGTCTCCGCGTCCGCGTCGTCGCGGTGTTGGGTCTTCCCGTACTCGGCCATGTCGAGCGTGGACTTCTCGATCTGGCTCGCGCCGAGCGTCCGCAGGTAGTACGTCGTCTTCACGCCCATCTCCCACGCGCGGGTGTAGACGTCGTCGAGCAGGCTCCCGTCCGTGCTCGGGAAGAAGACGTTGTGCGAGACGGACTGGTCTATCCACGTCCCCCGGTGGGCGGTGAGGTCGAGCTGGTGGCGCGGGTCGATCTCGAACGCGCCGCGATAGTGCTCCTTCAGTTCGTCGGGTATCGCGTCGATCTCCTGTATCGAGCCGTCGTGGTACTTGATGCGGTCACGGACCTCCTCCGTCCAGAGGTCGCGCTCCTTCAGGTCGTCGACGAGCCGGTCGTTGATGACGGTGAAGTCGCCGCTCATGTTCGACTTCACGTAGAGGTTCGAGTAGATCGGCTCGATGGAGGGCGACGTGCCGTTGATGGTCGAGACGGTCGCCGTCGGCGCAATCGCCATCGTGTTCGAGTTGCGCATCCCGTGCTCCTCGATGGCTTCGCGGACGACGAACCAGTCCATCGTCTCCTCGCGGTCCGTGGGAATCTCGCGGCCGCGCTCCTCCTCGAGCAGGTCGACGGTGTCCTGCGGGAGTATCCCGCGAGACCACTTCGAGCCCTCGTAGGAGTCGTACGCGCCGCGCTCGCCGGCGAGTTCCGCGGAGTTCAGGATAGCGTGATAGGAGACGAACTCCTGCCAGCGGTTCGCTTTCTCGATTGCCTCGTCGCTCCCCATCGGGACGTCGCACTCCATCAGCGCGGCGTGGAAGCCCATCGTCCCGAGGCCGATGGGCCGATGACGCATGTTCGAGCGTTCCGCCTTCTCCGTCGGGTAGAAGCAGAGGTCGACGACGTTGTCGAGCATCCGCATCGCCGTCTCGATGGTGTCGGCGAGTCGCTCGCGGTCGAGGTCGGAGCCCGAGACGTGCGTCTCGTAGTTGACGCTCCCGAGGTTGCAGACGGCGGTCTCCTCCTCACTCGTGTTCAGCGTGATCTCCGTACAGAGGTTCGAGGAGTGAACGACGCCCTCGTGGTCCTGCGGCGAGCGGACGTTACAGGGGTCCTTGAACGTGATCCACGGGTGGCCGGTCTCGAAGAGCCGCGTGAGCGTCTTGCGCCAGAGGTCCGCGGCGTCGACGACCTCGTACTCGTCGATGTCGCCCTCGCGCGCCTGTTCCTCGTACGCCTCGTAGCGCTCGCAGAACTCCTCGCCGTAGGTCTCGTGGAGGTCGGGCACTTCATCAGGTGAGAAGAGCGTCCACTCCTCGTCGTTCTGGACGCGCTCCATGAAGAGGTCGGGCACCCACGCCGCCGTGTTCATGTCGGGGGTGCGCCGGCGCTCGTCGCCCGTGTTTCGCTTGAGGTCGAGGAAGTCCGGGTAGTCGGCGTGCCACGCCGCGAGGTAGGCTGCGGCGGCGCCGCGGCGCTTCCCGGAGCGGTTGATGGCGCCCGTGACGTCGTTCGAGATGCGGAGGAAGGGGACGGTGCCCGTGGACTCGACGCCCGTCGAGGAGATGCGCGCGCCCGCGGCCCGGACGTTCGTCCAGTCGTTGCCGAGGCCCCCACTCCACTTCGAGAGCTTCGCGTGCTCCTTGTACGCGTCGAAGATACCCTCCAGGTCGTCCGGGACGGTCGTGAGGTAGCACGAGGAGAGCTGCGGGTGCGTCGTGCCCGCGTGGAAGAGCGTCGGCGAGGAGGGCGTGAACTCGAGTTTCGAGAGGACGTCGTAGAACTCCTCGGCGCGGCGGTTCGGCTCCTCCTCCTCCAGGGCGAGACCCATGGCGACCCGCATCCAGAAGGCCTGGGGGAGCTCCATGCGCTCGTCGTCGGCGGTCTTGAGGAAGTAGCGCTGGTAGAGGGTGTCGAGCGCCATGTACTCGAACTTCCCGTCGCGCTCGGGTTCGAGGTGGTCGGCGAGGCGGTCGAGGTCGAAGCGCGTGCGCATCCGCTCGTCGAGGATGTCGCGCTCGACGAGCTCGGCGACGTTCTCGCGGAACGTCTCGCGGTACGCGCGGTCGCGCTCGAAGCCGGTGAGGTCCTCGCCGGCGACCTCCTGGAAGTACTTCTGGAGGAAGACTTCGGCGGCGGCGCGCTTGTAGGCGGGGTCGCGCTCGACGCGCGCGGTCAGGGCGTCGATGGCGGCCTCGTAGACCTCCTCGGTCGTCGCGCCGTCGTAGAGGGCGTGGTCGGCCTCGGCGACGAGGTCGGCGAACGTTTCGTCCGTCACCACGTCCCCGTCGCCCTCGTCGTCGAGGCGCGACCGTGCGCGTTCGAGGACGGCGTGGACGGTGTCTCGTGGGTCGTCGTGTGTCTGTGTCTGACTCATCGTATGTGGTTGACCGTTCGACGGCGTCGCCACTACCCGGGCGTCTGGTCGGTCGAACGGGGATGTATCTGTCCGGCGGGACGGCCGCCCGCGGCGTGCTCGGGCCGTCTCCGGCGGTACTACGTGTGTCTCCCTACGGGCGAATAAAGGTTTGCAACTCGCGTTGTAGAACTACAAACGAATTTTAATTACGTCGTGGAGCGGTCGTTCAGCCACGCACGCCGGCGGTCGAGGGTCGTCCGCGCGAACGCGGTGAGTCGGTACTCGTTCGCGCGACCGTCGCCGTCGCGCTTGTCGATGAACCCGGCCTCGACGAGCCGGTCGAGGTTCGCGTAGACGTGGCTGTGGTTGACCGTCTCCCCGTAATACTCCTCTATGTGCGTCTCGACGTCGAGCCCGTTGCACGGTTGGTGCTCGTAGAGCCGCCAGAGCAGGTCGCGCTGGAAGCCGGAGAGGTCCGCCATCGCTGCGTCGTGCTCGCGGCCGCCCGGTAGGGATCGGCGCTGTGTGGTGTCGTCGGGTGCCATTTGATGCAGGGGCCGGCCGAGGCCGGCGTCGAACGGACTGTCGGCAGCCGCACAAATCAATCTTGCAGTGGTCCCCGAGCCCTCGGTGAAACGAACAGCACGCTTATGAATCAGTGTGCGCTATCGACGTACATATTGTGATGAATGTTGCACGTGTGAAATAAAATATGGATGGGAACACGCCAATCGGTCGGCCGGGCGGCGACGACCGGTATCGCCACCTCATCGAGCACATCCAGGACGCGGTCGTCGAGTTCGAGCTCGCCGACGAAGTTCCGGTCGTCGTCGACGTCAATCGGGCGTTCACCGAGACGTTCGGGTACGACACCGCGGACGCGCGCGGCGAGGTCCTCAACGACCTGATCGTCCCCGTCTGGCTCCGCGACGAGGCCCACGCCCTCGACAGTCGGACGTCGGCGGGCGAGGTGAACTATCGACGCGTGAAGCGCGAGACGGTGGACGGCCTCCGGGAGTTCCTCTATCGGGGCATCCCGTACCCCGACGACCGAGCGGGCGAAGGCGGCTTCGCCATCTACACGGACCTGAGCGAGTTCGTCCAGAACGAGCGCCGCGCGCGGGTGATGAACCGCGTGCTCCGGCACAATCTGCGGAACAAGGCGAACGTCATCGTCGCGCACACGGCGCGGCTCCTCGACGCCTTCGACGAGCAGTCCGCGGAGCGGACGAACGCCGTCGCGACGGTCGAGCGGGCCGCGAACGACCTCCAACAGCTGACCGAGGAGGCCGGCGAGATTCACCGCGTCCTGAACGCCGCCGAGGAGACGAAGACCGTCGACTGCGTCCCGACGATTCGCCGGGTCGCCGAGGCCCACCGACGCGAGTCGCCCGAGGCGGCCGTCGAGACGGACCTCCCGACGTCGATGACCGTCCGGGCGAACGGCCACCTCGACGTCGCGCTCGACAGCCTCGTGGACAACGCGATCCGGCACAACCCGAGCGAGACGCCACACGTGCGCGTCCGCGTCGTCGCCGAGGGGGAGGGATGGGCGACGGTCCACGTCGAGGACGACGGCCCGCCGATTCCGGCCGCCGAGCGCGACGTCGTCACCGGCGAGGCTGAGATCACGCCGACGCGCCACGGGAGTGGCCTCGGTCTCTGGCTCGTCAAGTGGACCGTCGAGAGCTTCGGCGGCGAACTCTCCTTCGGGGAGAGCGACCTCGGCGGCAACGACGTCCGACTCCGCCTCCCGCGTCCCTAGCACTTCCCCATCAGCCGTCGCGCGGTTCGTCGAGGACGTCCGCGAGCGTCTCGGCGAGCGCGTCCGCCCCGCCGGGTCCCTTCCGGACGAACGCGTCGGCACCCGCCTCTCTCGCCGCGGCCATCGTCTCCGGGTCGCCGATGCTCGTGAAGAAGACGACGGGCACGTCGGGACGGCGGGCGCACGCGTCGCGCAGGAGGGAAAGCGGCTCCTCACCCGTGATGCGGTAGTCGAGTACGAGACAGGCGACGCGCTCGGCGTCGAGGCGTTCGAGGGCGTCCGCGGCGCTCCTCGTCGTCTCCACCGGCCGGTCGAGACGGGCGCGCAAGCGCCGGTCGACGACGTCCACGAGTGCTGGGTCGTCGTCGACGTAGACGACCGGACGCGAATCCATAGCTAATTGACACGACCGACTGCCTTCGGTGTTGCGGCTGGTACCGGAGGCTTCTGCCGGTATAGGGCACGGAGTGCCCCGCCCGGCCACACAGGTACCGGCCACATCCTCCGCCTTCGCGGTCCACCGGTGAACGCTGACCGCACACGCAAGCCTTTACGTGGGACGGTATACGAGGGGAGTACAACGATGTCAGCGGACTTCCCCGACTACCTCGACGTCGACTACACCGACGGCGAGGGCGAGAACCCCGAGGACTATCCCGCCCTCGAGGACAAGATCGAGAAAGCCGTCGAGGTCGTCCAGACCGGCCTCGAGGAGTACGAGAATCCCGCCATCATGTGGACCGGGGGGAAGGACTCGACGCTCACCCTCTACTTCGTCAAGGAGGTCGCCGAGGAGTACGGCTACGAGATGCCGCCGGCCATCTTCATCGACCACTACCAGCACTTCGAGGACCTGCTCGACTTCGCCGAGCGCTGGGCCGACGAGTGGGAGTTCGAGCTCATCTACGCCCGCAACGAGGACGTCGGGGAGTACGTCGAGGCCAACGACCTCGAACCCGGTGACGACATCGACATCTCCGAGCTCTCCGAGCACAACCAACACCACGTTCGGGACATCCTCGAGTACGAGGAGGACACCTTCCCGTTCCTGCTCGACACCTACGTCGGCAACCACCTCTTGAAGACCGTCGCGCTCAACGACGCCCTCGAGGAGTACGACGTTGACGGCATCTTCTCGGGAATCCGCTGGGACGAACAGGAGGCCCGCGCCGACGAGACGTTCTTCAGCCCGCGTCACGACCCCGACATCTACCCGCCCCACGACCGCATCCAGCCGATCCTCCAGTTCGACGAGGCCGCCGTCTGGGACGCCTTCTGGCACTACGTCGTCCCCGAGTCCGTCGCGGGCTACCCCGACGAGGGCTACGTCCCGCAGGCCTACGACGACCTCCCCGAGGGCATCAGCCACGAGGACATCCCGGTCAGCCCGAAGTACTTCAAGGGCTTCCGCTCGCTCGGCAGCGAAGTCAGTACGGACAAGGCCGCTGAGGACCCCGCGTGGCTCCAGGACCTCGACAACACGACCGAACGCGCCGGCCGCGCCCAGGACAAGGAGGACCTCATGGAGCGCCTCCGCGACCTGGGCTACATGTAACGCTCGGCCGACCACACCCCCTCTCTCCCCCTCGATGACCCAGGCAGACGCCAGCGAGCGCACGCTCCCCGCCGGTATCGGCCGCCCAGACGCGGTGCTCGGTGCCATCACCGTCCTGCTCGTCGCCGCCCTCGCGGCGACCGTCGCCGCGCCGTACGCGACGATGCCGACGCTCGCCGTCGGCTGTCTCGGGTGTCTCTGCCTCATCGGCGAGGCGGTGTTCGTCAACCCGCCGATAGAGGGCTCGGGCTAACGCCCTCCTCCGGTCCCGTCCGCGAGCCGCGCCGGTACGCCCGCGACGAGGAGCGCACCGCCGACGACGGCGACGGCGAGCGCGCCCGCGATGAGGAGCGCACCGTCGTACGGGCCCGGATACGTTCCGAGGAGTCCACCCACGACTAGCGCCGCCGTCGCGGCGACGAGCGCGAGCCAGCAGACGGCCCCACCGGCGGCCCGGACGAGGAGGTCACGACGCGTCACGACGGACCCGTTCGCGGCCGGCCGACAAAAACCGGCCGGTCCGGACGCCGAACCCTTTTGCGCGCGTGGGGCGAAGGGCGAGTGACGACCTCGGAGCGTCACGAATGAACAAGGGTGCCAGTAGCGTCGTCGGGACGATTCTCATGACCGGCATCGTCATCACCGCGGTGACGGTCGGTGGTGCCGCCATGCTGGAGCGAACGTACGGCGACGACGGCGCTGCCGGTGCCCCCGTCGGAGCCGTGGACGTCGCGGTCCACGGCGACACCGTCACCGTCGCTCACTGTGGCGGCGAGCCACTCGCCAGTGACGACCTCGTCGTCGTGCTTCGCGGAGCGGACGAGACGCAACGTGTCGCATTCTCCAAGGGCACCTGGGCGAGCGGCGGATCCGCGACCGGGACGTTCGCTCCGGGGATGACGTGGCAGAACGAGAGCATCGGCTCTCTCACCGAGGACGACGTCTCAGTCGTCCACACGCCCTCGAACACGGTCCTCGACACCGCGGCGTGCGTCGGAGGCCCGACGACGAGTACGCCGACGTCTACGACGTCCACGACGAGTACGACGACCACGACGTCCACGACGAGTACGCCGACGTCTACGACGACCACGACGAGTACGCCGACGTCTACGACGACCACGACGAGTACGCCGACGTCTACGACGACCACGACGAGTACGCCGACGTCTACGACGACCACGACGAGTACGACGTCCACGACGACCACCACCAGCGACGACGACTCGACCCCGCCGGTGTCTCTCGACGTCACGCTCGTGGACCGAAGCGGCCCGAACGACCGGGCGGCGTACGACGTGCGGTACGCGCTCGACGGGACGGACGCCGCGCGCACGGCGACCGTCTCCGTGACGGTTCGTGACGAGACGACGGACACCGTGACGCGGAACGCGACCGGCCTCGCGGCGACGGCGGGGACCCACACCGTCGCGTACGATGATCAGGGTACGGCCGGCGACCGGTACACCGTCACCGTCCGCGCGCACGACGGGAGCGACACCGTCCTCGACACCGAGACCGTCGCCGACGTGGCCGACGGCGCCGACTCGGACGCCGCCGGGACCGTCTCTCGTGCCGACTCCCCGCTCTCGCAGGTCTCCCTCGTCGACCGGACCGGCCCGTCCGGTGACGGCGTGGCGTACACGCTCGGCTACGAGGCGGCCGACGCGGTGGCGAACGTGACGGTCTCGCTGACGCCGACCGCGAACGCCTCAAAGGTCGCACGGGCGACGACGGTGACGACGCCGAGCGGGAGCGTCACCTACACCACCGGGAGCGCCGGCGAGCGATACGTGGCTTCGTTCGTCGCGCGGAACGCGAGCGGGGGCGTGCTCGACCGATACGTCCTCCAGGACGTCGCGGACGGCCGCGACACGCACGACGGCTTCGAGCCCGGTGCGCGCGACGCGATTCGGAACGTCACGCTCGCCGACCGGAGCACGGTGAGTGATGGGACCCAGTACGCCGTCTCGTACGCGACGGCTGACTCCACCCAGCGGGTCGCCGTCGCGTTCGTCGACCGCGAGGCGACGTACGCGATTCGCACCGGGACGCACCCGGCGAACGGGAGCGCGACGTACGCCGAGAGAACCTACGGTGACGACTACACCATCGTCGTCGCGGCGCTCGACGGCGACGGGCGCGTCCTGGACGTTCGGACGCTCGACGATACCGCCGACGGCGAGGACGGCCGGAACCTCGGTGCGGTGTCGCGTCCCGGGAAGCCGATTCGCCACCTCAGCGTCGACGACAAGTCCGACGGCCACTACACCGTCGAGGCGACCGCCGGTTCGGGCGCGGCTCGCGTCGAGGCGATGGTGATGCAGGACGGGAGCGTCGCGAAGGCGTGGACGGACGCGACGGCCGGGTTCGACTACTACGGCTCCGGCGGTGGGCGCTACGCGTTCACGTTCCTCGCGTACGACGCGGACGGGAGCGTCGTGGACGCCTACGTCGTCACGGACGTCGCGGACGGTCGCGACAGCGCGGAGTCCTACGACACCGACCGCGCCGTCCTCTCGCGGGTGGCGGTGAGCGACAAGAGCGCGAAGAAGGCCGGAAAGAAGAGCCGCTACCGGGTCGAGTACGCCTCGAACGCCTCGCGCGTCGACGTCGTCTTCCACCACCCGAGTAACCCGGGATACGGGGTAGAGTCGATGCTCGGGCTCGCGCCGAACGGGAGCGCGACGTACCCGCCGTCGGGGTCGAGTTACTACACGAGCGGGGACGAGTACGTGATTCTCGTCCGGGCGCTGAACGACGACGGCGAGGTGGTCGACGTCGAAGCCGTCCGGGACGTGGCCGACGGAACGGACCCGCCGACGGACGCGTCCTAACTCGCCTCAGTCGCCGTCCGGGATGCCCTCGATGTCGCCGCCGTCGTCGCCGACGACGAACTGGCCGGCGGCGCGTTGCGCGCTGTTGACGAGCGTCACGCGGAGGACGTAGGCGGCGACGAGGACGAAGGGCGCGAACGCGACGGCCTCGACGGCGACGACGAGGAGGTTGCTGTCTGGGAGGTCCGTGAGGAAGTGCATGAACGCCGCGACGATGGCGGCGGTCGGGACGGCGGTGAGCACGAGGTCGCGCGAGAGGTTCGCGAGGTCGCGGCGCGTGTAGAGCGTCTTGAAGTACTCGCGGGCGGTCGCGGCGTACTGGAGGAGCCGCAGCATCTCCTCGATTCGTTCTGCGGTCCCGTCGTCGAGTTCGTCGCCGTGGGCGACGCGAATCGCGCGGAGGTCGTGTATCTGTCTGTCGTGGTCGTAGTCGATGGTCGCCAGCACGACGTCGAGGGTGTCCTCGGCGTCCTCCAGCCCGCGATTCATCTCGCCCGTCTCCTCCGCGAGCGTCTCGACGTAGCCGTCGAGGTCCTCGCGCAGCTCGAAATCCGCGGCACCGAGCTCGTCTTCGAGGCGCTGAGCGCGTTCGAGGATGCTGCCCGAGAGCAGTCGCAGGAGCGCTTCTGGTTCGGCCGGGACGTGTTCGGTGTCGACGACGTCCTCCAGTTGGCGGCGGTACTCGACGACGCTCTGCACGCGGCCGAACTGCTGGGCCAGCGGGTGTTGCTGTTGGGAGACGAACAGCGTGTTGACGGTGACGACGATGCTGAAGAGGAAGAACGTCCCGCTGAGGAGCGCGGAGACGAGCGAGATAGTGGGACTGGAGTCCGCGAGCGGGTTCTTCGCGGACGGGAGGAGGAAGCTGGCGACGGGCCCGAAGAAGGTGAACCCGATGAGGAGGACGAGCGTCGTCAGAATCCGTCGGTCGGCGCTGAACGCTACCCATCGGTGCCAATCGCGTCGCCATCGGTCCAATCCCCGCCCTACCATCGAGCGACCGAACGGCCCCCACCGCCAAAAGCCGTACGGGCCACCGGAACGGATATCTCGCCGGCGCGTCACGACCCGTTCGTGCCCTCCATCGACCCGCACGACGCTCCTCCCGACGGTACCGACCCCCCGAACGTCGCGTCCGACGCCGCCGGTCCCCCCGACGCCTTCGACACGAAGCGCGGCACCGCGCGTTTCGACGACGGCGCGCTCGTCCTCGACGCCTCCGTCGTCGGCTACGCCCGCTCGCTCTACCGGGGCTACTGGCGCAGCGACGTGTGGTGGCGCAAGGCGCTCTTCGTCGGCTACGTCTGCTGGCTCGTCGTCGCGCTCGGCTGGTCGGGACGACTGCTCACGCGTCTCCTCACGCGGCGCGCCGACCTCATTTGGGTCGCTGTCGGTGCGGGCGTCGTTCTCGCGCTCGTCGTCGCGCTTCGTCTCCTCGATTACGTCCGCGGGTATCGCTCGCCGGACCGCCTCGCGCTCGACCGGGTCGAGTCGGTGCGTGCGACGCGCGGCGAGAAGGGTCTGACGCGCCCGCGGCTCGTGCTCACCTACCGCGACGGCGACGCGACGCGCAAGCGCCGCGTGAACCTCCCGTCGCGCTATCTGTCGCACGGCGACGAGACGTACGAACGGGCCGTCGCGGCGTTCGTCGAGCGGGGATTCGACGTCACGGCCGACGCGGCGCGGTGACGCGGCCGAGCGCCGAAGCGACACGAACGTGCGCGCTCACTCGGACGCGAGGACGACGTCACCCCTCGACGCGCGTGAACGAGGAGACGTCGTTCCGCGGGGACGCGGAGCCCCGCCCTCAGAGCGCGACGAAGACGACGGTCGTGACGAGCGCGGCGACGACGACGGCGGTCGCGGTGATTTGGACGGCGTACTGCTGGTCGGCCGCGCGGTCCGCCGGGTCCTCGACGGCCCCGTGCTCGTCGGCGTCCTCGAAGCTGTACCGGCCGAGGAGCGCGAGGGCGGCGCAGAAGGACTTCGAGGCCTGGAGGTACCACTCGGCGGCGAGCGCGAGCGGGACGAAGAGGGCGGGGACGAGTTCCTGCGGGACGACGCCGAGCACGACGCCGACCACGAACGCGCCCGCGGCGACGAGGGCGGCCGCGGCGTACGTGTATCGACGGCGTCGCTCGCGCCGACCGATGTTGCACACGCCGGCACGATAGCGAGAGTGGGACGTTGCCACGTCCGCTCGGACGGCCGGGACGCGCCTAAAGGACCGGGTCCCGCCACTCGCTGCCGGTACGGACGACGCCGCCGGCGCGCGGTTCGCCGTTCGTCCCCGCGTCCCCGCGTCGCCGTCAGCTCACGCGCCCGTCCCGTCGGTGGTGGCCGCCGACCCCGCCGAGAGCCGCCGTGCGCCGTAGACGACGGCCGCGCCGACGACGCAGAGGCCGGCGGCGACGACGAACGCGACGTCGAAGCGGTAGGCGGCGAGCCAGCCGCCGAGGAGGCCGCCGACCGCGCCCGCGACGGCGGCCAGTGCGGCGTACGTTCCGAGGACGCTCCCGCGGGCGCTCGCCGGGGCGAACCGCGAGACGATGGCCGTCCCGGTGACGGCGATGAACGCCCACGTGACGCCGACGACGAAGAGGAGCGCCCCGACCGCGGCCAGCGAACCGAGCGTCCCCGAGAGCGCGTCCGCGCCGAAGAGCCCGACGCCGGCGACGCCGACGAACGCGGCGGCGCGCAGGCCGAGCGCGCCGCCCTGCACGAGCCGAACGTCGTGTGCGCCGCTGACGTCACCGGCGCGGCCGAAGAGGAGCGTTGAGGCCGCGTTGTTCACGAGGTAGAGCGCGAACACCATCCCCGAGGTGAAGCCGAGGTTCGCGTCGAGGTAGAGGGGGAGCGGTGCCCAGAAGACGGAGAAGCCCGTGAAGAAACAGAACGCCGCGCCGAAGTAGAGCCAGAGCGCCGGCGGGAGGTCCGCGCGGAGGCGGCGGAGGCGGGCGAGCGAGAGCGAGCGCGTCGCCCAGAAGAGCCGGTTCGTCCCGTACGCGAACGTCGCGTCCGGGGCGTTCCGCGAGGTCCGCGAGAGGATGGCGGCGACGCGATTCGCGCGCCGCGGACCGACCTGCATGGCGTCGTGGCGCGGGAGCGAGTACACGGCGAGCGCGGCGGCCCCGACGCCGAAGAGCGCCGCGACGGCGAACAGCGACCCCTGCACGACCTCCGTGGAAGCGACCGCCGCGACGCCGACCGTCCACACCGTCCCGATGACGAACCCCGCCGTCGAGCCGTACCCCTGGAAGACGTTGAGGCGCGCGATACGGCCGTTCCACGCTTGCTCGGGCGTGTCGCCCACCACGAGCATCGTGACGACGGGCGAGATGGCTGCGATGGCGAACGCGAGGACGGCGTAGACGGCGATGACCGTCCAGACGCTGTGGAGGAACGGGAGGACGACGAGCGCGACGGCGGCGACGGCGAGCGCGGCGACGACGACCCCGCGGCGGTCCCCCGTCCGGTCGGCGTAGCGGCCGGCGAGGATCGCCCCGGGCGCGCCGACGAGCGACGACAGCGACGCCGACACGCCGAGCGCGCCCGGGCCGCCGCCGAGCGAGACGACGTAGAGCGGCACGAGCAGGCCGGCGACGCTGGAGGCGACCGCCGAGAGGGAGAGCGCGTAGAGCCAGCGATCCGAGGGCATGCGCGTGGCGTCGCACGGCGGCGTCTAAACGTTTCTCACACGACACTGCCGGGACCCCGTATCGTCCGCCGTTCTTCGCGGTTCCCGGCCACCAGTATCGTTCTCACTCCCCCCGTTTCGCCGCCCGGACTGCCCCTTCCACCCGCACTTTTGTCGCTCGCGGGCCAACCGTCGTCCATGCGACTCCTCCGAACCATCGGCGCGGCGGCCGGCGCGGTCGGGCTCGCGACCGTCGCGGACCGCGCACTCGGCGCGTACGCCGGCGACCTCGAACCGCCGCTTGGCGGCCGCCGCGGGACGTTTCGCTGGCGCGGGATGGACGTGGCGTACACCGAGGCCGGCGACTCGTCGGCCCCCACCGTCGTCTGCCTGCATGGCGTGAACGCCGCGGGGTCGAGCGGCGAGTACCGGGAGATATGGGACGCGCTCGCCGACGACTACCACGTCGTCGCGCCGGACTTCCCGGGATTCGGCTGTTCGGACCGCCCGCCCATCGACTACGACGGCGACCTCTACACGGAGTTCGTCGCGGCGTTCCTCGACCGCTACGACGACCCGGCAGTGCTCGCGGCCTCGCTCGCCGGCGGCTACGTGGCGAACGCGCTCGCGCGCGGCGAGATCGACCCGCGGGCGCTCGTCCTCGTCTGCCCCTCGACGGGCGCGATGCCGGGGCCGAACCCGTGGGCGCGCCGCGTCGTCCGCGCGCCGCTGCTCGGCGACCTCCTCGTCGACGCCGCGACCGCCCGCTACTCCATCCGGCGCTCGAACGCCGACCACGGCTACTACGACGTCGAGAACGCCGACGACGCGTGGCTCGACTACCAGTGGCGCAGCGCCCACCAGCGCGGCGCGAAACACGCCGTCGCGGCGTTCGTCGGCGGCTACCTCAACGTCGACGTCGACCTCGAAGCCGCGCTCGGGGCCTACGACGGCCCGCTGACGCTCGTCTGGGGGTCGGCCGCGGAGACGACGACGCCCGCCGAGGGCCGCGAACTCGCCGACGCCGCGGGGGCCGACTTCGTCGAGATCGACCGGACGGCGCTCGTCCCGCATGCCGAACGCCCCGAGGAGTTCCTCGACGTCGTCGACGGCTGCTTCGACGCCGCCTGACGCCTTCCTCCCACGCCGCACCGCCCGCACACCACCCCGTGCCGGCCACCGCGCCGTGCCCGCTCGTCGCCCGCGACCGCCGTCGTCGGGCGTCGAACCGACGCACCCAAACCCCCCGCGACCCCACGTACTACTAATGGCCGACACGCCGACGGATCGGGAGCGCACGGACGTCGAGGAGGCCATCATGGAAGCGACCTACCGCGCGCTCCGCGAACACGGGTACGCCGACCTCACGATGCGCGCCATCGCCGAGGAGTACGGGAAGACGACGGCGGCCATCCACTACCACTACGACACGAAGGACGACCTGCTCGTCGCCTTCCTCGCGTACCTCCTCGATAAGTTCCTCGATCACGTCCGCGAAATCGAGACCGACGACCCTGAGGACCGCCTCGGCGACCTCCTTGACGGGCTCCTCATCGAACGCGAGGACGACTACGACCTCATCTGCGCGCTCCTCGAAATGCGCGCGCAGGCGCCCTACCACGACGCCATCCGCGAGCAGCTCGTCCGGAACGACGAGTACATCCGCGACGTCTTCCGCGCCGTCATCGCCGACGGCATCGAGCGGGGGGTCTTCCGCGACGACGTCGACCCGGACACCGTCGCCTCGGCGCTCATCACCATCGTGAAGGGCGCGCGCACCCGATACGTCGTCCTCGCCGACCCCGACGTTCTCCGCGTGGCGCGCGACGTCGCCGACGCGTACGTCGCGGGCGTCCTCGAAGCCTGACGGGGCGTCGCCGTTCGCGTCAACGTGCTCCCTCCGGGAACACGCCGCTCGCGTGTCGTTTCGCGCCGCTCACTCCCGCTCGCCTGAACGCGGTCGCTCCGCGACGCGTTGCTCACGGCGTCGCCGTTCGCGTCAACGTGATCCCTCCGGGATCACGCTAGTCGTCAGCGGGCGAGGCCGACGCCCCCGGCATGTCGACGCTCGGTGCGTCGACGCCGAGCTCGTCGATGGCGGTTTGGGCGGCGCGCTTGCCCGAGAGGAGCATCGCGCCGAACGTCGGGCCCATCCGCGTGAGCCCGTGCGTCGTCGCCGTCGAGAGCCCGCAGGTGAGGAGGCCGTCGTGGACCTTGCCCGTATATTCGACGACCTTGTCCTCGGAGTCCGCGACCCACATCGAGTCGTGGCCGGGGGAGTCGTGGCCGGGCGCGCCGTACTCGCCCTCCTCGGTGGTGTCCATCCCCGTCGCCTCCGTCTCGTCGATGCCGGGCGCGTCGACGACGCCGCGCTCCTGAAGTTTCGAGACGACGACGGCGTCGTGGCCCGTCGCGTCGATGACGATGTCCGACTCGACGGCGATGGGGTCGACGCAGGTCAGCTCGCGCGGGAGCGCGTGTATCGGCGACCAGTTCATCACGATGCCCGACACCTCGTGGTCCTCGCGGACGACGACGTCCGTGAACTCCGTCATGTTCTGGACCTTCGCGCCGGCGTCGCAGGCCGCGTGGATGAGCGCCGAGCACGCGTGCGGTCCGTCCGCGAGCTGGAGGCCGTCCGCCTCCTCCGCCTCCTCGTAGGGGACGCCGAGTTCGTCGAGGACGCGCTGGGCGGGCTCGCGGACGGTGAGCTTGTTCATCAGGAAACCCCCGAGCCAGAACCCACCGCCGAGGTAGTTGTTCTTCTCGACGACCATCACGTCGACGCCGCGCTCCGCGAGCTCCTTCGCGCACGTGAGCCCCGAGGGGCCGCCGCCGACGATTATCGCCTCCGTGTCCGTGTAGTCGAGGAACTCGTCGCCCCACGAGCGGGCGATGGCGTTCGTGACCTGTGCCTCCGTCGCGTCGCTGAAGCCGCTGAACGACATACCACCTAGTGTTACAACCGACTACTTAGAGATGGCGGTGCGCGAGCGGGGTCGGCTCGACCGCCGGGCGCGCCGCTGTCCGGGGTCGCGGGCGGAGAGACGGATGGAGAGAAACGGGGGAGCGCGGCGGGGGGCGGGCGGACGGTGGAACGAGGAGAGAGAGCGAGAGGACGGTGGGACGAGAAGAGAGAACAGGCGGAGAGCGAGAAGAACCGAACCCGAGACGTGCGAGAACGGAGAGCTGTGGGCGTTACGCGTAGCGGCTCTGCCCGGCGCTCCCGGCAAGTTCGGCGAGGTCGGCGTGGACGTCCGCGATGCGCTCGCGGATGTCCCGGCCCGCGACGCGCGGGTCGAAGACGTCCTTGTTCGGCGACCAGTCGGCGTCCTCGAAGAAGGTGTCGCGGCTGTCCGGGACGCCCTCCGGCGGGACGAGTTCGTCCGTGTGCGCCCGGTAGAGGTCGAAGGCCGTCCGCGTGTACTCGTACTGGTAGCGCGTGTCCTTGTTCATCTTGCAGATGCCGTACTGCATCATCTCCTCGACCTGCGAGGGCTGGAGGCCCGAGGAGCCGTGGAGGACGAGCGGCGTGTCGAGGCCGTGGTCGCGCAGCGCGTCCTCGATGTCGCGCGCGAGGTCGGGGCGGAGTTCGAGGTCCTTGCCCTTCGCCACGCCGTGCTGGGTGCCGACGGCGATGGCGAGCAGGTCGCAGCCCGTGCGCTCGACGAACTCGACGGCCTGCTCGGGGTCGGTGTAGAAGGCCTCGTCGGCCTCGATGCCGTCCTCGACGCCCTTGATTTGGCCGAGCTCGGCCTCGACGAGGACGTCCGAGCCCTTCTCCTCGGCCATCTCGACGACGCGCTTCGAGCGCGCGACGTTCTCCTCGAACTCCTCGTGGCTCGCGTCGATCATGATGGAGGAGGGGATGTCGAGGTCCATCTGCGCCTCGATGAACGCCATGTCCGTCTGGTGGTCCATGTTGAGGAAGACGCCGATGTCGCGCTGCTCGGCCATCACCTCGATGTAGTTCCCCATCGCCTTCAGGCCCGCCACCTCGTCGCCGTCGCCGGCGAACCGACAGGCTCCGGCGCTCATCTGGACGAGGAGGTCCGAGTCGACGCGCTCGGCCCCCTCCAGCAGTCCCAGGAGCACGTTCGGTTCCGCGACGTTGCTCGCGACGAGACCGAAGCCGTCCTCCAGTCCGTCTGCGTACACCTTCGAGAGTTCGTCGCCGCCGTAGAAGCCCATTGTGTTACCTCGTGCGGGTGGTTCTCCGCCACCCGTATAATTGACACGGAAAAACGCAGACCCGAGCAGAAACGAAAACTCCGATGCGAGTTAGCCCGTAATCCACCGGCGGAGCCGGCGGAAGATGCCCTTCTCCGGGTCGCCGCCGCGCTTCGTCGGTTCGTCCGTCTCGGCGTCCGACTCCGCATCCGCGTCCGCGTCCACGGCCGGCGTCCGGTCCGTGTCCACGCTCGTCGTCCCGCTCGCCGTCCCGGCGACGCCGCCCTCGCTGATGATGCCGGACTCGCCCGCTTTCGCGGCTGCGACGGCGCGCTCTATCATCTCGCCCGCGCGGTTGACGCCCGCCTTCACGGACCCCTGCACGACCGGCTTCCCCTCGAAGCGGTCCGTCTGGACGGCCGTGTCCGCCGTGATGATGACGGCGTCCGCCGCCGCGATGTCGTCGGCGGTGAGTTCGTTCTCCGCGCCCATGGCCCCCTGGACCTCGACTTCGATTTCGTGGCCCATCCCCTCCGCCGTCGTTTCGAGGTTCTCGGCCGCCATCTGGCTGTGTGCGATACCCGTCGGACAACTCGTGACTGCGACTAGCTTCATACGTTACGTTAGGAGGTCCGTCACTTCGTCTTTACTGGCAGCGGCGAGCGCGCGCTCCGCGAGCGCCGTCGCCGCCTCCGTGTCGATCTCCGCGACGCGTGCCTTCACCGCCGGCACCGTCACCGCGCTCATCGAGAGCTCGGTCAGCCCGAGGCCGACGAGCAACTCGGTCAGCTCGGGGTCGCCGGCCATCTCGCCGCACATCCCCACCCAGACGTCCGTCCCCTCGGCCGCGCGCGCCGCCGCGTCGATGGCGCGCAACACCGCCGGCTGGCGGAAGTCGCCGAGGTCCGCGACGGCGTCGTTGCCGCGCTCGGCCGCCATCACGTACTGCGCGAGGTCGTTCGTTCCGATGCTGAAGAAATCAACGTGCGGGACGAACGCGTCCGCCATGAACGCCGCCGCGGGCGTCTCGATCATCACGCCGAACTCCGGGCGCTCCGCGTCGACGCCCTCGTCCCGGAGGTCGTCGACGACCCCTTCGAGGACGGTCTCGGCCGCTTCGATCTCCTCCACGGTGGCGACGAGGGGGAGCATCACCGCGAGGCTCCCGACGTCGGTGTCCGCGTCCGCGCGCAGGAGCGCGCGCAGTTGCGTCTCGAAGAGGTCCGCGTCCGGCCCGAGCGAGCGCCGGATGCCGCGCTCGCCGAGGAAGGGGTTCTCTTCCGCGGGCAGGTCGAGGTACGGGACGGGCTTGTCGCCTCCGACGTCGAGCGTCCGGACGACGACGCGCCCGTCGGGGAACGTCTCGATGGCCTCCCGATAGGCCGCGTACTGCTCGTCCTCGTCGGGGGCGTCATCGCGGTCGAGGAAGAGGAACTCGGTGCGAAAGAGCCCGACGCCGTCCGCGCCGCGCTCCGCCGCGGGGCCGAGTTCCGCCGGCGTTCCGACGTTCGCCGCGACCTCGATTTCGGTCCCGTCGACCGTCTCGACGGCCCCCTCGCGGACCGGGGCCGTCGCGTCCTCGCTCGCGGCCGCGACGGTGTCCTCGTCCGGGTCGACGACGACCTCGCCCGCGTCGCCGTCGACGACGACCGTCTCGCCGTCCGCGACGTCGTTCAGGGCCTCGCCGACGCCGACGACCGCGGGGATGGCGAGCGAGCGCGCGAATATCGCCGCGTGCGAGGTGCGACCGCCCGTGACGGTGGCGAAGCCCGCGACGCGCTCCGGGTCGAGCTGCGCCGTATCGCTCGGCGTGAGTCGTTCCGCGAACACCACCGACCCTTCGGGCAGCGCGGAGAGGTCGACGCGCTCGCCGTCCGTGAGGATGCGGAGGAGGCGGTCCCGGACGTCGCGGAGGTCGTCCGCGCGCTCGGCCATCTTCCCCTCCATCCCCGCGAACTGCTCGACGAACTCGTCGAAGGTCTCACGGACGGCGTGGGTCGCCGGGAGGCCGCCGTCGATGCGCTCCGCGACGCCGTCGGCGATCTGCGGGTCGGTGAGGAACTGGGCGTGCGCGTCGAAGACCGCGGCCTCGTCCTCGCCGACGCGCTCTGCCGTACGCTCGCGCTCCTCGTCGAGTTCGGCCTCCGCCTCGTCGCGGGCCGCCTCGAACGCCGCGAACTCCGCCTCGCCGTCGACGTCCTCGGGTGCCGGGGGCTCCGGGAGGTCGGCGTCCGGACGGTACCAGACGACGGTGCCAACGCCGGCGAGGGGCGTGACGTCGATACCCGCGAGTCGTCGCTCGCTCATGCCTACAGTTCGTCCTCCGGCGTCGAGAGGAGCGCTTCGAGGGCGTCGAGGGCGGCTTCGGCGTCCCCGCCCTCCGCGACGATGCGCAGTTTCTCACCGCCCGCGACGCCGAGGCCGGTGACGGCGAGCATCGACGACGCACTCACGAGGTCGTCGTCCGCCGCGCCCTCCGGGCCGACGGACACCTCGGCGTCGTACTCGTTCGCGGTCTCGACGAACAGCGAGGCGGGCCGGGCGTGGAGGCCCTCCTCGGGGACGACCTCGACGACGCGCTCGGGCATCTCAGGCCACCTCCTCGATGACTATCTCCTGGACGCGCTCGGGCGTCTCCGCCGCGTGGAGCTTCTCGCGGGTCTCCTCGTGGACGAGCGAGCGCGAGAGGCTGGAGAGTATCTGGAGGTGATCGTCGCTCGACGCCTCGGGCACGAGTATCATGAAGAAGAGCGTCGCGGGCTCGTCGTCCATCGCACCGAAGTCGACGCCCTCGCCCGAGCGCGTGAACGCGAGCGTCGGCTCGTCGACGCCCGCCGTCTTCGCGTGCGGGATGCCGATGCCCATCCCGACGCCCGTCGTGGACTCCTCCTCGCGCGCGAGGAGGTCGGCGAGCGCCTGCTCCCGGTCGGAGACGCGTCCGGCCGCGACGGCGAGGTCGAGGAGGTGTTCGATCACCGCTTCCTTCTCCGCCGGCGGCTCGTCGAGCGATATCAACTCGACGTCGATAAGCGACTTCAGTTCAGCTTCGTTCATCGTTTGTGAGTGTTGTTGCGCGAAGGGTAAGCGTTCCGCACTCGTTCAGTATCCGGTACTCAGACGTTGCCGACGCGCTCGTCGTACGCCGGCGTGATGGCGTACTCGATGACCGCGGTGACGACGGCACCGAGGACGAGACAGCCGAGGAAGAGGAACGGCTTGTTCGACAGCGGAATCACGAAGATGCCGCCGTGCGGGGCGGGCATCGTGACGCCGAGGCCCATCGCGGCGGCGCCCGCGACGGCCGAACCGGCGACGATGCCCGGGATGACGCGACCGGGGTCGGAGGCCCCGTAGGGGATGGCGCCCTCGGTGATGAAGGAGAGGCCGAGCGGGATGGCGTTCTTCGCGTTCTCGTACATCTCCGCCGGGTACTTCTCGGGGGCGACGAGGTTGGCGAGCGCCATGCCGAGCGGCGGCGTCATGCCCGCTATCATCACGGCCGCCATCGGCCCGTAGAGCTGTTCGCTGATGAGACCGGTGGCGAAGACGTACGCGACCTTGTTTATCGGACCGCCCATGTCGAAGGCCATCATCCCGCCGAGAATCGCGCCGACGAGGAGCGCCTGGCCGCCCTGCATGTCGCGGAGCCACGCGGTCAGCGCGGCGTTGAGGATGGAGACGGGGACGCCGACGACGAACAGCATCACGGGGAGGAGCACGAGCGTCGTCGCCACCGGGATGACGAGCACCGGCATCATCGGCTCGATGAAGCCGGGGACGTCGCGGCGCTTGAACCACAGCGCGACGTACCCCGTTATCAGGCCGGCGACGAGCGCGCCGAGGTAGCCGGCCCCCGCGGCACCACCCTGGATACCGATTATCGTCCCGGCCTCCTGCAGGACGTTCCCCTGCTGGATGAGGTACGAGAGGACGAACCCGGGGGCGAGTCCGGGCCTGTCGGCGATGGCGTACGAGATGTACGCGCCGAGAATCGGCACCATGATCGTGAGACCGATGCTCCCGACCTGCGCGAAGAACCACCCGAGGGTCCCCGTCGCCTCGAAGACGTTCGTGACGTCACCGAAGACGCTCGCCGACGCGTAGCCGAGCGCGAGGAATATCCCGCCGATGGTGACGAACGGGATCATGTGCGACACCCCGGTCATCAAGTCGTCCTTGATGGAGGTCAGGTAGTCCCGATACGCTGTGGTCAGATCTGCCATGGTCTGTCACGATAGTTGTTCGAGGGTGGTTAAAACCGTTCGGTTGTGCGCTCTTCTGCAGGTATTTGACCGACGCCCTACCGCCGCCGGACGCGCACGTCGTCGCGGACGGCCGCGATTCCGGTCACGTCGGGCACGCTCGTCCCCGCGACGCCGACGACGCGGGAGGCGACGGCGACGCCCTGCGCGAGCGCCGTCGCGTCGTCCGCGCCGTCGTCGTACGCCGCGAGCACGCCCGCAAGGAGCGAGTCGCCCGCCCCGACCGTGTCCACGACGTCGACGTCGAGGGCGTTCGCGACGAACGCCCCGTCGGGGCCGACGAGTACCGCGCCGTCGCCGCCCAGCGAGGCGACCACGCGCTCGTACCCCGTCTCGCGCAGCGCCTCCGCCGCCGCGATACAGTCCTCGACGCTTCCGGTCGCCATCCCCGTCGCGGCCGCGAGCTCCTCGCGGTTCGGCTTGCAGAGGGCGTACTCCTCGTCGAGCTCGGCGAGCAGCTCGCCGCCGACGTCGACGGTCGTCGCCCAGTCGCCCGCCGCCGCGAGCCGGTCGACGGCCCCGGGGCCGACGCCCGGCGGGAGGCTCCCGCCGACGACGAGCGACGGCGGCGCGAACTCGCGCACGCGCGAGAGCAAGTCGTCGACGGCCTCCGGGGTCACCCGCGGACCGTCCTGATTGACCTTGTACTCGCCGTCCGGCGCGAGAATCGTCTGATTGAGTCGCGTGGACTCCCCGACGGCGACGAACGCCGTCTCGAAGCCCGACTCGGCGAGCTCGTCCGCGAGCACCCGGCCGAACGGGTCGCCCAAGAATCCGCTCGCGGCCGTCTCGGTGTCGAGCGCGCGGAGGTACTGCGAGACGTTGATACCCTTCCCGCCCGCGTCGATGCGCGCGCCGTCCGTCCGGGCGACGGTCCCGGCGTCGAGCGGCTCGTCCAGTTCGACCGTGTAGTCGAGCGCGGGGTTCGGCGTGACCGTGAGAATCACGCCGTGACCTCCTCCGTCACGTGCACGCCCGCGGCGTCCAGCGTCTCCGCGAGCCGCTTCGGGAGCGCGGCGTCCGTGACGAGGTGATCGACGTCCGACAGGTCCGCGAACTGCACGAAACTGCGCTCGCCGACCTTCGAGCCGTCACAGACGAGCACGACCCGGTTCGCCTTCTGCACCATCAGCTCCTTCATCCGCGCCTCGTTCTCGTTCGGCGTCGTCAACCCCGCCTCGACGTCGAGGCCGTTCGTCCCGAGGAAGAGGAGGTCGAAGTTCGTTCGCTCCATGAACGATTCGGCGGTCGGGCCGACGAGCGCGCGCGTGCGACGCCGGAACGTCCCGCCGGTGAGCTTCACCTCCTCGACGCGGTCCCCGAGCTCGACGGCGAGCGGCGGCGAGTTCGTCACCGCGAGGAGGTCGTTCGGGACGCGTCGCGCCACCTCCGTCGTCGTCGTCCCCGCGTCGAAGAAGACGACTTCGGTGTCCGCGACCTCCTCGACGGCGCGCGCCGCGATGGCGCGCTTCGCCTCCAGGTTCTTGACCTCGCGCTCGTCGTACGACCGCTCGTTGGCGACCGACGTGGCCGGGAGCGCCCCGCCGTGGCTGCGCTCGATGAGTCCCTCCTCCGCGAGCGCCCGCAGGTCGCGCCGTATCGTCGCCTTCGAGTAGTCGAGTTCGTCCGCGAGCTCCGAGACGGACTGGCCGTCGTGCGTCGACACCAGTTCCACTATCTTCCGTTTTCTCGCTTCCGGTAGCATTGCTGGACGTGGTCTCTGTCGAGAGGAGACGCGCACCGCGTATAACTATTTATTTCCGGTCCTGTTCGTTTCCGCTCGAATCTGGGCGAAACGGTCCCCTCCGGGTCGCTCGCCGCCCGGTGACGAAGGGGAACCGTTTAACCGTGTCGCCGGCCTACTTCCTGTATGAGCGACAATCAGGGCCGACGGAACCTCCGGATGCCCGACGACAACCAGGTCTTCGCGGTCGTCACCGAGATGCTCGGTGGGAGCCGCGTGCAACTTCGCTGTGCGGACGGCAAAGAGCGGATGGGGCGTATCCCCGGCCGGATGAAGTTCCGGACGTGGATTCAGGAGGGCGACGTCGTCATCGCCGAACCGTGGGACTGGCAGGACGAGAAGGCGAACGTCGAGTGGCGCTACGACGACGACGCCGCCGAGCAGCTGCGCGAAGAAGGCCACATCCAGTAAGACCCGACCGGCGCCGTCCGCGCGGTGCTCTGATTCGGGGGGCGCGTTGCCGCGTTGTCGCGCCGCCGCGTTGCCGCGTTGCCGCGTTGTCGCGCCGCCGCGCCCGGTGCCGGCCCGGACGCTTTTGCTCGCGCCGCACTTCGCCACTGGCGTGGACCCGCGACACAACGCGCTCCGCCGAACGCTCGCTCGTGACGAGCCGGCGTTCGGCGTGCTCGACAACACGTACAGCCCCGCGGCCGTCGAGGTCGTCGGCGAACTCGGCTTCGACTTCGTCTGGATCGACCTCGAACACGGCGGGCCGAGCCCGTGGGACGCCGACGCGCTCGCCGACCTCCTGCGCGCGGCCGAGTTGACCGACACCGAACTCCTCGTCCGTATCCCGGAGGCGAACCCGTCGATGGTCCGCAAGGCCCTCGACGCGGGCGTGCGCAACGTCTTCCTCTCGCGCGTCGAGAGCGCCGCCGAGGTCCGCGACGCCCTCGCGGCCGCGAACTTCGAGTACGACGGCTCGCCGGGTCGTCGCGGCCTCGCCGGCCCCCGCTCGGCGCGCTACGGCCTCGCGGACGACTACGTCGGGACCGAGGACGAGGAAATCTGTCTCGGCGTGACGGTCGAGACCGTCGAGGCCGTCGAGAACATCGACGAGATACTCTCGGTGCCGGAGCTCGGTTTCGCCTTCCTCGGGCCGAACGACTTCTCCGTCGCGTACGGCTCGCCCGGCGATGTCGGCGACCCCGAGGTTCAGGCGGCCGTCGAGACGGTGCACGACGCCGCGCTCGCCCGCGACGTGACGCTCGGCGGACTCACCTTCGGGATGGACGACGTCGTCGAGAAGGTCGAACGAGACTACCAACTCCTCCACGTCGGCAGCACCCTCGGCGCGCTCACGAAGACGTTCGGTGACTGGCACGGCCGTTACGACGACGCGCGCTGAGACGCGTCAGCCCGCGACGCCGTCGTCCGGTACCTGCGTATGGACGACGAGCGCGGCGAGCACGCTGAGGCCGGCGGCGACGGCGAACGGGACGGCGAAGCCGGTGGCGCTGAGGGGGCCGGCGACGACGGGGCCGACGCCCGCACCGAGGCCGAACGCCGTCGTGAGCACGGAGAGGGTGGCGGCGTCGGTGCCGCCCGAGGCGTAGTCGCCGGCGAGCGCGAGCGCGGGCCCGAACGCCATCGCGGCACCGACGCCCTGGAGCGCGCGGAGGGCACCCAGCCCCCACGGCGTCGTGACGACCCCCTGGAGTAGGAGTGTCGGCGCGGTGACGAGGAGGCCGGCGACGACGAAGCGCTTGCGCCCGTGGCGGTCCGAGAGCCGACCGGCGAGCGGTTGCGTGCAGACGAAGGTGGCGACGAACGCGGCGAACTGCGCGCCGAAGGCCGCCGCGCCCTGCCCGAGGCGGGCGTTGACCGCGGGCTCGATGGCGGCGAAGAAGGCGATGCCGAGCGCGAGCACGAGGGTGGCGACGCCGAGGGCGAAGACGGGGTCGAGGCCGCCCGCGCCGTCCGTCACGGCGAACGCGACGTCCGTCGACGCCGCGGCGCTCGTGCTCGCGGGGTCGCGGACGAGCGCGAGGACGACGACGAACCCGACGGCGGCCGCGGCGGCGGCGACGTCGAAGGAGAGCGCGAACCCGCCGACGGTGTGCCCGAGGAGGGCGTAGGGGCCGCCGTCGACGAGGACGCCGGCGACGAGCGGGCCGACGCCGAAGCCGACGAGGCGGAGGGCGTTGAAGACGCCGAAGTTGACGCCGCGGTCCTCGGGCGTGCTGTACTCGTTGATGAGCGCGACGCTCGCGGTGACGGTGCAACCGACGCCGAGACCCTGGACCGCGCGCGCGGCGAACAGCCCGAGGTAGCTGTCGGCGGCGAGGAAGGCGAGGTCGGTGCCGACGAGGACGACGAGACCGGCGAGGACGAACGCGCGCCGGCGACCGAGCCGGTCCGAGAGCCGCCCGGCGGCCGGTTGGACCAGGGCGTCGAAGACCCCGAAGGCGGCGAGGACGACGCCGCTGAGGACGGCGACGGAGAACCCGAGCGTTCGCCCGCCGACGCCCCCGCTCGCGACGTAGAGCGGGAGGGCGACGATGAGGAGCGCGTTCCCGAACGAGTCGGCGAGGCGCGCGATTCCGAGCGCGACGACGCGCCGGTCCACCGTCACGCGTCCCCCCTCGCGGCGTGCATGGACGACCCTTCCGGGGCCGTCCACAAAGCCCCGCCGGAACCGACCCGCTCAGGCGGGCCGGACGGTCGTCCCCGCCTCGCCGTCGAGCGCCGCGGCGAGCGAGTCGGGGTCGGTGACGATAGCGCGCCCGCCCGTCTCGTCCACGAAGCGCGCACACGCGCCCACTTTCGGCCGCATGCTGCCGGCGGGGAACTCGTCGGCCTCGCGGAGCGCGCGGAGTTCGCCCGGCGTCGTCTCCCGAATCGGCGTCGGGTCGTCGCTCGCGTAGTCCTGGTACACCGCGTCGACGTCCGTGAGCATGACGACGGTGTCGGCGTCGACGACGTCCGCGACGAGACGCGTCGTGTGGTCCTTGTCGACGACGGCGGGAACGCCCTCGTACGCCTCTCTATCGCTGTCGCCGGTGGCCGCCTCGCTCGCGGCGTTCTCGTTCGCCGTCTCGTCGCGCGGGACGACCGGGACGCCGCCGCCGCCCCCGCAGACGACGGGGCCGGCCCGGTTCTCGACGAGCGCGGCGAGGTGGTCGGCTTCGAGGAGTTCGATTGGCTCCGGCGAGGCGACGACGCGCCGATAGCGCGTCCCCTCGCCGCCGCCGTGGACTTCGGACGTCTCGAAGGGCTTCTCGGCGGCCTCCGACGCCGTGTAGTAGGGACCGACGGGTTTGGCGGGGTCGTCGAAACCGGGGTCGTCGGGGTCGACGCGGACGCGCGTGACGACGGGGGCAGGCGGCCCGCCGAAGGCGTCGCCGAAGCCCGTCTGGAGGAGGTAGCCAACCTGGGCCTGCGTCTCGGCGACGAGGACGTCGAGGGGTTCGGCGTCGCCTTCGGACTGCTCCTCGGCGAGCAGCCGATTGCCGACCTGCGGGCCGTTGCCGTGCGTGAAGACGAGGTCGTGGCCGCGCTCGTGGAGCGGTTCGAGGGCGGCGCGCGTCTCGTCGATGCGCGCGCGCTGTTCGGCGACCGTCCCCTCACCGGAGCGGAGGAGGGCGTTCCCGCCGAGCGCGACGACGAAGCGGCTCATACCCGTCGTGGCGGGCGACGGCCGAAGGGCGTTGCGGCCGACGGGCCCCTCGCGTGCCCCGTGACACCACGGCGTCCGCAGTATCGACCCCACGCTGTCCGCAGAAATCGTCACTCAGGCGCGACGCCCGCGGACGGCGAGCGCGACCATGCAGACGGCGATGAGACAGAACGCGACGAGCGACTGGTTCGGGATGGTCACGGGGCGAACGTGGACGGCGGCGCACCCGCCGAAGGTGCAGGTGCCGCCCGCGACGACCTGGAGGTACGACTGGTAGGCGGCGAGGGCGATTCCGCCGGCACAAAAGGGGAGGACGAGGCGATAGACCCCGTCGTCGCCCGTGAGGAACGCGTACGCGAGGACGCCGACGAGCGGGTACATGAGGATTCGCTGGTACCAGCAGAGCTCGCAGGGCGGGTAGCCGAGGACGAGGCTGTACGTCAGGCTCCCGGCGGTGGCGACGGTGGCGAGGAGCGCCGCGACGGCGAGGAGGGTGCGCGAGCGGGGGCGTGCGGTCACACCGACCGTTCGGCGCGCACCCCTTTATCCGCTTTCGCTCGCGTCTCAGTCCGCGGCCGCGGGGTCGGCGTCGGCGCGGTCGCCGGACGGCCCGCGCTGGACGGTCTCGTCGACCTGCGAGTAGACGAGGAGGAAGCCGAGGAACGCCAGCACGGCCCCGAAGACGAACGGCGCGGCGTAGGACGTCCCGAACGGGAGCGTGAAACCGGCGAGGTAGCCGGCGGAGAGCGGGCCGATGGCGACGCCGAGCCCGAACGCCATCGTGAGGACGGAGAGCGTCGTCCCGGAGCTCCGGCCCTTGGCGATGTCGCCGGCGAGCGCCATCGCGGGCGCGAAGACGGCCGCGCCGGCGACGCCCTGGAGGAAGCGCGCCGCGACCATCCCGAGCGGCGTCGTGACGAACCCCTGCGCGAGCGTCGTGGGGACGAGCAACAGGAGGCCGGCGAGGATGAACGGTTTGCGGCCGTACTCGTCGCTCCAGGCGCCGATGGGGGCCTGCAGGAGGACCTGCGCGAGGACGAACGCGGCGAACTCGATGCCGAACCACGTCGCGTTTTGATCGAGTGTGGCGTTGATGTGGGTGGCGAGCGGTTCGAGGAGGGCGATGCCGACGGCCATGAAGACGGAGGCGACGCCGAGCGTGAAGACGGGGTCGAGGAGCTTGCCCTCGCGCTCGTGGTCGAGGACGGCGATGCTGAGGTCCTCGCCGGCCTCCTCGCCGAGCTCTTCGGGGTCGGGGTCGGAGACGAGCAGGTGGACGAGGACGGCGCCGACGAGCGAGGAGACCGTGGCGACGTAGAACGCGGACTCGAAGCCGGTAATCGACACCCCGAGGAGGGTGTACGGCCCGCCGGCGACGACGCCGCCGGCGACGACGGGACCGAGCCCGAAGCCGACCATCCGGAAGGTGTTGAAGACGCCCATCGAGCCGCCGCGTCCGGCGTCCGTGGAGAGTTCGTTCACGAGCGCGACGGTCGCGGGGACGGTGAGCGCGACGCCGACGCCCTGCGCGACGCGGATGAGCAGGACGGCGGCGTAGCTCCCGACGAGCGTGTAGACGAAGTTCGCCACCGTCAGGAGGAGCAACCCGGCGATGACGAAGACCTTCCGCCGACCGCTGCGGTCGGAGAGGTTGCCGGCGAACGGCTGGATGGCGCTGTTGAAGAAGCCGAACATCGAGAGGATGATTCCCGTGATGAGCGCGGGCGCGAGCCCGAACGTCCCGCCGGAGACGACGCCGCTGGCGATGTAGAGCGGGAGGACGACGATGAGGAAGGAGTTCCCCACCGAGTCGGCCATCCGCGCGAACGCGAGCGCGAGGATGCGCCTGTCGGTATCGAGGACGCCCACTATCGTCTCACCTCCGCGGTCGTGTCGGTGTATCTCTCGTCCATGGTAGATAGTAACTGAACGGTTAGTCAGTCGTACGAGAACCCTAGCCGCCGTCGCGTATAAGGGTTGCGCCGGACGCGGCCCTCGCGGGCGGCGCCCCCGCCCCCGTCGCGCCCGAATGGACGGATACAAACCGCCCGACTGCGTTCGGATTCGCGTGACCGCGAGACGCGACGCCGCGCTGTACCTCGGGCTGGCCGCCGCGTGGGGGACGGCGTTCGTCGCCACCGACGCCGCCCTCGACGTGGTGCCGCCGGTGTCGCTGGCCGCCGTCCGATTCGACGTCGCCGCGCTCGCCCTGTTCGCCGTCGCCGCCCTCCTCGGGCACTCCCTCCGACCGCGCGGGCGCGGCGATTGGGCCCCGATTCTCCTCGGCGGCGTCTGTAACATCGGCCTCCACCACGCGCTCCTCTTCGCGGGCCAGCGGACCGTCCCGCCCGCCGTCGCCGCCACGCTCCTCGGCCTCGTGCCCGTGTTGACTCCCGCGGCGGCGCGGGTGGCGCGCGCGGACGACCGGCTCGCCCCGCGCGGCGTCGCCGGCGTCCTCGTCGGCTTCGCGGGCGTCGCGCTCATCGCGCACCCCGACCCGTCGAACCTCGCAGCGAGCGTCGGCGTCGGCCTCGTCCTCGCGTCCGCCGCCGTCTGGACCGTCGGGGCCGTCCTCGTCGACGAGGACGACGCCGCCCTCGGCGGGCTCGCCCTGCAGGCGTGGACGCTCCTCGTCGGCGCGCTCGCGCTCGACGCCGCCGCCCTCCTCCTCCCCGGTCAGTCGTTCGACGCGGCGGCCGTCCCCCTCCCGACGGTCGGCTGGGTGCTCTACCTCGCGCTCGTTCCCGGCGCGCTCGGCTTCCTCGTCTACTTCCGCCTCCTCGACCGTCTCGGACCGGTCGAGATGGGGCTGATAGAGTACGTCATCCCGCCGTTCGCGGCGCTGTTCGGCTGGCTCCTCCTCGGCGAGACCATCGAGACGGCGACCGTCGGTGGCTTCGTCGCCGTCCTCGCCGGCTTCTGCCTGCTCAAGGGCGACGTCCTCCGGCGGCGACTACGCGCGTGGGCGGACGCCGTGCTCGCGTGAAAGCGGCGGGACCGAACCGGGGACGAGCGCACCCGTCCGGCCGCGGGCGCTCGGTCGGTGCCGGAACGGTTATGCGGTGGCCGATTCACACCACGGGACATGAGCGACGACCTCTCGGAGACCGCAGCGGACCTCGCCAGTGACCTCGTCCGCGAGGACATCGTGGTCCTCTCGCGACCGGACGTCAACCACCGACTGAAGACCCGCCTCGACGTCTCCAAGATCGACCACGACCTCGTGACGGAGGCGTTCGCCGACGAAGGATGGGAGTACAGCCGCCACCTCTACTACCACCCGCAGGCGCTGCGCGACGCGACGACGGACCTCGCGGACGACCTGCGCGGCGACGGCCGCCTCCTCGTCACGCACGACGAGGTCTGCGACGAACTCGCGCGCGAGAGCCAGGAGGAGGAGCCGGTCCGCGACCACGTCACCGGCTGGAAGCAGGGCGGCTTCGACGAACTCGTCCGCGGCGCGCTCGAAGAATCCGGCTGGCGACACGAGACGGTCGAGCGCCGCGGGCACGACCTGCGCGTCTACCTCCGGCCGCTGTACGCCGTCTTCGAGGAGAGCTACCCGAGCGGGAAGTCGCCGCTCACGACGGACGAACTGTTCTCGCACTACCTCTCCACCTCGATGGCGGACGCGCTCGAAGACCGCTGAGCGACGCGCCGTTCCGTCCCCTCCCACCCCCTCCCGCTCGACTGCCCGTCTCCCAGCTCACTTGAACCCCATCGCGGGAGGAGTACCCACGCGGTCCCGCCGCTCGGATTTTGGCACCCCTAAATATTCCGTCGCCGTACGGTGGTTTCGCCCGCCACGGACCCGCGGACGCCACCCTGTGGAGGAAGGGGCGGAACGGAACGAAGCGAGTAACTATTTTTGCCTGGGGCGAGAACGACCTGACGAATGGTGACACGTAGTGACTGATTTATCCGAACGAACGACCGCGCTCCGCGTCGCCGGGGCGGACGCCGCGGGCTTGGTGGCCGGCGTCGAGCGCGACGACGTCCCCGTCGTCGCCGTCGGCTCGACCGGCGCACGCGCTCTCGAACCGCTCGTCGTCGCGACCCACGAGGGGACGTCGGCGTTCGTGCCGAACGCGGACGCGGACGACGTCGCGGCCGCCGCCGACGCGCTCGCCGACGGGGACCTCCCCGACGCGACCGCGCGAGTCGACCACGACGACGCACAGACGTCGCTCCCGCTCCCCGACATCGAGGGGTTCGCGGGCGAGCGCAGCGCCCTCGCGCGCTGTGGCTGGACCGACCCGAGCGACCCCGACGACTACGCGAGCGCCGTCGGCTTCAGCGACGCCGACGCCGACGCCGTACTCGAGGCCGCCGAGGGCCTCCGCGGTCGCGGCTGGGGCGACTGGTGCGTCGACGAACCGTACGCCGACCTCTGGGCGGGCGTCCGCGAGCGCGACGGACCGACCTCCGTCGTCGTGAACGCCCACGGCAACCCCGGGGACGCCCTCCTGCTGGAGAGCGACCCCTACGCCGTCCTCGACGGGGCGAGCGCCGCCGCGCGCGCCGTCGACGCCGATTATCTCTATCTCTACGCGAGCGAGGCCGACGCGGTCGCCCTCGAACGGGCGCGCGACGCCGCCGCGGCCCGCGACTACGGCGTCCCCGTCGAAGTCGTCGCCGGCCCCGACGTCTATCGGGCCGCCGAGCCGACGATGGCCATCGAGGCCATCGAGGGCAACCATCGCCTGGAGGCGCGCCTGCGCCCGCCGGGCCCCGAAGTCGAGGGCATCTACGGCAACCCGACGGTCGTCCACACGGCGCGCACGTACGCGCACCTCGCGGGCGCGCTCCACGGCGACGCCCCCGACACGCGGGTCGTCTCCGTGACGGGCGACGTGACCGAGGCGACGACGGTCGAACTCGCCGAGTCGGACACCGTGGCGAGCGCGACGGCCGCCGCGGGCGTCGACGAGTTCACGGCCGCCTGCGTCGGCGGGAAGTTCGGCGGCCTGACGACCGACCTCGACGTCGAGGTCGCCCCCGACGCGCTCGACGGGGCGGACCTCGGCACCGAGGGCGTCGTCGAAATCCTCGGCGAGGACCGCTGTCCGGTCGCGTTCGTCGGCCAGCGGACGAACGTCGCCTCGGAGACGAACTGCGGGCGCTGCGTGCCCTGTCGGGAGGGGACGACGCAGCTCACGGAGAAGCTCCGCGACGTCTACGACGGCACGTACGACGAGGGCGGCATGACGGAGCTGATGGGCGTGATGGAGTCGACGAGTATCTGCGCGTTCGGGCGCGACGTCCCCCGCACGGTGCGGACGGCGATGCGGGAGTTCGACGACGCGTTCGAGGCGCACGCCGACGGGGACTGCCCGAGCGGCACCTGTGCGGTCGGAGGGACACAGTAGATGAGTTCTGAACACGCAGACAGAGCAGACGCACCGCCGCTGACGGAGACCATCGCGCCGGGGACGGCCACCGACCCCGACGTGAAGAGCGCCGACGAGGCCACCGTGACGGTCGACGGCCAGGACGTCGTCGTCCCGGAGGGCTCGACGGTCATCGAGGCCATCGAGGCCGCGGAGACGGCGGGTGAGGTCCCCGCCCTCTGCTACTACGACCGCGACAGCCCGGAAGCGGAGAAGATCGGGCCGCGAAGCGAGTGTCGGACCTGCATGGTCGAGACCGACGAGCACGGGATGGTGCCATCGTGTAGCTTCCCGGCCGAGGACGGCCTGACGGTCTCGACGGACGACGAGGCGGCCACGGAGGCCCGCGACGTCAACCTCGACCTCGTCCTCTCCGACCACAACCTCCGCTGTACGACCTGCGGGAAGAACGGCCGCTGCGAACTGCAGGACGCGGCCATCGACAACGACGTCGAGGAGCCTCGATACGGCGTCTTCGACGACCGAGAGGCCTACGAGCCCCTCGACGATTCGAGCGACTTCATCCAGATCGACCGCAACAAGTGCATCCTCTGTAACCGCTGCGTGGACGCCTGTAACGACGTGCAGGTCGAGGGCGTCCTCCGGATGGAGGGGCACGGGAAGGACACCCGCATCGGCTTCCAGAACGGCTCGGAGACGATGGAGGACTCGACCTGTGTCTCCTGTGGGCACTGCGTGACGGTCTGCCCGACGGGGTCGCTCGTCGAGCAGGGCATCACCGACGCGGCGACGATTCCCCTCCCGGGCTTCAGCCAGAAGAACTCCATCGGGAAGTCCCTGGAGAGCACGGGCAAGGAGAAGAAGGGGCCGATGACGCGGATGAAGCGCGACGAACCGAAGGACCTGACGGGCGAGGAGCCCGACGAGAACCCCGGAGATTGGCTATGAGTAGTAACAACGAGCGGAAGGAGGGCGTCGCTGGCTTCATGCAGCGCGCCAAGGAGCAGGCGAACAGGAACGTCGAGCACTTCGCGGAGGGGATGGCCGCCGGGTCGATGCCGGAGGGCAAGCTCTTCGACATCGCCCAGCAGATCAGCGACAAGCGCCTCGGCGAACTCACCGTCGACAGCACGACGTGTGGCTACTGTGCGGTCGGCTGTCGATTCGACGTCTACACGGACGGCGAGGAGGTGCTGGCGACGCGCGCCACGGACCCCGAGGAGTCCCCCGTCAACGACATCTCGACGTGCGTGAAGGGGAAGTTCTCCTACAGCTTCGCCAACTCCGAGGAGCGCCTCACCGACCCGCTCGTCCGCGACGAGAACGGCGAGTGGCGCGAGGCCACGTGGGACGAGGCCCTCTCGCGCGTCGTCGAGGGCTTCCAGGACATCATCGACGAGTACGGCAACGAGGCGATGAGCGTCATCGCGTCCTCGAAGGCGACGAACGAGGAGAACTACCTGATGGGCAAGTTCGCCCGGCAGGTGCTCGGGACGAACACCGTCGACAACTGCAACCGCCTCTGTCACTCCTCCACGGTCGCCGGCCTCGCCAAGACGTACGGCTACGGCGCGGCGTCCATCAGCGTGAAGGACTTCGAGGAGGCGGACCTCATCTTCCTCACCGGCTCGAACACGACGGAGGCCCACCCCGTGCTCGGCACGCGCGTCAAGCAGCACGTCAAGGAGGGCGGCGAGCTCATCGTCTTCGACCCGCGTGAGACGCAGATCGCCGAGTACGCCGACCAGTACACCTCGATCCGGCCCGGCTACGACACCGTCTGGGTCAACGGCGTCACGCGCTACATCATCGAGAACGACCTCTACGACGAGGAGTTCGTCGAGGAGCGCACCGACGGCTTCGAGGAGGTCAAGGAGGCCGTCTCCGAGTTCACCCTCGACTACGTCGAGGAGGTCACGGGCGCGCCGCCCGAGGACATCGTCTCCGCCGCCGAGGCCATCGCGGAGGCCGACCGCACCGTCTTCGGGTGGACGCTCGGCATCACCGAGCACTCCCACGGGACGGACAACGTCGCGTCGCTCGCCAACCTCGCCGCCATCACCGGGAACGTCGGCAAGCCCGGGACCGGCGTCTCGCCGTTCCGCGGCCAGAACAACGTGCAGGGCGGCGGCGGCGACATGGGCCCCCTGCCCGACAACTTCCCCGGCTACCAGAAGGTCGCGGACGACGAGGTCCGCGCGAAGTTCGAGGAGGCGTGGGACTGCGAGATTCCCGCCGAGCGGGGCTACTACACGACCGAGATGTTCAACGCCTTCGACGACGGCGACCTCGAGGGCATGTTCTGCATCGGCGAGAACCCCTCGCTCTCCGAGCCCGGCAAGAAGCACGCCGACGAGGTCCTCGCGGACATGGAGTTCCTCGTCGTGCAGGACCTCTTCATGAACGAGACGGCGAAGTACGCCGACGTCGTTCTGCCCGCCGTCTCCTTCCTCGAAAAGGAGGGGACCTTCGCCAACACGGACCGTCGCGTCCAGAAGGTCAACCAGGTCCTCGAGAAGAAGGGCAACGCGAAGGCCGACTGGGAGATTCTCCAGGCGCTCGCCAACCGGATGGGCCGCGAGTGGGACTACGCGGACACGAACGAGATCAACGAGGAGATGCGCTCGTTGACGCCGATCTACGGCGGAATCAGCCACGAGCGCGTCGAGGAAGAAGGCGGCATCCAGTGGCCGTGCTGGGACGAGGACCATCCCGGGACCGAGCGCCTCTACACCGAGGAGTTCAACACGGAGAACGGGAAGGCGAACCTCACGCCGGTCGGCTACGCCGAGCCGATGTCCCCGCAGACCGAGGAGTTCCCGCTCACGCTCACCACGGGCCGCGTCCTCTACCAGTACCACACGGGAACGATGACGCACCCCGAGGAGGGCATCATGAAGTACAACGACCGGGACTTCGTCGAAATCAACCCGGACACCGCCGCCTCCTACGGCATCGAGGACGGCGACCCCGTCCGCATCGAGTCCGACAAGGGCGAAATCGTCGTCACCGCGCAGGTGACCGAGCGCATCGGCGAGGAGGCCGTCTTCGCGCCGATCCACTTCGCGGAGACCGCGGTCAACACGCTCACGGACTCCGAGCGCCTCGACCCGGAGGCGAAGACGCCCGAGTTCAAGGCGACTGCCGTCCGCATCAGCCCCGTCGAGGGCAAGCAGTCCACGAGCCGACCGGGGAGCGTCGAGCCCGCCCGGGGTGACGACTGATGGCGCAACCGGTTCGTGAGGTCCCGGAGAGCGCGACGAACCGGGAGCCCGAGCGACCCCAGGAGGGCCGCGAGGCTCTCGAATCCGTCCTTGAGGAGTACGGCGGCGACTACGCGGACGCCGCCGAGTACACGGACGAACTGGAGAACGTCCTCGAAACCGCCATCCTCGTCATCTCCAGCGCGGACGACGAGGAGGTCGACTACGTCACCGACTCGATGGTGACGCTCGTGAAGGCCGGCGACGCCATCAGCACCGAGGGCACCGTCGCGCTCGCCGAGTCGTTCGGCGAGAATTCGGAGGGGTTCGCGGACCTCCTCGACGAACTGGTGCGCCTCGAACAGGACGGCCACCTCACGATGTTCCTCGACCTCGCGGGGACGCTCGCCGAGCCGCTCGACGAGGACGACGCCGAGCGCCTCGCCAACACCGTCGGGGAGAACGCCGAGTCGCTCGCGGACGTCCTCGACGACCTGATGGAGCTGAAGCAGGCCGGCCAGCTCGACGCGCTCCTCGACCTCGCCGCGACGTTTTCGGCCCTCGAGGCCGACGAGACGACCGCGAACGCCCTCAACGACGTCCTCGGTGCCGTCGGGGAGGCGGAGGAGGAGTCCGAGCCGATGGGTCTCTTCGGCGCGCTCGGCGCGCTCCGCAGCAGCGAGGCCCGCGCCGGTCTCGGCTACGTCGTCGAGATACTGAAGGGGCTCGGACGCCGTAACACCTAGGTGATGCAAGAGGCGGGCGCGAACGACGCGAGCGACCGAACCGAACCCACGGGGACGACCGTCTGCCCGCTCTGTGCGGTCGGCTGTCACCTCGCGCCCGCGGACGGCGCGGACGCTGACGGCCGGGCGCGCGGCGTCGCCGGCCCCGCGAACCCGAACGGCCGGCTCTGCGCGAAGGGCGCGAACGCCTTCGAGAGCGTCGCCGACCCCGACCGACTCACCGAGCCGCTCGTCCGCGAGGACGGCGAGCTCGTCCCGACGGACTGGGAGTCGGCGCTCGGCCGGGCGGCCGACGGCCTCCGCGACGTCGCGGCGGCGCACGGCCCCGACGCGCTCGCCTTCCTCGGCGCGCCTCACTGTTCGAACGAGGAGAACTACCTCTTACAGAAGCTCGCGCGCGCCGTCGGCACGAACACCGTCGACAACCGCGCGCGCCTCTGTCACGACAACGCCGCGGCGGCGCTCGCCGAGCGCTTTGGCTACCCGGCGTCGACGCTCGGGATGGACGAACTCGCGGAGAGCGACCTCGTCCTCGTCGTCGGCGCGAACCCCGCGATACAACAGCCCGTGGCGTTCAACGCCTTCGTCCGCGGGGGCGACGCCGACGTCGTCCACGTCGACCCGCGAGCGAACGAGACGACGCGCGCGGCGGACGCCCACCTCGCGCCCCGGCCGGGGACGGACGCGCTGTTCTTCCACGCCGTCGCCGCCGAGCTCCTCGCGCGCGACGCCGTCGCCGAGTCGTTCGTCGCCGAGCGCACCACCGGCTCCGACGCCTACCGCGAGTCGCTCGCGGACGTCGACGCCGTACGGGCCGCCGCGGCGACCGACGTCCCCGCCGGTGACGTCCGCGACCTCGCCGAGCGTCTCGCGGCCGCGGACGGCGTCGCCATCATCGCCGGCACGGGCGTCGAGGCGGACGGCGGCGCGACCGCGCGCGCGCTCTGCGACCTCCTCTGTCTCACGGGGAACGTCGGCCGGCGGGGCGCGGGCTTCGCGCTCTTCCGCGGGCTGAACAACGAGCAGGGCGCGACCGACGTCGGCTGTCGGCCCGACGAACTCCCGGGGCACGCGGACGTCACCGACCCCGCGGCGCGCGAGCGCGTCGCCGACGTCTGGGGGTTCGACGTCCCCGCCGAACCGGGGCTGAACGAGAAGGAGGCGCTCGCCGTCTTCGGCGACGCCATCCACGGCGCGCTCGTCGTCGGCGAGAACCCCGCCATCTCGAAGCGCGACGCCGACTGGACGGCCGAGCGGCTCGACGCGCTCGACGCGCTCGTCGTCGTGGACGTCTACGAGACGGAGACGACGGCGCACGCGGACGTCGTCCTTCCCGCCGCCGTCGGCGTGGAGAAGACGGGAACGGTCACGAACCTCGACCGCCGCGTGCAGGCGCTCGCCGCGGTCGCCGACCCGCCGGGCGACGCGCGCCCCGACTTCGAGACGCTCTGCGACCTCGGGACGCGCCTCGTCGGCGACGGTTTCGACTACGACGACCCGCGCGAGGCCTTCGACGAACTCCGCGACGTGAGCCCGGTCCACGCCGACGTCGCCGTCGGCGAGCGGTGGGGCGACGACTACCGCGAGCGCTTCGCCACGCCCGACGGCCGCGCCGCCTTCGCGCCCGTCGAGACGGACGTCGAGGTCGCCGCGGACGGCCTCGCGCTCGTCGTCGGCTCGCGCGCCGGCGGCTTCGGCGCGACGGACGCGACGGCGGACGACCGCCTCCACCTCAACCCCGCGGACGCCGACGCGCTCGGCCTCGCCGACGGTGACGCCGTTATCGTTCACGGCGACGGCGCGAGACTCGAGACAGCGCTCACCGTCGAGGACGGCCTTCGGGAGGGGGTCGCCTATCTCCACGCGGACGTCGCCGACCCGCTCGTCCGCGCCGGTACGGCGAGCGTCGAGGTGACGCCCGCCTCGGACGCGTCGTGACGGCCCGCCGACGGCCGCGCACGCTTCGCAAACCGTTTTGCGTCTCGGCCGAGAAGTGAGCGCGTCATGGCCGGCCGTCGCCGAACCGTCCTCCTCGTGTTCGCGCTCTGTCTCGTCGGGGCGGTACCGACGGGCGCGTTCGCCACACCCGCCTCGCCGGCGAGCGACACCGTCCGCGTCGGCGACGTCCAGATAGACCCCGACGACGTCGTGCTCGGGGCGACCCTGCACGCGAACGGGAACGCGACGTGGCGAGTCACCTATCGGATGCGGCTGGCGACGGAGAACGAGACGGCGGCGTTCGAGGAGTTCGCCGCCGACGTCCGGCGAAATCCCGCGGAGTACACGTCGGGCTTCGAGCGGCGAATGGGGGCGACCGCGGCCGCGGCGGCGAACGCGACCGGCCGCGAGATGCGCGTCACGGACGTCTCCGTCGACGCGACGACGCGCCAACTCCCCCAGTCCTACGGCGTCGTCACCTACCGGTTCACGTGGACGAACTTCGCGGCGGTCGACGGCCCGCGGCTCCGCGCCGGGGACGCCCTCGCGCAGCTCTTCCTCGACGACGAGACGACGCTCATCGTCGAGTGGCCGGCGGCGTATCGCGCCACGACGGTCGACCCGCAACCGACGGACAGACGCGAGAACGCGGTCGTCTGGGAGGGGCCGCTCGAATTTACGGCCGGGCAGCCGACGCTCGTCGCCACGAGCGCGCCCGCGTCGCCCGCGTCGACCGAGTCGGAACCCGCGACCGGCCCGTCGCCCGCCCTCTTGGCCGCCGGTGCGCTCGTGTTGCTCGCGTGCGCCGGCGGCGCGTTCTACGCCCTCCGGCGGACCGACCGCTTCGGTTCGACGGCCGCCGACGCGGGAGCCGACGCGTCCGACGAGGAGGCGTCGACGGCCGCGACCGACTCTGGCGGCGGGGAGGCGGATGGCGAAGCGTCCGACGAACCGCCCGCGGAGCTACTGAGCAACGAGGAGCGCGTGCTCCGTCTCCTCGAGACCAACGGCGGCCGGCTGAAACAACAACAGGTCGTCCAGGAACTCGGGTGGACGGACGCGAAGACGAGCCAGGTCATCGGCGACCTCCGGGACGCCGGCGACATCGAGACGTTCCGCATCGGCCGCGAGAACGTCGTGCGACTCACTGAGGGGGAGTGAGCGCTCCACTCGGCGCTCGGGTGACGGCGGCGGCGCCGACGCGGCCGGGTCGGGTGTCGACCCCGAGAAACGCACGACAACAGTGAGGCGAAAATCGGCTTAATCCGGTACGACGGTCGCCGATTCGGGTTTATCGACGCGGGTGTATATACGTTCACGGGCCGTGAGTGGTGACGAGCCGATGCGTCACCCCGCCCCCGTACTGCTCGTGAGCCTGCTGGTCGTCGCCGCCGTCGTCGCGGTGCCGATGGCCGGCGCGACGACCGGTATCGACGCGACGAACGCGACGCCGGACGACACCGCGAACGGGACGGCGAACGACAACGGCACGATAGCGCCCGGCGAACGCCTCTCGGGCGTCGTCGGCGTCCAGAGCGCCGAACTCGGTGGCGACCTCGAAGCTCGGTCCTTCGGGGTTCGGGTCGCGCGCGCCGAGAGCGCGGACGCGAAAGCCGCGGTCGTCGCCGCACAGTTCGACGCGAGCGAGACGCGAGCGGACCGGCTCACCGACCGCCTCGCCCGTCTTCAGCAGGCCCGTCGGAACGAGAGCATCAGCCACGGCCAGTACATCGCCCGCGTGGCCGAGACACGCGCCGAACTCGACGCCGTCGCGGCGATGGCGAACCGAAGCGAGACCGTCTCCGCCGGCCTCCCCGACGACGTCCTCCGGGCGAACGGCGTGAACGTCACGGCGATTCGGTCGCTCCGGGAGCGCGCCGCCGAGGCGAGCGGTCCCGAAGTCGCCGCCATCGCGCGGACGATTGGCGGCCCCGACGGGCGCGCCCCCGCGAACGCCACCGAGCGGCGTAACCGAACGGGGACGCCCGCGGCGGACCGACACCCCGGTTCCGACGGCAACCGCACCGCGACGCCGGTCGGTGGCGGGCCCGCCACGGCCGGCGGCGACCGACCGGCGACGCCCGCGAGCGACCGGGTCGAGAACGCGACGCCGAGCGCCGGTGATGCGTCCGGCGCGAACGCGACGGCAGTGGTAGATGGCGAACGAACGCCCGGCGAGGATACGGCGGCGACGGGGAGCGACGGGAATGCGTTCGGCACGAACGCGACGCCGAACGACGAACGGGCGTCCGGTGAGCGTACGACGACGCCGAGCGACGAGCGGACGGCCGACTCGAACGCGACGGCGGATACTGCGCCGTCGACCGACGAGAACACCACGACGACCCGCGGCGGACGACCGGCCGACGCGAACGCGACGGCGACGAGCACTCGTGCCGCCGGCGCCACCAATGGCGACCGAGGCCGCTGAGCGCTCGCTCTCCCACGAACACACCATCGTCTCGGTCATCGACCAGGCGTCCCGTAGCGTTTGTTTCAGCCCCGTTCTGGGTTTCTACCGCGTTGCGACATACCCGCCAACGTAGTCGATAACTGGGAGGGTTTCAATCCCGTTCTGGGTTTCTACCGCGTTGCGACCTCCACGTCAAGCCACTCTTTCGAGCGCAGCCCGGTTTCAATCCCGTTCTGGGTTTCTACCGCGTTGCGACTGCGAAGCCCGGCCGCCACATCGAGATCGCCATCAAGTTTCAATCCCGTTCTGGGTTTCTACCGCGTTGCGACTAGGCGAACGCGCCGGAAATTGAGTTATCCAGCCTCCGTTTCAATCCCGTTCTGGGTTTCTACCGCGTTGCGACCACTCGGCAGGTCGGTTTTGACGTTGCTGTCCGGGAGTTTCAATCCCGTTCTGGGTTTCTACCGCGTTGCGACAGCGCCGTGAGCGGACGGCCGACGCACTCGACGAGTTTCAATCCCGTTCTGGGTTTCTACCGCGTTGCGACGCGGAAGAGATCGTCGAGCACCTCCGTGTCCGGGAGTTTCAATCCCGTTCTGGGTTTCTACCGCGTTGCGACCGTCCGAGAACGCGCGACGGCTCTCAGCCATCGTGTTTCAATCCCGTTCTGGGTTTCTACCGCGTTGCGACACGCACATGACCGTCCGTTTCGCGCCGTCATAGTGCGGTGTTTCAATCCCGTTCTGGGTTTCTACCGCGTTGCGACTCGCGTCTACATCGGTGGCGCGGACGCGCAGCCAGGTTTCAATCCCGTTCTGGGTTTCTACCGCGTTGCGACCGTTCAGCCGATTCTCGTCTGCATCGCGCTCCAGTAGGTTTCAATCCCGTTCTGGGTTTCTACCGCGTTGCGACGTTGGAGTCCGTGACGGTGCCGGTCCCGAAGGACGAGTTTCAATCCCGTTCTGGGTTTCTACCGCGTTGCGACGTCCCGTACTGCGGCTCGTTCGCCGTCGGTGAGGAGGTTTCAATCCCGTTCTGGGTTTCTACCGCGTTGCGACCCCGCAGTATGGACAGCGAACCGAGTGATTACCAGTGTTTCAATCCCGTTCTGGGTTTCTACCGCGTTGCGACCCGTCGGAGACTGCGCGAGCGCGACCGTCTGGCAGTTGTTTCAATCCCGTTCTGGGTTTCTACCGCGTTGCGACTCGACGAGACCGACCGCTACACCGGCGTCCTCCATAAGTTTCAATCCCGTTCTGGGTTTCTACCGCGTTGCGACCAGTCGTACGCGTTCTTGGCGTCGAGGTTGTCGATCTGTTTCAATCCCGTTCTGGGTTTCTACCGCGTTGCGACCGTCGACGCACGACGGTCGCATGGCCGTCACGGTCGGCAGTTTCAATCCCGTTCTGGGTTTCTACCGCGTTGCGACGTGTCGACGCCACCAGGAGGGATAGGTGGAGGGCGTTTCAATCCCGTTCTGGGTTTCTACCGCGTTGCGACCCACGCACCGTCACCGACCCGACTTCCTCGTACTCGTGTTTCAATCCCGTTCTGGGTTTCTACCGCGTTGCGACTCCGCCAAGGTTTATTGGCTGACCGACGCGGGCCGATGTTTCAATCCCGTTCTGGGTTTCTACCGCGTTGCGACTCCGCCAAGGTTTATTGGCTGACCGACGCGGGCCGATGTTTCAATCCCGTTCTGGGTTTCTACCGCGTTGCGACCAGCTGCTCGCCCACGTCGACGAGGCCGCCCACACGTTTCAATCCCGTTCTGGGTTTCTACCGCGTTGCGACATAATCTCGTTGCGGCGCTTCTGGGCTGCCTGTTCTTCGTTTCAATCCCGTTCTGGGTTTCTACCGCGTTGCGACGCGACCGCGACCTACACCGCATAGAACCCTACTCCTGTTTCAATCCCGTTCTGGGTTTCTACCGCGTTGCGACACAGCGCGGTTGTGTCCGCGATGTGCTTGCTGAGGAGTGTGACCGTTTCAATCCCGTTCTGGGTTTCTACCGCGTTGCGACTCGTTGCGCGTGACGGCCCAGACGGTTGCGTGCTGTTTCAATCCCGTTCTGGGTTTCTACCGCGTTGCGACAGCCCGCGTCCTGACCGATCTGACGCTCGCCGATGTGTTTCAATCCCGTTCTGGGTTTCTACCGCGTTGCGACGATGCGGAATTGAGAGGGTGAGATTCGTGTCCGAGTTTCAATCCCGTTCTGGGTTTCTACCGCGTTGCGACCACCGCCGACCGTCCGAAAGAGAGCGTCGAGGAGCGTTTCAATCCCGTTCTGGGTTTCTACCGCGTTGCGACCGATCAGTATGGAGACGCATCCGCGTGGGTTCCAGACGTTTCAATCCCGTTCTGGGTTTCTACCGCGTTGCGACGCGGCGACTCCCCCGCCCATCCATCGCGTACTGCACGTGTTTCAATCCCGTTCTGGGTTTCTACCGCGTTGCGACCGGACGCCGGAAGTGAAACAGCAACCTACTACTGTTTCAATCCCGTTCTGGGTTTCTACCGCGTTGCGACATCCCGAACCACAGTCTGGCCGGTTGTTGTGATAAGTTTCAATCCCGTTCTGGGTTTCTACCGCGTTGCGACCGGAAACAAGGAGGTGAGCGATGATGAGTAGTCCGCGTTTCAATCCCGTTCTGGGTTTCTACCGCGTTGCGACCCGACGAAGAGTTGGGGTCGTCCGCGACGCCGGGGTGTTTCAATCCCGTTCTGGGTTTCTACCGCGTTGCGACCCTCGTCGAGAGTCTGCTAACCGGGCGAGTTCTGAAGTTTCAATCCCGTTCTGGGTTTCTACCGCGTTGCGACAAACCGAACGGGGTGACGCGCGGTGAGCACGCCCGACCTGTTTCAATCCCGTTCTGGGTTTCTACCGCGTTGCGACCGAGCGCGTTCTACGAGGGGCGGTCGGCATGACGTGTTTCAATCCCGTTCTGGGTTTCTACCGCGTTGCGACGGCCCAGCTCGCAAAGGAGAATCTCGCTCAGACGAGTTTCAATCCCGTTCTGGGTTTCTACCGCGTTGCGACCGAGGCGCTCGCGCGCCCGCGCTCGCGAGGCTGCGTTTCAATCCCGTTCTGGGTTTCTACCGCGTTGCGACGAGCGCGACGGCCGCCGTCGCGCCGCCGCTCGATGGTTTCAATCCCGTTCTGGGTTTCTACCGCGTTGCGACACGACGACGTCCCCGAGTGGTCGCAGCGGCTCGCGTTTCAATCCCGTTCTGGGTTTCTACCGCGTTGCGACCCTCAAACGCCCTCCAGGAACTCGCCGGCCTCGACGTGTTTCAATCCCGTTCTGGGTTTCTACCGCGTTGCGACGGGGCCTCGTGGCACTTCAGCCACGCGTCGAGCGCGTTTCAATCCCGTTCTGGGTTTCTACCGCGTTGCGACTCGACGCGCCCGAGACGGAGGACGGGGAGTGATGGAGTTTCAATCCCGTTCTGGGTTTCTACCGCGTTGCGACAGGGGGTATTTTTTCGGGGATAGTACCTATATCTTTCTCTGAAGACGCGTGAGAGGGGAGTCGATTCGTGGACCCCACCTGTCCACGGCTTTGAAAAGGGTCCACGAAGACGGCGATCATACGCGAAGTTGACCGGCGAGCGTTGGAGCGACGTGGCGCGTTTTCCCTTCCATCCATGTCTCGACGGTGCCATCGGCCTCAAGTGCATCGAGATGTCGGCCGACAGTGCTCCGGGATTTGTCAGCCTCCTTGGAGAGCTGGGGGAGTGTCATTTCTTCATCGGCAGAGACGAGATAGCGGAGCGTCTCAAGGGTCGCATCCGATGGACGACTCATTAGATTCGGAATCGTGAGTTCTTCGATCTCCTCGTCCACATCTCTGAACTGGAGTGCCAGGTCAACGGCGGTCGGTCGAGCAATCGCAGCAACGGTCAACGGCAGAAAGATTTCTCGCGGCCCTCCATCGAAGTTGAGTACGACAGTCCCGTCTGCCGCCTCTAGGACGTCGACACACTCTAACACGGCGGTCTGAAACGATCCGTAGCTGATCTCCTCGACGACGACGTCCGATCCAGGGCCGAGTTCGTTGACGGTCTGTTCGACGTCTCGGATCGCGTTCTTCGCCCGGTCGCTCGTATCGTCGTGCGGTCGGAGGAGAACGACGACGTCGTCCGCATCGAGGCCGTTGTTGAGAATCGGGCGCATCACGCGTGGGCTGTGATGCCCGATCGTCGAGACGTATGTGCGCATACGTTCGTTTGCAGTCGAATGTGACTAAACGGTTTGGCTTCGGTATCGTGCAATTGAGCGTCTAGAATTTCATGTACGCACATACGTTTGCGCAACCACGAAAAGATTCAATAGGGTGACCGATCCAGATGTGCTCGTGAATCGACACACGATCACCCCGCTTCGTGAGGTGTCATGCGTCGGGTCGACTTAACGCTTGAGCCGGAGGGGTCATTCCCGGTGCCGACCGCGAACGGCTACCAGATCTACGGGGCCGTGCTCTCGGCGCTCGACGACGTCGACGGGGACGTCAGCACGCGCGTCCACGACTCCCCGATCGGGAGCCTGACGAACAGCGGCCTCCTCGGGACCTTCGACGGGAGCCACCGCGACCACCACAAACGCGTGATCCGCGAGGAGACGTACGACCTCAAAATCGGCGTCGCCGATCCCCGTGATCAGGAGGTCTTTCAGGCGCTCGCCGACGCGTTCGTCTTCAGCGGCGACATGCTCGAACTCGCTGACGGCGATTTCCGCGTCCGCGACTTCGCAAGCACGAACGCGACGCACGAGGAGATTCTCACCGAAGCCTCGAAGGTCGTCGAGCGGAATCACGACACCTTCGAGATTGAGGTACGCTTCAAGACGCCGACGTGCATCAAGGAGAGCGGGGAGATCACGACGATGTTCCCCCACCGTGGCAGCGTCTTCCGCTCGCTCCTGCGCAAATGGTCGTCGACGATTCCGGACGAGCGGGCCGACGAGCTCGACCTCGCGATGACCCGCGAGGACTTCGAGGCGAACCTCATCGAGAAACCCGACGCACACACCTACGAGACGCACAGCGTCCTCGTCAACCGCGGCGAGGACGGCGGGCCCATCCTCCGACAGGGGTTCACCGCCGACTGTACCTACCGGTTCAAGGGCGCGAGCGACGCCATCCGGACCGCGGTCACGGCGCTCGCGCTCTTCAGCGAGTACGCTGGCGTCGGTGGGTTCGTCTCCAGAGGGTGTGGGACAGTCTCCGTGGAGGTGAAAGAATGAACCGTAGTAGTTGCGACCAGTATAGGATTTCAATTCCTAGTGGATTTCTACCCGGACGCACCCGGAACTGGGATACCCAGATACTCGAATCTTCCGGTTCTAATTCAACCAGTATAGGCGCCGCAACCACTAACTGCTTCGGCATGGTAGTGGCAAGTGCGCCAGATGAACCACGCGAACTCCCCGGTTGCCCAACCAGTCGAAATCGTTACCAACAACCGTCTCAGTGGCGACGCACGCTCCGGGCTCTTGATAGACGACCTTGGTCGGCAGTATCGGTACCTGTCATCCCACACGGTCGAAGAATCTGGGCGTGGTCTCGTCGATACAGCCGATGTACCCGGTGTAGGCCATCTCCTCTGGATTCGACAGTACTACCCACTCCACGAGGGCGAATCTGATGCCGACTGACGATTCCATCTGGGGCGACCGGGACGGGGACGTCCACCCCGCTCTCGCTGAGTACCTTGCGGACGTCGACCCGCGACTCCTCGACGTCGGCTGGGCGTTCGAGTCGGCGAAGAGCGTCGAGTACGACCTCACCGACCAGTCGATGCTCAATCACGTCCGGAACGGCGTGTTCGCGATCACGTGGCTGAACGAGGTCGCACCGTCGTTCGGCGCGTACGAACTGGACGACGACGACCTCCGTCGGGTGATCGCGCTGTTCGCCGTCCACGACCTTCACAAGCTACGCGGCGAGCAGTCGATGGACGAGGAGTACGACATCCCACGAGCGGAGGTCGAAGAGCTCGTCGACGCGCTCGGGGTCGACGGGTTCGGACCAGACCTCAGGATCGAAGACTTCCACGCGTCCGCGGTCGACCACGCGAACACGTGGAACTCGAACCCGGAGCACTCCACTCGAACGTACGGTCGGCTTCGTCCGTACGTCCGCCTCGCGGACGCGTTCGCGTCCTGTCCCACGCCGGAGTCGGCCGTCGTCGAACGGAACCAGCGCGCGCTCGACGTCGCGTACCCCGATGCCGACCTCGAACTCCGCCAGCACACGCTCGACGACGTCAAGGGGATGCTCACGAATCTGCTCAACGGAGCCGTCAGTGAGGTCCTCGGTGATCGCGTGGGCTACGAGCCGCTCCTCGTCTATCAGGACGGCTGTGTCTACTTGACAGACGGCGACGCTCCCGACGTGGCCGTCGACGACGAACTGATCGAGGATGTCTACGACCGACTCCAGTCCACGATAGGCGACTCCCATCCCGCGTACGACGACCACGACGCGCTCGCGGAGAACCTCTCGACGCAGTCACACGGCTTCTACACGATCAACGATCAGGACTTCTTCTACGCGGGCGCACGGAACCTCCTCTACGCGGTCGCGGTGAAGGCCACACAGGACGCCGACCCCGACGCCGATCCGACCGACAGCATGGCGGAGACGATGGAGACGCTGAACGACCGGCTCCCCATCGAGATCGATACGACCACGCGCGTCGCCCCGGGATACGCCCGTCTGGTGTATACGTTCGAACGGTCGTTCGTCGCTCCGATCGTGGACGCCGGCTCGACGGACGAGGACGCGCTCACGCTCACGTGCCGGCTCTTCGAGGTCGACGAGGGCGTCCTCGACGGCCTCCGGGAGTTACGGGAGGACGACGACGTCGACCTCACGGCCGGCGGCAAGTGGGACTACGCGTACGCGATCGGCCAACACGTCGCGGACCGCGCCCGCCGCGACGGCTGGACCGGGAGCGTGTCCCAGCACGTCGCGAAACTCCTCGTCACGAACCTCGACGCGCTCGACGGGGAGTGGGAGGACGCCGTCATGGCCGCACACACGGGCCGCTTCGAGACCGAACTCCGCGCGTACGTCGCCGACGTCCTCCGCGTCGATGGGCGGGCGTCCCCGCCGACCGAGGAGCTGAACGACCTGACCGACCCCTTCGAGGAACATCACGCGACCCGACGCGGGAAGACGTGCACGTTCTGCAATCGGGGCACGACGAGCACGCGGAAAAGCGACATGAAGGCGCCAAAGTCGCTCACGACGTTCCAAGCGGGGTACTCGAACCGGATACCCGCCGACGCCGGCCAGCCGGAGAAGCTCCTCGTCTGCACGCCGTGTCAGATCGAGTTCTCCCTCCGAGAGACCGGATCGAGTCGTCGCGACGCCGGCCGAATCTTCGTCCACCTCGTCCCCGACTACTTCTACACGCCGACGATGTGGGAGTTCTACTCCGAGCAGGTGTTCGCGCGGTTCACCGGCGAGGCGATGACGCGAGTCGGACACCTCGCCTCCGCGATGTTCGACCTCGCGACCAGCGACGCGGACCGGTCCAGCCCGGCTCCGTGCGCCAAGCTGATCTCGACCGTTCTGCGGGAGTCGACGCGCGCCGACGACGAGGGTGGTCGTTCGATGGTCGAAAGCATCCAACAGGACTTCGAGTCGGACGCCGGGTTCGGGACGCAGACCCTCTCGTTCTACAAACCGAAGGACAACGACACGGAGTTCCAGTTCTTCGGCGTCTTCGTCGGCCTCTCGGTCGCGTCCGCGATGGGGCTCCGGGCGTACGTCTCGGAATCCCCGCTCCCCGACCTCAGGGGTCGTGACTTCCAGGAGATGGCGAAACTCGACGCGGGGTTCTCGACCGTGAGCGGGTTCTACGGTCGTGACGTCCCGCTCTCGAAGTTCCGGGAGCGGCTCGGCGCCGCAGCGGCGCTGATCGGACTCGGGTACGAGCTCGCGCTCGACGACGCCCGGTTCGCGAAGTACCTCCGGGTCGTCCGGAACAAGCCGCTCCCCGGGTCGTACCTGCTGAAGCGAGCGGCACAGGACTCCGATGACGGCGGGGCCGCACGGTACCTGCTCGAGGAAGCGGACTACCTCGACTATCACGGGAACCTCACGAACGACGCGGAGACCACCACGGAGACCATCAACAGATGACGAACGCGATCAAAGACGACATCACCGAACTCGCGAAGCTCGCGTACGATGCAGTGCGACCGCGAAACCAGTACGATTACCAGCCGTACTCCGTCGAGCGGGTGTTCCGAGAGTCGGTGAAAGCTGTCAAGAACACGCACGGTATTCGGATCGATCCGGACGAAGCCACGATGCGCATCGCGGGTCGCCTGGAGAAACTACCCTCGCGGACCCGGAAGGCCCGTCGAGTGAAAGCCGAAGAGAGCGAGAGCGGCGATCCGTTCCATGAGCGGGTTGAGCGCTATGCGGAGACGTTTGTACAGCGACTGCTCGTCGAGCGCTACGAGTGTAAGCCGTCGCTGCTGAAACGGCAGGCGAACGACCTCGCCGACGGCTTCTACGCGGCGACGATTCGGCTGCAGCGCGAGACGACCGACGACACCACGGAGACCAACTGACGATGTTCGACTACGACACCTACCCCGAACTGGAGCGCGGTACCGTTTCCCGAGACGAGATGACGATCGCCCCGGAGAACAACTTCACGAACGTCCTCGTCCTGCGCGAACTGGAGAGCCACGCGGTCTTCACGACCGACGGGCAGAGCGCCGACCTCGCGAACGTCGCGGTCGGGTCGGGCGACGACCGCGAGACGTACTCGCCCGGACTGATGTTCATGCGCAAGCAGACGGGGAGCGACCGTCGGTTCGGCAAGTCGCTCCAGCGCGACCTCCTCGGAACGGAGTGTACGATGCAGGTCAACGGCATGTGCCAAGACTGCGTCGAGTGCATCCTCTACGGGAGCGCCGCGAGCGACGACGCCGACAAACAGCTCTCGGTCACGTCCCGCGTGATGTACGACACCGCCTACACGCTCCGCGACGCGACCGCGGTGATCGACGAGAAGTTCCAGAACGCGCCCGGCGACGACTACGCGAAGACCGCGGAGGCGACGATCCGCGAACCCGACTTCTTCGAGCCGGGGACGCTGTTCCCCTCGGTCGTCACGCTCCGCGACGCGACGCCCGAGGAGCTCGCGTTCGTCCTCGGTATCACGGCGAAGAACAAACGCTACGGCGCCGCGACGTCCCGCCTCGGTCGCGTCAAGAACCACGTCCTTGGCGTCTACACCGGGAGCGAGGAGGGACCGGCGAATCTCGGGCTGACGCGGGACGTCGTCACGCGCCTTCGCGACAGCGACGAGACGGGCGGTGACTCCATTCAGGACGTCATCACGGCGGCGGCACACGACCCGGAACTCGTCGGGGACCTCCTCCGGGAGGCGTTCGACGACCGCGTCGACGCGGAACGCGGCGGCCTCGACCTCGAACGCGTCCCGGACGAGACCGTCGACGACCTGCTCGAAGCCGCGACGGGCGACTCGCTCGCCGACGTCCTCGAAACGCAACTGGACGCCTCGCGAGCGTTCCTCGAACAGACCGACTGAGGGTATGACGGCAGCACTCGAAGTGACGCTCCGGACGCAGGGGGAGGTCTGGTTCGCGAGCCGCGAGGTCGGTCGGCTCGCGGACACGGAACCGTACTTCCTGAACACGGCGCTCTACTACGCGCTCGGCCTCGCGTCCGGCCGGTACGTCGACCGCTCGTTCGAGCCGACGTACCTCGACGACACCGACGCGGTCGCCGATGAGCTGTACGTGACGCCGGCGACGCCGTCCGACTCGCCCGGGACGGGACTCGCGAACCGAATCACGTCGACGTACAACACGAGCAGCGACGACTACGCGACCATCAACTACGCGGCAACGGACGACGAGAATACCGACGCCTCTCGAAACCTCCCAACGTACGGCCGCCGTCGCGTCCTCGGACACGGGAACGAGCTCACGTGTTACATCGTCGGGCGGGGTCTCGACGCGGGCGAACTGGACGCGCGGGTTCCGGGATACGTTCGCCTCGGAAAGAAGCGCGGGAAAGCTCGCGTCGAGACCGAACCACTGACCGTCTCGGAAGGGTCCGGTGGATTCGATCTCGGTCATCCGATCGGCGCGTACGACACGGCGCTCACGCCGGTCGGGAACCTCGTGACGAAGCGGATGCGACCGACGCCGCTCGTGATGCAGGCCTCCTACGAGGGTTCGTACCTCGAACTCGAGACCCCGGATGGGGACGACGAGGACGGTGAAGACGACGACGGCGTCCGCCTCCCCGCCGACGCGACGTTCCTCGAGACCAAGCGATGAGGGCCGCACTCCCACTTGCAGGCGTCGAGCTCCGACGCCACGACGACTCGACGTACCCGGTCGAGACGCCGGATTTCGAGCCGTACGCTCACCAGCAGGACCTCCGGGAGCTGTTTCGGAGCGCAGACGAGTTCCTCGCGGTGAACGACAGCCCGACCGGCGGCGGGAAGACGATGTCGTGGCTCGCACCGATCGTCGAACGCGGTGAACACGCGCTCGCCGTCTACCCGACGAACGCGCTCATCCACGACCAGTACGACCAACTCACCGAGGAACTCGAGGAGAGCTTCCCGGACGTTGGGGCGAGCGTCGAGGTGCTCCCGGTCACCGCCGAGACACTCCGGACACAGTACGCAGCCGAGTACCCGGAAGCGGAGACGAACGGGGAACGGTTACAGCGACTCCTTCGAACGTACGTCTATCAGCGTCACGGTCCGGTCCTCGTCCTGACGAATCCCGACATCCTCGTGATGATGCGCAGACACATATACGGGTGGTCCGGTGATCCGGGCTCGCGGATCAGGCAGCTCAACGAGTTCGAGACGGTCGTCGTCGACGAGTTCCATCGCGCCGGTCGGAAAGAGCAGAACACGCTCCTGTTCGCGCTCGACGAGATGTACGACCTCCCCGAGTACCAGTGCGCGCTCTCGAAGGTCGTACTCCTCAGCGCGACGCCGACGACGCGCCTCGAACACCGCTTCGAGGAGGCGATGAGCGCGCCGTACCATCGCGTGACCGGGCGTCGAGAAACTGTTGAGGAGCGACCGTTCGGCGAGACACCGACGAACGGATGGAGTGCGGTCATGCCCCCCGTCGACCTCGACGTCCGCTCGGCGTCGACGTTCGACACCGCAAGCGAACTCCTCGATGCGGATTGGGAGGACACAGAAGCGTTCGCCGACCAGCCCGGACGGACCGTCTTCATTCTCGACGGGATACACGAGGTTGACGAGGTATATACTCGCCTCTCGGGCGCGCTTGACGAGCGGACCGTCGTGCGAATCGACGGGTTCCACCGCGGTGACGCCGAGGAGAAACTGGACGACTTCGACGTGCTGGTGAGTAACTCCGCCGTCGAGGTCGGAATCGACTTCTCTGTCGACCGTCTCGTGTTTTCGGCTCCCGACCGGGCGAGTTTCGTCCAGCGCCTCGGCCGTCTCCGAACGGAATCCGAGCCACAGTCCGCCCGCTGCTACGTTCCATCGACCGTCGCGGCTTCGCTCGCCGAGATCGAACACGACGGTCGTGTCCCGCGGGTGCATCTCGTCGAGACGCTCGAGGACGCCTATCACAACCCTCGGGAGTTCGAATCGTTCGACTGGCGGTACTCGGCGGCCGAAGCATACCACCACGTCGAACGGCGTGCTCGCGATGCCAACTCGGAACGGGCCGAAGATATCCGCGAGAGGGGGTGGACGCGTATCCTCCGACACTTCGGCGGTGGCGATCCACCGCTCACTCTATCGGACGTCGAAGCGCACGCCGATGTCATCGACAGCGCGGTCGAACGCACGCTCCAGTGGTACCGCGGCGGCTCGCTACAAGCCCTCGTCTACGACAGGGAGCCGGGCGCCGACGAGCCGATCAAGACGTACGACCTGTTCTACCTCCTTCGTTACGGGGACGTCGAATTCTTCTCACGTGCCGGATTCGACGAGGTCGTCCCCAACGAGTACGCCGGCGACGTCTCCCACCTCGCGCCGTACGTCACGGGATACTGCACCTACGACGGAACGATCGAAACGAACGACGACGGATACGGAAGGAGCGTACGTCTTCAAGCTATCTCAGAGATATACGGCTGGCTTCGCGGCGACGGCGCCGACGAGGGAACGCGGAAACCCCGTGAACTCGATGGAATCGGGATTGACGTCGATCCGGACGGAGCGGATCGGATCACGTCAATCGACCACCTTCGTGACGGGATGGACGGGGACCTCGACGTGCTCTGCTACGCCCTGAAGGGGAATCCCTCGGAGGTCAAGAACCGATACGACCTCGGGACGTTTCTCTTCCTCTACCCGCTCGCCCTCGGCGACGAGCAGTGGTGTGTCGCGCTCGGTCTCGACGCGCTCTATCTTCACTGCGCGGTACAGGAGTCACAGAACGCCGTCGACCTCGAGAGCCTGGGGATCGATCTCTGAGATGCCGGAGTCGAGCTTCAAGGACGAACTGGTCTACGTGAGTGCGCTGAACGAGTTCGTCTACTGTCCCCGTCGGTACTACTACCAACGGTACTACGACGAGATCGGCGAACCGTACGAACTCGTCGACGGCCGCTCGAAACACGAGCACGCGTCCCGCCGTGGTGGCTGGGTGACGGAGCGGTACTTCCGCTCCGACGACCTCGAGTTGCACGGGAAGATCGACCTCGTGGACACCGAAAACGGGACACCGACCCCGGTCGAACGGAAGCGCTCGGAGAGCGGCTCGTACTATCCGAGTGACGAGATCCAACTCGCTGGCTACTGTATGCTGCTCGAAGATGCCATCGACGAATCCGTGAACGTGGGATACATCTACCTCTACTCGACCGATACCCGACACTCGGTCCGTATCACACAGGACCACCGCGACACAGTCCGCGAGATACTACAGCGAATCCAGACCATGTCCGTCGATTCGATCCCGCCGTTGACGCAGAATCCGTCGAAGTGCGAGGCGTGCTCCGCGAGAACGTACTGTATGCCCGGTGAAACAGCCGTTCTCTCCCCGTCTAAGGCAGAAGGAACGGGATGGGAGGGGACGACGGCAGGTGATCTGGCGTGAAAGCGAGCCAAGGGATGTTCGACGACTCGGTCGTCTACGTGACGACGCAGGGTTCACAGGTCCGCATCGACGGCGGTCAAGTCGTCATCTACGACGTCGAGGGAGACGACGGCGAACTCGCGTCGTTCCCCGTCGAGAAACTCGACACGATCAACGTCTTCGGCGGCGTGAACTTCTCGACGCCGTTCGTCGCGACGGCGAACGAACACGGGATCGTGCTCAACTACTTCACGCAGAACGGGCAGTACCGTGGGAGCTTCGTGCCGGAGCGGAACACCATCGCAGAAGTCCGTCGCGCGCAGTACGCACTCGACGATGGCTCTGAGCTCACCATCGCGAAGGCCATGATCGCGGCGAAGGTCCGGAACGCGCGGACGATCCTCTCGCGGAAGGGCGTTCGCGGGACGACCGTGCTCAAGGACCTCGGCGAACGCGTCTCGACCGCGTCGAACAAGGACGACCTCCGCGGCGTCGAGGGCGAGGCCGCCGAACGCTACTTCGACCGACTCGACGAGACGCTCGTCGACGACTGGACGTTCGAGACGCGCAGTAAGCGCCCGCCCGAGGACCACATCAACTCCCTGCTGTCACTGACGTACGTGATGATGAAGAACGAGGTGTTGAGCGCGTTACGCTGCTACAATCTCGATCCCTTCTTGGGCGTGCTCCACGCCGACCGACACGGGCGGCCGTCGCTCGCGCTCGACCTCCAAGAGGAGTTTCGACCGCTGTTCTGCGACGCGTTCGTCACCCGTTTGGTCAACCGAGGGACGATCACGCACGACCAGTTCGGCGACGATAATCGCCTCACCGACGACGGCTTTCGAGCGTACCTGGACAAGTTCGACGACTACATGACCGAGGAGCTGACGCATCCGCACTTCGACTATCGCGTGAGCCGTCGAAAGGCGATCCGACAGCAAGTGATCCTCCTGCGGAAAGCGATCACGGGCGAGCTCGACGACTACCACGCACTGGAGGTGTCGAGATGAGGTTGGCGGTGACGTACGACGTCAGCGACGACGCGAATCGGCGGCGCGTCTATCGGACGCTCGAACGATACGGGGCGTGGCGACAGTACAGCGTCTTCGAACTCGACGTCTCGAAGAGCCAGCGGGTCGAACTCGAAGACGAACTCGAGAGTCACATCGAGCCAGCCGATGGCGACCGTATTCGATTGTATCGACTCTGTGAAGCCTGTCAGAAGGCGACGACCGACCTCGGAACGGAGCCGCCGGGGGAGCAGTCGAACGTCATCTGACACCCCCTTCGTGGACCTTTTTCAAAGCCGTGTACAGCGGGGGTCCACGAACGGTCGCCACTCTCTCCTGCCGCCAGAGAAAACTATAGGTGCCATCCCCGAGAAAACACCCCCTGTCGCAACGCGGTAGAAACCCAGAACGGGATTGAAACAACGCTTCGAAGGACTCGGGGAGGGGGTGGCCGCCATGTCGCAACGCGGTAGAAACCCAGAACGGGATTGAAACAGGTCTATCTTCGCGTAGTCTCCCTGCGTCGTCTTCGTCGCAACGCGGTAGAAACCCAGAACGGGATTGAAACGACTACGAGCGCGGCGTCCCAATTGAGGACGTCGTGTCGCAACGCGGTAGAAACCCAGAACGGGATTGAAACAACTCGACGGTCGCGAGGTCGTCCGTCGAGACGCGTCGCAACGCGGTAGAAACCCAGAACGGGATTGAAACACGTCGTCGTCAACGAGACCGTCACGCTCGACAACGGTCGCAACGCGGTAGAAACCCAGAACGGGATTGAAACGCCGCGACGATCGCGTGCTGCTCGCGGCGGCGCTCGGTCGCAACGCGGTAGAAACCCAGAACGGGATTGAAACTCTGACGCTCTATCACCGGTATTGTTAAGTTGATAACCTGCGACGGTGGTCGCAACGCGGTAGAAACCCAGAACGGGATTGAAACGCCGCAACAGCGATGTCGACGATGTCGGTGAGGTTTGTCGCAACGCGGTAGAAACCCAGAACGGGATTGAAACGCACCGAGTGGCGGCTCATCTGCCTCGATTGCGAGTCGCAACGCGGTAGAAACCCAGAACGGGATTGAAACAGCGCGTCGACCGTATCGTCGTGGAAGCCCTCCGGGTCGCAACGCGGTAGAAACCCAGAACGGGATTGAAACAGGGACTGCATCTTGTCGGGTGGTTCGCGGAGCCCCTGAGCTTCGTCGCAACGCGGTAGAAACCCAGAACGGGATTGAAACCGACGGTGGTACTGTACGGGTTTGACGCGCCTATCGGTCGCAACGCGGTAGAAACCCAGAACGGGATTGAAACAAGAGCATGCGCTTGATGGAGTCGTCAAGTGGCGCGTCGCAACGCGGTAGAAACCCAGAACGGGATTGAAACAGCATCCTCCAACTCTACTTCGACGATAATCGCGAGTCGCAACGCGGTAGAAACCCAGAACGGGATTGAAACAGCATGGATTAAGTATGCGCGCGAGGAGGTGAATCCGTCGCAACGCGGTAGAAACCCAGAACGGGATTGAAACAGTTTACGGTCTCCGAGATGCGGAACGCGAACGGCGAGTCGCAACGCGGTAGAAACCCAGAACGGGATTGAAACGATTCAGCCCCGTCGAGTGGGACATCGCCGAGACCCTCACGTCGCAACGCGGTAGAAACCCAGAACGGGATTGAAACGAACCAATCCGCGACGAGGCTGGTGTGCATGGCGAGTCGCAACGCGGTAGAAACCCAGAACGGGATTGAAACTCGGTTGCGTGGTACATCTCTCGTGCCATACTACAGTCGCAACGCGGTAGAAACCCAGAACGGGATTGAAACAGGACAAGGAGGACCGGCAGGATGCCCCAGAGGGCGTCGCAACGCGGTAGAAACCCAGAACGGGATTGAAACCTGACGTACATCGACAAGGCCGATAGCCTCGGCGGGTGTCGCAACGCGGTAGAAACCCAGAACGGGATTGAAACACGCCGAGACTTCGGTCACGCGATCCGTCGCAAGTGGTCGCAACGCGGTAGAAACCCAGAACGGGATTGAAACACGACGACGAGAGTGAGACCGAACCGGATGGTGGCGTCGCAACGCGGTAGAAACCCAGAACGGGATTGAAACCTTGATGGATTCGAGGGGTCAATCAACATCCTGATGTCGCAACGCGGTAGAAACCCAGAACGGGATTGAAACACCGAAGCCGATGCCCGTACTCAATCCCGCTCGGGCCGTCGCAACGCGGTAGAAACCCAGAACGGGATTGAAACACGTAGATGCGGCGTGGCAACTCGGTGCGCGTGGTGGTGTCGCAACGCGGTAGAAACCCAGAACGGGATTGAAACAAAGAGCACGCGGATGCCGACCCGGAACTGGCGGTTGGTCGCAACGCGGTAGAAACCCAGAACGGGATTGAAACTCACGGTCACGGTGTTCGCCGCGTAGTCGACCGAGTGTCGCAACGCGGTAGAAACCCAGAACGGGATTGAAACAAGACAAGCGAATGCGAGACGAGTTCTTCGCTATAGTCGCAACGCGGTAGAAACCCAGAACGGGATTGAAACGATGCCGTGACACGGCTTTCCGTCGTCGACGTGTGCGGTGTCGCAACGCGGTAGAAACCCAGAACGGGATTGAAACGCGACGGAGAAGGAAGCAGAGCGCGAAGAAGAACGTCGCAACGCGGTAGAAACCCAGAACGGGATTGAAACTCCGTCACGTCAATAGTGTCCACAGGCACGCTGGGTCGCAACGCGGTAGAAACCCAGAACGGGATTGAAACGTCGAACTCGGGGAACGGCGTCGCGTGCGCAATTGGTCGCAACGCGGTAGAAACCCAGAACGGGATTGAAACATCAGCAGGACGGCGGGGAGGAGCCACCACGGGATCGTCGCAACGCGGTAGAAACCCAGAACGGGATTGAAACCCGGCGAATAGGTCGAGGCAGACCCGAGTCATGTCGCAACGCGGTAGAAACCCAGAACGGGATTGAAACCGAATGAGTCGGCGCTCCATCGAGATCGGGACGTCCGGTCGCAACGCGGTAGAAACCCAGAACGGGATTGAAACTCGTCGCTCCATCCCCGCTCGGGCTGGCGGCCGAGGGTCGCAACGCGGTAGAAACCCAGAACGGGATTGAAACGCGTACCACGAGTCCTCGAAGTCTCGTGGCGGGTCGCAACGCGGTAGAAACCCAGAACGGGATTGAAACCGTCAGCAGTCAACCAGACGCGACGACCATCGTCAGGTCGCAACGCGGTAGAAACCCAGAACGGGAGTAAAACACGACGCGGCAGCTGTTTCAATCAGTAGATATCGACAGTAACGACCGATTTCGCCGAGAGGGAGGTCTCGACGCGATAGTGGCGGCTGTCAAGGGCGAGGGGACGGTCGCCGGCGGATCACTGTCACGTGTAGTCGCGTCGGACCGGAGTATGGCCGGGACGGACTCAATGGCGGAGTCGAAGAACACGACAGCGCAATCGGCCATGAGGGGCGATGCTGGGCAGCCCACACGACTGCGGGACGGCGTCACGCGCCTCGGAGTGCAGAGACGCGACGACGAGTGTAGCTAACTGTCGACCGTCTCGGGATCGAACCACCATCGGTCGAGGCGAGGGAACGCTTCAAGAACCGGAGGCTCGGCGACGAACGCGTCGTGATACCGGTGATGACCGCTCCCACGATGGCTTCACGTCTCACTCACCGACTGGCGGACCGATAGTGGTTGCTCGCGTGGTAGCGGGTTCTCTCCGTGCCGAGCCACGGCATACTTGACGGCGTGGCCCGTTCGCCGTGGCATGTCGGACGAACACGGTGGCTTCAAGCACGTCCGCGAGAACGTGGACGGCCACCCGATTCGGAACCTCCTCGGGTACGCTCGCCCGTACTGGCTTCGGCTGGTGGTGGGGGTCGTGGCGTCGTTCTGCACGCGCTTCGCGCGCCTCGTCCCGCCAATCGTCGTCGCGGCCGCGATCAACCGCGTCGTCCTCCAGTCCGGGGAGCCGGGGCTGCTCGCCTCGCTCGGCCTCCTCCCCGGACACGGGATCACCGGGCAGGCCGCGAGACACGCGCTTCTCGAACGTCTCGTCGTGATCGCCGTGCTCGCGTACCTCGTGCGGTCGGTCGCGCGCTTCGCGTCACGCTACCTCCTCCAATCGACCGCGCAGAAGGTCCAGCGCGACCTGCGCGACGACACGTACGACCACCTGCAGCACCTCTCGATGGACTTCTTCGTCAACCACCAGACCGGCGGGATGATGTCCATCCTGAACAGCGACATCAACCGCCTGGAGAAGTTCCTGAACACGGAGTTCCGCCAGCTCATCCGCGTCGTCGCGACCGTCGGCGGGATCGGCGTCGTGCTCTGGCTCTACTCGCCGAAGCTCGCGCTGATCGCCCTCGCGCCCGTCCCGATAATCGGCGTCGCTTCCGGGCGCTTCCTCACGTGGATCGAGCCCCGGTATAAGTCGATCCGGGAGACGGTCGCGCGACTGAACACGCGCCTCGAGAACAACCTCGGCGGCGCCGCCGTCATCAAGGCGTTCAACCGCTACGGCTTCGAGCGCGAACGTGTCGCCGAGCAGAGCCAGACCTACCACGACGAGAAGGTCGGGGCGCTCCGCATCCGCCGGGCGTTCTTCGCGGGGCTGCGCCTCCTCACCGGCGTCGTCTTCGTACTCGTCCTCTACGTCGGCGGTAGCGACATCGTCGCGGGTGCCCCGGGCGCGCTCAGCGCGGGTGCGTTCGCCCTGTTCTTCCTCTATCTGCGCCGGCTCTACTCGCCGATGCGGCGCGTGGGCAAGTCCGCGAACAAGTACCAGCTCGCGAAGTCCAGTGCGGAACGCGTCTTCGGTCTCCTCGGACGTACCCCGACCATCACGAGCCCAGAGGACCCCTACGTGCCGGCGGCGGTCGACGGCCGCGTGACCTTCGACGACGCCACGTTCGGCTACGACGACCAGCCGGTCCTCACGGACGTCTCCCTCGACGTCCCGGCGGGCGCGACCGTCGGCCTCGCCGGGACCTCCGGTGCCGGGAAATCCACACTCCTCAAGCTCATCCCGCGCTTCCACGACGTCGATGCGGGCGCCGTTCGCGTCGATGGCGTGGACGTGCGCGACTACGACCTCGAGACGCTCCGCGAGTCGGTCGCCGTCGTCGAGCAGAACCCCTATCTCTTCTCGGGGACGATTGCGGAGAACATCGCGTACGGCGACCGGGAACTCCTCCGTGAGGAGTGGGAGGCGGACGCGGAGACCCGCGAGGCCGTCGTCGAGGCCGCCGAAGCCGCTGAGGCCGACGCGTTCATTGGGAACCTCCCGGAGGGCTACGACACGCTCGTCGGCGAGCGCGGCGTGAAACTCTCCGGCGGCCAGCGCCAGCGTGTCGCCATCGCTCGCGCGCTCCTCAACGACCCGGAGATAATCGTGTTCGACGAGGCGACCTCCGACGTCGATACGGAGACCGAGGAGCTGATTCAGGAGAGCATCGACCGCCTCATCGAGGACCGCACCGCGTTCGTCATCGCTCATCGGCTCTCCACGATCCGCGACGCCGACCGCATCGTCGTCATGGCGGACGGCGAAATCGTCGAAACTGGCACCCACGACGAACTCCTCGCGGCCGACCGCGGATACGCCGCCCTCTGGGAGGCGCAAGCCGAGGACGACCCGGCGTCGACGACCGTGGAGTAGTGTCCGTCGAGGCGTGAGGCGGGTCCGGTCGACGATGTGGGGCCGCTTCTCGCTCGTCCGGGCGAAGCGGAGGCGTTTCGTGGCGAACGGCCGAGTCGGTCAGCCCCCGAGGCGTGATTCGTCGCCGGTGACGCTGTCGACGATGACGTCGCCGGCGTCGCGCTCGGCGAGCCAGAAGAGTTTGTGCGCGTCGGCCGGGGTGGTCCGCGCAGCGGCGAGCGCGCCGCGTCAGTAGTCGCCGAGGACGCCGAGTCGACGGGCACGCCGCGTCGCGAGCCCGAAGATGGCGTAGCCGAGCGCGAGGTAGCCGACGGACGTGCCGACGAGGACGGCGAGGGTGAACGAGTCGAACTCCCAGAGGTGGGTGCCCTCGACCATCGCCCGCTGGAGCATCGCGCTCCCCTGGACGAGCGGCAGGAACCGCGTCCACGGGATGTCGAAGACGGGCGCGGAGATGAGGCCGATGAACGCGAACTGGAGGAGGTTCGCGACGTTCGAGATGCGCTTGTAGAGCACGCTCAGCCCGCCCATCACGAGGCCGAGGCCGAGCGCGCCCGCGACGGTGAGGAGCGCGACGGGGAGCACCGTCACGAGATTGAGGTCGAGGGGCGTCCCCGTGATGAGCAACATGACGGCGAGGACCACCGCGGAGGTCACGAACGTCCGGAAGACGATGGCGATGGACTTCGCGAACACCACCGGCCCGAAGCCAAAGGGCGTCATGAAGTGTCGCTCCAGCGTTCCCCAACTCGCCTCGGACTGGATGTCGTTCATGATTCCCGAGTACGCGCCCAGCGAGAGCGTCCACAGGAAGTAGCCGACGACCAGCCCCTCGATGGAGTCCGAGAAGGCCTGACCCGCGACGAGCGTCCCGCCGTAGAACATCAGCGCGAAGAAGAAGACGCCCATGAAGAGCCCGAGCGCCGCGTTCAGCGGGTACCGGACCCAGATGAGGAGGTCGCGGTAGACGACGGCCTTCAGGAGGTGGTAGTAGCCCCCGGTCCGCGCGGGGTCCCCGACGGCCGTCATCGCCCGTCACCACCGTCACCGGCCGGCGGGTGGTTCGTCCGTGGTTCGCTTTCGGGTTCCGCCCCGTCGCTCGCGGGGTCACCGTCGGGAGTCGCGCTCGTCATCTCGACGAACACCTCCGCGAGGTCCGGCTGGACCGTCTCGACGCTCGCGACGTCGAGGCCGTGGGCCTCCATCGCGTCCGTCAGCCGGTAGAACGTCTCGGTGTCGGCGGCGACGTCGAAGCGCGCCCGGTCAGCGGTCCGCTGGACGTCGGAGAGCTCGAAGCGCTCCCGTACGTCGTCGAGGGTCGCGTCGTCGACGCCGCGAACGGTGATGCGGTAGCCTCTCGTCTCGAAGCCCGCGAGCAGGTCCTCGACGGTGTCGTCGACGATCACCCTCCCCTCGTTCATGATGACGACGCGGTCGCAGACGTCCTCGATGACGTCCATGTCGTGACTGGAGAGGACGAGCGTCAGCCCGCGTTCCTCGGCGAGCCGACGGAGTTCGCGCCGCAGTTTCAGCGAGCTCTCGACGTCCAGTCCGAGCGTTGGCTCGTCGAGGAAGGCGACGGAGACGTCGCCGGCGAGCACGCTCGCGAGCGATACCTTCTGCTTCATCCCGCGCGAGAGCTCTCGAACCGCCGTGTCCGCTTTGTCCGCGAGGTCGAGATTATCGAGGAGGGCTTCGTGGCGGTCGGCGACGGCGTCGGGATTCTGCCCCCGTATCGCGGCGAAGTACCGAAGGTTCTCCCGGACCGTCAACCGCCAGTAGTCGTTGCGCGCGCCCTCCAGCATGGCGTCGACGTGCTCGTAGGCCGCTCGCGGGTCGGCGTGGACGTCGACACCCTGAATACGCACCGCGCCATCGTCGGGGAGGACGAGCCCGAGAATCGACTTGATGGTCGTGGTCTTGCCCGCGCCGTTCGGGCCGAGCAACCCCACGACTTCGCCGGGTGCGACGGTGAAGGAGACGTCGTCGACGGCGGTCACGGCGTCCGCGCCGTCCCCGAACGTCTTCGCGAGCCCGTCGACGTATATCGCGGCGTCGTCCGGCCCGAGCGACCGCGACGTCGCGTTCGTATCTCCCGACGCGCCGTCCGAGCGGGCCTGATCGGTGTCGGTCGGACCGGTGGTCATCAACTACCACCTGGTTCGGTGCTTCCGCAGATAAGCCCAGCGCTCGGCCGAATGGCCGACCGCCGGCGCTAAGAGGGGTCCGGTCAGGTATCGGTGTGCGTCCCGGAGCCGTCAGTTATCGCGTCGAGGTCCGGGTAGTCCGCGATGAGGCCGTCGACGTCGTGTCGCAGGGCGTCGCGTGCGTCGGTCCAAGTGCGCGCCGTCCACGCGTTCACGGTGTACGCGTCGAGACGCCGCGATGCCTCGACAGTCGTGAGAGACGTGATCGGGGGATGGATTGTGTCCGTCCCGAGCATCTCGGCCATCTCGAGGGCGGTCTCGACGGACTCGGCGAGCGGGGCGATCCGCGCGCTCGTCTCCCGTCGACGGACCGCTTCGAGGGCGCTCTGAGAGAACGAGGAGAACCACGTCCCCCGGGCGTTCGTATCGAGGACGTCGAGGACGCGGTCGACGAGCGGCTGCCACGCCTCCCGATGTGCCACACGGATTTCGTCGGGCGGGACGCCGTGTCGGGGCTCGACATCCCGGGGACGTTTCAGTTCGACGTTGAGCGAGACCGACGCGGGAACCGCCTCGACGAAGCGCGCGAACGTGGGGACGTGCTCGCCGCTACCGAGAACCGTCGCCCCGGTCACGTAGTCGGTTGTGCGCTCCGCGACCCGTCCCGTTCGGTCGGTGATGCCGCGGCTCTCGCCGGACGCGTCGAGGGCCGGGTCGTGAAACACGACCGGGTCGCCGTCGGCCGTGGCGACGACGTCGCACTCGATCACGTCGGCGCCACGCGCGGCGGCGAGGCGGGCCGCCGCGGGCGTGTTCTCGGGTGCGAGCCCGGCGAAACCGCGATGCGCGATGACCGTCGGTGTCGACGGACCGTGCGCGTCGGTCCCGGGACGCTGTGGCGACGTCACCGCTGACACCTCCCGAGAGCGCCGTCGGCGTGGTGTGGCGTGCACCTCACCATTCGACGAACGGGAGCGCCGGTGGGTCGAGCGAGACGAACTCGGCGACGAAGTCGTTGGCGGGGTCCTCGTAGATTTCCCGTGGTGTGCCGATCTGTTCGACGCGACCGTCGTTCACGACCGCGACGCGGTCGCACATCACCATCGCCTCCTCCTGGTCGTGCGTCACGTAGAGGCCGGTGACGTCCAATTCGGCGAGGAGGTCGCCGACTTCGCGCTGGAGACGCGTCTTCAGTTTCGCGTCCAGTCCGGTCATCGGTTCGTCGAGGAGCAGGATACTCGGCTCGATGGCGAGTGCGCGCGCGAGGCCGACGCGCTGCTGTTGGCCGCCGGAGAGCGTCGTCGGGTCACGGTCCTCGAACCCGCCGATGCCGAGCAGTTCGAGGAGATCGGTCGCGCGCTCGCGCCGGGCTGTTTTGTCGACGCCTCGCATCTTCGGGCCGAAGGCGACGTTCTCCGCGACGGTCATGTTGTCGAAGAGGGCGTACTCTTGGAAGACGAGACCGACGTTCCGGTTCTCCGGGGGGACGTGCGTGACCTCGTCGTCGTCGAAGCGGATCGTCCCCGAGGTCGGCGTCTCGAACCCCGCGATACTCCGCAGCGTCGTCGTCTTCCCGCACCCCGAGGGCCCGAGAACGCCCAGTACTTCTCCGTCGCCGACGGTGAACGAGACGCCGTCCATCGCCGTCGTGTCGCCGTACGTCTTTCGCACCGAATCGAGTGTGACGCGTGCCATTGTGTTCAGTGTCCTCTCGTGTCGAAGCCACGTCGCCCCAGCTGCTGGAGGAGGAGCGTGACGACGGCGATGATGCAGAAGAACATCGAGACCGCGGCGGCAGCTTTCGTGAACGAGCTGTTCGAGATGTGGCGCTGGAGGAAGACCGCGAGCGGCTGTGTACCCTTCGCCCAGACGATGTAGGAGAAGTTGAACTCGGCGGCGGCGAGCGCCCAGCAGATGATCGCACCGGAGATGATGCCGGAGCTCGCGTTCGGGACGATGACCGTCAGGAACGTCCGCGGCCACGACGCGCCGAGCGAACGCGCGGACTCCTCAAGGCGGCGCAGCGGCATCGACTCGAACTCGCTCTGCACGGCCATCACCATGAACGGCGCTTTCAGGAGCGAGTAGCCGACGATGAGGCCGACGCTCGTCCCCGAGAGCTCGGGATACGCACGGAGGAACGCGACGCCGAGGATCACGCCCGGGACGAGCGGGAGGATCGACAGCGCGTTCACCCACTCCTTCCCGCGGAAGTCGTAGCGGGAGACCGCGTACGCGATCGGCACCCCGACGACGAGGTTGATCAGCACGCCGCCGAGCGCGAGGCCGACGCTGAACGCGAGTTCGGAGGGGACCATCAGCGTCGTCCCACCGGCAACCGGGAGGGTGACGAGCGGGTCCCACCCCATGCTCCGCTGTGCGCCGAACGTCTCCGCGAGCCCGAGCACTTCCCGCCAGTTCTGGAGGGTGACGAACCCCGAAGGGAGGACGCCGGTCCAACTGCGGGCGAACGACGCGACGACCGTGAGGACGATGGGGCCGACGAGGAAGACGACCGCCGCGAGGAGGAGCGCCGTCACGGCCGGCCGGCCGACGCGCCGCGAGAGGGCGACCATCAGAGACCGACCTCCGCGCTCGTGTACCGCAGTCCCAGCACCGTGAACAGGAAGGTGAAGAGGAAGTAGACGGTCGCCATCGCGCCCGCCACCTGGACGTTCCAGCCGTTCCCGAGTTCGCGCGATATCTGGAGCGTCCAGACGACGAGCGTCTGGATGACGATGAGCGTCCCGAAGATCGCCAGCCCCGTGCGGAACGTGAGGATGACGGCCCCGGTGATACCCGGACGAATCTGCGGCAGGGTCACGTAGCGGAAGGTCTCGAACGGCGTCGCGCCCAGCGATTGTGCGGCCTCCTCGGCGGCCTCATCGACCTCCGCGTACGTCCCGCGGAGGATGAGCGTCGCGCGCGGCACCATCGAGTAGACGAACGCGACGAACAGGCCGGGCACGCTCACCGCGAACGCGACGTCGAGCGGACGGCTCCCGGTGAGCGCGGCGACGATGGCCGTGACGAGGCCGTTGTTCCCGAAGAGCACGAGGATCATGAACGCGGCGACGATCCCGGGGAGGCTAATCGGGAAGGAGACGAGCGTCACGAGCAGGTCCTCGCCCGGGAGGTCGTACTTCTCCAGCGCGTGCGCGATGGGGACGGCGAGCGCGACCGAGACGACGGTCGTCCCGGCGGCGAGCCAGAGGGAGTTGAACGCGACCGACCGGTAGTACGGGTCGCCGAACAGCGTCGCGTACGCCCCGAGGGAGACGCCGACCGACCGATACTGGTCGGTGGAGACGCTGATTCGCACGACCTCCGCGAGCGGGTAGAGCCCGGCGAGGAGCACCAGGGCGGCGAACGGCGCGCAGAGGGCCGCGATACGGCGGTACTCCCGATCCCGCTCGGTGACGGGGTCGGAGAGCGCGTCGAGAACGCCGGCGACGCCAGTGCGCCGGTCGCGTCCCGTCGAGGGAGCGTCCGTGCCGGCGTGTCCGTCCGCCATTCTCAGATGTTCGCGCCGCGCGTGATCGCTTGGATGATCGACTCCTGTCGCTCGACGAGTTGTCCGTAGTCCACTTGGAACTCCGTGCGCTCGTACTCCGCGGGGTCGATGAACTCGTCGGGGAGTTCGAGCTCCGCGGAGCGGATCGGCCGGACGTACGCGTCGAGGAACTGCCGCTGGCCCTCGAGCGAGAGCACGTAGTCCATGAAGAGCTTCGCCGCACCGGGGTTCGGGGCGTCCTTCAGGAGCGCGTAGCCGTAGGGCATGTTGAGCGCGCCCTCGTTTCCGTTCTCGCCGCCGAGCAGGGCGACGCCGACGTTCTCCTCGGGGACCTCCGTGTTATTGTACTTCAGGTCGAGTCCGGAGTAGTCGTAGCGGAGGAACGTCGCGTACTCGCCGCGCGAGAACTGCGCGAGGAAGTTGTCGGTGAACTCCGCGCCGCCCTCTTGAATCCGGGTGTAGTAGTCGATGACCGGCTGGAGGTCGTCCATCGTCCCGCCGCGGGCGTTGTTGATCGAGAGCGCCGTCGCCAGTCCGACGGCGGCCTGTGGGGTCTGGAGCGCGAGGTCCTGCATGATCTCGGGCTGCAACAGGTCCTCCCACGTCGTCGGTTCCTCGAGGCCGCGCTCCTCGTAGATGTCTTTGCGATACGTGACGGCCGTCGTCACCCGTCGCGTCGCGGTCACGTGACCGTCGTCCGTCTTCAGCGACTCGGGGACCGTATCCCAGCCGTTCGGCTTGTACGCCCGCGTGAAGCCGTCGTTGTGGGCGACGATGCCGTACGTGTACCCGCCGTTGTAGCCCGAGTGCGTCATGTCGTTCGCGTGCGAACGCATGTGCTGGAGGGCTTCCCCCGACGAGCGGTCGTCGTCGTGCACCGCGACGCCGTACGCGTCCTCGAAGGACTGCATCAGCGACGGCCAGTTCATCCACCCCGACTGCACGCAGTAGAAGTACAGCATGTCCGGGAAGGCGGACGCCTCGACCGTCGTCCGGGAGTCACCGTAGCCGATGTCGTACGTCTCCGCACTCCCTGTCCCGGTCGTCGTCTGTTCGGTGGAGGACCCCGTGTTACAACCCGCGAGACTCGTCAGGGCGGCAGCGGAAGCAGTCCCGATGAACTTCCGTCGTGTTGATACCATCACGTGGATGGGGCGTATTTCCGAAGAAAGCGGTTGCTATGAGCGGATTATACCACATCGGATACCTATAGAGACGTCCCCCTCCTCCGCGGTTCGGTGCGAGCGCTATCGGAACGCGCGCGGGGACTCGCGGAGTCGCCACGAGTCGGCGGTCGGGTCGAGGCGGTGCGGTTCGGCACCGCGTTCGGCGGGGATACCGGCGTGGTAGAGCATCGCCGTGCGTTGGAAGACGGTGGGCGAGTGGCTGACCCGGACTGTGTGGGGGCCCGGAATCAGGCCTCGGTGTAGTCGGGCCGCTCGGCGTACTCGATCGGGTCGTGGACGTCGATGTTCTGGAAGGCTTGGAGGCGGAACGCGCAGGCGTCACAGGTCCCGCAGGCGGGTTCGTCGTCGCGGTAGCAACTCCACGTGAGGTCGTAGGGGACGTCGAGGCCGGTGCCCTTCTGGGCGATGTCGGTCTTGGACCACTCGGTGAACGGCGCCTCGATGCCGATTCGGGTGTCGTCCTTGGTGCCGACGTCGACGACCTGCTGAAAGGCGTCGAAGAACTCGGGGCGGCAGTCGGGGTAGCCGGAGAAGTCCTCGGAGTGTGCGCCCATGAAGACGGCGTCGCAGTCGTTCGCCTCCGCGTAGGAGGTCGCCATCGCGAGGAGGTTCGCGTTTCGGAACGGGACGTACGACGTGGGGATTTCGTCGCTTTCGAGGTCGGCGTCCTCGACGGCCATCTCCTCGTCGGTGAGCGAGGAGCCACCGACCTTCGAGAGGTGGTCGGTAGTGAGGTGGAGGAAGTCCGCGGCGTCGAAGTGCTCGGCTTGCGCCGTCGCGCATTCGTATTCTTTGTCCTCGGTGCGCTGGCCGTAGGAGGTGTGGAGCATGTAGAGGTCGTAGCCACGCTCCTGCGCGACGGCGGCGGCCGTCGCGGAGTCCATCCCGCCGGACGCGAGCACGACGGCGCGCTTCTCGGTCGCGTCGCTCATCGCTGGCCCTCCACCGCGACGGTGAACGGGTGTCGGCCGGTGTCGACCGCGGGGTGTTCGAGCGACGAGTCGAGACGGGTCGTCGGGTCGTGAGAATCGTGTCGTGTCATAGATCAGGTTCCGGGGGCGTCGTTCCAGAGGTCGACGTGCAGGCGGGGCGTGTAGCGATAGCCGTACTCGATGGCGAGGTCGGCGACCCTGTTCCGCGAGCCGTCCAACTGCTCGCGCGTCGTCCCCTCGGGCATCAGGAGGACGTCCGAATCCGCGACGGTCGTCGCGGCGGCGTTCCGAACGCGTTCGAGAAGGTCCTCGATCTCCGGGAGGTCGTCCTCGCCGGTGACGACGAACTTCAACTGGGAGTCGTAGGTGTCGACGAGGTCCGCGAGGGCGTCGATGTCGATACGGCGCTCCTCGTGGCGTTCGGCCCACTCGCCGTCACCCTTCGGGTCCTTCTCGGGAGTGGGCGTGCTGGAGGCGAGTTTCGGACTGATAGAGGCGAGGTCGATTGGAGCGTCGCGATAGATGGTGCCGTTCGTCTCGACGGTCGTGTGGTACCCCAACCCGTCGAGGCGTTCGAGGAGGGCGACGGACTGCTCGTGGATGAGCGGTTCACCACCCGTGAGGACGACGTGGTCGGCCTCCCCGTGAGACTCGATGTCCGCGACGATGTCGTCGAGGGTCATCGCGCCGTGCGTCGGTTCCCACGACGTGTGGTAGGAATCACAGAACCAACACCGGAGGTTACACCCAGAGGTGCGCACGAAGACGCTCGGCACGCCGGCGAGTGTCCCCTCCCCCTGCAGCGAGTAGAATACCTCGTTGATGGGGAGCGTCGCCGCGTCGTCGGCGTCCGCGGTCGGCGACGCCGCGTCGGCGCTCGCGTTGACGGGCATCAGTACCTCCCCGCGCAGAGCTCGGCCGTCTCGCGGACGGAGACGGAGACGTCGGAGATACGGTCCGGAAGTACGTCCTGGAGTTTCTCTTCGAGGAGGACCCCCATCACCTCAGCCGTCGGGGGGTGGTCGAGGACGACGAGGCCATCGGAGTCGCCGCTTTCCTCGAACGCCTCGACGAGCGGGTCGCCCGCCTCGACGAGGAAGCGATGGTCCCACTCGTCGATGACGCCCGTGACGTCGCCCTTGTCGACGACCCACCCGTCCGCCGAGAGCGTGCCGGTCACTTCGACCGAAATCTCGTAGTTGTGGCCGTGTGGACGGCTGCACTTCCCGTCGTGGTGGCGGAGGCGATGGCCCGTGCTGATGCGTATCGGCCGGTCGCCGCCGATCTCCAGCGTTCGTTCTCCCGCGTCGGCGAGTGGTGACGTGGGCTGCTGTTCCAGAGACACGACACTGTGTTCTTCGAGGACGGTTATAGTATTATCGCTGGAGTTTCGAGCGAATACTAGAGTAGTATCTATTAGGAATCTGTCCGGAGAGGCGGCTCGGCGGTGAAATACGCCCGATGCCGTCGGTCTCGAACGTTCCGACGAGACGGGGGACGTCCCCACGGTGTCGCCGTTCGGCGGAGGTGGCGCGGCGGTCGGCAAGCTAGCTGACCCGCCCAACGGCCCTGAAGACGTGTTTGTAAACCATTATAGAAGAGAAGCTATCGACTAACAGGAATGAATATAGTGTTGTGCTCGTCTATTTTCTTCAGATGTCAATAGAGCAGATAGAAAATGCTGAGTGCAGCCGCTTCGTTTCCGGGGGAATTGAGACGATTCACGACGGTACGGGACGCCTCGTGTCGCGTCCGTCAACTGCCACCCGTGTATCATCGGGCATATCGACTCGAAGCCGCGACATCGGGCGGGACGAGAGGCGAACCGGCGTCACCGTCGGCCAGTCAACCAAGAGAAGAGGAGGCGTCGGTCTTTCGCGGTCCTCGACAATAATTATAATTTCTACACAGTATATTTGAATCTGATAATTGTGCGTCCGGGAAGTCGGACACCGACAACCGACGCGTGACGCCGATGACCGGATCGGCGAGCGGAGCGGAGTTGGAGACGGACCGGCGGATGGTGGTCGCGGCGACCCCGAACGTTATAGTCGTCGACAAGAGAGTGAGGGTATGTCACAAGGAACGGGGTCGTTGAAGACCGTCGAACGGGCGTTCGACGTCGTGGACGTGCTTGGGCGGCTGGGCAGCGCGGGACCAGCGGCGGTCGCCGACGAACTCGACGTGACGCGGAGCACCGCACACGACTATTTGGTGTCGCTCGCCGAGGCCGGATACGTCTCCCGCGAGGACGGCACGTACCGGCTCGGATACCGGTTCCTCCAGCGCGGGAGTCGAGTGAAGTACGGTGAACAGTTCTTTCGGGCTTCGCGCGCCCCGCTGGCCGATCTAGCGTCCGAAACCGGGGAGATCGCGCAGATCGGCGTGGAAGAGGCCGGGGAGTGGGTTCTAGTCCACGCCGAGCACGAGCGGCGGCTGGCGTGTATGGGCCCGTATCCGGGGATGCGGACGCCGCTGCACACGCACGCCGGCGGGAAAGTACTCCTCGCGTCGCTACCCGAGGCGCGTCGTGATCGGTTACTCGCCGATCCGCTCGCCTGCCGGACCGAGCAGACGACCACGGACGCCGGAGCGCTTCGTCGGGAGCTCGAACGGATCGCGGAGGACGGTTATGCCACGGATGCGGACGAGCAGTCGGTCGGTATCGGGTTCGTGGCGTGCCCGGTGACGTTCGACGGGACGGTGCTCGGGAGCGTGTCCGTCGCGTGTCCGTCCGGTCGGCTCAAACGGCCCGGCTACTGCGGCGAGCTCGAAGGGCAGTTGAACGCCATCGCGGACGAGATCAGCATCAACTACCGCGAGCTACAACACCGTGAGATGTCGCGTGACCCGTACCAGTTCGAGTAACCGCGTGTCGGGTATCGCTCGGCGTCCGATATATACTGACGGTCCCAGTACTTCGCGCGACGCCGTAGCTCTGAGTCGAGGCGGCGTCCGTTACACCAATACGCGCGTAAAGGGACCGGCTCGGAACGAGTGGTGTCCGTCAGAAATACTCGGACGGATGCGCTGGGGCGTTAGTCGGAGTGGTCGAGCCGCTCGGCGGTCCCCTGTCGGTCGAGTTTCTGACTCGGCGTCTTCGGAATCTCGAAGTCGACGAAACGGTACTCTCGGGGGCGTTCGAACCGGGCGATCTCGTCGCTTTCGAGACACGCCTCGTCGAGGTCCGCGGCCGTAACCGTCGGGTCGCTCCGGCGAACGACCGCCGTGACCTTCTGGCCGTACTCGTCGTCGTCGAGACCGACGACGGCAGCCTCCTCGACACCCGGGTGGTCGTTGAGCACGCCCTCGATGGGGCTCGGGAACACCTTCACGCCCTTCGACTTGATCATGAAGTCCTTGCGGCCTTCGAGATAGAGATAGCCGTCCTCGTCCTTGTAGCCGAGGTCGCCGGAGTACCACCACCCGTCGGTGAACTCCTCATCGAGGACCTCGCTCCGTTGCCACGCCCAGACGGGGCGGTCGGGCGCGTGCACGATGACCTCGCCCACGTCGCCGACCGGGACCGTCGCGTCGGGCGCCCCCCCTTCCTCGACGACGCGAACCCGCGTGCCACCGGAGGGCTTGCCGACGCTTCCGAGGCGGTCCTCGGTGAACTCCTCGTTCTCCAGCATCGAGACGTCCACTTCCGTCGACGCGTACGCGTTCACGACGCTCTCGCAGACGGTCGAGCGGATTCGCCTGAGCGTCTCGGGCTCGACCTTCTCGCCGAGGCAGAGCACGGTTTCGAGCGTGTCGACGTCGTAGGCGTCGACGTCCGTGTTTAGCACTTCGCGCCACATCGTCGGCACCATGGAGGCGTGCGTCACCCCGTGGCGTTCGACGGCGGCGAGCCACCGCTCCGGCCCCCAGTCGGTGAGGAGGACGAGCGAACTGCCGGCGAGAAGCGTCGCGACGACGCACTTGTACCACCCGCCGAGTGACGGCATCGTCTGGCTCATTCGCGTCTTCGAGCGGTTCGTGATGACGCTCGGGTCGCGGGCCTTCATGCGGAGGTTCCGGTACGTGTGACACCATCCCTTCGGGTCGCCGGTCGTCCCCGAGGTCCAGATGACCGCACCGATGTCGTCCTCGTCCAGATAGGTGTCCGGCCGAACGTCGTCCGTCGCGGCGACAAAGTCGTCCACCGAGCGCCCGTGTTCGCGCGCCGCGTCGCCGAGGACGACGATTTCGGGCTCGGCCGTCAGTCCGTCGACGACTCGCTCATCAACGAACGCCGCGTACGTCTCGCTGACGACGAGTATCGAGGGGTCGAAGTGGTCGATGGTGTAGCGGACCGTCTCCGGGGAGGATTGGGTGTGAACGAACGAGGTGATGGCCCCGGCCTTCACCGCGCCGTTCCACGCAGTGACGGTGTCGACGCCGGTGTCACAGAGGAAGGCCACGCGGTCGCGGTGGCAGAGCCGGTCGGCGAAGGACGCGGCGAGGTCGGTGCTTCGCGCCTCGAACTCCCGCCACGTGAGCGCCGTTCCGGTGTCGTCGGCGAACGCGAGCCCCCCGGGGTGGTTCTCGGCCTGAATCGTCGAGAGCTCCCCGAGACTCGGTTGTCGGGTGCCGTCTCCCGTCATCGGTTATTGCCCCACCGGTGCGCTGTCAGGAGCCGAACGGCACTCTTTGAGAAGTAATCGCATGATCGTGTGAACACGACTTCACCAGTGGCGACTATAAGCTTTGGGCAGGTGAAAGGGAAAGGAACCACCGAGCGATGACGCCCCCGCGGCGCCGCGGGGCGTCACCAGCGAAAGAGGTTGAAGCGTTTGTACTTCGTGGCGTGAAGCAACAGCACGACGACGATGAACAGGAGAGTAATCGAGACGCCGAAGGCGTACGTCTCCGCGTGTGTCGTGGCCTGGTTCGAGATACGATAGAGGACGGAGGAGATCATGGGCGTGTCCGGGCTCCGGAGCATCATCACGATGGGCATCTCCATGGCGATGAAACTGAACGAGAGGATCCAGGAAATCCGCGTGAGGTCGAATATCACCGGCACGAGGAGGCTGTATATCGACCGAATCGTGCTCGCACCCGAGACGGCACCGGCTTCGAGGAGCGACGTGTCGACCTGGAGCACCGCCGTCTCCATCGTCCGGACGTTCGAGGGGATGTACTTGATGTAGAAGGCGACGAGAAAGATAGCTATCGTACCGTAGATCGGGACGAAGTCGAGGAACTTGAGGTACATGACCATCATGGCGAGCGCCAGCGACACCGCGGGGATGCCGATGGGGAAGAACGCCAAGTAGTCGATGACCTTCCGGTACTCGATGCTGGACTTGTTGACCACCCACGCGATGACGATGCCGGTCCCCGTGAGGAGGAACGCCGCGATGAAGGCCACGAGGAAGCTGTTGGCGGCCGCGTCGATCAGCTCCGCGTCGCCGATCATCGCCGTGTACCCCTCGAAGGTGATCGAGGAGATAATTTGCTCGGCGGACATGACGTGCGGGGGCATGTAGTAAGGAAGCAGGGAGTTGTACACCATGAACAGGCCCGGGACGATCACGGTCACGAAGATGAACAGGCCGGTGAGCGCCGAGTAGACGTATCGCCAGCGGCCGACGTCGACGCTGTCGGCGACGAACCCCTCACCGGAGACGGTGACGTACTGGTTCGTCTTCCCGAGCATCCGCTTGTAGAGGTAGAGGAGCGGGATGGCGACGCCGACGAGGAAGACCGCCTGCACCATGGCGACGCCGTAGTCTATCGGGGGGACGTTCGTGCTCTGGTAGACCTTGATGGCGAGGACGGGAATCTCCGCGGGGAGGCCGATGATGAGCGGCACGCGAAACGACTCCAGCGTGATGAGGAAGGTGAAGACGAACACCACCGACAGCCCGGGGAGGAGCAGCGGCCCGGTGACGTAGCGGAGCGTCTGCAACAGTCCCGCACCGGAGAGCCGACTCGCGTCCTCCAGGGTCCGGTCGATGCTGCCGAAGAGGGGGATGAGGAGGATCATCCCGATGGGGAGCATCCGGATCGACTGGACGACGATCATCCCGACCATCGAGTAGATGTGGAAGGTCTCGAAACCCAGGAGCGCGGGGTACAGCCCGTTGTCACCGAGGAGTCGAATCCAGACGGTCTCGATGACGACCGGCGGGTAGAAGAAGACGAGGAAGATCGAGAAGTAGTAGACGCGCCGAAGCGGGGCGTTGGTCCGCGCGATCACCCACGCGACGCACCCCGCGAGGAACGTCGTGAGCGTGGCCGCCCCGACAGTGAAGACGAAGGTGTTGACGATGACTGGGCCGCTGTTCGTCACGAAGAGTCGCCAGTTGCGGAGGGTCAGGTCCGCCCAGAGGTTCGTCCCGTTCGCCCGGAAGCTGGAGAGGACGATGACGACGAAGGGGACGACGTTCAACAGGAAGAGCCCGACGACGAGCGCGGCACCGAGCCAGCGGTTCCGGTTCGCGCTGTATCGGCGCTGTACTCGGTTCCACCCGCGGACGAGTGGGTTGGGTGATGACTCGTTACTCATGGGGTGCGTTCGGACCGCGACGACCGGTGACGGTTCGTGGCTGCACGCTGTTTCACGAGAGCGGGAGGAGGCTGTTCGCCTTCTCAACGATGCGGCTCTTCGTCTCGGGAGTGATAAACATGGGGTGGATCGTCGTCTCCGAGAAGGCTTGGCGGAGCTGTTCGTTCCCGTGCTCGATGCCCGCGCGGATCGACGGGCGGCCGGCACCGTGGGCCGCGTTCGCTCGCTGTCCCTCCTCGGAGATCATGAACTCCACGAGTTTGCGCGCCGCCTTCGGATGCGGTGCGTTTTTCGAGACGGCGATGGGCGAGATCACGGCCCCCGTCCAGTCGGTCCGGACGGGCGCTATCGGCGCGCCGTCCTGAAGGAAGGGCGCGACGGCGGTGCTGCCGGCGACACCGAATGCGACGTCGGACTGGCCGGCGACGAGCGACTCCGTGAACGCGCTCGTCGACTGGCCGGCGAACCGCGTCTCCATGTCGGCGAGGTCGGTGAAGTACTGGTCGGCGCGCTCCTCCCCCCACTCGCGCGTGAGTATCCAGTACATCGAGGACATCGTGAACGTCGGCGCGCCGATGCGGTTCTCGAACTGCGAGGCGAGGATCGCGTCCCACGAGTCGACCGGTTCGTCGGTTCGGGACGTCGAGTACGCGCTCGTGTAGTTCGTCGTCGTCACGGGGAGCATCTTGCTCCGTTCCGTCTCGCTCGCCGTGCTCTCGACCTTCTCGACGAGTGCGTCCGAGTAGACGTCCTTGTACTCCTCCCACATATCGATCTCCGCGAAGTACGGTGTGAGGTCGTCGCGGAGGAACACCTGCGAGACGGAGTTGAGCACGTCGGCGCTGTGCTGGCCGTTCGACTCCTCGGTCTGGAACCGGGAGACGGACTGGTACCCTGGGGCGGTGACGGCGTTGACGGTGATCCCGGTCTCTTCCTCGAACGCCTCGAAGAACCCGGGACGGGACGCGGAGCCGTAGTAGACGACCGTGTCGGCCATCGAGTCCGAGCTCGTCGTCCCGCCAGTGACCGTCCCACCGTCCCCACCGGATTCGCCGCCGTCACCACCGCCGCTACCGGAGCATCCCGCAAGTGCCCCGAGACCGACTGTTGCTGCTCCCGCCAAGTACGACCGTCGACTAAAGCGCTCTCGCTGCGACATTACGGATGGTACTGTAACACACTCTCATATAACTGTTATCCTGATTAATGATGATGGATTGATGCGATGGGGCCGACTACACGAACATTTATAATGATGAACAGGGTGTGATGAGGTATGTCATCACAGATGTTGCGGGTCGAGGGACTCACCAAACGGTACGGCTATACCGTCGCGGTGGACGACCTCTCGGTGTCCATCGGGGAGGGTGAGTTCAAATCGTTGCTCGGCCCGTCGGGCTGTGGGAAGACCACGACCCTCCGATGTATCGCGGGCATCGAGAAGGCGAGCGGTGGCCGGATATACATCAACGACGAACTCGTCTCGGCCCCCGACGAGGGCGTCCACGTCAAACCGGAGAACCGCGACATCGGGATGGTGTTCCAATCGTACGCCATTTGGCCGCACATGACCGTCGCGGAGAACGTCGCCTTCCCGCTGAAGGTCCGCGGGATCGGCGACGCGGCCGAGCGCGAAGAGCGCGTCCTCGAAACGCTCGAAATGGTCGGCCTCGCGGAGTACCGGGATTCGATGGCGACCGAACTCAGCGGCGGTCAACAGCAACGCGTCGCCATCTCCCGCGCGCTCGTCATCGAACCGAGCATCCTCCTGTTCGACGAGCCGCTGTCCAACCTCGATGCGAAGCTCCGCCGGGAGATGCGCGAGGAGATACACGAACTCAGCGACGAACTGGACATCACGACCCTCTACGTCACGCACTCGCAGGACGAGGCTATGTTCCTCTCCGACACGATTGCGTTGATGGATAACGGGCGGATCGTCGAGGAGGGCGCGCCCGAACCCCTCCACACGGACCCAAGCAGCCTGTTCGCCATGGACTTCATGGGCCACACGAACACGCTCCGTGGTCGCGTCGCGAAGCGGGGCGAGGGGACCGTCGCCGTCGAGACACCGGTTGGCCCCTTCACGCTCGACAAGCGGCGAGTCGGCCCGGACGCGACGCCCGGAACGGAGGTCTTGGTCTCCTTCCGACCGAAGTTCTGCGACTACGCGGCCCGAGTGGACCGCCCCGTCGATCGGACGTACGCGGCGACACTCCGCGGTCGCCTCGAACAGAAGGCAGCGACGCGGGACTTCACGGAGTACCAGATCGCCGTCGAGGGGACCACCGTCACATTCCGCAGTCTGGAACCGCTCAGCCTCGCGGCGGGCGACGAGATCGAAATCCGCGTCCCCCGCGAACACGTCCGGGTATTTCCGACGGGGCACGCGGCCGACGGAACCATCAATCCAGCGTGAGCGACCTAACACGGGATCGACACCCCCAACCTCGACCCCGGACCCGGTCGTCCGACGCGCTCGAAGCGGCGCCGAGCGACGCGGCGAGGCGTCGCCGACCCCGCGGCCAGCGGAAGATATATACGGGCGGTCACGACACTACACGGACACCGGTACCGACGAAGCGGTCCGCGTCACGCCGTCGAGACCGACACAGATACGCATGAATCCCACGACCCACTACCGACGACGCGCACAGCACGACGACCGGACGGCCACGCCGATGGGGGTCGGCGCATGAAGCCCGGGCGCTTCGTCGTCGACACGCACGTCCACGGCCAGCGGCACGCGGTCCGACTCGACAAGTCCGAGATCGAGGCCGGGTACGAGGACATCTCGCACGTGATGCGGACCGCGACGCCCGCGGACGAAGCGACCGAGGACTCGGACGTCGTCGTCTACCCGAACACCGACCGAATCATCCACGACATGGACACCTACGGTGTCGACCGTGCCGTGCTCCTCCCCGGTTTCGGGATGACGAACGAGATACACAAGCAGATGGTACAGGACCACCCGGACCGGTTCACCGCGCTCGCCTCGCCGGTGCAGACCGACAAGGCCGCCGCGCGCGGTGAGGAGGAGTGGACGATAGAGCGCGCTTGTGAGGAGCTCGACGACGTCCTCGAAGCGGAGGAGTTCGTCGGGATCGGCGAGTCCGCGCCGACGGACCCGACGCGCGACGAACGGATCGAGTGGCGCGAACGCCGGGACGAACTCAGGCAGGCGTTCGAGGTTGCCGACGCGCACGACGTCCCGATCAGTTGGCACTCGGGGACGGTGTCCGGGTACTCGGACGGGAAGTCCTCGCTGGACGTCTACCCGGACTGGGAGGACCCGACGCTCGTCTCCGACCTCGCCGCCGAATACTCGGACGTCGACATCATCATCAACCACGGCGGGATGCAGGGGACGTGGCACGAGGACACCGTCGACGCGGCCTGCAAGGTCGCCGCCCGGCACAACAACGTCTACTTGGAGATCGGCCTCTACTGGGCGGACCTCATCCACAAACCGTTCAACGACCCGAACATCGACCTCAGCCAGCTGCTCTGGGGGACCGACTGGGGTGCGTCCATGGTGGCGCACGCCCAACCGAACGAGGAGCCGCCGATGTACTGGGACCAGATCGAGAGCCGCGGTCTCCCCGCGCACCAACCCGACTACTGGGGGACGTCGCTGCGTCAACTGGAGAAGTTCGTCTGGGACGAGGAGCTCCCGCAGGACGAGTTCAACCTCATTCTCGGTGGGAACGCCTGCCGACTCCTCGACATCGAGCCACCGGAGAAACGTCTCTTCCCTGAGTACCTGTAAGCGACGCCGTGAGGGCCGGCGCACGTCGGTTCGTGTCCCCGAGGACGAAACCGACCCGCACGCACCGGCCCGCAGTCACACAGACCGTCCGGTTATGGTGGACGGTTGGAAAGAGCTATACGGGTCGCCGGTCTTCCACACGACCATGGGCGACAACGAGGCCAGCCGGATCGGAGCGGTCGAGCGGTTCGGGGAGATAATCGAGGTGCTCCGGGAGCGCGAGCCGCTGAGTTCGCGCGCCGTGGCGTCGGCGCTCGACGTTTCGAAGAGCACCGCACACGCGTACCTCGCCACGATGGAGGAGTTGGAGTACGTGACGCGCTCACCGGACGGCTACGCGGTGAGTCTGAAGTTCCTCGAGTACGGGATGGAGGAACGCGAGCGCCTCCCCATCGTCGACGTCGCGGCGGACACCATCGAGCAGTTGGCGAGCGACACGAGCGAGGCGGTCTACCTGGTCGTCGAGGAGCACGGCTACGGCGTGTACGTGGATTACGCGCTCGGAGAGCGGGCAGTCACGACGCACGCCATCGTCGGGACGCGCTCGCCGCTACACAGTATCGCGTCAGGGAAGACGATCCTGGCGCACCTCCCCGAAGAGCGCGTCGACGAGATCGTCGCAGCCCACGGCCTCCCGGCGGAGACGGAGCGGACGATACAGTCCCGCGAAGCGTTAGACGAGACGCTGGCGCGCGTCCGCGAACAGGGGTACGCGATCAACGAGCACGAGGCGAACGCGGGGACGCGGGCTGTCGGCGCACCAGTCGTCGTCGACGACGAGGTGGTCGCGGCAATCGCCGTGGCGGGTCCAGCACACCGGATTACACCGGAGCGGATCGAGGCGGACGTGCTGGGCGAGGTCCTCGCGGCGGCGAACGAGATCGAGCTGACGTATCCCTCGTAGCGTCCGGTATTACTGGACGCCGCTCGCGGATTTACAGCGATACTGGCGTAACGCGACGGCGAGCGTGCGGTCTCAGGGTAGCCGAATACCCACGCACAAAGATAGTGAAGAACCCGACCGACAATACTGGACGCCCTCGACGGGGTCGTGGTCGGCCGCACGGCTCACCGGTGGGAACCTGCGGGAAGAGGAGGCGTCGGTCGAGGAGCGGACGCAGTCGTTACCGGTCGAGCAGGTCGAGGAGGTTGCCGCCGAGGATGGCCTCCCGGTCGGACTCGGGGACGTCCATCGCCTCGACGGCGGGGACGGTCTCGTCGAGCCAGAACCGGCCGCCGTCCGGGCCGAACGGGTAGTCCGCACCGAAGAGGACGTTGTCGGCACCGAAGAACTCGTAGCCACACTGGAGCGTGAGCTGCTTCCCGCGCGAGCTCACCGCCGTGTCTGCGTAGATGCGGTCGAAGTAGGCGTCGAGGGGCTGGGAGAGGTCGCTGACGGTCCCGACGTACAGTTCGGGGTCCTCGGAGCGACTCTGGTAGAACGAGCGGATGCGCTCGTCCACGAAGGGGAGGAAGCCGCCCATGTGGTGGGAGACGACGTCGATGTTCGGGAACTCGTCGAGCACGCCGTTGAACACGAGTCGCGCGAGCGCGACCGTCGTGTCGAACGGCCAGCCCAGCGCCTTGTATATCCAGGTGTCCTCGGCCTCGTAGTCGTGCCAGTCGTAGAGCTGTGGGTGAATCCACAGCGGGACGTCCGCCTGATTCAGGGCATCGTAGAACTCCGCGAACTCCGGGTCGTCGAGGAGACGGCCCTCGACGTTCGTGAACGTCTGGACGCCGGCCATGTCGAGGTCATCGACGGCCCGCCCGACCTCGTCGACGAACTCGCCCGTGAGGCGCGGAAGCGTGGCGACCGGGATGAACTTGTCCGGGTGGTCGTCGGCGATGCGGCGAATCTCGTCGTTCGCCAGACGGGTCACTTCGAGGGCGTCCTTATCGGAGAGCCCCTCCCAGATCGGCGGGTGGGCGAGCGTGAGAACCTGCTTGTCGATCCCGAACTCCTCCATGTCCGCGATGCGGTTGTCGACGTCCATCAGGTGCGTCGCGGTTTCGAGGTTCGTCACCTCGTCGTGTGGGTGGACCTCGACGAGTTTATCGTAGACCGCGGGTGGGAGGACGTGCGAATACGCGTCTATCACTGGTGGCATGCGTTCTCACAAACCTGCGGTGGGTACAAAACCGTTTCCCAGTATCGAACTCCGGGGTCGGTCGGGGTGAAGTGGCGTGGTGTGAGAGGGGTGGCGGGAGGACGATGGGATGGGGTGGGTCGGAGACGAAGTATTAAGTGACGGTCCCGTGATGGTGGCGTATGGTCCCTGAAGAGATACAGGCGTCTGCGGAGCCTGTGGAACTGCTCAGAGCGAAGGGAGAAGACTACACAGCGAACTTCCCGGTCGTCCCGAACGAGATTACGAACTGGATCGACGAGCAGCGCGCGATCACCGAGTCCGCCGCGCTAGCGAACCTCTCACATCACATGGCGTCGCTCCGCGTCAGCGGCCCGGACGCGCGCGACCTCCTGCGCGACCTCAGCGTCAACAGTTTCGAGGAGTTCCCCATCGGGAAGGCCAAGCAGATCGTGATGTGTAACCCCAACGGCCACATCATCGGTGACGGACCGATGCTCCGCGTCGACGACGACGAGTACTACGGCCCGGGCGTCCTCTCCGCCAACTGGGTGAAGTACAACCAGGAGACGGGCGACTACGACGCGGACGTCGATATCGAGGCGCGGACGTCGGCGCTCGACGGCGACCCCGACAAGTTCGTCTACCAGGTCGCCGGCCCGAACGCCCCCGAAGTCCTCGCCGACCTCACCGACGCCGATCTCGGCTCCATCGGCTTCTACAACTTCGAGGAGATCACCTTCGGCGGCGCGGACGGCGTGCTCGCACTCGGCCACGGGATGTCGACGGAGGCCGGCGGCTTCGAGTTCGTCGGCGACTTCGAGGACAGCGAGCGGGTCCGGGAGGCCATCGTCGAGGCCGGCGAGGCGTACGACCTCCGGCAACTCGGCTCGAAGGCCTACCACACGCTCTCCGTCAAGCTCGGGTGGCTCCCGCCGGGCGTCCCGCCGATCTACGACGTCGAGGAGATGGCCGATTACCGGGAGTGGCTCGACGCCGACAGCCGCGAAGCGACGTACTCCATCGACGGGAGCTACGACTCGGACGACATCAGCGACTACTACATGAGCCCGGTCGAGCTCGGCTACGAGTCGCTGATCTCCTTCGACCACGACTTCGTCGGCCGCGACGCCCTCGAATCGCAGCTCGCGGAAGACCACCGTGAGCTCGTCACGCTCGAATGGAACGACGAGGACGTCGTCGACGTCTTCGCCTCGCTGTTCGGCGACGGCGGGCACTACAAGTACATGGACCTGCCCCGCGTCGGGTGGGGGCGGGCGAACTACGACACCGTCACTGCGGACGGCGAGTTCATCGGCACGTCGCACTCGCGGTCGTACCAGTACGACATCCGCTCGATGATCTCCCTGTGCCGCATCGACCCCGAGTACAGCGAGACCGGCACGGAGGTCACGCTGACGTGGGGCGAGGCGTCCGACTCGCCGAACCCGAAGGTCGAGGAGCACGAGCAGACGACGATCCGCGCGACGGTCCGGGAAGCGCCCTACTCCACGGACCAGCGGAAGTAAGCGAGCGGCATCGACGAGAACGCGGGACGGCGCGAACACGAGACATCGACGCGACGCACCGAGACCGACGCGAGCACGCGACGCTGACGCGAATCGAGGAGGGACGAACACGGGACATCGACGGCGCGGGGCATCGAGCCGTTACGACCCACTTTTCTTCGAGACATCCGACACCCACGGACGCCACCGCCCAGGGTGGGGGAGGCGGCGCGACGACTGTCCGAGCGACGTCAGCGGCCGCTCGGGTCAGACGGCTGCGCGCGTGACGGGGACGGGGAGCACGAACGCGTGAGGGAGACGGAAGAGAACGAGCGCGGGTCGTCGGGAAGCGGTGTCGTTACTCGGTCGGCTGGACGCCCTCGATCTCGGGTCGCCAGTCGGTCATGTAGTTGTGGAGGGGGACGATGACGCCGTACTCGACGATGAAGAGGAAGACCATGAAGACGACGAGCCACGCCATCATCGCGGTCAGCTGGTAGTTGTCGAAGCTCCGCTTGAACATGAACCCGACGCCGCGCGTGAGGAGGAGCGCCTCGACGAGCAGCGTGATCTTCCAGCCGATGGAGAGCGCCGAGCGGACGCTCGTGAAGAGGAACGGCACGAGTTGCGGGATGATGACCTCCATGAACGTCTGATAGCGGCTCGCACCGAAGAACCCCGACATCTCTTCGAGATTCCGGTCGAGATTCCGCGCGCCCTCCCACATGTTCAGGACGACGAAGGGAGTGACGACGATGGGGACGCCGATGTAGCCGGCGAGCGGCGTGAAACCGAACCAGACGCCGACGAGGAAGACGACGACCAGCGAGGGGAAGGCGAGCCACCCGTACACCCAGGGCGACGTCGCGGTCTCCAGCCAGTCGGACGTCCCGAGCGCGACGCCGACGACGGTGCCGACGGCGAGACAGACGACGAGCGAGACGAAAATCATCTCCGCCGTCTTCCAGACGTGGTAGTACCACATGTGGCCGTACGCGCCGGGTGTGGTCAGGATGACGCCGAGTTCCTCGACGACCGCCCCGACGCCGGGGAGGACGGCCGGGAAGGCGACGCTGCCGACCCACCAGATGACGAGCAGACCGAGCATCGACGCCACAGACCAGAGGATGCGCCGGACCCGGTCCATCACGACACCACCTGCTCGTGGAACTCCGTGTAGAGTTCGGTCTCGCGTTCCGCGACGGCCGGGTCGTCGTAGTGGCGGGGGCGCTCGATGTCGACGTCGCGGCGGGCGAACATCTCGCCGACCTCGTTCATCATGTAGATGTAGTCGGAGAGGAAGACGGCCTCGTTGATGTCGTGGGTGACGAAGAGGACGGTCATGTCCTCCTCGCGCCAAATCTCGAGGAGTTCCTCGCGGAGGTCACCAGCAGTAATCTCGTCGAGGCTGGAGAACGGTTCGTCCATGAGCAACATCTCGGGTTCGATAGCGAGCGCGCGCGCGATGGCGACGCGCTGTTTCATCCCGCCGGAGAGTCGACTCGGGTAGTTGTCGGCGTCGCTGAGGAGGCCGACCATGTCGAGATACTTCTCGATACGCTCGTCCCACTCCGATTCGGGGACGTCGCGGGCCTGCAGGGCGAACTCGATGTTCTCGGCAACCGTCCGCCATTCCAGGAGGCGGGGCTCCTGGAAGACGTAGCCGGAGGAAAGGTCGTCGGGCGTGACGTCGCGGCCACCGCGGCGCATCGTCCCCGAGGTCGGTTCGACGAGGCCGGCGACGACGTTCATCAGCGTCGTCTTCCCACACCCGGAGGGGCCGAGGAGGGAGACGAACGAACCGGGTTCGACGTCGAGGTCGATCTCGTCGAGCACGAGGACGCGCCCCTGCCCGGGTTTGCCGTAGTACTTGACGATGTCTCGGAGTTCGAGCGTAGCGTCATCGCTGTCGGTCGCGTCGGCGGACCGTTGGCTTCGACTCATGGACGTGTACTCGACTTACCCTCCAGTACTATGGTACTTTCGGACACACGAGGGGAGGACGGCGGCCGCGCGAATTATCTCACCCAGATGGGTGTACAAATTAAACGTTACAATTATGTGGGCGCTTCGCTAACTGTGGGAACATGCCACAGAGGACCAGACGGAACCTCCTGAAAGCGACGGGTGTCGCCGCGAGCGTCGGGCTCGCCGGCTGCGGCGGAACCGGCGGCAGTTCGGGCGGGGACGCCTCGTCCACGTCGTCGGGCGGCGAGGGAATGACGTCGCTCTCGCCGATGGCCATCGCGGGAACGATCAACCACCCACGGTGGTCGGCGGCGCTCGACCAGGGGTTCTACGCGGACCGCGGGCTCGACGTCACCCCGCAGTACAAACCGTTCCCCGCACAGATTCAGGCCGTCAGCGGCGGGTCGGTGGCGACGGCGCTCGAATCGTTCCTCCCGTACCTCGGGAACGTCGTCAAGGGGCAGGACCTCGTGACGTTCGGGTTCCAGGCTGGCCTCCAGAGCATCAACGCGCTCTACGTGCGCGCCGACAGCGACTACGAGACCATCGAGGACCTGAAGGGGGAACGTATCGGCGTTTGGTCGTTCGGCTCCTCGACCGTCCAAGCCTTCGAGGCTCTGATGGCTGAGCGGACGGGACTCAACCTTCGGAAGGACTTCGAGACGACGACCGCCGCGCCGCCCGCGCTCATCGGGTTGCTCGACTCCGGGAAGATCGACGCGGTCATCGACGTGAGCAGTCTGACGATCAAAATGGAGGCACAACCGGAGAAGTACCGCAACATCGTCGGACTCAACGAGATGTGGCTCAACCAGAGCGGGCACACCCTCCCGCTCACCTCGTGGTGGTGTACGGCGGACTGGTACGAGAACAATACGGACGTCGCTGCCGCGATGGTGGAGGCGTCGAAGGAGACGGTCCAGTACTGGCGGGACAACACGACGGACATCCTCCAGCAGTGGGGAGAACCCGCGAGCATCACGACGGACGCCCAGATCGACGTCGTCGACGAGATGGCGAACGAGGGCCACGTCTTCCGCAAGGAGCAGAGTCAGGAGTTCGTCGACTCCACCTGGGAGTTCGCGGCGCTGATGCAAGAGCACGGCTACATCGACTCCGTGCCCGCACAGGACGACGTCCTCAAGAACCCGGTCTGATCCCTCCACACAGCTATGACTCTCATGTCTCACGGCCGCGGGCTCCGCGATAAGGCGCTCGTCGGCCTCCTCCTCCTCGCCGCCTGGTGGGTGACGTCGCTCTTCTTCCAGTACTGGGTGTTCCCGTCGCCGGCGCGCGTGCTCACGGCGCTGAACACCGCGATAAGCGACCCAGCCTTCGGGTCGTTCGCCTCGAACGTCGCCGTGACGTTCGGCCGTCTCCTCGTCGGGTTCGTCCTCTCCGTCGCCATCGGCGGCGTACTCGGGACGCTCATGGGTCTCCGGACGAACGTCGAGGCGTTCTTCCGCGCGTGGGTCGTCTTCGGTCTCTCGCTTCCCGCGATCTTCGTCGCGTTCTCGCTGGTGATCCTGCTCGGGATCACCAACTGGGTGCCGATACTGACGGTGACGCTCGTCGGCATTCCCTTCGTCGCGCTGAACATGTGGGAGGGCGCGCAGGACCTCGACTCGAACATCGGCGAGATGGCAGACTTCTTCGGCGCGAGCCGCCGACAACAGATACGCCACGTTCTGGTGCCACAGCTGCTCCAGTACCTCTTCCCGTCGATGTACTGGGGGTTCATTACGTCGTGGAAAGTCCTGTTCATCGCCGAGGTGTTCGGTGCCGGCTCCGGGGTCGGCTACATGGTCAACTACTGGTTCAACCAACAGCGTGTCGACATGCTGCTCGGGTGGGTCGTCGTCCCCATCCTCATCGTCATCCTCAGTCAGGAGGCGCTCCGACTGGCCGAGGACCACGTTATCAGCTGGCGATAGACCCGCCGGGACGGCGTCGCTCGGCGTCGCGGGCGGCCCGCGGCGTTCGGCCCGGCCGCGCCGGCGATGCATCGCGACCCCCGGGATTTATACCGGCCGCGTGGTAAGTGAGTTCATGGCGAGCGAAGTTCCGGAGCCAACACGCCGAGTTTGCACCGTCGACGACGTCACGCCGGAGTCACCCTACGTCGGCGATGTCGATGGGACGGAAGTCGCGGTCTTCGTCCTCGACGGCGAGTATTACGCGCTCGACAGCACCTGCCCGCATCAAGGCGGCCCGCTCGAAGAGGGGCGGGTGGCCGACGGCTGCGTCCACTGTCCCTGGCACGGCTGGCAGTTCGACCTCGAAACGGGCGAGCACGCGCAGAACGTCGCGGCGGCGACGGCGTACGAGGTACGAGTCGACGGCGACGACGTCTACGTCGAGGTCTGAGCCGCCCTAGTAGTACGTCTGTCCGGGGTCGACGCTGAGAACCTGTCCGGTCATCGGCGCGCTCTCCGCGGTGGCGAGGAACGCGACGCTGTTCGCCACGTCCTCGGGTTCGAGGCGGCGCTCGATGGACTGTTGGCTGACGAGGTCCTCGATATAGTCGTCGTCGTTCTGGAGCGTCGCCTCGGACATCGTCAACCCGGGTAGCACCGCGTTCACGCGGACGTCCGCGGAACCGAGTTCGGTGGCGAGCGAGCGCGTCATACTCAGGACGGCACCCTTCGAGGCGACGTAGTGGAGGAAGCCCGGCACGCCGAGTTCGGCCGAGTTCGACCCGATGTTGACGACGGTCGAGCCCGGGTGGAGGTGTGGAACGGCGGCCTTCGTCACCCGGAAGACGCCCGTGACGTTCACGTCGAGGACGCGCTGGAACTCCTCACCGTCGATCTCGTCGAACCGGCGTTTGTTCTCGACGAGGGGGCCGTAGAGCGCGGCGTTGTTGACGAGCGCGTCGACGTCGAGGTCGACGAAGAGGTCGTCGACGCTCTCTTGGTCGGTGACGTCGGCGCGGCGGTACTCGGCCGAACCGCCGTCGTCGTGGACGAGATCGACGGTCTCGTTGCCGTCCGCGACGTCGGCGACGACGACGTGGAACCCGTCGTCCGAGAGTCGCCGCGCGATGGCCCGCCCGATACCGCTCGCCGCGCCGGTCACGACGGCAGTCCGCTCCGTGGAATCGTTAGCCATGGTCGGCTCCGACTTCCGAGCGGACGGGCTTAACTGTGTCCGTCGGTCCGATACCGCCTCAGCGGTCGATGGAGACGACGACGTTCTTCGTCTGCGTGTACTCCTCGACCGCCTGGAGGCCTTTCTCGCGGCCAATCCCGGACTCCTTGTAGCCGCCGAAGGGGGCCTGTGGCGCGGTCACCGGGTACTCGTTGACGGTGACAGTCCCGGCTTCGAGTCGGTGTGCGACCCGGTGGGCGCGCGAGACGTCGGCCGTCCAGACGGTCGCGTAGAGCCCGTACTTCGTGTCGTTCGCACGGCGGACGACCTCTGCCTCGTCGCTGAACCCGTAGAGGGTGAACAGCGGACCGAACACCTCCTCGCGGGAGATCGGCGCGTCGTCCGCGACGCCGTCGATCACCGTGGGCGCGTAGAAGTTCCCGGTCTCGCGCGGAATCTCGCCACCGGCGAGGACGCGACCGCCGCGTTCGACGGCGTCGTCGACCGACGCCGCGACGCTGTCGCGGGCGGCCTCGCTGATGAGCGGGCCGACGTCCGGGTCGTCGCTACCGGGGCCGACGCTGAGCGCCGCGGTTTCGTCGGCGATGCGCTCTGCGACCTCGTCGTAGACGGCCTCGTGGACGAAGATGCGCGTCGTGGCGAAGCAGGTCTGCCCGGCGTTGAAGAACACCTTGAGCGCGTCCTCGACGACGTGGTCGAGGTTCGCATCGGGGAAGACGATGCCCGGGCTCTTCCCGCCCGTCTCCATCCCGACGGGCGTGAGAGTGTCCGCGGCGTCCTTCATCACCTGCTTCGCCGTCTCGGTCGATCCCGTGAACACCACCTTGTCGACCCGGTCGGCACCGGTGAGGGCCGCACCGGTGTTCGCGCCGTCCCCTGGGACGGAGTTCCAGAGTCCGGCGGGGAGTCCCGCTTCGGTGACGATGCGGTTCATCTCCAGGACCGTCAAGGGCGCTTCCGGTGAGGGTTTAGCAACTACGGCGTTGCCACAGGCGAGGGCGGGCGCGATCCCGCGAAGCGAGAGTAGCGATGGGACGTTCCACGGGACGATCTGGCCGGTGACCCCGAGCGGTTCAAGGCGGGTGTAGTCGAGATACCCCTCGCCGACCGGTATCGTCTCGCCCTCGACCTTGTCCGTGAGGCCGCCGTAGTAGTCGAAGTACTTCGCAGCGTTGGTGACGAAGAGGCGCGACTGGCTGATCGGCCGCCCGGTCTCGGCCGTCTCCAGTTGCGCAAGCTCCTCCGCGTGGTCGCGGAGGGCGTCGGCAGCGTCCTTCAGGATGCGACCGCGCTCGCTCGGGTCGATTGACGTCCACTCGCGCTGGGCGGCCTCGGCGGCGTCGAGCGCCGCGTCGATACCGTCGGCTCCCCCCTCGGCGACGGTCGCGATGTCGTCACCCGTCGCGGGGTCGGACACCGCGAACGTCTCGGTCGGCTCCCGGTACGCGCCGTCGATGTAACACCCGAACTCACCGAACGAACCGGACGCGTGGTCTGTCATCGCGTCATCGTATATCGACCGACCAGATAAGTGTTCCCACGCGCGTCGTGAGGGCGTGCAGGAGAGCGGACGACGCAGTCGACCCACGACGACACGCCCGTCGCGATTCGGCGGTACATCCGTTCGGATTCGGCGTCGCCGAATGGACGGCCCCGTCACCGTCGAGGGGCGGTAACACGGCCGACTCGCGCGCAATCGCTTTACGCCAATATTGTCGTCAAGGTCGAATGGAGGAGAAGCTCGGCAGCCGCCGTATTACCTACTATCGAACGTTATATATGGCGTTCGGTGACGCCGAATGGAGCGGCCGTCAGTCCGTCGTCGCGGAGAGCTTGAGCTCGATCTCGTTCGCCGCCGAGACGGTCGCATCGATGACTGCGTCGAGGTGCGCGCCCTTCAGGCGGTTGTGCGGGCCGGTGACCGTGATGGCGCCCACAACGGTATCGTCCGGGACGAGCGCGACCCCGACCGAGCGCGTCCCATCCGCGACCTCGCGGTCGTTGACGGCGTAGCCCTGCTCCCGAATCGCGGCGAGCGTCTCGAAGAGCACGTCGGGAGTGGTGACCGTCCGGTCGGTGCGCCCCGTGAGCCCGTGTTTGTCGATGATGGCCTCGACGCGCTCGCGCGGGAGTTCCGCGAGGATGGCCTTGCCGGACGCGAGGTAGTGCAGGTCCCGGCGCGCGCCGACGCGCGCGAACGTCTGGACGGCCCGGTCGCCCTTCGCGCGATCCAAATAGACTGCCCGTCCGTTCTCCTCCGCGACGGCCCACGCGACCTCCTCGGTGTCGTCCGCCAATCGCCGAAGGGTGGCGCCGTCCATCTCGGCGATCCAGTGTCGCCGCCGGGCCTCCATCCCGTGATCGAGGAAGGCGAGACTGAGGTAGTAGCGGTGGTCGTCGCGGACCAGATACCCCAAATCACGGAGAGTGGAAACGTGGTCGTGGACGGTGCTGCGCGCGAGCCCGAGGTCCGAAGCCAGGTCGTCGAGCGTCGCGCCGTCGCGCTCGTGTACCGCCTGCACGACGGCGAACACGGTGTCGGCCGTTTTCACGCGCCGGTTCGGTTCGTTCCGCGGTGGCATACGCCCCCCTCGGCGCGGCGGTCGTATATCCTTTCCCCCGACGAGAGCGGAGCAACTACTAAGAGGCCCCGCGACCGACGTGTGGTACCGATGAGCCAGATGGTTATCGATGGGGAATGGCACAGCGCCGAGTCCGGATCGAACATCCGCGATTACCTCTCCGACGAGACGTTCAAGGCCGACGAGGAAGCCGGCTACACCGCTGGTCCGGCCGAGTGGGGGCCGATCCAGTGGGACGGGTGGGACCGGAGCGCCGGCGGTCGGAGCCGCATCGAGATTCACCAACCCGACATCACCGACGCGACGGACGTCGACGAGAACCGCGAGCAACTCGGCATCGACCGCGTCGTTTTCTCCCCCGGACAGTTCCGGATGACGACCATCCCCTCCCAGGAGAAACAGGTGCCTTACATGCGGGCGTTGAACGACCTCACCGTCGACCGGTTCGCAAAGGGCGACGGGACGTACTACGCGAAACTCTTCGTCATGGGCGACCACCCGAAGGAGAGCGCAGCGGAGATACGGCGACACGGTGACGAGGACGGCATCGTCGGCGCGATGATCACCGACGTCGGCCCCACCTATCCGATGGGACACAAGAGCTACCGGCCGCTGTACGAGGCCGCCGAGGAACACGATCTCCCCATCATCCTGCACTCGACGACCGGAATCGTCCCCGGGTTCCCGATCACCGGGATGAAACCGAAGAACTTCGCGGAGTTCCACACGCTCGCACACACCATCCCGAAGATGTGGCACGCGAACAGCCTCATCGTCCGTGGGATCGTCGAGGAGTACGACGTCGACTTCGGCTTCTGGGAGGGCGGACTCTCGTGGATTCCGGCGCTCGCGGAACGCCTCGACCGCGAGTACCTCGAACGCTCCGGGGAGTTTGCAGACCTCTCACAACTCCCCAGCGAGTATCTCTCCGAGTTCTACTACGGAACCCAACCCCTCCCCGAGGAAGCGACCGGGATGGTCGACCTCCCAGGCCTCATCGAGCGCGCGAACCTGGAGGATCAACTCGTCTACAACTCCGACCGGCCGCATCAGGACTTCGACGCCCCCGCGGCAATCGAGAACCTCGAGGGAATCAGTGAGACACAGCGGACGAAGATACTCAGCGAGAACGCCGCGACCCTGTTCGGCCTGTGAGTGATCCGCCGAACGTCGCGCCGGACATCGGCGACGACGGGTTGTTCCGTCGAGACCGCGCCGACCACCCGAACCCGAGACGGCAAGGACGACCAACGCGCACGTCGCGGGCTTCGACGAGACGAGTGGTCGTCTGAAACCGGGTACTGTCGGCGACACGTTTCGGCCGCACGCGGTCATCTGAGACGGCGACATTAAATAAACTGTTTGACGCTATACTAATGGGTGATGCTTCAACCGCACCACAGTTTCGGAGGATAGCCCAGTTTCAGATCGAATTAACATCACTTCGTGGTTCTTCTCACCGACCAGTCCTGATTTGGATCCTTACCGATCGCATCTACTGGGCGGACGTGCGAAATTGCGTAGATTCTGCCGCTCCTGATTAGGGTTGTCACTCCCAAACGGCGGACTCAGGGGGATCAGCCGGTTAGTCGTGTGGAATCAACGACGAGGCAACGAGCTCAACACACTCACCCGCAGTAATCACAGGTGCGTAGTCCATCTCACCTCCCACACTCGCTTTCAGCAGGAAGTCGGTGAGCCGCCAGATATTGTACAAGAGGACCGCGAAAACGAAGTAGAACAAACGAATGCGGTAGTCTTTCGAGGAGGTCTTCGCGAGAAAATCACCTTTGATCGATTTGTACTCACTCTCGATCTGCCACCGGCGGCTGTAGCGCTGACAGAATGTCTCGGCTTCCTCAGGACCGACTCGTAGATTCGTCGCGAAGACGGCCGTTCCCTCCCCACTCGTCGACGGCACGTACAGGAGCCGCATTGGATGCGATCCAGATTCTACATGGATAGAAGCCGACTCAACAGCCACCTCTTGGTCGTCTCCCTCCATTTGTTCGAGCACATCCCGTTCGGAGCTTGAGACTCGCTTCGGAATGAGGTAGTTCACATCGAGGTTTGAGAGTGTCTGGAACACTTGTATCGAGTCAAACTCTCGATCACACAGCACCGTCTCGATCGGAACTTGTTCTTTCGCTCGTCGAACGAGCCGTCGCACAGTACGATGGATCTGATTCGACGGGTTCTCATCCCACTCGGAACTCTCACGGACCGGCTCAACCGCCAGAACGAGCGGGATGTTCTGCCCGATGATCGAGAGGGTTGCGAATTTGAATGCTCGACCGTCTCTGTCCTTGGTCCCGCTGACCATCGGCATTCCTTCGACCTCTCCGTAATAGGGAATAGTCGTGATATCGATTGCAGCGGTGACCGGCCTTCGAAAGGATGCTTCCGAGGCGATCACGGAGAGCAAGCGATCCGTTGTCTCGTTGAATCCGTTCACGAGTTCTTCGGGATCGAACTGCTTGACGGCGCGGAGGTGGGTATCACCATGGGGGCTGTACTCTTCGCCATGGCGATATTGGAAGCGAGTCGCTCCCTGCGCAGTTCCACAGTGGACCATCCCCATGAACGTCTGTAGCTCAAAGAATTGTGTGTCCTCGTACGAGGCGTTCGACGCCCGACCAGAGTCGAAGTGACCGAAGGCGTGATCACGCGCGAGGCGCGTTGTCTGGATGATCTCCTTCTGTGAGAAGGATTTGTCTTCTACTGGATCTGCGGCTTCTTGCTCATCGTCGACGATCTCTGCCTTAGGCCGCACCTCCGGCGCTGAGATGTCGCGATCGTGGACTTCCTTGATGACGTAGTGGGCGGCTGTGGTGACGAACTCCCGGGTCGCCTCGTCGAACCGGTTACGCCAGGTCCGCGAGAGCACCGATTCGTCGGGGATTTTCTCCAAGTCGAAGACAACTGCGAGTTCGGGATACTGGGCGAGCGAACGGTAGCTTTCGCCAGTGAGTTCGCGGTAGAGTAACAAGCGTACCATCCCCTCGAACGAGTGCGGTGCTGGATGCCACTCTGGGTAGCCGTCATTGAGCGAATCGAACGGCCCCTCCAGAGTTCGAAGAGCCGTGCAGAGGGACTGATCGGCTTTGAGTGCCTCTGTGAGTGTCAACCCGACAAGGTAGGCGTCGGTCAATCGGTGCTCCTGAGAAGTCATGTGAGCTATCCCATCAGCCAGTCACACAAGCGGCGCGATCCCATCCTCTTTGCGCAGGAACCGCTGCTGTTGAATCGGTCAGCACAAACAAGTACTCTGTAAGTCTCGCAGCTACGCTTCGTTCACTCATAGCTAACACCTTCATTGATGATGACTCAATCATCCTGCTCGACGTTGAGGGTGAGAAACTGGTCGGGAGATTCTGGAATCAACTATGCTGAGATAACTCGTGTGAGGACAACCAGCTTCTCAAGAAGAGGCGCGGCGTGAGTGGGAAAACTGGCATCTATAGCCCGTTAAATCGGTTTACAGAGTGCCATCTATCCAAACTGCACCGATTTTCTGATTCCGAATACCAACCGTATGCAATCGAAAAACCCCTCCTAAAGCGATCAGGCAGAGTTTCAGTCTGCAGTTTGGGTGCTAGTGGATGGTGTCACTCCTGGAAGCTCGGGGATGGATAGATCCACCCGGCGGAGCAGTTGCGCGTTGATGGCGACGATTACTGTACTCAACGACATCAGAAGCGCACCCACAGCGGGAGACAGCAGAATCCCGATCGGTGCCAACACGCCTGCTGCGAGCGGAATCGCGAACACGTTGTAGCCGGCGGCCCAGACGATGTTCTCCTGCATCTTCCGGTAGCTCGCCTTACTGAGTTTCACGAGTCGCACTACATCCATCGGGTTGTTCTGCACGAGAATGACATCCGCCGACTGGACGGCGACGTCGGTGCCGCTCCCGATGGCGATCCCGACGTCGGCTCGCGTCAGCGCCGGCGCATCGTTTACACCGTCACCAACCATCCCCACGAGCTTCCCCTGGTCTTGGAGTTCCTGGACTTTCTCGTCTTTGTCTTCGGGGAGGACCTCGGCGAACACCGTGTCGATGCCCAGTTCGTCAGCGACAGCGTTGGCGACGTCCTGGGAGTCGCCAGTCAGCATCGCCACTTCGATTCCCAGATCGTGGAGGGCGTCGACGACGCGGAAACTCTCTTCACGGATTACGTCGGCCATCGCGAACGCGGCGATCAACTCACTGTCACGAACGAGATACACCACCGTTTGAGCGTTCTGTCCCGCCTCGTCAGCGAAGCGCTGGAGATGGGCGGGGATCTCGCTATCGAGCTGGGTCAACAGGTTCGGCCCACCGACGTACACCTCGTTTCCATCGACGTTTGCGCGAACCCCTCGCCCTTTGATCGCCTCGAAGCTGGACGCATCAGGGGCACTGAGGTCTCGCTCGTCGGCGGCCTCGCGGATCGCTCGGGCAATCATGTGTTCGGAGTCGCTCTCGACGGCTGCCGCCAGCCCGAGCGCGTCATCCTCGTCGACGCCGTCGACGGTCGCCATATCCACGACGCCGTGTTCGCCTTCGGTGAGCGTCCCTGTCTTGTCGAAGATGATGGCGTCCAGGTTCCGTGCGTCCTCCATCGCGATTCGGTCGCGAACGAGCATCCCGTTGCGCGCTGCAAGTGAGGTGTTGATCGCGACGACCAGCGGGATAGCGAGCCCGAGAGCGTGTGGGCAGGCGATGACGAGCACCGTCACGACTCGCTCGATTACCGTCGCGTCGAACGAGACTGCGACCGTCCACGCAATCGCGGTCACGACTGCCGCCCCGAGCGCGACGTAGAACAGCCAGCCGGCCGCCCGGTCGGCCAACACTTGCGTCTTGGACTTGCTCTGCTGGGCTTCCTCGACGAGGCGCATAATGCCCGCGAGTGTTGTCTCCTCGCCCGTCGCACCGACGCGAACACGGAGACTCCCGTCGCCGTTGATGGTGCCGCCGATGACCTCGTCGCCAGGCTCTTTCGAGACGGGCTTGGACTCGCCCGTGATCATCGACTCGTTGACGTCGGAGTCACCCTCCTCGACGGTGCCGTCAGCAGGGACACTCGCGCCCGGCCGGACGAGCACGAGATCGCCTTCCGAGAGCTCACTGACGGGGACCTCCTCGGTCTCCCCGTCGTCGGTGATACGCTCGGCGGTGTCTGGCATCAGTTTCGCCAGTTCGTCGACCGCGCTGGAGGCCCGCCGGACCGACCGCATCTCGATCCAGTGGCCCAGCAGCATGATGTCGATCAGCGTGACGAGCTCCCAGAAGAACGCCGACTGCGTGGGGAAGGCCACGCTCGCGAGACTGTAGACGAACGCGACGGTGATCGCCATCGAGATCAACGTCATCATCCCCGGCGACCGATCTTTCAGCTCCGGGAGTGCCATCTGGAGGAACGGAATCCCACCGTAGGCGAAGACGATGACCGCGAAGACAGGGTTGATCCACTCGCTGCCCGGGAACACAGGAACGGAGAAGCCGAGCCACGCCTGCAGCATTTCGCTGTACAGGAGAACGGGAATCGACAGGAGCGTCGAAACGAAGAAACGCCGGCGGAACATCTGTTCGTGGCCTTCGTGCATCCCGCCATGGCCCTCGCCGTGTCCATCGTGTGAACCGTGGCCGTGCCCGTCGCCCTCGTGTCCGGCGTGCTCGTGCTGCTCGTGGGACGCCATCTCACCTGCCGCAGCAGGGTGAGCCTCCTCCTCTAGTAGCTCCTGTTCTACCCCTTCCTCGTCCGATTCCGCGACCGCTTCATCGTGCTCACCGTGTTCGTGCTGGTGACTGGTGGTGTCCGGCTGGTCCTCTCCTCCCGGGGAATTCTCAGTTGTATCTTTGTGGTCGTCCATGAGTCATGTTCTCTATTGAGGTGGCTCCGCCGGCTTCCTGAATCTTCGGCCCTGAAACCGTACAGCAAGACCAGCGTAGACAAGCTCCGAAGACAACGGTTAATCGTCGTCTCGAAGCGACTTGTGCTATCCGCAACGCACGATACTCAGGCGTGAGCGGTGTATCCCGCGTCTTCGACGGCCGCCACGAGGGCCGTGACCTCTGCTTCACCGTCGACACTTGCCTGTTCACTCTCCCTATCGACGGTCACGGAAGTCACGCCAGAGACCTCTTCAAGGGCCTCTTCGACCGTCTGCTCACAGTGACCGCACGACATTCCTTCCACGGTGATGGTCGTCGTCATACAGAGGTACATACGGCTCCCTCCCTTTAGCGGATTTCCCCTTCGATTATACTGGTCTATTGGGGGTCAAACTTTAGATACCAAGCAATACGTGCAGCCGCAACGAACCAAATCTCAGATTCAGCAACTGACGATGGCGGGAAGACTCAGGTATCGTTGTGGCGCTCCAGATACGTCTTCGCCGCTAAAAAGACGTATAGTGCGCCGATAGCCCGAATACCCGAGCGGAATCGCTCGTTCCATTCGATCGACTCCGGACGCTCGTACAGGAACGCGGTGGCAAATCTTCGATACAGATCGGGAAACAGGAAGACGATAGCGCCGAACACACCGGTAAGATTCATCAGCCACGCGTATGCTCTCCCGTCGAGGAGGGAAATCGCAGCTATCAGAACGCCCTCAGACCGGATAGCTGGACGGACCCACCCTCTCACCGTTCCCTCGCTTGGATTCGCAATTGCGAGTTTCTCGAAGAGCTCGACGATTTCGTCCGGGAACAGCGCTGAGAGAGCGCCAAGGACACCCACGAGTGTTCGAATCATCCGATACGGTACGACTGAGACGGATATAATTCCCGCTGTGATCCTACACTCCCGAGAACGATGGGAGACCGAACAGTACCGGCTTCGAACCGAAGACGATACACAGAGACCGTTTTTCGAACGAACGTCCCGAATCCTCAGGGGTTCGGGGCATACAGGGCGTAGAGAATCGACAGCATCCCGGCGGCGGTGACGAGTGCTGCGACGAATCCTGCTTCGAAAATCGACACTTGGAAGATCTCGAAGAGCACGCCTTCAAGGAGGCCACCAAGACCGACCAGCGCGAAGCCAGCGGCGACGTACAGGAGTAACTGCGTGTGATGCCGTTGGTATCCGCGATAGGCCTGGTAGGCGATCACCAGCGCCAGGGCGGTCGTGAACAGCTTGCCGATGACGAATAACGTGTGTTCCATGAGTCAGTCTCCCCGCATTTCCTCGAAGATGGACGTGATCCGGTCGGCGGGGTCCGGCCGGACGTCGATCTGCACGTCGAACCCCTCCGCCTGCAGGAGTACTTCGACGCGTTCGAGGCGCGCTTCGTACTCGCTGTAGTGCCGGCCGCCCGGGTCGACGTGCGTGTACTCTTCGAGGAGGCCCTGCTCGACGAGGCGGGTGACCCGGCGCGAGACGGTCGGGCGTGACATATCGCATTCCTCGCTGAGTTCCTTCGCGGAGAGTCGGTCGGTCTTCGTCGCCACGAGGATGTCGCGGGCGTACTCGTCGTCGAGCGTGGCGAAGATGTCCGACGGGTCGGCCTCCCCAGTCACACTCCTCTAATCGCCACAGGAGGGTAATATAGTCCCCCGGTTTTCTGACTCAGAACGCCGGCTCGCTATTATATCGTCTCTACCCGCCTACTGATAGTTGAAGGTGCAATGATTATGTCCACACTCGACTCCGGCATGAACCAGCTTGAGAGCAAAGTCGGCGGCCTGACCGTCGGCGGGAAAGTCCACAGCCTCAGCGCGTGGTTCGTGCTGGCGCTCCGTCTCATGATGGGCTACGCGTTCGCGTACTCCGGGTTCACGAAGATCACCGGCGAGTTCGCGGCCGGTGGGTACCTCTCGAACGTTGCGGCGACGAACGGGAACCCGCTCGCAGGGATGTTCGCGTGGATGGGCTCGACGCCGTGGTTCGTCGAGTTCGCGAACGTCGCCGTCCCGTGGGGCGAGCTGTTCATCGGCCTCGGCCTGCTCGTCGGCGCGTTCGTCCGCCTCGCGGCGTTCTTCGGCGCGCTCATGATGCTCATGTTCTACTTCGGGAACTGGGACATGGGCCACGGGTTCATCAACGGGGACTTCGCGTACATGCTCGTGTTCCTCGCGGTCGCCGCGTTCGCCGCGGGCCGCATCCTGGGCCTCGACCAGTACATCGAGAACTACGACGTCGGCGGCGAGACGCTCGTCGAGCGCTACCCCGCCCTCGAATACATCCTCGGCTAACCACGCCGAGACCTTTGGGAGTACAACAATGCAAAATCCAATTCAAGCACGCGGGATTCGTTCTCTGGGACTCATCGTCGTTGGAGCGCTGGCTCTGGCCGTCGTCGCCGGAATGGCGCTAACACAGGCGACCGTCCCGGATGCAATGATGTGGAGCTGGCACGACGGCATGTGGAACGACGGCCACATGGCCGGATGGGGTAGCTGGGGCTGGGGGATGATGCTGTTCGGGCTCCTGTGGATGGCACTCCTCGTCGCCGTCCCCCTCGGTCTCATCTACTGGCTGGGGACGCGGTCGCAATCGAACGGCGCCGCCGAGGATAGCGCACTCGCCGTCCTCCAAGAGCGGTACGCTCGTGGCGAGATCGACGACGAGGAGTTCGACCGCCGTCGCGCCCGTCTCATAAGTGGACGGTAGCGGACGGCCGTTTCCTACTCGCTGACTTCAGTTTTCACGACGGTTGCCGGACGCGTCGTCAATCGAAGAACGCGGTCGGTGACACTTCCGAGCAACGCACGATATTCGTCCGGCCGACGTTTGGTACCGAGCACGAGGAGATCAGCGTCACAGTCGTCTGCGTGATTCACGATAGTCTCAGCGGGGCGACCATGTTGCATCGACATCTCGACGTCGACATCGGTCTCTGCGGCTCGACGTCGGAGCTCCGAAAGCGTCTCTTCGCCGTGTTCTTCGAGCCCGTGTTCGGGTCCTTCGGCCTCGTCGACGTATTCGTCCCCGCTGTACGCAGTCACGACATCCTCGTCGACGACATAGAGCACGTGAAGGACTGCGTTGTGAGCGGCTGCGAGCTCGAGTGCGTGCGTCTCAGCCTCTTCAGACGCGACAGTTCCATCGGTCGACAGGAGAATTCGGTCGTACATTCAGTCGGAATTCAAAGGCGGGTATCATAAATTCGGCCATTCGTCTTTAGCTAATACTCAGAGTAATACTGAATAGCATAGATCTGGAGGTGGATTTTGTTAGAACACGACCGCTATGGGCCGAAAATAGGGCCTCTAAAGAATCTGCATCGTCTACTATCAGTAGTAACAGCGGTTCAGTCGCTATATTCGCCCTAGTATTTCCTTCATACATAATATCTACACGAGATATTACCACTGGTCTTAGCTAAAGACGAATGTAAATTCGGCTTCCAATTCTCTCCGCCCAAGAGTCACGAGAGTATATTCAGTATGGTCACGTCAGCGGATGTGCCCAAGCACGACCGACGGACTCAATCGATACTGTAAATCCTCGACGAACTGTCCGTTAGTGGTCGTGTCCCTCCATCACCATCGGATGCCCGGTGGCGTATTCGTTGGGGTCCTCCTCGAAGGTTTCCTTGCAGGTCTGCGAGCAGAAGTAGTACGTCTCACCGTCGTGGGTCGCCGATGGCTCGCTGTCGTCAGTTCGCATCCCACAGACGGGATCACGGTACTGGCCAGGCGCACCGAGGCCGCGACGATACACGTACAGGAGAAAGCCGGAGAGCGCGAACGCAATGAGGTTGAGGTAGAACGTGTAGTTGACCTCGAAGTACGTTTGCTCGGTCGCCGTCTCGCCGCCCGCCAGATCAGGGACGATGTTGAGGGCGTCGAACAGCAGCTCCATGAGGAAGCCCGTGAACGCCATCGTGACGAAGAAGACTCCGAGAATGTACAGCATCACTTTCCAGCCGTAGTATTTCCGGTAGACGTTCAGCACGGGAATCGTGATGAGATCGGCATAGACGAATGCGATGACGCCAGCGAAACTGATGCCGCCGCCCCAGAGCGCGACCGCGAACGGGACATTACCCATGCTACCGACGAAGCTGATAACGGCGATGGCGACGCCCATAATCGCGTTTTCGGCGGTCACGAGCAGCCCGTCGCCCTGGATGAACAGGGTGTTCCACACCCACTGGGGGACGAACACGATGACGAACCCCGATATCAGGAAGCCGGCGATGACGTCCTTCCAGATCATCGACCACTCCTTGCGGTACTGGTTCCCAACTTTGTACCAGCCACCCCACGACAGTAACTCGTCACGCCACCCACCGCGGCTCGACATCTCCTGGCGGTAGGTCTCCATACAGCCCTCCGAGCAGAACTTGAGCGTCTCACCGCCGTCAGTCGTAAGCGTGTACTCGTCTTTGCCTTCCATCCCGCAGGTTGGATCCTCGGTGACGCCCGCCTCGTGATCGCGCTCGTTGAGCGTCTCTCGCACCTCATCGAAGAGGTTCTCCGGAAGCGTGAGATGAACGATGACGGCCATCACGGCGATGAGGATGAGTCCGCCGAGTAACTCTGCGACCAGGAACTCCCAGCCGAGCAGAATCAGAATCATCAATCCGAGTTCGACGATGAGGTTCGTCGACGCGAACATGAACGCGAGGAAGTTCACCGCGTGCGCTCCCTTCTTGAACAGGCCCTTCCCGATAGCGACGGCGCCGAAACTACAGCCACTACTGGCCGCGCCGAACGCAGTCGCCTTGGTGAGTCCGCTCAGATCACCGTCACCGAGGACCTGGGCCATCCGTTCCTTGGAGACGTAGACCTGGACGAGGCTCGTGATCGTGAGGCCCATGATGATCGCCCACGCTGCCGTCCAGAGGAAGCCCACACCGATACGTAGAGCTTCGAAGATGCCATCAATCATCGTCGCTACCATAGGTATCAGTTCGAAGGGATCATCTATTGCAGTTTTCCTTCAGATAGTTCGGGTCAGAGCCGTGGTGAGTAGGTATTCAAAAGAATAGTGGTGGGTGGAGCACGCAGTTCAAAGGCACAACCGCATTGAATAGTTAGTGCGTAGTATAATCTGAGAACCCCAACTCACGGAGGGAACACAATATGCCGACAAATTCAGACGATACGCGACTTGTTACGCTCCTCCTCGTTATCATCGGTGCCGTATTCATCGTCCCGTTGTTCTTCATGGGCTTCGGGATGATGGGGTTCGGTCCGATGATGGGCGGGATGTGGAGCGGTCACATGTGGGGCGACGGGACGATGCCCGGCTGGATGTTCATCGTCGGTATTGTGATGCAGCTGCTGTTCCTCGCTGCCCTCGTCGGTGGTGGGTACCTCATCTATCGCGCAGTCACGGGCGATTCGAGTGACTCGGACCAAGCACTCGAAGAGCTTCGGCTTGCCTACGCTCGCGGGGAGCTGACCGACGAGGAATACGAACAGCGACGCGAGGCACTCGAACGAGATACCTGATTACGACGAGACATCAAAACCGAAGAATGACCGGCTTCCCCGACCACCGTCAACAGTCTACCCGTTCGCAACTTCCAGCGTGGCTTGACCGATACACGACGGTGGGGTTATACGGACTCCTAGTCGGGACGGGACTCTGTCTGGTCGCGTTCCTCACGAATCCCGTTCCCGATCCCTCGTTCCCGTGGGCGACGCTGCCCGAGTCTCTACGATTACCGATTGCACAGCCCCGGATCGAACACTGGCCTATGACCTACACTATCGGCATCTGGCTGTGGATTATCGGCTTTCCCGCGCTGTTCCTCGCTGGCTATAGACGATTCGGAGACTGGATGCCGTTCGGAACACCGATGTGGCTTGCTGGACTTCCGGCGCTCGCGATGCTCAGCTGGACGACATACTGCCGGTTTTTCTGGCCGAAGCTTCATCCGCCGACCTGGAACGCTCCCTCCTACACGGTCGTCTGCTGGCTATACTGCTCCTCGTACAACGTGCTCTGGAGTAATCTTGCCTATCTGATTGCGTTCGTCGGCGTCGCCGCGACAGTTCTAGCTGTGCGACGCCGGCACGTAGCCGGATACATCCTACTCGGGTTCGGAGTCTTCGCACTTCCCCTCGGATTGCCAGCTGTGTATGAGGGATATCGCCGGATAACTAAAACACACGGTGAAGTGAGGCCTTGACAGCGGTACAGGGCGCAAGCTCAAGAATCTCGGTGGCCACGAACGAACGCCCGGCGGAGGACAGTCAGGAGCACGTAGGTTTCGTACTTCTGGGTCTGACAGTGCTCACACGGCTGCATATCTGCGACGATCTCCGCTATCGCGTCGTCGTGGTCTTTTGTGAGAGTATCGAGTGCATCCCCAATCTGGGGCTGAACGGCCTCGATCATCTCCTCGACAGCGTCATCGGCTGACGCCGGCAGCGAGTACGAGAGGACGATCGTATTCGCGTGGTAGTACTTCGTCGTTCCACCGCGCCCTTCCTCGAAGCGGACGACGTCGACGAGACCGGCATCCCGTAACTCGTTGATGTGATGACGAACCGTGTTCTCCGTGCGGTCGACGCTGCGGTCCTCCAAACGGCCGTGGACCTCAGTTGCGGTGAGCGCCTCCTCAGAGAGGATATCGAGAATCATCGCCCGCATCGGTTCGTCGATGGCGTCCGAAACCCGGGTGTCTCGCACCGCGATGTCCTCAAGCCGGTGGTCGGTACCGGAACTACTCATACGAGAACTGAGTATGAGCAGGCGGGAAAAGCTAGCGGGACGCTGCTTTGAACTCAGGTTGCTGGGTTCGTGATACCGAAAGCCCTAGACGACCCGTTTAACTGTTCCAATCACCTATATCCATATTCAAACATATCATCTAAAAAATACTTATTGGGGTACGGGCACTACCTCAAACTGTAATGAGCGACATAACCCAGTTCCGCGTCCTCGACTTCGACTGCCCGACCTGTGCGAGCACCGTCGAACGCGCCCTGTCGAACGTCGACGGTGTCCAGCACGTCAAGGTTCACTACGCGACCGGCCGCGTCGAAATCGAGTACGACGACAGCGTCGCTGACCCCGACGCCTTCGCACAGACCATCGAAAACCAGGGGTACACGCCGCAGCCCGCCTAACACCATGACCAAACAATCGATCACGCAGTACTACCAAAAACACCGGAAGGCAATCGTCACGGCGACGAGCGGCCTGCTGTACGGCAGTGGCTGGAGTCTGGGCTACCTCACGAGTTTCGAGATGGCAAGCGCCGCCATCCTCGTCCTCGCGACGGTCGTGGGTGGCTACGACATCGCCAAGACCGCTTACCACGAGGTCACCAACCGGACGCTCGGCATCAAGACGCTGGTGACGCTGGCCGCCATCGGTGCTATCGTCATCGGGGAGTACTGGGAAGCCGCCGCCGTCGTCTTCCTGTTCAGCCTTGGCAGCTACCTCGAAGGCCGGACGATGCGGAAGACCCGGACGGCACTTCAGGAGCTACTGGAGATGACGCCCGACACGGCGACCGTCCGTCGCGACGGGACACTCCAAGAGGTCTCCGCCCGCGATGTCGAAGAGGGCGAAGTCGTCGTCGTAAAGCCGGGCGGGAAGATCCCGGTCGACGGAACCGTCGTCGACGGCGAGAGCGCAGTCAACCAGGCGCCGGTCACCGGCGAGAGCGCGCCCGTCCACAAGGCCGACAGCGACGAGGTGTACGCCGGGACGGTCAACCAGGAGGGCGCGCTAGAAATCCGGACGACGGGAGCGGGATCGGATACGACTCTCGAACGGATCATCCGTCGCGTCGAGGAGGCCCAGGAGGCTCAGTCGCCCACGGAGAGTCTCATCGACCGGTTCGCGAAGTACTACACGCCGGCCGTCATTGCCCTGGCTATCGGCGCGTACGCGGTCACGCAGAACGCGATCCTGTCGCTGACGCTGCTGGTCATCGGCTGTCCGGGCGCGCTGGTCATCGGGCCACCGGTCAGCATCGTCTCGGCCATCGGTAACGCCGCCCGGTCGGGCGTGCTGATGAAGGGCGGCGAACACCTCGAACGCGCCGGCAAGATCGATCTCGTCGCCTTCGACAAGACGGGGACGCTCACGAAGGGCGAGACCACCGTCTCCGACATCGAGGGGTTCGGCGTCGCCGCCGCCGACGTCCTCTCGCTCGCAGCGACCGCCGAGAAGAAGAGCGAACACCACCTCGCGGACGCCATCGTCGACATGGCCCGCGAACGCCAGACGGCTGCGACGGACGGTGGAGCGACGGTCGCCCAAGCGGACGATACGGACGTGGGGCGCAGGTCGGTCCCCGATCCCGACGACTTCGACGTGGTCGCCGGCAAGGGCGTCATCGCCCATGCCGATGGCCAGGAAGTCGTCGTCGGCAACCGCGCGCTGCTGGACGACCGCGACGTCGATGTCCCCGATCGGGTCGCCGACTACGTCCGCGAGCGTGAGGGGCGCGGCGAGACAGTCGTCCACGTCGTTCGGGACGGGGACATCATCGGCGCGATTGCGATGCGGGACGAGCTCCGGGAGGCCGCTCCTGGGGTCGTCGCGGCGCTCCAAGACGCTGGCATCGAGACGGTGATGCTCACCGGCGACAACGATCGGACGGCCGCTGCCGTTGCCGAGGAGGTCGGTATCGACGAGTACCGTGCCGAACTCCTCCCCGAGGACAAGCAGTCCGTCATCGAGGGCTACCAGGCCGACGGCCACGTCGTCGCGATGGTCGGCGACGGCATCAACGACGCGCCATCGCTGGCCACTGCCGATGTCGGCATCGCGATGGGTGCTGCGGGAACGGACACCGCTATCGAAACGGCTGACATGGCGTTGATGGCCGACGACCTCGAACGCATCCCGTACGCGGTCAAACTCAGCAAGGCGACGCGCTGGAACGTCCTCGAGAACGTCGGGATCGCGGTGCTGACCGTGACCGTCCTCCTCGCGGGCGTGCTCACCAGCTACGTCACCCTCGCGTCGGGAATGCTGGTCCACGAGGCCAGCGTCCTCCTCGTCATCCTCAACGGGATGCGACTGCTCCGCTACTGACCACGAGACACGATCACAACCACAACTCATGACATCGAATTCGACTGCGACTGACACGACCCAGACGAGAACCAATTGGCAGGTCGACTACGACGTCGAGCCGATCGAAATCCGCGACCCCGTCGCGGAGGCCCTCGACGTCCTCGAACCGGGCGAGCCGTTCGTCATCGCTTATAGAGACGCGGTGAAAGAGGCAGGACACTCCTGTCCGACTGCCTCGGGCGCCTACCGGATCGTCCAGCTCGGGCTCGACGCCCTGTATCCCGACGACTATCCAGTCCGGAGCGAAATCGAGGTCCAGACGGCCGGCCCGCAGGAGGATGCTGCGTACGGCGTGATGAGCCGTATCATCTCGTACGTGACTGGCGCGACCGGCGATGACGGATTCAGCGGGCTCGCCGGCGGCTATGGCGGCCGCCGCGACCTCCTGTGCTTCGACGGGTTCGACCCGGACACGGCGGACCCGACGTTCCGGTTCCGGCGAACCGACACGGACGAGACCGTCGAAGTGGCCTACCACGTCAGCGACGTTCCTAGCGGTGGACCCGCAATCGGGAACCTCCAGAGGATTCTCGACGGATCGGCAAGCGACCAGCAACGGGAGGCCTTCGCTGACGCTTGGCACCGCCGCGTGCAGGCTGTTCTCAGAGACGCCACCCTATTCTCCGTCGAAGGGGTATGAACGCGGCGGTGTACCCCTCACACTCGTAATGAGAGTTACCGCGATATACTGTTGGGCTCCTTGGGTACCTTGGTAGCGCCATCACCTAACTCGCCGACATCGATATGAGAGTACCCCACGCAAACCATCCCCTCAGAGTTGTCCAAGTATCGAGCTACAACCGCCAACCCAAATACTCAAACAAGAATCTCGCCCATCCCGCGTCAACTGCCATATGGAGCAAGGTAATCGTGTTTCCAATGGTCGATATCGATCTCCACAGCCTCTGAAGTCGTTGGAGAACCGACCGTGACCCATCAGTCATAATCTGCGGCAACGTCTACGGACACATCTATGCCGTTGTATGAGTCGTCGGAGCGCCCTGTCGGTGCCGTCGATATTGACGGGGTACAAGAGGTCAACTATGATTTATTTCCAGTTCATTTCGAACTGATTCGAAGGCACGCATCAAATCTATCCTCCGAGGTTGTGAACCGCACTAGCGTTCGTCTGAAACAGCGTCTCGCGCAGTGGCACCACCAGCCGCAAGCGTATGAGAATCGTGGAACCGCATGTGCGCGTCGGAGTCGTATCGGGGGTTCGAGACGGTCCGCGAGACCGAAGAGACTCGGACACCGGTTCGAAGTCGGCCAGCGTCGACCCTCCGGCAAATCCCTATCGGTCCCCGAGATGCGCGCCGCCGCCCGGGGCTACAACTTACCGAGCGGTAACACGTCGAGTGTGGAGTACACGACACTCGGATCGACGGGGATGGAGGTCAGCCAGATATGTCTCGGTTGCATGAGCTTCGGGTCGGGCCGCGAGTGGATGATCGACCGCGAGGAGAGCGAAGCGCTCATCGAGCGGGCCATCGAGCTCGGAGTGAACTTCTTCGACACGGCGAACACGTACTCGAACGGCGAGTCGGAGGAGATACTCGGCGACGCCCTCGCGGAGTACGACCGCGACGAGCAGGTCGTCGCGACGAAGGTGTTCTTCCCGCCGGAGGAGGACGCACACCGGAACGCGACGGGGCTCTCGCGGAAGACCATCGAGCAGGAACTGGAGAACTCCCTGGATCGCCTCGGGATGGACACCGTGGACCTCTACCAGATTCACCGCTGGGACCCCGAGACGCCCATCGAGCAGACGCTGCGCGCGCTCGACGACGCGGTCCGCCGCGGGAAGGTCCGGTATCTAGGCGCGTCGTCGATGTGGGCGCACCAGTTTGCCGACGCCCTCCACACGAGCGACCGACTGGGACTGGAGCGCTTCGCGACGATGCAGAACCACTACAACGCCCTCTACCGGGAGGAGGAGCGGGAGATGCTCCCGCTCTGTGAGCGCGAGGGCATCGGTGTGATCCCGTGGTCGCCGCTGGCGCGCGGCGTCGCCGCACGGCCCCACGAGGACCTCGACGCGACGACGCGTGGTGAGACGGACGCGTTCCTCGACGAGATGCCCTACCTCCAGAGCGGTGGCGAGGAGATCAACGAGCGGATCGAGGAGCTCGCGGACGAGAAGGGCGTGAAGATGGCGCAGATCGGGCTCGCGTGGCTCCTCCACCAGGACGCCGTCGACGCCCCCATCGTCGGCACGACGAGCATCGAGCACCTCGAGGACGCCGTCGAAGCCACCGAGCTCGACCTCACGGACTCCGAGCTCGAGTATCTCGAAGAGCCGTACGAGCCACTCCCGGTCGCGGGTCACGAGTGATCGCGCCCCGCGAGTAGGTCGACAGGACGGAGAGACGAGAGGAGCCGGTCCCGTCGGAGGCCGCTCGGCGGCCACACCCCCCCGGATTGTAAGTGTTCTCGGGCGTGACGGAGGGAAGGGGGGAGGGGGCGGAAACACCGGTTGCATATAAAAAAGGCATATAGAGCGGCTCTACCCTCCCCGGATTGTAAGTGTTTATTGAGGGGGAGAGCTGTGGAGGTGTGCACGAAAGCTGTTCGGTAGAAATTGATTCTTACACAAAGTATAATACCACTACACTAGCGACTAGACTAGCTAGTAGTAGTGGAAACCTACCCACCGTCTTCGCCGGTCGTCCGTCGCACCGCTCGGCGTTCGGTCCGCCTCGACCGTCGTACCGCTCGGTTTGCCGTACGCCGCTCCGTTCCCGCCCCTCCCGCCCCTCACTCCTTTCCAGGTTAAAGAACACTTACAATCCGGAGGGGGTGTGTTCGGCTGTTTTCGGGAACACTTAGAACAGTTAGAACACTTGCAGGGTAGGGTTGATATGGGTGGAGTGTGACGGGAGGATATGGATTCGCCGTTCAAGGGATCGAATCACGTCTTCCGTGATAAGGAACCCTTCAAGGAGGGGTACACTCCGGACGAAATCCTCGAACGCGAGGAGGAGATCCAGGAGTACGCGGCCGCACTGCAGGACATTCCCGACGGCTTCGGCGCGCCGAACGTCTTCATCTACGGACAGACCGGTGTGGGAAAGACGGCGACGACACAGAAGGTCATCGAGTTCCTCGAAGCGGAGGCGGCGGACTCCGGCGTCGCGCTCACGACGCTCACCGTCAACTGCAACAAACGGACGTCCACGTACAAGGTCCTCCAGTACCTCGCCAACGAGCTCTACCCCGACCGGCACTTCAAACAGGGGACGCATCCCGACACCCTCTGGGATCGGATCTACGAGGCGCTCGACGAGGTCGGCGGCTACGTCATCGTGATCCTCGACGAGATCGACAAGCTCGGCGAGGACGAGGAACTCCTCTACGACTTCCCGCGCGCGAAGGCCATCGGCGAACTCGAAAACGCCGAGGTCGGTATCGTCGGGATCAGTAACAACTTCAAGTTCCGCGAGACCCTCTCCCAGCGCGTCAAGTCCACGCTCTGCGAGAAGGAGATCCAGTTCTCCCCGTACGACGCGAACGAACTCCGCTCGATCCTCTCCTACTACGCGGACCTCACCTTCCGCGACGGCGTCCTCTCCGAGGACGTCATCCCGCTCACGGCGGCGCTCACCGCCCAGGACTCCGGCGACGCGCGCATGGCGCTCGACCTCCTCGAAACCGCGGGCGACATCGCGCGTCACGAGGACGACGACCGCGTCCTCGAAGACCACGTCCGCATCGCCCGGAGCGAGGTCGACCGCGCGAACACCCGCGACATCATCACCGAGCGCCTCACCAGCCAGATGCAACTCGTCCTGATGGCGACGACACTCCTCGTGATCGACCCGGACGGCGAGGCGAAAGTGAAGACTATCTACTCGCTGTACAAGGACCTCTGTGATCGCGTCGACGCGGACACGCTCTCCGAGAGTCGGGTCCGCGATCACCTGGACACCCTCGAGATGTTCGGCCTCCTCGAAAAGGGCGAACACAACCTCGGTCGGCGCGGCGGCCGGTCGTACATCTACTCGCTCGTCGACGAACCGCGGATCATCGTCGAGACGTTCCGGGAGGACGAACGCCTCAAGCAGGGGTTCCCGTCGTCCGTCGACAGCCTCCTCGGGTCGTTCGAGGACTCCAGCCAATCCCACGTACAGAGCGAGTTCAACGTCTGACGAGGCGGGAAACACTTACAACCCGGGGAGGGTGGGGGCGGCTATCGACGTCGCGTCCGGTTTCGTGGTGACGGTTTTCACGCGGTCGAGTATACCCACGTTCTACGCACTCTCCTACCTGAAAACACTTACAACCCGGGGAGGGAGAATCGGATCTCGGTTCCGCGGCGACGACGCCCACGTCCCCGTCACGGAGAGACCGTGACGGTCCCCGACCGACTCAGGCGTCTCGCCGGCTGGCCCGCCATCGGTCGTACTGCACCCAACCGCGTCGGAGCGACCACAGACCCACGAGCAGCATCGCGATCCTCCCCAGTGCTGCGACGCCCGTCCCGTGCTGATCCCGTGGCGTCTCGCCCCGCTGATAGTTGAAGACGTAGTACGACTCCCCGGAGCGAACGGCCTGCGTCGGGTCCCGGAGCCGATGCGGAACCGCGGCCGTCCCCTCCGAGACGAGACGGCGGATGCTGCTCGGTCGGTTCGTCTCAGCGACCGGACGGGCGATATCGTCGAGTACCGTCCCCGCCGAGACGGGTTGCAATCCGTACGTGATCGTGCTTCCGTTCCTCTCGTGGACGCGACGATAGTACTGATCGAAGAACGCCACGTACGGTGCCGCTCGTCGCTCGACCGGATTCACCTTCTCGACGGTGACATCGCCGTCGAGTTGGCGGACCTCCAACCCGCAGAGTCGCGAGTAGTCGCTGAGACAATCGACCCCTCTCAGGCCGTCGTCGGGGGGTTCCCCATCGAAGGCGAGTGCGCCGCTTTCGGCCGTCACCTCGACGGCTGTGTACGTGAAGTCGGATTCGGAGCCGGATCCGAACACCACACTGGCTGGAGTGGCGAACACGAGACTGGAGACGAGGAGGACCCCGAGGGCGAGATACACCCCCGCCCGAACCAGATGCGATCTGCGCTCAGTTCGTAGTCGGCTCACGCTGACCATTTGCCGTATCGGCCCCCATCTATCTTTTTCAAACCGAGACTCCCCGGGTGAAGGGGCCCGTCGACGCCCGAGTCCGCACGTCTCCCGACGTGTCTACGTTAGCTAAGCTAGCTACCTCAGGCCACTTTGCTACCGTGGGTACCTTTACGACGGTAGATACGGTACGGAGACGTATGACCGACGACCCGGAACCGCGCGCGGTGACCGTCGCCCTGCAGAAGGGTGGGGTGGGAAAGACCACCGTCGCGATCAACGCCGACCTGATCGTCGAGAAGGTCCTCGACGCGCGACGCCGGAAGTTCGAGGACGACTGACCGGCCACCGCGGGACGTTCGACCCGCGAGAGCTTTAAGGTGGAACGTCGCGTACGCCGGTCTATGTGTATCTACTGTGGCGCCGTCTACGACGGGGGCTGGGGCAAACTCCTCGAGTACGACGACGTCTATCAGGAGACGATGGCCGGCGAGTCGACGTCGACACACGGCTTCCAGGAATCCTGGGACGACCTGCGCGAGGAACTCGACGTCTGAGGACTCCTCCTACGGCCGCTCCAGCGGGAACGGATACGCTTCGGGCGACTCGCCTTCTTCGCACAGCAACTCGTCGAGCTCCGCGCGGAGACGGGCTTCCTCCAACTCTCGGCCGATGAAGACGAGTCGCGTCTCGCGCTCGTCGCCGTCGTCCCACGCGCCGATGGGGCCGGCCTGCACCGCCCGGCCGGCCTGACTGACGCCGAGGACGTCCGCCGAGCCGGCGACGTGGCAGAACCCTTTCGCGCGAATCACGCCGGGGTCGGGGTCGTCGAGCCACGCGGCGAGGCGCTCCGGGTGAAACGGCCGTTCGCTCCGATAGACGAACGAGGAGACCCCGTGGTGTTCGGCGGCGCTCTCCCCGTCGTGTTCGTGGCCCTCGCCGGCGGCGTGGCGCTTCCACCCCTGCGAGCGCGACACCGCCGCGTAGTCGAAACGCCCGGTGTCGAGAACCCGTCCGGGGTCGATCTCCGAGTGCGTGGTGCGTACGACCTCGGCGCGCGGCTGGAGTTCGCGCACGACCGCCTCGATTCCGCCGAGGACGTCGTCGGGCACCATGTCGGACTTGTTCAGCAGGAGGACGTCGCAGAACTCCACGGACTCGACGAGCACCTCGCTGAGGGGGCGCTCGTCGTCGGCGGCGTCCGCGCCAGCCGGGAGGCTCTCGCCCGCGTCGAACTCCTTCCAGAACCCGTAGCTGTCGAGTACCGTCACCATCGTGTCGAGTTCGAAGTACTCCGTCGGGTCGATGTCACCGTCCTCAGTTCCCTCCAGGAAGACCCGCGCGACGGGTACGGGTTCGCTGATGCCCGAGGACTCGACGAGGAGGTAGTCGAACTCGCGCTCTTCGGCGAGCCGTCGCGCCTCGCTGAGCAAGTCGTCCTGCAGACGACAGCAGATACAGCCGTTCGAGAGGTCGACGACGCCGCGCTCCTCGTCGCGGTCCGCGACGAGCTCGGCGTCGACGTTGACGTCGCCCATGTCGTTGACGATAACCGCCACCTCGTACCCCTGCTGGTTCGACAGGACGTGATTGACCAGCGTCGTCTTTCCCGCACCGAGAGTGCCGCTCACGACCGTCACCGGAATGGGGCTCGTCATCACGCGCGTGTTTCGCCGCCGGCGCGCTAAAAGCTTCGCCACGGTCGACCTCCGACGACAGACGAGCCGGGAGACCGGTCCACGGAACGCAGCGGCGGGGGAATGCGGGTCGCCGTAGTATGCCGAATCCGCTGGCTACCTTAGCTGACGTAGCTAACGCAGCTGACGTGGCTACCTTAGGTATCTAGCACAGCTTCGGGAGCTCTCGTCGACGAGGGCCCGTGGCGCGCCCGACCGAACGGGTTCGTTCACGACGCCCGTCTACGCGGTGTGCTCGTCGAACGCGTCGAGTGCGGCCTCGGCGACGGCCATGTCTTGGGAGACCTCGCCGCCGCTGACGCCAATCGTCCCGATGATGTCGCCGTCGCGCACGATGGGGTAGCCGCCGCCGAAGACGACGAGCCGGTTGTCGTCGGTCGTCTGGAGTCCCCAGAGGGATTCTCCGGGCGTCGAGGCCTCGGCGAGGTCGTGTGTCGGCATCTGGAGCGCCGCGGCGGTGTACGCCTTGTTCCGCGAGATGGAGACGCTCGCCAGCCACGCGTCGTCCATCCGGTGTTGGGCGACGAGGTTCCCCTCCGGGTTCGCGACCGCGATCACCATCTTCAGGTCCATCTCCGCGGCCGCCGCTTCGGCCTCCTCGATCAGGTCCGTCGCCTCCGACAGCGTGATAGTCTCGCTCATACCGTCCACAGATACTCGTGTCTGTCACTTAATACTGTGTAACAGTATACCTCGATTTATCCTCCCCTTCTGCTCTCTCCCGCACTTGCCCGTTCTCACTTGATACCTCCCTCGACGGTCAGTCACCATCCGCGACCGTTCCTGATATGCACGTAACGGACAATAACATCCTCTGACCGGTCGATGGTGACTCCGGGTCGGAGTACCCGACCAGCGGTATCCTTCCCGAATAGTCGGACACTCTATGTCGTCAGGATAGAAAAGAGTCGATAGACTGGTGGTTTGTTCAAGCTACCCGGAGATACGGACCTGCTCGTATCGTCGAATCTTGTTACAACTGCCCAAGACCCCCCGTCTCCCCCGCGTTCTCGATACGGCCGTCGTCGGCGGTTGATGCAACTCGTCCCCTCAGGTACTGTTCGACTCTCCGGAACCGCGGATACCGCGAACCCGCCACGGGCGATGCGACGCCCGGGCCTCCCCCTCCTCTCTCGTCGCCGCCGTTCAGAACGATAGAACGGCGAGTCATTTACGAGTATATGTGTGTAAAGGTCTATGCGTGGGACCGCACGGCGGTTCCACGGTGCGGTCTCACGTAGCATCGGCCACGCGAGCAGTACCGACGAGGTGTACTTTCCGTCCCACGATAGTGAACGACGGATGTACCCTCCGGGCCATCGTCCCCGCGTTCTGTCTCGGCGTCCCTGTCTTGGTATAGTCCCTCGCACGTGCGAGCGTGAGTCGACTCGCCCGTGGTTGGCTGGTGGGGTCTCCCGGTATCTGTGGACGACGAGTAACCGGCGTGAAATGCAGAAGATTTACCATCGACCTCAGTAACTGGGTACATGCAATGGTCGATTACACCCAGCTGAGCGACCCGAACGCGGAGTACACGATGCGGGACCTCTCCGCGGAGACGATGGGCGTGACGGACGAACGTGGCGGCGTCCGCGACGCGGAGATCACGGACGTACAGACGACGATGGTGGACGGCAACTATCCGTGGATTCTCGTCCGCGTCTACACGGACGCGGGCGTCGTCGGTACCGGGGAGTCCTACTGGGGCGGCGGCGACGCCGAGATAATCGAGCGGATGGCGCCCTTCCTCGTCGGGGAGAACCCGCTCGACATCGACCGGCTCTACGAGCACCTCATCCAGAAGATGAGTGGCGAGGGCTCCATCTCCGGGAAGGTGGTCTCCGCCATCTCCGGGATCGAGATCGCGCTCCACGACGTCGCGGGCAAGCTCCTCGACGTGCCCGCCTATCAGCTCGTCGGCGGGAAGTACCGTGACGAGGTACGCGTCTACTGCGACCTCCACACGGAGAACGAAGCGGACCCCGAGGCGTGCGCGGCGGAGGCCGAGCGCGTCGTCGAGAACCTCGGCTACGACGCGATCAAGTTCGACCTCGACGTCCCGAGCGGTCACGAGAAGGACCGCGCGAACCGCCACCTGCGGAATCCCGAGATCGACCACAAGGTCGAGATCGTCGAGGCGACGACCGAGGCCGTCGGTGACCGGGCGGACGTCGCCTTCGACTGCCACTGGTCGTTCACCGGTGGGAGCGCGAAGCGTCTCGCGCGCGAACTCGAGGAGTACGACGTCTGGTGGCTCGAAGACCCGGTCCCGCCGGAGAACCACGACGTCCAGCAGCAGGTCACGGAGTCGACCTCGACGCCCATCGCAGTCGGCGAGAACGTCTATCGGAAGTTCGGCCAGCGGACGCTGCTCGAACCACAGGCGGTCGATATCGTCGCGCCCGACCTCCCGCGCGTCGGCGGGATGCGCGAGACTCGCAAGATAGCCGACATCGCCGACATGTACTACACGCCGGTGGCGATGCACAACGTCTCCTCGCCCATCGGTACGATGGCGTCCGCGCAGGTCGCCGCCGCCATCCCGAACTCCCTCGCGCTCGAGTACCACTCCTACGAGCTCGGCTGGTGGGCGGACCTCGTCGAGGAGGACGACCTCATCCAGGAGGGCCGCATGCCGATTCCCGAGGAGCCCGGCCTCGGCCTCACGCTCGACCTCGACGTCGTCGAGGACCACATGGTCGCGGGCGAGACGCTGTTCGACGAGGAGTGAAGCGACTCGTCGAGCACGCGACGTCTCGCGTCGCCTAGTTCGACGAAGCCTGAAAGGGTTCGTCGGGCAAGCGGAGCTCCACTCCGCCCAGTTCGACGAGGAGTGAAGCGACTCGTCGAGCACGCGACGTCTCGCGTCGCCTAGTTCGACGAGGAGTGAAGCGACTCGTCGAGCACGCGACGCCCCGCGTCGCACGGTTCGCCAAGTGACGTCTCGCTGGGCTACGGCGTGTTTCGTCGGTACGCGCGCCGAGAAATAGCGGAGGAACGGCCGGCGTGGTTTCGTGGTCGTGCTGCTGTGACCGACGTCGGTCGTGCGCTCACTCGGCGTCTTCGCGCGTTTGGACGGTCACGAACTCGTCGAACCCGAGCAGGACGCGTTGGACCCAGTCGCCGAAGATCGCTTTGCCGGTCGGCGAGCGGCGGCGACCGGTGACGAAGAGGTGGTCCGCGTCGTACTCGTCGGCGGCGGCGAGCGTCGCCGTCCCGTAGCCGCCGTCGATGACCTCGACGACGACGTCGTACGAGACGTCGGTGTCCCCGAGGGTCTGGGCGACGTAGTCCGCGAGGGCGTCTTCGGCGGCCTCGATGAAGGCGTCCTCGTCGTCGTACGTGACGCCTTCGACACCCCCGAGGGCTTCGAACTTCTCGACGCCCTCACCGACGTCTCGCTCCGTCGCGAAGGTCAGTATCGTGAGCGAGGCGTCGGCACCTCGGGCGTGCTCTTCGGCTTCCCGAAGGAGGTCTGCGTGCGCTGGCGTCTCCTCGACGACGATGAGTCCTCGATCCATACGACCGTCATATCCTTCATGTACAATAAATGTGTTCCCGTCGCGGCGTGGCGTGTGAACCGCCATCACATGATTTTTATACTACTATCATTATTGTGGGTGACGTAGGAACTATGCCAGCAGCACTCCCGGCACTCACGGCACTCGCCGTCGGTGTCATCGTCGTCGTACTGTTGCTCGTCGTCTTGGACCTCCCCGCGTTCGTCGGGCTGGTCATCTCGGCGTTCACCGTCGGGTTGGTGAACGCCGCCCTCGTCTCCGACATCGCCTTCGGGGCCATCCCGGGTGACGTCGCGACGGCGTTCGGCAACAACATGGCAGGTATCGGTATCCCCATCCTGATGGCCGCGATCATCGGGAAGTCCATGACGGAGTCCGGCGCGGCGAACCGGGTCGTCCGGTCGTTCCAGTCCGTGGTCTCCGACGACAACGCCGACTTCGCGCTCTGGGGAAGCAGCACGGTCCTCGCCATCCCCGTGTTCTTCGACAACGTCTTCTACCTCATGGCCCCCCTCGCGCGCTCGATGCGTGCCCGCATCGGGGACAACTACGCCCTCTACATCGCCGTCGTCGGCGGTGGTGGGACGGCCGCGCACGCGTTCATCCCCCCGACTCCCGGGCCGCTCGCCGTCGCACAGGAGCTCAGCACGGGACAGTCGCTGCTCGGTATGACGATCGTCCTCGGACTCGCCACCGCGATTCCCGCCGCCCTCATCGCCGGCGTCGCCTACGGTCGGTTCATCAACGCTCGCGTGGACATCCCCCTCCGGGAGTCCATGGGCACCACCGCCGAAGACCTCGAAAGCCAGGCCGAGAAACCGATAGAGAGCCTCCCCGGCCTCTTCGAATCACTGCTACCGATAATCGTCGCCGTCGCGTTCATCGCCGCCGGTACCGCCGTCGACACGTTCGCCGGTAGCTACCCCGCACTCGAAGCCCTCGACCCGCTCACGAACTTCGTCGGTGACGCGAACTTCGCCCTCACCGTCGCCGCGATGATCGCCGCCATCACCTACCTCCGCCTGGACGACTTCCCCCGTCAGGTCTGGCAGGACGAACTGACCGAGGCACTCCAGAACGGTGGCAACATCGCCGCTATCACCGCAGCCGGTGGCGCGTTCGGCGCGATGCTCGCGGCCTCCGGTATCGGGATGGTCATCGCCAACGCCCTCAGCGGCATCGGCATCGGCCTGCTCATCACCGCGTGGCTCATCGCCGCAATCGTCCGCATCGCACAGGGGTCCGCGACCGTCGCCATGATTACCACCGGTGGCATCATGGCTCCTCTCGTCCCCGAACTCGCCGTGCACCCGGCCTATCTCGTCATGGCGATTGGCGCGGGCGGCATCACGACTTCCTGGTACAACGACTCCGGCTTCTGGATCGTCAAGGAGATCGGCGGACTGACGCAGGCTGAGACGCTCAAGACGTGGACCGCCGTCACCGCGATTCTCTCCGTGGCGGCGCTCGCCATCGTCCTCGTCTACTCGACGCTCTTCCCCCTCGCCTGACCCGCGACGTCGCCGCCCCGACGCCGCATCGCTCTTCTCTTTCGTCCCGGCTCCGCTCTCCGGTCACGCTTCTACCCTGACTCGACGTGCGCGTCCCGCGCAGCCCTTCGCCCGGCGGCCGTTCGATCAGACGGGACTCGACGGGCGTCCGCTCCCATCGGATTTATCCATATATTCTTGTAAATAGCGGAGACGAATTCCGGATACTGCCGTCTCCCGTTCACCTGTCTCGAAACGACGCCGCCGCCGTCGAACGGCGGGGGGAGACGCGTGATGGGCCGATTCATCCGGTCGAACACCTCGAAGTCCCTCTCAACTCCGTTTTGTCTGTCCGACACTGTGTTCATCTGTGGGAAACGGAGCTCGTGGTACCGCGACACATGCCGGGACCGAAAGACCCCTTTGTCGTGACTCCGAACGAGGACACGTATGGCAGACACGCACCAGAATTACGTCGGCGGAGAGTGGGTGACGGCGAGCACGGGCGAGACCGTGGACGTCGTCAACCCCGCGAACCCGACGGAGGTCGTCACCACCTATCAGGAGTCGAGCGCCGCCGACGCGGCGGACGCCGTCGACGCCGCCGCGGATGCCGCCGACGCGTGGGGTGACACGCCCGCGCCACAGCGCGGCGACGTCCTGCGCGAGGTGGGCGACATCCTCGCCGACCGCAAGGAGGAGCTGACCGAACTCCTCACCGACGAGGAGGGGAAGACGCACGCCGAAGCCGGTGGCGAGGTCCAGCGCGCCATCGACATCTTCCACTACTACGCCGGGAAGACCCGCGACATGGGCGGCGACGTCAAATCGCCGAGCGGCTCGAACACGAACCTCTACACGGTCGACGAGCCCGTCGGTGTCGTCTCGCTCATCACGCCGTGGAACTACCCGATTGCGATTCCCGCCTGGAAGATGGCGCCCGCGCTCGCCGCCGGGAACGCGGTCGTTCTCAAGCCCGCGTCCGTCGCGCCCGGTCCCGCACACGCCATCGTCGAGGCACTCGACGAGGCCGGCATCACGGACGGCGCGGTCAACCTCGTCACCGGCCCCGGGAGCGAAGTCGGGACCGAGTTCGCCACCAACGACCGCGTCGACGCGGTCTCGTTCACCGGTAGCAGCCAGGTCGGGAACATGGTGTACGACCAGGCGACGGACGACCAGAAGCGCGTGCAGATGGAGATGGGCGGGAAGAACCCGACCCTCGTCATGGACTCCGCGGACGTCGAGGACGCCGCGGACATCGTCGCCGGCGGCGCGTTCGGTGTCACCGGCCAGGCCTGTACGGCGACGTCGCGCGCAATCGTCCACGAGGACGTCTACGACGAGTTCGTCGACGCCATCGTCGAGCGCGCCGCGGACATCGATATCGGCCCCGGCGACGAGTACGAGATGGGACCGCAGGTGACCGAGTCCGAACTCGAAGGCACGCTCGAATACATCGACATCGCGGCGGACGAGGGCGCAGCGCTCGCCGCCGGTGGCGAGCGACCCGAGGGTGGCCGCTTCGAGGACGGCTTCTACGTCGAACCGACCGTCTTCACCGACGTCGAGCGCGACATGCGGATCGCCCAGGAGGAAGTCTTCGGCCCGGTGCTCGCCGTCATCCCCGTCGCCGACTACGAGGAGGCCCTCGACGTCTGCAACGACGTCGAGTACGGCCTCGCGGCCAGCATCGTCTCCAACGACCACTCCGAGATCAACCGCTTCAAGCGCGACGTCGAAGCCGGCGTCGTGAAGATCAACGAGGCGACGACCGGCCTCGAGCTCCACGTGCCCTTCGGCGGCTTCAAGAACTCCTCCAGCGAGACGTGGCGCGAACAGGGTGACGCCGGTCTCGACTTCTACACGATCTCGAAGACCGTCTACGAGAACTACTGAAGCGTCCCCGGGCCGCCGTCGGCCCCGACTCCACCCCCTGCACCTCCCCTTCTCGCGTTCGTCCTCACTCGACCGGGCAGTCGTCTCCGCTGCCGACGAAACGGGTTGGCGGCGTCGCCGCCACTCCGGTGTCCCGCCTCAGAACGCGCTGTCCGCGAACCCGCCGTCGACGGTGATGACCTCGCCGGTCACGTACGACGACGCGTCGCTGGCGAGGTACACCGCCGCGCCGACGATCTCGTCGCGCTCGGCGACGCGGCCGAGTATCGCCCGCTCGTCGATACGCTCGCGCTTCTCGGTACCCTCGGCGTACGTCTCGGCGTTCTGCGGCGTGATGACGAACCCGGGCGCGATGGCGTTGACGCGGACGTCGGGAGCGAGTTCCTTCGCGGCCGCGCGCGTGAACGCCTCGACGCCGCCCTTCGCCGCCGCGTACGCGGGGAGGTTCGCCATCGAGAGCCGCGCGGCCAGCGACGAGATGTTGACGATGCTCCCGCCCTCGTCGAGCGCGGGCGCGAACGCCTGCGTGACGCGGCGGACGCCGTCGAGCGCGACGTCCGTCACGAAGTCCCACTCGTCGTCGTCGATGCCGACTACGGTCTCGCGCGAGATCGCGCCCTGCGAGGCGACGACGATGTCGATGCCGCCGAACGCCTCGACCGCGGCGTCCCGGACCTCGGCCAGCGACGCCGGGTCGGTGACGTCGCACGTCACCCGCGTCGTCTCGGCACCGCGCGCTTCGAGTGCGTCGCTCGTCTCCGCGACCTTCTCCTCGCTGCGACTCGTCGCGACGACGTCCGCGCCCTCGCTCGCGAACCCGAGCGCGATCGCCTGTCCGATGCCGCTCGTTCCACCCACGACGACCGCGCGTTTGTCGGCGACACTGACCGGTGTGTGTTCGTACTCAGCCACAGGTGTGCTGCGGAAACGCGACGTATCACGATTGCGGAACACGCGGATATTGACGCCGACCCCATAGAACTATGATTGATGACGGACGACGCGTAGGTATGCGAGGCTTAGCGAAAGTCGAGCGGACAGCCGGCGCGATGGAACTCGCCGAACGCGACCGACCCACCCCGGCCGCCGACGAGGCGCTCGTCGAGGTGGAATACGCCGGGCTCTGCGGGAGCGACGCCGGCATCTACGAGTTCGAGTCGGCCTTCGAGCGTATGGACCTCCCGAACGTCATCGGCCACGAGTACTGCGGCACTGTCGTCGAGACCGGCGACGCCGTCACCGGGTTCGCCGTCGGTGACCGCGTCGTCGAGCGCCCGATTCGCGGCTGTGGCGAGTGCTATCAGTGCCGCATCGGCGAGTCGAACGTCTGTCAGGACGCGGTCATCACGGGCGTCGACCACGACGGCGCGTACGAACGCTACATCGCGGTCCCCGAGGACGCGCTCCACCCCGTCCCGGACGACGTCGAGTCGAAACACGCGGCCGTCGTCGAGCCGACGAGCATCGCCGCGCGCGCCGTCATCGAGAACTCGCGCGTCGGCCCCGGTGACCGCGTGCTCGTCGAAGGGCCGGGCCCCATCGGCCAGCTGACCGCGCAAGTCGCCCGCGCGCAGGGCGGGGACGTCGTCGTCTCCGGCGTCGGCCCGGACACCGAGTATCGCCTCCCGCTCGCGCGCGACCTCGGGTTCGAGACGGCCACGGTCGGTGAGGACCTGGCCGAAAAGCGCGACGCGATGACGGACGGCGTCGGCTACGACGTCGTCTTCGACACCACCGGTCATCCCTCCGGGCTGACGACCGCCGTCGACGAAGTCCGGAAGGGCGGGCAGATAGTGCTCGTCGGGCAGACGGGCGAGACCACGATGCCGTACTCGCCGCTCGTCCGCTCCGAAATCGACCTCCAGTGCTCGTACGCGTCGATGTACGAGGACTTCGAGCGCTCGCTCCGCATGATTCGGAGCGGCGAAGTGGACGCCCAGACGTTCGTCGACGACCGGTTCTCACTGCTCGACGCCGACGCGGCCTTCGAGGCGTTCGTCGACGGCGAGACGGTCAAACCCGTCTTCGACGTCTCCGAACTCTACGAGTGACGTGACCGCGGTGGCGCGTCCGCGACGGTGGGACACGCCGTTCCGGACCGATGGGCCGTGAGGAAACGCCACGACGCACCGTCCCGCGCGGAAGCCGTCCGTCGTCGTGCGTGTCGAGTCGATGCGGCGCGTCGGTCGTGGTGGTGTTCAGACCGTCCGAACGCCGTTGGTGAGTGTGCCGATTCCCTCGACGGTGATCGACACCACGTCGCCCTCGGCGAGGTCGAAGTCGTCGTCGGGGACGATTGAGGTGCCCGTGAGGAGGACGGCGAGTTCGGGGACGGCGTTGTGTCGCGTGTAGTACTCGGCGAGCTCCTCGCACGTGCGGACCATCTCGGCGGTCGTGGTCTCGTCGGCGTACACCTCCTCACCGTCGCGCGTTATCGACATGGACATCGTGAGGTCGTGGGGGTCCGGGATGTCGCCGGTGCTGACGATGCACGGGCCGATTGCGCAGCATCGGTCGTACACCTTCGCCTGCGGGAGGTAGAGCGGGTTTTCGCCCTCGATGTCCCGGCTCGAAACGTCGTTCCCGACGGTGTAGCCGATGACGTCGCCGCGATACAGGACGACGCCGAGTTCGGGCTCGGGGACGTTCCAGTGCGAGTCGGCGCGGACGCCGACGTCCTCGCCGGGGCCGACGGTTCGCGACGGTGTCGCCTTCAAGAACACCTCGGGACGCTCGGCGTCGTAGACGTCGACGTACATGTCCGGTGTGTCGCTCTCCGCCTGGCGCGCTTGCTCGCTTATCTCGTAGGTGACACCGGCCGCCCACACCTCCTCGGGGACGGCGGGGAGGCCGCGCTCGTCCGGGGCGCTGTTGCCGTCGAGCGTGGGCGCGTCGTCGATTACGTCGCCCGCGAGGTCGTCGATGGGGACGTCGGCGACCGACGCGGCGCGCGCGAGGTCCCGGAACGCCTCCAACTCGGGTTTCGCGGCCGTGAGGTCGTAGTACGTCCCGTCCGTTTCGGCGACGAGGTGACTCTCGGTACCGCGGTCTCGCTGCTGGTATCGCATACGCCCCCTATCTCAGTTCCCCGTGTTAGCTCTTGTGTTGATTCGCCGGGACCGCACCCCCGCGTCGGAATCGGTCGAAGTCGGCGACCACGTCGAGGCCGAAGTCGAGGGCGTCGGGACCCTCGAACACGGCGTTCACGCTCCGTAGACGGCCGGTCGCCAATCTTTATGGCTTCTGCGCGACTAGGTCACGCATGGCACCTCAAATAACCCGAATAGAGAGCACCGAGTTCGCGTACGACCTGGCGGACGTCGGCACCGACGAGCACGGGTTCAACCTCGTCTACGAGCCGGGGGAGACGACGACGCGGAAACTGTTCGCGCTCCGGATTCACACGGACGCGGGCGTCACGGGCGAGTACGTCGGCGGGAACTCGCCGGCCGCGGCGCAGATCAACACGTTCGCGGACTACCTCGTCGGGAAGAACCCGCTGGAGCGCGAGAAGCACTGGAGCGAGATCAAACGCGCCCTCCGCAAGTACGACCGGATGGGGATGGGGCCCATCGACATCGCCCTCTGGGACTTCGCGGGCAAGTACTACGACGCGCCGATCCACGAGCTCCTCGGGACGTATCGCGAGCGCATCCCCGCGTACGCGTCCACGTATCACGGCGACGAACACGGCGGGCTCGACTCGCCCGCAGCGTTCGCTGACTTCGCCGAGGAGGCGCGCGACATGGGGTATTCGGGCTTCAAGATTCACGGCTGGGGCGGTGGCGACGCCGCGCGCGACCTCTCGCGGGAGATCGGCGCCGTCCACGCGGTCGGGGAGGCGGTCGGCGACGAGATGGACCTGATGCACGACCCGGCGTGCGAACTGGAGACGTTCGCGGACGCGCTGAAACTCGGGCGCGCACTCGACGAGGAGGGCTTCTTCTGGTACGAGGACCCGTTCCGGGACGCCGGGATCAGCCAGCACGCCCACCGGAAGCTCCGGCAGAAACTCGACACGCCGATCCTCCAGACGGAGCACGTCCGGGGACTGGAGAGCAAGTCCGACTTCGCGGCGAGCGAGTCCACCGACTTCCTCCGCGCGGACCCCGAGTACGACGGCGGTATCACGGGCGCGATGAAGGTCGCGCGCGTCGCCGAGGGCTTCGGAATCGACACGGAGTTCCACGCACCCGGCCCCGCACAGCGCCACTGCATCGCCGCCACGCGCAACGCGAACTACTACGAGATGGCGCTCGTCCATCCGGACGCGGCGAACACGACGCCGCCCGTTTACGCCGGCGACTACGAGGACCAGTTCGAGACCGTCGATAGCGACGGCACCGTCCCCGTCCCCGACGGTCCCGGCCTCGGCGTCACCTACGACTGGGACTACATCGAGGCGAACAGCACGGGGAGTCGCCACGTCTACGACTAGGGCGACTCGCCTCGATGGACGCCGTCACGCCACCCAGCGTGCGGTGGGTACGTACGCGTCTCGCGGGCACGAACCGGTGGTCGTCGTGATAGCCGGTGTCGATTCGGGTCGTCGCGGACCGCCGAAACCGTTCACCAAGGCAGAACGGATTCGGTGGCGTCGTTCCACCCGGTCGTCGACGGCCGCCGATGAGTGTTCATCAGGGCCGAACGACGAATCGCCACCGAGCGTCGCCGCGAGTCGACCTACGAGTACGTCATGTTGAGCTCGATCACGTTCGCGGTGTCGCGGAGGGCGTCCGGGATGTCGGTGTCGAATCGCTCGCCCTGCATTCGGCTCGTCGGCCCGGAGAGACTGATCGCGCCGACGACCTCCTGCTCCGGCGTCGTTATCGGGGCGGCGACGCAGCGCAGGCCGTCGAGTCGCTCCTGCCGGTCGTAGGCGTAGCCGCGCTCGCGGACCGCGTCCAGCTCCTCACGAAGCGCGTCGCGGTCCGTGATCGTCTGCTCCGTCCGTGCCGGCATCCCCATCGTGTCGAGAATCTCCGTGACGCGCTCCGACGGCATGTACGCGAGGATCGCCTTCCCGAGCGCCGTACAGTGGAGGTGTACCTGCATCCCCGCGTGCGTGTCCAGGTGTACCGCGTCGTCGCCCCGCGCCAGATAGAGATAGACGCCGCGCCCGTACTCCTCGACGGAGAGGTTCACCAACTCGCCCGTCTGCTCGGCCAGCGAGTCGATCTCCGGTTTCGCGATGTCGTATATCTTGAGCCGACTCCGGGAGTACTCGCCCAACTTCAGGAACCGCAACCCAACGTTGTACACCTCGTCGTGCTTCACCACGTACTCGACGTCCCGAAGCGTGTTGAGGTGGTTGTGGACCGTGCTCTTCGGGAGGTCGAGTTCGTTCGAGAGCTCCGTCACGCCCGCGCCGTCGAGGCGGACCAGCGCCTCCACGATGTCCAAGCTGGTCCGGGTCGCCTGCACCGTCGGATTTGGCGTGTCCATACCGACCCGGTTCCGCACAGACCCACTTAATCCTGTTCGTCCTAGTAGAACAGGCGTTCCGTTTCACCGAGCGGGGTCGGCGTGCCGCGAGCGCGCGAACCGTCGCCGAGTCCGACGTCACGCAATCGTGCGGTGCGCACGCGACGAACGGTTTACGTGGATAACGGCGTAAAGACGGACGGGCGGTCGAACGGTCCGTTCGCACGTCTCGAGCGCTCCGTCATCATCCGACTCGGCCGTGACGACGGCCTCTCGCCGCCGACAGGACCCGCATATCGTGGAAGGAACTCGAACGTCACCGCGACGCAGCTCTATATCGCCAAATGAAATTTATCAACTCTCGTCTATGTACTCTCCATGCTTTGTGGTGGTTATCTGTCCCCGACAACACCACACAAATTCTAAGAAAATAGACTGTATCGCTCCACTCACTCAGAAGAGAGCGCGCGTGCTGTTCGCCACCACGAGGAGGCTACTCGCCCCCATCGCGGCCGCGGCGACGAGCGGGTTGAGCAGGCCGGCGAGCGCGAGCGGGACCGCGAGTGCGTTGTAGCAGAACGCCCACGCGAGGTTCTCGCGGGTCCGCCGGCGGGTCGCACGGGCGACGCCGAGGAGCGCAGGGAGGGTATCGAGGCTGTCGCTCGTGACGACGGCGTCCGCGGCGTCGACGGCCAGCGCGGTGGTGTCCCCGATGGCCACGCCGAGGTCGGCGGCGGCGAGCGCGGGCGCGTCGTTCGTCCCGTCGCCCACCATCGCCACCGTCTCTTCGGCCCGAAGGCGGTCGACGACCGACGTCTTCCCCTCCGGGGGCACGCCGGCGAACACCTCGTCGACTCCGGGGTGGTCGCGGAAGCGCTCCGCGGCGGCGCTCTCGTCGCCCGTGAGGACGACGATGCGATGGGTCGCCGCGAGGTCTGCGACGACGGACGACCACTCCGAGCGGGGTTCGTCGCCTGCGACGGCGACGGCTCGTGCGACGCCCGCGGTCCCGACGACGATTGGCACGAGGCCGTTCGCGTCGCCGCGGTTCGCCCTCGCGGCGAGCGCGTCGGGGAGTGTCCACCCCTCGCTCTCGAAGAGCGCGGGTCGGCCGACGAGGACGCGCTCGCCGTCCACGGTGCCGCTGACGCCCGTCGCGTGGCGCTCGACGTCGCTGATCGTGTGTTCGTCCGTCGTGTCGGCGTACGCGCAGACCGCGGCGGCGACCGGGTGGTCGGCGTACCGTTCGAGCGCCGCCGCGGCGTCGAGAGCATCGGCGTCGCCGGCCACGTCCCGAACGCGCATCTCCCCGGTGGTGAGCGTCCCCGTCTTGTCGAAGGCGACGACGTCGACGTCGGCACCCCGCTCGAACACCCCCGAATCCGCGACGACCGCGCCGCGCGCGAGCGCGCTTCGGACGCCGTTCGAGACGGCGAGTGGCGTCGCCAACCCGAGCGCGCACGGACACGAGACGACGAGGACGGTGAGCGCGGTGAGGACGGCGGTGTCGATGGCGGTACCGAGGGCGAGGTACGCGACGAACGCGCACGCGGCGAGCGCGAGGACCGCGGGCACGAAGACCGCCGCGATGCGGTCGGCGAGGTGCTGGACGCCGCCGTGCGTGCTCTGGGCCTCCCAGAGGGTGGCGACGATGCGCTCCATCGTGCGCTCGGCCTCCGTGACCTCGATGGTCACGCCGCCGGCGACGAGGACGCTGCCACCGACGATGTCGTCGCCGGGTTCGACCTCGCGCGGGTTCGACTCGCCAGTGAGGAGCGACTCGTCGATAGCGCCGTCGCCGTCCGTGACCGTCCCGTCCAGGGGGACGCGCTCTCCCGTCGAGACGACGACGCTGTCGCCGACGCCGACGTCGTCGAGCGCGCGTTCCTCGGTCCCGTCGGCGGTGACGACCGACGCGGTGTCGACGCGCTCGGCCGCCACGTCCGCGAGGCCCGCATTCGCTCTGTTTTTCACCTTCGTCTCCCAGTGCTCGCCCGCGGTGACGGCGAGGACGACGACGACGGGGATGTCGAAGTACACCTCGACGCCGCCCGTGAGCAGGACGGCGAGGCTGTAGACGAACGCGGCGCTCGCGGCGAGGGCGACGAGGAGGTCCATGTTCGGCCGGCGCGCGCGCAGGCTGACGAGCGCGCCCCGGAAGACCGGGTAGCCTGCGAACGCCGTCGCCGCGCCCGAGAGCACGGCGACGTTCCAGAGGAGGTACTGGCCGCCGACGCCGCGCGGGTCGAAGAACGGGACAAGCGGGTCGCCGCCGAGGGAGAGCGGGTAGAGGAAGACGACGTACCAGAGCATCACCATCATCCCGAAGAAGCCGCCGGCGAGCAGTCGGACGCCCGTCGTGAGCGCCTCCTCGGTATCACGCTCGGCGCCGGGGTCGGCGACCCGGTAGCCGTAGCCCGAGAGCACGTCCGCGACGCCGGCCGCGTCGCGCGACTCGGGGTCGTAGACGACCTTCAGCGCGTCGTTCGCGTAGCTCGCCGCGGCCTCGTAGACGCCCTCGGTGTCGGCGGCGCGGCCTTCGAGGAACGCCTCGCACGTCGCGCAGTGCATGCCGTCGACGGCGAAGTACGCCGTCTCGGCGCCTTTCGGGGGCTCGTCCCCGCTCTCGCCGGTGCTCTCCCGGACCTCCTCGCGGACGGTCTCGGGGTCCGCGTCCGCGACCGCGCTCGCGTCGCCGAGGGTGCGCGCGACTTCGAGGCAGCCCCGACAGCAGAACGCGCCGTCGACGCCCGCGTCGGTGACGGGCGGGTCGGGCGTCGGGAGGTCGCAGAGCGTACAGCGCGTCTCGTCGGTCATGGCGTGGAGCGGGGAGGGTTACTGCGTGGGGACCGGCGCGAGTTGGACGGTCCTCTCCGAGGGCTGATTGCCGATGGTGACCGTCGTCTCGACGCTCGCGGGCGTCGCGTCCGCCGGGAGGACGTACTCCGCCGTGAAGCTCGTCGTCTCGCCGGGCGCGACCGGGTCCGTGGTGTAGCCGCCCTCGACGGTCTCGCCGCCGTCGGTGGTGACGGCCCCGAGGGCGAGGCGGTAGGGCGCGTCCGTGGTGTTGCGGACGGCGACCGCGAGCGTGAGGCGCCGCCCGTCCTCGACGGCTTCGAGGGCCGCGTTCTGGAGTTTCTCCCGGGTGTTGAGGTCGGGGCGGAGGTCGCCGCCGATTCCGACGGAGACCCCCGTTGGTTGCGTCCACGCGCTGTTCTCGCCGAAGTCGTTCTGCAGGAGGCCGACGAGGGTCTCCGTCTCGACGACGATTGGAATGGCGATGCTGACCGGTGCGAGGTAGCGGACGAACGACCGGCGACTCCAGACGTCGTTCTCGGTCGCGGCGTCGCCGTCGCCCGCGTCGTCGCTCGGGGTGGGTGCATGTTCAGTCATGGTTCAGGCTGGGATGGGGGCGCTTCCGGGTGCGAACAGGCCGTTCTGTACCATCGCGGCGAGCGGCGGGCCGTACGCGATGAGGAGCAACAGGACCGTGAGCGCGACCCAGACGCGGAAGTCGTCGAGGACGCGCGGGCTGTGCTCCGGCCCGGAGAGCGCGCTCGGGATGTGGCCGTTGACGGCGAGCGGCTTCGCGCCGCGCTCGCCGAGCCACGTCGAGCCGACGACCGCGAGGAAGCACAGGAGCGAGGCGAAGAGGAGGAACGCCCCGCCGACCGTCTGCAGGTGGAGTTCGCCGATGGACGCGATGGGGGTGTTGAAGATCACCTGCTCGTACTGGGGTTCGGAGGTGCGCCGCGGGACGCCGGCGAGACCGATGCGGTGCATCGCGTTCGACATGAAGACCATGCCGACGAACCAGAGGTACGGTTGGACGGCGGCGAGCGTCCGCAGGCGCAGGCGCTTCCCGGTGAGCTGCGGGAGTAGCCAGTACGTGATGGCCATGAAGGTGAGCGCGACGGCGGTGCCGACGGTGAGGTGGAAGTGGCCGGGAACCCACATCGTGTTGTGGACGAGCGCGTTCACGTTCAGGCCGGCGTTCACCATCCCTCCGAAACCGCTCGCGGCGAACGCGAGGCCGGCGAGCGCGATGCCGGAGAACGACGGGTTCTCCCACGGGAGCGCGCGGAGCCAGCCGAATCGGCCCTCGCCGCCGCGCTGGCGGGCGCCGTGTTCCATGCTCGCGACGACCGTGAACGCGGTGAGGAGGCTCGGCAGGAGGATGAAGTACGTGCTCGTCATCTGCACGAACTTCAGGCCCTGCGAGAGCCCCGGATCACCGTACTGGTGGTGGACGCCGACGGGCGTGCTCAACACGAGGAAGAGCACGAAGACGACGCGCGCGAGCGGGTCGCTGAAGAGCCGTCCACCGGAGAGCTTCGGGAAGATGGTGTACCAGACGAAGTACGCGGGCAGCAGCCAGAAGTAGACGACGGCGTGCCCGAAGTACCAGAAGAGCGTCCGGGTGAGCAGCGGGTCGACACGGGGGATGAGCCCGAGCGACCACGGCAGGAGGAAGACGACGACCTCGACGGCGACGCCGAGCGTGCAGACGAACCAGAGGAGCATCGTCGAGACCGCCATGAACGTCTGGAGCGGGATGCGCTCGTCGGGGTTGTCGGCGCGCCAGTCGCGCAGCGTGAGGACGTAGTCGACGCCCGCGCCCCACGAGCCGACGACGAGGAGCGCGAGGCCGAGGTAGAAGGTCGGGCTCGCCTCCAGCGGCGCGTAGAAGGTGTAGAGGACGGCTGCGTGCGTCGGGATGAAGCCGACGATACCCCCGAGGATCGAGACGAACGCCAGCAGGGTGCCGAGCGTCATGAGGGCGAGCCACCCCCACGTGAAGCGCAGGTCGCGAAAGCCCGTATCGAGGCTGCGCGTGACGCCCCACGCGAAGAGGCCGACGATGAAGAACGTCGTGAAGACGAGCGCCATCAGGACGCCGTGGGCGGTGAGGACCGAGTAGTAGTCGACCGCCGAGAAGAGCGAGCGACTGTACCCCGTGCGGAAGAGCGCCTGCAGGACGCCGAGCGCGCCGCCGAGGCCGATGGAGGCGAACGCGACGGCGAACGCCGTGCGGACGACGCGCGCCTCCCCGGGGAAGTCGTCGACGTACGTCATGCCGACACCTCCGGTGGCGCGACGGCCGGACTCGCGTCGGCGCTGGCCGTCGCGCTCTCGCTCGTCGCGTTCGCCCCACTCGTGTTCCCCGCCGCGCCGCTCTCGTTCCGTGGGAGCTCGTCCGCCGGGACGACGACGAGCTGGCCCGCCATGCTCTGGTGGCCCGCGCCGCAGTACTCGTGGCAGACGATGCCGTACGACTTCGGTTCGTCGAACTCGGTCGTGAGCTTCGTCACCTGTCCGGGGATGACCATGGCGTTCAGGTGCGTGCCGACGACGTCGAAGCCGTGGACGACGTCGGGACTCGTGACGTAGAGCGTCACGGTGGTGTTCGCGGGCACCATGACCGGCTCCTGGCTGCCCGGCTGGAAGAGGAACTGGCGGGCGACGACGGTCACGACGTAGTGGTCGTCGCTCGCCCAGTGCCCGCCGGGGTCGGCGAACCGCGTCTCCTCCAGTGCGTTCGGGTCGAGTTGCTGGCCGGTGTCACCGACGGTGCCGACGCCCATGCCGGCGACGCCGTAGACGATGGAGGCGACGAGCCCCACGATGAACACGAGCGATACGGCGATCCATATCTTTTCGAGTCTGTGTATCTCCATGGTGTTAGCCGAAGATGTGCGGGCCGTTTCCGAGGAACTCGACGAAGTACATGAGCGCCCACGCGACCGAGATGATCACGAAGTAGACGGCGAGGAGGGTCGCCGTCCCCCACGGGTCGTACTCGTCGTGGCCGAGTTCGCGCTCGGGCGTCGCGGGCGGTGCTTCCGGCGTCTCCGGCGGCGGGCCGGCCTCGCCGCGGCCGAGGAGGCCGTCGAACGCGCCGGCGCGGTGGTAGTCCCAGAGGAGATACGCGAGGATGGACGGGATGGCGACGACGGACGGCCCGGCGATCCACGCGACGTTCCACCAGTTGAGGTCCGGGAGTACGCCGCCACCGCCCCCGCCACCGCCGGCGGCGCTCGTCCCGGTGACGAAGATGCCGCCCTTCATCCCCATCGAGAGGTGGGGCGTACAGTAGTAGGTGTACGTCCCGCTCGTCTCGAAGGTGTGCGAGTGGGTGTACCCCTCGTTCTCGATACTGCTGACACCGCTCCAGCTCGACCCGGTGGGTTTGGACTCGACCTGAATGTCGTGGGTGTTCGACACCCACTCGAACGTCACCTCGGTCCCGGGCGAAATCTTCACCGCCGGTGGCGCGTAGGCGTACGAGCCGCCGTTGCCGTCCGCGCCCACTTGGACGGTGACCGCGTCCTGGCCGGTCTTGTCGACGGTCGAGCCGTCGTAGTTCCCGACGGCGCCGCCCCGCGCCGAGTCGGTGAACCACTCCCCCCACTCCGGGCTCGTGCTTCCACCGCCACCGCCGCCGCTTCCGCCGACGACGATGGCGCCCTTCATCCCGAGCGAGAGGTGGGGCGTGCAGTAGTACTTGTAGACGCCCGCCGTCTCGAAGGTGTGCGAGTGGGTGTATCCCTCGTTCTCGATGGTGTCGACGCCCTCCCAGCTCGCGCCCGAGGGGGCGGACTCGACTTGGATGTCGTGGGTGTTCGACACCCACTCGAACGTCACCTCGGTCCCGGGCGAAATCTTCACCGCCGGCGGCGCGTACGCGTACGACCCACCGTTGCCCTGTGCGCCGACCTGGACGGTGACCGCGTCCTGGCCGGTCTTATCGACCGTCGTCCCGTCGTAGTTCTCCGTCGCGGCCCCCCTCGCGTCGCCCGTGAACCACCCGCCGTATGGGTCGGAGGCGGCCGCCGAGAGCCCGGTGCTCGCGCCGAGGGTCGCGGCGACGGCGCTCGCGTCACGGAGGAACCGCCGCCGGCTGTACCGCCGATCAGACATCGTGACCACGGGTCGGAGCCGACCCCGGTCTCGGTGACGTCGCCCTCGCGGCGAGCGGTCGTAATGCTCCCATGGGCGGACGTCGACCGACCGCGGACTTATCGTATCGGGACCTTCTATCCTGCTGGGAATACCCGACAGGCCTTATCCGGTCGACGAGAGACCACCGCGTATGGTCGACGTTCCGCTCCACTGGCTCACCGTGCTGGTGTCGCTCGCCGCCGTTCCCGCCGCGGTCTACCTGTCGGTGAACCGCGACCCCGTCGTCGCGCTCACGTTCGTCAACATCGCCCTCGTCGCGGGGCTCCTCTACCGGTGTTTCGCCCCCGGCGAAGAGCGCGCGACGGCCGAGCACACCTGAACCGCCGAGGCTTCGAGGCGACGTCATCGCGGCACCGGCTCGGGGTTCGTCGCGCCCCGTTCGCGGTGCGAGACGCGGACCCTGATCCGTCCGCTCTCGTCGATGTCGAGTTCGACGTCGTCGACGAGTCGGCGATACTCGCTGATCGGCTTCTGGCCGCAGCGGGCCCGGGTTCGCTCCTCCAGTAGCCCCGCCTCCCTGAACAGGCTGAGCTTCCGATACGTCGTCGAGAGCGGGATGTCGAACGTCTCCGAGATTTCGCGCGCCGTGCGGGCGCGCTCGCTCGTCGCGTCGAGGATCGCGTGTCCATCGTCCCCGTTGAGGGCCGCGAGGAGCGACTGCACCGTCTCCGGCGCCTCGATGACCGTCACCGATTCCTCGGACTCGTCGGCTGTGCGTGCCACCGTCTTCGACGGCTGAATCATACTCGACCGTACCGGGGCCTGAAGGACCAATCGACAGTCCCGATACTGGGGTAGTTTATATACTCCTCGTCGGCGACGGCACGCGGTGTACCGTTCCCACGCCGTCGAAACGAGAGGGGGATATTTATTACGACACGCCGTGCCATCTCGTACGATGGGTGGCGACGAGAGCACCGAATACACCTTCGTCTGCCCCGAGTGCGGCGAGTCGCTCGACGTGAACGCCTCGATGAGGGACGCGCTCCTCGACAGGGGGTGTGTGATATGCGGTGCATCCGTCTCCCCGTCGGCGTTCGCCTGACCGTCGCGCGCCGTCGCAACGCGGGCCCGCTACCGGTCGTCGCACACCGCGCGGGCGGACAGAGAAATATTCATTTCCCCATCGTGTCTTGACCGAACACGAGCCGATGGCCCTGAACACGCAGACAGAACTCCCACCGGACGAGACGGCCGCGATACTGCGCCGTCACGAGACCGGCGTCATCTCGCTCGCCCGGGACGACGACCCCTACGCGATCCCGATCTCGTACGGCTACGACCCGGACGAGCGGACGTTCTACCTCCGCTTGGTCTCCTCCCCGGAGAGCGAGAAACGCCGATTCCTCGCCTCCACTCCGACGGCGCGCCTCGTCGTCTACGAGGAGGAGACGGACACGTACCGGAGCGTCGTCGCACAGGGCCCCCTCGAGGAGGTCGAGCGGGACGACCTCTCCGTCGAGCACATCGAACAGTACGGCGAGGCGAAACGACCCCTCTTCGAGATATGGGGCGAGGAGAAACGCGACCTCGACATCCACCTCTATCGGCTCGTCGCGGAGACGCTCTCCGGGCGCGAGATAACCGTCGAGCGCTGAGCGCTGAAACGCCTCGCCGACCGCGGACGGGCCGCACGCTCGCGTCTATCTGTGCACTCAAGTACCCGCGCGTCGAAGGGCCGAGTACGGCCATGCCGTCGGGGATTCGGACCACCGTCACCTTCCGCGACGCGGACGTCTGTCCGCTCGCCGCGCTGTCGCAGCGAGCCGCCGCGACCCTCTCCTCCATCGCGGTGGCCGAACGGCACGCGGCCGCCGCACCGCCGTCGCGTGCGCGCGTGGTGGACTTCTCCACCGGGACGACGCCGGCCGCGGTCGACGACGCCTCCGCCGCCGTGGACGCGACTCTCACCCCGCTCTTCGTCCACGGCGAGACGACCCGCTACCGACTCGCGTGCGACCCCGATGCGGGCTGTCCGCGCGCACGCCTCGCCGAACTCGGCTGTCCCGTCATCCGCCACGAGGTCCGCGAGGGCGTGGCGACGCTCGCGTTCTACGCCGAGGACTACGACCACCTCCGCGACGTCGTCGCGGACCTCCGCGAGCGATTCCCCAGCGTGGACATCGAGCGATTCGTCCGTTCGCCCGCGGAGAGCACGCTCGGCGACGACGTCTTCGTCGACGCGAGTCGGCTCACCGACCGGCAGCGCGAAGTCCTCGAAACCGCCTACGAGATGGGGTACTTCGAGCGTCCGCGACACGCCAACGCGACCGACGTCGCCGCGGCGCTCGACATCGACCCGACGACGTTCAGCGAACACCTCGCCGCCGCGCAGTCGAAGGTTTTCGCCGACCTCCTCTGACTCGCGGACGGCGACCATCGCTCCCGCTCGGAGTCGCCTCGTCTACGCGCTGTCGCCGCGGCCTCACTCCTCTTTTTTCCGGAGACGTTCGTCGAGGAGTTCGCCGCGCGCGTGCCACGTCCGGGGACGGTAGGCGACGACGAGCGCGGCGGCGAAGAACGCCGCGACGAGCCCGACGACGACGGGGCCGGGGACCATCCCGACGGCCGCCGTCCGGAGCCAGTACTCGGGGGAGAAGGCGGTGATGCGGACGAGCCACGCGACGAGCAGGACCGCGAAGAGCGGGAGGTAGATGCGTCGGAGGCGGTGTGCGAGGGCCTCCTCGGTGGTGATTTTGAGGACCGGCTTGCGGTAGTCCGCCCCGAGTCGCTCGCGCCACGCGGGGTCGCTGACGTCCTGTGCGGGGTCGAGACCGACGGCCCAGACGTTCTCCTGGAGGACGCGGACGCGCGAGCGCCAGATGTCGTAGCCCCGATAGCGGCGCGCCTCGATGCCGAGGAAGACGCCGAGCGTGGCGACGCCGACGAGAATGATGTAGTGGGGATTGCTCGGACTGGAGAACGCCCACGTGAGGATGGCGGCTATGACGATGACCGCCCAGTCGGTGGTCTTGTCGAGGCGCTCGCGCCAGTACTTCATCCGGTGGACTTCGCCGCGGTAGAGGTGCGCGAGTGCGCTGCTCGGCCCCATGTCCTCGTCGAGGAGCCCCTCCCCGACGTCGCGGAACGCCTCGTCCGTCGGATCGTCCGGGCGGTCGTCGGTCATCGGTGGCTCCGGTTCACACGAGGAGTTGGATGTCGGCTTCGGTCATATCCCGGATGGCGGTGGCGGCACCGACGCCGGTCGTGACGCCGTCGTAGAAGTCGGCCTCGTCGTAGCCCATGAGGTCGATAGTCATCTGGCAGGCCTGGAACTCGACGCCCATGTCGAGACCGGTGCCGAGGAGTTCCTCGATGGTCGCGGTGTCGTTGTCCGCGATGCGCTTTTCCATCATCCGCGTCGTCAGCCGGTCCATCCCGGGGAGCGCGCCGACGAGGTTCGGGACGGGCATGTTCGGGTTGCCGACGGCGCTCAGTTGCAGGTCCTTCGAGCGCTCCTCGTGGAGGATGTCGAGCCCCCAGAACGTGTGGAAGACGGTCACGTCGTAGCCGAACGCCGCGGCCGTCGAGGCGAGGATGAGCGGCGGGTAGGCCATGTCGAGCGTGCCCTTCGTGGCGATTATCGACATCTTCGGTGGCCCGTCGTCGCCGTCATCCGTCGCGGCGTCGAGCTCCGCGACGTGGGCTTCGAGCTCCGCGACCCGCGCCTCCAGTTCCGCGCGACTCGGCGCCGCGCCGTCGTCCGCGGATGGGGTATCGGTGCTCATCTATTCGGTCTTGCGGACGTAGTGCGTGTAGCGCCCGTCGTCCTCGTCCGCGTCCTGGCCGAGGAGCTCGACGCCGTCGGTGGTCTCGGCCCAGCCGCCGAGGTCGCTCACGCTCCCGGGGTCGGTGGCGAGCACTTCGAGGACCGCGCCCGCGTCCAGCTCGTCGACGGCCTGCTTCGTCTTCACGACCGGCATCGGGCAGTTCTGTTCCGTCACGTCGAGCGTCTCGGTGGTTTCGTAGTCGTCCATGGTATTGAACTCACCATCCAATACCGAACCGGCGATGAAAAGCGTATCGGTAGATGTGGACGAACAAGGCAATACCGATAACGGAGCAGGCGCATCTACTACCGTGTAAACGTCTTTGAGGGAGATAGGCGCGAAATAGTATTGTGTATATAGTGTACTTCTATGCAAAGCCTTATTTTCGACTGGACGGTAGTGGGGAGTGTGATGAGCGACGACGCGACCACAGCGGCGGACGACGCGGTCGGGACGGTCACGCCCGAGCGGCTGAAAGAACGCGTGGACGCCGGGGAGGACGTCTTCCTCCTCGACGTCCGGAGCGAGGACGACTACGCGGAGTGGCACATCGGCGGCGAGAGCGTCGAGAGCGTCAACTACCCGTACTTCGAGCTCCTCGACGGCGTCCCCGACGACCTCCGCGACGCCCTCCCGGACGGTCGGCGGGTCACGGTCGTCTGCGCGAAGGGCGGCTCCAGCGAGATGGTCGCCGAGACGCTCGCCGACGAGGGGTACGACGCCGACCACCTCGAACGCGGGATGAAGGGGTGGGCGCGCCTCTACGAGTACGACGAGCTCGACGTCCGCGCGACGACCGCCGCGAGCCGCGGGACGACGAGCGGCGACCGCGGAGCCGGGAGCGACGTGACGGTCGCGCAGTACCGGCGTCCCTCCTCGGGCTGTCTCGCGTACCTCGTCGTCTCGGACGACGAAGCCGCCGTGATAGACCCGCTGCGCGCGTTCGCCGAGACGTACGTGCAGGACGCCCGCACGCTCGGTGCCGACCTCGTCTACGCACTCGACACGCACGTCCACGCCGACCACGTCTCGGGGGTCCGCACGCTCGCCGACGGGACCACGAGCGGTGCGACGGCCGTCCTCCCCGCGGCCGCCGACGCGCGCGGCGTCGACTACGACGTCGACTACGAGACGGTCGCGGACGGCGATGTGCTGGAAGTCGGCGACGTCGAAATCGAGGCCGTCCACACGCCCGGCCACACGACCGGCATGACGACCTATCGCGTGGGGAACGTGCTCTTCACCGGCGACGGCCTCTTTACGGAGAGCGTCGCGCGCCCGGACCTCGAGGACCCCGAAGCCGCCCGGGACGCCGCGCGCACCCTCCACGCGAGCCTCCGTGGACTCATCGAGCGCTTCGACGACGACGTAATCGTCGCGCCCGCGCACTACTCGGATGCCGCGACGCCGAACGACGACGGGACGTACACCGCCGCACTCGGCGACCTCGTCGAGACGATGGACGCGCTCTCGATGGACGAGGACGCGTTCGTCGACTACGTCGTGCGCGACATGCCGCCGCGCCCGGCGAACCACGAGTCGATAATCGCGACGAACCTCGGGTACGAAACCCACGACGACGAGTCGGCGTTCGAACTCGAACTCGGGCCGAACAACTGCGCCGCGAGCGAGGACGCGATGACGGGTGAGTGACGTGTCGGCGCTCGCTTCGCTCCTCGGTGTCTTCGAGCCGCTCGCTCAGCGCGCGGCGTCGTCACCCGCGCTCCCGTCGATTTTCGGCGCGTTCGAGTCGACGCCGTTCCCCAACGGCGTCACGCACTACGCCGTCGGCGGCGCGCTCGTCGGCCTGGGCGTCGCGATCATCTACCTCGCCACCGCCATCACCGCCGGGAACTCGACGTTCCTGGAGACGACGCTCTCCTACGTCTCCGACCTCCCGCGGTTCAACGAACCGACGTACGTCGCGTCGCGCGACTGGCGGGTCGTCCTCGCCCTCAGCACGGTCGCGGGCGCGGGGCTCTACACGCTCCTCCTCGGGAGTCCGTGGACGACCGACGTCGGCTGGTGGCGACTCGCCGTCGGCGGCTTCCTCGTCGGCGTCGGCACGCGCGTCGGCAAGGGCTGCACGATGGGTCACGGCGTCTGCGGGCTCGGCTCCGGCTCGCGCGTCTCGATGGTGAACGTCGCCGTCTTCGTCGGCGTCGCCATCGTCACCGCGCTCGCCGTCGCCGCCGCGGGGGTGAGTCCGTGATGGCGGCGCGCCACCCCCTCTTCTACCCCATCGTAATCCTCGGCGGGCTCGTCGAGGGATTCGGCCTCGCGTACAGCCAGATGGCGAAACCCGAGGTCGTCCTCGGCTTCCTCCAGCTCGACGACCTCGGCCTCCTGCTCGTGATGGTCGCCGCCGCGCTCGTCATCGGCACCGCGATCTTCGCGGGCGTCGCCGTCCTCGGCGAGGCGCCCCTCACGGGGAATCCCTACCGTCGTCGCCTGAAGTCCATGGACCGGACCGTCCTCGTCGGCGGCGCGATCTTCGGCGTCGGCTGGGGGCTCTCCGGCATCTGCCCCGGGGCGGGCTACGCCAGCGTCGGCATCGGGAACTACCCGATCCTCGTCGCCATCGCCGCGATGTTCCTCGGCGCGTACGCGCAGGGCTACTGGCGCGCGCGCACCGCGGACGACGATGGAACGAGCGGCACAGTGGAGTGAACCGCGACCGCGACGACGCCCGTTCAGTCTTGCACCGTCCACGCAAATACTTTTGAGCGCGCGACGCATACACTAAGCAATGCCTGATTCGATGAGCGAGATGCTCCAACAGGACATGGAGTGCGAGGGCCTCCTGGAGTGTTTCCACGGGCTGAAGGCGCTCGACGAGGACATCTTCCGCGTGCTGTGTGAGCGCGAGGACCCGCTCACGGTCGACGAGATCGCCGACGCGGTCGACCGGGAGCGCTCGACTGCCTATCGGTCCGTCCAGCGTCTCCTCCAAGCGGGGTTCATCCAGAAGGAGCAGGTGAACTACGAGCAGGGCGGCTACTACCACGTCTACCGGCCGCGCGACGGCGAGGCAATCGCCCAGGAACTCCAGCGGACGCTCAACGACTGGTACGCGAAGATGGGTCAACTCATCGGCGAGTTCGAGCGGAAGTACGGCGACGAACCGGAGCCCGCGGCCGCCGAGAGCTGACGCGAATCACCGATTAGTGACGCGTCACTCGTCGGCGTCGTTTAGCGAGTCGAGGACGCGCTCGAAGCGCTCGCGGACCTCGGTGGCGACCTCGTCCAGCGCCGGGTTGTCGACGGATTCGAGGAGCACTACGGGGTCGACTGCGCGCACGGCGACGGTCCCGTCGTCGGCCTCGTAGACGACGACGTTACACGGGAGGAGCGCCCCGAGGCCGGGTTCCGCTTCCAGCCCCTCGTGCGCGAGCGGCGGGTTGCAGGCCCCGAGGATGCGGTACTTGCGGAAGTCGACGTCCAGCTTCGCCGCGAACGTCGCTTCCACGTCGACGTCGCAGAGGACGCCGAACCCCTCCTCGGCGAGCGCGTCCTCGGTCCGCGCGACGACGTCCTCGAACGACCCATCGACGTCGGCGTCCAGAGTATAGGACATACTGCACAATACTAGATGGGGTGACTTAGCGTTTGCGTGAGGGCCCTCCCAAACTTATCTACCATATGTACCTTATGTACCTTAGCTACCGTAGCTACGATGCACTCCCTGCCGCTGCTCCATCGGATATATAGGAAATCGTACTAATTATTCCGAAGATGTCCGACATCACCCCAATACACGTCCCCGCTCCACTACTCTACCTATCAGATACGGTACTGAAACGCGATACAGAGAACGTTCATACGGGTCGCGGTCCTCCACACGGTTGCAACATGAGCGATTACGAGCTGCCGGCGCTGCCGTACGAGTACGACGCACTGGAACCCTCGATCAGCGAGCAGGTGCTGAACTGGCATCACGACACGCACCATCAGGGGTACGTGAACGGCTGGAACAGCGCCGAAGAGACGCTGGCGGAGGCCCGCGAGGAGGGTGACTTCTCGGAGTCGGCGGGTGCGATCCGGAACGTGACGCACAACGGCTCGGGGCACGTGCTGCACACGCTGTTCTGGGAGTCGATGGGTCCCAACGGCGGCGACGAGCCGGCCGGCGCGCT
>NZ_BMOO01000003.1 GCF_014647115.1 Halarchaeum rubridurum
CCGAATCGCGTCCCGGCGCTTCGCGTTTTCAGGGTGCTTCGTCGCGCGCGACCGTGATCTCGTAGGCCCGGACGTCCTCGTCGGCGGCGACGGCGACGCCGACGGTGACGACGTCGCCGTCCGCGATCTCGACGTCGACGCTCGCCACCTCCTCCGTCTCCTCGTGCTCCGTGTTGACGATTCGCCCACGGACGGTGCGCGTGTTCCCGCGTTCGACGTCGCGGCCCTCGACGGTCGCGTAGAGGTCGCCCTCCAGCGTTTCGAGGTCCTTCACGCAGCGCCGGATGGAGGCGTAGCGCCGCGGGAGGGTCGGCGTCTCGTCGTCGGCGAGCAGTTCGGTCTCGGCGGTCGTCCAGAGGACGGTGCCGAAGAAGCCGAGGACGAGGAAGCCGAGCGCGGAGCGATTGAAGATGACGGCGTACTGGTCGGGGTTGGAGCCGACCGCGCCCTGCGTGGCGTAGATGGAGTAGTCGCCGTCGGCGACGGCGAGCAGCGGCGTCGTGACGCCGCGGCGGGCGCGCGCCGCGCTGGCGATGCGGCCGTAGTCGTACGTCCGGCGGTCGGGCGCGTCGGCGGCCGGGGTGACGACCAACTCGACGTCGACGCCGCGCTCGCGTGCCGCCGCGAGTTCGTCCTCGAAGCGCCCGACGAGCGCGGGCGTCAAGGAGAGCGCGAGTTCGTACTCGGCGCGCGTGATGACCTCCTCGAAGTACCGGAGGATGGTGGTCCGGCTCTTGACGAGCGAGACGGCCTCGGTCTCCCGCTCGGGGGCGGTGTAGAGGGATTCGAGGTCGTCCACGAGGTCGGTGAGCGAGGCCCGCAACCCCGCGAAGGCCTCCTCGGGGTCGACGGCGACGACGGTCATCGGGCGCGACTCGCGAATCTCGACGAGCCCGCGGTCCCCGAGGCTACGGACGGTGTCGTAGACGCGTGGTTGTGGAACGTCCGTCCGGTCCGCGATTTCGCTCGCCGTCAGTTCGCCGTGTTCGAGGACGACGAGGTACGCGGCGATCTCGTACTCGCCGAGGTCGAACCCCTCCCCGACGTGTTCGAGGACGGTTCGGAGGTCGGACTCGCTCATGGGCGCACGTGCGCGTCCACCGGGCTAAAAACCACCCGCTTCCGCGGGGCGTCGAGGACAACCCTTTTCGCCACGCCCGCCAATCCGGTGGATATGCCGTGGCCGAGCACCGCCCGAGAGTTCGTCTCGCGCGTTGGGACCCTGATGCACGACTTCGGGCCCGTCGTCGCGGTGCTCGCCGTCGTCGCCGGCTGGTACCTCGGGCGCGTCCTCACGGGCGTCCTCGGTCGACGCGTCGCCCGGCGCTTCATGCGCCCGTCCGTGACGCGCACCGTCCTCCGGCTCATCCGCACGGGCGCGCTCGGCGTGGGCGTGCTCGTCGCCGTCTGGTCGCTCGGACTCGGCCTCGGAAACCTCGTCGTCTCCGTCACGGTCTTCTCCGCCGTGCTCGGTCTCGTCCTCGCGCCCATCGTCGGGAGCATCCTTAACGGCATCTTCGTGCTCGCCGACCAGCCCTACGAGATAGGCGACATGATCGAGTTCACGGACACGGGCCAGCGCGGTTTCGTCGAGGACATCACGCTGCGCTACACGAAGGTGTTCACGCTCGACAACACCTTCCTCGTGATGCCGAACGGCGAGATGCGCGAGGCGAACATCGTGAACTACTCCGCGGAGGACGAACGCACCCGCTGTTCGCTGACCGTCCAGATGACCTACGAGAGCGACATCGCCACCGCCCGCTCGGCCATCGAGCGCGCCGCCGCGACCTGCGACGAGGTCATCGAGGGCGGCCCCGACATCCGCATCGGGAGCGCGCGCTACCCCGCGAAGCCGCGCTGTTACATCGACGAGTACGCCGACAGCGGCGTGAACCTCACGCTGCGCTACTGGGCGAAACAGCCCTACCGGCTCGGTGCCGTCCGCTCCGCCGTCCAGACGCGCATCTGGGACGAGGTGCAGGCCCGCGAGGACGTCGCGTTCGCCTACCCGCACGTCCAGCACGTCTTCGACGAGGAGGAGAGCGGCGAGGCGAAGGTAGCGCTCAGACGGGAACGGTGACGAGTTCGCAGTCGAGTTGCTCGCGGAGGTAGGACTCGACGTCGGGTTCGCCGAGGAGCGAGCGGAGGGCCTTGCGCCAGCGCGAGACCTGTGCGCTCCCGATGACGACGACGTCGGCGTCCTCCGCGGCGACCTCGTCGAGGATGGTCTCCTCGACCATGAAGGAGCGCCGGACGACGTAGCGGGTGCGCTCGACGGTGCCGAAGGCGCGCTCGACGGCGCGCTTGAGGTCGCTCCACGTGACGCGACGGTCGTTCTGGTAGAGATCGACGTGGAGGACGGTGAGGCTGGCGTCGCGGTCAGCGGCGAGGTCGATGGCGGCCTGGAGCGTCGCGCGCGAGTGTTCGGTGAGCGGGTAACGGACCGGCACGACGACGGTTGTCATCACTGTCCCCGAGGGTTCCCCCCGGCCTAAGCGTTCCCCACTGCGACGGGGGAACTTAAGGGCGCGACGCGCCGACGACCGTGTATGTTCGAGGTGGAGACCGACGACGGGACGTTCTACGCCGCGGAGGACGAGGGCGAACGCGGCGACGAGGGGGCGTTCCTCGTCGTCTACCGGACGCCGGACCGGGAGACGCGCTACGGCTGGTACTGCACGAACTGCGAGTCGGTAGACAACGCGATGGATGCGATGGGGACCATCGTCTGTAACGTCTGCGGGAACTACCGGAAGCCGGACGAGTGGGACGCCGCGCACGAATAGCGTCGTTCCGAGCGCGAGCGAGGAACGACGGAGAGACGAGCGGGAGTGAGCGTGGGCGAACGACACGCGAGCAGCGTGGTCGCTCTGCGACCACGGTACGACGAGCGGGGAGCGATAGCGACCCGCGAATAGCGTCGTTCCGAGCGTGAGCGAGGAACGACGGAGAGACGAGCGGTGAAGCCGCGAGTACGGCGGGCGCGCTTCCCCGAGACCTTCTCGCGACGCTCGCGCCGACGCCGCGTTCTCCGACGGTGCGCGACGTCGCGGACGGCTCGCTCGCCGCGACCGCCGGGCTCGCGGGACGTCCCATCGACCCGGACACAAACGTAATGTTTTCTGAGAAAACACTTCTTCGTGGGTGTTTCCCATGAGCGACTCACTATCGGACGTCATCGACGAGGCGGGGAGCGCGCTGGAACTCGTACGGAGTAACTACCTCTATCCCGAGGACTTGTTGGACCTCGGTGGCGACATCCCCTCGGAGTTCTCGAACTGGCGCGAGGAGCAGCGAGCGTGGACGGACGGCGCGACGCTGATGGACCAGTCCCAGCACATGGTGGACTTGATTCTGGAGGGCCCGGAGGCGGTGGAGCTCCTCGCGGACCTCGGAATCAACGACTTCGACGGGTTCGCGCCGGGGAAGGCGAAGCAGTTCGTGGCGTGCAACCCCGACGGCTACGTCATCGGCGACGCGATCCTCTTCTACCTCGACGAGGGGGAACTCGACCTCGTGGGGACGCCGCCGGCGGCGAACTGGGTGGAGTACCACGTCGAGACGGGCGACTACGACGTGACGGCGGAGCGCGAGGAGAACGCGCTGCGACGCGACGGCCCGCCACAGCGGTTCCGCTATCAGGTGCAGGGGCCGAACGCGCTCGACATCATGCGGGAGGCCATCGACGGGCCGCTCCCGGACGTCGCGTTCTTCAACTTCGATACGGTGACCATCGCGGGCCACGACGTCGAGGCGCTGCGCCACGGGATGCTGAGCGAGGCGGGCCTCGAACTCTTCGGCCCGTGGGAGTACCGCGAGGACGTCCGCGAGGCCATCGTGGACGCCGGCGAGGGGTACGGGCTCGTCCCCTGCGGGATGAAGGCCTACTTCACGAACAACGTCAACGGCTGGGTGCCCGCGCCGCTCCCCGCCGTCTACAGCGAGAGCACGGCGGAGTACCGGGAGTGGCTCGGCGACCGGGGGTGGGAGGCCGGCTTCTCCGTCGGCGGGAGCCTCCGCGCGGACGACGTGAGCGACTACTACCTGAACCCCATCGAGATCGGCTACGGCTCCTTCGTCGACTTCGACCACGACTTCGTCGGGAAGGAGGCGGTGCGCGAGATGACGGCGCGCGACCAGCGCACGAAGGTCTCGCTCATCTGGGACCGGGACGACGTCGTCGACGCGACGGCGGGCCTCTTCGAGGACCCGACGACGAAGTCGATGGACTTCCCGCGCCCGCAGTACGCGCTGTCGATGTACGACCGCGTGGAGGTGGACGGCGAGACCGTGGGTATCTCGAAGTGGCCGTGCTACCGCGACCACGTCCAGGAGATGATGTCGCTCGGAATCGTCGATTCGGACCTCGCCGAACCCGGAACGGCGGTCACGGTCGTCTGGGGCGAGGCCGACTCGCCGAAGGCGAACGTCGAACCCCACGAGGAAATCGAGATCGACGCCGTCGTCGAGTCCATCCCCTACCACGACGAGGACAAACGGAAGTCGACGGACTACGGCGGGGCGTGAGACGGCGACGGTGAGAGGACGCGGCGTCGCGGGGTCGTACCGGCGCGCCCGCCTCCCGGCGGGCGTGCGTCCCGTCGGCGCACCTCTCGGCGGGAGCCTCCACCTTTAGGGTCGGCTCGCGCGAACCACGTGGCGTGACCATCACCGCAGCACGGATGGCGGCCGTCGACCGGAACGCGGCCGCCCTCGACGTCTCGACGAAGCAGTTGATGGAGTCGAGCGGGCACGCCCTCGCCCGCGCGGTCCGCGACGTCGCCGCCCCGGGCGACTCGGTGGCAGTCGTCGCGGGCCGCGGGAACAACGGCGGGGACGCCTTCGTCGCCGCGCGCTTCCTCGACGCCGACTTCGACGTCTCCGTCTCGCTCCTCGGCCGCCCGGAGACGATCACGACCGACATCGCCCGCGAGAACTGGGACGCCCTCCGGGCCGCGGAGGTCGACGCCGAGCGCGTCCTCGACTCGACGGCGCTCGACCTCGGCGACCCGGACGTCGTCCTCGACGGCGTGCTCGGGACGGGCGTGACGGGCGCGCCGCGCGAACCCGAGCGCTCGGCCATCGTCGCCGCGAACGAGGCCGACGCGGCGGTCGTCTCCGTCGACGTCCCCTCGGGAATGGACGCGGACACGGGCGACGTGGCGGACGTCGCCGTCGACGCGGACCGCGTGGTGACCTTCCACGACCTGAAGCCCGGACTCGTGGGTCGGGACGACGTGACGGTCGCGGACATCGGCATCCCGGACGCGGCGGAGACGTTCGTCGGCCCCGGCGACCTGCTGTCGCTCGAACGCGACCCGACGGCGCACAAGGGCGACTTCGGGCGCGTGATGGTGATCGGTGGGGGCCCCTACACGGGCGCGCCGGCGCTCTGCGCGCAGGCGGCCCTGCGGGCCGGTGCGGACCTCGCGTACGTCGCCTGTCCGGCCGCCATCGCCGGGGAGGTGCAGGGGTACGCGGCGGACCTCATCGTCGAGTCCTACGAGGGCGAGCGCCTCCGCCCCCGGCACGTCGACGACCTGCTCGCGGCCGCCGCCGACCGCGACGTCGTCGTCATCGGGCCGGGCCTCGGGGGCGCGACGGACACCCTCGACGCCGTCCGCGACTTCCTCGCGGGCTACGACGGGACGGCCGTGGTCGACGCCGACGCGCTCCAGGTCGTGCCCGAGGTCGAGACGGACGCGACTCTCGTCTGTACGCCCCACCAGGGCGAGCTCGTGAAGATGGGCGGCCCGCGCGTCGACGACTGGGAGGAGCGCGCCGCGCTCGTCGCCGAGTTCGCGGCCGACCTCGACGTCACGCTCGTCGTGAAGGGCGCGTACGACGTGGTCTCGGACGGCGAGACGACGCGCGCGAACCGCACCGGGAACCCCGGGATGACCGTCGGCGGGACGGGCGACGTCCTCGCGGGTATCACGGGCGCGATGGCGTCCACGCAGGAGCCCGCGCAGGCCGCCGCGATCGCCGCGTACGCGAACGGGGCCGCGGGCGACGCGGTCGTCGACGAGCAGGGGTACGGCCTGCTCGCCTCCGACCTCTTGGGGGCGATTCCGACGGCGCTGTGGGGGGAGCGATGAGCGACGAAGATGTCGGGTCCGAGGCCGACGCCCAGGACGACGCGGACGGTAACACCCGTGACTCCGACGCCGACGCCGACCTGACACACACCACCGAGTCGGGCGACGTCCAGATGGTGGACGTCGGCGACAAACCCGAGACGGCGCGCCGGGCGGTCGCGCGCGGCGAAATCCACCTCCAGGAGTCGACCGTCACGGCGATTCGCGACGACGAGGTCGGCAAGGGCGACGTCCTCGCCACGGCGCGCGTCGGCGCGGTGCAGGCCGTCAAGCACACCTGGGAGACGATACCGATGTGCCACCAGATACCGATAACGAACGTCGAGACGGCCTTCGACGTCCGGGACGACCGCGTCGTCCTCACCGTCACCGTCGAGACGACCGGGCAGACGGGCTGCGAGATGGAGGCCCTGGAGGGCGTGACGACCGGGCTGAACGTCGTCTGGGATATGGTGAAGGCCGCGGAGAAGCGCGAGGCGCGCGAAGGGGGTCGGGACGGCGACGCCGTGGCGGCGAGTCAGTACCCCGGGACCGCAATCGAGGGCGTCGCGGTCGTCGAGAAGACGAAGCGCGCGCTCGACTGAGCGGAGGCGGCGAGCGTCGTGGTCGCCGGAACCGATACGGGGCCGCCGACCCAGTGCCCGGGCATGGACCTCGGAATCGACGGAACGGTCGCACTCGTCACCGGCGCCAGCAAGGGCATCGGGAACGCCATCGCCGCACAGCTCGCGAACGAGGGCGCGCGCGTCGTCATCTGCTCGCGCGACGCCGACGAACTCGACGCGGCCGCGGCCGACATCGACGGCGAGGTGCTCCCCGTCCGGGCGGACGTGACCGACGACGACGACGTCGCGCGACTGGTCGACGAGACGGTCGCGGAGTACGGCACGCTCGACATCCTCGTGAACAACGTCGGGACGACGGGCCCCTTCGAACCGCTCGCGGACGTCCCGCGCGACGAGTGGCGCGCGGTGATGGAGACGACGCTCTTCTCGACGATGGCGGTCACGCAGGAGGCCCTCCCCTACCTCCGCGAGGACGACTGGGGGCGCATCGTCAACGTCGCCTCCGACGCGGCGCTGATGCCGCACGCGAAGATGCCCCAGTACAGCGCCGCGAAGGCGGGCATGGTGAACCTCACGACGAACCTCTCGCGCGCCTACGCGGACGACGGCCTGCTCGTGAACGCCATCGCGCCCGGGACGACGATGACGCCGCTCGTCGAGGAGATGATGGCGGACATCGCCGCGGAGCGCGGCATCACCGAGGAGGAGGCCGTCCGGGCCTTCCTCGAGGAGGAGAAGCCGATGATCGACGTGGAGCGCTTCGCCGACCCCGAAGAGGTCGCGGGCGTCGTCGCCTTCCTCGCGAGCGACGTCGCCTCCTACGTCACGGGCTCCACGTACCGGGTCGACGGCGGCGCGATTCCCAGCATCGACGTCTAGCTCAGAGCGTCGTCGGGTCGTCGCGGCCGCCGTCGAGGCAGTACCACGCGAGCGCGAGCGCGCCGAGGGAGAGCAGCGGCGTCACCCACGGGAGCGGGCCGGTCGTCGCGCTCTGGAGGTGCGGGTGGAGGCCGAAAACGTAGTCCGCGACGTCGTTCGCGGCGAACCAGCACGCGGTGACGACGAGCGCGAACCGGCTCGTTCGACCGTAATACGGGAGGAGGAACGCTTCTGCGACCATCACGAGGTGCGTGAAGAGGATGCCCCAGTAGCTCCAGACGTCCGGGTAGTACGCGCCGAAGAAGTAGTTGAGCGTGAACGCCGTCCAGAGGCCGTACTTCACCATCGACGCGAACGCGAGCGTGTTCAGGACGTCGAGGAACGGCGAGGAGGGGTAGTAACGCCGGCCGAGCCCCCAGAGGGTGAGGAGGCTCGCGGCCAGCCAGCACAGCGAGAGCGGGCTATCAATGAGCAGCGGCCACGCGAGCACGGGGGTGGCCGTCATCTGTTCGAGGTAGAAGTTCAGCCCGACGAGCACGCCGACGGCGTTCGCACAGAGGAGGAGGACCCGCGAGAGCTCGACGTCGAGGTACGGGGCGGCGACCCGCTCCGGGAGTGGCGTCCACATGGCGGAGCGCTACACCCGGCGGCGTTGTAGGCTTCCCGCCTTCCGGCGTGCCCCCGAGTCGTCGCGTGGACCCGCTCGTGTCGTCGCGCGGTGTACAGCACACGGCGCGCACGGTGGCTTCGCGTTCGGCGGCGGCCTCGCGGCGCCCTCGGTCGACCTCTCTACGCGGAGGCGAGCGTGCTCGCCTTGTCGCGGGACTGCTCGACGACCTTCGGGCGCGCCTCGAAGGCGACGACGACCTCGTCGTCGCCGTACGTCACGTCCTCGACGTGGGCGTTGTCGTGGAGCCACGAGACGACGCTCATCGTTTCGTCCGTCATCGGGAGGACGAGGCGTTCCTTCTCGCGGCGCGGGAGGGCGTACGTGACGCGCTCGCGGAGGTCGTCGAGACCGACCTCCTCGATGGCGCTCACGGCGACCGGGTTCGGCGCGAGCGCGGAGAGCGCCTCGCGTTTCTCCGCGAGCTCCTCGTCGGGGACCTGATCGACCTTGTTGAACACGGTGACGATGGGGGCCTCGTTGCGCTCGGAGAGCGTGTCGTGGGAGGTGGCGAGCTTCTCGCGAATCTCCTCGACGGGCTCGCTCGCGTCCACGACCAGCAGGACGAGGTCGGCCTGATACACCGAGTCGAGCGTCGACTTGAACGACTCGACGAGCCAGTGCGGGAGGTCGCTGATGAATCCGACCGTGTCCGTGAGGAGGACGTCGCGCTCCTCTACGTCCATCCGGCGCGTCGTCGTCCCGAGCGTCGTGAACAGCTCGTCGCGGGATTCGGCGGTCGTGTCGAGGTCCGGGTGGAGCTCCTCGTTCTCGTCGAGGTCGAGGTCCTCGGCGAGCGCGCGCATCAGCGTCGACTTCCCCGCGCTCGTGTAGCCCGCGAGCGCGACGAGGTCGAAGCCGGACTCGCGGCGGCGGTCGCGGCGCTGGCGCTCCGTCGTCTCTATCCGGTCGAGCTCGTCTCTGATACGCGATATCTGGGCCTTGATGTCCTGCTCGCGCGACTCGTCGTACTCCCCGAGACCCATGAAGCCGGGGCGCTCGTCGCGCTTCGCCAGGCTCGCCTTCGCCTCCGCGCGCGGCAGTTCGTAGCGGAGTTCGGCGAGTTCGACCTGGAGTTGGGCCTTCCGGGTCTGCGCGCGCTGGCCGAAAATCTCGAGGATGAGCGTGAAGCGGTCCATCACGGTCACGCCGTCCGGGAGGTGGTCGCCGAGGTTGAACGTCTGGTAGGGGCCGAGACGGTTGTCGAACACCACCGTCTGCGCGCCCGTCTCGGCGACGAGCGCGGCGAGCTCCCCGACCTTCCCCTCGCCGAGCTGGAGGGCGGGGTCGGCCGTGCGACTCTGCGTGACCTCGCCCGCGACCTCGTAGCCGGCCGCGCGGACGAGCTCGCGTATCTCCTCCGTGTCGGGCTCCCCGTCGTCGACGCGTTTCGCCACGACGGCGGAAGCGGTAGATGCGCCTGTCACTCGCGCCCACGTACGCCCCGAACCCACTTAAGCCCAATCCGTCGAGGCGCCCGACCCGTCCGCGAGTTCAGCGCCGAATCTCGAACCCGCCGACGCCCTCGGGGTCCTCGTACGTCACGTCCACGTCCTCGACCGACGCGGCGGGACTGCCCGTCTGGCACCACTCGACCATCGCCTCGACGGCGCCCTCGGGCCCCTCGAAGACCGCCTCGACGCGACCGTCGTCGAGGTTCCGCACCCAGCCGTCGACGCCGCGCTCGCGCGCCGTGTCGCGGGTGCTCGCCCGGTAGTAGACGCCCTGGACGCGCCCGGTGACGTGGACGTGCGCGCGCACTCGCTCGCCGTCGGTCGCGGCCCGTTCGCCAGCCTCCCGCTCGTCGTCGCTCATGCTCGGGCGCTCGCCCGCCGGCCACTTAGCTCCCGTCCTCGTCGTCGCCGCTCCGGAGGTAGTGAAAGACGTAGGTCTGTGTGTAGCCGGCGTTCGGGCCGAAGGCGTCGCGTATCGCGCGCGACGTCTCGGCGTAGTTCCCGCGCGCGCAGTTGGGATAATACTCGTCGATGGCCGTGCGAATCCAGGTGTCGAGCGGGACGGCGTCGCGGTAGCCGAGCGAGAAGAGCGCGATGCAGTCCGCGACCTTGTCGCCGACGCCGACGTACCCCTTCAGGGCCTCGCGGGTGGCCTCCAGGTCCGCCCCGCGGACGTCCGATTCCGTCAGCTCGCCCGACGCCACCATCTCGGCCGTCCGGGCGACGTAGGGTGCCCGATAGCCGAGGCTCAGATCGCGGAGGTCGCCCTCGCTCGCGTCGGCGAGCGCCGCCGGGGTCGGGAAGGCGTGGTACGTCCGGCCGTCGAACGCGACCGGCTCGCCGTACGTCTCGCGGAGCGCCTCCTGCATGGCGAAGATACGGCCGACGCGCATCTGCGCCGAGCAGATGAAGGAGACGAGACAGCCGAAGAACGGGTCCCGAACGATTCGCAGCCCCCAGTAGCGCTCGTAGGCCGCCCGTATCAGGTCGTCGTCGCTCGCGCCCGCGCGAATCGCGTGGAGGTCGTCGTCGAGTGCGAGGAGGTCGAACAGGAGCGACTCGGCGTCCGTCGTGCTCTCCCACTCCAGCAGGCCGTCGCGCTGGCGGACGCGGAGCACCTCGCCGTCGACGACGGTGCTGTACCACGCGTCGCCGCCGCGCGCGCCGTCCGCGTCGTACGTCGCGCCGTCCTCGCGGGTCCAGAGGTAGGTCTGCCCGCTCTCCAGCGTCGCCTGCAGGTCGAAGCCACCGGCGAGGTCGGCGAGCGGTACCGAACCGGTTCGCATTGCGTTCGCTCGGCGGCCCGGCGGCCAAAGCGTGTCGGTTTCCGTCCGCGAGAACAGCCGTCGCTACGCGATGTGTGATACGGACCCGGCTCGTCGTCGGGTTTCAGTCGGCCTGGGCCGCGACTTTCTCCGTGCTCTCCTCGGAGTCCATCGCGGTCGTGATGTCGCCGGCCAGCGCGAAAACAGCCGCCTTGTGGTCGGTCTTCGACTTGTGAATCGATGTCGGTCGAATGCCCAGTTCTTCGTAGTCGTCGAGGTCCAGGGAGGTCTCGCCCTCACACTTCGCGTAGTAGTTGCCTACCTCTGCGAGAAGCCCGTGAAGGTGGATGAGCTCCTGTTTCTTCATGACAACACATCCTATCGCCCGGAGGGTTATAGTATTATCTTGATAACTGTTATCACACGGGTTTTCGGGCCGCAGAACGCGAGAGCCGTCGGTCGGGTGGTCGGGCTGAAACGCTTTTAGGCCGCCGGCGTTTCCGTCCTCTCATGGGATACGACGAGCAACTCGACCGGGCGATGGCGGAGAAATCCGAGATCGACGCCGACGAGTCGCGTTTCGACGTGCCGGACCCGAACGTCCGCACCGAGGGTAACTTCACGGTCTACGAGAACTTCCCGGCGACGCTCGACCGGCTCGACCGCGAGCAGCGCCATGTCCTCCAGTTCATCCAGAACGACCTCGGGACGGCCGCGCAGATCGACGAGAACGGCCGCGCGCGACTCACCGGCGAGTTCGACGCCGACCGAATCGCGGAGGCGCTCGACGACTACGTCGAGCGGTACGTCCGCTGTCCGGAGTGCGGGCTCCCGGACACGAACCTCGTCGAGGAGGGCGACACCACGCACCTGCAGTGTGACGCCTGCGGTGCGCGAACGACCGTCTGAGACGTCAGGACTGCAGGCGCTTCAGGTTCTCCAGGTCGCGCTCGGTGCGCATGAACTCGCTCGTCCGGTAGGTCGCCGCGCAGTCCGGACAGTCGAAGTTCTCATCGGGTGCCGGGAGGTCGGTCGGCGACTCCTCCCAGTGCTTCGTGCAGTCGGGGCACAGCAGTTGGACGTAGGCTTCGTTCGGCATACCCGGGGACTGCGCGGGCCGGCGAAAAAAAGGTACTGGCGGACGCCTCAGTAGTACGAGTCATCCCCGAGGAGTTCGAAGAGTTCGTCGTAGCCGGCGGGGAGCTGCGCGGTGACGTCGTCGAGCTCCGTGTCCGGGACGGCGTCCTCGACGACGTCGACGACGACCTTCGCGTAGAAGGCCGCCTCGGCGGGCTCGACCCGGGCGCGCTGTGAGACGCGCGCGACGTACTCGTCGAAGTCGAAGAGCTGGCCGGAGTCGGCCGCGTGGAGGAAGCGGTCGATCTCCATCGGGAGCGGCCCGGCGAGGTCGGCGGCTTCGTCCGCCTGGAGGCGCTCCCCGAGCGTTTCGAGGACGGCCCGCGTCGCACGGATGGCCTCGCCGCGCGAGGCGAGTTCGAGTCGATGCTGGACGTCGCCGACGAACTCGTCGTGCTTCATGCACTTACGTGATACCGGCGGGCCTTGCCTAAGGCTGGTGGCCACCGGAACGGCGGTCTCCTCTCACTCCGTGAACAGGTGTCCCTCCGTCGGGACGTCGAAGAGGCCGATGCGCGCGCCGGCGTCCAGCCACGCGTGGCCGTAGCTGAACGCCGCGAGGGCGTTCACGGGGTCGTCGTGCTCGCGGAAGTGGCGTCCGTCCTCCAGGTACGAGCGGGCCATCTCCTCGTACTCCGCGGTGGCGTCGGCGAGCGGCGTCCCCTCCGGTGCGACCGGCTCGGCCGCCGCGAGGGCGTCGGCGAGCAGCGCCTCGTAGCGATCCGTCTTCTCGGCGAGGTCGGCGGGCATACCCCTACTGGGTCGCCCGCTCGGCGTAAGGATGTCGTCGTCGTCGTCCCGGTTCACCGCGACTCCCTCCGTTTCGCACGTGCGCACGCGACACCGGCCAGCCTCCCGGGTGGCGCAACCTACAAGCCCCCGAATCCCGTTCTAGGGCGTATGAGCGACGATCCCCGCGTAGAGATTTACACGAAGACGGATTGCCCCTATTGCGAGAAGGCCAAGGACCTCTTCGACGCGAAGGGCGTCGACTACGTGACGTACAACGTCACGGGCGACGAGGAGCGCTTCGCGGAGATGAAAGAGCGCGCGAACGGCCGCGAGACCGCCCCCGAGGTCTTCATCGACGACGAACTCATCGGCGGCTGGGACGACACCTCCGCGCTCGACGCGACGGGCGAGCTCGACGAGAAGCTCGGTATCGCCGACGAGAGCGACGACGACGTCGTTGAGCACCGCCCCCTCATCATCACCGGGACGGGCATCGCGGCGCTCACCGCCGGCATCTACGCGGCGCGCTCGGACAACGACCCCCTCCTCTTCGAGGGCGACGAGCCCGGCGGCCAGCTCACCCTCACGAGCGAGGTCGACAACTACCCCGGCTTCCCCGAGGGAATCAACGGCTCGGAGCTCGTCAACGACATGAAGGAGCAGGCCAAGCGCTTCGGGGCGGAACTCGAACACGGCATCGTCGCCTCCGTCGACGACGACGTCCGTCCGTTCCGCGTCACCCTCGAAAACGGCGACGTCTACACGGCGGACGCCGTCATCGCCGCCTCCGGTGCGTCCGCGCGGACGCTCGGCATCCCCGGCGAGGACGAGCTGATGGGCTACGGCGTCTCGACGTGTGCGACGTGTGACGGCGCGTTCTTCCGCGGCGAGGACATGGTCGTCGTCGGCGGCGGCGACGCCGCGGCCGAGGAGGCCGTCTTCCTCACGAAGTTCGCGGAGACCGTCTACCTCGTCCACCGCCGCGACGAGCTGCGCGCCGAGGACTACTGGGAGGACCGCGTGCAGGAGCACGTCGAGTCCGGCGACATCGAGGTCCTCTGGAACACCGAGGCCACCGAGGTCCACGGGAGCCCGCAGGACGGCGTCGACAGCGTCGACCTCGTCTACCACCCCGAGGGCCACCCGACGGCGAAACTCGACGACGGCCAGACCGAGGAGCGCACGCTCGACGTCGGCGCGTTCTTCGTCGCCATCGGTCACACGCCGAACACGTCCTACCTCGAAGAGACGGAGGTCGAACTCGACGACGAGGGCTACCTCCGCACGCGGGGCGGCCACGGCGCCGGCCAGACCGCGACGGACGTCGAGGGCATCTTCGGCGCGGGCGACGTCGTCGACTTCCACTACCAGCAGGCCGTCACGGCCGCCGGGATGGGCTCGAAGGCCGCCCTCGACGCCGACGAGTACCTCGAAGGCGCGCTGCCCGAGGCCACCGGCGAGGCCGAGGGGAGCGCCGAAGCGCCCGCCGACGACTGAACACGGTCTGCGCTGAGCGGACTGGAGACGCGAGCGGCGACGCGGTTTCGTCTCCCGTTACGACCCGGGGAGGATGTCCCCGAGCGCGGCACCGATGGCCGTGGGCGCCCACGCGACGGCGATGACGCACGCGGCCACCCACGGGTCGCCCCAGTCGACCTGTCCCCAGCCGGTGAAGATGAGCGCCGTGATGCCGAGCGAGATCGTGACGACGCCGGCGAGGCGTCGCGGGAGGAAGCCGAGGATGGGGTCCTTGACGCGGACGTCCTGGATGTCGGCGACGTAGAGGATGCCGTACACCATCGCCACGGTGGCGGCGAGGGTGCCGGCGAGCCCGCCGACGTGTGAGGCGATGTAGACGCCGACGTCGCGCGTTCCGCCCTCGACGACCATCGGCATGGCGAACAGCACGCTCCCGAGGGCGGCCTCGGCGGCGTCCGTGCGGTCGAAGCCGCGGATGACGCGCCCGAACGTGCCGCGATGGCCGAGTTCGCTCGCGGTCGCCATCGCCTCGGCGACGGCCTCCCGACCCGCTTCGCTCTCGACGTGCGCCTCCAGTTCTTCGAGGTCGTCCATCAGGTCGGAGACGTCCGCGCCGTCGTCGTCGCCGTCCGTCGCCGCGTCGCTCATGGTTCGGGCGACGGCGCGGCGATACAAAAAGTCGGCCGCCACGCCTTTGGGTCGACGCCCGTTCACGGCCGCGTATGCCGGAGTACCCGAGCCCCCACGAACTGGAGACCGGGATGACCGTCGAAATCGAGCAGAGCGAGGACGAAGAGCCGATACTCGGCGAGATAGGTGCGGTGATAGGTGAGGCCGACCCGACGGGCGCGGACGTGAAGCTGAAGTCCGGTGCTCGCGGTCGCGTCCGGAAAGTCACCCACCGGTAACTCCGACCACGTCGCGCCGCTCCCTCGTCGCCCCGCGTTCGGGAACGCCTATACGACCGGGCGGCATAGCCCGGCGCATGACCGACCAGACGCCCGCGGGTGACGCGGGCTGGTTCGCCGGCGTCGAGCCCGGCGACACCGACGCCGCGGCCGCGGCGATCCGCGAGGGCGGCACCGAGACGCCCGCCGACTGGCCCGCGCGGGCCGTCGAGGCCGGCTTCGCGGCCCACGCCGACGACTACTACGCGGAACTCCACGAGGCCACGGTGGCGGCGACGCGCCGCGCCGTCCGCGAGGCCGAGTCCGCGGACGACAGACAGGTGGTCCACGCGATCCGCGCGATGGACGACCTCGCGGCGACGACGAACGAGCTCGCGGAGCGCGTCGCGGAGTGGGGCGGCACGACCGACGACGACCCGGGGACGGGCGTTCCGTACGCCCGCGAGCTCGCGGCGCGCGACCCGGAGACGGCGGCCGAGGAGCGAATCGTCTCGCTGGCGGAGCGCGTCGTCGACCTCGCCGCGGAGCGCGACGCCGAGCGGGAGTTCCTCGAACGGACGGTGCCGACCGTCGCGCCGAACCTCGCGTCGATGGCGGGCCCGATACTCGCGGCGCGCCTGATCGACCTCGCCGGCGGGCTGGCGTCGCTCGCCAAGATGCCCTCCGGGACGGTCCAGGTGCTCGGCGCGGAGGACGCGCTGTTCGCGCACCTCCGGGGGAACGCGCCCTCGCCGAAGCACGGCGTCATCTACACGCACGAGTACGTTCGGGGCACCCACCCGGACGAGCGCGGGTCGGCGGCGCGCGCGCTCGCCGGGAAGCTCACCATCGGCGCGCGGATCGACCACTACGCCGGCGACTACCGCCCGGAGGTCGAGGCCGACCTCGACGAGCGCATCGAGACCATCCGCGCGCGCCACGGCGACGAAACGGGGGAAGACGAATGAGCGACGACGAACTCGACCTCCCGGCGGGCGTCGCGCGCCGGGACTTCGGCGACGGGCCCGCGCTCGCCACGCGCGGCGAGCCGGTCTACGGCGAACCCACGGCGGACGGGTGGCGGCGCTGGGACCCGCATCGCTCGAAGCTCGGCGCGACAATCGAGAAGGGCCTCGACACCGGCCTCGCCGCGGACGCCTCCGTGCTCTACCTCGGCGCGGCGAACGGAACGACGGTGAGTCACGTCGCGGACGCCGCCGGGCCGACGTACGCCGTCGAGTTCGCGCCGCGCTCCGCGCGCGACCTGCTCGACGTCGCCGAGGACCGCCCGACTCTCTTCCCCCTCCTGAAGGACGCCCGCAAACCCGAGACGTACGCGCACGTCGTCGAGTCGGGCGTCGACGTGCTCGTGCAGGACGTCGCCACGCGGGGGCAGGCCCGCGTCGCGGTCGAGAACGCGCGGTTCCTCGCGGACGACGGGCGACTCGTCCTCGCGGTCAAGGCCCGGAGCGAGGACGTCACCGCGGACCCCGAGGACGTCTTCGCGGACGCGCTCGACGACCTTCGGGAGGCCTACGAGGTGGTGGCGCGCGAGCGCCTCGAACCGTACCACGACGACCACCTCGCGGTCGTGGCGATCCCCCGCTGAGGGCCGCCTTCGGTACTTATAAACTCGGCCCCCTCGAAAGCCGGGTGAATGACGACGGGTTCGCCGGACGCGTTCAGTGAGCTCGGGACGCTCGGCGTCGAGGAGGAGTTCTTCCTCGTCGACGCCGACGGTCGCCCGACGGCGGGCAGCGACACGCTCGTGTACGAGGCCGACCCGCCGGCGCTCCTCGCCGACCGTATCGACCACGAACTGTTCAAGTTCGTCGTCGAGACCCAGACGCCGAAACTCGACGGGCCGGCCGACGCCGGCGCGGCGATCCGCGACGTCCGGGACGCGCTCGTCTCCTACGCGGCCGAACACGGCTACGGCGTCGCCGCCGCCGGTCTCCACCCGGGCGCACGCTGGCGCGAACACGAGCACGCGGAGAAACCACGCTACCGCTCGCAACTCGAGCGCATCCAGTATCCCCAACATCGGAACACGACCGCGGGCCTCCACGTCCACGTCGGGGTCGACGACGCCGACAAGGCGATGTGGATAGCGAACGAGATACGGTGGTACCTCCCCGTGATGCTCGCGCTCTCCGCGAACTCGCCCTACTGGGACGGCCACGACACCGGCCTCGCCTCCGCCCGCGCGAAGGTCTTCGAGAACCTCCCGAACACGGGAATGCCGACCGCGTTCGACTCCTACGCCGAGTTCGACGCCTTCGAGGAGCGGATGGTCGAGCACGGCTCGATGGAGGACCGCGGCGAGATTTGGTGGGACGTCCGCCCCCACTCGGGGCACGGGACGGTCGAGGTCCGCGCGCCCGACGCCCAGCACGACCCCGCGGTCGTCGAGGCGTTCGTCCGCTACGTCCACGCGCTCGTCCTCGACCTCGCGGAGCGCTACGCGGACGGCGAAGCCGGCTACGGCCACCGGCGCGAGCTCCTCGACGAGAACAAGTGGCGCGCGACGCGCCACGGTCACGACGCCTCCTTCATCGCCCGCAGCGGCGAGGACACGGTGACGCTCGGCGAAGTCGTCGAGCACGAGGTCGAGCGCCTCGGCGTCACGGGCATCAGCGACGTCTACGAGGCGGAGAGCGGCGCGGCGTTCCAGCGCCGCGTCCGCGAGACCGAGGGCGCACGCGCGCTCTACGACGCCATCCGACTCTGAGAGCGAGCGCGAGGACCAGGACGAGCAGGAGGTTTTTACGCGCCCGGAGCTTCCGTTCTCCCGAGACCGACACATGTCCGAGGACACAGCCGACACACCCGAGGACGAGGGGGAGCGAAGCGCGCGTGACCGGCTCGGCGAGAGCGCGGACCGCGCGCGCTCGGGGTTCGACGACCGCGTCGTCGACATCCTCTCGTGGATGCTCGACACCGAGACCCGCGCGCGTATCTACGTCTACCTCCGACAGCACCCGTGGAGCACGAGCGAGGAGGTCGCCGAGGGGACCGGCCTCTACCCGAGCACGGTGCGCGAGGCGCTCGCCGAACTCGCCGACGAGGACACCGTCGAGCGCCGTAAACGCGAGAGCGAGGGGGCCGGCAACAACCCCTACGAGTACACCGCCATCGCGCCGAGCGACCTCGTCGGCGGCGTCGTCGGCGGCGTTCAGGACGAACTGAACACGATATTCACGCTCGGCCGCGAGGACGACGACCAACCGGTCCGCATCGAGGTCGACGGCGACGACGATGACGCCGAGGCTGCCGGCGAAGGGTCGGACGCCGACGGCGAGGCGGACGCGAGCGACGCGAGCGATGCGAGCGATGCGGCCGCGGGCGAGGCGGATAGCGACGACCGGAACGCCTGAGAACCAAACTGCTAAACATGATGGAATCCTCGCCCGGTGTATGAACGTTGCGCTGGGCGGGACGTTCGACCCCATCCACGACGGTCACCGCGCGCTCTTCGAGCGTGCGTTCGAACTCGGGGACGTCACCGTCGGCCTGACGAGCGACGACCTCGCACCCCAGACCCGTCAGGAGGAGCGCCACGTCCGCCCGTTCGCGGAGCGAAAACGCGCCCTCGCCGACGAACTCGAACGGTTCGCCGACGAGTACGGCCGTGACTACGAGGTCCGCGAGCTCTCAGAACCCACCGGCATCGCCGTCGAACCCCAGTTCGACGCGCTCGTCGTCTCCCCCGAGACCGAGAAGGGGGCCGAGCGCGTCAACGAGATACGCCGCGAGCGCGGCTACGACTCCCTCCGCATCGAGGTCGTCCCGCGTGTCGCCGCCGACGACGGCGGCGTCATCTCCTCCACGCGAATCGTCAAGGGCGAAATCGACGAACACGGGAACGTGACACCCGACGCGACCCCGCGCGAGTAGTCGGCCCTACCACGACGGCGGTTCGAGCCCCGCGTCCGCCAGCAACTCCTTCCATCGGCCCTGCACGGATTGCCGCGAGACGTCCGCGGCCTCCGCGACTGCCGTCTGCGAGCGCTGGTCGCCCGCGACGAGCGACCCCGCGTAGATCGCCGCCGCGAGCGCCGCCCGCTTCGACCGCTCCTCCTCCGGGACCCCCGTGAGGAAGAGGTCCTCCGCGCTCGAACGCGCCTCCGCGTCGAGGTCGAGTCTGTCCGCGACGCGGTCGAGCTCCGCCACCCACTCGGCGTTCTCGAACGCGTCGCCCGCGCGATACATATCGCTCCCGAGGGGGTGAAGCGACATAAGCGCACGGCGAAGGCGACACGCTCTTAGGGAACTCGGCCCATCGTCCGTACGCGCACGGGTAGCCAAGCCTGGCCAACGGCGTAGCGCTTAGGACGCTATCCCGAAGGGGTCCGCCGGTTCGAATCCGGTCCCGTGCATTTTCTGTCCGAGCGAAGCGAGGGCGAGAGTTACCTGAACGGACCGCCACGACACCGGCGCACACGCCGAGAAACGTGTTCCCGCCTTACTGGCCGGTAACGACGTCGTCGGCCCGAATCCGCAGGAGGACGCGCTCGCTCTGGATGGGGACGGCGTAGTCGTCACCGGTGTAACGGTGGGCGAGGGCGTCGATGTGTTCGCGCGCGCCGTCGGTCGTGACCGCCGCGACCTCGCCGGTGACGGAGAGGAACCGATAGTCGTCGTCGGGGTCGGTCATGCTCGCGGCAATCGTCGGGTCGCGTTCGGCGTTGCGGGCCTTGCGGCGGTGGCGTTCGGTGTTGACGAGGAGGCGGTCGTCCTCGGCGTCGTAGTCGACCCAGACGGGCGTCGCGTGTGGCGTGCCGTCGGGGTTCATCGTGGTGACGTGCGCGATGGTCGGCTTCTCGAAGAGGTCGTGGTACGCCTCGGGAATCGCGGGCATGCCCGACCCATCGGCGGGGCACGACGTAGTTCTTCGCGTCCCGGCGGACGGACGTCAGACGGGTCACAACCCTTTTTGTGGGTCCACGAGTCCGTAGCACTAATGTCTGCGCTGAAGGGTCTTCTCGGCGAGCTCGTGACGGACGTCGACGCGCTGGTGGCGTTCTCCCCCAGCGGGTCGTATTACGAGCGCGCGCGGGACGCCACCGACGAGGGTGACGTCGACCTGATCGTGGTGGGCGCGGAGAACACGGTCGGCGCGGATGCCTTCGTCGAACTCCCGCTGGAGTTCGCCGAGGTCACCGAACGCGTGCGCTTCGGCATCGAGGGGGCGCTCGACAGCGAGTACGTCGCGGATGGCGACGACGTCGCGTGCGTGACCTCGGTGTTCGACGACGGCGTCGATACGGTCTCGCGGGTGCGCGTCGACGCCGAACGCCATTCGGGCGTCTACGACCTCTTCGTGAACTCGCGGGCCGACCCGGCGGTCATCCGCGACGTCCTCGACGTCGTGATCGAACTCGGGCAGAAGGGTCAGAAGGGTAAGCCAGTCGGTGCGCTGTTCGTCGTCGGCGACGCCGGGAAGGTGATGAACAAGTCCCGGCCGCTCTCCTACAACCCCTTCGAGAAGAGCCACGTCCACGTCGGCGACCCGATCGTGAACGTGATGCTCAAGGAGTTCTCGCGGCTCGACGGCGCGTTCGTCATCAGCGACTCCGGGAAGATCGTCTCCGCGTACCGCTACCTGGAGGGCTCCGCCGAGGGCGTCGACATCCCGAAGGGGCTCGGGACGCGGCACATGGCGGCGGCGAGCATCACGCGCGATTCGAGCGCCATCGCCGTGGTGCTGAGCGAGAGCGACGGGCTCGTCCGCGCGTTCAAGGGCGGTGAGCTCGTCCTCGAACTCGACCCGGAGGCGTATTGATGGACGTCCAGACGCTCGTGATGCGGGACGTCGACTACCTCCTCGCGCTCGGCGTGCTCGTCGTCGGCCTCGTCGCGGGCTACCTCGTCGGGCGGCTGAACGCCCGCCTCCTCCGCGCGGCCGGCGTCCCCGAGGCCGTCGAGGGGACGAGCGTCGAGCGGACCGCGCGGCGCTTCGATACGTCCATCGCCGCGCTCCTCGCGCGCTTCTCCTCGCTCGTCATCTACGCCGTCGCGGTCGTCCTCGCGCTCGCCGTCATGGACCTCGTGGACCTCCGCGCGCTCTGGTACCGCCTCGTCGGCTACCTCCCCGCCGTCGTGTTCGCGCTCGCCGTCCTCGTCTTCGGCGTCCTCGTCGGCGACAAGGCCGAGGTCGTCGTCTCCGAGCGCCTGCGGGGCGTGAAGGTGCCCGAGATCGGCGTCATCCCGCTCGTCGTCAAGTACGGCATCGTCTTCGTCGCGGTGCTCGTCGCGCTCGGCCAACTCGGCGTCGCCACCCTCCCGCTCGTGCTCGTCTTCGCCGCGGCCGCGCTCGCGCTCATCGTCTTCGTCGCCGTGGCGACGAAGGACCTCCTCACCTCGGCCGCCGCGGGCGTCTACGTCCTTCTGAATCAGCCCTACGGCATCGGCGACCGCGTCCGCATCGGCGAGACGAGCGGCATCGTCCAAGAACTCGACGTCTTCGTGACCTACATCGAGGACGACGGCACCGAACACGTCGTCCCGAACGCCCACGTCTTCGAGTACGGCGTCGTAAAAGAGCGCTAGTTCCGTTCCGGCTCTCTCACTCCCGTTCCTCGGCCGTCCCGTCGGCACCATCGTCCACCGTGTCCGCCGCGTCCGCCGTGTCCGCCGCGCCCGTCCCTTCGCCACCGCCACCGCTCGCGTCGCCGTCCCGCGATAGTGGTTCCGCCGGGACGCCCGCGACCGTCGTCCCGGGGGGAACGTCCTCGACGACGAGCGAGTTCGCCGCGACCTGCGCGCCGCGGCCGACCGTGACACCCGGGAGGACGACCGCACCCGCACCGACCATCGCCCGTTCGCCGACGACCACCTCACCCGTCCGGTACTCGTCCTGGAGGAACTCGTGGCAGAGCAGCGTGGCGTCGTAGCCGACGATGGCGTCGTCCTCGACGGTGAGGAGCTCGGGGAAGAAGACGTCGGGCGTCGCCTCCAGGCCGAAGGAGACGCCGTCGCCGACCGTCATCCCGAGGAGCCGGTAGAGGACGACCTTCAGCCGGAGGCTCGGCGAGTGACGCGCGAGCACGATGCAGGCGTAGTTGAACGCGATGCGGGCGAACCCCTTCGCCTCCGGCCAGTGTCGGAGGGCGTTCCGAGGCCCGGGCGTGGGGTGGCGCGCCAGTCGGTCGTGGCGGCGGTCGGTCATACCCGGCGTTCGTCACCGCGTACCGTGAATCCCCTGCTCCCCCGACCGTTTTCGACGGCTGTCGTAGCCAGGGTTTATGGTCGTCGTACCCCTCACTACGTCTAACGAGATGCAAGCGCGACAGATGCCGAAGGGAGTTCCCGAAACGGTCGAATCGGCGCGGGGAAAGCTCGTCTATCTCTTCTTGCAGTTCCACGAGGGTGCGACCCTCGACGAGCTCCGCGACGGCCTCGACCTCCAACGGATTACGCTGTTCAGTGTGCTAAAGACCCTCGAAGAACGCGGCGTCGTCGATCGCGACGGCGAGACGTACGTTACCGCTCGACCGGCCTGAACTCGCCCGTTACGTCCCAATCGTGGATACAGGATACTTCTCCCTCGTCACCCTCGGGTACGCGCCACGCATCGACGTCCTCGTTCCAGGCTTCCGTTCGTCCGCATCGCACGCAGGAGCGTTCTTTCGGAGACCGAATGGTGAGACTCATACACACACGTAATGCGTCGATGAGGTAAAAGGCTACGCTTCTTCGGCAACGATTGTCACTCCCGTCCACGGGTCTATCACGGTCGTTACTCCCAGAATTCGTCCAGCTTCGGCCCGATGAACTCCGGCGTCATCCGAACGAACTCCTCGCGCTCCTCCGCACCGAGATAGCCGTGGACCGACCGGGGCGCGTCCGCCGTGTAGCGCTCGTCGACGAAGGCCCGGACGCCGCGCTCGTCGCGCCCGCGGACGACGCGTCCGATGGCCTGTCGCGCCCGCCGGACCGCCGGCACCGTCAGCGCGTACTCGAAGGCGTTCTCCTCCCCGAACGCGTCCGCGTACGCCCGCTTCACCGCGCGGATTCGGGGCGACGCGACGTTCACGAGCGGGACGCCGACCACCGCACAGCAGTGGAGTTTCTCCCCGTCGTAGTCCACGCCTTCCGTCAGCGTCCCCCGCGTCGAGGTGACGAGCACCTTCCCCGGGCCGCGGAAGAACGCGCGCTTCAGCCGCTCCGTCTCCTCGTCGCTCGAACTCGAATCGACCAGTACCTCCTTCTCGACCGCCTCGGCGAGGTAGTCGCCCGCCCACGCCGCCTCGCGGTAGTTCGGCATGCAGACGAGGACGTTCCCGTGGCTCCGTGCGAGCGTCCGCAGGACGTAGCGGTACTCCTCGCGGGTCGCGTTCGCGTTCTCGCTCGTCGGCGTCCCCCGGTTGCGCGCCGTGAACGCCTCCGCGGCGACCGTCCACGACGCCCGGTTCTCCTCGGGGAACGGCAGGTCGTAGGAGCGCTCCGCGACCGGCCGCGGGTCGTCCGGGTCGTCCGCGAGCGCGTCGAGCCCGACGACCTCCCGAAAGACGTCGAGCGGTTCGAGCGTCGCCGACATCAACACGCCCCCGCCGAGCCCCGCGAAGACGTCGCGCACCGCCCCGCCAGGCATGCAGTTGTACGTCACGAGCCCCGCGGTGTACGTCGCCTCCCACGGCTCGCCGCTCGGCGCTTCCTTCGGCGCGTGCTCCAGTTCTATCTCCCGGAAGTACGTCGCGTGGTCGCGCTCCCACCAGTTCGTGAAGACGGACCCGACGGCCGCACAGACCGTCGAGCGGTCCTCCTCGTCGAGGACGTCCTCGACCGCCGTCCCGACCGCCCGGAGCCGCCGCCAGCAGTCGCCCGCGTACCCCTCGCGCTCCGCCCACCGCGTCAGGTCGTCGGGTTCGGCGACGTCCGGGTCGCGCAAGGGGAGTTCGACGTCGTGCGCCGGCCAGTCGCGCTCGCCGTCGAACTCGTCGGCGAGGCGCTCTCTCACCTCGCCCGTCAGCCACGCCGCGACGTCGTCGTAGAAGTCCCGCGCGCGCTTCACGTCCCCGACCGTCACGTCGAAGTCCGCGAGGTGCGCCGCGACCTCCGATTTCGCCTCCTCGCTCTGATTCGCCCGCGCGACGAGTTCGCTCAGGTCGTTGCGCGCCCGCCGGAGCGTCTGCCGGCCGACGCGCTCCGAGAGCAGGTCGCGCACGCGCTCCTCGATTCGGTGGGCCTCGTCGACGATCACGAACGTCTCCTCGCCGACGACGCCCTCGATGAGCGGCCGGCTCTGCGGGTCGAAGAGGTGGTTGTAGTTCCCGACGATCACGTCCGCCTCGTCCAGCAGGACGCTCTGGACGCGGTGGGGACACGTCCCGGCCTCGACGGCCGCCGGCAGGAGGTCGCGGGAGGTGACGACGTGCTCCTCGCCCGCGGAGAAGTCGATCGGAGAGCCGCGGTTGCGACCGTACCAGTCCGCCTCGAACGGACAGAACAGGGGTTCGTCCTCGTCGAACTCCGCCCCCGCGCTCGGCTGGACGGGGACGTAGGGCGAACTCGCGCCCGCGGTCTCCAGCGTCGACCGGTCGATGGACTCCCGGCCGGGGCGCGCGCTCGCCGCGAGCTCGCGGGCTTTCACGGGGTCCCACCACGCCTCGTCGACGTCCTCGTCCGTCCGTATCGCGGTCAGGTCGTCTATCTCCACGCCGTCGGAGCGCGCCCCGTCGTCGCCCGCCTCCACCAGCCCGGCGGTCGTCTCGCGGAGGTCCTCGCAGCGCTCGTGGGTGCTCGTGTCCGCGGGGAAGACGTCCTCGCGGCCGTACGGGCAGAGGTCGCGCTTGCCGACGAGCGCCACGCTCCTGAGGGGGTCGTCGCTGTCCGCGTTCATCGTCCGGAGGTCGTCGACGAACTGCCGGAGCTGCTGTTTGACGGGCGTGACGACGAGGACGTTCTCGTAGACGCCCGCATCGCAGAGCGTCGCGGCCGCGGTCAGCGCCGCCATCGTCTTCCCCGTCCCGCACGCGCCCTCCATGGCGAGATAGCCGCCATCGCGCCCGACGTCGAGCGCGGCCTCGATGGCGTCCGCCTGATTCTCGTACGGCTCGTCGAAGCCGAAGCGCTCGCGCCACGCGGCCCCCGCGTCCTCGGCGTCGGCGTCGCTCATTCAGGCGTACTGGGGCCCGCTCGCATTTGAGTGTCGGGATGAACCGGGACGAGCTGGGGTGCCGCGTCGCTCAGAGACCGAGGTCGAGGGGGAGCGCGCCCTTCGTGTACCCCTCGACGCGGCCGCTCGGGCGCACGCGGAAGACCGCCGCCGGGCGGTGCTGGACGTCCGGCTCCTCCGCGAGGAGCGCCCGCCAGTCGTCGTCGGGGAAGCTCGAACAGTCCACGAGGAGCGTCGCGCCGCCGCCGTGTTTCGCCAGCTGCCCGTCCGTCTTCGTCGCCACGGTGTCGCGGATCGCGGCCGCCGGCGTCCCCGCCGAGCGCTCGTTCACCGGGAGGGGGCGCGTCACCTCGACGAGGTGGGCGGCCGACTCCCCGGGTCGCTCCGCGCGGAAGTCGAGTGAGTGGCCGGTCGCCACCTCGATCTCCGGGGTGACGTCGTAGCCCGCCTCGTGGAGGAGCCACGCGGCGTCGAACTCGCCCATCGCCGCCGCGGTCCGCGTCAGGTCGAGGTACTCGGAGGTGCCGAGTTTCCCCGCCATCACGTGTCGGTACTCCTCAAGGATGCCGCTCTTCAGGAAGTCGTCGTAGAACGCCAGCGCGTCGTCACGGTTCGCGTCCGGGAACCCCGCGGCGTGCTCGCGGAAGAAGGTCCGCGAGGTCTCGCGGCCGTCCTTCGAGCAGAAGACCGGGAGGAAGAACCACGAGAGGTAGGTGTAGGGTTCGAGCCACGGGGCCTCGTCGTGGAGCCCCGCGAGGAGCTCGCGCTGCGCCCACCGCGAGACGTCGTGGGGGGCCTCGCCGAACCCCTCCTTTTCGGTTCGCCAGAGCGCGCTCGGCGTCTCCGTGTTCCCGAGCCAGTACGCGCCGCCCCCGTTTTCGGCGTAGGCGAAGAGCGCGACGTCGCCGTTGTCCATCTCGAAGCGCCGCGCCGCGTACCCGGAGGGCGCGCGGTACCACGGCGACGTCGCCGTCGCGCCGATGTTCGCGTCGAGGTCCGCCAGCAGTTCGTCGCGGACCCGCCCCGCGTTCCACGTTTCGGTCGAACACCTGAACCGGAGCGGTTGTGCCACGGGCGTCGGTAGTCGACCCGTCCGTTTACGTCTTCCGTCGCCCCGCCTCAGGCGGGCGCGAGCGGCCGATAGAGGATGTCGTCGCACTCCGGACAACGGAGGACGTCGTCGCCCTTGTGGTTCCCGCGCGCGCCGCGGGCGTCGCAGTCGGTGCACATCGGTGCCACATCGGCGTGGGGGGCGTCGCCGGGCATCGAGTAGGGAGAGGCGGGCGCGCCCCTTCTGCGTACCGGCCGTCCGAGGGCGATTCGCTTTTGCCGCCGACGCTCCCAGGCCGTTGCGTGCGCGACACCGCGAACGACCGCTGGCTCTACGCGTGGGCGGGTGCGAACGTCGCCGTCGGCGCGCTCTCGCTCCTCGTCCCGCTCTTCATCGTCGGCCTCGGCGGCACCGCCTTCGACCTCGGCGTCTGTTGGTTCGCCACCTCCGTCGCCATGGTGCCGGGCGCGCTCGGCGTCGGTGCGCTCGTCGACCGGACCGGCCGCCACCGGCCGTTCGCGCTCGCCGGCCTCGCCGGCATCGCGCTCGCCACGGCGGTCCTCCCGTTTCTCGACACCGTCGCGGCCGTGATTCTCGTCGACGCCGCCCTCTGGCTCTGCGTCGCCAGCGCCACGCCGGTGTTCACGACGCTCGTGTTGGCCGATGCGCCCGAACGCGAGTGGAACGGCCGCATCGCGCGCCTCAACCGCTACCAGGGGTACGGCTGGGCGGGCGGCCTCGTCCTCGGCGCGCTCTGGACGCGCCTCGCCGGCGGCGCGCTCGGCCCGCTCGCGTCGTCGTCGCTCGCCCTCCCGGGCGGCCTCAGCGTCGGGCCGCTCACCCTGCCCGTCCAGCGCTCGCTCTTCCTCGTCTGCGTCGCCCTCCTCGCCGGCGCGACGCTGGCGGCCGCGCGCTGGCTCCCCGCGAGCGACGCCGCGCCGAGCGCCGGGAAGCTCGCGCGCCGCCCGCGCCTCCTCGGAACCGCTCGCGGGGCGCTCAGCCCGCTCCTCCCCGGGCGGCTCGTCTCGCTCGCGCGGACGTCGAACCCCCGCGCGCTCCTCCGCGGCGTCCGTCGCCCCCTCGCCGTCTACCTCCTCGCCGTCTCCGTCTTCTTCGCGGGCTTCAGCGTCTTCAGCGCGCCCCTCCCGGACTTCCTCGCGGGCGTCGGCTTCGGCGACGACGCCGTCTACGCCCTCTACGTCGTCTCCAGCCTCTCCTCGGCCGCGTTCTACGCCGGCGCGGGCGCGCTCGCCGACCGCTACGACCTCCGTCGCCTCCAGACGGGCGCGCTCGGCTTCCGCGCGCTCGCCTTCCCCGCGGTCGCCGCCGCGGCCGCCGTCCTCGGCGCCCCTTCCCTCTCCAGCCTCCTCGGCGTCGCCGCGCTGAACGTCGTCGTCGGCCTCTCGTGGGCCGTCGTCGCCGTCACCGCGAACACGCTCGTCGCGCGCTACGCCGCCCCCGGCCGACGCGGCGCGGCCCTCGGCCTCTACACCGCGCTCTCCTCAGGTGCCGGCGGCGTCGGCGGCCTCGTCGGTGGCTGGCTCGCCGCCCGCACCGACTACCTCCTCACCTTCGGCGTCGCGGGCTGCCTCGTCGTCCTCGGCGGCGTCGTCGTCTTCGCGCTCGGGTGGCTCGCGGACACGAGCCGCGTCGCCGGCGCGGCCGGCGCGGCGGACGCCGACTGACTCGACATCGGGGATGGGCTTTTCTTCGCGCCCGACCACGGGACAGTATGGCACCGTACGGCCACTACGTCGACGGCGACTGGCGCACCGGAGCGAGAGCGGGAGCCGAGACCTTCGAGAGCCGCTCGCCGGCGACGCGCGAGTCCCTCGGCGAGTTCGCCCGTGGAACGCCCACGGACGTCGCGGACGCCGTCGCGGCCGCGGAGGCCGCCCGGGCCGAGTGGCGCGCGCTCTCCTACATCGACCGCGCGGAGTACCTCTGGGAGATATACCACGAACTGCGCGAGCGCCACGACGAACTCGGCGAAGTCGTCTCGCGGGAGTGCGGCAAGGAGATAAGCGAGGGGAGGGCGGACGTCACCGAGGCGTGGCACATGGTGGAGTGGGCGGCCGGGAACGCCCGCCACCCGCACGGCGACGTCGTCCCGAGCGAGATCGCCGCGAAGGACGCCTACATGCGCCGCAAACCCCGCGGCGTCGTGGGCTGTATCACGCCGTGGAACTTCCCCGTCGCCATCCCCTTCTGGCACATGGCGCTCGCGCTCGTCGAGGGCAACACCGTCGTGTGGAAGCCCGCCGAGCAGACCCCCTACTGCGCGCAGATAATCGCCGAGATGTTCGACGACACCGGCATCCCAGACGGCGTGTTCAACATGGTGCAGGGCTACGGCGACGCCGGGAACGCCATCGTCGAGAACGACGCCGTCGACACCGTCCTCTTCACGGGGAGCGCCGAGGTCGGGCACTCCATCGCGGAGAAACTCGGCGGCGTCCCGGGCCGCGACGTCGCCCTGGAGATGGGCGGGAAGAACGCCATCGTCGTCACCGAAAAGGCAGACCTCGACATCGCCGTCCACGCCGCCGTCATGAGCGCGTTCAAGACGACCGGCCAGCGCTGCGTCTCCGCCGAACGCCTCATCGTCCACGAGGACGTCTACGATGCGTTCGAGGCGCGTTTCGTCGACCTCGCGGCGGACGTCGCGGTCGGCGACCCCCTCGACGAGGAGACGTTCATGGGGCCGCTCGCCGACGCCGACCAGGTCGCAAAGTTCCGCGAGTACAACGAACTCGCCCGCGAGGAGGGCGTGGACGTCCTCGTCGACCGCGCCGACCTCGACGCCGACGAGGTCCCCGAGGGCCACGAGGACGGCTTCTGGGTCGGCCCCTTCGTCTACGAGACCGAGTACGACCCCGAACTGCGCTGTCTCCACGAGGAAGTCTTCGGCCCGCACGTCGCGCTCATCCCCTACGCCGGTGACGTCGCGGACGCCGTCGAGATACACAACGCCGTCGACTACGGCCTCGCCGGCGCGATAATCAGCGAGGACTACCGCCAGATAAACTACTACCGCGACCACGCCGAGGTCGGCCTCGCCTACGGCAACCTCCCCTGCATCGGCGCGGAGGTCCACCTCCCCTTCGGCGGCGTGAAGAAGTCCGGCCACGGCCCCGCGTCCGCCCGCGAGGCCATCGAGGCCGTCACCGAACGCACCGCGTGGACGCTCAACAATGCGACGGAGATCGAGATGGCTCAAGGCCTCTCCGCGACGCTCTCGACCGGCGACGAGGACGAAGACGTGGACGGGGACGTGGACGGGAACGGGGACGGGGACGAGTAAGCGAGGCGGGCCCGCTCAGGAGAGGACGGCGCGCGCGGCGAACACGAGGTTCTCGCGGCGCTCCGCGACGCGCCGGTAGAAGTACTGGAGCCACTTCCCGCCGTAGGGGACGTACTGCGCGACCTCGTACTCCGCGGCGAGCGCGAACTGCGTGTCCTCGCGGACGCCCATCAGCATCTGGAACTCGAAGGCCGTGTCGTGCTCGGCGGCGAGCGTCTTCGCGTGGTCGATCATCGCCGGGTCGTGGCTCCCGACCGCGATCTCGCCGTCGTCGTAGTGCGCGAAGAGGTAGTCGAGTCCCGCCCGGTACTGCTCGTTCACGGCCGCCTTCTCCGTGTACGCCACCGACTCCGGCTCGTCGTACGCGCCCTTCACGAGGCGCACCGCCGCGGGCACGTCCGCGAAGCGTTCGAGGTCCGCCGAAGTTCGCCGGAGGTTCGCCTGGAGCGCGACGCCGACCCCGCCCGGGTGCGCGTCCGCGGTGCCGACGACGGCGTCCAGCGTCGCATCCGTCGTCGTGTGGTCCTCCATGTCCACCCAGCAGAAGACGCCCCGCTCCGCCGCGGCGTCGACGATCCGCGCGAGGTTCTCCGCGAAGACGTCGTCGCCGACGCCCAAGCCGATCTGGCTCGGCTTCACGGAGATACGGGCGTCGAGGTCCGTCGTGGCGACGTCCGCGAGCAACGAGACGTAGGCGTCCGCGTCCGCGTCCGCCTCGCGCCGGTCGTGGTAGTGCTCGCCGAGGAGGTTCAGGATCGCGTTCACGCCGCCGTCGTCGAGGTCGGCGGCGTGCGCGAGCGCGGTCGCCGGCGACTCGCCCGCGACGAACCGGTCCGCGATGGGTGGAATCATACCTCACTCTTGGTCGCTCGCGGGCATAAACGCCACTCCGGATTCGGCCGCGACCTCGCCCGTGAAACGTGGAAAAACCGAGAGCCAAGGGAGGGATTTGAACCAAATGTTTAACAGCCAATCGGGTGTGTCGCTAGGCGCTCCATGCCCTCGGACCCACGAGACCAGATCGACCGCCTCCGAAGCCAGCTCGAAGACGGCGAGCGGGGTGGCTGTCCGGCCGACCGCGAACTCCTCCTCGAGTTCAGCGACGAGACCTTCCTCGTTCCCTCGAAGTGTGGCGACCACCGCCACCTGAAGACGCTCCGTCACGGTGTCCGCCTCAGCGAGGAGCCGGGCGTCGACCTCGTTGACGTCGTCGAGGACGAAGCGGCTGCGAAGGAAGCCGTCCGCTGGATTCACCGCACCTACGAGAACGAACACACGAACCAGGACTATCGGACGGCGCTCCGGACGGTCGGCCGTCGCGCGACGGCCGGCGATGAGGTCCCCGGCCCTTTGGCGTGGGTTCCGACTGGGACGTCGAATGATTTCGACCCCGTCCCGTCGGAGCGCGACCTGCTCGACCGCGAGCAGGACGTCCAGCCGATGATCGAGGCTGCGCAGAATCCGCGGGACGCCGCGCTCATCGCCGTCCAGTTCGAGGCAGGCCTCCGTGGTGGGGAGCTCTATGATCTGCGTGTCGGCGACGTCTTCGACGGCGACCACGCGGTCGGCCTGCACGTCGACGGGAAGCAGGGTGAGCGCTCCGTCCACCTCATCGAGTCCGTCAGCTACCTCCAGCGGTGGCTGCAGGCGCATCCTGGACGTGAGGATGACGCCTACCTGTGGACGAAGCTCGGCACGGCCGAGCGCGTCTCCTACCAGATGCTCTTGAAGATCTTCCGCGAGGTCGCGGGCCGTGTCGGCATCTCGAAGGAGGTGACGCCGACGAACTTCCGGAAGTCGAACACGCGCTGGCTCCTCCAGGTCGGGTTTGAGACGCCGCGCATCGAGGATCGGCAGGGGCGGAAGCGCGGATCGGAGCAGACCGCGCGGTATCTCGCCCGGTTCGGTGACGAGTCCACTGAGGTGGCGTTCGCGAAGGCGATGGGGCGCGACGTCGACGGGGAGGGCGACGACGAGTTCGGACCGATCGTCTGCCATCGCTGCGACCGGGAGACGCCGCGCCACGAGGACTTCTGCGTGTGGTGTAACGCCGCCCTCGATCATGATGCCGCAGCGCGTGTCGACGAGCTTGAGGACGACATGTTCGCGGACGCCGCGGACGCCGATGGTCGGGAGCTCGACGACCTGCAGGAGGCGCGCCGCCTCCTCCGCGAGCATCCGGCGTTGAAGCGCGCGCTCCTCGGGGAGTAGCTCACGCATCACGACCACCGCCGTCTTCGGTGCGATTGAGCGCGTTCTGGGCGTACTTCGAGACTCGGAGATCGGTGTTGGCGAGTCGCTCGAAGAGCTCGCGGTGCTCCTCGATGACGTCGTCCGGGTCGTCGGGCTCTGCGTCATCGATCAGGCCTCGCTGGTGGTCTATGCTCACTGCTGGGTCACCTGGTTGTGGACGTAGTCGCGGGTGGTCTGCGGGCGGTCCTGGATGTCGATGACGGTGCGGATGAAGCCGTAGTCGGCGAGGAGGACGACGCCCGCACCAGGGTGGTAGCGGGCGTATGTCTGGTTCTCGGCGGGCGGGTAGTCGACAGGCGTCGCTTCGCGCCAGATGGCGCGGAGGTTATCTTCGTCGTAGGGTGGGTGGGCGCGAGCTCGCAGCCGCTGCTCGGCGTGTGGCACGATGGCTTGCGCGTCGGCCTGCCGGTAGGCGTTCGGGCTGGCGGCCATCACCGGCTCCCTCCCTGGGTGTGTCGGCCGGTCATAGTGCATGCACCCGTTCAAGTGCTCGTGCGGTGTTCTTCCCTGATTTCGAGAGGTAGTGTTTCGCGGTTTCGAGCTTGCTCCAGCCCATGAAGGCTTTGAGCGGGATGATGTCGAGGCCGTTATCTGCCAGTGTGGTTGCGGCGGTTGCTCGGAGTGCGTGTGGGTAGCAGTGGTCGGCATCAACTTCGGCGGCGTGTTCGGCTGCGGCGGTGACGCGGCGGTTGACGACCGCGCGGGAGAACGGCCACTCGTCGTGCCGGTTGAAGAACCGCTCGATGGCGAGTGTCGCGCGAGGGTTATGTCCGAAGGGGACTTCGCGGGCGGATGCGACGGTCTTCGGACTCCACATTCGGGCTTCCGCGTCGGCTTGACTGAGGTCGTCGTTTGCGTCCGCGGCCTGCGCGCTCTGCGCGCGACAGTATCCGCAGACGCCACCATCCATGCCTTTCTGGCAGGGTTCGTGGACGGGGATTTCGATCATCTGCCGTCGGAAGTCGACCCAGTCGCGTTGGATGTGCGCGATCTCGCCGGCGCGAAGTCCGAGGCGGCCGGCGACGAGAATTACGAACCGTGTGTCCTGTGCGTGGCTGTCGGGCAGCTCGCGCGCGCCCTCTAAGAGAAGTTGGAACTGGCGGCTGCGCAGTGCATCTTCACGCGAGTATCGGTGGGTTTCAGCGTTCGTGATCGCCATCTACTCCCCACCCCCATCGCGTTCAGCGTCCGCAGAGACTTCGCTATCGTCTGGTTGGCAGATGCCGCACAGTCCGTCCCCCATCAGCGTGACTTCGCGGCCACAGAGGTCACAGACGGATGGGTCGGTGGCGCGTTCGAGCGCGTCAAGTGCCTGCACGACCGTTCCGTGCCGCTCCTCACCGCTGAGGTAGCCCCAGTCGCGTTCGGCCGATTCGAGGTACTCCTTCGCTTCTTCTACGGGTTCGATGTCGTCACTCACCTTCACCACCTCGGTCGGTGTCCGCAGAGACTTCACCCGTGATGACTGAGAGGGCGCAGTCCTCAGAACACGGATATTCTCGGGAGATATTGACGACAACCCCGTCGTCAGTCCGGTCAGCCTTGTCCAACGACATAACGGCGTCGCGGCATCGTATTGCGTCCCCGCAACCGGGGCACCTCACCCGGTCGTTCTGTATCTCTGTCTCAAGCGGTTCAAACGGAGACTGTTCAGTATCGCTCATGCACTCCACCTCCGGCCACTGTCAGGGAGCACGATGGGGTCGACGTCGCGCGCCTCCCGGCACGCCTCACAGAGACACTGTCTCCCAGAGGAGGTTTGGCAGGGCCACACGCGGTCGCGTGGCTGTGGCTCGCTGCACCCGTCGCAGAGCCACGTGTCCTCTCCCGGCCACTCGCCAGACGGCATCACGCGCCACCTCCGAAGAAGACGCGGCTGACCCCCCTCTCGCCGCATGCCGGACACTCGTCTGCCGGGTCTCCCCATCGCAGCACAGAGCAGGAGATGCACATGAATCCACTGTCGATCTCGATCTCGCCGTGATAGATGTCGACGTCACAGCCGAACTCGTCGTGCGCTTCAGCGACGTCGCCAGCCTCCTCGAGGTCGGCTGCGCCGTCGGTGAGCTCGCCGCACTGCTGGCAGACAGCGACGTAGCCGGTCATAGTGCCTCACCTCGGTAGTCGTCGCGGGCGTCGTGTCGTGCGAGGAAGGTCTGCCAGAGGCCGTCGCTGGCGGCGTCCGCGCATGCTTGGCAGGGGAGGCGGCCGGCGCGGAGGTCGCGCTCGCCGCGACACCAGGGGTCGTCGTGCTGGCAGGTCTCGCCGTCATCGGCGAGGAACGCCTTGAGGGCGCGTTTCGGGCCGGCGCGCCCCGCGTTCCCTTCTGGGGTCTCCGTGGGTTTGTCGGTGCAGCGTCCGCACTTCTGGTAGTGTCCGTCGGGGATCGCGCTCGTGGGCTTCTCGGCGAGGTTCTTCGCCTGTTGGGCGGCCGGGCACTCCGGGTCCCAGTGTTCGGTGTTCGTCGAGCGCTTCGTCGCAACGTGGAGCGTCTCCGGCCGCGACGACGGCGTCGAGGCGGCCGCCATCACGCGTCACCCCCCTCGTCGATAACGCTATCCCAGTCGACGGTCGCGATGTAGCCGTCCGCGTCGTCTGGGTGGATGTCGTCTTCGAGCGCTTCGGTGAGTTTGAGCGCGCGATCCTGCAGGTCGACCAGAATCTTGTCTGCATCCTCGTCAGGGCCGGAGACGACGATGTCGATCTCATAGTCGCCGTGGCCGAGACCCGAGACGCTGATTTCGACCATCACGCGTCACCCCCTTCGTCGGTGCAGAGCTGGCATTTCGGGTAGTACCCCTGGGGGATCGTCGTGGCGGGCTTCGTCGCGACGTTCTCAACACGCGCGAGCGCTTGGCAGCTCCGGTCCCAGTGCTCGGTCTTTGTCGCGTGCCGCGCCGTGTTCACGTGCACTTCGTCGGGCCGCGTCGACGGCGTGTCGGCCGCCGCCATCAGACGTCACCCCCTTCGAGGGCTTCAGCGGCACACTCGAGGTCGCAGTAGTAGTCCGTCTGACTGACGGCGATGCCGTCGGGGTCGAACTTGTGCATCACGACCTCGTCGAGACGGTCGTCTTCGACGGCGTCGTCGGGGAAGTCCGGGAACTCGCGGCCGCACGACTGGCAGATGAGCGCCATCACGCGTCACCCCCTTCGTCGGCGGCGGGCGTGCAGCGCTTGCAGAACTCGTAGTAGCCCTCGGGGACGGTCGCGGCGTCGCGCGCCGCCGGTGTCGACGTCGACTTGAACGCCGGGCAATCCTCGTCCCAGTGTTCGCGCTTCTTCACCGACCCGGTCGGCACGTAAATCGTCGCCGGCCGCGCGTCCGCTTCCTTAACCGGCTGGCCCGCGTCCGACCCAGTAGGGCTCCCCGGCCCTGTCCGATCCTTACTCGCTGCGCTCGCTGAGTCAGACAGCTCGCGCTCTTCGTGGTGGGTCTCCGCGTCGATACGCGCGGCCTCGGTAGCCGCAGGCTTCCGCGTCGTATGGGCCCTATTCTTAAGAGGCCCGTCGATGTTGTCTCGCATGGCTTCTGAAATACCCCTGTGTGGGAGTAGGAAGCCACGTCCGGGGTGCCTCTAACACCCCGGGCACTCCTTACCGCGGAGCGGGACCTGGCTTCCACCAAATCAATAGTCAGCCGCTACCTTAGTTCTTGCCCACCCAACGGGTACCTGTGGGAGCCTCTAACCCCTCTACAGGGGTGGTAGGGGGTACTACTATTACCCTACAGCCCCCTTATATGGCACATCGGTGGTTCTATGAGCGCGACACACCCATCGGGTAGCAAGATGCGGCAGAGCGCCGACTGGATGACGAAGGCCGACGAGCGCATCCTCGAAGTCATCCGTGAGGAGGGGAACATGACCCCCCAGGCACTCTCCCGCGAAGGCACGACGCCGCGCATCGACATCACCCGAAAGTACGCCGGGCGCCGGTGCCGGAAACTCGCGAAGGCCGGGCTTCTCCGCAAGATCGACCGGGGGCTCTTCGGCATCACGGAGCGTGGAGTCGCCTTCCTTGACGAGGAGTTCGACGCCAGGGAGCTCCCCGACCCCGACACCGACGCCGAGTAGCCGAGTCACGGCCGAGTGACAGTAACGCCACGCCGGAGTTCCTCCTCGACATGCTGGAAGACGTCCTCGAGCCACGCCGGCGGCTCCATCTCCTTCTTCACGAGCCGCTCACCGCCGCGCGAGAACCACTGGTCGCCCCCATGCACGAGCTTGATCCGCCGCCCACGCTCACCATCCGCGATCACGGTGACGTCGACGCCGCGCTCCTCCTCGCGAACTTCGTAGCCGAGGCGATGCAGGTCCACGCGCATCGCGATCTCGCGAACACGACTCGCCTCCCGCCGAGAGTGCTGCTTCGTAGCCATCGCACCCGGACCGACGACCGCCTATGTAAAAAGTGGGGGTTGTAGTTCCGAAAAACGCGGGCTATCTGCGCACGATCTCGCACGCCAGATAAGCTGCGACGCCACAAGCCGCGCCAAACGCGAAGGGGGCGAGTGCGATCGGGACGTTATCGCGGAAGGACGGGTTCGCCATTACGTAGAGCAGTAGGACTATCGCCGCGATCACGATGCCGCCAGCACCGACGTTGATCGAGAAAGATCGGGTTGACCTTTCGTGGCGGCTCATGCGTCACACATTGTGTGACGGGTATATCAGGCTATCGTAACACAGGTGATAGTATTATAAGTCGGGGCAGATATGTGTGGGGTATGTCGATTGGTGGCGATGGTGTGCTCTCCTCTGCAACCAGCACGTTTGATCTCTATGACTTCTTCAGTATGCTCCTCCCGGGCGTCGCATTTTTGATCGGGATGTTCCCATTCGCCCCAAGCGAAATGCCCCTTGGTACATTCGAAACTCTACTCGTACTCATCGTCGTGGGCTACATCCTCGGCCGGGCAATCCACAGCGCCGCTGAGAGCCTGGACCCCCACCTCGGGGAGCCAAGCCACCGGGCTGAATTTGACCGTCTCATCAGGACCCGTAGTCCATCTGAAATATCCGAAGAGACGCTCGATGCGTACTACACAGCTGCACAGGAGCAATTCGACTACATGGACCTCCCCGATGATCGAACGGACGTTGAGGATGGCGACCTTAAGACGCTATACGTCCACACACGAGCCCTGATCCACCGCGATGGGCAAGGCCGGTCGCGGACCTTCCAGGCGATCTACGCGTTCTATCGGAGCGTCACCCTCGTCGCTGTACTCCTCGCAGTGGTATACTTCATCTACGGGATGGGGAGGTACTTCGGGGCGTGGGTTGTGATCGGAGCCTACACGTCTCACCTCGGGGCACTACAGCTTCCCTTCGCGTTCTTCCAGCTGGGGGCTGAAGCTGCGACTATGTTGACGTACCTGACGTTTCACGACGCGAAGGGAGACTACCGGACCTACTTCCTCCAGTACCTGATCGTTGACTTCTTGATCATCCTCGGTATCCGAGAAGGGGTCAGACCTCCGGCTCAGTAGTAACCACGAGCGGCGGCTCGACGTCGCGGTCGACGACACGATACTCGGTACCCCGCCGTTTACCCTCGCGTTCGACGAGGTCGTACGCCTCAAGCTTCTGGATTTTGTACCGGCGATCCCGCCGGCTGATCGGCTGGACCGGAAGGCCGGAGTAGAGCCGGTCGTCGGCGCGCTCGTAGCGATCATGGAGCCGGCCACCCCGAACCCACTCGTCGCCGAACTGATAGAGCACGGCGTAGAGCACCTGGTGGTGGGTCGGCAGCGACGCGAGGTTGCTGCGGCGGATCGCCGTCCGTGCGCGCGCGTAGCAATCCGCGACGTCCAGGTCGTGAATATGGGGGTGGTCGCGCTCCTGTGCGAGTTCGGCCGCGGCGCGCAGGCTCTGGATTCCGTCGCGGGCAACACCTGCGACTTCGTCCGCAATCGTGTGGAGCTGGTCGGAGGTCACGGCACCAAAGCGGAGGCCGACGCGCGCCCGCGCTTCAAGGATGTCCGCGAGTTCGGTCGTGCCGTACCGGTCGAGTCCGAGATGGGTCATGGCGGCGTGGTCGTAGCCGTCGGGGGCGCGTGCGAGCCACTCGTCGGGGTCGTGGACGATGACGACGACGGACACGAGGCCGATCCCGCGGAGGTGGTCGAGGATGTTGGTTTCGTGGAGATCGTCGGCCTCGTCGAGGACGACGATGCAGGGGCGGTCGGCTGCGACCTGGAGGATTTCGACGAGGTCGGGGAGGGGTTCGTTCCCGGCAAGGTGGACGCCAGCATGGTGTTGGTGGAGGATCGTGCGGAGGATGTCTCCAGCGGTCGCGCCCATGGTGTCGACGACTGCGCTATCGACGTCGGCGTGCTCGTCGAGACGGCGGAGGGCGCAGCGCGCGAGCGCGGTTTTGCCGACGCCGCTCGGGCCGTGGATGAGGACGTCTTCGGCGCGGTCGCCGTTTGTGGCTGGCTGGAAGGCTTGTGCGAGGGTGGTCATGGCGCCTTCGCGGTGTTCGAGCGACCGTGGGAGGTGGCCGTCTTCGAAGACGTGCGGCGCCGTGATCATGTCACCTCGCACCGACAAGTCCAGGGTATAAAAGAATGGGCTGTAGTTCCGAAACCCACCCCAGGAACACCTGCAATCTGGGGGGCCGCGGGGGTCGAGTGGAAACAGGGGGGTTCCGCGGAGGGGTTAGTCCGCGCGTCGCGCGGCGGACCGGTGCCAGCCGGCGAGCTGGCAGGACTCGTCGTGGACGATTTCGAAGACGTCCTCGTCGAGGTTGCCGCACGAGCAGAAGAACGCGACCGTCTCGCCCTCGTGGAGGCCGACCTCCCCCGTCTCCGATGACTTCCCTTCGGTCTCGCCGTACTCGACGATGGTGATCGTGTGCGTCGGGGAGAGCTCGGGCGTCGGGGTCGTCTCGTCGACGACGGGCTCGAGGTCGTCGTAGAATTGGCGGCCGTGCTCGCCGGCGAGCCGGCAGTCTGCTTGGTGCCATATCTGGGTGAGCGTCTCGTCAGCCTGGAAGCAGTGGGGGCAGAGGTAGCCGACGACTTCGTCGATGAAGTGCTCGGTTGTGCCGGGCTCAGTGACGACGAGGCGCTGGATCGGCGTGCCGTCGAGGTCCTCGCGGACGACCTTCATCGCCGCGCCTCCACCGAGTCGGCGTCGAGCTGCTCGGGGTGGCGTTGGAGCCACTCGCGCGCTTCGAAACGCCCCTCGCGTGCCTCCGCGCGGGTCCAGTGGCCTTCGCGGACCCACTCGCCGGCGTCCTCAAGAACGCGCCGGCAGGCGTCGGCGACCGTCTCCTCGAGGCGGACGCCGACGAGGCCGTCGACAGTCTGCCATGCGTTCCAGAGTTCCGCGAGCCCCGGGGCGTCGTCGCCGGCGCGGAGTTCGCGGAGGTCGGCGGCGGCTTCCGCGCGGACCGCGACGTCGACGAGCGCCCCGAGCTGGTCGTCCTCCAGGACGGCGTCCACGACCACGCGGCGCATCACGCCCGCGGAGAAGTCCTCGCCAGCTTCGAAGGCGAGGTCTTGGACGCGTCGGTCGGTCTTCTTCGCCTCCATCACCCTGCCTCCTCGTCGAGCTTCTTCCGGAGGACGACGTCGAGGCGGACGTCCGGGACGCGGCGGGCGCCGCGAATCATCTCGACGCGCCGAACGTGCGCGCAGCCCTCAGGCGGGTCGTTGTACTGCATGTCCTCGCAGTCACAGACCGCGGCGTCGGGATCGACCGTCCGCGCGACGCCCTCGGAGTTGTAGACCGTCCAGAAGCCGTCGCCGTCCGGTTCGACGGCGACCATCGCGTCCTGGGCGGCACGGAGGTCGCGCTTCCCGTAGACGGCGCGGGCGAGTTCTGTGTTCGAAATCGCCATCAGTCCTCGGCCTCCTCGTGGATCGCCGCAGTGCGCTCAAGCCGGCCGCGGGGGTAGGCGTAGCGATTCTGCGGCGTGAGGTCGGTGTCGCTCCGACTCGGGAAGACGACTTCGACGACGTCGTCGTCCGCGGGGTAGTCGGGGTTGACGTCCGCGACGGTCGTGCCGTCCGCGTCGATCTCGTGACCGCTCGCGTCCCCTACGGGGACGCGAGCGGCAAGCATCGTTGCCGGGGTCTCGCCTTCGTCGTCGCGGTCCTGGACGTGGTCGCCGACGTGGAGCTGCGGCCGGCCGCCGTCCGTGGCGAGCGTGCTGAGCGGATCGTCTTCGAAGACGCGCTCGCGGACGTCCGGGTGGGCGCGGAGCCACGCGGCGGCCTCGCGCGTCGCGGCCGCGACGTCCGCGGCGTCCTCGAAGCCCTCCGCGACCCAGGTATCGCCGTCCGCGAGGACGACGCCGGCGCGGGCCGCGCAGAGTTCTCTGACGCGGTCGCGGGCCTGTCGGTGGAGATCGGGGAGGGGCTCGCCGGCCGTGCGTCCCTGATCTCCAGCGCCGCGCAGCGTCTCCCGGCGTTCGTCGCGGACGTCCTCGAGGGACGCGATGGCGTCCTCCAGGGTGGCGAGCTGCGAGTCTTCCAGGACGTCGTCGTGGACGCCGTCGGCGAGGACGCGATGTCGGAACTCGCTGGGTGCCGTCGACGTGTGGTCGCTGCGGATGCGGCGTGCCGCCCGCGGGTGGATGTCCTGACCGCGCATCACGCATCGGCCTCCTCGGTGTCGCGCTGCTGGTAGACGACCGCGTCGTCTTCGGGGACGTGGAGGACGTCGTAGGACTGCATCAGTTCCCACCCTCGCTGAGCCGCGGTTCGTCGTCGCGCACGGCGACCGAGGCGGCGAACGATTCGGGGCCGCCGCGGCGGACGATGCGCGGGACGACGAGGAACCCCTCGCCGAACCCGTCGGCCATGACGGGGAGGCCGGGATAGTCCATCCGGCCGTCCGGGGCCTCGGCGTGCTGGCTCCAGATGTGGATCGTCTCGGCGTGCGCCTCGATGAGGCTCGCGTCGTAGACGCGCTCGACGCGATCGCCCGTCTCGGGGTCTTCGTAGAGGACGTGGATCTGGTTGCGTTCGTCGGCGTTGGCACGCGAGCCGCTGACGCGCTTGGTGACGAAGGCGTAGGTGTGGCAGAGCTTGATCGCGTGGAACCGCGTCTCGCCGTCGCGGACGGGTTCGTGGCTGCCCCACTCTGCCCACGTCGCGGGGACATCGTAGAGGGTGCGATCCAGCTGCTGTACCGTCGCGTCGGAATCGTTATCCGGTCTGCGTGGTGTTGTGTGCATGGGTTTGCGTGGTGCAGACCCGAGGTCCGGCGCTGGTACGCCGGGCCACTTCACTTCTGAAGTAGCGTTCCTCGGTGCCTACTCTACAGTATACTTCCCGTGTCTATAAAACTTACGTCGTAAGCTCACTTCGGGGGCTTCCGTAGTAAGGCTTACAACGCGGGCGCGCATCAATAGCCTTGTGAGCCTCACAACCGAACCCGGAGGCATGCTCACCGACGCAGACCTCCGCGACCTCGACCGCGAACTACTCGACTACCTCGACGAGGGGCGCATCACGCCGGTATACGCCCAGCGCCGCCTCGAGGAGGACAACGTCGGCGACTACTCCCGCGGGTACGTCCAGCAACGCCTCGCCCGGCTCGAAGAACACGACCACGCCGCGAACCTGCTCGGCGTCGGACTCTACGAACTCGTGGACGACCCTCGCGAGGACGATGGTGGCGATGTCTGAGGAGTTCGACACGCGAGTCACGGGCGAGGACGTCGTGCGTGACGACGACCGCGACGTCGCGCGGCTGAAGACGAAACACTACGGCGGCAGGCATCGCTACTGGGTGGTTATCGACGTCGACGACGGCAGCGCGTCGTTCTCGCGCGTGTCACCCATCCTTCCGGATGGGCGGAACGCGAAAGCGACGAAGAAGATCGACCTCTTCGACACGACCGAGGTCAAACTCGCCGACGTCGAGAAGGTCTGCGCGCTCCTCGCGGCCGCCGGCGAGTACGCCCGCGACGTCCACGACCTCGACGTCAACCGTGCACTCTGGCTGGACGGCTCTCACGCAGAGATCGGGAGTAAGTAGAACGCATACGAGTCTCTATTCGCCGGCGGGCGTCTTCTGCGGGACGTGTCTGCGCCGGTGGTAGAGGTAGACCGGGAGGCCGAGGATGATCAGACTGCCGTATAAGTACCACTTGCTCGGCCGCCAGACACCCATGATGCGGAGCGTCCGCATGTCGAGATAGACGCCTGCGACCGCGATGAGTATGAATACCGTGCCCACCCCGTAGAATATCTGGTAGGGGAGGCTGCCTTCAGGAAATAGAGACCCAAGGAGCGCGCCCATGAACCCGACAGCGCCACAGACCGCAATGATTTTGGGGTAGTTGACGCCGACGTCAGACGGATGATCGGCCTGCTGGATTCGGCGTCGTGCCTCCTCGGACGCCGACCGCTCACCGGCGGACTCCCCCGACCCACCTGCCTCGGTGTCGATCTCCCCGCCGCCGAGGTCGGCGTACTGCTCAACGAGGTCGTAGGCGTCGAGGTCGTCGACGAGCTGGACGAGATCATCGCCATCGACGAGCTTCACGTTCAGGTCGCTGGCGCGCGCTTCGGCCTGTGACGTCACGGCGCCGGTCGTGACGATCACGACCTGGTCGACGCCGTCCTCCTGGTGTTTCAGGCTCGCGTACTGCTGGATGTCCGGCCCGCCGACGGTCGTGTTCTCGCCGTAGCGTTTCGCCTGAATCAACGCCTTCTGCTGGAAGGGCGTCTCCTTGGTCGCGCGGACGTCGACGCCGGCGTCGGCGGACTGCTGCTCGACCTCCGTCGTCCACCCCTGCCGGCTCCAGAGGTCCGCGACGAAGTGCTCGAAATCCCAGTCGTCCATCCCTTGGAGGCGCTTCTTCAACGCCGCCGCGGAGAGGGACGCAGCACGAGTCGACATACCCGCAATCTGTCACCGTCGGTGATAAAACTACGCGGCAAGGCGGCGATAGCCTCTACATAACCGCCGCCCGGAAGCGCGTCCAGCACTGGGTGCCACACGACCGGTGCCGGTTTTTCGCTCCAGAAGACCCCGGCGGCCTACGCGAGAACCCGTGCGTAGAACGCCTTGACGCTCCAGCCGAGCGTCACGACGGCGGCGAAGGACGTGATGAAAACCCCGGCCAAGCCGGTTAAACCGGGCTGGCGGGTGAGGGCGGCGAAGTCAGGAAGGTTCCCGACGACACCCGGAAGTGGAACGCTGGCGATGGTGGCGAGATTCACGATCAGGCTTCCCGAGTTCGGGAAGAGCACTCCGATGACTATCGCGGCTCCGACGACCGGCGCGATCTTCTTCAAGATCGCTCGTCTGTCGACCATAGCTGGCCATCACACTCCACTCTGATAAGCGTGCAGCGTGAGAGCGCGGCCACGAAGCGCTCCGTCCGTTCAGAGACGGTCGAGGATCGCGAGGAGGAGGTAGTAGAGGACTTTCAGCCCGGGCTTCCCGTCGAGCGCGCCCTCGTCAACGAGCGCCTGGGCGTCCGCGACGTAGTCCGCATCGGAGTCGACAGGACCGACGTGGACGCGGTCGCCGTCGCGCTCGACGTGCCCCGGCGGCCCACCAGCGTGCGGTGGCGCGGGGACGTCCTTCGGCGGGCCGCCCCCGCTGTTCCCCGGCCCACTACCTCCCTGTCCAGGAGTCATGCACTGACCACCTCGATTTCGACGACGTCGCTTTGCTCGGCCGGATGCTCCGCCAGGTCGGTTGCCTGGACGCGGATGGTCGAGCCCGCCGACGCGGTCGTCGTCACGTCGAGCGACCCCGTCCCACCCGTGAGGGAGACGGACTGCGCCACGCCGTCGACGGTGACGGTCGCCTCGCCGCCGGCATCGAGGACGTCCGCGTCGCTGGGGTCGGTCCCCCGCGCGACCTGGAGGCCGTCCACGACCGCGACCTGGAGCGTCTCGGTCGCGCTCCCGTCGTTCGGGAGCTGGCCGTCGTCCGATGTCGTGAGATGGAGGACTCGGAAGGGTGTCGACTGGTGGATTGTCGCGGTTTGCACGTCTGTCGTGATGACTTCATCAATCCAGTCGCCATTCCTGCGGTATTTTCGGCTCATTAGTCAAGGACGTAGAACAGACTGTATTTGTGAGTCGACATGTTGCTCGCCCCCACGTAAGGGTCAAGCTCGCCATCAAATCTCACGCAGAAAGAGGCCGAACTCGACGAATGAGTGTTTGCTGGGATGTCGTCTCTGAAATATTGCGCGTAACTCCCATCTATTGTGAGTCCGCAGTCGAGGTATCCCGCAGCATCTGTGGTTGTGCCGCTCACGGAGAGACCGAGCGCGAATCCCGATCCGCTGATGGTGGCCGAGGAGTCTGCGACGAGCGGTGTCTTGCTCGACCAGTCGACCGAGTCCTCGGGGACGGCGCGCGACGAGACGGCCGCGTCGACGTTCCCTCCCGGGAACGCCTGCCCGTCGGAGAGGATGTCGCTTTCTGCGAGGTCGTTGAGCGCCGAGATCGCCTTATCGAGACGCTGCGCTCGCGTCGCCGTCCACTCCGACGGGTCTGGCGAGTCGTCCGGAACTGCCCGTGTGGAGACGTCCGCGTCAAGATGCCCCTGCGGGTCGGGGTCGTCGTGACTGGAGCGCGACGACACGCTCGCATCAACGTTCGCCCCCGGGAAGGGGTGGCCGTCGGAGAGGATGTCGTCCTGCGCGAGCGACGGGATAGCGACCCACTCGAGGCCGCTTCCGACGTCCGCGTAGAGCTTTGTGCGGACGCCTTCGTCCGCGGATTGGTCGAACCATGATTCACCTGCTCGGGGGTTGGTCGGAGGGTCGGACTGTACGTAGTCGAACCCGCCGACGAGTTTCTTGAGTCCCATTAGTCTGTGACGTAGAAGTGCTGGCCGCCGGCGCGGTCGTAGACAACCGTGCCGGACGGGAGGCTGGTGCTCGCCGCGTCCGCGGCGGCCTCGTCCGGGTAGGTGAGCGTGCCGTCGCCGGCGACGAGCGCCCACTGGCCGCTTATCGAGTCCGCGGCCGTGTCGACCTCGGCGACCTTCAGCGCTGAGGCGGCCGGCGGGTCGCCGGTCGTGTTCACGACGAGCTCGGGCTGGTCGTCCTCACTCCAGTTCGCGTCGACGAAGAGATGGTTCGTCGCACCGTCCGTGAGCGCGACGTCCGTCCGCGCGTCGAGATGCGCGACGACGAGGACGTGATCACGGCCGGCGCTCCGCTGCGTGCCGTCGTCCTCCGTCCACTCCGCGGTCGCCGCATCAAGGACGTGCGCCGTCTTCCCCGCCGCGATGTCCACGGTCGGACCCGCGCTGTCGTAGCCGGAGAGCGCGAGCCCGGAGACGAGGCGAGGGACGGGGAGCGTTCCGGCGAGCGCGCCGACGTTCTCCGCCGCGTTCGCGTCCCCGGACTGAATCAGGGTGTAGTCAGCCATTCAGAATCACCGCGAGGGGTCGTGCGGGATGGTGAACTCCTCGGTGTGGCCGGCCTCGACGGTCACCGGCTCGAACTCGTCGATGGTGAGGAGCGTCCCGCCAGCCTCGGGGTCGCCGTCGTAGACGGCCATCTCGCTGATCGCGGTGCCGCCCGCGACTTCGGTGCCGCCCTTCACGCGGATGACGACCTCGAAGCCGCCGGTGTCGGTTGTCTCGACGAGCTCGACGTTCGCGTTCGACGCCGCTGCGCCATAGGCCGGGCTCGCAAGTGCCGTTGCGTCTGTCGCTTCGTTCTGGCCGGTCCCGAGCGCGACGTACGCGACCGCGTTACGGACGAGGTCGCCGCGCGCTTCGAGACCGACGTCTGGAATCGTGGTCATGAGTGTGTGAGTGGGTGGTTAGCTGAAGGAGGAGTCGCCGTCGAACGCGTTGGTGCCGAACGTCCCGCTGCTGTCGACCGTCGTCGGTTCCGTATCGTCGACGGCGTAGTGTGTCACTGCATCCGGGAGTCCAGTTCCGCCACGCGCGACGGCTGCCTCGGCGCTGTACTGGACGGCGGCGGTCGGGAGGTCGTAGTGGATCGGGTCGCGTCGCGCGACGACACTCGGGTCCGCGAGGTCGGCGAGCGCGTGGACGGTGCCTGTTCGATGCGCCTGCCAGTCGCGGAGGACGACTTCGTACTCGAGGCTCTGGAAGTCCTCGATGAGCGCGACGTCGTCCTGGTCGGCGAGGACGCCGGCCGCGATAGCGAGGCGGAGGCCGGGCGGCGTCCCACGGCCGTTGAACGCACCCACGAGACTGAGGAGATAGCTCCGATAGGGGCCGTCGTCGCGGCCTCGGCGGCGGCCCAGCTGGCCGAAGCCCTTCCCGAGCTCGTCGAGCGCCCGGCCGTCCGCCTGCGTGATCTTGAGGCTCTTCGCGACCGCCTCAAGGTCGCCGGCGTACCGTTCCAGCTCGTCCTGGTGGGCGGTGATCCAGGCCGCGAAGTCCGACTCCCCAGAGAGGAGGAACGGACTCGGGAGACGCCCCGGGAGGTCGCCGTCCTGGACGTCGACCACTTAGACCACCGCCGTGACCGTCCCGGGCTCGGCGATTGCCTGGTCGGCGACCGCGCGGTCATCCGAGACCGTCCCACTCGAGTCGGAGACGGTGAGCGAGTCAATCGAATCGATATCGCCGTCCGCGTTCATCACGTTCTGGATCAGCTTGTCGCGGATGACGTCCTCGCCGAGACCGAGTCCGGCGAGGTACTGCGTGACCGCGGCCTCGACGGCGTCCGTGTCGACGCCTGTCCCAGCGAGGTCGACGTCGACGTCGATAGTGACGAGCGTCGGTCGCACGAGCGTGTGCTCAACCGCACTTGGCCGGAGCTCGTCGATTGCGGCCTGGACCTCACTATCCGACGGCCCCCCGTTCACGATCACGTCGGCGTTCGGTGGGGATGCGTTCCGGTGCTCGTCGACGATGACGTCACCGAGGTCAACGCCGTCGAAGCGGGAGGCGAGCCCGCCCTCGATGCCGCCGGTCGTGCCGCCGCCGGAGTTCTGAACGATGGCCGCCTGGGCGCGCTCGCGGAACTCCGCGTTCGTTTCGGGGTTCTCCCCGCCCGTGGTCGCGGTCGGGTTCGTGACGCCTTCGACCCCCGGCGGCGGGCTCGGCATCGTCTGGATCGTCCCCGATCCGACGTTGTGGTCGGCGCCACGCGCGAGCGCTTGGATCGGCGCCGTGACGGTCGTCGCGCCGGCGTCGGGCGTGACGTCCGCGGTCGTTTCGAACGCGAGTGCGTCCGGCGGGTCAGTTGTGACGCGGAAGCCCGCGTCGACAGTCGTCGTCTCACTCGCGGTCGTGATCTGGATGGTGCCCGTCGCGTACGTCCCGGGGTCGCGCGTCACCGAGTTGCGAGCGGCGAGCGCGTCCAGGTCCGCGTCCTCCATCAGCGAGTTCAGGAGGTCGAGGTCGACGACGTCCGGGTCGATCCCGAGGTCGGTGAGGTCGTCCTCGGTGATGGGGCCGCCGGCGTACGCGATCCAGCCGGAGAGCTGGACGGCGAGTTTCGCGTGCTCGAGGGCGCGGAACGCACCGGCGAAGCCGTCGTCGGTGAGCGCGCGCTCCGGCGAGTTCGGGGAGAAGTTCGTGATGTCCGCGTCCGACTCACGGATACGGTCGCGGACGGCCTCGTACACCTGCTGCTGGGTCTGTGGGGCTTGTGGCATCTAGTGTCACCTACTGCGTGAAGACGTACTGGCCGCGCTCGCCGGTCGTGGCGGTGAGCGCGACGTCGATCTCGACGGTGTCGGGGGCGGGCTCGCGGACGTCCAGCTGGTCAATGGACTGGACACGGTCCTCGCCCGAAACGAGGTCGCGGACGTCGATCTCGACGTCCTTGCGCGCGTCGACCGTACCGAGCTGGCCGATTTCGAGGTCGCGTTCCAGGGCGAACGCGAGGTCACGGCCGAGGCAGTCGATCCCGGAGACGGTGCCGATGCTGCCGGCGACGAGCTCGAAGTCCCAGTCGGACTCGAACGCGAGCCCCGTCCCGAGCGCGTCAGCGGCGTCCATCACTCGACCTCCGTCTGCGTCCCGGACTCGTTCGGCGTCGTCGACGTCGTCGTGGAGCTATCCGAGAGCGTGACGTCGTGCGTATGGTTCTGACGGGCGACCGGCGCCGCAGTTCCACCCTCGTCGATGACGACCTGGCCGCCCGCAGAGATCGTGACATCGCCGTCCGTCTCGATCCGGACGGCGCCGCCAGCGTCGAGTTCGACGCGCGCGGATGGGTCGTCGAGGTCGCCCGGCTTCTTCGCGAGCCGCGCCCACGATCCGTCTCCAGCGACCTCCGCGTAGAGCTCGCCGCGGCGGATGCGGACGTCACCCTCTTCGCCGAGGGGGGCGCGATCCGCGTCAGCGTCGCCGTAGACGGCAGGCATCGCCACCGGACCCGTATCGGAGCCCATGACGAGTACGAGATCGTTGACGCTCGGGACCGCGACGGCGCCGGTCGCCGGCTGCTGGATCGGGATCTGTCGGTGCTCGCCGTCGACGTCGCCGCCGGGTGGCACCGCGACGTTCACCTCGTGGTTCGACGTATCCGCCTCGTCTGTATGCGTCCAGACCTTCCGGACGCGGCCGACGCGTGGGATGTTCAGCGCTTCCCGGAGTTCGCCGAGCAAGCGGCCGCGTTCGTTCGGCTCCAGCGCCCCGAGGACGTCGTCAGTCACGACGATCCCTCGGCGAGGACGCCGCCACACGTGACGGTCGTACGGAAGCCATCCTGGCTGGTGAGCCGATGCGTGATCCCCGAGACGAGGTACGTCTGCGTGTCGATTGCATCCGGCACACTGAGCGTGTCGAACGGTCGGATCGACGCGCGCCCCGGGAGCGTGATCGACCCGGTCGCGCGCTGCCGCTTGAGCTCTTCAAGGATCGACTGTGCTGCGTTCTCGGCCATCGCTTGTGTTCTGATTCCATCATCGTGGTAGTCGAAGCGAGGCGTGCCGTCGCCAGCGGTCGCGACGAGTGACTCGGAGGAGATGAGGCACATCGCGTCCGCGCCCTTCTGCGACGCTGGGGACGCGCCGGTCACGCGCACGGACTGGTAGGGCATCGACCGGTCGCCCGGCGCCGCGTCGACGACCGCCGACTCGTCGTGCGCTGTCGACATCTCGGCGATGGTCGTCGTGACGTGGACGGTGCCGTCCGCGGCGACGTACCAGACGCCACCGCCCCACGTGGCGACCTTCTCGAGAACGCGGTCGCAACGCGTCCCCGTGAACTCGACGGACGTCCGCTCCACGGGAAGACTGATTGAGACGTCGTCGACGCCGGCTTCCTCAAGCGCACGCGCCGCGATATCGACGAGCGTCGCCTGCTGGAACGACTGGGTGAGCGTTGTCCGTTTCAGCTCGTAGATCGGATCATGTGCGATCACGTGATACCAGCCGGATCGGGACTCCGCCGAGGAGATCGTCCCGGTGAAGATCCGCTCGCCGGTGACCGAGCACGTGATTCGGGATCCGGTCTCGGGCTTCGTGTCTTGGAGGAGGGAGACTTCGAGTTCAGCGCTCGTGTTCCAGCGATCCTGCGTCAGTGTGAGCCCGTACGGCGACTGCGTCCCGGGGAGGGACTCGCCGCCGAGCACGATCGGTGCCGTCTCACCGCCGACGTCAGCTGCGCCGTAGATCGGTCGACTCATGCTTCTTGCAGGTCGACACGGAACGTGTACCAGCGGCCGTCCTCATCCACCCCGCTCCCACGCGAGTCATCAACGGACTCTACCAGGACGCGCCCACTCCACTTTGGATGCCGGAGAACTGTCTCTTCGCCGAGGAGGTCGTAGAGCTGTTCAACCTCGTCCTCGTAGCAGTCCCCGCGAAGTGTGAACGTTCGCGGCGAGTGCGAGAGAACCTGCGTTTCGGCCGTTGTCTCGCTGGTACCTTCGTCGGTCGGGAGGACGTCGAGCGTCGCGGTCTTGACGTCTTGACTCCCGTCAAGGACAGGGTACGCAAACTCGAACTGAGTAGAGCCGAGACGGGCAGTAACACGATCATCTGGTGGCATTATGTGTATGCTGTCTGCAAGATCCTCGCCCAGGGCGGGGTCATCGGAGGAAGGAAGGAGGTTAGTCGTCAGCCGATACAGCCGTATCCGGGCAGAGACGAAGGTCAGAGATTGCGCTCTGCCCTTCGGTGGCACGGCCGGCACAGCGCGACGAGATTCGATAAGTCGTTTCCTGCCTCGTGGTCAATTGTGTCGCCGGCTCGGAACTCCCGAAGCGGGGTACGGTGATGGACATCGAGCCCTCGCCCAGCCTCTGCACGATACGTGGGAGCGGTGATACCACACTCTTGGCAGCGGTACTGGTCTCGGCGAAGCGCCCGCTCACGTTGACGGAGCCAGTTTGAGCCGTAATTCAGGGAGCCACCCCCGGTCCAATTCCAGCTATCCTCACCGGAGAACTCGTTGGACATCCACTGCCCACTGCAGTCGTTTGAACAGAAGCGCCGGCTGTCTTCTTCGTGAGGGTCTACCTGGACTGCAGCCCCACAGACTTCACATTGCACATTCACCTTTCCCCCCTTCCAATGAGGGTGGTTGGGGCCGGTTTTGTTCTCTGACTGCCAGTTGATGGAGCAGGTCTTAGAGCAGAACCGCCTGTGCTGCTGACTTCGCGGCACGTGGAACTCGTCGCTGCATTGGTCGCAGGTGAGCTGCACCTGTTTGTTCTTACAGTCAAGTGAGCAGTACCGCGTCTTTTCGGCGCGGGCAGGGACGACATCGTACTCATTACCACACTCGTGGCACGTACTGGTCACACGGTTGCGATCTGGAGCGTTACCTTCGCCCGCACACTGCCGGCTGCAGTATATCTGGTTGTTATAGTCTGTGTCCCGGGCCTCGAATACCTCGCCGCAGTTCTGACATTCCCGTTCCACACTCCCCTTCCAGTGCACGGAGTTATCCTCGGAAAGGTTCTCAGATTGCCACGCAGCTAAACATACCTTGTCGCAGAATCGTCGACCGTTGCTCCGCGAGGGTTTGGCTCGAAATGCCTCTCCGCACTGTGCGCACTCGGTTTCCACCCCGGCGATGCTTTCGTCGTGGGTCTTTGCGTGGTGCAGTTTCTTCCCCCGGGAGCTGGCGAAGTCGTCGCGCCCGCACGTCGGACAGGTCGTGTCCTCGGCGTCGGTGGTGTCGTCAGTCGTGCTCATCGTGATCCTTACAGACGACGTCGCGGAGTTCTTCGAGCAGGCCGGGGTGGTGTTCTTCGAGGGTTTCGACGTCGTCAACGAGCTCGTCGTTGATGCGGTTGCGGACTTCGGAGATCGCCTGGTAGACCTTGCGGTCCTCGACGTCCTCTTCGCCGGCGATGCGTGCGCGTTCGGTTTCGGTCATGAGGGCGCGGGTTCGCGCCATGTTGGTAGGCATATTTGACTACCTCGTACTCAGTAGTACCGCTTCCAACACCGTAAAGGTGCGCATATTCACGTACTACGCAAATACACATACCTTTATGGTGGTTGCCTCCATAGACTGTAGTAAGAAGGCTGCCGCTCATCGGGAATCTGCTCCGGCAGAAACCCGGGTGCTGGAACACCCGAGTGGTGGGCTTCTTGCACCGAAAACCCATGTCGACTAACGCATCGGCCGCACTTAAGACCGCGGCCAACGACGACATCGAATCGGCCTACACCTACCATATCGAGCCCGCCACGCAGGGCGGCTGTCGGTATGTCCGCTGCGAGACGTGTGGTGCAGAGTGCGTTCCCGCGACGCCCGCCCGCCTCACCCACCGCCCCGGCTGCACGGAGGCGGACGCATGATGTACGACGAACTCCACATCCCCAGCGACGACGCCGTCGTCTACCACCGCCGCCGCGGCAGCCCGGAGGACGACGCATGACCGCCGACGACTTCCTCGGTGACGACCAGCTCGCGGAGTGCCCTGTCTGCGGCGCGGTCGGCCTTCCCGAGCGGATTGACGAGCATGACTGTGAGAGCTTCCTCGCGCGGAGGGGCCAATGACCAACCGCGCCAACAACCCCGCGCTCGGCCAAATCCTCACCGGCCTCCCAATCCGCCCTGGCGGCCACACCGACTGCACCAACTGCCACCAGACCGTCCGCGAAGGCGACCCAGTCGGCATCTACGCCCACTGGGGTGCCGAACACGGCGACTGGCACATCACCGACGTCTACTGCGTCGACTGCCGCCCCCGCGACTTCGGGCTCAAACGCACACGCATCCTCGGCGTCCCCGAAACCCTCGCACACGGCCGCCTCGCCGTCATGAGCGACAACCACACCCAGGACGCCAAACTCGTCGCGCATAGCGTCACCCTCCGCGCAACCAGCCCCGCAAACGAAGGCGCACACGGCCACACCATCACCGATGACTAGCGGAGACGCCGCGTGCCGCCGGCTCGCCACCACCGGCGTCCGCGCCGCACGCTTCGAGGTCGAAGAACCACTCCGAGCGATGGAAGCCCGACTTGAAGCAGGCGAGCGTCCGACCGCCGAGCAAATCCACGCGCTCCGCAACGCCATCGACTACCTCATCACCATCACCGAGGACGACCTCGCCCCCGCCGCCACCAACACCGAGGCCTACACCTACACCTACTCCATCCCCTACGGCGCACAACCCCGACGGCGCGACTAAACCCCCACCCAATTTTCGCCGTCCTCCCCGGGACTAGGACTCATTTTTATGCCCGCGGTGTCTCCGCGTAGATGGCGGTCTTGGTTAGATCGTCGCGGGTGCGAACCCCGCTACTGCACAAGTGGTCGGAATTAACGTGGAGGCACCCGCTGCCGGTGTAATGGCCGGTGCGTGGCTGCTTGCACACGGAAATCCCATAGGGGCACTGGTCATCATCCTCTGCCTGGGTGTGTACGTCCTCCTTCAACAGAGGGCGCCCAACGCATAACACGCAACGGGAACTGGCCGTATCGCCCGCAAAATGCCATACTGGCCACTCTTGGCCAGTTTCTCAAAGCGGGAGAAGTGGTCGGAATAGCTCCCGGCTCGCACGCACCCCGATTCTCAGCGCCATGGTTAGTTGACGCACCCGGACTGCGTGCGACGGGCGTTAATGCGCTCCCGCTCGGTGATGGTGGTTGCTGGCGTTGGTGGGGTGCAACCACTAGTGAGTCATCACCCCACGCCGATAAGCATAACGGTACCCCCCGGAACCAACGTTAGACCACCGCACAGGCAGTCTACCAACACATCTCGTTCCTCTATCCTTCTCCACGAGCACTAACCCGCTCACGGAGACTTCTCGCGAACCTTTTTCCGGTATCGGCCCCCTTTAGTTTGAACTCCGTTTCGATGCCGCTCCCGCGAAGAGTGACATCCTGCCCACCACGGAAAGTCTTGATTCCCGACAGCTGGCTGAATCGGAATGACTGCGTTGATCCACTGAGGAAGGTGAATTTAATGGTAAGAAGACGGCTATCTGTTAGGATGAGGTGTGTTCGTGCTTTGGGACGGACAGCGTCGCGGCAGTCGAATGCCTCGTTGAAAGTTTCCCCATCAAGAAGCATCGACGAGAGTTCATCTGCTACCCTGTCCGGGAGTTCCTCCGTGGCAGTGTAATGGGTCATAGCGGTTGTGCAGCATCCGCCTCTATAGTTCTGTGGTCAGTTTGTTCCCTGTCCGCTCTGCATGCGGCGTTTCTTCTCAAGGCGCTTCACCACGCGATCCGCTATCGCGTCGGCATTCTCCGATTGGGCGTTCACTGTCACGTCGTAGTTGTGCGTGCTCTTGTCAACGGTCGGTTTGTCGGTAGTGGTGCTGGCGGAGGTGGTGGACGCGGCGGGCGGAGGGGTGCTACCCCCCTTCGTGCTGCCCGAGTTTCCCCCTGTGTTGACCTTCGCGGCGTCGAGCTGGACGCCGCCGGCTTGGTCGACCGCATCGGCGGCGTCACCGATTGCTGATGCGGCGTCATCGACGAGGGCTGCGGCAGGGGCGAGCCAGTCCTCGGCTTTCTTCCCGAGCCATTCGAAGAGATCGCCGAGTAGGCGGACGCCATCTTGCACCCAACCGATAACGGTTCCCAGGTGCGTTATCGCCCAGATCGCGACGCCGAGTGGCGGATTCACCAATGCGACCGAGGCTGCGAGCATCGTAAACGCCGGCTGTAGAGCGATAAGCCCATTCAAGAGGAACTCCCCTGCCTCCACCAGCCAATTCCACGCTCTCGCAAGCGCGCGTGCACTTGCGCTCGCGACATTGGCGATATCATCCCAGAGGCCGAGCACTTCGATGAGGCCTGCAGCCGCGCCGGCGACTGCTGCGATGGCCCAGACCGGGGCTGAGAGCGCGCCAGCGAGAATCGTAACCTCTGCCGTCAACACGCCAACCGCGGCGCTCAGAACCCCGACACCTCCGGCGAGTGTATACGCGCCGATACTGGCAGCCACCATTGCCACAGAGGCGGCTTGAAGTGGCTGTGGAAGGGCGTTAAATCCGGACGCGAGCGCGTTGACGCCGTCGAGGGCGAGGGACAACGCGGGAAGCGCGTACGTAAGCACAGTCGTGCCGAGTTCACCGACAGAGCCAGCAGCGTTGATCGCACTCCACCCCACGTCACCGAGCGCAGGCGATAGTTTAACTGCCTGCTCACGGAAATAGCGGATCGCGTCTGGAGTGGCGCGGACCACCGAGTTCAACCCTTCGAGCGCAGGTGCTAACTTACGGACCGTCGTCTCAATCTCCTCGAATGCCGCAGGGGCCGTCTGCAGCGTTGTCGCGCCGAACGACTCGGCAAGCGGGACGAGCGTCCCTCGGAGATCAGCGATTGACGTTGACGCTTTATGGATGAGCTCCACAGCCCCCTCAAGCCCACTCATGGCGAAGTCCGTATTCGCCATCGTCTGCAGGGGCGCGGTTGCCTCACGGACTTCTGTGCCGAAGTTCTCCCAGATCTGCTGCATCGCCTCGCCCGAATCAGCGAGCTTAGACGACGTCGCGGCCATCCGCTCAGCACGCTGCTGCAGGCCACCGAACGCGAGCGCGCCAATTCCCGCCGCGGCGGCACCGCCAGCGCCGCCAAGACCAATCAGAGCAGAGGACAGCCCGAGGACTTCAGGGGTGGCCGCAGCAGCGAGAGCTCCTACCGAGGACACCCCGCCGGACAGTGGACCGAGTTCCGCTCCGAATCCGCTAGCCCTCCGGTCAGCATGATTCAACGCAGCGGTGAATCCCTGCAGTTGAATCGCGGACTCTGTAGCCTCGTCGCCGAGACCATCAACGGCGTCCTGAGCGTTGTGGACGCCGATAGCGAACTCAATGGCGTCATCGGAAGTGTTGTTGAGTGCGGACCCGAAGTTCCCGAACCGGATACCCGCCCCGGTTGCTTCTTCGCCGGCGTCTTCGGCCGCTCCCGCGATGCTACGCAGGACGGGCGAAACCAGATTCTCCGCTCGGATAACCGCGTTTAGGGCTTTGAACATGCGTTAGGGCTGGTTACGGCGCGCGCGCTCGGTTCGTGCGTACATGAGGAAGGTGTGCTGTGCATCGGTGAGTTGGCCGGCACCAGCGATGTTGGCGAACCCGAATTGTTCGACTTCGTACAATAGGTGGAGGCCGGCGTTACTTCTCGCGAAAGGACTCAACGCCGTCGACGTCAGCGGATTTTCCGAGCACCCAGAACGCGACACCCATGTAGATTTCGTCGTCGGCGTGCTCAAAGAGGTCGACAATTTCGTCTCCGATGAGAGTTGGGCTGTCGAGGCCGGTTGCGATTGCGTCGTCGAGTTTATCGATTGCGGCGCCGGAGGGGATCATGCTGGAGGTAACCCCGATCTCGTCAGCGACCTCGGCGGCGGTTTCTGCATCCGAGTCCTGCACTTGCCCGAGGTTCTGCAGCAACTCATCTGGGAGAGCGCGCATAGTCTCCACCCGCTGGCGGCGAGGGAGGCGGTTAAGTGTGAATGTGAGTTCGCCATGCTTCGTTTTGAGAACGATTGATTCATCTGCGGTTTCGGCGAGGATTTTGTCAACTACCTCGGAGCCGTCTGCCATTTGTGTCACCTTAGAATGTCGTTGCGGATTCGGCTTCGTAATCGATTGACGTGGACGCCTTCTCGTCGCTGGGGTAGTCGCGTGAGAAACTCGTGATGATGACACCATTACAGCGCACACCGCCACCATCTTCTCGGATGATGAGTCGATGTTTGTTCTCTGGTGCAGCCATCAAGGCGTCGCGGAGTTCGGCGTTTTTCCCGTCATACTCGAAGGACCCGGAAATATCGACGCCGGTCACTCCTTTGTCGGTCTGCTCAATTGGGGAGTCGTCGAACTGGCTGTCACTTGTCTGTGGCTCCCAGCTGAAGCTCTTTGACGTACATGGGTATTTTTCGGAGTCGATCACGAGCGACGCGTCAGATCCGTGGAAGTTCTTATCCATCTATTGTCACCCCTGCGTGTCGATGTTCACTGTCGCGCGGAACGTGCTGACAGCCTGAATCGGCGTGACGCCCATTTCGAGGGCGATCTCGCCTTGGTCCGTCTCGGCCGGGCGGACGTAGAGGTTCGTCTCGTCCTGGGTGTTCGCTTCGAGCAGTCCGTCCGCCGCGAGATCTTCGAGTTCTCCCTGGGCGGTCTGCGCGGCGATCTGCTCACGGTCACTCGTGTCGAGCTGGCCGTAGACGGCGTCGCCGACCGCCTTCACGAGGAGGACGCAGCGGTCGACGACGCGAACCGTCTGATAGGTGCGGCGCCAGTCGGCTTCGGTGGATGTCGACGAACTGCCGTCGACCGTAATCGAGCCCTCGGATTTGATCGGGATGACCTGCCCATCACGGAGGTTGTCTCGGTCCGCCTTTGTGAGCCGGCCTTCGTCGTTCTTCCCGGTTTCGAGCGTGACGCCGGTGAGTGCGTCGCCGAGGATCGGGTTTGTGAGGGCGTTCCCCGCGCCGATCCCGGCGAGCGCGCCGAGCAGCGTCTCGGTCGTATCGTCTTGGCGGACGGGGGCGGCGAGCCACTGCGGGAGCGCGTCGACGGCGTCCTCGTACGTCGTCGTGTCGTACATCGGCGTCGGCGGGGACTCGGAGGTGGTCGCGTTCGGCTCGGCGCCGGCGAATGCCTTCACCATCTTGTAGTCGGGGTTGCGGAGGGATTGGGCTTTCCCGGCGAGCGCGGACGCGACAGATTCCGCCTCGCTGAGTGCGACGTAGACGCCGGAGTCGCCCTCGTTGAGGACCATGTCCGCGCTGTCGAACGCCCCCCGCCATTCGAGGTACTTGTAGTCGATCTCGAAGTCGCTGCTCGCGTCCGTCTCTACGTCCCCGGTGAAGGGGTTGACGTACGCGGTGTCGGTTGATGACGGGGTCGCGAGCGACCCGTAGTGGTACTCGACGTCGAGGTCGGTCCCGGCGGTCGTGTCGGTGACCGTGATCTCGGCGGTGTCTTCGATGATCGGGGCGTTCCCGAGTGTGAAGGACTGGGTGCCGGCGTGCGACTCGCCGGTGACCGCGGTCGTCGACGGCATGACGCCGTAGAGGTAGCCGTTGTTCGCGCCGTTGTTGAGCGCGTCGCGGCAGCCGTTTGCGAGTTCGGTGTCGGCGCCGAATTTGGTCTCGGCGTCGTCGGCGGACGTGATCTGCGTCGGGGTGTTCGTTGCGGCGGTGCCACTGCTTGGGTCGCCCCGACCGAAGATGACGAGGAGCTCTTCCATCCCGACTTCGACGCCGGTAATGGACTGCCCCTTGAGGATCACCTCGGTCCCGGGCGTGCTGCCATACGTGATAGTCATGTGTCAGGCGGGAGGGTTTAGGGCTGGTACTCCCAGACCAGCGTCTCGCCGTCTGCCGACGATGTCGTCGTCTCGTCGGTCGTTGGCGTGTGGACGGTCGTGATCGGCTGTCCGTCAGTACTGGTGCGGTCGAAGAAGTGGACGCGGAGGTCCTGTCGCCAGCGGCGGATATCCGGGCCGCCGAGGTCGTCCTCTCGGCGGCCCTCGTCGATCCGGAGGTAGGAGACATCCGAGACCGTGCCGCCGTCGCCGTCAGGGAGTGCGCGCCCCTCGTTGTGCGAATCGAACGGCCGGAGTGCCTGCTGGCAGTCGAACCCGAGTTGGGTGGCGTCCCACGGAACGTTACCCCCAGCGATGTGGATGTCCACCTGAACATCCATCTCCCAGTCCAGTTCGAAGACGCGGCCGACGCGGTTCCCCGCATCGTCGGTGACGTAGGCGACACGGTCGGTATCGTGCACCGTCCCCCGAGGCATGCTCGTCACCTGGAGCGTGACCCAGGGTTGGCGGAGGCGGTTGTTCGCGCCTTCGTAGCTCGGCTCCTCGGTGATCACGTCGCCCGTGTCCATCTCGGAGGCTTCGAGCGCGCGTTTGATCGCGGCAAGGACGGCGTCGGGCGTCATCGGAACACCGCCCGGAGGAGGCGCGCGATCTCGTCCTGGATGTTCTCGACGAGCGCGTCCTCGTGTTCGTGGAGCGCCGGCCCGAGATAGGGTTGTGCTGGCGTCCCCGGGTGTTCCACGCGGGCGGCGAAGACTTCCTGGCCGTTGACGGTGAAGTGGAGTGCGTCCGCGTCATCGGGCGTGATAACGTGCGGGCTCGTCCCCTTCTCGACGTCCTCCGCGTACGGGACATTCGTGCCGACACGATAGTCGGCCTGCCCCGCACGTAAGTGGGCGAGGCTTGAGCGAAGCGTTCCACTGTCGACGGATACGTTTTCTTTGGCGGTTGCTTCGATTTGGAGCGTGGTGTCTCGAACCCCAGTGTCAACCGCGCTATCGAATCGATCAGCGACAGCCTCGAACTCCTGCGCGAGTTCAGAGAACTCCTCGGCCAGATCCTCGAAGCCGTTGAACTGGGTCATGAGCTAGAAGTCGGGGACGTTGAGTGTCGCCGTGTTCGTGCCTTCGTCCGCGCTGGCGTTGATGATGCCTTGGACCGCGTCCTCCCAGATGGTCTTCATCTCGCTGGCGACTTCGGCGACATCCTCGTTCGAGCCGGAGTAGAAGTCGCCGGATCGGGCGGAGTTGGGATGTTCGACGCCGGAGAGGAGGATGTAGCTTGCGTAGGCGGTCGCTGCGGTGCGGTGGATGGACTCGACGTCGTCGAGTGGGAGGCCGCTGTTTACGCGCGCTTCGAGCAGTCCCTCCGCGGCGTCGGCCGCCTTGAGTTTCTCCTGCGGGGTGTCACTCCACGCGTCTGGGCCGGTCAGCGGGATTGCGTCCAGGCCCGAGATGTACTTCAGGTCCGACTCGCTCTCGTAGGGCATCGGTCATCCCTCGCGTTCAGCGTCGATTGCGTCGAGCGCGGTTTCTCGCGATTCGCCGGCCTCCTCAGCCGCGTGAAGTGCGTCGAGTTCAGCAGGCGAGTAGTCGTTGTCGTCGAGGTTGCTGCGGAGCGTCGCGACCGTCACCCCGGTCGGGTCGAACGGCGGTTCGATCCCGCCCGCGCCATCCACATCGCTCCCCCCGCCTGTGGTGTCGACGGGTGTGAGGAGATCGCCGAACGCATCAAGTTCGGCGTCGGTCGGATCCTCGACGAGATCCCCTTCGGTGAGGGTTGTTTGGCCGCTGTCACGGACGAGGCGTGTCCCCGTGAATCGATAGGTCGCCATCACTCATCACCCCTGAAGGCCGGTAAGGTGCGCGACGCCCATCTGGCCGGCTTCCGTGGAGGCGAGCTGGAGGTTCATCCCGCCGAAGATCTTCATGTGGAGCGTCCACCCGGACGGGCTCTCCCATTCGATCGGCTGGATTTCCTCGGCGACACCGAGCTCGACGACGTCGCGAGTCGGCTGGAAGAGGATCGCCTCCCCGGCGGGGACGTGCTTGGTCGGGCGGATGCGTGCGATCTCGTCGCCGAGCTCGCCGAGAATCCGCTCGCGCATGTTCGTGTCCCCAGGGCTCCCACCGCCGAAGTCGGCGATGATTCGGCGGAGGCGCTGGTACTCGCCACGGTTGACGTACGTCCAGTAGCCGCCGTCGTCGAACTCGTCGTTCTCGAGGGCTTCGACCGCCGAGAGGAAGTCGGCGCGGATGTCCTCGGCGTCGGCCGTGTCGTCGTACCAGTTCGACCCAGTGACCGTGTTCCGGTCGGGGTGATTGGCGAAGCCGTACATCTCGTAGCCGTCGATCGGGCGCTTCCAGCCGTTGATGAAGTACTTCTCGAACGTCGAGGAGACGCTCCGAGTAGCCTGACTGGGGACCTTCGTGTCAAGGGCATTCCCCGGCCCCTGGCGGCTGGACATGAGGATGCGGCGGTCGATCCGCCAGTCCTTCCAGACGCAGGGGAGCGGGACGCCGTCAAGGCCGTACCCGGGGTCCTCCTCGTTGGAGTCGCCCTCGGGGTTCATCCCGATCTCGGCGTCCTCGCTGATGTCCCCCATCGTCTGCCAGCGCGAGACCCACGTCGCGAGATCCTCACTGGTCGTCAGACCGGCGCCGCGGAGATCGTTGACGAGGTTGAGCTGCTGGTTGCGGTTTTCGACGACGACGTCGGAGAGGTCCTTCCACTCCTCGTACTCGAGCGCGCCGTCGGCGATGAGTTCTGCGCGTTCGTCGTCGCTGGCGGCCATGAGGTATTGGAACCCACGATCACCACCGGCGTCTGCGAATAGCTGTTTCGCGCTCTGCACCTTCGTGTTCGGGGGTTGGGTAGACATTGATTAGAGCACCTCGTAGACGAGCCGGGCCTGACTGGCCGACCCAGAATTGTCGACGTCTTCGCGAGCGACGCCGATGACGGCGCCGGGCGAGTCGTTGCTCGAGTCGTACTTGCGGACCGCGCCGTTGCCGTAGGAGACGAGGAAATCACCGGCGGTGATGTCCGCGTTCGCTGCGACGTCGGGCGCTGCACCGGCGGCGTTGGAGCCGCCGAAGAGGAGGCCGAGCACGCGAATGAATCGCTTGAGACCGGCGACGAAGACGTAGTCGCCACCAGCGTAGGCATCCTCGACGGATTCGATGTCGGTGGTCGGGTCGCCAGAGTAGGGGGCTTTCGTCGCGACGAGCGGTTCCGCGACACCACCCGCGGTGGAGTGCTTCTGGAACTGTTCGAGGTTCCCGCTGACGTACTCGACGAGGTGCCCGGGCGTGATCGACTCGGCGGCCTCTCCCTCCTTTTCGGTGGCGGTGGGGCCGCCCATGACGATCTTGTTACTCGACATTAGTCATCACCTCTGTCGCCGTGGCCGTTGAGTTGGGCGACGAGATCCTCGTACTCGCCGGCATCCTCGGCGCCAGCGGTCGCCTGCTGTCGGCCGGTCGCGCCCGGGAGGCGCGCCGTCGCCGACGCCGTTGCCTGTTCATGGAGGGAGTTGAGGACGCTCTCGGTTGAGGCCATGAGGTCCTCGCGGTCCTCCTCGCTGAAGTCGTCCGAGTGTGCGATGATCTCGTCGACGCGATCCGCCTTCTCGGTCTGGGCCTTCGCTGCTGCGACCTGGTTGTCGGCGATGTCGGCGACGTAGTCCTCGAGGGAGTCGTGGTCACCGAGATCGACTTCGACGGTGTTCTGTGTGCTGTTCTCAGGGTCACCACTGCCGTCGGTGGTGGTAACGGAGTCGTAGAGGCGGTCGAGGTCGTCCTCGTCCATCGCCTCAAGCGACTCTTCGCTGAAGTCGTGGTCGTTGATGAGCGTCTGGTATTTGTCGTCCATCTGAGTCAAGGGGTCCGGGCCGGATTCCGCCGGTTCGTCGTCGGTCTGGGCAGAGGCCGCGCCGCCGCGGGCGGTGTCGACGCCGAGGAACTCGGCGAAGGAGTCGACAAGTCCGCGGGCTGCGGGGCGATCCGCATCGGGTGGTGTGGGAGCATCACCGCCGTTGTCGTCGTCCGCTGCTGCGGTTAGCTCGGCCGCGATGTCGTTGTCGTGAACCCATGCGGCGAGTTCCTCGGAGGGCCCCCAGTTGACGGTGTTCGAGGGGGAGTCGCCCTTGGAGACGACCGAGAGATCAAGGAAGTCGATGTCCTCGGCGACGAGGAGACCGCTCTCTTCGTCGACGTGATCCGCGCGGAACGAGGGATGGATGGAGACCTCGTAGCTCCCGGCGTGGATCCCGCGGGCGAGATCGGGGTCGTGGACGTTTGCCTCGTAGCCGACGCCTTTCCCGTCGAGATAGCGCGCTTTTGTGACCTTCCCGTACGTGTCGTCAGTACTGGGTGGGTACTCGGGGCGGCCGAAGTCATCGGCGGGATGGTCGGCGGTAAGCGGTTCGTCAGTTTGAGTTTCTGCCGCGGCGCGGAGCGCCTCCTCGGTGAAGAGGACGGGTGTGCCGTCGTCCATGTGGAGGACGTCTCCGGGTGCGACGGCGATTCCGGAGAAACGCCACGGCGGGTCAGTCTCGGTCGGGTCGTTCGTGTCCGCTTGGAGATAGCGGACGGGGACTCGGAGTTCTGTAGTGGTCATCAGTAAGAGAGGGTCCGGGACCTCGAGCTCGGAGCATCACTCGACACTCGTCGACGCCGTCATCGGGCCAGGGGTCGGAGGTCTATACGACAGGCGCGATACAGCACACGCAGTTTGGATGCGTGCGTCCCGGGATCAGCCCGTCCGCCTCAGAAACCGGATATGGGCCGTTGGTGGCGAGCGCCTCGCAAACCGGGCACGGGTCGGAGGTGAGGATGCGGACCTCGTCGACACCAGCGCCGTCGTATCGACGGGCGCTCGCGGTATTATACGCGTTGGAGATCTCCGTTCGAGAGAGCGTTCGCGCTCGTGTGATGCCGATATCGTCGATGTCCTGAGTGAGACGGGCGGCGGCTTTCCGTGGATTCCACCCTTCTGTAAGCGCGGTCGCAAGATCATCGCGAACCGTCTCTTGGATGGCGTCGGTGATGCCGGCGAGATTGTCGTACGCTCGCGTGTAGATTTCTTGAACGGTGCGCTGGTGGACAGGCATGCGGAAGGTGGCACCGACACTCGCCTCGCCGGCGTGGATGCCAGCCTCCTCGAGTCGGCGCTCGGCGCCGCGAAGCCCGCGCAGGTAGGCCGTCCGGAGATACGGGCCCGTATAGTGTCCGCCCTGTGCGATACGGCTGGGTGTGATCTGCTCTAGGACGTCCTCGTCGAGAGCCTCTTGGAGCCACTCGGTGAACGCGTCGACAGCGTCGGCCCGCGTGTCGAACGTGAAGTGGTCGCGGGGCTGAGCGGCTGCGAGTTCGAGTGCGTCGTTCTCGTAGCCGACCGTCGTCCGAAGCAGTCCCTTCAGGCGGCGGAAGCGTTTGGTCATCGCTGGCGCGAACTCGCGCTTGTGGAGCGTCGTCGTCCGCGTCAGATCTTGGGCCTCGGCGGTGAGTGTATGCCGTTGGTGGGTGTGGGCCATCAGTCATCGGCCTCCGCCTCCGGGAACGCACTCCCGTAGTAGTCTTGGACGTTCTCGTCGGCCTCGTCGATGGGTGGGACGTCCGCGGTTGACTCAGCTCCAAGGTCCGGGAACTCGCCGGTTTCGATGAACTCAACGACATCTGCAGTCGTCATGCCGGCGAGGAGTGCCTGCACCTGCTGGAGAACCTCCGCACGAGTGGCTTGGACATCGGCTTCATCCGACTCGGACTGCTCGGCAAGCGGCGGCCACGCAACGTCATAGCCGCCACCGTTGGGCTGGGAGACTGCACCGTACTCTGTGAGTCGATCGATGAGGTCGCGGACGATGATCGGCGTGGTGGTCTGTTCGCGACGCTCGGCGATCGACCCGTACCATTCCTTCCGGTCTTCAGTTGTGGCGCGCTCCCCTGTCTCGTTGCCTTTCAGCATTGATTGGGGCATGCCGGTGTAGGCGCTGATCGCTTCGATCTCGGGATTGATGATCGGCGTTGGGTCGATATCGTTCCCACCGATCTGCTCGACGTCGGCGCCCTCCAACTGCATCGTCTTCGAGAAGCCGTGCATGAACTCTTGGAGCTCTTGCTCCATTCGGTCGCCGCCGTCTTCGAGCTGGTAGCCGGAGTCGACGTTGACCGCGAGCCCGTAGTCGGCGCCGCGATAGGCCATTTCGGCGGCGGCACCGAGCGTCTTCTCGATGTCGAAGAGTGCGTTATAGACGGGCTCCATCCGGGGGGTGCCGCGGATGTCGTCGTCGAGGAGGTTCTCGGCGATATGGATGACGCGCGAGTGATGCACCCATGCGGTCGTCGAGGTCTCCGGTGTGGCGTCGTCTTCGTCGCCAAGGTCAAGCCGGTAGTATTCGGGATACCCCCAGCGGTCGCTCTGGGGGTCGTCGTCGAGGCGGAGGTCCTCAACGGAGAGCTGGCTGAACGGGCGAAGCCAGCGGACGTCCGCAGGCCCGTCGATCTCTCCGCCATCGACGGGGGCGGCGAGATCACGGTTGTCGGCGAACCCGATGACGAGCACGCCATACTCGCCGATCCCGGCGAGTTTGTCGGCGCGCCTCGCGTAGTGCCAGAGGCGCTCGTCGTCCTCGAGCGTCGCGAGGTCGTCCTCGAAGGCGGTCGTCTCACCAGCTCCCATTTCTACGCTGTCAGTGATGGTTGGCGGATCGCGCCACGTCGTCGTTGCGGGGATGTCGACGACGGCGCGCGCGTAGGGGTGGCGGAGGTACATCGCGTAGAAGTCCTCCACTCCGGGCTGCTCGTCCCAGCCGAACGCCTCGTAGAGGTCGCGGTCGCCGTCGTACTGTTTCCCGAGGTTCGCCGCGAGCATCGTCCGCATCTGGATGCCCGCGAGCTCGTCCGCGGTCAGCTCGTACGTCTCGGCATCGTCGCTGTCAGTAGTAGTTGTGTCAGTCATCAGTTAGACCCCCACACGCCGGTGCCGGACGTGCCACCGCCGGCGCGTTTGCCTTCGGCCGCGAATGCCGCCATGATCGCCGCGTCGAGATAGTCCGGTGATCGGCTCCCGTCGAGCTGATCCTTGATCGCTTGCTTCGACGTTGCGACCAAGACTTCAGCGCCGTCGTCGCCGTGGCTTGCGTAGAACTTCTCCTCGTACTCGACGACACGCGCCGCGACGAGCGCTTGCTCGTAGAGGTCGCGATCTTGGATGCAGCCGCCTTCTTTCAGCCAGCGGCCGAAGACTGCGAGCGCCTCCGTCCAGCAGTCCTTATACTCGACGTCGTCGTCGGCCGTTTGGCCGGCGTTGAACCGGTGGAAGTCCGGGTAGGCTTGGCAGAGCCGATCGGCGATGCCAGAGCCCTCACCGACGGCGTCAAGTGCCCCTGGATGCGCTGGGTAATCGTCAAGGCCGCCGAACTCGCCATGGCCGTGGCGAATGCGGGACTCCTGCTGGGTGTGGTTCGTGCCAGATTCGGCGTAGTGGACGACGCAGCGATCCGCGTGGATGCTCGCGACGACCGTCTCGTCGCCAGCGCGCGCGAAGTCGATCCCGGTCCCATAGGGCGTGACGCGCGTCGACGATGGGGCGCGCTCCCAGGCGGCCTTGACGTCGTCGACCGTCCAGGGGCGGTTCGCGCTCGCGCCGGCTGGCGGGATGACGCCAGCGCGGCGCCGATACCAGCGTTGGTCGAGGTTGTCGCGGAACTCGGGCGAGGTGGGGTCGGAGACCGTGCGGGCTTCCTCGACGCCCGGCCAGTCCTCTTCGTTGAACTCGCGCCAGTCCTCCTTGATCTTCCAGAGGGTGGCGAGCCCGTCGATCTGGGGGCCCTCGGCCTCGCCGAGTTCGACTTGGACGTTGTGGGAGGCGAAACTTGAGAAGGAGACGTCGTTCCAGGTCGGCTTGTCGAGGAGGTCGGCGACGATGTTCGTCTCGTCGACCGGTGGGTTCGCGATGGCGATCATCCGGTCGCGTTCGTCAGTGACGAGGGAGTCCATCGCGTCGACGGTCTCGGCGTCGACGTCGTCCTTGTCGGCCTCCTCGATGATCGAGAGGTGGTAGGCGGAGTGGACGCCCTCGAGCTCGCCGGCGTCCTGGGGGCTGGTGGCCTCGAACCAGTGCTCGGGATCGTCGGGGAAGTCGATCCGCTCGGGACGATGCTTGAACTCGCCGGGGAGGCCGGCGCCGTCGAGCGCGGAGTCGTGGAGTGCCTCGACCGGCTTGCAGAACGTCCGCTTCATCTTCTTCTCCGTCCCCGAAGTTGCGAGGACCGTTGCCGGGTAGAGGACGTACAGCCACGCGTTGGCGATCGCGGCGAGGATGTAGGACTTCCCGAGGCCGTTCGCAGTGACGACGAGCGTCTTCTGGTTCGAGGCGACCGACCGGCAGATCTCGCGTTGCGCGTCGGAGACGCGGAGCCCGAGGACGTCCTCAATACAGTCCTCGAGCCACGTTTCGTCGCCGGCGCGCGCGCGTTCGGCGTAGTGGCTTGGCCGCTTCGGTCGCGCTGTCGACGATGCGGAGGTCGTGCTACTCATCGTGAGCCTCGCGGAGGTCCTGCATCAGGAGGTCGTCGACGCCGTCGACTTCGAGATGGTCCGTCGCGTCGGCGATGTTGAACTCGGAGAGGAGCTGGCGGGCCTCGCGGAGGAAGCGGTGATCTCCCGAGCGCTTGTACTTGATCAGCGCCTCGGCAGCGAGTTCACGGACGGCGTCCTGCGCTCGATCCTGGTCGCCGAAGGCCTCGACGAGGCCGCCGAATGCCTCGCGTTCACGATCAGAGAGATCGGACTGGAGGTGCTCGGAGAACGCTCCCGTCTGGTAGTTGCCGTTCGCGCGGCCTTTGGGGGCGTTCCCGCCGTGATGCTTGCACGCGACGCCGGGCTCGCCCGTCCGCTTCGGGTCCGTGGTGCCGTGACCGGCGGTGAGCATGCAGAAGTCGACATCGTCGCGCTCACGACCATGCTCGGAGGGAGTTGTCGACTCACTCTTCGGCCGGCCGCAGATATAGCGGTCCGCGTCGTCCGGGTGGACGGGGTTTCCGTCGGCGTCGGTCGGCGCGTCTGGATGAATCTTCATCAGTTCGAGTCAGGGGCCGGGGCCGAGGTTCCGCGGCCGTGGCGGGCCGAGGTAGCCCGGTGAGGGTGGGGTGAGGTGGTCGTCGTCGACTTCGCGGTTATGCTCGCCGCCGATATGGCAGCGCTTGCAGAGCGCGACGAGGTTCTCTGGGCTGTTGTTGTGGGGGTTCCCGTCGCGATGATGGACGTCGACGCGATCAACCTCGCCGTAGGAGCGCCCGCAGCGTGGGCATCGCCAGCTCCGCCGGGAGCGCCCCTGCCAGTACTGTCGGCGTGCTTGGTCGCGGGCGTCTTGGTCGTCAGTCATCGTCGAGGAGGAACCCGGCTGTGCAGTCGGCGCAGAACGTGATCGTGTCCTGGAGCTCGTAGCCCGCTTCTTTCAGCTTGTCGCCGAGTGGATGGGAGAGGTATTCGTCCTCGTGGAACTGTCCCATGAGGAACGCGTCGTCAACGCGCTCCCCGCACTCTTCACACTGTGCTTGGTACGTCATCCGTCCGCTTCCTCCGGATTCTCGGCGACGTCGAGAGCGCGGGGGAGACGTCCGCCGAAGTAGCACTGTGATGGCGTCGTGTTCGTGAACGGGCTGTCGTCACTCATCGGCTTGGATGTCGGTGAACTCTCCGCGGAGGGCGTCGGAGAGGCGTTGGCCGTCGGCCCGCCGAACAAGATCGACGAGCTCGCGGCCGAATGCCCCTTCGCCAGACTCGACGTCCGCGGCGTAGGTGACGCGGAACGGCCAGTGTCGCGGCCCCCACATCTGCTGGCCCTGGTGGATCCACTCGCGCGTGAACGCTTCCTCCTGCTGTGCTCGGTCGCGGATGGCGGGGCCGTCGGCGTCGGTTTCGTGGGTGTCGATGCCGCGGAGGCGATGTGTCGATGGGCCGACGACGGTTCGGGGTTCGGGCATTCGGTAGCCGACCCAGGTGTCGCCGTCGACGATCCGGACGACGTCGGCGAGCGCATCAAGGCCGTGATCAGGTGTGGTCATGGTCAGAGGAGCGTGCGGACGAGCGCGAGGAGTGTGGCGAGGACTGCGCCGGCGACGACGCCCCCGAGGGCGTAGTGCCACTCTTGCGTGACGTCGGCGAGGACGCGGCGTCGCGCGCCGCCGTTGACCGTTCGGGCGCGGCCGTAGACGGCGGCCGCGTAGATGATCGAGAGCAGTTGCGTCTGCCCGGTCGCGACGAAGAACCAGCCGGCCGCAAGGCCGAGCCCGAGCGCGTGTGATTCTGCGTGATAGCTGAGGAAGCCGTCGCGGGCGGAGTCTGTCTCGCTGGCTGCGCCGGCGGCCTTGATCCACGCGACGACGCGATCAAGGACGCTCGGGGAGACGTCGGAGCTGGTCTGTTCGTTACTCATCGGTGGCGTCCTCCGTGTCGTCGCCGGAGAGGTCTTGGAGTTCGAGCCAGACGGCGGCGAGTTCGCTCACCTCAACGCCGTTGAGGACGAGTAGAACGAAGAACGCGATCCAGGCGGTGAGGCCGGGGGCAGCGCCGTTCTGGATGGCGTATGTTGCGAGTGCGACGGTTGCGACAGACAGGGCGCCGGCCTTGAGGAGCTTGTACGTTTTAAGCGACATGTCGAAGTGGGCTTTGAGGAGCCGGGCAAGCCGGAGGTTATGCTCGCGGACATCGGCCGGCCAGGTATGGTGGGTGGACATGGTCAGGATGCATCGATCGGTCAGGAGTCGGAAGAGCTCACCACGCGACTCGAACGCGTGCGTCCGCCTGGCGGAGTGAGCTGGCTGGTAGGAGGAGGAGGGCGCGACGTCGGCCACGGTCATCCCCACGTTGCCCGCGGGGGTAGACGGTGGCTGCCGACGGCGCGCAACTGAGCGAGACGCGTGCGGCCTCGGCTGAGGATGTTACCTGGGCGATTCGCCGGTGATCCCTCGCCACGTTGGGTCATCGGGACACCCGGGTTACGCCGGCGCGACGACGTCGCCTTCGCGAACGCGATAGACACCGCGGTCGGGGACGTCGACGCGGAGGATGCGCTCGGGCGGCCGCCCGTACTCGGCGTCGAGCTCGTCGTCGACGACGTCACCCTCGAGGACGACGTCGAAAATCTCGAAGGCGACGCGATCCGGCGTGGTCATCGCCGCGGATCCTCCTGGAGGGCGGCACCGATCGCGCGCCGCCACGACACCTCGCCGTCGACGCGGACGTTCCGCATCAACGCGGCCCCATCTGGTGAGCGTGGGGCTTTGTCCTCGTCGCGGAGGAACTCGAGGAGGGCGATGAGGTTGTAGGCGCGCGCAACGGTGTCCTCCCCATCGAACTCGGGCTCGTGATGCGAGTGATCGGTGTTGCCACACTGGCAGATCGGCGCCCAGGTTGCACGATCGCTTGCGTCCGGACTGGGGAGGGAGCGGAGGCCGTGATCGGCCTGATCGGTGAGATACTGAACACCGATGACGGCGTCGACGCTCGTAACGCGGTGGTGGTCGCAGTCGGTAGCGTCGAGCACCATCTGCCCACCCTCACCGGCGACGAACTCGCCGCCTTGGTCAAGCGCGGACTCAAGCGCGGATGCATGGCGTTCGCGCCAGTCGTCGTCCGGAGAGACAGTCTCCTTGATCCGCGCGAAGCACGTCGCGCAGAACCGGTGGTCGTGCACGATCGTCTTGAGGACGCCACCCTGGTCGCGCCACGCGCAGTCCCGACTGCAGTAGGAGCCCGCGACGGCCCCCCGGTGGACGTCGAACTCGACGTCGCAGTCGTCGCGAGCGCACTCGTCAGTCTGGACGTCCGACTCTGAAAGTGGTGATTTGGCGAGAGACATAGCTGGGAACCACCCACGCTCTCAACGCGGGGGCATAGGAACACGCCCACAGAGGGGGCGCTCTGGTTATTGACAGATGCCGCTGGAGGGTGATGAACGAAGAGGGTCGCGTCGTCGAATGTCGCTACTCCACGACGTCGTAGAGCCGCATCCGGCCATCGCGAGGATTCGGACGGGCCTCAACGACGTCGACGTCACGCAGCCGGCGGAGCGCGTCGCGGATCGTCCGCCGCGGGAGCATCGTCGCCTCCGCCAGCTCACGTTGTGTTGCCGGCGCGGCGTCCTCGAGCGTCAGGTAGACGAGTTTCGACGCCGGGGGGAGATCTTCCACGGGGTTCTGTTGTGTGCTCATAGACTGATTTGGGGATACCGCTGGCTGATCGACCCATGACACACCGGGGTGTCATGGCCTGTTCGTGGACGCCGCGACCGAGGGTTAGGTCGGTGGTGCAGCCGCGTCGACGGTGTCGCTCACCGGGATCGTCGCTCGCGACGGGGGCGTCACCCCTGCATCAGGCTGGTCGCCACCTTCGAAAACGAAATTCCACGTATATTCGGTACTACTACCCGAGATTTCGTTTTCGCCGCTGCCGGTGGCGTCCTCGAGTTCGGGGAGGTCGACGTCGGCAAGGCCGGGATCGGCGTCGCCGAGCTCGTACTCGTAGGCACGGCCACGCGAGCCCTGGGTGTCGACGCGGAGGTAGCCGCCATCGCGGAGGTCTGCGAGGACGTTCTGGACCTGCCGCAGGCCGACGTCGTCGATCGCGGTCGCGATGTCGCGGGCGGTGAACGTTCGGCCACGGAGGTCGCGTGCGGCGTCGACGACGGCGAGGGTGCCACGGGAGTGTGCGGAGACGACGGCGCCTTGGTCGTCGACGGGGAGGTCGTCGCGGAGGGCGGACGTGTGGGCGAAGACGACGCTCGCGTCGGCGTTTCGGCCGGCGCGAAGGATCGCCTGCATGGTGTGGTCTTCGCGCATGTGGTGGAGGTAGGCGTTCGCGATGTCGCTGCCGTAGTCGAGAGTGGGGCCGCGGGTGTCGCCACGGCCGGCGTCCTGTCCGGCGAGGAGCGCCCATTTCTCGGGGGCGGCGTCACCGTAGTGCTGGGAGCCGAGGATCACGGCGACTTGGTGGTCGCCGAGTGCGTCGCTGCCCTTCATGTTCTCGTAGTTGACGGTGTCGCCGGCGTGATCGGCGAGGTCGTCCTCGAGGTGGTTGAGGACTTTGAGGGTGGAGATGACGGCAGGGCCCTTGTCGTCGAACGCCTCGGGGTGTGTGCCGGTGTACTCGTTGGCGACGGTGCGGATGAGCTCGAGGTCCTCCTGGAAGTTCTTCCCGTCTGGCTTCCCGTGGTAGGGGAGGGGGCGGTCGGTGGTCTGGACGACGGTGAGGTTCATCGTTTCGCGAAGGAAGCGTCGGCGTTCGGCGTCTGTGTCGTGGATGTCGCGGCGCTGGGTGTCGCGGCCGATGGCGAGCCGCCAGAGGTCGGTACGCCCGGTTGCGTCGAGGCCGAGGACGGCGCACTTCGCGCCAGTGATGTCGGTGAACGCGGGTGTGTCGACGACGATGGCGCCGTGGTGGTTCTTGTCGACGGCGATGGTGGCGTCGTTCTTCGTGAGACGCTTGAAGTGTCCGCCGTCGCGTTCCTCGTCGAGGGAGAAGGTGTCGAGGGCGACGTCGGTGGCGTTGCCGTGCTCAGTGTCGGCGATGGCGCCGGCGAGGAGCGCCCACGCGGTGGGGTGAGCGTAGCCGTCGGTTGCGTGGATTGCGAGCGCGCGACAGCCGTCTCGTCCTCCATCGAGTGCAGTGAGGGCGGCCTCGAGGAGGGGTTTGGCGGCGCGTGTGCCGACGGCGTCGATGGCATTCCGGAGGAGGTGTTCGAGGTCGCCACTCGCGGGGAGGTCGTCGACGGCCGCGCTGGCCGCGGCGAGCGGGTCGCGATCGTCGAACCCGGCATGTCCCTCGGCGAGACTGCCGAGGATGTCTTCGAGTCGGTCGCGGAGCGCGTAGAGCGCGCCAGCACCCCGCCCGTTCGTGTAGCGGTGGTGGGCACGTCCTTCGACGTCGTCGAGGATGTCACGGACGCCGTCCTGGACGTCGTGGAGGACGTCGCCTCCGGGAGTCGCGTCGACGAGATCCTGAAGAAGGCCACGGAGCCGCTCGATGTCGACGTTCGTGTCGGCGTCGACGTCGGCGAGGAGCTGGCCGTCCAGGAGCGCGTGTGCTTCGGTGGTAGCGTCGGCGATCGACGCGAGTGCGGTGAACACCTCCTTGGCGTCTGCGGCGGGGGCGTAGTCGGCCCCTTCGCCGTTGAGCCAGGCGTTGATCCAGGTGTCGTCGGCGAGGTCGGCAGCGCCGAGGTCCTCGCGAGTCTGCACGCCACGGAGAGCGTCCGCGAGCCAGACGGCGTGATCCATGAAGCGGTCGCCGTAGTCCGTCGCGAATGTCTCGCCGGGGAACTCGTCGACGACAACGGCACGTGGGCGTTCGACGCGTTCGTTCCCACGCCGCTCGAAGTAGGTTGTCGCGCTGTCGACGAACGCGTGGCCGGGCGAGCCGATCAGGACGTCCTTCGGGTTGTCCGGGTCGCGAGCGGCCTCCCATGCGGCTGTGTACTCGCACTCGCCGATCTCGTGGCGGCAGGGGAGTTCCTCGCCGAAGAGAGCCTCCGCGTTCGTGTGGAGGTCCGCAGGTCGATGCCCGAGCGCACGCGCCACTTGGACGGCGACACGCCACGCCAGGCTGTAGTCGCCTTCAGCGGTCGCGCACGTCGACCGGTCGAGGTCGATGTCTTCACTGTCGGCGTCGGTCTCCTCGGCGTCCTCGGCATCCTCGATGTATTCAGTGACGTGCTCGAGGAGTGCATCGCGGTCGCGGAGGAGGTCGCGGCCGTGTTCGCGAACGGCGCCGACGCCGGCCTCGATCGCGGCGTCGCCGAGTTGGTTCTCGGCGAGGATCGGGAGGTGCATACACGTCGGCTCGGCGTCCGGGTGTGTGTCGTCGTCGGCGTGGATTTCGTGGACGTAGGCCTCCATCTGGTCTTTCAGCTCGTTCCGGGAGGCGACGTAGAGGATGGGCTTCTCGTCGGCGACGACGGCCGCACTGTACGTTTTCCCACCGCCGGGGACGACGGTGAGGAGTTGGGCGCGGTCGCGCACAGTGACGGCGTCGCGAACGAGCGCCTCCGTCTCGGCACGGGCATCGGCGAGCGATTCGGCGGGCGTGGCGCGGTGGTCGTCGTCGAGGAGGCGGACAGCGGGCGGGAGGACGGCGCGATGCTCGAGGATGGTTGCACGCCACTTCGGGAGCGGGGCGCCGTACTCCTCGCGGAGGAGGCGGTACGCTTGTTTGTAGGCCTCGCCACGCGGCCGCACAAATTCGTTCTCGACGAGGTCGTGCTCGAGGGCGACGAGTTGGAGGGCGTCGAACGTGCGGTTGCCTTCGGGCTGGCCGGGGCTATGCTTCGCGCACCAGAACCCGCGGCCGTAGCCGGCGATGATCCGTTCGCCGCTCTCGCTGTCTTCCCAAGTCGGGTCGAGTTTCGCGGTTGCCGTCCCGCTGGGGTCGTCGACAGTGACGGTGGACTCGCAGGTGTCGAGGATGTGTTCGGGCGTGATGCGATCGACGGCGGCCATCGCGAGGTCTGCACGCTCCTCGAGCGTGGTGTTGTCGAGGTACTTCGGGAGGGGGGCGCCGTAGCGGTCGCGTGCGAGGTAGTACGCCTCGGTGTAGCGGCCATCCGCGGGGAACTGGTCGGGCGTCGTGATCCAGCCTTCCTGCAGGGCGACGGCGATCGCGACGTCGTCGACGTCGTCGCGTGCGAGCTCGGGAAGGGCGTCGGGGTCGGTGAGGTCCTCGGGTGTGACGGCGCTCGCGGCTGCGAGAGCGTTCGCGGGCTCCACCACGACGTCGAGGCCGAGGAGGTCGCGGGGGTCGTCTGCGTCGTCCTCGTCGTTTTCGGGCTGGTATTCGGGGATGGGGAATCCGAGGTCGCGGAGGTGGTCGACGGCTTCCCACCACGTTCCGCCGTTAACGCGACTCGGGCAGTCACGATCGGAAACGAGCCCGGCGTCGATCGCCGCCATGCAGGCAGGACCGCCTTTCCCGCCGCGCGTTCCCGAGTCCTTCCAGACGTCAGCCGTGACAAAGTTCGCAGTTCCCTCGTATCCTGGGTTGGCCCATGTGGGGACGAACGCACGGTAGTCGGCGTGGCTCGGGTCGATCCACTCATCGACGATGGTCCGCTCGGCGACTTCTTGGGCGTTGAGGCGGTCGAGCGCGGCGTAGATGTCGCGCACGTCGTTGGCCGTCTCGTCGCTCGATGTCGCACCGGCGTCGTAGTCCTCAATGTCGAAGTCGCTGTAGTCGTCGGCGGACGCGTCGCGCGTGTTGAGTTGGTCGTTTGCCCGGAGGATCGCTTCGAGTGCGTCGTCGTCCCACTCGGTGGCGCTCTCCGGGGTGCCGGGGATGTGTTCGCCGGTGGCGACGCAAACGTGCTTGCCGTCGTAGATCTCGATGGCGGGGAGCTCGTCGTTCGCCCCCCACGGTTCGTCGTCGATCTCCCACTTGGCCTCCTTCACGCCCTCGGGGAGTGCTCCGAGGTAGACTGCGTGCACGCCGGCGCCGCTCACCGAGATGTCGCCGTACGTAACACCGAGGTGTTCGAGGAAGGTCTCGAAGACGGGGTGGATGCCCCCGGTCTCGGGGTCGCGGACGTCGTCGCCGTCGACGAAGGCGAGTGGGTCGTCGGCGCGCTGGATGAACGCTAGTCCGGCGAGGCGTGGGTCGCGGTCGGCCCACAGGAGGGCTTCGTCGTGGTCCGTGTAGTTCCCCTCGTACCCCCACTTGTACCGGGCGCTGTGCCCGCACTCTGCGCAGGTCGTTGGCTCCTCGTGGTGGTCGCACGAGACCGGGGCGTCGGCGTCAGCCCAGGGGGCGAACGGCTGTTTATCGCCGGCCTTGTGGCCCATCCACTGCCCGCGCTCGACGTGGTCGGTGGCCCATCGTCCGCTCTCAGGGGTCGCGAAATCAGCGTCTGCCCACGACCTGGCATCCGATTCGGTTGATGAACTCGATGATGCTATACAGACCTCGTCATCCCCCTCTGGCCCGTCTTCGCCGACGTCATCCTCGTCGGCGAAGCCAATGGTCCAGTCGTCGGTTTCGACGAGGACATCGTCGAGGGCGGCGTCGAGGACATCGCGCGCGTCGCCGTCGAAGAACTCGTCGCGCTCGCGGAGCGTCTCGAGGACCTCGCCGTACGTCTGGGGGTCGGCCTCGTCGAGGATGGTCTCCCACTGCGCGTCGGAGAGACCGCTCATGCCGAACACCCCGTTTTACCGAGAGAATCTGCTGGGGCGGAAGCGTCCAATCCAGCCGTTTCAGGCTTGGATTCTAAACATTTGGTCGGAAGCCAAGGGAGGGATTTGAACCCCCGAATTCTCGATTACAAATCGAGTGCTTGAACCGCCCAAGCTCCCTTGGCGCGTCTCAGCGTTCGTCGCCCTCCTTTGTGTGCGTGTCGCTTTCCCGCGGCTTCTCCAAGACGTGTCGCTGCGGTCGATACCCGCGTTCCTCGTAGAGGGCGCGGGCGCGTTCGTTGTCGGCCATCACGGCGATGGAGAGAACGTCGACGTCGGCCTCGGAGAGGGCGTCCTCCGCCGCGTCGAGGAGGGCGCTGCCGATGCCGCGCTCGCGGTACGCGGGGTCGACGTAGACGTTGTCGACGACGCCGCGCGTGACGTCCTCGTCGTAGAGCCCGCTCTCCGGGTGGAACATGACGAATCCGACCGGCGTCTCGGTTCCGGCGGGCCGCGCGACGAACACCCGGTCGGTCGCCACGTACTGCGAGAGGACGTCGCGGGCGGTCGTTCGGTTCTCGGCCGCGAGGAGGTGCGTGCCGTAGTCGCGCTGATCGGCGACGAGCGCGACCCAGCGGTCGACGAGGGCGTCGAGGTCGTCCATCGTCGCCGCCTCGATTCGCACGCCGTCGGGTGCGCGTCGCGCCATCGTGTCAACGACGGGCGCGTCGACCTTAGGGCCGTCGCCTACTCACTCGCCCGTCGGCCGGTAGTCCCAGAGGTCGCCGTCGCGCATCCCCTGACCGACCTGCTTCCAGAAGTCGACCTTATCGGAGTACTCCTCGGCCTCGACGTGCTCGAAGATGTCCGCGACGGAGACGACCTTCCGGTAGTTGATTCGGACGGGGTCGTCGCCGTACTCCGCGACGAACGCCTCCTTCTGCAGCGGGAAGTCCTCGTCCTCGTCGACCTTCTTCGAGAGGACGGCCATCCCGTACTTGCGCCCGCCCTCGCTCCCCTCCTCGCCGTCGGGGTCGTGGGGCCAGTCGCGGCCCGACTCGTCGTACATGTCCTCCATACACGGACGTGCGGTAGGGGTACCCAAAACGGTTACCCTCCACGCACGCGCCGGCGTCGCTCACGCGTTCGCACGCTCGTCTCCCGTGTCGGCGTCCAGCACGCCGTACGCCTCGCTTCGCTCGGCAGAAACGGCGAGGCTGGGATTCGAACTGGACGAGACTCTCTCCGTTCGTCTCGTGTGCTCGCATCCAGCACGCCGTACGCCTCGCTTCGCTCGGCAGAAACGGCGAGGCTGGGATTCGAACCCAGGAGGCTGAATGCCACCGGTTTTCAAGACCGGCGCGATAGGCCGCTCCGCCACCTCGCCGCGCAGCGTATCGTACTCACCGGTCCCGTATGCGGCTTTCGGCCTCGGGTCGCCCGACGGTCGGCGTCGCGCTACGCGTCGCCGTCGTCCACGTCGGTGTCCTCGCCCGCCGGCACGACGCGTTCGAGCGTCTCGACGAACGTCTGCCGGCGGATGGGCTTCGTGAGGTACCCCGCGACGTCGTCCTCGCTCAAGAGCGTGTCCTGCTCGTACGCGCTCACGACGAGAACCTGGCCGTCGAAGTCCGTCTCGCCGAGGCGCTCGACGACCTCCGGGCCCGTGAGGTCGGGCATCCGGCGGTCGAGGACGAGCACGTCGACGTCGTCGCCGAGGGCGTTCAGCGTCTCCTCGCCGTCCGCGGCCATCCAGCACTCCCAGCGGTCGGCGGCGAGCCAGAGCCGGAACGTCTCGCGGAGCTCGTCGTTGTCGTCGGCGAGCAGTACGGTGTCCGTCCGGTCGGCTCCAACGTCCGAGTCGGCCTCCGAGACCGGCGCGAGGAACTCCTCGCCGGCGCCGCACACGTGACAGGTCGCGTCCGAGCGCAGGATGGAGAAATTCTGCGCTGTCGAACACGCCTCACAGATCATCAACGCCATCGGGTCGTTCCTCCGGGTACCCCTCGGGTACCCACGGTTCGGGACATACGCGCGTACTCACAGAGTGGTGGACGCCCCCCTAACCGTTTCGGTCACGCCGATTCGCCGGCCGGCGGACGCGGGCACGCCTAGAGGTCACGCGAGCGCGAGAGGCTCTGGAGCGAGCCGCCACACGACTCACAGACGCGCGTCTCCGGCGCGACGACGCGCGCACCACAGTGCACGCACTCGTACGTTTCGCTGTCTTTCGTCTCTACCGACGGACGCATGTTTACTGATAGCACGCCACTCGATATAAGCGTTTCCCGCCCCCCTCACTTTCGAACGAGCGTCCGCTCGCCCGCCTCCTCGGTGACGTGCACCGGGAGGTCGGCGAGGAACGCGGCCGTATGCGCCGGGGTCGACCGACCGGCGCGCCGACGCGACGCGACGCGCGGGATGAGCGTGCGCAGGTCCGCACCCGTCCGCACCGCCGTCGACGGCGGGACGAAGTCCACGTCGAGGTCGGCGTCGCGCGCCCGCGCCGTCAGCGTCTCCACTTCGGGAACGGCGTACGCGCCCGCGAAGTCGATGGGGTCGCCGAACGCCGCGTAGTGGACGCGTCCGTCACCCGCCGGCCCGAGCACGACGTCGCGCCGCCGGAGCTTCATCGCCGCCGCGTCGAGCGCCGACCGGTCCAACAGCGGCGCGACCGGCTCCGCCACCGCGACCGACGACTCGTCCTCCGCCTCGAGGAGGTGCGTCACCGTGTTCCCCACCCGCGCCTCGTAGTTCGACCCCACCTGCACCTCGAAGCGCGTCCCGTCCAGTTCGTCGTCGTCGAGTACCTCGGCAACGAGCTCGCGCACCGCGTCCTCGCTCGAGCGCTCGCGGACGTGCGGCTCCGGCAGGAGGTCGTCCGGCCGGTAGTTCACGAGCACGTCGCCGCCGCTCTCCATCCCGGCGCGCAGGAGGTCCTTCGTCATCTCGCGGTAGAGTCCGACGGTCTCCGCGGGCGTCAACGGCGACGTGTCCGCCAACCGCGGGAGCACGAGGCCCTCGCGGGGCGGCTCGACCATAGCGACGAGAAGTGTCATAGGCCCTCGTCCGCGTGCGCCGCCCTTCAACCCCCCGCGTTCGTCGGCGGCCGCGTCGTCGCCGTCAGCGAGCGTCGTGCCCTACCGTCCCCGCCGCCCCTTCGTCTGCCGGTAGTCCGTGTCGAGGAGGTCGAGGAAAGCCGTCACGAACGCGTCCGCCTGCTCGTCCGTCATCGCCCCCGGGTGGACCATCGGCATCAGCTCGAAGCCCCGGCCGCGAATCCGCTCCGCGTGGTGCTCGACGACGTCGAGTTCGTCCGCCGGCGTCGTCGTGTACTCCGTGCCGATCTCCGCGAGCGCGCGCTCGCCGACGGGCACGATTATCTCCGGGTTTATCATCCGCAGGTCCGCGTTCAAGAAGGGTTCGCACGTCGCCACCTCCGCGTCAGTCGGCTCGCGCTCCGGATGGCGACACCGCGTCAGGTAGGTCAGATAGGCGTTCTCGACCTCCGGCTCCTCGCTCGACGGGAGCGAGTTGTTCAGCCCGACCTGCCCGAGCACGTCCTGGAAGCGCTCGCCGGCCGCGTCGCCCGTGAACGGCACGCCCGTCCGCTCCGCGCCCGCGCTGGGTCGCTCGCCGACGAAGACGAAGTCCGCGCCCGCGTCGCCGTAGCCGTGGACGACGCGCTCGCGGACGTCGCAGAGGCCCTCGCAATTGCGACACCCCTCGTCCATCCCGAACGGGTTGTACCGCGTCTCCTGGTGGGCGTCCATGGCGCCCCCGAGGCGCGCGCCCCGCAAAGGCGTGCCGACTCTCCGTGTCCACCTACTCGACGTGCGTCTCCGCGTCGTCCGGGTCGTTCTCCGGGCTGGCGGGGTGGTAGTCGGTGTCGTACTCGCCGGGCTCGTCGTCCATCCGGTCGGGGTTGATTCGACCGCCGAGCAGCATGAAGTCGAGAATCGTCAGCCGACACATCGCCTCGACGACGGGGACGCCGCGGGGCGGTAGCACGGGGTCGTGGCGGCCGATGACCTGCGCGGTCTTCTCCTTGCCCGTCTCCCAGTCCACCGTCGTCTGCTCCGAGGGGATGGACGTCGGCGCGTGCAGCGTCAGCTCGCCGTAGATCGGCTGGCCGGTCGTGATACCGCCCTGGAGGCCGCCGTGGTCGTTCCCGACGGGGACCGGGTCGCCGTTCTCGTCGAACGTCCAGTCCTCGTTGCGCTCGCTTCCGCTGTACGCGCGCGCCTCGCGTCCGAGGCCGAACTCGAACGCCGTCGTCGCCGGCACCGACATGAGCGCCTGCCCGAGACGCGCCTCGACGCTGTCGAAGCGCGGCGCGCCGAGTCCTCGCGGTGCCCCGCGAATCTCGAAGTAGATCGAGCCGCCGATGGAGTCCCCGCGCTCCTGGTACTCCTCGATGCGCTCCTGCATCGCCGCCGCTGCCTCGGGGTCCGCACACCGCACGTCGTTCTCCTCGGTGTTCTCGAGCATCTCCTCCCACGACACCTCGCCCGCCTCGATGTCGTCGATCTGGTTCACGTGCGCCTTCACGCGCACGCCGTTCTCGCGGAGGACCTTCTTCGCAATCGCGCCCGCCGCGACCCAGTTCACCGTCTCGCGCGCCGAGGAGCGCCCGCCGCCGCCCCAGTTGCGCGTGCCGAACTTCGCCGAGTACGTGAAGTCGCCGTGCGAGGGGCGCGGCGCCGTGATGAACGGCTCGTACTTGCCCGAACGCGCGTCCTTGTTCTCGATGGTCAGCCCGATGGGCGTCCCCGTCGTGTAGCCGTCCTGCACGCCGGACTGGATCGTCACCGCGTCCGGTTCGCCCCGCGACGTCGAAATCATCGACTGGCCGGGCTTGCGCCGGTCGAGTTCGTACTGGATGTCCTCCTCGTCGAGTTCGAGGCCCGCGGGGACGCCCGAGACCGTCGCGCCCATCCCCTTCCCGTGGCTCTCGCCGTACGTCGTCACCTGAAAGAGCCGTCCGAAACGGTTCCCGTTCATTACTACGGGGTTCGACCGCGCGTGGTTAAAGGCCTTGCACAACGCGCAAAATCGGACCCGGACCGCGGACCGGGTCCGAACCCGGGCTCGCCTCGAACCCGGACCCGCGGCTTCTTGTCCCGTGACGCGACCACCCCGGGTCGTGCACTAACCGAGGCGCCCGGGGTGGGTGAGCGAAACCCGCCGGCGACCCCCCGGGAGACGAACGCCGGCGTGTCAGCCCCCACTCCCGCGCGCCGTGGCCCGCGGCGCCGCTCGCTACTCCCGCGAGACGCTCACGCCGAGATCGTAGAGCGTGTCGAAGAACCCCGGGAAGGAGACGTCGACGTCCTCCGCGCCCGTGATCGTCGTCTCGCCCTCCGCGACGAGCGCCGCGACGGCGAGCGACATCACGACGCGGTGGTCGCCGAGCCCCTCGACGTCCGCGCCGACGAGCTCGCTCTCGCTCCCGTGGACGATCAGGGCGTCGCGCTCCTCCTCGATTTCCGCGCCCATCTTCGCCAACTCCTCCGCCATCGCGCTCACACGGTCCGTCTCCTTGTAGCGGACGTGCTCCGCGTTCACTAGCTCCGTGGTGCCGTCGGCGGCCGCGCCGAGCACCGCGAGTGTCGGCAGGAGGTCGGGCGTGTCTCCGACGTCCACGGTCGTCCCCGTCAGCTCGGAGCGCCGCACGACCGCGCGGCCGTCGTCGCGGTGCCAGTCGAGGTCCGCGCCCATCTCCTCGAGGATTCCGAGAATCGCGCTGTCGCCCTGCGCGCTCGGGTAGACGCCGCGCACCTCCACCTCGGGGTCGCCGGCGAGCGCGCCCGCCGCGAGCAGGTAGGACGAAGAGGAGAAGTCGCCCGGGACGGCGTACTCGCCCTCCGTGGGCTCGTACGTCTGCCCGCCGTCGACCCGGTAGCCCGCCTCGGTCCGCTCGGCGTGGACGCCGAAGTCGTCGAGTAGCTCGACCGTAATGTCGACGTACGGCGCCGACTTCAGCTCCGTCGAGAGCTCGATTTCGAGCCCGTCGTCGGTCACCGCGCCCGCCATCAGGAGCGCGGAGATGAACTGCGAGGAGACGTCGCCGGGAATCGTCACCGACCCGCCCCCGATGGGGCCCTCGACGACGAGCGGTGCCTGTCCGTTCCCGCGCGTCGAGCGCGCCCGTCCGCCGAGTTGTTCGACGGCGTCGAGGAGCGGCGCCTGCGGGCGCGAGCGCAGCGACACGTCGCCGGTGAGGACGGTGCCGCCGTCGACGAGCGCGGCCGCGCCGGTGGCGAGGCGCATCGTCGTCCCCGAGTTCCCGCAATCGACGACGTCCGGCGGGGCCTCGGGGTTCCCGTCGAACCCGTCGATTTCGAGGACGCCCTCCACCTCGACGACGTCGCCGCCGAAGGCCTCCACCGCGCCCATCGTCTCGCGGGTGTCGGCGGACTTCAGCGCGTGCCGGACGAGCGCGCCGTCCGCGTAGCCCGCGGCGAGGATCGCGCGGTGCGTGTAGCTCTTCGACGGCGGTACCTGCGCGTCGCCGTGGACGCGCGACTGCGGGACCGTGACCTGCATACGCGAATCGGACGCGTGAGGCGTCCGTAAGCGTTCCGGGGCCGCCGGAGAGCGACGGCAAACCCTTTTGTCGCGGCGGGCGGACCCACGCGCATGGACGACGAACGCGACTACGGCGCGCTCGACGCGTTCCTCCGCGAGGCGGGCCGCGACGGCTACCTCCTGCACGCGAGCGCCGACCTCGCCGACCAGTACTACCTCTCGGGCTTCGACGCGCCCGGCCCCTTCGTGACGCTCTACACGCCCGAGCGGACGGCCCTCCTCGTCTCCGGCCTGGAGTACGGCCGCGCGACGAACGAGGCCCGCGCGGACGTTGTGCGCCGCTACGCGGACTACGACTACCACGCGCTCGTCGCCGAGCACGGCCGCGAGGAGGCGTCGCGGCGCGTCCTCGCCGCCTTCCTCGACGAGTTCGGTGCCACGGACGTGGCGACGAACGAGCGCTTCCCGCTCGGCGTCGCGGACGACCTCCGCGAGCGCGGCGTGGCGGTGACGGCCGACCGCGACGACGTCGTCGGCGACGCCCGCGCGGTGAAGACCGAGACGGAGATCGAGCACGTCCGGTCCGCGCAGCAGGCCAACGAGGCGGCGATGGCGGCCGCGGAGGACCTCCTCGCGGAGGCGGACGTCGTCGACGGCGTGCTCCTCTACCGGGACGACCCGCTCACCGCCGAGCGCGTGAAGGAGGAAATCGAGGTGACGCTCCTCCGACACGGCTGTAGCCTCGACGAGACCATCGTCGCCTGCGGCGCGGACGCCGCCGAACCGCACAACCGCGGGCGCGGCCCGCTGCGGGTGAACGAGCCGGTCGTAATCGACATCTTCCCGCGCGAGAAGGCCTCGAAGTACCACGCGGACATGACCCGGACGTTCGTGAAGGGCGAACCCACCGAGGCGGCCCGCGAGTTCTACGACGTGACGGAACGAGCGTTCGAGGCGGCGTTCGACGCGCTCGAACCCGGCGCGACGGGCGCGGACGTCCACGCGGCGGTCTGCGACGTCTACGAGGACGCGGGCTATCCGACGCTGCGCTCGGACCCCGACACCGAGACGGGGTTCATCCACTCGACGGGCCACGGCGTCGGCCTCGACGTCCACGAGGGGCCGCGGCTGAGCGAGGGTGCGGACGAGGCGCTGGAGCCGGGCCACGTCGTCACGATAGAGCCGGGGCTCTACGATTCGGCGGTCGGCGGCGTCCGCATCGAGGACATCGCGGTCGTCACCGAGGACGGCTACGAGGATTTGACGGATTACCCCGTGGAGTTCGTCGTCGAGTAATCCCCCTCGTTGGCGAGCGTGATGGAGTGGTTGACGAGGTCGTCCATCCGGTCGAGGGCGGCCTCCACGTCGTCGAGGTCGTCGATGTCCGGGTTCGAGGACTGGGCCGAGTCGAGGGCGGCGCGCGCGTTGTCGATGGAGTCGGCGAGGTCGTAGGAGAGGACGCTCGTGAGCTCCATCAGGTGGTCGCCGCGCGTGGACTCGCCCGCGACGGTCTGCCGGAAGTGGATGGAGAGGCCGTCCTCCGAGGGGTAGGCTCGGACCTCGAACTGTTTGTCGAGCGGGCCGAAGGATTCCTCGAAGGTCACGGGGTTTTGGGTGGCGATGGCGCGGTGGAACTCCGTGTAGAACGTCGAGCCGACGGATTCGGGGAAGACCTCCCAGACGTTCTCGCCGACGATTCGCTCGGCGGTGACTTCGAGGAGGTTCTCGGCTTCCTGGTTGATGTACGTGAAGCGCCAGTCCCGGTCGAGCGCGAAGAAGGCGTCCGTGATGCGCTCGTAGACGTTCCGCGCGAGGTCGTTCAGGAGCGCGACGTCCTGCTCTGCCTGATAGCGCCGCGCGGCGGAGACGAGCGTGTCGGCGAGCCGGTCGAGGCTCTCCTCCTCGTCGGCGCGGACGTAGTCGGTGACGCCCGCGGAAATCGCGTCGGCGGCGAGTTTCTCGTCGCCGTCGGTCGCGTAGAGGACGAAGGGAATCGCGGGGTCGGCGTCGCGGACGAGGCGCAGCACGCCGAGCGCGTCGATGCCGGCGAGGCCGTCCTCGCAGGCGATGCAGTCGACGTCGTGCTCGGAGAGGGCGTCGACGACGGACGCACCGTCGGGTGCGGTGACGACCCCGGCTACCGCCGCGGTCGCGTCGAGGGCACGTGCGCGTTTCCCGTCGGCGTGGTCACCGACGTAGAGTACGCGGACACCGTCGTCCATACACTACGGGGAGGTAGCGGGCGAACCGTCAAAAGCGCGTTGGCGGATCACTCGTCGCCGTGTTCGCGCAGCGACCGGAAGACGGCGGCGACGTCCTCGTCGTCGAGGTTGCCGAGCTCCTCGTCGAGTTCGCCCTCAAGCGCCTCGATGTCGGCGAGGAGGCGCTGGTACTCCTCGTTGTCGGCGAGCTGGTCGGCGTCCTTCTGGGCTTCGAGGGCGGCGCGCTTGGCGGCGAGCGAGAAGTACTCGCGGACCTCGACCGTGTACAGCCGACGGGCGAGCAGTCGGCTGACGAGGTCGGTGAGGTCGTCACGTGCGACCGGCTTGACGAGGTACGCGTCGAACCCCATCTCGATGATGTCGAAGTCGGGGTCGACGGCGCTCACCATCGCGATTTGCACGTCGCTCCCGATACCGCGGAGTTCGGCGAGGACGTCGTCACCGGATGACTCCGGGAGTCGTCGGTCCAGTAGCACGACGTCGACCTCGTCGTCGAACCGCTCGAGGGCTTCCTCCGCCGAGTTTGCGGTGCGGACGGCGTGGTCGCCGTCGAGCCACGCGGCGTAGAGGTCCGCGAGGTCCCGGTCGTCTTCGACGACGAGTACGGTCGGCCGGTCGGTCATTCGATTTTGGGTTCGTCACCGCGACGCTTAAAACCTCCCGACGGACCGACGGGAACGAACCCCTTTTGGCCGCGCGCGGGCTATCGGGTCGGCATGGACGCACTCGTCGTCGGCGCGGGCGAGATGGGCCGCTGGTTCGCGGCCGCCGTCACGCCCGACGTCGCGTTCGCGGACGCGGACCCCGCGCGCGCCGAGGCCGCGGCGGACGCGCTCGGCCCCCGTGCGCGCGCCGTCCCCCTCGACACGACGGAGTCGTTCGGCGTCGTCTGTCTCGCGGTGCCGATGCGCGTGGCGAGCGAGGCCATCGCCGAACACGCCGGGAAGGCCCAGCAGGCCGTCGTGGACGTCACGGGGTCGATGCGCGCGCCGCTCGACGCGATGGCCGCCGCGGCCCCCGCGCGCGAACGCGTGAGCTTCCACCCGCTCTTCGGCGGCGACGCCGCGCCCGGGACGGTCGCCGTCTCGACGGCCGCGAGCGGCCCCGCGACAGACGCGCTCAGACGAGACATCGAGGCCGCGGGCAACGACCTCGTCGACGTCGCCCCCGAGGAGCACGACGACGCGATGCGGACGGTGCAGGGCCGAACCCACGCCGCGATACTCGCGTTCGCGCTCGCCGCGTCGGACGCGGACGACGACGTCCCCGACGAGCTGACGACGCCGGTCTACGAGCGCCTCGCCGCGCTCGCCGAGCGCGTCCTCGACGGGACGCCGCGCGTCTACGCCGACATCCAGGCGACCTTCGACGGCGCGGACGACGTCGCCGCGGCCGCCGCGCGCCTCGCCGACACCGACCCCGACGAGTACGACGCCCTCTACGACGATGTCCGTAAATAGAGACGAACTCCGGTCGAACGCGAAGTACCTCCGGGGAGTCCGCCCCATCGATCCCGAGGAGGTCTGTGAGTATCTCAGCACGCCGCGCCACCCCGCGGTCGTCCGGCAGGCCCTCCGCGAGGAGGCGGCGTCGCTCGGCCTCGTCGAGCGCGAGGACGGAACCTTCGTTCCCGTAGAGCCGGGGCCGGCGCGCGTCGAGCGCGAGACCGTCACGGCGTTCCCCGACGAGCACGCCCGCGTGCTGGAGGACCGCCTCGTCGAGACGTACGGCCCGGACTGGCACCGCGGCGAGAGCGGCGACGCCCTCCGCGAGGCGATCCGCCGGCTGAAGGCCGACTACTACCACGAGAACGACGTCACGTACGACGCGACGGCCGCGCTCGGCTACGCCGTCTACCACCTCCCCGACTACTACGCGGTCGGGCGGTACGTCGCCGCGGACCTCGCCGCCGACGGCCTCCTCCCGCGCGACGCGCGCGTCCTCGACCTCGGCGCGGGCGTCGGCGGCCCCTTCCTCGGCCTCGCGGACGCGCTCCCCGACGACGCGCTCCTCGACTACCACGCCGTCGAGCCGAGCCCCGCCGCCGACCTCCTCACGGCCTTCTTCGACGCCGCCGACTCGAACGTCCACGCGACGCTCCACCCCGAGACCGCCGAGGCCCTCGACACCGCCGCTCTCGCGGAGGGCGGCGACTTCGACCTCGTGACGGCCTTCAGCGTCCTCAGCGAACTCGACGACCCCGTCGCTGTCGCCGAGACCTACCTCGACGTGCTCGCGGACGACGGCACGCTCGTCCTCGTCGCGCCCGCGGACCGCAACACGAGCATCGGCCTCCGCGAGGTCGAACGCGAACTGGAGACGCGCGGCGTCACCGTCTACGCGCCGACCGTTCGGCTCTGGGACGACGAACGCCCGACGGACCGCGGTTGGTCGTTCGTCGCGAAACCGGACGTGGCGGCCCCGGGCTTCCAGCGTCGCCTCGCCGAGGCCGCCGAGCGCCCCACGGAGTTCCTGAACGAGACGGTGCAGTACAGCTACGCCTTCCTGCGGACGGACGGCCGGCGGAAACACGACGTCTCGCTCCCCGCCTCGCGCTACGCGAAACTCGGCGAGGCCGAACGCCACGTCTCGAACCGCGTCGACCTCGTCGCCGCCAAACTCTCCGGCGACCTCTCCGAGGCCGGCAACCCGCTGTTCAAGATCAGCGACGGGAGCGAGGACACCGACTGTTACGCCGTCCTCGTCGACCGGAGCGCGCTCAACCGCGACCTCCTCGGCGCCGACTACGGCGACCTCCTCTCCTTCGAGTCCGTCCTCTGCCTCTGGAACAACGACGAGGGCGCGTACAACTTCGTCGTCGACGACGAGGTCGTCGTCGACCGCCTCGGCTGAGACCGACCCTCGTTCTCCGCTCGACGCGTCATCATTCCGCTCGGTGACCCACATATCCGGCTTGGCCGGCTTCACATCGATATGTGGTGGAATAGATGGCGAATGAGTAACGCGAATCAGAACTGGCGGTCCGGATATTCATGCAAAGTATGGCCGATTCGGTGCTACAGACGAGGTATAGGCTATCTGGTGCGTCATGTGCGAGGGTTTATGTGGGTTGGTTTCGTGTTACGCTTATGGATACTGCTCTCCCACAGCGGGCGAACCCAGAGGTAGTGTATGACATCTGCCGAGCGATGAAGGGCGTCGACCAGTTCACCCGGAACGAGGTGTACGAGGAGGTTTCGGGGAAGACGCGTGATCTCCGGCGTGGACTCACGCTCGCCCGCCGTCTCGGGTTCTTGCGCGAGGTCGATAGCGGTACGGACGACGTGTTTCGGCTCACGACGCGGGGGACCGGGCTCGGCTATCAGTCGTCCTACGACGGCAACGAGACCGTCGAAGAGCTGTTCCGTGAGGCTATCGAGGAGTTCCGGCCGTACCGAGAGGTTCTGGTTCAGGCGCACGAGGGGAACGCGACGTCCGAAGTGATGGGAGACGCTTGTGTCACGCAGAGCGCGTTTCGAGAGGCCGCGGATTCCGTGATCGACGACGAAGTGAAGGACCGAGAGGTGAACCTCCTGATAAAAACCGCTCAGGCGGCCGGCCTCGGCGAATACCGAACAGGAAAGCGGGGATACGAGACACGCCTCATACTCTCAGACGACTACGCGCCCTTCGTGGAGTCCCTCACCCGAAAGCACCCGTCGCCGGCAGCGGCCACCGGCGGGACGACTGACGGGGAACGGGAGACAGTGGCTGAGACGGAAGATGAGGTGCCCGGAGGTTCGTCAGATTCGTCCGACGTGACCATCACGGTCGAATTCGACGTCGGCGACCGCACGAGCGAGGAGATCGCCACGATAGTCGACGAAATCCGCCACGTGACGGACGAGTAACGTGCCGGGGACCGACGTCAACGAGGAACTCTCGCGCCTCGTCGCGCGGCGGGTGGCCGGCCTGTCGATGGTCCGAAGCGTACGGCCGTTCCCGCCGGCGAAACCCGACAGAGTCGTCGCACGTCTGGAGTCCGACCATTACCCGTCGGTCGTCGAGGCCGTCACGGTCGACTTTCGGTTCGGACGAGCGGGCGAGTTCAACGTTGTGTACGTGGAACATTGGTCCGGCGAAACGTGGTCGTGTCGGTGGGACCGTCACGAGAACCCACATAGCGACCGCGATCATTTCCACCCGCCACCGGACCCGAACAACACGTCGCGGGAGGCGCTCGCCGCCGTGTATCCCGCTAGCCAGAGCGCGGTCGTCGGTGTCGTCTTCGACGCACTCCGTGAACGATACACCGCCCTCTGGGAGAACCCTGACGAACCGACTTACCCATCCGAATACGGGTTCGACCCCGGCGACGGCGACTGGCCGTTTCTCCGCGACTGACGCGACCGGCCAGGCGCACATATATCCGTCCATCCGCAGATTAATGTACGTGTACGCCCGAGAGGGTAGCATGACCGACGGGAGTGCCCCTCCGACCGACTTCTCCTTGGCCGACGAGTGGGAGGACGTCGAGGCGAACCGGACCGTCCGCGAGCGGGTCTACGAGGTTGCCACCACGCTCACCGAACCGACCGCAGTCGGTGACGTCGCGGAGCGCGCCGACTGCGGCAAGGAGGGCGCGCGGACGCACCTCGAATGGCTCGTCGACCTCGGCGTGCTGGAAAAGGTCGCCGACAATCCCGCGCTCTTCACCCGACACGAGCCGTACTTCGAGTTCCGACGGGTGACCGAGCTCGCCCGTGACGCCGGCTCGGCAGATGCGCTCGACGAACGGTTGGACGCCTACCGCGAGCGCGCCGACGCCCTCTCCGAGCACTTCGACGCCGCGACCCCGGACGCGGTCGTGCTCGACGACGTTCCGGACGCGGAGTTCGAGGACGCCGCGGACAAACTCGGCGAGTGGCGGACGGTCGAGCGCCGCCTCCGCGAGGTCCGGCTGGCGAAGCTCCGCTTCGAGGGCGGTCGCGGGGCGTCGTCGAGCGTCGGCCCCTGATGCGGTCCGAATGACAACATCGAAGGGACGTCTCCCCGACCGCTCGGTATGAAGATCGTTCTCACCAACGACGACGGGATCGAGAGCCCCGGCCTCGCCGCGCTCTACGAGTCGCTCTCGGCCGTCGGGGACGTCACCGCGGTCGCGCCCGCGGTGGACATGAGCGCGACGGGCCGCGCGCTCTCCCGTGAGGTCGTCGTCGACGAGCACGAGTACGGCTACGCGGTCCGCGGGACGCCCTCCGACTGCGTGGTCGCGGCGCTGGAGTCGCTCGTCCCGGACGCGGACCTCGTCGTCTCCGGCTGTAACCGCGGGGGGAACCTCGGGATGTACGTCCTCGGCCGGTCGGGGACCGTGAGCGCCGCCGTCGAGTCCGCGTTCTTCGACGTCCCCGCGATCTCCGTGTCGCTCGCGTTGACGAGCGAGGACTTCGAGTCCGGCGAGACGCCGAAGGCGGACTACGCGGAGGCCGCGGCCGTCACGCGCTACCTCGTCGCGCACACGCTCGACTCGGGCGTCTTCGAGCGCGCGGACTACCTGAACGTGAACGCGCCCCGTCCCGGGACGGGGACGGGCGACCTCGCGGTGACGCGACCGACGCACGGCTACGAGATGCGCGTCGAGCGCGACGGCGACCACCTCCGACTCCACGACGAGATGTGGGACCGAATCGACCGGGGCATCGTCGCGGGCGAACCCGACGACAGCGACCTTCGCGCCGTCGTCGAGGGGTCGACGAGCGTCTCGCCGCTCACCGCCCCCCACACGACCGAACACCACGAGGTCCTCGACACCCTCGCCGCGGACTACTGAGCTACCGGCTCGCCGCCACTTCGCGGATTACGCCGTCACTTCGTCGAGCACGTCGCGCACGCGCGCCTCGATCTCGTCGCGTATCGCGGCGACGGCTGCGGGGTCCCGGCCGTCCGGGTCGTCGAGGTCCCAATCGCGGTTCTCGCCCGCCCACCCCGCGGGGCAGACGTCGTCGGCCGAACAGCCCATCGTGACCACGTAGTCGGCGCGCTGGACCTCCTCGAACGTCACCTCGCGCGGTTCGCGCCCGGTGAGGTCGATGTCGACCGCGCGCATCGCCTCGACGACCTCCGCGTGGACGTGTTCGGCGGGGTCGGTGCCGCCCGTGACGATCTCGATCTCGTCGTCGAGGCCGCGTGCGGCGACCTCGCGCTCGGCGAACGTGGTCGCCATCTGCGAGCGGCCCGCGTTCTGCACGCAGACGAAGGCGAGGGTGGTCGTCATCGGACCATCATCCCGTTCACGGTGTCGGCTGTCGTGGTGGCTGTCGCGTGCGGTGCGGTGGTTCCTGTGGTCTCGGTCGTGGCTGTGTGGGGCATGGGTGTCAGTCGTCGGTGGGCGTGAAGGCGGTGCCGGTCGGGGCGTCGTCGAACAGCGAGTCCTTGGTGGCGAGCGCGACGCGGACGAGCGCGAGCATCACGGGGACCTCGATGAGCGGGCCGACGACGGTGGCGAGCGCGACGTCGCTCCCGATGCCGAAGACGGCGACGGCGACGGCGATGGCGAGCTCGAAGTTGTTGGAGGCGGCGGTGAACGCGAGGCTGACGCCCTCCGTGTAGTCGAAGCCGACCGCGGCGCTGACGCCGTAGGCGACCACCCAGAGCGCGACGAAGAAGACGAAGAGCGGGACGGCGATGCGAACGATACGGAGGGGGTCGGCGACGATGACGTCGCCCTTCAGCGCGAACATGACGACGACGGTGAAGAGCAACCCGAGGAGGCCGAGCGGGCCGATGCGCGGGATGAAGCGGCCGTAGTAGGCCTCGCGGCCGACGGTGCGGAAGGCGACGCGCTGGGTGAGGTAGCCGAGGACGAGCGGGAGGCCGAGGAAGACGCCGACCATCTGCGCGACGAGGGCCATCGAGACGTCGACGGCGGTCCCGCGGAGGACGGTGAGGAAGAAGAACGCGTAGGGGACGAAGAGGGCGATCTGCAACAGGCTGTTGACGCCGACGCAGACCGCGCATAGCTCCTGGTTGCCGGCGGCGAGCTCGTTCCAGACGAGCACCATGGCGATGCAGGGCGCGATGCCGACGATGATGAGGCCGGTGACGAGGTCGGGATATCCACCGAGGAAGAGGACGGCGAGGCCGTACATGAGCGCGGGCGCGACGAGCCAGTTGAACGCGAGCGTGAGACCGATCTCGGCTCGATTGGTGCGGGTGACGCGCGGGATGCGGTCGTACTCTATCTCGGCCATGATGGGGAAGATCATCACGAAGAGCCCGACGGCGATGGGGAGGCTAGTGCCGTGCCACGTGACGGCGTTCAGGACGTCGACGACGCCGGGCGCGAAGCGTCCGAGCGCGACGCCACAGAGCATGGCGAGGCCGATCCAGACGGTGAGGTAGCGGTCGAGGACGCCGAGGGAGTCGCTCACTCGGCGGCCCCCGTCTCGTCCTCGCTTTCCGCGGCGGCGAACAGCCCGTTCGCGAGCGCGGTGCTCTCGTAGTAGCGCCAGTTGCCGTCCTTGCGTCGGTCGACGAGGCCGGCGTCGACGAGGTCGGCGAGCGCGTGGCTGACGGCGCTCTCGCTGACGTCGACGAGGGCTTCGAGCTCGCAGACGCAGCGCTCGGTCCCGTCGACGGCGAGCGCGCGGGCGAGCCGATACCGCGTCTCGTTCCCGAGGACGGCGAACGGCGCGCGGGTGTCGTCGTCCGCGAACGCCTCGTCCGCGAGCGCGTCGAGTTCGGCCCGTCGCGCCGTCACGTCGGCGTCGCAGCAGTCGCCGAGCTCGTCCGCGAGGAGTCGCTCCAGTCGTGTCGCTGACTCTGCCATCACCAGCTATCTGCACGACGCTGCAGATAGGGGTTGCGGTCTGAATGCGAGTTCAGATAACTCGGGTACGGACCGCCGGCCGTCGCGGGGCGTGCGTCGTCGGTCGTCGCCGGTCGTGCGTCGTCGCCGGTCGTGCGTCGTCGGTGGGTGCGCTGACGCGCGAGCGTGGGGTCCGCGGAGGCGAAGTCCCTTTCCCCGTGTCGGGGTAACGACCCGGTATGCCTGCCGAAGACGTCGACGCGGTCGACCGGGAGATTCTGTACGCGCTCCAGGAGGACGCGCGGAACCTCTCGTCGAGCGACATCGCCGAACGAACCGGGACGTCGGGGAGCACGGTCAGAAAGCGCATCCGGCGCTTGGAGGAGGCGGGCGTCGTCAAGGGGTACAGCGCCGAGGTGGACTACGAGCGTTCGGGCTACCCGATACGGATGCTCCTCTTCTGTACGGCGTCCATCCACGAGCGCGGCGACCTCATCCCCGACGTGTTGGCCCTCGACGGCGTCGTCTCCGTCCAGGAGCTCATCACGGGCGAGGAGAACCTGCTCGTGACCGCCGTCGGGCGCTCGGACAGCGACATCACGCCCGTCGCGGAGGAACTCCTCGACATGGGCATCACCGTCTCCGACGAGGTACTCGTCAAGAGCCACGTCACGACGCCGTTTGGTCGCTTCGAGGAGGAGTGACCGACGAGTCGTTCACGAACAATAACACAGTCTATCGAACAATCTGGGAACAGACGAAGGTTTTATTGCCCAATCTGTTCGTACTGTGGGGTAGGTGTGACCGGGGACGTTCCCCCGCGTCACGATACGCACACGATGTCGGACACACACCCCACCCGGACGGTCGGCGCACTCCCCGACGCGACGTCGGAAACGCCCCGCGCTCCCGTGTGGCTCACCCGACTCGTCTGGACGCTGTGGGCCGCGAGCGTCGGTCTCCTCGGCGCGCACGCGTTCACCGGCGCGACGTGGGGCGTCCCCGGTGTCGTCGCGTTCGACGGCCTGAGCGCCGTCATGTGGGTCGCCGTCACGTTCTTCAGCGGCATCGTGCACAGCTACTCGCGGCGCTACATGGCCGGCAGCGAGCGCATCACCGCGTTCTTCGTGCGCATCTTCGCCTTCACGCTCGTCGTGCTGGCGCTCGTCGCCGCCGCGAACACCGCGCTCTTCACTCTCGCGTGGCTCGCCATGGGCCTCCTCATGGCCGACCTCGTCGGCTACGCCGAGGGGTGGCCCCAGGCGCAGACCGCCGCCTCCCTCTCCCGCAAGTACTTCCTCGCCAGTAGCGCGCTCGTCGGCGTCGCCGCCGCGACCCTCTGGGCGACCACGGGCGCGTCCACCTTCGCGGGCGTCGCCGCCGTCGCCGACACCCTCTCCCCGACCGTCTGGCTCGTCGTCGCCGCGAGCCTGCTCCTCGCCGCGATGATCCAGTCCGCCCTCGTCCCCTTCCAGGGCTGGCTCCTCTCCTCGATGACCGCGCCGACGCCCGCCTCCGCGCTCATGCACGCCGGCTTCGTCAACGCCGGCGGCATCCTCCTCGTCCGCTTCGCCCCCGTCGTCACCGCCGAGGCGGGCTTCATGCTCCTCATCGTCGCCGTCGGTGCCGCGAGCGCGCTCCTCGGCAAACTCCTCCGCACCGTGCAGACGGACGTCAAGGGCCGCCTCGGCTGCTCGACGACCGGCCAGATGAGCTTCATGCTCATGCAGGCCGGCCTCGGCTTCTTCGCCGCCGCCATCACCCACCTCATCCTCCACGGCTTCTACAAGGCCTACGAGTTCCTCTCGAACGGCAGCGGTGTCTCGCGCACGGCGCCCGGCGAGGGGCACGGCGCGACGCCGTCGCTCACCGCCGTGGGCGCGCTCGCCACCGGCGTCACCGCCGTCGCGGGCGGCGTCCTCTTCGCCGTCCTCACCGGCGAGGGCCTCCACGCCGACAGCGGCCTCCTCCTCGCCGGCCTCGTCGTGCTGACGACGCTCCACGCCGCCCGGCAGGCCATCGGGCGCGCCGGCGTCTCGCCCGCCGTCCGCTACGGCGCGGTCGCGCTCGTCTTCCTCCCCGCCATCGCCGTCTACGGGCTCGTCTACGGCGCCATCGAGGGGCTGCTGGCCGGGTCGGTGATCGCCGCCGCCCCCACCGACCTCACCGCCGTTCACGTCGCCGTCGCGGCCGCGTTCGCCGCCGTCTACCTCGCCATCGAGACCGGCGTCTATCGCCGCAGCACGCGGCTCTACGTCGCGCTTCGCACCGCCGGCCGGCCGGACGGTCGCACCGTCCTGACGAACACGGAGGCCTACGATGAGTACTGAGACACACACCGACACCGACATCGACGACAGCTCCGACGTCCGCGAGCGCATCGCCGCCGCCGCCGAGACGGTCGGCACGAACTGGCCGGTCCACTCCTTCGTGACCGCGAACCCCCTCTCGGGCTACGAGGACCGGCCCTTCCACGAGGCCGTCGAGCGCGCGAGCATCCTGCGGGGCGGCCGGGCCTACCCCGACCCCGAGACGTTCCGCGCCGCGTGGGAGCGCGGCGACGTCGACCCCGACCGCCTCCGCGCCGAACTTGACGCCCACGGCTACGAGTGCGACCCCGAGGCGGCCCTCGAACTGCTCGCCGAGGCCGGCGACGATACCCGCGCCGTCCGCGACGACGCGACGGCGCGCGTCGATCGCGTCCTCGCGTCGTGGCTCGCGGCCTTCTGCGACGAGGGCGAGGCGTCGTGGCCGATGCCGAACCGCGAGGCGGGCTTCTACGACGCCTTCCGTGCCGTCGCGCGCCACGACTCGGCGATCCCCGATGCGGCCTCGCTCGCCGACGCGCCCGACGACCCCGCGGCCGCCGTCCGCGACGCCCTCGCCGACCGCCCGCGCGAGCGCTGGACCGCGATTTTCGAGGCGCACCTGAACGCCCTCCCCGGCTGGACCGGCCTCCTCACGTACCGCGCCGAGCGGGGCGACGAGTGGCAGGACGCCTATCCGGTCACGCTCGTCGGCTACCTCGCCGCGCGCCTCCTCCTCGTCGAGCGCTTCGACGCACCGCTCGACCCGCTTGCGGACGCGGACGGCGAGGAGACTGACACCGCGGGCGACGCGTCCGGTGCCGACGACGCCGACGTCCCCATCGAGGAACCGTGGCTCCGCGCGTGGGAGGCGTCCTACCGCGGCGAAGTCGTGGACGCCGTCGCGGACGCGAGCGCGGCGCGCCACGCGAGCGACGCGGACGACGACGGGCGCGCGGACGCCCAGCTCGTCTTCTGCATCGACACGCGCTCGGAGGTCTTCCGCCGCCACCTCGAAGCCACGGGCGACTACGAGACGCACGGCTACGCAGGCTTCTTCGGCGTCCCGATGCGCTATCAGGGCTACGACGACGAGGCGAGCGCGGCCGCCTGCCCGCCCATCGTCGACGCCGAACACCACGTCCGCGAGCGCCCGGACGACGAGCGCGCCGACGAGCGCGCTGCCTACGACCGCTGGACGGGCCGCCTCCACGCGGGCGAGAAGGTCCTGAAGGCCGTGAAGTCGAACGCCGCGACCGCGTTCAGCTTCGTCGAGAGCGCCGGGAGCGCCTACGGCGCGGCGCTCGCCGCGCGCACGCTCGTCCCCGAGCGCGTCCACGACCTCGCCGACGCCTTCGACGCGCGCTTCCCGAGCGTCCCGGACTTCTGCGCGCCGAGCGTCGAACACGACGGCGCGCACGAACACGGCCTCCCCGTCGGCATGACCCACGAGGAGCGCGTCGCGTACGCCGGCGCGGCCTTCGAGACGATGGGGTGGGACGACTTCGCGCGCCTCGTCGTCTTCACGGGTCACGCGAGCGAGACGGCGAACAACCCCTTCGAGGCGAGCCTCGATTGTGGCGCGTGCGCCGGCAACCCCGGCGGCCCGAACGCGCGCGTGCTCGCCGCGATCTGCAACGACGACGCCGTCCGCGACGCGCTCCGCGAGCGTGGCCACGAGATTCCCGACGACACCGTCTTCCTCGCCGCCGAGCACAACACGACGACGGACGAGGTGACGCTCTACGACGGCGACGTCCCCGAGAGCCACGAACGCGACGTCGAGCGCCTCCGCGCGGACCTCGACCGCGCGCGCTCCGGCGCGGCCGCCGAACGCGCCGAGTCCATGGGCGGCGACCCCGACCCCGCGGACGCCGTCCGCGACGCCGAGCGCCGCGCCGCCGACTGGGCCGAGACCCGCCCCGAGTGGGGGCTCGCCGGCAACGCCTCGTTCGTCGTCGGTCCGCGCGACCTCACCGCCGATCTCGACCTCGACGGGCGCGCGTTCCTCCACTCCTACGACTGGCAGCGCGACGACGAGGGCGACGCGCTCGACGCGATATTCGCCGGTCCCGTCATCGTCACCCAGTGGATCAACGCCCAGTACTACTGCGCGACCGTCGACAACGCCGCCTACGGCAGCGGCTCGAAGGTCACGCACAACCCCGTCGGGAACGTCGGCGTCTACCAGGGCAACGGCGGCGACCTCGCGGCCGGCCTCCCCCTCCAGTCGCTCATGGCCGCCGACGACGACCCCCACCACCAGCCCCTGCGCCTCTCCGTCGTCGTCCACGCCCCCGTCGAACGCGTCCGTGACGTCCTCGCCGACCACGAGGGCGTCCGCACGCTCTGCGAGAACGGCTGGCTCTCGCTCACCGTCGTCGACCCGACGCGCGGCCACGACGCCTACGCCTACGAGGGCGGCTTCGCAATCGGCGACGCGGCGGAACGCGAGACAGCGTCCGAGACGGAAGCCGAAGCCGAGACGGAACCCGAGGCGACCGTCGCCGTCGCCGACGACTAATCCCCCAGGAGCCCCGCGAGCGACGCGAACCACGACCCGACCGGCCCGTCCGGCGGCGTCGCCCGCCGCACCGTCGGGTCGACGCCGAGGCGCGTCACCGTCGCCGACACCGACCCCCCCACCTGTCGTTCGAGCAGCCACGCGTACGTCGCCGCCTGCAGGTCGTAGCGCCGCCGCGTCTCCCCGTCAGAGGGCGCGAGTGCGACCTTCAGGTCGTCGACGCGCCACGTCCCGTCCGGGGCGCGCGAGACGACGTCCGCGACGTTCTGCATCTCGACGGCCACCGCGCGCTCGCTGACGCGGACGACCGCGTCCACCGACTCCTCGACGAACACCGACTCGCTCTCGCGCAGGCGCGCCCACGTCTCGCTCGCCGCGAACTGCGGACACACCCGCTCGGCGACGAACGCCCGGACGGCCGCGCGCTCCGCGTCGCCCGCGCCGCGACCGGCGAGCGCCTCGTCGAGCCGTCTGCGTAGCGGGCCCGCGCACTCCGCCAAGACCGTCGTCTCGACGCCGAGCGAGACGGCGCGCGTGAGCACCGCGTGTGCAACGGTGCCGACCGCGTCCGGGCCGAGCGCGTCGAACGGGAGGCCGAGTTCGTCGGGCGGCGCCGCCCGCGCCGTGTGGAGGGCGGTCCGCTGGAGGTGCGCGAGCACGTGCTTCTCGGGGTCGCTCACGAGCGGGTAGAGCGTGCTCGCGTTGACGTGCCGCGGGGTCCACCCGGTCTTCGCGCGCGGGGTGGGCGTCGCCGCGGCCGGCGTCGGTGGCGGCGCCCGCGACGGGACGCGGTCGACGAGCGGGACGTCGTTGACGCCGACCGCGAACGTCCGCTCCGGGTCGTCGGGACGCGGCGACGCCACGGTGTGCGTCCCGCCGCGCGTCGCGCGCTCCACCTCGAACGCGTCGGCGAGCGCGTCCGCCCAGTTCTCCCGCGGTCGGCGGCGCGCGGGGTCGCGGTCGCCGGGGAGCGGGACGACGAGGTGGTCGCGGGCGCGCGTCATGGCGACGTAGAGGACCCGCCAGCGCTCCGCGCGCTGCGCGCCCGCGGCGGCGGCCAGCGGCGGCGGCCCGGCGAGTCGGGCCTCCCCGGGGACCCACCGCTCGCTCGCCCACCGCAGGCCCGCGTCGCGGCGCGTGTCGTCCGGGTCGTCCCCCGCGGGATCGCGCGACGGGTGCGCGTAGACGCCGGCGTCGAAGCCGGCGAGCGGCGGGGCGTCGTCGCCCGCGTCCGCCGGCGGCGCGAGCGCGAGGTGCTCGCCGCGCGCGACGAACGCGTCGCCGTGTGGCCCGTGGAAGCCCAGCCACGCCCCGAGGTCCGCGAGCGCGACGACGTCGGCCTCGTCGCCCTTCATGCCGTGGACGGTGCGGAAGACGACGTCGTGGGATTCGGTATCGGGGACGGGGACCTCCGGGCCGCCGCCGGGGGACGCGAGGAAGCGCCCGAGCGCGGCCGCGAGGTCGTCGAGGGTGCCGTCCTCGCCCGCCCACTCCGCCGCGCCGTCGCGGAGCGCGTCGAGCGCCGCCACGCGCCGCGACGGGTCGTCCCCCGCGAGGTCGAGGGGGTCGGCCGCGAGGTCGAGCGTATCGAGCACGTCGTCGACGGTGGCGACGGGTGCACCGACGTGGCGCGCGCGCCGCCCCGCGAGCGCCGCGAGCGCGTCGAGGACGCGCTCCAGAGGGTCGTCGAGCCCCGATTCGTCCCCTGACGCGGCCGCGCGGACCGACCAGTCGGCGTCGGCGACGGCGTCGCGGAGCGCCGTCGGGAGCGTCGTGCCGTCGCCGTCGAGGTCGGCGTCGAGGAGCGCGCGCGTCCGCGCCGTATCCGACGGGTCGACGAGCCACCGGGCGACCGCCGCGGCGAGACGAACGAGCAGCCGGGCGAAGAGTCGCTCGCTCGCGTCCGCGACCGCGAACCCCCGCGCCGTCAGCGCCTCGGCGAACGTCCCCATCCGCGTCCGCCGCGGGAAGAGGACGGTCACGCTCGGGCGCTCGTCGCCGTCGTCGCCGTCGTTTTCGTCGTCGAACGTCCCACCCGCGAACGCGCCCGCCAGGTAGCTGGCGAGCGCGCGCGCCTCCTTCGCCGCCCAGTCGCGCGACCCCGGGGACGCGCTCGCGCCGTGCGCGGCGACGTGGACGCTCGGCTCGGCCGTCGCCTCGCGGTCCGCGACGAGGTGCGGGTAGTCGACGCCGACGGCGCCCCCGCCGGCGCGCGCGGGGTCGGCGAAGGCGTCGGCGAACACGGCGTCCACGGCCGCCGCGACGTCCGGCCGCGAGCGGTAGGTGCGCGCGGCACGCTCGCGGACGTGCACGTCCCAATCGACGCCGAAGTAGTCGCCGTCGGCGGCGGCGCGCGCGAAGCGCTCCGGGCTGGCGTTCCGCCACGTGTAGATGCACTGCTTGCGGTCGCCGACGAGCAGGACGCGCGTGTCGCTATCCACGAACGGCGCGAGCGCGTCGTGCTGGACGACGGAGACGTCCTGCGCCTCGTCCACGATCACCGTGTCGAGGCGGGCCGTGTACCGCTCGCGGACGTGCGCGCGGTAATCGCTCGCGTACCGCTCCGCCTCGAAGTACGCCGCAGTCCAGTGAGCGACGTCGAGGTGCGTGAGGAGCCCGCGCTCGCGCGTCAGCGCGTCGTACGCCTCTTCGTAGGCCGCGAGGAACGTCTGAAGGTCGTCGACGGCGTCGCGCCACGACTCGTGACACGCCCGGTCCGCCGCGACGAACGCCGCGCGCGCGTCGGCGTCGAAGCCCGCCGCCGTCTCGTCGGCCGTCCGCCGGTCCACGAAGCGTTCGACGTCGCGCAGGACGTCCGCGAAGTCCTCGGGCGCCCCCTCGGGATACGCGCCGTCGACGGCGTCGCGGAGGCGGTCCGCGAAGGCGTCGACGGAGAGGCGGCGCTGGCGGGCGGCCCGGAGCATCGCCGGGAGGAGGTCGTCGAGCCCCGCGGTGTGCTCCCCGCCCGGATAGGCGGCCTCGAGGCGCTCGACGCGCGCCGCGTGCTCGGGGTCGTCGCGGAGGGCGTCGAGGCAGTCCGATTCGAGCGCCGCGAGCCGCGTCGCGTCGCCGACCGTCGGCACGCCGTCGAACCCAACTTCGTGGGCGACGTCCGCGAAGACCGTGTGCAACACGCTGTCGACCGTGCCGAGCGTGTCGCTCCGCCGGAGGCGACGGGCGAGGTCGCTCGCGTCCTCGGCGTCGATGCCGACGTCCTCGCGCGCGGCGAGCGAGTCGAGCGCGGCCGCGACGCCGGGCCCGACCGCCGCGGCGTCGTCGCGCGCGAACGAGGTGACGCAGAGGCCGCGCTCGGGCGCGCGCTCCCCCGCCGCGCGGCCCCGGGCGAGTACCGCGGCGGCGAGCCGGTCCGCGACCGTCGACTTCCCCGCCCCGGGGTTGCAGTCGAGGACGAACAGCCCGGCGTCGTGCGCGAGGAAGGCGTCGCGGAGGCGACGCTGTGCGCCCCGGAGCTCGGGGACCTCGTCCACCCCTGACGCGGTCATCGCTCGCCCTCCGCACTCCCGCCGAGCACGTCCGCGAGCGCGTCCGGCACGCGACGGTCGGCCGCGAGCAGCGCCGCGAGGTCGTCCCCCTCGATAGTCGGCGCGTCGGGCGCGACCGCGTCGAGGAACGGCGACCGGTGTGCGGTGACCCCGCCCGCGTCCGTCGTGAAGCGCGTGCAGACGAGCCCCGCGCTCGCCGCGCCGACGGCGTCCGCGAGGTGGTCGCGCTCCCGGGCCTCCGTCCACGCTCCCCGAACCCCGAGCGCCGCGCCGCCGCGGGGGCCGCCGTCGCCCGCCACGACCGCGTCGCGGAACGCCGGCGGGAACGCGCCCCGCGGTCGCTCGGGCCACTCGCCGTCGACGAACCCCACCGCGACGACGTACGGCATCGAGCGCAGCCACGCGTCCGTCGCGTCCAAGACGTCGATCCGCTCCGCGTTGTCGTGCTCGCGTCGCCCCGGTCGGGTCGTCACGACCGCGTCGAGGACGTCCGCCACGGCCTCCCACGACGCCTCGACGTGCCCGCGCTCGCGCCAGTCGCCGTACTTCGCGGGGGCCTCGTCGAGCAGTTTGCGCGAGCGCGAGAGCGCCCGCGCGTTCCGCGACGTCGCACCCAGACCGGGGCCGTCGGCGTCGAGCACGGCCGGGAGGACGACGCGCTCGTGCGCGTCGAGCAACGGTCGGAGCGTCGCCTCGACGTCCGCGGGCCGCGGCGTACTCGCGTGCGTCTCGACCCACGCGAGCAGCCGCCTGACGCCGGCGCGCGCCACCGCCTCGCCGTCGCCGCCCGGCTCGAACGCGTCGAGTCGCCGCCGCCACGCCTCGACGGTGCCCGCCTCGTCCGCGAGCGCGCGGCGCACCGCCGCGACGTCGCCGTGGTCCAGCGGCCAGACGCCGCCCGGGTCGGCGTCCGGCGGCACCCACTCGGCGTCGAACGGCGCGAACAGCGCCGCCGGCGCGATGTCGCCAGCCGTTCCGCGCTCGCCATCATCCCCGTTCTCGGCGGCGGCGAGGAGCGTCGCGCACGCATCGAGCACCCGGTACGGCCGCGTCTCCCCGACCGCGAGCTGCGTCCAGACGGAGAGGTGACGACCGTACTCCCCCGCCGCCCGCGTCAGGGCGCGCTCGTAGCGGTCCACGTCCCGGGCGACGACCGCGACGTCGGCGAGCGCGACGCCGCGTTCGAGGAGCGCGTCCACGGCCGCCATCGCCGCGCGCGCCTCCTCGCGGCGCGTTGGCGCGACGATCTCGGCGACGGGAACGTCCGGCTCCAGTCTACCAGTGGTCGTCTCCGCGACGGTCACGTCCGCGGCGTCGACGGCCGGCCCCGCCGTGAGCCGGGACGCGAGCCGCTCCGCGACCCGCGGGCCCGTCCCCGCGCGCAAGAAGAGTCGAACGTCGGTGTCGGTGTGCGCCGCGACGGCGCCGAGGAGGTCGAGGAGCGGGCTCCCGACCGTGCTCACGCCCGCGAGCGAGACGCGCTCGATGCCGGAATACGCGTCCGTCCACGCCGCCCCGTCGCTCCGCGTGACCGCCTCACGCGCCGCGTGCAGCGCCGCCGCCGTCGAGACGGCCCGACTCGCCCGTTCGGCGAGCGCCGCGTCGATTCCGTCGAGTCCGTCCAGCAACGCCCGCGTCTCGCGCGCCGCCGTCGGCGGGAGCGCGTCGGCGACGGCCTCCAGCGCGTCGCGTCGCGCGCTCGTCCCGCCCGCCACGGTCGTCAGCTCCTCGCGCGCGGCCTCGACCCGCTCGACGTGGGCGGCGAGCTCCCCGCCGAAGATCGTCCGGAGCGGGTCGCTCGCCACGCTCTCGTCGTCGAGAACCCGTTCGAGGAGTCGGAGGCGGTCCGCGCGGTCGAGCGCGCCCCGGTCGGCCGCGCGCGGCGCGACGGCGCCCGCCACGTCGCCCGGCGAGACGAGGCGGAGCGAACTCCGCGGTCGCGACCGCTCGGCGAGCGCGCGCTTCAGGTTGCGTCGGTGGAGGCGTTCGGGCGTGAGAACGAGGTCCGTCGCGCCCGCGCGTCGCGTCGCCCGGTCGAGGAGTTCTTCGGGCTCCCCGACGTGGACGGTCAGCGACGCCGTGCGGTCGTCGCGGGACCCCGGAAACCCCGAGTCGGCGTCCGTCATCGAACGCCCCGCCGGTTCGCCGCGGGCGACCTAAACGACGGCGGTTCGACGGCGAGGCGGCGGGACCGGCGAGCGGGCGACGCGTGGTGACTCCGTTTTTCCCGTCGAGAGCCGATATCCGGTGGGAAATCCCCTTCGAGGGACGGCTATGCTTATCGTCGTCTCGACCGTCAGTATTTAACATGGACGTACGAACACCTGCCGGTACTCCGCGCGCTGTGGCACCCGGGACCGTCAGTCGCCGTCGCTTCCTGGCGCTCGGCGGCGCCGTCGCAGTCGGGTCGCTCGCGGGGTGTCTGAATCGCGCCGCGTCGTCGGTGACGAACACGGGCGCGTCGCCCGCGGCGGTGTTCGCGGGCACGAACCGGGACGACGGGACGGACGCCCCGTTCGAGATGGCTCGCGGCGGGCCGCACGTGAGTCGGTTGACGCCGACGGTGTCCGCTGGATCGGGGGCGCTGTCCGGTGCCGTCGAGTTGGAGGGGTGGGTCACGTCGTCCGCGGTGACGGCGACCGACTACAACTCGTCGCGGAGCAACCGGCCGCGGACGCGGGCGGTCGATGCGGACGCCGACGGGGACGCCGATGGGGACGGGGTGGACGACGCGACCGAGGACACCGCAGCGGTTCTCGCGTATCTGGACGGTGACGCGGTCGTCGCCGAGCGGTTCGCGGTCTGTCTGCCCGACGCGGCGGTTCCGGGCGGGAACGGGAGCATCCGGGAGGCGGTGACGCCCCAGCGACTCGTCGACTACATGACGGGCCGTCTCGACGGCGAGGGGCGGGTGTACTCGTGGGGGACGCCGGAGGGCGGCCCGGGAGACCCCGATACGTCGGGCGACTGTGACGATGGCGACCCGAGCGTGTACCCGGGTGCGGTATGCGGGACGTCGCCGCACCTCGTGGCCGACGTCACGGGACCGACGGCGACGGATACGGGCTTGGAGGTCGTGCGGGTGGCGGACGGGTCGGTGCTGGTCGTGAGCTCGGCCTCGACGACGGACGGCGGCTCCGAGGCGGTCTGTGCGACCGTCGACGACGACCCGTGTGGCCCGGGGGTGTGGGCGCGGACGACGGGGTCGAGCCCGTCGACCGGCGTGTCGGTCTATCAGGTGCTGGTCCAGCCGCCCGCGTGTCCACGTCCGTTCCCGGCGCTGCTGTACGTCCAGCGCTGTGAGAGCGACGGCCAGCTCATCTACACGGGCGGGTGGGTGATCGACGACGCCGCGCTCTACGGGGATTCGGTTACGGTGCTGTCGATGGCGGGGGCGTCGCGCGTGGTCGGCGTCGGTCTCGACGATTTAGACGTGAATGCGGACGGCGATGGACTCGGTGACGGGGTGGCACGGTCGCTCTCCGGCGGGCGTGCCGGCCGGGGCGCGCGGCTCGACGTCGGGGATGCCGAGACACTGGTGGCGCGCGGCGTGCTGTCGAAAGCGGGGAACGACGTCCTCGTCCGGAAGAAACCGGGCAGGCGGTCGGCCGACGGTGGCGATAGCGGGAGTGGGTTCTCCGTCCTGCATCTGGCGGTGGACGCGCCGGTGCTCCACCTGGTGAACGCCGGGGCCGCCTCGGCGTCGGTGAAGTTCAAAGCCGGGGCCGAGCTGTCGAAGGCCGTGAACTGACGCGCTCGGTGACCCCCGTCGCTCGACCACGAGCACCGCGTCGTTCCGTGGTCGGACACGACGCTGACGACGACGCTGACGACGATGCCGACGCAGACGTCGACGTCGCCCGCCCGCTCGAACCGGCCGAACGACCGACGGCGAGGCGTCAGTTCTCCTCGCGCTCGGTGCGCTGTTGAATCTTGTTCAACTCGATGAGGAGCCGGAAGACGGCCTTGACGAGGTTCGAGTCGAGGTCGAAGGCCTCGGCGTTCGCGCCGGCGCGCTTCATCACGGCCTCCTCCTGGGCCTCGTCGGTGGTCGAGAGGCCCTGCTGTGCTTTGACGTCGGCGACGGCGTCCGCGACGTAGGTGCGTCGCGCGATGAGCTCCACGATGTCGCGGTCGATCCCTTCGATCTCCGCGCGGAGCTCGTCGAGGCTCATCTCGTCCGTGCGCCGTCGTGCTGCGTCGTCGTGCGGAACGTCGTTCCCGGTTTCGTCTCCCATGTGTCCTGTAAATCCTCCAGATTGTCCGCCTCGCCGACGGCGACGTAGCTCGGGCCGGTCCCGGAGAGCGAGACGCCGTCGACGGCGGGCATGGCCTCGACGAGCGGGGTGATCGGAAAGTCGAGCGCCCCGCAGAACGCGAAGCCGTTGATGGTCATCGCGAGGCCGTAGCGCCCCGCGAACGTCAGTTCTTCGACGTGCTCCGCGAGCGGCGCGATCCGCGCGCAGCGCTCTGCGTCCGCGTCCGCGCTGAACGCCTTCTCGTCGGGCGTCCAGACGAGGACGTCCCAGTCCGGGTCGTCCCGGGCGAGCAGGACGTCGCGGTCGTTGTCCGTGACGGTGAGGCCGCCGAGCATGCTCGCGCTCGCGTCGTCGTACGCGCCGGTGACGGTGACGCCGACGTCGCGGGCCGCGCGCACCCCGAGGAGCGCCGCGTCCTCGCGCGGGACGTCGTCCGCGACGCCGAGCGCGTCGAGCGTGGCGAGCACGGTCGCGTTCGCGGCCGCGCTCGACGACTTGAGGCCCGCGGCCATCGACACCTCCGAGTCGGTCTCGACGTGCCCGCCCGTCACGCCGTCGCCGTAGGCCTCGCAGGCGAGTTCGACGCAGCGCTCGACGAGGCGGGTGTCCGCGTCCGGCTCGCCGGCGACGGCACCCGTGACCGGCCCGCCGCCGCCGACTTCGACGTCGGCGCGGGTGTAGCGGTCGATGGCGAAGGCCGCGCCGTGGCCGGTCGCGAGCGCGTTCAACACGGTGCCGGCCGCGGGGGCCTCGGCGCTGCCGTCCATGCCTGAGGGTTGCCGACGCACCACTTAGCGGTGGCGGTCCGCGCGAGCGGACGAGCGCGAGCGCGGGCGAGCCCGAGCGCGTCGAACGCGGCGCTTTTGCGCGCGGAGACGTAGGGTGGGACATGAGCTACCGGAACGACGTCGCCCCGGAAACCCTCCCCGTCGAACTCACGTCGGACGGCGTCGTGCTCACGTACGCTGACGGCCGCGAGACGTTCTACAACGGCGTCCCGGAGCGCCACGAGGGGACGCTGCGGACGAACCCCGGGATGCACGTGCAGGTGCTCGTCCTCGCGCCGACGGAGACGGAGGGCGTGATGTGCTACGTGAACGACCGGGACACGCACGACGAGGTGCTGGAGACGACCGGCGTCGGGCGCGTCATGCTCGATCCCGGCGAGACGGCGGAGATATTCCCGGGCGTCACCGTCGAGATGGACGGCTACGCCGCGGAGGTCACCGCCGACCCCGAGGTCGCGCGCGGTCGCGTCTTCGTCTTCGAGGAGGACGAGACCAGGGAGTACAGTTTCGAGCTGTTCGCCGGCGACGACGATGGCGACGGTGGCGACGCCGCCGAGTGAGCGCGGTTACTGCAAGTAGGAGGGGTCTTCTGCGTCGCAGGTCTCCTCGTGTTGGGTCGCGTCGTCCTTCGAGTCGAACATCAGTCCGCACTTCTCACAGCGGTACCACGTCATGTCGTCCCGCTGGGTTTCCTCGACCATACACGCACTCTCGACGCCCGCCCTGTTAGGCGTTTTCCCCACCGTAGCCATTTATCCCCCGCTCGCCAACACGGGGACATGAGCGAGGACAGCGCCCCCCGACTCGTCGTCCGCGAGGCCGCCGCGCGCGACGCCGGCCGCGGAATCGTCCGCCTCCCCGACGCCGCCCGCCGCGAGCTCGGCGTCCTCAGCGGCGACACCGTCCGTCTCGTCGGCGAGCGCGCGACCGTCGCCAAGGTGTGGCCGGACGCCGCGCTCGCCCCCGACGAACTCCGGATCGACGGCGCGACGCGCTCGAACGCCGGCGTCCGCGTCGGCGACACCGTCCGCGTCGAGCGCGCGTCCGTCAGCGACGCCGAGCGCGTCGTCGTCACCCCGAGCGTCCCCCCCGAGCGCGAGCGCGACGCGGTCGTCGACGCCGTCCGCACCGCGCTCTTCGACCGGCCCGTGCGTGCCGGCGAGACCGTCCGCGTCGAGGCCCTCGGCGACCTCGGCGAGTTCGAGGTGGGCGACACGACGCCCGACGGCGACGTCGTCGTGACCGACGCGACGACCATCGACGTGCGCGACCCCGCACCCGGCGAGGAGGGACGCGAGTCGGCGAGCGACGAGCGCGTCGGCGTCACCTACGAGGACGTCGGCGGCCTCGGCGAGGAGCTCGCGGCCGTCCGAGAACTCGTCGAACTCCCCCTCACCGACCCCGGGCGCTTCCGGCGCTTCGGCGTCGACCCCCCGAAGGGCGTCCTCCTCTACGGCCCGCCCGGCACCGGCAAGACCCTCATCGCGCGCGCCGTCGCGAACGAGGTGGACGCGCACTTCGTCAGCGTCTCCGGGCCCGAAATCACCTCGAAGTACAAGGGCGAATCTGAAGAACAGCTCCGCGAGGTGTTCGCCGAAGCGCGCGAGCACGCCCCGAGCGTCGTCTTCTTCGACGAGTTCGACGCCATCGCCGGCGAGCGCGAGGACGCCGGCGACATGGAGAACCGAATCGTCGGTCAGCTGTTGAGCCTCATGGACGGCCTCGAGGGCAGGGGGGAGGTCGTCGTCATCGGCGCGACGAACCGCGTGAACGCCATCGACCCCGCGCTGCGGCGGCCGGGGCGCTTCGACCGCGAAATCGAGATCGGCGTCCCCTCCCGTGGCGGGCGCGCGGAGATACTCGACGTCCTCACGCGCGGGATGCCGCTGGCCGACGACGTCGACCTCGGGACGTTCGCGGACCGAACGCATGGATACGTCGGCGCGGACCTCCGCGCGCTCGTCACCGAGGCCGCGATGGCGGCGATACGCGACGACCGCGACACCGTGACGCGCGCGGACCTCGAGACGGCGTTCGCCGCCACCGACCCCTCCGCGATGCGCGAGGTCGTCGCCGAATCACCCGACGTCTCCTTCGCCGACGTCGGCGGTCTCGACGAGGCGAAGGCCACCCTCCGCGAGGCCGTCGAGTGGCCGCTCCGGTACGGCCCGCTCTTCGAGGCCGCGAACACCGACCCGCCGACCGGCATCCTCCTCCACGGCCCGCCCGGCACCGGGAAGACGATGCTCGCGCGCGCCGCCGGCCACGAGGCGGGCGTGAACGTCGTCCGCGTCGCCGGCCCCGAGCTCGTCGATAAGTACGTCGGGGAGTCCGAGAAGGCGGTCCGGGAGGTCTTCGAGCGCGCGCGCCGCACCGCGCCCTGCGTCGTCTTCTTCGACGAGATCGACGCCGTCGGGAGCGCGCGCGGCCCCGAGACGAGCGAGGCGACGGAGCGCGTCGTCAGCCAACTCCTCACCGAACTCGACGCCGCCGCGGAGAACCCGAACCTCGTCGTCGTCGGCGCGACGAACCGCCGCGACGCCCTCGACCCCGCCCTGCTGCGTCCGGGGCGCTTCGAGACGCACGTCCACGTCCCCCGGCCCGACGCGGCCGCGCGCCGCGCCATCCTCGCCGTCCACACGGCCGAGAAACCCCTCGCCGACGACGTCGACCTCGACGCCGTCGCCGAACGCACCGAGGGGTACACGGGCGCGGACCTCGCCGCGCTCGTCCGCGCGGCCGCCCTCGACGCCATCCGCGACACCGTCGACGCCCACCCCGACGACGCCGCCTCGCACCCCGACGACGTGCGCCTGCGCCGCGCGCACTTCACCGCCGCGCGCGAACGCTACGACGCCTCGCGCTGACGCCGGCCCCCGCGCGTCGCCGGCCCACGGGCTGCGAGTCCCCATCCGACGCCGTCCCGACAGCTACACACGTCCCGACGTCGAAGCCCGCCCATGGCAATCGAAGCCGTCGTCTTCGACATGGACGGCGTCGTCGTCGACTCCGAGCGCTACTGGGTCGAGGAGCTCTCCGACATCCTCGCCACCGCCGTCCCGGACGCCGACGTCGAACCCGAATCCGTCGTTGGCATCAACGTCTACGACCAGTACGACCTGCTCGCCGACGAACACGACGTCGCCGTGACGCGCGAGGAGTACTTCGACCTCTTCGACCAGCACGCCGCGACCGTCTACACGGAGCGCGCGGCGCTCACGGACGGCTTCCACGACCTCCTCGCGGAGCTCCGCGCCCGCGACCTCCCGGTCGCGCTCGTCACCTCCTCCTTCCCGAACTGGGTCGACATGGTCTTCGAGCGCTTCGACCTCCGCGACGCCTTCGACGTCGTCGTCACCGCCGCCGAGGAGGACGTCCCCGGAAAACCCGAACCCGACCTCTACGAGCTCGCCGCGGCGCGCCTCGGCGTCGCCCCGGGCGACCTGCTCGTCGTCGAGGACTCCGAACACGGCGTCGCCGCCGCGGACGCCGCCGGCGCGTACGTCGTCGGCTACCAGCACGGCGCGAGCGCGGGCATGGCGCACGACGGGGCGGACGTCGTCGCCACCGACCCGGGGGCGTTTCGCGCGCGTATCCTCGACGCGCTGTGAACGGCGAGAACGACGAGAACAACGAGAGCAACGAGAACGACGAGAGCGACGAGAACGACGGAGCTGGCCGTACGACCTGCGACGAACCGAGAGCCCGGTTCGGGACTACGCTCGCGGGAGCGAGAGCGTGACGGCCGCGCCGCCGAGGTCGGACTCGCCGAACTCGACCTCCCCGCCGTACTCCTCGATGATCCAGCGGACGAGCCAGAGGCCGAGGCCGCTCCCGTGTTCGAGTTGCGTTATCTCCCGGTCGCCCGCGACGAGTTCGCGCTCGGACTCGGGGATACCCGGCCCGTCGTCCGCGACGGTGAGTTCGACCGTCCGGCCCTCGCGCGTCACGTCGATTTCGACCGCCGGGTCGTCCCCGGCGTGCTCCGCGGCGTTCTCGACGAGTTCGCCGACGGCGTTGCGCAGGTACTCGCTCGCGCGGACGCTCGCCGATTCGGGCGCGTCGAGCGATACCTCGACGCCGTACTCCTCGCGGGCGTCCGCGACGACCCCGCGACAGGTCTCGGCGACGTCGACCTCCGTCGGTTCCGTGTCGAAGGCCTCCTCGACCGCGTGGACGTTCTCGTTCATCTCGGAGAGGTCGTCCGCGACGGCCTCGACCGCCGCCGCGGTCTCCGGGTCGGTCTCACGGACCCGCTCGACCGCGAAGAGGAGGCGCTGGGCCTCGTGGCGGAGGTTGTGCCGGACGAGCGTGTTGAGGACGGCGAGGCGCTCGCGTTCGGTGGCGAGTTCCTCCGCGCGGATGCGTCGGACGTCGTAGACGCCGATGATGACGTGCGCGACGGCGCCAGCGGAGAGCGCGACCGCGAAGAGGAAGCCGGCGTCCTCGACCGGCCGGTAGGTAAACAACAGGGTGAAGACGGCGCCGAGGACGACGATACCGAGGAAGTTCCAGCCCGCGATCCGGACGGCGTTCGTCTGCGAGACGTCCAGACGGTAGACGACCGCGCCCACGGCCACGAGGCCGAGCGAGACGAGCACACCCGCGACGCCGAGGACGATGCCGAGCGCCGGCGGCCCGGTGAGCAGGTGGTCGAGGATCGGGACGAGGAGGACGACGCCCGTGAGGGAGAGCGACGCCGTCGCCGCGAACCGGAGGGGTTTCATGGTGTTCGTCGGCCCATCGGCGCGCTGGCTGATAAAGAATTGCTCATCTACGCCCGGTATCACCGGGGTGTGGCGTCGCTCGGCTCGGGGACCCGGACGCGGCGGGGCGTCGCGCGCGACGAACGGACGCGGTGCGTGGCGGCGCGGTGCGGGGTGTAGGGTGCGGAGTGGGGTGTGGGGGAGCGCCGCGGTGGCGGGTGCGTCGCGGAGGTGTGGCGCGTGTCGGTGGGTGCGTCGCGGTGGCGGGTGTAGGGTGCGGACCGACCCCGCGGGCCGCACCGCGAGCGCCGGCGGCGCTCGCGGGAGTTTTTAGTGAAGGTTTTTGCCGCGAGGGGTCGCGTTCTGCGCGACCCGAGCGGCAAAAAAGTTCACCAGAAGGCCTTGGTCCGGGCGTACTCGCGTTCGCGTTCGAGGATGTCGCGGTAGAAGTCGGCGTCGTCCTCGCGGTGGTTGTTGATGACGCGGGCGGCGTTCTGGGGGCCGACGCCGCGGGCGGCGAGCGCGACGACGGCCTTCTTCCCGTGGCTCTGGACGATGCTCGCGTTCCGGTAGGCGCGCCGGACCATCTTCTCCTGCTCGTCGTCGCGGTCGTCGGGGGCGGCGTTCAGGGCCGCGACGACGTCGTCCGCCCACGGGGAGAGCGCGGCGACTCGCGTGGAGCCACAGCGCGGACACTCAGGTTGCTCGCGGACGCGTCGGACCTTCGTCTCCTGCTCCCAGTCGTCGCAGTGGAGACAGACGAGGTTCACGCGGTCGTCCATGAGCCGCTCCTTTACGGCCTTCACGACGCTCGCGTCGGCGTTCTCGGGCGTGAGGAGCTCCTGTCCGGAGGAGCGCCCGCCGACGCCGATGGGGGTGCGTTCGCCGTGGCGGACGACGGCGAGGTCGTCGGACTGGATGCGTTCGAGGACGTCGCTCGCGCCCTCGACGTCGAGGTCGGTGTGGAACACCTCGCGGAGCGCCTCGTCGTAGACCGGGGTGTCCTCCAGGGCGCTCAGGATGCGCGAGAAGCCGACGCCGCGGCCCTTCGAGCGGTCGAGCGCGCCGAACTTCGCGGCGACCTGCGCGAGCGTGAACTTCAGCGTGTCCGAGCCCTTCAGGGAGAGCTCGAGGAGCGCGGCGACGTGCGCGGGGTCGGTCTCGCGGAGCACGGCCTCGACCTCGCTCGCGCGGACGCCCTGCGGGACTTCGAGCTCGATCCGGTACGGGCCGGCGTCGAGGCCGACCGACGAGCCGGTGCGCTGACCGACGAGCGCGGAGAGCAGTCGGCCGAGCGTCTCGTTTATCTCGTGGCCGAACGCGGCGTTCAGCGTGATGGCGCGGCCCTGCGCCTCGATGAGGATTCGGTCGTCGGTCGGGAGCGGGGCCTCGGCCTCGACCTGTCGCGCGAGGGGGTCGAGCGCCGCGGCGACGGTGTCGGCGTCCGCGGGGTAGCGCCCGGCGACGTCGCGCGCGACGCTCTCGGTGTCGGCGCCGCGCTCGAACTGCGCGCCCGCGGCCGCGCGGAGTTCGCCGACCTCCTGGGCGACGCCGGACGGCACCGGAATCTCCGAGCCAGTCCACGACGGCACCTCGCCGCTCGGGTCGGCGATGGGGGAGACGTTCACCCGCGACTCCTCCTCGTCGATCTCCGCGATGCGCCACATCTCGCCGCGCTGGACGAACGTCTCGCCGGGCTCCGCGAAGTTCACGACGAAGCGCTCGTCGAGCGTCCCGACCTGCCGGCCCGCCGCCATGTCGTACACCTCGTAGGTCTCCTCGTCGGGGATCATCGAGAGGTTCGCGTAGACGTACTGCCACGTCCCCGAGGAGGAGAGTTCGTCCGCCTCTTCGTTCAAGTAGAGCACCCGGTTCGTGTGGAGTTCGCGCACCACCTCGCGGAACGTCGCCTCGTCGAGGTCGCAAAAGGGGTAGGCGCGCGTGACGACCCGATACGCGCGGCGCGCGGCGACGTCGCCGAAGCCCATGGCTATCCCCGCAATCTGGTTCGCCACCGTGTCGAGGCTCCCGTGGTGGATGTCGACGGTCTCGACGTGCCCCGCGCTCGCGCGGCGCGCGATGGCGAGCGCTTCCGCGACCTCATCGGGATGCGTGGCGACTATCGTCCCCGTCGAGACCGCGTCGCGGCGGTGGCCGGCGCGCCCGACGCGCTGGAGGAGGCGCGCGACCTCCCGCGGGCTGTTGTACTGGACGACGTGGTCGATGTGCCCGACGTCGATGCCGAGCTCCATCGAGGACGTACAGAGCATCGCGTCCAGCTCCCCGGCCTTGAACGCGTCCTCGACCTCGATGCGCGCCTCCTTCGCCAGGCTCCCGTGGTGGACGCCGATATCGATGCCGTCGTCGAGCTCCTTGAAGCGCGAGCCGAGCGCTTCCGCCGTCTGGCGCGTGTTCACGAAGACGAGCGTCGAGTCGTGGCGCTCGACGAGCTCGCGTATCGCGCGCACGTGACTCGCCATCTCCGCGCTCGTCACGAGCTCGTTCCCGAGGCGCTCGTCCGACTCCCGGATTTCGGGCGCGACGACGTCGAACTCGACCAGCGAGGTGACGTCCACCTCGATAACGTCGCAGTCGCGCCCGCCCGTGAGGAACTTTCCGACCTCCTCGGGGTCGCCGACCGTCGCCGACAGGCCGACGCGCTGGAACGCCCCCGAGAGCTCGCGCAGTCGTTCGAGGCCGATTGTCAGTTGCGCGCCGCGCTTCGCGCCCGCGAGCTCGTGCACCTCGTCGATCACGACGTGCTCGACGTCGCTCAGCGCGGTCCGCAGTTTCTCGCCCGTCAACATCGCCTGCAGGGTCTCGGGCGTCGTCACGAGCACGTCCGGCGGGTCGTCCGCCTGCTGCGAGCGCCGGTAGTCCGAGGTGTCGCCGTGTCGGACGTCCACCTCGATATCGAGGGCCTCCCCCCACCAGTCGAGGCGCTCGCGCATGTCGCGGTTCAGCGCCCGCAAGGGCGTGACGTAGAGCGCGCTGATACCGTGGACGTGCCCCTCGGCCTTGCGCTGGACGATGGCGTCGAGCACGGGTAGCATCGCCGTCTCCGTCTTCCCGGTGCCCGTCGGCGCGACGACGAGCGCGTTGTGGCCGGCGACGAGCGGCGGAATCGCGCGGCGCTGTGGCTCCGTCGGCGTGTCGAAGCCGCGTTCTGAGAGCGCCGCGCGCACGTCGTCGCCGAGGCGGGCGAACGCGTCCACGACGCCGGTCTCGCTCATCACCGGACGAAGGGCCGCGGGCGAGTTAAGCCACTCGGCGGCCGCGAGCGTCGCCCGAAGCGCGCGGGAGAACTATCAGTACCGGCGCTCGCGTCCGCGTCGCCACAGGAGGACGACCCCCGCGATTAGGAGCGCGAGCCCCCACCAGAGCGAATCGCCGGGCAGGACGAGCAACAGGAGCGTGACGACACCGGACGAGAGGAGCGACCAGCCGAGCGTCGAGCGAGCCATACGCACGGGACGGCCCGCGAACGGATAGTCCCCGGCACTCAGAGGCCGCGGTACGGCCCGAGACGCGTGCCGTCCAGCAAGTAGGCCTGCGCGTCCGGGCACGCCTCCGGGAGGAACGGCGCGAGGAACCCCTGGCCCTCGACGTTCACCCACGTCCCGCCGCTGTAGTCGTTGAACGCCGGGCAGACGACGAGCTCGCCCGAGAGGTCGCCGTTCGTCTCGACCTCCCGCGCGACGAACGGGTCGGCGACGAGCGGCCCGCGGAGCCAGACGCGCTCGACGCGGCCGCCGCCCACCTCGTCCGACAGCTTCACCGCGGGGTGCTCGTGGCCCACGCAGACCACGCCGGCGTCGAGGACCGCCCGACTCGGCCACGTGTGGCCGTGGCAGAACCCCACGTCGCCGAGCCGGACGCCCTCGGCGGGCGTCACCTCGACGTCGAGGACGTCGGCGAGCCCGCCGTCGTGGTTCCCGCGGACGAGCGTGACCGGCACCGGGAGCTCGGCGACGAGCGTTTCGAGCTCGTCCAGCTCCGCGCCCCGCGGCGCGCCGATACGGTGGCCGAGGTCGCCGAGGAAGACGACGCGCTCCGCGCCGGTCTCGACGACGAGCGACAGCACGCGCTCGCGGCGCTCGTCGGCCCGCGAGGGGGCTTCGAGACCCTCGCGGCGCAGCGACGCCTCGATGCCCGCGTGGTAGTCCGCGACCACGAGTGCCGACTCGTCGCCGCAGTCCGCGACCGCCGCGGGCCGCCCCGGGACGGGCTCGACCCGCGCCATCTAGATGGCCTTCAGGTGGTCGTCGCCGGACTCGTAACACCGCCCGCTCATCAGCGCCGACTGTATCGCCTCGGCGATGGCGTCCTCGTCGGCCTCCGTCTCCTCCAGCACGGTGCGCACGAGCTCGTCGCGCTCCGCGCCGTCGCCGTCGTCGAGGACGTCCATGTAGTCCACCACGAGGTCCTCGAGGTCGACGTCCGGCGGCGCGGACTCGGCGTCCTCGGCGTCGCTCTCCGGCTCGTCGTACTCGGCCTCGGTGAAGTCGTCGAGGTCATCCGCGTCCGCGTTCGTGTCCGGCTCGTCGGCCTCGTCGCCGAAGCCGCCGCCGGACTCGAAGTCGCCGAGGTCGCCGTCGCTGCCCGACTCCGACCCCGCGCTCTCGGGTTCGGGCTCGGACGCCGACTCCGCCCCGGTCGCGGCCGCGGGCTCCTCGTCCGCCGCGAGGTCGGATTCGCCGCCCTCGGGGATGTCGCCGCCGGTCGAGAAGCCGACGTCGAACTCCTCTTCGACCTCCGCGCGGGTCTCCTCGTCCATCTCCCACTGTTCGTCCTCGCCCTCGGCCGCGTCGTCGCTCGCCGCGGCGTCGGCCCCGCTCGACACGTCGCCGGACTCCATACCGGTGTCGAGGCCCGCCTCCGCGTCGGACTCGGCCTCCGGTTCCGCGTCGTCGGGCGAGCCGTCGAAGTCGTCCGGCGAGGGCTCGGCCTCGGTCGTGGCCGTCTCACCTTCCGGCGTCGCCTCGGTGCGCGCGGCCGCGACATCGGCCGTCGCGTCGCTCTCGTCCGTGGGCTCGGCCTCCCCCGACCCCGTTTCGACGGGTTCCGACTCGGTCGTCGCTTCGACAGGCTCCGCGTCGGGGGATTCCGACTCGGTCGCCTCGGCCTCCGCCGACTCATCCGACGGCTCGGGCTCCGCGCCTGCCTCGACCGCGACGTCGTCCGGCGAGGGCTCGGTGTCGTCCGTGACCGTCTCGCCCTCCGGCGTCGCCTCGACGCGCTCGCCGGGCGTCGCGTCGGCCTCGTCCGCCGCGCTCTCCGCGCTCGCCTCGACGTCCGCGAGCGCCGCGTCGGCGTAGGAGAGGTCGACGTCCGTCCCGTCGCCCTCGCTCGGCGCGAGCGCGAGGTCCTCGACTTCGTCCAGGTCCCCCGCGACGACGCGCGTCGCGTCGAGCGCGAGCTCGCGGACCGCCGCGAGGTACGCCGGCGTCGTCCCGTAGTGGTCGACGGCGTGCGAAATCCCGGAGGCGAGGCCGTACGGCGCGCCGCGGTCGACGAGCGCGTCCGTCAGGTCGTCGCCGCGCTCCGGCATGTCGAGGGCGTCCGCGAACGTGCTGATTCGTGCGAGCGTCCGCTCGGCCGTCGAGACGACCCAGCGGTCGCGCGTCTCGGGCGTGACGGCGTTCACGCTCTCCGGGCGGATCGAGGTGTACACCTGCTCGGAGTCCTCCGGGGAGAACGTCCGTGCCTTCCCCGTCACCGCGACGAACGACGGCACGTCCGCGTTCTCCAGCGACGCGAGCGCGTCCGGCTGGTACTGGCCGGCGTAGACGACGAACGCGCCCGTCGGGTCGACGACGCGCGCCCGCACGACGTCCTCGTTCACCTGCTCGACCGAGGTGAGGACGCCGACCGCGAACAGCCGGTTGACGCGCGCGCCCGTCGGCGTCACGACGTAGTTCGGGGCGCGCTCCTCGTCGCTCTCCGCGTACTGGTAGTCCGCGTCGTCGAACTCCGCGGCGAACAGCCGCCACGCGACCTCGCGGCTCGGGCGCTCCTCGCCGTCGTCCCCGTCGGACTGACTCACGCGCCCACCTCCGCGAGCAGCTCGTGCGCCCGCTCGGCCGGCTCGTCCGCGCTCTCGCGGAACCGAATCGTTTCGAGGTTCGCGCCGTACTCGTCCACGGAGAGGTGTCCGCGCACCGCGTACTCCTTCCCGACGACGGACTCGCGGATGTCGTCCGCGACGACCTCGCGGTCCATCGCGTCCCGCGCGGCGTCGAGGGCGTCTTCGAGGGTGCCGCCGTAGACGTCCTCGGTCAGCTCGCGGTCGAGAATCGCGGTCGCGGTCCCCGTCCCGTCGTCGAGGATCGCCTTCACGCGCAGGTCGTCCTCGCCCTCGACCTCGCCGTGGGTGCGACATTGGCCCTTCTGGATGACGCGCCCGCACTCCGGGCAGCGCTCGATCAGCCCGGAGCCGTCCCGGACCTCGATGACGTTCCCGACGAGTTCGACGTCGTACGCGCCGCCGCCGGAGACGGCCTCGCGTATCGACAGTCGCGTTGGCCCGCCGACCTCGACGGGTTCGCGCTCCGTCACGACGGAGAACTCGGAGACGTTCACCGAGGGGACGCCGCGGAACTCCCGGACGTACGCGTTCTCGACGTGCACGCTCGCGCCCTCCTCGGTGAGGGCGGGGACGACCTCCCACGCCGTGAAGGGGAGGCGCGCCGTCTCGTCACCGAGGACGCCGGAGAGGATTTCCGTCTCGCCGTCGCGCCCGTCGATGGTCTTGCGCTCGACTTCGACGACGCGGACGTCCAGCGTCACGCCGCGGTCGCCGGCTTCGAGGTCTGTGAGGTCGGCCTCGCCGCCGACCTCGTAGGGGACGTCGAGCGGTTCGTCGACGACGCTCACCGTCGCGGACTCCCCGAAGTTCACCTCGGGGTGCCCCTCGTACTCCCGGACGCTCGCGTTCCCGATGCGGACGACGTCGCCGGCCTCGAGGCCGAAGTCCTCCCACGCGGTGTAGGAGAGCTTCCCGCTCTCGTCGGCGAGTTCGCCCTCGAAGATGACGTGGTCGTCGCCGTTGTACCGGATCGAGCGCTTGCCGACGGTCAGGACCACCGCGGTCACGGTGACGTTGCCCGAGTCGGGCGTCACGTCCGCGAGGTCCGCGGACGTCGGCGCGGACGAGGACCCGGTGTCGCCGCCGTACTTCCGGCGGAGGCTCTGCTTGGCCTCCTCCATCGGTACGCTGTACTCCACGAGATTGCGGAGTCCCTCTGCGACCTCCTCTTTGTCGACACCGAGGTCGGAGGCGAGCTCCTCGGCGTGTCGGTCGATTTCCATCACGTGTCCGTTGGACCGGCCGCCGTAAAAGCGTTCCTCGCGCGGGCGCGCGTGTAGCGGGAAGCGAACGTTCAAGGGGGCGTCCACCCTCGGTGCCGGCGTGACGCTCATTGCCCTCCCGCTCGCCGCCGTCGGCGCGGGCTCGCTCCTCCCGCTTCTCCTTCTGGTCGTCCAGCTCGCAATCGCGTACCTCGTCTACCGGGACGCGAAGCGCCGGCACAGCCGTCACGCCCTCGCGTGGGCGCTCGGCGCGTTCTTCGGAAACCTCGTCGTCTGGGTCCTCTACTACGTCGTCCGCGACGAGGTCGGACGCTGAAGGCGGGACCGACGCCGCTCGGACGTGAACGGGACCCGGTCGCCCGCCGACGCCGCGGCCCGAACGCCCTTGTGAGCGCCGCCGCAGGCACCGATATGCGACTCTACCAGACGTGGCGCAACTACGTCGCGCAGCTCGCCCTCGACGTCCCCGTCGTCCGGGGGTTCGTCCGCGACTGGCTCGTCGACCTCCACACGGACTTCTTCACCGACGCGAGCGAGCGTGACGCCGACGCCCGCGAGGCGCACTTTCGGGCGCTCTTCGACGCCTCCGTCGACGTCTACGAGTGCGCGCTCGCCGAGGGCTACCCGGAGAGTCACGCCCGCGAAATCACGCACATCCAGGGCGCACTCGACTTCTACGCGCACGGCTGGGGCGAACTGCTGGAGTTCCCGCCGGAGGAACGAGAGGCCTACTACGAGAAGTACCGCGACTTCTTCGAGCGCCACGGCTGCACGCCCGAGCGCCCGTTCGGCGAGTTCGCGCCGCCGGGCGGGCTCCCGGCCGCGCCGGAGACGCCCGAGCGGCTGAACGGCGACTACCCGATCGCCGAACCCGGTCACGTCGACGGCATCTACCGCCACACGGAGCGCGCGTGGCTCCGGGAGTGACCGAATCGCGGTGCGGACGACGCGGGACGGCCGCGTCGCTCCACGGGGGTGAAAACGAAGGGACGGCTGCGCCGTCCGAGAAAGCGAAGCGCGTCTTACAGGCGGCCGGTTTCCTGGACCTGGACGGACTCGACGCCCTCGACGTTCGTGAAGGCGTCCTCGACGGCCTCGGTGCCGCCGGCGTCGTCGGGGACGACGACCGTGGAGAGGAGCGCGACGAGACCGAAGGCGACCTCCTCCTGCTCGAACCCGCGGAGCTTCGCGCCCTCGGGGAGCGAGTCTTCGAGGTCCTCCTTCAGCTCGTCGAGGTCGATGTCGGGGCTCTGCGGCATGACCTTGAGGACGGCGGCGACCTTCCCCATCGTTACGGCCCCCGGAACCCGCAGTCGGGACACTCGTAGAGGTTGCTCTGCTTGCGGCACTTCGCGCAGCGGTATATCTGCTGGCCGCAGTCCGGGCACTTGAACGACGCGGCGTTCGTGCCGGAGATGTTGATCCCACAGGAGACGCACTTGCGCGCCTGTCGTGCTTCGCTCATACGAACAGGGTAGCCGCGCGAGCGGTTTTAACTCTTCCTTCTCGCTCCGTCGGCGCGTCCGGGGCTTCGGCAGGCTTTTGCGTCACACCCGCGAAGCGCGAACCCATGACCGATGCAGTCGAGAACGTGACGTTCAGCGTCGACGGTCCGGACGGTAGCGACGAGGTCGAGATTCCCGCGGGACTCGTCGATCTACTCAGCGAGGAGGACGACGAGTCGATGGCGCAGGTCGTCGCCGACATCGCCCTGATGGGCTTCGCCAACCGCGCGCACACGCTCGCCCACCACGGCGAGGGCGACGCCAGCGACGAACTCGAAGCTATCGAGGGCGCGACGCTCGACGCCTTCGAGGAGCGCTTCGGCGTCACGTACGGCGAGGCGACCGGCCACTCGCACTAACGCGAACTCCCCTTCTCCCACCGCGGCTCAGCAGTCGTAGCGCAACAGCACGCCGTCGTCGATCCGCTCGACGCCGACGAGGTCGAGGTCCGGGTAGTCCGCGACGAACCCCTCGCCGTCGGCGAGCGTCGGCGCGTCCCGGCCGCCGATGAGTGTGCTCCCGACGTAGACGCTGAGCTCGTCGACGAGGCTCGCCTCGAACAGCGAGAAGATGAGCTCGCCGCCGCCCTCGACCATCACGTCGACGAGGCCGCGCGCCGCCAGCTCGTCGACGGCCGCGGGGAGGTCGACGCGCTCCGCGCCCGCGCTCACGACCGTCGCACCCGCGTCCTCGATGGCGGCGACGCGCTCCGCGGGGGCGCTCGACGCGACGAGCACGACCGTCGGGGCCGACCCGTCGAGGACGCGGGCGTCCGGGGGCGTCCGGGCGGTCGAGTCCGCGACGACCCGGGTCGGCTGCGGGGGCGCGCCGCGCTCCTCGCGCTCCGCGACGAGCTCCGCGTCGTCGACCGTGAGCGAGGGGTCGTCGGCGAGCACGGTGCCGACGCCGACCATCACGGCGTCGTTCGCGGCTCGAACGCGCTCGACGCGCGCGAAGTCCGCGGGGCCGCTGATCGCCAGTTGCTCGCGTCGCCGCGAGGCGAGTTTGCCGTCGACGCTCGTCGCGGCGTTGACGTGGACGACCACCCTACTCGGCCAGCGCCGCGACGTCCTCCGGGCCGGCCTCCGCGTGCCCCCCGTGGAAGCAGAGGACGTCCGTGAACGCGAGGTCCGCGAGCGTATCGAGGGAGTCGAGGGCGCGCTCCATATCTGGCGTGAAGCGCTCGTTCGGCCCGAGGAGCTCGCCGTCCTCCGCGACGGAGGCGTCCGCGGCGAGCAGGACGCCGGCGTCCGGCAGGTAACAGGAGATGTGCCCGGGCGTGTGTCCGGGCGTGGCGACGACCTGGAGGGGGCCGGCGGCCGTCCGTATCTCGACGCCGTCGACGACCTGCACGTCGACCGGGACGGGGTCGTAGCGGTCGCTCGGGTCGCCCTTTATGGGGTCCGCGGCGCCCTCGATGGCGGGCGCGTCGTCGCGGTGCGCGAAGACGGGAGCGTCGGCGCGCTCGGCGACCTCGACCGCACCGCCCGCGTGGTCGCCGTCCTGGTGAGTGAGCAGGAGATACTCGACGTCGTCGTAGTCGAAGCCCTCCTCTGCGAGTGCGTCCTCGAGGAGGTCGACGGTGTCGGGGAAGCCCGCGTCGAGGAGGACGAGACCGCCGTCGGGCGTCTCGACGCCCGCGGGGTTGATGGTGAGCGTGCGATTCGGATACGAGACGGTGACGGGGAAACTGTAGACGCCGGGCGCGAGTTCCATACGAGTCGGTGGCCGCGGCGCGCGGAAAACAGTTGAGGTGGCGGCGGTCGAGACGGGAACGTGCGTTTTATAACCGCGACGCCAGTACGAGTCGGCATACGACTATGCCGAGCTCCAACGGTCCTCTCAACAGCACGCGGAACAAGCTCGCCAACAAGCCCCGAGAGCGCGGTACCTCCCCGCCCCAGCGCGCCGTCGCCGAGTTCGACGAGGGACAGAAGGTCCACCTGAAGATCGACCCCTCGGTGAACGAGGGTCGCTTCCACCCGCGCTTCTCCGGTCACACCGGGACCGTCGTTGGCAAACAGGGCCGCGCGTTCAAGGTCCAGATCACCGACGGCGGCAAGGAGAAGACGATCATCGCCAAGCCCGCGCACCTCCGCGCGCAGGAGTAAGCGTGACCATCTTCAAGGAGACCGTCGACGAGGAGTTCCTCACCGTCTCGGAGGCGCGTGAGCTCCTCGCCGACGTCGAGGCCGAGCGCGCCGCCGACGAGGAGCGCGAACTGCGCTACGAGCTCGCGCGCGCCGTCGAACACGTCAACCGGTTCGCCGTCCTCGAAGGCGAGGAGTCCCGCGAGCTCGTCGAGGAGCTCCTCGAACTGGAGGGCATCGAGGAGACCGCGACCGCCGTGAAGATAGCGGACCTCCTCCCGCGCAACCGCGACGAGCTCCGTGCCGTCTTCGCCCAGGAGCGCTACGCGCTCTCCGGCGACGAACTCGACGACGTGCTGGACGTCGTCGTCAAATACGCCTGACGGCGCGGCGACCCGCGTTCCGTCGGCCGACCCTTTAAGACGCCCCTCGTCCTACTGCTGCGCATGAGCGACGATTCAGCCGACGGCACCGAGACGGAGGCCGTCGTCCTCGACGTGCTCCGGCACGGCCGTTCGGGCGACGACCGCGCGGCGTTCCGGCGCGAACAGGTCGGACTCGCCGTCGGAACCGAGGACTTCGCGCTCTACGAGTTCCTGATGGCCGACGACTCGGACGTCTCCATCGGCGACCGGGTGCGCCTCGCCCCCGACCCCGAGGCAGACATCAGCCGGGTGAACGCGGTCGACTACGACGACCTCTCCCCGGGCGCCCAATCCGAACTGGAGTACGTCGTCGAGGAGCTGATCGAGGCCGACCCGGAGCCCTTCCTCGACTTCTACAACGAGGCCGGCGCGGTCTCGCTGCGCCTCCACCAGCTCAACCTCCTCCCCGGAATCGGCGACACCCTCCGCGACAAGATTCTCGACGAACGCAAGCGCGGGCCCTTCGAGAGCTTCGAGGACCTCGCCGAGCGCGTCGACGGGCTCCACGACCCGAAGGAGATCGTCGTCGAGCGCGTCCTCCAGGAACTCGAGGGCGAGGACGTGAAGTACCACGCGTTCACGCCGAGCGGTCGCGGAGAGTAGGGTTTACACGACCCGGGCGTCTATCCCCGCCAATGACCGAGCGACGGGACCCCGACGCGCTCATTCGGCGCGCGGGCCGCGGGAACCCGGATTTCGACCAGCACTTCCTCGTCGACGACCGCGTCCTCGACCGTATCCCGACGTACGCGGAGTCGTTCGACCGCTCGCACGTCCTGGAGATCGGCCCCGGGCCCGGCGCGCTCACCGAGCGCCTCCTCGACGTCGCGGACCGCGTGACGGCCGTCGAGCGCGACCCGGCCCTCGCCGCGCACCTCCGCGAGGAGTTCGCGGACGCCGTCGCCGACGGGACGCTCACCGTCGTCGAGGGGGACGCCCTCGACGTCGAGTTCCCCGACTACACCTGCTGTATCTCGAACCTCCCATACTCGGCGTCGAGCGAACTGGCCTTCCGCCTCCTCCCCGACGCGAAGCCGACCGTCCTGATGTTCCAGCGGGAGTTCGCCGAGCGGATGGCGGCGTCCGTCGACGACGACGCGTACGGTCGGCTGAGCGTGAGCGCCCAGCACTACGCGGACGTCGAGGTCGTCGAGGAGATTCCGAAGGAGGCCTTCGACCCCCAGCCCCGCGTCCGCTCGGCGGTCGTCCGGACGACGCCGCGCGACCCCGACTACGAGGTCGACGACGAGGCGTTCTTCCTCGACTTCGTGAAGGCGCTGTTCACGCAGCGACGCAAGACGGTGCGGAACGCGATCCGGAACACCGCGCACATCTCGGGGCTCGACGACCCCGAGGCGGTCGTCGCGGCGGCCGACGAGGACCTCCTCCGGAAGCGCCCGGGGAACCTCGCGCCCGCGACGTTCGCCGAGCTGGCGGCGCTCGCCGCCGAACACGGTGACCCCGCCTGATGGCGCTCCCGCTCGTCGCCGGGGTGTCGCTCGCCGCGCACGCGGACCAGCTCGCGCTCTCCGTCGGCTCGCTCGTCGCGTTCGTCGCGCTCTGGTGGGCCATCGGCCGCGTCGGCGAGTCGCTGCGCGACGAGTTCGACCTGCGCCTCATCGACCTCCTCCTCGGGCTGTTGTTGCTCTGTCTCGCCGTCACCGAGCTCGGGACGCTCATCTACGTCTGGGAACTCCAGTCGATGCTCGTCACCGTCATCGAGCGCTTCGGCGACCCGCTGACGCTCGGCGCGAAGGCGTTCGTCTCGCTCGCGGTCGTCGTGCTCGGCTACGTCGGGACGGGTGTCGTGAAGCGCGCCGTCGAGAACGCGGCGAAGCGCCGCGACGGCGTGAGCGACCACGAGGCCGAGATCGCCTTCCGGATCGCCCAGTTGGGCATCTACCTCGCGGGGCTGCTCGCGCTTCTCGGGCTCTGGGAGATCGACCTCTCCGGGCTGCTCATCGGTGCGGGGTTCCTCGGTATCGTGCTCGGGATGGCCGCCAGACAGACCCTCGGTGCCGTCCTTGCGGGGTTCGTCCTGATGTTCGCGCGCCCCTTCGAGATCGGCGACTGGGTGCAGGTCGGGGACAACGAGGGAATCGTCACCGAAATCAGCATCGTGAACACCCGCATCCAGACGTTCGACGGCGAATACGTGATGCTCCCGAACGACTACGTCGGCTCCGAGGAGGTCGTCAATCGCTCGCGAAAGGGCCGCCTGCGTCTGCACGTCGCGGTCGGCGTCGACTACGACGCGGACGTCGAGCGCGCCGTCGAAATCGCGGAGGAGACGATGGGCGACCTCGAGGAGGTGCTCTCCGTCCCGCGCCCGCAGGCCGTCCTCACCGAGTTCGGCGACTCCGCCGTCACCATCGACCTCCGGTTCTGGATCGACAAGCCGAGCGCGCGCCGGAAGTGGCGCGCACACACCGCGGTCATCTCGGCCGTCCACGAGGCGTTCGCCGAGCACGGTGTCAAGATTCCCTACCCGCAGCGCGAGCTCTCCGCGCGCCCCGAGACGGACGGCTTCCGGGTGCGCGACGGTACTGACGAAGCGACCGCCGGGACGGAGAGCGACGACGCCGAGAGGCGAGCCGACGACGACGGAGCGGAACGGGCCGACGGCGAGGCCGAGAGCGACGGAGACGGGAGTGATGAAGCCGACGCTGGAAGCGATGGAGCCGAGAGCGGCGGGGGCGAACCCGACGGAGGCGACGGAACCGACCCGAACGGCGACGCCGAGACGGGGGCCGAGCGATGACGGGCACCGGTGAGGACCTCGCGTCGCGCCGCGGCGTCGAGACGGACGTCTACGACCCCGCGGAGGACTCCCGCCTGCTCGCCGACGTCGCGTGCGACGAAGTGAGCGCGGACGACCTGGTACTCGACGTCGGGACGGGTTCGGGATACGTCGCGGCGACCGTCGCGGACGGGACCGACGCGCGCGTCCTCGGCGCGGACCTGAACCCGCACGCGTGTCGGCGCGCCCGCGACGCCGGCGTCGAGGCGGTGCGCGCGGACCTCGTCGCGCCCTTCTGCGACGGCGCGTTCGACGTCGTGACGTTCAACCCGCCCTATCTCCCGGCGGACGCCGCGGCGGCGCGCGACGACTGGATGGAGGTGGCGCTCACGGGCGGCGAGACGGGCCGCGAGGTCGTGGAGGCGTTCCTCGACGACGTCGCGCGCGTCCTCGCGCCGGACGGCTCCGTCCTCCTGCTCGTGAGCACGCTCACCGGCGTCGAGGAGGTGACGGCGTACGCGGGCGAACGCGGTTTCTCCGCGGCCGCGCTCGCCGACCACTCCTTCCCCTTCGAGACGCTCACCGTCCTCAAGCTCGTCCGGTAGCCCACGCGCGCTCGGCCGCTCCTCCCCGGTCCTCGCTCGTTCGCCCTTCCTCCGCGCTCGTCCGGTAGGTGTTTGTCCGGGCGCGCCCCACCTCGGCGTATGAGCGATGCGTCGGTGGACTCGCGCTGGTGGTTGCTCGTCCTGGCGATGCCCGTCGTGACGCTCGCCGAGGCCTGCCTCGCCTTCCTCCTCGTCGGCTTCGTCTCGGCCTCGACGGGCGCGAACGGGTTCGTGGCGCTGCTCGTCCCCGCCGCGCCCTTCCTCGCCATCGCGCTTCTCGTGCGCGCCCTCCTCCCCCTCGCGCTCTACAAGGACGCGACGGCGGTTCGCGACGCCGACGTCGCGTGGGAGCCCGACCCGGCGAACTGGGGGTTCCTCGGGCTCGGCCTGATATTCGTCCCCGTCCTCGACTCCCTGCTCGCCGTCGTCTACCTGACGCTGCGCTCGCGCGCCCTCGACGACCAGGGCTGATTACCGGCGTTCATCCGGCGGTAAAGAAAATATTAACCGCGACGATACCGTAGCGCCGCGTCGATGGAACACGCCGCGACGACGGCCGGGCTCTACCCGCTGCCGGACGCCCAGCGCGAGCGTCTCGCCGACCTCAAGGGCCGCGGGAAGGGCGGCCTCGTCGACGGGGACGAGTCCGCCGACGTGACCGCGGCCTACGACGCCGCCCGCGAGCGCCTCGTCGCCGTCCAGCGCGAGGCCGGCCTCGACCGCGTCGTCGAGGGCCAGGCCCGCTGGGACGACATGCTCGCCCACCCGCTCTGCGTCCACGAGAACGTCCGCACGGGCGACGTCGTACGCTACTACGACAACAACAACTTCTACCGCGAACCCGTCGTCACCGGCCCGCTCACCGAGGACGGCGACCTCGCCGCCGACCTCTCGGCGGCCGCCCGCCTCACCGACCCCCTCCAGGCGGTCGTCCCCGGCCCCTACACGCTGTGCGACCTCGCGCGCGACGACCACTACGGCTCGTTCGAGTCCTTCCTCGACGGCGTCGCCGACTTCCTCGCGGGCGAGGTCGCCGCCTTCCCCGACGCCGTCGAGACCGTCTTCGTCCTCGACCCGAGCCTCGTCACGGACCCGCCGGACGACGACGTCCACGAGCGCGTCCGGGACGCCGTCGACGCCGTGAACGACGCCGTCGACGCCGACGTCGTCCTCCACACCTACTGGGGCGCGCTCGGCGAGCGACTCCACGCCTACCTCCTCGACACGGGTGTCGACGCGCTCGGCTACGACCTCGTGAACGCCCACGAGGAGTGCGTCTACCTCGTCCAGGAGTACGGCACCGCCGACTCGGTCGCCCTCGGCGTCGTCGACGGCCAGAACACACGCATCGAGAGCCCCGGGACCGTCGCCGACCGACTCTCGTGGTTCCGCGAGAACGTCCCCGTCAGCGACTTCGAGACCGTCTACGCGACCCCGAACACCGAACTCTTCTACCTGCCCGTGAACGCCTTCGGGGACAAACTCGACGCGCTCGCCGCGGGCGTCGAGGCGGCGCGCGCGGAGGTGGCCGAATGAGCGACGGCGTCGCCGGCCGCGAGCGCTTCCGGCCGGCCGACCACCCGCACGACCACTTCCTCCTCACGACGGTCGTCGGCTCCTACCCGAAGCCCGCGTGGCTGACGGACGTCCGCGAGCGCCACGAGGCGGACGGCGACGCCGTCGGCGACGACGAGTGGCAAGAGGCCATCGACGACGCGAGCCGGCTCATCACGGACGAACACGAGCGCGCGGGCCTCGACGCGGTCTGCGACGGCGAGATGCGCCGCGAGGAGATGGTCGAGTTCTTCGCCCGACGCATCGGCGGCTACGAGTTCAAGGGCCCCGTGAAGGTGTGGGGGCACAACTACTTCGACAAACCCAGCGTCGTCTCCGAGGTCACGTACGAGGAACCGTGGCTCCGCGAGGAGTACGAGTTCACCGCCGGCGTCGCCGACCGGCCGGTCAAGGTGCCGATAACCGGCCCCTACACCCTCGCCACGTGGAGTTTCGACGAGGTCTACGACGACGACGCCGCGCTCACGTACGCCCTCGCGGACCTCATCAACGAGGAGGTCTCGCGCCTCGTCGAGGCCGGCGCGCGCTACGTCCAGCTCGACGAACCCGCACTCGCCACCGCCCCGGAGGACCACGCCGTCGTCGGCGAGTGCCTCGAACGGATCGTCGACGGCATCCCCGACGACGTCCGCGTCTGCCTCCACGTCTGCTACGGCGACTACGGCGAGATATACCCCGCGATCAACGACTACCCCATCGACGAGTTCGACGTCGAACTCGCCAACGGCGACTACGAGCAGATAGACGTCTTCGCGGACGGCGACTTCGCCCCCGACCTCGCGCTCGGCGTCGTCGACGCCCACACCCCGACCGTCGAACCCGTCGCGGAGATAGAGGCGAACATCCGCGAGGGCCTGACGGTCGTCCCGCCCGAGAAACTCACCGTCAGCCCGGACTGCGGGCTCAAGATACTCCCGCGCGAGGCCGCCTACGCGAAACTCGAGAACATGGTCCGCGCCGCCCGCAACGTCGAGGCCGACCTCGACAGCGGCGAGCTCGACGCCGCGGCGCTCCGGACGAGCGACCGACCCTAGCCGCTCGTCTGACACGCCGGGGAGCAGTAGCCCGACGTCGCCGCGTTCGAGTCCTCGTACGCCTTGAACGCCGTACCGCAGTGCACGCACTCGTAGGTCTCGAAGTCCGACATACAGGGGGCCGTGGGGCCGCGGGACAGTTGGACCTTGCGGCGGCCCGTGGAGTAACAATTATTTACCCCCGGCTACTACCGCCGGGCGTCTCCGACAGACGGTGGCCCCTTCGGGGGGAGGGGTCGCCATCGGAACCTCGTCGGAGACTCGTTTCGAGCACGGGGAGCGACGGCGTCGCGCACACGCCATCGGAACCAGATTCGACGACACGCGACGCGTCGCTCCTCGCGTCGCTCGGCTGTAACTCGCTCGCTCAACTCCTCTTGGCGTCTTCACTTCTCACGTTGTTCGCAGGAAAACGGGCCGGGAGGGAATTGAACCCCCGACCGTCTGATTAAGAGTCAGACGCTCTGCCTAACTGAGCTACCGGCCCAACGCATTCACGACTTACCGCGGGGTAGTCAAATAAGTTTCTTTCCGGGGGCGACGTGGGTGGCGCTGGCACGTCGGCCTGCGACGCGTTCACACGCGCTGTCGGGAGCGTTAAGTGACGCCGCGCGGTAGCGTTCGGTCATGAGTAGCCGGGCTACGATCTCGTCCATGTCGACGTACGCGATCCTCGGATGCGGGAGCGTCGGGCACGCGGTCGCCGAGGAACTCGTCGAGCGCGGGAAGGACGTGCTCATCGTCGACCGGGACGAGTCCCGGGTCGAGGCGCTGCGCGACCAGGACCTGAACGCGCAGGCCGCGGACATCCGCGACGAGGAGGTCGCGGAGCTCGTCGCCGACCGCGACGTCGTCCTCGTGATGGCCTCGGACGTCGAGGCCAACGAGGCCGCGGTGCGGAACATCCGCGGGCGCGACGACGAGCAGTTCCTCGTCGTCCGCGCGAGCGACCCCGTGTCGAGCGACGAACTCACGGGGCTCGGCGCGGACGTCGTCATCAACCCCTCCTCGGTCATCGCGGACGCCGCGCTCCACGCCCTCGAATCGGGCGAGCTGGAGTACAAGGCCCGCCAGCTCGCGGAGGTCATCGAGGGGACGACGGACCGACTCGCCATCGTCACCCACGACAACCCCGACCCGGACTCCATCGCGGCGGCGGCGGCGCTCCAGTCCATCGCGGACCACCTCGGGGTCGCCGCGGACATCCTCTACTTCGGCGAGATCGGCCACCAGGAGAACCGGGCGTTCGTCAATCTCCTCGACATCGAGTTGACGCCGTACGACGACGTGGACATCGACGACTACGACACCGTCGCGCTCGTCGACCCCGCGAAGGCCGGCGAGATGCAGGTCGAGGGCTCCATCGACGTCTTCATCGACCACTACGAGGCCGACGACGAGGTGGACGCGGAGTTCGTCGACGTCCGCCCGAACGTTTCGGCGACCTCCACGATACTCACGAAGTACATCCAGGAGTTCGACCTCTCGGTCTCCCAGGAGGTGGCGACGGCGCTCCTCTACGGCATCCGCGCGGAGACGCTGGACTTCCGCCGGGAGACGACGCCCGCGGACCTGACGGCCGCCGCGTATCTCTACCCGTTCGCGGACCACGACGTCCTGGAGCAAGTCGAGTCGCCGAACATGAGCCCGGAGACGCTCGACGTGCTCGCGGAGGCCATCACGAACCGCGACGTGCAGGGGAGCCACCTCGTCAGCGACGCGGGGTTCATCCGGGACCGGGACGCGCTCGCGCAGGCCGCCCAACAGCTCCTCAACCTCGAGGGAATCACGACGACCGCGGTGTTCGGCATCGTCGACGACACCATCTACCTCGCGGCGCGTTCGAAGGACATCCGCATGAACATCGGCAAAGTCCTGCAGGACGCCTTCCACGACATCGGCGAGGCGGGCGGACACTCGACGCAGGGGTCGGCGGAGATTCCGCTCGGAATCTTCACGGGAATCGAGACGTCCGAGGAGAACCGCGAGACGCTCCTCGGGTTGACCGAGGAGGCGGTGAAGCGCAAACTCTTCGACGCGATGGGCGTCGACCAGGAGGCGACGTCCGCGACGCAGAACGGCGGCAGTTAAGCGAGCGCGTGCTCGGCCTCGTCGTCCGACTTGAGGCGCTCGACGATGTCGTTGATGAGCACGACGTCGCCGACGGCCCGGACCCACCGGTAGGGGACGATGACGCCGCGTCGGCCGGTGTCGTAGTCCGCGAACAGGTCGGGGTTGAGTTCGCCGAGCGCGAGGCCGTTGACGACCTCGGCGTCGAGGTCGAGACGGATGTCCTCGATTTCGCCGACGAAGACGCCGTTGTTCGAGTAGACCTCGCGGCCGACGAGCGACGTTATCTCCTGCGGTGTGTCGTCCATACCTGCTGGTGGGTACGCCGCCTCTTAACTCTTGGAGCTATCGGGCGCGTCGAGCAGGCTCGCGAGCGCGCGGAGCGCGGCGTCCATGTCCGTCGGGGCGCGCCCGAGGCTGATGCGGACCCGTGCGTCGTCGTCGAAGAACCGCCCGGGCGCGAGTAGGAGGCCGTTCTCCCACGCGCGCTCGACGAGGTCGTCGGTGTCGACGCCCGTCGGTTCGAGGAACGCGAACGTGCTGCCGTCGGCGACGAACCCCTCGACGTCGTCGCGCGCCGCGAGGAACTCCGCGAGCAGCGCCGAGTTCTCCGCGAGGAGGGCGCGCTGTTCGGCGAGCAGGTCGTCGGCGTGGTGGAGCGCGCGCATCCCGTACGCCCGCGAGACGTCCGCGACGCCGGGGACGTGGTGTGAGACCTCGCGGGCGCGCTCGACGAAGTCGGCGTCGGCGACGAGCCACCCGATGCGGAGGTCGCCGAGGCCGAGGAACTTCGTGAGCGACCCCGTGACGACGGTGTCGTTGAGGCCGGCGGCGGTCGGGCCGCCGAGCGCGCCGTCCGTACGCGCTTGGTCGTCGGTGACGAACGGCGCGTACACCTCGTCGACGAGCAGGCGTGCGCCGTAGTCGCCCGCGTGTTCGGCGACGTCGGCGAGCGTCTCGCGGTCGGCGAGTCGCCCGCTGGGGTTGTGGCGGTTCGTGACGGTGACGAGGCTCGTGTCGTCCGTGAGCGCCTTCTCGACGCGCTCGGGGACGAGCCGATAGTCGTCCTCGCGGAGGAACCGGTCGACGGCGGCGTCGAAGGCCGCGGGCGTCCGTCGGTGGGGTTCGTAGCCGGGTTTCTCGACGAGCGCGCGCTGGCGCTCGTCCGCGCGCTCGCTCGTCGGGTCGGCGTCGAGCGCGGTGGCGATGGCGAGGAAGTTCGCGTGGCTCGCCCCCGCGGTCACGAGGACGCACTCGGGGTCGACGCCGTACTCGGCCGCGATCTGCATCTCGAGCGTCGCGCCGACGGGCGGGTCCGAGCGTCCCTCCAGGGCCGGCGGGACGGTCGCCGGGCGCTCTTGGGTCTCCGTGACGCCGCGCAGGTCGCTCGAACCGAGGTCGTACATGGCGACGTCGGGGCGACCCTGGAGCCACTCGAGATACTCGATGTGGGGGAACATACGTGGGACTTCACGCCCGCCGCCCAAAGCCGTTGTCGCTCGCTACGCCGGGTAGTCGTAGGGGACGTCGAGGCGGTCGAGGACGAGCAGCGAGTGCGAGCGGAGGTAGGCGGTCGCGGGCCCACGGAGGCAGACGAGGTAGCAGGCGGCCCCGACGGCCCCGATGGCGAGCGCGACGACGCCCGCGAGCGCGCCCGCCTGCCCGCCGAGAGCGGTCGCGCCGTACGCGAGGGCGAACGGGAGGGCGAACGCGCCGGCGACGATGCTCCCGGCGACGACGTACGCGACGCCGAGGCAGGCCCGGACGACGAGATAGGCGCCGAACTCGTCGGGGGCGGCGGCGAGCGCGGGGCGGAGGGTGCGCCACCCCGACCTGATGCCGGCCTCGCCGTGGGCCATCAGCGGGACGACGAACGACGTGGTGAGCGCGGAGGCGGCGAGCGCGCCCACGACGAGCGCGCCCACGACGGGGACGCAGACGACCGTGAGCACGAGGGCGACCGCGGAGCCGTCGCGCGCCGCGGCGAGGATGCCGGCGACGAACGCCCCGAGCGGCACGACGACGAGCACCACGAGACAGCACCGGAAGCAGAAGAGCCGGAGCCCGTCGCGGGCGTGCGCGCCGAGCGACCGGCGCAGCCCACCGTCCGTCTCGACGAAGTCGACGAGGAGGAACTCGAAGACGGAGGCGACGAACCCGAGAGCGAGGGCGACCGCGAGGAACGCGAGCGTCCGGGGTGCCAGCGTCGGGTCGGGCACGCTCGGGAGGCCGAGGGCGTTCAACGGGAGCGTCACGAGACCGACGCCGGGCGGCCGGACGGACGTCCCGCCGGCGAGGACGGCGAGGAGGGCGAGGCGGAGCCAGACGCCCGCGCGGACGGGCCGGAGGAGTTCGCGCGTCTCGACGGCCGCGCGGCGGAGCGTCTCGACGGCGTACCACGACATACCCGGACCTGGATGCGACGGGGGAAAAAGACGACGACCACCGGGGCGGGCGACGGCGCGGCGGGACCGGGGACGTCGGCGCACTCCGATTTAGGTGAACCGAAAGATATGTTTCTATACGGCCAAACGTAAGTGGGCGCGAGTGCAAGCACCGCGTAGGTATGGACGTCCTCGCGGCCTACGCGTTCGTCTTCGTCGCCGGTCTCGTCACCTGTTTCGCCACGGGACTCGGGGCGTTCCCGTTTTTCGTCGTCGCGGACGTCCCCGAGCGGTGGACCGTCGCCCTCTGGGGGCTCGCCTCGGGCATCATGCTCTCCGCGTCCGGCTTCGGGCTCCTCCGCGAGGGGCTCGCCCTCACGACCGGCCTCCCGACGGTCCTCGCCGTCGGCGTCGTCGTCGGCGTCGCCCTCGTCGTCGTCTCGAACGCCGTCCTGGAGCGCGTCGACGTCGGCGACCACGACCACGACGCGCACCTCGACCCCGAGGCCGTCGCCGAGGGCGACGCGAAGAAACTCGCGCTCATCCTCGGCGTCCTCACCGTCCACTCCTTCCCCGAGGGCGTCGCCGTCGGCGTCTCCTTCGCCGAGATGGGGCTCCGGGGCGGCGTCCCCCTCTTCGGCCTCTCCGTCCCGCTCCTCGCGGTCGTGATGACGGTCGCCATCAGCGTCCACAACGTCCCGGAGGGCCTGGCCGTCTCCATCCCGCTCAAGGCGATGGGCGTCTCGAAGTGGCGGATGGTCGGCGCGGCGGTCTTCTCCAGTCTCCCGCAGCCCATCGGCGCCGTCGTCGCCTTCGGGTTCGTCACGTGGGCGTACGACTTCCTCCCGTTCGGCTACGGCTTCGCCGCCGGGGCGATGGTCTACCTCGTCCTCACCGAGTTCGTCCCCGAAGCCCTGGAAGCCGGCCGGGACCTCGACGGGAACGGCTACCGGGAGCTCGCGGCCGGCGTCGCGGCCGGCGTCGCCGTCATGCTCCCGTTGCTCTTCGTCTGAGGCGGTGCGGCCGGCGTCGACGAGCGCGCGACGCAGAAGAGAACGGGGCCGCGCGTCGCCTGCCGGTCAGTCGCCCTTCAGGTAGCGGTCGGCGGCGGAGTCGAACGCCTCGTCCTCTTCGGTGAGCTGGTCCCACTCGTCGAGGCCGCGCTCCTCGCGGGTACCCGCGACGGTGTTGTCGAGGACGAACGCGATGAGGCCGCCGACGGCCATCCCCGTCCCGCCGACGACGTAGACGGTGTCGGAGACGGCCTGGGCGCCGAGGAGCGGCCCGAGGACCGGCGTACTCGCCATGCCGGCCTGGAAGGCGCTCGCGCTCTCGACGTTGCCCATGTAGGCGGGGATGGCGAGCCCGCAGAAGAGCGCGAGCCCGACGATGAAGGCGTTCCGCGAACTGTCGAGGTCGACGTGTTTGAGGTTCGAGAGCCCGACGGCGGCTATCTGGCCGAACATGGCGATGTAGAGGCCGCCGATGATCGGGTCGGGGATGGTGGTGACGAGCGCGCCGAAGTAGCCGACGAAGCCGACGAGGAGCATCAGGACGGCGCCGATCTGGATGACGTAGCGGGAGGCGACGCCGGTGAGACCGATCGCGCCGATGTTCTCGGAGTAGGACGTCGAGCCGTTCCCGGTGCCCATGATGCCCGCGAAGAGGGTGGCGAGCCCCTCGGTGCCGATGCCGTGGTTGATGCGGCGCGCGGAGGGCGCGCGCTCGCCGGCGAGACGCGCGACGGCGTGGTAGTCGCCGAAGGACTCGATCATGGAGGCGAGGACGCCCGCGAACATCCCGATGATGAAGGACGTCTGGAAGGTCGGCGTCCCCCACTGGAGCGGCATCGGGACCTGCACGAGACTCGCGTTCGCCACGGTCGAGAGGTCGACGAACGCGGCGGAGCCGCTCGGGATGATGCCGACGACCGAGAGGGCGGTGGCGATTGCCCACGCGGCGACGATTCCGAGGAGGACGGGGTAGAGCCGGAAGACGCGGTGGGAGGTGTCGAGATACTGGCTGAAGAGGACGATGAGGACGACGGTGAGGCCGACGAGCCACCACGCCTGTCCCGCCATCGTGACCTGCGGGGCGCTGAACAGCGAGAGGCCGATGAGCGCGATGGTGGGCGCGATGACGACCGGGGAGAGGTACTGCTTGAGCCACCCCATGACGCCGAAGTAGCCGAAGGCCATCTCGACGATACCGCCGACGATTATCGCGCCCTGGAGGGCCACGATGGCCTGTTGCCACTGCCCCGGGCCGGTGCCGACGAAGCCGATGATGGCGATGGCGGGCGCGAGCATCGAGAACGTCGCCCCCTGCACGATCGGGTAGCGGTTCCCGACCACCGTCTGGAGGAGCGTGCCGACCCCGGAGACGACGAAGAACGTCCCGATATAGAGCGGCTGATACTCCGAGGGCATCCCCATCGCGCCCGCGAGGGCGAGCGGGACGGCGATGTTCGCGCCGACCATCGTGAGATAGTGCTGGAGGCCGAGCAGCACCGACTCCCCCGTCGGCGGCCGCTCGTCGACGCCGTACTCGACGTCGTCGGACCGTTCGACCGACTCGGTCCCGGGTTCGCCCGCCAACCCTTCGGGGGGCGTCTCCGGGTTCGTGTCTCCTGCCATGCGTACCACCACATCGGTGCCCGCGCCGCCGCTTAAGCGTGTTGTGTCGGTTCGTGGGTCAGGGCTTTGTCGGCGCGCCGCCTCCGCCCCGACGTGTCCGACCCCACCGTCGCCGCCTGCCAGTGCGCGCTCGCCGACTGCGACCCCGCGGCGAACGTCGCCACCGTCCGCGCGCGCCTCGCCGGTCTCGACGAGCGCGCCGACGTCGCCGTCTTCCCCGAGTACGCCCTCACGGGGTTCGTCGCGGACGACCGCCTCGCGGACGCGGCGCTCGCACGCGACGGCCCCGAACTCGCCGCCGTCGCCGACGCCGCGGCGAGCGCCGACGTCGCCGCCCTCGTCGGGTTCGTCGAGGACGCCGGCGACGCGCGCTACAACACGCTCGCGTACCTCGCGCCCGACGGCGAGCGGACGCACTACCGCAAACGCCACCTGTGGGCGGACGAGCGCGCCGTCCTCGACGCGGGCGACGAGCGGACCGTCGTCGAGACGCCGGTCGGCCGGACGGGGCTCCTCACCTGCTACGACCTCAACTTCGTCCACGAGAGCGCGGCGCTCGTCGACGCCGACACCGACGCCCTGTTCGTCCCGGGCGCGTGGCCGGCCCCGCACGCGGCGAACTGGGACCTCCTCCTGCGCGCCCGCGCCCTCGACGGCGTCCGCTGGGTCGTCGGCTGCGGCCGGACGGGCGAGCGGACGCTCGGCGACCCCGGCGTGTACGCGGGTCGTTCGGCCGTCGTGCGCCCCGACGGGGCGGTCCGCGCGCGCCTCGGGTGGGACGAACGCGACCTCGTCGCCCCGCTCGACCCGGCGGTCCTCGCGGATCAGCGCGCCCTCGTCGGAAGCGTCGCGCAACGAGAGCGGTGAGGCGCGGCCGTAAGCACGTAGTGAGGCCGGTCCGTGCGTCCGGGTATGAGCGACGACGTCGACGTCGAGGTGGAAGTCGAAGTGGAAGTCGACCGGGACGAACTCGAAGTCGAACTCGGATCGTCCAGCGAGGCCGAGGCCGAACTGGAGGTCGGGGGCGCGACGGTCGAAGTCGAGATCGAGGTCGAACGCCACGGCGCGCCCGACGGCGACGGCGACGACGGGGGAGACGACGTCGAGGGAAGCGACGCCGCCGACGCAGACGGTGACGGCGACGACGGGGACGATGACGCCGGAGACGGGACGGACCCCGTCGAGGCCCACCTCGACGACGAGTAACGCGGCGTCGGGCGGATGGCGGCAATCGCCCCCGCGTCCGCCGACCCTTTTCGCGGTCCGCGACTAGCCTCGTGCGATGACGCATCTCTTCGATTCCCTCACGCTCCGCGAGACGGAGATTCCGAACCGGCTCACCGTCTCCCCGATGTGCCAGTACTCCGTCGAGGACCGCGACGGCCTCGCCACGCCGTGGCACCACGTCCACCTCGGGTCGCGCGCCGTCGGCGGCGCGGGCCTCGTGTTGAGTGAGGCGACGGCGGTCGAGCCCCGCGGGCGCATCACGCCCGAGGACCTCGGCATCTGGAGCGAGGAGCACGCAGAGGCGCTGAAGGAGACGACAGAGTTCGTCAAGAGCCAGGGCGCGGTCCCCGGCATCCAGCTCGCCCACGCCGGCCGGAAGGCCTCGAAGACCCGGCCGTGGGAGGGGAGCGAGCCCCTCCAGCCCGACGAGGGCGGCTGGGAGGTCGTCGCACCGAGCGACGAGCCGTGGCCCTACGACGAGGAGGCCCCGCCGACGCGCGCGATGGACGCCGACGACATCGCGGACGTGATCGACGCCTTCCGCGAGGGGGCCGAGCACGCCCTCGACGCCGGCTTCGAGGTCGCGGAGGTCCACGGCGCGCACGGCTACCTCCTCCACGAGTTCCTCTCGCCCGTCACGAACGACCGCGACGACGAGTACGGCGGGAGCTTCGAGAACCGCGCGCGCCTCGTCCGCGAGGTCACCGAGGCCGTCCGCGAGGTCTGGCCGGACGAGAAGCCCGTGCTCGTTCGCCTCTCCGGGACGGACTGGCGCGAAGACACGGAGTCGTGGACGGTCGAGCAGTCCGCGCGCCTCGCCGACCTCCTCCACGAGGCCGGTGCGGACCTCATCGACGTCTCCTCCGGCGGAATCAGCCCCGACGCCTTCCCCGACTGGGCGGGCCCGAACTACCAGCTCGCGCTCGCCGAGCACGTCCGCGAGAACGCGGAGAGCGACATCGCCGTGGGGACCGTCGGCGGCGTCACCACGCCCGAGCAGGGCGAGGCCATCGTGCGCAACGACCGCGCGGACCTCGTCATCGTCGGCCGCGAGTTCCTCCGCGACCCCTACTTCGGCCTCCACGCCGCCCACGAGCTCGGCTACGCGGACGAGGTCGACGTGCCGGTCCAGTACGCGCGCGGCTTCACCGAGCGCCTCTGAGGCTGCGGCGGCGGTAGCCCTATCCGTTCGGCCGTCCCTCCCTACGCGTATGCCCGACGACACGGCCGACGACGACCTCGCGGCGCGCGTCGACGCCCTCGAAGCCGCCGTCGCGGACCTCCGCGCGGCGCGAGCGGCCGCGCGCTCGCACTCGTCGCGGCGCCGCGCCCGCGACGCCCACCGCGGTACCGTCGTCCCGCGCCCGCCGACGCCGCGCGACCTCCTCCGCTTCGCCGTCGACGACGCCATCCCGGCGACCGTCGCGTTCCTCGACGCCCAGAAGCGCGCGCTCGAAGCGCTCCGCGCCGCGCTCCGCCTCGTCGAGCCCGGACGGACGGCCGGCGAGAGCGCCGACGCCCCGTCGGCCCCCGGCCGCGAGACCCTCGACAGGCTCGACGCCGCGCTCACCGACCTCCGCGCCGCCGTCTCGGGCGACGCGCTCCCCGCGGACGCCGCGGCCCGCGACCTGCTGGAGGACGCTCGCGCGCTCACCGCCGACCTCGAATCCGAAGTCGACGCGGCGCGCGAGGCACGGGAGGGACGGGACGCGCGTGCGACCGGCGAGCCTGGCGACGAGGCGGAGCGTTCACGAACCGGGATTCCGGTCACCGACGGGTCCGAACGTGACGGCGAGAACGAGGAAGAAGACGAGCGCGAGCGTCGCGCCGAGCGCGTCGAGGACGAACTCGATCAGTTGCGCGACGAGTACGACGACGGTACTGACGAGGGCGATAGCGACGAGACTGCGGACGACACTGACGACGAGGGCGACGGCGTCTGAGGCGACGGCCGGGACGTCGCGGTCGGTGCCGTTCGCGCTACTCCTCCGCGGGCGCGAACCGATAGCCGTCCCACGACTGACTCTCGGGCTCGCGGATGCCGGCGTCGGGGTCGCGGAGCTCCTCGCAGTAGACGGGCGTCATCGGGTCGCCGCTCTCGACGTCGCCCGTGGTGAGTTGGCCGAGCGCGCGCACCGTCCCGCCCGCGACGTCGAACTCGACGATGCCGAGGTGGTTGGGTTCGCGGACGCCCGGCGGCGTCGCCGTGCTCGTCGTCCACGTGACGAGCGTCCCCGTCGCGTCCGTGAGGTCGACGGTCTCCGTCTGCGCCGCGCCGCACTCCGGGCAGACGGTGTGGCCGGGGTACGTGACGTGGCCGTTCTCGCAGCGATAGGCGTCGAAGCTCATTTTGCGCCCTCCACGATGGTGGTCGTGACGCAGTTCCCGAAGCCGCCGACGTTGCAGGCGAGGCCGACGTCCGCATCGACCTGCCGGTCCCCGGCGTCGTCGGTGACCTGCCGGTGGACCTCGTACACCTGCGCGACGCCGCTCGCGCCGAGCGGGTGGCCCTTCGACTTGAGCCCCCCCGAGGTGTTGATGGGGAGGTCGCCGTCGCGCGCCGTGACGCCCTCGCGGGCCGCGTGCCACCCCTCGCCCTTCTCGAAGAAGCCGAGGTCCTCCAGCTGGAGGACTTCGAGGATGGTGAACATGTCGTGGAGTTCGGCGACGTCCACGTCGTCGGGGCCGCGGCCGCTCATCTCGTACGCGGTCTCCGAGGAGTCGACGACGCCGCCCATCACGGTCGGGTCGTCGCGCTCGTGGACGACGTGGGTGTCCGTCGCGCCGCCGATACCGGAGACGACGGAGTAGTCGTCCGTGTACTCGCTCGCGACGGACTCCGGGCAGAGGAGGAGCGCGGCGCTCCCGTCGGTGATGGGACAGAAGTCGTAGAGGCGAAGCGGGTCGGCGACGACCGGCGATTCGAGGACGGTCTCCCGGTCGACCTCCGTGCGGAACTGCGCGTGGGGGTTGTCGACGCCGTTGCGGTGGTTCTTCACCGCCACGTCCGCGAGCGACTCGCGGGGCGCGTCGTACGTCTCCAAGTAGTGTCGCGCGGTCATCCCCGCGAAACTCGGGAGCGTGACGCCGTGTTTGTACTCGGCGGGGTGCGTCAGCGAGGCGATGACGTCCGTCGCCTCGGCCGTCGAGCGGTGGGTCATCTTCTCGCCGCCGACGAGCATCGTGAGGTTGCTCGCGCCCGACGCCACGGACTGCCAGGCGGCGTAGACGCCCGCGCCGCCCGAGGCGCTCGTCTGGTCGACGCGCTGCGTGTACGCGCCGAGCGCCCCGAGGTCGTGCGCGAGGGCGTTCGGGACGCCGGTCTGGCCCTCGAACTCGCCGCTCGCCATGTTCGAGACGTAGAGGTGGTCCAACTCGTCCGCGGCGACGCCCGCGTCGGCGAGGCAGTCCTCGCCGGCCTCCGCGAGCAGCTCGCGGACCCAGGCGTCGCGCTGCCCGAACTGGGTCATCGACGCGCCGATGACGGCTACCCGATCCATACTCGCCCACTCACGGAGGCGGCCCTTGAGGGTTCCGTCCCGCTTCGACCCGCCGGACGTCCCCGAGCGCACGCTGGTGGGGGCGTCTCGCCGGCGCGTTCGCGGCCGGGGACGAGCCCGGCGCAACCGGAGCGTCCTCACTCCGCCTCGACGCGCTCGGCCGCGCGCTTCTCGGCCGCGTAGCGCTCGCGCGCCCACTCGCGGAGGTCGTCGTCGGCCGTCCACGCGACCGCCCGCATCGCCCGCGAGCGCCCGACGGTGGCGACGAACACCTCCTCGTCCGTCACGGTGAGCGCGTACTCGAAGCGCTCCGGATGGACGTAGAGGTCGAACGAGGGGAGGGCGAGCGAGCGCGCGACGTTCTCCGGTCGCACCTCGCGCTCGGCGTCGACGACCGACGCCGGACAGACGAGCTCGACGCTCGCGCCGTCGTCGAGTCGCGCGTCGAAGGCGTCGATGTGGAGGCGCGTCATCATCGGCGAGAGGCAGTCGTAGTGGTCCGCGTCGCTCTCGTCGATGCGCTCGGCGAACGCGCGAGCGGCCCGATGCGGTTGCTCGGGCGTCGAGACCACCAGCTCGGCGTCGGCGAGCGGCCCGAGCGGGAGCGGCGAGTCGAAGCACGGGAGGTCGTCGAGCAGCGCCGCCGCCGCGTCGATGGCGTCGAGGTCCGTGAGCAGGGCGTCGCAGACCCGGACGACGCGCGCGCCGGTCGCCGTGGGCCGGTAGTCGCCGTCGGCGCGCTCGACCCACCCCCGCTCGGCGCAGTCGCGGAGACAGCGCTGTGCCGTCGCCCGCGAGACGTCCACGCGCTCGGCGACGTCCCCCGGTCGCCCCGGCGTCTCGCGGAGCGCGCGCAGAACGGCGAGGCGGTTCGGCGACCCGAAGACGAACCGCGCGGCCTCGGTCGCGTCCATGGGCGACCGTAAGGCGAGTGGCCGCTATCAATCCTCGCCATCCGCGGCGACGCGAAGTCGCAAGCGGACGGCGGGGTGTGCACGCCGTGCACGGTCGTGCACGCCGTAACGCTAACTGGCTCCACGTCGCATCCACGGACGCCCCCGACCCCGCGACGCCGACCGCCGGTCCGCTTCGGCCCTCCACCGACGCGACGGAACCCCGGTCCTCTCGTCGCTTCTCGCCGTCTCGTCACCCGCCGCGTCGAGCGCGAGCGCCGCGCTCTCGTCCACTCAGACCGTCGCGGCGACGACGAACGAGAAGTGGTCGGCGGCGTCCTCGACGGCGTTCGGCACCGCGTCGAGCGCGAGCACGACCTCGCGGAGCGCGAGCCCGTTGACGGAGAGCCCGGGGGCGAACGCCGCGGCGAGCGCCGGCCGCTTCAGGTCGTCGCAGCGGTCCTCGAGGTCGCGGACCGCGTCGAGGTCGCCGTGTTCGACGCTCGGGCGGCGGTCGTCGCAGAGCGCCGCGACGTACCCCTCGACGGCGTCGCAGAGCCGCGCGGCGCACTCGGCCGCGCGGTCCGCGAGCGAGACGAGGGTCTCGGCGACGCCCTCGACGTCCGGCTCCATCGCGGCCAGCGCGGCGAGGGCGTCCTCGACGGCGTTCGCCACGGCGTCGATTCGGCTGAGGAGTTCGAGCAGGTCGCGCGCCCGGAGGTAGACGCCGGTGAGCGCCGGGTCGAGCGCCACGAGGCCGTCGCGGACGTCGCGCGCCCGGTCGTCGCACGCGGATTCGGTCGCGGCCGCCGCCGCGGCGCTCTCGTGGAACGTCCCGGTTTCCCCGTCGCCGTAGGCCGCGACGGCGACCGGCAGGTGTGCGGTGCAGTCGCGGACCCCCTCACAGAACGCCGACACGGCGTCGGCGAGGTCGGCGTCGGTGTCGGTGCCGGCGTCGCCCTCGACGTGATCTCCCACCATACGTGAGCGGGTCGGCTACGGGTAGAAACGGGTTGCTATGACCGGACCGTAGGCCTATATAGCCTCGTCCACCGGGCGTGCCGGCGCGTCGCGGCCGCCGCGCCGTCGCGTGCCGTCGCGCGCCGACGCGAACGTATTTGTCCCCCGCACCCCCTCCTTCCTGACGATGGGTAGCCTGTTCCCGTTCCGCACCGACGTCGAGGCGGACGCGGGGAGCCCCCGACTCGTCGGGATCGACGAGGACGCCGCGGACGAGGTCTTCGACGCCCTCGGTTCGCGCACCGCTCGGCGCATCCTCGCCGCGGTCTACGACGACCCCCGCCCCGCCTCCGACCTCGCGGACGACGTCGACACGTCCCTCCAGAACGCGCGGTATCACCTCGACAACCTCGGCGACGCCGGCCTCGTCACCGTGGCCGACACCTGGTACTCGGAGCGTGGCACCGAGATGAAGGTGTACGCGCCCGCGAACGACGCCGTCGTCGTCTTCGCCGGCAACGACGACCAGAAGACCGGCGCGTTCGCCGCCCTCAAGCGGTTCTTGGGCGGCGTCGTCGCCGTCGGCCTCGGCGCGCTCGTCGTCCAAGCCCTCCTCGCGCCCGGCTCGCTCCTCCCGACGTTCGGCTCGGCCGGCGAATCCGGCGGGGCCGCGACGCCGAGCGACGGCGGCGGCGGCTTCAGCACGATGAGCGCCGAACGCACGACGACGACCGCGGCCGGCGCCGACGGCGGCCACGGCCCGCTCGCGCTCCTCGCCGAACCCGGCGTCGCGTTCTTCCTCGGCGGCCTCTGCGTCCTCTGCGTCGCCCTCGCGCTCTGGTACGTCCGGGTGCGCCGCCGGGACTGAGCGTCGATTGGTCGACGACGCAAACCGTTTCAAGCCGAGTCGCCTACCGTCCCCCAGTGACAGACGACGAAGCCGACCCGACGCTCTCCCTCGACGCCTTCTACGACGCCCTGGAGTCCGTCGGCCGCCCGGTCGTGACCGCCGGTCGCCTCGCGGGCGTCCTCGACTGGACGCAGGCGGAGGCGAGCGACGCGCTCGACCGTCTCGCGGACGACGACGCGGCCGTCCAGCGCGTCGACGTCTCGAACGACCCCGTCGTGTGGTTCCCGACGGACTGGGCGCGGACGACGGAGCGCGAGCGCGTCGTCGTCTTCCCGGAGCACCGCGAGGTCGTCGTCGACCAGCCCACGCAGTTCACGCGCGCGCAGCTCGCGCAGTTCGCCACGCTCACCGACACGACGGGCGAGAACGCCTACCGCTACCGCGTGCGCGAGGAAGACGTCTGGGGCGCGCCCCACGACGACGTCGAGTCCCTCCGGCGCACGCTCCGGCAGGCGCTCGGCGACCGCTATCCCACCTTGGAGGAGTTCGTCACCGACCAGTGGCGTCGCGCCCGCCAGTTCCGCCTCTACACGCACGAGGAGGGGTACGTCGTCCTGGAGGCCTCATCGCCGGAGATGATGGGGAACGTCGCGGAGCAACACCTCTCGGAGGGGACGATTCGCGCGCCGATCACCGACACGGAGGCGTGGGTGGCCGCGGAGGCCGTCGCCACCGTCAAGCGCGACCTCTACGAGGCGGGCTACCCCGTGCAGGACGACCGGACGCTCGACGAGGGGGCCGAAATCGACATCGACCTCCGGCTCTCCCTGCGCGACTACCAGCGCGGCTGGGTCAAACGCTTCGTCGAGTCGGGCTCCGGCGTGCTCGTCGGTCCGCCGGGGAGCGGCAAGACCGTCGCCGCCCTCGGCGTGATGGACGAGATCGGCCGCGAGACGCTGATACTCGTCCCCGGGCGCGAACTCGTCGGCCAGTGGCGCGACAGCCTCCTCGAATACACCACGCTCGGGCAGGGCGACGTCGCCGAGTACCACGGCGGCGTGAAGGAGATCGGCCCCGTCACCGTCGCCACCTACTCCTCGGCGGGGATGGAGCGTCACCGTCGGCTCTTCGACGAGAAGCGCTGGGGGCTCGTCGTCTACGACGAGGCCCACCACATCCCGGGCGACGTCTTCCGCCGTACGGCGGACTTGCAGGCGTCGGCTCGACTCGGATTATCGGTCGATGGGGACACTGTCGTTCCGATACGCTCCGAGACGGGCGTCGAGATGCGGCGTATCGAGTCCCTCGCGTCCGAATATCTCGGTGACGACGTCGGCGTCGCGTCCGTCTCGGACCTCGAAACGCTGGCCGTCACCGAGGACGGCGCAGTCGAGTGGACGCCGCTGACGTCGGTAATGCGCCACGCGCACGATGGACCGCTCTATCGCGTCCGCGCGCGGAACGGGCGGGAGGTCACCGTCACCGAGGATCACTCGCTCATCGTCTTCGACGGCGACGAGATGGCGATCACGAGTAAGCTCCCGGGCGACCTTGGCGACGACGACTTTCTCCTCCAACCGTCTACTCTCCCCGACGCGGTCGCGTCCGCGGAGTCGACCGACGATACCGACACCAGTACCGTGGACATCATGGGACTGCTCGATGAGGGGTACGTGCTCGTGAACGAGGACGCGCCGACGTCGGCGTTCGACGCGCTGTACGAGCGCAACGTCGGCGACAACAAGGCACGCTATCGCTGGAAGTCACGACGCTACCTCCCGCTCGACGTCGCACGGGAGATCGACTTCGAGCGCGAGTTCGTGAAGGGCGTCTACGTGCACGGCCGTCGGACGTACGTTCCGCCGGTGGTCTCGACCGAGGCGTTCGCCCGTCTCGTCGGGCTCTTCGTCGCGGACGGCGCCATCGACGACCATCGCGTCGAATTCTATGCGGAGGACTCTGCGCAGACCTCGGAGGTAGACGCGTTCCGCGACGTCATCCGCGCGGTCTGCCCCGAAGCCGACATCAACTCGGTGGCGAACGGTGAGAACTGTACGACGCTACGCGTCTCCGGCGTCCTCCTACGAATCCTCGAGAGGATCGGGCTCTCGAACGGCGCGCGCGAGAAGCACGTGCCACCGATGGTTCTCTCGAACCCGGACGCGTACGAGCCGTTCCTCGAGGGCGTCGTGCTCGGTGACGGACACCGCGCGACGCGCGAACGGGGCCGTGAGATGGTCACGATTTCGACGTCGAGTGACCGCCTCGCGCAGGGATTGAACCTGATCCTCGCGGAGCTCGGGTACGTGGGCGGCGTCTACCGCCGTGACTGCGACGTCGGCGTCCGAGAGGGAGAGCACGACACGGTGACGAACAACCTCGTCCGGTTCAACCCCAAGAACGTGCAAAACGGTGGACGGCTCTCACTCACGCCGTTCACGGAGACGCTCTCGGATGCGTACGAGGGACTCCCGCGCGACCCGTCTCGGGCGGCTGACGGCGGACAGCTCACTTCCGGGCTCTCGGACCGGGTGCGGTTGAACGACGACGAGCTTCGAACGATCTCCGCGCGTAGCGGTATCGACGCCGACTGGCTCGCCGAGACTGACGTTGCGATGCTCGACGTCGAGTCCGTGACGGAAGTCGACGGCGAGGAGTACGTCTACGACGTCTCGACGGAACACGAGAACTTCCTCGGGAACCACCTCTTCTGTCACAACTCCGCTACACCAGTCCGGGGGGACGACCGCGAGGCGGATATCTACACGCTCATCGGGCCGCCCATCGGGACGGACTGGGAGGCGCTCTTCGAGGCGGGGTTCGTTCAGGAGCCCGAAGTCGAGATACGGTTCGTCCCGTGGGCGGACGACGAGCACCGCTACGAGTACGCGAGCGCGGACGGCCACGAGCGCCGGATGCTCGCGGCGTCGAACCCCGCGAAGGTAGACGAGGTGCGCGCGATCCTCGACGCGCACCCGGACGCGAAGACGCTGCTCTTCGTCGACTACCTCGACCAGGGCGAGGCGCTGAGCGACGCGCTCTCGATTCCGTTCGTCAGCGGCGATACGCCCCACTCGCACCGCGAACGGCTCTTCCACGAGTTCCGCGCGGGCGAACGCGACACGCTGCTCGTCTCACGCGTCGCCGACGAGGGCATCGACCTTCCGGACGCCGAGCTCGCCATCGTCGCCTCGGGGCTCGGAGGGTCGCGCCGGCAGGGCGCACAGCGCGCGGGGCGGACGATGCGGCCGGCGGGGCGCGCGCTCGTCTACGTGCTCGCCACGCGCGGCACCGAGGAGGAGGACTTCGCGCGGAACCAGACGCGCCACCTCGCGGAGAAGGGCGCGCGGGTTCGGGAGGCGGACGCGGAGACGAGCGGGGGGCCGAACGGTAGTGAGGGCCCCCGAAACGAGCGAACGGGGAGCGGGAGCGACCCGTGAGTAGCGCTAGCGAGTCTCCGCGGAATGGCGAGCGGGAGTGAGCGGGCGCGAACGACACGCGAGCGGCGCGGAGGCGCACGTGGCGGCGAGCAATAGCGAGCCGTCACGGGACGAGCGAACGGGGAGCGGGAGCGACCCGTGAGCGGCGCTAGCGAGTCACCGCAAAACGGCGAGCGATAGCGACACGCGAGCGGCGTCGCGGCGTCGTCCGCCGCGGTGGGTGGCTTTTTCCCCCGGCCGGGTGACTCACGACCATGGACGCAGCCGTCTACCACGGCGAGGGCGACATCCGCGTGGAGGAAGTGCCGGACCCGGAGATAGAGGAGCCGACGGACGCGGTCGTGCGTATCACGCACACGGCGGTCTGCGGGTCGGACCTCTGGTTCTACCGGGGCCAACGCGACTACCCGACGCCGGGGCGCGTCGGCCACGAGCCGATGGGCGTCGTCGAGGCGGTGGGTGACGACGTGACGCATCTCCGACCGGGCGACCGGGTGCTCGCGCCGTTCGCCATCTCCTGTGGCGAGTGCGAGTTCTGCCGGAAGGGGCTCTACACGTCCTGCGTCGAGGACGAGGGCTGGGGCGGCGAGCACGACGGCGCGCAGGGCGAGAAGGTCCGCGCGCCCTACGCGGACGGGACGCTCGTTCGGATTCCGGAGCGCTACGCGGACGACGAGGACGTCCTGGAGGCGGTTCTCCCGCTCACGGACGTCATGTGCACGGGCCACCACGCGGCGGTGAGCGCGGGTGTGGAGGCGGGCGATACGGCGGTCGTGGTCGGCGACGGCGCGGTCGGCCTCTGTGGCGTGCTCGCGGCCAAACGCCTCGGCGCGGAGCGCGTGATAGCCATGGGGCACCACGAGAACAGACTGGAGATCGCGGAGCAGTTCGGCGCGACGGAGACGGTCGCGGCGCGGGGCGAGGAGGCCGTCGAGCGGGCGAAGGAGCTGACGTACGGCGGCGCGAACCACGTCCTCGAATGCGTCGGCGCGGAGTCCTCGATGGACACGGCGTTCGACGTCGCGCGCCCGGGCGGGACGGTCGGGTTCGTCGGCGTCCCCGCGGGCGTCGAGGAGGCGGCGTTCCTCGGCGACGCGTTCGGGAAGAACGTCGCGCTCCGCGGCGGCGTCGCGCCCGTGCGGCAGTACGTCGACGACCTGCTCGCGGACGTCCTGCAGGGGACGCTCGACCCGTCGCCGATATTCACGAAGACCGTCGACCTCGACGGCGTCCCGGAGGGGTACCGGGCGATGGACGAGCGCGACGCCGTGAAGGTCCTCGTGAAGGTGTGAGCGGCCTCGTTGGGGGACCACAATAGCTATCCGCGTGGCGGGTGAAACCTGTCGGTAACTAGCCCCCCATGTCATCATCAGGACCGTCGTCCGACGCCGACGAAAGCGTCGAGTCACCCGTGTTCGACGAGAGCGGGAACGTCGAGCCCGGTGTCCTCGACAAGGATTTCTTCGAAGTGTTGGTCGAGAACGGCTCGGACGCGATAGTCTCCATCGACGAGCAGAGCCGAATCCTCTTCGCCAACCGGTCGGTCGAGCGGGTCTTCGGCTACGAACCCGACGAGCTCGTCGGCGAGCCGCTGACGAAGATCATGCCCGAGCGCTTCCGCGACGCCCACCACGCGGCCATCGAGGAGTACATCCAGACGGGCGAGCGGACGCTCGACTGGCAGAACATCGAACTGCCCGCCGAGCACAAGGACGGCCACGAGGTCCAACTCTCGATAACGTTCGAGGAGCACCGCTACGAGGGGGATCGGGTCTTCTCGGGCATCATGCGCGACATCACGGAGCGCGTCGAACGCGAGAACGAACTCCAGCGGCAGAACGAGCAGCTGGAGCGCTTCGCCTCCATCGTCAGCCACGACCTGCGCGACCCGCTGCAGGCGGCGAAGGCGGACGTCGCCATCCTCGAGGCCCAGTACGACGAGGGCGACGAGTTGCTCGCGGACCTCGACGACACGCTCGACCGCATGGACGACCTCATCGAGGACGTCCTGACGCTCGCCAAGCAGGGCAAGAGCATCGGCGACACGGCGCGCGTCCCGCTCGAACGCGTCGTCGAGGACGCGTGGGGGAACGCCGGGACGGACGCGGCGACGCTCGACGTCGACGGCGACCTGCTCGCGGTGAAGGCCGACCGCGAGCGTTTCGAGACGCTGCTCCAGAACCTCTTCCGGAACGCCATCGAGCACGGGGGAGACGACGTGACGGTCCGCGTCGGCCTGCTCGAAGACGGCTTCTACGTCGAGGACGACGGCCCGGGGTTCCCCGAGGACACGATAGACGACCTCTTCGAGTACGGCTTCACGACGAGTGACTCGGGGACCGGGTTCGGGCTCTCCATCGTCGAACAGATAGCCGACGCCCACGGCTGGTCGGTCACGGCGACGAACGGCGAGCGCGGCGCTCGCTTCGAGTTCCACGACGTGGTGATGTCCTGATACGCCCATGAACACCGCAGACCCTTCGCTCCCGTTCGGTACCGCTCGCCTCCGCACCGACGGAGGTCCCGACGCAGCGGACGAGGACGATACCGAAAAGCCGGTCGTCCTCGTCGTCGACGACGAGGAGCGCATCCCGCAGGCGTTCGCGCTCTGGCTCGGCGACGACTACGCGGTCCGCACCGCCAACAGCGGCGAGGAGGCCTTCGAGCGCCTCGACGAATCCGTCGACGTCGTCCTCCTCGACCGCCAGATGCCGGGGCTCTCCGGCGACGAGGTGCTCGAACGCATCCGCGAGGAAGAGTACGGCTGTCGCGTGGCGATGGTGACCGGCGTCGACCCCGACTTCGACATCGTCGACATGCCGTTCGACGACTACCTCAAGAAGCCCGTCGGGCGCGAACAACTCCGAGAGACGGTGGACCGGCTGCTCTCGGTGAGCGACTACGACGAGGCCATCCGGACGTACTTCGCGCTCTCGGAGAAACGCGCGACCCTGGAGTCCGAGAAGACCCGCTCCGAACTCGACGCGAGCGACGAGTACGCGTCGCTCCTCGACCAACTCGACGAGCAGGAGGAGCGGATGAACGAACTGATGGGCCGGATGGACCCCGACCAACTCGACGCGCTCTTCCGCGAACTCGACGGCGGCGCGGAACCCGGCGCGGGTACGCCTGGCTCCGCCGACGGCTGAACCGGCGGCGGGTCACCTCCCGCCACACGCGCGTTCTCACGGCCGTATCGACGCCGCGAGACCCTCCGCGAACCCAACGCCGTACGCGACGTACTGGACGACGAGGAGCAGCGGCGCGAGCAGCGCGAGCGGCGAGCGCTCCTCACCTGAGACGGCCCGTGTCACGAGCGCGGCGACGGGGAGGAAGGCGAGGCAGAGCGCGGGGACGTAACGCGGCCCGCGAGCGAGATCGCGGAGCGCGGCCGCGCTACCGCCGAGGAGCGCGAGCGTCGGGAGCGGCGAGTACCACCGGACGAGCCGGCGGTGGCGACACTGGATGCGCGCCATCGCGTTCCCGTACGACCGGCTCTTGCGCGCGAACTCGCGGAGCGTCGGCGTGAGGTGGTGACGAACGACGATGGCGGGGTCGTAGCAGAACCGATGGCCGTCGCGGGCGAGGCGGTAGTGGAACTCGGCGTCCTCGCCGACGTTGACGGCGTCGTCGTAGCGGTAGTCGTCGAAGACGTCGCGCCGGTAGCAGACGTTGCAGGCGGCGACGGAGCGCACGAGGCGGACGTCGTCGATGGCGCGCGATTGGGGGCTGCCGCCGGAGCCGAAGGCAGTGCGCTGGAGGCTCCCGACGACGCGCGCGAACGCCGGGTCGTCCTCGAAGGCGACGTTCGGCCCGCCGACGCCGACGACGTCGGGGTCGTCCGCGTACGCGTCGAGGCGCGCGACGTGGTCGGCGAGCCACGTCGGGGGCACCCGGCAGTCCGAGTCGGTGAACGCGACGTAGTCGCTCTCGGTCGCCTCGACGCCGCGGTTGCGACACGCGCCGATTCCCGCGCCGTCCGCGGTCACGAGGCGGGCGTCGAACTCCTCGACGACGTCGCGCGTGCCGTCCGTCGACCCGCCGTCGACGACGACGACCTCGTAGCGCTCGTCGGGGTAGGTCTGCCGGGCGAGCGACGCCAGCGTCTCCGCGACGGTGTCGGCCGAGTCGTACGTCACGACGATGGCGCTCACGGTCGGTGCGGCCGCCCCCGGGTCGCGTTCCGTCATCGCACCGCGCTACGTCGCTCGCCGGAATAACTGTGCGGGACGTCGTGAGAACGACAGGTGTCGAACACATTTCGGCGACGACGGCGTGCCGTACGGCGGTACGGGAGTCGTTCGGACCGGCAGAACGACCCCAAAACGAGCGTTTTCTCTCTTCTCCCCATCGAAAATGGCGTTCCGAGCGGAATAGACACGACCGTGCGGAGAGCGCTCACGTCCCTCTAGCGCACCTATATATCGACGGACGTCGAATAGAGTGGTGATGAACGGAGATCGTGAACCGGTCGACGGACTCACCAGACGCGACTGGCTGAAACTCGCCGGCGTCGCGGCCGTGACGCCGCTCGCGGGCCCCGCGACGGGGAGCGCGAGCGCCGCGCCGCTCGACGCCGAGGCGGTCGCGTACGGCTACGGCGGCGGTGCGGTCCGGATTTCGCCCGCGCTCCTCGCCGGTCTCGGGGACGCGACGGCGGCCGTCTCGCTCCCCGCGCCGGTCGCGCACTGGACGCTCGACGAGGAGCGCGGGCGCGTCGTCCGCGACGCCGCGGGCGACACCGACGGGACGCTCGTCGGCAACCCCGTGCTCGGCGTCGCCGGCCCGCGGGGTGCGGGCGCGCTGAACTGCCGGCGGCGCGACGGGCACTACGCGACGGTGCCCCACGACCCGGCGCTCGTGCCGCGCGAGGCGCTGACGCTCTCGGCGTGGTTCCGCACGAGCGCGGACGACACCGAGCAGACGCTCGTCCAGAAGGCCACGGACCACGTGCGGGGCTCGGGGTACGTCCTCGACGTCCAGGCGAACCGGGCGTTCCGCGCGAAACTCGGCGTCGAGTCCGGGCGGGCGTTCGTCAACCCCTGGCGGGACTTCGACGCGCACGACGGCGCGTGGCACCACCTTCTCGTCACCTGGGACGGGGACGCGCTCGTCCTCTACTACGACGGCGCGGAGGTCGGGCGCGACGAGAGCCAGTCTGGTTCGGTCGTCGGCGACGACAGCCCGCTCCACATCGGCCACGGCCACAACGCGTGGACGACGGTCTACGACATCGCGGGCTCCGTCGACGACGTGCGGCTCTACGACGTCGCCCTCGACGCCGAGGCCGTCCGGGCGCTCTACGAGGGGACGTCGACGGTCGACGACGGCGGTGAGTCGACGACGACTACGACAACGACTACGACCACGACGTCGACGCCCACCACCACGACGCCCACCACCACGACGCCCACCACTACCACGACGTCGACCACGACTACGCCGACTACGACGCCGACGACCACGACTACGACGCCGACGACCACGACTACGACGGCTGCGGAGCCGACCACGACGACGTCGACGGCCGACGACGAGTACGGTAACCAGGGGTACGGCGCCGGCGGCTACGGCGGCGTCCCCACCCAATCATGACCGAGAACCACGGCTACAACACGCCCGCGGCGGGCGCGACGGACTGGCACGTACCGCTGAACGAGAACTTCGAGGCCTTCGACACCGACGTCGAGGTCCGCGATACGGACGCGAACCGGACGAACTACGCGCCGAAGGCCGGCGCGAAGTTCCTCGCGACGGACACCGGCCGGGTCTACCTCGGCGACGGCTCCGCGTGGAGCCCCCTCGGGTCGCTCTCCGGCGACGCGGCGGGCGGCGGTGGCGTCACCGAGGCCCTCGTGAAGGGGAACCTCGTGGTGCTCGCGCGCCAACTCGCCGCACCCGAGACCATCGACCCCGCGTCGACCGACACGCCGGTGCAGGACGCGCTCGACCGCCTCGCGGCGAGCGGCGGCGGCACCGTCAGGCTCCCGCCGACGACGATCACGGAGGCCGGGACCATCAGCGTCCCGAGCAACGCCGAAATCGTCGGGTTCGGCCCGGACGTCTCGAAGGTCGCCATCACGCCCGCGGGCGTCGACGGCATCGTCTTCGACGAGGCGGGCGGCGTCGACCACGCGCAACTCGACGGCTTCGCGCTGAACGGCCCGGGGCCCGGCGTCGACTCCGGCGTCGCCATCCACCACGTGAACGGCGACACGCAGAACCTCCGCGTCGGCCGCCTCGTCCTCTGGGGGTGGACGAACAGCGTCTACCGCGTCGACCAGGGCGTGGGGCCGTTCCAATGTCGCCACGAGGAGCTGACGATATACGACTGCGACGCGGGGGCCGAGGACGGCCTCTTCGAGTTCCGCTCGTGGTACGGGCCGGCGAACTGGTTCGGCACCATCGCGGCCTACCCGGTCGCGGACACGAGCGGGCAGAACACGACGGTGTTCTTCACGCGCGGGGGCACGCAGACCATCGACTACCTCACGATGGGCGGCTCGGCGGGGACGGCGCTCCACCAGACGTGGGACGCCCAGCTCCGCGTCGAGAGCGTCCACTGGGAGCCCACCGAACTCCGCTCGACGCCGGACGCCATCGTCCGCCTGCTCGGCCACGGCGTCGCCCAGGTCGGGAACGTGAAGCACATTACGGGCGCGACGCGGTACGTCTACGAACTCGGCTACGACCCGTACAACGCCAACGCGCCCGCGGCGAAGGTCCTCGGGCCGTACTTCGGGCTCGGCGGGAGCCTCGGTGCGTCCGTCGTGAACCTCGCGTCCGCGCCCGACGCCGCGCGCCCGTCGTTCTACTGGGGGACGGTGGCGGACGTCGACGTCACGCACGGCGACGGCGCGACGGGCGGCCTGCGCGCGCTCGGCGAGGCCGGCACCGCCGTGGGGTGAGCGGCGTCGGCGTCGTCGGGTAGACTAATGGGGCCGTCGCCCGAGGGGTGAGGCATGCAGACAGTCGTCCTCGCCGCGGGTCGCGGCACCCGGATGCGGCCGCTGACCGACCGCCGACTGAAGCCGATGCTCCCCGTCGCCGGCCGCCCGCTCGTCGCGCACACCGTCGAGGCGGCGGCCGACGCGGGCGCGTCGCGCGTCGTCCTCGTCATCCAGCCGGACGACGACACCGTGAGTGAGCATTTCGGGGACGAACACGCGGGCGTCGACCTCGACTACGCCGTCCAGACCGAACAGCGCGGCACCGCGGACGCCGTGCGCGCGGCCGCGCCCCACCTCGACGACGCGCCGTTCGTCGTGCTGAACGGCGACGCGCTCTACGACCACGACTCGCTGGCGGCACTCTACGAGCGCGCACCCGCCGTCGGCGCGTTCCGGGTCGACGACCCGACGCAGTACGGCGTCCTCCTCACCGACGAGGCGGGCGAGCGCGTCACGGGCGTCGTCGAGAAGCCCGCGGACCCGCCCTCCGACCTCGTGAACACGGGCGCGTACGCCCTGCCCGCCGAGGCGAAGGCGTGGCTCGACGTCGGCGAGTCCGAGCGCGGCGAACTGGAGTTCACGGACGTCCTCGCGCGGGCCTGCGAGACCCACGAGGTGCGCCCCGTCGCCTTCGAGCGCTGGCTCGACGTCGGCCGGCCGTGGGAGCTCCTCGAAGCGAACGAGTGGAAGCTCGGCGAGATGGCGGGCCGCGTGGACGGCGAGGTACACCCGGACGCCGAACTGACGGGCGACGTCGTCGTCGAGGCGGGCGCGACGGTGCGCTCGGGCGTCGTCGTCGAGGGGCCCGCGTACATTAAGGCGGGCGCGACGGTCGGGCCGAACGCGTACGTCCGCGGGGCGAGCTACGTCGGCCCCGACGCGAAGGTCGGCCACGCCGTCGAGGTCAAGAACAGCGTCATGATGGCGGACGCGCACGCCGGCCACCTCGCGTACGTCGGCGACAGCGTCCTCGGGCGCGGGACGAACCTCGGCGCGGGAACGAAGGTGGCGAACCTCCGGCACGACGGCGCGCCCGTGAAGACGCTCGTGAAGGGCGAGGTCGTCTCGACGGGCCGGCGGAAGTTCGGCGTGATACTCGGCGACGACGCGAAGACCGGTATCAACACGAGCCTGAACGCCGGCGTGAAACTCCCGACGGAGGGCGCGACCCGACCCGGCGAGGTCGTCATGTTCGACCCGGACAGCGAGCGAGCGCGCCGGGAACGCAACGGGGGCGGCGAGGGACGTGAGGGGGCGGGGAGCGACGGCAGCGACGACCGGCGATGAGCGACGAACAGAGGGGCGGAGAGCGGGCAGGACGCGGAGGACGCGGAGGACGAGGAAAGCGGGCAGGACGGGCGGGACGAGACGCGGGGCGAGAGCGACGCGACGCGGACGCCGCGACCGGCGCGCCCGCACCGCACCCGCGTGGTCGTCGCGTCGCCGGCGACGCCCTGCGCGCTCTCCGCACGCGCCTGGGCGCGTCCCCGGCCGTCGGGAACGCCGCGTGGCGACTCGGCGAGGTCCTCCACCACCGCGGCGTCGAGCGACGGCCCGGGAGCGTCGACCCCGACCGGTTCGCGGGCCTGTACGACGGCCCCGACGCCCCGACGTATCCGCGGGGCGCGCCCCCGGTGGACCCGCTCGATCCCGCGCCCGCGCCCGGCGTGGCGAACCCCGTGTTGACGGTCGCGGACGTGACGGACGTCCCGGGCGCGCACTGCGTCGCCGACCCCTTCCTCCTCCCCGACGGCGACACGTGGCACCTCTTCTTCGAGGTGTACGCCCACTACCGGCGGCCGACGGCCGTCATCGCGCACGCGACGAGCGCCGACGGGGCCGACTGGACGTACGACGGCGTCGTCCTCGAAACCGAACACCACCTCTCCTACCCCTACGTCTTCCGGTGGGGCGGCGAGCACTACGTGGTGCCCGACGCGTGGTCGAAGGACCCCGCGAACCCCGCGCCCGTCACGCTCTACCGGGCGCGCGACTTCCCGCGCGGGTGGGCGCCCGTCGCGGAGCTGTTCACCCCGCCCGGCGACCTCCACGACTGCACGCTCTTTCGCTGGGGGGACCGGTGGTGGGCGCTCTGCGGCGACGGCCGCGACCTCCACGCCTACCACGCCCCGTCGCTCGACGCCGAGGGGTGGACGCCCCACGCCGCGAACCCCGTTGTCGAGGGGCGGCCCGCGGGCGCGCGCCCCGGCGGCCGCCCCGTCGTCCGCGACGACCGAATCCTCGCCTTCTACCAGGACGGCACCGACCACTACGGCGGCCGGGTGCGCGCCTACGAGATCACCGAGCTCACCCCGGAGACGTACCGCGACCGCGAGGCGAGCGGGTCGCCCGTGCTCGCGGCGGACGGCGGTCGCTTCGGCTGGTTCTCCGGGTTCACCCACCAGTTCGACCCGTGGTACGACGGCGAGGGCTGGTGGTGCGCGGTGGACGGCAACCCGGGGTTCGGCTGGCGAGCAACCGGCGACCACCACTGGGCCATCGGGATGTTCCGGGCCCCGGCTTAGGCGACGCCGTCGCCCGCCGACCCGAGCACGCGGAGTCGCCCCTCGTTCGGGACGCCGAGCGAGACCGTCACGTCGTCGCGCGTCCCATAGTACCACGAGCGCGACCCGCTCGCGCCCGCGCCCGTGACGCGGACGACGTCCCCCGTGACGGTGCCGCGGGTGGGGCCCGGCGGCACGAGGTGTTTGTTTCCGAAGCCCCGCGCCAGCTCGTAGACGTGGGGGACCGTCCCGGCGTCGACGACGACGTCCCCGACGTGCGTGACGCCCGACCCGGCGAGGCGGACGAGCGCGTCCGGGGTCGTCGGCTGGCCCTCGGGCTCCCAGTGGGCGCGCCCGAGGCGGAGGCGGCCCGCCGTGCTCTCGACGAGCGCGCCCGCCGTCCCGCCGACCGTCACGTCCTCGAACGCGAGTTCGCCGCCGGCCTGTCGGAGTATCGTCGTCGCCGCGCCGCTCGCGCGGGCGTTCGGGTACGCGACGACCGTCCCGAAGTGGTTCGCGGGCCCGTAGTCCGAGCGCCAGTCGAGCAGCGCGCCGGCCGCGCCCGCGTCGCAGTCGTCCGCGCGGAGGAAGTCGTAGCGACACTGGAAGGGTCCGACGCCCTCGTCGACCCGGAGGACGCTGTTCCCCCACTGTCGGCAGTAGAGCCGGCCGACGTGGACGTCCGCGGGGTCGTTCGCGGGGTCGGCCGTCGCGTCGACGTAGTGGACGGCGACGCCCGTGTCCTTCCGGACGCCCGGCCCGCGGAGCTCGAAGCCGTCGAGCGCGACGCGCTGGACGGACTCGTCGCGGTCGAAGCGCACGCCGTCCGTGCCGGGCGAGCGGACGTGAACGACGGAGACGTTCATCCCGAAGCCGTAGAGGGCCGTGTTCGAGTGGGGGCGTATCGGGCCGGCCTCCGTGACCGTCGTCGGCGGGAGGTAGACGCGCCCGCCGCCGACCGAGCCGACCGCGTCGAGGGCGTCCTGCACCGGCGTGTCCGTCGTCTCGGGGTCGAACGCCCCGCTCCCGGTGCCGACGGCGAGCGCGACGACGTCGCCGTCGCGCAGCGACGCGAACGCCCCGCTGTCTATCGGCACGCCCTCAGCCACCGCCTCGCCCCCGTCGACGTCCGCGTCGCTCTCCGTCTCGCCGGCGTCGAACAGCGACACGCAGCCGGCGGTCGACCCGGCCATCGCGGCGGCGAGCGAGGCGCGGAGGACCGAGCGGCGTCGCGGCCCGTCGGCATCGGTTCGGTCGGGACACACTACCGTCTACGTCTCGGGCTGTCCCGATAACGCTTCGCCCCGGACGGCGCGCCGGAGGCGTTCGGCCGCTCCCGTGAGCTCCCAGCGGACGACCGCCTGTGGGTGCGAGCCGTCGACTCGCGGTATCAGGTGTGGGTCCGTCGGCCCCGCGAGGATGCCGTCGCCCGCCGTCGCGTAGTCGTGCGACTCGCGGACGACGTCGACGACGGCGGGTGAACAGTCGCCGTACGGGTAGCAAAAGCGCGTCACGTCACGGCCGACGCGGGCCTCCAGCTCGGCTCTCGCGTCGACGACCTCCGCGCGGACCGCGTCCGGGTCGAGACGGTCGAGGTGGGGATGCGTGCGCGTGTGGTTGCCGACGGTGACGAGGTCGTCCGCGGCGAGCGCCGCGACGTCCTCGGCGTCGAGGTACGGGACGCCGTTGTCGCTCCGGCCGCCGATCCGGTCCGCGATGACGAACACCGTCGCGGGCGCGTCGAACTCCCGGAGTATCGGGAGCGCGCGCGAGCGGAAATCCCGGTAGCCGTCGTCGAAGGTGAGCGCGACGCGCGGCGTCGAGCCGGCGTCGAGGGCGGCGGGGAGGTCGACGAACTCGTAGTGCGTGTCGAGCCACGCGAGCTGCGCGCGGAACGCCGCCTCGTCGAGGCGCCGCCCGCCCGCGTTCCCCTCTCGCCCCCCGACGGAGTGGTACATCAACACCGCGTTTTGCGTCGCCGGCGTCCCGACCTTCGCCCGCGCGTCCGCCTCCGCGCAGGCGCGCCACCCCGCGCGCTTCGCCGCCCCCAGTAGGTCCCCGAGCATACCCCCAGAGAGGAACCAGTGCGATTAATCGTTTTCTCCCCCCCCGGAAGGGTTAACCGCCGCGTGAGCGACGTAGACGTATGTCCGCGGACGCCGCACCCGACTACCGCGCGCTCGCGGTCGCCGCCGAGCACCCGAGCCACGTCCACCCGGTCCGGACGCCGTTCAACCACCGCTCGCTCGACGCGCTCCGCGAGGCCGGCGTCGACCTCGACGTCGTCTCCCCGTCCCCCATCGCGCCCCCCGTCGGCCCCTACTCCGAGTACCGACACGTCCCCCGGACCGAACGCTGGGGTCGGTACAGAGTGCACTACCCCCGCTATCTCTACGCGCTCCCGAAGTCGCGCTTCTACCACGTCTCCGGGAACTCGATGCGCCGACGGCTCGCCTCGTTCGTCCCCGAGACCTTCGAGACGCCCCACGACGTCGTCCACACCTGCGGCGTCTACCTCGACGGCTACGGCGCGCTCGACTACTGCCGCGAGCACGACGTCCCCCTCGTGGCGATGACGCACGCCGGCGACCTCCGCAACTACGACTCGTTCACCGACGACGTGCGGGCGAAGATACGCGAGACCATCGATTACGCGAGTCGGGTGCTCACCGTCTCGGACGAGCTCGCGGGCGTCGCGCGGCGCTTCGCACCCGCCGCGAAGGTCGAGACGGTCCCCATCGGCGAGGACCCGTCGAAGTTCCCGACCGACCGCCGCGCGGCGATTCGGCGCGAGCTCGGCCTCGCCCCCGAGACGAAGGTCCTCCTCTACGTCGGGCGCTTCGAGGCGGCGAAGGGCGTGCGCGAACTCGTCGCGGCGCTCCAGCAGGTGGAACGCGACGACGTCTACCTCGCGGCAATCGGGCACGACGGCGACCTCCGCTGGTGGTTCGTGAACGAACTCGGCGAGCTCCGCCACGGGACGCACGCCTTCTGGCGGCTGGACCCCGTCGCGGTGCGGCGCTGGCACGTCGCCGCGGACCTCCTCGTCCACCCGAGCCACACCGAGGCCCGCCCGACGGTGATGTACGAGGCGATGGCGGCGAAGACCCCGATACTCGGGACGACCGTGGGCGGCGTCCCCGAGATGGTCGACGACGGCGAGACGGGGGTCCTCGTCCCGCCGCGCGACGCGGACGCGCTCGCCGACGCCATCGACGCGCTCCTCGACTCCCCCGAGGGCCTGCGCGCGATGGGCGAACGCGGCCACGAGCGCCTCCTCGCCAACGACTGGACGTGGGAGCGCCACGCCGAGCGCCTCCGCGAGGTTCACCGCGCGGTGATCGAGGAATGAGTGACGACGCGGAGAGTGGAGGAGCGAACGACGGCGCGCGGGAGGACGCACCGAGCGCGCCGCGCGTCAGCGTCGTCGTCCCCGCGTACCGGCGCGCGGACGTCCTCCCGCGCGCCATCGACAGCGCGCTCGCGCAGACGGTGGGCGACCTCGAAGTGGTCGTCGTCGACGACGGCTCGCCCGACGACACCGAAGCGGTCGTCCGCGCGTACGACGACCCGCGCGTCCGATACGTCGCCCACGGGACGAATCGCGGCGTGAGCGCCGCGCGCAACACCGGCATCGAGCACGCCCGCGGGGCGTACGTCGCCTTCCTCGACTCCGACGACGAGTGGCTCCCCCGGAAGCTCGAACGCCAGCTCGCCGCGCTCGACGCGAAGGGCGCGGGTTGGGTCGGCGTCTACTGCGACTACGCGACCGTCGGGGGCGGCCTCGGCGCGCGCCTCGCCGCGCTCGTCTCCGAGCGCGTCTTCCACGCCGGCGCGCCCCGCGAGGGCGGACGCGAACTCGCCGAATCGCTCCTCACGATGCGGGTGTTCATGGGCCCCGGCTCGACGCTCCTCGTCGCGCGCGACGCCCTCGACGGCCTCGCCTTCGACGAAGGGCTCTCCATCTACGAGGACTGGGACCTCGTGTTGCGACTCCTCGCGCGCGGGAAGCTCGCGCACGTCGCCGAACCGCTCGCGGTCGTCCACGACACCGGCGACGCGCCCGCGGACGCCTACGCGCGCAACGACCGGCGCTACCTCGAACGCAACGCCGACCTCGTCGCCGACCTCCGCGATCGCGGCGTCGACGTCGCGCGCGTCCACCGGATGGGCCTCGTCGGCCACTACCTTCACGAGGGGCGCTTTCGAGACGCGCTCCGGTATCTCGACTCGGGGGTGCTCTCTCGCCCCGGCGACCTCCTGCGCCTCGCGTGGTGGAGTGTCGTGGGCGTGCGGGCGCTCGCGCGTCGTCCGGGTGACGAGTGAGGCGGGACCCTAGGCCGTTAACCGCGTCCGCGGCCGATATCCCCCCATGACGGTCACGACCGAGTTCCTCATCAGCTCCCCGTCACTCCCCCTCGTCAGCCTCGCGGAGTCGCTGTCGTCGGACCGCATCGAGTGCGTTCACGGCCTCTGTCTCGAACACGACTCCCGCGTCTTCGTCGTCTACCTCGATCCGGCCGACGACCTCACCGAGACGGCGTTGTGCGCGTACGACGAGATCGTCGAGGCGACGTCGCTCGGGCGCTCCAGCGGGAAGGACGTCTATCAGGTCACGGTCGAACTGGCGGACGTCGTCTCGGAGGCGTTCGCCCCGGAGCGATTCACGGCCGCGCAGATGGAGCCGACCATCGTCACGCCCGAGGGGTGGTACGAGAAGAAGCTCTTCGAGGACTACCACGCCTTCAACGGGCTCACGAACCGCTGTGAGGAGTACGGCATCGACATCGAGCTCATCTCCATCTCGCAGGACTCGTCCGCCCCCGGCGACTCCTCGACGTACGGCCTGACGGACCGGCAGTACGAGGCGCTGACGCTCGCCGTCTCCCGCGGGTACTTCGAGAGCCCGCGCCGGACCTCGACGGCGGAACTCGCCGAGGAGATGGGCATCTCCCAGCCCTCGATGTCGAGCCTCCTCCGGCGCGCCGAACGCCAACTCCTCACGGCGACGCTCGGCTCCCGGCCGCGACCCGAGTCGGCCTCGGAGTGAGCCGCGCCCGGTGTGCGGGCCGCCCGAGTAGTTAAACACCCTTTCCGTATAGCACAACCGCGAAGCCCGCGAGCGCCCTCCGTTCGAGCGATGACAGCAGACTTCGGCTCCGAGCTCGACGGACAGGTCGCAATCGTTACCGGCGCGTCCTCGGGGATCGGGAGCGCGACGGCGGCGTCGCTCGCGTCGCGGGGGGCGAGCGTCGTCCTCGCCGCCCGACGCGAGAGCGAACTCGAAGACGTCGCGGCGCGCATCGAGGACACCGACGGTGAGGCGCTCGTCGTCCCGACGGACGTCACCGAAGACGACGACATCGACGCGCTCGTCGAGGCGGCGCTGGACGAGTACGGTCGCATCGACGTCCTCGTGAACAACGCCGGTCTCATGCCGCTCGCGCACATCGGGGAGGCGGACCGCGAGACCCTCCAGACGACCATCGACGTGAACCTCCGCGGGCTCATCACGCTCACGCACGCCGTCGTCCCGACGATGCTCGAACAGGAGAGCGGCCACATCGTCAACCTCTCCTCCGTCGTCGGGCGCTTCCTCCAGGCGAACAGCTCGCACTACAACGCCGCGAAAGCCGGCGTCAAGATGTTCGGCGACTCCCTCCGCCTCGACGTCGCCGAGGAGGGCATCCACGTCGCCACCATCGAACCCGGCGCGGTCGACACCGAACTCCTCGATCACATCCCCGACGACGAGGTCCGGGAGAACGTCAAGGAGTACGTCGGGACGATGGACGCGCTCGCCCCCGAGGACATCGCGCGCACCATCGCGTTCGTCGTCACGCAACCCGAGCGCGTCGACATCAACGAGGTCCTGATCCGCCCGCTCGATCAGGTCCAGCCGTAGCGACGCCGCGAACGCGCCGCGCGACGCGGCACTTAAACGGGCTTTCTGGATAGCGCTAGCACCAAGGCGAAACGCGTCCACGTCGTCGACGTGGAGCTCACACGCGACCCCGAGCGACCGTCCGTCGACGGCCCGGCGGAGTACTTCACCGGCGACGTCCGCATCGACCCGCTGTTCGATCCGAGAGGCGACGCGCGCGCCGCCGCGGCGAGCGTGACGTTCGAACCCGGCGCGCGCACCGCGTGGCACACCCATCCGCTCGGTCAGCGCCTCGTCGTCACGAGCGGTTGCGGGCTCGTCCAGCGCGAGGGCGGCCCCGTCGAGGAGATTCGCGCCGGCGACGTCGTCTGGTTCCCGCCCGGCGAGAAGCATTGGCACGGCGCGAAGCCCGAGAAGTCGATGACGCACGTCGCCGTCCAGGAGGAGCAGGACGGCGACGCCGTCACGTGGCTCGAACACGTCGACGACGACGAGTACGGCGACGCGTAGCGTCCGGCGAGTCGCTTCCCCTTCTTCGCGCGGCCACGAACGCCTAAGTGCCGTCGCGTCGTCCCTCCGCCGACCAGCCGTGTCCGAGCACCCGCCCGTCTCCGTCGTGATCCCGTACAGCGAGCGCTACACGCCCGAGTGGATGCTGGCGGAGGCGAAAGCCTCGGTGGACGCGCAGGCCGTCGAGATCGAACTCGTCGTCGTCGAGGGCGACGACGGCCCCGCGGCGGCGCGCAACGAGGGCCTCGACCGGGCGACGCACCGCCACGTCGCGTTCCTCGACGCCGACGACACGTGGCGCGACGACAAGCTCGAACGCCAGCTCGACGCGATGCGCGAGGCGGACGTCGGTCTCTGCGTCGAGGGCGACCCCCGCACGATGGACGACTTCGTCTACGACGTCTTCGTCGGCGACCTCACCTCCCTCACGTCCTCGGTGCTCGTCGACACCGCGCGCGTCGACGCGCGCTTCGAGGCCGACCTCGAACGCGGCGAGGACCTCCTCTACGTCCTGGAGGCCGCGACGGCCGCGGGCGTCTGTCTCCGCCCCGACCTCTTCGCGCACCGCGACCACCCGACGAGCGTCACGGCGCGCGGGATGGCCGTCGAGGCGTACCTCGAACAGTCGAAGCGCTTCGCGTACCGGGTGGGCGAGCGCGTCCCCGAGGCCCAGCCCTACCTCTCCATCTACTACACGCAGCTCTACACGGACGTCGGGCGCTCGCACGCCGACGCGGGGGACGACGCGCGCGCCCGGGAGTACTACCTGCGGGCGCTCCGCATCAGCCTCCACCCGTACACGCTCGCGGCGCTCGCGCGGACGTACCTCCCGCTCTAGCTCGCTAGTCGGGCCGGCCGGCGGTCGGCGCGGTGCCGTTCCCGAAGAGCGCGTCGCCCGCGCGCGTCTCGACGACGCGGACGCCGTCGCCGCTGAAGACGACGTCGCGGGTGGCGAGGGCGTGCCGGTAGCACGTCTCGGAGACCGTGTACCACTCCAGTTGCGCGGAGACGGCCACGTCGCTCTCCGCGGTCGGGACGAAGTGGCGCGTCCAGGCGTCCCGGACGACGACGCGCTCCGCGGGCGTGGTGACGCCGCTCGGGGTGACGCGCACGGCCTCCACCCGCGGTCGCGGGCCGGGGACGGACGCGAGCGCGCGCCGCGTCACGACGTCCGAGGCCGCCCGCCCGTCCGTCTCGACGAGGTAGGCCGCGGCGTCGCCGACGGCGGCGTACTCGCTGTCGCTCATCGCCACCTGCGCGCCGCGCTGGTCGACGTAGACGGGAGGGCCGTCGAGGTCGTCGGCGCTCGCTCTGGTGAACGCGCCCGCGCTCCCGAACGCCGCGACGACGACGAGCGCGGCGACGAACGCGGCCCGGGAGCGCTCGCGGGTGCGGAGGAGGCGCGCGAGTCCGAGCCCGAAGGGGAGGACCGCGAGCAGGACGACGACGAACTGGAGGCGCTCGCCCTGCGGGAGCGTCACGGGGAGCGGGAGGAGGACGACGGCGAGGACGAACGCGGCGGCGAGGACGCTCGCGGCCCGCGCGTAGGACTCGGCGCGTTCGAGGAACTCGTAGCCGCCGAGGAGGAGGAACGCGACGGCGAGCGACGCGTAGACGCCGACCGGCGTCGCCAGCCACGCGAGCGCGCGCCCGACCGAGTCCGCGGGGAGCACCGCCCCGTAGCTGAGGACGACGGACGACGCCGCGCGCACCGTGTCGCCGAGGACCTGGGCGGCGATGGAGACGATGGCGTAGAGCATCAGGCTCGGCGAGTAGACGAGGTAGGCGAAGGTACAGCAGAGCCCGAGGACGACGGGGAACGTCCACCGGAGGCGCGCCCACCCGAACGGTCGCGTCGCCAGCGCGTCCCATCCGAGGCGGCCGGCGAGGACGCCGCGGAGGAACGCGACGCCCGCGACGGCGACGAGGACGCCGACGAGCAGGACGTACGTGAGGTGGTGCGCGAGGACGAGCGTCGGGACGAGGACGACCGCGTAGACGGCGTGTGCGCGCCGACGCGCGGCGTGCGCGGCGGCGCGGCGCGCGAGGACGGCGTAGAAGCCGACGGCGAGGAGCGCGAGCGCGAACGACTGCGGGAAGAAGTAGAGCGCGTCGTACGCCGGGAGGTCGAGGATCGTGAACGCCGCGGCGACGCAGAGCGCGGTCCGGCGGTCGCCGAGGAGGCGGACGCCGACGAGGTACGTCACGGGCACGAGCGCCGCGTACGTCAGGACCCCCGTGAGCACGATGGCGTCGTAGGGGGCGAAGCCGGTGACGAACGTGAGCGCGCCCGTGAACAGGTGGAAGACGGGGAAGAGGTCGTAGCCGTAGGGGAGGGCGGCGCTCCGGCCCGTGGCGAGCAGGCGGTGGAGCGCGTCGACGTGCGCGAAGACGTCCGTGCCGCCGAAGTAGAACCCCGTCGTGAGGTACTTCGCGGCGACGGGCACAACGAAGACGGTCGTGAGCGCGAGGAGCGTCGAGCCCGGGTCGGGGTCGCCCGCGAGCTGGTCGGCGACGAGCGCGTACGCGACGAGGAGGAAGGCGACGACGGGGACGAGCCGTGAGCCGAGGTGGACGGTGGCGACGAGGGCCGTGAGCCCGCAGAGGACGACGAACTTCGACGCGACCGAGGCGGGGAGGTACGACCGGGGCGAGTCGCCCGCGGCGGCTTCGTCCCCCGTCGCGGCGTAGGCGACGAGCGCGATGACGGCCCCCGCGAGCGCGTAGGTCGAGCGTATCGCCGTCGGCGGCCGCAGGACGTCGAGCGCGGCGAGGCCGGCGAGGAGGCCGCCGACGCCGCAGACCGCGAGGACGGCGAGCGCCAGCACGGCGCGGCGACGCGTCGGCATACCCGCACTCACCGCGGGCGAGCGCAAAACCCTGCCGGTGGTCGGTGGTCCCGACTGACGACGTCCGCGGGGGCGTCGGGAAACCGTTAGGGCCCGGGCCCGCGTCACCCGGGACATGGAGCGACGGAGCTACTTCGGGACGAGCGGGATTCGCGGGCGCGTCGGCGAGGACGTCACGGCCGCCCTCGCGTTGCACGTCGGGCGCGCGCTCGCGGCGGACGCGGCGTCGGTCGTCGTGGGCCGCGACCCGCGGCCGAGCGGGACGATGCTCGCGGACGCGCTCGCCGCCGGCCTCGCGGAGTGTGGCTGTGACGTCGTGGACGTCGGGCCGGCCGCGACGCCGACGGTCGCGCGCGCCGTCGCGTGGCACGACGCGGACGCCGGCGTCGCCGTCACGGCCTCGCACAACCCGCCCGCGTACAACGGGCTGAAGTGCTGGCAACCCTCGGGGCAGGCCTTCGACGGCGCGATGCAGGACGCGGTCGTCGAGCGCCTCGTCGCGGAGGACTACGACCTCGCCGCGTGGGACGGGACGGGCGCGCGCCGCGAGCGCCCGGACGCCCGCGAGCGCCACGTCGACGCCATCACCGACTCGGTGGCCGTCGACCCCGACGACGCCCCGTCGGTCGTCGTCGACCTCGGCAACGGCGCGGGCGGCGTGAGCGTCGACGCGCTCACCGCGCTCGGCTGCGACGTCGAGACGCTGAACGCCCAACCGGACGGGCGCTTCCCCGGCCGCCCGAGCGAGCCGACCGCGGCGAACTGCGCGTCGCTCTGCGACCTCGTCGCGGCGACGGACGCCGACCTCGGCCTCGCGCACGACGGCGACGCCGACCGGATGATGGCCGTCACGGCCGACGGCGACTTCGTCCCCGGCGACGCCCTCCTCGCGGTCTTCGCCACGGCGCTCGCCGACGCGGGCGACCGGGTCGCCGTCCCCGTCGACACCAGCATGCTCGTCGCGGACGCGCTCGCGGACGTCGGCGGGGACGTCGTCTACACCGAGGTCGGCGACGTCTACGTGGCCGAGCGCGCCGTCGCGGACGACGTCGCCTTCGGCGGCGAACCCAGCGGCGCGTGGATATTCCCCGACGACACCCTCTGCCCGGACGGCCCGCTCGCCGCCGCGAAACTCGTCGAACTCGTCGCCGAGGGGCCCGGCCTCGCAGAGCGCGTCGACGCCTTCCCCGCCTACCCCATCCGGCGGGCGAGCCGCGAGGTCGCGGACAAACTCGACGTGATGGAGCGCCTGCACGACACGGTGCGCGAGGCGTACGACGACGTCGACACGCTCGACGGCGTGCGCGTCGACCTCGGCGACGCGTGGTTCCTCCTCCGCCCGAGCGGCACCGAACCCATCGTCCGGGTCACCGCCGAGGCGCGCGACGACGCCCGCGCCGACGAGGTCTTCGCGGAAGCGCGCGACCTCCTCGACGCCGCGGTCTAGGCGAGGAGGTCGTCGAGGCCGTCCGCGAGCGCCGTCTCCGCCTCGAAATCGAGTTCCTCGCGAGCTTTCGAGACGTCCGCGACGCTCGCGCGGATGTCGCCCGCGCGCGCCTCGCCGTGGACGATTTCGGCACCGGGCGCGACGCGGTCGCGTATCAGCGCCGCGAGTTCGCGTATCTCGACCGCCCGCCCCGTCCCGACGTTGTACGCCGTCCCGGTTTCGTCCGTCGTCGCCGCGGCGAGGTTCGCGCGCACGACGTCGGCGACGTGGACGAAGTCGCGCGTCTGCGTCCCGTCGCCCTGCACGGTGAGCGGGCCGCCAGCGCGCGCCTGCTCGGCGAATTTCGTGATGACGCCGCTGTACGGCCCGCCGCGCTGGCCCGGCCCGTAGACGTTGAAGTAGCGCAGCGCGACCGTCTCCACCCCGTAGAGGTCGGCGTAGAGCCGGCAGTAGTGGTCGGCGGAGAGCTTCTCCAGTCCGTAGGGCGAACTCGGCTCCTTCGGTGCGCCCTCCGGTACGGGGACCGCCTTTGGCGCGCCGTATATCGCGGCGCTGGAGGCGAAGACGACCCGCGCGCCGACCTCGCGCGCCGCCTCGAGCACGCCGAGCGTCGCGTCGACGTTCACGGCGTGCGTTCCCTCGGGGTCGTCGACGGAGCGCTCGACGCTGACGATTGCGGCCTCGTGGAAGACGACGTCCACGCCGGCCATCGCCTCGCGGACCGCCGCGTCGTCGCGCACGTCGCCCTCGACCAGCGTCGCGGCGTCGGGGACGCGCTCTGGCGCGCCCGTCGAGCAGTCGTCGAGGACGTGGACCGTCGCGCCGCGCTCGCAGAGGGCGCGCGCGAGATGGCCGCCGACGAACCCCGCGCCGCCCGTCACGAGCGCCGTCGCCTCGGAGAGTCGAGTCATACGCCGCGTTCGACGCCGGCCGGCAAATCCCTATCGCCGGCTCGCGGCCTCGCCGACCCACTCGGCGCGCCACGCGTGGTAGCAGAAGACGACGCCGAGGAGCCCGCCGACGGCGAGCTGGAGCGCGAACGCTCGGGAGAACTGCGCGGCGAGCGCGGCTTGGAGGAGCTCGGCGAGGGTCCCGGGTTCGTCGTAGGGCGGTGGCGGCGTCAGCGGCCACAGCAGGAAGCCGAGCTCGCCGTAGTCGCCCGCGAGGAACGGCCCGACGGCGTCGAGTGCGAGGTGCGAGAGGACGCCGAAGCCGAACGCGAAGCCGGCCTCGCGGCGCGCGCGCCGCCGGCAGACGACCGCGACGAGCAGGAAAAACGGGAGGACGAAGACGAGCGAGTGGGCGAGCGAGCGCCCCGAGGGGAGGACGCCGAACACCCACGCCGCGGGTTTGTCGATGAGGTCGGGCAGCTGCGTGCCGAGCACGAGCGCGCCGAGCGTCAGGCGGTCCGCGCGCCACCACGCCCGCGGCCGGACGAGGAGGTAGACGACGTACGCCAGCCCGAGGTGCGCCCACGGCCACATGGTCGCGGACTACTACGTCCGCGGACATAACGGGTGGCATCGTGACGGCGGGTATTAAGCCGCCGCCGCCCCATTACCGGGCCGATGCCGACACCGCGACAGCGCCGCCTCGTCCGCGGGCACGCCGCGTTGACGTCGCTCGCCGTCGGCGCGCTCGCGCTGGCCGACGCCCTCACGCTCCCCGTGGCCGTCGTGGCGTCGCTGCTCGCGCTCTGTCTCGCCGCCGAGTTCACCGCGCCGGTGTACGCCCGCCCGCCGTGGCGCGCGCGCCTCCGATGGGTGCTCCTGCTCGGCGCACTCGTCGTCGTCCTCCTCGCCGCGACGCACGTCGCCGAGGTCGCCCGGACGCTCGACCCGTCGCTCGCCTACTCGTAGCGCGCGTCGTTCACCAGCTCACTCGTAGCGGTACGTCAACCGGACGCGCCCCTCCCCGTCCCGTTCGGCGTCGACGCGCACCGCCTCGTCGCTCCCGTGCCCGCGTGCCACGCCCACCGCGAGCAGCGACGCCACCGGCGCGTCGACGGCGGTCGGGTCGCCGACCGCCTCGCGCACGACGACGGCCGCGGCCGCGTCAGCGTCCGTCTCGACGGGACGGACGTCCGCCGCGAGCTCGAAGCGCCCGGTGGCGACGTCCGCGAGGCGCGCCACGACGGCGTCCGGGGCCGTCGCGCCGTCGAGCGGGTCGCGTTCGAGCGCCGCGAGCAGGTGGCCGCCGACGGGCGCGAACGTCTCGTCACCGAGGACGAGGCGCACGTCGTCGCCGTCGTCGCCTGCCACGTATCGCGGGGTCGCGGCGTCGCCGACGCGCGCTTCGACGTCCGCGCTCCGGGCGGCCTGCATCGCCGCCGGGACCAACCCTGGGACCGCGTCACCGGGCGTGAGGAGTACGTCGAGGACGCCCGCGACGAGCGCGACGCCGCCGAGCGCGAGCAGGTCGGTCCGCCAGCCGCCCGTCGGCGGCCGGAACGCCGGCAGTTCGAGCGCGACCGTGAGACAGCAGACGCCGAACAGCGCCGCGAGCGCGCCGCGGCGATACCGGCCGCTCACCGTCCCTCCCTCCAGCGTCCGTGCCGGGCCGCGTTCCGTCGCCGGGTCACACGTCGCCGAACGACCGCCGGCGGCTTAGCTGTTGTCGGGACGTGACGAGCGACTGTCACCCGCGACGGCCCCGGTGACCGGCGGACTTTTGCTCCCGCGAAGCGACCCCTCCGGGTATGTTCGAGCGCGAGGACGGAACGGCGGACGCGGACCTCCGCTGCGTCGCCGTCGCGGACGTCGCCGTCGTCGCGCTCGCGGTCGTCCCCGCGCTCGCGCCGCTCCGCCCCCTCGCCCTCCCCGTACTCCTCGTCGCGCCCGGCTACGCGCTCGTCGCGGCGTGCTACCCGGGTCGTGCGGTCCCGCTCGACGCGACGGTTCGGGAGGGCCCGGACGACCCCGGTCTCTCCCCCCTCGGCCGCCTCGCCCTCTCGCTCGCCGGGAGCGTCGCCGTCGTCGCCGCGGTCGGCCTCCCGCTCGCCCTCCTCGGCCGCTTCGCCGCGCTCCCCGTCGTCGGGGGCGTCTGCGCGCTCGTCGCCGCGCTCCTCGCCCTCGCGTGGTACCGCCGTCGGCGACGAACGGACGCGTTCGACGTCGACCCGGCCGCCGCGCTGTCGTCCCTCCGCGCGTGGAGCCACGGGACGCGGACCGACGCCGTCCTCACCGCCGCGTGCGTCGTCGCGCTCGCCGCGACCGGCGGCGTCGTCTACGCGGACGCGAACGCGACCGCCGCGGCCCCCGGGTCGACGAGCGCCGGGCTCCTCGGCCCCGCGAACGCCAGCGACACTCCACCGCTCACCGCCGGCGAGACGACGACCTACCGCGTCGCCGTCTCGAACCACGGCGCGCGCCCCGCGAACGCGACCGTCGTCGCCAGCCTCGAAACGTACGGGCCGAACGCGACCGCCGGGGAGACGCTCCCCGAACCGCGCTCGCGCGACGTCGTCGGACGCTCGACGCGCGCCGTCGGGGCCGACTCGACCGCGGTCGTCTCGGTCCCCGTCCGGCCGCCCGAGTCCGCGCCGAACGCCCGCCTCGTCCTCCTCGTCTACCGCGGGGCCGCCCCCGCCGACCCGACGGTCGAAACTGCCGACGCCGAACTCCACCGCTGGACCGCGGTCGGCGATGCCGGGACGGACGCGGGAGCGAACGAGCGTATGGGCACGTCGGGGAACGCGAGCGTCACCGAGGTCGCCGCGGTGGTCGCCGCGCCGTCGGGGGTGGCGGCGTGACGGGCCCGTCGCCGGCCGACGTGACGGTCGCGAAGACGGTCGTCACCGATGGCGTCGCCCGGCCGGTCGTCCGCCTCGCGGTCAGCTCGACGGCCGACGCCCCCCTCGTCGCGCGCGTCGTCGACCGCCTCCCGGCCGAGCGACGCCTCGCCGCCGCGTCCGGCGACGTGGGCCCCAGCGGCGGCCGACTCGAACTCATCCTCGCGCTCGGGCCGGGCGAGACGACCGCCGTCCACTACGTACTCGACGGCGACGCGCCGGACGAGGCGGCACTCCCCGTCCCCGAATTCGCGCACGTCGGCGCGTCCGCCGGGACGGTCGTCGGTCCCGCGCTTCGCTGGTACGGGCCCGACGGCGACTGGCGCGCGCTCGCCCTCGCCGACCCCGCGGACGCCGGCTTCGCGTACGACCCGAGCGCCCTCGACGGGCCGGTCGTCGCCGAGGTGCGGACCGACCGCGACGCGACCGACGCGCCCGCTATCGGCGTGATAGCCACCGACGACCACGCCGACGCCGTCTATCGGACGATTCTCCGGGCGCACGCGCAGGGCCTCGACGTCTACTTTACGCACGACGGCGCCGACGCCGAAGTCGCTCGGTTCGCGTCGCAGCTCGGCGCGTTCGCCGTCGCCCCGCCGACGCTCGACGGGGACGACCCCGCCGACCGCGAGCGGGAGCGCGCGCTCGCCGCCGCGGCCCGCGCCGCCGGCCACCCCGGAATCGTCCACCAACCCCGGTCGTGCCCCCGAATCGACTACGCGCGAACCCTCGACGCGTTCGCCGCGAACGGCTGGGAGGTGCGCGCCGTCCCCGAGACGAGCGCGCGCCCCGCCGACGGGCCGGCCGTCCTCGTCGCCATCCCCGCCTACCGCGCCGAAGCGACCATCGGCGACGTGGTGCGCGAGTCGCGTCGCTACGCGGACCAGGTGCTCGTCGTCGTCGACGGCGGCGGGGACGACACGGCCGAACGCGCCCGCGAGGCCGGCGCGGCCGTCGTGCAGCACGCCCGCAATCGGGGATATGGCGGCGCGCTGAAGACCATCTTCCGCGAGGCCGCGCGCCGCGGGGCGGCGTACACCGTGACGCTCGACGCGGACGGCCAGCACGACCCCGCGGACGTCCCGTCGCTCGTCGCCGCCCAACGCGACGGCCGCGCCGACGTCGCCATCGGCAACCGATTCATGGCCGGGGCGACGACCGACATGCCGCTCGTCCGCGCGGTCGGGCTCGGGATGGTGAACTTCCTCACGAACCTCAGCATGGGCCGCTTCCTCCCGCGGGAGTGGGTGCGCGACACCCAGAGCGGCTACCGGGCGTACACCCTCGAAACCGTTCGGACGCTCGCCGACGCGCGCGACATCGGCGACGGGATGTGGGCGAGCACGGACGTCCTCTACGCGCTCGACCGCGAGGGGTACACGTTCGCGGAGGTGCCGACGACGATCCGCTACGACCTGGCGGGCACGAGCACCGAGGGCGTGCTCGAACACGGCTTCGGGCTCCTGCAGAACCTCGGCGGCCTCCTCCAGCGCACCCGCCCGATGGTGCTCGTCGGCCTCCCGGGCGCGATGTGCGTCCTCCTCGGTGGCCTCCTCGGTGCGCTCGACGTCCAGCAGTTCGTCTCGACCGGGACGGTCCCCGTCGCGCTCACCGTCGCCGTGAGCGCCTCGACCGTCCTCGGCGTCCTCCTGTTGTTCACGGCGGTGCTCGTCCACACCATCAACACCCACCCGTCGCTCCGCGAGCGCGAATGACCGGGCGCGACGACGGCGGGGCGGACGCGGCCGACGGCGGGCGCGAACACGGTCGGGACGACCACGACGAGCGCGACGAGCGCGACGACGCACACGACGACGCCGCCGGTGGGCGCGACCCGCTCGCCCCGCGCTCGCCCGCGCTCGACGTCGCCCTGCCCGCCGCGCGGGACGTCGACTTCGCGCGCGCCGGCGTGCTCCTCACGGCCGTCGAGGCGCTGAGCGCGCTCGTCGGCTTCGTCGGCACCGTCTACTTCGCGTGGGTGCTCGGCGCGAGCGCGCTCGGCGTCTTCTTCCTCTTCGACGCCATCCTGAGCACCGTCGCCACCGTCACCGACTTCGGGCTCCGCGACGCCGTCGAGAAACGCGTCAGCGAGGGCGAACACCCCGGCGCGATACTCGGTGCCGCGCTCGTCCTCAAGGTCGCCCTGCTCTGCCCGTTCGTCCTGCTCGCCTACCCGCTCGCGCCCGTCGTCGACGGCTACGTCGGCGCGCCGCTCACCCCCGCGCTCGTCGCGGGCGTCCTCGCCTACGAGTTCGGCCTCCTCACCCTCCACGTCCTCCGCGCGGAACTCCGCGTCGCCGAGACCGCGCTCCTCTCCTTCGCCCGCCTCGTCGTCTACGTCGGCACCGCCGTCGCGCTCGTCCAGCTCGACTACGGCGTCCGCGCGCTCGTCTACGCCTTCGTCGGCAGCTACCTCGTGCTCTGCGTCCTCGGCGCGCTGCGCGTCTCGACGCGGCCCGCGCGCCCCGACCGCGCCCAGTTCCGCTCGCTCGTGCGTTACGCGAAGTACAACGGCATCAGCGCGCTCGGCGGCTACGTCTACAACACGATGGACCTCCTCGTCGTCGGCTACGTCCTCACGCCGGCGTTCGTCGCCGCCTACGAGCTCGCGTGGCGCGTCACGACGATGCTCCTCCTCGTCACGAACGCCGTCTCGAACACCGTCTTCGCGCAGCTGAGCGCGTGGCACACCCGCGGCGAGTACGAGCGCGCCCGCGACGCCATCGCGTCCGCGCTCACCGCCTCGCTGTTCTTCGTCGTCCCCGCGGCCGTCGGCATCGCGCTCTTCGGCCGCGACATCCTCGGCGTCGTCTTCGGCCCCGAGTACGTCGTCGCCGCGCTCGCGTTCGTCGTCCTCGCCGCCGAGAAACTCGTCACGGCCGTGAACGTCGTCCTCGACGCCGCCGTCCGCGCCTTCGACCACCCGCGTGCGGGCGCCGTCGCCACCGTCGCCTCCGCGACGCTGAACGTCGCACTCAACCTCCTCCTCGTTCCCCGCTACGGGCTCGTCGGCGCCGCCGCCGCCACCGCAAGCGCCGTCGTCGTCCACACGCTCGTCGTCGGGGCCGCGCTCGCCCGAATCGCACCGCTGCGCGCGAACACCCGCGACCTCGCGTGGTGCGCGCTCGCCGCGCTCGCCATGGCCGGCGTCCTCCTCGTGACCGAACGCGTCGTCGACCCCGGGACCTCGCTCGGCCTCGCCGTCCTCGTCGCGCTCGGCGGCGTCGTCTACCTCGGCGTCGTCCTCCTCGATGGGCGACTGCGCGAGCAGACCCGCGCGGTGCTCCGCGGCGTCGTGTGACGCCGATTCGGTATAGCTATATTTGGTTTACGAGTTGGCCGTGCGACGCCAAAACCTCGCTTATGGTAATCTTTATCCGGTTTTGAATTAATCATTCCCGTATGGTGTGCGGGACGCGACAGCCGGGGCCGCGTCCCGCCGCGAGCGCCGACCCCGGTCCGAAATCCGATGATCGAGACAGCTACGCGACGGCCGACACGCACCGAGACGACGACCACGCCCGTTCGCGCGCCATGAGCGGCCTCACGTCCTTCCTCGACGAGTTCGACGAGCGGGATTGGCAGGACGCCGACGCCGCGGACGGCCCGGTTCGGTTCGCCATGGTCGGCGTCGGGTGGTGGGTCACCGACCAGGCCGCGCCCGCCGTCACCGCGAGCGAACTCTGTGAGACGACCGTCCTCGTCTCTCGCGGGAAGGAGAAGGCCGCGGACGCCGCCGCGGACCTCGGCGTCGAACACGGGCTCTCCAGCGAGGAGCTCCGGGCCGGCGTCGCCGCCGACGACTACGACGCCGTCTACGTCTGCACGCCGAACGCCGCCCACCTCGAAACCGTCGAGGCGGCCGCCGAGCTCGGAAAACCCGTCCTCTGCGAGAAGCCCATGGAGGCCTCGTCGGAGCGCGCCGAGGCGATGGTCGAGGCCTGTGAGGCCGCCGACGTCCCGCTGATGGTCGCCTACCGGATGCAGACCGACCCGGCCGTCCGCCGGGCGCGCGAACTCGTCGCCGCGGGCGCCATCGGCGACGTCGCGCACGTCCACGGCCACATGAGCCAGTCGCTGCTGCGCGACATCTTCCCGGACCCCGACCAGTGGCGCTTGAACCCCGACCTCGCCGGCCCGGGCGCGTCCGTCACCGACCTCGGCGTCTACCCGCTCAACACGACGCGCTTCGTCCTCGACGCCGACCCGCTCGCCGTCCAGTCGATGCTCTACAGCGAGCACGAGGGCTTCGAGGACGTCCCGGACGAGCGCGCGGCGTTCACCGTCCGCTTCCCGGACGGCGTCTTCGCCTCCTTCTCCGCGAGCCAACAGGCCCACGAGACCGGCTTCCTCCGAATCGTCGGCACCGAGGGCGAAATCACGCTCGACCCCGCCTTCTTCAACCGCAACGACGCCGGGCTCACGGTCGCGCGCGGCGACCAGGCCGCCGAGATCGACTTCGAGCCCGTCGACCAGATGGAAGCGGAGTTCGACTACTTCGCCGACCGACTCCTCACGGGTCGGGACATCTACCCCGACGGCGCACACGGCGTCACCGACATCCGCGCCGTCGAGGCCGTCCTCGCGGGCGAGACGGAAACGCGCACCCTCTGAGGAGCGCGTTCAGGCGAGCGAGTAGACGTTTTCGAGGTAGACGTCCCGCACCCTGTCCCCCCAGTTGTGCGTGTAGGTGTCGATGACGTCCGCCGCGACGTCGCCGCGGAGGTACTTCACGACGCCGCGATCACCCGTTCTGTCCCGCAGATGCGTCGTGAAGAAGTGTCTGAAGTAGTGTGGCGTGACGTTCTCGCTCGCGCCCCCACCCGTCCGGTACCACCCGGCGTCGCGGGCGTACCCCCGCACCGTCTCGCGCACCATCTCCGGGGTGAGCCGCGCCCCCCAGGCGTCACGCGTCGAGCAGAACAGCGGCTCCGCGTCGGAACGCGCGTCCGGTCGGACGGCCAGCCACGCCGCGAGCGCGTCGCGTAACTCCCCGTCGACCGGCAGGAGCGTCACGCGCTTTCGCTTGTTCGACGCCGACCGCACCTCGCCGTTCCTCGCCTCGCCCGCCGAGACGTCGGCGTCGACGAGGAGCGTGTCCGGCCGGCCGTCGAGACGCCCGCGCGTCCCGAGGGCGGGATAGGCGTCCCGAGCGCCGCCGTGTGCGAGGTTCAGGTCGCGCAGGTCGAGGTTGCAGAGCTCGCCGACGCGCAGCCCCGTCTTGAGGAGCGTGAGGAGCACCGCGCGGTCCCCCGGGTGCGTGACGCCGTCGAGGAACGCCCGCATCCGCGACACCGAGATTTCCCGCCGTGTCGGGTCCGCGTCGATGGTCTCGTCCATCTCCTCGACGACGAGCGTCATCGGGTTCGCCTCGAACGCGCCGACCTGCGTCATGTACGCGTAGAAGCGATTGCAGTACGACGCGTAGGTCGCCACCGTCGACTCGGCGTACTCCTCGCGCAGCGACGCAACCCACGCGAGACAGGCGCGCCGGTCCGCCGCCGCCGGGCCGGCGACGCCGCGCTCCGCGAGGAACGACTCGAACTCCCGGAGCACGCGCTCGTAGGCCGCACGCGTCCGTTCGTGCTTCCCGTGGTAGCCCATGTCCTCGACGAAGTACGCGACGGAATCGTCGACGTCGTCCGCCCCCGCCGCGCTCATTCGTCGGCCTCCCGGAGGACGTAGCCCCCGTCGCGCGGGCTGTACTTCACGACGCCGCGCTCCGCGAGGTCGTCGAGCGTCCCCTCCAGGCGCTCCTCGAAGTCGCCGGCGAGCGCGTCCACGAGCGTCTCCCACCCCGCGACGTCCCGCTCGCGGAGTTCGTCCAGCACGCGTTGTTCGAGCGACGGGCCCGCGTCCTCACCGCCGGTGTCGGCCTCGCAACCGTCGCCGTTCCCGTCGGCGTCGAGGCCGAGTTCGCGGACTCCCGCCTGCACCATCAGCCGGACGAACTCGCTCTGCGAGACCCCCATCTCCTCGGCGCGCTCGACCCACGCCGCCTTCTGGTAGCGCGGCACGTACGTCTTCACCGAGACGCGCTCGTCGTCGCTCACGCACACCACCCCCACGACCGTAGTAGGGTTTCTGACTGTTTCGACGTATCGGGCTCGACACGCCGCCTCGTCGCCGCGTAGCGCAGAATCGCCGGTTCGGTGGACCGTTCGATGCCGTCGAGTGCCGTTCTCGGCCCGTGACCCCTACCCGCTGCGGGCCGAGGACGGGGGTGGCTCCGTCGGAGGCTCATGAGTCGTCGTTGTCGACCCGTCACGAGCCACGACCAAGAAGGTATCCCCGATACAACGGATAAACATACTTATCCGGTGTAACAGACCCACCACACGGCGGCTCTATGGTACCATATAAATTGATGTTCTGGCTTTAGGTACCAGAACACCGGATAAACTGGTGCAACACGTAGTCCCACACTCACGCATCTACTCACTCGACGACGGTGGCGCGCTCGACGCGCCGTCATCGGGCCGCCTCCCCGCTATCGCCGACCGCGGTTCTCCAGCGAACGCTGGGCGACCTGCCCGGCCTCGCGGACGGCGCGCTGGCGACCGGAGGAGCCGAAGGACCGGTAGAGGAGGCCGAGCGTCCCGAGGGTGGTGACGCCGGCGGCGAGCGTCGCGTCCGTCAGCGCGGCGGTGTAGCAGAGCGTCGTGACGACGACGCCAGCGCTCGCGACGACGCCGAGGACGACGCGGCGCGCGAGACGGCGGAGGACGTCGTTCTCGTCCGCGACGTCGGTGCGGACGGTGAGGTCGTCCCTGTCCGCGCGGTCGAGCGCGCGTTCGAGCTTCTGCGGGATGCCGAGCGCCGCGCGGGCGCTCGCGCTCACGTCGTCGCCGACGTCCGCCAGCGCCGCCTCGACGCGCTCGCGCGGGTCGTCGACGTCGGGCTCGACGGCGTCCTCGACGACCGCGACGAAGTCGAAGTCGGGGTCGAGCGTGAGACAGACGCCTTCGAGGACGGTAGCGACGCGGACGACGAGCGCGAGGTCGCGCGGCATCCTGAAGGGGAGGTCGTGGAGCGTGCCCTCGAAGCCCTCGACGAGGTCGCGGACCTGCGCGCGCTCGACGCGCTCCCCGTGGAGGTGTTCGACGGCGAGCGAGAGGACGTCCGTGACGAACTGCCGGTCCGCCGCGGGGTCGAGCGCGCCCATGGCGACGAAGGTGTCGACGACGCCTTCGACGTCGTCGTTCGCCACCGCGAGGTAGCACTCCCGGAGGTGTTCGCGGCGCTCCGCGTCGAGCGTCCCGCTCATCCCGAAGTCGTAGAAGACGATGGTGCCGTCGTCCTGCACGGCGAGGTTCCCCGGGTGCGGGTCGGCGTGGAAGACGCCGTCCTCGACGAGCATCCCGATGTAGCAGCGTTCGAGGCGCTCGGCGAGCGCCGCCCGGTCGACGCCCATCGCGTCCAGCTCGTCGACGTCGTCGATTTTCGTTCCCTCGACGTAGCGCATCGTGAGCACGCGCGCGGTCGAGCGCTCGGGAACGGACGCGGGGACGACGACGCCGTCGTCGTCAGCGAGGTTCGCGCGCACGGTTTCGAGGACGTCGCGCTCGTGTTCGTAATCCATCTCCGCGCGGATCGTCTCGGCGAACTCCGTCGTGACGTTCGAGAGCGTGAACTGCTGAGCGGGGGGCGCACTCCAAACGAGCAGCGGGAAGAGCGCTCGCACGACGCGAAGGTCGGCGTCGACGAGCGCCTCGACGCCGGGGCGACGGACCTTGACGGCGACGCGTTCGCCCTCGTAGGTCGCGGTGTAGACCTGTCCGAGGCTCGCGCCGCTGATCGCCTCCGTCTCGAAGTCGTCGAACGCCTCCTCGACGGGGCCGAGTTCGGCCTCCAACACTCGGCGGGCGTCCGCCCAGTCGGTCGGCGGGACGTCGTCCTGCAGTTGGGTGAGCTCCTCGATGTACGCCGGCGGGAGGACGTCCGGGCGCGTCGAGAGCAGTTGGCCGAGCTTGATGAACGTCGGCCCGAGCGCGAGGAGGGTCTCGCGGAGCGCGGCAGCGCGACGCTCGCGGGTCGCCGCCGTCACGTCGCGCGACTTACCGAAGAGGAGGAAGCGACGTCGGTCGCGGGAGTACGCGAGGGCGAACGGCGCGAACGCGACGACGACGGCGACGAAGCGCCGACCGGCGAGGAGCGCGCGCCGGATCGGCCCGGGGTCACGGGGCATCGTCTCTCGTTCGCCCGCGCTCGACAAAGTAGTGGCGGAGGGGTGCGACCGTCGCAAGCGGGTGTACCCCGCTCACGAGAACGCGTGACCAACTCGGCGTCGCGCACCCAACCTGTATACTCTATAGCGCTATATCGAAACGCGAGTGGTCGGACGGCCGCTCGCCTCCGCCGTCGACGATAGCGTGGCCGCCCCGTGCGCTGCGGGCGGTCGAAACCGACTTCTCCCGCCTCCTCGTTCGTCCGGCATGCACAGTCGGAGTCCGCCGACGTCCGCGTGCTTCGCCCGCGGCCGCGTCGTCGCAAACCGTGGCCCGAGCGACGGACGCGCTCCCTCCGAGGCCACGGCGGAGCGGGGGTGGCGATGAGCGGCGGATTGCGCGTCGACTGGCGGGTGAGTTGCAGTCTCGTCGGGACGGTCGTCAAGTGGCTGTGGGTGCCGTTGTGCCTCCCGCTCGTGCTCGCACTCTACGACGGGACGGCGCTGACGCCGTTCCTCGTCCCGATGGCGCTCACCGCCGTCGTCGGTTTCGGGTTGGAGCGCCTCGCCGAGACGCGCGACCTCCGCGCGCGCGAGGCGTTCTTGATGGTCTCGTTGACGTGGTTGAGCATCGCACTCGTCGGCGCGGTCCCGTTCGTCGTCGCCGGCGTCGGCACGCTCGCGCACCCCGTCTACGCGCTCTTCGAGGCAATGAGCGGCGTGACGACGACGGGCGCGACGGTCGTCACCGACTTCGGGGCGCACGCGCGGGCGATACACCTCTGGCGCGCGACGCTCCAGTGGCTCGGCGGCCTCGGCATCCTCGTCCTCGCCACCGCCGTCCTCTCGCAGCTCTCCGTCGGTGGCGCACAGCTGATGGAGACCGAGTCGCAGGCCCAGGACGTCGACAAACTCACCCCGCGGATGTCGAACACGGCGGCGCTCCTCTGGAAGATATACGTCGCGCTCACCGCGCTCCTCGTCGTCCTCCTCTCCGGCCTCCACGTCGTCGGGCTCGCCCCGGAGATGACGCCCTACGACGCGCTCGCGCACGCGTTCACGACGATTTCGACGAGCGGGTTCTCGCCGCGCGGGACCAGCATCGCGGCGTTCTCGCCCGCCGTCCAGTGGACCCTCGTCCCCTTCATGATCGTCGGCGCGACGAGCTTCGTCCTCATCTACGCCGTCTCGCGCGGGAACGTCGGACGACTCCGGCGGAGCGACGAGTTCCGCTTCTACGTCGGCGTCCTCGCCTTCTTCGCGCTCGCCGTCTGCGCCATCCGCGCCCTCGACGCCGGACCGGGCGTCCCGTTCGAGCGGACCGCGCGCCACGCCGTCTTCCAGGTCGTCTCCATCACGACGACGACGGGGTACGCGAGCACCGACTTCAACACCTGGTCGGCGAGCGCGAAACACCTCCTCTTCGTCTGCATGTTCATCGGCGGGATGGCGGGGAGCACGACGTGCTCGATCAAGGCCCTCCGGTGGCTCGTCGTCATCAAGTCGTTCCGCCGCGACCTCTTCGTCGCCACGACGCCGAGCGCGATTCGCCCCGTGCGGCTGAGCGGCGAGCCCATCGACGAGGAGACGGTGCGTGACATCTACGCCTACACCCTGATCAGCCTCCTCTTCTTCGGCGTCGCCACGATCTTCGTCGTCCTCGACGCCGCGCGCGTCGGCGTCGTGCTCACGGAGTTCGAGGCGATGAGCGCGGCCGCCTCGACGTTCTTCAACATCGGCCCCGCGTTCGGCGTCGCGGGACCGATGGCGAACTACGCGGGGTTCCCCACGACGACGACGTTCGTCATGACGCTCCTGATGTGGGTCGGGCGCATCGAGATACTCCCCGTACTCGTGCTCCTGACGCCGTCGTTCTGGCGTTCGTGACCCTACCCGTCGGTCGAAACCCACTTCTCCCCGGCACGTTTTGGAAGCCGGTATGCACACACGGAGGGGTCGGCGATGCGCGTGCTGATCGTCGGGGCCGGCGAAGTCGGTTCCAGCATCGCCGCGGACCTCAGTGACTCACACGAAGTCGTCGTCGTCGACGTGGACGCCGACTACGTCGAGCAACTGCAGTACGACCTCGACGTGCTCCCCGTGCAGGGCGACGGCACCGAATCGGACGTCCTCGAAGAGGCCGGCGTGGCCGACGCGGACATCGTCATCGCCTCGACGGACGACGACGAGACGAACCTCGCCGTCTGCGGGACGGCGGCGACGCTCGCCGACCCGTTCACCATCGCGCGCGTCCAGAAGACCGCCTACCTGCGGACGTGGCGGCGGACCCAGCGCGCCTTCGACGTCGACTTCATGGTCTGTACGGACCTCCTGACCGCCCAGTCCATCGTGCGGCTCATCGAGTTCCCGACCGCGACCGACGTCGACCCCTTCTCCTCGGGGCGCGTCCAGATGGCGGAGTTCGAGGTGGACCCCGAGAGCGAGATCGCCGGGCAGACCGTCCAGGCCGCCGACCGCTTCGAGTCGCTCACCTTCGCCGCGGTCGTCGAGGACGGCGAGGCCACCATCCCGACCGGCGAGACGGTACTGACGGGCGGGTCGAAGGTGCTCGTCATCGGGACGCCGGACAGCGTGGAGTCGTTCGCCGCGGCGGTCGCGCCGTCGAGCGCCGCCGCGAGCGTCGACGACATCGTCGTCGTCGGCGGCGGCCAGCAGGGCCTCCTCGTCGCCGAGCGCCTCGAAGAGCGCGGCTTCCGCCCGCGGCTCATCGAGCACGACGAAACGCGTGCGCGCGACCTCGCGGAGCAACTCCCGAAGACGACCGTGATGGCCCACGACGCGACGGACGCGGACTTCCTCGCGGCCGAGAACGTCGGCGACGCGGACGTCGTCATCGCCTGCCTCGACAGCGACGAGAAGTGTCTGCTCGTCTCCCTGCTCTCGAAGCGCCTCGGCGCGGGCCGCGCTATCGCGTCCATCGAGACCCCCGAGTACGTCTCGCTCTTCGAGACGGTCGGTATCGACGTCGCGGTGAACCCCCGCGAGGTCACCGCGGAGGAGATCACGCGCTTCACGCGCGAGCGGCGCGCGGAGAACGTCGCCATCGTCGAACCCGGCGAGGCGGAGGTCCTCGAGGTCGAGGTCGACGACGAGAGCGTGCTCGCCGGCCGCCCGATCCGCGAGGCGGTCGCGGACCTCCCGAGCGAGGTCGTCATCGGCGCGATCACGCGCGACGACACCGTCATCACGCCCCGCGGCGACACGGTCGTCGAGGTCGGCGACCACGTCGTCGTCTTCGTGCCGACGGGTGCGCAGGCGGCCATCGCCGAGAAGCTATGAGCGGGGTCCGCGTCGATTGGCGCGCCAGCCTCGCGCTCGTCGGGAGCGTCCTCACTTACCTCGCCGTCCCGCTCTGTTTCCCCATCGCCGTCGCGCTCTACTACGGCGACGGCGGCCTCGTCGCGTTCCTCGTCACCATCGCGGTCACGCTCCTCCTGGGATTCGGCCTCGGTCGCCTCGACGACGACCCCGACATCGGGGCCCGCGAGGGCTTCTTGATGGTGTCCGCGACGTGGCTCGCGGTCGCGCTCGTCGGCGCGATTCCCTATCTGATCGAGGCCCACGGGATTCCCGGCGTCGTCGCCGCGACCCACCCCGAATCGACGCTCGGCGACCCCGCGAACGCGCTCTTCGAGTCGATGAGCGGCTTCACGACCACGGGCGCGACCGTCCTCGGGAGCATCTCCTTCGACGCCCACACGCGCGCGATGATGATGTGGCGTCAGGAGACGCAGTGGCTCGGCGGCATGGGAATCGTCGTCCTCGCCGTCGCCATCCTCCCGAAGCTCTCCGTCGGGGGCGCACAGCTCATGGAGGCCGAAGCGCCCGGGCCCGGCCTGGAGAAGTTCACGCCGAAGATAGCCGAGACGGCGCGCGCGCTCTGGGGGCTCTACGTCGGCCTGACCGCCCTCGAAATCGCGCTCCTCTACGGCCTCCACCTCCTCGGGCCGGCGCTCGGGACGCCGCTCGCCCCGAAGATGACGTTCTACAACGCCGTCGCGCACGGCCTCACGACGATGCCGACCGGCGGGTTCTCCCCGGAAGCGCGCTCCATCGAGGCGTTCAGCGCCGTCGTCCAGTGGGTCATCGTCCCGTTCATGATCGCCGCGGGCGTCAACTTCGCGCTCTTCTGGCACCTCGTGACCGGCGACCCGAACCACGTCCGCGAGGACGCCGAGTTCCGCGGCTACGTCGGTCTCCTCGCCGTCGCCACCGCGCTCGTCGCCGGCTTCCTCTACACCGACCCCGGCCTCGCGGGCATCGCGGGCGCGCTCGAACCGTCGCTGCGCCACGCCGCCTTCCAGGTCGCGTCGTTCGTCACGACCACGGGGTACGCGACCGTCGACTTCAACGCCTGGGGGACGCCCGCGAAGTACGTCCTCCTCGCGCTGCTGTTCGTCGGTGGCTCCGCGGGGAGCACCGGCGGGGGAATCAAGATCGTCCGCTGGCTCGTCGTCCTCAAGTCCGTGCGCCGCGAGTTCTTCACGACCGTCCACCCGGACGCCGTCCGGCCCGTCAGACTCGCCGGACAGGTCATCGACGAGTCCGCCGTCCGGGGCATCCAGGCCTTCACGCTCTGCTACCTCGTCCTCTTCGCCGTCGCCAGCGTCCTCGTCGTCGCCAACGGCGCGGCCGTCGACGGCGGGATGTCGGTCTTCGAGGCCGTGAGCGCGACCGCCTCGACGCTCGGGAACGTCGGGCCGGGCTTCGGCGCGTTCGGCCCGATGAACAGCTATCTCCCCTTCCCCGACTCGACGAAGGTCCTGATGGTCGGGCTGATGTGGGTCGGGCGTCTGGAGGTGTTCCCGGTGCTCGTCCTGCTGACGCGCTCGTACTGGTCGTCGTGAGGGCGATTCGCGCGGGACGAACGTGTCAGTAGCCTTTTGATGCGGACACCCGACGCAACGAGTGATGAGTGACGACGCCAGCGGTGGGAACGTCGAGGCCGAACTCTCCCGCGACATGGGACTGTTCGGCATCACGTTCATCGGTATCGGCGCGATGATCGGCGCGGGCGTGTTCGCCCTCACGGGATTCGCCGCCGGCCTCGCCGGCCCGGCGCTCCTGCTCGCGTTCCTGTTGAACGGCGTCATCGCCTCGCTCACGGCGATGTCGTACGCGGAGCTCGGGTCCTCCTTCCCCCGCAGCGGCGGGGCGTACAACTGGGTGACCGAAGCCCTCCCGAGACCGTGGGGCTTCTTCACCGGCTGGACGAACTGGTTCGCGCAGGCCGTCGCGTGTGCGCTCTACGCCGTCACGTTCGGTTCGTTCTTCACCGAGTTCCTCGTCGTGCTGGGCATCCTCCACCACGACTTCGTCCTCTTCGGCGTGGTGACGAAACCGATCCTCGACAAACTCCTCGCGGCGGTCGTCGTCGCGTTCTTCGCGTACATCAACTACCGGGGTGCCGAGGAGACCGGGAAGATCGGGATCGTCGTCACGACTATCAAGGTCATCATCCTCGGGGTCTTCGTCGTCTTCGGCGCGATGGCGACCTTCGAGGACCCGACGTGGCCGACGAAGTTCTTCGCCGGCCAGGGCTTCTTCGCCAACGGCATCACGGGCGTCCTCGCCGCGATGGGCTTCACGTACGTCGCCTTCGAGGGGTACGACATCATCGTCCAGTCCGGCGAGGAGGTCATCGACCCCGGGGTCAACATCCCGAAGGCGATCTTCTACTCCATCGTCGTCGTCATCCCGATATACATCCTCGTGGCGTTCGCCGCCATCGGCGGCATCACGATCACGCAGGACCTCCTGAACTTCGCCGGGGTCTCCGGTGCGCCCGCGGACTGGGCGACGTGGAACCTCCTCGGTGAACTCGGCGAACTCGGCATCATCCAGGCCGCGGGTCAGTTCGTCCCCTACGGCCTGCCGCTCCTGCTCATCGCGGGGCTGACCGCGACGATGAGCGCGCTGAACGCGACGCTCTACGCCTCCTCGCGCATCGCGTTCTCGATGAGCCGGGACAAGCTCTTCCCGGACAAGATGTCCGAAATCCACTCGGAGACGCGCGCGCCCTACCTCGCCATCATCGTCTCCGCGGGCATCATCGCGCTGATGGCGCTCACGCTCCCCATCGAGTCCGTCGCCGCGTCCTCCTCCGTCATGTTCCTCCTGCTGTTCTCGATGGTGAACGTCGCGGTCATCGCCATGCGGAAGAACCGCCCGGACCTCGAACGGCCCTTCGAGGTGCCGTTCATGCCCGCGGTCCCGATTCTCGGTATCGTCTTCCAGCTCCTCCTCGCGCCGTTCCTCCTCACGTCGCTCGGCCTCTCGCCGGGCGTCGGCCCGCAATCCGAGGGGTTCGTCGCGCTCGTCACGATGGTCATCTGGTTCGCCATCGGTATCGCCGTCTACTACGGCTACAGCGAGGCCCGCGAACGCGAGCGCATGGAGGAGGAAGCCCCGACGGTCGTCCACGAGCGGACGCCGACGGGCCGCGAGAACCAGATTCTCGTCCCCATCGCCAACCCCGAGCACGCAGAGCAGTTCATGCGCACCGCCGTCGACGTCGCCAAGGACCGCGACGCCGAGATTCTCGTGATGAGCGTCGTCACCGTCCCCCAGCAGACGCCGCTCGATCAGGGTCGGCAGTTCGTCGACGAGAAGCGCGCCGTGCTCGAAGAGGCGATGACGGTCGCCGAGGACGCCGACGTGCCCGTGAACGGCACCGTCCGCATCGGCCACGACGTCGCGCAGGCCATCCTCAACACGATCACACAGGAGGAGAGCGACGCCGTCCTCATGGGGTGGCGCGGGCGCTCGCGCCGGCGCGACTTCGTGCTCGGCAGCAACCTCGACACGGTCGTCACCGACGCGGACTGCGACGTCCTCGTCGAGAAGGTTGGCGAGAGCGCCGACGGCGACGTCGACTCGATCTTCCTCCCGACCGCGGGCGGCCCGCACGCCGAGCTCGCCGCGGAGGTCGCGCGCGCCGTCGCGCGCACCGAGGCCGCGACCGTCGAGGTCGCGCACGTCATCGACCCCGGCGCGGGTGAGGACGCCCGTGCTGACGCCGAGGGACGCATCGACGACACGATGGCCGTCCTCGACGACGTCGACGCGGAGCGCACGCTCCTCGAAGGCGCGGACGTCGCGGACACCATCGTCGAACACGCGGGCGACCACGACCTGACCGTCATCGGTGCGACCCGCGAGAGCCTGCTCCAACAGCTCACCTTCGGCGCGATTCCGGAGGAAGTCGGTCGCCGCATCTCGACGCCCGTCGTGATGACCAAGCGCAACCTCGGTATCGGGAGCCGGCTTCAGCGGTGGTTCTCGCGGACGTAAGGGAGCGAGAACCCAGCACCCGTTAGGATGCGTTGGTTCAGTCGGACGTGAGGACGACTGAACCCAGCAGCCGTAGGCTGCCTCGGTTCAGCCGAACGTAAAACAGAGGACCTAGCGGGACCCCCGGTCCCGCGTCGTGTCGTCGTTTTTCGAAGCGCGGTATTCGCTCACTCGCCGAGCGTCGCGTGCCCGGTGTCGAGGAACGCGGTCTCGTAGCCCTCGTGGCGCGAGACCTGTGGCGGGACGTCGAGGCTGACGGTGGCGCGCGCGACGTCGGCGTCGAGTGCGATGCCGTAGTGGTGGCCGAGGTCGTCGTCGAGGGTCTCGACGAGGTCGTAGTCGGCTCCGTCGACGCGGGCGCTGAAGCCGGCCATCGGCAGGGGATAGCGGTTGTACGGCGTGCGGGGGGAGACGGCGAGGTAGACGTCGGATTCGGTGCCGCCGAAGCGCGTCGCGTCGTCGAGGACGGTCGCGGCGACGGCCGCGTCGCCGATTCGGCCGGTCCCGAGGTGTCGGCCGGGGAGGGCGTCGGGCGCGGGGAGCGCGCTCGACGGGAGCATCCGCATCTCCATGGGGTCGAGCGCGCCGCGTTCGCCGGCGCCCTCGATGGTGCGGTAGGCGATGGCGTCGAGTTCGGCGGCGGAGTAGGCGAGGGAGAACTCGAAGGTCGCGGACGCGGGCGCGGCGAGCGCGCCCGCATGGCGGGCGGCGGGCGCGCCGACGCGGACCGTGACGTCGTACACCCCGCCGCCGGGGAGGGCGACGTTCCCGCCGTAGTGAAAGCCCATCCGCTGGGCGAGCATCGGCCACGGGGCGTTCGACGCGACGACCCGCCCGTCGTCGGCGAACCGGAGCATCGGGCCGAGGTCGGTGAGCCGCTGGCCGGTCTCGACGTCCCAGACGACCGGCATCACGTGGAGTTCGTCGCCGGCCGTCGGCGTCGCCTCGGCGGTCTCGTCGCCGGTGACGAGCCAGAACGTCTCGGGGATCGTGTAGGTGAGCGCGCAGGCGTAGCCGTTCGAGCGCTCGACGCCGCTCGTCTGCATCCCGGTGGCGTGCGTCGGATAGTAGACGGCGGCCGGCCGCTCGACCGCGGGCGTGGACCGCTCCGTGTCCCCCGCCCCCTCGTCCGTGAGGTTCAGCGACGAACAGCCGGCGAAGCCGGCGAGCGCGCCCGCGCCCGCGGCGGCGAGGAAGCCCCGGCGGGACGTCCGTTCCTCCGCGCGTCCCTCACGCATCGCCACGCGGGGTGGGGAGGGCGCGTTTGGAGCGCGGCGGCACGAGGTAGTTACCGCGGCTCGTGACGTCCATGTACTGGAGGATGCCGTTGTTGGTGCGTTGTCCGACGGGGGAGTCGGCGGCCAGCGCGGTGGCGTTCATGGCCTCGCGGGTGGCGACGAAGTCGTCGATGGCGCGCTGGAAGCTGACGAAGTGGAGGCCGGCGTGGCCGCCGTCGGTCGAGTCGAAGTCGCGCCGGAGGATTATCGGGCGGCCATCCTCGCGGACGTCCACCATCTTCTGATTGTGGCCGACGACGCCGTCCGTCGCGGCGGCCGCCGCGGCGGGCTTGGCTTTGTCCATGCCGGCGTCGGTCCCGAGGTTGTCGCCGGTCCCCTCGACGACGTCGTTCTCGGCGTGGTAGGGGCAGAACATCTTCCCGACGCGGGCCTCCCGGTCGTCCTGCTCGTACCACTGTTCGAGGTTCAGGCGCATGTGGGAGGCGTGCTGGGTGGTGCCGCCCGCGAACGGGCCGGTCTGGATGGTGACGCGCGCTTCCGGGGGTTGGGTCTTCTCGTAGCCGGATTTGAACCCCATGTAGAGCGGGGCGTCCTCGGGGACCGGCTGGGAGGTGGGGACGCCGTTCGCGTCCTGGTTCTCCGCGGGCGTCCCGTCGCCCTTGAAGCCGGTGCGGCGCTCCGCGACGGAGAGGACGCCGTCGAAGGTGTGGGCGACACTGAGGCCGTTGAGCGTGTCCTGCTCGCCGGTGAGGGCCTGCTCGGCGGCGAGGAGGACGTGGGCGTGGTCGCTGGCGAGGTAGAGGAGGGCGTCGGGGGTGTCGAGCGTCGGGTCCTCGAAGGACGCCAGCGCCTCGGGTGCGGGGAGGTCGACGCTCTCGGGGAGGTCGGCGTCGAAGCGCTCGAAGTACGCGGGGGCGTACGCCATCGTGGAGAGGAGGCCCTCGTGGCTCCACGCGTACGCCTCCTCGAGCGTCGCGAGCGCGCGCTCGACCTGCTCGCGCTCGGCCGCGCGCGGCGTGCCCTCGCCCTCGTAGTCGAGGAGGAGGAGGAGGCGGTGCGTGGGTTCGACGACGTTCCCGTGGTCGTCGCGCGCGAGCGCGTCGTTCCACGCGTGCTGGCGCTCCGGGCGCGCGTCCGGCGACCCCGTCGGGACGTCGGCGTCGCCCCCGCCCCGGTCCAGACACGCCGCGAGCGCGCTCGCCCCGCCGATTGCCAGTGCCGACTTCACGAACGCGCGCCGCTCGATTCCGCGGTCCGGTCCGTCACTCATGCACGCCGGTTGGGGACGCGGACGCATATGCGCTACTGGTCGGCAGTCGGTGGTGACTCGGGCGGGCCCCGACAGCGCACGCGTCGCCGTCGCCCTACGCGCCGTCGTCGTCGTCGTTTTCGTCGGCCGCGTGCACGTACCACCGCGTGCCGTTCGAGTACCCCCAGCGCTCGGCGACGACGCCGGTCCGCTCGCCGTCGAATCGCCCGAGGAACTGCCCGATCTGGCTCGCTGAGAGCGGGAGGTCGGCGGCGAGGTCCTTGCTCTTGCAGTAGAACGGGCCGGCGTCGAGGCGCTCGCCGAGGTGGCGTTCGAGGCGCGCGACCGCCTGGTTCCGCCGTACGTCGATGGACGACATCACGGTCGGTGGTTCGGGGCCGTCGGATAAGTACGATTGCCGAGATCGGTCCCGATTGGGACCCAAATTCGGCCCGACTCGACTACGTGTTGCTCTGGTAGTAGAGGACGAGGGCGGCGACGCAGGCGAAGACCTCCGGCAGGAAGGTGAACGGGCCGATGGGGTGGACGGGCCCGAAACCGAGGAGGAGCGGGACGAGCGGGTTCGTCGTCGCGGCGTAGAGGAGTAGCGCGGCCGTGAACAGCACGAGGCCGCGGCTGAACCCCGTCGGGACCGCCCGGTAGAGTCGGACGTACGCGACGAACAGCGCCGCGAGGAGGACGACGGCGAGCGTGGCGAAGAACACCTTCAGGCGCACGAGGACGCCGAATACCCCCGGCGGGTAGAACGGCACGCCGAGTCGCGGGAGCGCGAGGACGACGCCGGCGGCGAGCGCGAGCGCGACGGCGAGGAGCGCCGCGGTGCGACGCAGGGCGTCCCCGTGCACGCTCACCCTCGGAGGGCCTCCACGGGCGAGTCGTTCGCGGCCTTCCACGCCGGGTAGAGCCCGCTCAGCACGCTGGCGAAGACGGCGAACGCGAAGCCGTAGAGGAGGTAGCGCGCGCTCGCCCACTGGAGGACGCCGGCCGGGTCGCCGGCGACCACCTGGAACATCACCGCGCCGACGGCGAGCGAGCAGGTCGCGCCGACGAGGCCGCCGAGCGTCCCGAGGAACGTCGCCTCGGTGAGAATCATCCGCAGGACCTCGCCGCGTCTGATACCGACGGCGCGCAGGACGCCGATCTCGCCGCGGCGTTCGACGGTGCTCATCAGCATCACGTTCAGGATGGCGACGCTCGCGACGACGAGCGAGATGCCGCCGATGCCGAGCAGCGCGAGCTGGAGGGTGTTGAGGAACGACCCGATGTTCTCCTGGACGCTGGCGTAGCTGGAGACGCGCAGGACCTCCTCCTCGTCGCGGCCGTCGGTGTTGAAGTGCTCCTCCAGCGTGTCCGCGGTTTCGGTCGCGGCGTCGCCGGAGTCGGCGATGATGGTCACGCTATCGTAGTGGTCCTGGTCGGCGAGCCCGGAGATGGGGACGACGAGCTCGCCGCGACCGCCGCCCGGCCCGAAGCCGCTCCCGGAGTCGATGAACCCGCGGATACGATAGAGGTGCCCGTCGTACTCCACGGGGTCGCCGAGTTCGAGCCCGAGCTGTTGGGCGGTGCTGTTCGAGATGAGCGCGCCCGTCTGGAGGCGCTCCGGGGCAGTGCCCCTGCTGACGTCGTAGAGCGCGGCTGCGTCCGTCACGCCCGTCACGCTCACGTACGCCTCCTGACCGCGCGAGGAGACCGTCGTCGAGTTCGTCTTCTGCGGTATCACCTCCGCGTCGGTGATGATGCTCCGTATCTCCTCGACCTGCTCTTCGGTCACGCCGTCGTAGTCGCTGTCCTGCCCGGCGGAGACCGACACCTGGTTCGTGAGGCTCCCGAGGTTCGACGTCGCCTGCTGTTGGAGGGCGACGCCGGCCATCCCGAGCGAGGAGATGGCGACGACGCCGATGACGATGCCGAGCGCGGCGAGCGCGGTGCGCATCCGGTTGCGTCCGAGGTTCCGCCACGCCATCATCGCGCTCGGGAACCGCCAGAGCGCGTCCGCGACGCTCACGACTGGATCACCCCGTCGACGATGCGGACGGTGCGGTCCGTGTAGTCGAGCATCTGCTCGTCGTGCGTCACGGCCACGACGGCGATGTTCTCCTCCTCTTTGAGCCGCGTGACCTCCTCCAGAATCGTCCGTCCCGTGTCCTGGTCGAGGTTCCCGGTCGGCTCGTCCGCGAGGAGGATGTCGGGTTCGTTGATGAGCGAGCGCGCGATGGCGACGCGCTGTTGTTGGCCCCCCGAGAGCTCGTCCGGGGTGTGATCGAGGCGGTCGCCGAGACCGACGCGCTTCAGGAGGTCGATCGCCCGGTCGCGTCTGTCCACCGAGGTGTCCCAGACGGACGGGAGCTCGACGTTCTCGACCGCGCTCAGCATCGGGAGGAGGTGAAAGTCCTGGAAGACGAACCCGAGGTTCGTCCGGCGCTCCTCCGTCAGCTCGTCCTCCGTGAAGTCCGTGACGTCGTGGTCGTCGAGGCGGACCGACCCGGACGTCGGCGTGTCGAGCAAGCCGATCATGTTGAGCATCGTGCTCTTCCCGGAGCCCGAGGGGCCGATTATCGTCACCATCTCGCCCCGGTCGGCGTGGAAGTCGACGCCCTTCAGCGCCGTGACGGTCTGCGCGCCGCTCTCGTAGCGCTTCACGACGTCGTCGAGCTCGATGACGCTCATGGGTTGCGCCAGCGGTAGATCGCACCGGCGACGACGAGGAGGGCGAGGACGCCGCCGCCGATGAGGAGGAACGGCGGGCCGCCGCTCGACCCGCCCGGCGGGCCGCCCTGCCCATCGGCGTTCTGTCCGCCGCCGTTCGAGCTCGACCCCGCGCTCACGGCGTTCGTCCCGCTCACGTCCACGTTCACGACCGTCGTGTGGCGCTCGCCGTCCGCGGCGTAGGCGAGGCGGACCGGGACGCTGTCGACGTCGCCGTCGACGTCTGCGGACACTTCGAAGGTGGCGAACTCGCTCGTCTCGACCTCGCCGACGTAGTAGGAGTTCGTCTCCGCGACCGCTTCGGTGTCGACGACGCTGACGACGACGGACTCCGCGTCCGCGCTCCCGAGGTTCGAGGCGTCGCCGCTGATGGTGTAACTCCCGGCTCCGCCGGTGACGTCGAGGCCCGTAACCGCCATGTTCCCGGCGTCCTGGGGCGTGTAGCGCAGCGTCGTCTCCGTCGTGGTGCGCTCCTCGGTCGTGGCGACCGTGTAGTGCGCGCGGAGCGTCACGTTGCCCGGCGGGACGTCCGCCCCGTCGAACGTCACCGACCGCTCGTTCTGCCCCGCCACGTCCGCGACGGACGCCCGCGCGACGGTCGCGCCGTCGACGACCGCGTCGATGCGCACGTCCTCGAGGTCGACCGTGCCGTGCTCGGCGAGCGTGGCTTCGAGGACGGACGAGCCGTTCGCGATGGTCGCGCTCGCGTCGAGGTCCGCGTCCACCGTCGCCCCGTCGACGTCCACGTAGATCGGCTTCTCGACGACGAAGACGCTCCCGTTCGACGCGATTCCGCGGAGCGTGACGGTGAGGCGTTTCTCGCCGGACGACTCGAACGCCGTCGAGAACGGCACGGTGACGGCCGTCCCGGGCCCGAGCGTTCCGACGTCGTCCGCGGTGACGAACGTCGAGGGACCCCGCACGCTCACTTCGGTGATCTCCGCGCTCTCCGTGCTCGCCGCGGCGCTCTCGAACGTCGCCGTGATCGTCGTCCGCTCGCCGACGACCGGGTCGTCCGGTTCGACGGTGACGTTTCCGACGGTGACGTACGCGCCCATCGACGCGGCCGCCACGGTGTCGCCGCCGCCACCACTACTGCCGACTGCCGCGGACGCCGCCGGCGCGAACGCACCGAGTGCACTGACGACGACGAGCGCCGCGAGCGCGAGAGAGGCGACACGCCCCCTCATACGCGCCACCACCGGCGCGCGTCGCGGCGCGCCCGTCGCGTCGGTCGAGTCGGCGGTTCCGGTCGGTCGATATCGGACTGCGTGCTCACGTCCGGGATGAGTGACGCGAGGGGTTTAGCGCTTTACCGAGATGGGGCCGGAGTCGCTCACAGAAGAGGCCCAAATTCGGCCCGCTTCTCAGGTCTGGCTCTGGTAGAAGAGCACGACGACCGCGACCCCGACGAAGAAGTTCGGGAGGAACGTGAAGGGTCCGAGGCCGGTTATCGGCGGGAAGCCGAAGGCCATCGGGGCCAGCGGGTTCGACGAGAGCGCGTAGAGGAAGAGCGCGACGCTCGTCAACAGGAGGCTGAGTGTGTACTTGTTCGGGAGGTCCCGATAGATTCCGACGTAAGCGACGACGAGCGCCGCGAGGAGCACGAGGTTGAACGTCGAGACCGCGAACTGGACGCGGACGAACGTCTCCAGGAACGCGTGGTGGTCGATTGGCGGGGGCATCGGGACGACGGGGAGTGCGACCCCGGCGACGAGCCCGCAGAGCGCGGCGACGGCCGCGACGGCCGCGGTCTTCGTCAGCGGCGTGAGGTCACGCGTCATCGGTCTCTCCCTCGATGTCTGCTTGGTCGGCGATCTCCTCGAGGATGTCGAGGTTCTCGCGCATGCGGTCGGTCAGGAAGTACATCTTGCCGTAGTTGTCTCCGCGCGTCGTGACGACGTCGTTCTCCTCCAGCACTTCGAGGTGGTGTTGGACGGTCTTGTAGTTCAACGCGAGCTCGTTCGACAGCTGATTGGTGTTCATCGGACGCGTCTGGAGCGTTCGGACGATGCGCAGGCGGTTCTTTCCGCCGCGGGAACCGCCGATAAGCCACCAGAGCAGCTGTCGCATCGCTCGAACGTGCACGGCGAGGGGAGGAAACAGTTACGTCTCGACGGCGGCGTCAGTCGTCGTCCGCGGCGAGTACCGCGCCGTCGGCGAGCGCGTGCTGGAGCACCCGCCCGATGGCGAGGTGTTGGGTCATCGCCTCGCGGACGCGTTCGCGCGCGGCCCGCTCGTCGGCGACCGTGTACTCCTTCGTGCGCACCATCTCGTGGACGTCGATTGCGCCCGACTCCTCCAGGCCGTGGAGGCGGGGGTAGACCGTCCCCGGGCTCAACTCGGCGTCGAACGTCCCTTCGAGGTCGTCCATCAGCTGCTTGCCGTGCGTGCCGTCGCTCCGGAGCGCGATGAGCGCGAGGAGCAGTTCGTCGAGGCTGTGTTTGACCGTAGCCTCGTCGAACGCGAACTCCCCCTCGACGCCCTCGGTCGACCGGAGGGCGTCGAGGAGCCTGGCGGGCGAGACGTCCGTCGAGGGACCGGGGCTCCGCCCGCCCCCGAGTTCGCGGAGCAGCGTCTCGACGCTCGCGCTCGCCGACTCCGTCCCGCTCGACTCGCCGTATCGCTCCGTCGTCCGTTTCATACTTTCGCGTTCTACCTTCATCGGATTAAGGGGGGGAGTGCGGTTTCAGCGTTTGAGAAAGCTTAATCCAACCCGGCGGTGACAGACGAACAGTGCACTCCGAGCGGGTCGACGAGCTCCTCGACGCTCTCGGCGACGCGCGTTCGCGCGCGATCCTCGCCGCGCTCAACGAGGAGCCACGCTCGGCGAAAGAGCTGTCGAACGCCCTCGACGTCTCGCTCCCGACGGTCTACCGCCGCCTCGACACGCTGGAGGAGTCGGACCTCGTCACCGCCCAGACCACCGTCGCCGACGACGGGAACCACTACAAGGAGTACGCCTGCACGTTCGCGGAGCTCTCGATTCGGCTCGACGGCGACGAGTACGTCGTGGACGTCCAACGCGAGGAGGGGCTCGCGGATCGGTTCAACGACCTCTGGACGGAGCTCGGCGGCGGAGAGGAGTAGGTTTATGCGCGCGCTGACACACCCTCACGTCGTGACCTCGCTCGCGTCGTACGTCCTCGTCGCCGTCCGGCTGGCGACGTTCGCGCTCACGCTCGGGTTGACGCTCATCAGCTTCCGGGCGTATCGGCGTGCGGGGACGCGTCGCCTGGAGTACGCCTTCGTCGGCTTCGCGTTCGTGAGCATCGGCGTCGGGCTCACGGCGCTCGCCGACCAACTCCCGGTCGGTCCCGTCTTCCACATCGGCGCGACGCTCCCGTTCCTCGTCGGGTTCGCCACGCTCTACGTCTCGCTCTACCGCTGAGCGCTAGTCGGCCGCGGTGGCGTCCGCGCCCTCGCGTTCGCCCGGTTTCACTTTATCGGAGACCTGCGTGTAGACGAGGCCGGCGCCGAGGAGCGCGAGCAGACCGCCGAGGACGAACGGCGCGGCGTACGCGACCGTGGCGAGCGCGCCCGAGGCTAGCGGACCGATGGCGACCCCGAGGCCGAACGCCATCGTGAGCACGGAGAGCTGTGTCCCCGACTGGCCGGCGCGCGCGTAGTCACCGGCGAGCGCGAGCGCAGGCGCGAAGACGGCCGCGCCGGCGACGCCCTGCACGAAGCGCGCGACGATCATCATCCACGGCTCGGTGACGAACCCCTGGACGGCCGTCGCGGGCGCGAGCAACACGAGCCCGTAGAGGATGAACGGTTTGCGGCCGTAGCTGTCGCTCGCGGAGCCGATGGGGGCCTGCAGGAGGACCTGGGCGAGGACGAACGCGGCGAACTCGATGCCGAAGAGGAAGGCGGTCTGGTCGAGGCGCGCGTTCACGTCCGCCTCGATGGCGGAGATGAGCGCGATACCGATGGCCATGAACAGCGAGGCGAGTCCGAGCGTGAAGACGGGGTCGAGGAGCTTGTCGTCGCGCTCGTGGTCGAGGACGGCGATGGAGAGGTCGTCGCCCGCGTCGTCGTCGATGCGCTCCGGGTCCGTGACGAGGAGGGTGACGAGGACGAGGCTGACGAGCGCGCCGCCCGCGGCGATGGCGAACGCGGCGTTGTAGCCGCTGAGCGTCACCACGCCGAGGGCGTACGGGCCACCGTGGACGAGGCCGCCGGCGACGATGGGGCCGAGGCCGAAGCCGAGCAGGCGGAAGGTGTTGAAGACGCCCATGTTGTTCCCGCGGGTGTCGTCCGTGGCGAGTTCGTTCACGAGCGCGATGGTCGCAGGGACGGTGAACGCGACGCCGAAGCCCTGGAGCGCGCGGATGACGAACAGGCTGACGTAACTCCCGGCGAAGGCGTACGCGACGTTCGTGACGGTGAGGACGACGAGCCCGAAGAGTACGAAGGCGCGGCGTTTGCCGACGCGGTCGGACCACCGGCCGGTGAACGGTTGGCCGAAGCTGTTGAGGAAGCCGAACATCGAGAGGACGATACCGACGGCGAGGCTCTGCGCGAGCGTGACGTCGAACCCGACGATGTCGACGGTGACGCCGGCCCCACTCCCGCCGATGACGTCGGCGATGTAGAGCGGGAGGACGACGATCAAAAAGGAGTTGCCGAGCGCGTCGGCGGCGCGCGCGAGCGCGAGCACGAGGACGCGGCGGTCGACCGCGAAGAGCCGCCGAACGTACGCGATGGGGTTCACGCGCCGCCCCCGGTCGGTACCGCAGGTGTGGCTACGAGTTCGTGGAGAGACATCCGTGGATACTAACTCATCAGTCAGGCGCGAGTAAAAGCCGTACGGCCCCGGAAGGTCGATTCCCGGGAATCGTGTGTCTCAGTCCCTCGTGTCACCGATGCACGCGCAGTGGCGCGGCGCGACCGTGGGCCGCCGTCGCCGAGACACCATCGACACTACCGGCAGTCCTCGACGGCGAGCGGGGCGTCGCAGCAGGCCGTCCGGTACGCCCGCGGTTCCTCGACCGTCGGACACCGCCGGTAGCGCCGACCGACGACGTCCGCACACCCCGTACAGCGGAGGCGATAGGCGGGGTCGGCGAACGGCGGGCAGTCGAGCGGGACGTCGAGGGCGGCGGCGCGCTCGCGGAACGCCGGCCCGTGGTCCGTGACGCCGTACGCCTGCACCTGCTCGACGTGGAGGAGTTCGTGGCGGAGGACGTCGCGGAGCGTCGCCTCGTCGAAGGACGCGGCGGCGCGCGCGGCGAGCGTCACCGTCGCCTCCCGGTGGAGTCGCAGTCGGCCACGCCAGTCGGGTTCGGTGCCGACTCGTCCCCCCGGAAGCGGCGTGTAGCGACACGACCCGGCGCGACGCTTCGCGCGCGACGACACCGCGTGGGAGACGAGCGCGGGGTCGACGGCGAGCGCCGTCTCCGCGGCGGCCCGGCGGGTCTCGTGGGCCATCCAGCCGCGCAGGGCCGCGGCGTCCGTGAAACACATACCCCACGGTGGCGCGCCCCGGTACTTGAACCTTCGAGGGCGAGTCCGTGGCCTTTTCGCCGCCCGGCCGGAAGGGAAGGTATGAGCGACAGTCCGACGACGGAGTTCGAGGAGGTCCGCGAGCAGGCCATCGAGGCGCTGGAGCGCGAGGACCTGCGCTCGATATACGTCGGGATACTCGACGAGAGCGAGGAGAACGAGTTCTTCTTCGGCAACGAGACGGAGGACCCCCACGCCCTCCAGCGGACGGCTGCGACGCAGCTCGGGATGCTCTGTCGCGTGCTCGCCGACCAGTCCGACCTCACGGTCGAGCAGGTGGCGAACCTCGCGGCGGAGCGCGCGAACGAACTCGGCGTCCAGCGCTGACGCCTCACTCCCGCATCGAGACGGGGTAGGCGGAGACGAACGGCGCGCGCGAGGTCGCCACGAAGACGCTCTTCCTGACCGCGCCCTTCGCGTACTGGCTCGCGCTTCGTCGCACGGGCGTCCGACCGCCCGCGACGCCGGTCGCGCCGTCGCGGATCGCGGCGACGACGTCCCGATAGTCGACGTTCGCGGGCGCGTCCGGGCCGGGCACCTCGACGGTCGTGTACGCCCGCCCGAGGTTCATCAGGTAGTGGGCGTCGCTCGCCCCGACGCCGGGGAGACCCTGCGAGCGCGCGAAGCGCCGCGCGCGGCGGTTCCGGTAGCCCGTGAAGAGCATCGAGTTGTAGACCTCGATGGCGTCGACGGGATGCTCGCCGCCGCGCGGCGTGAGGTGGCGCCGTCGGACGCCGTGGCGCGAGCGCTGGAAGGGGTGGGGCGCGATGGCGACGCCGCCGGCGTCCCGCACCGCGGCCGCGGTCTCGCGGTACCCCATGCCGGGGTCGGGACACTCCTCGACGCCGACGGCGAGCAGGTGGCCGTGTTCCGTCGAGACCTCGACGCCGGGGACGCCGACGAGGCCGTAGTCGGGTGCGAGACGCGCCGCGCGGAGCGACGCGTCTATCTCGTCGTGGTCCGTGACGACGATGCCGTCGAGGCCGATGTCGGCGGCGTGCTCCAGGAGTAACTCGACGGGCTCGCGGCCGTCGTAGGAGGCGTCCGAGTGGACGTGGAGGTCCAGTCGGAGGGTGGACATACGCGTTCGAAGGCGTTCGTGACGTATAGCGTTTCGTTCCGCGGGTCAGGCGACCGGGAGTTCGGTGTCGACCCCCTCGGCGACGGCCTCGCGGACGCGTTCGAGCGCCTCCGCCTCGCCGTCCGCCGCCAGCTCCGAGACCTCGCTCGCGTTCTCCATGAGGACGGTCTCGCTCGGGAAGAGACGCTCGCCGAGCGTGAGGCCGTGCTCGCGGGCGGTCGAGCCCGTGACGGTGAGGTAGACGCCGAGGCCGGTCTCGGCGATGGCGGCCTCCTCTTCGACCCCCTCCTCGGGGTAGACGAACTCGACGCCGTCGAGGGCTTCGAGGCCGACGACGGCCTCGACGAGGCGCTCGTAGCGCGGCGAGATGCAGAGCGGACCCTCGTAGGCGTCGAGAAACGCGCGGTCGAAGGCGTCGGTGTCGAAGGCGTCGGCGTCGCCCATCAGCGTGTGGTACACCGTATCACCGATGCCGGTGACGACGCGGACGTCGGTGTCCTGCGGGTCGATGCGCTCGTTGACGTCCGCGATGGTGGCGAGCGGTTCGCCCCGGAGGCCGACGACCTCCTCCAGGACGAGGTCGGCGCTGTCGAAGCCGAGCGCGAACTCGTGCTTGCGGAGGGCGCGGAAGGGCTCCTCCCGGCCCACGAGTCGGACGGGGACGCCGGCGACGTCGAGGGTGAGGGTGTCGAAGACGATGCGGCGGGGTTTGCCCTCGCGGTCGTCGCGCAGGAGGGTGTAGTCGGGCCGGTAGGGGTCGGCGGGGTCGCTGTACTCCGCGAGGCGCTCGTAGACGCCCGCGGCGGCGGTCGCGTTCCCCTTCGTGACGGCCTTCTCGCGGCGGAGCGTCTCGGTCACGTCGTCGACGACCCGCTGAGCGTCGGGATGGCCCGCGAGCCGGTCGAGGACGGCTTCGAGCGGGCGGCCCTTGCGCGGGACGGCGACGGTGACTGGCTCCATCGTTGTCGGACGAACGGGACGCGGGGGCTTTTGTGTTTCGTGAGGATGGCTCGCAGGGCCCTCTCGCCCTCAGAGCGAGAAGCGGTCCCCGATCTCGACGAGTTCGATGTCGGCGGGGTGGTCGAAGCTCTTCGCGTGGTGGTGGAGGACCGTCGGGTCCGCGGTGAGGCCCTTCCACATGTCGTAGTGGGTGGGGACGAGCCGGTCGAGTTCGAGGTCGCTCGCGCACTCGACGATCTGGTTCTCGTCGTTGTACCAGCGGGTGCGCTTCGGCTCGCCAGTCTCCTTGTCGGGAACGTTGCCGACGGTGCCGAAGGCGAACGCGCCCGCGTCGATGTCGAAGCGACCGGCGAGGTCGGTGAAGGAGTCGCTGGGCTTGCTGTCGCCAGCGTGGAAGAACGTCCCGGCGTCGTGCTCGAAGACGTAGCCGACGGGGTGGGTGGCGTCCGGGTCGTGCGTCTCGACGACGTGGATGGTGAAGGAGCCGATGTCGACGGTGTCGCCCTCCGCCACCTCGGCGAACTGGTCGTCGGCGACGCCGTACTCGACCGCCCACTCTTCGGTCTCGGTGACGGCGAGCGAGTCGTCCGGCCCGTAGAAGGTCGCGCCGGTCGTCTCGAGAATCGGGGCCTGACTCGGCCCGTGGACGTGGTCGGTGTGCTCGTGCGTCGCCAGCACGGCATCGGCGGCGACGACGTCCGCCGGGTCGAAGGGGACGGGTATCATCCGCACGGTGCGGGGCGGGTCGCCCGTGCCGAGGTAGGGGTCGACGAGGACCGTCGTCCCGTCGCTCGCCTTCAGCACGAAGCCGTTACAGCCGAGGTACCAGACGTCGACGCCGTCGGGGTCCGCGTCGGCGACGGCCTGTGGCAGCCAGTCGCCCCAGTCGCTCTCCATGGTCCGACCTGTGCGTGCCCCGGCCCTAAGGGTTGCGACCGCCGGCGCGGGCTAGTCGGCGGCGACGTCGTACGCGTCGTGGCAGTCGTCGTTGCAGAAGGCGATGAAGGAGAGCGCGCCGGACTCCTCCTCGATGGTACGGACGGGTTGCCAGGTGTCGGCTTCGAGTTCGCGCCCGCAGTGCGCACACTCGTCGAAGGCGGCGGCCCGCCCGTTCGGGTCGTGGTCCCACGTCGGCATTCGCTACTCCCTTCTTTCGTCGGGTGATTAACGTCGCTGGCTGGATGGCCAAGCAAGTCAAGTGGGCCCGCCGTCAGAGCTGTTCGGCGAGCCACTCGATGTTCATCAGCGCCGCGGAGACGAGGACGCCGAGGACGGAGACGGCGACGAGGAACGCGGAGACGACGCTGACGAGCGGCGTGAGCGACGACTGGAGCGACGTCCACGCGAGGACGGGGACGGTCTGGACCTCGTAGCTCTTGAGGAACAGCGCCATGATGAACTCCTGGAGGCTGACGATGAAGGCGACGACGGCGGAGATGACGACGCCGCTGCGGACGTTCGGCAGGACGACGTGGTAGAAGACGCGACTCGGGCGCGCCCCGAGGTCCATGCCGGCATCGCGGAGGTCCCAGTCGAAGCGGGCGAAGACGGACTGCATCACGAAGAAGACGAGCGGCGTCGCCCACAGCGTGTGCGCGACGACGATGGTGAGGTAGGTGTTCCCGAAGCCGACGCGGTTGAAGTAGATGAGGAGCGTCAGCCCGATGACGACCGGCGGGAGGAGGAGCGGGAGGAGGATGACGGGCGGCAGGACGCGCGCCAGCGTCGAGTCCGAGCGCTGGACGGCGAGCGACCCCGTCACGCCGAGGGCCGTGGAGAGCACGGACGCGCCGACGCCGATGACGATGCTGTCCCGGACGGCGCTCAGCCACTCCGCGCTGGCGAAGAACTGCGCGTACCACCGGAGGCTGAACTCCTGTGGCGGGAAGGTGAGGTACTCCCCGCGCTGGAAGGACGTGACGAAGACGACGACGATGGGGAGCATGATGACCGCGAACAGGAGCCAGTAGCCCGCACGGAAGAGCGCGTCCTCGACGCGCTCGCGGGTGAGTTCGACCTCAGACACCCTCGACACCCCCGATGGAGCCGGTGAGGAGGCGCATCACGCCGAGCGAGACGACGAGCATCGCGGCGAGCATCAGGAGGCTGAACGCCGCGCCCGTCGGGTAGTCGAACTGCGTGAGCATCAGGCTCTCTATCTCCATGGCGAACGTCGTCTGCGCGCCCGAGCCGAGCTGGCTGGGCGCGGCGTACGCGCCGACGCTCCACGCGAACGAGACGACGGTCGCGACCGCGATTCCGGGGAGCGCCTCCGGGACGACGACTTCGAGGAACGACCGGGGACGCGACGCGCCGAGGTCGCGCGCGGCCTCGACGGTGTCCCAGTCCATCGTGGAGAGCACGCTGTAGATGGAGAGGACGGCGTACGGGAAGACGATGTACACCTGCCCGATAACCGTCCCGACCATCCCGGGCGCGAACTGGACCGGGCTCCCGAGCAGCCCGACGCCCACGAGCAGGTCGTTCAGGACGCCGTTGGGGGAGAGGAGCGGGCGCCACGCGTACGTCTTCACGACGAGCGTCGTGAGCAGCGGGAGGATGATCGAGAAGAGGAGGAGCGACTTGCGGAGTCCGGTCGCCCGGTAGGCGGCGTACGCGTAGAAGAGCGCGAGCGAGACGGCGATGACGGTGGCGACGACGCCGAGCTCGAACGAGAAGACGACGAGGTCACGATAGAGCCCCGAGGCGAGGACGGCGCGGTACGCCTCCAGCGTCCACGCCGGCTGGTAGAACCCGGGGTCGGCGTTCGCGTTCAGGCTCATCCGCACGAGGATGAGGAAGGGGACGACGAAGAAGACGAGCTCGAACGCGGCCAGCGGCGCGATGAGGAAGACGCTCCCGGCGTCCTGGCGCTTGATGCGCTCGCCGAGCCACGCGAAGCTCAGCTCGGCCACTACGAACCACCCCCGCCGACCCGGTCGCCGTCGGCGGCGAAGGCGAGGAGGTCGTCGGGGTCCCACGACACCGCGACCGTGTCGCCGACCGCGAAGTCGGTGTCCGCGCCGACGCTCTGCTCGAAGAAGACGTGCTCGCCGGCGCTCTCGACGTAGAAGCGGACCGAGGAGCCACGGTAGAGGACGTCCGTTATCTCGCCGGTGATGGACGCGCCCCCGTCGCTCGCACCGCCGTCGGCGCGCTCGACGTCGAGCTCCTCCGGGCGGAAGGAGACGGTGAGTTCGTCGCCCGCCGCGACGGCCGCGTCGCCGGTCGGAATCGCGGCCTCGGTGCCGAGCGCGGTGTCGGCGACGACGCCCGTCTCGGTCGTCTCGGTGACGGTCGCGTCGACGAGGTTCGTGTCGCCGAGGAACTCCTCGATGAAGAGGCTCACGGGGTCGTCGTACACCTCGCGGGGCGCGCCGACCTGCTCGATCTGGCCGTCGTTCATGATGCCGATGCGGTCCGCGAGCGTGAACGCCTCGTTCTGGTCGTGCGTGACGTGGACGAACGTCGTCTCCACCTCGTCGTGGATGTTCCGCAGTTCGAGTTGCATCTGCTCGCGCAGGCGCTTGTCGAGGTTCGAGAGGGGCTCGTCGAGCAGGAGGACGTCGGGTTCGATGGCGAGCGAGCGCGCGAGCGCGACGCGCTGTTTCTGCCCGCCGGAGAGGTCCGTCGGGTCGTGGTCCGCGAACCCGCTCATCTCGACGACGTCGAGCATCTCGCGGGCGCGCTCGTGGCGTTCGTCCTCGCCGACGCCGTCCATCTTCAGGCCGAACGCGACGTTCTCGAGGACGCTCTTGTGCGGGAAGAGCGCCCACGACTGGAACACCATCGACGTGTTGCGCTCGTAGGGCGGCTGGTCGGTGACGGCGTCGCCGCCGATGTGGACGTCACCGTCCGTCGGCGTTTCGAGGCCGCCGAGCATCCGCAGCGTCGTGGACTTCCCGCAGCCCGACGGGCCGAGCAAACAGAGGAGCTCGCCGTCGTCGACGTCGAGCGAGAGGCCGTCCACGGCCGTGAGGTCGCCGTACTCCTTGCGGAGGTCGCTGAGGGTGACCGAGGCCATCAGCCCTGGGTCTTCATCTGCTTGAACTTGTTCGAGAACGTCTCGGAGTAGGGCGCGAGGTCGTCCCAGCGCGGGAGCGCCATCTGCTGGGCCTCCTCGGCGGTCGTCGGGAGGTAGTCGCCGAGGTCACCCGCGTACGACATCTCCTCCGTCGTGAAGAACAGCGGGTGGTCCTCGGACCACTTCGACTGCACTTCGGGGTCGAGGAGCATGTTGATGAACTCCTCACCGAGCGTGCGCTTGTCGGTGCCGCGGACGACCGCCCAGTTGTCCATGTAGCCGGCGTTCGCCTTCGGCATCGAGAAGGAGATGCCCTCGTGGTTCTCCATGTCGTAGTAGACCTGGCCGAAGTACCACTGGGCGGCGTCGATGATGCCGTTCTGGAACTGCTGCCAGACGTCGGTCCCGGAGGAGGCCCAGCCCGTAATCGGCCACGTTTCGAGGGTGTTCATCAGGGTGTCGTGGTACTGATCGTCGTAGAGTTCGCCGGCGCTCGGGGCGGCGTCCGTCCCGACCGCGGCGCCGAGCAGCGGGTAGATCCAGAAGCCGGAGTCGACGCCGACGCCCGCGGAGCTCGTGACGGTGTCGCTCGTGAAGTCGCTCCACGTCTCCACGGGCTGTTCGAGGTCGTCCCGGTAGAGGATGGTGAGCGGCGCGCCGTCGACGGGGGCGCCGTGCGTGATCGGCCGAACGCCCTTGTAGTAGTCGTAGACGCCCTCGATGTTCGGGATGTTCTCGTCGTAGCGCAGCGGCTCGAAGAGGTCCGCGTTCCGGCCGTTGTAGTAGATGGGTTCGCACGTCACCGTGACGTCGAACGGCGGGTCGTCCGGCGGCGCGGACTGAATCTTCGCCAGGAGACTGTTCCACCCCGTGTTCACCTCCAGCTCGGCGTCGAAGCGGGACTCGAAGATGGGCTTGATGGCCTGCGTGAAGCGCTCGCCGTAGTTGCCGCTCCACGCGGTCACGCGGAGGGTCGGGGTGCTGTCGCCGCCGCTCCCCCCCATCCCGCTGCAGCCGGCCATCGCGGTCGTCGCCGCCGCACCGGCCGCCCCGAGGAAGGTCCGGCGGTTCACCACGGAGTGACCCGTCTCGTCGGCGCGATCCGCCCGGCTCTGCGAGTGCTGACGTTCGGACACGACGGGTACATACACCATGTCACTGAAAAGGGTGGTGGCTCCACCGTGCGTGTGCAACTCGTAGGCACACGACGGCGTCGGCGGCGCTCGCGGCCGGTGCGTGGACGCGTGGCACGCGGCGCGCACCCCGAGAAACGCCGAGGTTATACGGCCAGATGCAGTATGCGTGCTCAATGAGTCAGGACGAGCGGTCGGCGGGCGACCTCCGGAACACGGGGATGTCGCTGCGACACGACCGGACGTGGGATTACGAACTCGAACGGATCGTCGAAGCCGTCGAGGAACGCGACGCCGAGAAGGTCGGCATGCAGTTCCCCGAGGGCCTCAAGCGCCGCGCGCCCCACGTCGCGGACGACCTGCGCGAACTCCTCCCCGACGGCGTCCGCGTGATGATATCCGGGAAACCCTGCTACGGCGCCTGCGACCTCGACACGTACATGATGCGCCGGACGGACGTCTTCGTCCACTTCGGGCACTCCCCGATGAAGGACTCGGAGAAGATAATCTACGTCCCGCTCTTCTCGAACGTCGAGGTGACGCCGATCATGGAGGACGCCCTCGAAGAGCTCGAAACGGGCGACGTCGGCCTCGTCACCACCGCCCAGCACATGAACAAGTTCGAGCAGATGCGCGAGTGGCTCGAAGAGCGCGGCTTCACCGTCCACACGCGCCGGGGCGACGAGCGGCTGACCCACGAGGGCCAGGTCCTCGGCTGTAACTACGCCTCCGCGGACATCGACGCCGACCAGGTGCTCTACGTCGGCGGCGGGAAGTTCCACCCCGTCGGGCTCGCCATGGAGCACCCCGAGAAGAACGTCGTCATCGCCGACCCCGTCAACAACGTCGTGACGGTCGCCGACCACGAGCAGTTCATGAAGCAGCGCTACGCCTCCGTCCACAAGGCGATGGACGCCGAGAAGTGGGGCGTCATCTTCTGCACGAAGATCGGACAGGGCCGCTGGGAGCAGGCGAACGAGATCGTCGAGAACAACGACAACGCCTACCTCATCACGATGGACGAGGTGACGCCGGACCGCCTGCGGAACTTCGACATGGACGCCTTCGTCAACACGGGCTGTCCGCGCATCACGACCGACGACGGCCCGCGCTTCCACAAGCCGATGCTCACCCCCGGCGAGTACGAGTGCGCCGTCGGCAACAAACCCCTCGACGAGATGGAGTTCGACACCTTCCACGGGACGTGGTAAGCGTCGTTCCTACGGAACGACGGTACGGCGAGCGCGGAACGAAGTGATGCGCGAGTAGCGTCATCCGTAGGAACCACGTAGAGGCGAGCGGGAGCGACCAGCAGGTGAAACGACCCGCAGCGGCGCACAACGGCTTTCCCCGCGCGCGTCCTCACTCGACGTATACGTATGGACCCTCTCGTGCTTCCGCTCCAGCAGGTCGACCCGTACGGCTTCCAGCGGGCGCTGGGCGTCGGTGGCCGCGCGGCGGGCGCGTTCCTCGGGACGCTGATAGTCGGTGCGCTCCTGCTCGCGTTCGCCGACGACCACGTCGAGCGACTCGTCGACGCGGTCGCCGAGGAGCCCGTCCCCTCCTTCCTCTGGGGGGTCGGGACGCTCGTCGCGCTCGTCTGCGTGACGTTCCTCCTCGTGCTCTCCATCGTCGGCATCCTCGTCGCCGTCCCGCTCATCCTCGTCGCCGCGGTCGTCTACTACGTCGGCAACACGCTCACGTACGTCTACGTGGGCGGACGGGCCGCGGCGGGCCTCGGCTGGGAGACGACGCGGTGGGGCCACCTCCTCGTCGGCGCGGTGTTCGCGGGGGCCGTCGCGGCCCTCCCGGTCGTCGGCGGCCTCGTCAGTTTCGTCGTGAGCAGTATCGGCGTCGGTGCGCTCGTCCACACGTGGTACCGCTCGCGCGAATCGTGAGCGCGGGACGGTGGACCGACGCGGCTTTTTGCGTCGGTCACGTCGCGCCCGTATGAAGCGCACCCTCGAACGGCGGCTCGCGGCCGTCGCGGGGTTCGACGACCCGGACGTCGCCCGCGAGCAGTACCCGACCCCCGCGGAGCTCGCGGCCCACGTCCTCCACACCGCGGACCTCCGGGGGGACCTCGATAGCGTCGTGCTCGACCTCGGGACGGGGACGGGGATGCTCGCGCTCGGCGCGGCGTGTCGCTCGCCGGCGCGCGTCGTGGGCCTCGACGTCGACGGTGACGCGCTGGCGACCGCGCGGGAGAACGAGCGCCGCGTCGCCCCCGAGACTCCGGTGTCGTGGGTGCGCGGGGACGCGACGGACCCGCCGCTGACGCGTGCGCGAATCGACGCGAGCGCGGCGACGGTCGTGATGAACCCGCCGTTCGGCGCGCAGCGCGGGAACAGACACGCGGACCGGCGCTTCCTCGCTGCGGCCGCGGCGCTCGCGGACGTCTCGTGGTCCATCCACAACGCGGGGAGCCGCGACTTCGTCGAGTCGTTCGCCGCGGACCGGGGCGGGACGGTGACGGACGCGTTCGCGGCCGAGTTCGACGTCGCGCGGCAGTTCGACTTCCACACGCGCGAGCGCGAGACGCTCGACGTCGAGGTCTACCGGGTCGCCTGGCCCTACGAGTAGGTCTCGCGGGTCGCTACGGTGACGCGCGTCCCGTTGTGCGCGGCGACGAGGTAGTCACCGGCGCGCCCGAAGCCGAGGCCGCCGGCGGTCGCGGTCTCGTTGTCGGCGGGGAGCGGCGTGCGGCCGAGCGTTTCATTCGCGTGGGAGACGACGACGCTGAACCCCTCCGGGGTGGTGGCGACGGTGACGTTCCGGCCGGCGATGACTGGCGAGGCGGCGGCGTCCGGCGAGGTGTAGGCGAGCGAGCGCTCGCCGTCGGGGCCGACGAGGGAGACGCGGTAGACGGGCGAGGCGCCAGTCGGCACCCACCCCGAACGGGTCGCGGCGACGCGCTCGCTCCAGCCGAGGCCGCCGACGCGGACGCTCGCGCGCCCCGAGTACGCGAGCGTGCCGGTCGAGACCGCCTGCGTCCAGATGGCGCGTTCGGGGTTCGAGACGATGAGGCCGCTCGCGTTCACGCTCGTCGACTCGTTCAACAGTTCGATGTCGAACGCCCCGACGCGCTCGTTTCGGACGTCCTCCGCGTACGTGACCGTGTACCCCTCGACGTGGACGGTGTCGGCGCTCGCGTTCGCGTTCGCGGGTCCGCCGGCGTCGGGCGAGACGGCGGCGAGGTTGATCGGGACGGCGACCATGACGGTGACGAGGAGGGGAAAGCAGAGACAGAGGGTGGCGACCTGCCGGCGCGTCAGGCCGGTCTCGACGCGTTCGAGGAGCGGCCGGGAGCGCGCGCGGACGCCCGCGGCGACGAAGAGACCGAGCGCGACGACGAGGAGGACGCCGAGGCCCCGGTAGAGGACGTAGGTCGAGGGACCGCGGTACCACCAGATGGCGTAGAGCGGGACGCTCGCGGCGTAGACGATGGCGGCCCCCCAGAGGCGGAGGGCGCTCGGGCGTTCGTCGCGCGCGGCGACGAGGAGCGCGCCGAGGAGGACGCCGAGGAGGACGCCGACGGCGTGGCCCTGCACGGCGATACCGGCCCACCACGGGCCGCCGTAGGAGGGGCCGGCGGACGCGACGACGACGGGGTCGCGGAGGGCGTAGTAGAACGTGGAGGCGAAGCCGCTGACGGCGCTGGCGACGATGGTCCCCACGGGGTAGCGCGTGAGCGCGAACGCGCCGAAGGCGAAGACGACGCCGGAGAAACCGATTATCGGGCCCCACGCGAGCGCGCTCGTCAGAACCGCGACGACGGCGACGGCGAGGACGAACGCGCCGATCCGGGCGAGGGGGTTCGTCCGCAGCGACCCGAAGGTCGACTCGCCGCGCCGTCGCGGGTAGTGGCTCCACGCGTACTCGGCGAGCGGCGCGTAGACGAGCGTCCCGAGGAGGTTGCCCGTGACGTGCGAGAGGCCGCCGTGGGCGAACGGCGCGGTGAGGACGCCGAGCGGGTAGAGGTACGACCACGACGTGAAGGGAATCGAGAGCGGGGCGTTCGGGTGCGTCCACCCGCCCTGCACGAACAGGTAGAAGCCCGCGACGCCCGCGACGACGACGAGCGTCCCCCACGGGACGCCGAAGAGCAGCCGCGAGCGGAGGCGACGCCCCCACTCGTCGCCGACGCCGTCGAGCGCGCGAACGCAGGCCAGCGAGACGAGCGTGCCGAGCACGACCGCGGGGGCGAGCGCGTCCGTGGGCGGGAGGCCGAACGCGGCCGCACAGCCGAGGCCGACGAGCGGGCCGAGCGGGAGGCCGACCCGGAGCGCCGTCCCCGCGCGGACGCCGCCGAGCGCGACGGCCGCGACGATGAGGAGCCAGCACGCGAGCGCGCCGGCGCCACCGGCGAGGAGGACGGACGAGACCATACGCCACGCTCGCCGCGCGCGCCCTTAAACGCCGGCGGGACGCGGACGTGGGACGTGGACCGCGGACGGGCGCGACCGCAACGTTCAAACGCCGCAGAACCAACTCTGAACTATGGATCTCCGGGTCATCGAGCAGCAGGACACAGAGCTCACCATCGAGATCGCGGGCGAGGACCACACGTTCATGAACGTGCTCAAGGGCGCCCTGCTCGAACTCGACGACGTCGCCGCCGCGACGTACGACCAGAACCCCGAGCAGTCCGGCGGCCAGACCGAACCCGTCCTCACGCTCAAGACCGAGGGCGCGAAGCCGCTCGACTGCCTCGAACAGGGCGCGACGCTCGTCGACGAGCAGATGAACGAGTTCCGCACCGCCTTCGAGAACGCTCGCTGAACCACTCCCGCGGCGAACTTCCCTGTAGATATAGCGCTCCGCTCTCTTTTCGACAGCAATACCGGTGACTTCGAGAAGTATCGGCTCTCCGCAACGGCGACGGAAGGGTAGAGGAGAGAACTACAGGCGAACGGGCACGTCGTGCTCGTCGAGGTACTCCTTGACTTCCTCGATGGTGTACTCCTCAAAGTGGAAGATGGAGGCGGCGAGCGCGGCGTCCGCGCCCGACTCGAAGGCCTCGCGCATGTGCTCGGGTTCGCCACAGCCCGACGAGGCGATGACGGGCGTCGAGACGGCGTCGCAGACGGCGCTCGTGAGCGGGAGGTCGTAGCCGTCCTTCGTGCCGTCGGCGTCGATGGAGTTGACGAAGAGCTCGCCGGCGCCGCGCTCCTCCGCCTCGGCGGCCCACTCGACGACGTCGATGCCGGTGCCCTCGCGGCCGCCCTTCACGGTGCACTCGAACCAGCAGGACTCCCCGTCCACCTGCGCGTAGTGTTCGCCCTGCTCGTCGAAGCGCCGACGGGCGTCGACGCTGATGACGATGCACTGGCTGCCGAAGGCCTTCGCGCCCTCCGTGATGAGCTCGGGGCGTTCGAGCGCGCCCGTGTTGATGGAGACCTTGTCCGCGCCGGCGCGCAGCGTCTCCTTGATGTCGTCGGTGTCGCGGATGCCGCCGCCGACGGTGAGCGGGATGAACACCTCGTCCGCGACGTCCTCGACGACGGAGAGCATCGTCTCGCGGCCGTCCGCGCTCGCCGTGATGTCGAGGAAGACGAACTCGTCCGCGCCCGCCTCGTTGTACTTCTTCGCCAGCTCCACGGGGTCGCCCGTGTATTCGAGGTCCTCGAAGTTCACGCCCGTGTAGACGGCCGCGTCCCCGTTCTCGTCGAGGTCGACGTCGATACAGGGGATGACGCGCTTCGTGAGGGTCATACGCGTGATAGGCAGCCACCCCCTGAAAAGGTGTGCGACTGGGGTGCCCTACTCGTCCGTGAGCGCGACCGCGCGCACGTCGCTCCCCGCGACGCTCGACACCGACCCGTCGCGGAGCGCGAGCGTCACGCCGTAGCTCCACGACGTCGTCGCACCGTCCGCACTCGTCCCCGGGTACACCGACACGCCGGTCGTCGCGCGGTAGTCGCCGTTCGGGAAGCACGACCCGTCACCGTACGTGTAGGCGTCGTACGCGACGCGTAATGACTCGCCGGCGTCGAGCGTCCGCGCGTACGCGATGGTGTCCGTCGAGTAGCTCCCGGTGACGCGCCAGCACCCGTCGGCGCGGCGCTCGGGCGGGAGGTCGCTCGCCGTGTCGTTCCCGATGGCGACTCGTTGGACGTGCTGGCGCGCGTCGTCACTCACCGGGTAGCAGAACAGCGACGCGTCGCCCTCGGTGGCGTCGAGCGTCGTCACCGAGAGCGGCGGTGCGAACCCGAACGTGGCCGTGAACGGGTCACTCCCTTCGTTCGTTAGCGTCGCCGCGAATCGGGGCGGGTGGTCGGCCGTGGCGTCGCGCACGAGGTCGGCCTCGAACGACGCCGCGTCCGGCGGGAGCGTGTCGGGCGTCGTGCTCTCGCTCGTCGTACTCGGGTCGTCGCTGGTCTCCCGGCTACTACAGCCGGTGAGTGTCACGAGGGCCGTCGCGCCCGCACCAGTGAGGAACGCACGTCTGGAGGGCATCCGTCTCAGCGGAGGGACGGTGACGCCATGTGCGTTGTGGAGGCCCCCTTGCGAGTCCGAAAACGGCAAGTGCCGGCCCGCGGAAGGCGAGCGCATGGACACGACACACGAGGGGCGGACGACGTCGCCGATGCAACCGTTCACGACGAAACAGGTGGCCTACGGCGCGGTGGCGTTCGCCGTCGGCGCGATCATCACGTTCGTCCTGCCCTTCCTCGGCTGAGTCACTCCATCGCGTCCGCGATGGTCCCGCGGAACGCGGCGATCTCCTCGTGCCCGTAGTCGAGCGTCTCGCCGCCCACGTCGAGCGTGAGCGTCCCGCTCGCGTCGCTCGCGCCGAGCTCGACGACGTCCGCGACGCCGTCGAAGGCCGCGCGGACCGCGTCGGGGTCGGTCGTCTCGACCACGGCGCGCCCGGGCGCTTCGGAGAAGCACGCTTCGAGCGACGGCACCGAGACGTCCGCGCCGGCGTCGGCAGTGATCGTCTCCGCGAGCGCGACGGCGAGGCCGCCGTCGCTAACGTCGTGGACGGCGCTCACGTGCGCCTCGCCCGCGACGCTGGCGAGCGTCGCCACGACGTCGCCCGCGCTCTCGGACAAGTCGGGGAAGGCGTCGCTCCCGCCGAATTCGGCGAGGAGTTCGGAGCCGCCGAGCGTCGCGTCGTGGCCGCCGACGAGGAGGAGCGTGCCGTCGCCCGCGAGGGCGCTCCCGGGCGCGTCGACGCTGTCGGTCGTGCCGAGGACGGCGAGCGTCGGCGTCGGGGGAATCGGGCCGGCCTCGCTGTCGTTGTAGAGCGAGACGTTGCCGCCGACGACGGGAATCGAGAGGTCCCGACAGCCGTCCGCGAGGCCGTCGACGATGGCCCCGAAGCCGCCGTAGACGTCGGGCTTCTCGGGGTTACCGCCGTTGAGGCAGTCGACGGCGGCGACGGGCTCCGCGCCGACGGCGGCGAGGTTCGTCGCGTTCTCCACGGCGGTCGCGTACGCGCCCAGATAGGGTTCGCAGTCGGTCCAGTTCGGGTTCGCGCCCGCGGCGAGCGCCATGCCGGGCGCGTCGGCGGCCTCGACGTCCGCCGCGTCCGCGAGTTCGTGGAGGGCGAGCACCGCGCCGTCCTCCCCGGGGCGGACGGCGGTGCGCGCGCCGACCTCGTGGTCGTACTGCCGGTAGACCCAGCGCTTCGAGGCGGTGTTCGGGCTGGCGACGACGGCCTCGAAGGCCTCGTCGAGCGCGGGGAGGTCGTAGTCGGTCGGGGGCGTCTCCGGGTCGTCCATCGGGAGGTCGTTGAGCGGCGCGCCGTCCGCAAGGAACTCCGCGGGGGCGTCGACGACGACGTCACCGTCGAACTCGCAGACGTACCGGCCGTCGCCCGTCACCTCGCCGATGTCCGAACAGCCGAGGTCGTACTTCGACGCGAGGTCGGCGATGGCGTCGACGTTCTCGGGGGCGACCTCGTACACCATGCGCTCCTGGGACTCGGCGAGCAGTATCTCGGTCGCGTTCATCCCGGGCTCGCGCTGGTGGACGGCGTTCAGGTCGAGCACGCAGCCGAGGTGGCCCTTGGCGACGAGCTCGGAGGACGCGCCCCCGAGGCCGGCCGCGCCGAGGTCGCGCGCGGACTGCACGAGCCCGGCGTCGATCAGCTCCTCGTTCGCCTCGACGAGACGCTTTTCGGCGTAGGGGTCGCCGACCTGCACCGCGGGGCGGTCCTCGGTCTCGGCGTCCTCCGCGAGGTCCTCGGAGGCGAAGGACGCGCCGCCCAGACCGTCGCGGCCGGTGCTGTTGCCGACGAGCACGAGGCGGTTGCCGGGGCGCTGGGCTTCGGCGGTGACGAGCCGGTCGGGCGAGAGGAGGCCGACGCAGGCGACGTTGACGAGCGGGTTGCCCTCGTAGCCCTCGTGGAAGGCCGTGCTCCCGCCGACGGTGGGGACGCCGATGGCGTTCCCGTAGTGGCTGATGCCCTCGACGACGCCCTCGAGGAGGTAGCGCGAGTGCTCGCGCTCGAAACCGCCGAAGTAGAGGCAGTCGGCGAGCGCGACCGGGTACGCGCCCATCGAGAGCGTGTCGCGGACGATGCCGCCGACGCCGGTCGCCGCGCCGTCGAACGGGTCGACGTACGAGGGGTGGTTGTGGGACTCGACGCCGAACGTGGCGTAGAGCCCGTCGCCCACCTCGACGACCGCGGCGTCGTCGCCGGGGCCGACGACGACGTCCTCGCTCTCCGAGTCGAAGGCGGAGAGCAGCGGCAGCGAGGAGCGATAGGCGCAGTGTTCACTCCAGAGGTTCTCGAACAGCGCGGCCTCGGCGCGCGTCGGGTCGCGACCCAGCTCCCCGACGACGCGCTCGCGGTCCGACTCGGCGAGAGTCATTCATCCCTATGGTTCGTCGGGCCGGATTTATGCGTTTCTATATACACGGTCGTGGGTATCGCGCGGCCGACGGCGTCGCGCGCGGCGGGCGTCGCGGCGGACCGGACCCCCCGTCACGCCCCGCGGACCGGCGCGCTTTTGCCCGCCGGCCGTGAAGCGCCGCGTGTGCTGTCGGTCGAGCTCCACACCCACTCGTCGCACTCCTACGACGGCCGCGACCCCGTCGAGATGCTCTTAGAGCAGGCGGCGGCCGTCGGCCTCGACGCCATCGCCGTCACCGACCACGACGAGTACGAGGCGAGCGCCCGCGCGGCCGAACTCGCCCCCGACTACGGGCTCATCGGTATCCCCGGGATGGAGGTGACGAGCGCCGCCGGCCACGTCCTCGCGCTCGGCATCCGCGAACCCGTCCCCATCGGTCGCCCCTTCACCGAGACGCTCGACGCGATCCGCGACGCCGGCGGCATCGCCGTCGTCCCCCACCCCTTCCAGGGGTCGCGCAGCGGCGTCGCCCCCCACGTTACCGACGCGGAGCTCGCCTCGGCGGACGCCATCGAGGTCTACAACTCCCGGCTCCTCACGGGGCGCGCGAACCGGAAGGCCGAGTCGTTCGCCCGCGAGCGCGGCCTCCCGATGACCGCCGGCTCCGACGCCCACATCGCCGAGATGGTCGGGCAAGCCGTGACGCGCGTCGACGCCGAGCGCGCCGACCTCGACGCGATACTCGACGCGATTCGGGACGGCCGCACGAGCGTCGAGGGCCGCCGGACGCCGTGGCACGTCAGCTTCCGGCAGGCCGCGGGTGGCGCGAAACGCCGCGTGAAAAACCGCCTCCGCGAGTTCTTCTGAGAAGGGGACCTGCGTCCCGCGCGACCCGACGGCCGCGTCAGCGGCCGTCGACGGCCTCGATGGCCTCGATTCCGATGCGCTCGACCTCCTCGCCGACGTCCGCGTCTTCGAGGTCCGCGGGCGTGAACCACTCCCAGTGTTCGGGGTCGCGCTCGTCGCCGTCCGGGTCGATGGCGCGCGAGTCGACCGCCGCGAAGTAGACGAAGTCCACGTGCTGGTGGCCGACCTCGCCGCCCTCGTAGGCGTGGATGTCCTCCAGCAACAGGTGTTCGGGCTGGGGGAGCGAGCGGACGACGCCGGTCTCGATGTCGGGGTCGGCGAGCAGGAGCGTCGGGTCGAGGCCGGTCTCCTCGCGGACCTCGCGCTCGGCGGCGCGGTGCGGGAGTTCGTCGCGCTCGACGTGGCCGCCCGGCGGGAGCCAGAGGCCGAGGCGGTCGTGCTCGTGGAGTGCCGTCGCGCCGTCGGCGACGACGTAGACGGTCGCGGTGTAGTGGTGGGTGGTCTCCATACGACCACGCACCGGCGCGCCGGCCTAACGTCTGTCGGGGCGAGTGGGAACAGACGGTGAAAGACGGAGCGCCCGCTAAAAGGAAGACCTACGCCTCGACGGGGATGTCGTCCTGCGCTTCGAGGAGTTCGTGGTAGCGGTTGCGTATCGTCACTTCGCTGATGTTCGCCACCTCGCTCACCCGGTTCTGCGTGACGCGGTCGTTCGTGAGGAGACCGGCGGCGTAGACGGCGGCGGCGGCGAGGCCGACCGGCGACTTGCCCGAGTAGATTCCCTCGCGCTTCGCGGATTCGAGGAGGTCGCGGGCCTGGCGTTCGACCTCGTCGCCGAGGTCGAGATCGCTGACGAAGCGCGGGACGTAGCTCGTCGGGTCCGCGGGGGCGACTTCGAGGCTGAGTTCGCGGACGACGTAGCGATACGTGCGGGCGATCTCGTCTTTGTCGACGCGGGAGACGTTCGTCACCTCGTCGAGCGAGCGCGGCGTGCTCGCCTGCCGGGCGGCCGCGTAGAGTGCGGCGGTGGCGACGCCCTCGATGGAGCGCCCGGGGAGGAGGTCCTCGTCGAGCGCGCGGCGATAGATGACCGACGCCGTCTCACGGACGTTCTTCGGGAGGCCGAGGGCGCTCGCCATGCGCTCGATCTCGCCGAGCGCCTGCTTGAGGTTCCGCTCCTTCGAGTCCCGCGTGCGGAAGCGCTCGTTCCAGGTGCGCAGGCGCTGCATCTTCTGACGCTGGCGACTCGACAGCGAGTTGCCGTAGGCGTCCTTGTCCTGCCAGCCGATGTTGGTCGAGAGCCCCTTGTCGTGCATCATGTTCGTCGTCGGGGCTCCGACGCGCGATTTCTGGTCCTTCTCCTGGCTGTTGAACGCCCGCCATTCGGGCCCGCGGTCGATCTCGTCCTCGTCGACGACGAGGCCGCAGTCCTCACAGACGGTCTCGCCGTGGGACTCATCGACGACGAGGTTGCCGCCGCACTCCGGACAGACGAGCTCCTCGTCGGCCGCGGATTCCCGCTCCTGTTCCTCCTCCGATTGCGCCGGCCGTCGCTCTCGTCGTCGTGTGCGTGAGTCACTCATAGTGGATATCGAGGTGGTCGCTGGTCCCGCCGCCGGACGGGCCGTGATTCACTAGTGTGTGGTGCGGAGTCGGCATAAGCTTGATGACCGTTCGTGGCCCGTACTGCCGGGACTCGGGGCGTCGCGTCTTCCGAAACCCTTAGACGAACGCGGGACGCAGGGCGACCATGAGCGATTCGACCGTCGACGCCGACGAGGTCCGGCACGTCGCGGACCTCGCCCGCGTGGACCTCGACGACGAGGACGTCGGACGGTACGCCGACCAGTTCGCGGACATCCTCGACCACTTCGAGACCCTGGAGGAGGTCCCGGACGTCGAGGCCGAACCCGAGCTCGTGAACGTCATGCGCCCCGACGAGGTCGAAGAGAGCCTCGACCAGGACGAAGCGCTGGAGAACGCCCCGGAGACGGAGGACGGCTTCTTCAAGGGGCCGAAGGTGTCGTAGATGGCGGACGCACACAACGCCTTCGTCACCGAGGAGACCATCGAGGGCGCGGATTCGGGGCCGCTCGCGGGCGCGACGGTCGCCGTCAAGGACAACATCTCGACGGAGGGCGTCCGCACCACCTGCGGCTCGGAGATGCTCGCGGAGTACGTGCCGCCCTACGACGCGACGGTCGTCTCGCGGCTGACGGACGCGGGCGCGACCATCGTCGGCAAGACGAACATGGACGAGTTCGGGATGGGGACGACGACCGAGACGTCCGCGTTCGGCGCGACGACGAACCCCGTCGACGAGGAGCGCGTCCCCGGCGGCTCCTCGGGCGGGAGCGCCGCGGCCGTCGCCGCGGGCGACGCCGACTACGCGCTCGGGAGCGACACCGGGGGGTCCGTCCGCTGTCCCGCCGCCTTCTGCGGCGTCGTCGGCATCAAGCCCACCTACGGCCTCGTTTCGAGGTACGGCCTCGTCGCGTACGCGAACAGCCTCGAACAGATCGGCCCGCTCGCCCCGACCGTCGAGGGCGCGGCCGAACTCCTCGACGTCATCGCCGGCCCGGACGAGCACGACGCGACGACGCGCGACGCGGGCGCGGGGAGCGACTACGCGGCCGCCGCGAACGGCGACGTCGACGGCCTCACCGTCGGCGTCCCGACCGAGCTCGTCGAGGGCGCGGACGACGAGGTCCGGGCGGTCTTCGAGGACGCCCTCGACGCCTACCGCGACGCCGGGGCCGAAATCGAGGAGGTCAGTCTCCCCTCCGTCGAGTACGGCGTCGCCGCCTACTACGTCATCGCCATGTCCGAGGCCTCCTCGAACCTCGCGCGCTTCGACGGCGTGCGCTACGGCGAGTCCGGCGGCTTCGAGGGCAACTGGAACGAGTCGTTCGCCGAGACGCGCGCCGAGAACCTCGGCGACGAGGTGAAACGCCGCATCCTCCTCGGGACGTACGCCCTCTCCGCGGGCTACCACGACAAGTACTACAAGCAGGCCCAGGAGGCCCGCGCGTGGGTCCGCCAGGACTTCGAGGGCGCGTTCGAGGACGTCGACGTCCTCGCCACGCCGACGATGCCCGTCCTCCCGCCGAAGCTCGGCGAGAGCGTCGACGACCCCCTCCAGATGTACCTCATGGACGCCAACACCGTCCCCGTGAACCTCGCCAACCTCCCCGCCATCAGCGTCCCCGCCGGCGAGTCCAGTGAGGGCCTCCCGGTCGGCCTCCAGCTCGTCGGCCCGACGTTCGGCGAGGAGACGATCATCGACGCGGCGGCGCTGCTGGGCTAGAGTCTCGACCGCTCGACGACGTCGAGCGGGGTTTTTCAGGCGTGTTTTTGCACCGAGTGGTTGCCTCCGGCAACCCGAGGTGGAAAAAGATGCATCATCGACGCGGCGGCGCTGCTGGGCTAGAGTCTCGACCGCTCGACGACGTCGAGCGGGGTTTTTCAGGCGTGTTTGTGCGCCGAGCGGCCGCTTCCGGCAACCCGAGGTGGAAAAAGATGCGTAAGCGCGGCATAACGTACGCAGAGGCTACCCGGAACCGCTTTGAGGGAGGGAGACGACTACCGGCGTATGGCGATTACGCCCCTCTTAGCGCAAGCCGGGTCCGTGCCGCCGGTCACGACGGAGATGCTCGTCGTGTTCGGCGTCGTCCTGCTCGCGCTCTTCCTCTTCGTCACCGAACTCCTCCCCATCGACGTGACGGCGATCCTCGTGATGGTGCTCCTGACCGTCCTCCCGTGGACGGAGGTGTCCGTCGCCGAAGGCATCTCGGGATTCTCCAGCACGGCGACCATCGCGGTGTTGGCGATGCTCATCCTCTCGACGGGCGTCAACCGCACGGGCGTCGTCCAGATCATCGGGCGGAAGATGGCGGCGTTCGCGGGCGACAGCCAGCCCAAGCAGCTCGCGGCGACCATCGGCGTCGCGGGCCCCGTCTCCGGGTTCATCAACAACACGCCGGTCGTCGCCATCCTCGTGCCCGTCATCTCCGACCTCGCGCACACGGGCAAGACCTCGCCGTCGAAGCTCCTCCTCCCGCTCTCCTACGCCTCGATGTTCGGCGGGATGCTCACGCTCATCGGGACGTCGACGAACCTCCTGGCCTCCAGCGTCGCCGAGCGACTCATCGGTCGGGGGTTCTCGATGTTCACGTTCACCGGCCTCGGGCTCGTCGTCCTCGTCGCCGGGACGGCCTACCTGATGACGGTCGGTCAGCGGCTCATTCCGGAGCGCGTCCCCGCCCGCGAGGACTACATGGACGAGTACGAACTGCAGGACTACGTGACGGAGGTCGTCGTCCGCGACGACGCGCCCGTCGCGGGCAAGACCGTCCAGGACGCCATCGACGAGGCGCGCTTCGACGCGGACATCCTCCAAATCGTCCGGGACGGCGAGACCTACTTCGAGGGGATCGCCAGCAAGCGCATCCGTTCGGGCGACATCCTCACGATCCGCACGGACCGCGAGACGCTGGCGAGCCTCCGCGAGCTCGACGGCCTCGACCTCGTCGGGACGCCGCCGACGGACGAGGAACTGGAAGCCGACGCGGACGCCCAGACGCTCGTCGAAATCGTCATCCAGTCCGGCTCCAGCCTGCTCGGCGAGACGCTCACCACCTCCTCGTTCCGCCAGCGCTACGACGCGAGCGTGCTTGCGTTCCGCTCGGGCGGGGAGACGATTCGCTCGCGCCTCGACGACGTCGAACTCCGCGTGGGCGACACGCTCCTCGTGCAGGCCCCCACGGACAGCATCGACCGGCTCTCGACGAACTCGGACTTCATCGTCGCCCACGAGTCCGAGACGCCGAACTACCGAACGGAGAAGATTCCGTGGGCCGTCGCCATCGTCCTCGGCGTCGTCGGCCTCGTCGGCGTCCCGTGGGGGGCGCTCGCGGCCGTCACGGGCGTCGAGGCGCTCGCCGCGCTCGACTTCAGCATCGTGCAGACGGCGCTCGCGGGCGTCGTCGCCATGGCCGTCACGGGCGTCATCAAGCCCGGCGAGATGTACGAGGGCGTCGACTGGAGCGTCATCTTCCTCCTCGCGGGCGTCATCCCGCTCGGCATCGCGCTCGAACAGACGGGCGCGGCGACGTTCCTCGGCTCACTCGTCGGCCTCACCGGGCAGTTCCTCCCCGTCATCGGCGTCCTCTGGGTGTTCTACATCGTGACGGGGCTCGTGACGAACGTCATCTCGAACAACGCGAGCGTCGTGTTGATGATTCCCGTCGCGGTCGAGACGGCCCACGAGGTCGGCGGGAGCCCGTTCGCGTTCATCCTCGCGGTCACGTTCGCGGCCTCGACGGCGTTCATGACGCCCGTCGGCTACCAGACGAACCTCTTCGTCTACGGCCCCGGCGGCTACAAGTTCTCGGACTACGCCCGCGTCGGCGGGCCGCTCCAGTTGCTCCTCTCCGTCGTGACGACGGTGGGCATCGCGTTCTTCTGGGGGCTCACGCCCTGAGGTGAGGAGGACAGCGCGGCGTCGGCACGCGACGTCACTCGGCGGCGAAAAAATCGAACGAAGCGGGTCGCGTTCGGACGGCTATCTCACTCCTCGGGCGGCGCGCCCGCCTCCTCCTCGGGGATTACGGGGTCCTCGTAGACGAGGTTCATGATCCACTGGGAGAAGGCGTCGCCGCGGGCGTCGACCTCCTCCTCGCCGACGAACGGCGAGAGCATGTCGCCGGCCATCAAGAGCGAGAAGTCGAGTTCCTCGTCCTTGATGATCGGCGTGATGAGGTAGGTCGTGTTGCCGGCGTGGACGGCGTCCTCGCGCTCGACGTACCCCTTCTCCTCCAGTTTCTTTGCGATTCGACTCCCCTTACGCGAGGAGACGTCGAGTGCCTTCCAGAACTCGCTCTGGTAAATCTTCCCCTGCTCGCGGACCAGTTCGAGGGCGCGCGCCTCGTCCTCGGAGAGGTCCTCTGCCTCGGCGCTCATACTCCAATACGCCGGCCGCGAACGGTTTAAATGTGACCGTCCGCTCGCGGGTCGCCGGTGTCGGCCCGCACGCTACGGGCGCTCGAAGCCGCCGACGCGACGGTACGGCGTGCGACACGGCGGGCCGTCGGCGAACTCGTAGCGGACGCCGTCGCCGACGGTGAGTACGGTGGACGACCGCGTCCCGTAGCCGTGACCGTGGAGGCACGCGCCGACGTCGCCGTCCGCGAGGACGCGCTTCGCCCGCCCGCGGAACCCCGCGGCGCTCCGGGGGCGGCGGCGCGTGAGGGCGTCGCGGACCCGCGTGCGCCGGTCGGCGGCGTCGGGCGCCCCGGTCGTCGTGACGACCGTGACGCCCGGCGTGAGCGTCTCGACGCGGAGGTCGCCGTCCCAGCGGAGAAGGAACGCGATGTCGGCGTCCGCGAGCACGAGGTTGAAGCCCGCGTAGTCGCGCTCGGCGACCTCGCGTTCGACGAGGTCGCGCGCGTCCGTCGGATCGCCGGCGCGGAGGGCGTCGGCGACGAGTAGCCCGCGCGAGCGCCCCGAGTCGAGGTCGCTCCAGCGGTTCGTGATTCCGACGTAGAAGCCGTCGTCGGTGACGCCGGTCCAGGTGCCGCCGGCCTTCTCGTCGCGCGGGGCGAGCACGCGGGGATCGGTGTCGTCGTCCCACACGCGGGGCGGCGTCGCGGGGCGGTCGGTCGCTTCGTCGCGGTTCGCGGCGACGATCACGGGGGCGTCGTCGTAGACGCGCCACGCGACGGCGAGCGTGCACACGACCGGGAGATATGCCGCCGACCGGCTTAAAGATCGTCGGCCGCGGCGCGGGCGCGCTCGCGCGCCACCGCGCGATCCACCGTCCCGGAAGCCGTCCGCGGGAGGTCGTCGACGAAGGCGACCGTGCGGGGCTGTGCGAAGCCCGCGAGTCGGCCCTCCCAGTGCGTTTCGAGGGCGTCGCGGTCGAGGGCCACGCCGTCCTCGGGGACGACGAGCGCGGTGACGCGCTCCCCCCACTCGGGGTCGTCGACGCCGACGACGGCGACGTCGCGGACGGCGGGGTGCGAGCGTATCACCGCGGCGACCCGACCGGGATCGACGTTCTCGCCGCCCGTGATGATCCGATCCGAGCGGCGGTTGAGAACGTAGAGCCGGCCCGCGTCGTCGCGGTAGCCGACGTCGCCCGTCCGGAGGCCGTGGGGTCCGAAGGCCTCGGCGTTCGCCGCGGGCGCGTCGTAGTAGCCGGGCGTGATTGTCGGACCGGACACGCAGAGTTCGCCCGTTTCGCCGGTCGGGACGGGGTCGCCCGCCTCGTCGACGACCGTCACCGTCGTCCCGAAGAGCGGCCGGCCGACCGTCTCGGGGTTCGAGTACGCCGCCGCGGGGCGCGCGGTGGCGATCTGCGAGGTCGCCTCCGTCATGCCGTAGGAGGGGTGGATGGGGACGCCCGCGTCCTCGCAGGCCGCGACGAGGTCGGGCGGCGTCGGCGCGCCCCCACAGAGGACGAAGCGCAGTGAGTCGGGGAGCTCGGCGTCCGCGCGGAGGAGCCGGTCGAGCATCGTCGGGACGACGGAGACGCCCGTGCAGTCGTGCTCGGCGAGCGCGCGCGCCGTCTCCTCGGCGTCGAAGCCGCGCTGGAGGACGCACGTGGTCCCGTAGAGCGCGCAGCGCAGGGGGATGGAGAGCCCGCCCATGTGGTACATCGAGAGACAGCAGAGCCAGCGGTCGTCGGGGAGGACGCCGAGGGTGAACGCGCTCGCGCCCGCCGCGGCGACGACGTTCCCGAACGTCAACCGCACGGGCTTCGGGTCGCCCGTCGTCCCCGACGTGTAGAGAAGCGCGAGGTCGTCCTCCGGGGTCCACTCGGCCGGCGCGACGTCTTCGGGGTCTCGCTCGCCGAGGACACGGACGCCCGAGTCGGTCGGTTCGTCGACGGAGACCACGGGGACGGCTCCGGCCGCGGTGAGGGCGTCGGCCTCCGTGTCAGCCTCGCAGGCGAGCAGGACGAGGTCCGCGCGCTCGCGTTGCGTCTCCAGCTCCGTCGGCGAGAGGCGCGCGTTCAGGGGGACGAGCGTCGCGCCGAGGCGCTGGACGGCGAAGACGAGGCGAACGAACGCCGGCCGGGTCTCCAGCAGGACGCCGACGTGGTCGTCGCGCGTCACGCCGAGCGCGGCAAGTCGGCCCGCCGTCCGCTCGACCGCCGCGTCGAGGGCCGCGTACGTCCACTCGCGCCCGCTGGCGTCGTCGACGAGCGCGGCGTCGCCGGGGGACGCCCGCGCCCGCGTGGCGAGGAGGTCGCGCATCTACTCGTCGTGAGGCCCGGCGACGCCATTTCCCTTTCCCTGTGGGACGACGATCCGTCCATCGCGCACCGGGGCGGGGTCGGGGGCGTGGTCGCGGGCGAGCGCGTCGCCCGTCGCCAGCCCGCACGCGGGGAGCGGGGCGAGCGCCGCCGCCGCGTGGACCGCCGCCGTCCGCGCGTACACGCCGTCGAACGTCGTCGTCACGACGGGCTCGACGCCCGCTCGGCGCGCCCGCCGGCCCGCCGCGACCGTCCGGTCCACGCCGCCGAGCGCCATCGGCTTCAGGACGACGACGTCCGCCGCGTCGGCCGACAGGACTGCGTCGAGGCCGACCGCGGCGACCGACTCGTCGAGCGCGATGGGTGCACGTCCGCGGAGCGCCGCGTGGGCGTCGAGCGACGGCGCGGCGAGCGGCTGTTCGGCGTACGCGACGTCCGCGCTGGCATCGAAGGCGTCGAGCGCGCGCCGCGCGTCGTCCGGCGTCCACGCGCCGTTCGCGTCGACGCGCAACGCGACGTCCGGGGCGGCCTCGCGGGCCGCCGCGACCCGGGCGGCGTCCGCGTCGAGCGAGCGCGCGCCGACTTTCAGCTTCACCGCCTCGAAGCCCGCCGAGACGGCTTCACGGACGCGGTCGGCCGTCGTCGCCGGGTCGGCGTCGCCGACAGTCGCGTTCACGGGGAGTCGTTCGACGCGCTCGTCGGGGGCGCTCGTCGTCGTCTCCTCGGCGACGTCGCCGGACCCGCCGCCGGCGAGGTACCGATAGAGGGGGACGCCGCAGGCGCGCGCCGCCGCGTCGGCGAACGCGAGCGAGACGGCGTGACGGGCCGCGGGCGCGCCCTCGCAGGCCGCGAGCGCGTCGGCGTCCGAACCGGCGTCGCCGGCGCGTTCGAGCGCCGCCCGACAGTCGTCGTGCGACTCCGTCCACCCGGGGAGCGGCGTCGCCTCGCCGACCCCGGTCGCGCCGTCGCGTTCGACGGTGACGAGGAAGCCGCGACGCTCCGTCATCGTGCCCCGCGCGGTGTCGAGCGGCTCGGCGAGCGGGAGGGCGACGGGCTCGACTCTCACAGCGCGACTCCGACGGCGAACAGCACCGAGTAGAGTGCGAGCGTCTGGCCGGTGCGGGTGAGCGCCGGGTCGAGGTGGTCGGCGTCGTCGTACCGGCAGACCGTGCGGGCGACGGGGACGGCGAGCGCGAGGGAGAGCCACGGGAGGAGGACGGCGTAGCCGAAGCCGTTCGCCACGAACCAGAGCGGAACGAGGTAGGCGACGGCGAGGAGGCCCGTGTACTCGACGCGGCTCCACGTGTAGCCGATGTAGACCGCGAGGGTGTACTTGCCCGTCTCGCGGTCCGTCTCCATGTCGCGGAGGTTGTTCACGACGAGGATGGCGGTGGAGATGCAGGCGACGCCGACGCTGGCGACGAACGCCGCGGTCGGGAGCGTGCCCGGCGGCGGCGCGAGCGGGAACGCGGGGGCGTACGCCGCGGCCTGCACGTAGACGGTGCCGACGACGGCGATCACGCCGAAGAACAGGAAGACGAAGACGTCGCCGAGGCCGTGGTAGCCGAAGGGGAATGGGCCGCCCGTGTATGCGATGCCGGCGGCGATGCTGGCGAGGCCGACGACGACGATGGGGAGGCCGCCGATGTAGACGAGGTAGCACCCGACGACCGTCGCGGCGAGGAAGGTGAGGTACATCGCGCGTTTGACCTCCGCGGCCTCGATGAGGCCGGACTGGGTGACGCGGGTGAACCCCTCGCGGTCCTCGGTGTCCGCGCCGTTGACCGCGTCGTAGTAGTCGTTGGCGAAGTTCGCGCCGATCTGGATGAGCAGCGCGCCGACGAGCGCCGCGAGCGCCGGCAGCGCCGCGAAGACGCCGAGCGCGTACGCGACGCCGACGCCGACCACGACGGGCGAAATTCCCGCCGGGAGGGTGTGCGGGCGCGCCGCCATCAGCCACGCGCGCCGCCGCGAGACCGCTTCGTCACTCATGGATACGGGTTCGGACGGGAGCGTGAAAGCGACTGCGGATGCGGCTTACAGCCGCGAGGTGTCGAGCGAGACGCCGGGCGGCGTGGCGACGAGGAACCCCCGGAAGTGCATCAGGGTCGCGCCCGCCTCCTTCGCGGGGCCCGCGAACCCTGCCGCGAGGTCGTTGAGGTCGCCGTCGACGGCGAGGACGAGCACGCGCCCGGCTTCGAGCGCCGCCAGCCACTCCGCGTCGGGGGTCTCGCCGTCGAGGACGCCGAGGACGACGTCGTCCGCCCCGCCCTCGACGTCCCACTCCTCGATCTGGTCCTCCGCGTTCCGCAGGTCGAGTCCGAAGCCGTCGCTCATACGGCTACTGTCGCGGCCAGTCACGTCAAAGCTTCGCGGCGGAGCCCGTCTATTTATCCCCCTCGCCCACGTCGGTCGGTGTATGCCGAAAGTGCATCTCGACGAGGAGACCATCGAGCGCCTCGATGGCCTCCGCACCGAGGACGAATCGTACGACGAGATCGTGAGCGAACTCATCGACATCTACGAGGCCGAGGAGCTCACGATGTTCCACGGCGGCGACGTCGAGTAACCCCGTTACTCCTCGTCAGCGGCGACGCGACAGGCTTCCGACCACCGACCGTTCTCTTCGAGGCGCTCCTGGAGGAGCGTCGCGTACTCGCGGACCAGTTCTTCGGCCTCCTCGTAGCGCTCGTCCTCGCCGCCGCCGAAGCCGAGGGCGCGCTTGACGCCGCCGAGGAATCCCTCGCCGGAGGACGTGCTTCCGCTGCCCCCCGCGCCCATCGACGCCATCTGTTTCTCGACGTTGTCGATCTCGGGCATCACCTGCGGGAGTTTCCCGGTGTCGACCGTGAGGCGCGCGTCCTCCGGGTCTTCGGGGTTCTCGATACGGAAATTCACGGCTGTCATAATGAGACCCCACTGCTGGCGTGAGAACGAGGACGCCTCGACTTGCTCGCCGAACTCGTCGTCGACGCTCATCCGCTCGCCGACGACGCGGTCCTTCCAATCTGCCATACCTCCCGATACGACCGTGGGTGGTTTGTCTCTTGCCCTGCGGGGAGATACGCCCGCCGCCGTCCCGGCCGTCCCTCAGACGGCGTCCGTCTCGACGGAGACGTCCGCGCGGAGGTCCTCGCGGAGCGCCGCGCCGACGTGACTCGCGTCGAGGGCGTTCTCGGCGACGTCGGTCGCGGCCGCCGCGTCGAGGGCGGCCTCGACGGCGACGTCGAACCGGATCGCCTCGATGACGCCGTCCGCGCGGTCGGCCTCGGCCTCGATGCGCACCTCTCCGAGGTCGTCGTGGCCCGCGTCCGCGGCGACGACGCGGAGCGCGGAGACGTAGCAGGCGGCGTAGTCGGCGAGGAGGACGGCGCTCGGGTTCGGCCCGGCGTCGTCGTCCGCGTCCGTCGTGAGGCGGAAGTCGCCGACGCGGGAGGACGCGACGTGCCCCTCGTTCGAGACGGTCGTGGTTTCGAGGTCGGCCATCGTGTCGGCCGGACGCGCGCCCGCGGCCTAAGCGTTGTCCCCGTCCGAACGTGTCGTCGGTGTCCCGCTCACTCACTCACTCATCGCTGTCCCGCTCATCCGCGCGAGACACGCGCCGTCCACGCGCGAACGGCGACGGCGCTCGACGTCGGCGACGGAACCGGGAGAAACGGGCCGTTGCGACCGCCGCGAGTGGGTTATTCGTACTCTTCGAGCGTCGTGACGTACGACGTGAGGTCCGTCGTGGTGGCGATGCCGATGATGTGGTCGTCGTCGGTCACGACGGGGATGTGGTGAATCTGGTGTTCGAGGAGCTTCTTCGCGACGTCGGTCACGACGTCCTGGGCGACCGCGGTCACGACGTCGGTCGTCATGAAGTCCGCGACCGTGGACTCGTCCTTCGGCTGGCGCTCCGCGACGATTCGGACGAAGTCGGTGGTCGTCAGGATTCCCGCGAGGCGTCCCTCCTCGTCGACGACGACGACGGAGCCGATACCCTGATCGAGCATCACCTGGGCGGCCTCCTCGACGGAGGTCTCGGGCGTGACGGTCGTCGCACCGGCCGTCATCACACGTGCGATGAAGACGTCTTCCATGTATCGACCATCGGACGCCCGCGAGTTAAGTGCTGTCGAACCGCGTCGGGTCGCGCGCCGAGTCGGCCACAAACGTTTTTCAAGTAGATTGCCGAAGTTCCTACGATGTCCACGGACGACGCCGACGACGCGGCGGTCGGGAACGCGGGGGGCCCGACCGACGACGTCGACGGTGCGACCGCCGTCGAGGAGTCGACGGCGGACGACGGCCCACGCGTCGCCAAGGACGAGTACACGTGGGCCGACTTCGAGGCGGAGTATCGCGGGGAGGACGAGGAGGCCCTCGACCCCGCCGACTACCTCGGGTTCGAACGCGACGACGTCGACGGCGTCCTCGCAGCCGGCGGCGACGCCGCAGCCGTCATCGAGTCGGTGGTCGACGAGCGGACGCTCGACGTCGAGTCGGACGTCGACGAGGACGCGTTCTTCTCCGACGTCCACGGGAACACGACGATGGCGAACCGCTACGACCTCGAGAAGGCGGTCGCGCCGGCGAAGAAGACCCACTTCTCGGAGGTCGAGCGCTACTGGGTGAACAAGCCCTACGCGTTCGTCGTTCTCTTCCACTCCGAGAAGGAGAACGAGATGAAGTACTACCTCGTCGAGCCCTATCGGAACGCCGTCGAGGACGACCTCCAGGAGTTCCTGACGGGGAAGCTCCGCACCGCGATCAAGTATTCGAGCGGCGACGTCGCGGCCGAGGGGACGATGGACGAGCGTCGCGCGGTCATCGAACGCCAGACCCGCGACCTGCTCGAACGCTACGACATCTACGCCGAGACCCGCGGGGGCCCCTCGGCGGCAGAGCGTCTCCGGGAGCTCGTCGAGACCCTCACGGGACAGGGCGAGGCGGCCGACGACGTCCCGGTCACCGAGCGGCTGCGCTCGCTGGTCGACCGCGGGACGGACGGGTCGAGCGGCGGAGCGAACGACGAGGCGAATAACGGTGGGCCGAGCGGAAGCGAGGGCGGCGAGACGAGCGACGGGGAAGCGGAGGCGAACGAGGAGGCGGGCGAAGACGCGAGCGACGCGGCGGGGAGCGATGCCGGGTCGAACGGTGGCGACGAGGGCGGGACGGGCGCGACCGGCACCGACGTCGACTCCCGCTCCGCGGCCGACCGCCTCCGCGACGCCCTCGACGGCGACGAGGACGCCTCGCCGCTGGAGCGCGTGAAGGGGCTGTTGGGGGGCGGCGAGGACGACGAGACGTCGGTGGAGGACGCGGACGAAGCGGAGACTGAGTCCGGGCCACCGACGGCCCTCGACGGCATCGCGGCGCGCCCCGAGCCCGCGGTGTTGGCGGAGGACACCGACACGCTCACGCAGTACCAGGTGGAGAAACTCCTCTACTACCTCAAGCGGGACTTCATCGGTTACGAGCGCATCGACGGCATCAAACACGACGTGAACGTCGAGGACATCTCCTGCGACGGCTACAACTCCCCGGTGTTCGCGTACCACTCCGACTACGAGCAGCTCATCACGAACGTCTACCACGGCAAGGAGAGCCTCGACGACTTCGTCGTGAAGCTCGCCCAGCGCTCCGGGAAGGGTATCAGCAAGCGCCAGCCGCAGGTGGACGCGACGCTCCCGGACGGCTCGCGCGCCCAGCTGACGCTCGGCCAGGAGGTCAGCGACCACGGGACGAACTACACGATACGGCAGTTCAAGGACGTCCCGTTCACGCCCGTCGACCTCATCAACTGGAAGACGTTCTCCTTGGAGGAGATGGCGTTCCTCTGGCTCTGCATCGAGAACAACAAGAGCCTCATCTTCGCGGGCGGCACCGCCTCCGGGAAGACGACGAGCCTGAACGCCGTCTCCCTGTTCATCCCGTCGAACGCGAAGATCGTCTCCATCGAGGACACCCGGGAGGTCGAGTTGCCCCAGCGCAACTGGGTCGCCTCCGTCACCCGGCCCTCGTTCGGCGAGGACGAGAAGGGGGACATCGACGAGTTCGACCTGCTGGAGGCCGCGCTCCGCCAGCGCCCCGACTACATCGTCATGGGCGAGGTGCGCGGTGAGGAGGGCCGGACGCTCTTCCAGGTGATGAGCACCGGTCACACGACGTACACGACGTTCCACGCGGACAACGTCGGCGAGGTCCTCAAGCGCTTCACGACGGAGCCGATCAACGTCTCGAAGACGCTGTTCACCGCCCTCGACCTCGTCTCGATTCAGGCGCAGACGCGCGTGAACGGCCGGAAAGTGCGTCGTAACCGGAACATCACGGAGATAAACCGATACGACGCCGAGAACGACGAAATCAACGTCAGCGACGTCTTCCAGTGGGAGCCCGAAGGCGACGAGTTCCGACAGCTCACCGACTCGAACACGCTCGACGAGATTCAGTTCGACCGCGGGTGGTCTCGCGAGCGTCTCGAACGCGAGATATTCGAGCGCCAGGTCGTCCTCGCGTATCTCGTGCGCAACGGCCTCAGCGAGTACACCGAGGTCGCCGCGACCCTCCAGGCGTACATCGCGGACCCCGACACCATCCTGACGCTGCTGGCGAACGACGCGCTCACGGAGAGCCTCGCGGACCTGCGCGGGATGGAGTCCGTCCTCATCGACGTCGACCCCGAGAAGGAGGAGATGGTTCCCCGGCCCGACCCGACCGAGGACGTCTACGAGGAGGCCGGCGAACTCCTGGAGCGCGCGGAGGGCACCCTCTTCGAGGAATACCGCGGCGAGGAAGCCCCCGACATCAGTTTCGCGCTCTCCGAGGCGGCCGCGAGCGCCGCCGACCAGGACGTCGTCGTCGACGACAGCGGCGAGACGCCAACCATCGAGGCCGCGGGCGAGGACGCGGAGGGGTCGCGCGACGCCGAAGCCGACGGCGGCGACCCGTCCGCGGGTGACGACGCGCCGGGCGACGCATCGGACGACGCACCGGACGACGGAACGGGTCGCACAGGGTCCGACGAATGAGCCTCGGCGACACGGGATACAGTTCGTCGGACGCGCTCGGGGACGCCTTCTTCCCGCTCTACGAGTGGCTCTTCGACGATTCGAGCGACTTCGTCGCCAACGTCGAGACGAAACTCGCGGAGGCGCGCCGCGACGAGACCGTCGAGTTGTTCCTCTCGCGCGCGCTCGGCGTCGGTGCCATCGTCGGCGTCCTCTTCTGGGTCCTCGGCACGCTGCTCGGCTGGGTGCTGTTCATGATGGTCATCAGCACCGACACCATCATCGGGCTCTACATCGCCAACGACGCGCTGCTCGCGTTCATCAACGCGGTCAAGGTCCCGGCGTTGATCGTCCTCACCGGCCTCGTCTTCGGGAGCATCGGGTTCGCCGCGGGGTTCGGCGGCCTCGTCGGCGTCCCCTACATGCAGGCCGGCGAACGCAAACGCGAGATCAACATGCTGCTCCCGGACGCCATCGCGTTCATGTACGCCCTCTCGATGGGCGGGATGAACCAACTGGAGATACTCTCCGCGATGGCGAAGGCCGACGACACGTACGGCGAGGTCGCCCTGGAGTTTCGCAGCATCGTCCAGGAGACGGAGTACTTCGACACGGACTACCGGAGCGCGGTGCGCAACCGCTCGATGGAGACGCCGTCGGACGAACTCGGGCAGTTCCTCACGGACATGCTCTCCATCGTCAACAGCGGGGGCGACATGACGGACTTCCTCTCCGACAAGAAGGACAAACACATGCGGACGGCGAAACAGCAACAACAGCTCACCCTCGACACCCTCGAGCTCTTCGGCGAGATGTACATGACGCTCTCTCTGTTCCCGCTCCTCCTCATCATCATCCTCGTCATCATGAGCATGATGGGGGACTCGAAGACGACGCTCCTCTACGGGACGGTGTACGCGCTCATCCCGCTGGTCGGCGTCGGCTTCCTCGTCCTCGTCTCGACCGTGAAGGAGGACGAACCCGGCGACGGCTACCTCCGCCTCGACGAGAGCGACGCCTCCTCGACGTCGCGCGAACCCGGGCTCTTCGACCTCGGCCTCATCGAGCGCTTCCGCGGGGAGGGCGCGCTCTTCGAGCGCATCTACAGCCGCGAGGGGACGCACGAGGCGAAGTGGCTGCTCACGCACCCACACCTGTTCTTCAAGCGCCACCCGCTCTACACGCTCGGGCTCACCGTCCCGGCCGCGCTCGTCATCCTCGGGCTCGCCGTCGCGCAGGGGACGGCACCGACGAGCCTCGACCGGATGCAGGCCAACCCCATCGCGGGGACGTTCGTCTGGGTCTACCTCCCGCTCTACATCGTCTTCATCCCGCTCGCGGCCTTCCGGTTGTGGAACCTCCGCTCGCGTCGCCGCGTCGTCAACAACCTCTCGGACGACCTCCGGAAGCTCTCCTCGGCGAACGACACCGGCCTCACCCTCCTCGAATCCATCAAGACGGTCTCCGAGACGTCCTCGGGGAAGCTCGCCGAGGAGTTCCGCGTCATCCACGCGAAGGTGAACTACGGGACGAGCCTGCGCGACGCGCTCGTCGAGTTCAACAACAAGTACCACATCCCCCGCCTCGCGCGCACCGTCAAGCTCGTCAGCAAGGCCCAGGAGGCCTCCAGTCAGATTTCGGCGGTGCTCACGACGGCCGCACAGTCGTCCGAGACGCAGGACGACCTCGAACGCGAACGCAAGTCCCGCACCCGGATGCAGATCGTCATCATCATCATGACCTACCTGACCCTGCTCGCCGTCATGGCCATCCTGAAGGTGAAGTTCCTCGACGTGATGGCGGGGCTCGCCACGCAGGCCAGCGGCGGCGCGTCGTCGAGCGCGGGCGGCGGCAACATGAGCTTCGGGGCGAGCATCGACATCCAGATGATGAACATGATGTTCTTCCACGCCGTCACGATTCAGGGCATCCTCTCCGGGTTCATCGCGGGGTACATCCGCGACGCCGACCTCCTCTCGGGCGTGAAGTTCGCCATCGTCCTGCCGACCGTCGCGTTGCTCGTCTTCGCGTTCATCTGACGATGACCCGGAACACCCGAGACCGCGCGCAGACGACGCTCGACTTCGCCGCCGGGGTGAGCGTCTTCCTCCTCACCGTGATATTCGTCTTCGCGTTCGTCCCCTCGCTGCTCGCGCCGGCCACCGCGCCGGGAGCCGGCAACGGCGTCGTCGCCGACCGTGTCGCCGACGACCTCGCGCGGGACGAACTCGCGACGGAGACCCCCTACGAACTCTCCGGCCCGCCCACCGACGGGGCGCTCGCGGCCGCGCGCTCGAACGTCTCCGAGACGCTCCCGCCGGGGACGTTCCTCAACCTCACGCTCCGAACCGCGAGCGCCGGCCGGGTCGTCGCCGCCGACGGCCCGACCCCGTCCGTGGACGCGCCGACGACCGCCTCCCGGCGTGCCGTCACCGCGCCCGACGGCACGACGTACGAACTCCGGGTGGTCGTCTGGTGAACGCCGCGGACGGCCCCGAACGCGGGCAGGCGCACACCCTGGAGAGCGTCATGGCGGCACTCCTCGTCGTCTCCGCCGTCATCATCGCCGTCCAGATGACCACGACGCCACCGTTGCTCGGCTCGACCGCGAACCAGCACGCCGGCCAGCAGGACCGCGCGACGGTACAGGGCGTCTTCGCCGCGAGCGACGACGGCGAGCTCCGGGACGCGGTGCGGTACCGAAACGAGACCGGCGACCCCGCGGACCCGCTCGAACGACCGTACGGGGGCGCGGGGCCGACAGGCGACCTCCGGTTCCTCGACCGGCTGAACGAGACGCTCGCGGACCGCGGCGCGGCGTACAACGTCCGGTTCGTCTACCACGAGGACGGCGAGCGCCGCGTCGTCCGGTTCGTCCACAACGGCGAGCCCGGCGACGCCGCCGTCACCGTCCGGCGACCCGTGACGCTCTACGACCACGACCGCACGCTCCCCACCAACGGAACCGGGGAGGCGCTCGGCGCGGCCGACCCGGCGTACTTCGTGTCCGACACCGACCCGGACGGAGAAGTGTACGCCGTCGTCACCGTCGAGGTGGTCGTGTGGCGCGTCTGATGGGCGACGACCGCGGTGCGGCGACCGCGCTCGGCTACGTCCTCAACATCACGGTCGCGCTCCTGCTCGTCACCGGCCTGCTCATCGCCGTCACCGACTACGTCGACCGGCAGCGCCAGGACGCCGTTCGTGGCCAGCTCGCCGTCGTCAGCGACCGCCTCGTCGCGGACCTCGCAGCCGCCGACCGGCTCGCCGGAACCGCCGACGCCGGGGGCGTCACCGTCCGAAGCGACGCCCCGGCTCGCGTCGTCGGCCGGACGTACACGATACGCGTCTCGCACGCCGACGGCGTGACGCGCGTTCGTCTCGCCGCACCGAGCGAGAACGTCGTCGTGACGCGGACCCTACACACGGACCGCGACGTCGTAAACGCGACCGTCACCGGGGGCGACGTCGAGATAACGACCCGGGGGGCCGCCGGCGACGGGCTACGGGTGGTCAGCGATGACTGAGCGCGGCGTGAGCGACGCCGTCGGGTTCGTCCTCATCTTCGCGCTCATCATCACGTCCGTCGGCGTCATCTACACCGCGGGGCTCACGGGACTGCAGGACGCCCGCGACGCCCAGCGGCTCTCGAACGCCGAAACGGCGTTCGACGCCATCGACACGACGGCGAACGACGTCGTCTACCGTGGCGCGCCCTCCCGGACGGTCGGCGTCGGCCTCGCCGGCGCGACGCTCGGCCCCGGCGACGACGTCCGAATCACGGTCAACGGGTCGGAGAGGAGCGTGCACGCGACTCTGACACCGCTCGTCTACCGATACGAGGACAGCCGGTTCGTCTACGTCGGCGGCGCGGTGCTCCGCTCGGACGGCGCCGACGCGGTGGTGCTCGACGACCCCGACGTCCGCGTCGCGCCCGGCGGCGGTCGCGCCCTCGTTCCCGTCATCAACACGACCGCCACGGGTGGGACGGTCGGCGGGCGGACCCGGGCACGCGTGTCGTTCGCGGCCCGTGGCCCGGGCACACGCGGTGTCACCGTACTCGACGGGCCCGTCACCGTCACGGTCGAGACGCCACGCGCCGACGCGTGGTCCCGGTCGTTCGCGGACGTCGAGGCCTGCACCGACGTCTCGATGCCGACGAGCGAAACCGCCAGATGCACGCTCGACGGTGAGTCCGCCGTCGTCTCACGGACCGACGTGACCGTCCAAGTCGAGTGACCGGCGCGGGAACGGTCGGACGTGCTCGCTCCGCTGCGCGCATCCTCACTGATTCGACTCCCGTACGCGTCGCTCTTCGCCTCTACACTCGGCAGCACAGCGGGCGTGGCGGGAGTCCCGCGAGTGAGCGACGCGAACGAGAGGGACTGAGCGAGACCGGAGGTCTCGCGGAGCCACTCCCCGTTTTCCGACGCAGTCGTGAAAACGGGCGTGGCGGGACTCGAACCCGCGATCTAGCGGTTAGGAACCGCTCGCCGTATCCGCTTGGCCACACGCCCTGCGGCGGTGGCTACGCGACTGGGGATGAAAAACGGTTGCTCTTCGTCGCGGCGGCGTTTACGCGTTCTTCGACGTCGTGCTCTCGGTGTCGGAGTCGATGGACTCCGTCTCGACGTCGGTGTCCGTGGTGACGTCGGCGTCGCCCTCCGTCGTCGCGCCTCCCTCGCGGACCTCTTCGAGTTCGTTCTCGATCTCCTCGCGGCCGCGCTGGAACTCGCCCATCGCCTGCCCGGTGGAGCGTGCGAGTTTGGGAATCTTGTTCGCGCCGAAGAGCAGTACCGCGATGAGCAGGACGAGCGCCAACTCCATCCCGCCGGGGAAGCCGCCCAGGAACAGTGGCGTACTGGTGACCATCTCTACCACACCGTAGCAAACTGCTCGTTATAGGCCTTTTGCTCGTTGTACCGAGAGCGCAACCGTCATACCGGATGCGTTCGAAACGGCGCGTATGGTTGACGTTGGAGACGACGCACCCGACTTCACGGCACCGCTCGCCGACGGCGACGTAGACTCGTTCACCCTCTCCGAGGAACTCGGCGACGAGCCGGTCGTCCTCGCGTTCTATCCCGGGGCGTTCACGGGCGTCTGCACGGACGAGATGTGCACGTTCCGCGACAACCTCGGCGCGTTCGAGGACGTCGGCGCGACCGTCTACGGCGTCAGCGTCGACACGCCCTTCGCGAACAACGAGTTCCGCGACCAGAACGACCTCTCTTTCGACCTCGTGAGCGACTCCGATAAGGAGGCCATCGAGGCGTTCGACGTCGTCGACGAGGACTTCGCCGGCTTCGGCTACGCCGTCGCCAAGCGCTCCGTCTTCGTCGTCGACGCCGACGGCGAGGTCACCTACAAGTGGGTGACCGACGACCCCGGCGTCGAGCCGGACTACGACGAAGTCGAGGAGGCCGCCGCGGAAGCCGCGGAGTAACGCGCACGCTCGACGCGCCGGCCCGTCCGCCGGCACGACCCCACCGTCTTTTTAGCGCGTCCGGTCGCACGTCCGTCCATGAGCGACAGCGACGTTCCCGAGACGGACGCCGATGGCGGGGCCGACGCCGACGACGGGTCGCGCGGGCTCCGCGAGTACGACCCCGCGGCCGAGCACGCGTTCCCGGACGACCGGCTCAACGACGTCCTCGCCGCCGTCCGCGAGGACCCGGAGATAACCACGCTCCTCGACGCCCAGAACGTCAACCCGGTCACGCGCAAGGGGTACAACGACCACGGGGCGAAGCACGTCGAGATCGTGCGGAGTCGCGCGCTGCGACTCTACGACCTCCTGAAGCGCGGCGGCGTCGCGTTCAACGGCGCGGCCGACCAGGGCCTCGACGAGGCGGACGAACCCGTCATCGTCGCGCTCGCGGCGACGCTCCACGACATCGGTCACGTCGTCCACCGCGACGAGCACGCCTACTGGTCGATTCCGCTCGCCGCGGACGTCCTGGACCGGCTCCTCACGGAGTTCTACGACACCGCGGACGCCGTCCGCGTGAAGGCCGAGGTGCTCCACGCCATCCTCTGTCACCACACGGAGGAGCAGCCCCTGACGCGCGAGGCGGGCGTCATCCGCGTCGCCGACGGCCTCGACATGGAGCGCGGGCGCTCGCGCATCCCCTACGAGCGCGGCGGGCGCGGCATCAACACCATCTCCAGTCAGGCCATCGAGTCCGTGACGCTCCGCGCGGGCGACGACGTGCCCGTCCTCGTCGAGATACGGATGCGCAACGCCGCGGGCGTCTATCAGGTCGACAACCTCCTCAAGGAGAAGCTCCACGAGTCGATGCTCGCCTCCGACATCCGCATCGTCGCCGTGAACGTCGGCAGCGACGACGACCAGCTCGTCGAGCGCATCGAACTCTGAGCGTCGGCACCCGATAAACGGCGGACACGAACGCGAACGCGAGCGACGTTGACGACCCCCGCTTCGCGCTCCTCGGCATCGACCCGCGTCCCGTCCGCGTGTCGGGTCGCTTATGGCCGTCAGCGCGATAGCTCCACGCACGACGTGTCCACGACCGACGGCCGCCTCGGCGTCTTCGCCGACCGCGAGTTCATCGCCCTCTCGGGCACCGCGTTCGCCCGCGCGCAGGCGTACTCGACCATCCTCATCGCCATCGCGCTCTTCGCGGACGCCTTCGGCACCACCGGCTTCGTCGAGGGGCTCTTCGGGACGGCGTTCGCCGCCGTCCAACTCCTCATCGTCCTCCCGCTCGGCCGCCTCGTCGACACCCGGAACGCCAAACGCTTCCTCCTCGTCGGCCTCCTCCTCAACGTCGCCACCTTCGTCGGCTTCATCTTCGTCTCGAACGCCATCGACGTCATCCTCGTGCGGATGCTCCAGGGGCTCGGCTCCAGCGTCCTCTGGATCACGGGCTCCAGCGTCGTCGGCGAGATCAGCCCGGACGGCGAGCGCGGGCGCTGGCTCGGCTCCTACAACCAGGTCGCCGCCTTCTCCAGTTTCGCCGGCGACCTCGTCGGCGGCGCGCTCCTCTACACCTTCGAGACGTCCGTCACGTTCGTCGTCCTCTCCGGCGTCACGCTCGTCGCCTTCGGCCTCGTCTACGTCTACCTCCGCGACGACCCCGGCGGCACGATGGACCCCGAGGAGGCCGGCGGCATCGAGACCTTCCGCGGCCTCCTCGCGCGCCCGATGGTCAACTCCCTCGTCACCTTCCGCTTCGCTTTCAGCGTCGGGAAGATGGCGGTCATCCTCTTTCTCCCCATCTACGCCCGCACCGAGTTCGGCGTCTCCGCGGTCGGGATCGGCCTCCTGCTCGCCGGCGGGAAGCTCGTCAAGGCCCTCCTCCAGGGGTGGATGGGCGACCTCACCGACCGGCTCGGCAACGAGCAGTACTTCGTCCTCGGCGGGGCGCTCACGTACGCCCTCGGGACCGCGCTCATCCCGCTCGCGCGCCCCGCCCAAGCCCTCCTCCCCGCGTTCGACGTCGGCGCGTTCGGCCACACCATCGGCCTCGACGGCGCGTTCTGCACGATGTTCGTCGCCTACGGGATCATCGGCGTCGCCGACAGCATCCGCCTCCCCGCGAGCATGTCGCTCTTCGTCGAGGAGGGCGAACGCCTCGACTCCGTCGCCTCCGCGATGAGCCTGCGCTCCATCTCGTGGAAGGTCGGCCAGGTCGTCGGCCCCGTAGCCGTCGGCGCCATCAAGGACGGCTACGGGATGGCTGTCGCCTTCTGGACCGCCGCCGCGTTCATCCTCGTCGCCAGCGCCGGCTTCCTCCTCATGTACCGCTACGGGCACCGGGTCACGGGCGGCGAGCGGGCGGGTGCGGGATGAGCAGGTCGAAGGCGGTGACCCCAGAAAGAAGGGAAACCGATTTATCCGAGACGGGGATACGACTGAACGCGCGCGGTTGGTCTAGCGGCTATGACCTCAGCCTTCCAAGCTGATGACCCGGGTTCAAATCCCGGACCGTGCATCCCTTCCTTTCACGACGTGACGACGGCGTAGGCGTTCCCCCGCGACTCGTAGGCCTCGACGACGTCGAGGGCGGAGTCGTCGAGGTCCGCGCGGAACTCCGCGGGGTCGTAGATGTGGTAGTAGCGGTTCTCGGTCGTGCCGTCGGGGAGCGTCCACTCGACGGTCGTGTCGAACCCGGTATCGGGACCGAATCGGTCGTGCGTCGTGCTCCAGACGCTGACGAGCGCCTCGCCGCCGGGCGCGAGGACGCGCGCGAGGTCGGTCAGACTGCGGACGCGCGCCTCCCGACTCGGGAGGTGGTGGAGGGTGGCGACGTAGACGGCGAGGTTGACGGTGTCGTCGCGGAGGGGGATGCGTTCGGCGTCGCCACGAAGGAGCGCGAGCGCGTCGGCGTACTCCCTCTCTGCGGCGCGGGCGCGGGCCTCGGCGAGGAGGCCGGCGCTGGCGTCGACGCCGACGGCGGTCTCGCAGACGTCGGCGAGGAGCTCGGCGTGCCGTCCGTTGCCGCAGCCGAGGTCGAGGCCGCGTCTCCCCGTGCGCTCGGCGACGAAGTCGGCGACGTCGGGCCACGGGTGCGCGCGGGTCTCGGAGAAGTGGGCGGCGATGCGGTCGTAGACGCGGTGCGGTGCGGGGTCGCCGGTCGGGGTCGGAGTGGGTGTCTCGGGCATGGGTCAGGCGAAGAAGAGGAAGATGCCGTAGGCGACGGCGAGCATGATGAAGGCGTGTTTCGCGCCCGAGCGGATGTCCGTCTCGCTCATCTGCCCGGCGACGAACCCCGAGCAGACGGCCTGGACGAGGGCGGTGTGGAAGAAGAGGAGGCTGTAGGCGGCCTTCTTCTCGTCGGTGAGTTGGCCGATACTCCCGATGGACTGGCCGGCCGGGCCCGCGAACTGGTCGGCGGTCGGAATCGCGGGCACGAAGATGGTGTCGAGGGCGACGATGATGGCGATGAAGACGAGGAAGGCGAGGTAGATGACGACGAGGTAGGTGACGAGTTCGTTCCGGCGCTCGCGCTTGAGGCGCTGAGTCGATTGGGCCTCGTCGGCGGCGATGCGGAGGACGGGCGCGAGGTCACTCGTCGCGCTCATCGCGTTCGTCGTGAGCGTGACGACGCGCGTGATCATCGGCGTGCGGACGCGGGTCTCGAAGCGCTTGAGCGCGGCCTCGACGGGCGCGCCCCAGCGGACGTCCGTCCAGGTTCGGTCGACCTCCTCGTTCAGGCCGCCGAGGTCGCCGTTGGCGACGCGCTCGATGCTGGCGACGATGGGCATCCCGGCCTCGTTCGTGCTGGCGAGGCGATCGAGGAAGTCCGGGACGGCGCGCTCGATTGCCTCCAGTCTGCGTTTGCGTATCTCCCAGACGACCGCGAACGTCCCGATGAGGAAGAGGAGCGCCTGCACGACGGCGTCGTCGAAGACGGGGAGGAGGCGTTCGAGGCTCGCGGGGTCGACGAGCGCGAGGAGCGAGAGGTCGCGCTGGCCGAGGGTGAGCCCCCAGCGGACGGCGATGGAGAGGACGGCGAGCGGGGCGGTGACGACGAGGAGCCAGACGGGCCGTTCGGTTATCGTCTCGACCGGATGCATGAGCGCGTAGCGGACCGGCGCGAGGTCGTTGTAGGCGGCGAGTCGGCCGTGGTTGCGCGCGGCGGTCTCGACGTCGTCCGATTCGACCGCTCGCGCTGCGACGCCGCCGTCGGCCGCGGTGCTGACCTCGTCGGGCGTCCGCGTGACGTAGTCGTAGCGGACTTCGGCCTCCTGCTCCCCGTCCCCGCCCTGGGTGTCGCTCGTTATCGTGTCGAGGTAGACGATGAACCCCAGCGTCCCCAGCGGGAGGATGAGGTAGGTGAACGCCCGGAGGAAGCCGAGCGTCCCGCCGGAGACGAGGCCGATGACGACGAGGATGGTGATGAGGAAGAGCGGGCCGGCGACGAAGACGGTGACGTACCCCTCGGCGAGCGTCGAGAGGAGTTCGAGGAAGCGCTGTTGTTCGCTCTCGGCTTCCTCCTTGTACTGGTCGTACTCGTTGCGGAGGAAGGCGCTGACGCTCTGGCCGGATTGGAGGACGCTCGTGAGGTTCTCGACGAACTCCTGGAGGTCCTCGCTCGGGGTCCGCCGGCCGGTCCGCCGGAGGGCGTTGATGACGTCCGCGCCGAAGAGGTCGATGTCGCGGACGGTGACGCCGAACTCGGCGGCGGTCTCGCCGTAGACGTGCTGGTTGCCCGAGAGGATGCGCAGTATCTTCGTGAACCCCATCCCGGAGCGCGAGAGCGCGAACATGAACGCGACGTTGCGCTGGAGGGTGTTCTCGATGAAGCGCTCGCGCTCGCCCGCCTTGTACTGCGGGAGGAGCCAGCGGTACTGGTAGGTGCTCACGCCCGCGAGGAGGCCGACGGTGGCACCGGCGAGTGCGACGACGGCGAACAGTTCGAGCGCGGTGAACGACGCGGCGGTCGGGACGGCGGCCTCCGTGAGTTGCGCGTCGAGCACGTCGAGGAGGAGGAGACCCGCGGCGCCGAGGTAGAGCCCGAGGATGCTGCCGACGACGACTGCGACGGCCGTGTAGAGGTAGGTGACGGCGGCGTAGGCGGCGTACGGCCGCGAGACGTGGGCGGACCGGAGCGACCGAGCGTGTCCCCGGTTCACGTGCTCGCGCGAGCGGGCGAGCGACCCGAACAGCGCGATGGCGAGGCGGCGTACCGCCCGCGTGAGCGCGTCGCTCAGCGGGACGCAGGCGAGACAGACGAGCAGGACGCCGCCGACGACGAGCGGGAGATACGCCAGCACGGCTTACGCTCCGTCGAGGTGTCTATCGACGCGTTCGACGACGGCTTCGGGGTCCGCGTAGTACTCGTTGACGAGCGCGGTGAACTCCCGGTAGTCCGTGACGTCGCGCTCGACGAGGTAGCGCAGGACGCGTTTGCGGTTGCGGAGTTCGCGCAGGAGTTCGGAGCGCCCCCACCCGCGGTCGTCGCGAATCTCGTCGAGGACGGCGCTGTCCTGCTGGATGAAGCGGTCGCTCCCGGGGTCCCACTCGAACGCCGTCGAGTAGTCGAGGTCGCCGGTCCGCTGGTCGATTCCCTCGATTTCGGCGATGACGCGGTTGCGACGGACGCGCTCGTCGCCGACGTACGTGAGCGTCTGGACGCAGAGGATGTCGAGGCTCTGTATCATCGCCCGCGGGACGTTGATGGGGTCGTTCTCGAGTCTGTTGATCGCGGTCTGGACGCTGTCGGCGTGCATCGTCGAGTACGTCGTGTGCCCGGTGTTCATCGCCTGGAACAGCGTCATCGCCTCCTCGCCGCGCACCTCGCCGACGATGATGTACTCGGGGCGGTGGCGCAGCGCCGAGCGCAGGAGGTCGTACATCGTGATGTCCGAACTCTCCCCGAGGCTCTCGCGCGTCACGGAGGAGAGCCAGTTGTCGTGGTAGAGGGTGAGCTCGCGGGTGTCCTCGATGGTGAGGACCTTCGAGCGCGGCGGGACGAACATCGAGACGGCGTTCATCGACGTCGTCTTCCCGGAGGCGGTACCGCCCGCGAAGAGGAGGCTCTTGTTGGACTCGATGGCGAGCCAGAGGTACGCCATCTGGTCGAGGTCGAACGTCTCGTAGTCGACGAGCGTCGCGGGCGTGAACGGCTCCTCGGAGTACTGGCGGATGGTGAACGCCGACCCCCGGGGCGTGACCTCCTCGCCGAGTGCGAGTTCGGCGCGCGAGCCGTCCGGGAGCGTCGTCTCCGTCACGGGGTCCCCGACGCTGATGTGGCGCCCGGACTGCTGGGCGAGGCGCACGACGAAGTTGTCGAGCTCCTCGCGCTTGTAGGAGATGTTCGTCTCGATGTCCGTGTAGCGGTCGTGGTAGACGAACAGCGGTATCTCGTAGCCGTCGCAGGAGATGTCCTCGACGTGGTCGTCGTGCATCACCGGGTCGAGCTGTTCGTACCCCTCGAAGGCCCGGTGGAGGTAGTAGAAGAGCCGGTGGAAGGTCTCGGGGGTGACGTCCGCGCCGTACTCCTCGAGGAGCGACCGGGTCCGGTCGCGGAGGACGGCCTCGGCCTCCTCGGGGTCGTACTCGGCGTCGTAGACGAGCGTGTCGCGGACGTCCGCGAAGAGGTTCGAGAGGAGGTCGCGCTCGACGTCGTCGAGGTCGGGTTCGACGACGTGGTAGCGGTGTTCGTTCGCCTCGTCGTCGTACCCGACCCAGACGAACGCGTAGGGGGCGTTGACCCAGTAGCGGTCCACCTCATCGTACCCTTCGAGGCCGTCGAAGGTGACGAGCGGACCGTGTTCCGCCGGCCGATAGTCCTCGGCGGGCACCGTCGAGCCGCGGAGCATCTCGACCGTCCGGGCGAGACGCCACCGCAGGCGCTCGACGCGGCCCGAGACCGAGTCTGGGGGGTGGCTGGACATCGGGACTCTACCGGACAACCACACCGCCGGCAGGTAAAAAGCTGTCCGCACGGGGACTCGCGGCGTCACGTTCAAGTCGTGGGACACCGTACCGCAGGACGTACTCAGATGCGGCGCGAGGATTTCACGCTCGACGTCAGCGACGTGGAGTGGGTGGAGACGGGCGGCGACCCGCGACGGCCGACGGTCACCATCGACTTCGACGGCTCACGAACCGACCTCGACGAACGCCTCACCGGCACGGAGGAGCAGGCGCTCAGCGCCGACGAGACCGACGTGACGCTCCGCCTGCAGGGCGACCCCGACGACCCCGCGACGACGGGCGTCGTCGCCGTCACGGACCGCGTCACGGGCGGCCTCCTCCTCGAACTCGACGAGGACGCCGACGACGTCCTCCGGTTCGTCCGGGCCGCGCGCACCTACGGCGAACGCTCCGAGGCCGACGCGGACGCGGGCGGCTATCGCGTCGTCATCGCCGTCGACGGCGAGCCCGTGCGCACCTACGAGAAGGAGACCTTCCTCGTCTACAGCGAGGACGGCGACCTCCTGCGCAGCCGCAGCCTCATCCCCGGCGGCGTCGAGCTGTAACCGTAGTTCTTTCTCCCCGGCGCCGTCACCACCCGGCATGGACCTCTTCGGCACCGCGGGCATCCGTGGGAGCGCGCGCGACCGTGTGACGCCGGAACTCGCCCTCGCCGTCGGTCGCGCGGCCGCTCTCGAAACCGAGACCGACGCGTTCGTCGTCGGCCGCGACGGCCGCGAGACGGGCGACGCCCTCGAAGCCGCGGCGGTCGCCGGCCTCGAATCCGCCGGCGCGGACGTCCGGCTCCTCGGGCAGGTGCCGACGCCCGCGCTCGCGTGGGCCTCGCGCGGCCGCCACGGCGTCATGCTCACCGCCTCGCACAACCCCCCGGCGGACAACGGTATCAAGCTCTTCGCGGACGGCGTCGAGTACGGCGACGACGCCGAAGCCGAAATCGAGGCGTGCGTCGCGGCCGACGAGGGCCCCGTCGCGTGGGACGCGTGGGGCGAACGCGAGCGCGTCGACGCCCTCGCGGACTACCGGGACGCCGTCGCCGACTACGCCCGCGGGCACGGCGCGCCCCTCGACGGCCTCGCGGTCGTCTGCGACTGTGGCAACGGGATGGCGGCGCGCGCCGTCCCGCAGGTCCTGGGCGCGCTCGGCGCGGACGTCACGGCGCTGAACGCGGCCGTCGACGGGCACTTCCCCGGGCGACCGAGCAAGCCGACGCCCGAGACGGTGCGCGACCTCCGGGCGTTCGTCGCGGACGGCGACGCCGACCTCGGCCTCGCGCACGACGGCGACGCGGACCGAATCGTCGTCGTCGACGGCGCGGGCGAGGTCGTCCACGAGGACACCGTCCTCGCGGTGCTCGCCGAACACTACACGCGCGCGAGCGACGCCGCCGACCCCGTGGTCGTGACGACGCCGAACGCCTCCGGGCGCATCGACGAGCGCGTCCGCGCGGCCGGCGGGCGGACCGAGCGCGTCCGCCTCGGCGCGCTCCACGAGGGCATCGCGGCCGCCCGCGGGGCCGACGGCGACGTCGTCTTCGCGGCCGAACCGTGGAAGCACATACACACAGCGTTCGGCGGGTGGATAGACGGCGTCGCCTCCGCGGCGGTCTTCGCGCGCCTCGTCGCCGACGCCGGCGGGCTCGACGCCCTCCGCGCGCCCGTGACAGAGCGGCCGTACCGGAAGGTCTCCGTCGAGTGCCCGGACGACGCGAAGGAAGCGGTGATGGCCGCGCTCGAAACGACGCTCCCCGAAGCGTTCCCCGACGCGGCCGTCTCGACGGAGTACGGCGTCCGTCTCACCTTCCCGGACGACGCGTGGACGCTCGTCCGTCCCTCTGGCACCGAGCCGTACGTCCGGGTCTACGCGGAGAGCGAGGACGTGGACGCGCTCGTCGACGACGTCCGCGCGGTCGTCGCGGACGCGATTCGGGAGACCACGGAAACCACGTGACCGGGGCGCGGTCGTCGCGCGACGCTTTTGTCGGTGCCGGACGAGCGTGTACTCGTCATGTCCGTCGACGCGCTCCTCGACGCCGCCCGCGACGCCTGCGAGAACGCCCACGTCCCCTACTCGGAGTATCCGGTCGGGGCCGCGATACGGACGGCGGACGGGACGGTGTACGTCGGCTGTAACGTCGAGAACGCGAACTACTCGAACAGCTTGCACGCGGAGGAGGTCGCGCTCGCGGACGCCGTGAAGCACGGCCACGCGGACTTCGACGCGCTCGCCGTCACCTCGGGTGCGCGCGACGGCGTGACGCCCTGCGGGATGTGTCGGCAGACCCTCGTCGAGTTCTGCGACGACGACCTCCCGGTCTACTGCGACACCGGCGACGGCGTCGAGCGCCACGACCTCGGCACGCTGCTCCCGGACACCATTACCGCCGCGAACCTCGATTGAGCGCGACTACGCGAGCAGCCGGGCGACGACGCGGCGGTTGGCGAGGAGGAACCCACAGACGATGAGCGCGAACCCGGCGACGAGCGGGAGCGTCAGCGGTTCGTCGAGGAAGAGGACGCTCACGACCGCGGTGACTATCGGGACGAAGTAGGAGACGAGCGTCGTCCGGGCCGCGCCGATTTCCGCTATCAGCGTGAAGTACGCGACGTACGCGATTGCGGTCGCGGCGATTGCCAGATAGGCGAGCGACCAGTAGAAGGTCGTGCCGGCGGCCGCGAGGCTGAGTGGTTCGCCGAGCGCCCACGCCGTGACGGCGAGGAGTATCCCGCCACAGAGGAGCGCCCACGACGTGCTGGCAATCGTGTCGATGTCGGCCGGGAAGCGCTGGCTGCCGACGCTCCCGACGGCGACGCAGACGGCCGCACCGAGCAGGAGCACCTCGCCGAGCGTGTGCGCGCCGCCGAACTGGCTCGGGTCGGGGTGCGCGATGACGACGACGCCGAGGATGCCGAGGACGACGCCGACGGCCTGCGTGAGCGAGAGATCGTCCTCGGGGACGACGACCGCCGCGAGCGCGGTGGCGATGACGGGGTTGAGGCTGAAGAGGACGGAGCTGACGCTGCTTGTGACGTACTGCTGGCCGGCGAAGAGCAACGCGTTCGCACCGCCCGTGATGAACAGCGCGCCGAAGCCGACGACGACGAAGTCGCTGCGCGAACGCGGGACCCACCGGTCACCGTCACCGACGAGGAGCGCCGCGGCGGGGACGGCGACGACGCCGGCGAGGAGGAGACGGAGGGCGGCGAAGAAGACGGGGGCGTCCGGGAGGGCGTTCAGACCGATCTTGATGGCGACGAAGGAGCCGCCCCACGCGAGCGCGACGTACGCGAAGAGGACGGCGATCCGGTTCCGTGACACGTTGCGTCGCTACGACCGGGCGGGGTTTTCAGCTATCGGAAGCGGCACGCGATACGGGGTGCCACTGCCGCCCTCCCGGAGAGGCGTCGAGACGCGTTACAGGACGCTCCAGGCGTCGACGACGCGCTTCGGGCCGGTTATCTTGTTGATCCAGCGGGCCGCGGCGGCCTTCTTCAGGTTCTTCGCGGCGGGGCCGCCGAACGTCTCGATGGGGCTGTCGAAGCCGTTGAACGACACCTGGTGGGCGACGGCGGTCTCGCCGATGCTGATGAGCGTCCCCTGGTCCTCGTAGGTCCAGCGTTTGAGGGGGTGGCCCTCGATGGCGGCGGCGATGTTCTCACCGACGACGTCCGCGGCCTGCCACGCGGCCTGCGCGGTCGGCGGCGCGGGGTTCTCGCCCTGGTCGACGAGGGAGTTGTCGCCGATGGCGAAGACCCGCTCGTCCTCCGTGCGGAGGTTCGAGCCGGCCTTCAGGCGGTTGTGCTCCTTCTCCAGGTCGACGTCGCCGAGCTCCGTCGGGCCGGTGACGCCGCCCGTCCAGAGGAAGACGTCGTAGTCGAGGTCGTCGCGCTCGTCGAACTCGATGTGGTCGGCCGTCGCGGCCGTGATCGGGTCGTCCGTGAGGATGTCGATGTCGCGGCCTTCGAGGCGGTGGCGCAGCGCGCCCTGGACCTCCGCGTTGCCCGGCGGGAAAATCTCCGGGAGCGCCTCGACGAGCGTCACGTCGATGGGGGCGTGGTTCTTGTCGCGGAACTCCGCGACCTCGCCCGCGGACTGGATGCCGGAGAGGCCGGCACCGCCGATGACGACCTGTGCGGGGTCGTCGCGCGTCGCGTCGCGGGCGGCCTCGCGGACCTGCTCGTGAATCTCCAGGGCGTCCGCGCGGCTCTTGAGCGTGAGCGGGTGCTCGTCCATCCCCTCGATACCGTACGTCGCGGTCTCCGAGCCGATGGCGACGAGGACGTAGTCGTAGTCGACGGTGGAGTCGTCCGCGAGGTGGACGACGCGCTCGTCGACGTCCACGTCGACGACCTCGCCCTCGACGAACTCCGTCTCGGGGTCGGCGATTTCGCCGACGGGGATGGTGAGCTTGTCCTGCACGCCCGCGTCGCGGATGATGCGGTGGGACTCGTGGAGGACGAAGTGGTAGTCGTTCTCCGCCACCCACGTGAGTTCGACTCGCTCCGGGAGGTGCTTCTGGAGCGAATGTATCGCCCCGGCACCCGCGTAGCCGGCACCGAGAACGACGACTCGTGTTGCCATACCGGTACGGTGCGCCGGCCGGGGATACAAAGCCTTTGGATTGCGGCGAGAGAGAAGGGTCGAAATCGAGGGACGCCGAGTCAGACTAGTGTTCGGGGGGTTCCGCGGGGGCCTCCATCCGGTCGATTTTCAGTATCAGGACGTTGCCCGTGTCGTCCTTCCCGTCGACCGTTCCCTCGACGACGAGCTTCGAGAGCGGCGTCGGGCCGACGGTGACGTCGTCGCCCTCGTGGAAGTCCCGGACGCTCCCGCGCAGGTGAATCTCGGCGCGACAGAGGTCGGGGTGATGAACGCTCGTGAGGCTTATCTCCTGGACGTTCGCGTCCTCGTGTGCCTCGCCGTTGTGGTACACGGGGACCTCGGCGGCCGAGTCGAGCTCCTGGACGTCGAGCGCCGTGTAGGCGTTCGACGTCGGCTTGTAGCCGCCCTTCGGGCCGGGGACGCCCTCGACGAGCTGGAGGGCCTTCAGGCTCTGCATCTGGTTGCGGATCGTCCCCGGGTTCCGGTCGACCTCCTCCGCGATGTCCTCGCCCTTCACCGCCCCGTCCTGTTGGGTGTAGAGGTCCACGAGCGCCCGCAAAATGGTCTTCTGACTCGGCGTAAGTTCGATTGATGACATTGCCGGAGATACGGCTGGCGCGCGCATAAAACCCCCGACTACCGTTCCGTCCGCGGACGACTGACACGCGCCGAGAACCGCCGAACAGGACGCTAAGACGCGGTCCTTCACTCGACGCCGCTCCTCGTGTGCCGGTGGCCGAGTCGGCACTCGGACACGTGGCGTCGGCGCCCGTCGCCTTTTAGCCGCGGCCGCGTCTCCGTTCGTCCATGACGCGAACGCGAGACGTGCGTATCATCGGTGCGCCCTCCGACTACGGCGCGAACCGCCGCGGCGTCGACATGGGACCGTCCGCCATCCGGTACGCGGACCTCGCGGCGGGCATCGAGGCCGCCGGCGCGACCGTCACGGACGTCGGCGACCTCGCGGTACCGCGCGCGGAGGAACGCGACCCCGACCGCGAGCAGCCCACCGCGGGCCGCGCGAAGTTCCTGCGCGAGACCCGCGAGGTCTCGCAGTCGCTCGCGGACGCCGTCGCGGGCGCGCTCTCCGAGGGCGCGTTCCCCCTCGTCCTCGGCGGCGACCACAGCATCGCCATCGGCTCGCTCGCCGGCTCGGCGCGCGACGCCGAGGTCGGCGCGATCTGGTTCGACGCCCACGGCGACTTCAACACCCCGGAGACGAGTCCCTCCGGCAACGTCCACGGGATGCCCGTCGCGGCCGCGCTCGGAAAGGGCTCGTTCGCGGACCTCCCGTGGGCCAACGCGCCCGGCCTCCGCGAGGAGAACGTCGCGTACGTCGGCCTCCGCGACATCGACGCCGACGAGCGCCGCGCGATCAACGAGAGCGACGTCACCGCGTTCACGATGTCCGACATCGACGAGCGCGGAATCAGCGACGTCGTCGAGGACGCCCTCGACGTCGCGTGCGCGGGCGTCGACGGCATCCACGTCAGCTTCGACCTCGACTGGCTCGACCCGAACGAAGCGCCCGGCGTCGGGACGCCCGTCCGGGGCGGGGCCACGTATCGAGAGGCGCACTGGGCCTTAGAGGCCGTCGCCGAGCGCGACGCCGACGAGGGCGTCCTCCGCTCGATGGAGCTCGTCGAGGTCAACCCCATCCTCGACGAGTCGAACCGGACCGCGGAGATAGCGGCCGAGCTCGCCGCGAGCGCGCTCGGCAAACGCACGCTCTAACGCCCTCTCTCCCACCCGAACCTTGATGGCGCGCGACGAACTCGTCGCGGACGCCATGCGCCGCGACCTGCTCCCGGCGGCCGTCCGGAGCAAGCCCCTCCAAGCCGCGAAGTTCGCCGGCATCGTCGTCTCGCTCGTCCTGCTCGCCCTCGGGTTCGTCCGCGTGCTCAGCGGGCCCGGTCTCCTCGACGGGCAGTTGCTCGCGCTCGTCCTGACGCCGGTCGTCGCGGGCGCGCTCGTCCTCGTCGTGACCGCGGAGACGCTCGTCTCGCTCGTTCGCGCGCTCCGCGCGGACGCGTCGCTCGCGGCACAGCTCTCCGGGCGCGTCGGCTACGTCGTCCTCCGCGCCGTCGAGGCCGTCATCGGCGTCGGCGGGGTCCTCCTCGTCGCCGCGCTCCTGCCGACGCTCCTCGCAGAGTCGACGCCCGCGCCCGCCGGTGTCGGCGTCATGCTGGTCGCCGCGGGAGTCGGTGTGGCGATATTCGCCGCGAGCCTCGTGCGCACGGCCGCGGAGCTGTTCGTCTACGGGAGCGCGTAGAAGGACGGAGGGGGGAGCGCGGCGCGCTCGCCTACTCGTCTGCCTACTCGTCCGCCCCGTCGGTCGCCTCGTCGTCGGCGTCGTCCGGCGTGAAGACGTCGACGGCGGCGAGCCGGTCGTGCTCGACGAGGTCCATCACGGTGACGCCCTGCGTGTTCCGGCCGTACTCCGAGACCTCGGAGACGGAGGCGCGCATGATCTGGCCGTCCTCGCTCATGGCGACGAACTCGTCGCCCTCGGCGACGGCGTGGACGCTCGCCACGCGGCCGTTGCGCTGGCCGGTCTTGATGTCGACGAGGCCCTTGCCGTTACGGGACTGGCGTCGGTACTGCGCGAGCGCGGTGCGCTTCCCGTAGCCGTACTCGGTGACGGTCATCAGGTCGCGCTCGTCGTCGCTTCGGGCGGCGGCGACGCCCGAGACGCGGTCCCCGCCTTCGAGTTTCACGCCGCGGACGCCGCGGGCGGAGCGTCCCATCGGGCGGGCCTCGGTCTCGTCGAAGCGAATCGCCATCCCCTCCTCGGTGCTGACGACGACGTCGCTCTCGCCGTCCGTCACCTCGACGTCGACGAGCTCGTCGCCGTGTTCGAGGCGGACGGCGCGGATGCCGGTCGAGCGGATGTTGGCGAACTCGGAGACGGCGGTACGCTTCACGTAGCCGTCGCGGGTCGCCATCGTGAGGTACTCCTCGTCGGCCTCGAAGTCGAGGTCGTCCGCGGTGACGACGGCGGTTATCTCCTCGCCGTCGTCGAGGTCGACGACGTTCACGGCCGACGTGCCCCGCGCGGTGCGGGACATCTCCGGGACCTGATAAACCTTGAGCCGGTAGACCTGCCCCTGGTTCGTGAAGCAGAGGAGGTAATCGTGCGTCGAGGCGGTGAACACCGTCGAGACGCGATCACCCTCCTTCAGGTCCGCGCCGATGACGCCCTTCCCGCCGCGGTGTTGGGTGCTGAACGTCTCGACGGGCGTGCGCTTGATGTAGTCGCCCTCGGAGAGCGTGACGACGACGCGCTCCTCGGGGATGAGGTCCTCGTCCGTGACCTCGCCGGCCTCCTCGACGACGCGCGTCCGGCGTTCGTTCGCGTACTCGTCTTTGATCTCGCGGAGCTCGTCCTCGATGACGCCGAGGAGTTCGTCCTCGTCGCCGAGTATCTCCTCCAGGCGCTCGATGCGCGCGGTGACCTCCGCGTACTCGTCCTCGATCTCCGCGGCCTCCATCGACGTGAGGCTCCCGAGTTGCATCCGGACGATGTGGGCGGCCTGCTCGCCGCTGAAGCCGTACTCGTCTTCGAGGGCGGCGCGCGCGTCGTCGCGGTTCTCCGCGCCGCGAATCGTCTCGACGACGTCCTCCGCGTTCTCCAGGGCCTTCAGGCGGCCGTCGAGGATGTGCGCGCGGTCCTCGGCCTCCGTGAGTTCGTACTCGGAGCGCCGCCGGACGACCTCCTTGCGGTGATCGAGGTAGTGTTCGAGGGTCTCCTTGAGCGAGAGCACCTCGGGTTGGCCGTCGACGAGCGCGAGGTTGATGACGCCGAACGTCCGTTCGAGGTGGGATTCGAGCAGGTGGTTCTCGACGATGTCCGTGTTCGCGTTCGACTTCAACTCGACGACGACGCGGATGCCGTCGCGGTCGGACTCGTCCCGGAGGTCGCGCACGCCTTCGAGCGTCCCGTCGTTGACGTCCTCGGCGATGCGCTCGACGAGACGCGACTTGTTCTGCTGATAGGGGAGTTCGGTGATGACGATGCTGTCACCGCGCTCGCCCTCCTCGACGTGGTACTCGGCGCGGACCCGCAGGCGACCCCGGCCCGTGTGGTAGGCCTTCCGGATGGCGCTCCGGCCGACGATGTTCGCGCCCGTCGGGAAGTCCGGTGCGGGCAGGTGCTCCATCAGGTCCGGAATCGAGCACTCGGGGTTCTCGATGAGGTGTATCGTCGCGTCGATGACCTCACCGAGGTTGTGCGGCGGGACGTTCGTGGACATGCCGACCGCGATACCCGAACTCCCGTTTACGAGGAGGTTCGGGAAGGCGGACGGCAACACCGCGGGCTCCTCGAGGCGGCCGTCGTAGTTCGACTCGAAGTCCACGGTGTCCATGTCGATGTCCGCGAGCAGCTCCTCCGCGATGGGGGCCATCCGGGCCTCCGTGTAGCGCATCGCGGCCGCCGGGTCGCCGTCGACGCTCCCGAAGTTCCCCTGGCCGTCCACGAGCGGTTCGCGCATCGAGAACGGCTGGGCCATCCGGACGAGCGTGTCGTAGATGGCCGAGTCGCCGTGCGGGTGGTAGTCACCCATCGTCTCGCCGACGATGGACGAACTCTTGCGGTGGGCCGACCCGCTCGTGACGCCCGCCTCGTGCATCGCGTAGAGGATGCGCCGGTGGACGGGCTTCAGGCCGTCCCGGACGTCCGGGAGCGCGCGCCCTGCGATGACGCTCATCGCGTAGTCGATGTACGACTGCTCCATCTCGTCCTCGACGCGGACGTTCTCGATGCGGTCGGCGACGGCGTCGGGGGCGTCGGGTGCGTCCGAGCTCATATGTCCACCCACTCCGCGTCCGTCGCGTGGTCCTGGATGAACTGCTTGCGCGGCTCGACGGCGTCACCCATCAGCACGGAGAACATCCGGTCGGCCTCCGCAGCGTCCTCCACGGAGAACTGCTTCAGGACTCTGTTCTCCGGATTTATCGACGTCTCCCAGAGCTGCTCGGGGTTCATCTCGCCGAGCCCCTTGAAGCGCTGGACCTGCGTCGGGTTGCCGTCGCAGACCTCCTCGACGACGCGGTCGCGTTCGGCCTCCGTCATCACGTCGTACGTCTCGCCGCGATACCGGATGCGGTAGAGCGGCGGCTGAATCGCGTAGACGTGCCCCCCCTCCAGGAGGGGGCGCATGTGTCGGTAGAAGAACGTGAGGAGGAGCGTCCGGATGTGCGCGCCGTCGACGTCGGCGTCCGTGGCGAGGATGACCTTGTCGTAGCGCAGGTCGTCGATGTCGAACTCCTCGCCGATACCGGTGCCCGCGGCGGTGATGAGCGCGCGAATCTCGTCGTTCTCCAGCACGCGGTCGAGACGGTGTTTCTCGACGTTCAGAATCTTCCCCTTGATGGGGAGGACGGCCTGGAACTCCCGGTCGCGGGCCTGCTTCGCGCTCCCGCCGGCGCTGTCGCCTTCCACAATAAATAATTCTGACACTTCGGGATCGCGGCTCTGACAGTCCGCGAGTTTCCCGGGGAGCGACCCCGACTCCAGGGCGTTCTTCCGGCGCGTCAGCTCCTCCGCCTTCTGTGCGGCCTTCCGGGCCTTCGCGGCCTCGACGGCCTTGTCGATCACGGCCTCGGCGGTGTCCGGGTGCTCCTCGAAGTAGGTGCCCAGCCCCTCGTGGACGGTGGACTCGACGATACCGCGCACCTCGGAGTTCCCGAGCTTCGTCTTCGTCTGCCCCTCGAACTGCGGGTCGGGGTGTTTGATGGAGACGACGGCGGTCAGCCCCTCGCGGATGTCCTCGCCCGTGAGGTTCTCGCCGTCGAGGTCGCCGAGCAGACCGTGGTCGTTCGCGTAGTCGTTGACGGTGCGCGTCAGCGCCGTCTTGAACCCCGTGAGGTGCGTGCCGCCCTCGCGGGTGTTGATGTTGTTGGCGAAGGCGTGCGTCGAGGACTGGAGGTCGTCCGTCGCCTGCATGGCGATCTCGACCTGTACGTCCTCCTCCTGGCCCGTGAGGTAGATGACGTCCTCGTGGAGCGGCGTCCGGGACTCGTTGAGGTAGCGCACGAACTCGCGGATGCCGCCCTCGTAGTGGAAGGACGTCTCGCGCTCCTCCTCGGCGCGCTCGTCGCGCAGCGTGATGGTGACGCCGCTGTTGAGGAAGGCGAGCTCCCGCAGCCGACTCTCCAGGGTCTCGTAGGTGAACTCGGTCGTCTCGAAGATGTCCGCGTCGGGCGTGAAGCGGATGAGCGTCCCCGTCCCCTCCGCGTCGCCGACACGCTCTAAGTCGCTCGCGGGTTCGCCGCGCTCGAAGCGCTCGCGGAACCGTCCGCCCTCGCGATCAACGACGACGGCGAGCTTCTCGGAGAGGGCGTTGACGACGGAGACACCGACGCCGTGGAGCCCGCCCGAGACCTGGTAGGACTTGTTGTCGAACTTCCCGCCGGCGTGGAGGACGGTCAGGATGACCTCGACGGCCGGCCGGTCGTACTCCGCGTGGGTGTCGACGGGGATACCCCGTCCGTCGTCCTCGACGCTCACCGACCCGTCCTCGTGGAGGGTGACGGTGATCTCGTCGCAGTGGCCCGCGAGTGCCTCGTCGATGGAGTTGTCGACGACCTCGTAGACGAGGTGGTGGAGCCCCCGCGCGTCGGTCGACCCGATGTACATCGCCGGGCGCTTCCGAACGGCCTCCAAGCCTTCGAGCACCTGTATCTGCCCCGCGCCGTACTCGCCTGAATCAGACATGGTCGTTGTTCGACCTACACTCCGGGGTCGTATAAAAGCCTCGTACACGCGCGCGTAGGCGCGCGATATCGCTCGCGTCGCCTCAGCTGATTTGGGCGGCGACGTCGGCCTGCGTGATTATCCCGACGGTGTCGCCGTCCTGGGTGACGATGACGGCCGTGTAGTGGTCGAGGAGGCTCGAAATCTCCTCCAGGGTCGCGTCGGGGGAGACGGTGGGGAACGACTCGCTCATCACCGCGCGCACGGGGTCGTCGCCGACGTCCCCGCCCGCGTGGACGACGTCGCCCTCGCTGATCGACCCGACGGGGACGCCGTCGGCGATGACGGGGAGCTGGGAGTAGCCGGCCTCCTGCATCCGCTCGACGGCGTCGTGGACGCGGTCGCTCGGCGCGACGCTCACGACGGACTCGTGCATCAGGTCGCGCCCGCGGACGACGTCGCCCGCGGCCTCGTCGAGCGCCTCGACGATGTGACGAAGCGTGGAGAGCCGCGGGTCGACGTCGCCCCCCTCGATGCGCGCGATGAGCGGCTGGGACACCCCGGCGCGCTCCGCGAGCTCGCTCTGGGTCAACCCGAGGGCGTTCCGGCGTTCCCGGAGGTCCTGGGGCGTCGGGAGGTACATGGCCGTAATTACCCGCGGTTATGGATAAGTGTTAGTGTCTGCGGTATAGGCTGGGAAGCTCCGGTTCTCAGAGAGTCGTTCGAAAGGCCGAAGCTCTTTCGTGATGCCGAAAATCTACGGTTTTCGAACCACGAACAGCGGGATCAATCATTCGATCAACCCAGCAAACAGGCTCTCTACCCGCATATTTACAATCCACGCAGGAGTATCCGACTATGCGATGAAGTACAGTCCACGCTACCGCTTGCTCCCGACCACGGAGCAACGCGAGGCGATGGACTGGACACGAGACACCACGCGGCAACTCTACAACCACGCCCTCCACGAATACAATCGCATCCCGGAGGAGAAAGGCACGGTTCGCCAGCGCGTCTGGGAAATCCGCGACACCCTTCCCTCCCTCAAAGAGTGGTGGAGTGACCTCGCCAAGGTGTATTCGACCGTCCTCCAGAAGGTGGTCGAACGCATCCGCACCAACATCCAGAACCTCGGCAAACTCCGCGATACAGGTTACGACGTGGGGTCATTACGGTGGAAATCACCTAGCGAGTATCGGAGTTTCACCTACCGGCAATCGGGCTTCGAACTCGACGAGAAGAGTGGCCCAGCCAACCGTGGAACCCTTCGACTCAAGAAACTCCACGGCGACACCCACGACATCCCGATCCGTCTCCATCGCTCGCTCCCCGACCACGACGCGATCAAAGAAGTCACGCTGAAAAAAGAGCCGACCGGTGCGTGGTACGTCTCCTTCACTATCGAGACGGACATGCCCCCGAAACTGGCCGTCGAAGACATCGACGTGGCGGATTGCGTGGGGCTTGACCTCGGCGTCCTCAACTTCGTCCATGACTCTGATGGTCGCGCTGTCAGCCGTCTCGACCTCACGGAGGATCGTGAGCGGTTGGAGCGCGAGCAACGCTCGCTTTCACGCAAACAACGAGGATCGAAGAACTGGGAGGCACAACGCGAGCGTCTCGCAGGGGTTCACGCGCGGATGTCGAATCGGAAGATGGATTTCAAGCACAAACTCGCACACTTCTACACGACCGCCTACGACGCCGTCTTCGTCGAGGACTTGAACATCAAGGAAATGCTTGAACGGAAGGGGAACGCGCGGAACAAGGCGGAGGTGGGATGGCGCGACTTCATTACAGTATTAAAGCACCACGGTGACAAGAACGGTTGTCACGTCGTTGAGGTTGCAGTGAGGGACACGACGAAGGCGTGCGCTCGGTGTGGTGTGAAAACGGACAAACCGCTGTGGATGCGGACACACGCGTGTCCGAGTTGTGGATTCGCGTTGGATCGGGATTGGAACGCGTCGTTGAACGTCTTCTCGCGTGGATTGCGGAAGCTAGGGGTGGTTCACTCCGAAGGTACGCCCGTGGAGACTGCGACCGCTGTGGACGCTACTTCAGTGTCTGCACGTCGCGTCGTAGAATCGGGAAGCACCTGCCTTGAGGGGGCGGCGCCAGCCGTCGAGTAGGCAGGGGTAGTTCACTCCTCGTCCTCTGGTTCCTCGACGACCTCGATGACTTCGAGGGGGACGTCGCGGAGCGCGCCACCGACCTCGCTCTTGGCGATCCGCGAGGCGTGCTCCTCGCCGTCCGCGTTGAAGACGGTCAGTTCGAGGACGAGGCCGACGAGCGCCGTCTCGGCCGCGAGGAACGCGGCGTCGAGCGGCTCCCCGCAGGCCGGACAGGACGTCACGCCCGCCTCCACCTCGACGTAGTCGAGGTCCTGGTCGTTCAGCCGTCGTCCCGCCTCGCTCACGGCGACACCGATGGCGTCGTCCGACTCTTCGACGTCACGAACCAGCCACGCGGCTTCCATCGCCACGACGTAGTTGCTCATACGCGTGGGAGACTCCCCGGGTAGTCGTGTCTTGTGGTTGGCGGCCGCCACCGTCGGCGCGCGGACGTGACGTGAATAGTCCGTATAACGTACGCGAATCGACGGCGTAGGCGCGGCCTGCGTGACGGCGAACGCGACGTCCCGTCGACGCGCATCGTCCATCCACGCCATCGCGAGAAACCACCCGAGGGCGCGGGGGTGTAACCGTCGCCGCGGCGGCAAACTACTTATACCACCACCGAATGAGAGACGGCCACGCAGATGGCCACACCGTTCGCCCGCCTCGTCACCGCGGTTCAGTACCAGATCACGCTCGCGTTCGCGCTCGTGCTCCTGCCCGTCGCGACGCTCGCCAGCCGCCTCGGCGTCACCCTCCCGCTCCACCGACTCATCGAGCGCTCCGAGGCTGCGTACGAGAGCGCCCGATGAGCCGTCCGTAACGGCCGGAAGGGTGGCTTTTATACGTCGCCCGCGACTACTCGCTGTCAATGTATAACCCGAGTCAGTCCTCCGAGTTCTCGCGCAACGCAGAGCGACTCCCCGACGGCCCCGGCAACCCCTACGAGCCGGAAGTCGGCCAGATGCCCCAGAGCAACGCGAGCAAGCAGGACACGGACAACATCAACAAGACCGGCACCACCATCGTCGGCATCACGACCACCGAGGGCGTCCTCATGGCCTCCGATATGCGCGCGAGCCTCGGCGGCCGCGTCGTCTCCAACAAGAACGTCCAGAAGGTCGAGCAGATTCAGGAGAACGCCGCGCTCTCCATCTCCGGAAGCGTCGGCGGCGCGCAGTCCTTCATCCGCACGCTGAAGGCCGAGTCGAACCTCTACGAGGCCCGCCGGGGCGAGCGGATGTCCATCAACGCCCTCGCCACGATGGCCTCGAACCTCCTGCGCGGCGGGCCCTTCTTCATGGTCGTCCCGATCCTCGGCGGCGTCGACGAGGACGGCGCGCACGTCTACAGCCTCGACCCGAGCGGCTCCTCGCTCTCTGATAAGTACACCGCGCAGGGCTCCGGGATGCCCTACGCGCTCGGGACCCTCGAGAACCACTACACGGACGACCTCACGATGGACGAGGCCGAGCAGATCGGCGCGAAGGCCATCCAGGCCGCGAGCGAACGCGACACCGCCTCCGGCAACGGCATCCACCTCACGAAGATCACCGAGAACGAAGTCGAAATCGTCGGCCACCAGGACGTCGACGAACTCCTCTAGGGGACTTTTTCCCGGTTCGGGTCGCCTCCGGCGACCCGTCACCGCGAAAACCGCCACTGAAAAGGCCGCGCGCCGAGGGCGTCTGCGCGCGGTCGGGACGTCGTTTCGCACAGTGACGCGTGCGGTACCGCGCTGCACGGCGTCGTGTCGCACCATCGCACAGCGCCGCGTCCTCCCACACCGACGGCACCGCGCACCGACGGCGTTCCGTCTCGTCCGGTTCCGTTCCGTCCCGCTTCGTTCTGCTCTGTCCCGTTCCGTTCTGCGCTACTCTCTCCTCGCGGCGGCAAGCTTTCTACCGGACGCGTCCGTCCCTCGTGTATGGCCTGCCACTTTTGCGACATCGCCGCGGGCGACGCCGACGCGCCGCGCCTCCACGAGACGGACGACGTCGTCGCGTTCCTCGACGCGAACCCGGCGGTCCGGGGGCACGCGCTCGTCGTCCCGAAGACGCACGAGCGCGACGTGCTCGACGACCCGGGGGAGGCGACGGCGGTCTTCGGTGCCGTCCAGCGCGTCGGGTCGGCGCTCCGCGTCGCACTCGACGCCGACGGCGTCAGCGTCTTCTACACGACGCCGGAGCTCGTCGGCGAGGTCACACACCCGCACGTCCACCTCCTCCCCCGCGACCGGGGCGACGACGTCCACCTCGCGCTGGACCGGGGCAGCCTTGACGCGGCGGACGCCGAGGACGTCGTCGAACGCGTCCGCGGGGCGCTCTAACTACCCGCGGCGGTTGCTCCGGTGGGTCTCGGCCTCGACGCCGCCGCCGCGGCCCGTCCAGTCCGCGAAGCTCCCCGTGATGAGCGTGTCGCGCTGGTAGGAGAGGTAGTCGTACTGCATATCGTAGACGGCGTTCTCGAAGGACGCGCCGTCGTCGAGGTTCTCGCGGACGCGCTCGCGCTTCCAGTCGGCGGGCGTGACGCCGTGGCGGGCGCGCTGGCGCAGCGGCCAGAGGTACTTCGCGGCCTCCTCCTCGTCGAGGCCGCGCGCGCGGAGGCCGGCTTCGGCCTGCTCGAAGAGGTCCGCGTACATCTCGGTCGCGTCCGTCGTCTCGCCCTCCGGGCCGAGATACGTGATTTCGGCGTCGCTCCCGTCGCGGACGGCGGCGTAGAAGTTCTCGCGCGCCGTCTCCCACGGGAGGTCGTAGAGCGGGTGGTCGCGCGCCACCATCGCCTCCAGGGCGCCAGCGAGGAGCGCCTGGAAGGCCATCGTGTCCCGCACCGTGGGCTGGCCGGGGAGGGGGCGGAACTCGATGCGGGCGTTCGCGGACTCCCGCGAGCTCCCGCCGAAGACCGGGCGCACCCAGCGCCAGTAGGTGCCGTGTTTCATCCGGAAGTGGGCGAACTCGTCGTCGAAGCGCCCGCCCGTCTCCACGGGCATCGGGACGATGGACGCGTCCTCGACGACGGCGTCGACGGCGTCCTGCACGCTCTCCAGGTCGCGGGGGAAGCGCACCTTCTCGCTCTTCCCGGGGACGTTCAGGACGTCCTCGAAGACGTCGATGCGGCCCTCGTCGTGGCCGTCTTCGAGGATTTCCTCGGGGGTCGCATCGTCGTCGTAGAGGTCGGGCGGGTAGAACGGGGAGTTCACGCCGAGCGCGACGAGCGGGCCGGCGAGGCGCACGGCGTACCGGAAGTACGTCGGGAGGTCGACGGCCTGTGGCACCTGATAGTGGGGCTGGATGGAGGTGATGAGCGCCTCGGGCATCACCGTGTCCGCGTCGAGGGTGACGTGTGGCGCGTCGAGGCCCATCGACGCCGGATGGTCCGTGTTTGCCATCGCGTGGTAGCGCGTCGAGGCGCTCATGTTCGTGGCGATTTCGACGCCGTCGTCGTCGATGCTGTCCGTGAGGTATTCGCGCGCCGTCTCGCCCTCCGGCGGAATCGTCCACATCGCGTCGCTCACGAGGTGGAGGCCCTCGGCGTCCATCGGTTCCGCCGCGGCCTCCAGGCGCGCGCGTACCTCCGACTCCTGGGCGGCGAGCCCGTACTCGTTCAGCGGCTGGGGGCTCGCCGTCATCTCGGCGTTGTGGAGCCCGAGTTCCTTCTCGAAGCCGACGAACTCCAGCACGCGCCGCGGGATGCGCGCGAGCGAGCCGTCGTCGGCGACGCCGTAGAACTCGTATTCGAGGCCGACGATGGCCTGTGGGTTGTCGAACGTTCCCGCCTCGATCTCCTCTTTGATAACCGCCGCGTCCTCGCGAACCCGCTCGTCGAACGCGTCCGGGTCCACCGCAAGCACCGATTGCACGTCGCGCGCGAGTTCCGATTCGGCCATGGCCGTGCCTTCGTGCGGTCGGGACTTGAATGGCGTGGCACCGCGCCGACCGCCCGTCCCTACGCCGCCTCCTCGTCGTAGGCCTCGCGGAGGTCCGTCAGGTGGCTCTCCAGCACGTGGAGCGCGGCGTCCGCGTCCGTGTACCCGCGGTCGTAGTCCTCGTAGACGGCGTCCGCGCCGTCGAGGAAGTCCGATACCGCCGTTTCGAGGTCGCTCGTCTCGTCGTCGCTCATACCCCGGTGTTCGCGCCGCGGGCCCGAAAGCGCCGCGGTTCCGCGCCGGCGTGCCGTCGCGCCAGCCGACTCCGACGCGCTGGCCACTCCGCCGGACGGTCGGTGGGCGGTCCGTCGGTCCGCGTCCGTTAAGTGCGCAGTTCGGTTACGGTCGAGGTATGCAGTTCGCCGAGTTCGCCGCCCGCGCGACGGAGATCGAGGCCGAACCCGCCGACCTCGAAACGGTCGCGCTCGTCGCCGACCTGTTCGCCGACGCGGGCGACGACCTCCCGGTCCTCGCGCGCTTCGTGCAGGGGCGGGTGTTCCCCGCGTACAGCGAGCGGAAACTCGACGTCGGCCCGCGTCTCTGCCGCGAGGCGGTCGCGCGCGCCGCGGGGCCGAACGTCGACGCCGACGACGTCGAGGACCGACTCGCGGAGACGGGCGACATCGGCGGCGTCGCGGCGAGCTACGACGTCGGCGGCCAGCGCGGCCTCGGCGCGTTCACCGACGGCGACGACGACGCGCTCTCCGTCCGCGAGGTCTACGACGAGCTCGCCGGGCTCGCGGCCGCCGCGGGGTCGGGGAGCGAGGACGAGAAGGTCGCCACGCTGTTCGGCCTCCTCACCCGCTGTGAGACCGACGCCGAGGCGCGCTACCTCGCCCGCCTCGTCCTCGGCGAGATGCGTATCGGCGTCGGCGAGGGGGCGGTCCGCGACGCCGTCGCCGAGGCCTTCGACGTCCCCATCGAGGCGGTCGCGCGCGCCCTCCAGGTGTCGAACGACTACGGCCTCGTCGCGGCGACGGCGCGCGAGCGCGGCGTCGACGGCCTCGCCGACATCCACCTCGAAATCGGCCGGCCGGTGAAGGCGATGCTCGCGCAGGCCGGGAGCGTCGCGGACGCCCTCGACTCGTGGAGGGCGGCCGCGGTCGAGGTCAAGTTCGACGGCGCGCGCGTCCAGTTGCACCACGACCCCGCGGGCGAGACGCGCGTCTTCAGCCGGAACATGGAGGACGTCACGGCCGCGCTCCCGGAGGTCGTCGAGTTCGCCGACGCGCACCTCGACACCGCGGCTATCCTCGACGGCGAAGTCGTCGCCGTGGACGAGGCGGGCGCGCCGCTCCCCTTCCAGGAGGTCCTCCGGCGTTTCCGCCGGAAACACGACGTCGAGCGGATGCGCGAGGAGGTCCGCGTCGAACTCCGCGCGTTCGACTGCCTCCACGCCGCGGGCGACGACCTCCTCGACGACCCCCTGCTCGCCCGCCACGAGACGCTCGCCGACCTCCTCGACGACACCGACGCCGTCTCCGAACTCATCGTCTCCGACGACCCCGAGGAGATCGAGGCCTTCGAGGCGCGCGCGCTCGCCGCCGGCCACGAGGGCGTGATGCTCAAGGACCCCGAGTCGGCGTACACGCCCGGGAAGCGCGGCAAACAGTGGCTGAAGCGCAAGCCCGACGTCGAGACGCTCGACCTCGTCGTGACGGGTGCGGAGTGGGGCGAGGGCCGGCGCGCGGAGACGCTCGGTACCTTCCTCCTCTCGGCGCGCACGGGGGACGGCTACGCGACCATCGGCAAGGTCGCCACCGGCCTCGACGACGAGGAACTCGCGGACCTCGACGACCGCCTCGCCCCCCACGTCCGCGACGAGGACGGTCAGACGGTCGACATCGAGCCCGCGGTCGTCCTGGAGGTCGGCTACGAGGAGATACAGCGCTCCCCGACGTACTCCTCGGGGTACGCGTTGCGCTTCCCGCGCTTCCTCGCCGTCCGCGACGACAAGGACCCCGCGGACGCGGATACGCTGGCGCGCGTCGAGCGCCTCGCCGAGAAGCAGAGCTAAACGCCCGCATCCCGAACCCCGCGTATGGCTCCGCGCGCGGCCGCAATCGACCTCGACGGCACGCTCCTCCACGGCGACGCGCTCCTCCCCGGCGCGCGCGACGCGATGGCCGCGATCCGCGAGCGCGTCGAGGCGGTCTGCTTTCTCACGAACAACCCGACGATTCCCCCCGAGGCCTACGCCGCGCGCCTCCGCGATTTCGGCATCGAGGCGTCGCCGGACGAGGTGCTCACGGCGTGTACGGCGACGATACACTATCTCCGCGCACACCACGCGGACGACGCCGTCTTCCCCATCGCGGGCGACGACATCGTCGCACAACTCCGCGACGCCGACTGCGACCTCGTCACCGAACCCGAGGCCGCAGAGTGCGTCGTCGTCGGCTACGACCCCGACTTCGACTACGACGACCTCCACGCGGCATTGCGCGCGCTCCGCGACGGCGTCGGCTTCGTCGGCACCGACCCGGACCGGACGATCCCGACCGCCGACGGCCCCATCCCGGGGTCGGGCGCGCTCGTCCACGCCGTCGCGGGCGTCGTCGAACGCGACCCCGACGCCGTCCTCGGTAAGCCCTCAGACGAGACCGCCGACCTCCTGCGCGAGCGCCTCGGCGTCCCCGCGGCGGACTGCGTCGTCGTCGGCGACAACCCCGCCACGGACGTTGCGCTCGGCGAGCGCGCCGGAATGACGACCGTGCTCGTCGAGACGGGCCTCGACGCGGGCGGAGACGGAGCGCGCGCCGACCACGTCGTCAACGGAATCGCGGACGCAGTCGACGTCTTCGACGGGCGACGGTTTTAGAGGAGCGCTGCCGAACACTCGGGCATGACCGTCGACTTCGGTTCGCACGCGATGGAGTGGCTCGGCTACGCGACGGCGCGCGTCGAGGGGCCGGACGGCACCGTCGTCTACACGGACCCCGGACGGTACGGGACGCTCGACGGCACGTGGAACGAGCGATACGGTGACCGCCCCCACCCGGACGCCCGCGACTACGACGCGCGGGACGGCGACGTCGTCCTCGTCACGCACGATCACCACTACGACGACGATGGCGTCGAGCGCGTGGCCGCCCCGGACGCGACTGTCGTCGTCTACGAGGCGGTCTCGGCGGAGCGTACGAGCCGCGACGTCGTCGAACCCGAGGCGCTGGACTACGACGTCGAACGCGTCGCGTACGGCGACCACCTCGACGTCGACGGCGTCGGCGTCGATGTCGTCCCGGCGTACAACACGGCGGGAAGCGGGCGCTCCGGACACCCCTACGAGTTCGGCTGCGGCTATCGCTTTGCCGTCGGCGACCGGGCGTACTTCTGGCCGGGGGACTCCGACGTCGTCCCGGAGCACGATGCGCTCGACGTCGACGTCTTCCTGCCCTCGATCTCGCGGTCGTTCACGATGGATCGACACGACGCCGCGGCGCTCGCGGCGTCCCTGCAACCCGACCTCGTGCTGCCGATCCACTACAACACGTTCGACGACCTCGCGTCGGACGACGAGGCGTTCGCGGCGGACGTCGCGTCGCGCGGCGTCCCCGTCGTGCTCGACCGACCGCGCGATACGGAGTGACGCTTACAGGACGCCCATCTCGCCTAAGCGCTCGGGGAGGTACGTGTCGGTCACGAAGTCCAGCCCCCGGGAGGCGAGCGCCTGCTGTTCGGCCTTCTTCCCGATGTCGAGTTGGAGTTCGATCTGCTCCGTCCAGAACTCCGACTGGAAACGCGGGTCCTCCAGTTCGCTCTCCAGGGCGTTGACGTCGGAGTCGCTGAGCGGGTCGGTCGGGAGGTCGTACTCGACGATGTCCGCGGGGCGGATGCCGATGAACTGCGCCTCGGGCGTGGCGAGGTACTCGGAGAGGTGTGCGGACTTGATAGAGCCGTAGGAGACGGAGCCGAAGATGCGATACGACCACGGGTCACCGTCGGTGAAGACCGTGACCGGGAGGTCGAGTTCGTCGTGGAGGCGCTTGGTGAGTCGGCGCGTCGCGCGCGCCGGCTGGCCGCCGAGGTGGACGACGAGCGCGTTGTAGTCGTCGTCGAAGCCGTTCTCGACGAGTCGGTCGCGCATCCCGCCGGTCTCCACGCAGAGGACGAAGTCCACGTCGTGGTCGAGGAACTCGATGGTGTCGGGGTTGTTCGGAATCTGGTAGCCGCCCTGCCCGACGTCGTCCTGGCAGTGAATCTCGCGGTCGCCGCGGTTCGTCTGCTCGCGGATGCGCAGGGGGCCCATCACCTTCGCACCACTCTCCTCGGGACGCATGTGGAAGTCCTCGCGTTTGACCCCGGAGACGATTTCGAGGTCCTCGACGAGCTTGTCGGACTCGGATTGGCCGTTGAACTGCGCGGCCTCCTCGTCCCAGGACTCGGAGAGGTAGTAGAGTTCACGCAGCGTCGAGGAGCGGTCCTCCTCCAGTTGCTGGGCGAGGAAGTCGATGGTGTAGATGGCCTTCAGGAGCTTGCGCGCGCCCGAGGCGGAGTTCGCGGAGCGCGTCGAGGTGCGGTCGCCGTACACCCAGACGTCGGCGTCCTCGTCGAACACGATGTTCGACTTCGAGCGCGTCGGTAGCTGCATGTTCGGAATCTCGCCCGCCGCGAACTGGTCGTAGAACTGTGCGGCCATGTCGATGAGGCGCTCGCGCGCCGCGTCGTCTGTCGTGTCGGAGCTCATTGTGAGACGGTCAGCTTTTCGTCGGCGACGCCGCTCACGGAGAGGTCGCAGTCGGCGTCCGCGTCGACGGCGTATTCGAGCGTCGCGTCGTCGCCGCTCGGGACGGTCGGGGACCACTTCACGAACCACTCGCCGTCCATCTCGACGACGGTGCCCGCGGAGACGTCGCTCGGCTCGGCGGAGACGATGTCCGTGAGGTCGAGTTCGGCGTTCGCGTCGCTGTTGTTCTCCACCGTGAGGCGGACGGTGTCGTCCTCGCGCTCGCGCTCGACGAGGACGTTGTTCATGATGCGCGCGAGGGAGTCCTCGACGCCGACGGGCTCGCGGCCCGTCATCTCGGAGACCTTCTCGGCCATCGTCGGCAGGACGTCCATGATGACGTTCTGCTTCTCGCGGCGCTTCTGGCGCGAGCGGCGCTCGTTGAGGAAGCTCTTCAGCTCGCGGGCGGCCTCGCGGACCGCGAGTTCTATCTCGTCCTCGATTTCGGGGACGGAGGCGACGGCGTCCTTCGACTCGCTCGTGAACGGGACGTTCGTCGAGGCGACGTGGACCATGATGACGCAGGGGCCGCTCGGGAGGCCGCTCCCGCCCGGTTGGTCGAGGCCGTAGTTGCGCCAGCCGATGTCCTTGAGGACCTTCGTCGTCGCGCACGCCCCGCGCTGGTAGACGAGCGGGACGCGGTTGGCGAAGCGCATCACGTCGACCGGTCCCTCCGACGTGAGGTCGCCGCCGTAGGCGATGCCGGCCTCGACGACGAACGGGTCGCCGCCGTGGACCTCGGCGTCGCGCGTCGCGGCGGCGTAGAAGTCCGCGTCGAACTCCTTTCGGAGACCGGCCTCGACGAGGTCGGCCTCGATGGGCGCGAGACAGGACGTCGGGGGCGCCATCACGTCGACGGTGCTCATCGCCGCCAGGAGGTCGCGCGCGAGGTTCCGGTCGCCGGCGATCTCGGCAGCCGCGGGGAGGTCGTCGGTGACGGTGTGCGCCGCCGCCCAGAGTTCGTCCGTGACGTTCTCGCGCGCCGTCTCGCCGACCGTGGCGTCGTCGACGTCCTCCGTGGTGTCGGCGGCGCGCTCGACGAAGTCGCGGAGGTCGTCGCGCGTCACCCGGTCGCGCGGCGTGTCGTCGCCGAACTTCGCGGCGATGCGCTCGGCGAGCGCCGCGACCGTCGCGTCGTCCTTCTGCGTCGTCGTCGCCGCGTCGACGTGCCGATAGACGTCGTCTTCGCGGCCGCTCGTCAGGCTCTCCCAGAGCGCGTCGACGACGTGGCCCTGCACCGTCGCGCCGAACGACGAGCCGGCCTCGACGTCCGCGGCGACGTCCGCGACGAGCGCTTCGAGGTCCGTGTAGGAGAGCGCGCCGCGCTCCGCGAGCGCGTCGGCGACGGCGGCCGCGAACGCCTCCGTGTCGGCGGCCGGCTTGTTCGAGACGGCGTCCGCGACTCGCGCCTCGAGGTCGTCCGCGGCGTCGAGCGTCCACGCGAGCTCGCGCCCGTAGTGTCTGTCGCGGAAGGCGTCGCAGATCGAGTCGGCGGTCTTCGCGCCGACGCGCGTGAACTCCTCGCGGAGGAACCCGCGCACCGTTCGGGAGTCCGTCTCGCCGAGCATCTTGATGAGCGCGCCGAGCTCGACGCCGTGGGGATGCGGGCGAATCTCCTCCGTCTCGGCGGGGAGACTCGCGTCCTCCGCGCGCTCGAACTTGAAGCGCCCCTCGGGTTCGCGGAGTTCGAGACGCGCGTGGGGATTCACGACCGCGGTGTGCTCGGCGTAGTCGTGGAGTTGGCCGCGCGCGCGCATGTTCGCCTCCATCTCCAACTCGATGCGCGTGCCGTGCGGGCGGTCCCACGACGTCGTCTCCTCCTCGCTGATGACGGGTTCGTTCGTGTCGGTGTCGATGACGAGCTCGTAGTAGTTCGCCTCCGCGGAGCCCTGCGTGCGCGAGGTGATCTTCGCGGGCGTCCCGGAGGTAAGCTGGCTGTAGAGGACCGCTGCGGAGATGCCGATTCCCTGTTGGCCACGACTGTTCTTCACGGAGAGCGCGCCGTCGTTCGCGACGACGAAGTTCTCGTCTTCGCCCGTCGCACCGGGGACGGAGATGTCGTAGACGTACTCCGGAGCGTCGGTCTCCTCGACCGACTTCACGGGGAGGAGGCACATGTCCGTCTCCGTGATCCCCTGGAGGTTCCGGACGGTCGAGTAGAGGTCTTCGAGGGTCTCCGTCGGTTCGTGCGCCGCATCGAGGAGCCCCATCTCGACGAGGTTGTGCGTGTATCGTGGCTTCTCGACGTCGTCGCCGTCGAGCGCCGCCTCGATGAGGGATTGATACATCTCGGCGTGTTCGAGATCGGAGCCGACACCCGCAGCACGGAGGAGGCCGGGAATCGTGTCCGGGACGGTGTGTGCGTCCACGTCGTCGACGCGGACGTCATCGAGGAGCGATGTCGGGACGCGTTTGTACCCCTGTTCGCCCGTCGGCTTCCGCTCGCCGAACGCGTCGAGAACATTCAGGTCCTCCCCGTACACCTTCGTCCGATACGTCGTCGAACCGTCGTCTGCGTATCCGCTCGTGTTCTCGACCGTCTCGGTGCTCGCGAGGACGCCCTGCATGTTCCACAGGACGGAGACGCCGCGCGCGAGCGGTTTACTGACTGTCGTGTGAGAGAGTTCGTTTCCGGGATGCGAGTCGGAGCCGTCTCCCTGATAGACTGCGGTGAGGAACTCCTGCTGGACGTCGTCGGACGCGTCGAAGAGGAACGACGGGACGCGCTTGTTCTCCGCACCCTTCCCACAGACGTTCCCGAGGAACATCGCGAGCGGCGATCCGAAGGCCTTCACGCGCGTCGAGTTGCGTTCGCGTTGGACGGTCGTCGTGCCACCGCCGACACCGGCGACGGTCGCCTCGGTGGCCTCGATCAGCTCGCTCTCGTGCGACCCGAAGGTGAACCCGACCTGTCGCGGACCGACGTGGCCCTCGGCGACGTAGTAGCCGAGGAGCCGGGCGAACTCGCCCGTGAGCGGGACCGTGACCGGGATGGTGGTCTCGTCGCCACCGACCTGATACGTCTTGAGTTCGCAGTCGGCGGCCTTCTCCTCCCACCCGAGTTCGAGCACGGTCGACGCCGGGAGGTACCCCTTCTCCAGATAGTTCGATTCGAGGCTGTCTTTGAGGACGTCGACGCCGTCGTACCGGTAGTAGTACCGCTTCCGGTCGCTGTCCGCGTTCGGCTTCTTTCGGATCGTCTCCCCATTTCGCAGTTCTTCGAGCGTCTCTCGATCGAACCCGTAGACGTACAGCCGTCGATCATCGAGCTGCTCGCGCGTGAGGTGTTCGAGGAGGTTGACCGACTCGACCGACGAGTCGGTCGTCGGGAGCGAGCGCGGTGTGAGAACGGCGTCACCGGGTTCGAGTTCGCCCGCTTTCACCTGCTTCGTCTCCCCGTCTTTCGTCACGGAGAAGAGGCTGTGGTTACCCGTCACTTCGACGGTGCGTCCCTTCTCGGTCGTGATCTCGTACGTCCGCTCGTCCGTCTCGTGACGGATGGCGTGCGTCACCGGCTGCCACGTCATCTCGTGCGTCTCCCTGTTGAACGAGGGAACCTCGATGTCCGCCGAGAGCGGCGCGGTCGCCGCACCGTCGACCGGGAGATAGGCGTCACAGAGGACGCCGATCGGGACGGTCTCGACGACCCCGTCACGTCGCACGAGGAGTTCCTGGTCGGGTGTCAGCGACTGCTCGCGGGCGTGGAAGCGCGAGCCGTAGAGGAGCTTCCCGAAGACCTTCGGAATCTGCTCTTTCGTGATGCCGGGACCGTTGTCCTCCACGACGAGCGTGTAGTAGTCCCCCGACTCCTGAATCTCGACGTAGATGTCGGGGAGGATGCCGGCCTCCTCCGCGGCGTCGAGGGCGTTGTCGACGGCCTCCTTGACGGCCGTGACGAGCCCGCGGGCCCCGGAGTCGAAGCCCAGCATGTGTTTGTTCTTCTCGAAGAACTCGGCGATGGAGATTTCGCGCTGGCCCGCGGCGAGCTCCTCCGCGATGCCGTCGTCGTCCCCATCGGCGAGTGTCGACTGGAAGGACGTCATTTCGGTATCCGCGACTTTGGACGTGTGGCTATAAAACCCCGCGGGTACAGCACGGTGAAAGTGAACGACGGCGCGGCGAACGCCGCGGACGGGCGGCGAGCGCGCCGGTTCGGGCGCGCTTCACTCCCGGTGACGATGGCGGGAGGGGCCGCGCCCCTAGAGCGAGAGGCCGCGAACCTCGACGGAGTCGCCCTCGCGGACGGTGCCGATGCGTTCGCCGTCGGTCTCGACGACGAGCTTCTCGGCTTCGGCCTCGGGGAGCGCGACGACGAACCCCGTGCCCATGTTGAACGTCCGGTGCATCTCCTCGTCGCTCACGCTCCCGCGCTCCTGGACGAACGCGAAGACGTCCTGTGCGGGGAGAGGGTCGGTGACGTCGTACTCGTGCTCGCCCATCCGGGAGAGGTTCGTCCAGCCGCCGCCGGTGACGTGGGCGGCCGCGTGGACGTCGCGCTCGCGGAGGTGCGGGAGGAGGTAGGTGTAGAGGCGCGTCGGTTCGAGGAGGGCCTCGCCGACCGTCTCGTACCCCTCGTAGGGGTAGTCGTCGCCGTACTCGCCGTCGCCGTCCGTGGCGGCCTTGCGCGCGAGCGTGAGGCCGTTCGAGTGGATGCCCGTGGAGGCGAAGCCGACGAGCGCGTCGCCCGCCTCGGCCTCGCCGGGGAAGAGGTCGTCCTCGGTGGCGAGGCCGGCGACGGTCCCCGCGAGGTCGAAGCCGTTCACGACCTCGGGCATCACGGCCGTCTCGCCGCCGACGAGCGCCATCCCGGCCTCCTCGGCGCCCGCGGCGAGGCCCTCGCCGACCTGCGAGGTGAGTGCCTCGCTCGGTTCGTCGACGGCGAGGTAGTCCACGAACGCGTCGGGCGCGACGCCGGCCGCGACGAGGTCGTTGACGTTCATGGCGATACAGTCGATGCCGACCGTCGAGTAGTCCCCGACGGCCTCGGCGACGAGCAGTTTCGTCCCGACGCCGTCCGTGGCGAGCGCGAGGTACTGGTCGCCGACCGGGACGAGACCCGCGTAGTCCGTCGTGTTGCCGACGTCCGCGACGGCGTCGACGAGCGCGGCGGTCGCGGCCTCGCTCGCGTCGATGTCGACGCCCGCCTCGGCGTACGTCATCCCCTCGTCGCTTTCGGTGTCCGCGTCCTCACTCATACACGGTCGTGCGCAATCGGGGGCGAAAAGGATAGCGGTGTATGCTCAGACGTACAACGCGTACGCGGCGAGGGCGATGCTCGGGACGGCGACGGCGACGTAGACGACCAGGCTCCACGAGCGGACCGTGTTGCCGTCGAGCGGCCCGACGGGGAGCATGTTGAACCCGGCGAGCAGGAGGTTAATGGTCACGCCGCGCCACGCGAGCGCGCTCCCGAGGAACGCGAACGGCGCGAAGAGCGCGGCGAGCGCGAGGTTCGTCACGGGGCCGGCGAGCGCGATCAGCCCCGACTGGCGCTCGGTGAGGCGGCCGCGGTGGACGACGGCGCCCGGCGCGGCGAAGAGGAAGCCCGCGAGGCCGCCGAGGACGGCGAGCGCGAGCAGGCCGTAGTCCGCGCGGAACGCCGCGACCTGCCCGTAGCGGACCGCGACGACCTTGTGCGCGAGCTCGTGCAGGAGGAAGCCGACGCCCGCGGTGAGGAGGCTGACGGCGAGCGCGGCGAGGAACGCCCCGGAGGTGAGGACGGGCCCGAGGGTGGTTATCGTGATGCGCTCGTAGAAGAACGCGAACGCGACGCCGAGGGCGAGCCACGCGACGAGGAGGTCGCGGAGCTCGCGCGCGCCGAAGGAGAGGCGGGTCACGCCACCAGCCCCCGGAGGAGGTCGAGGCTGTTCTGCGCGCCCTGCACGAGGACGGCGACGACCTCGCTCGCGCTCCCGAGGTCGCCGCCGACGAGCGGGAGGACGAGCGGGATGAAGAGGAAGCTGGCGATCATGCTCCCGAGGTTCGTGAGCGCGACGACGGCGATGAGCCGGAAGAGCGGGACGTCCGTCATCCGGGAGAACACCTCGCGGATGGGGAGCGTCTCGTCGCTCAGGATGTCGTTCAGCTGCCCGATGTCGCTGATGCGGACGGGCGTGTAGCGCAGTTCGACGTAGCCGGCGAACCAGCCGGGCGCGAGGAGGGGGTTGACGCTCGTCAGCCACGCGACCGCACCGCCGACGCCCGCGGACGTCCAGTGCGCGCCGCCGAGGAGCGCGAGCCCCGCGGCGACGACGCCGTTGAAGAGGAACCACGCGACGAAGAGCCGCAGGAGCGTCCCGTTGCTCACGCCCGCCATCAGGACGAGCCCGAAGAAGGCGAGGAAGCCGAGCGTGAGGACGCTCCCGAAGAGCTTGAACAGCGAGAAGCGCTTCTCGACGCGGCCCGTCAGTGACTCCATGGGCGGGAGCTCTTCGGGGTGTTCGAGGTAGCGCTCGATTCCCTCCTTGTGGCCCGCGCCGACGACCGCGACGACGCGTTTGCCCTGCGAGCGGAGGTCGTGGATGTTGTGCGCGAGGTAGGCGTCGCGCTCGTCGATGAGCGCTCGCGCGCCCTCCGGGCTGAACTGGCGGAACTCCGCCATCATCGCGGAGATGACGTCCGTGTCGGTGAGGTCGTCCATCTCGATCTCCTCTTCCTCGCCGCCGCCGACGCCGAGCACGGCGAGGAGCAACTGGCCGACGAGACGGCACTTCTCGACGAACCCCATCCGCGCCCAGAAGCGCTGGATGGTCACCTGGATGTCGCGGTCGACGAGCGCGACCTCGGAGCCGACCGCCTCCGCCTTCTCGACGGCCGCGAGCATGTCCGCGCCGGGGTCGATGTCGAAGCGCTCGCCCATCCGCTGTTGGACGTAGGAGAGCAGCCAGTACGCGAGGAACTGGAGGGCGACGCTCCCCTGCAGGAGGTCGGCCGGCGCGATTTCGTCCGGCGTCCCGCCCTTCATCTGCCGGTAGCGCCCCTCGTCGAGCTCGACCGCCACCGCGTCCGGCTCCTCCTCCTCGATGACGCGTTCGACCTCCGCGACGCTCTCCGCGGAGACGTGCGCGGTCCCGACGAGCCGCACCGACCCCTCGCCGTCGCGCGCGCTGTCACTCATTGTCAGGAGCGTAGTCACCACCGGCCCTTACGTGTGTCGTCACCGCGCGCGGCGCGAGCACGTCGTCGCGGCGACGGGCGGAACAACGGTTATGTGCCACGATGTACTACACTGTATACATGCCGTCGATAAGCGCGCGGATCCCCGACGACGACGAGTCGGAGCTCGAGTCGGTCGTCGAGTTGCTCGGCGAGGACAAGAGTACCGTCATCCGGCGGGCGCTCGAAGAGGGACTCACGACGCTCCGACGTCGGAACGCGATCGAGCGCTACCAGTCCGGCGACGTCTCCGTGCACGAGGCCGCCCGCCTCGCCGGCGTCAGCCTCGCCGAGTGGTCCGAGATCGCGCGCGAGCACAACCTCACGACGCAGCTCTCCCCCGAGGACGTCGAGGCGGACGCGGACGCGGCCCGCGAGCTGTGAGCGACGTCTACCTCGACGCGACGACGCTCATCTCCCTCGGGACGATCGGCGAATTGGAGCGGCTCACGGACCTCGATGGCCGACTCGTCGTCCCGTCGGCCGTCCGCGAGGAGGTGACGACGGAACCCGCGGAGACGAACTGCGACCGGTTCTACGACCGCCACGACGTTCCAACGGCTCCCGAGGGAGTCGGCGAGTGCGTCCCGCAGGCGCTGTCAGTGCTCGGCGACGACACCGCGCACGGAGACGTCCACATCGTCGCCGCCGTGCTCGCGTACACCGCCGACGACCGAGCGGTCGGCGTCGTCTCCGACGACCGGCGCGTTCGGACGACGTGTCGCGGCTTGGGCGCGACGGTCACGGGGACGATCGGCGTCGTCGTCCGCGCCGTCGACGAGGGGCTCGACCCGGACGCCGCGAAGGAACTCGTCTCCCGGCTCGACGCACACGGCCTCCACTTGACGGGCGAACTCCGCGAGACGGCCGCCGACCTGATCGAGGAGGCGGCCCGCGACGCCGACGCCCCGTGACGACCCGGTGCCGCGCTACCCGTAGCCCTCGCCGCGGATGTCGCCACCCTCGACGCCGACGGCCGCGCACACGTCCTCAAGTGTCTGGACCATCGCGGACACCCCGCAGGCGTACACCTCTAGTTCGCCGGGGTCGATGCGGGCCTCGATGTCCGTCTCCGGGTCGGCCTCGAGGTACTCGCGGAGGTCCGCGTCGAGTTTCGGCACGGCGACGCCGTCCGCGACGTACTTGAGGAGCGTCTGCTGGACGTAGTCCGTCTCGCCCGTCCACCCCGTGAGGTAGCGCTCGCGGGTGAGACACGGCACGAAGTGGAAGTGGTCGTGCGCGGCGTCGAGCGCGCGGAACTCCTCGCGGAACGCGAGGTCGTCCTCCCACGACGCCCCGAGAAAGACCCAGATGTCGCGGGGCTCGCCCTCGTAGGTGTCCCGCCCCTCCTCGAAGACGTAGTTCACCATCGAGCGCAGCGGCGCGATTCCCGTCCCCGTGGCGAGAAACGCCATGTCTTTCGCGCAGGGGTCCTGGAGGGTGAATTCGCCGTTCGGGCCGCGGAGCTCGGGGAGGTGGTCGCCGGGTTTGAGTTCCGCGCAGAGCGTCTCGGAGAGTCGCCCGCCGGGGACGCGTCTGACGCAGAGCGACATCTCCTCCGCGTTCGGCGACGACGCGATGGAGTAGGGTCGGGGCGTCCCGCGAAAGCGGATGGTGACGAACTGGCCGGGCGCGAAGTCGAAGGGCTCCTCGGGGTCGAAGGCGACCTCGACGAGCGACGGAAAGTCGCGCTCGTCGCGCCCGCGGAGGGTGCGGAGTTTCTCCCGCGTGACGTCCGGGAGGTCGAGGTCCGCGGTGGCGTCGAGGAGCGGACGCCACGCGATTCCCTCCTCGCCGATGTGGCGCGTGACGTCCGCGCCGTGCTCGCGCAGCAGGCGGTGGACGGCCCGCCGTATCTCGTCGTGTCGCCGCTCGTCGAGCGCCTCGACGTGCGTCACCGTCGCGGTGTCGGTCAACAGGGGGAGTTCCTCCACCTGCTCGTCGAGGCGGGGGTGCGTGCCCTCGGTCATGTGCGTTCTCTCGGGGCCGAGCGCCGTAAGCGCGACGGGCGCGAACGAGGACCGACGCTCGACTAGACCAGCGCGGACTCGACGATCTCCAGGGGGTGTTTTATCTCGTAGCCGGTGCCGTGCTCCATCTGCATCGCGCAGGTCGGACACTCCGTCATGCCGACCTCGCCCTCGACGTCTTCCATGTGCTCGAACATCTCGTCGCCGATCTTCATCGAGGTGTCGTACTTCTCGGACTTCCAGCCGTAGGTGCCCGAGATGCCCGAACAGGAGTCCCCGACGTCCTCGGCGTCGACGCCTGCGAGGTCCGCGAACAGTTCGAGCGCTTGGCCGTCGAGGCCCTGGTTGCGCGCGTGACACGGCGCGTGATAGGCGAGTTCGGCGATGTTCTCGTCCTCGACCGTCGCCGCGGAGAGTTCGCCGGAGAGGTCCTCCTGCACGCGGAGGTATTCGAGGGCCTCCCAGGTGTTCTCTGCGAGGTCCTCGATGCCGTCGATGTCGAAGAGTTCGGGGTACTCCTGGCGGAGCGCCATCGAACAGGAGGTACACGACGCGATGGCGTCGTACCCCTGCTCGACGAGGTCGCCCATCGAGGAGACGTTCACCTTCGCGTGGCGCTCTGCGTCGTCGAGCATCCCGTTGGCGAACATCGGCGTCCCGGAGCAGCGCTGTTTCGGGACGACGAGCTCGTAGCCGAAGTGCTCGAAGACCCGGACCATCGCCTTCCCGACCGCCGGGGTGTTGTAGTTCGCGTAGCAGCCGTGGAAGTACGCGACCTTCTTTTCCTCGCCTTCCTCTCCGCGGCGTTCGCGCGCCGCGCGTGCCCGCTCGCGCGAGCCGTCCGCGCCGCCCTCGCGCTCCCACCACTCGCGGAAGGTCTCGGTGGCGAACGCGGGGAACTCCCGCTCGCTCGTGATTCCGAAGAGCCGGTCCATCGCCCACCGCGCCGGCCCGAAGTTCATCGCGGCGTTCGCCACGCGGGGCACCTTGCTGGCGAGGAACGCGGAGGTCCGGTAGTTGGCGAGAACCCGGTTGCGCCAGTAGGTGAGACTCGTCTTCGAGAGCTCCTCGTCGACGTACTCGGCGCGCGCCGTGTTGTGCATCTGGGAGAGCGGCACGTCGCTCGGACACGCCGAGTCACAGCGCATGCAGTTCGAGCACTTCGAGATGGAGTCGTCCACCGACGTGTCCTCCTTGCGCTTGAGCCGCCACTGCTCGGGGCCCTGGAACTTCGGCCCGGGGAAGTCGTCGTCGACCTCCGCGACCGGGCAGTTCGTGTCGCAGGTCGAGCACTTGTAGCAGTCGTCCGCGCCCGGCCGGAGGTCGGGCGTCTCGTCGTCGGGGAAGACCTCTATCGGTTCGAACTCGTCGCTCGGGGATTCTGCGTCACTCATTGGGTATCAGCTCCTGCGGCGCTCCCGGCGGCGTCGCCCGTGGCGAGGCTGACGCCCATTCCGGAGCACTCCGCGGCGAAGTCCGCCCCGCCGACGACGCTGCCGGCGGCGCGGAGGTTCTCGAACTCGATGCGTCCCTCGGCGTCCCGCGGTCGCAGGTCGTCGTCCACGACGACGCCGAAGCGCGGGTAGGGCTGCTCGCCGAAGCGCTCGTCGACGAACCAGTCGTAGCGGTCCGCGGGATGGGGGACGTGGCAGTCGAAGACGGGTTCGCGGACGCCCCCGCGGTCCGAATCGATGCCCTCGCCGACGAGGCCGCCGGTGGCGAGGACGAACGACTCGGCGTGGTGCGGGACGTGCTGGCCGTTGCGTTCGACGACCGCCGCGGTGAGGTGCTCGCCGTCCGCCTCGTAGTCCACGACGGGCCGCCGGACGACGTTCACCCCCGCCTCGCGCAGCGCGCGCTCGTAGTCGGCCTCCAGTCGGATACCGGGGAGGCTCGGCGGGCCCATCGGCACCTCGAAGACGTCCGCGTCGAGCGCGTCAGCGAGCGTCGCGCGCACGTCGCCCGGGTGCGCCTCGCCGAGGACGGCCGGGAAGCCCACGCGAGGTTCGCCGTCGTGGACGCGCGCGACCCGGGCGGCGAGGCGTTCGCGCTCCTCGTCGTCGTTCCCGTCGAGGGCGTGCGCGTAGCGCGTGACCTTCGCGTCCGCCCGGGGCGTGCCCGGGAAGGAGACCGTCGCGCCTCGGACGTCGAAGGGGACGTCGGCGGCGCGCAGGTGGTCGGCGGCGAGCGGCGCGTCGAAGTCGCTCAGCGTCTCGAAGCCGACGAGCAGGGCGTCGCGCTCGTCGCTGGCGAGGCCCGCGGCGGCGCTCGCGGGGTAGCGCGCGGTCGGCTTCACCGCCCCGCCGTGCGTCGGGAGGAGGGCGTTCCTGTCCGTGTGCCCGCCGCGATAGCGCTCGCCCGTCACGGCGTCGAAGCGCGCGAGGCCGTCGCGGACCGCCTCGACGCCGACCTTCGCGTAGGGGTGGTCGGCCGGGAGGTCGTCGAGCGCCGCGAACGGGTCGGCGAGGAGGTCGCCGTCCGCGTAGCCGAGGACGTCCACGAGGCCGCTCGCGTGCCGGAGCGTGCTCTGACTCTTCGTGACGAGGCGAACGGACGCGCCCGCCTCGGCGGCCGCGAGCGCCGCGGTCATTCCCGCGACGCCGCCGCCGACGACGAGGACGTCGTCCTCAATCGCCATGCGCGCCCTCCGTGTCGCTCGCGTCGGTCGCTTCCGTCGCGTTCTCGTCCTCCGCGCCCGCGCCGTCGTCGAAGGCGTCCCACGCGACGGTCGTGTTCGTCCGCGCGGGGTCGCCGTCCTCGTTGAGCGTTGCGCCGTGGAGCGCGTGGTTCAACATCGCCTGCGAGAGCTGTTCGCCCCAGAGCGCGTGGCGCTGGCCCTTCCAGCGCTCCGCGCGGAGTTCGTCGAGCGCCGCGCGCGCGCTCGCCTCGTCGTGCTCGGGGTGGAGTTCGGCCGCCATCCGGTGCGCACACCGCCCGCCCTGACAGTTCCCCATCGAGGCGCGCGTCCGCAGGCGCACGGCGTTCAGGTCCGTTCCCGCCTGGTCGATGGCGTCCTGCACTTCGGCGCGCGTGACGCCCTCGCAGCTACAGACGACGGGGTTCGGGTCGCACGACGCGAGGACGTCCTCGGTGCGCGAGCCGAGGCGCTGGGCGCTCCGGCGCGCGACGGGCGAGCGCAGCCCGAAGCGCTCCATCGCGGCCTCGATGTCGCCCGGCCGCTCGCTCCCGGGGAGGGGAACGTCCGCGGTGTCACACGCGGCCTCGACGCCGAGCTTCTCGCAGACGTGGTCGGTGATGGATTCGGCCATCATCCGGTAGGTCGTGAGCTTCCCGCCGACGATGCTCGTCATGCCCGGGACGCCGTCGCGCTCGGCGTGGTCGAGCGTGAAGTAGTCGCGCGTGATGTCCGTCGGGTCTTGAGTGCCCGTTCCGGGTGGTTCGTAGAGCGGGCGGACGCCCCAGAAGGACCGAATCGTCCGCGCCTCCTGGAGGATGGGGACGAGTTCGCTGAGGGTGTCGATGACGAGGTCGACCTCCCACTCCTCCTCGGGGTAGTCCTCTGGGTCGCCGACCTCCTCGTCCGTGGTACCGAGGATGCAGGCGGTCTCGTGGGGGACGACGATGTCCGCGTCGCCCTTCGGCCGACAGCGGTTCACGACCGTGTCGACCTGCCGGGTGTTCATCACGGTCATCACGCCCTTCGAGGGCCGGACGGCGACGTCGAGGTCCGCGAAGTCGCCGATGCGGCCGGCCCACGCGCCCGCGGCGTTCACGACGTGGTCGGCGTAGATGTCCTCCGTCTCGCCGGGAATCCCGTGTTCGCGCGGTCCCTTGCCGGATTCGTGGCGCACCGTCGCGCCGACGATTTCGCCCGCCTCGACGATGAGGTCCGTCACCTCGGCGTGCGTCTCGATGCGCGCGCCGTGGTCCTCGGCGTCGACGGCGTTGGCGACGCAGAGTCGGAAGGGGTCGATGGCGGCGTCGGGGACCGCGATGGCCTTCTCGACGTCGTGCGCGAGGTAGGGTTCGCGCTCGCGGGCCTCCGCGCCCGTGAGGACTTCGGCGGGGATGTCGCAGTCGCGACACCCCTGCAGTTTCTCCTGGAAGTACGCCTCGTCGTCCTCCGGGCGCTTCACGAAGAGGCCGCCGGTCTCCTCGACGCAGTGGCCCGCGATGTCGCGGAGGACGCGGTTCTCCTCGATGCACTCGCGCGCGCTCGCCTGGTCGGAGACGGCGTAGCGCCCGCCCGAGTGGAGCAGGCCGTGCATCCGCCCGGTCGTTCCGTTCGTGAGGTTGCCCTTCTCGACGAGGGTGACGTCGACGCCGCGGCGCGCGAGGTCGCGCACGACGCCACAGCCCGTCGAGCCCCCGCCGATGACGAGGACTTCGGTTCTCGTTCCCATACGGTTCGCGTCTATGTCTCGCACGGGGCACCTTATGTTTATTCCCCTCGCCGCGGTGTGCGTAAACGACCCGCGTCGCCTCACGGCGCAACCTACTTCGGGCCGGGACGCCCTTCTCACGGCATGAGCCTCGACGTCGAGACCCCCGAGCCGCCGGAGTTGGAGACGGACACCGACCCGAACGCGTACGACGACGTGGACGTCTCGGGCGCGAACGACACGCACCGAGACGACCTCGACGCCTTCCTCCGCGAGGGCGCGTGGGACGAGGCGTTCGCCGAGTGGGCCGCCCAGAGCGACCTCGATGAGTCCGAGTGGGCCATCGTCCTCGACCTCGACCTGCTCTCGCGCTTCGACTTCTTCTGGGACGACTTCGCGGACCGCGTCGGCTACCACGCACCCGGTCTCCCGGAGGACTGGAAGGAGCGCGACCTCCACCCCGACCTCGACTCGTGGAGCACCGTCTCCGCTATCAACGCCGAGCTGACCGAGCTCGGCCGAATCGTCTCCGAGCGGCTGAAGGCGGACTACGTCGACTGGGACGCCGACTACGAGGCCCCCGACGACCTCCCGGACTTCTGAAACGCGACAGCGTCGAGGCACCATCACGGGGCCGAGCTGGCGCGCGTGCGCGGGTTCTCGGTCCCGTTCGCGGAGAAACCTTTATTATTGTTAGTATTTATTGACCGCTAGGGCGGCGACAGCGGTAAAGAATTCGTCGCCAGAGGGTATCCATGGACGGAACATACGTCGGTTCGATCGATCAGGGGACGACGGGGACGCGCTTCATCGTCTTCGACCACGGCGGCGACGTCGTGGCGAACGCCTACGAGAAGCACGAACAAATCTATCCCGAACCGGGGTGGGTCGAGCACAACCCCGTCGAGATTTGGGAGAACACGCAGGCCGTCGTGACGCGCGCGCTCGACGACGCCGGCCTCGACGCCGACCAACTGGCGGGCATCGGCATCACCAACCAGCGCGAGACGACGGTCGTCTGGGACGCCGAGAGCGGCCGCCCCATCCACAACGCGCTCGTCTGGCAGGACCGCCGGACGACCGACCGCGTCGAGGAACTGGAGGAGGCGGGCCGCGTCGAGGACATCCGCGCGAAGACGGGCCTCGAAGTCGACGCCTACTTCTCCGCGACGAAGACGGAGTGGATTCTCGACAACGCCGAGCCGCTGAAGCTCCAGTCCTCGCGGGCGCAGGACCTCCGCGACCGGGCGCGCGACGGCGAGTTGCTGATGGGCACCATCGACAGCTGGCTCATCTACAACCTCACGGGCGAGCACGTCACGGACGTCACGAACGCCTCGCGGACGATGCTCTTCGACATCCACGAGATGGCGTGGGACGACGAGCTCCTCGCGGAGTTCGACGTCCCCCGCGAGATGCTGCCCGAGGTCCGGCCCTCCTCCGACGAGGACTACTACGGCCACACCGACCCCGAGGGGTTCCTCGGGGCCGAGGTGCCCGTCGCGGGCGCGCTCGGCGACCAGCAGGCCGCGCTCTTCGGTCAGACCTGCTTCGACGCCGGCGACGCGAAGAACACCTACGGTACCGGCTCGTTCTACCTCATGAACACCGGGAACGAGGCCGTCACGTCCGACCACGGCCTCCTCACCACCGTCGGCTTCCAGATGTCGGGTGAGCCCGTCCAGTACGCCCTCGAAGGCTCGATCTTCGTCACGGGCGCGGCCATCGAGTGGCTCGAAGACGTCGACCTCATCGACAACGCCGCCCAGACCGCGGAGCTCGCGCGCTCCGTCGACTCGACGGACGGCGTCTACATGGTCCCGGCGTTCACGGGCCTCGGCGCGCCCCACTGGGACGGCCGCGCGCGCGGTACCATCGTCGGGATGACGCGCGGGACGAAGAAGGAGCACATCGTCCGCGCGACGCTCGAATCCATCGCCTACCAGACCCGCGACATCGCGGAGGCGATGGAGGCGGACTCGGGCGTCGAGACCACCTCCCTGCGCGTCGACGGCGGCGCGGTGAAGAACGACTTCCTCTGCCAGCTCCAGGCGGACATCCTCGGGACGGAGATCGCGCGCCCGGTCGTCGACGAGACCACGGCGCTCGGCTCCGCGTACGCCGCCGGCCTCGCCGTCGGCTACTGGGACACCATCGACGAACTCCGCTCGAACTGGCAGATCGACCGCGAGTTCGACCCCGAGATGGCCGCGGAGGAGGCGGACCGGATGTACGGCCGCTGGGACGACGCGGTCGAGCGCTCCCTCGACTGGGCGCGGGAGGAGTGAGCGATGTTCCTCCCACTCCAGACGATTCCGGTCATCGACATGGGGGTCGAGCCGTTCCTCGTCCTGCTCCTCACCGCGCTCGCGGGCGGGGCGTTCGGCGCGGCGCTCGGCGCGCTCCCCTCGTTCGTCTTCACGGGCTTCGTCGTCCTGCTCGGTGAGGGCATCGACATCCTCCAGGGCCAGTTGAACGGCCTCGACGCCATCAACGGAAGCCTCGCCGCCGGGGTCACCGGGACGGTCGGCTTCGGGATGGTCGTCGGCCCGCACGTCGCCTTCGCGGGCGGCGTCGCCGCCTCCGCGTACGTCGGCAAGAAGTACCCCGAGATGAACCCGAACGGGTGGGACTACCACCTCGGGAAGGACATCGCCTCCGCCTTCGGCACCAAGCCCGACATCCTCGCGGTCGGCGCGCTCTTCGGCGCGCTCGGCATGCTCGTCACGCAGGTCGCGGGCGGCCTCGGCGTCCCGACCGACAACATCGCGCTGTCCGTCTTCCTCACCGCGATGGTCGCGCGCGTCGTCTTCGACTACCCGCTCGTCGGCACGGCCGCCGGCGAGGGCGTCTTCGACATGACGCCGTTCGAGCGCGGCGACCCGCGCGACCAGCCCGACGACGTCCCCGAGGGTAACGCCGGCCGCCTCGCCGTCGAGCCGTGGCTCGGCCACCAGTACAAGTGGCTGAACGTCGCGGTCATCGGCGTCGTCGGCGGGATACTCGGCGGCTACATCTGGCTGGAGACCGGGAGCGTCTTCCTCGGCTACGGCATCTCGGCGGCTAGCCTGCTGTTCCTCAACCTCGGCGTCGCCAAGATTCCCGTCACGCACCACCTCACGCTCATCGGCGTCGTCGGCGCGATGCTCGCCGCCCCGCTGTTCGGCGGCGAGCTCGTGCCGCTGCTCGCCGCCGGCGTCTTCGGCGCGCTCTCCGGCGTCGTCGGTGAGGCCGCCCAGCGGGTCTTCTACGCCCACTCCGGGACGCACGTCGACCCGCCCGCGATGGCCATCGCGTCCATCATGTTCGTCGTCGGCGTCCTCTACCTCCTCGGTGTCCTCCCGAACGCCGGCTATCTCGGCCTCTGAGGCCGAATCCGTCGGCTTTTCAACACGCGAACGGTACGAGAGAGACGAACACACTCACCATGGACATCGACGCGCGGATACGACGACGCCGGCACCGGGCCGACTCCCAGCGGTTGGTCCGCGAGTACGGCGCGCTCTCCCCGGTCGCACACGTCGAGGACCCCGCGGGACGCGGACCGGTCGTCGAGCGCCTCCTCGACCACCTCGATCCGGTGTTCGACGGTCGCCTCCCGCGGAACGCCTACGTCCACGGGCCGTTCGGCGCCGGGAAGACCGCCGTCGTGACGGCGCTGTTCGCGCGTCTCGACGACCTCTCCGTGCAGAGCCAGTCCGCCATCCACACGAGCACGCGCGCGACGGCGTCCACGGAACCCCGGTTCGTCTACGTCGACCTCCGCGAGACGGCGAGCGAGTTCGCCTTCTACCGTCACGTGCTCGACGCCGTCGTCGACGAGACGGTCCCGGAGCACGGCGTCGGTACCGACGAAATCCGCACGCGCCTCCACGACGCGCTCGCGCGTTCCCCCGGCGGTGCCGTCGTCGCCGTCGACCACGTCGGGTCGCCCCGCGTCGACACGACCGCCGTCCGCGAGCGCCTCGACGGGCTCCCGGACAGCGCGCGCTGGCTCGCCATCGGCCGTCTCGACCCCGCGGCGTGCCCGTTCGACACGGCCGCCGCCGACGTCGTCCACATCGACGCCTACCGGCGTCGCGTGCTCATCGACGTGCTGATGACGCGCGCCAACGCCGGCCTCGCGCAGGGCGCGCTCGACCACGCCCTCGCCAGCCAAATCGCCGACTGGGCCGAGGGCAACGCCCACGACGCGCTCGCGGCGCTCTTCGCCGCGGCCGAGCGCGCCGCCGACGCGGACGCGACCCGGCTCCGCGAAGCCGACGTCGAGGCCGCATGCACCTCCGTGCCGCGCCCCGCGGTCTCGCTCGGCGAAGTGCTCGCGCTCTCCGCGAACAAACAGCGCGTCCTCCGCGCGCTCGTCGACCTCGACGGCGACGGTCGGTGCTCCGTCACGGAGACCGCGGAAGGGATCGCCGCCGCCGGCGACATCACCCTCTCGACGGGCACCATCGAGCGCTACCTCTACGAGCTCGCCGAGGCCGGCGTCCTCGAACGCGTCCGCGTGACCGACGGCGGCGGGAAGGGCCGTTCGCCGAGTCGCGTCGAACTCCGCTTTCCCCCCACCGTCTTCCGCAGGCTGTACGACCTCCGGCGGTGAGTCAGCCGGCCGTCCGCGGCGACGGGAAACGCCGCGTAGACGCCTCTGAAGCGCTCTACACACCAGTATCGGGGGAAGCGTTTTTACTCCACGCTCGTGTACGTCCCCCCATGTCACACTCACCGGAGGACGTGGCGCGATACGTCTGTGGCGACTGTCAACTCGTTCACGCGGGCATCCCGCGTCGAACCGCGACCGGCAAACGCAGTTTCGACGCACCCGAGACCTGCGGCGGCTGTGGGGGCGACGAGCTCATCCCCGTCCAGAACTGGGTGCACCACCACAACGGCGAGTAGCGTCGCGCGGTCCGGTCCCGACTCCCTTCTCTCAGCGCCCGAGGACGAGCGCGCCGTCCGCGGCACCAGCACCATCACTATCGTCGTCGCCGCCGACAGCTTCGTCGAGCGCCGCGGCGAGCGCGCGCCGATGGGCGGCCCGCACCGCCTCGCGGACGTCGGACTCCCAGTCGAGGCGCTCCGCGAAGTCGCGCCAGACGCGCTCGTCCACGGTGAGGTAGTAGGCCTCGGCCGTCCGCTCGACGAGCGGGTCGTCACGGAAGGCGTTGCGCCACTCGTAGACGAGGTCCGCGACGCTCTCGACGCCCGGCGAGTCGCTGGCGAGGTCCTGGAGCGCGGCGAGCGCCGCGTCGAGCCGGTCGGCGGAGACGTCGCGCGCCGCGCTCACCTCTTCAACCGCGTCCGTCGACACCGGGTGGTCGCCGTCGTCGTCCATACCCGCCTTACGGGGGCGAGTGCCTTCAGGGGCTCGCCCGCGTCAGTAGCCGACGGTGCCGCTCGCGCGTTCGAGCGCGAGGATGACGAGCGCACCGCAGAGCGCGAGGACGACGAAGCGCCCGACGACGCCGACGTCGATGGCCGAGACGTCCGCGAACGCGAGGCGCAGCGGCGCGCGGAGCGCCCCGGTCATCAGCGCGACGAGGAAGGTGAGCGTCGCCGCCCGGTAGTGCTCGAAGGCCCACGCGACGACGCGCGCGAAGGAGAGGAGGCCGACGAGCGCGCCCGCCATGAAGACGACGAGCGTCGTCGCGTGCGCGACGAGCGCGCCCGCATCGCCGGCGAGCGCGGCGGCCGTCGCGCCGTGGACCGCGCCGGTCATCCGGTCGTACTGCCGGAGCGTCAGGAGTATCAGAGAGCCCGAGATGCCGGGGAGCACCATCGCGCAGATGGCGAGCGCGCCGACGAAGAACGTCGTCACGGGGTTCGCGGGGAGCTGGCCGCCCGCGGTGCCGCTCGCGACGAACGCGAGCGCGAAGCCGGCGACGGCGACGGTGACGTGTCGCGGCGTCCCGAGGCTGACGTCGCCCGCGAGGACGACCACGGAGGCGAGGACGAGTCCGAAGAAGAAGGCGTACGTCGCCACCGGCCGCGTGGTGAGGAAGTACTGCACGACGTTCGCCACGGTGACGACCGCCGAGAGGACGCCGACGCCGAGCACGCAGAGGAAGGGGACGTCCATCCGGACGAGTTCGTCGCGGACGGTCGCGCGCGCGTCGGCGTCGACCGGCGTGCGAGCGAGGGGGCCGAGGAGCGCGAGACACGCGCGTGGGTCGAGGCCGGCGATTGCGTCTATCAGCCGGGCGTAGATTCCGGTGATGAGCGCAATCGTCCCGCCCGAGACGCCGGGAACGGCGTCGGCGGCGCCCATCGCGGCACCGCGGAGGTAGACGCCGAGCCACGCGCGCAGGCTCATCGAGCGATTCAGGCCGCCCGCGCGGTCGTCGTCGGAGTCGTCACGGACGCGGCCGTGTCGCTCGTGCTCCCGCTGCTTCCGTCGCTCGTACCACTCCCGCTCGTGCCGTCACTGCTACTGCTCGTGTCGCTCCCGCTCGACGACCCGCTCCCACCGCTGAGGAGCGACGCGAGGTCGAGTTCGCTCATCGTGACCTGCGTGGCCGTGTCGTTCACGCCGTTGACCTGGCCCTCGGTCACGTTCGCGGAGCCCGTCCAGTAGGTGCCGTTCGCGCTCGCGCTGAACGAGTAGCTCCCGGTCGAGCGGACGCTGACGTTCGTGTAGCCGTTCTCCGGGCCGTACTCGTCGTAGCCCGTCGTCGAGTACGGCAGCGTCATCGTGAACTCACCGTTCGGCCCGGTCTGGGCGCGCTGCGTGTAGGTGAAGTTCTGACTCTTCCCCTGCTGGGTCGAGTACATCGTCACCGACGCGGTGACGGTCGCGTTCGCGGGGCCGCTCCCCTGCACCGTCGCGCCCGGCACGCGCTCGTAGAGCTTCGCCCACGCGGGCATGTTCGAGAGCTGCTGGCTCGGTGCTTCCGTGCTCAGCCCGACGAGCCGGTAGTGTTCCAGCGCGGGGACGTACTCGCTCGGGTAGCGCCCGACGCCGCCGATCTGCGACGTCGAGTCGTTGGCGACGTACGCCTCCGCCTCCGCTGTGGTGTTGAACTGCTGGACCGTCCCCTGGCTACTGGAGAGGTAGTAGGGCCCCTGACTGTTGTCCCAGTCGACGACGATCGGCTCGGGCGACATCGCCGAGCCCTGGTAGCGGAACAGCCGCACCATCATCGTCTCGTAGTAGTTCTGGGTGTGGACGTACGCCTGGAGCTGATAGCCGCCGTTCTGCGTCTGGCGGAGCAGCGGGCGGTAGTAGTCGTACTGGCTGACGCCCTCGCGGTCGTCGTAGAAGACCGTCGGCGCGCTGAACTTCGAGTTCACCGCGGCCATCTGCCAGTCGACGGCGACGTACCGCGTCTTCTCGTCCGCGTCGCCCTTCGAGTCGAGAATCTCGTTGGCGTGCGTCTCGTTCTGCGCGAGCAGGTAGTTCGCGGCGTACGTCGCGCCACCCTGGAACGGGTTGGCGTTCGGAATCCGCTCGCCGAGGACGGTGATCCAGTGACCATAGTCCCACCAGCTCATCACGCCGTAACTGCCCTCGGGGTAGTCGTAGTCGTCCGTCTGGTGGTACGTGCCGTAGTAGTCGAGCTGGTCGGCATTACCGGCACCACCGTAGTTGCCCTCCGCGGGCGTGTTGTCCTCCATCCAGTCGAGCATCGGTGCCCACCCGGTCACGCCGCCGGGGCCGGCGGACGCGCCGGTCTGGACCGCCGTGGTCGTCTGGAAGTTGCCCCGGTCCGTGGTGAGCGTCACCGACGCCGCGAGCGGCGCGATCAGGATCAACAGTACCGCGACGACGGCGATGACGTGGATCGCCTCGACGTCGTCGACCGAGTCGCGGACCGCGCCGATGTTCACGTAGTCGGAGCGCAGGAGCGTCGCGCCCGCGTACCCGCTGAGCACCGCGACCGGCACCGCGAGGTAGTAGTTGAAGCGCACCTGCGTGAACGCCGCTGCGATCAAGAACAGCGTCCAGACGACGACGAAGGCCTTCTCGGCGTCGTGGTCGCCGATGACGACCGAGGCGAACAGCAGCCCGCCGACGACGACGATACCCGTCCACGTCGGGTTGAGCCCGAGGTTGCCCGCAATCGTCGGGAGCAGACCGGGCAGCAGGGAGACGACCGCCGTGACGACGAACGCGACGACGGCGAACCACCGCTTGCGGCTGCTCGCCTCGACGAACGGCCGCCAGAGCAGCCACCCGAGGCCGGCGAGCATCGCGAAGAACGCGAGGCCGTACTGGCTGAAGAACAGCGCGAAGCGCGACCCGCCGTAGTTCGAGAGGCTCCCGAGCCACGGCTGGGCCTCGCCGATGGTGCGCTGGGTGCCGGTCCCGCCGAATCCGATGAACCGCGTGAAGTTGCTGAAGAGCGAGCTGAAGACGTCCGGGAGGACGAGTGCGACGACACCGACACCGACGACGGTGATCCCGAGGACCGCCAGCGGGTATCCACGACGGTCGACGTCGCGGGCCTCGAAGGTGCGAGAAAGCCACGCGAGGAAAACGCAAGCGGCCGCGACGCCGAACGCGCCGACGACCTGGAGTAGCGAGTACCTCGTGGCAGCGAACCCGACTGTGTCGAACGGCAGGAGGAGCAGGACACCCGTGACGCCCATGCTCGTCGCGCCCGTGATCGAGAGGTGGTCGGGGCTCCCGCCGTTGAGGTGGACGCTCGCGAGCTTCAGGAGGAAGAAGACGCCGACGATGCCGACGAGGAGGACGCCCGGCGGCCACACCCACATGTAGAGGGCGGTGGCGACACCGGCCAGCGTACTCCACCCGAGGACGGGTTTGAGCGCGTCCCACTCGCGTGCGCGGACTTGTTCCCAGACCGGTCGGTCACGTTCCGCGACGTAGAAGGCCACGAGGAGGAGAGCGACCGCCGACGCCTGAAACAGCGGTTCGGCGACGTTGTGGTCCGCGGTGCCGACGAGGCTCCGCTGGAGGAAGAGGCCGGGAAGGAAGGCGAGGACGGCGACGGACAGCACGCCCGCGGCACGGCCAGCGAGCCGCTTACCGAGGTAATACGTCGGGATGGCGACGAGCGCGCCGACGACGACCGGCGTGAAGAGGACGACCAAGCGAACGAGGTGCTCGCTCGGGCTCCCGGCACCGAGAATCAACGCGACCGTCGCCATCAACTGGTCGAACAGCGTGCCGAACTGGTCGACGCTGTTGCCGTACGGGTATTCGGTCCAGACGTCGAACGGCATCGTCGCCGGCCAATGCTGGACGACGTACATCGTGCTCCGGAGGTGGTACCACGGGTCGTTCCCGCTGAGTATCACCTGTCCGTCCCGTACGAAGTTCTGCCAGGACTGCCCGCGCACCCACAGCATGAACGCCATGAGGAGCGCGACCACGGGGACCGGATACCAGTCCGCCGCGATGTCGAGGACCGAACGCCCGCCGCTGGAGGGGCCGGCGGACCGGTCGGTATCGTCACTCATTGTGTGCGTGGAGACGGAAAGTGAGGATAAGCCTTGTCATATACGGCAGTTTGAGGGCGTCGAGAGATGCTTCGAGGGAGGGGGACTCCGGTAGAAACCCATTTGACGCTCCTCACGTTACGGGTAGGCGAATGCGCGTCTCCGTCGTCCTCTGTACGTACACCCTCGACGAGTACGATCACTTCAAGGAGGCCGCGAACAGCGTGCTCGCACAGACACACGACGACGTCGAACTCGTCGTCGTCGTCGACGGCTACGAGGACGTCTACGACGTCGTCGTCGACGACTACGGTAATCATCCCGACGTGCAGGTCCACTGCAACGACGAGAACGAGGGGTTGCTCGTGAGCCGCAACCGGGGTGCCGAGTACGCCACTGGCGACGTCGTCGCGTTCATCGACGCCGACGCCGTCGCCGCGCCCGACTGGGTCGCCGAGCTCGTCGCGAGCTACGAGGAGTATGACGCGATTGCGGCCGGTGGAAAGATGACGCCGCGGTGGGTCGCCGGCAAACCCTCGTTCCTGCCCGCCGAGTTCTACTGGCTCGTCGGCGTTACCCACCGCGGCTTCGCCGACGGCGAGGGCGAAGTCCGCAACACCTTCGGTTCGAACATCTCCTTTCGCGCCGACGTCTTCGACGACCTCGGCGGCTTCAACCCCGAAATCGGCGGCCGGAAGGGCGAGAAGAACCTGCAGGGCGGCGAGACGGAACTCTGCGCGCGGATGCGAGAAGAATACGGCGAGGGCGTCTGGTACAACCCCGACGCCGTCGTCGAGCACAAGGTCTTCGACTACCGAACCGACCCATCGTGGCTCTGCGACCGCGCGTTCTGGCAGGGCTACTCGAAGCGCGCGATGGAGACGATTCTGCCCGATTCGGGTGGCGAGGAAATCGGGTTCCTGCGGCATCTGCTCTTCGGGGCGACACCCGCACACGCGCGTGACGTCGTTCGTCAACCGTCGTTCGCAAACCTCGCGCAACTCGTGATGCTCTACGTCTTCACGGTGTTCGTCGGTATGGGGTATCTGTACGGAGTGATCGACGGGTGAGCGACCCCCAAATTTCCGTCGTCCTCCCGACGTACGACGCCGCATTCCACGTCAGAGGAGCTATCAGGAGCCTCCGCGAGCAGACGCTAACCGACTTTGAAGTCGTCGTCGTTGACGACGGCTCAACAGACGGGACGCTCGATATTGTCCGGAGGGTGAGCGACGACCGCTTCCGAGTCGTTGAGCGCGACGACCCCACTGGAGGGCTACCGGGCGCGCTCAATCGTGGTGTTTGGGAGGCCCGAGCGCCATACGTTGCCCGTCAGGACGCTGACGACCAGTCGCATCCTCATCGGCTCGAAGAGCAAGTCGACTTCCTTGACGAGAACCCGGATGTCGCTCTCGTTGGAACGGGCGCGCGGATTCTCCGCACCGACGGGACGGTGAAAGACGTCCGTCGGACGAAGCCCCAACCGACGTTTCCGGACCTCCTTGAGAAAAATCACTTCGTTCACGGCTCGGTTGCGTTCCGACGGGGCATCGTCCGCGAACTCGGTGGATACGACGAGCGCTTCGAGTTCTCCGAGGACTACGACCTCTGGCTCCGGCTCGCCCGCCGCCACGCGGTTCGGAACCTCAAGGCAGTCCGATACGATCTCCGCCTCCACGGCGAGAGCATCTACGGCGCCGAGCTGGAAACGGTGAAACTCTACGCGGCGTTCGCGAGAGCGCGCGCGCTCAACAACACGTCCTTGACCGCCGAGGAGGTGCACGGCGACCCGCGGTGCGTCTACCGCGAGTTCACCGTCCCGGAGCGTGCCCGCTTCCACCGCGAGATGGCGCAGGCCCTTCTCCGGTACGGCGAGCGGGCCGACGCTCGTTCCCACGCCCGACGTGGTCTCTGCGACAGCCCGACCGACCCCCGCCTCTGGGTGTTCCTCGCACTCTCCGTCGCGCCGTCGCGCGCGACCGACGCCGCGGTCTGGGCGGCTCGTCGGCTCTCGAACGTTCGCGCGCGATGACTGCGTATCCGACGGTGAAACGGGACAGATAGTGAGTCATAATCGTGAAATACCTCCTCTGTCTACCGAATATCCATGAGTAACGTTCTCCTCGTCACGGTCGACTCCTTGCGAGCGGACCACGTGGGGTGTTACGGCTACGACCGCGAGACGACGCCGAACATCGACGCGCTCGCCGAGAGCGCAAGCCTCTACGAGAATGCCTTCGCACACGCCTGTTCGACGCGGCCGTCGTTCCCGGCGATCTTCACGTCCGCCTACCCGTTGATGTACGGGGGGTACGAACGACTGTCGGAGAACCGCACGCTCGTCTCGGAGGTGTTCGACGACGCTGGCTATCGGACGGGCGGTATCCACTCGAACGCATATCTCAACCCTGAGTTCGGCTACGATCGCGGGTTCGACTACTTCTACGACTCGATGAGCGAGACCGGTCCGGTGGAGCGGCTACGCCACTGGGTGAAAAGCCGCTTGGACGAGGACGGGTTCGTCTACAAGTCGCTCGCGTCAGCCTTCGACACCGCGGAGCGCACGGTCGGCGCGAACGTCGGGTCCGCCTACATCGACGCGGACGAATCCACCGACCGTGCCGTCGAGTTCCTGCGGGGTGGCGAGAGTCATGACGAGTTCCTGTGGGTCCACTATATGGACGTTCACCACCCGTATCTCCCGCCAGAGGAACACCAACGCGCGTTCCGCGACGACCCGATCTCCGAGCGACGGGCGATACAGCTCCGCCGGAAGTTCATGGAGGACCCGGAGGGCGTCACCGACGACGAGCTTGACGACATTATAGATCTCTACGACGCGTCGATCCGGTTCACCGACGAGCAGGTCGGTCGCCTGCTTGACGCCGCCGACGAACACTGGGACGACTACACGGTGGCGTTCACCGCCGACCACGGCGAGGAGTTCACCGATCACGGCGAGTTCAGTCACTTCGCAAAGTTCTATGACGAGGTTATGCACGTCCCCCTCGTCGTCGACGACGGCGAACACAGCGGCCGTCGCGACGAAATGGTCGGACTCATCGATCTCGCCCCGACGCTCGTCGACGCCGCCGAACTCGATCGGCCGGAGGGCTGGTACGGCTATCCGCTCTCCCGACTGCACCGGGGGGACTGGCCACGTGACTCCGTGCTCGGAGACTGGTCGCCCGACGGTCGAAGCCGTCGCGACATCCGATACGCCTACCGCGACCGGGAGTGGAAGTTCATCTCGCGTGACGCAGGCGAGGAGCTCTACCACCTCACAGAGGACCCCGGGGAGCACGAGAACCTCGTCGCCGAGGAGACGGCTGTCGCCGAGGAGCTCCGCGACGTGATCACCGCACACGAAGAGGAAATCGAACGCACGCAGGAAGACCTCGGGGACGTCGAGATGGAGGAAGAGGTCAAAGAACGCCTACGAGACCTCGGATACGCGGAATGACCCACCGAAACGGGAGGCGATTCGCCGCGCGTCGCTTCGCCGCCAACCGGTTCCGATGGGGGGAGCCCTATTGGTCAACGTCGGCGTGTGCAGGAGAATATACACTGTCCGTCGGTCTCACTGGGCTTACCTCGGTTCGATGGGTTGTCTCCGACACGTCCCGGGAGACGCGGTGCGGTACGGTTCGGTATGCGCCGACGACCAGCGAGGAGCGACCGCGACGGCGACTGTGGAATTACGATGATCGCGAATGAAGATTGGCCAGACGTCTGCCGTCTACTTCCTCTCGAACATCGGCACGTCCGTTCTGGGGTTCCTCGCGATGCTCTACCTCACTCACAACCTCGCAGAGGACCTGCTGGCCTCCTACTTCCTCGTGGTCGCGATACTCATCTGGCTGAACGTCTTGTTCGGTCGAACGATACAGCGCGCCGTCTCGAAACGCCTCTCCGAGACGGGAGACGACGGCTACGTCGGTGCGGGGTTACTGATGCAGGCCGTGGTTGGCGTCGTCATCGTCTTCGCCCTACTCGCGTTCCGCGGGTGGATGAACGGCTACTTCCGCGCTCCCGCAACGGTCCCCCTCGTCGGACTCGTCGCCGTCACGTTCGCATTCTCGTTCGTACAGGAGGTCTTGAAAGGCCAGCACGACGTGCATATCGCCGCGCTTCTCCAGCCGCTTGATCGTGGGGTCCGAAGCATTCTCCAGATCACCGTCGCCGTTCTCGGGTTAGGGCTGAGCGCACTGCTGGTCGGATACGGGGTCGCGTCGTTCGTTGGTGTCGCTGTAGGTGTCACCTACCTCTCCGTCGGCGTATACCAGCCGACGCGCGAGCACGTCGCGTCGCTCTTGGAGTTCATCCGCTACTCGTGGCTCGGGATGCTCGGGAGCCGAGCCTTCGCTTCCATGGACACCGTGATCCTCGGCCTTCTGATCGCGACGAGCAGCTTCATCACGTACTACGAGATCGCGTGGAATATCGCGTCGGTGTTGGGAATATTCGGCGTTGCGCTCTCCGAGACGCTATTCCCCGAGATCAGTAAGCTTGGTGCCGAGGGAGAAAACGACCGAATACGGACGTTGTTGGAGGACGCCGTCGCCTACGCCGGTCTCTTCCTTCTCCCCGGGATTGTTGGCACGGCACTTATCGGGTCGCGCGTCCTTCGTCTTTACGGAGCGTCGTACGCGAAGGCGTCCACAGTTCTCCTTGTCCTTGTGTTCGCCCGCGTCGTCTACGCCTACGAGAGCCAGTTCCTCAGCGCACTTGACGCGCTGGACCGTCCTGATCTCGCGTTCCGCGTCAATGGCGTGTTCGTCGCCGCTAACCTCGGCGGGAATCTTGTGCTCGTCTACCGCTACGGCTGGGTCGGTGCGGCCGTCGCCACCGCCGGTTCCACGGCGCTCGCGCTCGTCATCTCTTACTACTACCTTGACAGTGTCCTCGGGATCGGCATCCCATACGGCGAGCTCGGTCAGCAAGTGACCGCTGCCATCGCCATGGGTACCGTCGTTTACGCTATCGAGACCGTCATTGACCGCGGAAGCGTCGGTACAGTCGCCCTCGTCGTCATCGGGGCTGCCGTCTACTTCGCGGTGCTCGTCGGGATCTCCAAGCACTTCCGCACCACTGTCGCCCGAAACCTCCCCGTTTGAGCGGGACGCAAGCGGCTATCAACTTTTATACTGGCCACGACCCACTCGTCCGGTATGTCGATCGGATGGATCCGCTATGCCGCTGAGGAGATATCCACTCACTACGACGACCCAACGTGGTGGCGAAAGCGTATCTCGCAGCGCGTCGTCTCGCCCGTCCACTCGATTTACCCGGGCACGACTGGTATCGACGTGATGGACGCTGATTGGGACACGCTCGTCGTCCTCGACGCGTGCCGCGCAGACCTCTTCGAGGAGATCGCGGACCGCGACGCTGTCGACGACTATCGTAGGGTTACGTCGAGGGCAAGCATGACCGCCGAGTGGACCGAGAAGAACTTCGCTGGCGGATCGTTTGGAGACACCATCTACGTTACTGGAAACCCGTACACGTCCCGGATAGCCGGCGACGCCTTTTACGAGGTGATGGACGTTTGGGCCGACAACTTCGATGAGGACGCGAGGACGATCCGTCCCGAACCCATCGTCGCCGCTGCCGAGCGGGCCCACAGCGAACATCCGGACAAGCGACTGATCGTTCACTTCATGCAGCCACACTACCCATTCCTTGGCCATCCCGACCTCACCTACAACTCTTGGAACCCCGGGCAGATACGCGGCAAGAGCGGTTCGGGTGAGAACTCACACGAGGTCCACAGCGTCTGGCAGGCGCTTGAACTCGGTCTCGTGGACCGTGAGCGCGTCCGTGAAGCCTACGCCGATAACCTTCGCCGCGTTCTCGGTCCCGCGTTCGATCTCGTCGCGTCGTTGGACGGGCGGTCCGTGATCACGGCCGACCACGGCAACCTACTCGGCGAGCGCGCGTGGCCCGTCCCTATCCGCCTCTACGGTCACCCGAGAGGGGTACGTGCTCCTGAACTTGTCGAGGTCCCGTGGGCAGTCGTGGACGGGACGCGACGCGACGTGATCGACGAGGGAACCCATCAAACTGAGGTGAGTGCGGACGTGAGTGAACGGTTGAAAGATCTCGGATACGCCTGATTGGGCGCTGGGCGAGCGTGGACTGGGAGCGACCTCGGGATCACGTGCCCCTCACCTGAGTCTCTCTTGGCCCCTCTCAAGTAGCTCGAAGGCGCGTCGATTGTATCCGGGGAGGAGTGAGACCAGCAAAAGTGCGAACGCGCGCCTGTCTCGGGTCCCTCGGCGTATCGCCGAGACGACCGACTTCCGCGCCTCGGCCGGCTGGCCCTCGCGAATTAACCGCTTCGCGTGTGCATATTCAGCGTCAGCGAGAAGCCGGTCTCGGTGGTCTCGCAGGTCGGGATAGCGTTCGAACAGCAATTCGAGCGCTTGGAGGGAGTTCTCGTACATCGCGTCCAAATCAGAGGACATGGAGTCAGAACGTCGGTTATAGTACGCTAACGGTTCCGGGACCCGCGCCGGGGTATACTCCCGGAAGAGACGAACGAGGAGGTGGAAATCCTCAACAGCGTCCAGGCGCTCGTCGAACCGCTCGCGTTCTACGCACGCTCGCCGCGCGATGACGGTGGGGACTGGGACGCCCCCCTCGTAGAGGAAGTCGAGATAGTGGTTCTCCGCGTCCTCGACCGGCAGCGTGGACATCCGACGCGTGCTATCACCATCTACGATGTACGCGTCGCAGTAGACGACGTCCGCGCCGTTCTCGATTTCCGGAAGCTGGTGTTCCAACTTCTCCGGTTCCCACCAATCGTCGGCATCGAGAAACGCCACGATATCCCCCGATGCGATTTCGACCGCTCGGTTTCGAGCCGCCGAGAGCCCTCTCGGCTCTTGATACTCGTACCTCACCCCGTCAGTCTCGTTGGCGAGGGATTGGAGCCAGTCGACGCCCGAGGAGTCGACGACGACGATTTCGACGTTGTCGTGCGTCTGTCCGGCGACGCTCTCCAAGGCTTTCGGGAGATATTCGGAATCGCCGTAGGTTGGAACGATGACCGAAACGAGTGTGCCATCGCCCCGTAACGACGCCGGAATTTCCACACGTTTCACACAGGATTGTATGGTCGATTAGCACATGAACCTTTGTACACGTCCTTAGGTCAGAGATTAGTTTAGTTAACACTAATCTGTATGAGGAATCTTTTCGGCGACCACTTCGACAGCGATAACCGCTTTGTAGTCTTTGGGACGTTCTGTTTGTTTCCGTTAAACACCACTAGGACGCCTCTCTCATCAGCATGATTGTACGAGTTAGAGGATGTGAGGCGAGAACCAGTGCCGGCCAAGACCACCAGAATGAACACAATTAGAAAATAATATATCTGTAGCCTGATACCCATTAGATATGGCTGATCAATACCCCCATCGATATTTTTCTGTTTTACGAGAGGAGATTTCACACCGGTGGCGTTCTTTCATCGTTGGTCAGACAACACTAATTTTGCTCTTTCTTGTGGCTCCGAACTTTTTACTTCTGGGACGTCCTCGTTTAGGACCCGACGAGACACTGTTCGCCTATTCTGGCTACCTTTGGGCCGAAACAGCCAAAGTCCCCTATCTTCACCTCTGGGATGTTAAGCCACCAGCTATACATGAAACAGCTGCCTTATTCTCCCTGTTATCTGGGGGTAATCCGTGGGGGATTGCGTTATTGAGCGCACTCTCGATGTGCCTGCTCATCATCGGGAGCAATGTCCTGGTTGGGCAACTTATTCAAACCCATACACAAAATCCTATTGCTGCTTATATTGCGGGTACTACCCCACTAGTTTATCACACCTACTACAACCTCGCCGCTACTGGACTCCGGCCAAAACACTTCACAATCTTTTTTGGACTGCTTAGTGTGTACTTCTACCTCGTCAAGGATCGTTGGGCGTTAGGCGGATTTAGTGCTGGCATAGCTGCTGGCTACTGGCAGTTTGGAGTTATTTTCCCGGTTATAGCCGTAGTAATATCCCACACAACAGGTAAAAATGAGTTAAGGGCGGTAGTCGGTGGGGGATTCGGAGCAGCACTCCTTGTCGTTGTACCAGTCTACATTTCATCACCAGCTGCATTTTCATCTATGCTCGTTGAAGTTATTGGAACACCTATCTTGGTGACTGAGCCACTGGAGCCCGGCGTTCGACTAAGGAAGTTCCTGAGATTTCTCAGTTTTGCTCTGCCAGTTATCGGGCTTGGCTTATTTGGATCGGTGTTAGCAGTAGTGAAACGAGAAACTACGTGGATTACAGTTGGAACTGGATGGTTCTTCCTGCAAGTGTTTCGATTTGACCTGGACAGCACTCCAGATCTTCTCTTGCTGGTTATTTTTTCCGCCCTCGGAATTGGCATACTCATTGAGGCTGTTGATGAAGAGGCCATTCCCCTTTACTTAGTTCTTGGAGTGGTTATGACGGGTTTCGTTATTAGCATAATTACCGTGACGACCCCTCTAAACTCGGTTCCTCCTCCGGAATCGCTTGAGGCATTATTTTGGGACCGACAAATTGCTGATCGGTGTCATATTCGGATGTCCGGCACTGAGGAGAGGTTTATAGATATTCTCCGGGGAAACATGACTGCCGAAGAATGTCGGTATCAAATTTGGCGGCTGATGCTGAATTAGTCTGCTCTGTTGAATAGCGGTGTCTTTGCAGACATCGTGTTTAGTTAAGCGAATTCCACCAGACGGCGAAGGCTTGCAACCACGTTTCGGCGGTCTCCGGATCGACGTGGCTAAAACTATTGCTAAACGATGAAGTACGTCGTTTTATTTCTCTAAACACACGTTCGACGGCGTTCCGATTTCCATGACGAACGGTTTGAAATCGGAGTCCTGCTCGATGCAGTGCAGCCGCTAGATGCTGAGCGTGATCGACGAGAAACACGGCGTCTTCGACGTCGTGTTTCTCCTGAAGCTCCCGAAGGAACTGCTGCGTTAATGCCGTCGTGGTCGTCGTAAACAGCCTCAAGTGCAAGAATTTGTTCGTCTCTGGATCGACAGCGGCGTACAGCCAAAACTGCTGGCCGTTGATTCGGATCACCGTCTCGTCGAGCGCGACGTGATCCGGACTCGCGTCGCTGGCGGGCTGTAGATCGGCCTCCTGCACCCAATCGTGGACGGCCTTCCGCGAGCGTTCGACACCGAACTTCTCGAGTTCTGAGATGGTATTCGAAAGGGCACTGTCTAGTTCTGGACCACCTGGATCGGTGTCTTTCCATCAAGAGCTTGATGCGGTCTGTGGTGGTTGTAGTAATGCATAAACTGTTCAAGCCACTCTCGGACGCTCGCCCGACTGCCCACCCACGAGTTATGGAAGCGGTCGACCCGCATTTTGAGGGTGTGAAACCACTTTTCAATGAGGTTTCGCTCGGTATAGTTGACCTGACCGCTCAAGCCTAATCGAGAGAGGGCAGTCCGATAGCCGAATTGATCGACCAGAAACTCAGCATCGGAGAGATCGTGTTTCTCCTTGAGTCGATGCAGAAACGCAGCCGCCGGATCAGTCCCATGCTGACCAAACACTGCGACGTCAAGAATCAACTTTGTCTCGGTATCTATTGCAGCATATAACCAAGACCACTCACCGTCAATCTTGACAGCGGTTTCGTCAACGGCGACCCGCTTCGGCTGCGCCTCAGGCGGGTCGCATCCGCTGTCAGCCATCCGATGCACCCAATTCCAAACCGCTCCATGAGAGCGTTCAACGCCTAATTCAGCTAAGACCGTTGTTGTTTCTCTGAGTGAACAACCAGTCTGGTGGAGGCGGACGGCGAACGCCCTGACGGGCGTCGCCGTCCGCTCGTTCTCCCAAGTTTCTTCTAAATCCGGTTCATAGCTCTCGCTGAGCAGGTCTGCGAGCATCTTGGTCGATTAACTCAACGACCTGCTCACTTCTCAAACTGACTCAACTAGACAGTGCCAATTTTATTTAGTATCTCAACTGCTGACAGTGGTGGTCGCAGAATTCCTGTCGTGTCTCTTCGGCTTAGGGACCGCTATTCAACACAGCACATTTTCAGCCGGTCGAACGATTTGTAGATCGTGCTGTAGTCTGGGAGATCGTCTCGATCTAACTTGAGGACGTTACGAATCTCGGCCATGTACTTCAGCCGATTCGGCGTTTCTCGGTAGCTGTGGCCTCTTCGAGCCGAAGACAGTGCAGCACGACGTGCTTCCAGCGGGCGAACCCGCCGCTGACGGGCTCGCCCGCGTGTTTTCCCACGCTTGTTTGACTAGGCGACGACACTGCTCAACGAAGTCGAGGAGATCGACTTCCATGGACAGAATCGATTTCCTCGGCTTCGTCCTTCTACTCCGTGATATAAGCCGATTAGATCGATATTCAACACAGCACGTTGATCACGTTGTCGCACGCGGATGGCGTCTGTACGGTCAGGCGAAGCTTGATAACGGCGAATTTTGGACAGCAGTGCATTTGGGGGCGAAATCATGCGTGACAGATCCACAGTACGGGACAATCACGCTGTTGACGACGCTCAGGTCTCCGTCTCAGTCAAGTCGAAGCAACGAATTATACAGGGCCTCAAGACCGATAGAGACACAGTACACCAGTTCTCTCGGTAAGAAATTTCACTCCACAGTCACGCTCTTCGCGAGGTTCCGCGGTTTGTCGATGGCGCGGCCCTTCGAGTTCGCGACGTGGTAGGCGAACAGTTGGAGGTAGACGTTCGCGACGAGCGGTTCCATTTCGCCTAGCGACGGCACGTCGAAGCCGGCGTCGAGGAGTTTTTCGCCGCGTCCGTCGGACGCACAGCCGATGACTGGCGCGCCGCGGGACTCGGCTTCCTTGACGCTGTTGAGCGTCGCGTCGGCGTTCGCGCCGTCGGTAAGCACGGCGAGAACCGGCGTCTCGTCGGTCACGAGCGCGAGCGGGCCGTGCTTTAACTCCCCCGCGGGGAACCCCTCGGCGTGGTCGTAGCTGATCTCCTTGAGCTTGAGCGCGCCCTCCATCGAGACGGGATGGCCCAGATGTCGGCCGATGAAGAAGAACGCCTCGCTGTCGGCGTAGGCCTCCGCGATCTCCTGTACCTGCTCGTCGGCGTCGAGCGCGCGCTGGACGGCACCGGGGAGACCCCGGACGTCGCCGAGAATCTCGCTCGCCTCGGTCGCGCTGAGCGTGTCCCGAACCCGCCCGAGGTGGACGGTGAGGAGCGCGAGCGTAGCGACCTGCGAGACGAACGTCTTGGTCGCGGCGACACCAATCTCGGGGCCGGCGCGGATGTAGAGTGCGTCGTCGGCCGCCCGGGTGACCGACGACCCCACGGTGTTCGTGACGGCGAGCGTGCGCGCCCCGGTACGCGCAGCGTCGCGGAGTGCGCCGAGCGTTTCGGCCGTCTCGCCGCTCTGCGTGACGGCGACGACGAGCGTTCGCCACGGGTCGCGCCCGCCGCGGAACTCGTACTCGCTCGCGACGTGCACCGTCACGCGGACGTCCGCGTGCTCCTCAAGCAGGTGGGCGGCGTAGAGTCCCGCGTGGTAGGACGTCCCGCAGGCGACGATCTGAATCTCTTCGAGCGAGCGCAGGTACTCAGCCGGGAGGTCGAGACCGAGCTCGACGGTGCCCTGCATCTCGTCGACGCGCCCGGAGAGCGCCTGCCGGAGCGCCTGTGGCTGTTCGTGTATCTCCTTGAGCATGTAGTGCTCGTAACCGCCCTTCTCGGCGGCGTCGGCGTCCCACTCGATCTGCTCGACGGAGCGCTCGACGGACTCGCCGTCGTGCTCGACGGTGACGCCGTCGGGCGTGACGACTGCGAGGTCGCCGTTTTCGAGGTACGTGACCTCGCGGGCGTGTTCGAGAAACGCGGTGACGTCGCTCCCGACGAAGGTCTCGCCGTCGCCGTGGCCGACGCAGAGTGGGGAGTCCTTCCGCGCGAGGTAGATCTCGTCGCTCTCGCCGACGACCATCGCCAACGCGAAGCTTCCCTCCAGCCGTTCGAGGACCGCCTGAAACGCCTCCTTCGCGCTTTCGCCAGCGGCGAGCTCGTCCTCGACGAGGTGCGGGACGACCTCTGTGTCCGTCGCGCTCGCGAAGGTGTGGCCCTTCTCCTCCAGTTCGGCCTTCAGCGCGTCGTAGTTGTCGATGATGCCGTTGTGGACGACGGCGACGTCACCCGTGCAGTCCGTGTGCGGGTGGGCGTTCTCGTCTGTTGGCTTTCCGTGCGTCGACCACCGCGTGTGGCCGATGCCGACCGTCGCCTCGGAGGTCTCGGGCGTCTCGGCGCGCAGCGCGTCGACCTCGCCGACGGTCTTGTAGACGGTGACGCCGTCGCCCTCGCGGAGCGCAACGCCAGCGGAGTCGTAGCCGCGATACTCCAGGTTCGAGAGCCCGCCCGTGAGCAACGGCAGCGCGTCGCGGTGGCCAGCGTAGCCGACGATTCCGCACATCGTCAGGCCCTCCGCAGGAGCGCGTCGCTCTCTATCCGCCCATCGACGTGGCTCCCGGTCTCGACGTCGACGCGATTCCCCAGCACCGTGCCGGGCGCGAGCGTCGTCGCACCCCCGACGTGCGCGTTGTCACCGACAACACCTCCCAAGCGCACGTTCTCGTGGACGCGGCCGTTCACCGCGACATTGGTCTCACCACCTTCGACGGTGACGTTCGGGCCGACGGTCGCGTTCTCGCCGACGACGGCGTCGCGGACGACTGCACCCGCACCAATCGTCGCATCCGGCAGCACGACGCTGTTCGCCACGACGGCGTTCGCGCCCACGGTGACGCTGTCGCCGAGCGCCGTGCCCGTGAGGATGCGCGCGCCCGGCCTGACGCGGACGTCGTCGCCCACCGCGACGTCGCCGACGACGCTCGCCTCTGCGTCGACGTGCGCCGACTCCGCAGTCGCGGCCTCGACGAGTGAGGCGTTGACCCGCAGCAGGTCCCAGAGGTACGAGACGTCGATCCATCGACCGTCGAGCATCACCGCGTCGACCGCGCTCTCGCCGGCGAGGCGTTCGAGTGTGTCCGTCACGGCGAGTTCGCCCTCCGCCGTCGTCTCCCGGAGCGCGTCGAAGATCGAGGGACCGAAACCGTAGATTCCCGCATTTACGACATCCGATGGTGCGGCGTGACGCGGTGGCTTCTCCACGATGTCGACGACGCTGTCCCCCTCTAAGCTGACGACGCCGTAGTCGCTCGGCCGCGACGCGCGCGCGACCGCGAGCGTCGTCTCGCCCGTCTCGCGGAGCGCGTCCGCGACGCGCGCGATGTCGTCGCTCTCGACGATCCGGTCGCCGTTGAGCGCGACGAACGGCCCCTCGACGAACGACTCGGCCTGCAGGACCGCGTGGCCGGTGCCGAGCTGCTTCTCCTGGGTCGCGTACTCGATGTCGACGCCCCAGTCGTCGCCGTCACCGAAGTAGCTCTGGATGCGCTCACGTCGGTAGCCGACGACGAGGACGACCTCGTCGATGCCGGCGTCGCGGACCGCGGTGACGACGTGTTCGAGCAGCGGGCGGTTCGCCACGCGGAGCATCGGCTTCGGTCGCGTCTCGGTCAGGGGCCGCAGACGCGTGCCCTCCCCGGCCGCGAGTATCACGGCTTTCATTCCGCTAATAGCTCCCTCACGGTGTCCTCGACGGTGTGCTCGGCCTCGAAGCCGATGGTTTCGCGGGCCGTGGACGTGTCCACGGTGAAGTCCTCGCCCGCGGCCTCCGACCCGCGCGGATTCTCGACGACTTCGACGTCGACGTCCGTCCCCCGAACGTCGGCGGCGGCCTCCTGTACGAGCTCCGCGATTTCGAGGATGGAGTGTTCCTCGCCGCTGGCGATGGGGAGCGTCGTCGCACCGGGTTCGGCGTCGAGCAGCGTCTCCAGCGAGCGCGGGTACGCCCGCGCGACGTCTTTCACGTGGACGAAGTCGCGGGACTGCGTGCCGGGGGCATGAACTTCGAGGGTCTCCCCTCGCTTTGCGCGGTCGACGAAGATGTTGATGACGGTGTTCTTCCCGATGCTCCGCCCGTTCAGTTCGTGGTGGCCGTAGAGGTTCGACTTCATGAAGACGTGCGCGGGGAACTCCCCGTTCGCGAGGTCGTGCACGTCGTCCTCGCTCATCTTCTTCGTCAGCCCGTAGTGGTTCACGGGTGCACGGGGGTGGTCGGCAGTAATGGGGAACTCGGTGGGTTCGCCGACGATGGCCATGCTGCACGGGAAGACGAGCGGGAGGCCGCGCTCGCGGGCGAACCACGCCACCGTCTCGGTGCCACCGACGTTCACGTCGAAGGCCTCGGCCTCGTCGTCCGCGCAGGACTGGACGCCGCTGACGGCGGCGAGGTGCATCACGGCGTCGACGTCGTCGAAGGCCTCGCGGAGCGCGTCGCCGTCGCGGACGTCGAGGTCTCGGACTGTGCAGCCGTCGATATCGGTGACGTCACCGTTCCGGAAGTCGTCCACGGGGACGACGTCGTGGTCGCGGGCGAGCAGTTCTCGCGTGACGCGCGACCCGATGTAGCCGGCAGCACCGGTGACGCCGATGGTGTGTGTCTCGGTCATGTCTGGAAGTGGGCGGCGAGGTCGGTTATCCCGTCGCGGAGGTCGTGGGCCGGGTCGAAGTCGCGTTCGCGCATCCGGTCGAAGCGGACGTGGTAGGATGGCCCCGGGTCCTTTCCTTCGAGGTAGTCGGTCTCGACGTCTCGCCCGACGACGTCGGCGACGGCCTCCGCTATCTCCTCGATACGGAAGTTGTCGAGGCCGACGTTATAGGTACCGGCGGGCCAGTCGAGAGCGGCCGCGAACGCCCGCGCGGCGTCCCGGACGTGGAGGAACGGCCGCCAGTTCGTCCCGTCGCCGTACACCGTGAGCGGTTCGTCCGCGAGCGCCCGGAAGACGAACGAGTTCAAGACGAGGTTGAAGCGGACGCCAGGTGAGTAACCGAAGTTCGTCGCGAGTCGCAGGCTCACGTCGGTGAAATCGCGCTCGGAGACGATGTCCTCGCAGGCGAGCTTCGACTCCGCGTAGGGGTTGCCGGGTGCGGGGTCGGACGTCTCGTCGAGGTCGTCGTCGTACGCGTCGCCGTAGACGTTACACGACGAGGAGAGGACGACGGTCTCGACGCCCGCCGCCTCGGCGGCGTCCGCGACGACTTCCGTGCCCTGGACGTTGACGTCCTCGACGCGCTCGCGCATCTCGTGGGACTGCGACGCGCCCGTGATGGCGGCGAGGTGGACAACCGCGTCGACGTCGACCATCGCGTCCGCGACGTCGTCGGCGTCGCGGATGTCGCCACGGTGGAAGTCGATGTCGGGGAGCGACGTCCCCATCAGGTTCCGCGGCGTCGAGAGGGAGAAGTCGTCGAGGACGCGGACGTCGTGCCCCGCCTCGACGAGTCGCGGGACGAGCGCGCTCCCGACGTAGCCCGCGCCGCCGGTGACGAGAACGTTAATCGGAGAGCACCCCGGGGAGGAAGCGGTCCTCGTGGGCGGCGATCCGGTCGTCGTGTTCGACGAGGGTGGCGAGCACCTGCCGGACGCCCGCTTCGAGGCCCATCTCGTCGTCGACGAGCCCGCGGAAGTTCTCGTTGTCCATCTCCATCTTGTGTTCCTCGTCCTCCTCACGCGGGTTCTCGTAGTGTTTCACCTCGGCGTCGAGGTCGAACTCCGCGCCGACCTCGGCGATGGTCTCGGCGAGTTCGACGATGGCGACGGGACGGTTCACCTGATTGTAGACGGTGACACCCGTCTCGTCCTCGGGGCCGTCCTCGACGAGCGAGACGAGGCTCTCGACGGTGTCCTCGAGGGTCACCATCGGCTTGCGCTGCTCGCCCTTCCCGTACACCGTGATGGGGTAGCCGGCGACGGCCTGCGCGCAAAAGCGGTTGACGACGGTGCCGAAGTAGTAGTCGAAGTCGAAACGCGTCGGCGCGTCGTGCGCGCGGGTCTCCTCCGTCTCGGTTCCGAAGACGATGGCGGTACGGACGTCGCTTATCGGCATGTCCCACTCGCTGCTCGCGAGGCGCATGTTCCCGGCGTCGAACGCCTTCGTTTGGTGGTACCACGACCCGCCCATCGCGGGGAAGGGGACCTCGTCGGACTCGCCGCCGTTCTCCATGGGGGCCTCCCCCTCGGGTATCGGGAACTCCGGCGCGCCGTAGACCCCCGTGGTCGTCGTCTCGATGAAGTGCGTGTCGTCCAGCCCCGCCTCGTGGAGGCAGTGGAGGAGGTTGAGCGTCATCGAGACGTTGTTCTGCTGGGTGAAGAGCGCACGCTCGCCGTTGATACCCGCGTAGACCGCGGACGGCTGTGCGGCGGCGTGGAGGACGGTGTCGGGCTCGTAGATGTCGATGAGCTGCTCGACGAAGTCCCGGTCGGCGAGGTCACCCTCGACGTAAGAGAGCCCGTCGACGTCCTCGAAGCGTTCCTCGGGGGAGTCGATGGGGACGGCGGAGACGCTGCCCGATTCGGCCACCCACTCGCGGCGATAGCCGTTGTCGACGCAGACGATTCGGTCGTCGAGGCGCTCTGCGAGGCGGAGTGCGGTCGGCCAGCCGACGTAGCCGTCCGCGCCGGTCAGGAGCACGGTCATGAGTTACTCAGAGTGTGAGTAACTACGCGCATAAGTCTTCCGTCCGTTCGCTCGGCGACGCGTCGCGTCAGTCGAGGACGTCGGCCGGACGGACGGCTTCGTGCTCCCAGACGAGGTCGAAGAACCGCTTGAACCCGGCGACGAACGAGCCGTTGGCCGTGACTGCCGCCTGTCGCATCGATAGCGGCACGTCCTCCTCCTCGACGAGGAGAACTCCTCGTCCGGTCTCGTAGTCCATGCTCGGGTCGGCGAACGTGCCGCGCCACGGAAGCCGTTCGCGGCTGAATCGCACCGCGACACCGGGGTACGTGTCGCGGACGTGCGAGACGATTTCGCGCTGAATCGCTCGATTCGTCTCGTCGAGGTGGTCGGGGTGGAGGAGGAGCACGGAGACGTCGATGTCGCGGTCGAGCGCGTCCGCGAACGCCGCCTCCACGCGCTCGAAGTACTCGAAGGACTTCGTGACGACGAACACCGACTGCGCCGCGTCCCGATAGAGCGTGCGCGTCTCCCGCTCGGAGGGGTCGCCGACGTCGACGACCCAGAACAGTTCCTCGGTCGGCGTGACGTCCTCGCTCGCCCCCTCGTAGAGCGGGACGAACGTGTCGAGGAACTCCTCGCGCATCCCCTCGACGTCCTGTCGATACCGCTCGAAGGCCTGGCGTTCGTTCTCGACCGCGCGTTCGAGGATACGCTCCGGGGACTTCGGCTGGTAGTGCTTCGGGCGGCCGGGGATTATCTTCACGTAGCCCCTATCGGCGAGCGACTCTAGAACGCCGTAGATACGGGCTTTCGGGATACCTGCCGCCTCCGAGAGGTCGGGGGCGGTCGTTCGCCCCAGCGCCAGGAGCTCGGCGAGCGCGTTCGCCTCGTACTCGGTGAGGTCCAGCCGTTCGAGGACGTCGGCTGGCGCGTCGGGTCCGGCCATACCGTACGTGCGGTCGGTCGGCGCAATAGCGTGGCGGTCCACCGCCGAAACCCTTAGGTCCATACGGCAGTTACTCCAAGTATGAGTAACCACGAGGACGCACATCTGGACGACGTCGAGGACGGGGCGGGCTGCACGGAGATATGGGAGCGGCTCAGCGAGAGCCGAACGGAGTAATCCCACGCGACCGGAACGCGCGAACACGCAACCCTTTTTCCCTCTCCCCGTCGCCTTTCGAAGCGATGCCGGACTACTCCGAGGTCTGCGTGCTCATCCCGACGCTCGACGAGGCGGAGACCATCGGCGACGTCGTCGACGACTTCCGCGCGGCGGGCTTCGAGTCGATCCTCGTCGTCGACGGCCACTCGACGGACGACACCCGCGAGATCGCGCGCGAGCACGGCGCGGACGTCATCACGCAGTCCGGCGCGGGGAAGGGCCAAGCCCTCCGCGAGGGCGTCGCGCACGTCGAGGAACGATACGTGTTGATGCTTGATGGCGACGGTACGTATCGCGCCGACGACGCCGACGCGATGCTCGCCCCCCTGCTTGAGGGCGACGCCGAGCACGTCATCGGCGATCGCTTCGCCGACATGGAGACGGGGGCGATGAGCAGGCTCAACGGGATGGGGAACTCGGTCATCAATCGGGCGTTCGCGTTCATCCACGGCTACGACTACCGGGACATCCTGAGCGGGTATCGCGCCTTCAGTGTTGAGTCCTTCGAGCGGATGCACCTCACCGCGGACGGCTTCGCCATCGAGACCGAGATGGCCGTCGAGTGCGCGAAACACGACGTCGAGACGCGCGTCGTCGACATCACCTATCTCGCGCGCCCCGACGCCTCCGACACGAACCTCCGGCCGTTCCGCGACGGCGGGCGCATCATCTTCGCGCTCTACAAGCTCGCCAAGACCAACAATCCGCTCTTCTACTTCGGGAGCGTCGGCGCGGGCTCGACGCTCGTCGGCGTCGTCACCGCGATCTACGTCGCCGTCGAGTGGTTTACTGTTGGTGTTTCACACAACATCATGGCGCTCTTCGCGGCGTTCACCGTCCTCCTCGGGATTCAGCTGCTCATGTTCGGCGTGCTCAGCGACCTCCTCGTCACGCTCCACCACGAGCAGCTCCGCCGGCTGGAGGACGACTGAAGGCGAGTCGCCGGTCTCGTTCCCCGTCAGTCGGTCGACTGCGGCGACACGATCTCCGAACTCGCGACGAAGCTCGACCACAGCGAGAGTTACCTCTCTCGTGCCGTCGCCGACCTCGTCGAGAAGGGGCTCGTCTACACGGAACGCGACGGGCGGCGAAAACGAGTCGTCTTGTCGGATGCTCGCGCCGTCGAGCTCTATCCTCCTGCTCAGCCACGTCGACGTCGACGAGGCGGCCCTCCGAGAGCAGGCGGCGAGTATGGCCTCGAAGCCGAAATCGACGTCTTGCTGCGCTACCTCGAGACGCAGGGCGACGTCGACGACGACCGGCTCCCGGAGTGGGACGAGTTCCAGCAGCTGGCGGCCGACTACGAGGTGCGACTATCCTGAGGCCAAACGTTATCGCCAACCGTAGCGTCAGCCGGCGTCAGTTCGGATCGTAGGGATTCGTTGCTGTATCGAGTCGATAGACATCCTCGACAGCGTCAAAATCGTCGTCAAACGCATACAGGTAGCCGAGTCCCTCGGTTTGCATATACGCGACAATGCAGGCATCGACGAAGGAGAGGAGTTCGTGTTGGCGAAAGAGGGCCTTCCCTGTCGCGAGGGCGTCGGTGGTGAGTGAGTCGATGTGGAAGCGGGCGTTTTCTTCGATTCGATCGAGGAGATCGACGGCTGCGTCGTGGCCGGCGTGGGTCGTGAGGCCGTTGAGCGTTTCAGCGAGTACGTAGTCGAGCACGACTGCCTCCGGAAGTGTTCCATTGTCGATGCCCTGGAGCACGGGAAGCGCGGCATCGTGGGAACCATCCCGCCGGTATGCAGCGGCAAAGAGGACTGTCGTATCGATGAGTGCACGAGGCATTTATTCGACGTCGACGTCACCAGAACGCTTCGCGTTCTGGTTGGCAGACGAGAGCCGTCGGCTCTCGTCGACGCCCCAGGCGTCGTGCTCGCTCGTTACATCGCTCGACTCCTCACCAGCGTAGCCGTCGAAGTCGGCGAACGTGCCCGTTTGCTGTTGGATCACTTGGACCCGAATGCTCCCATCGTCTTCGAGATGCCAACGGAGCTGATCACCATCGTCGATATCGAGTTCACGCCGAATCCGGGCGGGGATATTTGCCTGGTTTCCAGACACCTTGCTTTCGGCGTCAATTCTGTCGCTGCTCATACCTCCCGATATGTGGCCGACCGTGAAAAGCCTAGTGTGCCGCCACACTACCCAGTACCAGAAGAGTGATTCCGACGAAGAGGATGGTGAACTACCTTGGGGTTGTTGGGAGTCGACCGTCTGGTCGGGGAACGCGGCCCCGTTTGATCTCGTGATCGACGCGACGCAGGTGTTTGCAGCCGCCTTCGGGTGAACGCTGCTGCCAGTCGGGACAGGTACACGATTCGTCGATGACGTCGACTTCGTACCGGTTCCCGGACGCGGACTGCACCTCGTAGCGGCCACCCTTCGAGAGGAGCGAGACGTCCATCGCTTCGACGACGGCACGCTTCGTCCGGGGCTCGAGATCGTCCTTCGACTGTGCGTTCTCGTCGACGACCAGTCGGTCGCGAACGTCGCCCGTTCGGCCACCGTCGGGCGCGACGGCTTCCGCAGGGCCACTGAGCCGCTCGTGGAGCACTTTATCCACCGGATGGCCTTCCGGCCACGGATGACATCCTCCCCGGCGTGAATGACGGGGTTTCTTCCGCGGGAGTCTCAGCCGGTCGTCGACTCGCCGGAGGCAACATTCCCGTCGCGGTGGACGGTACTCGGGTTTGTGCGCTGTTCTTTGGGACTTTCGTGAGGGTGTGGTGTCCCCGACCAGTTGTGGTCGTCCCACTCGAACCGCACGGGCCGTGCCATCGACCTGACTGCCTTCTCTGTGTGCCGCTTCAAGAACGTCTCTGACGCTGTGAGGTCGGCGTGCCCCTCGAATCCACACGGACACGTTAGTGTGTCCTGATGTCGTTTCGTTCGGTCTGTTGAACCGCACTGCGGGCACTCTTGGCTGGTCCACGCTTCCGACCGGACTTCGACCGAGATACCGTATTCCTCGAGGGACGTCTCGACGCTCATCTCCGTCACTTCGAGATCGCCGTTGTCACCGAAAGCGGTCTGCTGATGAATCTCGATCGCTGGTTCGTTGTTCGTCACGGAGCGCCCCCACCCCTTCGGAGGCCCGAACAACACCACCGACGCACTCGTCTCTGCCTACTCCTCTCGGAGTTCGGTTGCTCGTTCAGCGAGCTGTCTGAGAATCGGCTGTCGGTTCTGGTTCGCGTTCTCGTAGGCGACGCACCTCCGAAGCGTCTCTATGTCGTGGATCGTCACGATATTCGCTCTAAGTAAGTGGGTGTTCGTCGCCGAGAGACGTTGTTCAGGAGTCAGTCCGCTCGATTCGGTAGGTTCGGCGTGCTCGGTCACGATCAGTCGCCTCACCACTCAGCGGCGACGATAAACTGCCTCAGTAATCAAGCCGGTTTTCGTACCGTGCAGTCACTGGCTACAGCTGAACTTGAGATAGATGGACGACATTCTGTACTCGGTATGGTTATGATTGGTTCGTTCCGGCGTTGATGTCGGCCATTTCCCTTTCGTCGAGTGCCTGTCGCCATAAGAGGTGAACTGCCCGGGCAACGAGATCAACTGGGGAATCTCCGAGGCATGACGTCTCGACGTCGGTACCCGTACTCGACGCATCCGGCGGTGGGTGGAAGTGTCGTTCGTCGGGCGATGCTGGGAAGTCGTGAGGGTGAATATCCCACCGGAGGTTGCGTTCGGACGTATCTGAGTAGTGGACGTTGTAGTCGTCCACGTTCGTCCAGCGAACCGTGAATATGGTTTTCTCCGCCTCGGCGACGCCGTACGGTATCGTGAGCCGGAGCTCTCGGGGATCGAGCCGGTCATCGATTGCGCCCGACGCCGCGGGCTCGATGGCGACGAATGCGTCTCGAAACGCATCGAGCTTCGTCACGTCGATCGCGCCTCGTAGCGTGTGTGACTCCCGGCTCCCGTCGTCGTCGGTCATTAGAGTGCTTCTGCGGCCCCAGTGGCGTCTTCGACCCCACTGAGAGCGAGCGCGACTTCGGCGAAGGCGAGGTTCCGCCGCGTCGTGCGCCACTCCAGGAGCGTTTCAGTGTCGATATCTGCATGGGCTCGAACGGCTTCGTCGGGTGAGTTTGCGCCGAATCGGTCGGCGTACTCTCGAAGCTCCTCGCGCATTTCCAGGACGCGCGTCGAGAGCGTCTCGGTGTCCGTCTCGTCGAGAATACGCCGCGCCTGTTCGAGGGCGAGCGAGTCGCTGGCCCGCTGATAGAGGGTCCCCTTCGAGTCTGGGGAGGCGGTCTCTGCCACGTAGCCATGTTCGACCAGCGAGCGGAGGTGCTTGCGGGCTGTCTGCTCCGACGTGAGGGCGTGCTCGGCGACGGTCGCGGCGCTCATGGGGTCGTACGCCGTGCGCATCACGGACTGCACGCGGTCGAAGGGCGTGGTATCACGTTTCCAGTCCTCTTTGGCGCGCTCGTTCACGTCCTCAAACGTCGGGGCGGGGTCTGGCATCGAACCAACGTACGATACATGAGCATATCACTCTTCGGGATGCTATTCTGACTTTACCGGGGGAATGGATACGTCTCAGCACGCTCGAAACCAACGAACGGGTTTTGCCATCTTTAGTCAGCGAGGGAACCCCGGCCTTTAGGCCGGGTGGGGAATCGCATCACTCGACTACGCTTTCCACTCAATCGGCACTGTCGGAATCCAAATCCCTCTGCGCGTGGAGTAGCATTCCTTTCCACTCGGGATAGACGAGTGGCGGAGCGCGCTTTCAGCTCCAATCCGGCATCAGAGACCGCATCAATCGCTCGACGGAAGAACGCCGGTCGAGGAGGTGCTAAACTAGACAGTGCCCCTCCACGGGTTAGGGCTCTTCGAGCAATGAGCGAGCTCGCTGCACGTAACTGTTCGCGCCCCAGCTACGGGCGTCGCTGATCTCATCGAGGAGTAGCCGCGCATCAGCAGCAGATAGTTGTTCAGTTCGAACGAGAACCGAGAGTAGCGTTGGTGTCGTGACGAGTCGAGTATCAGCGAGTGAGGCGTGGATCAAGCCAAGTTGGTTGAACTCGTCACAGAGGAGGAGCGCAGCATTGAGATTATTCGCGAGCGTGACCGCCGCGTTCTCACCGTCATCGAGCGGAAACTCGGCATCGAGTTCGACCGACTGTGTTGTGAATGCATCCACCCGGTCGAGGACGGCGGACGCGGCGTGTCCATGGATGTCATCGTAGGAGGCGATCTCTTGGAGTTCATCGATGACCGCTGTTGGGACGACGACCTCGTACCGTGAGAGACAGAGTGCGAGTGGCTCGGGGTCGTTGTCAGTAACGATCCCGAGACTCACGAGGGCGGAGGCGTCTGCGATAAGCCGCGACATTATGCGTCGGCGACCTCGTCGATGAAGTCCTCATCCAACTGCTGTTTCAACACTCGGAGGTTTGCCGCCTCCTCGGCGCCGACGAGCGCTTTGAGTTGCTCGAAGGTGATCTCATCGTCGTAATAGGCGGCAGCGATCTCCTGGGTGAGTGCGTCGTCGTGAGCGGCGTCTTGGAGGTACTCCCGAAGCGCGGTCACGAGGACGTCTGTTCGGTCTTTCCCGAGGACTGCGGCCAGTGCGTCGGCCCGGTCGATAAGCCGATTGGAGGCCCGAAACTGCACGCGCTTCTTATCGGTGCTCATAATGTGTACATTGTGAGCCAGCTCACTTAGCCGTTTTCGTGTGTACGATGTGAGCATCATTCGGCCGAGCGTCACTCGGCCACGATCTCCTGCGAAAGTGCATCCTCGTCGGTCAGCGGTCACGCAGCCGATCGCGAGCGGCCGCGAACCGAACGGGATCCGTGTCGCCAGCCGCAGCCATCTCGTTCGCCGACTGGAGCTGCGAGTCGATGAGCCGATTCTGTTGGCGTGACCACTCACTATCGTCGTGCGTCCGAACGTACTCGGCCCATTGCTTGATCATCTCACGCCGTTGCTCCGTGTTCCGGCGATGGTCGTCCCCAAACTCCTGTGAGTTCAGCATAGTAGTCCTCCACTCCAAGCTCGTTGACGTACGTTTCGAGCTGCTCCGTGTTAAATCGTTCCTCGAAGGTCAAGTACAGGTGGAGTGCATCTTCGAAATCCTTCCCGCTGAGGCTGTCTGCAGCTTGTGCGAGTCGGAGTTTGTACGCAATTTGGAGTTCGAGCGGGCTGATCTCGATCTGCCCCTCATCGAATGCCACGGTCTTCGAACGCCGTCACTGAACGTCCTCCATCTTGTCAGTCTGGAGGTCTTCGAGACGTTCCTCACCGTACTGTTCGTCTGCCGTCTCGTGCTGTCGGTGGAGTCGGTAGGCTGACTGGAGTCGTTCCCTGTCGTCCGTAATTGCCCAGTACGGCCGCTTGTGCCGGACGAGCCCGCGTTCCTTCAGTCGCGAGAGGATTGCACTAACAGCATCCGTCTCCAAGCCGAGTCGCTCGGCAATCGTCGCTGCCTTCCACGCCCGGTCGTCGTGCTCATCAAGAAATAGCACGATCCGTTCGGTGTCGTTGCGCTCCTCGAACTCCTCGGGATCGGCATTCTCGAACTCGTCGATGTCGATGGTGCCACTCGACATGCGCTACTGTTGGGACTGTTGGGACATAGACATTTGGTTTGTTTGCTCTTTGGTAATGATGGTTCTGTGTTTAGCGATGCGGGATGAGGTACGCTGCGGGCGTCGCGACGAGGGTCTGCTGCATCAAGGTCCGGTAGGAGCGGACATGGAGTCGAATACGCACTTCAGAAACAGGGGCATCAAGAGCGCTTGAAGAGCTCTGGAGTGATTCTGGGACATCGTCGCGCCGTCGCAGGTCGCCGTCGCGGACACTCACCGAGAGACGTAACCGGCCCCCGTCTCTCGGTTTCGTCTCGACGACCCACCGCATGCGTCGGCGTCGATTGTCTGAAACCCGCATAGTGGGGAGTCTTCGGCGTCGAAGCGCCGATATCGGGATCGCGACGCCGCCCAGATTCCTCGTTCATACTGAGTGAAACAGAGCCCACACAGGCCTCCTTCGGGGGTACAGGCCGAGTATGAAGATTAAGAGATCACACTCCGTGCCAGCGCGGACGGCACCTCGCTCGATGATCCGGTCGAGAAGAGCGCGCTAGTACGTTTGTGGTGGCTGTTCGAGGATGTCGAAGATTTCGCGAGCGCGATACTCCTGTCGGCGGCCTCGTCCGGGAACTTCCTCGAGGACGCCCTCGTCTTCGAGGGCGGTGATCGCCCGATAGGCGGTAGATTGCTCGACGTCGAAGCGTTGCATGACGGTCTTCGTCGTGAGATAGGGCTGCTCGAAGAGTGTGCAGGCGAGTCGATGCTTCGTGTACGCGACGCCGCCATACGCTTCTTCGTACGTCCGGCGGAGGTCGTCAAGGGCGAGCGTTCGCTCGACTGATTCGTGCGCTTGCTGGGCGATACCGCGCACGAAGAAGGACAGCCAGACCTCCCAGTCACCACGCGTTCGAACGGCGTTCATCCGCTCAACGTACGTCGCCTTATTCCGATTGAAGTATTCACTCAGGTAGAGGTTTGGACGCTTTAGATATCCCTGGTCGTAGAGTTGGAGCGTGATGAGGAGGCGACCAAGGCGGCCGTTCCCATCGCCATACGAGTGAATTGTCTCGAACTGATAGTGGAAGAGTCCGATGTCGACGAGCGGATGGTAGCATCCACCCGTCCGGTAGTAGGTGATGAGTGCGTCCATCGATCCATCGACGGCACCCGGGACCGGTGGCAGGAAGTCGCCCAAATGATTCGGGATAGTCTTGTACGAACCGATGGTGTCGGTGTCGACGCGGTCGTCGGGGACGTCTGTGAGGAGGGTCTCGTGGAGTTGATGGAGGAGGGGGACGGTGATCTCGGCGTCGTCGTCGAGGGCGTCGATCCCGTCGAGTATGGCTGCTTCGTAGTTCAACACCTCTTGGGTGTCCTTCGTGTCTGCGGGGGTCCGGTCGTCCGTGGTGGATTCCGCAGTCGGTTCGTCAAGCGCCCGCGTTTCGAGGCTATAAAGCGCATTATAGTCGATGTCGGCACCCTCGATCTCCGCGGACTCCATCGCCTCCTTGCGCAAGAGAGACGTGTAGAGTACTGGTGGGAAGTCGAGTTCGCGACTGATGCCGCTCAACTGCCCCAGCCAGAACGTCGCGTCAGCGAGCGTTTCGTAGAAGGACGCATCGAGATCGAGTGATCGCGATGGAGGCAGTGGCTCGGGCTTGTAGTAGGACTGTCTCCCGTAGGAAACGAGCGTTCCCGGCGCCGAGTCTTCCAGCTCGATGCCCTGCATGCACGTATCCACACTACACGCCGGGCAATCATGAATCTATAGATGGTAAATGCATAGTATCTGGCAGTAGCTGGACACTGAATGCATCACGCACCACGGAATGAATATCGGGTTTCGACAGTGTCTTGTCGTCGACACATCACTAGTCAGCCTCTACTGACCGGACGTAGAGGCTGTTAACGACGCCGAACAACGTCGCGGCCGACCGTAATGTCTGACGAGGAAGTGAAGGAACTGATCTTCGTGGATTTCACTGTCTGCTTGGTGTTGGTGCTTGGACACATCTTCAGCAAGCAGACGTTCTAACTAACTGGCTTTGTGAGGTACTGAGTTTGGACACATTCGGCTCTTCCGCTTCGCTTCCACCTTCAGAGCGACGCGATCACACCACCTTCTGCGGATTCAACAGAGCACCTAGCTCAGAACTAGCTATTTCGAAATTGACTGAAATCAGATGGGGGGATGATGGCACGCGAGTTGCGGACGCCGTCCGTCCGGGTTTGAACGCGAGACTGAGCGACGACGGCCAGATACATATATATCGACCAACCAGACTGTCGTATGCAGGATCAGCGGATTCTCGTCACCGGTGGCGCGGGCTTCATCGGGTCGAACCTCGCGAACCACCTCGCCACGGAGAACGACGTCGTCGCGCTCGACGACGGCTACCTTGGGACGCCGGAGAACCTCGACGACGGCGTCGAGTACGTCGGCGCGAGCGTCCTCGACGACGACCTCCCGACGGACGTCGACGTCGTCTTTCACCTCGCCGCCCTCTCCTCCTACGCGATGCACGAGGAGAACCCCCAGCGGGGCGCCCGCGTCAACGTCGAGGGGTTCGTCAACGTCGTCGAGCAAGCCGTCCAGGACGGCTGTGAAACGATCGTGTATGCCTCGACGTCCTCCATCTACGGCAATCGAACCGAGCCGAGCCCCGAGGACATGGACGTCCACGTCAACACGGGCTACGAGGCCTCAAAGCTCGCCCGCGAGAAGTACGCCGAGTACTACTCGAACTTCCACGACGTCACCTGCGCCGGCATGCGCTTCTTCTCGGTCTACCAGGGCTACGGCGGGAGCGAGGAGCACAAGGGCGAGTACGCGAACGTCATCGCGCAGTTCGCCGACGACATGGCGCACGGCGAGGCACCCGTACTGTACGGCGATGGCACCCAAACCCGCGACTTCACGCACGTCTCCGACATCGTCCGCGGTCTCGAACTCGCCGCCGCGAACCGCCTCGACGGCGTCTACAACCTCGGCACCGGCGAGAGCTACTCCTTCAACACCCTCGTCGACATGCTCAACGACGAGCTCGGGACCGACATCGAACCCGAGTACGTCGAGAACCCAATCCCGGAGGACGTCTACGTCCACGACACCATGGCCGACAGCACCAAAATGATGGAGGCGACCGGCTGGGAACCCCGAATCTCCTTCCACGAGGGCATCGAGGAGGTCTGCGCGCAGTACCAGTAGGTCGGACCCTCCAGTCCATCTCTCACTCTACTTCGTGACGGCGCCGACGAGCTCGCCGGACAGCCGGCTCGCGCCGTGAGCCACTCCTCCCGCATCGACAGTCGCACGCGGAACCGCGTCGTGTACTCGATGCTCGTTCTCTCTGGGTCCAGCGTAAGTACGATGGAGTCTGAAGTATTGGGACACGAGAGCCCGCTCTACGGGCGACGGACTGGTCAACTCGACGTACAACCTTCTCGTTCCAGCAGGCCCGCAACGTCATCACGTACGAACTGGCGGACGCGATTCGCTCCTACGCCGTGACTGGTGGGACGCCGATGCACCTCACGTTGTTCGACTACGCCACCTCGCTATCGGCGAACATTCGCACCCACATTCTGTCGCCGGCAGCGATCCTCTACAACGAGCCCGAGTTCCTGTTGCGGACCGAGCTCCGCAACCCGGCTCGATACACGAGTATCCTGGAGGCCGTTGCGACGGGCCACACGACGCCGAACGAACTCTCCGGTGCGACGGGCATCGATTCCGGCCCGCTGTCGAAATACCTGCAGACGCTCCGTCGACTCCGGCTGCTTGACCGGACGGTTCCAGTCACCGCGTCGCCGAAGCAGTCGAAACGCTCCCGATATCTCGTCGCGGATGAGTTCCTCCGCTTCTGGTTCCGGTTCGTCGAGCCGAACCGCTCCAGTATCGAAGAAGCCCCCAGATCGTCTTGGATGGAACGATCGAACCCGGACTCCCTGACCACGTCGCGACGACGTTCGAAGACGTCTGTGTGGAAGCGACGTGGGTGGCCATCCGTCGCGGCGAACTCGGCCCGTACTCGAAGGTCGGGCGTTGGTGGTACGGCGAAGACGAGATCGACGTCGTCGGTCTCGAGCCGAGCGACGACCGGCTCCTCCTTGCCGAGTGTAAGTGGACGACGGACCCCGTCGGTCTCGGGGTGGCTGAGTCGCTCCGTGAGAAGGCCGGGCGCGTGCGCTGGGGACCGAACACCCGCGAGGAAGAATTTGCGCTCTTCTCGAAGAGCGGATTCGCCGACGGGCTCGCTGACGAACTTGATGACTCGTGGTCGCTGTTCAACCTTGAGGAACTAGACGGGTTGCTCGCGTAGCTCTCGGGTACGCCTTCGAGTGAGGCGGCTTCGAGGGTGTGGTCGAGGCAGTATTGGACGACGCCGCGGCCGCCATCGACGTCGATGGGGGCGAGGTACTCGCCAGTCGCTTCCACAGCGCCGTCACCCCCAAACAGTCCCGTCACGGGAACAACTGCAGAACGTCGCGTCCACATATCCAAACACGACCCCATACGCCGTCTCGCTACCGATTACTGCGGTTTAGGTCCGTCCCAAGCCCCGCGTAATCCCCGCAAGAAGACGTGAAAATCTGGATTCGGTCGACAGACGGAGTGGCTCGAAGCGGTGCGCTGGGGGCGCTCGATGCCGCTGGCGGTCGATGCGGGCGCTTCGAGAGAGCGGGGGTCACGCCCGCTGCGCGTCCAAAATCGGTCGTAGTCTCTCGGTTTTCGATGCGCGAGAACCGGGTCGTTGGGGCGTCGTCGCGCTCGATGCGGGACGGGGTGTGCGCCGTCGAGTCGGCGTCCGCAACAGCTGTTCGTCCGCTGTCTCCTGGCGCTATGGGCGTCGAGGCAGCGGTTTAGGGCCGATATGGGGCCGCGCTCGTGGCGCGACGCCGTCAGCTTACGAGACGCGTTCGGCCGCGCCGCCCGTCGTCTTGGTCCCCTCGCCACCGACCTATCTCTCCCGTCTGCACCCTTTTTTGCGGGGATTCGGGCCGGTTTTGGTTCCGCGGGACCGCTCGGACGACGGCGTCGCGTCGCCGTCGTGGGTGTCGACGGGGATGGCTCTCACGGCGCTTGTCCCTCGCGCCGATGGTGGGTCTGCAGGGTCGCCTGGACGCGCTCGGGGCTCTCACGGTGCTCGTCCCTCGCGCCGATGGTGGGTCTGCAGGGTCGCCTGGACAGAGCGATAGGGCGACCGCCGACCTCCGTCACCCGTCGCTGTCGCGTGTGTCGTCCGGTACGCTGAGCGAGTCGGCTGTGCCTCGGCATCTCGGTCATCCGTCGGCTTCGGGTGGTGTGGGCCGTTCGGCTCTTGACGGTCGGGGGCTCTCACTGGCCGGGCTCGGATCGTGCAGACGACGCGACGTCTTCGGGGGTGTCCTCGTCGTGTCTCGTCGGGGGTGTCCTCGTCGTGTAACGCGAGACGAGGGGATGGGTCAGTCCGTATCGAGGTAGGTGTCGCGGAGCCACTCGACGGGATAGATGGCGGTCAGCCCGGGGGTGTCGATGCGGAACTCGATGGGCGTCGTGGAGGCGGCGTAGGTCTTCTCGACGCGGACGGGACCTTCGGGGGGATCGTTCAGTGCCCGGAGGACGTCGTGGCCGGCGCTGTGCGTCATGACGATCCAGATGGCTTCGTCGGGGTCGCAGGCGGCCATCTTGTCGTAGTCCTCGGGGACGGCGCGCGCGACGTCGTGGTTGATGCGCTCGACTTCGACGGTGACGACGATGTCGCCGTCGTCGTTGAGGCCGGCGAGGTCGAGACGCTGGTTGCCTTCGAGGTCGTAGTAGGGGACGACCGTGGTGACGCGGGAGTCGGGGGCCGCGACGTATTCGCGTTCGAGATACTGGCGGGCGGCCTCGACGCCGAGGACGTGCTCGCTCGACTCCTCGAGGTCGCCTTTGCCGTGGCCGTAGTCGACGCCCTGTCGGTAGCTCTCGCCGATGGCGTCCCGGCCGTCGGGCGTGACGGAGTAGAGGCGGTGTGGGTGGTCGGTGTCGTGTCGGAGGAGGTCGGTGTCGAGGAGGGCGTGTACCGCGTCGTCGTCGATTCCGGTGTACTCCTGGAGGCGGATCATGCTGTCGGAGAGGATGTCGTACTCCAGGGGGTCGTAGCGACCCTGTTGGGCGTTGTAGACGGCTTGGAGGAAGACGAGTTGGGTGTCCGTCCACTCGCTGGCGACGCGTTCTTCGGAAGTGAGCTTGAGGGTGAGCGCGCAGATCGGGATGTCGTCGCGCTCGGTGTCGTCGAGACTCGAACAGCACTCGATGGCGCGGACGAGGCCGTCGAACGACGGGTCGTAGCGGTTGTCGCAGCGCCGACAGCGCAGTGCGTGACTCGCTGCTTCGTAGGCGACGGTTCGTGGGAGGCGTTTCGTGTGTGCGAGCGCGGTGTCGACGCGGACGGTCGCGGGCTCGGATTGCTGCGTTGTTGGGGCGCCGACGACGGTGGGGTCGCGGAGCGTGATGCCGGCGACGCGTTCGGTCCGGGCTTCGAGCTGGTCGATTTCGGCCGCGCACGCGGCGTCGGCGTGCGGGGAGAGCGGTGTGGGGCCGTCGGGGTCGCCCCGCGGGAGGGGGAGGGAGGCGACGAGGAAGGGGCGCGGCTCGGGCGCATCGAAGCTCGCGGGGAGGCTGACGAGCCACTGGCCGCGACGAAGCGCGCGGAGACGATTCGAAACGGCGTTCTCGTCCATCGCGTCCGTCGCGAAGCGCTCGCCGAGACGTCGGTCGACGGCGACGTTCCCCGTGACGACCGTGGAGACGTTGTTGAGGAGTTCGGCGTACACGTCGCGGTCGTGGTCGCGCAACTGGGCGGGGAACTGCGTGGCGAGCGTGACCGAACACCCGAAGCTTCGGGATTGGGAGAGGAGTTGCGTGAGGAGGTCGGAGACGGCGACACTCGCGGCCTCCTCGACGTAGACGTTGACGAGGGGGTGCGTCGCGTCGGGCGCACGACGCGTGCGGCGACGGAGCGCCGTCCAGAGGTTCGAGAGGACGACGAGCGTGAGGGCGCGCTGTGCCTCACTGCGGAGGTCGCCCGTGTCGAAGATGACGACGGCGTCGTCGTCGAGGACGTCCACGAGGTCGAAGTGTGGGTCGTCCGCCTCGGGCGCGTGATTGAACACTCGGGTGAGACGCCGGTCGATGGGAATCTTCTCGATGCGGTTCACGACGCCCTGCATGATCTCGTCGAAGGAGCGAGTGGGCGTGGTGGCGACGCCGGCGAGGAGGCGTTCGAGGTCCGTATCCGAGACCGGGGGTGGCGTCTGGCGGTCCTGCATCCGCCTAACGACGGCGTCGAAGTCGCGGTGCGTGAAGGCGTCTCTACCGTGCACGGGGTCGAACGTCGCCGTGAGGAGATACCGGATGATGTCGGGTGAGCGGACGGCGCGCTCGAAGCGCTCGCGGCCCATGACGTGCGTGAGAATCTCGACGTAGTGATCGACGGTGTCGGCGACGGCGGTCTCGCGTGGGACGCCCGCGGCGAGCTCGTCGCGAATATCGAAGAAGGCGAACGCGGGGAGGACGCGCGCGCAGTCGAAGTAGTAGACGTTCTCCAGCGTCCCGTACGTCGCGTAGTGTGCGCGGAGGTACTCCCGTGCCATCCCGTCGCCCTTCGGGTCGATGAGGATGTCCGCACCATCCGTCGCCGCGTGATTCGCGAGCATCGCGTTGATGAGCGCCGTCGACTTCCCCGAGCCCGTCTTTCCGAACCACGCGACGTGCATCGGCTGGAGCGCCGGCGGGAGGACGACCGGGTCGACGTCCGCGACGCCGTCGTCGTTCAGCGGGACGCCGAGTGGGAGACCGGAGCCGCGATACCGCGCGAGTTGTTCGGCCGGTGGCGTCGGGAGCGTCGTCGCCTCGCCCGGTGTCGGTGCGACCGCACGACTACCCGCGACGGTGAGCGCCGCCCCATCGAGGAGGCAGAAACTCCCGGCTTCGCTCGCGTCCACGACGAGTGCGTCCGGCTTCGGCCGGAGGCGACGCCACCACGAGCGTGTGGTGATCCGCCGCTCGCAGACCGCCTCGAAGAGCGCGCGGCCGCGCCGGCCGGTTCGCGTCGCCGCAGCCACCGTGTAGCAGGTGTGGCTCAGCCCGCCGAAGGCGTTCGCGAGCTCCTCACGTGTCGACGATGCCTCGTCGAAGATGGCGACGCGTGCCGTACAGGTGAAGGCGTGTCTGGCGTCCTTCTCGGCGAGTTCGTCGAGGCGCTGTTGGTCGCCCATCGAGCGCATCGCCGCGGGGTCCTCGGGCGCGCCGAACAGTGCCGTCGTCACCTGATCGCCGAGCGTGTCCTGGTGGGCCTCGATGCTCGCCCGGCGCGCTTCGGCCTCACGTGACCAGTCCGGGAGCGCCTGGAGGAGCGCCTGATAGACCATCGGGACCTCGCTCGCGGCCATCGTCTCGACGACCGCGGCGAGCGGGACGCGGCCGTGTTCGTCGTCGAGGAAGTCCCCGAACGGCGTCAGTTGGGTCTGCCAGTCGTCGCGGCGCTCGGGTCGCCCCTCGAACGCGACGCCCGTCACCGGTGCGTCGGTGTCGCCGAGTCCGCGGAGCCAGCCGGCCGTCCGCTGGACCGTCTCGAACTCGTACGTGTCCGGGAAGAGGCCTCTGAGCGTGTGCGTCAGCGACTCGTGGAGCGCGGGGTCGTCGACACCGAGGTAGTAGTCGATGTGGGCGTCCGGACCACCCGTCGAAACGACGAGAATCTCGATTATCGGCCGCGGCGGCGCTCGAAGCCGCCCGAGAACGCCGCTCGGCGTCGCGCCGCGTAGGCCGTGGAGGCGCTCGAACGCCGCCGTAACGATGATCGTCGAGAGCCGCTCGTCCGTTGGGCGCACACGGAGGTACGGTCGTGCGTCCGCGACCGGGACCGGGAGGTCGTCGCCGCTGTCGATGCGGGGACTCATAGGAGTGTGGACATGATACCTGCCGCCCACACGCTACCCGACAGGATAAGCCGCGCGATCAGGAACGTGCAGTACCTCAGGAACGTGCAGTACCGAGTGTCTCGAACGCCCCTCGGCGGCTCGCGCACGCTCGACGGCCATCTCGCGACGCGAGAGGGGGCCGCGAGCGCACCCGGGCCTCCGGCCGCGAGCCGCCGAGCCCCGTTCACTCCCACCCCGCGTGGATCGTGGAGACGCCTTGACGCTCGGCGTCAGCCCGAGTCTCGATGGCGTTTCTCGCGCACCTCAAAAACGAGGTGCGTTCCACCACGACGACGCTCCGGACGATCCGTACACGAATCGGGCTGCGACCAACGCGTGATCCCCTCGACTCGGGCTGTCGCCGTTAACTGGAATAGGCGCTAAGTCCCCTTCCTCAAGGAGCAACGCAGGGAGCGAAGCGACTGAGTAGCGCAGTAGGGAGGGGATACAGTGCCGCACGGTTCTCAAACACGTTTGTCGCTCGACTCACAGGCCACCCCCTCCTTTATGTCTATCCAAAGTCTATACACCGATGATGGATAGGTTTGAAATCGAAGGAAAAGAAGTCCTCGACGGAACCGCAAAACCGTCGGGAAATAGTGCCCACGTCATCGTCCCCAAACGCTGGCGCGGAGCCGACGTGAAAGTCGTCCGCGTCTCCGACCCCGACCCAGACGAATAGCCTATGCACTACAACTACAAGTATCGACTCACCCCGCCAGAAGCCCTCGAAGAGGAACTTCTGTTCCACGTCGATACTTGTAGGCAACTCTACAACCACGTCCTCCACCTGCTCAACGAGACAGACGACATTCCCGCCCGCTACGAGGTACAGGAGCGACTCCCCGACCTCAAATCGTGGTGGGACGACCTCGGAGAGGTCCACTCGAAAGTGTTGCAGATGGTCGTTAAGCGCGTCTACGACAACATATCCACGCTCAAAGCACAAAAGGAGAATGGACGCGCCGTGGGAATGCTCAAGTGGAAACCACCTCGGGAGTATCGGTCGCTCACCTACAACCAGTCCGGCTTCGAACTCAAGAATACGAGTGGTCGGCCCACGTTGTGGTTGAGCAAGATCGGCGAGATCCCGATCCACATCCACCGAGACATCCCCGAGAACGCGACCATCAAACAAGTCGAGGTCAAACGCGAAACCACTGGAGAGTGGTATGCCACGTTCGGTATCAACGTGGACGAGGATACACCAGAGAAGCCGGAGAACCCCGAGAGAGTTGTCGGAATCGACGTGGGAATCCTCAAGTACGCACACGACACCGACGGGTACGCCATCAAAAGCCCCGACTTCAGAGAGGAACACGAACGACTCGAACGCGCTCAACGCGATCTCTCGCGGAAGGAACACGGCTCTGCGAATTGGGAAAAACAGCGGCAGGTCGTTGCCGAATGCCACGCCGACCTCAGGCGGAAGCGTCAGGACTTCCTTCACAAGTTGTCGAACTACTACGCCCGGGAGTACGACCTCGTGGCGGTTGAGGACTTGGACGCGAAGGGCTTGATCGAACTCCCGGGCAACTCGCGCAACCGGGCAGGAGCGGCTTGGGGGACGTTTCTGCGGATGCTCGAATACAAGTGCGAGCGCAAGGGGACGCACTTCGTCGCAGTTGACCCGAGAGGGACGACCAAAGAGTGCGCGTCCTGCGGCGTCAAGACGGATAAGCCGCTGTGGGTTCGTGAACACTCGTGTCCCTCGTGTGGGTTTGAGGCGGACAGGGACGCGAATGCGGCGTGGAATATTCTTTCTCGCGGTCTCGAAGATGTAGGAGTGGGATACTCCGAATCAACGCCTGTGGAGACTGCGCTCCCTGTGGACACCGTTGTGTCTGCAAAGCGCGTCGTGGAAACAGGAAGCCCCACCCTCAAGGAGCGAACCGCGTCAGCGGTGAGCGAGTAGGGTGGGGTAGTTCACAAGCCGTATCGTTTGTGCGCTTCGTCGACAGTGACGATCTCCAGTACGCGCACCTCTTTCTCGTCCTCCAAGACGGTGTAGATGGCCGTGTAGGTCCGGGAAATATGCAGCCGGTAGCGGTCTCGTTCGCCGTCGATGGGGAGCCTCTCCTTGTCTCCACGGCCGCGTCCGGGGTACGGGTTGTCAGCGAGGTAGCCGAGATTCTCCGTACAGATTCGCTCGGTCTTCTCGTCGGCAGCGTCGAGGAATTCACGCGGTTGGTCGGCGAGCAGGACGTCGTACTCAGACATCCGAGAGAGACGTCAACTCGTCGCGATCCGCCTCCTCCAACTCCTGGAAGCGCTGCTCCAACTCCTGTCGCCGACGCTGCTGAGCCAGCTCTTTGAGAAGCTCGTCGTAGGTCTGGCCGGGCTCCTTGAGATCGTGGAGTTCTTTCCGCGTCTCCTCGGTCACCGGCAGGCGTTTGTCAGCGGACATGGTCTGTACAGACGTACAGGACTGATAGGCTTAACAGTTCGGTGAGTGCCTCCCTCCGTCTGCGTAGAACGAGAGTCAGACAGGAGCAATCTTGCCTCAATGCTGGCAAGCGAGGGAGCACCCGGACACAACGGCGGTTCGCTGCCGGCGCGTCTTGTTCGGCCCATCGTCTCTCGACGACCGGCGTCTCTCCTCTCCGTCACCGCGGAGTGACGTCGCCGCCAAAGCACGGTGTACTCGCGGCGTCGCGGACTTCGAGTGCCTCGACGTCGTGCGCGAACGGCATCGACGACGGCTAGCGGTCATCGGGATATCTCGGTGGTCGCCGCGCCACTCGTGTCGTGTAGCCGGCTGACCGGTCTGTGGAGACGCCCCGAACGCCCCTCGACGGCTCGCGTGGCTCGTGCGGACGCTTGTTGTACAGCTGCGAGCATCGCCGCGTGGCTCGTGTCGATGGTCGTAGTCGCGCGCGGCCGTATTCGGCCGACGGCGGGCTCGGTCTGTCGACGCGCCAGCATCACGTGCAGTGTCGCCGTCTCGCTCCGCTCGTCGGGCGAAACTGGCGTGAAGCTGGCCGCCCGCGACGGCCGGGCCGCGCGCGCCACTTGACTATCGGGTTCGAGACCGAGCGCGTTGTCCGCGCCGCGTCGCGCCCTCGCGGGCGCTGAAGGCGCGAGCGGCGCGTGTGTGACTCAGTCGGTCGAAGAAGAAACCCGCGAGAGAAAGTCGCGGGTGTCGGGCGCGCTGTGGCGCCTGTGGAGTGTAACTCCAATGTCCAGTACAAACCTACTCGGTAAAGAAGGTGCGCGTGTAGCGAGCGACGACCGAACGCCCGATGTCTACGGGAACTTCGAGGTGGTGGACGAGGCGGCGGAGCGAGAGCGGAACCTGCGCCCGACGGTGCAGATGGAGATCGCGGCGCGGGTGGACCAGAATCATCCGGAAACGCAGTACGCGGGGTTGACGCTGGAAGCGGAGGAGCGGGTGAAGGCGCGTGCGTGGGAGATCGAGCGAACGGCATCGAGGTACGACCGACGGCAGGACTCGGATCGGGAGACGCGGACCCGGGAGTACGTGGCGCGACGGACGCCGAGTGAGGTGTGGCAGGTCGGGCGGCGTGATCCTCGGGAGGGGCTGTCTCAGGAGTCGTTGGCGGTGGTGAACCAGCAGGCGGCGCGACTCGACGGGCGGACGCGCGGATACTCGCGTGCGGCGATTTCGCGGATGCTCGCCGAACGCGTGCGGCGGGGGCAGGACGTCGTGGACGCGGTGATCGAGCTCGGGGAGGTGTTGCAGTACGGGGCGGGACAGCTCGTGCCGATCGGGGCGCTGGAGCGCGTGGAGCGTGAGGAGGTGAGCGTGGAGGGTCGTGTACGGGTGCTCTGGGAGCCGCGACATCCGGCGATCGCGCAGGTAGGGCTGTTAGAGGACGGGACGGGGACGGTGAAGCTGACGGTGTGGGCGAAGAGCCTGCAGCCGGTCGTGCGGGAGGGCGAGCGCGTACGTGTGCGCGGCGCCGCGCTCGGGTCGTACGACGGGCGCCCGACGCTCGCGGCGACCGGGTGGACGCGACTCGCCTTCCCAGAGCGCGGGCGGTGGTGGGAGCGATAAGGGACCTCCATCTCTTTTTTCAGTGGCCTCTCCCTCCCCAGCCGTCGTCCGCGCGGAGCGCGGACGCCCCTCGCGCGTTCTCGACGCCACAAGTGGCGTCGATTCATCGCGCGCCGCCGTGTCGACGGTGGGCTCACTCTGTTCAAACGGTTTTCTCGCGCCCCAGGGGGCGAGGGCGCGACGCCGCGCCCACAGCATCATGCACGTGGATCACCAGCCAGCGATCGACGCGACGCCGAACGGGCACGCGCTCGTCGTCGTCACCGAACAGTCGCTCACGACCGACGACGCGAGCGAGACCGTCTACTACCGCTGTCGCTTCTGCGGGCAGGAACGACCCGGGCCCACGCACTTCGAGCGGGCGTGCGCGACGCCGTATCCGACGTCCCCGGTCCGTGACGGTGAGTACGACATCGACGACCCACGAACGCGGCGCGCGCTCACCGAGGCGATGGAGACGCGCTTCACCGAACAGGGGGCGTGCTACGAGGTCGAGAGCGAGAGCGGGGCGACCTACGAAGTGGACGTCGCGGATCGGACCTGTACGTGTCCCGACTGGGCGAAACGCGGTGCCTCACTCAGCGAGCAGGGCTGTAAGCACCTGCGGCGTGTCGACCTCGAAATCCTCGCGCGACGACTCCCCCGCCCCGACGGCCGCTTCGCGCGGTAGGAGTCGGTTCGTCGACGTCGCTCCTTGACGACGGTGGAGAGGCGGATGTCTCGTACTGCTCGTGGAGGTGGCGTTCCCGTCTGCCCTCCCAGACGTAGTGAACCGCCTCGGGGTCAAGCCTCGAGGCACTCGCCTTGCTCATCTGTAGACGACGAGCATCGCCAAGTACACGGCGAACGGCCCGAACAGGAATAGTCGTTGAGACTGGTCGTCTCAATGCATTCCCGAACGCTTCGTGGTCAGTAACGATTTCTCACCCCCTCGTTTTCACTATTTTCATCCCTAACGCTCTTCACATCTGATGACGTATCTCCATGCAACGATGTCCATCGACCGAGACACCTTCGAGAACACGAGCGAAGACGAACTCGCGGATCTTTCGGTTCCGGACCGAGTCCTCGGGTTTCTCGCTGCCAACGAGGATCGTGCGTTCAAGGCCCGCGAAATCGCCTCCCAGATCGACGTCGATGAGGGCGCAGTCAGCACTGCGCTCTCACGGTTGAAGGATCGCGATCTCGTCGAACACAAGGCGACGTACTGGGCGATAACCGACGATGCCGAGCGACTCGACGGATACAGCGGATACGAACGAGCAACGGCGCTGTTCAACGATCAACTGGGTGTGGAGGACGAGGACTCTTGGCGCGAGCATGCACCGACAGACCCACACCCGAGCGTTGAGGACGAACAGTGACCAACGAAGAGACACCAATCTTCGAACGGGGCGACGTTGTCTACGGTGATGACCCTTTCAACGGTGAGGAAGACGCCCGGCCGTGGCTCATCCTCGCGAACCATGAGGACCGTCCGTTCCACGGCGAGCAGTATATCGCGCTCACGTTGACGTCGAAATCCTGGATGGAAGGCCTCATCGACATCCCTGGAGCGAGTTGGCTTCGTGGTGGGACACCCGATGAGAGTCGGATCGCTCCGTGGGGCGTCCAATCGATCGATCACGAGGACATCGACTTCTGGCAGGGCCGTCTCGACAGTGATCTTGTTGACGAAGCGGTCGCTGCCCTCGTCGACGAGCTACAACTGTAGGCTCGAATGACAGAAGAGGTGCATGGGACCTGCCTCGTCGTGTTTAGTTAAGCGAATTCCAGTCCACGTCGAACCAGTCGTTACGACCGCTGAGACGGGCGATTTCAGCCATGGACCGCAGGATTGACCGCCTCGCTTTTCAGCCGTACCTAAACACGACCCGCGTACGTCGGCGAGATCGGCCCGGAACTCGACGTGCGGACGTTCGGTGACGACGCGCTCGCGGAGGTCCGTGACGACATCAGCGGGACGATGACGCGCATCGAGTCGTCCGTGTTCGCCGAGTACGCGAGCGGGGCGCACTGTCGATGGTGCCGGCACAACGGACTGCCCTGCGCGGCGAGCGCGGTCGTCGACACCGAACCAGACGCGTAGCACGAGACCCCATCTCGCTGGAGCCGGGCCACGGTGGCGCGATCACTCGACGTGTCCCACCTCCGGACCGGAAACGCCTATACCTTAGCGCGGGAACAACTCGGGGAGTCGATGCCAGTCTTAGACGAGCTCTCGGGGTTCGAGTTCGAGGACGTGATGGAGGACGTCTTCCGGAACCTCGGCTACGAGAACGTCCACCAGGCCGCCCGTACTGCCGACGAGGGTCGGGACGTCCTGATGGAGGAGGTCGTGGACGGCGAGCGCCGCGGGATCGTCGTCGAGTGCAAGCACACGGACTCGGTCGGCCGCCCCGTCGTGCAGAAACTCCACTCCGCGGTCGCCACCTACGACTTCGACGGGCCGACCCGCGGCATCGTCGCCACGACCGGGCGGTTCACACGGCCCGCCCGCGAGTACGCCCAGCGCCTCCGAGAGAACGACGACCCGCATCCCGTCGATCTGCTCGACGGGGAGGACTTGCGCGAGTTCGCCGACGAGATCGGCCTCGACCTCTACAACGGCCGCATCGAGATCCTCTGCAACGACACCCTCCGCCCGTACGACCCCGCGACGTCGCTCGACGCGCCCGTCACCGCCGCGATGCGCGACATCGAGAACCTCGACGCGGGGGACCTCCCGGACCCCGACGCGCGGGTGACGTTCCGGCCGACCGTCATCGTCACCGCGGAGACGGACGCGACGTTCGAGACGTCCGTCGGCGTCATCCACCGCGTGCACGAACGCAATCGCCTGGTCGTGCAGGCCGAGCGCGGCCACCCCGAACAACTGCCCCCACGAGTCGCGGAGCTCGTCACGAGCAACCGGCACGCGACCGTCGAACTCGACGAGGCGGGGTTCGGCGAGGTGTTCGACGAGGTCGAGACGCGCCGGTTCGGGGAGACCCAGACCGAGTACAAGGAGTGGGCGATGGACCGGCTCCGCGAGCACCACACGACGACCGTCTCCTACACGGGCGACAACAACGTCACGTACACGAAGACCTGCGAGCCGAACCGCTCGGACGTCACCGTCCACGCCGTCGAGGCCGTCTACCTCCCCGACGTGCGCCAGACGACGGAACTCGGCGAGTACACCTACCCGTTGGAGTACTACGCGGCCGGGCCGTCGCGCGTGACGACTGAGGACGGCATCCACGCGTGCGTGCACTGTGAGACGACCGGCGACGGCGAGACGTACACGTACTGCGCGAACTGCGGGAGCATCAACTGCGCCGAGCACGTCCGGACCGAGCGTCTAGAGGGCACGCCCGTCTGTACGGGGTGTGCAGTCACCGAGCGGTTCATGCTCTCGACGAAGTACTTCTACGACGAGGACAATCGGGAGGCGTTCCGCGAGGAGTACGACGCGATGGCGTTCTACGAGAAGCTCGGCGAGAACGTCCCGCTCGCGGTCGGTGCCACGCTCGGTGTGCTCGTCCTCGTCGTCGGCTCGCTCGTCGCGGTTGGTGTTCTCTAAATGGGATGGCTCTGTCAAAGTCGTTATCCGCGAATCAGTTGGAGGTCCTCATTGACAGCGACATCGTCGAGTGCTACCGGTACCCGCCGAACGAGGACGCACGCGACCTCCCGTCGCAGTTCTACGGCCTCACCGAGCACGGCGTCAAGGTCCTCTACGAGTACAACTATCTCCGCGGGCTCCCGGTCGCTCGGGCGCTCTACGAGAACACGCGGCTCTCGGAGAAAGCACAACGACACCGCGACGCGCCGCGGCCGGAACTCCCGGACTCCGTCGCGGACGCGCTCTCGATAGAGGACACTGAGAGTGTTGACTTCGACCGTGTGGAGACGTACATTCGGGAGCGCAAGGACAACACTCACAGCGTCGACGATCAGATCGCAGTGGCGGAAGCTTTCTCCGAGGCCGGAATCGGCCCGGACCACGAGGGGATCACGCGAAGCGAGATGCTCGACGTCCTCGATATCGAGCTGTCGTACCAGTCCAGAACGGTCTTGGACCACCTTGTCGATATCGGGATTCTCAGCCGGACTGCGCCACCGGGCCCGGACGTTTTTGCGATCAGCGAGCGGCGGGACGAGATCGTCAACGGACACGTGACCGAAGAGGCGGAAGAGAACGTCGAAGCGCTGATCGCACACATCGACGACGAGTTACAACCGATGGCCCTGTCCGAAGATGCGGCCGAGTTCGACGGGGTCGAGTCCGATATGTCCGCTCCGTCCGTCGCTTTAGCTGACGGCGCTGGACGGACCGTTCGCAGTATTCTCGCCGCCGAGTTCGGTGTGGAACCGGAGCAGGTCACAGGTCATCTTCAGACGGGCGACCCAGTGAGTCGACTCAACACGGCCGTCGAAGCGATTGAATCGTCCGAAGAGGTCACGAAATCGGAAGACTACGGACAGATCGTCTTCGTCCGGCCGGCCTATCGATACCGGCTAACCGAACGGACGATGTCGATGCTGTAGGAGACCAAAACGCGTCGCATCAGAGGAATTCGGTCGTCTGCGGACCGTTCGTGATGTGGACTTCGAAGGGCTGGGTACTCGGGTCGTCCTGCGTGACGAGGTGCCAGTACGTCTCGGCCATCCGATCCGGGTCGAGGAACGTCTCGGGGTCGCGCTCCGGAGCGCGCTCTTCGGCGCCGGAGCCGCCGATCTGGCCGTCGATGACGACGTGCGCGACGTGCACGCCCTCCCTGCCGTACTCCTGGGCGATGTCCATCGCCATGCCGCGCGCCGCGAACTTCGCCGCCGTGAATCCGATGGCACCGCCACGCGAGCGGACCGCGGACGTCGCGCCCGTGAAGATCACCGTCCCGCCCTCGTCGTCGAGCATGTCGCCGACGGCTTCCTGCGAGCAGACGAACGCCCCACGCCCATTCACGTCCCACGCGCGCTCGAACTCCTCGACGCTACTGTCCATCAGTCCCGTCCACGACGCCGCGCTCGCGTGATTCACGAGGACGTCGACGGGACCGAACTCCTCCCGAACGGTCTCGAAGGCCTCACGGATTGCCTCGACGTCCGTGAGATCAACCGTGACCGCCAGCCCCTCGCCGGGGTCGGGCAGGTCGTCTGCGAGGTCTTCGATGTAGTCCGTCGAGCGCGCGAACAGCGCGACCCGACAGCCCTCCGCGGCGAACTTTTGGGCGAGCGACGCACCCAGTCCGGGACCGACACCGGCGACGACGGCAGTACGCGTCATGACCCCGACTTCGGTGTCTGGTCCGAAAGGCGTTCGGACGCCGGCGACCCGCGCTCAGAGCGATTCGAGCGCTCGGATGCCGTCGGGCGCGCGCCGCGCGTCCGTCCACGCGCCGTCCACGGATCGCCTGACGAGCCGTCCCTCGTTCGTCCCGGCGGAGACGGACTCGCAGTCGTGCGTCCACGCGAGCACGACCTCCTCCGGGCCACCGGTAGGAGACGTCCGCGAACGACTCTCCCCGGTCGGTCGGGGCACGGTACCGCCGAGCCCCGGTGGCTCCGAGTCGAGAACCGGGGAGCATACGCGTGGATCGCCACCGGTACCGGCCTGAATGCGGGATGGGAAGCGACGCGCGGCGAGGGTTGAAAAGGGGGGTAGTTCATGAGATCGGATCAGACCGATGTCGAGTACCCCACGGACGCTCACGCGGCCACGCGGCGACACGTACGACTCCGCCGCCACGCCGACGATACCAAGCGCACACGACACCGCGACCGAATCTACCGGTCGGCAGAACACGTCGTCGCAATCGGACACAGGAAAACCTGCCGAGCCGGCACTGCGGACGGACGTCGTCACCGATTCCCTCTGCGAGCGCCTCACGGACACCGCGACGGAGCTCGAAGCGACGCTCGACGGAACGGTCCCCGAGAACCTCGAAGACGCGGTTGCGGGGTGGCGCGGACTTCACGGGCTCGATACGAACACTGTCTCCGGCTACCTGCCGCGGCTCGCGCGTCACGCGGTTCTCTCAATGTTCCTCAAGGCCGTCGTCTACGAGCGCGAGCATCGAGCCGGGAACCCTCCCACCGCTGACGACGCCGATCCGGGAGGCATTCCGGACGGCGGACCGTGAACTGGAGACGCCCGCATTCGCGGAGACCGTCCTCGACGACATCGCGTTCCGTCTCGACGACCGGGCGCTCCAGCGCGTTCTCGACGCTCGTGATCGATTCCTCGACGCACGGTATCCGGCGGTCGCCATCGGCCGACTCTTCGAAGCGGTCACGTCGACGGAGGCGCGCCAGCGACTCGGCCAGTTCTACACGCCGCGCTGGCTCCGCGACCTCATGCGGACGTGGGTGCCCGGAGACGCATCGACGCTCCTCGATATCGGCGTCGGCGCGGGCAGTCTCTCGACGCCGTTCCACCCTCGCTTCGAGGTGAGCGCCGAACCGAACCGTATCGTCGGGATCGGGCGGAGCCGGAGGGCCCAGCGCTACGGGATCGCCTCCCGCGAGGAAGCCGCGGCATACCTCGCACACGAGACGCTCGGTCCGCGGCTCCGCGAGTGTACCCGGATCGTGAACGGCCTCACGGGTCGTTCGGCGAACGACATCTTCGGGTCGCCCGACGACCTGACGTTCCGCTCCTCGATGACGCTCTTCGACGCGGTCGGGGACGACCCGGAGCCCTTCGAGACTGCGCTGGAACAGTACTACGACGGCGAGCCCGACCCGAAGACGCTAGAACTGCTCTCCGAACCCTGAAACGCGTCCGTGGGACCGTCCTCACCTCCGGAACGTACGAGTGAATGGCCACCCTCCGTAATCCTTTTAGAGTAATACCTCATAAGTATTACCAGACTGAATGCCTCGTGTAACCACGAAAGGGCAAGTGACGATCCCGAAGCGGGTTCGAGACGCGCTCGGAATCGAGCCCGGCGACGAAGTCGCGTTCGAACCGACGGACGACGGGTACGTCATTCAGAAGGAGGCCCCCACGACCGAGAGCGGGAACGACCCGTTCGAGACGTATCGCGGCGCCGCGGAGAGCGACGACACGATGCCGGAACGGATGCGGCGACTCCGGGGTGAGTATCCCCGGGACGTCGACGGGGAGGAGCAGACGTGACGGTCATCGCGGTCGATACGAACGCGCTCCTCGCTATCCTCTACGACGATGACGCTCACGCGGACCGGGCAGAAGAAGCGCTACGTGACGGCTACCAGCGCGGGCGGCTCGTCACGACGCCAATCGTGTACAGTGAACTCGCGGCGGACGGGCAGTTCGACGCGAGCGCCGATCTCGACAGGTTCCTCAGCGACATGAGCATCACCGTCGTCGATCCCTCCCGTGAGGCGATATTCCGTGCCGGTGACGCCTTCGATACCTACACCGCCCGCCGACCTGACGGACTCCAATGCCCCGAGTGCGGGACGGAACGAACGGCGACCTGCCCGGACTGCGGGCACGACCTCACACCGCGTCAGCACGTCGCCGCCGATTTCGTCATCGGCGGCCACGCCCTCGTCGACGCCGACGAACTCGTCACCTTCGACCAGGCCTTCTACGAGTCCTACTTCTCGGGTCTCACCCTCACACCGTGACCTACCGCTACCTGCCGAATAATCGGGAGAGAAGGCCGCCCGAATCGTCGCCCCCGTCGGCTGTCGGCGTCTCGGACGAGGCGTCGGGAGCGGCGGTCCCGGTGTCCCCCGCGTCTTCGGAGGGGTCGTTCAGGAGGTCCCCGACCGAGTACCCGACCCACTCGGCGAACTCCTCGGGCGCGCCGATGTAGACGCTCGTCCCGGACTTATCAGACATGAATCGCTTGGAGAGGCGCTTCTCGTAGTCGTAGACCTCGTAGTCCTCGCGGTCGAAGTCCGCCGTGATCGCGCCGGGTTCGCGCTCGAACGTGACGCGGCCGCCCTCGATGTCGCGCTGCCACTTCAACCGCCCCGTGTCGTACGTCTTCTCCGCGGGCTCCTCGGCGGGGAAGTAGTTGGGTTCCTCGCGGCCGGCCTCGTCGTAGAACTCCCGGACGATCCGCCGGACGTCCTCGACGGTACCGTTCCCCTCCGTCCACGGCTGCTCGGTGAGCATGCGTCGAGCGACGTAGCTGAAGATCGGGTTTCGACGGTCGAGCACCGCTGCGAGGTCGTCTTGGGCCTCGTGGAACCCGGGGTCCTCGGGGTTCGAGGGGAAGGAGACGTCCATGCTGAGGATCTTCATCCGGTTGCGGAACTCGGACTTCGGGAGCGCGTCGTTCGTCGTGAAGATCAGACAGGGCTGATCGACGCTCGCGGGCGTCCAGTCGCCCCAGTAGTTCCGGATCGGGCTCCAGTTCTGAATCTTGCGCTTCTCGGCGTCGATGATCGCGTACGGGAACGAGGTGTCCCACTGGCGGACGCCACGAATCTCGGCGACGCCGATGTCGTCGGCGTCCACGCCGGAGACGACGGTGTTGTCGGAGACGAGCCGGAGGATGTACTCGGTGAGTTTGTCCTTCCCGGCGTCGCTCTTCCCCTCGATGTAGAGGTGCTGGAGGACGTTGTCAAGCGTGCGCGACGGCGACGATAACGCCTCGGCGTACTGGTTGGCGAACGGGGCCCAAAAACCATAGAGGAACGCCTCGTACATCTGCGCCATCACGGCAGTCTCGGACTGCGTGTGGCCGTGGTCGCGGACGGTCTCGATGTAGGACTCGATGGTGTCGAGGCAGTGGTTCAGGACTTCGGGCGTGGGCTCGTCGGTGGCGACGAGGATCATCTCGTCGTCGTCGCCGACGACGATCTGTTCGGCCTCCGGGAGAACGGACATCGTCGGGATGTCCGTGGACTCCTTCACCTGGGTGTTGTACGCGCTGAGCGGCGCGGTGATGCTGTGGTCCTCGACGGTCGCGCCACGGTCGCGGAGGCTCGTGCCGAACTCGTCAGCGGTGTCTCTGTCCACCGTGGTCGTCCCCATGCGGACCTTCTCGTCGGGCGCGCGAACGCGAGGCCGGTCGAGCGTGTCCGTCAGCTCGGTCTCGTTGTCCGACTCGACGAGCCCTACGTCGGGCTCCTCGTCTCCGGCGTCCGCGGCGTTCTCGATGTCGGTACCGTCCTCGGCGTCCGCGTCGGGTTCGACGACGGCGCGGTCGGCGTGCTCTGGTTCCTCGACGAACGCGACCGTTTCGTCCGCCTCCTCGGGGTCGTCGACGACGGCCGTGATTCGGTCGGCGATCTCCGTGACGTCCTCGACGGCGTCCTGATTGAGCGCCGCGGTGTCGCTGACGTCGAGGTCGCCCGCGCCGACCCAGTACTCGATCCGGTTCTCGCGCTCTTCGGGTGAGTCGGCGTCTTCGAGGGCCTCGACCAGTCCGTCGAGGAGCGTCTGATCGCTGTACCCCTCCCGGTACTCATCGATGAACGCCGCGAATTCCTGGTCGAGTTCCGTATCGACGTCGGTCGTGAAGACCGAGATCTGGTTGGTGTGATACTCCCAGGAGTTCCGGGAGAGGTTCGCGGAGCCCTGTACGAGCTTCACGGTGTCGTCGGGCATGACGATCCGGTAGATCTTCGAGTGGACCGTCTTCTGGTTCTTCAGGCGGACCGTGAGGCGGTCGTCTTTGCGGAGGCGGACGAGTTCGCGCGCCGTCGGGACCTCGTTCACGCGGTCGGCGTAGTCCTCAGCGTTCCCGATGAGGACGTCGAGCGAATCGATGTCGTAGTCGGTGAGCATCCGGACCATCAGGTCGGGCGTCTCCGCGTACGTCACCGCGTCGACGTGGCGGGCCCCCTCGAAGAGGTCGAGGAAGTCACTACGGTCTTTCACCATTGCGAGGCGGTATTCAGCCGCACCCGACCCGTAGAACTCCGGCATGTCGGCGAACTCGGCGAACGAAATGTGCGCCGTCAGTTCATCCATACGACACGTACCGAGCGGTGGCTCATAAGTTCGGGTGCCGCTGTCGGCCTACTGACGCCTCACAGCCACGAGAGGCCGGCGTTGAGCTCGTCGAGGAACGTCTCCCGAACGCGTGCCTCGGCCGGAAGCGAGAGCCGCTCGCCCTCGCGCTCGATGATCGTTTCCCTGAGGAACGGGTGGGCGGGGTCGAACGCCGGGCTGGTGCGGATGCGGTGGTCGCTGTCGATGGTGAAGAGCGCGGCGTCGAACGCGCGGTGGTGGAGCGAATTGAGGACGACGACGTTCTCGGGATGCTCGGCGAGGTCCGGGCGCTGGCTCCGCGGGAGGACGTGCGCGAGATCGAGCAGCGGCTCCTCGCCGATCCCCGTGAGGGCGCAGGCGTGGTCGTAGCGCTCGAACGTCGACGCGCGGAACGCGTCGCTGACGACGGTCTCGGTCGTCTCGTAGCGACGGACGCATCCGTCGGCGTCGAGGGACTCGCCGGTCGGCCACTGCGCGCGGTCGCCCGTCTGGACCCAGCGCTGCCAGACGTCCGGCGCCGCGCGATCGTCGTTCTGGCGGGCGCGCTCGTGGAGCCACGTCACGGGGACGGCCTCCGCGTTGAGGATCGAGAAGTGGAACCGGTAGTTCGGGACCTGGGTGCCGTCGTCGGCGCGATACGCACGGATTTTGAGGTGGTCGGGAACGCAGAGCCCGCAGAACTCGACGACGCCGGACTCGGGTTTCCGGAAGACGAGGACGGGCGGGACGTCCTCGCGCCGGCCCGCCGCAGCATCGTCGAAGGCGTGCTTGATCTTCCGGTTCTGTGCGGACTCGTCGTAGGGCTTCTCGGCTTTCGCGTCGCCCCAGTAGCTGACGTACCCGGCGTTGACGGCGAGCGTGTCCTCCCACGGATCGTCGTGCTGAGAGACCCCGCCGTCGTTCGAAACGAGGACGAGCGCCGCCGGGGCGTCGGCACGATCCGCACCGAGGTCGCGGATCCCGCCGGTGTTCTTGATACCGCTATCGAGCGGGCCGCGGATCCAGCGGAGGAACTGGTCGTCCGGATCGCGGTAGCTCCCGGTGTCGCGGTATTGCTGCCCGACCCGAAACGCGTGCTGCATACTACCACGCCGTTATCGCCCGTAGCGTATAAAGGCCGGCGCGACGCGCACTACTCCGGGCACCTCAAGGAACCCCGTCGTCCGATATTCGCGCGGTGTTGTGCTCGTCGTCGAGAACGTCCCCGGCTATTCTTAACCAACAGCTCCGCGAGAGATCAGCAATTGTTGGTTAATCGCGTGCAACCGCCATCTGATCGTAAACGACTGGAACATCTAGCGCTGTAACTTATAGTCCAATTTACTACATTTAACGCAAGGTCCGAGATGCGAACGTGGTATACAATGGAGACGTGAAATTGTAACGGAGATATACTGGGCGAGCGAAAGTGTGAGACTCTGTAACGGGCGCCGGATATGTATGAATGAAGGAGGGGTGTTGCGGAGTGCAAATACCCACTGATTCCTTGATGTGTAGTGTCGGAACTCTTTTTCGCGTAGTTGACATTGGATAGTGTGTGATCGGCCCCGCCCGGAAGCCACGTATTCGGGACCTCTCCAGCATTGAGCCGGAGAACTTCAAGTTCCGAAACACGGAGTTCCTCAAGGGCGATACCGAATACGAACAGACGGGCCGCGAGTCATTCCGTGAACTCCGGCATCAGATTTGGAACGTCCGCAACGGCGACCTTCAGCGCGTTCTTGATGACTTCCCGACTGATGACCCACTAAATGAGCAGTGTGCGGGATGGATGCACGCCGTGGTCGGGAAGCACTTCTTCCCGGACGCGAACCACCGGACTGCAATCGCGCTCCTGCGCAAACTACTTCGAGAGAACGATATTGCGTACGGCGTTTGGTCGATAGACCGTCTCCGTGAGGCGCGAAAGGAGTCACACAGAGTCCGACGCGAAATCGAACCGATACGACTTGATACGCTCTATCAGAAAGACGAACTCTACGGGGTGTGGAAACGATTCTTCGACGACGAAATGGTGACTGTCGACGAGAGAATCTATGAGACGTAGCTACTCGTCTTCGTCCGAACTGTCCGCGAGCGCCGCGTAGAGCTCCTGGTTCTCGCGTACGTCTTCGGCCATGTCTTGTTCAGACTCCCAATTCATCATACAACACATTCCGCGACCCACGAACTTAGGCATTCGGGTCTGATACTAGTCGATCGAACTGCACACCCTTCAGGAGCGCTACGCGGAGACGTACCGCGACAGCAAGCGGACTGATTCGCGACTGGTGATGCGGCTCTTCGAGCAACCCTACCACACCACGACCGACGTCGAGGAGATGCTCAACGTCTCCGAACCGACTGTCTATCGCGCGACTCACTCCCTCGAAGAGGACGCCATCCTGGAGAATGTCACTAGCAAGGAGAGCCACCGAGAGTACTGGGCGAGCGAAATTTTCGAGATACTGGAGCGGCCGCCGACTACGCACGAGTGAGGCTGTCTCACGTATTGAGGAACTGCTCCCGGGCGTCCGTGTCAGCGGGGAGCGAGATCTGCTCACCGTCGCGCTCGACGATCGTTTCCTCGATCGACGCGTGATACGGTCAATACGTCGTCTACCGCCATATCTACGAGCCCACTCGGACAAACACAACGTGGTGAGGAATACCCTTGTCGGGTGCTCCGCGAGACCTACCTCGACTTCGACGCCGCAGAGAGCCTGCACCAGGACTGGACCAAAGCGTACGCTGCGGGTGATCTCTTGTGAGTCGGCAGGATCAGTGCGAGCAGGCGCTCCGTGACGCGATCGTCGAGAACGTCCACGACCATTCTTAACCAACAACTCCGCGAGAGTTCAGCAATTGTTGGTTAAAGGAATGCAACCGCCATTTTTTGGCCGCCCCTGACGGGTGCGGGGCGGCCCGGAGAGCCGTCCCGGACACGACCATGAGTAGCCGTATCTACGAGCGACAGTTTGACGAGGACGACGGACAGACACTACCGACCGACCCAGGCTGCCCGGAGTGTGGGGGCGACACCGTGACCGACGGCGGGGAAACCGCGTGCGTCGAATGCGGCCTCGTCGTCGAGGAGTATCGGATCGACCACCGGGGTCGACGCGACGGGTTCGACGAGGAGGCGACCATCGAGCGGACGGGCCCACCCCTTACGGAGGCGCGACACGACCGGGGGCTCTCCAGCGAGATCGGGTGGCAGCGGGACGCCCACGGGAACACGCTCACGTCGCGCAAACGCCGTCAGATCGCGCGTCTCCGCACCCAACAACGCCGTGGCCGCTTCGCCTCACGAGCCGAGCGGGACCTCGCGCACGCCTTCGGCGAAATCGCGCGTCTCGTGGCCGCCGTCGACCTCTCGCGTGCCGTCCGCGAGTCCGCGTGCGCCCTCTATCGACGTGCACAGAACGAGAACCTGATTCGGGGGCGCTCGATCGAGGGTGTGGCGGCCGCGGCCGTCTACGCCGCGTGTCGACAGGACGGCGTCGTCCTCTCCCCGACGGACCTCGCGGCCGTCTCCAGTTGTACGGTGCGGGAGGTACGTCGCACGTACGGCGTGTTGAACACCGAACTCGCACTGGCGACACCCATCGTCGACGCCGCGGGCTTCCTCCCACGCATCGCGGCCGCCTGTGACGTCTCTGCCGACGTCCAGCAGCGAGCGCGCGAGCTCGTCGAGAAAGCGCGGGAGGCCGGCTACGTGAACGGCCGGAGTCAGGCGGGCGTCGCCGCCGGCTGTCTCTACCTCGCCAGCATCGAGGCTGGACGACGGGTGACGCAGGCCCGCCTCGCCAACGCCGCGGACGTCTCCACCGCGACGCTCCGCAGTCGTCTCAAAGAGATTCGCGATCTCGAAGCGTGAGTGCGGTGACGCCAGGAGCGCGACGACGGCACCTTCAGCTGACCCGCTCTTCCTGACGGCCGTCGAGCCACCTATGGAGTGAACGGGTTGCGGGCCGTGTGGACGGGTTCGATCCCCATATGTCGGAAAATCCCATCCATCTTCCGCTCTAAGGTGTAGACCGCGACACGATTGGTTTCAAGCGAGTTCAGATACGCGATGAGTGCGCCATCGGCAAACTCGATGTGATCATACTGCTCCATCAGACTCCGCGCCATCTCGACGACTTCCTCAGAGGGATGCCGGTAGTCGATCCGTGGGGACTTCCACGCCTCGAATCGGTCTCGGAGCGGTTGTATCCCGCCGTCGTCCTTGATGTGGTCGAAGGTCTCCTGCTGGATGTTCGTGATGACTCGGACCTCCGGGAGGTCGCCGCGGACGATCTTCCCGACGATCTCGTTCGCGCGCTCGATCTCGTCATCGTCGACATCGAGATACCGTGGGTCGCCAGCGGGATAGAGGAGGGACGTGTCGGCCGCGGCGACCGCCCTCATTCTTGGTAGTACGGCGGCAGTTCGACCTCCTCGTCACTCGTCCGCCAGTAGAGGTACATCCCGGCGGACTTCCGACGTCGGACGTCCCCGGTCGCTCGGAGGTCCTCAAGGAGCTCGCGGGCGCGCTCCTGCGAGCAGCCAAGCACTATCTTCACGTCGCTCGTCGTCACCGCCGGCCCCTCAACGACCTCGAACACGCCGAGGACGTCCTCGCGGGAAACATCGTCGGGATACCGCACATCCTCCGGCCAGTCCTCGGATTCGCTCATACCCGCGCTTCGCCTGCGACACACTTCACCCCTTCCCCGACGCTACGGCAGAGAGAAAACGATTCCGTTGATCTCGTCGATCCGGGCTTGACGCGAGGGAAGGCCGCTACACGCTGCCGAGGTTCTACCGGAACTGCCAGGACTTATCTCCGTTCTCCATCGTATGTCGCCGGCATCAAGGCGGCGCAGCGGATGACGCAGGCCCGCCTCGCCGACGCGGCGGGCGTCTCGACTGCGACGCTCCGCAGTCGTGTCGAAGAGAGTCGCGATCTCGAAGCGTGAGTGCGGTGACGCGGCCTTCGTTGACCCCTCGCGATCGTCGTCGGAACAGATGAAACGCGGTGTGTGTCCCCTCGACTTGCGCCCCATCCAGAGGCCACTGGACAGATGAAACGCGGTGTCACGACGCTCTCGAACATCCCCCTCACGGTGGGCGCTGTCCCGCTGTCTGTTCACGCAACAGCACGTCTCGACATCGTCCGAGCGTGATCGCCATTTGTCGGCGCGCCTGCGAAGGGCGCAGGCGCGTAGAAATGGGCCTGTACGAATCATGGACCAATCAGCAACGACGACGACGGTGTTCGCGGGGATCGACGGCCGAGCAGACGCGGCGCTTCCGGAGTGGTACGCGGCGCAGCACGGCGAGGATGAGGTCGTCTCGTTCGCGGAGGCGATCCGGCGTCTCCCGCGAGCGGTCGCCTCGACGGTGGCGTTCCAGAACCCCTACTCGGGGGAGTGGGTGGAGACCGAGCGCTTCAGCGCGCTCGTCGATCCGGAGCGCCTCGCCGCCCACGCCCGCGGCGTCGACGTCGATCCACTCTTTCACGTCCCGACGGACTCCTACGCGATCATCAACCCCCACGACGTCTACACGCCCCTCGAAGCCGTCGTCGCCGAGGAGACGATCGACGGCCGGCCGCTCGGCGACGTGGTCTTCGGCGCGATCAGGCAGTACCGCGGCGGCGGCGAGGTCCATATGGACGTCCTCTTCGACGGCCTCTCCGTCACCCTCCCGGGGCGTTCGGAGCCGATTGCGGTCGGGTTCTCCTCGGGCTACGACTTCTTCGGTGGGCACGCCGTCTACGTCGAGGGGTTCGCACAGGACTCGTACTGCGCGAACTCGATACGCGCACTGACGGATCGCCGCACGGTCAAGCACGTCGGGGACGTGGGGTCCTTCGAGACCTGGTGGGAGCGCCTCCTCGGCCAACTCCAGGTCGTCGCCGACGACCTCGCCGCCTTCATCCAGGATGCCCAGGCAATCACGCTCGACCTCCGCGAGGTGCCCTTCGACGTCGTCGAGTTCTACACCCTCCTCGACTTTCCCGACTACCTCGCAGAGCGCGCCGCCAGTGACGCCCGGGCCGAAGCCGACGACCCCTTCGAGCTCGACATGTGGACGCTCCACTCCGGCGCCACCCACGCTCTCACCCACTTCTACACCGGTAAGGAGGGCGCGGCACTCGACCGGTACGTCCGGGTCGCCAACGACATCCTCTTCAACCCCGCGGGCACCCTCGACCGACTCACCCAAACGTACCGCCAGCAGGTGCGTGCAGAGACGGCTGACGATGGGCAAACCGGCCTCGACGGCCACGCCGCGCTCGCCCACATCGAACGCGTTGAGCGCGACCTCGGTGCGAAGGTCGCGCAGTTCGAGACTCGGGAAGCTGCGCTTCGGGAACGGTTCTCAACCAGTAGTTGAGAGGACGGCCAACAGCCACGGTACAAGCTCCGTCGCAATTTCCTCGTTCTCTTGTGGCCCTGTGGGAAGGCCGACAATCGAATCAAGTACGGCGTCGACGTCACCGTCAGCGGCGACTCGCCCGTCCCGCTTCAACCCCACAAGGGTACGTCTGAAACACCGTCGACGCGGACGTCTCGCTCTGCTCGGTCTGCGCTTCAACCCCACAAGGGTACGTCTGAAACGACGTCGCTGAACGCCGTGTCACCGGCACCCTCGGCTTCAACCCCACAAGGGTACGTCTGAAACGTGATCGGTCACGTCCACTCCTCCTCGTCGAGCAGGCTTCAACCCCACAAGGGTACGTCTGAAACGACGCACGCTCTCCCGTCCGTCGTGCCGCCTCCTCGCTTCAACCCCACAAGGGTACGTCTGAAACACGTCGCGTGAGAGTGACGAGAGCGCGCCGAGTGCTTCAACCCCACAAGGGTACGTCTGAAACGCGTCCAGCCAGATAACCAGTCCCGGCCAGGCAGAGCTTCAACCCCACAAGGGTACGTCTGAAACCGCCGCGTTCGGCCGCATACCGCATGGCTTTGCGCTTCAACCCCACAAGGGTACGTCTGAAACAGGTGGGCTGTATTAGATTCTATCGTATTCGTCAGGCTTCAACCCCACAAGGGTACGTCTGAAACCGTCGGACCTTGCCCGCCCGAGCCACGGGACACGTCCGCTTCAACCCCACAAGGGTACGTCTGAAACGAGGTGGATGCACGCACACTTGACCCCGTTGGCCCCGCTTCAACCCCACAAGGGTACGTCTGAAACACATCGTTGTGTGGGTCGTGACGGGGTCACCGACTTGCTTCAACCCCACAAGGGTACGTCTGAAACGCCTACTTCTTGACGACTATCGCCGCCGACCGCGTCGCTTCAACCCCACAAGGGTACGTCTGAAACCTCGCGGATGACTACACGGAGGAGATGGAGGTCTACGCTTCAACCCCACAAGGGTACGTCTGAAACCCTGAGTGGGGGTCGTTCATCGAGCGGAGTGAGCGCGCTTCAACCCCACAAGGGTACGTCTGAAACAAACCGAGCAGCAGGGCGCGGACGTCCTTGAAGTGGCTTCAACCCCACAAGGGTACGTCTGAAACTTCACGATGCAGTCGGGGGAGACGTTGACGAGTTCCGCTTCAACCCCACAAGGGTACGTCTGAAACCGAGAGCCGTGGTGAGGTTCCGCATATCCATTTCGTGCTTCAACCCCACAAGGGTACGTCTGAAACCGTTCCCGATTCTCGACCTGCTCGGCGGCAGTACGGGGCTTCAACCCCACAAGGGTACGTCTGAAACGCCGCGACTACGACCGCTGGGTCGCTGACCTCGAAGCTTCAACCCCACAAGGGTACGTCTGAAACGGCATCCTTCTCGGCGTGCCCCTACGCCTCTTCCACGCTTCAACCCCACAAGGGTACGTCTGAAACCGTCTCGGCGGCATCCTCGGCGTCACTCCGCGAGGAGCTTCAACCCCACAAGGGTACGTCTGAAACTCCGCGTCATCGAGATTCTCGCGGACGACGGCGCTGCTTCAACCCCACAAGGGTACGTCTGAAACTCTCGCGGAAGCTAACGATGTGATCGTACATTGTGGTGCTTCAACCCCACAAGGGTACGTCTGAAACACTCCCCATTCATTCCGGACTCGGAGCTCGACGCGGCGCTTCAACCCCACAAGGGTACGTCTGAAACACGGCCTTCAAGGGCGCGAAGTCGTTGCCGTGGACGCTTCAACCCCACAAGGGTACGTCTGAAACTATAGGTTGTGTAAATATTGTTGTGACAGAGATAGAGCTTCAACCCCACAAGGGTACGTCTGAAACCAGATGCGCCCCGAGTAGCTGAGCGCGACCCCGACGCTTCAACCCCACAAGGGTACGTCTGAAACGCATCAATCGCCCCGCTCTCAGTCGAGTTGATAAACGACGGCTTCAACCCCACAAGGGTACGTCTGAAACGCGGGCGCACGCATCACCCCATACCCCAACTCGTGGCTTCAACCCCACAAGGGTACGTCTGAAACGAACTTCACTCACGGACGCAACGGCGTTGTAGCCGCGCTTCAACCCCACAAGGGTACGTCTGAAACTGAGTCTTGAGGGTGTTTCGGACGCGACGCCGCGCTTCAACCCCACAAGGGTACGTCTGAAACGCCGTGTACGTACTTCAGCCTCGCGGGTAATCATGAGCTTCAACCCCACAAGGGTACGTCTGAAACCGACTGGTAGTCCGTTGTCAGCGAGTGATCAACGTGCTTCAACCCCACAAGGGTACGTCTGAAACGAGCACCCATCGGAGTCGACCGCGTGGATTCTCAAGGCTTCAACCCCACAAGGGTACGTCTGAAACCGTCCAAGAGGAGGGCACTGCCCTTCGGCTTGTTCAGCTTCAACCCCACAAGGGTACGTCTGAAACCGGCAAGTTGAGGAGGCTGAGCAGCAAGCCTCGCAGGCTTCAACCCCACAAGGGTACGTCTGAAACTCGCCGACGCGCGTTAACGAGAGATTGACGTCGACGCTTCAACCCCACAAGGGTACGTCTGAAACGCGCTGGGGCGGACTCACGGCGCGCAACGAGCACGGAGCTTCAACCCCACAAGGGTACGTCTGAAACTGGACCTATCGAATAACAATCACAGGATCGGTGAGCTTCAACCCCACAAGGGTACGTCTGAAACCCGGCCTCAACGCGACTGTGACGGCCGTGACGGAGCTTCAACCCCACAAGGGTACGTCTGAAACAGCCGGATGATCCCCAGAGTCTAACGGAGCTCTGGCTTCAACCCCACAAGGGTACGTCTGAAACCGACGACAGCCGTCGGCCTGCAGCTCGGAGCCGTCGAGCTTCAACCCCACAAGGGTACGTCTGAAACTCGACCCAAGACGTCCCAAACCACTCACACCGCAAGCTTCAACCCCACAAGGGTACGTCTGAAACCCGGCGCTCGTCGAGAAGCGCGCGGCGGGCGAGTTGCTTCAACCCCACAAGGGTACGTCTGAAACCGTCGCTCGTTGAGGCGTGCCTGGCGGCCGTCGACGCTTCAACCCCACAAGGGTACGTCTGAAACCGACGTGCCAGGTCTCGCCGTCGACGTCCCACGACCGCTTCAACCCCACAAGGGTACGTCTGAAACCCGCTTCGTGGCTCGGGTGATTCTCCATGACTGACAGCTTCAACCCCACAAGGGTACGTCTGAAACCACGTCGGGCGGCACGTGCAGCTACGCGTCCGTTCTGCTTCAACCCCACAAGGGTACGTCTGAAACTGATTCGATACCTCTTGGTCAGATACGTACTTATCGCTTCAACCCCACAAGGGTACGTCTGAAACCTCGGCGCCGAGGAGGGGGACGGGGAGAGCTAGCAGCTTCAACCCCACAAGGGTACGTCTGAAACGACGCGCTCGACGCGCTCGACGAGGACGTCGAGCAGGCTTCAACCCCACAAGGGTACGTCTGAAACCCCCCACTGGTCTACGTAATCCTCCTCGAAGTTGCTTCAACCCCACAAGGGTACGTCTGAAACGTTCGAGAGCCACGTCCCCTCGCGCTCGACGCGGTCGCTTCAACCCCACAAGGGTACGTCTGAAACGCCTAAACCTGCGCGAGAGCCGCCAAGAACGCGAGGCTTCAACCCCACAAGGGTACGTCTGAAACCACCTCCGCCGACCCACCATCACCAACGAGATACACGCTTCAACCCCACAAGGGTACGTCTGAAACGCGGTAGCCAGCCCGTCGCGGCCAGACTCCCGACCAAGCTTCAACCCCACAAGGGTACGTCTGAAACTGCACGCCGTGAGTCCGCCCCAGCGCCGATTTCGTCGCTTCAACCCCACAAGGGTACGTCTGAAACCACCCGGCGTAGAGCTTCTTCGCGCGCCCCGGATCGCTTCAACCCCACAAGGGTACGTCTGAAACACCGCCAGCCCCCACATGATCATCCCTGCCGGGTTCCTGCTTCAACCCCACAAGGGTACGTCTGAAACACCGAGGCGTCACTCCACAACCTGACTGCAACCCGGCTTCAACCCCACAAGGGTACGTCTGAAACCCCGGCCTCAACGCGACTGTGACGGCCGTGACGGAGCTTCAACCCCACAAGGGTACGTCTGAAACGTCAGCGGTTCCACTTCGAGTGGCGGCTCTCCGAGCTTCAACCCCACAAGGGTACGTCTGAAACGAACGAAGACGGCGGACGCCGAGGTCCGTAGCCTATGCTTCAACCCCACAAGGGTACGTCTGAAACTATCAAACTACCGCCACAAAAGACCGCGTAGCAAGAGGCTTCAACCCCACAAGGGTACGTCTGAAACGACGTCCTCCGCGACGTCCTCGCTCTCGACGTCGTCGCTTCAACCCCACAAGGGTACGTCTGAAACCCGATGCGTCCGTCCTTGATGCGCTCGCGCAGTTCGTGCTTCAACCCCACAAGGGTACGTCTGAAACCGATGCCGGAGCACCGGAAGAAGGTCGAGAAAGCCGCTTCAACCCCACAAGGGTACGTCTGAAACACGGCTACACCGTCAAGGAGCGGATCGCGCTCTCGCTTCAACCCCACAAGGGTACGTCTGAAACCACGGTGCGAGGTACGTCTTGCTCCCGATGTACGGGCTTCAACCCCACAAGGGTACGTCTGAAACACACTCAAGACGGCGACGCTCGACGAGCTGGAGGAGGCTTCAACCCCACAAGGGTACGTCTGAAACCTCGTCCGCCTCCCGGACGATGCTGACGAGATTATCGCTTCAACCCCACAAGGGTACGTCTGAAACGCGCATGCTCGGGTAGCCGACGACGCCCGACCAGTGGCTTCAACCCCACAAGGGTACGTCTGAAACCGCAGGTCGGGAGGACCGCAGGGACGACCGAGTGAGGCTTCAACCCCACAAGGGTACGTCTGAAACGAGGAGCCGGATGATCCCCAGAGTCTAACGGAGCTCTGGCTTCAACCCCACAAGGGTACGTCTGAAACCACCCTGGAGGCCGCTTCGGTTCCCGTAGGAGAGGCTTCAACCCCACAAGGGTACGTCTGAAACTAATGACTGCATCAAGTGGGTGCCGACGAACCGAGTGCTTCAACCCCACAAGGGTACGTCTGAAACCAACCGTGACAACACGCCAGTTGGGTGAGTCGGCGCTTCAACCCCACAAGGGTACGTCTGAAACCATGGCGATTTTGCTCACCATATCACTTCTACCAGCGGTATACACTTCATCATTTCCGTCGACCCTCAATCCCCCCGAACCCCCTGGGGGGTCGACATCAGCTAGAGGAACCGACTATCTTCGGCCGGATCATCCCCGTACACGGTACGGTTCAATAGCCGGTCCGAAGAGAGTTCGTAGACCATGACTGATTCTCCCTCCTGAAGGATATCTTCAATCTCCCCTTTCAGTGTCGCTAGATCTCCCTCCGAAATTTCCCCTTCCAGTACTGAGTTCTGGACGTGAATAAGATAGCGGCGACAGAGCTTTAGCATCAGGTGGGTCCTATCAGCCTCCATGTCGTAGACGACGATGACGTACATCTACCACCATCGCTTGAACGAATCATAGGATTCGCCGGTTAACAAGTGCTTTTTGAGCTTGTATGCCTCCAAGCGAAGCAGATACTGATAGCTCACCTTCCGGTTCAGCGTCGGGTGCTCGACTGTTCGCTCGAGTGTCTCTTCAAACTCCTTCAGAAACGTCGTTCGTCCTTCCTCGTTAAGTAGACAGGAGCCAACCTCGTCTCGGAAATCGTCCCGGTTGATCTGCTTACGGTTGACCAGTCTGAACAGCAGCCGATCCGTTAACACTGGTTTGAACAGGTCGGCGATATCCAGCGAAAGGGAGTAGCGCCGTTCTCCCGGCTCGTGGAGATAGCTGATGGTCGGGTCAAGTGCGGTAGCACGGATTGCGGAGACACAGTTTGCGTACACCATACTGTTCCCGAACGAAATGAGCGCGTTCACCGGATTCGGTGGTGGGTTGTACTCTCGGCCGTCGAACGCGAACGAGTCGGGAAGAACCGCCTTGAACGTCTGGTAGTACGCTCTCCGGGCCGTTGCTTCCACACCCATGAGCTCGGAGATATCGCCAGCGTCATCGATACGCGCAGCCGCGTTGTCCAATTCGTCGATTACGCCCTCAAGCTCGTACTCCCGACTGTTGTAGTACGTGACGTTCGTCCGCATGTTGTGGATACTCCCACGGACGAACGAGGCAGCGAGAGACTGCCGTTGCTCGGGATCGTCGTACGCCCGGACCTGCTTGACGACAGTTCGACCGCTCGTCTGGCCGCGTTCGGGCATCAGTGACCCTGCATAGCGATCGTTCCATCCGAAGACATGGACAGCAACGCCGTGGTCGTTGAGAAACGACATCAGCCGCGTGTTGTAGTCGATCTGTCCGTGCAGATAGATCGCCTCAGCGTGTTCGACGGGGATATGTTTTTTCTCGCCGTCATCGGTCTCTAGCCGAACTGTATCCTCGCTCCGTTCGATGCGGCCGTCCGAAAAGATGTGGTAGTTTTTGTCCATGGTCAGACCCAACAGAAGTCGTGATAGGCACACGACTCGCAGTACGGTTTCTCAGTGGCTTCCGGCGGGCTGTCCGCGGTCACGACCGCGTGAATCCCTCGTATTGCCGACTCAACTTTGTCGCATCGGTCGTCGTCGAGGGAAACGTCCTCACGTCGACGCTCAGTCGGGTGTGCCAACACGCCCTCACGTTCGACGCCTAATACCCGGTCGAGGTACCAGAGGTAGTACGAGAGCTGCATTCGTGCTGGCTCTGTCAACGTCGATGAGGGTTTTACCTCCACCACCCGACCGTCTTCAAGTAGGTCGAGAGCGATCATCCCGAGTCGAAGGTTCTCTTGTGAACGTTCGCCGTAGGAGGACTCATCGACGCGGGTCCCTCGGGCAACGCTTGCGTTCTCCCGGTCGATTTCGACGTTCCGGCTCTCGAACCAGAGCTCGCGTTCACAGACATAGTAGTACTGCACCATCACGCCAGTGACGCGAAACGGGTTGTCGACAGCGTCGCCTTGTGCCGTGGCCACCAGCCGAGAGACGGGATCGCTCACAGTAGACGTGCCTCCACGCTCGTGTCAGGGATGACGACGCCATCGGTGGCGTCGAAGTAGCCGTCATGCCGTCCCGGGCGCCCGTCGAGCACCAGCCGGTCGGTGTCGGGGAACAGCGGCTCGCATGCAGCGAGCTTCTCCATCGTGTCGTCGTCGCCGGGGTAGACGGGAACGGAGACCTGCCAGTCCGCGGTCGACTCGACGAGGTCGTCCAGGTCGTCCCACCGGTACTCGCTGAACGCTCGCCGGATCTCTTCGACGGTCTCGCGCTCATCGGCCGTTCTCGTCACGATCACGTCGACGGCGGGCCGCTCGTCGATAAGTGAGAGTCGCCCGAGCTGTTCAGCTTCTGCCCGCTCAAGGTACTCCACGTACTCGTCGGCACCGACGTCACGCCCATCGAGCAGGTCGAAGTAGTGTTCGACGGCGCCTCGAGTAACGTCTGGCTCGGGCATCGGGCCACCGTCGTAGACCGTTGCCAGCGCTTGGCCAGTCAATTTGGTGAGGCTTTCTCCTCGACCGTAGACCGCGCTTGCAGGCGTGGTCTCACGGTTCGGCGGCGGTGCGAGCTGCCAGATCGTCACGCGCCCACGGTTGCGGTCGTATGACCGGTTACACCGACCCGCAGCCTGCACGAGACTGTCCATCGGCGCGAAATCACGGATGACCTCGTCGAAGCTCACATCGACGCCCGCCTCGACCAGCTGGGTGGAGACGAACAACACTGGTTCACCCGCCTCGGTGAGGTCGGACGCCACGTCGATGAGGTGGCGTCGGTCACACGGCCGGTGGCGTGTCGTGAGGTGGACCAACAGCGGTTGTCCCGAGCGTCGTCGACGGGTCGCCTCGGTACGTGTTCGCTCGGCCGGTATCGATTCAGTCGATTCATCCGCGACGTCAAGCAGTTCGTCGTACACCTCATTGACGTCCACTGGTGTTGCTCGGTCGGCAACTGACTTGGCGAGCTCACGCGCGCTGTCGATCGTGTTGCAGATCGCCAACACCGAATCGCCGTCCTCGGCCCGGGTCGCGACCAGGTCGCCGGCTCGGTCGTAGGAGAGTGCTGCTGACTCCGCGCCGTCGTCGATCGTGTCGCTCTCTTCACTGTCCTGCCCGGGAAGGATTGCGGTCGCGGACGGGTGAAGCACGAAGTCGAGCCGGTCCAGCTCGTCGTAGTACGGGTCAGGATCCGCGACAAGGGAGAACGGCTCTCTGTCGCCCGCAGACAGGAGTTCGGGCTGGGTGGCTGTCATGGCGATTACCGACGCACCGTACTCTTCGGTCAACAGCTTGACCAGCCGGTCCACAAGTGGCCACCACTCAAGCGGCAGCGCCTGCGGTTCGTCGAGAACCACCACGCTCCCGTACAGCGAAGGGAGCTTCATCGAGCGGGCGTTTGTCGGCCCGGCCAGACTCTCGAACATCTGGACGAACGTCGTCACGACCATCCCCGACCGCCAGCTCTCGCCGAGGAGGGCGGCGACGTTCTCGACGGCGTCGTCAGCGACTGATTCGGGCTCATCCGGCGGCGAGACGAGGGTATCCGCAAGGTGGTGGTCGACGGTGAGCTGTTCGCCTCTCTCACCGGCCCCGAACAGCTCACGGCTCTGTTCAGCCACCTGATCGATAATAGACGTGTACGGAAGTGCATAGACAAGGCGCCCCTCGTTCGGGTTTGACGCCATCTCACTCCCCTCGAGCACTGTTAGGGCGGCGTCCAGCCCCGTGAGTGTCTTCCCCATGCCTGTCGGGAGCGTCAGCGTCGCGACGTTCCGATCGTCATCGACGAACTCTTTGGCGCGAGCGTGAACCTCCTGTCGAGCGTCCTCGCGCCGCTCGTTCATCCGTTCCGTGGGCGGGTCCAGCTCTGCCTCAGCGTTCTCAGTCTGGAGTTCGTCGATGTACGCGTCGATTTCTAGCCGCCCAGGGGTCGGCGACCGGTAGGCCTCCCGGCCGATTTCGATTCCGGTCGATAGGTGCGTCGCGCTCGCCTTGTCGGCGAAGACGAGCGCACTCCAGACCTGTAGTACTGACTCGTAAAAGCCGGGAGGAAGTTTCTCCGGTGCGGGGCGAAGTCGCCGGCCGCTACAGACGGCTTCCGCGACCCACGAGAGCTCGATAGCCGCATCGGAATCGGCGAGCCGTTCGTGGAACGTTTCCCAGTCTCCAGCACCACCCGTCGCTCGGTCCACGAGTTCCTCGGCGAGTTCAGGAACCGTCTCGTCGATGTGTGCTGCCTGTTCGAGCGCGTCGGACCGGTAGAGTGTCTGGATCCGTCCGGACTGCTCGACGCTCGCTCGGTGTACGTAGTCGGCGGTATCGGGGAGGCGTCCGTGGTGTCTCGCGACGGCCAGAAAGCCGACGAGCTGATCGGCGCCGTCGAACCCGCGTGCCTCCAACGCGTAGTGGGCGAGTAGCGCCGATATCGGGGCGTGGTGTTTCGGTCCAGCTGGCTGTGCGTCGTCCGAGAGGAGATGCTCGCGGAACCACGCGGTCAGCTTTCCGAAATCGTGGACTCGTGTCACCACCTCCGCCAACTCGGAGAGCGAGTTCCCCTCCGGCGTCTCGGCGTCGTCGGGGACGAGCCATCCGACCCGCTCGCGGACGTCGTCGAGATGTTCTTCGAGTGGGATCCGTTCCCCGTCCGGTCCGATATGTGACGGTCGGACGGTGAAATCGACCATGACTACGCCCCCTCGCGGCTCACGAGAACATCACCCGTCGACCGTCGACCTCGTGGGTCTGGACGTCCTGTACACGGAGTGATTCTGCTCCAGTTGCGTACGCAATCGACTGGAACGCCGTCGCCGTCCGACCACCTTCGTCGGCCGCCATGAACGCCGGTGAGCGTTCGACTTTGACCGCCGTTTCAGGGGTGAGTTCGACACTATCGACGGCTTCGAGCACCGCCGAATCGACATCGGTAGTCTCGCGCTCGTGTGGCGTTACCTCGAACTCGCCGAGATACGTGACCTCTGCAAGATGCTCCGAGAGGCCGAGACTTGGCGGGTAGTAGGACGTCCCATCGCGGAGTCGGTCCTGCAGTCGGCCTCGGAGATCGTCGTTCGCGAGCTGAAGATCGACACGGTAGGCTGGTTCGACCAGCACCTCGTAGTTGTGTTGCTGGCGGAGCTCTGACGGGTCCGGCATCGAGATTCGTGCATGTCCGCGGCTGGGCATCGTCGTCATGTGCTCTTTGGCCGTCGAGAGCGTGTTCATCGGCATATTTATCGTTCGGAGCTCGTCGATCGGCTCCACCGCGACAGCCGACACATCCGGGCCGAACGCCTCGTAGTAGCTGTCTCGTCCCAGGCCGAGAATCGCGGCGACGAGGCCGGCGACGGTCGTCCGGGGAATGATCCGATACGTCTGTTTGACGATGTTCCCCTCGACCCGTCGGAAGTGCCCCCACTCCCCACGGAGTTCGAACGAGAGACACGTCTCCGGGAGCCCGTCGCCCTCGTCGGTCCAGCTCTCAAGTGACTCTTCGGTCATCACTCGGGCATCGTCGCGGCAGCCTCATCGTAGACGTCGACGACCTCGACCGCGTCGCCGACAGCCTCGCGGAGCGCGTCGTAGAAGCCGTGTTCGTTGGGCTCATCGCCCGCAGTGTAGACCTCATCGCCGACAGTCACGTCGAGCACGTCGCTGGCGACGACACGCACACGGGCGATACGGTCGGCGTGGCGGCCCAGTCGGGAGACGAGCTCAGTCCCATCGAGCGTGAACTCTCGGACGTTTCGGAGTTCGTCCACGGGGGCCGAGTGCTCTTCGTCGATGTCGAGGTCACGGGTGAGCCCACCGAGGTGGAAGCTCTCGTCCTCGTACTCCACACGGAGGTAGAGTCGTGGCTCTTGGCCGACCTTGCTCCGGCTGATGGTCTGATTCTTGATCGCGCGCCACGGGAGGGTGTCGAGACGCTCGACGTCCGCCTCAGAGAGTTTCGTGTCGGCGGCACCATTCTCGTCGACCAATCCGTGAAACGCGATAAAGCCGTACTGAATACGGTGGTCGTCAAGGTCGAACCCACCCTGATCTTTCCCCTCACCGGTCGCGATAACGCTCGTGAGACTGTTGTACTCCTCGTTCTCGGTTACAGGGTGAAGCGTCTTCGCGGGCGAGAACTGGACCGGCCCGGTAAAGTGGTCCGGAAGGTAGTCCTCGAACCCCTCGTAATTTCTCTTCATATCGACGCTCATCGTCGCACCGAAGTAGCGCACGTCGGCACTGGCGTCAAGGAATGTGCCGAATACTTCCTCGCGGAGTTCGGCTGCCTCGTCGTCGTCCAGATTGTCGAGATCCCAGTCGTCGGGATCCAGTTCGCGCATCCGGTCGGCAAGCAGGTCTTCACGCGAGGACTGCTTGCCCGCCTCGTTTTTGACGTTCCGCACGTAGACGCCGTGGCCGTCGTCGTCTAGCTGGTCGCGGAGGTAGCGCTTTAGCCGGACGTCGGTCACGATCGCCTGCTGGGTCTCGGGATCGATTCGCGGCCGGTTCGCCCCGCTCAGGGGGTTCCCGTTCGGGTTGGCGTCGACGGCGTCGTAGCAGAAGACGATCTCGGATCGGTTCGTTACCGGGTCGTAGCTGTCGTCAGCGTATGTGTCGTCGGTCATGCTTCTTCCTCCTCGGCTGCGGGCTGGCCATCGGCCTGTTCGTCGTCGCTGCTCGCCCAGTTGTTCATCCCGTAGGCAACCCCGAGCGAGTAGTAGAATCGAAGGTCCGTCGTGTCGAGTTCCCAGTCGCCGTCGATATCGATCTGGGGGAGCGTCGTCACCAGCCGATCGACAACCTCGCTGTACATCGTCCCCGCCATATTGTTCTCCCGGGAGTAGACGATGTTCTTGTCGAGCACGTCGCTGGCAAGGCGCTTCAGCTTCGACTCTGTGACAGCCTTGATCGGGTACTGGTCGATTAGGGTCGTCGAGCGGCCCTCACTGACTTGCTGGTAGCCGGTTACTTGACCAACCAGTGCGCCGAGGAGGAAACTGCCACGTCGTTCCGGCTGGTCCTCCGCGAGCGCCGGCGTCTGTTCAAGGAACTGTTCGAGCTTCATCTCCCGAGCCGCGGCGACGTTCCCGCCGTCAGCCCGGGCTGGTGTATCCTGTTGCATATCGTCTGTATGGTTGTGTGTCAACTGCCGCGGCTCTGCGACCGGCTCGTACGCGTCGCGTCCGGTGAGAAGCCCCGCTTCGGCGAGCGCACAGAGCTGTGCGTACTGTGCGGAGACACGGAAGCTCGGGAACTCCTCGCCCTCGTCCTCGAGCAGGCGTTCCACGTACTCTGTGAGCACCGTCTCGACATCGAGCGGTTCACCCGAGAGCACAGCCACGAGCGCACGGATCCGGTAGTCGTCGGCGCTGGCGTCGTCGTCATCGGCCGGCGCGAACGTCTGTTCGAAGTACCAGCCGGTTGCGAGGATGCTCAGCAATGCCGACTCCTCCGGAACGAAGATGTCCCAGTTGTCCGGTGTCGGGAACGCGGCTCGAAGCCCCGGATTGGGGTAGTCGGCGTCACCTTCCGCGTCGTACAGCCACGACTGGAGCACTCGCTGGTGGGCTCTAGTGAGCTCGACGGGCGAGAATAGCGTCCCGTCCATGCTGTCGCCGAACACGTCGAAGCGCTTCGTCTGGTGTTCCATCACTGCGGCGACGTAGAACCGGAAACGGTCTCCCATTTCCTGCAGTCGCGGGATGTCCTGATAGCTTCGATAGGCGCTCTCCAGCGGACTCATCTCTCCGGCGTGTACCAGGTCGTAGAGGAGTCCGTAGAGGTCCCTCGCGTCTGCCGGACCGAGCCGCCCGAAGAAGTACGGGAGGTAGTAAACGTTCGCTCCCATCGTGTAGTAGTCGCAGGCGTCGACGAACGTACTCGCGTTCATCAGCGTCACTGCAACGTCTTCCGAGACTGGGTGTGTCCGCCACGCCTCGTCTGGATCGAACCCGGGGAACTTCTCGAGCTGCTTGCCGAGGAAGTAGTTCAGCGGATCCTCCGCTGTCCCGACAGTCGGGCCTCGATTGCCGGTCACGAGATCGGTTGCCTCGCCGATGGAGTCCGTGGCCTCTCCCTTCGAGACGAGCTTCGATCGCTTGCGCGCTCGCATTGCTTCGTTGAACACGGTACTCGCCTCACCCGGGAGGAGATACTCGCCGTCAGGCTCGGATTTGACTGCGACGGTCGTGAGCGCCGTCGTCTTGCCGTCGAGCTGTTCGTCGACGGCTGTCTCGATGCGTTCTCTAAGTCTCTCACTCTCGCCGAGCTCGGCGAGCGCGTCGACGATCCATCCGTCTTCGTGATCAGCGGCAGCCTCTTGGATCACGTCGTCGGCCGCCCACGCGGTGAGCCGTTCGTGGAGGTACTCAGCGACCTTTTCGGGCTCTTTGTTCTTGCCCGTTCGGTGGGTGACACTGTGGTCGAACCCTTTTGCGGCGTTATACCATGAGTGGGCGACTGCCTCGACTTTTTCTTCACCGTAGCTCTCGACACCAATCGGTTGGTCGGGGTCGAGGCGGGGCTTGTCCCCACTCAGATCGACGCGGAGATAGAGTAGGCTCTCGGGCTCGTCGAACAGGTCGGTCGATTTCTCCGGCGTCAGGTAGGCTGCGTACTCGCCACCTCCAGCGGTTGCGAGCGTGTATAGACGCCCGTAGACGTACTGGAGATCGCGGAGCGAGGTGATCGGTCGATCAGGCAGCTCGCCCGCTAGCTTCTCGTCGTCGCTGTAACGCTTCTCGAACGTCGACGGCTCGGGGAGCAGACTCATCCGTGGACCTCCGTTGCGGGTTCGCCGTACGGGTCGCGTTTCTCGACCAGATTACAGAAGCCCAGCCCTAGCGCGTTTCGTTCCCCAAGCCCGCAGTCCAGTGCGAGGTTGAGGTGGCGTCGATGGTCGTCGTCTCTGACGGTGTAGTTGAACTGCCACTTCGAGAGCACGAAGGTTAGCTCCTGGTCTACGGTTACCTGAAGCGGGACAGCGAACGTCTTCAGTAGCTCGTAACCCTCGAAGAGGTCGCCCTCAGTGTCGCTTGGGTCCGGAAGGTATTCTGGGCTGAACAGATCGTGTTTCTGGTCGAGATTCGCTTCGAGCTGCTCTCGCAGTGGCTCGATTGTATGTTCTGGCTGCCAATACACCGCCTCTTCGCCGGGGTTCTCAATCCCATAGTCGTCACAACGCCATGGCGGGATTCGTACGAGGAGTCCAGTACCAGTCTCAATCGTCCCGCTGCTCCCTGGTTCACCGACATCCGGTGACAGTGACGTGAGATCGTCAATGTGGAACGGCATCTGGCCGATATTGAGCTCGCGATTGGCAGTCAGGTTTTCCGCAACATCGGCCAGTAGTTGCTCTTGGGGGGCCGAAATCAGCAGAGTTCGCTCGTCTCCTTCCTGCATATCTCCCGGCGGGAAGGGGTTACTGTAATTGAATCCGGGTGGGCGGTTTTCGTCATGGTACTGTTCGTACTCCGTGTCCTGCAACGCTCGCCAGATCCGACCTCGGAGCTTGTGGTGATACGTGTTGTCGTATGCGGCATCAGCGCGCGCGTGTAGCCGTGCTAGTAGTCTCACAGTGTTATGTTGATTTAGGTACTGATCCTATGGTAGTTATTCTTTTCCCCTGATGAGAAGTAAATACCAGCACCCACCTCACCAAAGCTCATATGAAACTTGTGACAGAATTGACACTATACTGATAGCTTCAACCGCAGTTGAATTCATCTGATACGGGTTGGATGTATAGCCTCAAACACCATACTTCCTGGACATTTACACACCTATCGCAGTTGTTTTCGTGCAGTAATTGCATGTATAGGGTCTGGAGTAGGTATCGGGAATAGCTACCCCTCCGAGGCAATCATTATATTTTGATTGTCTGGTTGAGTCCGTTTGAAAAGTGGGCAAGTCTGCGAGCAGCTGAACCAATTAACTCAACGACCAACTCGTTCCCAAACTGGCTTAACTAGACAGTTCCGGCCACGCAGATGTGTACTACTAGAAACAGTTATCTACGCCTGCCTTCCTGTAAGAACGGTTGTAGATGCCCGTAATCGGCGGACGGCGGTGCCGTTCGTCGCAGCCGGGTAGTGCTACGAATGCTCATGAACGCAGACGACGGTGCAGCTATCGCGGAACCGACGCGGGAACGGTATGGGCGGACACGGGTACTGGCGGTCGGGGTGGCGACGATGGCGCTGGGCCTCGTCGCCGTCGAGCCGGTGGCGGCGGCGGAGATCGGCGCGGCGTTCTGCCAGACGGAGATGGCGGCGACGATCAAGAACCTCTTCACGATCATCCAGTACGGCGGGCCGCTCGTCGGTGGCGTGACGGCACTCGGCGCGACGGTCGCTATTCCCACCGTCCGGCGCGCGGACCTTAAAAAGGAGCTGAAGGAGGTGCGGAATCAGGGGCTCATCTGGGGTGTGATCGTCGCGCCGCTCGGGACGGCGATCCTCCAGTTCGTGCTGAACGACGTCGTGTCGGGTGGCGTGAGTTGCGGCTTCTGAATGCGCGCTCGGGGTCACTGCTCGCGCTCTGTCTCGTCGGCCTGGCCGTGAGCACGACGCAGTCGCTCGCGCAGCCACCGACGGAACCGGAGCACGGGCTCGACGCCGAGACGTTCGGGACGCTCTGGTCGGGTGACGCGGACAGCGAGACGAACGCGAGCGACGCGGCCGCACTCGCGCACATTGTGGCGCTGACCGACGTTCCCTTCGACAGTCCGCCGAGCGCCGTCGAGCAGTGGAACCGCGGTGATCACGCCGAGTATCCGCGCACGAACTCGGAGACCGTCATCGTGCCTCACGGCGTCGGGCAAGTCGACCGGAGGAACATCAAGGACGCGTTCGTCTCGATCTTCGCCGTACAGCCCTCGACGCGCGCACTCCGGTCCGACGACGACCACCCGCTGTACGTCGGTGCACGAGGGCAGGTACTCGCCGTCGTCGATTATCGCGTCCGCGAGATGGGCTACGACATCGTTCGGGGCCACGACGTCCCGTGGCGTCTCTGTGAGGACCGCGTCGTCGCGGTTCGTCTCCTCGTCGACGGCGAGGAAGTGGATCGCGCGTATCGGACGTCACGGCCGACGCTGTCGTTCGCGGGTCTCGCTGGTGAGACCGGTACGGAACACACGCTCACGGTCGAGGCGCTCCTCCGGACGACGCTCTCGGACGACATCAGACACCCACACTGCCGGCACGCGCCGGTTTCGGCGTGGCCGGACGGCGGGTTCGCGTCGGGTGCGACCGCGGACGACGACCTCACGACCGAGTGGCTCGTCGTCCGGGATTCGGTCGTCGTCACGACCTACGACCCCGCGGTGCCGGTCTCTCGTGCGGTTCGTTCGGACGGCGAGGAGTCGATAGCGATCACCACGACGCGGCCGTGGCTCACGGCGTCACTCGGCGAGACGACCGTGCAGAGTCGGTGGCGGCTCTACACGGCGCGCGACCCGCGGTGGGATCGCCTCGACGTACTCGGCGACTCGAGCCACGCGAGTTTGGCGTCGCCCGCACAACCCCTCCAGATCTACGCCTTCCCGAGTCGGAGCACGCCGCGTCTCCCGACCGCACGTGAGGTCGGCACGACGCTGGTGGAGCCCCCAACGCTCCCCGAGCACCTCGATCTCCCGGTGGCGACCGAGCCGTATCCGCGCCACCCGACCGTCGTCGCGCACGTGAGCACGCCGAGCGACGCCGACGTCTTCGTCACGGGCCTCGTCCGTGGTTCGAACGCGACGATCGACCCGACGGAGGTCGAGGAAGTCGCGGTCCACGACACGGCATTGACGCTCGCCGTCGACGACGCGAATGCGGCGTCGGTGACGCTCACGGCGACGCTTCGGGACGCGACGACAGGCGAGCCGATACGGACCGATGATGTTGGGACGCTCTCAGTCGCGGGTCAGGACGTCGAGACGAACGCCTCGGGCGTGGCGACGGTGACGATCCCGCGGCCGCCGGGTGCTGTCACGGCGCGTTTCGACCCCGCGCCGTGGTGGACGGCCGACACCGCGTTCGCCGCGAGCAGTGACACCGTCTACGTCCGGGGGACGAAGCTCTCGCTCATGGCGACGCTCTTCGAACTCGCACTGCCCGCGGGTGCGTTCCTCTTCGCGGCGTTCGTCGTGGATCGTGCGACTGGCCTGCGCGTGTGGCCGCCGTGGCGGGGGCTCTGAATGCCCACGGTGAGCGATGAGTAGCTTTTGGGACGCGTTCGTCGACGCGGCGCTCGAACTGCTCCGCGTCTTCTTCGCCCCGGTCGGGGCGCTCGTCGAGACGTACGGGAACGCGATCGTCGGCCTCGTCGTCTCGACGCCGTACCCCGATCAGGTGTTCGGGCCGCCGACGAACGGCGCGTGGCCGAACGTCTACGACTACTACTGGGCGACGGTCGTCCCGCTCGCACTCGCCCTCTACGGGGTGATGGTCGGCCTCGTGATCTTCCTGGAGTCGACGAGCCATCTCTTCGGGAGCTATCACCGCGCGAAACTGAAGCGCCGCGCGTTCACGGGCCTGCTCGGCGTCCTCTCGTGGTGGTGGATGGCGGCGTTCTCGCTGCGCCTCCTCGACGCCCTCGCGGGGTTCATCGTGCCCGACCTCTCGGAGATCGCGCTTCTCGAATCGGCGTCGTTGGCGACGCTCGGCGTCCTCGGGCTCGTGCTCACGCAGTCGGTCGACCTCGTGTTGTTCGTGGTGCTCGTGTTGCTCTACACGATGCGGCAGGTCGGCCTCTACCTCTTCGTGTTGCTGATGCCGCTGTTGATCGTGTTCTGGATCCCGGGCGTCGGTCCGTTCGTCCTCGTCTCACGATTCATGACGCGACTCGCGGGGTTCTACGTCCCGCTGTTGTTCATGACGGTGCCGGTCGCGCTCCTCTTACGCCTCGGGGAGTTGCTCGGGACGAGCCTCGATCCGTCGCTCGACGCCATCGGCGTCTGGCTCCTCGGGCTGGTGATCCCGTTCGCCGCGGTCCTCTCGCCGCTCGTGTTGTTCTGGCAGGCGGGGGCGTTTTTCGTCCTCGTCGAGCGGATGGGGCGCTCCGTCTCCGCCGAGCGGGCGCGTGGGCGCTTCGAGCACGTGCAGAGCACTGCGGGGACCGTCGCGCACAGCGGGCGGAACTTCTCCCGCGGTGTCCGTGGGGAGCCCGCGATCACCCGGGACAACCAGCAATTGCTCGACGCGAGTCGCTCGGCGGCACATCGGGCGGGGACGCGCGTCACGAACGCCCGCACGACCCTCCAGTCGGTCTTCCGGACCGAAGAGAGTGCGAACGCGACGGAGGCGTCGGAGGCGAAGCGACCAGTATCGGATCGGAGCACGGAGTTCGACGCGTTACGCGACCGGGGTGCGCGAAACGCGCCGTCGAAGCGCGACCGGCGCGACGACGACGATGACGACACCCCACGATATATCCAATGAGCACCGGAGACACGACGAAACGAATCCCGAAATCGCTCGGGACGGAGGCACAGTTGTTCGGCACGTACACCCTGGGGGACGTCGCTATCGGGCTCCTACCCGGTGTGGTCGTCCTCCTCGTCCTGCAGGTCGTCGTCGACCCAGCGACGACCGTCGCGCGGTATCGCGTCCAGTCAGTGACGCTCCCGCTCGTGGCGTGCGCGATCGGCGTTGGCGCGCTGTTCGTCTACCTCACACCGCCGTACACGACGAGCATCGATTGGCTGACGACGTTCGCCGGCTTCCACGGTCGCGGCCGCGAACACGACTACGAGAGCGCGAAGACGCTGACGGGACTCGAAGAAGCCCATCTCGACGACGACGTGCTCGAACGGCGCGACGGCGCGCTCGTCGGGATGGTGCAGGTGACGCCGCCGTCGATGGCGTTGGCGACCGACGAGGAGTGGCGAGCGACCGCGGCGGCCTTCCAGAGCGTTCTGGATACCGTCGTCGAGTTCCCGATCCAGCTCTTCTCGACGACGCAGGAGTTCCCCACCGCGGACTACGTCGCGCATTACGAGCGCCGCCTCGACGACCCGGACGTGAAGGCGAACCCGCGCCTCGCCGCGCTCATCGAACACTACGTCGCGTGGTACACCAAGGAACTCGCGGCCCGACGGATGACGATCCGTGATCACTACGTCGTCGTCCCGATCACCCCCGAGGAGGTCCAGTTCGAACACGAGAGCCTCCTCCAGCAACTCGCCGCGATTCCCGTCGTCGGCGTCCTCCTGCGCGCGTGGTTCGCCCCACCGCTCGTCGACGAATACACGACGATGGTGGCGGCACTCGACGAACGGCTGCGTCACGTCGAGCGCGGCCTCCACGAGATCGAGGGCTGTACTGCGGCGCGCGTCCCGGCCGACGAGATGCTCTCGGTCGTGGCGTCGTTCTGGCACGGCGAACCACGGGCGGACGGGATGGCCGCACGACTCCGCACGCGGCCGCTCGTCGGAGGCCGGCGATGAGCCTCGCTCGTCGCCTCCGGGGCCTCCTCCCGCTCGGGGGGATTGACGAGACCGACGCCGCGGAGCAAGACGACACCACGGAGGGGGACGACACCGCGGCGGGAACCGACGCGACGCCGGAGGTGCGTGTCGCGTACACGCCTTCGGAGGCACCACTCTCCGACCCCGCGGAGACGCATCGCGGGCTCGTCGCGCCCGACCGCGTCGACGAGCATCCGAGCGCCGTCCGGACGGGCGCGCGCTGGCGGCGGACGCTCTGGGTCGCCGAGTATCCCGACGAACCCCTCGATGGGCTCTTCGAGACGCTCTACGCGACCGGCGACACCCGCGAGACCGACGTCGCCATCCATCTCGATCCGCGCGACACGCGACGGACGCTGAGCGACCTCGAAAACCGGATCGAGGACCTCGAAGCCGACCACGAGTACCTCGTCGAGAAGCATCGCGCGGGCGCTCGCGGCGTCCGCAAGGACCTCGAGGATTACCAGACGCTCTACGACGTCCTCCGGAACACGCCGACGCGCGCCTTCGACGTCTCGATGTATCTGAGCGCGCGTGGCGACACGCGAAACGGCGTCGATATCGAGAGCGTGAGCAAGACCGCACGCCAAGCACCCGCGAACCTCACTCCGGTCACGCCGCGGTGGTCGCAACGCGACGCGCTCGCGTCCTGTAGCCCGCTCGGTCGTGACGTGCTGAACGAGTCGCTCGACACCCGAACGCCGATGCTCGCCGGTGCCGTTGGCGCGATGTTCCCGTTCGTCGCCGGGACGTTCGCCGAGCCAGGAATCGAGTACGGGACGTACGCGCTCAACGAGAGCCCGCTCGTCCTCGATCGGTTCAGCCGCTCGACGGGGTACTGCATGATGACGATCGGGAAACTCGGCGCGGGGAAGTCCTTCTCGACGAAACTCCAGATCGTCCGCCAGGCGATGTACGACGACGAGACGATCGTCGTCATGCTCGACCCGATGGAGGGCTTCGCGGGCGTGAACGACGCCCTCGGCGGCGAGCGCATCGTCGTCGGTGGGCGACGTGGTCTCAATCCCCTGGAGTTGCAGTCGACGCCCGCGGACGTGTTGGCGAGCGTTCCCGACCTCGACCCGTGGGCCGAGCAGATCGCGTGGGTGATGAGTTTCTTCGAGACGTTCTTCGCGGGCGTCGCGGACAGCCCACTCGGCGACCGCAAACAGACCCTCCGACGTGCCGTTCAGGACGCCTACGAACGACAGGGCATCACGCGCGATCCGGCGACGCACGACCGGCCCTCACCGACGGTACGGACGGTCATCGACGTCCTCGAAGCCCTCCTCGGTGACCCGGGCACCTTCGGGTACGCGACCGACGGCGAGCAGGAGAGCGTCCGTCAGGACGCCCGCTCGCTCCTGAAGGACCTGCGTCCCTCCTTCCGCCTCGATGGGGACTTCGCGAACCTCACGAAGCCCACGGGGTTCGACCTCGATTCGCCCGTGCTCTACCTCGACCTCCATCAGGAGGAAGGCGCGCAGGGCCGCGTCGAGACGGGGTTGATGATGCAGGTGTTGTTCAACGCCGTCTACGAGCGCGCGAAAGCCACCACGAAGAAGGTCCTCTTCGTCATCGACGAGGCGCACTACCTGATGGGCGACGCGTCGTCGCTGGGCTTCCTCGAAACCGCGGTGCGCCACAGCCGCCACTACGACCTCTCCGTGCACTTCGTCACGCAGACGGGCGGGGAGTTCGCGCTCACGCCGGAGGCGAAGACGATCGCCGACCTCTGCTCGCTCGTCCAGATTCATCGGGTCTCCGAGGAGGCGGAGAAACTCGCCACGTGGTTCGGGCTGAGCGAACGCGAAGCCAACTGGGTGCGGACGGCGAAAGCCGGGAACGAGGCCGACGGCTACTCCGAAGCCTTGCTCGGTATCGACGAGGAAGGCTGGTTCCCACTGCGGGTACGCGCGAGCGCGTACGAGGCGGCGGTCGTCGACGGCCACACTCCGGACGACGCCGACGAAGACACGAGCGGACGTGTTGCGGCCGACACGGCCGAGCGCGTCCCCGTGGAGGGACGCCGTGAGTGACGCGACGATCCCCGACGCCCTCACCGCGTGTGCGCAGTGGGTCTGCTGGGCGGAACGCGAGCGCGACGGGAAGGCGACGAAGGTCCCGCTCGCTCCACACACGGGGGCGTACGCGTCGGTGCGTGAGCCGAGCACGTGGGCGTCCTTCGAGGTCGCACAGCGTGCCGCGCGGAGTGCCGCCGTCGACGGCGTAGGGTTCGTCTTCACGGACGACGACGCGTTCGTCGGCGTGGACCTCGACGACTGCCGCGACCCCGAGACCGGCCGCCCGGCGTCGTGGGCGCGCGCTATCGTCGACGACCTCGACTCCTACACGGAGGTGAGTCCCTCCGGAACCGGCTTCCACGTCTACGTCCGCGGGACGCTCCCCGATGGCGGGAATCGCTCCGGGAGCATCGAGTGCTACGCGACGGCGCGCTTCTTCACCGTCACCGGCGACTGGGTCGGGGGCACGCCGACCGACGTCCGCGAACGAACGGACGCCCTCGCGGCGATCCACGCCGAGCACGTCGCCGCGCCGCCGATGGACGAGAGCGACACGCCGTCGGGGTCCGGCCACGCCGACGACGACCTCCTGGCGAAGGCCCGGCGCGCGAAGAACGGCGAGAAGTTCGCCCGACTCTGGCGGGGCGACACGAGCGGCTACGACAGCCACTCCGAGGCCGATATGGCGCTCTGTTTCACGCTCGCGTTCTGGACGCGCCGCGACGTCGCGCAGATGGACCGGCTCTTCAGGCGCTCCGGGCTCTATCGAGCGAAGTGGGACGAGCGCCACTACGCCGACGGCCGGACGTACGGCGAGCAGACGGTCGCGCGTGCAGCGCGGGGAATATCCGACGTCTACGAGCCGTCGGCGTCCACCACCGACACGTCGGACAGTGGTGGCGTGGAACGCGACCCGGCCCGGGCGAGCGAGCACGTGACGGCGACGGGCGACACCAGACGTGCGACACTCGTCGACGTCGAGGCCTCCATCGCGGACCTCCGACGGGAAGTGGCGACGCTCACGGCCCACCACGACCACCTCTACGAGTCCCTGGAAGCGGAACGACGCCGGCACGAACGGACTCGACGCCGACTGCACGCGCTCGAACATCGCAGGGACGAAGGCAAGCGCTCGTGGCTCTCACGGTTCTTCTGACCGGAGGCCAATCCCCGCTCAACCGGCCCACCGACCGTCAGCACGGAGGCCCCTCGCACGCAGACGGCGCACGGATCACCGGCCGCGTGACGTCCGGATGAGCCGGAGTGCGTTCTGCCAGAACCCGAGGCTATACGCGGCCAATCCGAGAGCCATGACGAGCAACTCGGCTCGGAGCGTCGCCAGGTTGTACAACTCGGCACCGGTGAGTAGCGCGATCGTCCCGGCTACGAACGCCGTCGAGTACCGCGTGTCCGTCGTCACGAACTTCAGTGCGAGCCCGACTGCCGTGTAGAGTAGCACGAAGAGGGTCCAGCTCGCGATCGCGACCTCTCCGAGCGGGAGGGAGAGCGTCCCGGTGGACACCAGCGCGGTGAGCGCGCTCACGCCGAACAGGAACACGAAGAGCATAGCGAGCTTCACGGCGAGCTTCGTCGCGAGCCCGAGTCCGGGAAGCGACAGTGTCCGGTTCCGGACCGCGTACCGGAGCTTGTCGTAGACGACCGGGGCCGCGAAGCCCTCGATGTACGTGGCCGGAAGCCCGGCGAACACGATCAAGAGCAGCGGATGCGTGCGTTCGAGGTGGAGCACGCTGAGCGCGATTCCGAGGCCGGCACCGGCGCTCAGCGCGGCTTGGACGCCGCTTATCGATCGACCGACTCCCGGGCGGAGCGCGCCGACCGGGGAGTTCGGATTCCCGAGCACACTCGCCGTCAAGAGGAAGCTCCCGAGAGCGAGACAGCCCAGGCCGACCTTCGGGACGAAATCGACGGCGAGAGAGAGGAGGCTCACGACTCCGGCGCGATCCGAAGGTGGTCGACGACCTCGGAAAGGAAGCCGGACGCGAATACGAAGACGAAGGTCGCCGTCGAGACGTCCGTGAGGTCGAAGCCGAACACCTCACGCGGTATCGGAGTCGCGGTGTACACGACGTGCAGGCACCACAGGGAAAACGGTGTGAGGACGAACGCGAAGAGAGCCACCGTCGCCTGCGCCGACGGCTCTTCGAGACTCGCACCGAGCACGAGGGCGAGCGCCGAGGCCATGAACAGCCACGTTCCGAGGACGTAGTAGACCCCGAACGTGTCGAAGAGGGTTACGACAGCGTCACCGATGGCGTCGAGCATTCGGTAGGGCGTACCTGGCTAGTTCCGTTAAAACTACCGCCACCGTGGTCTTCGTCGAGCCGCGTCTGGTTGCTCGGGCGAGCGAGCGCGACGAGACGCCCGCACCGTCACGACCGACCCGGTCGGGCCGCCCGCGCGGTTTCGGGTGGGTCCGCTCCGTTCGGGCCGCCCGCGTCACCGGAACAGTTCGCGGACCATCCCCGCCCACGCGCCGGGCGCGTTCCGCCGGGAGTGCGCCAGGGCGTAGCGGAGGCTGTCCGCGGCGGCCTCGTGGACGCCGTGGCCGTGGCCGACGAGGATGCGCTCGGGTCGGAGGCCGCGGAGCGTCGAGGGCGGGGTGAGTCGGAGCATCGGGTGGACGCCGAGGCGCTCGTCGGCGCCGCGGAAGAACGGCGCGGTGCCGACGGCCTCGGGGACGACGAGCGTCTCGCCGTCGAAGAGCGCGGCCTCGTGCCAGCCGGGGACGCTCAGCGTCCGCAGGAGGCCGTAGTCGGTGCCGGGAAGCGAGCCGCTGAAGGACTCGGTGGGTGCGTCGACCTCGCGGGTGAGGAAGGACGGGCGGTAGACGGGGACGTCGTGGCGGTTCGCCACGGCGGCGGCGTCGCGCTCGTGACGGTCGAGCAGGAGGACGACGCCCGCGACGCTGCCGAATTCGGTGGCGAGGTCGTCGATGCCGGGCGCGTCGAGCGGGTCGACGAGGAAGACGCCCGCGTCGGTGTCGAGGACGTGACTGACTCGCTGCATCGCCTCGTCGGGGTGGGCGAGCCAGCTCGTCCCGCCCTCGAATCGGTTCGTCTCCTCGTAGGCGTCGTCGGCCTCGTTCGGCATACGCGCGACTTCGGCGGGCGCTCACAAGAGCGTTCGCCCGGTACTCGCGTCGTGAGGCGGACGCCGAGACCGAGGGCGAGGACGCCGACGACGGCGGCGGGTTTTTCGTGGCGTCGTCCGTGGGCCCCGACATGGGACTCGACGAAGACGCGCTCGACTACCACGAACGGGAACCACCTGGAAAGGTGGCGATTGCGACGACGAAGCCGACGAACACGCAGCGGGACCTCTCGCTCGCGTACTCGCCGGGCGTCGCCGTGCCCTGTCGGGAGATCGACGCGAACCCCGCTGACGCGTACAAGTACACGGCGAAGGGGAACCTGGTGGGTGTAGTGTCGAACGGGTCGGCGGTGCTGGGCCTCGGCGACATCGGCGCGCAGGCCTCCAAGCCCGTCATGGAGGGCAAGGGCGTGCTCTTCAAGCGCTTCGCGGACATCGACGTCTTCGACATCGAGCTCGATCAGGACGATACCGACGCGTTCGTGCAGAGCGTAGCGGCGATGGAGCCGACCTTCGGCGGCGTCAATCTGGAGGACATCAAGGCCCCCGAGTGCTTCGAAATCGAGGAGCGATTGCGCGAGGAGATGGACATCCCGGTCTTCCACGACGACCAGCACGGGACCGCCATCATCAGCGGCGCCGGCCTCCTCAACGCCCTCGACATCGTCGGCAAGGACGTCGAGGATATCGAAGTTGCGTTCTCCGGTGCGGGGGCGGCCGCGGTCTCCTGCGCGAAGTTCTACGCGTCGCTCGGCGTCCCGCGCGAGCAGATCACGATGTGCGACATCGACGGCGTCCTCTCACAGGAGCGCGCGGACGCGGGCGACCTCAGCCGGCACGCCGAGCCGTTCGCGCAGGGCGTCGAACCGGGCGACCTCGCGGACGCGATAGAGGGCGCGGACGTCCTCGTCGGGCTCTCGGTCGGCGGAATCGTCAGCCAGGAGATGATCCGCTCGATGGCGGACGAGCCAATCGTCTTCGCGATGGCGAATCCCGACCCGGAGATCGGCTACGAGGAGGCCAAAGCGGCCCGCGACGACCGGGTCATCATGGCGACCGGGCGCTCGGACTACCCGAACATGGTGAACAACGTGCTCGGGTTCCCGTTCATCTTCCGCGGCGCCCTCGACGTCCGCGCCACCGAGATCAACGAGGACATGAAGGTCGCCGCCGCGGAGGCCTTGGCCGAGCTCGCCCGCGAGGACGTCCCGGACCAGGTGGTGAAGGCCTACGGCGACCAGCCCCTGCAGTTCGGCCCCGAGTACATCCTGCCGAAGCCGCTCGACCCGCGGGTGCTCTTCGAGGTCGCGCCCGCCGTCGCCGACGCCGCCATGGCGTCCGGCGTCGCGCGCGAGTCGCTCGACCTCGCGGCGTACCGCGAGCGCTTAGAGGCACGTCTCGGCAAGAGCCGCGAGATGATGCGCGTCGTCCTCAACAAGGCCAAGAGCGACCCGAAACGCGTCGCCCTCGGCGACGGCGACCAGGAGAAGATGGTGCGTGCGGCCTACCAACTGCAGGACCAGGGTATCGCGGAGCCCGTCCTCCTCGGCGACCGGGAGACGGTCGCGGCCATCACGGACGACCTCGCGCTCGACTTCGACCCCGAGGTCGTCGACCCCGAGGCCACCGAAAACGAGGCGTACGCCGAGCGCCTCCACGAACTCCGCAAACGCAAGGGCGTGACGCGGAGCGAAGCCGCCGACCTCGTCTCCCGGGATTCGGCGTACTACGGGAGCGTGATGGTCGAGCAGGGCGACGCGGACGCCCTCCTCACCGGCCTCACCCACCACCACCCGACGGCGCTTCGCCCGCCGCTGCAGGTCGTCGGCACCGCGCCCGACGCGGAGTACGTCGCCGGCGTCTACATGCTGACGTTCAAGAACCGCGTCATCTTCTGCGCGGACGCGACCGTCAACCTCGACCCGACGGCCGAACAGCTCGCGGAGATCACCCACCACGTCGCCGAGACCGCACGGAGCTTCGACGTCGACCCCCGCGTCGCGCTCCTCTCCTACTCGGACTTCGGCAGCGTCGAGAACGAGGGCACCGCGAAACCCCGCGAAGCCGTCGAGTTGCTCCACGACGACCCGAGCGCGGACTTCCCGGTTGACGGCGAGATGCAGGCCGACACCGCCGTCGTCGCGGACATCCTCGAAGACACGTACGGCTTCGCGGAACTCGACGGCCCGGCGAACTGCCTCGTCTTCCCGAACCTTGAGGCCGGCAACATCGGCTACAAACTCCTCCAGCGCCTCGGTGGCGCCGACGCCATCGGCCCGATGCTCGCCGGGATGGACGAGCCGGTCCACGTCATCCAGCGCGGCGACGAGGTCAAGGACATCGTCAACCTCGCGGCCGTCGCCGTCGTCGACGCCCAAGAGAAGTAAGCGAGGGCAGTACGGTCGTGGCCCGGTCGTCGTCGCGGTATGCGGTCACGGCCTGGTACGCTGGGTCGCGGTTCAGTCACCGTGGGGTCGCGGGTCGACTCGGCGTCGCGGTGTACGGTCACACGGTTCGGCCGCGGCCACCGAGCCGTTCCGCGAGCGCGGCGCGCTCGCGGGCCTTTTTAGTGAAGGTTTTTGCGGTGAGAGGGCGCGCGTAGCGCGACCCGAACGGCAAAAAAGTTCAGTAGTACCAGGCGTCGTCGTCGAAGTCGGGGTCGCGGCCTTCGAGGAAGGCGTCGCGGCCCTCGGCGGCTTCGTCGGTCATGTAGCCGAGGCGGGTGGCTTCGCCGGCGAAGACCTGCTGGCCGACCATGCCGTCGTCGGTGGCGTTGAAGCCGTACTTGAGCATCCGCATCGCCATCGGGGACTTCCCGCACATCCGCTCCGCCCACTCCAGGGCCGTCTCCTCCAGTTCGTCGTGCGGGACGGCCTCGTTCGCCATCCCCATGTCGACGGCCTCCTCGGCGCTGTAGGTCTTCCCGAGGAAGAAGACTTCCCGCGCTTTCTTCTGGCCGACCTGCTTGGCGAGGTAGGCGGAGCCGAAGCCGGCGTCGAAGGAGGCGACGTCGGGGTCGGTCTGGAGGAACTTCGCGTGCTCAGCCGAGGCGAGCGTCAAATCGCAGACGACGTGGAGGGAGTGGCCGCCGCCGACGGCCCAGCCGGGGACGACGGCGACGACGGGTTTCGGCATGAAGCGGATGGCGCGCTGGACTTCGAGGATGTGGAGGCGGCCGGCTTCGGCCTCGTCGACGTCCTCGCCCTCCCCCTCCTCGCGGTACTCGTATCCCTCCTTGCCGCGGACGGACTGGTCGCCGCCGGCGCAGAAGGCCCAGCCGCCGTCCTTCGGGCTCGGGCCGTTGCCGGTGAGGATGACGCAGCCGACGTCCGACTGGCGCTTGGCGTGATCAAGCGCGGTAGCGAGCTCGTCCACCGTCCCCGGACGGAAGGCGTTGCGCACGGCGGGGCGGTCGAAGGCGATACGGAGCGCGCCGACGTCCCGCGCACGGTGGTAGGTGAGGTCGTCGAAGTCGAATTCCGATACCTCCTCCCAGCGCTCGGGGTCGAAGGTCTCCGAGACGGTGTCCATACCGTGTGGTCGGGCCGGGCCGCGCTAAAGGCTTCCCTCAGCGCCGCGGGTCGTCGCCGTCGGCCGTCGCGCTCGCGGTGTCGGGCGAGTCGGCCACGTCCCTCCCGAGAGTATCGAGGACCGGGAGGATGGTCGTGTCGGGGGCGTCCACGGGGCTGTCGGGGCCGGTGACCCATGCCGTGAGGTAGACGACGCAGGCGGCGACGACGGCGAGCGGGAGTTGGAAGGTGACGGCACCGTAGACGACCGTGACGGCCATCGTCGCGCGGACGAGCGTACGCCGGTCGGTCCCGCCGTAGTAGACGATGGCGGCGAGCGCCAGCGCCGCGAGCAGGACGCCGACGCCGAGGAGCACCTGCTGGACGATGAGCATGCTGTACACGAGTGCGAGGACGCCGACGAGCACGACGAGGCCCGCGGCGACGCGATGAGTGGAGGGCATCGTCCGGTGGTGTCGCGCCCGGGCGCAAAACCGTTATCGGTCGCGTGGACGTGGAGGGCGGCTGCTCGCGCGGCGCGTCGGTAGCCGTTCAGCCGCGCCGGTTGAGGATGCGCTCGATGATTGCGCCCGTCGAGAGCAGTTCGTCGTCGTATCGGTGCTCGCGGGCCGACGCGCGGCGGACGGCGCAGTCGAGACCGCGCTCCGTCAGTTGCGCCTCGATGGCGTCGGCGTCGTGGTGTTGGTCGTAGCCGAGCGCGATGACCGACGGCTCGATGTCCTCGATGGGCGCGAAGATGTCGTCGGGGTGGCCGACGCGCGCCTCGTCGACGGGGGCGAGCGCGGCAACCATGTCGCGGCGCTGGCGGTTCGGGAGGATCGGCTGCGCCTTGTGCGTCACGTTCTCGCGGCGGGCGACGATGACGTGGAGTTCGTCGCCCATCGCCTTCGCCTCGCGGAGGTAGTGGACGTGACCGGGGTGGAGGAGGTCGAAGGTGCCCTGCGCGACGACGCGCGCCGTCATCGACGCCCCTCCTCTTCGAGTTCGGCGTCGATGTCCGCCTGCGTGAAGTCGAAGAAGTCCTCGGGGTCGGGGAGCGAGACGTCGTAGACGTCGAGCGTCGCCGGTTCGCCCTCGCGGTCGAACGCGCGCCAGCAGTCGCGCTCGTAGGGCGCGCCGAGAATCACGTGGACGTTGCCCTTCGTGAACATCTGCCGGTCCTGGTCGCTCGGACGGAGGACGCCGTTCGGGTGCGAGTGGACCGTCCCGACCGTGTGGCTGTCGTTGGGCACGAGGTCGGATTGGAGGGTGGCCTGCACGGGGCTGGACGTCGTCTTCGGGATGAAGAGGACGTCCGTGATCAGGTCGCCCGTCCCGTCGATGTCGTACTCCGCGGCCGGCGTCCCCCGGAGCACGCCGAGGTACTCGTTCGGGTGGGAGTCCTCGGCCGCCTCGAGGGCGAAGTCGAGCGTCTCCCCGGCGATGCCGACCACCGGCCGCGAGCGGAACGCCATACGTCGTCGTGGTCGCCCGCGCGTGCTAAACCTTTCGAGGGCGGGACAGGGCGGCGCCGCCCAGGGGCGCGCACGACGGCGGCCCCGGATCCCGCGATCGGCGGAAGCGGCGTCGAGCTACCTATAAAGCCTTAAAGGCGGCGGTGACGAAACCGAACTCATGACTGACGGTTCTTCCGACGACGACGCCACGCCCGTCGTCTATCGGCTCGCCCCCGAGTGTACCGTCGAGGCCATCGACGTGGGCGAGCGCTACACCGCGACCGTGAACGGCGTGGTCGACTACGGCGTCTTCGTCGATCTCTCAGAGAACGTCTCCGGGCTCCTCCACGAGTCCGTCCTCCCCGCGGAGGCCGACTACGAGGTCGGCGACGACCTCGTCGTCGCGCTCACGGAGATACGCGAAAACGGCGACCTCGGTTTCGAGCTCTACGAGGGCGACGACTACACGGTCGAGGAGCGCGCGTTCGCCTACGACCGCGCCGCCGCGGGCGCGCTCACCGGCCGCGTCGGCGACGTCGTCCACGTCGAGGGCGAAATCGTCCAGATCAAACAGACCGGCGGCCCGACGGTGTTCCGCCTCCGCGACGAGAGCGGCACCGTCCCCTGCACGGCCTTCGAGGAGGCGGGCGTTCGCGCCTACCCCGAGATCGAGATCGGCGACGTCGTCCACGTGACGGGCGAGGTCGAGGAGCGCGAGGGCGCGGTCCAAGTCGAGATCGACGCGCTCGAAACGCTCGACGAAGGGACGGCCGAACACGTCCGCGCTCGCCTCGACGCCTCCACCGCGGAGCGCGCGACGCCCGCGGACGTCGACCCGCTCGTCGACTGGCCGGCGATGCGCGAACTCTACCCGGACCTCGAGCGGGTCGCCCGTCGCCTCCGCCGGACGGTGCTGGAGTCGCGCCCGATCCGGATGCGCCACCACGCCGACGGCGACGGGATGTGCGCGAGCGTCCCGGTCCAGCTCGCCCTTGAGCGCTTCATCGAGCGCACCCACGAGGACCCCGACGCGAAGCGCCACCTCCTCAAGCGCCTCCCGAGCAAGGCGCCCTACTACGAGATGGAGGACGCGACGCGCGACCTCAACTTCGCCCTCGAGGACCAGACGCGCCACGGGCAGAAGCTCCCGCTCCTACTCATGCTCGACAACGGCTCCACGGAGGAGGACACGCCCGCCTACGAGACGCTGAGCCACTACGACATCCCCATCCTCGTCGTCGACCATCACCACCCGGACCACGACGCCGTCGACCCGCTCGTCGACGAGCACGTCAACCCCTACCTCCACGGCGAGGACTACCGCGTGACGACGGGCATGATGTGCGTCGAGCTCGCGCGGATGATCGCGCCCTCCATCGCGGACGACCTCGACCACGTCCCCGCGGTCGCCGGGCTCTCGGACCGCTCGAAGGCCGAAGCGATGAGCGACTACCTCGACCTCGCCCGCGAGGCCGGCTACGACGAGGAGTTCCTCCACGACGTCAGCGAGGCGCTCGACTACGAGGCCTTCTGGCTCCGCTACAGCGCCGGTCGCAACCTCATCAACGACGTGCTGAACGTCGGCGGCGACGAGGAGCGCCAGCGCGACCTCGTCCCGTGGCTCGCCGAACGCGCCGAGCGCGACGTCGAACTCCAACTCGACGCCGCACTCCCCCACGTCGAACACGAGACCGTCGATTCGGGCGCGCACCTCTACCGCATCGACGTCGAGAACTACGCGCACCGCTTCACCTACCCCGCACCCGGGAAGACGACGGGCGAGATTCACGACCGGAAGGTCGAGGAGACGGGCGAACCGGTAATCACCATCGGCTACGGCCCCGATTTCGCCGTCCTCCGCTCTGACGGTGTGCGCATGGACATCCCGCAGATGGTCACCGAGCTCAACGAGGAGTTCCCGGGTGCCGGCGTCTCCGGTGGCGGCCACCTCGTCGTCGGCTCCATCCGCTTCGTCAACGGGATGCGCGAGGAGGTCCTCGACGCCCTCGTCTCGAAGATGGCGGACGCCGAAATCGACGAGGAACTGCACAGCACGCTGACGCGATAGCTACTCCCACTCCTCGCCGCGCCAGCCGAGCGTCTCGGTGCCGGAGTCGTCACCGTCGGTCCCGGCATCGACGGCGGCGAACGATATTTCTCGTCGCAGGTACAGACACGCACCACAGAGCCCGCAGAGCGCCGCGAGCGCCAGACCGACGGGGAGCGTCCAGACGCCGCCGCGCCAGTCCGCGCGGAAGAGCCGCGCGTAGTAGCGCCCGATCTCGGGGTCGGCGATGACGAGGTCGGTCTCGCGGTTCGCGTTCACGGCGTTCGCGTTCCAGTTGACGCTCCCGACGAGGACGCGCGCGCCGTCCGCGATTGCGCCCTTCACGTGCAGGTGGCCGTAGCGCCCGCGGGGGTCGACGAGTTTCGCGCGGAGGTCGAGGCCGTCGCGTCGCGCGCGCTCGTTCAGTCGCGCGGCGCGGGCGGCGTTCTCCTCGCGGGCGTACCACGCGCTACTCAGGAGCACGCGGACGCGGACGCCGCGCTCGGCGGCCGCGAGCGTCGCGTTCCAGAGCGCGGTGTCGGGGTCGAAGTCCATCTGCTCGACGGCGAGCGTCTCGGTGGCGTTCTCGACGAAGCCGACGAGCGCGCGCTTCGAGGTGTCGGGTGAGACGACGAGCGAGACGCGCTCGGCGCTCGTGCTCAACGCCGGGAACGCAGCCGGATACGTCCCGTTCGCGGTGCTCGGCGGCTGGAACGTCGCGTTCGAGCGGTACGCGTCCCATCCGACGCCGTCGAGCCACCCGCTGTCTGCGCGGTGGACCGCGGCGAGGGCGTCGGCGAGCGCGGGGTCGCGGACGACCGCGCCCCACCCGCGGGTCGCGCGGCCGCCGACGCCGCTCGGGTCCCAGTTCTCCGAGGTGACGAGCGCCGCGTCGTCGACGACGGCGTACTTCGCGTGATGGAACGGATAGCGCGCGTGCGGGCCGTCGATGACCGTCACGGTGACGTTCGGCGTCGCGGCGAGCGAGTCGAGGAGCGCGGCCTCGCGCGCGGAGACGCCACCGACGGGCCCGCCCTCGACGAGGACGCGAACGCGCACGCCTCGCGCGGCGGCGTCGCGGAGCGCCGCGGCGACGCGCGCCGAGGTGAACGTGTAGCCGCCGAGGAGCACGCGGCGCTCGGCCGCCTCAAGGGTGTCCGTGACGACGCCGGGGGCGTCCGGGAGCGCGAACACGGTCGTCGGGGCGTCCGTCACCGACCGCACGTCGAACGCCGTCCGGCCGGGGGAGCGCCACACGCCTCGCGCGTAGACCTCGCCCTCGGGGGCGTCGGCGTAGCTCGCGGCGTCCACGACCTGTCCGTCGCAGACGAGGACGAGGCGCTCGCCGGCGTTGGCGAGCGACGGGAGCTCGCTCTCGATCACGCGGCCGTCGACGAGCGCCCGCGTCCGATTCGGGGCGGTACTGAGCGTCACCCGTCCACGAACCGTGACGTCGGGCAGACGGACGCTCCCCTCGTCATCCGCGAGCGCACACCGTCCGAGCGGCGTCTCGTCCGGGAACGCGAGCGTGACGAACTCGCCGGCGTCCTCCTGGCGAACGGGGTTCGGGTAGAGCGCGACGACGCGCGGGGTGCCCGTGGCGGGCCCCGGTGCGGAGGCGGGAGCCACCGTGCTCGGTTCCATCGCGTTCGTGGCGTTCGTGACATCCGCGGTGGCCGTCGTGTTCGTCACGCTCGTCGTGGCCGTGTCGTCCGCCGCCGCTACGACCCCGGTCGTCGAAACCGAACAGAGGAACAAGAGCGCACAGGCGAGTCGCGCGGCGCGGCGTGTCCGTGGCGTCACGCGCCGGTATCGGCCCGTCATCGCAGAAGAACCCCCGGACGCGGTCGGCACGCTTTAGCGACCGGCGTCCCGAGGGCGGCGTATGGTCGCGTTCACGCTGATCGAGAGCGTCCGCATGGGCGGCTACGCGCTGGCGACGCTCGGGATGTTGCTCGTCTTCCTCGAGTTCTTCCAGCAGCCGAGCTACGTGAGTTACGATCCGGAGTTCGAGAACTACAACGTCGATATCTCGCCGCAGTCGGTGCGCGAGCACACGTGGATCGGCCGGCTCGGCGCGCTCTTCGCCGCGGCCGGGTTCGCCGTCGAGTTCCTCGCGTTCTTCCTCTAGTCGAGCGCCGCCGCGGCCTTCTCGGTCTCGGACTGCACGAGGAACGAGCGCGTCTCGGCGTGCTCGGCCGCGGTTTCGAGGGCGCGTGCGGTGCCGATCTGATAGAGCGCCCACGCGGCGCTCGCGCGTACGCCCTCGCTCTCCGCCTCGTCGGCGAGGACGTCGCCGAGCGGGGCGATGGCGCGCGTGTCACCGAGGAGGCCGAGGGCGCGCGCGGCCGCGCTCCGCACGTCCTCGCGCTCCGCGACGAGCCACTGGGCGACGTCCTCGGTGTGCTCGGTCGCGCCGAGCTCGCCCACCGCCCGCAGCGCCGTCTTCTGGAGCTGTGGGTTCGAGTCGGAGTCGATGTAGTCCGCGACGCCCTCGACGGCGTCGGGGTGACCGGTCTTCCCGAGCGCCTCGACGGCCGTGAGGTTGCGCCGCTGGGCCTTCTCCTTCAGGACGTCGATGGCCTCGGGGTTGCCCATGCGGACGAACGACTCCAGGCAGTGTTTCTGCATGTACTCGGAGTCGCCGAAGTGCTCCATGCAGAGCGCGACCATCTCGACGTTGTCGCGCTTCGCCCACTCCTTCACGGCGGACCACTCCGGCGGGTAGTCCTTGTGTTTGCCGAGGACGTCGTAGAACCCCTCGTACTGGAGTTTCGCGCGCGAGGAGAGGTCGGCGAACGCCTGCGAGTCGTCGATGCCCGACTGGAGGTCGTCCGCGAGGGCGAGGAGCGCGGCGATGGTCTCCTCGTCGTCGTCGGCGTCGAGGCCCGCGTCCTCCACGGCCGCGACGGTCGCGTCGAGCGCCTCGATGTCGTCGCCCGCGAGGTCCGCGTCGAGCGTGTCGGCGGCGTCGGCCACGAACGCCCCGATGGCGTCCGCGACCTGCTCGTCGCCCGTCTCCGTCCAGCGCGTGCTCTCGACGGTCGACTTCGCGGTCTCTATCTCGTCCACGACGTCCGCGGCGTACGGGCCGCGTTGCTCCTCGAGTTCGTCCTGGAGGTCCTGGAGCTCGTTCGTCAACTCCTCCGCGAAGTCGAGGAGTTCCTCGACCTCCTCGTCCTCGTCGAGTTCCTCCTCGTCCGGCTGGAACTCCTCGGGGTCCGTGAAGTCGGCGTCCTCGATGTCCGCCTCGATGTCGTCGAGGGTCGCCTCGACGCCGTCGAGGTCGGCTTCGGTCTCGGCGGCCTCGAGGGCGTCCTCGGCCTCGCCGAGGCGCGCACGGAGCGCCTCGTAGCGCTCGCGCTCCTCCGGGCGGGGCTCCTCGTCTTCGCCCGCCGTCGAGGAGTCGTCCGCGTCGGGTTCCTCGGCCGGCGCGTTCTCGGACTCGTCGGGGGCCGGTTCGTCCGCGGCGTCGGCCGGCTCGTCGTCCCCGTCACTCATACCCGGGAGTTCCGCCAGCGCGCCTATCAGCGTTTCCCTTCGCCGACCCGGTAGAACCACGGCCCGAGGACGGCGTAGGCGAGCGCGAACGCGAGGAGCGCGCGCGGGAAGAGTCGGCCGAGGGCACCCGGCGCGAGGACGGCGAGCGCCTGCACCGCGCCCATCACGAGCGCGTCGCGCACGCGGAGGTCGGGGTACGGGAGGCACGTCACCATCGCGGCGGCGAGCACCGCGCCGAAGCCGACGACGAGGGCGGGGTCGGTGACGCCGGCCAGTACCGCCGCAGCGAGGAGCGTCCCCGCGAGCGTCGTCGGGACGCCCTCGGTGTGGCCATTTCCGACGTCGTCGGCGGTGTAGAGGCCGAGGCGGACGACACCGGCCGCGACGAAACACGCGCCGACGGCGACCGCGGCGAGGAACGACGGTCCCTGCCAGGCGGCGTGCGCGACGGCGGCGAGGAGGGCGGCGGGCGCGACGCAAAAGGAGGCGACGTCCGCGAGCGAGTCGAGGTACGGCCCGACGGTCGAGCCGCCGTAGCGCCGCGCGAGGATGCCGTCGACGGCGTCGACCATCGCGGCGAGGAGGAGAACGCGTGCGGCGAGCGCGGGCGAGACGGCCGCGGCGACGACGGCGCAGAAGCCGAGCGCCGCGTTCGCCACCGTGGCGACGTCCGCGACGCCGAGTCGCCCCGCGAACCGGGGGCGAATGTCGCGCAGACGCGCGCGACGGCCGTCGTCGGACCCGGGAGGCATACCCCACGCGACGACCACCGCGTCCTTACGTGTTTATATCCGGCCGAGGTGGGATGGACCGGACGTCGCGGTGATCGCGCGGCGTCGTGTACGGAGCGAGGCGTCGCGCCAAGCTCGGAGACTGGCGTCGCACACGCGTCTCCGTCACAGCGCCGCCGCTAAGCGCGTCGCGCGTCGAAAGAAACGTGAGTGAGTCGTTACTCCTCGTCGTCGGTGTCCACGGCGGAGGTCTCCTCCTCCTCGTAGACCTCCTCGGGGTGGGCTTCGAGCGTGGCCTTCTCCACTTCGACCCGGCGGAGCGGGTAGATGGTGTTGGCCTCGCTGTAGATGGCGCTGGAGAGACGCCCCTCGATGACGGAGTCGATGAGACCCTCGAAGGTGCGCTCCTCCGCGGCCTCCTCGACGAGGTCGATCATGAGGCGGCGGATGGCCTTCTGCTGGCTGTCGTCCGCGCTCTTCGTCGTGTACGCGACCGGCTGGAGGCGCACGCGGTAGTCGTCCGTCGTCTGGACGGTGATGACCGACGCGATCTTCGAGGAGCCCCGACGGACGAGGCTGCGCTGGTAGTCGCGCGTCAGCGAGGACTCGACGAACTCGGTGTACGCCGAGTCGCTACCGACGTCCGTCACCTGGAAGGTGAGCTTGAGGTTGTTCTCGCCACCCGACTCGCCCGTGACGTCGTCGAGGGTGGCTTCGATGGTGCGATCGAGCACCTTCTCCGGTTCGTCCGCGAGGGTCTCGCCGAGCTCCGCCCGGTCGAACTGCTCGGGGGCGAGCACGGTGTACCATCGCTTCTGCTGGTTCTGCTTGGATACTGAACGTTCGCTCATGTGTCGTGTGTCGTGTGTCGTTTCGCGTGCTGTGCGACTTCGCTCGCTACCGTGACGTTCACCACGTAGTCGTCCGTCGTCGCCCGCAGACCGCCGGTGTCGTCGCGCTCGACCGTCGTGACCACCGCGTCGCCCTCGACGCGCGTCGTCATCGAGTCGGTGTTGTCCGGCCGGACCGCACGCGCGACGAGGTCGGCGTCGTCGTGCGTCGTCCGGACCGTCGCACGCCGGGTGGTGTCCTCGGTCATCCCGAACACACCTCCCGAACGGCGTCGATTACGGTCTCGGCGTCCGACTCGTCCGTCCGTGCATGCGTCGAGGCGCCCGCGACGGCGTCGTCGTCGAGCGCCGCCGCGAGCGTCCCGCGGGCGTCCGGTCCGTCCGGCGTCGTCGCCAGTACCGCGCCGTCGTCGCCGACGACGAGCGCCGCGGGTTCGTCCGCGCGGGTGTCGCGCACGAGTCGCGCGAGCGGCCACGCGGGCGCGTCCGCCTCGCAGGCGACGAGCCCGCTGTACCGCGCGGGGTCGGCCGTCCGGAGCGCCGCGTGGGTCGCGCTCGCGTGCTCGCGCCACGCGTCGAGCGCCGTCGGTCGGTCCGCGACGCCGAGCGCGAGCGCGGCCGCCAAGCCGGGCTCGCGGGCCGCGAGACAGTCGAGGACGTCCGCGTAGCCCTCGGCAGTCTCGAACGGCCCGTCGGGCGTGACGTGGGGTCGGAGGACGCCGTCGAGCGCCCCGACGGCGCGCGGCGCGGCGTTCTCCGTCGCGTCGAGCGCGACCCGCGACGCCAGTCGGCGCCGCGCGTCGTCGTCGAGCTCCGCCGGGAGGGCGAGCTCCGCGAGCAACGCGCCCGCCTGTCGGTCGTCGCCCGACCAGTCGGCGTGCAGCAGCGTCGCGTGCGCGAGCCCGTCGGCGAGGTCCGCGACCGGCAGGCCGACGCCCGGCCGGCGCTCGAACGCCTCGGCGAGCTCCTCGGGCGGGACGGCCCCGGTCGCGCGGACGCCGGCGAGCGCGAGCGACGGCTCCGAATCGTGGAGTTCGCGCGCCGCGTCGAACGCCGCCGGCGAGAGAGTGTCCCCGGTCAGCGTCGCGTCCGCCGGCGTACCTTCGAAGCCGAGCGCGAGCGTCGCGTCGTCGGCCGCACCCGCGAGCAGGCGGTCACTCGCCGCACCGCGGGTCGTCGCGACGCTCACCTGATAGGGCGTCCGGGTCGCCGCGCAGGCCCGCGCGAGCAGGCCCGCGGCCGCGACCGCATCGCCGTCCGGCCGCGCGACTAGGCGGACGAACGCCGCCTCGCGGCAGCGCTCGGCCAGCGTCGCGGCGTCGGCGGACGACTCCGGACGACCCGTGGTGGACATCGGGAGTTACTCTTCGAGGAGTTCGACGGCGACCTCGTACGAGTACGTGAAGTCCTCGTCGAGCTCGTCGCCGCGGTAGTAATCCGCGAGCCGGCGAATCTTCGACTCCGTGTTCTGGAGCGCGCGCCGGTTCTGGTGGTCCTGGCCGTTCGCCTCGACGTGCTCGCGCAGGCGAATCGCCTTCTCCAGGAGGTTCCGGAAGTCCTCGGGGAGCTCGGGTTCGGCGTCGTTCTCCTCGAGAATCTCGGTGACCTTCTTGTCCGTGGCGAGCTTCACGTCCGGGACCGGCGTGCCCTGAACGCCCTCGTCGCGCAGCTTCATGCCGATCTGGCTGGGGTCGTACCCCTCCTCGGCCAGTTCGACGACGCGCTCCTCGACGGCGTCGGCGTCCACGTCGCTCCACTCCGGAGGTTCGTCTGCCGCCGGCTTGTCCGAACCGGACGAGCCGCGACGGCGGGTGTGCATTCGTGCCATAGTGTGAGTTGGAACGACACGAACCGCTGTGCGGCGCTGGACGCGGGTGCGTCCGAGCACTGCCACACTCCCAAGCCGCCCAAGCGGACGACGCGTCGGATATGCGGCCGTGCAGTTCCCTACGACGTCGTGGGCGTCTCGGACGCTAAAGGGTTTCCACTTCCGTCGAGGCCGGATCGAAGGGTTCAATTACGTCCCCCGGATACGAAGAGATGCGTTCGAGGGCTCGTAGATCAGTGGTAGATCACTCCCTTGGCATGGGAGAGGCCCCGGGTTCAAATCCCGGCGAGTCCATACAATTTTATTTGACATTTCTGCCCCGACGTTCCAATCTCTTTATTCCTCCGTATACCGGCTTTTGGGCCGCTTTCTCGCCTTTCCACCGCTGCTGGACTCTCCAATATTCTATTAATTATGACATTATTCAGTAGTGTTATTAACCTGATCGCCGGATTTTGAAGCAGAACCATAGTGGGAGAGCGGTACAAGTACCGGACGTGGTTACAGCACGTCTACGTCGACCTCGATTGGACGCAGACCCGAATCGCAGAGGAGTGTGATGTATCTACGCGGACGGTCGGGAACTGGATCGACAAGCTCGGCGTCGTGAAGAATCGCCACGACCCAGCGTGGCTGACCGACAAGTACGTCAAAGAGTACCTCTCACAGCGGCAAATCGGCGAGCTCTGCGACACGGGAAGCTCGACGATAGGGGATCAGCTACGGAAACACGGAATCGAGCGGGAGCGGAGGTACCGGGACCAGTCGTGGTTGCGGGAGAAGTACGAGAGCGAGGAGTTGACGATCCACGAGATCGCGGACGCAGTCGACGTCGGGGACTACGCGATCCGCTACTGGCTCGTGAAAAACGGTATCGAGCGTCGCGGTACCGTGTTCCCGGTCGGGGACCACCCTGTTGACTACGACCAGACGCGCCTCGCAAAGTGGGCCGAGCGAGTGAAGGAGCGCGACGGGCACGCGTGCGTCGCGTGTTCGAGCACGGAGCGCCTACACGCCCACCACGTCGTGCCGAAGTACGAGGACCGAAGTGAGGAGATGCTGTACGGGCTCGACAACGGGGAGACGCTCTGTCGGGCCTGTCACGCGAAGCGACACCGCGAGCGCGGCGACGAGTCCCTCGCGCGTCTCCTCAGGCACACGCCGCACTGAGCGGCGCTCGCCGTTCGTCCGCTCAGGCCTCGCTCACGCGGAGGACGGGCTTGATGGTCTCGCCGCTCTCGGAGTCGGCGACGGCCTGTTCGATCTCGTCGAAGTCGTAGTAGGTGACGAGTTCGTCGAAGGGGAACTTCCCGCGCCGATAGAGGTCGATGAGGTCGGGGATGAACTGCTGGGGGTCGGAGTCGCCTTCGGCGACGCCGACGATGTTGCGGCCGGTGAGGATGTGGTCGTTGACGTCGTAGCTGGCTTCGGTGCCGAGCGCGGGCGCGCCGATGATGCCGAGCGTGCCGCGCTGGCCGAGGGCGTCGGTGGCCTGTTCGGCGACGGCGGCGACGCCGGTGGTTTCGAGGGCGTAGTCGAGGCCGCCGACGAGGCCGTCGAGGGTCTCGACAACGTCGTCGACCTCGTCGGGGTTGACGACGTCGGTCGCGCCGAGTTCGAGCGCCTTGTCGAGGCGGCCCTGCTGGAGGTCGACGGCGACGATGTCCGTACAGCCCTTGACGTCGGCGGCCATGACGGCGGAGAGGCCGACGGAGCCCGCGCCGAAGACGGCGATGGAGGAGCCGGCCTGCGGGTCGAGGGTGTTGATGACGCCGCCCGCGCCGGTCTGGACGCCGCAGCCGAGCGGGCCGAGGAGTTCGAGCGGGACGTCGTCCCCGACGGGCACGACGTTGCGCTCGGTGGCGATGGCGTGCGTGGCGAAGGATGATTGCCCGAAGAAGCGCCCGCTGATGGGCTCGCCGTCCTGCGAGATGGGCGACGTCTCGTCGGTGGGTCGGGAGCCGCCGAAGTTGTGCTCGAAGAAGGACTCGCAGTAGGCGGGGTGGCCGTCGCGGCACTGCTCGCAGGTGCCGTCGTAGTCGAAGCTCATGACGACGTTGTCGCCGGGTTCGACGCGCGTCACGTTCTTCCCGACGGCCTCGACGACGCCGGAGCCCTCGTGGCCGAGCACCGCGGGGAGCGGCGTCGGATAGAGCTGGTCGCGGACGGTCATGTCGGTGTGACAGACGCCTGCGCCGACGACGCGGACGAGCACCTCGTCCGGTCGCGGCTCTTCGAGTTCGACGGCCTCTATCTCGAACGGTCCCCCCTCCTCGCGGACGACTGCGGCTTTCGCGTCCATCGTGATCGACTCTGTGCGTGGGTTTCGCCGCGCGCTCGATATAGCTTTGGGAGGGGGTGACGAGGGGCGGGAGCGACGGGGACGGGAGTGATGGGTGGGTGGACGGGAGCGACGAAGAGTGGGACGGGAGCGACGAGGGGTAGGAGCGTCGGCGCGCGACGTCGGCGTCGCTGGTCGGCGCGGAAAAACGGAGGAAGGTGCGGGGGCGCGTGGCGCTTCAGTAGTCGAGTTCGCCGCCGAGGTCGAAGGATTCGTCGCCGTCGAGGACGACGACCTCCGCGGTGCTGCCGGTGGCCTCGACCTCGCGGACGAAGTCGTCGGTGTCCTGCTCGATGGGCGGGAAGGTGTCGTAGTGGATGGGGACGGCGTAGTCGACGTCGAGCCAGTCGACGGCGACGGCGGCCTGCCACGGGCCCATCGTGTAGTGGTCGCCGATGGGGACGGCGGCGACGTCCGGTTCCAGATACGGCGCGATGACGTCGCGCATCTCCGTCTGGAGGGCGGTGTCGCCGGCGTGGTAGAAGGTCTGGGACTCCTCGTCGGAGACCTGCGTGGGCTTGGTGTCGCTGATGACGTAGCCGGCGGGCATCCCGCCGGACGCGCCGTAGTCGGTGTCGAGGCCGTTCGTGTGGTCGGCCCGCACCATCGTGAGGTAGGCCTCCTCGGTCTCGAAGGTGCCGCCGAGGTTCATGCCGGTGCCGTCCTCGACGCCGTACTCGTCGGTGACGTAGCTGATGACTTCGGGCGTGGCGACGAAGTGCGCGCCGCGGAAGCGGTCGACGTCCGCGATGTGGTCGGCGTGGCCGTGCGTGAGCAGCACGTAGTCGGGGTCGAGCTCCTCGGGGTCGGTCTCCGTCTTCGGGTTGTCGAAGAACGGATCGATGAGGAGCGTCTCGTCACCGATCTCGACGCCGAACGTGGAGTGGCCGTACCAGGTTATCTCCATGACGCCATCGACTACTCGCGGCGGCTTGATAAAGCCTGTCGGCCGGGTAAGTCCCGCCGCCTCCGCGTCGACGACGGGGACGCGTCCGCCCCACGGCGGCCGCGACAGCCGGGACCCGAACCGTTAGGGAGCGCCCGCCGCGAGGGCGTGTATGGACGAACGCACCCTGGGTTCGACGGGGTTCGACGTGACGCCGATGGGGCTCGGGACGTGGGAGATCGGGAGCGACTGGGGCGAGGTCGACGAGTCGGAGGCCCGCGAGGCGCTGCACGCGGCGCTCGACGAGGGCATCACCTTCCTCGACACGGCGGACGTCTACGGCGACGGCCGCTCGGAGCGCCTGATCGCGGACGTCCTCGCCGAGCGCGAGGAGACCCCGACGGTGGCGACGAAGGCGGGGCGACGCCTCGACCCGCACGTCGCCGCGGACTACGACGAGGCCCACCTCCGCGAGTTCGTCGAGCGCTCGCGCGAGACCCTCGACGTCGACACGCTCGACCTCCTCCAGCTCCACTGCCCGCCGACGGACGCCTACTACCGGCCCGAGACGTTCGCGGCGCTCGACGCGCTGAAGGACGACGGCCTGCTCGCCCACTACGGCGTCTCCGTCGAGCGCGTCGAGGAGGGACTGAAGGCGGTCGAGTACGACGGCGTCGAGACGGTGCAGATAATCTTCAATCCGTTCCGCCAGCGCCCGGCGGAGCGCTTCCTCGACCGGGCGGCCGCGGCGGACGTCGGCGTCATCGTCCGCGTCCCGCTCGCCTCGGGGCTGCTGACGGGTGCAATCGACGCCGAATCCGAGTTCCCGGAGAGCGACCACCGGAACTTCAACGCGGAGGGCGAGGCCTTCGACGTCGGCGAGACGTTCGCGGGCGTCCCGCAGGACGTCGGCGCGCACGCCGCAGACGAACTCGCCGCCTACGCGCCCGCCGACGTGACGCTCGCGCAGTTCACGCTCCGCTGGATACTCGACCACGACGCCGTCTCGACCGTGATTCCGGGGAGCACCTCGCCCGAGCACATCGCGGAGAACGTCGAAGCCGCGGAGCTCGCGCCGCTCAGCAACCGCCAGCATGGTGCCGCACGCGACGTCTACGAGGCGTACGTGAAGGAGTACGTTCACCACCGCTGGTAAGTCCATCAGTAGCCGTCCTCCCAGTCGAGTTCGCTTGCAGCGCCCAGTGTGCGTCGACGAGCGTATCACGTGGCGGGACGCGGGGATGCGCCGTCAAGAATCGCGCCACTTGTGGCCGCACTCGACGCAGGTGAACAGCCGAACCTCGTAGGAACCGCCCGGCTTCGGCATCATCTCGTAGTAGGCTCGGTCGCTGTCGCAGTCGTCCGCTGGACACGGCTCGCGCATCGTTTCGGCGGAGTCCCGGGTCGCGTCGGCCACGGCGGGGGCCCCGTCGTCCTGCTGGCCGTCTTGGGTCGTCATCCCCGCTTCTGCTCGCGAGTCCCGCTGCTCTTCGTTCGTACAGGAGCGACACACCCACGTATCGCCCTCCGTGTGCATCATCGAGCCACACGCATCACAGAACCGCATACTGAATCGGGGTATACGGTTGTTGGACATATGTGTTAGCTTCCGGTCCGTCGTGAACTCCGGGTGGAGACGAACCCCAACGCTTAGCCTCCGCGGCGCGAATCGCCCATCCATGCGACACGTTCGCTTCCGCGACGAGGCCGGCGCAGTTCGAGAGGGCGAGTATCACGACGACGGGACCGTCAGTTTCGGCGGGCGGACGCACGCCCTCGACGACGTCGAGGTCCTCCCGCCCTGCGAGCCCTCGAAGGTCGTCTGCGTCGGGCGCAACTACGCGAAGCACGCAGCAGAGCGAAACGAGGACGTCCCGGACCGCCCGCTGCTCTTCTTGAAGCCACCGAACGCCGTCGCGGGCCACGGCGACACCGTGACGCTCCCCCGCGAGCGCGAGCACATCGAGCACGAAGTCGAGTTCGCGGTCGTGATCGGCGAGCAGTGCCGGAACGTGGCCGAGGCGGACGCGATGGACGTCGTCGCGGGCTACACGATTGCGGACGACGTCTCGAATCGCGACGACCAGTCGCGCGAGCAGAACTGGGTGCGCGGGAAGGCCTTCGACGGCGCGTGCCCGCTCGGGCCCGTCCTCGCGGACCCCGAGCACGTCGACCCGGACGGCGCGTCGCTCGAACTCCGCGTGAACGGCGAGGTGCGCCAATCCTCGAACACCGAGCACTTCATCTTCGACGTGCCGACGCTGATCGCGGAGATAACGCGCTACATGACGCTCGAAGAGGGGGACGTCATCTTGACGGGGACGCCGGAGGGCGTCGGCCCGCTCGAAGCCGGCGACCACGTCGAGGCCGAAGTCGAGGGTGTCGGGACCCTCGAACACGACGTCCGCCGGGACTGAAAAAGCGGTCTACGGCTGATCTACGCGCCGAGGACGCCGATCCCGGTGACGGGGACGCCGACGGCACCGAGGACGAAGACGACGACGGCGGTGGCGACCCACGCGACGAGCGCGATGAGGATGGCGTTCACCCAACCGCCGCGGTAGCGCCAGTTGATGACGCCGACGTACGCGACCAGGGCGAGGAGGCCGCCGACCAGCGGAATCCACGAGAGCACCGCCCACGCGAGCGCGCCGACGACGGCGGTGACGACGGCGTGCGAGTAGTCCTCGACGCCGGTGATGACGCGCGCGCCGACGTAGATGCCGAGTCCGCCGACGAGGAGGCTAATCACGAACAACAGGACCGAGCCGATAGCGCTTGCCATGGCGTGGGGGACGACGCCGAGGTGGAAAAACGGTCGGGCCGAGTCGGGTCGGCGGGTCTGCGGGTCGGCGGGTCAGCGGGTCTGCGGGTCTGCGGGTCGGTGGGTCAGCGGGTCTGCGGGTCAGCGGGTCGGTGGGTCAGCGGGTCAGCGGGTCTGCGGGTCTGCGAGTCGGCGGTCGGGTGTTCGCCCGGCTCAGAGGCCGGCGGCGAGCGCGCCGGCGTCGAGGAGGAGGAGGAGTGCGACGACGCTCGCGGCGCGGAGTCGCGTCGAGGCGTCGCGGGCGGGGCTGCGGACCTTGTCGACGGCGAGGCCGTCGCGGATCGCCGACGCGCCCATCTCGGTGAGCGCGGCGAGCGCGAGCCAGAGGACGACCATGGCGATGACGAGGTAACCGCTGGTGCTCGACCAGTAGGCCGTCGTCGTCGCCACGCCCATCGGGCTGGACATGAACGCGCCCGTGAGGAGCTGAACGACGGCGCTGACGCGCGAGATCGTCGTGAGTTTGCTCGTCGTCGATTCGAGCGCGCCGGCCGAGAGTTCGCCGTCGCGTCCGAGCGGGAGGACGGCGTACGTGAAGTAGAGGACGCTCCCGGTCCAGATCGCGGCGAAGACCAGGTGGATCGCGAAGCTCGCGGAGAGTGCTGTCGCCATGCTCGCCCGTGGGGACGGCGACACCTAAGGCGTAGCGGTCGTCCGACGGAGCGGACGGCGAGGCGTTCGGTGGCGCCGGACGGAGAGACGAAGCGAGCGGCGACAACGCCCAAGGCGGTGCCCGTCGACGTCCATCCATGTCCACCGTCGTCCTCGCCGACGACCCGAAGCTCGACCCGCAGGTGTTCCGCGAGCGCCTCGACGCCGACGTCCGCGTCGCCGCGCTCGACGCGCCCGAGGCGTTCCGCGCGGCCGTCCGGGCGCACGGGGCCGACGCCGTCGTGACGAACGGCGGTATCGACGTGACTCACGCCCTGCTCGCCGGCCTCGACACCCTCGCCGTCTACGGGCAGGTCTCTATCGGCCTCGACAACGTCGACCTCGACGCCGCGGCCGAGTGCGGCGTCACCGTCACGCACGCGCCCGCCTACTGCGTCGACGAGGTGGCGACGCACGGCATCGCGCTCCTGCTCGCGTGCGTCCGCGACGTCCCCGCGCAGGACCGACGCGTCCGCGGGGGGACGTGGAGCGAGTGGGCGGGCCGCGACCTTCACCGCCTCGCCGGCGACACCGTGGGCCTCGTCTCCTTCGGCGACATCGCGCGCGGCGTCGCCGAGCGCCTGCGGGGCTTCGGCGTCGACGTCGTCGCCTACGACCCGTACGTGGACGGCGACGTGATGGCCGAACACGGCGTCGAGAAAGCCAGCGCCGAAGGCCTGCGCGAGGCCGCGGACCACCCCTCCGTGCACGCGCCGCTCACGGACGCGACGCGCGGCCTCGTCGACGCCGCGTGGTTCGACGCGCTCCCGGAGCGCGGCGTCGTGGTGAACACGGGCCGGGGTGGCGTCGTCGACGAGGCGGCACTCCTAGCGGCGCTCGACGCGGGGTCCGTCGCGGCCGCGGGCCTCGACGTCTTCGAGACCGAACCCCCCGAGGCGTCGGCGCTCGTCGGGCGCGAGGACGTGGTGGCGACGCCGCACATGGGGTGGTACTCGGTCGAGGCGCGCGGGGAGGCGAACGGGACGGTGGCGGCGGACATCGGACGCGTCCTCGTCGGCGCGGACGCGGAGCACGCGGTCGAACCCGAAGAGTGGTAGGCGACGACACCGCGCATCGGCCGCTTTAAGTCCCGGCGGCGGCTCTCTCGGGGTATGCGACCACGGGACCTCTCGGACCACGTCGAGTACCGCGCGGGCCGCGGCATCGAGGAAGTCGCCCGCGAACTCGGCCGCGACCCCGAGGAGTTCGTCAAGCTCGCGTCGAACGAGAACATGTTCGGGCCGAGCCCCGCGGCCGTCGACGCGGTCGAGGCGAGCGCCGACGAGGTGCATCACTACCCGACCGCGGACCACCAGGACCTCACGGCCGCCATCGCCGAGCGCTGGGACGTGACGGACGAGCAGGTGTGGCTCGCCAACGGCGGCGACGGCGCGCTCGACTACCTCTCGCGGGCCGCCCTCGACCCCGGCGACGCCGTGCTCGTCCCCGCGCCCGGCTTCGCCTACTACGGGATGAGCGCGCGCTTCCACCACGGCGACGTGCACGAGTACGACGTGACGACCGACGACGGCTTCGCGCTCACGGCCGACGCCGTCCTCGACGCCTACGACGGCGAGCGAATCGTCCACCTCACGAGCCCGCACAACCCGAGCGGCGCGCGCTTCACGCTCGACGCCGTCGAGCGGATCGCCGACGAGACGAGCGAGGAGACGCTCGTCGTCGTCGACGAGGCGTACGGCGAGTTCGCGGACGCGCCGAGCGCCGTCGGCCTCCTCGGCGGCCGGGACGACGCCGACGGGACAGACGCGTCGGCCAGTCGCGCCCCGCGTGACGACGTCGCAGTTCTCCGCACGTTCTCGAAGGCGTACGGCCTCGCGGGGCTCCGCCTCGGCTACGCCGTCGTCCCCGACGCGTGGGCGGACGCCTACGCGCGCGTGAACACGCCGTTCGCGGCGAGCGTCGTCGCCTGCCGGGCCGGCCTCGCCGCGCTCGACGACGACGAGCACGTCGAGCGGACGGTCGAGACCGCGCGGTGGAGCCGCGACTACATGGCCGAGCACGTCGACGCGCCGACGTACGAGAGCCACGCGAACTTCCTGCTCGTCGAGGTGGGCGACGCGAGCGCCGTCGCCGAGGCGATGCAGGAGCGCGGCGTCATCGTCCGGGACTGTTCGAGCTTCGGGCTTCCCGGGTGCGTGCGAATCACCTGCGGCACCGAGTCGGAGACGGAGCGCGCCGTCCGCGAACTCAACGAGGTGCTCGCATGAGGGTCGCCGTCACCGGCACCCCCGGGACGGGCAAGACGAGCGCGACCGAACGCCTCGACACCGACCTCGACGTCGTCCACCTGAACGACGTGATTCGCGAGGAGGGGGTCTACACGGAGCGAGACGCGGAGCGCGACAGCCTCGTCGCGGACCTCGGCGCGCTCGACGAGCGCTACGCCGACGTCGATGACGTCCTCGTCGAGAGCCACCTCGCCCACCACCTCGACGACCTCGACCGCGTGGTCGTCCTCCGATGTGCGCCCGACGTGCTCGACGCCCGACTCCGCGAGCGCGGCGAGACGGAGGGCGCGGACCTGGACGCGCGTGAGCGCGAGGCGACCGAGAACTGTGAGGCCGAAGCCCTCGACGTGATACTCGGCGAGGCCGTCCGAAAGCACGGCCAAGAACGCGTCTACGAGGTCGACACGACGGACCGGACGCCCGATGAGGTCGCCGCCGAAATCGAGGCCGTCCTCGCCGGCGAGCGCGAACCGAGCGCGGGCGAGGTGGACTTCACGGAGTACCTGCTGTGACGCTCGACCAACTCCGCCCGCTCGCCTCACGGCTCCTCCGGCCGTTCGTCTCCCTCAGCGTTCGCCTCGGGTTGACGCCGGACGCGATCAGCGTCCTCGCGTTCCTCCTCGCCGTCGCGGCCGCAGGGGCGTTCTACGTCGGGGACGCGGTGGGGTACGTCGCGGGCGCGATTCTCGTCTTCCTGAACGGCTGGCTCGACCTCCTCGACGGCGCGGTCGCCCGCGAGACCGACGTGGACTCGGAGGGTGGCGACCTCCTCGACCACGTCCTCGACCGGTACGCGGACGTCGTCATCCTCGCCGGCCTCGCGGCGGGCGTCGGGTCGTGGCTCCTCGGATTCGCCGCCGTGACGGGCGTCCTCCTCACCTCGTACCTCGGGACGCAGATTCAGGCGGTCGGCCTCGGCCGGCAGTACGGCGGGCTCCTCGGACGCGCCGACCGCCTCGCCCTGGTGGGTATCGTCGGCGTCCTCTCCGCCGTCATCCCCGTCGTCGGCGGCTTCAGCCTCGTCGCGTGGCTCCTCGGCTTCTTCGCCGTCGTCGGCCACCTCACCGCCCTCCAGCGGTTCTGGGGGGCGTGGGGAGACCTACGCGGAAGCGCATAGCGCTTCCGCGGACCGGCGAGCGGGAGTGACTGAAAGGAACGACACGCGAGCGGCGTGATACCGAGACGGGCGGGACCGAAGGTCCCGCTGTCCGCGCGGGCGACCGACGAGTCGCCCGCGCGACGATAGCGAGGTATCACGGTATGGCGAACGGGGAGCGACGCGACCCGTGAGCGGCGTGAAGCGCATAGCGCTTCCGCGGACCGGCGAGCGGGGAGCAGAGCGACCCGCGAGCGGCGGAGCCGCGAGTAGTGACGCCGATTCGTTCGCCCGAGCCGCGGTGTTCCCCACGTTCGGGCCGCCGGCGTGTGCTTTATACGCGGGGCGGAGCTACATCGGGTATGGTTCAGTGCGAGATGTGCGGGGCCGAAACGGCGAACCCCAAGACCATCAAAGTCGAGGGGGCCGAACTCGACGTCTGCAGCGACTGCACGGAGTTCGGTACCGAGGTGAAGACCGAGTCGTCGTCCTCGACCTCGACGAAGTACTCGACGTCGTCCTCCGGTGGGTCCTCGGGGTCGTCGGGTTCCGGCGGGAGCTCGTCGGGCGGCTCGAAGCGCCGCCGGCGCGACATGTTCGACGAGATGCAGGAGCTCGCGTCGGACTACGACGAGCGCATCCGGAACGCCCGGGAGCAGGCGGGCTACAGCCAGGAGGACCTCGCGGACGAGCTCAACGAGAAGGCGAGCCTCGTCCGGAAGCTCGAACGCGGCGACATCCTCCCGAGCGACGACGTCCGGCAGAAACTGGAGAAGAAACTCGGCGTCAGCCTCCTCGAAGCCGCGGACGGCGACGAGGAGTGGGAGAGCGGCTCCGCGGAGGGCGGGCTCACCCTCGGCGACATGGTCAAGCGCAAGGACTAGATCGTTTTCTCGCTTCGTAGTTCCTCGTCGCAATTCCGTAACCGATAATCCGGCCGCCTCGGAAGGAGGCGTATGTTCGTCCTCGTCAACCTGAAGGCGTACCCCTGTGACCCCGTCGCGGTCGCGGAAGCCGCACGCGACGTCGCGGAGGCGTCCGGCGTCCGCATCGCCATCGCGCCGCAGGCCGCGGACCTCGCCGCCGTCGCGGAGACCGGCGTCGAGACGTGGGCCCAGCACGTCAGCCCGAACGACTACGGCAGCCACACGGGGAGCACGCTCGCGGAGCGCGCCGCCGCCGCGGGTGCCGAGGGGACGCTCCTCAACCACTCGGAGAACCGCATGAAGCTCGCGGACATCGACGCCTCCATTACGGCCGCGGAGCGCGCGGACCTCGAAACGTGCGTCTGCGGGAACAACCCCGCGCAGATCGGCGCGGTCGCGGCGCTCGGCCCGGACGCGGTCGCGGTTGAACCGCCCGAACTCATCGGCGGGGACGTCTCCGTCGCGTCGGCCGACCCGGACATCGTCAGGGACGCCGTCGCGGCCGCCGAAGCGGTGGACGACGACGTCGACGTCTACTGTGGAGCCGGCATCTCGACGGGCGACGACCTCAACGCCGCGGCCGACCTCGGCGCGAGCGGCGTCCTCCTCGCGAGCGGCGTGGCGAAGGCTGACGACCCGAGGGCCGCGCTCGAAGCGCTCGTCGAACCGCTGGCCTGAGCGGCCACCCACCGGCGCGACCGTCGGTTTCCCGTGCGTCTATAATCGCTCGACTCGACGTGCCGCCATGACCGAGATGGAACGGCGGCACTACGAGCTCGTGAAGCTGGTCCGCGAGCGTGCACGCGGGTACTTCCGCACCGCCGTCCGGTACACGGCGGACGACTGGTCCGTCATCTATCGACGCGGCGACCTCCCCGACGAGCGCCCGCAGCGCCGCTCGAACGCCATCGTCGAGAAGATTCGGGAGCGCGAGCCGCTGCGCGAACCCGACAGCCCGTTCGGCGAGTTCGAGTCCGTCGTCGAGCTCTACGAGGGCGGCGTCTTCATCGTGATCCGCGAATCGCCCTCGGCGGGCGTCGTGCTGTCGCTCGAACGCGGCGCGGCGGAGAGCCTCGCGTCGTTCGTCGTCGAGTGCGAGCGGACGGTCGCGCCCGAGACCTAGAAGTCGCCGAGCGACGCCTGCCCGTCGCCGCTCGTCGCGTCGGTCGCGTCGGTCGCATCCACCGCCTCGCCGTCGGCCGTCGCGCTCGTTTCCTCGGGTGCGTGCTCGTCGCCGAAGCCGCCGAGGCGCGCCTGTTCGCCGGCGGCGAAGGAGAGGTTCGACACCCGGACGCCGACCTTCCTGACGGACGCGTCCGCGAACTCCGCGAGGAGGTCGGCCGCGACATCCCGGACGAGCGCCGGGTCGTCGACGGGGCCGGGGAGCGAGCGCGCGCGGGTGTTGACGTCGTACGGCGGCGTCACGACCTTCACGCCGATGGTGCGGTAGAGGGCGTCCTTTCGGCGCGCGCGGTCGGCAACGGCGTCGGCGAGCGTCAGCGCCTGTTCGCGGACGCGCTCGTGGTCGCCGACGGGGCCGTCGAAGGCCGACTCGCGGCTGAGGCTCTTCGGGTCGTCTCGGGGTTCGACCGGCCGGTCGTCGCGGCCGAGCGCGCGCTCGTGGAGGTCGCGCCCGCGCTCGCCGAAGCGCTCGATGAGGGCGTAGGGGTCGGCGTCGGCGAGGTCGCCCGCCGTCTCGATACCCATCTCGCGGAGTTCGCGCGCGCGGACCGGGCCGACGCCGTGGACGTCCGCGACGTCGATGGGCGCGAGGAACGACTCGACCTCGTCGGGCGGGACGACGACGAGGCCGTCCGGTTTGTCGTGGTCGCTCGCTATCTTCGCGGTGCTCATGTCGGGTGCGACGCCGACGCTTGCTGGGACGCCGGCCTCGCGCGCGATTCGCTGTTTGACGTGGCGGGCGAACCCCGCCGCGACGTCCCACGCGGTCCGGTCGGTGACGTCGAGGTACGCCTCGTCGATGCTGACCTCGCGGACGGTGTCGGCGAGGTCGTGGAGGATGGTTTTGACGTCCGCGGCGACGTCCTCGTAGTAGTCGAGGTCGACCGGCCGGTAGTGCGCGCTCGGGCCGTCGGGGTCGTCGGCGCGCCGCGGGAGCCGTTCGAGTGCCGTCGAGATGGCCTGCGCGCTCTCGACGCCGTGCGCGCGCGCCTCGTAGCTCGCCGTGGCGACCGCACCCACGGTCTCCCCGGCCTCGTACCCCATCCCGACGACGACGGGTTCGCCGCGGAGTGCGGGTTCGCGCTTTCGCTCGCAGGAGGCGTAGAAACAGTCCATGTCGACGTGGAGGACGATGCGCTCCGTGGGGTCGGGCGCGCCGGGGAGACGACCGCCCGCAGTCATGACTACGCGAAGGGGGTCGAGGAAGGAATAGCTTCGGTTCGCGGTCGTCGCGGCGCTAGTACTCGGTGTCGCGGCCCTGCTCGTACACGAGCCCCCAGAGGGCCTGTTCGAGCTCGTCCTCGCTGGGCTCTCCGAGCGCGTCGTACAGGTTGTTCGGGACGTCGATGGACTGCATACACGACGGATGGGTCCCCGAAAAGAAAAGCGTGGTGTGAGTACCGAACGAGTACAAAATCGGAGAGTACACTCCGAGTTAATTCCTCAGACGCCTTCGACGGTGGTGCCCTCCTCGCGGCAGACTTCGAGGGCGTGTTTGGCGGCCATTCCGGCGTCCGTCGCGGTGCGGCCCGCGCCGACGCCGACCTTGAGCGACATGTCGGCGTCGTCGCGGACGCGCTCGATGACGTCGGCGTAGGTGTCGCGGGCGAGGTCGGGGACGAGCGCGATGACGTTGTCGCCGCCGACGAAGAACGCGAGGCCGTCGTGTTCGTCGTGGAGGGTGCGCATCAGCGCCGCGTACCCCTGCTCAATGCGGACGAACGTGGAGAAGGCGTCGAGTTCGTCCGTGTACTTGCCGGTCGCGTCGTTCACGTCGAAGTGGGCGATGCGGACGTCGTCGTCGGCGCGCTCGGCCTCGGCGATGGGGTCGCCGGCGAGTACCTCGCGACGCTCCGCGTCCTGCGCGCTCCCTGCGGCCTGGAGGTGTGCAGTGGCGTCGACGAGCGCGTCCGTCGGGTTCGCGCCCGACCCGATGCCGAGGCTGACGGTGACGGGGTAGCGATTGCGCAGCGACTCCTGCAGGCGGCGGTGGTCGGCCCGGTCGATGCCGTTCGTCACCGCGATCATGTTGTCGAAGCGCGTGAAGAAGGCGTAGCCGTCGCGGGTGCCGAGAAACTGGGAGAGGTCGGCGTAGAGGCGCGACTGGAGCGTCTGGAGGTCGGCCTCGCGGCGGGGTTCCGGCGTCACCGTCCACGGCCCGTAGTTGTCCAGTTGGACGAGAGTGACCTGTGCGTTCGTCACGGATACCGGACACTCCGCCCCGCCCGCGCTTATCGGTTTTGAATCGCGTCTCAGAACTGGGTGTCGGAGTCGGTCGGCGACCGGTCGGCGAGCGCGCGCGCCGCCGACTGGCGGACCTCGTCCGGCGTCACCTCGTGGTCGTGCTGGTAGACCTCGCCGTTCAGCACGTAGACGGCCTCGCGCTCGTTGCAGAGGGCGGCGACGCCCGCGCTCGACAGCGCCGGCGGTTGTTCGATCTCGGTGCCGACGAGGCGATACCGGTCGGAGACGTGCTCGGCGTAGATCGCCGTCAATCCGCCTGTCACGTTGAACCCCGACCACCACGCGCGGACCCAGAGACGGTGATTATCGAGCGATTCCGAGCGCAGCACGTACTGCGAGATGGGGACGCCACCGCCGAGCACCACCGGGCACGCCGTGACGTCGCCCGCGAACCGGAACGGTCCCGGCGCACCTGACCACATGACGGCGCGCTCAAACGGCGCGCCCGAGAGGAAGCGCCCGGCGGTCCGCCCGGCGGTGCGTGAATCGAGTGACGGCGAGACCACGCCCGCACGCGCCCCGCGTTCGATGAGCGCATCGAGGGCTCCCTCAGCATTCTGACCACCGACGGCTGAGACGACGCGCGCCGACACGTCGTCGAGCGTCGTCGGGTCGAGGACGCCGTCGCGGCAGTCGAATCCCGCGGCGGTCAGCGGCGATGCGACGTGGACGAAGCCATAGTCCGTCTCCAGCGCGTCCCGAACGGCGGCCGTCGTCGTCGGCGCGGTCTCGACGGTGAACGGTTCGTCAGCCTCCCGGTGCTCGCGACCGATCAGGACGTCCGAGAGCGCGTCCCGCGCCGCATCATCGACACCGAGAAGCGCGATCCGTTCCTCCGAGACGTCCCGCACCGGTCGTGCGAGCCCGTGCTCGAACCCCGACACGGAGAGCCGGGTGTCGCCGTCGGGGATCGGCGGCGTGCTGTGTCCGGTGGCGAGCGCGCGCCCGGTCACCGACCGGTCGTCGCCGACAGCGATGGGGACGAGGTCGCGTACGAGAAAGGGAAGGAGTGGGGCGTCCGTCGGGTCATCGCGCACGACCGCCGCGTAACGCGCGTCGGGAAGGGAGTCGGCGAACGCCGCGCGCGGCGCTTCGAGGTACTCCATGAGCTGTTCGGGTATCGGCCGGTCGTAGAGTGCCGGCGGGTAGAAGGAGAGTTCGCCCGCGACCGCCTCGTACTCTTGCCTGGGGACGTCGTAGTAGCCGGCCGTCCGCACGAGGGTGTCGAGGAAGAAACAGCGTTCGAGCAGGGCCCTCGCCGTCCGCGGCGAGACCGCGCCGTCGCCGAGCGACTGGCGAAAACCGTTGTCGAGCCGGAGTTCGGGCTCCGGCGCTTCGACGACGTCCGCGCCGAGGTAGTACGCGAGCGGTGCGACGGCGTACAGCGACGCGTACGTCTCGGGGACGGCGAGCGTCACGCCCGTGTCGGGCCGCGTGAGACCCGACGGTATCGAGAGGGCGTCGCCGCGCTCGATCCGCGGGGGGTGGCCGCGGAGCGTCGGCCACGAACGCTCGGACGACCACTCCTTCACCGCCGAGGCGAGGTAGGGAAGCGTCTCGCGCAGCGCCCCCGGGTCGTCCGGCACCGTGATCGTCCCGTGCGGACGCTCGTGGCGCGAGCGCGCGCCGACCGCGACCCGTGTCGGCTCCTCGAACGCCAGCGTCGCCGCACCCTCTCCGTGGTGGTGCTCGGTGGCGGCCTCGAACGCCGCGTCGAACACCTTCACGTAGAGCTTGCAGGCCGCCTCAACGTCGACGTAATACGTCCCACGGGGGAACGACACCTCGGCGTCGGAGAGTTGGACGTCGATGTCGCCGCGCTCGTCGCGCACGCACGACCCCGCGTTCGCGGGCATCGACAGCGTCGTCGCCTCGAAGGAGACCGCGGCGTCGACCGGGAAGAGAAAGCGCGCGTCCGACACGCGCTCGGCGTCGACCGACCTGTCGGCGGTGAGGCGACACGTCGCGTCCATGACCCGGTCGTGTATCCGGAGTTCCTCCCCCACCGTCTCGAAGTAGATCGGCCCTGCCCCCGTCACGTCGTCCCGTAGCCTGTCGGTGTACTTACGTGCCGTGGTGCGAGCGGGATAGCTGGCGCTACGCGGGCTGAAAAACGAAGAACGGCGGCGAAACGGACCGCTTAGTGGTCGGCCGCGTCCTCGTAGACCCAGGGCGCCGCGTTGGCGTCCCAGTCGACGAGTTCGTCCTCGTCGAAGAAGAGGGCGATCTCGCGCTCGTTGGCGCCCTCGTCCTCGTGGTCGCTGCCGTGGATGACGTTGTGCCCGAGGTCGTTCCCGAGGTCACCGCGGATGGTGCCGGGTGCGGCCTCCTGGGCGTCCGTCGCGCCCATCATCTGGCGGACCTGCCGCGTCGCGTCCGCGCCCTCCCAGACCATCGCGAAGACGGGCCCGGAGGTGATGAACTCGACGAGGCCCTCGAAGAAGGGCTTGTCCTCGTGCTCGCCGTAGTGTTCGTGGGCGAGCTCCTCGTCGATCTGCATGAACTTCCCGCCGACCATCTTGAGGCCTTTGTCTTCGAGGCGACCGACGATCTCGCCGATGAGACCGCGCTGGACGCCGTCGGGCTTGACCATCACGAACGTCCGCTCGTCGTGGTGGCTCATCTATTCGCCCTCGCCGGCGTGGCCCTCCTCGGTCCACTCGAGCTCGCGGGGCTCGCGACCGAGGTCGGCGTTCTTCTCGCACTTCGACGAGCAGAAGTGCACGGTACGTCCGTCGTTGTAGACGAACATCGTGCCCGTCCCGGGCTCGATGTCCGCCCCACAGTAGTCACACTCTCGGGTCTGGGGCATTACTGACCTCCGATGGAGTCGGCTTCGCGGGCCGTCTCGCGCAGCTGGAGGACGTCGCCGACCCGCGTGGGGCCGAGGACGTTGCGCGTGATGATGCGGCCCTGGTTGGAGCCTTCCTGAAGTCGACACTTCACCTGCATCGCCTCGCCGTGCATCCCGGTCTTTCCGACGACCTCGATGACCTCGGCGGACGTGGAGTCCTCCGTCTCCGATTCCTCGGCACTCATAGGTTTACTTCAGCTCCTCGATCTTCTCGCCGATGTCCTCGACGTCCTCGTCGGCGTCGCCGGCGTCGACGACGGCCGCGGCGGCGGAGCCGACTTCGAGGCCGGCCGCGACGCCGAGTTCGTCCTGCGTCTCGACGAAGATGTACGGGACGCCCTTCTCCTCCGCGAGTTCGGGGAGGTGGAGGACGATCTCCTCGGGGGAGACGTCCTCGGCGATGATGACGAGGTCCGCGTTGCCGCGCTCGACGGCCTTGGTCGTCTCGTTCGTACCCTTCTTCACGCTACCGGTGTCACGGGCGACTTCGAGCGATTCGAGCGCTCGCTCCTGCAGGTCGGCCGGGACGTCGTAGTCGACATAGACTGGCATTTTTATGTTCACCTACTCCCTCGGGTGGGCTTGCGCTCCGTCGCCGACCGCGATTCCCGTGGCGACTCGAAGCATCATGACCCCCCGAAGGCTGTACAACCTATTCCGAATCCCGTAGTTAAAAACGCTTTCAAAGCCCGCCGGGGTGCGAACGCGCGACACGGGGCCGGGGGCGGCCGCACGGAACGGTAACGCCCTTCGGCATCGGGAGCGAACGACGCGGTAGATGGCCGTCGGAGAGACCGCCGCCGCGCTCCGCGCGGAGGCCCGCGAGACGAACGAGCGCCGCCTCCTCGTCCTCGCCGACGAGACGGACGACGGACGGGAACCGGCCGACGCCCTCGACGCCGCCGGGACGGACGACGACGCGACCGACCGCGGGCTCGCCGCCGCCGCCGACGCGCTCGACGCCGCCGGAGTCGAACGCGCCGAGACGACGCTCGTCGGCCACCGCGACGGCCTCCGCTGCGAGCGCGTCGAACCCCGCGACACGGGCGACCTCCTCGGGACGACGCGCGAGGCCGTCGTCTACGACGCCCGCGACGAGTGCCGGCCGAACGCGCTCGGGCGAATCACCGGCGCGGTCGACGGCGGCGGCCTCCTCGTCCTCGTGACACCCGCGCTCGACGACTGGCCGGCGCGCCGCGACCGCTTCGACGACGGCATGGCCGTCCCGCCCTTCGACGTCGGGGACGTGTCGGGGCGCTTCCGCGCGCGCCTCGTCAGGACGCTCCGGGCGCACCGCGGCGTCGGCATCGTGGCGCTTGACGGCGTGGAGGACGGCGAGGGCGATGCCGGCGTGACCGTCGTCGACGACGGCCTGACACACCCCGCGCCGCGCCTCCCCGCCCCCGACCCGGTAGTCCCCGACGAGCGCGCCTTCCCCCGCGAGGCCTACGCGGCCTGTCTCACCACCGACCAAGTCGAGGCCCTCGGTGCCTTCGAGACGCTTTTCGACGCCGGGAGCGCCGTCGTCTGCGAGGCCGACCGGGGCCGCGGGAAGACGAGCGCGGCCGGCCTCGCCGCGGGGAGCCTCGCCGTCGAGGGCCGGGACGTCCTCGTCACCGCGCCGTCGTTCCGCGGCGTCCGCGACCTCTACGCCCGCGCGAGCGAGCTGTTCGACGCGCTCGGCGTCGCCTTCGAGCGCCCCGAGACGACGCGACTCGACCTCCCGACTGGGGGAACGATACGCTACGCGAAACCCCCGGCGGCCGCCGACGAACTCGACGACTGCGACGCCCTCCTCGTCGACGAGGCCGCGGCGCTCCCCGTTCGGCTCCTCGAACGCTATCTCGACGCCGACGCCGTCGCGTTCACGACGACCGTCCACGGCTACGAGGGTGCAGGCCGCGGTTTCGACGTCCGCTTCCGCGACGTGCTCGCCGACACCGACCGCGACGTGACCGACGTCCGCCTCGACGAGCCGATCCGCTACGCCGCGGGCGACCCCGTCGAGGTCTGGGCCTTCCGCGCGCTCCTGCTCGACGCCCGACCGCCCGTCGAGCCGCTCGTCGCTGACGCCGACCCCGAGACCTGCACCTACGACGCCCTCGACGGTGACGCGCTCGCCGCCGACGAGACCCTGCTCCGCGAGGCGTTCGGCCTCCTCGTCGCCGCCCACTACCGCACCGAACCCGACGACCTCGCCCGCCTCCTCGACGCGCCGAACCTCGACGCCCGCGCGCTCCGCCGCGACGGCCACGTCGTCGCCGTCGCCCTCCTCGCGCGCGAGGGCGGCCTCGACGAAGAGACGCGCGACGCGATGTACACCGGCGAGCGCGTGAAGGGCAACATGCTCCCGGACGTCCTCACGAGCCAGTTGCGCGACCCGGACGCGGCCGACCCGGTCGGGACGCGCGTCGTCCGCATCGCCACCCACCACGCCGCCCGCTCGCGCGGCCTCGGCTCCGCGCTCCTCGACGGCGTCCGCGCGGAGTTCGGGTGTCGAGACTGGCTCGGCGTCGGCTACGGCGCGACGCCCGCCCTCCTCTCCTTCTGGGCGCGCAACGGCTTCTCGACCGTCCACCTCTCGACGACGCGCAACGACGCGAGCGGCGAGTACTCGGCGCTCATGCTCGACCCCCTGAGCGACGCCGGCGGGGCGCTCGCCGACCGCCACGAGTCGTGGTTCGCCGACCGGATCGCCGGCGTCCTCGCCGACGCCCTCGACGACTGCGACCCGGACGTGGCGCGCGCCGCGCTCGCCGCCTGCGACGCGACGCCCGCACCCGACCTCTCCGACGACGCGTGGCGCGTCGTCGCCGGCTCCGCCTACGGCTCCGCGATGTACAGCGTCGACCCCGAGCCCTTCCGCCGCCTCGCCGTCTGCGCACTCGTCCGCGACGACGCGCCCGGCCTCCTCTCGGACGCCGACGCCGTCGAGGGCGACCCCGAAACCGAGAGAGAACGCCGCGAGCGCCTCCTCGTCCGCAAACTCCTCCAGTGTCACTCGTGGGACGCCGTCGCCGACGAGCTCGGCTATCACTCGGCCGGACAGGCGATGCGGGCGTTCGGCGACGCCCTGAAACCCCTCTGCGAGGCGTGGGGCGGCGAGGCGGCCGCGGCGGAGCGCGCGCGCCACCGGGGCGAGTGACCCGTGGACGCGCTCACCGCCCTCGCCGCCGCCCTGCTCGGGGTCGGGATGGTCGCCAGCGTCCTCCCGCTCCTCCCGGGCGGCCTCGTCTCGCTCGCGGGCCTCGGGCTCTACCGCTGGCAGACGGGCGAGCCCGGGGCGTTCGTCCTCGCCGGCCTCGTCCTCTGCTGTCTCGTCGCGCTCGCCGTCGACTGGTTCGGCGGCGCAATCGGGGCGAGCGCGGGCGGCGCGTCCGTCCGGACGACGCTCGTCGCCGCCGTCGTCGGCCTGCTCTGTCTCCCGCTCGGCGGGCCGGTCGGCGTGCTCGTGGGTGTGGCCGTCACCGTTCTCGCGCTCGAATACCGCCGTCTCGGCGACGCCGAGGCGAGCCTCCGGAGCGCGGCCGCGGCGACGGTCGGCGTGCTCGCCTCCGCGGCCGTCCAGTTGGGCTGCACGGGCATCGTGCTCGCCGCGGTGCTGGTGGTCGAGTTCCTCTGAGCGCGGAGGAGAAGCGCGCCGCGCTACTGGTGGGCGTAGTACGCGACCGTCTCGTCCTCGTCGGCGCGGTCGTAGCGCGCGAAGCCGACGCGGACGAACTGCACGAGGTCGTCGGGCTCGTAGTCGGCGTAGCCGGGCTCGGCGTAGCCGTAGACGTCGCCGTCCGTCCGGCGGAGACGAACCGGGACGCTCCCCTCGGCGGGCACCCAGTGGATCACGTCGACGCCCTCCTCGCGGACGACGTCGATGTCGTCGTCGGTGTAGGTGAGACTGTCGCCGTCGTAGCGGACGGGCCCGTACCCCTTGAGCCAGACGCGCTCGCCGGCGTCGGGGAGGTCCGCGGTCTCGACGAGGACGGCGTCGCCGACCGGGATGTCGCGCTCGCCGCGCTCCTCGTGGTTCGGGTGGACGGGCGGGTGGGCGGCGTCCGGGCCGCCCGCGACCGGGAGTTCGGTCGCCGCGTAGTCGGCGTCCGCGTCGTCGGCGCGCGGCGCGAAGCCGTTGCGCACGAGGAACGCGCGCGGCGTCTCCTCGTCGATCAAATCGCGGTTGTTCGCGTAGATGGAGGACATGGCGAGGTCGACGTCCGAGGTGGAGGTCCCGAGTTCGACCATCGCGTCCACGATGGCCTGCCCGCGGATGCCGCGGCGGCGGACGCTCTTGAGCGTGGGGGCGCGCGGGTCGTCCCAGCCGTCGAGTTCGCCCGCCTCGATCTTCTGCTTGATCGTCGAGGTGCTCATCTTCACGTCGTAGGCGTCGACCTGCACGTGGCCCCAGTGGACCACTTCGGGGTACTCCCAGCCGAAGTAGTCGTAGACGAACGCCTGTCGCTTCGCGGAGTCCTGCAGGTCGATCCCGCGGATGATGTGCGTGATTCCCAGCAGGTGGTCGTCGATGCCGGACTGGAAGTCGAGCATCGGCCAGCAGCGGTAGTCGCTCGCTTCCTCGCGCGGGTGGGGCGTATCGACCATCCGGAAGGCGACGAAGTCGCGCAGCGCGGGGTTCTTGTGCTCGATGTCCGTCTTGACGCGGAGGACCATCTCGCCCGACTCGTACTCGCCGTCGATCATCGCCTCGAACTCGTCGCGGACGACGCCGGGGTTCTTCTCGCGGTGCGGGCAGGCCTCCCCGGCGTTCTTCAACTCGGAGAACGACTCGCCCGAACAGCTACACGTGTACGCCCCGCCGAGCCCGATGAGTTCGCGGGCGTGCTCGTAGTAGGTCTCCATCCGGTCCGAGGCGGTGACGACCTCGTCGGGCTCGAAGCCGAGGTAGTCGATGTCCGCGAGGATGTCGTCGTAGGCGTCGAGGTCGGGGCGCTTCGTCTCGGGGTCGGTGTCGTCGAAGCGGACGAGCATCCAGCCGTCGTAGCGCTCCTTGTACGTCCCGATGACCGCGGGCATCCGCGCGTGTCCGAGGTGCCACGGGCCGTTCGGGTTCGGCGCACACCGCATCCGGACCTCGTCGTACTCCTCCGCGTTCGGGAGGTCGGGCAGTGGGTGCTCCTCGCCCTCGTCCTCGGCGTCGAGCTCTTTGAGGCGCTCCGGGGCGAGCTCTTCGAGGCGCGCGCGTTTCTCGGCCTCGTCGAGGGCGTTCACCTCGTTCACGACGGGCGCGACGACGCCCGACACCTCGTCGCCGTGCTCGCGGAACTCGGGGTTCGCGCCCATCAGCGGGCCGAGAATCGCGCCCACCTGCGCGTCGCTGTCGTGTTTCAGCGCGTTGAACAGCGCGTTCGTCTCGGCCTCCCGTCGGATACGCTCACGGAGGTCCTCGTCCATTAGGCGCCGATAGCGGGGGTACGAGGAAATTCGTTTGGGTTCGCGTCGCCCGACGGCACCAGCACGGCCAGCATTCGGGACACCGACGCGACACACGACGTGGACGGCGCGAGGACCAGAGCGGAAGCCGGGGGCGGTTCCCGCACTGCCCGCCGCCTCCACAGCGCCTTACGTGCTCGACGGCGAACGACGCGTATGGTCACGAACGAGAGCGATACGTTCGACATCGGCGGCGAGTACACCGTCCGCCGCCTCGGTTTCGGCGCGATGCGAATCACCGGCGAGGACGTCATCGGCCGCCCCGAGAGCGAGCCGAACGCCCGCGACGTGCTCCGCCGCGCGGACGAACTCGGCGTCGACTTCATCGACACCGCGGACTCCTACGGCCCCGCGGTCTCCGAGCGCCTGATCGGCGAGACGCTCGACGCGACCCGCGACGACCTCGTCGTCGCCACGAAGGCCGGCCTCCTCCGCAACCGCGAGGGTGAGTGGCTCGCCCACGGCGACCCCGACTACATCAAGAACCAGGTCCTGACGAGCATCGACCGCCTCGGCGTCGACTCCATCGACCTCTACCAGTTCCACCGGCCCGACCCGGACACGGAGTACGAGGCGTCGATTCAGGCCTTCGCGGAGCTACAGGACGACGGCCTCGTCGACCACGTCGGTGTCTCGAACGTCTCCGTCGAGCAGCTCGAACTCGCGCTCGACCACGTCGACGTCGCCACGGTCCAAAACGAGTACAACCTCGGGAACCGCGAGCACGAGGACGTCCTCGAGGCCTGCGAGGAGTACGACATCGGCTTCATCCCGTACTTCCCGGTCGGCGCGGGCGGCTTCGACGACGAGGCCCGCGACGCCGTCGAGACCGTCGCGGCGCGCCACGACGCGAGCGTCTACCAGGTCGCACTCGCGTGGCTCCTCGAACACAGCGACGTCACCCTCCCGATTCCCGGGACGTCCAGCATCAGCCACCTCGAACAGAACGTCGCCGCGAGCGAACTCTCGCTCACCGACGACGACCTGGCGACGCTCGACGTCGCGTAGACCCACACGCCCGCCGCGACGCCCGCGACGCCCGCGGCGGGGCGGAAGCTATTTTAACTGGGTTGTTAATCGTGAGGGTATGGTAATCCTCGCCGCAGTCGGTGAGAAACACGACCAGGAAGCGATAATCGAGACCGGCCTCGACCTCGCGGAGGCCTACGACGACGACCTCCGGGTGCTCCACGTCATCCCGGAGGACGAGGCCGAAGCGCACTTCGAGTCCGTGCGCTCGATAGATCAGTTCAGCGATACCTCCTTCTCCATCGAGATCGAGCGCGCGGAGGACATCGCCGAACAGCTCGTCGAGATGGCGCTCGGCGACGTCCCGGCGAACGTCACGCCCGCCGGGCGGATCGGCGACCCGATGCAGGAAATCCTCGACGACGCCGCGGCCGTCGACCCGCGCTACATCGTCGTCGGCGGCCGGAAGCGCTCGCCGACCGGCAAGGCGCTCTTCGGGAGCGTCACCCAGTCCGTCATCCTCAGCGCCGACCACCCGGTCGTCAGCGTCCTCGCGGAGTAGCGCCCTCCGGCGATTCTCGCCCTAACTATACTCTATCAAACATAAGTATTACCAGTGTAGGTATCGCTCCCTACGGTATGGCAACACTCGACGACGTGTTCGTGGTGGACGCCGTCACCCACGCGTACAACCAGACGGAGGAGAACTACCGCGTCCCGCGCTACGCGGAGCAGGTCGCCAACGTCGGCGCGGCCCTGGAGGCGAAGATGCCGGACGGCTACCAGCGCACCCGCGAGGACTTTCTCGGCGACTGGCCCGTCGAGAACACGGAGAACGCCGTCTTCCGCGAGAGCCAGACGGACTTCGCCGTCATGCACCCCCAGTCGATAAGCGTCTTCGAGGACGGCCTCACGGACGAGGCGAAGGCCCGCGCGTTCTTCGAGCGCAACCCCACGCGGACGGCCGCGTTCGCCAGCATCGACGCCGTCGGCCTCGACGACCCGCTGGCCGACCTCACGCGGCAGGTCGAGGCCTTCGACCCCCACGGCGTGAAGGTCTACCCCTCCTACTGGGAGCGCGACGGCACCCACCACGAGTTCAAGATGAACGACCCGGAGGACGCCTTCCCGCTCTGGCAGCACGCCGTCGACCTCGGCCTCGACGTCGTCGCCGTCCACAAGGCCTTCCCCTTCGCCACCGCGCCCATGGAGTCCTACAAGGTCGGCGACGTCGAGGAGGCCGCCAACAGCTTCCCCGAGCTCACCTTCGAGATCGTCCACGGCGGGCTGACCTTCGCCGAGGAGACCGGCTGGCAGATCGCGCGCCACCCGAACGTCTACGTCAACCTCGAACTCACGCTCACCGAGCTCGTGACGACGCCGACGTCCTTCGTCGACTCGCTCCAGCAGCTCCTCTACGCCGGCGGGAAGCAGGCCGTCGACAAGATAATCTGGGGGACCGGCGCGCCCCACTTCCACCCGCAGCTCCTCTTGGAGCGCTTCTGGAACTACGACTTCCCGGAGATGGAGAGCTTCAGCGGCCCCTTCGAGATCACCGAGGAGGACAAGCGCAAGATACTCGGCGAGAACTTCGCCGAGGCCCACGGCTTCGACCTCGACGAACTCGAGGCCGGCATCGAGGGCGACCAGTACAGCGACGTCGAGATGGCCGAGGAGCCCTGGTCGACGACCGACTTCGAGGTGGTGGAATGAGCACGACCACCGACGCGAGCGATACCGACGCGGCCGACGGCGACGTCGCCGACGCCGACGCGGCGGCCGATTCCGAGACCGAGCCCGCGTCCGTCGAGGAGCGCGCCCGCGACGCCCTCCGCGACGTCGCCGACCCCTGCAGCGCCGCCACCGGCTCGAACCTGAACATCGTCGAGATGGGGCTCGTGAAGGACGTCGAGGTCGACGACGCCGACCACGCGCACGTCGAGATGCGCCTCACCACCCCGATGTGCCACATGGTCGGCTACTTCATCGACCAGGTCGAGCACCGCCTCACGGAGCTCGACGCCGTCGAGAGCGCCGACCTCGACACCGACGACGGGATGGAGTGGAGCGAGGACTACATGAGCGAGGCGGCGCAAGCCAAACGCCAGGAAGTCCTCGACGGCTACGAGGAGCGCTATCGGGAGGAGCTCGCCGACGGCGACGCGAGCGCGGAGTCCGCGAGCGGGGAATCCGCGAGCGACTAGCCCCGGATCGAGCGCGACGGCGGCACACCCCACCGTTGCAAGTGTTCCGCCGGCGCGTCCCGTCGGGTGATCGCCGCGCCACGATCCCCCGAGTCGCCCGCGACGGGGTCACTCGTCGGACTCCGAGTCGAGCCCGTAGTCCGCCGGGTCGTACCGATCAGTCGCCGAGAGGACGAACAGCAGTCCGAAGCAGACGAGGGAGCTGTAGAACGCGTCCACCCGGAGCGGGCCGACGGCGACGACGTGGACGCCCGGCTCGGCGAGTGCGACGGTCGCCGCGACGCCGGCGAGCCCGAGGACCGCGTAGTGGTCGGTGTAGCGTTTCGCGTACAGCCGGAACCACGGGCCCATACGTGTCGGGTGATGACGAACGCAAAGAGTGCTTCGGTGGTCAGGGCGCACGCGCGGTCGTCGCGCCGTCGCCCGGCGACGGCCACCGAGACTGCCGCTCACGTGCGGCAAACGACCGTTCAGTAGCCGCGTTCGATGAGGTAGTCCGCTATCTCGCGGAGGAGATAGCGCGCCTCGTTGTCCGGGAGGACGTCGAGTTCGGCCTTCGCCTCCTCGGTGAGGTCCGCGGCGAGGTCGCGGGCGTAGTCGATGCTGCCGGCGTCCTCCAGTTCGGCGACGGCGGCGTCGATGTCGGCCTCGGCGACGTTCGCGGGGTCGTCGGCGTCCACGAGGGCGTCGACGTCGACGCCGTGGTCGCGGGCGTGGACGGTGATGATGGTGCGTTTGTTCTCGACGAGGTCGCTCCCGCGCTGTTTGCCGAGCTGCTCGGAGGGGACGGTGAGGTCGAGGACGTCGTCCTGAATCTGGAAGGCCTTCCCGGCCTTGACGCCGTACCGATAGAGGGCGTCGACGACGTCGTCGTCCGCGCCGACGACGATGGCGGGGACGCTGGCGGCCGCCCCGTAGAGGACGGCGGTCTTGCGCTCGACCATGTCGAGGTACTCGTCGGTGTCGACGTCCGGGCGCGTCTCGAAGTCGACGTCGAGGGATTGGCCCTCGCAGATGCGCGTGCAGGTGCGCGCGAGGCAGTCCATGGCGTCGAGGCTCGCGCTCGGGTCGGCCTCGGTCCGGAGCATTATCTCGAAGGCCTTCGAGTAGAGGGTGTCGCCGGCGAGGATGGCGGTCTCCTGGTCGTACTCGCGGTGGACGGACGGGACGCCGCGGCGGAGGTCGTCGTCGTCCATGATGTCGTCGTGGATGAGGGTGAACGACTGGATGACCTCGATGGAGACGGCGGCGGCCATGACGTCGACGGTCGACCCGTCGAGGGCCGGGAAGGCGTCGTAGGGCTCGCTCAGCGGTTCGACGTCGGCGAGCGCCTCCGCGACGAGCAGGGAGACGGTCGGGCGGAGGCGCTTGCCGCCGGCCTCCAGGAGGTAGCGGGAGGCCTCGTAGAGCCGTTCGGGTTCGGCCATGGGGAGTTCCTCGTCGATTGCGTCGTTGACGCGTTCGCGTCGGTCCTCGATGGCGGACAGCACCGTGTCTTCGCGCGTGTTCTGGTTCATTACGTGAGTTGGATGATGGTTCCGTTTCGGGCGACGTGCACGTCGTCGCCGCGCTCGTAGCCGTCTGCTTCGGCGAGCGCGACGTACCGTTCGATACCTCCTACTGACTGGTGGGCAGGGATAAGGGTACGGGGTTCGAGCGTGCGTCGCATCCGACGGTGCCCGGCGTCGCTGAGGTGGCCGGAGACGTGAACGTCCTCGTGGACCGCGACGCCGTGGCGAGCCAAGCGCCGGTCGAGCGTCGCCCGCTGGCGGCGGTTGACGGGGTCGGGTATCACGCCGGCGGCGAAGACGACGACGTCGTCCGCCCCGAGCGCGAACGCGCCGTCGCCGCGCGCGAGCCGCGGGAGGACGGCGTTCGGTTCGCCCTGGTGGCCCGTGGTCACGAGGAGAAAGGAGTCGCGGCCCTCGGTTCGGACGCGGCGGAGGGCGCGCTCGATGCCGACGCGCGTGCCGTGCGCCGCGACGTCGTCGAAGCCCGGATAGTCGAAGTGCGCGGCCGTCCGCGCGTACGTCACCATCGAGCGTCCGAGGAGGAGCGGCTCGCGGCCGATGGCGCGGGCGCACGCGACGAGCGTCGAGAGGCGTGCGACGTGGCTGGCGAACGTCGAGGCGACGATGACGCCGTCGGCGTCGGCGACGCTCCCGAGGACGTCTCGGACGCGAGCGCGGGCGACGGCCTCGCCGGGCGTGCGTCCCGATCGACCCGCGTTCGTGCAGTCCTCGACGTACGCGAGGACGCCCGCCTCGCCGAGTTCGGCGAACCGCTCCATGTCGACCGGGGGTTCGAGCACCGGGTCGTGGTCGAGGCGCTTGTCGAGGCCGTAGACAATCGCGCCCTCGGGGGTGTGGAGGACGGGGTTCACCGCGCCGACCGTCGAGTGCGTGACGTGGACGAACTCCAATTCGAGGCCGTCACCGAGCGTCGTTTTCTCGCCGGCGGCCATCGTCACGAGGTCGCCGTCGTATCCGGGGTCGAGTTCGCCCTTCAGGACCTCCATCGTGAACGGCGACGCGACAAGCGGGGCGTCGTAGCGCGCCGCGAGGACGCCCGCCGCGCCGACGTGGTCGAGGTGGCCGTGCGAGAAGACGACCGCGCACACCTCGCCGTCGAGGTCGGCGACGACGCCGTCGTCCGGAATCGCGCCGGCGTCGATCAGTTCGCGTCGGTCCGCGTGTTCCACGTCGATGCCCTCGCGGACGACCGGCGCGAGGTCGAGTCCCATGTCGAAGACGACGACGTCGTCGCCGGCGCGGACCGCCGTCATGTTCCGTCCGACCTCCTCGTACCCGCCGACCGTCGCGATTTCGATGTCCATTCGGTCACCCCCTCGTCCGGCGCGAGCGTCTCGCTACCGGCCGTGCGTAGGGGCTGCCGCGACAAAAACGCCGGGGTCGCGGGGCACGCCGCCCGTCGCCGGCGACATCACGGCCGGACACCCCAGAAGAACGCGATTCCGAGCACGGTCACGACGGAGAGGAGGAGTTGGAGCGGCGCGCCGACGCGGAGGAAATCGGAGAAACGGTAGCCGCCGGGGCCGTAGACGAAGAGGTTCGTCTGGTAGCCGACGGGCGTCATGAACGCCGTCGAGGCCGCGAACGTGACCGCGAGGACGAACGCGAACGCGCTCGCCCCGATCGACTGGGCGGCGCTGGCGGCGACGGGAATCATCAACACGACGCTCGCATTGTTCGAGATCACGCTCGTCAACAGCCCCGTCGCGATGTAGAACACCCAGAGGACGCCGATGGCCGGGAGGACCGTCGCCGTCGTGGCGACCGTGTCGCCGAGGACGGCCGCCGCGCCCGTCTGCTGGAGGGCGGTGCCGAGCGGGATCACACCAGCGAGGAGGAAGATAACGTTCCACTCGACGGACGAGTAGAGCTCGTTCGGTTTGAGGACGCCGGTGAGAATCATCGCAACCACGCCGGCCAGCGCCGACGCAACGATTGGGAGGACGCCCAGCGCCGGGAGGGCGACGACGCCGCCGACGATGCCGACCGCGTGCGGAATCTTCTCCTTCCGATAGGTGACGTCGTCGAACTCGTGGGCAACGATGAAGTCTTCGTTCTGCACGAGCCGTGAGAGGCTGTCCGGCGGTGCCTGTACGAGGAACGTGTCGCCGACTCGAATACGGATGTCTTCGAACCGGTCGCGAATGACGTCCCCGCGCGTCCGGAAGGCGAGGACGTTCGCGGAGTAGCGCTGTCGGAACGTCGAGCTGGCGAGGGTCTCCCCGACGAGAAACGATCCCGAGGGGATGACCACTTCGACGAGTACCGGCTCCTCCTCGCTCGACTTGAGGTCGTCGTCGGCCTGCGGGCCGCCGAGGAACGTGAGGCCCTCGGCGTCCATGAGGCGTTCGAGCGTGTCCCGATTCGTCCGCAAGCGGAGCGTGTCGCCCTCTTGAATCTCCTTGCGGGCGAGCGGCTCGTCGAATTGCTCCCCGTGTCGAATGAGCTGAAGCACGTCGACGTCGAAGGTGTCGTCTTGGAACGCCTCCTCGACGGTCTTTCCGGCTAGCGTCGAGTTCGGGGAGACGACGACGTCAGCGAGAAACTCTTGGAGGGCGTACTCTTCGACGAGGTCCTCCTCCGCCGGTACGCGCTCCGGGAGTAGGCGGACGCCAACCGTCATGAGGTAGAGCGCACCGACCGCGAACACGACGACGCCGAGCTTGGTGAACTCGAACATCCCGAACGCGTGCAGACCGAGGCCAGGTGACTCCGCGCCGAGTTGAGCGGCGATGTCGCTTGCGAGGATGTTCGTCGACGTCCCGACGACCGTCAGCGTTCCACCGAGCATCGACGCGAACGACAGCGGGATGAGGAGTTTCGACGGCGACGTCTTTCCGTTGTGCGCGAGGTCGGTGATGACGGGCACGAGGATAGCGACGACCGGCGTGTTGTTGATGAACCCCGAGACCGGACCGGTGATGCCAACCGTCGCGGCGAGCTGTTTGCGGCGATCCGTCCCGGCGAACGCGGCCATCTTCGATCCGAGCATCTGAACGATACCGGTTCGGTTGATTCCCGTACTCAGGATCAGCATCGCCAAAACGGTGATCGTCGCGGGGCTGGCGAACCCGGCGATCCCCTCCTGCGCCGTGATACGCGTCCACGGCTCCAAGAGTATCAGGAGGACCATCACGAGGATCGCGGTGACGTCGATTGGGAGCCATTCGGTGGCGAACAACGTGAGCGCGAGGAGAATGAGCGCGAACACGACGAGCATATCCGCCGTAAGTGGGGTGGATTCCAACCCCAGAAGTGCCAACGGAACGGCGAAGAAAGACATACGTAGTTATCGCAGCGACGAGGGAAAAGGGCTAGTATCGAACGCGACGGGCCCGCCCGAACGACCGAACTCAACCACTGGACTATCGCACTGGCGAGCCCCCGACGAGCGGTACGGTAGACAGACTGCCACGCGTGAGAGGACACGGGCGAGAACGGCGATACTCGCTCGCCCGTCCGCCCCGTGCCGTCGACTCTCACTCCCCGGGTTCGTCGCGTAGACGTTCCGGCAGCGGGCCACGTCCTCGACACCGTCCCTCTTCGCCCAGTCTCGGACTCTCGTGAGGTGGAAACGAGCATGGGGACGACCGCCGTGAGAGGGGGCGCGTCCAGCGCACCGCGAATCGCCACGGCGTTCGGGTGGCGACGTCCCGGGCCGGAAGGGCCTTTGCCTCGGCGTCTGGTACAGATGGGCGTGCCCCTCTCTCCTCAGGACCGACCCGCCACCCGAACGGACGTGAGACGCCAGTGAGCCTCCTCGGCGCGTTCACGTCGGCTATCCTGCCCATCGTCGCCATCGCCGCCGTCGGCTACGCCATCGGGCGCACCACCGACGTCGCCGTCGGCCCGCTCAACACCGTCGCGCTCAACTTCTTCCTCCCCGCGCTCGTCTTCCACGGCATCGCCACGACGACCCTCGGCGGGGACGCGGTCGCCTCGCTCGTCGTCGCCGTCGTCGCCTACCTCCTCGCGCTCATGGCGCTCGCGTACGTCGCCGGCCGGGTCCTCGACGTCCCCGAGACGCTGCTCTCCGGTATCGTGCTCGCCAGCGCCTTCCCAAACTCGGGCTTCGTCGGCATCCCGCTCACGGGCTTCGTCTTCGGCGACCTCGGACGGACGACGGCCACCGTCTTCCTCACCGTACAGAGCGTCGTCCTCTACACCCTCGGCGTCTACGTCGTCTCCGCCCGCGAGGGTGACGCGGCCGGCGTGACGAGCGCCCTCCGCGAGGTCTTTCGCCTCCCGCTCGTCTACGCCGTCGCCGCCGCGGCGCTCGTCCGCCTCCTCAGTGTCGTCCCGCCCGTCGACGGCACGGTCATGACGACCGTGGATAGCGTCGGCGCCGCGTCCGTCCCGCTCATGCTCACCGTCGTCGGCATCCAACTCGCCGACGTCGACCTCGGCCACCTCCGCCCGACCGCGCTCCCCGCCGCGCTCAAACTCGGCGTCGCGCCGCTCGTCGGGGGCCTCATCGCGCTCGCCGTCGGCTTCACGAACCCGGCCGTCGCCAACGTCTTCGTCCTCGAATGCGCGACGCCCGCCGCCGTCACGCCGCTCGCGCTCGTCATCGCCTACCGGAGCGCGAGCGCCGACGACGCCGTCGACACCGCCGAGTACATGAGCACCGTCATCTTCGTCACGACGGTCGCGAGCGTCGTCGTCCTCACCGGCCTCGTCGCCGCCATCAGAGGCGGCTACCTCTTCTGACGGCCCCTACCGGACCAGCGTCCCCGGCGTCCCGCCGTCGAGGAAGTCGCCGAGCGCGTCCGGCCCGAAGACGGAGGCGGGCGCGCGGAGGCCGAGGAGCGCGCGGACCTTCGCCGCCATCCCGCCCGTGACGTCCGTGTCGTCGCTCCCGCCGAGGTAGCGCTCGACGTCCGCGTAGTTCTCGATGTCGGGGATGACCGTTCCCGCGTCGTCGAGGACGCCGTCGACGGTCGAGCAGACGCCGACGCGCTCGGCGTCGAGGCCGGCCGCGAGCGCGACGACGAGTTCGTCGCCGCTCAGAATCGTCGCGCCCGCATCCGCGTGCGTCACGACGTCGCCGTGGAGCACCGGGACGAACCCCTCGTCGCGTTTCGTCGCGACGGTGTCCGTCGGAAGCGAGAGGGTGCCGTCCGCGTTCCGGTGGCCCGCCGAGTGCGGGTGGTGTGGGACCGCGGGCACGCCGCGCTCGCAGAGCGCGTCACAGACCACGTCGTTCAACTCTCGCATCGCGCCGTGTATCTCCCGGACCGCCGTCGCCTCACGCGTTCCGTCCGTCCGCGAGACGTCGTGGGCGGCCGCGTGCGGGTGGCCGAACGACCCGCCACCGTGGACGAGGACGAGGTCGTCGGCGCCCGACGCGGCAATCGCGTCCGCGGCGTCCGCGAGCGCGGGCCCGTCGACGGTGTCCGTCGCGTCCTTCTCCGTGACGACGCTCCCGCCGAGTTTCAGGACGACGGTCATTCGGCGCGCACCCCCTCGGTTGCGAGTTCGGCGCGGAACGACTCGTCGCACGCCGGCGTGAGCGAGAGCGCGGTCTCCGCGCCCGTCCCGTCGTCGAGCGCGACGATACAGCCGCCGCCGCCCGCCCCGGTCAGCTTCGCGCCCGCCGCACCGCCCTCGCGGGCCGCCCACACCATCTCGTCGAGCGAGCGCGCGGAGACGCCGAGCGCCGCCAGCAGGCCGTGGTTCACGTCCATCAGACGCCCGAGCTCCGCGACGTCGCCCTCGCGGAGCGCGTCCTCGCCCCGACGGACGAGGTCGCCGATGGAGGAGACGGTGTCGCGCGCGAAGTCGTACTCCTCGCGGAGCGCGCGCACGCCCGCGACGAGCTCGCCCGTGTCGTGGCTCGTCCCGTCGTACCCCACGACGAACGGGAGGTCCGGCGTCGCCAGCGTCCGGCAGTCCGACCCCTCGACGCGGACCGCCCCACCCATCGCCGAGCAGAACGTGTCCGCCCGCGAGGCCTCGCCGCTCTGCACCGCCTTCTCCACCTCGTAGGCGCGCTCGGCGACGGCCTCCGGTGCGAGGTCGACGCCGAGTTCGCGCGCCGCCGCATCGATGGCGGCGACGACGACCGCCGCGGAGGAGCCGAGCCCCGCGCCGAGCGGGATGTCGCTCTCTATCGTGACGTCGAGGCCGGCGTCCGGCCGGTCGGCCGCGTCGCGCGCCGTCGCCATCGCCTCGTCCACGTATCCCATCGCGGCCTCGACGAGCGGCGTCGGCACGTCCACGTCCGGCGCGTCGTCGCCCGCCCCGTACTCCACGGTGAACCCGTCGAGCGTGAGGTCCGCCGCGCTCACCCGCTGTCGGTCGTCGCCGCGCTCCGCGACCGTCACCGTCGCGCGGCGCTCTATCGCACAGGGCACCGCGGGTTCGCCGTAGACGACCGCGTGCTCCCCGAAGAGGTACACCTTCCCCGGGGCGCTCGAACTCGTCGGCATACCCGAACACGCGGCGGCCGGGCCTAAGTACCCTTTCGCTTCGACGCCGGCCACGCCACCTATGCCCGCCGCCGGCCAAACGGCGGTATGCGCCCCGTCATCGACCACGTCCCGTTCGCCGGCCCCGACCTCGACGCGCTCGTCGAGCGCTTCGAGAACGCCGGCTTCGCCCCACAGTACGGCGGCGAACGCACCGCGACCGGGACGGAGAGCGCGATGATCGTCCTCCCGGACGGCTCCGCGCTCGAACTCCTCGCGCCCACCAACACCGACACCAACGCCGACGACGGTCACTGGCCCGACTTCACCGCCGCCGACGCCGGCCCCTGCGCGTGGGGCGTCGACGCCGGCAGCGTCCACAGCGAACTCCAGCGCGCGATCAGCCACGACGTCACCGTTCGGGGCCCCCTCCGCGAGCGCCGCGAGACCGACCGCGGCGTCGCCGAGTGGGACGTCGGCTTCCTCGGCGGCCCCGACTCCCCGCTCCCCTTCGTCGTCTCCGACCGGACGCCCCGCGAGTACCGCGTCCCCGATAGCGCCCTCTACGGCTCGCCGCTCTCCGGCGTCGGTCGCGTCGTCCTCGCCGTCGACGACCTCGACGACGCCGTCGCGCGCTTCACCGACCTCTATCGGCTCCCCGCACCCGAGCGCGACCACGACGGTACGTTCGGCGCGCTCGCCGCCTTCCCCGGACAGGACGTCGTCCTCTGCGAACCGGACGAGGGGCCGGTCCGCGAACGCGTCGAGCGCTTCGGCGCGTGTCCGGCCACCGTCCTCCTCACCGGCGACGTCTCCGACGCCGCCGCACACCACCCGCTCCACGGCGGCCGCACCCTCTTCGGCAAGCGCGTCCGCTTCGTCGACGGCTTCGACACCCGACTCGGCGTCGTCGAGCGCTGACGGCGCTCACCGAAGACACCGGTACTGATACGACACACCTGCACTGACACGACGACCAGGGGCACACAGACGACGGCGTCGCCACTCCCGGCCCGGACCCGTGAGCGTCGAAAGGAAGAGTCGTCGGCTTAAATCTCGCTCTCGAAGTCCTCGAGACTGTAGGACGGCTCCGCGCCGCGCTTGTCGAGAACCTCGTTCGCGAGCAGCCAGTAGACGACCGAGAGCGCGCGTCGACCCTTGTTGTTCGTCGGAACGACGAGGTCGACGTTGCTCGTGGAGTTGTTCGAGTCGCACATCGCGATCACGGGGATACCGACCGTAATCGCCTCCTTGACGGCCTGGCTGTCGCCGATGGGGTCCGTGACGACCAGCACGTCCGGCTCGATGTAGCCGTCGTACTGCGGGTTCGTCAGCGTCCCCGGGATGAAGCGACCCGTCCGGGCGCGCGCACCGACCGCGTCCGCGAACTTCTCCGCGGGGAAGCGACCGTACTGACGCGAGGAGGTCACGAGGACCTGCTCGGGGTCGTAGTTGGCGAGGAACTCCGCGGCCGTGCGGATGCGCTCGTCCGTGCGCGAGACGTCGAGGACGTAGAGGCCATCCGTCCGCACGCGGTGGATGAAGCGCTCCATGTCCTGCGTCTTCTGCTGTGTGCCGATGTGGACACCCGCGGCGAGGTAATCCTCGACCGGGATGAGGAGGTCGGCGTCCTCGTCTGGCATTACGTCTTCCGTCCCTGCGGCCGGCTCGGGGGCCTCCGTGGCGTCGGCGTCGTCGGCGGCGTCCGCCTCGACGTCGACGTCGACGTCGGTCGCCTCGGACTCCGCGTCCGCCTCGGGGGCGTCCTCGAGTTCGGCCTCGCTGTCTTCGTGCTCGCTCATAGTGCCTCGTCCGCGATGCGGATGAGTTCGTTCAGCTTGGCAGTGCGCTCGCCCCCGACCGTGCCCGTCTTGATGAACGGGGCGTCGGTCGCGACGGCGAGGTGTGCGATGGTCGCGTCCTCAGTCTCACCGCTCCGGTGGCTGACGACCGTCTCGTAGCCGTTCCGGGTGGCGAGTTCGATGGCGTCGAAGGCGTCGCTGAGGGTGCCGATCTGGTTCGGCTTGATGAGGATGCTGTTCGCCGCGTCGACGTCGATCCCCGCTTCGAGGCGCTCGACGTTCGTGACGAACAGGTCGTCGCCGCAGATCAGCGTCTGCGAGCCGACGCGCTCGGTGAGTTCCGCGAACGCCTCGTAGGCGTCCTCGTCGAGCGGGTCCTCGACGTACGCGAGGTCGTACTCGTCGACCAGTCCGGCGACGTAGTCGATCTGCTCCTCGGTGGAGCGGACCTCGTCACCGTAGACGTACTCGCCGTCCTCGAAGGTCTCGGCCGCCGCCATGTCGAGACCGAACTTGATCTCGAAGCCGACGTCGTCCGACACCGTCTCGACGGCCTCCTCGACGAGCTCGAACGCTTCCGCGTCCGAGATCGAGGGGGCCCACGCGCCTTCGTCGCCCTTCGCCGCGGGCGTCCCGCGCTCCTCCAGCAGCGAGCCGATCTCGCCGTGAACCTGCGCGTTCGCGAAGACGGCGTCCTTCACGCTCGGCGCGCCGACGGGTGCGGAGAGGAACTCCTGAATCGCCGTGGCCTCCTGGGCGTGCTCGCCACCGCCGACGACGTTCCCGAGGGGAATCGGGAAGTTGCCGCCCCGGAAAGCACCGCCGAGGTGCTGGTAGAGCGGCGCGCCGAGGACGTCCGCCGCGGCCTTCGCCGCCGCCATGCTGATGGCGACCGCGGAGTTCGCGCCGATCTCCGAGAAGTCCTCGGTACCGTCCGCCGCGCGCAGGGTGTCGTCCACCTCGCGCTGGTCGCCGGCGTAGACGCGCCCTTCGAGACGCGGCACCGCGTGCTCGCGGGCCGCCGCGATGGCTTCGTTGACCGGCAGCTCGATGGCCTCGTACTCGCCAGTGGACGCCCCGGAGGGCGCGGCCGCGCGGCCGAAGCCGCCCGACTCGGTGAGCACGTCGGCCTCCACGGTCTTGTTGCCGCGCGAGTCGAGGACCGCGCGCAGGCGAACCGTTTCGATGCGTGTCATTACTGTTCCCTCCGGACGGTGAACGGGAGCACGTCAGCGTCGTACTCCTCGGCGGCGATCAGGATCGGCTCCGTCTGGTCGGTGTCGACCAGGACCGGCGCGCCGTAGGAGACCTGGAGCGCTCGCGCCCCGATGATGCGTGCTTTCTCGTAGCGGTTGAAGTCGGGCATTACTGGTAGGGGGAGACCACGTCGACGAGGTCCTGGTGCGAGACGAACATCCGCCGACAGCAGTGTCTGTCGAGGCCGAGGTCGTCGAGGACCTCCGCGGGGTCCTCGTCGCCCTCCTTGTTCGCCGCGCGCGCCTTGAACTCCTCCCAGTGTTCACCGATGACGGTGCCGCACGTGAAACACCGGACTGGTACCATCATGATGTATCCCTCAGCGGTAGGACTTCTGGTAGCGCGCCCGCGCACCGGGCCCGCCCCACTTCTTCGGCTCCTTGCGCCGCGCGTCGTTGACGAGGAGCTGACGGTCGAACTCCATGAACGCGTCGCGGAGCTCGGCGTCGTTGCGGAACTCGACGATGCCGCGCGCGATGGCGGTGCGGACGGCGTCCGCCTGACCGGCGTAGCCGCCGCCGCTCACGCTGACGTCGACGTCGATCTCGTCGCGGATGTCCGCGCCCGCGATGCGGAACGGCTCCAGCATCTTGAGACGCGACATCTCGGGGTCGACGAGTTCGACGGGCGTCGAGTTGATTCGCACGCGACCCTCGCCTTCGGTGACCGTCGCGCGGGCGACGGCCGTCTTCTTCTTGCCGCTCGTGTTGGTTACCATGTCTTGTTAGCACCCAGTTCCTCGGAGATTTCGCCGAGGGAGACGAACTTGATGTTCGAGAGGCGGTCGAGCGAGGTGCCCTCAAGCACCTCGCCGTCCTCGTCGAACTGGTTTCCGACGTAGAGGCGGACGTTCTCGAACGCCTCGCGGCCGCGGTCCGTCTTGTACGGGAGCATCCCGCGCACGGCGCGCTTGAAGATGCGGTCCGGACGCTTCGGGTAGTACGGCCCGCTGTCCGAGCCAAGCTCGGCGCGCTTGCGGTACGTCCCGAGGACGTCCTCCTCGTTCCCCGTGATGACCGCGTCCTCCGCGTTGACGACGGCCACCGTCTGGCCGTCGAGCGCGAGTTCCGCGACGTTCGATGCGACGCGACCCATGATACAGTCGCGGGCGTCGACGACGACGTCCGCGTCGAATTCTGCGGCGCTCATCGGATCACCCGGACGTCGGACCCTTCGGGGTTCTGTTCGACTGCCTGTGCTAGTTGGACGACGTCGCCGTCCGCGTGCTCGATCTTCGTCTCCGCGCTGGACGAAAAGTCCACCGCGGCGACGGTCACGGACTTCCGGAGGGCGCCCGAACCGAGCACCTTGCCGGGGACGACGACCGTCTCGTCCTCGTTCGCGTACCGTTCGATGCGACTCAGATTCACCTCAGCGTGCGTCGAGCGCGGCTTCTCCAGCCGGTCTGCGACGTCATGCCAAACGTCCGCACCCGAATCGCGGGCGACGGATTTGAGTTGGGCGATGAGACTACTGAGTCTCGGGCTCGTCTTGCTCATGCTTCTGGCTCCTGATGAGAGTATAGGGGTGTGGAGTGCAGGGAGCAGGATTTGAACCTGCGAACTCCTACGAGACAGCGCCCTGAACGCTGCGCCTTTGGCCAAACTTGGCTATCCCTGCACGCCCACTGAGAAGGCGCGGTCTTACCGACGACACATTGTTCCCGCCGCCCCGTAAAGGGACTTTCGATCCCCCACCGGCGCGCACCCGTCGCTACGGGCGTCGGGCGAGCGCCGGTGGTGGGGTGGCGGGACATGTGTCGTCTTACAGACTGACCTTCTCGCGTAGTTCGTCCGCGCGCGTGGACAGCGTGTCCACGGCACGGAGGACCAGTTCGTCGACGGGCATCGACCCGTCGGACTCGACGTGGAAGACGAAGGCGTTCGGGACGTCCTCGACCGTGACCTCCTTCCCCGGATACCGGTTCGTGAGGTCGTGGCCGAACTCCGAGGTGGCGACGAGCTCGTCGCCGTCCTCGATGACGCCACGCACTATCTGCGCTTCGTCTTCACCGTACTCCGAGGCGTCGTCACCGACCTCGACGTGCTGGAGGTGCCGGTAGCCGACGGCCACACCGCCCTGGAACTTCGCGTGATCGCGTCCCCGGCCGAGTTTCGCTTCGGCCTCGGCCTCCAGACGCTGTCCGTCCTTCAGCTCGATGAGGGGAATGTTCTCGTCGGCGGGTTCGACCTGCGGGTCCGGCGAGACCAGATCGCCGCTGTACGCGGTGGCCGGTCCCTCCACGTCGATGGCCAGGGTGACGGTGTCGTCCTCGTCGAACTCGCCCTCGGGGGTCGTCAGCGGGACGAGCCCCATGCGGAGGGCGAGCACCTCGTCGAACAGGACGCTCGAGTTCTCCACGAACCGAACCGTGTCGATGGAGAGCGTCGGGACGTCCGCGAGGATGGCCCGGCGGATGCCGTTGGCGAACGCGGGCGTGATCCCTCTGACGAGGAAGCGCGCCTCGCGCTCCGTGTCTTCGATGAATTCGACGTCGAAGTCCGTAGCCATGTGGTGTGGTTAGTAGCCGCTGTTCTTCGGCGGGCGGGTCCCGTCGTGGGGGATCGGGGTGACGTCCTCGATGCGACCGATTTCGAGGCCCGCGCGTGCGAGCGCTCGAATCGTGGCCTGCGCGCCCGGACCCGGGCTGCGCTGGAGGTTGCCACCGGGGCCGCGCACGCGAACGTGCACGCCCTCGATACCCTGTTCTTTGAGGTCTTCGGCGAGCTGTTCGGCCATCTGCATCGCGGCGTACGGCGAGGCCTCGTCGCGGTTCTGCTTCACCACGGCACCGCCGCTGGACTTGGCCAGCGTCTCGGCGCCCGTCTCGTCGGTGACGGTGAGCAGCGTGTTGTTGAACGAGGCGTGCACGTGTGCGATGCCCCACTTGTCGTCGGCTTCGTTCTCTGCCATTGGATTACTCCTGGTTGTCGGCGCGAGCCGGGTGGAGCTCGTCGTCGAGCGGGCTCGTCTCGTCGAACGCGACGTCGTCCTCCTCGGCGACGGCGACCTTCCGGGACGGCGCGGTCACGCGGCTCTCGCCGACGGTGACGTGGCCGTGGGTGACGAACTGCCGCGCCTGCTGCGGCGTGTTCGCCAGCCCCTTGCGGTAGGCGACCGTCTGGAGGCGGCGTTCGAGGACGTCGGTGACGTCGAGCGAGAGGACCGCGTCCAGCTCGTCGGAGTCACCGAGAATCCCGTAGCGCCGGAGGCGGGCGACGAACTCCTCGCCCTCGTCGCCCTCCTCGGTCACGCGACCGAGGAGTTCGCGGGCCTCGCGGCGGTAGGAGCGCAGTTCGGACTGCGCTCGCCAGAGCTCCTGTTTGTTCTTCAGGCCGTAGCGGCTGAGGAGGTCGGACTCCTCGGCGATCCGCTCGCCCTGGTAGGGGTGGTTCGGCGTCTCGTAGAACTTGGTGTTCTCACCGGGAAGCGCCATTATTCACCCTCCCCCTCGGCCTCTTCTTCCATCTCTTCTTGCAGGGCCTCGACGTTGACACCGATGGTGCCCTCGGTACGCCCGGTGGACTTCGTGCGCTGACCGCGGACCTTCTGTCCGCGCTCGTGGCGCACGCCCTTGTAGGACCGGATCATCCGCATCCGGTTGACGTCCTGATTCCGGGTGAGGGAGACGTCGTTGCCCGTGATGTGTTCAGTCTCGCCGGTGTAGAAGTCGTTCCGGCGGTTCGCCAGCCATTCTGGAGCTTCGTCGGCGAAGTTCTCCACGGCCTCGACGATGCGCTCGATTGGCTCGTCGTCGAGACGGCCGAGCGTGGCTGTTCGGTCCACGTCGGCGTTGGCGGCGACCACGCGGGAGACCCGGCGGCCGATGCCGTCCATCTCGGAGAGGGCACGCTCGACGGTCTTGGTGCCGTCGAGGTCCGTCTGCCCGATCCGGACGAAGTATCGGATGTCCTCCTCCTCGTCCGGCTCCTCTTGTTGTTCTTCGCTCATGATTGTCTCGTGTGGAGAGGCGTCGTGGCGGGGATTTGAACCCCGGAGGCGGTGAGCCACAGAGTTAGCAACCCTGCGCCTTGACCAGGCTAGGCTACCACGACCCGCTCGGTGGTTTACTGTCGCCCTCCGCGGACTCGGGACACGGCGTCCCTACAGTGACTGCATCCCTACCGAACCGCCGACCCTACTTAACTATCACGAAACGCCCGAGGCGTGCGACTCACCGACGGGGGAGCCAGTAGACGGCGAGGACGACCGCCCAGATGGTCGCCACGGTGGCGAGCACGTCCGGGTCGCTCCGGTGGAGGTGCCAGAAGAGCGCGAGCACCGCCACGAGGGAGCCGAGCGCGCCGACGGCCGGGACGACGGCGCTCACGAGCGAGTCGCGTCGCGTGTACGCGACGGCCGAGATTACGCCGAAGATGCTGATGAACGCCCCGGAGGCGAAGCTCGTGATCGAGTCGAGGCTCCCGTAGACGGTGAGGATGGCGGTGAGCGTCCCGAGGACGAGCAGCGCGCGCACGGGCGACTCCGACCCGTCGTCCGCGCTCGTTCTGCCCTGTCCGACCGACGACGTCACGGGCTCGTCGTCGCCGGCCCCGGGGACGTTGTGCGCGGCGTCCGCGACCTGCTGGCTGAGGTGGGCGGCGGAGAACAGCGTCGCGTTCAGCGCGGAGGCCGTGGAGAGCACGGCGGCGACGGCGACGAGGACGAAGCCGGCCTCCTGAAAGACCGGTTCCGCGGCGTACGCAAGCGCGGTCTCGGCGTGGGCGGTGATCGTCGCCGGGGAGAGGAGGTTCGTCGTCACGACCGCGACGAGCACGTAGAGCAGCGTCGTGAAGACGATGCTCGCGTAGATCGCCTTCCGAACCGTCTCCTCGGGGTTCTCGATGCTGTCGAGGTCGAAGGTGAGGAGCTCCCACCCCTCGAAGGCGACGAAGGAGAGGGCGGCCGCGGAGACGACGCCGCCGCCGACGTGGTGGAGGCCGCTGTCGAGCGTCCCCTGCGTGTAGCCGTAGTAGACACCGGCGACGCCGACGACGAGGAGGATACCGACCTTCGCGGCGACGAGCGCGTCCTCCGCGCGCCCCGAGGCCCGCGCGCCGACGACGTTCAGCCCGACGAAGGCGGCGACACCGAGCGCGGAGACGAGCGGCCGCGCGGGCACGCCGAGGACGGTCTCGACGCCGACGAGCTGGAGCCCGTAGCTCCCGAAGGCGTAGGCGTACATCGCCATCGTACCGACGTAGCCGAACGTGAACACCCACCCCACAACGCCGGCGAGCCACCGCTCACCGGTGAACTCCGCGACGTGGTCGACGGGGCCGGCGAGGTCGTCGTCGCTCTCGTGAATCATCCGAACGAAGGAGTAGCCGGCACAGAGCGCGAGCGCGCCCGACGCGACGAACGCGAGCCACGCGGCCGAGCGCGCGTTCGCCGCGACGACGCCGAGGACGGCGAATATCCCGCCGCCGACCATCCCGCCGACGGCGAGCGATACGGACTCGGCGAACCCGATCCTCTCACCCATACTCGGACACGCGGGCGGACGCGTGTTAGAAGCAGGGGTCGCACGTGGGATGCGCGGCGGGGTCAACCGGCGAGCGCGGTGTCGGGCGAACGACGAACGGTGCTCTCGGTCGTCGGGCGGGAAACGGGCGGCGCCCTCAGTCGTCCGCGGGCGGAGCGTCCGCGGGTCGGTCGAGGTACTCCTCGTTCACTTTCCAGCCGCCCTCGCCGTCATCGACCATGTACTCGCCGTAGTAGGGGACGCGGTTTCGGACGGTCTCGCGGAACGTCGTCGCGATTTCGCCCCGCGTCATCTCACCCATCGAGCGCAGGTCGTCGTTCCGGTTGAGACACCCCTTCAGGTACCCCTCGTGTGTCACGCGCACGCGGTGGCAGTTCGCGCAGAACTCCTCGTTCCCGACGGGGTCGACGATTTCGACCATCCCGCCATCGACCCAGTAGCGCTTGCGGTCGTGCATCTCCCGCGTCTCCACGCGGTCGGCTCTCCCGGCGAGCCAGTCGTGGACGGCGTCGATGTCGACCGCCCACTCGGGCTTCCCGACGAGTTCGGGCATGAACTCGATGAGCTGGAGGCGGAGGCCGTCGTTCGCGGCGACGTAGTCGACCATCTCCGGGACGTACCCCTTCGTCTCCTGGAAGAGGACCATGTTGAGCTTCACGGGGTCGAGACCGGCCTCGACGGCGGCCTTCACGCCCTCGATGACCTGCCCGTACGCGCCGGACTGGGTGACCTCGCGGAACGCGTCCTCGTCGAGGGCGTCCTGCGAGACGTTCACGCGACTCACGCCGGCCTCGACGAGGCCCTCGGCGCGCTCGGGGAGGAAGGTACCGTTCGTGGTGAGCGAGACCTCCATCGAGTCGGGCGTACGCGCGACGATTTCCTCGAGGTCGTCGCGGAGCATCGGTTCGCCGCCCGTGAACTTCACGGAGTCGACGCCGAATCCCTCGACGACGTCGAGGAAGCGGACGACGTCGTCCGCGCTCATCTCGCCCTCTTGGGGGTCCATCGGACCGCGGGTGTCGCCGAGCCCCTCGTTGTGGCAGTAGACGCAGTCGAAGTTACAGCGGTCCGTCAGCGAGACGCGCACCCCCGTCACCTCGCGGCCGAACCCGTCCTCGAGCATGCGGAGATATGGCACGTCCGGACGGATAAGGACGCGGGTCTACCCCGTCTTTCGCCCCGGTCGGGAACGTCCCGTGTACGTCGTCGTCCGACGGGCTTATTCACGCGACGCCGCCTAACGGGGCCATGAACGAAGCGGACGTGGAGGAGGCGCTGCGCGGTGTCGAGGACCCCGACCTCGGCGGGGACATCGTCGATGCGGGACTCGTCAACGAGGTCACGGTCGAGGACGGCGTCGCGCACGTCTCGCTCGCGCTCGGGACGCCGTACTCGCCCGCGGAGTCGACGATTGCCGACCGGGTTCGCGCGGCGATCCGCGACCTCGAGCTCGAACCGGAGCTCTCGGCCTACCACCCCGAGCAGGATTCCGGTACCGAGGACGACGTCCTGCCGAACGTGAAGAACGTCATCGCGGTGGCGTCCGGGAAGGGCGGCGTCGGGAAGTCGACGGTCGCGGTGAACCTCGCGGCGGCGCTCTCGGAGCGCGGCGCGCGCGTCGGGCTCTTCGACGCGGACGTCTACGGGCCGAACGTCCCGCGGATGGTGTCGGCGGACGAGGCCCCGCAGGCGACCGAGGAGGAGACGCTCATCCCGCCGGAGAAGTTCGGCGTGAAGCTGATGAGCATGGCCTTCCTGACGGGTGGGGAGGACGACCCCGTGATCTGGCGCGGCCCGATGGTCCACAAGGTCCTGACGCAGCTCGTCGAGGACGTCGAGTGGGGCTACCTCGATTACCTCGTGATCGACCTCCCGCCGGGGACGGGCGACACGCAGCTGACGGTGCTCCAGACGATGCCGGTGACGGGCGCGGTGGTCGTGACGACGCCGCAGGACGTCGCCATCGACGACGCCCAGAAGGGCCTGGAGATGTTCGGGACGCACGACACGCCGGTTCTGGGTATCGTCGAGAACATGAGCACGTTCGTCTGTCCGGACTGTGGCTCCGAGCACGACGTCTTCGGGAGCGGCGGCGGGGAGGCGTTCGCGGCGGAGAACGACCTCCCGTTCCTCGGTGCGATTCCGCTCGACCCGTCCGTCCGCGCGGGCGGCGACGAGGGCGCACCGGTCGCGCTCGACGAGGAGAGCGACGTCGGCGCGTCGTTCCGCGATCTGGCCGGGAACACGGCCGACATGGCCGGCATCCTCAACCGCCGGGCGCTCGACTGACGCCAGCGGGTAGCGGCCGGTCTCGCCGACACAGTATTCTTCATAATTTTTCCTTGTTAATGGATAGCAAACGATTTAGTGAGTGCCGTGCGAAAATTTTCCCAGCGTCCCACGCAGGGGGCCAGGACATACACTATGACTGACGACGAACTCATCTGGCGAATCGCGGGCGGTTCCGGCGACGGGATCGACTCGACGAGCCAGAACTTCGCCAAAGCTCTGATGCGCTCGGGGCTCAACGTTTTCACTCACCGGCACTACCCCTCGCGCATCCGCGGCGGCCACACGTACGTGGAGATACGCGCATCGTCGGAGGACGTCACGTCCCGCGGCGACGGGTACAACTTCCTCGTCGCCCTCGGCGACTCGTTCGCACGGAACCCGAAGGAGAACGCCTACTACGGTGAGGAGGAGGTCAAGCCCCTCGCCGAGAACCTGGACGAACTCCGCGAGGGCGGGGTCATCGTCTACGACTCCGGGCTCCTCGACACCGACGAGATCGAGAACTTCGACCAGCGGGTCGAGGAGAACGACTGGCACGTCTACGACGTCGACCTCCGGGGCATCGCCAAGGAGCACGGCCGCGAGATCATGCGGAACACGGCCGGTGTCGGCGTCACCGCCGCGCTCACGGGCATCGACACCTCGTACGTCGAGGACCTGATGGCCGAGGCGATGGGCGGCGACATCCTGGAGGCGAACCTGAACGTCCTCCACGACGCCTACGAACACGTCCAGGAGGAGTACGACGCGGACGCCCCCGACGTCACGGTCCCGACGGGCGAGCACGACGAGGAGCAGGTGCTCGTCTCCGGGAGCCACGGCATCGCGTACGGCGCCCTCGACGAGGGGTGTCGCTTCATCGCGGGCTACCCGATGACGCCGTGGACGGACGTCTTCACCATCCTGACGAACCTGATGCCCGACGTCGGGGGCATCAGCGAGCAGGTCGAGGACGAAATCGCGGCGGCGGCGCTCGCCGTCGGCGCGTCCCACGCGGGTGCGAAGGCCATGTCCGGGTCGTCCGGCGGTGGCTTCTCGCTGATGAGCGAACCGCTCGGTCTCGCGGAGATGACCGAGACGCCGCTCGTGCTCGTCGAGTCGATGCGGGCCGGTCCCTCCACGGGGATGCCGACGAAGCCCGAGCAGGCCGACCTCGAACACGTCCTCTACACGAGCCAGGGCGACAGCCACCGCGTGGTGTTCGCGCCCTCGGACCCGGTGGAGTGTTACGAGCAGACCCGGAAGGCGTTCCAGATCGCCTACGATTACCAGATTCCCGTCATGGTCATCTACGACCAGAAGCTCTCCGGGGAACACCGGAACGTCCCGAAGAGCACCTTCGACGAGGAGCCGAACCCGGACCTCGGGAGCGTCCTCACGGAGGAGGAACTGGAGGACCAGCCCCACGGCGAGACGGGCATCTACCACCGGTTCCAGCACGAGGGCGAGGAGGGCGTCAGCCCGCGCTCCATCCCCGGCCAGAAGGGCGGTCGCTATCTGGCGACCGGGAACGAGCACACGCCCGAGGGGCACATCAGCGAGAGCCCCTCGAACCGGAAGGCGCAGGTCGATCGGCGCAACGAGAAGCTCGCGGCCATCCGCGAGAGCCTCGACGCCGACGAGCGTCAGGAAGTCTACGGTGACGAGTCCGCGGACTACGGCATCATCTCCTGGGGCAGCCAGTCCGGGACGGTGCTGGAGGCCGTCGAGCGTCTGAACGACGACGGCCACCCGGTCAAGGGGCTCAGCGTCTCCGAGATGGCGCCCTTCCCGAAGGAGCTCCTCTCGGAGTTCATCGAGAGCGTGGACGACGTGCTCGTCGTCGAGATGTCCTCGACGGCGCAGTTCCACGGCGTCATCCAGAAGAACCTCGGACGGTACGGGGAAAAGCTCTCCTCGCTCCTGAAGTACGACGGGAACCCGTTCGAGCCCGCCGAGATCGTCGAGGCGGTCGAAGAACACGGAAGCGGCGAGGAGCTCTCCTCGAACACGCGATTCGAAGCCGCGGCAGGTGGTGACTAACTCATGAGTGCGTTTAGCGCAATCGGCGAGGAACGAGAGGTAGCGCAGGACGAGTTCACGCCCAGCATCGAGCCCCAGCCCACGTGGTGTCCGGGCTGTGGCGACTACGGTGTGCTGAAGGCCCTGAAGGGCGCGATGGCGGAACTCGGCAAGAACCCCGAGGAGATTCTCCTCTGTACGGGTATCGGCTGTTCGGGCAAGCTGAACAGCTACTTCGACAGCTACGGCTTCCACACGATTCACGGCCGCTCGCTGCCGGTCGCCCGCGCGGCGAAGCTGGCGAACGACGGCGTCGAGGTCATCGCCGCGGGCGGTGACGGCGACGGCTACGGCATCGGTGGGAACCACTTCATCCACACGGCCCGGGAGAACCACGACATGACGTACATCGTGTTCAACAACGAGGTCTTCGGCCTGACGAAGGGCCAGACCTCCCCGACGTCGCCGAAGGGCCACAAGTCGAAGACGCAGCCGAACGGCAACGCGAAGACGCCGATCCGCCCGCTCTCGATGAGCCTGACGGCGGGGGCGTCCTACGTCGCCCGGACGGCCGCGGTCAACCCGAACCAGGCGAAGGAGATCATCAAGGAGGCCATCCAGCACGACGGCTTCAGCCACGTCGACTTCCTGACGCAGTGCCCGACGTGGAACAAGGACGCGAAGCAGTACGTCCCGTACGTCGACATCCAGGACTCCGAGGACTACGACTTCGACGTCCACGACCGTCGTGAGGCCCAGGAGGCCATGCACGAGACCGAGGACGCCCTCTACGAGGGCACCGTCCTCACCGGTCGCTACTTCGTCGACGACGAGCGCCCCTCCTACCAGGCGGAGAAACGCGCGCGCGGCGACATGCCCGAGGGCAGCCTCGCGGAGCGCTACTTCGAGGACGGCGACTGGGAGCGCTCCTACGACTTCATCGACCGGCACGCCTGACCTTCGGATTCGGAAGATATTTTTTCCGCGGCGCCAAATGATACTGCGTGAGCAGCGACTCGACAGAGAAACGGATACTCGCGGCGCTCGAGGAGGACGCGCAGGCCTCGTACGCGGAGTTGGCCGAGCGGGCCGACGTCTCGAAGCCCACCGTCCGGAAGTACGTGAACGAACTGGAGGAGGCAGGCGTCATCGTCGGCTACTCGGCGGAGGTCGACCCGAAGAAGCTCTCCGGGCAGTCCATCGCCATGGTCGGCATCGACGTCGAGTCCGAGCGATACGTCGAGGCGACGCGCGCGCTGAAGGACCTCGACTCCATCCGGTCGCTCTACACCTCCTCGGGCGACCACATGCTGATGGCGGAGGTCCGCGCCGCGGACGGCAACGCCCTCGGCGACGTCATCAGCGAGGAGATTCTCGACATCGACGGCGTGACGGCCGCCCATCCCTCCTTCCTGCAGGAGCGCCTGAAGTGAGCGACGCACGAGCGCCCGCCGCCGCGCGGAGCGACGCCCCGACGACGCCGGTCGCGGTGGAGACGGGCGACGACATCGACGCGTTCGTCGACGCCAACGACGTCGCGCTCGTCGACGTCTACCGGCCGGGCTGTACGCTCTGCGAGGCCATCGAGCCAATCGTCGGCGCGGTGGCGAAGGCCTCCGGCGTCGCCGTCGCCACGTGCAACCCCCAGCGCGACCTCGCCGTCGTCGAGGAGTACGAGGTCCGCTCGGTCCCGACCCTCCTCCTGTTCGTCGAGGGCGAGCTCGTCGGCCGCCTCGCCGAGGGCTTTCAGGGGACGGACGCCGTCTTCGCCTTCCTCGCCGAGCACCTCGACGGACACCGCGACGTCCTCCCCGACGAGTACCGGTAGCGACCCGAGTCGTTTTGCGGCCCGCCCCCGTACGTTCCCGTATGGCCGTCTACGAACGCGAGTCGTGGGTGCGCGCGCCGCTCGATACGGTGTGGGAGTTCCACGCGGGCGTCGAGGGACTCGTCGCGCTCACGCCGTCGTGGGTGAACATGCACGTCGAGCGCGTCACGGGACCGGACGGCGACCCGGACCCGGCCGTCCTCGAACCCGGTTCGACCGTCGAGCTCTCGGTCCGCCCGTTCGGCGTCGGTCCCCGGCAGCGCTGGACGTCGGAGATCGTCGAGCGAAAACGCGGCGACGGCGTCGCGTACTTCCGCGACGTGATGACCGAGGGGCCGTTCCCGGAGTGGGAGCACACCCACCTCTTCTACGCGGACGGCGAGCGCACGCGCTGTCGTGACCGGGTCCGCTATCGGACGCCGACGGGGCCGCTCGCGCCCGTCGCGGACGAGGCGGCGAAGGTCGGCCTCGACGTCTTCTTCCGGTATCGCCACCGCCGTCTCCCCACGCACGTCGAGTAGGCGGGTCGTGCCCCGCGGGAACGTTTATCCGGTATGCGAACACACACCTCGGTATGGCAGACACGGATGTCATCGTCGTCGGCGGCGGTCCCGCCGGCCTCAGCGCCGCGCTGTTCGCGTCGAAGAACGGACTGGACGCCGTCGCGTTCGACACGGACAAGACGTGGATGCACAAGGCCCACCTGTTCAACTATCTCGGCATCCGCTCGATGGACGGCGACGTCTTCCTCGATCGGGCGCGCGAGCAGGCGACCGCCGACCACGGTGTCACGCTCCACGAGGAGACCGAGGTCACGGCCATCGAGCAGGACGCCGACGGCTTCGTCGTCACCGCGGACGGCGAGGACCACACCGCGGCCTACCTCGTGTTGGCGACCGGGGCGAACCGCGACCTCGCCGAGGAGTTGGGATGTGCGTTCACGGACGAGGACGTCGTGGACGTCGACGTGACGATGGAGACGAGCGTCGCGGACGCGTACGCCACGGGCGCGATGGTGCGCGCCGAGGAGTGGCAGGCCGTCATCTCGGCGGGCGACGGCGCCGCCGCCGCGCTCAACATCCTCACGAAGGAGAAGGGCGAACACTACCACGACTTCGACACGCCCGCGGACGTCTGAGGCGGCGCGTCGATCGGTCCCCGCACCTCAGCCGAGGAGGAGGCGAAGGTTGTAGACGGTGAAGAAGCTCCCGACGAGCGTCAGCACGACCGGCGGGAAGTAGTAGCTGAATCGGTCCTCCCACTGACGCGCCGCGCGGACGCTCACGGCGAGACAGAGACAGATGACCGCGATCTTCCACGCGGCGAGCCCCGCGAACCCGAAGCGTGCGAGGACCGCGGCGACGATGGGGTTCCCCTCGACGACGGCGGGTGCGTACCGATGGAGCGTCAGCGTCGTGAGCGTGTCCCCGACGCCGTACGCGGTGGTGGCGAGAATCCAGAGCCAGTAGAACTCCTCAACGTCGGCGAACTCGCGCGGAAACGGCAGGAGAGAGCCGACGCCCATACGTGGGCGTCACCCCCCTCCCTCAAGAAACTACGCAGTGCTCAGTCACTTCCCTCGATGTCGCGTGGCGGGCCGTCGTGGCCGAGCCGTCGCACGCGGTCGTAGTAGACGTCGGTGGCCGCGGAGAGCGCGAACGCGGCGACGATGAGTGCCGTCCACGTGCCCATCGGGAACGCGTCGAACGGGACGACCTCCAGCCACGCGACCGTGAGCAGCGCCGCGGCGACGGCGCTGAGCCCGAGGTAGTACTCGCTGCGCTTGATCTCGTTCTCCGGGACGACGTCGAGGTAGAGTTCGACGTCTTCGAGGTTCCCGGGTTCGACGACGCCGCGGTTCGCGTCGTACTCGATCACGTCCGCGTCGTCCAGACGCGGCAGGTGGGTCTGACGGAGCGCCGTGTAGACGCGTTTTCGCTGTTTGTGCGTCACCGCCCCCGGCGCGACGTCGTTCTCCCACGCGGAGAGCTGTTCGGAGAGTTCGCGGAGCTCGACCGGGCGCTCCTCGCGGCGCAGATAGTGGAGCGTGTGCCGCCGCCGGCTGTTGCTCAGTAGGTCGAAGACTTCCTCGCGCGATACCGTCGATTCGTCCGTAGTCTGTGTTGTCCTCGCTTGTGACACGTCTCGTCCTCCCCCCGACGGGGGGAGAATTGCAGCATCCTAACATAATGGTATCGTATAAATTGACTGTATAGCTGCCTGAAACTATTTGGACCGGCAACTGGTGGGTCACTCTCGCGGCGCGTACGGTCGCCATACCGCCGTCGAAACGTCCGCATACCGGTTCGTACGGCCGGCCGGACGAACCGTCGGGCGGCGCATACATAGGGGGGTGTAGTCTCGTGGTGTCGACGTCGGCGGGGCAACTCGTCGGGCACACACCATGGCAGACATCCAACTCACGCGTCGGTCCGTCCTCGTCGCGGTCGTCGCCGTCGGCCTCGTCGCCGCCGGTGCGGGCGCGGGGACGATGGCGCTCTTCAGCGATCAGGAGCAGAGTGCGAACAACACGATTCAGGCCGGGACGCTCGACCTCTCGATGGGCGAGTCAGCCAGCTTCGTCGCCGACGGCGACAACATGAACCTGAAGCCGGGCGCCTCGACCGGCGGGGACGTGACGCTCTCGAACACCGGGAGCCTCGACGGCACCGTCGCGCTGAACGTCACGTACGCGGAGAGCGACAACGACGAGTCGACGGACAACACGACGGACATGAACGCCACCGAGACCGCGAAGGTACTCGACGTCACCGAGCTCACGTACGGTGGCTCGCCGATTATGGAGAACGTCAGCGACACTGACGGCGACGGCACGAAGACGCTCTACGACCTCTCGCAGTCCGAGGTCGACGTCGGCGCGCTTGACGCGACCGAGGAGAAGGACTTCAACGTCACGCTCACGATGCAGGAGAGCGCGGGCAACGGCTACCAGAACGACGGCGTCGACGCGACGTTCAACTTCACGGTGACCCAGGCGTAATGAGCGACGAGAAGATCAACCTCTCGCGGCGGAAGGTCCTCGGCGGCCTCGTCACGCTCGGCGCGGCCGGCGCGGCCTCGGGCGCGGGGACGTTCGCGCTGTTCAGCGACCAGGAGAGTAGCACGAACAACACGGTGCAGTCCGGGACGCTCGATCTCACCGACCCGACGACGACGATGGACGCGTCGGTGACGGCACTCGCGCCGGGCAAGTCAACCAGCGGCTCGGTCACCCTGACGAACGGTGGGTCGCTCACGGCCGACCACCTCGAAATCGGCGTGGCCTCGATCAGCAACAGCGACGGCGACACGAGTAAGCCGGACGGCTCCGGGTCGTCGGACAAGTCCGCGAGCGACGTCGTCGACCACCTCTACGTGGACGAGCTCTCGTACGGGACCGGGGGCGTGGCCAATATGGTCCCGACCGTCCAGCTCCCGGGTGCGTACACGTACGATTTCGGCAGCGGGGCGGACATCGCCTTCGAGACCGTGACCGCCTCGGAGGCACCGGAGTCGGACAGCGCCCCGAGCGGGGACATCCTGCACATCTCCTCCGAGGCGAACACCGGCAAATACGCACACTCGATGGTCGACGTCTCGGAGCAGGCGCTCACGCTCGACGACCTCAACAACGGGACGTTCTCGTACGACTACTACGCGACGACGGAGAACACCGTGAAAGCCCCCGACGAGGTGAAAATCGTCGTCGAGGACACGGACGGGTCCGTCCGCTTCCTCTATCAGCACCGTGGCGACCCGGAGGACACGACGAGCACGGGATGGACGACTCGCGACGTCTCCTCGGACCTCGCCGAAGGCGACCTCGCCTCGAACGCGAACAACTGGGGCGAAGTCGATATGGCGACCGGGTCGACGTCGTCGCTCGGCGACAGTCCGCGCCCGGAGTACGGCGACGCGACCGTCCTCCTCGTCGGCGTCGGAGCCGCGAACACGAACGGGAGCGTCGACGTCCGGCCGGACCTCTACTACGGTGACCTGCAGGTCGGCTCGGAGACGCACGCCCTCCCGAGCACGCCCGCGACGCTCACCGACCTCTCGAACACGGTCGTCGACAGCCTCGCGGCACCCGGCGACGGGACGGACTTCGCGTTCACCCTGCGTCTCGACCCCGAGGTCGGTAACGCCTACCAAGGAGAGGGCATCGACCTCTCGTTCGCCTTCGGGCTCGCCCAACAGGCCGGCCAGGACGTCCTCTAAGGAGCACCCCCAATGTCAGACGAACAGTCGTCTCGGGTTCGCCTCACGCGACGCAAGCTCCTCGCGGGGCTCGGCACTATCGGTGCAGCCGGTGCGGCCAGCGGTGCGGGGACGTTCGCGCTGTTCAGCGACAGCGAGGCGAGCACGGGGAACGAGATCGACATGGGGACGATGGACCTCGTCGTCCGCGACGGCGACAGCGGCGACGGCTTCGGTGACGGCGTCAGCGGGACGTTCACCGTCGAGAACGCAAAGCCGGGCGACACGATGAACGGGAGTGTCGAACTGAAGAACGCCGGGAGCATCGCGGCCGACCACGTCGAACTCGGCTTCTCCGTCTCACCGACGGAGGGGTCGTACGGCGGTACGGACGGCGGCGACACGCAGGACGGCGCGACCGGGATGGCCGGTCAGTTCGGTGTCGGACAGTTCGATTACCCAAAGGACGGTAGCGGGCCGTACGATACCCTCGACGTAGACGGACTGGACGCCGGTGCTGATGGCCCCGAGATGGCGACGCTCGCCGACCTCGTCGACGGCACGAACGCCGACGAGCTCGACGACCTCAACCCGCCGCCGGAGCCGGACGGGACGCGGACGCTCGACATCGGCCTGAAGTGGCTCGACGACGCCGAGCACGACCTCACCCACCCGAACAACGACTTCCAGGGCGACACGCTCGACGTGACGATCCACTTCGCGCTCGCGCAGGAACCCGACCAAGACGTCCTCTAGTACAGTCACACGACCACTCGGCCCACTCGGAGCACGGCGGTTCGACTCCGCCGGTGGGTCATCCGCCCATGGACCGACACCGAGTCACACCCGACCGGAGGGACGCGTGACGGGCACCGACCGCCCCGACCTCGACCGGCGACGCCTCGCGTTGCTCCTCGTGGTCGGGGCGGTCGTCGTCGGCGCGGGAGCGGGGTTCGTCGCGCCACTCGGGTCGCCGTCGGTCGGTCCCGACCCGGCCGCGGCGTCGGGTGCGCCGTCGACACCCGCGGCGTCCGGGGCGACGGCGATGGCCGCGGCACCGAACCCGCGAGCGGCGTCGCTGTCGCTCGACCTCGGGTCGCCGGGGGCGGTAGCGAACGCGAACGGCACAGTCCGGAACGTCTCGGTGCCGCTCTCGGGGGCGGTCGCGTGGAACGGGTCGGTGGACCGCGCGGTCGTGACGGTCCGGACGTGGACGCCCGCGGGGTGGCGCACGGCGACGAGTCGGACCGCTCGCCCGTCGGGCACGTCGCTCGACCTCGGGACGGCGTTCGGTGCGGTCGCGGTGGCGGACGCGAGCGCGTTCGACAACCCGGCGGCCGGGACGACGGTCGAGCGTCGGGGGGCGGTGTCGGTCGCGGTGCGGCTGTACGCCGACGGCGAGCGCGTCGGGTCGGCGATGCGGACGCGGGCGTACACGCTCCCGGTGACGAACACGGGCGCACCACCCGTCCCGGCGACCGCACCGTCCGCGGGGCCGTCGGGTGACGGCGCGGACGGCGCGGACGGGGACGAGCGACCGCGGTTGGTCCTCGTCGGGAACGACCCGGACCCGACCGTCTTCGGCGCGAGTGCACCCGTCCCGGGCGCGAGCGACGTCGAGCACGTGACGCTGCGGAACGCGGGGGACGCGCCCGGTCGGCTGCACGTGACGGCGTCGAACTGGACGGACGCGGAGAACGGCCTGATAGAGCCGGAGCGCGCGGCGGGCGACGATACGCCACGGGCGGGCGAGCTCCGCGAGCACCTGCGCATTCGCGTCGCTATCGTCGGAGGGGAGAACGAGACGACGTACCTCGTCGGGAGTGCATCGGGGTTCACCGACGCGAGCGCGGCCACGCCGTCGCGGTTGCGCACGACGCGGACGCTCGCGCCCGGGGAGAACGCGACGCTCGTGTTCCAGTGGCGACTCCCGACGACGACCGGAAACGTGGTGCAGAGCGACGCCGCGCGGGTGCGCTACGAGTACCGACTGGGGGAGCCGTCGGGGACGGACGCGGCGTCGAGCACGAGCGCGGTTTTACTCGCATCGTATACGAGTGGAACCGAGGAAAAGAGCTAATACCAGTAATGTCCGCACACTCACACATGGGGGAGGGGGACGGTGTCGTCGCGTAAGCGGGCGGCGGTGGTGCTTGCACTCACTGCGCTCGTCTGTGCGGCCACCGGCGCTGCGGGGACACATACCCTACTCAGCGACACTGAGTCGGCGGAGCTGGGGGTGCAGGCCGCGGCGGACTTCACCGTCGAAGTCTCGAACGCGAACGCGACGCGTTCTCACGCGTCGAGCGGGGATGTCTGTGAGGTGCGAAGTGACAACGGGAAGCCGCACGTCCGCGTGACGCTCCGGGGACTCGAACGAGCGGACCAAATCGAGTCGGTCTCGCTCGTCGACGGCGCGAACCCCACCAAATTCGGTTCGTGCGGCGACGACTACGTCGTCTGGTTCGACTGGAACGACGTGAAGAAGACCACGGGCGCGAACGGCCGGTTCGCCGTCCGCGGCGTCTGGGCGTCCGGTCGGGACTTCGTAGCGACCGACCTCACCGTCGAGTCACCACAGCAGGGAGAACGCGAGAAGTGCGATCGCTCGAACGCTGGCACGCACGACTCGCACGTCAGCGCGGAGTCGAACGTCGAGGATTCCTCCCTCCGTGAGGCGACAGTCGGCGAGTCGAACATCTACGCATCGACGGTCTGTCGGGCCTCCGTACAGGACTCGCTGCTGCGTAACGCGACCCTCTCGAACGGTTCTGTCGACGGGAGTACGGTCGCGGACAGCAGGGTCAGCGACGCGAACGTCAGAGGATCGACGCTGGTGAACGCGACGGTCGTGAACGCGACGGTCCACGACGCACAGTTGCGTAACGTCACGGTCCGCGACGAGTACGTCTCGGACGAGAGACGCGAGGGGACGAGAGCGCCCTCGCAGTCGGCGACCACCGTGAAGTCGACCGCAGCGCCTGCCGCGAACGGCACGAAGGCGGCGACCGAGAGCGCCACGACGTCGCCCGGGAACGACACCGCGTCGGCGGGGAACGTCACCGACTCCGTGCCGTCCGCCGAAAACGGCTCGGCGAACGCCAGTGCCGCACCGTTCGAGAACCGGAGCAACGCGTCAGCAGCGGGCACGAACGTGTCCGCGCGCGCACCGAACTCGACGGCGGACGCGAACGCCACGGCCGACGGGTCGGCCGCTCCGAGCGGTGACGGGGCGACCATCGAGTCGAACGCGTCAGCCGGGGCCGACGGGGTCGACGAAGCGAACACGAGCGCGGATGGCGAAACGACCACCGGGCCGGACACGGCGGCTACCACGACAGGGCGCAACGGCGCGGAATCGGGGACGACGAACGCGACGCCGTCCGGCTCGGCGAACGACGGCTCGACGGCGTCGAAGGCGACCGACGCGACGTCCACGACTGCCACCTCGTCCGCGACGGTCGAGCCGACGCCGGCCGACGCCGAAAACGACGGCTCGACGACGACGACCACGTCGAGCGCGTCGAGCGCGTCGAGAACGTCGAGCACGACATCCTCGCCGACCACCAGTGCGTCCACATCGGCGGGGTCGCCGACGACCTCGACGACTTCGACGACCACGGACACGACACGAACCGAGTCGACGTCGAGTTCGGTCGGTGACGCCCCGGGTGCGGCGCACAACGAGACTGAGACACAATGACACAGCGTACAACTCTCGATGGCCGTACCGTTCGCAACCTCGTCGGACTGCTCGTCCTCGTCGCGGTCGTCGCGCCGTTCGTCGTGACGGCCGCACCACAGGTCGTCGGCGCGACGGGGAGCTACACCGTCCTCTCCTCGAGCATGTCCCCGGCCATCGAGGCCGGCGACGTCGTCGTCGTGGACGGCGTCGACCCGGCGGACGTCGAGGAGCGCGACGTCGTCACCTTCCACCCGCCCGAGGGCCATCAGCTCGCGAGCGTCGAGCGCGTGACGCACCGCGTCGTCGACGTCGTCGAGCGCGACGGAACGCTGTACTTCGAGACGAAGGGGGACGCGAACGAGCAGGCGGACAGCGCGCTCGTCCCCGCCTCGAACGTCGTCGGGACGGTCTGGTTCACCATCCCGAAGATCGGCTACGTGACGCAGTTCGCGGGGACGCCGCTCGGAACGGTGACACTCGTAATCGTGCCAGCGTTCCTCCTCGTCGTCTCCGAGGTGTACGACCTACTGATGCCGGAGGACGACGCCGAGGAGTGAGCGCGTGAGCACGCGGGCGAGTGGGACGAGCGGGGCGAGCGGGGGCGGTGGGGCGCGTCGCTATCGGCGTTCGTCGGGGTCGCTGAAGCGCCCGCCGAAGGCGCGCGCGACGACCTCGTTGAGCGCGGGGTGGACGTGGATGGTGTCGCGGATGTCGGCGACGGTGCCGCTTCCGGCGCGCATCGCCACGCAGACCTCGTGGACGAGCTGGGAGGCGTGGGGGCCGACGACGTGCGTCCCGAGTATTTCGCCGTCGGGCGCGACGAGGACCTTGACGAAGCCGGGCGGGTCGCCCATCGCGGCCCCCATCGCGGTGTCGGCGTACTCGTAGCCCCCGACGCGGTAGTCGCGCGATTCGGCGCGGAGTTCGGCCTCGGTGTAGCCGACGGCGGCGACCTGCGGGTCGGCGAAGACGGCGTGGGGCATCGCGGTGTAGTCGACGGCCTCGCGCTCGTCGCGGAGCGCGTTCGTGATGACGGCGCTCGCCTCGTGGTTCGCGGCGTGCTTGTAGGGGTAGCGCCCGACGACGTCGCCGAGCGCCCAGACGTTCTCCGCGCTCGTCTCCAGGTAGCGGTTCGTCGCCACGTATCCCTCATCAGTGGTCTCGATTCCGCCCGCGGCGACGTCGAGGCGGTCCGTGTTTGGGACGCGGCCGGCCGCGACGAGCACCCGGTCGCCCCGGACGCGCACGGTGTCGTCGCCGTCGACGGCCTCGGCGTCGAGTTCGATCTCCCCGCCCGATTCGCGGACCGCGCTCGCCTCGTAGCCCGTGCGGACATCGAAACGGTGTTCGTATTGCTCGGTGAAGTGGCGGGCGACCGCGGGGTCCTCGCCGGGGAGGAGCGCGCCGCGGCGCCCGACGATGGTCACGTCGCTCCCGAACGTCCCGAAGTAGTGCGCGAGCTCCGCGGCGACGTAGCCGCCGCCGACGATGACGAGGCGCTCGGGCGGTTCGTCCGCGCGGAGGGCCTCCGTACTCGTCCAGTAGTCGACGTCCTCGATGCCTTCGACGTCGGGAATCGCGGGGCGGGTGCCGGCGGCGACGACGACCTTCTCGCCGCGGAGCGTCTCGTCGCCGACCGCGATGGTGCGCTCGTCGACGAAGCGGCCGGTGTCGTCGAAAAGCGTGTGGTTCTCTGAGGCCTCGACGCCGCGGCGAATCGCCTCGCTGTCCCGCTCGACGTGGTCGGCGACCTCGTGTACCATCCCCGAGAAGTCGACGTCCTCGACGGTGGCGTCGATGCCGAACTCGTCGGCGGTGTCGATGCCGCGTTTCACGTCGGCGCGGTGGACGAGCATCTTCGAGGGGACACAGCCGCGGTTGAGACAGGTGCCGCCGAGCGGGCCGTCCTCGACGACGGCGACGTCGAGACCCTGCCGGGCGGCGACGGAGGCGACGTCCAGTCCGGAGCCGGAGCCGACGATGACGAGATCGAAGTCCTGCATGCGCCCCGTTTCGGCCGCCGGCGGGGAATAGCTTAGGAGAGGTCGACGACGACCGGGAGGTGGTCGGAGGGGTAGCGACCGTTCGCGTACTGGTCGCTGCAGACGGCGCGGGCGTCGACCGACCACCCGTCGCTGAGGAGGACGTGGTCTATCGTCCAGTCGGCGTGGAGGCTCCGGTAGTCGTTGCGCGTCGTGTTCGGGCCGTGGTCGTGGGTCGCGGCGGCGCGCGAATCGCGCAGCGACTCGGTGAGGACGTCGTGGGCGGGGTCGCCGACCTCGCAGTTGAAGTCGCCGAGGACGACCGTCGGGACGTCGGTCGCGGCGACGCGCGCCCGGACGAGTTCGGCACCGCGCTCGCGGGCCGTCCGGCCCTCGTGGTCGAGGTGGATGCAGAAGACGACGAACTGCTCACCGCTCGCGCGCTCTCGGAGGCGCGCCCGCGTGCAGACGCGCGGGTGGGCGGCGTCCCAGCCGACGCTCCCGGCGACGGTCGGCGTCTCGGAGAGCCAGAACGTCTCCTCATCGACGAGCTCGAAGCGCTCGTGGGCGTACCCCACGGGGACGTACTCGCCGACGCCCTCGCCGGCACCGCGCGAGCGCCCGACGAACCGATAGCGCCCGAGACGCTCGCGGACGTCCGCGAGTTGGCCCGCGAGGAGCTCCTGGAGCCCGAGGACGTCCGGGTCGTGGTAGCGTATCGTCCCCGCGACCGCGTCGCGCCGGTAGGGCCAGCCGTCCTCGCCGTCCTCCGGGGTGTCGACGCGGACGTTGTACGTCATGGCGCGCACGGGGTCCATCACTACCGGGTTCGCGCGCGGCGGGTAAAAAAGGTTGAGACGGACGGCGGGCATCGACCCGCGCGTTCTTGTCGGTCGACGGTCTACGGCCGACGATGACCCTCGTCGCCACCCTCCACCTCCGCTGTGCGGACTTCTCGCTCGTCACGGCGCTGGCCGCCGCACCCGACACGACGGTCGAGGTCGAGGCGGCGATGGCCGACGACCCGAGCCGGCCCGTGCTGTTCGTGTGGGCGAGCGGCGGGTCGCTCGACCGCTTCGCGGACGCGCTCGCGTCGACGGGCGACGCCGTTCGCGTCGATTGCCTCGACGGTGGCGACGGCGACGGTGACGGCGACGACCGCCGGCTCTATCGGGTCCGACTCGACCCGTCGACGCCGTCGGTCTACGAGACGGCGCTGGACGTCGGGGCGTGCGTCCTCGACGTCGGCGCGACCGCCGAGCACGCGGTGTTCCGCCTCCGCTTTCCGGACCGGGACGCGCTCGTCACGTTCCGCGAGACGCTCGTCTCGGCCGGCATCGACGTCACGACCCGCTACCTCGGGACGAGTCGGGACGCGGGGCGCGAGACGCTGACACGAAAGCAACGCGAGACGCTGGCGGCGGCCGTGGACGCCGGCTACTTCGCGGTCCCGCGCGAGGCGACGCTAGCGGACGTCGCGGGGACGCTCGGCGTCTCCCGGCAGGCCACCTCCGAGCGGTTGCGCCGCGGGATGGCGTCGCTCGCGCGTGACGCCGTCGGCGACGGCACCGTCGAGGACGCCGGGTGACGCTCAGCGACCGAGGCGCGCCGCCGCGCCCGACGCGAGGCGAGTGCCGGCGCGCCCGAGCGACCGGAGCGTGACGTAGAGGAGCGCGTAGACCGCGCTGAGCGCGAGCGCGAGGGCGGTGGTCGCGGCGACGACGACGAACGAGCCCGCGCCGGCGGCAATCGTCAGCGCCTCCTCGCTCAGCGTCGGGCGCTCGGGGTACGACTCGTTGAGGTACGGCGCGAGCGCCGCGGCGGGGCGGCGGGCCAGCGACGCGAGACAGCGGCGCGCGAACGCGGCGGGACCGGGGAGCGACATGGGTCGTGGTCGGCGCGGCGCGGACAAAAGCGTGCCCACCGCGACTATCGGCACACCGCGGACACCGGCGCGCGTCGCCGCCGCCGCGCGTCGTCGAGGACCCACGGCGACGCGTTCCGCGCGCCCGCGACGCGAGGCTATTTGGCACCGGCGGGCGACGCGGGTGACGTGAACGCGATAACGACGGAGGGGCTCCGCAAGTCGTACGGCGACCTCACGGCGCTCGCGGGGCTGACGCTCGACGTCCCCGCCGGCGAGCTGTTCGGCCTCCTCGGGCCCAACGGCGCGGGCAAGAGCACGACGATACGGATTCTCACGGGCCAACTCCGCCCGGACGCGGGCACGGCGTCCGTCCTCGGCGTCGACCCCGTTGATGACCCGGTCGGCGTCCGCGAGCGCGTCGGCGTCCTCCCCGAGCAGGAGTCCCCGCCGAGTTTCATGACGCCGCGCGAGTACTTCGACTTCGTCGGGTCGGTGCGCGACCTCGACGCCGAGACGGTGGACGCGCGCGTCGAGACGTGGGCCGACCGGCTCGGCTACGGCGCGAAACTCGACACGATGAACACCGACCTCTCGCGGGGCCAACAGCAGAAGGTGATGATCACCGCGGCGTTCCTCCACGACCCCGACCTCGTCTTCATCGACGAGCCGCTGGCGAACCTCGACCCCATCGTGCAGGAGACGGTGAAGCGCGTCCTCCGCGACTACCGCGACGACGGGAACACGGTCTTCCTCTCGACGCACGACATCGACGTCGCCGCCGACCTCTGCGACCGCGTCGGCATCGTCCGCGAGGGCGAGCTAGTGACGACGCGCCGCCCGGCCGGGCTGGGCGAGGAGCGCCTGCTCGACGTCTTCCTCCGCGAAGTCGGCGCGGATACCGACGCGCTGGACGACGCGAGCGGCGGCGCAGGGGCCGGTGTGGAGACTGGTGCGGACGAGGGTTCCGACGCGGGCGAGGGTTCCGACGCGGACGGGGCCACCGGGCATACCGAGGGCACCGACGCTGGACCCGGCCCGGACACCGGCGCGGGGCGATGAGCGCCGACCGCGCGGTGCTCGCGGCGATGGTCCGCGAGGAGTGGCGGCTGCACAGCCGGCTGTTCGGCGGGCGGCGCTTCGCCGCGTTCCCCGTCTTCGTCGCGCTCGTCGGCGGACTGACCGCGTGGGCGCTCGGGACGGCCGGCACGGGGACGGCGACCGTCGTCGCGGGCGCGCACGTCCTCGTCGCGCTCTTCGGGCTCCAGACGGGGACGGTCGGGCTCGTCGGGCGCGACGCGATGCGCGGCCTGCTGGGCGAGACGACGCTCGTCGTCTTCAGCGCGCACACCCTCCCGCTGCGCCAGCGCCGACTCCTCGGGCTCTTCCTCCTGAAGGACGTCGGCTACTACGCCGTCCTCCTCCTCCTGCCGCTCGCCGCCGCGTTCGCGCCGCTCCTCCCCCTCGCGCGTCTCCCGCTCCTCTGGCTGACGCTCGCCTGGACGTTCACGCTCGGCCTCTGCGCGACGGTCGCGGTCGTCGCGCTCGCCACCCGCGACCGCCCCGGGAAGGTCGTCGCCGCGCTCGGGGCGGGTGCCGTCGTCGCCGCGGCCCTCGCGGGCCTCCCGGTCGTCGCGGCGACGCCGTACGCGCTCTTCGTCGCGCCCGGGTTCACGAGCGCCGTCGCGGCCGCCCTCCCCCCGCTGTGTCTCCTCTGCGTCGCCGCGTTCGCCTACGACCCCGAGCACGAACCACCGGCGCGAACCGCGGACAACGCCTATCGCGCGTGGCAGCGCCGCGTCCCCGCGTGGGACGACCCGGTCTTCGTGAAGACGATGCTGGACGTCTCGCACTCCGCCGGTGGCTACTGGAAGGTGCTCCTCTCCGCGGGCATCCTCGTCGCCGTGAGCGCCTTCCTCGTCTCCCTCGCCGAGTCCGTCGTCGGCCTCGGCGTCCTCCCCGGCGTCGCCTTCGGGTCGGTTCTCGGGCTGACGGCCTTCACGACGTACAACTGGCTCACGCAGTTCGACGACCCGACGACCTACGCGACGCTCCCCGTCGACACCGCGGCGGTCTTCGACGCGAAGCGCCGCGCCTTCGCGGTGCTCGGCCTCCCGACCGGCGTCGCCTGGTACGCCGTCGCCGCGCTCTGGCAGGGGGCCACCCCCCTCGACTTCCTCGCGGGGCTCGCGCTCTGCGTCGGCCTCCAGGCCTACCTGTTCGGCCTCACGGTCGCGCTCGCCGGCCTCCAGCCGAACGAGTTCCTCTTCGACACCGTGCTGTTCGCGGCCTTCACGTTCGGCGTCGCCGTCCCCCTCGTCCCGGTGCTCGTCGTCGGCTTCGTCGCCGCGCCCCTCTCCACACCGCTCGCGGGCGCGCTCGTCGTCGCCGGCCTCGTGCTCGCCGGCGTCGGCCACGTCCTCTACGGCCGCGCCGTCCCGCGCTGGCGCGAACGCGCCCGCGAGTGAGACGCCCCCCTCGGCCGTCGTCACCCCTAAAGCCGCGGCGGCCCTTCTCGTGGGTATGAGCGAGACCGAAGAGAGCCTGCCGGAGAGCGAGGACGAGTGGCGCGAGCGCCTCGACGACGAGGAGTACCGCGTCCTTCGAGAGCAGGGGACGGAGGCGAAGTTCAGCGGCGCGTTCATCGGCAAGGACGACGACGGCGTCTACCGCTGTGCGGGATGTGGGGCCGCGCTCTTCGACTCCGACACGAAGTTCGACGGCGAGGGCTCCGGGTGGCCGAGTTTCGACGACGCCATCGAGGGCAGCATCGAGCGCCGCGAGGACACGAGCCACGGGATGGTCCGCACGGAGGTCGTCTGTGCGACCTGCAGGGGCCACCTCGGTCACGTCTTCCAGGACGGCCCGACGGAGACCGGCGAGCGCTACTGTATCAACTCGTGTGCGCTCGACTTCTCGGACGAGGAGAGCGACGCCGACCGATAGGGAGGCGTCGAAATACCGAACGGCGAAGCCGTGAGGACGGATGCGGAGAGCGACGCCGACCGATAGGGAGGCGTCGAAATACCGAACGGCGAAGCCGTGAGGACGGATGCGGAGAGCGAAGCGACGTGACGGCCGACTACTCCAGGCCGACGGGCGGGAGGACGACGCAAGGGATGTCGACGTGACCGACGAGCGCGCCGGCGGTCCGGCCGAGGCCGTACTCCGCGCCGGGGCCGGGTTGATGCGCGCCGATGACGAGTTCGTCGACGTCGCCGCGGTCGAGCTCCTCGCGGATTTCGTCGACGGCCTCGCCGTCGCGGACCGCGGTCTCGACGGTGGGGGTCGTGAGGCGGGCGGAGGCGACGTTGACGGCGTCGCCCGCGTCGCGCGAGCCGTCCTCGGTGACGCCGATGACGCGGACGCTGTCGTCGGCGTCGAGTCGGGGCCCGAGGTAGTCACAGGCGGCCGCGGTCGTGTGGACGGAGTCGGTGGCGACGAGGAAGCGCGTCATGTTCGGCCCCTCAAGCGCCGCCGGGAAAAAGCTACGCTACTCGGCGTCCGCGTCCTCGCCGCTCACGGCGCGATACCGCTCGAAGAGCGCGCGGGCGCGTTCGCTCTCGCCGGCTTCGGCCTCGACGGCGGAGTCCTCGACGGCCTCGAACTCCCGGTCCTCGTGGCCCGCCCACGCGCGCAGCGCTTCGTTGGCGGCCTGGGCGTGCTCCTCCGCGGCCGCGACGACGCCGTCGGCGGCGGCGCGCTCCTCGGGGTCGTCGGCCTCCTCGAACGACTCGCTGTAGACGACCGTCCACTCGTCCGCGCCGAGGTCGTAGCCGACGCCCTGCACGATTCCGTCGCGCACGAGCACGAGGGCGGAGACGAGGCGTTCGTCTTCGCCGCGGGCGGTGTGCGCGCTCGCGGGCGCGACCATCCGGAAGGCGTCGCTGCGGTGGAGCGCGCGCCCCTCCGCGATGGTGAGCGGCCGAGCGGGCAGTGAGTCCATCGCCATGGCTCGGGGGACGCGCTCGACGAAGAAGAACCGGGCGATACGTCGCCGCCGCTCGTCGGGTGCGGCGTCTCGAAAAAACGCGTTCTCGTGTGTGTGCCGGATTAGACGCGCGTGACGTTCGTCGCGCGCGGGCCCTTCTGGGCCTCCTCGACGTCGAACTCTATCTCCTCGCCCTCCGTGAGGTCCGCGCCGCCGACGTCCTCCATGTGGAAGAAGACGTCCTCGTCCGCGTCGTCAGTCTCGATGAATCCGTAACCGCCAGTTTGGTTGAAGAAGTCAACCGTTCCGCGTGCCATTACAGAGGGTACTACGCCGGACGCGACGATAAGGGTTGCGCGACGCCCGGTAGCACGGGTGTCAGCGCGCGCCGATCACTGGCTCGCGCCGGGCGTCGGGTCGAGCGGGACGGTCTCGTCGACGGTGAGCGTCGTCGTCTCGCCACCGAGTTCGACGGTGAAGTCGCCGGCCTCGACGACCGGGTCGGCGTCGCCCGGCACCTCGCCGGGGACGACGGCGAGCGCGGCGAGCGGGAACTCGACGGTCACGCGCTGCGAGCGCCCGGGCGCGAGTTCGACCTTCTCGGAGCCGAGGCGCTTGCGGCGCGGATACTGGACGGAGCCGTACGCCTCCGTGTAGTAGGCCTCGGCGAGCGCGGTGCCCGTCCGGTCGCCGGTGTTCGTCACGGTCACGCTCGCGGTCGCCGTCCCCGTGCGCGCGGCGTTCGCCACGGTGGACGGCGAGACGGTGAGGTCGGAGAACGCGAACTCCGTGTAGCTCTCTCCCGCACCGAAGTCGAAGAGCGCGTCCGCGTTGTCCTTCGCGGGGTGGTACTGGTTGTAGTAGTTCGGGACCTGCCCGACGCCGTCCGGCCAGCGGAAGGCGAGGCGGCCGCCGGGGTCGGCGTCGCCGTAGAGGACGTCCGCGACGGCACCGCCGGCGCTTCCCGGGTAGTACGCCATGGCGAAGGCGTCGAGTTTGGCGAGCGTCTCGCTCGTCCCGCGCGGCCGGCCGGCGACGAGGAGACCGACGACCTCCGTGTCGAGGTCGGCGACGGCGTCCACGAGTTCGCGCTGGGCGGCGGGGAGCGCGAGCTCGTCCGTGTTCCCGAACCCCTCCGCGTACGGGCCCTCGCCGAGGACGAGGACGACGCGGTCGGCGGCCTTCGCGTCCGCGACGATGGCGGCCTTCGTCCCGGCGTCGAGCGACCACTCGTCGTCGCTCCAGCGGTTGAACGTGTAGCCGGTCTCGTGGACGGCGACGCCGCCGACGGCGCGCGAGCGCACGCCCTCCGCGATGGTCGTCGCCCACGGCTTCGCGTCGTCCGCGTGGAGGCCCTGCCAGCCGATGGTCCACCCGCCACACTGCGCCCGGACGTCGTCGACGTTCGGCCCGGCGAGCACGACGTTCTGCGTCGGGGAGAGCGGGAGCGCGTCGCCCTCGTTCTTCAGGAGGGTGAGGGATTCGCGGACGGCCTCGCGGGCGGCGTCCTTCGCGCCGCCGACGACGTCCGGGGCGCGCGTCGGGTCGACGTACGGGTCCTCGAGGAGGCCGAGTTCGGCCTTCAGTTCGAGCGAGCGGCGGGCGGCCTCGTCGATGCGCGACTCGGGTACCTCGCCGGCCTCGACGAGGTCGAGGAGCGCCGTGTAGAACTCCTCAACGTGCGCCATGTCGGAGAGCATCGCCATGTCGACGCCGGCGTTGACGCCGGCTTTCACGGCCGCTCGGAGGTCGGGGGCGTACTCGTGCATGTCGACCATTCGGTGGAAGTCGTTCCAGTCGGAGACGGCGAGGCCCTCGAAACCCATCCGGTCGCGCAGGACGTCGGTGAGGAGCCACGAGGAGGCGTGGGCGGGGACGCCGTTGACCGAGCCGCTGTTGACCATCACGGTGAGGGGTTCCTCCTGGAGGCCCATGTGGTGGGGGACGAAGTGGTTCTCCACGAGGTCGCGCACCGGGATGCGGGCCGGGCTGCGGTCGTCGCCGTTCTGCGGTTCGCTATACGCCGCGAAGTGCTTCACGCTCGCCGCGACGCCGCCGTGGTCGGCGTCGCCCTCCTGGAGGCCGCGGACGGCCGCCGCGCCGAGTTCGCCCGCGAGGTGCGGGTCCTCGGAGAGCGTCTCGTAGAACCGTCCCCAGCGGGGGTCGCGGGCGATTCCGCTCGTCGGGGCGAACCCCCAGTGTGCGCCGACGGCGGCCGCGGAGTCGCCGGTGTGTTTCGCGGCGGCCGCCATCAGTTCGGGGTCGCGGGTCGCGCCCATCCCGACGTTGTGGGGGAAGGCCGTCGAGCCCTCGACGGTGACGTTCCCGTGGACGGTGTCGAGGCCGTAGACGAACGGCACGCCGTTGCCCTCGTTGATCGCGTACTCCTGGAGGGCGTTGACGCCCTTCGCGAGTTCGACGGGGTCGCGCGACGGCGGGTAGGCGGAGCCGGTGAGGAGCGAGCCGACGTGGTAGTCCGTGAACAGCGACGCGACCTCGCTCGCGTCGACCGTCGAGACGTTCGCCTGAATCATCTGTCCGATTTTCTCCTCGACGCTCAGCTCCGAGAGGATGGCCTCGACGTCCGTCTCCGGCGGTGCCGGGCGCGAACCGTCGCCGTACGTCTGCATCTCCTGCGCGCTGACGCTCTCGGCCCCGCCCGCGACGGCGGCCGCGCCGAGCGCGCCCGTCGCCTGGAGGAACCGTCGCCGCGAGTGCGTGTTGTTATCAGACATGTCCCATCGTGGAGTGGTAATACGTACTGTAAAAACATTACTATCTCTGTACGCAACGATGGTGATAGACCGCGCGAGGCGAGGGGACGAGCGCGGGCGGCGTTACCGGCGTCGCAGGCGGACGACGGCGAGGAGCGCGCCCAGGAGCGCGAACGCGCCGGCGAGGAGGCCGAACCCGGGCGACGACCCGCCGGACGTTCCTGCAGTGCTCTCGCTGTCCGCGAGCGACGGCCGGATGTCGTTCACCGCCGCGACGTCCGGCCCGTGTACGACCGTCACCGTCTCAGCCGTGTGGACGACGCGGTACGCACCCCGGTAGCCGTCGCCCTCGGGGACGACCCACGTCCCGTTCTCCCGGGCCGCGTCGTGGGCCTTCAGCGCCGCGACGTAGCCGTCCGCGAAGTCGCCCGCGTCGGCGTCCGTCTCCCACGCGCTCTTCCAGACGAAGCCGTCGGCGTCGCCGTTCCGATAGGGGAGGACCGTATCGCCCGCCCACCCCGCGGAGGCCGGCGCGGCGTAGCGGAACGTCCGGTAGCCGTCGTCCGCGCGGATGTCCGTCGGCACGACGCCCGCGTCGTAGCGCGCGCTCTGCCACCAGAGACCCATGAATATCGAGGCCTCGCCGAGCGTGTCCGTCCCGGTCCCGTTCGCGCCGACGCCCGCGTACGTCCGCCAGCCGTTCGTCGCCGCGTCGCGGTCGACGGTCACGTCCCGCACCGCGGGGGCTTCACCGTGGATGATCTCGGTCGTCGTCGTCGGTGGGTCCCGCCACGCGGCGTCGACGGCGTCCCAGCCGCCGCGTTCGAGCAGCTCGTGGACGTATCCGGGTCCGCTCGCGTACGGGAAGTAGAGCGTGTACTGGAGGCTCACGGGGGGCGACGAGCCAGCCGATCCTCCAGAGTCGGACGACGACGACGAGTCGCCCGTCGAGGGCGTGGCGACACAGCGCCACGTCCCGTTCGTACAGCGCTCCGTGTACCGGTTCTGGACGTACCGGGCCTCACCCTCGATGAGCCCGCTCGTCGCGAGCTGGGTGTCCTGTGTCTCGCCGCCGTACTTCGACTCGGCGAGGTCGTAGGTCTGGTCCTGGAGGGCGTGGGTCAACTCGTGGGCGAGCGTCGCGCGGTCGATGTACGCCCGCTTCCCCGAGGGGACGATTATCTCGATGGCGTCGTCGCTCGGCGAGTAGAACCCCTGCACGCTGTCGGAGTAGTACGAGGACATCGCCGCGGAGAGGTTCGTGTCGGAGCCGACGATGAGGGCGGCCTCCCACACCTGCTGGTTCCACCGCGCGTGCGTCGCGTTCGTCGGCGCGCTCGACGTGTTCGCGCGGTATTCGGCGCGCGACATGACGTTCACGGGGACCGGCTTCTCGAAGTCGTGCCCGCGGAGGCGCTCGACGCGCGCCATCGTCCGCCGGACGTACGCGTGAATCTCCGCGTCGCTCAGTCCGTCGGACTGATCGACCCGTATCGCGGTGTCGTACCGATAGCCGTCGACGTAGCCGATGGACCGGTTCGCGTCGCCCGCGTCGTCGGTCTGCGCGGGCGCGGGGCCGTCGGTCGAAGCCGCGCTCGCGGTCGAGGCCGGGGTCGTGTTCACGCCCGCGCTCGCGTTCGCGTTCACCCGGTCGACGCCCGACGCGCCCGCGGCCGTCGCGCTCGCCGTCGCCGCGCTCGACGCGACGAGGAGGGCGACGACGAACAGCGTCCTGAGTCGTGTGCGCATCCACTCGTCCTTCGGGGGGCGCGGCAAAACCGCTGTGGGTTACGGCCCCGTCCGGTCCCGACGGGCCCGCCGGGCGTCACGAGCGCGGTTTCACGACGGTCTCACAGGACGGGCAGGCGGCGTACGCGGCTTCGCCATCGTCGTCCTCGTACTCGATGAGCACCGCGCTCGCGGGGACGTCGGCCCCGCACTCCGGACAGCGACCCAGCGCCCCGTCGGTCCCGTCGGCGTCGGTCATTCGCTTGGCCGAGACGAGTCGCCGAACGGCCATAACTGTTCGGCGGGACAGATAGGGTCTTCCGTCCCGACCGCCTGCCGTCGGATATGCACGGCGTCCACGTAGTGGAGACGGCGGCGGGATTCCGCGAGGCGCTCGCGGTCCGGTACGCCGTCTTCGTCGACGAACAGGGCGTTCCGGCGTCGGTCGAGGTGGACGACCACGAGGACGAGGCGACGCACTTCCTCGCGCGCGTCGAGGGCGACCCCGCGGCCGTCGGCACCGCGCGCTACCGGACGGCCGAGTCGGGCGCGGCGAAGATCGAGCGCGTCGCCGTCCGCGACGCCCACCGCGGCGAGGGGTGGGGCGCGCGCCTGATGGACGCGGTCGAGGCCCACGCGCGCGAGACGGGCCACGACCGGGCGGTGCTCGACGCCCAGACGAGCGCCGCGGACTTCTACGCCGCGCGCGGCTACGAACGCGTCGGCGACGTCTTCGACGAGGCCGGAATCCCGCACGTCACGATGAAGCGCGCGCTCGACGGATAGCGGACCACGCGAACGAGCGAGCCACACGAAACGGTCGTCGGGCGACGGACCGCCCGCCGTCCGAGTCCCACGGTCCCCCTTTGTGGCCGACCGCACGTGGACGGAGACACCGAACGGGGAAGACGACCCTTACCGTACTCGTTAGCGTCCGCGTCGAACACCGCGTCGAGGAGCGTGCGCTGGGCGACGCGGAGGGAGGCCTCGTGGGTGCCCGGCGAGCGCGCGAGCCGCCACGCCTACGGTCACCCCGCGCCGTGGGTCGGTGTGGCAGACTCCGACCGCGGCGCTTCCACCGACACCGGTCACGGTACCGACCCCACCGCCGACGCGACGCGGGGCCGCATCGACCCCGACCGCGCCGCCGAGCGCATCACCGCTTTCCTCCGCGACGGGCTCGCCGACACGGGCGCGAACGGCTACGTCGTCGGCGTCAGCGGCGGCCTCGACTCCGCCGTGGGGCTGCGCCTCGCCGTCGACGCCGTCGGCCCGGAGCGCGTCCACGGCCTCGTCCTCCCCGGCGCGCCGAGCGACCCGCAGAACATGGTCGACGCCCGCGACCTCTGCGAGTCGCTCGGCGTCGACTACGACGAGGAGTCCATCGAGGCCCACGTCGAGGCCGTCCGCGGGGATGCCGTCGCCCTCGACGAGCGCGATGCGGGGAACGTCCGCGCCCGCGCCCGGATGCTCCGGCTCTACGCCGCCGCGAACGCCCGCGACCTGCTCGTGCTCGGCCCGGACAACCGCTCCGAGCACCTGCTCGGCTACTTCACGAAGGGCGGCGACGGCGTCGTCGACCGCGCGCCGCTGTGCGACCTGTACAAGACGGAGGTCGTCGCGCTCGCCGAGGCGCTCGTCCTCGACCCGCGCTTCGTCGAGAAGGAGCCGACCGCGGGGCTCTGGGCGGGCCAGACGGACCGCGAGGAACTCGGCGCGCCCTACTCGGTCATCGACCCCGTCCTCCGCTGTCTGGTGGACGACGGGCTCGACGTCGACGCGACCGCGGCGCGGGTCGAAGCGACGGAGGAGACGGTCGCGCGCCTCGCCGACCTACACGAAGCGAGCGCGCACAAGCGCCGGCCGGCGCCGACGCCGGGTCTGCGCTGACCCTCAGAACTCGACGTCAGTCGCGGAGTCGACCGCGAAGCGTGTCGCCTCGGGTTCGCCCGCGAGGACGTCGGGGAGGCTGGCGGCGAACGCCCGGAAGTGCTCGCTCTCCTCGTGGACCTCGACGGCCGCGGCGTCCTCGTAGCGCTCGACGAACCGGAGGACGTTCTCGTCCTCGACGTCGACCGCGGCGCGGTAGTCGACGACGCCGGGTTCCTCGGTGGACGCCGCGACGACGTCGCGGGCGAGGTCGAGCGCTTCCTCGCGGCGGGACGGGTCTATCGGGAAGGTCGCGTGGACGACGATCATCGTGCGACCCTACGCGGAGAAGGCCGAAAAGCCGTCGGGTGGCGGTGGTCGCGGCCGTCACCGGGAGCGGCGAGCGGTGGGCGGAGGCGGACGGTGGATGGTGGACAGCGGACGGTGGATGGTGGACAGCGGACGGTGGATGGTGGACAGCGGACGGTGGATGGTGGACAGCGGACGGATGGTGGAGGCGGACGGCGGGCGGAGGGACAACCCTAAGACCGGACGCGTTCTGCACGCGAGTATGGACGACGAGCGCAGACGCGTCCTCGACCTCCTGTGCGAGGACGCCCGGTACACGGCGGAGGACGTCGCCCGACAACTCGACCTCGCCCCGGAGGACGTCGAGGCCCACGTCGAGGCCCTCGAAAACGCGGGCGTCGTGCGCGGCTACACCGCGGTCGTGGACTGGGCGGCGCTCGACGACGGGATCGTCGAGGCGAAGGTCGAGTTGAACGTCGAGCTCGACCGCGAGACGGGCTACGAGGACATCTCGCGGCGGATCGCCAAATTCCCCGAGGTGACGGCGTTCCAGCTCGTCAGCGGCGACTACGACTTCGCCCTGGAGGTGCGCGCGGACACGATGAACGCCGTCTCGCGCTTCGTCTCCGAGGAGATCGCGCCGATCCCCGAAGTCACGCAGACGGTCACGCACTACGTCATGGAGACCTACAAGGACGACGGAATCGAGTTCGACGACGGCGAGACGGACGACCGGCTCTCCTACTCCCCATGAGCCGCCTCTCCGAGCGCGCGGAGCGAACGCCGCCGTCGGGCATCCGGCGGTTCTTCGAGATCGCAGAGGAGATGGATGACGTCGTCTCGCTCGGCGTCGGCGAACCCGACTTCAGCGCGCCGTGGCCCGCCCGGAAGGCCGCCATCGACGCCTTAGAGCGCGGGCAGACCTCCTACACGTCGAACCGCGGGCGGCGCGACCTCCGCGAGGCCATCGAGGCCCACGTGACGCGCTACGGCCACGAGTACGGCGCGGACGAGGAGATACTCGTCACGACGGGCGTCAGCGAGGCGATGGACCTCGCCATGCGCGCGCTCGTCGACCCCGGCGACGTCGTCGCGGTCGCCGAACCCGCCTACATCTCCTACGGGCCGGACGCCTCCTTCGCGGGCGGCGAGGTCCTGCGCGTCCCGACGCGCGCCGAGGACGAGTTCCGCCTCACCTACGACGCCCTCGAACGCGCCGGCGCCGAACGCGCCGACCTCCTCGTGCTCTGCTACCCGAACAACCCGACGGGCGCCGTAATGGACGCCTCGGGGCTCGCCGAGGTCGCGGAGTTCGCCCGCGAGCACGACCTCTTCGTGCTCTCCGACGAGGTGTACGCCGCGCTCACCTACGAGGGAGAACACGACAGCATCGCCACCCAGCCCGGGATGCGCGAGCGCACCGTCGTCTTCAACGGCTTCTCGAAGGCCTACGCGATGACGGGGCTGCGCCTCGGCTACGCGATGGGGCCCCCGGAGGTCATCGACGGGATGAACCGCATCCACCAGTACACGATGCTCTCCGCGCCGACGACCGCGCAGGCCGCCGCGCTCGAAGCCCTGGAGAGCTGTGACGACGCCGTCGTCGACATGCGCGAGCAGTACGACCGGCGGCGGCGCTTCGTGCTCTCGCGCTTCCGCGAGATGGGTCTGGAGTGCTTCGAGGCCCGCGGGGCCTTCTACGTCTTCCCGTCCGTCCCCGGCGACGACGAGGCGTTCGCGGAGGAACTCCTCCGCGAGGCCGAGGTCGCGGTCGTCCCCGGGCGCGTCTTCGGCGACGGCGGCGAGGGCCACGTCCGCGTCTCCTACGCGCGCTCGCTCCCCGAACTCCGCGAGGCGACCAACCGCATCGAGGACTTCCTCGCCGAGCACCGATGAGTGCCGCGCGGGCCGTCGAGGCGACGGCGGACGCACTCGCCTGCGCCGACACCGCGGTCGCGTTCACCGGCGCGGGCGTCAGCACCGCGTCCGGAATCCCGTCGTTCCGCGGCGAGAACGGCGTCTGGAACGGCGCGTACGACCCCGCGGACTTCCGTATCGAGCGCTTCGAGCGCGACCCCGCCGGGTTCTGGGTCGATCGGGTCGACCTCCACGAGGCGATGTATCCGCCGGACGTCGCGCCGAACGCCGCCCACGACGCCCTCGCCGCGCTGGAGGACGCGGGCGTCCTCGACGCCGTGATCACGCAGAACGTCGACGGCCTCCACGCGGCCGCCGGGACGGATACCCTCCTCGAGATCCACGGGAACGCCCGGCGCTCCGTCTGCGTCGACTGCGGCGAGACGGTCCCGACGGGTGACGTCCGCGAGCGCGTCCGCGACGATGACGGCGATCAGCCACCGCGCTGCGCCTGCGGCGGCCTCCTCAAGCCGGACGTGGTACTGTTCGGCGAACGCCTCCCCGACTGCTTCAGCGAGGCGCGACGGCTCGCCCGCGAGGCGGACGCCTTCCTCGTCGCGGGGTCGTCGCTCACCGTCGCACCCGCCTCGACGCTCCCCGAGATCGCGGCGCGGGACGGCACGCTCTGCATCGTGAACGACGAAGCGACGCCGCACGACGACGCGGCGCTCGCGGTCTGCCGGGCCGACGTCACGGACGTCCTCCCGACGATGGCGGATCGACTCGCGTAAACGACCACGGGTCGGGTGACCCGTGGAACTCTCGCTGTTTTCTTTAGAACTCGTACTCGTCGCCGAGCGAGCGCTCGCTCGTCTCGCGCATCTCCGCCTCGAACTCCTCCATCTCGGCCTCCTCGTCGTTCCCCGAGGTGACGTCGTAGACGTTCAGCCCCGTCGAGAGCAGTTCCTCGACGGCTTCCTTGCGGTTGAGGAACTCGCCCTCGTCGACGAGGCGGTCGATCTCGACTTCGAGGTCGCTCGGGAGGTCAACTTCGGCGGTGGGCATCGTGACGGGTGGTTCCCGCGCGCGACGTTTCAACCCTCCGGCCCGGCCGCGTCGCCCGCGTCCCGCGAGTGCCCGTAGACGGTCCCGACGAGGACGGCGACGACGCCGACGGCGAGGACGGCACCGAGGACGAACGGCGGCCACGGCGCGAGGACGTAGAGGGCGGTCATCGCGGGCGGCCCGACGGTCCGGCCGAGGCTCCCCGCGCTCTGCGTGACCCCGAACGCCGCGCCCTGCTCGTCGGCGGGCGCGGCGGCGGAGACGAGCGTCGTGAGGGCGACGTTCAGCAGGCCGTTGCCGACGGAGAGGAGGGCGAGGTCGACGAGGAGGGCGACGAGCGCGGGCGTGAGCCACGCGGGCGCGCCGGCGAGGAGCGACGGCGGGACGAGCGCGGCACCGAGCGCGGGCGTGAACGGGACGACGGCGAGCGAGGCGACGAGCGCGAGCGCGCCGACGACGGCGAGGGCGTCGTCGCGGTACCGCCGCGAGAGGCGGCCGACGACGACCGCCTGATTCACGACGCCGAGCACCCCGATGTACGTGAGGAGGAGCGCCGTCTCGGCCTCGCCGTAGCCGAAGGTGTCGGCCGCGAAGGGGACGAAGACGACCTGCATCCCCGAGAAGGCGACGGAGACGAGGAGGAAGGTCAGGACGTACGGTCGGAGGGTCGGCGAGCGTGCGGCGTCGAGGAAACCGGCGACGACGCCGGTTCGCTCCGCGGACGCGGTGCGGTGGCGCGACGGCTCCGGGAGGAAGGCGTACGTGGCGGCGCAGGCGAGGACGGCGAGGCCCGCGGCGGCGAAGCTCGGGAGGCTGAAGCGCGTCGCGGGGACGAACGCGGGGAAGCCGTCGCGGGCCGCGGCGACGACGGGGTCGCTGGCGAGGAGGCCGCCGAGCGCCGGCCCGAAGACGAAGCCGAGGCCGAACGCCGCGCCGATGAGGCCGAGCGCGCCCGCGCGGTTCTCGCGGGTCGTGACGTCCGCGACGTACGCCTGCGCGGTGGCGACGTTCCCGCCCATCGCGCCGGCGACCATCCGCGCGACGAAGAGCGTACCGACGCCGCCGGCGACGCCGAAGAGGGCCTCGAACTCCGCGCCGAGGCCGAACAGCGTCCACGCGATGGCGCTCCCCGCGACCGAGAGCATCAACACCGGCCGTCGGCCGTGCTCGTCGCTGAGGCGGCCGAGCAGCGGCGCGAAGACGAACTGCAACAGCGAGTACGACGCCGCGAGCAGGCCGATGTAGACGTCGCTCACCCCGAAGCTCCGGACGTAGTAGGGGAGGATGGGGACGATGATGCCGAAGCCGAGGAGGTCGATGAAGACGATGGCGAGTACGGTGGCGAGCGCGCGTCGCGGCTGCTCGACCCCGTTCGTCCCGCCGCCGGGCTCATCGTCACCCCGGACGGCGTCGCTCGCGTCCGCGCCCGCGTCCGCACCCGCATCCGTCTCCACGCTCGCGGCCGCCGCCTCCGGCGCGCTCACCGCACTCCTCCCCCGTTCCGGTCGTCCATACCGCGGCGTGCACCCGCCTGCGCCAAGACGGTTGCGACCGCGGCGACGCGAACCGGTCGATACCTAAGGGTCGGGTGCGTACGTCCGCCCGACGACCCGCACGGGGACAGCATGAGTGCATCCGACGACGACCTCGACCTCGCGCGCGTCCTGGATGCGCTCAACGACGCGGACTGTCGTGCCTTCCTCCGTGCGCTCGAAGAACCAATGACGGCGAACGAACTCTCGGAGGCGTGCGACGTGCCACTCTCGACGACCTACAGGAAACTCGAACTGCTCACCGACGCGACGCTCGTCGACGAGGAGACGGAGGTCCGCTCCGACGGCCGACACCGCTCGCGCTATCGGACGGCGTTCGACTCCCTCGAAATCGCGTTCGACGACGACCACGACCTCGACCTCGACGTCGAGCGTCCCGCGCGTGGCCCGTCCGAGCGCCTCGCGGACATCTGGGCGGAGGTGCAAAAGGAGACGTGACCCCGATGGGAATCGGACTCGCCACCCTCGTGACGGTCCTCAAGACGGTGACGCTGCTCCTCGGCGGCGCGATAACGTACTTCGCCTACGAGGCGTCGATACGCACCCACTCGCGCTCCATCCGCCTGCTCGCGCTCGGCTTCGGCGTCGTCACCGTCGGCGCGCTCATCGCCGGCTTCGTCGACACCCTCCTCCACGTCGACCCGATGCTCGCGCTCGTCGTCGAGAGCGGGTTCACCGGCGTCGGCTTCGCCGTCATCCTCTACTCGCTCTACGCCGAGGACTGAATCGGCCACGTTCGCGCCGGAATCGACGGCTTCTCACCGGCGAAGGACGAACGCGGCACAACGCGGACGCCACGGACATGACCGACGGAACGCCCACTCACGACGAGCACGACGGCACGGACGACGAGCGCGACGGCACCCACGACGGCTGGGACGGCAACGGTACGCACGACGACGGGCCGGTCGACCGCGAGCAACTCGCGCACGCGACCCGCCTCCTCCTCGACGCCATCGGCGAGGACCCCGGCCGCGACGGCCTCGTGGAGACGTGGGAGCGCCGCGTCCCCGCCGCCTACGAGGAACTCACGCGAGGCTACCGCGAGGACGAGCGCCCGACGATGCGGACCTTCGATACCGAGACGGACGACCTCGTCGTGAAGACCGGCATCCCCGTCTACTCGCTCTGCGAACACCACCTCCTCCCCTTCCACGGCGTCGCGCACGTCGCCTATCGGCCCGACGGCGAGGTCGTCGGCCTCTCGAAGCTCGCGCGCTACGTCAAGTGGGCCTCCCGCAAACTCACCGTCCAGGAGCGCCTCACGCGCGACATCGCGGAGGGTCTCGACGACGCCATCGGGCCCGACGCCATCGCCGTCGAGCTCTCGACGACCCACCTCTGCGAGGCGATGCGCGGCGTCGAGGCGCACACGACCACGACCTCGCGCGCGACCGTCGGCGACCTCACCACGGACGAGCGCGAGCGCTTCCGCGACGCCATCGCCGCCGAGCGCTGATGGAGCGCACCGTCGGCGACACGGTCGTCCGCGGCCTCGACGTCGACCCCGAGACCCGCTGTGCGCACTACGACACCGCACGCGACGTGGTCGCCGTCCGAGCCGCGTGCTGCGACACGTACTACCCCTGCCGCGCCTGTCACGACGCCGTCGCCGACCACGACCACGAGGTCGTCCCGCGCGACGCCTTCGACGACCCCGCCGTCCTCTGCGGGGCCTGCGGGGCGACGCTCACCGTCCGCGAGTACGCCGACTGCGACGACGCCTGCCCCGCGTGCGGACACGCGTTCAACCCCGGCTATAAACGCCACTGGAGTCGGTACTTCGCCGAGCGGTAGCCGCGCCGCTCGACGCGGTGGCAGGCGGAAAGGAGCGCGCGGAACGGGACGGACGGCGATACCCTCGGCTCCGGGTGATGCGACAGTAAAAGTGCCCACGAACGCGTCGCGCTCGTGAGCGAAGAGGTGAGCGGGACGCCGCGTCCCGCTCGCCCTCGCGTCGCTTACGCTTCCGCGAGATTGCGTGAGACGCTCGCGCGCCTCACTAATGCTTGCCTCGGCTTACGCCTCGGCAAGCACGGGGGCGAATCGGAGATTCGCCATCCCTCACGTCGCTTACGCTTCCGCGAGATTGCGTGAGACGCTCGCGCGCCTCACTAATGCTTGCCTCGGCTTACGCCTCGGCAAGCACGTCGTCGAACTCGCCGTCGTCGACGCGGGCCTTGAAGCCGCGCGCGTCCTCGCCCTCGATGGTGACACCGAGCGAGACGCAGGTGCCCGCGACTTCCTTCGCGGCGTTCTTCGTGTCGTACGCGAGCAGGTCGGACTGCTTCTGCTCGGCGATGGACTTCAGCTGCTCGATGGAGAGGTCCGCGACGAAGTCGTTCTGGGGCTCGCCGGACCCGGTCTCGAAGCCGGCCTCGTCCTTGATGAGCTCCGCCGTCGGCGGAACACCGACGTCGATGGAGAAGGAGCCGTCCTCCTCGTACTCGACGGTGACGGGGACCTCCGTGCCGTCGAAGGCCGCGGTCTGGTCGTTGATCTCCTGGACGACCGCCTGCACGTCGACGGGCGTGGGACCGAGCTCCGGGCCGAGGGGCGGGCCGGGGTTGGCCTGCCCGCCGGGGACGAGCACTTCGATGGTATCAGCCATGCGTGGACGCAATCGCGCGTCGGATTTAAACCGTTCGAAAGTCGCCGCTCACGCGGGCCGTGCGTCGCCCCCTCACGGGAGACTGACGCCCTGTCGCGCGAGGTAGTCGCTCACCGCACGAATCTCGACCGGGCTCCCGATTATCCGCACGACGCCGTCGCGCTCGAACAGCGTCACGGTGAAGCGCTCGTCGAGGGACGCATCGAGGCCGTCGAGCACCTCGACCGGGAGGACGATCTGCGTGCTGTCCCGGTAGCGCGACGGGTCACCCATACCGGTCGTGTCTCCCGAGCCGCCGAATAAACGTGTCGAAGATAGTGAGAGACCCGCGCGACGCCCGGACGAAAGTGCTTTCCGGCGAGACGGCCCACGTTCGACCAATGGGACTGGAGGCGGAGATCGAGGAACTCGAAGAGGAGATAGCCAACACTCCGTACAACAAGTCCACGGAAGCGCACATCGGCCGGCTGAAGGCGAAGCTCGCGGACAAAAAGGAGAAGCTCGAGGCCCAGCAGGCCGGCTCCGGTGGCGGCGGGGGCTACTCCGTCAAACAGCAGGGCGACGCGACCGTCGCGCTCGTCGGCTTCCCCTCCGTCGGCAAGTCCACGCTCGTCAACGCCCTCACGAACGCCGACAGCGAGGTCGGCGCCTACGAGTTCACGACGCTCGACGTCAACCCCGGGATGCTCAAGTACCGCGGCGCGGACATCCAGATTCTCGACGTCCCCGGGCTCATCGAGGGAGCCGCGGGCGGGCGCGGGGGCGGGCGCGAAGTCCTCTCCGTCATCCGCTCGACCGACCTCGTCGTCTTCGTCCTCTCCGCCTTCGAAATCGAGCAGTACGACCGGCTCTACGACGAACTCTACGACAACAAGATTCGCCTCGACACCGAACCGCCCCACGTCCGCATCTCGAAGAAGATCAAGGGCGGCATCGACGTGAACACCTCCGGGGACCTCGACCTCGACCACGACACCGTCCGACAGGTCCTCCGCGAGCAGGGATACGTGAACGCGGACGTCACGATTCGCGGGAACCCGGACGTCGACGAGCTCGTCGACGGCGTCCTCGACAACCGCGTCTACCTCCCCTCGCTCGCCGTCGTCAACAAGACGGACCTCATCGAGCCCTCCTACGTCGACACGGTGAAGGCCGCCCTCGAAGAGCGCGACATCGACCCCGACGAGGACGCGGTCTTCATCAGCGCACACGAGGAGAAGGGCCTCGACGCCCTCAAGGAGCGCCTCTGGACCGAACTCGACCTCATCCGGGTCTACATGGACAAGCCGGGTCGCGGCGTCGATTACGACGAACCGCTCATCCTCAGACGCGGCGAGACGGTCGACGACGCCCTCGATAAGCTCGGTGGCGACATGGACGACCGATTCCGGTTCGCGCGCGTCACCGGCCCCTCCGCGAAACACGACGACCAGCAGGTCGGGCGCGACCACGAACTCGAGGACGAGGACGTCCTCCGGCTCATCGTTCGCCGATAGGGCGTCCACGCGACCGGGGCCGGAAGCCCGCGACGGCACACGCGTGCCGTGTGCCGCCGCCGAACGACCGAAAGACCCTCGTCGCGGGCGCGCGAAGCCCGCGTATGTCGCGTCGTCGCGCCGCCCGTCGCCTCCTCCTCCTCTGCGTCGTCGGCGCGCTCCCGTGGACGGTCATCCGCTGGAGCGGGGACGCCGGCGTGCAGTACGGGGCCTTCTTCGCCTACGGCCTCGGACCGCTCCTCGGCCCGCTCGGCGAGCGCTTCACGTACCTTCCGCGCTATCTCGCGGTGGCGATAATCGACACCTACTGGCGACAGGCGTGGCCGACCGGGGCGTTCCTCTACGCGTGCGCGCTCGGGAGCGCCGCGCTCGGGCTGCTCGGCCGCGAGGACCGCCGCGTCACCGCCGGCCTGCTCGTGATGAGCGGCGGGGCGGAGTTGCTCTACGGCCTCGGCCTCGCGGGGTCGCGCTCGGACCTCCTCGTGCTCCCCGTCGCGCCCCTGCTCTGCTGGGGTGTCGCCGCGCTCTGCTACCGGGACGGCCTGCGACGCCTCGTCTACCTCCGGCCGGCAGAGGCCTGAACCGCCGACGCCGGTACGCTTAACGCCTCCGCGGTCCACGCCTCGACCATGAGCGAGAGTGACTACGTGCTCGATCACGTGATGATGCGCGTCGGCGACCTCGAGGAGTCGCTGGAGTGGTACCAGAACCACCTCGACTACGTCGAGTACGGCCGCTGGGAGGCCGAGACGTTCACCAACGTCTACCTCGGCCCCGAGGACCGCGGCGAGGAGGACGCCGTCCTCGAACTGACGTACAACCACGACACGAGCGAGTACGACATGGGCGACGCGTGGGGCCACATCGCCGTGCGCGTCGAGGACGTCTTCGAGGCCTACGAGGAGCTGATGGACGAGGGCGTCGAGGACTACCGGGACCCCGAGTCCTGCGGCGGCTCCTACGCCTTCGTGACGGACCCGGACGGCCACGAGGTCGAGATCGTCGAGCGCGACCACGGCCAGAAGTGGAGCCTCGACCACACGATGATCCGCGTCGAGGACGCCGACGAGGCGCTTGGCTTCTGGACGCGGAAGTTCGAGTACGAACCGGACGGCCGCTGGGAGTCCGACTCGTTCGCCAACTACTTCGTGAAGCCCGCGGGGGCGAGCGAGCGCGCGATGACCGTCGAGCTCACCTACAACTACGACGGGCGCACCTACGAGGACGCCGACGGCTGGGGCCACCTCGCGGTGCGCGCCGACGACCTCGGCGACGCGTGGGACGAACTGATGGAGCGCGAGGCCGAGGACTACCGGGACCCCGAGTCCTGCGACTGGAACTACGCGTTCACGAAGGACCAGGACGGTCACGAGATCGAGGTCGTGACCCCCGACACCGACGTGATGGACGACTAACGGCTCTCGGTACCTGTCGGTGAACGGGAACGCGCGGTCGGCGGCCGTCGCCGACCGAGAGGCGCGAGCGAGCCCCCGTTAGCTCCCCTCGTCGAGGGGTGCGGGGCCGACGTGTTCGGCGACCCAGTGGCGCTGGCGTTCGAGCCAGCGGCTCCCTTCCTCGGTGACGACGTAGGCGTTCGTTCGGCCGTCGGCGTGGCGTTTCTCGACGAAGCCGCGCTCGCAGAGCGCGTCGAGGTGATGGTAGAGCTGCTCGCTCCGAATCTCGGCGTCGTGGTACGCCTCCAGTTCCCGTTTGATGTCCTGCCCGCACGGGTCGCCGTAGTCGACGACCAGCACGAGCATCTCACGTTGCAGGGCGTGGAGTGTCCGCATCGAGTGACAGTTTCGCGGGCGGTGTTATCAACTTATTGTGATCCGGGCCGGGTGCCGGGAGCCGAACCGACCCGCACGGACCCGCGCCCTCGCCCGTCACTCGGCCGTCGTGAGGTCGGCGGGCGCGCCGGCGAGCCCGCGGAGGGCCTCGGCCTCGACGTGGTGGAGGTCGCCGGGGACGATCAGCATGTGGAGCGGGTCGCCGAAGTCGGCGTCCGCGAGCGCGGCGAGTCGGTCCGCGCGGACGGTGGGGTCCGGGCTGCCGGCGCGGGCGACGACGACGCCGAGCGCGTCGGGGTCCCAGGCCTCCGCGAGCAGGCCGGCGGCGTAGTCCGCGCTCATGTACTCCTCGAAGTCGGGGTCCGCGCCCTCGGGGCCGCGCCCGACCTTGATGTCGAGGTAGCAGAGCGTGTGCAACCCCCGAGCGCGGTTGTCCTCGATGGTCTCGGTCACCGAGCCGGGGACGACGTCGGCGCCGTGCGCCCACTCGAAGGGGAGCGTCGTCGCCTTCCCGAAGCGGTAGTTCTGGAGGCCCGTGAGGCTGGACGCGGCGGACTCGGCCGTCGGGGCGTGTATCACGCGCGTCTCGATGCCGCGCTCGTGGGCGCGGAGGCGCAGGTCGACGTGCGTCGTCGAGATCATCGTGTCGCCCGCGGTGAGGAAGACGGCGTCGCCGGACTCGGCGGCGTCGAAGATGGGGGCGGGCTCCTGCTCGACACCCGCGCGGTCCCGCACGTCGACCTCGACGCCGTGATAGGCCTCGATGTCGGCGACGTCCGCGCCGACGAGGTGGCTCGTGTAGAACTCCGCGAAGACCGCGCCGTCGTCCGCGTCGGCGATGGCGTCCCGCCCCTCGACGGTGATGGAGGACTCGTCGTAGAGGCCGAGTCCGACGAACGTGAGCATACGCGGGTGTGGGGTCGCGGCGTGGATACGGGTTTCGTTGCGCCGCGTGGGCGACGCGCCGGGACGTCGGACGCGAGGGGTCACCGACCAGCCCCCGTGCCCGCGGGAACGCCAGCCGTAAGGCCGCCCGGCGCGCACTCTCGCATATGTACGCGCCCTGCGTCCGCGTCCCGACCGAGGAGGGCGAAGCGACGCGCCGCCGCCTCGCCGACGCCGACCTCGTCGACGAGTCCTACGACATCGTCGTCGACGACGGCGCGCTCTACATCCCCGTCGTCGACTCCGACGCCGTCCCGGACGACTTCGCGGTCGTCGAGCGCGACGTCCCCGAGCGCGAGACCCCCACCTCGCCCGCGGACGTGCTCGGCTTCGAGCCGTCGTACGAGCGCCTCGGCGACGTCGTCATCCTCGACGAGGACGACCCGGCGCGCGCCGCGCGAATCGCGGACGCCATCGTCGAGTCGAACGTCCGCGCCGAGACCGTCGTCAACCGCGCCTCGAAGGTGAAAGGCGAGACGCGCGTCCGCGACTGGGACGTCCTCGTCGGGGAGAGCACGGAGACCGTCCACCGCGAATACGGCTGCGAGTTCGCCCTCGACATCGCCGAGGTGTACTTCTCGCCGCGCCTCGCCACCGAACGCCACCGCGTCGTCCAGCAGGTCGAGGCGGGCGAGCACGCCTTCGACATGTTCGCGGGCGTCGGTCCCTACGCGATTCCCATGGCGAAAGCGGGTGCCGAAGTGGTCGCCGCCGACATCAACGAGACGGCCATCGACTACCTCCGGGCGAACGCCGCGCGCAACGACGTCGCGGGCCGAGTCACCGCGCACGCGGGCGACGTGCGCGACCTCACGGCCGACTACGCGGGGTGGGCCGAGCGCCTCGTGATGAACCTCCCGCACACGGCACAGGAGTTCCTCGACGCCGCCGTCGCGCTCGCGGGCGAGGAGTGCCTCCTCCACTACTACGACATCCAACACGAGGACGCGCGCTACGAACCCGGCGAGGCCGCGATTCGCGCCGCGGCCGAACCCGACTACGACGTGACGGTGGAGACGCGTCACACCGTCCGCTCGTACGCGCCACACGAGTACAACGTCTGTCTCGACGTGCGGCTCAGGCGACGGTGACCGAAGGGAACGGTCGCCGAACGAGCGAGCGCGAACGGACGTGAGACGCGAGCACGCGTGGTCCCGAGAGGGACCACGTCAACTCGAACGGCGTAGCCGTGAGACCACGCGGCACTGAACGAAGTGACGTTCCGCGTCCAGTACGAGCGGGGAGCACGGCGACCCGCGAGCGACGCGACGGCGCGTCGGCGTGCGACGCCGTGGCGTGCGAGTGCCCCGCCGACCGCCCCCGATTCGCAAGCCTTATTCCTTCCATGCGGCTACGGAGAAGTGAGTACGAGCGCCCGACGCGGGCGACGTGCGCCGGAGTAGCTCAGCTGGCAGAGCGATTCCTTCGTAAGGAATAGGTCGAGGGTTCAAATCCCTCCTCCGGCTCTCCTCACTTCACTACGCTTCTGAGCGACGCCGCTCGTCGCCGTGTCCGTTTCGTGGCCTCGACCCGACGTGCTGAGGAGACAGCGCTATATCGGATGGGGGCGACCGATGCGTAATGAGTGTCGAGGAGCGGATCGCGGCGCTGCACGGCTCGGGAAAACGTGACGAAGCGGCCACGCTCGCGCGTGCGGCGTTGCGGAACGACGCGGTCCGCTCGGTCGAACTCGGGACGGACCGGGTCGACGTGACGACGGCGTCGTTCGTCGGCCACCACGCCATCGCGCGGTGGACGGACGGCGAGCCGGTCGTGGAGTCGGCGGGCGAGTACGCCCTCCGCGAGGACGAGCGCGTCGGGTTCGACGTCGGCGTCCTCCACGACCACGTTTTCGCGGCAATCGAGGCGGCGGAGTCGAACGACGGGCACGTCGGAGCGCGTGATGCGGTAGCGCGGGACGTGGCGTCCGAGGAGCGGGACGCGGTGACCGAGGGGCGTGACGCGCCACGCGCCGGCGACGCGAGCGCGGACGACCGGCGCGCGACGTTCTGAGTTTCAGTAGTCGTCGATGTGGAGGACGTCGTCGACGGAGCGCCGCGGGAGGCGCTCGGGTTCGTCGCCGCCGCTCTCGCCGAGGGCGATGAGGACGACGGGAATCTGGTCGTCGGGGAGGTCGAGGAAGTCGGCGACGCCGTCGAAGTCGAAGCCGGTCATCGGCGTGGCCTTCAGCCCCCGGGCGTGCGCGGAGAGGAGGAAGTTCTCGGCGGCGAGGCTGGCGTTCCGGATGGCGAACTCGCGGTCCGGGTCGTCGGCTTCCGCCTGCGCGATGCGCTCCGCTGCGTCGTCCTCGGTGATGCGGCCGGCTTCGGCCCACTCGGTGTAGACGCGCTCGGCGTTCCGCTCGCTCTCCGTGTGGCCGACGACGACGACGCCCGTGCCGGCGTCGCGGAGGTGGTCCTGGCCGAAGGCGAGGTCGACGAGGGTGTCGAGGCGCTCGTCGTCGCGGACGGCGACGAACTCCCACGGCTGGAGGTTGAAGGCGGAGGGCGCGAACGTCGCGTCGCGGACGATTTCGCGCAGCGTCTCCTCGCTCACGTCGCCATCGGGGTCGAAGTTGTGCCCCGAGCGGCGGGTGCGGATGGCCTCGACGGCCGCGGGGAACTCGGCGTCCGGTGCGTCCTCGCTGGCGGGCGACTGTCGTGTCATGGTCGAAGCTACGCAGAGTGTCCCATATCCCACACGGGGAAGCCGTCTTTCTCGCCGGTATGGGTCGTGTGAGCGGGGAACGGCCGTGGCGTGGTCGGTCCGAGTCGCGGCGAGCGTGACGGGCGCCCGTAGCTACAACTGCCGGGCGACCCTGCGGCCGATATGGACCGCGTGAATCCCGCGACCGGGGAGGCGCTCGGAGTGGTCGAGGCGGACGACGAGGCCGAGGTCGAAACCGCCCTCGAAACGGCCGCGGAGACGTTCGAGACGTGGCGAGACGTGCCGCTCGCGGAGCGCGAGAACCTGCTCTCGAACGCGGCCGACGTCCTCCGGGAGAACGAGACGGAGTACGCGGAGCTGATGACCGAGGAGATGGGCAAGCCGCTGGCCGCGGCGCGTTCGGAGGTCGAGAAGTGCGCGTGGGTCTGCGACTACTACGCCGAGCACGCGGGCGAACACCTCCAGGACGACCACATCGGCACGGAGCCGGGCGTGGACTCGTTCGTCGCGTACGAGCCACTCGGGCCGATTCTGGCCGTGATGCCGTGGAACTTCCCGTTCTGGCAGGTGTTCCGCTTCGCCGCGCCCCACCTCACCTCGGGAAACGTCGGGCTCCTCAAGCACGCCTCGAACGTCCCCGGCTGCGCCGCGGCCATCGAGGAGGTCTTCCGCGAGGCCGGCTACCCCGAGGGGGTCTTCCAGACGCTCCTCGTCGGCTCGGACCTCGTGGACGACGTGGTCGAGGACGACCGCGTGAAGGCCGTGACGCTCACGGGGAGCGAGCGCGCGGGTCGCGCCGTCGCGGAGACGGCGGGCGCGGAGTTGAAGAAGACGGTGCTCGAACTCGGCGGGAGCGACCCCTTCGTCGTGCTCGACGACGCGGACGTGGAGGCCGCGGCCGCGACGGGCGCGCGGGCCCGGACTATCAACTCGGGGCAGTCCTGCATCGCCGCGAAGCGCTTCGTCGTCCACACCGACGTCTACGACGAGTTCGTCGAGGCGTTCGTCGCGGAGATGGACGCCCTCGACGTCGGCGACCCGACGGCGGACGTCGACCTCGGCCCGCAGGCCCGCGCGGACCTCATGGACGACCTCCACGACCAGGTGGAGCGGAGCGTCGCGGCGGGTGCACACGTCGAACTCGGCGGCGAACCGCTCGACCGAGAGGGGTTCTTCTACCCGCCGACGGTGTTGACGGACGTCCCGCGCGATTCGGCGGTCGCCGAAGAGGAGGTCTTCGGCCCGGTCGCGCCGGTCTTCGAGGTCGCGGACGAGGCCGAGGCAATCGACCTCGCGAACGAGACCGACCTCGGGCTCGGCGGGTCGGTCTGGACGGCGGACCGCGAGCGTGGGACGCGCGTCGCCCGCGAAATCGAGAGCGGCACGGTGTTCGTGAACGAACTCACGAAGTCGGACCCCCGCCTGCCGTTCGGCGGGGTCGGTGACTCGGGCTACGGGCGCGAACTCGGCGCGATGGGCATCCACGAGTTCGTGAACCGCAAGACCGTCTGGGTACAGGACGCCGAAGAACCGGCTGACGGGCCCGCGGGAGAGTGACGGGGTTCTCCGGGCCGAAGAAACGACCGGTGAGACGCGAGCGAGCGTGACCCGGCCGCGGGAGCGTGCGCGGCGGGGCCGAGTTGCCCCCACACACCACTGCCGCAAGTGTTTCGACGTGAGGGACAGGGGCGAGGGAGAGAAGGAAGAAAGGAGGGGAGAGTGGGGGTGAGGGAGAGAAGGAAGAAAAGAGGGGAGAGTGGGGGTGAGGGAGAGAAGGAAGAAAAGAGGGGAGAGTGGGGGTGAGGGAGAGAAGGAAGAAAAGAGGGGAGAGTGGGGGTGAGGGTGAGGAACGTTGGAGAAAGAGAGGGGGCGAGCGAACGCGGCGACGCGTGTGAGGGCGAAACGCGTGGAGAGACGCCGTCACCCGCGAGCACGGCACAGTCTCGTGTCCCACGCCGTCGTCGCGGCGTGCCGAACGCGTCGCCCCCCACACACCACCGCTGCAAGTGTTTCGTCGCGATGGGTGGGGGTTGGGAGTGGGGGGGATAGGAGTGGACGGGACGCATCGAAAGAAGGGGATGGGGGAGAGCGGGACGTATCGGGAGAGGGTGACGGGAGTGGACGAGGTACGTCGGGGGTGGACAGAACGGACGAAACAGACGCGACAGTTGTAACAGTTGCATCGGTGGGTTTTAGCCGACCGGGTGACTCCGTCGGGGCATGACGGTGTTCGAGCGGACCCACGCGATCTTCGACGACGAAGACGTGCTCCGCGATGACTACCAACCCGAGCGGATCGAGGAGCGCGACGAGGAGCTAGAGGAGTACAAGGCGTACTTCCAGCCGGTCATAAACGGCAAGCAGCCCCGGAACATCTTCCTCTACGGAAAGACCGGCGTCGGGAAGACGGTCGCCACGAAGTACCTCCTCTCGCACCTCGAACGCGACGCCGAGCAGTACGACGACCTCGACGTCACGACGGTCTACCTCAACTGCGAACACCTCACCTCCTCCTACCGCGTCGCCGTCAACCTCGTGAACGAGCTCCGCACTGAGGGCGAGGAGATTTCGACGACCGGCTATCCCCGCGACGCCGTCTACGACATGCTTTGGGCGGAGTTGGAGAACGTCGGGGGAACGATACTCGTGGTCCTCGACGAGATCGACTACATCGGCGACGACGACAGCCTCCTCTACCAGATTCCGCGGGCACGCTCGAACGAGAACCTCCACGACGCCAAAGTCGGCATCATCGGCATCTCGAACGACTTCAAGTTCCGCGAGCAACTCGACCCCAGAGTAGAGGACACGCTCTGCGAGCGCGAGATTCACTTTCCGCCGTACGACGGGAACGAACTCCGGAACATCCTCGAGAAGCGCTCCGCGCTCGCGTTCGAGGACGGCGTGCTCTCCGAGGACGTCGTCCCGCTCTGCTCGGCGCTCGCCGCCCAGGACAGGGGGAGCGCGCGACAGGCGCTCGACCTCCTCTTCGAGGCGGGCGACCTCGCGCGGCGGAACGGCGACGAGAGCGTCACCGAACACCACGTTCGCAACGCCCGCGCGCGGCTGGAGAAACGCCAGATCGAGGAGTCGATGAAGGACCTGACGAGCCACGACCACCTCACCCTCTACACGATTACGGCGCTGACGGTGTTCGGCGAGGAGATGCCGGTACGCCGCCAGACGATCTACGACCGCTACGAGGACGTGGCGACGAGCACGGACCACGACCCGCTGGCGATGCGGAGCCTCCACGCGCACCTCTCCGACCTCGTGATGCTCGGTATCCTCGAACGACACGAGCGCAACGAGGGCCGCAGCGGCGGCGCGTACTACGAGTACGAACTCGGCGTCGACCTCGACGCGGTCGTCACGACCCTCGATGGCCTCGCCATCACGGGGAACCTCGACACCGACCGTCTCCGGGCCGCCGCAGTCCGGCAGGGACTCATCGACGCGTCCTAACGCCGGGTTCGACGCGCGGTGACGAGCGACCGGCGACGCCGCCTCGACCGCCGATACCGACCCACTCGACGACGCCGAGCGGCCGATAGACGGCCCGTATCAGGAGTCGAAAGCCGAGCCATCGTTCGCCCCCGGAGAGCGCGGAGCTCTTTTAGTGTGAATAGCTCTTGGGGTAGGTACAATTATTACTCCTACTATTACTAGCTAGCGTCTAGCTAGAAGAGAGAGAAGAAAGGGGGGACGAGGAAGGGAAGCGAGAGATGAGGAGTGAAGAAAGATGGGGGTGGGAGACGAGAGGCGAGAGAAAGAGCGTGTGGGAGCTAGTTCGTCGCTGCGATGGCCGCGGTATCCCGTCGTGTGGTGGGGCGTATTCCCCGCTGTTCACCACCTATGGCGACGGTATGGGACGACGCCGTTCTCGGCCGTCGCGGTCACCGCCGTCGGCCCTCCCACCGCTACCCTCCCACCCCACTCTCACGCCGAAACACTTGCAGCGGTGGTGTCCCCGGGGGCGACTCGCTCCGTGCCCGCCGGTTCCATTCACCAATCCACCTACCCACCTACCCGCCTATCCACCACCTACCAACCTACTCACCCATTCACCCCTCCCCCCCACCCACTCCCGCGTCGATACGCGAAACACTTGCAGCGGTGGTGTCCCCCCGGCCATCCCCGACCGACCATCGCCCCCACCCACACCGCACCCGAGAACACTTGCAGCGGTGGGGTGTGTGCCCCATCGACTCACCCAAAACTCATCTACTGCGGTCGGCGCGCGTCCACGACGACGGTATTCTCGCGGGCGCGACGACGGCATTTTCGTGGCGACAGCGACGACGCGACGCCCGCGGCGGCCGCAGCGTCACTCACGCTGACGCGCCGGCCGTGCCGTCACTCGTACGTGTGCGTGGCGAGCGTCGTCCCGTTCGCGGCGCGGACGGTCACGGTGTCGCCGCCGTTGTTCCAGACGGCGCTCCCGGCGGCCCAGTAGTAGTCGCCCCCACCGTCGGTGCCCGTGCCGGTGTGGAGCGTGAGCGACGCGCCCGGGGCGAGCGTCACGCCGTCGGGGAACGTGTAGACGTGGTCTGCGGCGTCGCTCACCCGCGCGCCCCCGAGGTCGAGCGTCGCGTCGCCCGTGTTCCGCAGGACGACGTACTCGTCGTTCAGGTTCTCGTCGTCCCGCCCCGCGGCGTCGGCGTGGACGTCGACGGCGATGGGGCCGTCACTCGCGCTCGTCCCGTCCGCAGACCCCTCGTTCGTGCTGCCGTCGTCCGTTCCACCCGCGCTGTCGTCCGTGCCGCTCGTCCCGCCGTCCGTCGCGCCCGTCGCGCACGTCCAGAGGCCGGTCCGGTTCTCGTAGGCGGCGCCCTCCGCGCGCTGGAACGCGGGCTTGCGCGAGAAGTCGCTATCGTCGTAGACCCGCGCGAGGCCGCGGTCGATCAGCGCCGCGTTGTGGTTCGTCCCGTTCACGTAGACGTACGCGAGCAGGCGGCCGTAGTAGCCCCGACGGTCGGTGTTCGGGTCGAAGGCGAGCGTGACGTCCGCCCCGGAGAGGCGCGAAGCCGTGTAGTCGCTCGCCTCGTGCCCCCACCCGCGGAGGCAGTCGCGGTTCGCGGACGTGTTCGCCAGCCCGCGGAACTCGCGGGGCGTGTTCTCGACCCAGACCTCGGGCGTGTCGACGCCGACCAGCCGAATCGTCTCCTCGCTCCCGTTCGCCAGGCGCACGTCGACGGTGTCGCCGTCCGCGACGTCGACCACGGTGGCGTTCAGCGTCCCCGCGAACCCCGTGTCGGTACCGACGCCCACCGTCCCGTTCGCGCCCGCGCCGGCGGTCCCGGTGGTCGTCGCGCCGTTCGCCGTCCGGTCGAGCGCCGTCGTCCCCGCGCCGCCCGTTCCGCCCGTCGCGCAGCCGGCCAGCGCGCAGAGCAGACAGAGGGCGAGCGCGATTCCGGTCTCGCGTCTCACGGCGGTCGTTTCGGGCCTCGCTCCTTAACGACCCCGGCCGCGGACGCGGCGCGCGCCCACGAGCAAGAGCGCGGCCAGCGCGACGCCGAGACCGAAGCCGGGCGCACCACCGGTCGTCCCCGCACCCGAACCGTCGTGTTCGTCGCCGACGCCGCCCGTCCCGTCACCCACACCGCCCGTCTCACTCCCGGTCCCGTCGCCCGCCGCGACCGCGACGGAGACGGTCCGGTCCGCGACGGTCACGGTGTGCGTCCCCGCGTCGGGGAACGTCACGACGAACGTCGCCGTCCGCGTCTCGTTCGCCACGAGGTGCGGCGTCCACGTCGTGCGCCGCTCGCCGTCGATTGCCACGTCGTAGGTCGCGTTCGCCGGCACGGCCGTCGGGTTCTCGACCGTCGCGCGCACGCCCACGGGCTCGCCCGCCCCCGCCCGCGTCCGGTTCGCGGAGACGTCGACCACGCGGGGCTCTGTGGGCCGCACGACGCGAACCGGTACCGCCCGCGGACCGAGTTCGACGACGTAGTCGCCGGCGTCGCGCGCCGCCGCGGACACCGAGACGGACGCCGTCGCGCCCGGGTCGAGCGTGCCGCCCGCGGCGTCGAGCACTTCGCCGTCGGTCGACGCGTCGTCGTTCGTCCCGTCCGCTGACGGTCCGCCACTCGTTCCGCCGCTCGCGTCCCCACCGGTCCCGCCGCTCGCGTTCCGCCGAATCGCCACCTCGTACGCGCCCGCCCGGTCGCCGGCGTTTCGCACCGTCGCTCGGACCGTCAGCGTCTCGCCGACCGCGAGCGTCGGCACCGACCCGGCCGTCGCGTTCCGCCACGGGCCCGCGACCGCGTAGCCGTCGTCCCCGAGCGCGTACGTGATCCGCGACGGCGTCGTCCCGAAGGCGCGCCGGTAGTCCGCCGCCGACCACGTCTCGGGCACCGCCTCGGTCCGCGTGTAGCGCGCCGCGGCGTCGCGGACGTCGTCGCCGCCGACCGACGCGACGGCGTCGAGGAAGTCGGTCTCCGTCACCGTCCCCGCGTCGTTCAGGCGCGCGAAGACGTCGGCGAAACTCCGCGTGCCGTCCGTGGCGAGCTGGATGCGCCGGTCGAGCGCCCCGACGACGAGCGCGCCCTTCCGGTAGTCCGCGGACGCGACCCACGTCGAGGGCTCGGCGAGCACCGCGTCAGCGACCGACGCCCGCGTCCCGCGCGCGAGGTGCGACCGGAAGGCGTCGTAGCCGATCCGCTCGTCCGCAAGCGCGAGGTACGCGGCGTAGTACTCGGCGCTCGCCTCGGTCAGCCACCGCGTTCCGGTCGTCGTCTCGAACGCCTGGCGGGTGTGGACGTACTCGTGGACCCAGACGTCCGCGGCGACGTCGAGGCGCGCGTCGGCGCGCACCCACGCGTCGCTCCCGCCGTACTCCAGGCCCTCCGTCGCCCAGCGGACGCCCGTCGGCGCGGCGAAGAGCCGAACGGTCGGGTCGCGCTCGCCGACCGCGAGCGTCCGCGAGGCCGACACGAGCGCGCCGAGGATTTCGCCGGGCGACTCGCGGAGCGACGCCGCCGCGGGGACGACGAGGCGGAGCGACTGCCCGGCCGCGCGGCGCTCGTACGTCTCGCTCGGGCCGAGGTACACCACGTTCTCGCCGGCGACGCCCGCGCCGTCCACGCGCGTCTCCCGGTCGAGCGTCACGTCGCCGCCCCGCCAGCGCCACTGCGTCCCGACGCGCGGGACGGGGACGAGCGCCCACGACCCCGTATCGACGAACGTGTAGCCGGCGCTCGATGCGTCCGCGCCGTCGGCTGCCGTCGGTTCGACGGTCGGCGGTTCGGCCGTCGTCGCGCCCGCGTCACTCGCGCTCGCCGCACTCGCCGTCGCTGAACGCGCCGCGCTCGCCTCGCGGGCGTCCAACCTCGTCCGCGTCCGGTTCGCGTCCACCGCGAGCGTCAGCGTCGGCCGCGCCGTCTCGCCGTCCCACCGGTAGCCGCCGTCGGCCGTCGCCGCGAAGCCGTCGGTATCGGTGACGGTGACGGCCGTCCCCTCCGAGGGGAGCGAGACGGTCAGCCCGGTGACGGGGTCCGGAACGTCGTAGGCGACCGTCGCGTCCACCTCGCCGGGCGTCTCCGGGGTCAACGAGAACGTCGTCGTCCGCGTGATGACGCCGTCGTCGCCCGCCGCACCCGCGACGCCGACGCCCGCGGGCGCACACGCCGCGAGGAGCACGACCGCGACGAGCGCCGCCCGCCACGCCTGTCGCTGCATGGCCCGTTCTCCGGTCGCCGGCGGCAAAGGCGTATCCACTCGCTCGGGTACAACAGGCGCTCCGCGAGCCCCGGAACCACCGTCCCGCTCACTCGGTCCGCGTCCGCACACCCGTCTCCCTCCCCCGAAGCGCGTCCGCGACGGCCTCCCGGAGCGCCGCGTCGTCGCCGCTCACGACGACGGTTGCGTCCGCGAGCGCCGCGAGGCGCGCGTTCGCGCCGACCTCGCGTGCGCCCTCGGGGACGACCACGACGTCGGCCTCGCGGACGCGCGCGGCGGCGCGCTCGAACGCCTCGTCGCTCACGGACCCGAAGGGCGGCGTCGTCACCGCGGGACGGTCAAGGCGACGCGCGGCCTCGTGGTCGAGTCCGCCGTCCACGACGGGGCCGACGGTGACGCGGTAGCCCGCGACCACGAGCGGGTCGAGGAGGCCGACGGCGGCGTCGCCCGCGCCGAGGACGTGGACGCGCGCGTCCCGTTCGCCGGGGTGGGTGAGGGGCGTGACCGACGGCGTGCCGGTCACGGGGTCGGTGCCGACGGCCGCGCTCGCGTCGAAGGCGTCGCGGAGCGCGTCGCGCGTCACCACCTCCGCGGGGGGGCCGGCGGCGTGGACGCGCCCGCCGGAGAGGACGACGAGGCGGTCGCAGTAGCGCGCGGCCAGCGCGAGGTCGTGAATCGCGGCGACGGCGCGTCGCCCCTCGTCGATGAGGTCGCGCACGAGGTCGAGCGTGCGGACCTGGTGGTTGACGTCGAGGCCCGCGGTGGGTTCGTCAAGGAGCGTCACGGGCGTGTCCTGCGCGAGCGCGCGGGCGAGGAGGACGCGCCGGCGCTCGCCGCCGCTGACCGCCGTGACCGGCCGCTCGGCGAGGTCGGTGAGCTCGCAGCGTTCGAGCGCGTCCTCGACGTGCGTCGCACCGTCCGCGTCGTCGGCGGGCCGGAGCCGCGAGCGGTAGGGGTGACGACCCATGGCGACGACGTCGCGGACCGCGAAGTCGAAGGAGAACGCGCTCGACTGGGGGACGACGGCGACGCGGCGGCTCGCGGCCTTCGAGGCGAGCGCGTGCACGTCGTCGCCATCGACGCGCACCGACCCCGAGTCGGGGGTGAGGTAGCCGGCGAGCGTCCGGAGGAGCGTGGTCTTGCCCGCGCCGTTCGGGCCGACGAGGCCGACGAGCTCGCCGGACTCGACGGCGAGCGAGACGCCGTCGAGGATTTCGGTGCCGCCGAGGGAGACGGTGAGGTCGCGCGCGTCCATCTAGAGCTCGTGCACCTCGCGTTTGCGGAGGAGGTAGAGGAAGAAGGGCGCGCCGACGAACGCGGTGGCGACGCCGACGGGGAGGCTGGTCGCGCCGAGGCGCGTCGTCGTGTCGACGGCGACGAGGAAGACGCCGCCGGCGAGCGCGCTCGTCGGGAGGAGGATGCGGTGGTCGGGGCCGACGAGGAGGCGCATCACGTGGGGGACGACGAGGCCGACGAAGCCGACGATGCCGACGAACGCGACGCACGCCGCGGTGACGACGGCGGAGACGGCGAGGAGGATGCGTTTGGTGCGCTCGACCTCGATTCCGAGCGCGTGGGCGTCCTCCTCGGAGAGCAGGAGGACGTTCAGGTCGCGGGCGTACGCGAGCAGGACGGCGAGCCCGAGGAGGACGACGGGGAGGGCGACGGCGACCTCGCTCCACAGCGTGTTCCGGAGGCTGCCCATCAGCCAGACGATGGCCTCGCGGAGGCTGTGGTCGTCGGTGCGGACGAGGAGGAGGCTGACGACCGCGCCGAGGAACGTCTGGACGGCGACGCCGGCGAGGAGGAGGGTGGCGACGGGGGTCCGGCCGCCCTCGGTGGCGATGGCGTAGACGCCGAAGGCGGCGAGGAGCGCGCCGCAGAAGGCGGCGAAGGGGAGGCCGAGCGGGAGGACGACGCCGGCGGCGATGACGACCACCGCGCCCGCGGCCGCCCCGGAGGAAACGCCGATTATCGCGGGGTCGGCCATCGGATTGCGGAAGAAGCCCTGCATCACGGTGCCCGCGCCGGCGAGGCCCGCGCCGACCACCGCGCCGAGGGCGACGCGGGGCATCCGGAGGGTCGTGACGACGAAGGGGTACGGGTCGGGGACGGCGACGCCGGTGGAGACGCCGAGCGCGTTGAGGACGCTGGCGACGACGAACCGCGGCGGGATGTCGATGGTCCCCATCGCGGCCCCGGCGACGCAGACGGCGACGAGCAGGACGGCGAGGGCGCTCGTCCACGCGGCGACGCGGAGCCGACCCAGTGGCATCGGTGACAAGTCGACTTGCAGTAGGTAAATACTTATTGAACAGGCGGTGACGGGAGGACATGAAACGACAGCTGTGCCTCGTCGCGCTCGTCCTCGTCGCCGCGCTCGCCGGCCCGACCGGCGGCGCGCTCGCCGCGACCGGGGACGACGCGCCGTCGACCATCGACGTGCCGACGGCCGCGACGAACAACACTACTGCGACGAACGAGACAGCGACGACTGACAACACTACCACAACGAACGAGACAGCGACAACCGACAACACCACTACGACGAACGGGACAGCGACGACTGACAACACTACCACAACGAACGAGACAGCGACGACTAACAACACTACCACAACGAACGAGACAGCGACGACCGACAATACCACTACGACGAACGAGACAACGACGACCGACAACACCACTACGACGAACGAGACAACGACGACCAACAACACCACGTACTCGACCGTTCCCTCGACCTGTTCGTACCCGTTCTCGTCGACGGACGCGACGGGGACGAACGTCAGCGTGGAGGGCGCACCGGAGCGCATCGTCGCCATCGGCCCGAGCGCGACGCAGACGCTCTGGGAAATTAGCGCGCAAGACCGCGTCGTCGGCATCCAACACTCGAGTTACATCGCGTACCTGAACAACGCGAGCGCGAAGCCGGACATCCCCGGAGACTTCGGGAAGGCGGACGTCGAATCCATCGTCGCGCAATCGCCCGACATGGTGTTACTGGCGAACATCCAGAGCAACACGACGGCCCAGCGACTGCGGCAGGCGGGCATCACCGTCTACAAGTTCGAGGCCGCGGGGAGCATCGAGGACATCTACGCGAAGACGCGGCTGACCGGCCACCTCGTCGGGAACTGCGCGGGCGCGGAGGACACGGTGAGCTGGATGCAGGACCGGCTCAACACGGTCGAGGAGGTCCGCGACCGAGCCGACAGCGCGCCGACGATGTTCTACCCGATGGCGGGGAGTTACACCGCCGGGTCGGGGACGTTCGTCTCGGACGTGATGCGCCTCGGCGGCGCGCGGAACGTCGCGCTCGACGCGGGCATCACGGGCTACAAACCGTACAGCGAGGGGTTCATCCTGAAGCAGTCGCCGGAGTGGCTCCTCGCCACGTACTCGCTGCCGGAGCACGGTGAGGCGCAGAACCTCCTCCCGAAGACCCAGGAGATCAACCAGACCGAAGCCTACCGCGAGGACCGCGTCGTCGCGGTGAACGCGAACTACCTCAGCCAGCCCGCGCCGCGCGTCGTCTACGCCATCGAGGAGATCGCGGAGACCGTCCACCCGGACGCGTGGGCGGCCGTCCACGACACGGGTCGCACCTACCACGACGACGACGATGACGACGACGTCGACTGGGTGGACCTCCAGGACGACGCGGCGACGAATGACGCGGCGACGAACGAGACGGCGAACGAGAGCAGCGCTGACGGGGCGGCGAACGCGGCTTCGCCCGTCTCCATCACCCGCTCGAACGGGAGCGTCACCGCGACCGTCCGCAACGCCACGGGGGCCGTCTCCTTCGACCTCGTGAACGCCAGCGCGGCGAACGCGAACACGAGCGTGAACGTGACGACGAACGTGACGGCGACGAACGTCAGCACGGCGAACGCGACGGTGGCGAACGCGACGGCCAACGCCACGGCTGCGGCGACGAACGCGACCGTCACGGCGCTCACGGGCGCGACCGTCTCGCTGCGCGCCGGCACGAACGCGAGCGAACTGTCGTTCACCGCGAGCGACCCGACGGCGACGGCACCGAACGCCACCCCGGCGCTCGACGCGCCGAACGCCACGCCGATGCGGTACTTCAGCGCGAACGTCTCCGGCGTCGACGCGGACGACCTCGACAACGCGACCCTACGATTTAGCGTCGCGCCCGCCGACCTCCCGAACGGCACCGACCCGGCGGACGTCGCCCTCTATCGCTATCACAACGCGTCGTGGGGGCCGCTCCCGACCGAGCACCTGAACGGGAGCGCGTACGTGGCGACGACGCCCGGGTTCTCCGCGTTCGCCATCGGGTCGACGAACGCGACGGCCGCCGAAAGCGAGACGACGACGACCGAGACGACAACCACGAGCACGTCGTCGGCGTCGCAGAACGACAGCGTGACGACGACGGCCACAAACGCGACGACTACGACGACCACCGCGAACGCGACGACGAGCGCGACGAGCACGTCCTCGGGGTCGTCGCCCGGCCTCGGACCGGCGGTCGCGGCGCTGGCGGTCGCGCTCGCCGCGTGCCTGCTGCGGCGGCGCTGACGCGCGCCTCCGACACGTTTTACCCACGGCGTCGACTAGTCCCGGTATGGTCGAGAACGTCATCTGGCCCGCGTACTTCGACGCGACCCTCTCGCGTCGTGAGGGCCGCCGCGTCCCCCGCTCGCTCGCCGTCGACGACCCGACGGTGGACGAGATCGCGCAGGCCGTCGGGCAGGTCGGCTACGACGCCGTCATCGAACGCGAGAAGGCCTACCCCCGACGGGGGTGGACGGAGTCCGGGCGCGTCCTCGTGAAGGACGCGGACGACGCCGGGAAGTCCGACCTCCTGCAGGCCGTCGGCGCGTACGTCGCCACGCTCCGCGAATGAAGCGTGCCGGCGACGTCGTCCGGAGCGCGCAGGGGCTCGCCATCGTCCGCTGTCCCGGCGACGACCACCCCGACATCGGCGCGGACGTCGTGGACGAACGACTCGCGGACGTCGGGCGCGTCGTCGACGTCTTCGGGCCGGTCTCGAAGCCCTACCTCGCGGTGACGCCGGACGACGCGACGCCCGCGGAGCTCCTCGGCGCGAAACTCTACGTCCGGTAGCGAGCGAAAGGGCGAAGGGTCGCGGGCGGGTTTCGCCGGTATGACTCAGCGACAGGGCGTGCTCGCCGCCTGCGGCGGCATCGTCGTCACCTTCCTCGCCGTCCAGTTCGGCGCGCTCGCGCTCGTCGAGCCGTTCAAGCAGGCGGGCTATCAGACCGTGCAGGACCCGCAGAACCCGCTCAACAGCGCCTTCTACGTCGGCGTCCTGCTCGTCGCCACGGCCGCGATTCTCGTCGCGCTGAAGTACGGCGGCAAACGCGTCCTCCGGGCCTTCATCGTCCTCACGGGCGCAATGATAACCGCGTACGTCGCGGGCGTCCTCCCCGGCGTGGCCGTCGCCGGCGTGAACGTCCTCCCCTACGCCGCCGCGGGCGTCCTCGTCGTCGCCCTCTACGTCTACCCGGAGTGGTGGGTGATCGACCTCGCGGGCGTCGTGATGGGCGCGGGCGCGGGCGCGCTCTTCGGCATCAGCTTCGGCGTCCTCCCTGCCATCGTCCTCCTCGGCGCGCTCGCCGTCTACGACGCCATCAGCGTCTACGGCACCGAGCACATGCTCACGCTCGCCTCCGGCGTCGTCGAGCTCAAAGTCCCCGTCCTCCTCGTCTACCCCACCGTACGCGGCTACTCCTTCCGCGAGCGCGCCGCCGAGGTCGCCGCACGCGACGAGGAGGACGCGGTCGGGACCGACAGCGACGACGACGGCGACGAATCGACCGGGACGGAGACGGACGTCGATGAGTACGAGGGCGAGGCCGAGACGCACGGCGAGGACGGCCGCGACAGCATCATGATCGGGCTCGGCGACGCCGTGATGCCGACCGTGATGGTCGCCTCCGCGGCCTTCTTCGTCACCGACGTCCCGCACGTCGCCGGCGTGCCGCTCCCCGCCGCGACCGCCGTCGTCGGCACGACCCTCGGCCTCCTCGTCCTCCTCCGGATGGTCCTGCAGGGCCGCGCGCACGCCGGCCTCCCGCTCCTCAACGGCGGCGCGATTCTGGGGTATCTCGTCGGCGCGCTCGCCTCCGGCCTCTCGCTCGTCTCGGCGCTCGGCCTCGGCCCGTATCTCTAGCTCTGCGGCCGACCGATTCCGTGGAGCCCGTCGGCAGCGGAGACGTACACCGCACCGTCGACGGGCGTGACGCCGTCGATACCGCGGACGACCGTGTCCCCGACGTTCGCTGACCCCGTTCCGTACCACCAGCGTTGGCGCCCATCCGCGACGTCGAACGCCCGGAGCGTGTCCCGGTCCACGGCGTAGAGCGTGCCACCGCGACGTCCCACCGGACGGCCCGCCGCCTCGAACTCGGTGGCGACACGTCCGTCCGACGGGTCGAGCGAGACGAGGGGGTCGCCACCGACGTGCACGGCGTCGTCCGCGACGACGGGCGTGCCGGCGATGGCGGTATCGCCGAGCGCTCGCCACCGTTCCTCGCCGGTCCGGGCGTCGACCGCGACGAGACCGGCGGCGTCGTCGACGACGAACACCGTTTCGTTCGACACGACCGGCGTGCTCCCTCCAACGTCCGAGAGCGGACGGTGCCATCGCGTCTCGCCGTTCCGCGTATCGAGCGCGTGCAGTCCGTCGCGGTCCGTGAGGGAGACCGTATCGTCGGCGACGGCGACCGGCGAGCTGGCTTCTCCCCTGGTCCCGTGTCGCCAGCGCGTTGCACCCGTCTCGGCGTCGAGTGCGCGGAGGTGGGCGTCGGTGTTCTCGTCGCCGCCGGTGCGAACGTAGACGACTCCGTCGGCGACTGTCGGCGACACCTCGATTCCCGACATCTCGGGGCCGCGCCACCGGATCGCGTCGCCCGCGACGTCGACGCGGTACGCCCGCTCCGCATCCGTTCCGTAGACGCCACCGGCGGCGACCGTCGGGGGACCGTTCGTGTCGACATCGCCGAGCGAAACGCGTTCGACCGCTGCGGCCGTTCCGGACTCGCGCCGTGTGAGCGCCGTCCGCGATGCGTCTGTCTGCCAGTTGTAGAGCGCGCCGTCCGCGACGACGGGGACGTCGCCTGCGTCGAGTATCCAGTACGTCTCGATATCGGGCAGACCTGTCCCGTCCGCGACGGCGGCGTTCGTGGCGTCGTACCGACGGCTCGGCCACGTCCCGGCGGCGTCGAGAGCGGGCGAGCCGGGGGGCTCGGCCGAGACACCCGCGTCCGTTCGGCTGCCACCCCCACCACAGCCGGCGAGCGTCGCAGCGAGGCCGGTGCCGAGCACCTGAAGGGCGCGGCGTCGCGTTCGGGGGCGTGTCACGCGTCTGCCTGCACGCGGCGCGAGCAAGTGTCTTCGGGTGCCCGAACGCGCGGCACCGAGTCTAGCGCGGCGGCCCGAAACCGTGGAAGCCGTCCGCGGCGTGGACGTACACCGCGCCCTCGACGGGCGTGACGCTGTAGATGGACTGCGAGATTACGTCCGTCACCTGCACCCGCTCCGTCTCGTGCGCCCACAGTTCGCCGCCGCCGTCCCGGTCGAGCGCGCGGAGCGTCCCGCGGTCGGCCGCGTAGACGACGTTGCCGGCGAGCGCCGCCGGTGTGCCACTACCGCCGAGGCGCGCGGCGACCGACCCGTCTGCGGGGTCGAGCGCCGCGACCCCCGACTCGGTGCCGACGTAGAGACGCGACGCGTCCGCGACCGGCGGGGCGTTCCCCATCCCCGAGAGCGCCGTCCGCCACCGGACGTCGCCGCTCGCGGCGTCCACCGCGACGAGCGAATCGTTCCCGTCGCCGCCGAACGCGTACACCGCGCCGTGCGCCGCGACCGGCGTCGACCACGGGTCGGCGACCGCGGACTGGCGAAAGACCCGCTCGCCGCTCGCGGCGTCGACGGCGTGGAGACCGTCGCGCGCCGCGACGTACACCGTCCCGTCCGCGACTGCGGGGGTGCCCTTGGTCTCCGCGGCGGTGTCGTAGCGCCAGCGCTCCGTGCCGTCCGCGGCGTCGAACGCGCGGAGGTGGGCGGGAACGTCCTCGAAGCCGGCGCTGTTGACGTACACCATCCCGTCCGCGACGGCTGGCGGGCACTCGACCCCGTCCATCTCCGGACCGCGCCACAGCACCGCGTCGCGGTCGGCGGCGAGACAGAACACCTCGATGAAGGTCGAGACGTAGACGCGCCCGTCCGCGACGACCGGCGGGCCGTTCACGCCGTACTGGACGAGCGACGTGCGCGACGAGACGGCCATCGTCGCCGGCTCGCGCCGCGTCAGGTCGGTGTGGGCCTGCTCGCGCCGATAGGTGTTGTAGAGCGTCCCGTCGGCGAGCACGACGGCGTTCCCGGCGTCGAGTCGCCAGTACTGCTCGCCGTCGCGGAGGCCCGCACTATCGGGGTTCGCGGCGGCGTTCGCGGCGTCGAAACGGGGCTGTGGCCACGTGCCCGCCGGCGCGAGTGCGGGCTGGCCGGGTGGCTCCGTCGTCTCGCGCTCGTCGATGCCCGCGCCCGTGCCGCGGGCGGTCGTTCGCGTCGACTCGGTGCTCGTCGTCGCACCACTCCCGTCACCGCTGCCGTCCGCACAGCCGGCGAGGGCCGCGACGAAACCGGTGCCGAGCGCTCGGAGGGCGCGGCGTCGCGTTCGGGGACGTGTCACATGGCTCGATTCACCCGGGTTCGGTAAGTGCCTTCGGTCGCGGTCGGCGGAACCAAAGGGTGTATGACCGCTTCGGCGCGTGGGTCGACGTAATGACGCACACGGACCGCACCGACGCCGGGGTGGGCGGGCGTGTCTGACGCCGTCGACGCCGCACCGGACGCGACGACCGCGCGACGGCTCGCCGCCGACGCCGAGCGCGTCGTCGTGAAGGCGGGGACGAACTCGCTCACGGACGACGACTCGAACCTCGACGACGCCAAACTCGACACGCTCGTCGACGACATCGCGGCGCTCCGCGAGCGCGGCACGGAGGTCCTCCTCGTCTCCTCGGGAGCGGTCGGCGCGGGCATCGGGATGCTCGACATCGACGAGGACCGCGAGACGGTTGAGGAGTCCCAGGCGCTCTCCACCGTGGGGCAGGGACGTCTGATGCACCGCTACACGGAGAGCTTCGCGCGCTACGACACGCAGGTCGCCCAACTGCTCCTCACCCAACACGACCTGGAGGACCCCGAGCGCTACACGAACCTCCAGAACACCATCGAGACGCTCTTCGAGTGGGGCGTCGTCCCCATCGTGAACGAGAACGACGCGGTCGCCACCGAGGAGATACGCATCGGCGACAACGACATGCTCTCCTCGTCGCTCGCGGTTGGCATCGACGTCGACCTCCTCGTGACGCTCACGGACGTCGGCGGCGTCTACACCGGCAACCCGAAGCGCGACGACGACGCGCGGCGCGTCGCGGCCGTCGGCGAGAACTACGACGAGATTCAGGACCTCGTGGACGAGACGGCGACGGGCGCGTTCGGCGGCATCCAGACGAAGGTGCAGGGCGCACGCCAGGTCGCGGAGCACGGCTCGCCCGCCATCATCGCGGCCTCGGACGCCCCGGACGTCCTCGAACGCGTCGCGCGCGGCGAACCCGTTGGAACGATATTCCTCCCGGTCGACGGTGACGATGATGAGTGAGAGCGACCCATCCACGGAGACGAAGGTCGAGGCCGCGGAGGCCGCCGCGCTCGACCTCGCGAACGTCGACGACGAGGACCGGAGTGCCGCGCTCCACGCCCTCGCGGACGCCATCGAGGACGCCGAGGCCGAGATTCTCGACGCGAACGAGACGGACGTCGCCGCGGCCGAGGAGAAACTCGCGGCGGGCGACTACACCCAGTCGTTCGTCGACCGGCTGACGCTCGACGCCGCGAAGGTCGAGAGCATCGCCGAGATGGTGCGCAGCGTCGCCGAACAGGACGACCCGCTCGGGGAGACCCTGGAGGCGCGACGCCTCGACGACGCCCTCGAACTCTACAAGGTCGGCGTCCCCATCGGCGTCGTCGCCACCGTCTTCGAGTCCCGGCCGGACGCGCTCGTCCAGATCGCCGCGCTCGCCCTGAAGTCCGGCAACGCCGTCATCCTCAAGGGCGGCAGCGAGGCGACGCACTCCAATCGCGTCCTCTACGACGTCATCCGCGAGGCGACCGCCGACATGCCCGACGGCTGGGCGCAGCTCATCGAGGCCCGCGAGGACGTCGACACCCTCCTCGGGATGGACGACGCCGTCGACCTCGTGATGCCCCGCGGGAGTTCGGCGTTCGTCCAGTACGTCCAGGACAACACGAAGATTCCCGTCCTCGGGCACACCGAGGGCGTCTGTCACGTCTACGTCGACCGCGACGCCGACCTCGACATGGCCGCGGACGTCGCCCTCGACGCGAAGGTGCAGTACCCCGCGGTCTGCAACGCCGTCGAGACCCTGCTCGTCCACGAGTCGGTCGCCGCCGACTTCCTCCCCGGGATGCTCGAACGCTACGCCGACGCCGGCGTCGAACTCCGCGGTGATCGGCGGACGCGCGACATCGCCGCCGACGCCGACGCGGACGTCGAAGTCGCGGCGGCCCGCGAGGCCGACTGGACGCAGGAGTACGGCGACCTCGTGCTCGCCGTGAAGGTCGTCGACTCGCTCGACGCCGCGGTCGAGCACGTCAACGCGAACGGCTCGAAGCACACCGAGTCGATACTCACCGACGACGCCGACCGCGCCGGCGACTTCATGCGCCGGGTCGACGCCGCGTCCGTCTTCCACAACGCCTCGACGCGCTTCGCGGACGGCTATCGCTACGGCCTCGGCGCGGAGGTCGGCATCAGCACGGGCAAGATTCACGCCCGCGGTCCCGTCGGCCTCGACGGCCTCACGACCTACAAGTACTACCTGGAGGGCGACGGCCAGCTCGTCGCCTCCTACGCCGGCGAGAACCCCACGCCGTTCCTCCACGAGGAGTTCGACGGCGAGTGGGTTCCCGGCCACCGCTCCGACTCCGCATAACGCTTCTCCCCCCGTTTTGCCGTCCGCTCCGTTCCCCACTCCCTACTCCTCCGTCTCCTCCTCGCCTTCGACCCCCTCCAGCCCGAAGGCGTCGGCGAGCCGGGCGGTGACGACCGTCGCGACGAGGTCGCAGAGCGCGTCGCCGTCGGCGGCGTCGTCCGCGAAGATGCCGAGCGGTATCTCGCCGCCCGCCATCTCGCGGTGGCCGCCCGCGTTCCCGACGTCCGCGAAGGCGTCCCCGAGCGCGTCCCCGACGTGCACACGGGAGTCCGTCGAGCGCGCGCTGAGCTGGACGGTGTCCTCGACGATGCCGAAAACGATGGCGGTCTCGACGCCTTCGAGGGTGGCGAGGTAGTCCGCGGCCTGCGGGAGGGCGTCGCGCTCGCTCGTCCGGCCGACGTTCGAGAGGAGCGTCGACCCGCGAATCGTGCGGTGCTCGATGGCGGTGGCGATGGCGTCGGCGGTCGCGCCGCTGACCGCGGGGGAGGCGAGACGACGCAGGAGGTCGGCGTCCGCCGCCTCGTGGAGGAACGCCGCGGCGTCGTACTCGGCGCGCGTCACGCCGCGGAGGAAGCCGAGCGTCTCGCGGCGGATGGCGAACAGGAGCGCGGTGGCGAGCGTCCCGTCGAGGTCGACGTCGAGTTCGCGGACGTACTCCGCGAGGATGGTCGCCGTCGCGCCGACGCCCTCGCGGTGGTCGACGAAGCGCGCGTCGAGCGCGTCGTGCGGGTGGTGGTCGATGACGACGTCGACCGGCGTCCCCTCGGGGACGCGGTTGTTCGCGCCCGGGACGGCGTGGTCGACGAACGCGAGCAGCGACCCCTCCTCGCGGTCCCGGACGCTCTCCGGGTCGAGGGTGGCGAGGTCGACGTCGAGGAGGTTGACGAACGCCCGGTTCTGCTGGTGGGATATCTCGCCGCTGTAGAGGATGCGTCGCTCGTCGACGCCCGCGGCGGCGGCGATGCGCCCGAGCGCGAGCGCCGACGCGAGGCAGTCGGGGTCCGGGTTGTTGTGACAGACGATGGTGAGCTCCGTCGCCCCGGCGAGGAGGTCGCGGAGGTCGGTGGCGGCGGTCATACGCGGGGTAGGAGTCCGGGACGCATAGTGGTGGGTGGCCGCCGCGGTCGCGCGGGCCGGGGCTGACGCCCGACTCGCCGCCGACGCGCCCGCCCGTCAGCGCGCGCCGAGCACCCGCTCTATCGCCGCGCGCGTCCGCTCGACGCGCTCGCTCTCCCGCGCGACCGCCGACAGCACGGGGTACGTCGTCGCCAACCCGTCGTAGACGTACTCCTCGAACCCGGGCGCGTCGAGCGACGGGGGAATCCGTCGCTCGGGGCGGAGGTCGCCGCTCTGTCGGCGCTCCGCGAGCGACTCGCAGCGCGCCGCGAGGTCCGCGAGGTCGGCGCGCAGTCGGGCGAGTTCGCCCCGCTCGCAGGACGCGAACGGTCGGGAGTCGACGACGGCGCGCTCCGTTTCGACGTCGGTGAGGGCGTCCGCGGCGGCGTCGAGGGCCGCGCGTTCGCGTTCGAGCGCGTCGAGGACCGCCGCGCGACTCGCCTCGGCCTCGCGGGCCGCCGCGACGACCTGCTGTTGGAGGAACGCGGGGAGGCCGGGTTCGTCGCGGAGCGCGGCGGCGAGCGCGGGCCCGAACTCCGCCGCGAGGTGCGCGCGGTACGACTCGCCGTACTCCTCGTCGTAGTGCGGGACGGCCATCACCGTCTCCGCGTAGGCCTCGCGGACCCGCGAGCCCGCCCGCCCGTCGCCGCGCCCCTCCGTGAGCAGGCCGTCGTAGGCGTCGCTCGCTGCCTCTGTCGTCCCGAGCGCGCCGACGCGCCGCGCGAACGCGTCGAAGGCGTCGCACTCCGCAGTCAGCACGTCGCGCTCGCGTTCGAGCGCCCGCCGCGCGCGCTCGAAGCCGACGTCACCGGTTGGCTCCCGCTCCTCGTCCGTCCCGCGTGTGTCTGCGCGCGTCGCCATACGTCGGGCGACGACGGTGGCACGGGTGTAGCTTGCTAGGAGGAGTACGGCGGTCTCAATAGCCCTCACGAGTGCCCGCGACACCCCCGCACTGATGGCGCGCGTCGCCGCCCCGTGCGTCGTCACGCGTTCCGTCGCGCCTCAGCGCCGCGCCGCCGCGTCCGGGTCGGCCCGCAGCGCGGCGAAGGCGTCGAAGAAGTCCTGTCCGGTGTCGATCAGGGCGTGGTCGGCCCGCAGGTCGCGGGCACGCTCGGCGACGGCGGCGACGTGGTCGTCGAGTCGGTCGCGGTACTGGGCCGTGCGTCGCCCGCCGAAATACGCCCGCTCCGTCGCGCCCGTTTCGAGGTCGCGAAAGACCGTATCGCCCGTCGGCTCCGGGTCGAGTTCGGCCGGCGAGAGCACCTGCGCGAGGACGACGTCGTTCCGCGAGAGCGCGGCGAGCCCCGACGCCACGTCCGCGGGGTCGACGAGGCAGTCGCTGACGACGACCACGAGCGACTTCGAGCCGATGGTCGCCGCGTAGTCGTCGAGGGCGTCGACGAACGCCGTCTCGCCCGACGGCGTCGTGTCGTTCAGCCGGTCGACGAGCGCGAGGAGTTCGCTCCGGGACGACCGGCCCGTATCGAGGCGCTCGGGGCGCTCGCCGAAGAGCGAGAACCGGAAGTCGTTGTGCTCCTCGGCGGCGAGGTAGGCGAAGCCGAGACCGAGTTTCGCGCCGAAGTCGAACTTGCGCGTGTCGCCGTCACCGTAATCCATCGACGCGCTCGCGTCGACGAGGACGTGGACGGTGAGGTTGCGCTCGGCCTCGAAGACCTTCACGAACAGCTCCTCGGTGCGCGCGAAGAGCCGCCAGTCGATGAGGCGGGTGTCGTCGCCGGGCGCGTAACGCCGGTAATCCGCGAACGTCAGCCCCTCGCCCGCGTACGGCGAGCGCTGTTCGCCCTGTCGGCGCGCGGACGTCTCGCGGCGGAGCGACGCCCGGAAGCGCGCGAGTTCGTCGAGGAAGGCGGGGTCGATCATGCGCGCTCGTCGAGCAGGCGGCCGACGGCGTCGTCCGGCGTCAGCCCCTCGCGTTCCGCGCGGAAGTCGAGGCGGATGCGGTGGCGGAGCACGGGCCGCGCCATCGCCGCGACGTCCTCCCAACTGACGTGCGCGCGCCCGGCGAGGAAGGCGCGGGCCTTCGCCGTCCGGACGAGCGCCATGCTCGCGCGGGGGCTCGCACCGTACTCGACGTCGTCGCCCTCGCGGGTCGCACGCACGAGGTCGATTGCGCCGTCGCGGATGTCGTCCGAAATCGGTACCTCGCGGACGAGCGATTGGACCTCGCGTATCTCCGCGTTCGTCAGCACCCGCTCGACGGGGTCGGGGCGGACGTCGCCCGTGTAGCGCCGCACGATTTCGCGTTCCTCGTCGCGCTCGGGGTAGTCGACGACGATCTTCAGCAGGAAGCGGTCCGTCTGGGCCTCCGGGAGCGGATACGTCCCCTCCTGGTCGATGGGGTTCTGCGTGGCGAGCACGAAGAAGGGGTCGGGGAGGGCGTGCGTCTCACCGGCGGCCGTCACCTGTCCCTCCTGCATCGCCTCCAGCATCGCGGCCTGCGTCTTCGGCGTCGCGCGGTTTATCTCGTCGGCGAGGACGACGTTGGCGAATATCGGCCCCTCCTCGAAGACGAACTCGCGGCCCGCACCGTCCTCGCGGATGATCTCGGTGCCCGTGATGTCCGAGGGCATCAGGTCGGGGGTGTTCTGGACGCGCGAGAAGGAGAGGTCGCTCGCCGCCGCGAGCGCCCGGACCATCGAGGTCTTCCCGAGACCGGGGTTGCTCTCCAGCAGGGCGTTGCCGTCGGCGAGCACGCAGACGAGCAGCTGGTCGACGACCTCGCGCTGGCCGACGATCTGCTTCCCGATCTCCTCGCGGACCGCGTCGATTCGTCCCTGCAGCGCGTCGATGTCCGTCTCGGTGTCAGGTTCGTCCTCGGTGTCGGTCATGGCTGGCTCTGATTGGCTCTGATTCGCAGGGTGTACTCGCGGATCAACTCGGCGTCCTCGATGCCGCCCGGGTCGTCGTAGCCGGCCTGCTGGCTCTCGACCGCGACGTCCGAGCCGCCGGCGTAGCCGCCCGCGTCGTACGACTCGGGGTCCCGACTCTCGCCGCCCGTCCCGCCGCCGCTCGCGTCCACGGAGGCGTCGAGCGCGTCGTCGCCCGCCGCGACGTCCGTCGGGTCGCCGAGGACGCCCGAACCGTTCCGGAGGCCGCCGTACTCGTCGCTCGCGCCGCCACCACCACCGCCGCCCGTGCCCGCGGTCGCGGGGCCCGGCCCGCCCCCGACGTCGAACGCGATTCCGGCGACGGCGGCGTGGACGCAGAGCAGGCTCACGACGACGACGGCGACGACCGTCGCGGCGACGCGGCGAGCGTCGAGGAGCGCGACGCTCGACGTCTCCCGGAGGTCGGCGAGCACCCGCTCGTAGAGGCGCGCGGCCATCCGCGTGTCGCTGCCCGCGGCGACGGCGTCGCGCGCGGTCCGCAACGCCTCTCGCACCGCTGGGTTCGCGGCCTCGAACTGCTCGACGAGCGGCCGTCGTATCCGAAGCGTGTACTCGACCCCGAAGACGAACACGCCGCAGAGCGCTGCGACGAGTATCGGGACGGGGAGCGCGCTGATCGGTGTGGCCGCCGGGAGTGCGACACGCTCGGGGACGACCGCGAGCGTCGCGCACGCGAGGTCCGCGAGGAGCGCGAGCAACACCGCATCACTCGTCGCGTAGATCGCCGCGACCTTCCGCCCCTCGCGGCGGACGTCGCGCAGCGCCGCGGCCATGCGGTCGCTCGCGTCGGTCGCCCCGCGGCCGTCGTCGTGTCCAGCGGCGGCCGCGTCGTCGACCGCGTCCGGGGCCGCGCCGTCGGCCATCGTCACGTCACGCCACCCCCGGGGGCGCGCTGAGCCGCGCGGTTTGCTGGCTCTCCAGTTCGTCGATGCGGTCGTTCAGCCGCTCGATCCGCGCGTTCAGGTCGTCGATCTGGTCGTTCAGGTCGTCGACGCGCTCGCGGAGGTCCTCGTTCGTGGACTGGAGGTTCCGGTTCTCCGCGCGGAGGTCGTCGTTCTCGTCCGCGAGCTCCTCGTTCGTCTCCTCCAGGTCGTCGACCTCGTTCTGGAGGTCGTTCACGCGGGCGTTCGCCCGCCGGAGGTCGGTGCGGGTCTCGGAGAGCTGTTCGCGCGCGGTCGAGAGGTCCGACTCCGTGTCCTCGAGTTCGCCCGAGACCTGCTCGACGTCGCCGCGGGCGCGCTCGACGCTCTCGTTGAGCGACCGGAGGCGGTCGCGCGTCTCGTCGAGCGTCGAGCGCGTCTCGCTGAGGGTCTCGCGGAGCTGCTCGTTCTGCGTTTCGAGGCGGTCGTTCTGCGAAGCGAGGTCCGCCGCGGAGTGCTGGAAGAACAGCGTTGCCCCGCCCGTCCCGGCGACCGAGAGACAGAGCAGGCCGACGAGGGCGACGTTGAGCGTGCTCCCGATGGCCGTCACGGCAGCCCACCCCGGTTCGTCGCCGTGCCGCGGTAGACGAGCAGCCGCCGGACGACGATTTCGCCCGTGAGCACGAGGAGCGCGCCGAGGAGGCAGAGCCACCCCCAGTCGGTCCGGACGGTGCGGACCTTCGTGGACTGCTCGCGGGCGAACGACGCGATTGCGGCGCCGTCGTCCGGCTCGAAGGTCCGCCCGCCGGTCGCGTCGACGGCCGCGGAGAGCGCGGGCGAGGGGCCGAACGCGCCGTACTCCGCGGGGTAGTTCGCGGCGTACGTCGCGCCGAGCACGCTCGCGTAGCCTGGGTCGCTCGGCGTCACCGTCGCCCGGTAGACGCCGTCGCCGACCGCGCGGAAGTCGAGGCCGTCGGCGCTCGGGCGCTCGGCCCCCCGGTAGGTGACGGTCGTCGACTCGCCGACGCGCGTGTCCGCGACGTCCGTGACGCCGCTCCGTTTTCGCTCGGGGTCGCCGATGGCGTAGTTGACGGCCTTCGTCACGAGCAGCGAGTCCGGCCGGGTGAGCAGGCCGTCGAGACTGTTGTCGGTGTCGTGGGCCGTGACCGTGAGCACGCGCCCGAGACCGTAGCGCCACGACGCGACCGCGGGCGTCCCGTCCGCCGTGGCGACGAGGTAGTCCGCGCCGGGTTTCACGGTGACGGCGTTGGCCGCACCGGGGTTCGAGCGGAGCGTGACGCCCGCCGTGACGAACGAGTTCGGGTCGACGACGGTCAGCCCCGACCCCCGGTAGCGCCGCGTCGCGTCGCCGAACTGGAGGCTGAGCCGGTTCGTCTCGTCCGCCCGGTAGTACGTCCCGCCGGAGGCGTCGGCGATGCCGCGGAGGGTGCCCTCGTCCGTCGACTCGCCGACGCCGACGCTGATGACGCGCGTGCCCGCCGAGCCGAGTTGCGAGGCGGCGCGGACCGCGGCCTCGCGGTTGGCGAAGCCGTCGCTCACGAGGATGACGGTACCGCGCTCCTCGCCGAGCAGTTCGTCCGCGCCGCGCAGGCCCGCGGCGATGTCCGTCGCGCCGCCCGCGGTGAGTCGGCGGACGAGCGTCCGGGTCTCTTCGCGGGTCTCCCCGAGCGGCCGGAGGTCCGCGATCCGGTACGCCTGGCTGTTGAACGCGACGACGCCGACGCTGTTGGAGTCGCCGAGCTGGTCGAGGACGTCGAGCGCGATGGCCTTCTGCGTCCCGAGGCCGCCCTGCGCGCTCCCCGAGATGTCGACGGCGAGCACGACGTTCGCGCGCGACCCGCCCGCCGCCCCGCTCGTCACGGGGAGCATCGACCCGACGGCGCTGCTCGCGTAGTCGCCGTGCTCGAACGCCCGGTCGCCACCCGCGACGACGAGGCCGCCGCCGTCGATGACGAAACGCTGGAGCGCCTCCGCGTTCCCCAGCTCGCCCGCCGCGAGGTTCTGCACCACGACGGCGTAGTAGGGGTCGAGGTCCGACGGGACCGACGAGGCCGTCTCCACGTCGTAGAGCGTTCCGAGGTAGTCGCGGAGCGGGTAGTCGCCCCGGGAGACGTAGAGGACGCGCGGGCGCTCGACGACGGTCACTGAGCGCCGGTGGACGTCGTTGACGTCGTAGACGTCGTCGCCCGCGATGGTCGCCGTGACGCGGTGCGAACCGGTCGTCTCGAAGGTGTGCGAGAACGCGACGTCGCCGTCACCGTCGAGCGTCCGCGAGACGACCTCCGTGCCGTCGACCGTGACGCGGAGCGCGACGTCGCCGTCCGTCTCGACGCCGTCGACGCTCGCGAGGAAGCTGTTCTCGACGCCGACGCTCGTCTTCGCGGGGCCGCTCACCCGGACGTGGCGCTCCGTCCGCGAGGGCGTGACGTCGACGGCGCTGATCGTCGCGTTCAGCGAGCGCGCGAGCTCCGCGGTGGCGGCGAGGCTCCGCCCGCCCGTCACCTGCCCGTCCGAGACGACGACGACGCTCCCGTCCGTCTGGAGGTTCGCGGCGATGCCGTCGCCGATGCGCGAGCGGGTGCCCTCGCCGACCGTCGCGGTCGTCACCGGCACGCCCTCCCGTTCGATGGCATCCGTGAGTCCGTCCACGGGGTCCGTGACGTTCATACTGTCGGAGCGGTCGGTCAACAGCGTCACGTGCGGGTCGCCCGGCGTCTCCGCGCTCGCCACGGTGTACGGACCCGCGGCCGCGCCGACGAGGAGGACGACGATGACGGCGCGCGAGGCGCACAGCGCGAGGCGACTGCGGCGCGACGCCGTCCCGTCCGCCCGATACGCGACGAGCGCCCAGAGCGCGACGAGCGCGAGCGGGACGCCGAGGAGCGCGAGCGGCGTCGTCAGCCCACCGGTGACGCCGGCGACCGTGACGGTCACAGGTCGCCCTCCCGCCGGAGGTAGGCGAGTTCGAGGAGACAGCACAGGAGTGCGGCGAACGCGACGTACCCCGTGAGCGGCCGCGGAACGGGGCTGCGCTCGACGCGCGTCGGCGGCGCGGCGTCGTCACCCGAGCGGGCCGCGAGCGGCGTCGTCGCCACCGCGGACTCGGACTCGCTCGTCAGCGCCGCGCCGTAGCGCCGGTCGCCGACGGTGTAGTAGCCCGCCTCATCGAGGCGCACGCTCGTCGCGTTCACCGTCCCCGTCGGCGTCCCGACGGTCGTCGGGGCCTCGAAGGCGAGTCGCGTCCCCGTCTCACGGTTCGACGCCGCGAGGCTCTCGCGGCCGGCGAGGTGTGCGACCGCGCGCTTCCAGAACACCGGATACTCGTAGTCGTACTTGAACGCCGAGGCGTCCGGGAGGTAGCCATCGTAGAGGACGCGTCCCGGGCCGCGCTCCGCTATCGCCACGAGCGGCGTCCCGTCGCTCGTCGCCACGAGCGTCCGGCCCTCGCGGAGGCTCCCCGTCAGGTAGCGCTCGGGTGGCGGGAAGGAGAGCCCGCGGGTCAACTCGCTCTCCGCGGACGGCGCGAGCGTCGGGTTCCGCGCGGTGCCGTCCGGCGAGACGATGAGGAGGTCGCCGTACGACTCGACCGGCATGTCGTCGGTCTGCGCGCGGACCACGACGCCGCCGCCGCGCGCGAGCGTCTCGTGGCCCACCTGGACGTTCCCGGCCAGCAGGCGCTCGGGCCGAAGCGCGTCGTATATCACGACGTCGTAGGTGCCCTCGACGGCCGTCGGCGGGCGCTCGACCGTCAACGCCACCTCGTCGTTCACCGAGAGCGCCGTCGTCAGGTACTCGTCGGGGTCGTTGGTCAGCAGGAGGACGTCCACCGTCGGGTCGGCGGGCGCGGCGACCGGGACGGCGTCGTCGGTCGGGAAGGCGTCCCCGGGCGTCAGCGCGACCGTCCCACCGCCGCCCGGCACCGTAAACGTCGTACTCCGCACGTCCCCGGGCGCGAGCGTCAGCGTCCGGCGCTGGTCGCCGAGCGTCACCGACCGCTCGACGGTCGCCTCGGCGTAGCTCTTCACCGTGACCGTGACGTTCCGCCCCGAGAAGGTTCGCCCGACGATGCCGACGTTCGCGTCGCCGCCGCCGCCGAACTGCCGGAGGTCGACCGCGAGCCCGCGCGCCCGTGCCGACGTGACGGCGTCGTCCCACGCCGAGTCGTCCGCGAAGTCGCTGTAGACGACGATTCGGGCGTCGGCGTCCGCGATTGCCGCCGCCTGCGAGAGCGCGCTCCGGAGGTCGCCCGGGGCGTCCGTCACGCGGAGGTCGTCGAGCGCGCGCCGGGCGGCCGCCGACCCGCCGCGCCGGAGGACGACCCGACTCTCGCCGCCGGCGACGACGAGGGATGTCGTCCCCGTCACGTCCGCGCGCGCCGCGTCGAGCGCGCGGGCGAAGCGCGTCGCCCCGTCCGTCTCGGTGCCCATGCTCGCGCTCCCGTCGACGACGAGTACGGTCTGCTCGACGGTCGAACTCGCCGGGACGGTGACGTACGGTGCGGCGAGCGCGAGGGCGAGCGCGACGAGCGCGAGCACCTGAAGGACGAGCAGGAGGTTTCGCCGGAGGCGCGCGAGGCGGGGGCGCGTCTCCGCGTCGCGCTCGCCCCCGACGAGGAAGCGCAGCGTCGGGAGGTCGCGCCGTGCGGGGTCGGGCTTGACGAGGTAGAGGAGGACGACCGGGAGGAGGGCCAGGAGGGCCAGCAACCCCATCGGGGCGAGGAGGACGTCCGCGAGGGCCATACCGACACGTCGGCCCGCCGGCTATTGAGCGTGTCCACTACTCCCACCGGCCGGCGCGCCCGGTGCACGCCCCAATCACAACTACCATACCCCGGGCCGCCGGAGTTGCCGACATCAGGTGACTCTCGTGACCGAGAAACGCGAATACACGGGCGACTACCCCGACAAGACGCTGTACATCCCCGGCCCGACGGAAGTCCGCGAGGACGTCATCGACGAGATGGCCCAGCCGATGTTCGGCCACCGGATGGACCGGATGACCGACCTCTACACGACCATCGTCGAGGACACGAAGGAGTTCCTCGGCACCGACAACGAGGTCGTCGTCCTCACGGCCTCCGGCACGGAGTTCTGGGAGGCCTCGACGCTCAACCTCGTCGACGAGAACATCCTCGTGCCGACCTGCGGGTCGTTCAGCGAGCGCCACGCGAACGTCGCCGAGCGCCTCGGCAAGGACGTCGACCGACTGGAGTACGAGTGGGGCGAGGCCATCAAGCCCGAGGACGTCCGCGCGCACCTCGAGGCGAGCGACAAGCACTACGACGTCGTGACGTGCGTGATGAACGAGTCCTCGACGGGCGTGCGCAACCCCATCGAGGAGATCGGCGACGTCGTCGCCGAGTACCCGGACACGTACTTCGTCGTCGACGCCGTCTCCGCGCTCGGCGGTGACTACGTCGACATCGACGAGCACGGCATCGACGTCATCTTCGCCTCGACCCAGAAGGCCTTCGCCATGCCGCCCGGCCTCGCGGTCTGCGTCGTCAGCGACGAGGCCTACGAGCGCGAACTGGAGAAGGACGAGGCGTCGTGGTACGGCGGCTTCCAGCGCTCGCTCGACTACTACGACCGGAAGGGCCAGACACACTCGACGCCCGCGATTCCGGTGATGCTCGCCTACCGCAAGCAGATGAAGCACATGCTGGAGGAGGGCCACGAGGCCCGCAGCGAGCGCCACCGGGAGATGGCCGAGTACACCCGCGAGTGGGCGAGAGAGCACTTCGACGTCTTCCCCGAGGCGGGCTACGAGTCCCAGACCGTCTCCTGCATCGAGAACACGGCGGGCATCGACGTCGCCGCGACCATCGACGCCGTCAGCGAGGAGTACGACTACGTCTTCTCCAACGGCTACGGCTCCGCGCTCGGCGAGAAGACCTTCCGCATCGGCCACATGGGCGAACACGACGTCGAGAGCATCCGCGCGCTCACGGACGCCATCGAGGACGTCGCCGACCTCTAGGCCGTCCGACGCACCGCGGCTTCGACGCACCGCAGTCCCGACGCACCGCAGCTTCGACACACCGCACCGTGTCTCACCGCACCGCGGCTTCGACGCACCGCAGCTTCGACGCCGCGCAGTCCCGACGCACCGTGCCTCACCGCACCGCGCCTCAGCCCACCCGCTCGGTGACGGGACGCTCGCGAAGAACCGGGTACTATAAACTCGTTTATCGAGTATCGGGCCGTATCACGCGGGCGGCGACCGCGGCGTCCGGAGGGGCGCAACCGCCGTCCGCTCGCCGACCATGACCATCTCGAACGTCCTCCTCGTCACCGTCGACTCCCTACGCGCCGACGCCGTCGGCCCGTACGACGAGGGACGGCACACGCCGGTCCTCGACGACCTCGCCGCCCACGGCACCGTCTTCGAGCGCGCGTTCGCCACCGGCAACTGGACGCCCTTCTCCTTCCCGTCCATCCTCGCCTCGCGGCCCGTCTTCGCCGACACCGGCGCGATTGGCGTCACGGAGTCGCCGACGCTCGCCGAGACGCTCGCCGACGACGGCGTCGCCACCGGCGGGTTCAACGCCGCGAACGGATTCCTCACGGAACACTGGGGGTACGACGACGGCTTCGACGCGTTCGACGCGTTCGTCACCGGCTCCGGGAGCGGGCGCTACGGACGCTATCTCGCCACGCACCCGACCGTCGAGGCGTGGGTCCAACTCGCCACGTCGCCCGCGCGACGCCTCCGCGCGTGGCTCGGCGGCGACGCCGACGACCGGCCGTTCCTCGACGCCTCGCGGCTCTTCGACGTCGAGGACGCGGCGACGTCGTTCATCGCGGACGCCGACGGGCCCTTCTTCTGCTGGGTCCACTACATGGACACCCACACGCCCTACGTCCCCGCGCCGCGCTACATCCGCGAGGTGTCGGGCGACCGCGTCGGCACCCACCGGATGCTCCACGCGCACGTCCGCACCGGCCTCGGCCTCGACGTCGACGAACGCACCCTCGCGGAACTGCGCACGCTCTACCAGGCCGCGGTTCGGCAGGTCGACGCCAGCATCGGCCGCCTCCGCGAGACGCTCGCCGCCACCGGTCACTACGACGACACCGCCATCGTCGTCGTCGGCGACCACGGCGAGGAGTTCCAAGAACACGGCCACCTCGCTCACTATCCGAAGCTCTACGACGAACTCGTCCGCGTCCCCTTCATCGTCGACGTCCCCGGCGCCGAGGGCGGGCGCGTCGCCGAACACGTCGGCCTCGATGCGGTCCCGCCGACCGTCGCGGACCTCCTCGGTGCCGACCCCGACCCCGCGTGGACCGGCGACTCGCTCGTCCCGACGGTCGCCGACGGCGAGACGCCGCGCGACGACCCCGTCGTCTCCGTCGCCGTCCGCGGCGAGGAGGTCACGAGCCAGCCGATTCCACGCTCGCTCGCCGACGGCGACCTCCTCGTGAGCGCGCGCGACCGGGACTGGACCTACATCCGGAACGTCGACGCCGAGGGCGACGCCGACGCCGACGCCGACGAGCTCTATCACCGGCCGAGCGACCCCGACCAGCGGGAGGACCTGTCCGTCGACCCGGCCCCCGAGGCCGCCGCCGCCATCGAGCGGCTCCGGCCCGCCGTCGAGGACCACGCCGCATCGCTCCGCGAGGCGAGCGCCGACGCGAGCGACGCCGAGGGCGACGCCGACGCGGACCTCGAAGCGCACCTGGAAGCCCTCGGCTACCGATAGATGCGCGCGCTCCTCCGCGGGCTCACCCAGGGGCCACACGCCGTCCGCCTCCGGCGGTTCGTCGCCGTCGGCGCGTTCGCCGCCGGCGTCCAGTTGGTCCTCCTGTGGCTGCTCGTCGACGTCCTCGCGTGGCACTACCTCGTCGGCGCGACCGTCGCCATCGAGTGTACGATCCTCCTCACGTACGTCCTCAACAACGCCTGGACGTTCCGCGAGCACCGCCACACGACGCTGCGCGAGTACGCCCGCGGGCTCCTCACGACGAACGTCATCCGCGGGACGGCGATCCCCATCCAGCTCGGCGTCCTCGCCGCCCTCGTCGAACTCCGCGGCGTCACCTACCTCTGGGCGAACGTCGTCGCCATCCTCGTGAGCGGTCTCTATCGGTACGTCCTCGACACGCGACTGACGTGGCGCGGCGCGTGAGAGCGAGCGAAGTCGCCACGGGACGCCCGGCGTCGGGGTTCGCAGCCGGCACGTCCCGTCCCCGTCGTCACTCCGACGACGCCACGTCCTCCACGTCCTCCGCGTCCGCACGGTCCGCGACGGGGGCGATGACGGCCTCGTCGAGGCGCGCGAGGACGGTCGGGCTGACGATGCCGACGAGTTCGGCCGCCTCGTCGTCGGCGTCCTCGATGTCCAGCACGTCGTCGAAGAATCGGTTGAGCACCTCGTACTCCTCGTGGAGCGACGCCGCCCGCTCGCGCCCGGCGTCGGTGAGTCGAACGCCCTGGTAGGCCTCGTACTCCACGAGACCGTGGTCGTCGAGCCGCTGGATGGCCTCCGTCGTCGTCGGCCGGGAGCGACCGACGGCGTCGGAGAGCGCGCTCGTCGAGACGCGCTCGTCGGTCGTCCCCGCGAGCTCGTACACCGCGAGCAGGTAGCGCGTGGCGACCGTCACGCGCCGTCACCCGCCGTCGCAGTCGTCGCGTCGTCGTCCGCGGCCTCCTCGCTCCCGTCGCCGAACAGCCGGCAGAAGAGCGCGGCCCAGAGTCGCCCGTCGCGCCGACGTCGTCCCGTCATCCCCCCATAGCGAGGCGCTCGCGTCGTCTCGACCCGTTTCTCCCGCCGTCGTCACGCATAATTTTTAGGCCCTCCTAAATCCATATAGTCTCTTCGGTTATTAGGACGGCCTAAAAATCGACGGTCGCGCGTCGCGGGGAGCGCGGTGTTGCGGCGGGGTCGCCCGAACCGTTTTGCCGATTCGCTCGGTACGTGGTACCGATGAGCAATGCGACCTTCGAGGTCTTCACGGACGCGGCGGGGGAGTGGCGCTGGCGTCTCGTCCACGACAACGGGAACGTCATCGCGGACTCCGGCGAGGGGTACGCCTCCAGGCAGAAGGCGACGCAGGGTATCGAGAGCGTCAAGCGAAACGCACCCGACGCCGAGGTGGTCGACGTCGACGGGTGAGAGCGGGTGGCGCGGACTCGACCCCGGCCGTGAGCCGCGACCACCTTCGGCGTCGGTGGTCGCGTCGATGCAGGGGGAATCGTTAACCCCGCATTTCGCCAAGGAGTATCCATGGCGGACGAGGACCGTATCACCGTCCTGTACGTGAACGACGACCCGCAGCTCTTGGACCTGCTCGACACCCAGTTGCGCAACGAGGACCCCCGTCTGGACGTCGTCACCGCGGAGACGGCGGCTCGCGGGCGGGAGCTCCTCGACGACGTGGCCGTCGACTGCGTCCTCTCGGACTACCACCTCGAAGCGTCGAACGGCGTCGCGTTCCTCCGCGACGTCCGCGACACGCACCCAGACCTCCCCTTCATTCTCTTCACCGAGACCGGAAACGAGACGGTCGCCAGCGAGAGCATCGAGGCCGGCGTCACCGACTACGTCATCCAGAAAGCCGTGGGGAATCAGGCCCCGCTGCTCGCACGGAAGATCACCACGTCCGTCGAGCACCGCCGCGCGCAGCGCGAGGCCGAGCGGACGGACCGGCGACTCCGCGAAATCGTCTCCGTCACCGAGCAGGTGCTGTGGGTGTTCTCCGCGGACTGGTCGGAGCTCCAGTTCATCAACGACCGACACGAGGCGCTGTTCGGCCAGTCGACCGAGACCCTCCGCGACGACCCGGCGTCGTTCCTGGAGCGGGTCCACGACGACGACGCGGAGCGCGTGCAGGTGGCGATGGAGCACGCCTCGGGCGGCGAACCGCAGGTCGTCGAGTACCGCGTCGAGAAGTCCGACGCCGTCCAGCTCTGGGTCGAGTCGCGCTGTCGCCCCATCCGGGACGACGACGGCGACGTCGTGTCAATTGTCGGGCTCTCGCGCGACGTCACCGACCGGAAGGTGTACCAGCACGAACTGGTCGAGAAGGTCGACCAGCTGGAGGAGTTCGCGGGCACCGTCGCCCACGACCTGCGGAACCCGCTGAACGTCGCGGACGGGAACGTCCGCCTCGTGGCGGACGAACACGACCACGAGCGCCTGTGGACGGCGCTCGACGCGCTCGGCCGCATGGACGCGTTGGTCGAGGACCTCCTCGAACGCGCCCGCGAGGGCGAACGGGTCGGAGAGCGACAGTGCGCCGAGTTCGCCGAGCTGATAACCGGGAGCTACGAGAACGTCCACGCGCCCGGGAGCTCGCTCGACGTCACGGGCAGCATCGCGCTCGACTGCGACGTCACGCGCGTGATGGAGGCCTTCGAGAACCTGATTCGGAACGCGGTCGAACACGGTTCGAGCGACGTGACGATTACCGCCGGCGTCCTCGCGGACGACCGCGGCGTCTACGTCGAGGACGACGGCCCCGGCATCCCCGCGAGCGAGCGCGAACGGGTCTTCGAGAAGGGATACACGACCGCGAAGACTGGGAGCGGCTTCGGGCTGGCAATCGTCGAGCGAATCGTCGACGGCCACGGCTGGTCGCTCGACGTTCGGGAGGGGACGGACGGCGGCGCGCGCTTCGAGATAGTCGTCGGCGACGCGTAGCGTGACGAGCGGCGGAGACGGCGGACGGGGACGACGGCGGCTCAGTCGAGCGGGTCCTCCAAGTTCCCCATTACGGTTTCGAGCGCGTCCGTGGCGGTGAGGAGGCCGACGACGCTCCCGTCACGGAGGACGAGAGCGATCTCCTGGTCCTCGGCTTGGAACTGGTCGAACGCGTCGCTGACGCTCGTGTCCGCGGCGAGCGTCATCGGCGGGGCCGCGATCTCCTCGAACGACGTCGTTCCCGCCTTCAGGCCCTCGTAGTGGTCGATTATCGACGGCGAATAGACGATACCGTGGAAGTCGGTGAGGTCGTCGCCGACGAGCGGGAACCGCGTGTGCGGGCTACTGCGGATTCGCTCGAGGTTCTCCTCCACGTCCGCCGACACGGAGATCGCCACGATATCCGACGCCGGCACCATGATTTCGCTGATTTCGAGTTCGTCCGCGTCGAGCGCGTTCATCACCTCCTCGCGGCGCTCCTCCGGGAGCTCGCCGCGGGTGAGGAGCGAGTCGAGGCGGTTGCGGAGGTCCGCGCGGGACTCCAGGACGTCCGCCTCGGTTTCGAGCCACGCGCCGGTCATCTCGACGCCGAAGAGCTTCAGCGTCCCCTTGGCGACCGAGTCGCCGAGCGTGATGAGCGGCGAGATGAGCCGATTGAACCAGTAGAGCGGCGTCGCGCCGTACCGACAGACGGTGCGCGAGCGCTCGACGCCGAGGTAGGTCGGGGTCTGTTCACCGTGCGTGAGGTGGAGGAGGTTGATGAGCGCGAAGGCGAGAATCGCCCCGGCACCCACCGAGGCGAGCGCCGTCCCCGCGACGTACGGCTCGAAGAGCGCGGCGAGCGCGGGCTCGGCGACTATCCCGACCGCGATACTGGAGCCGGTGATGCCGACCTGACAGGTCGTCAGGTAGACTTCGAGGTCGTTCGTCATCTCCCACGCGCGTTCGAGCGCGGGGGTTTCGCCGACGAACTCCGACTCGCTGAACTGGCGGGCGCGCGTCAACCCGAACTCGATTGCCACGAAGAACCCGTTCGCCAGGATGAGGCCGACCCCGGCGAGGAGGCGTATCACGATCTCGGCGGGCGTCATCGCGGGGACATACCGGGAACGGGACCAAAAAATCGGGGGCCGACGCGTCCGTGTCGCCCCGAGTGCCCGAGCGCTCACCCGGGTCGTGATGCCGACCGACGCCGGGCGTGCACCGCCGCGCTATCGCGTCCGCTCCAGAACCACGCCACCGTCACCGACGGCGACGGTCGGGTCGCCGACGGCGACCGCCCGGAGGGTCGCGCCCGTCGGCGTGTCGTCGGCCGACCACGACCCCCCGCCGCCGTGGAAGACGACACCGCCATCGCCCACGGCGACGACACCGCGCTCGGTTCGCTCGACATCGCGCAGGGTCGCATCACCGAGGTCACGCCGGGACCACGTCCGGCCGTCGTAGCGGCGGACCGTCCCGTTCCCGCCCACGACATCGACGTCGTCCGCGGCCCCGCCGTCGATACCGTAGAAGTCGACGTTCGCGTCCTCCACCCCGATATTCGACCACGTCTCGCCGTCCGCCGTGGCGAAGACCGTCCCGTTCGTGTCGACCGCGTGGCCGGCACGCGGGCCGTAGCAGTCGAGCGCGGGGAGCGACGCGCCGCTCCCGGGCGTGACCGCGTCCCACGTTCCCGTCGCGCCGTCCCCGAAGGAGTAGTGGACGTGTCCGGCGGCGTCGGCCACGTAGACGTTCGCCTCGTCGGCGACGCCCGTGACGGCGAGCGCCCGATAGTCGTCCGTATCGTCGTTCGGCGCGGCGTGCGACGTCATCGTGTCCGTCGCGACGTCGTACTCGCCGACCACGCCGCTCGCGCCCGCCACCCACAGGCGGCCACCGTCCTCGGTCACGCTCGCGGCGGCGAGGTCGCGGCCGTCGCCCGTCACGCCCGTCTCGCGGACCGTCTCCCATCCCTGCTCGCCACGGGTCACTATCACACCGCCGTCGCCCACCGCGTAGCGTCCATCGGCGGTGGCAACCACGTCGTGCAGCGAGACGTCCACCGGCGTCTCCGCGACCCGCCACGACCCCCCGTCGTCGAACGCGGTGTAGCCGACACCACCCGCGACCACGAGCGCCCCGATTCCCGATAGCGCCTGCCGCCGACTCACGTCGAAGGAACCACTCATGTCCGCCGTATCCGGGGGCACGCCGAAAAAGTGCGGCGGCCGTGCGTGCATCGACCGGCGCGGCGATGCGAGACCCGGGCGGGCAGCACGCGGACAGCACGCGGACAGCGCGCCGAACGATACGTCCTACCACTCGGTGAGCGCGTCGCGGCCGTGGTCACGGACCAACACGAGGAGGAACGCGAGCGCGCCGGAAATCGCGGCGGCACCACCGGCGTAGAAGACCCACGCCATCCCGACCGACCCCATGAGCCACCCACCGAATAGCGGCGCGAGGAGACTCCCCGGCCGCCAGACGAGGTCGCGGATGCCGAAGCTCGCAGCGACGCCGCTCGACTCGTCGCTACTCCCCTCGTCCGCGAACAACGCCATGCTCGCGGGCTCGCGGAACGCCTCCGTGACTCCGAGGAGCGCGTTCAGCGCGAGAAGCGGGACGAACGCCACCGACACGTACCCGACGTGCGGTATCGTCTCCGGGAGCCCGAGCGCCGCGCCGAGCGCCGGCGTGAACGGCACGGCGAACGCGACGAGTCCGTACGCGCCGCCACCGACGAAGACGAAGAGCGCACGGCCGTACCGGTCGGAGAGCGACCCGAGGGTCGGCTGAAGGAGGAGGTTCGCCAGCTTCTCGGCGGTGACGACGAGCGTGACCGCAATCGGCACCATCTCCAGGCCACCGCGCGCCGCGACGACCCCGGCGAACAGCGGCACCCACGTCCGAACGAGGGTGACCGCGACGGAGTACTGCGCGCGAAAGACGCTGAGCGTCCTAATACGGCGGTTGAACGCGAGTCCCGAGAAGGGGAACCCGCGGACGACGGTCTCGTCCGGCCGGAGGAAACCGACGACCGCGAGGGCGGTGAGAACGGAGAGACCGACGAGCACCCAGAAGACCGGCTCGAACCCGACCCACGGGTAGAGGACGCCGGCCGTGACGCTCCCGGCGATGGCGGCCGCGAACCGCGCGGCGTTCGACTTCCCGATCTTGTTCGCGCGCGTCTCCGCGGTCGCCAACTCGCCGACGGACGCGAGCGTCAACAGACTCACGGCGACGACGACGAGGCCCTGAAGCGCGCGGACCCCCACGAGCGTCCCCGGCGTCGTGACGAGCGTGAAGAGCGCGTAGACGACGGCACCGAGACCGAGCGCGCCGAGGAGGACGAGGCGTTTGTCGTAACGGTCCCCGGCCCACGCCAGCGGAACGACGGCGACGAGCTGCGCAGCGGTGAACCCCGTGTAGAACAGCCCCGTCATCAGCCCCGAGGCGTGGAGGCGATTGACGTAGTACGGGAGGAGGATGACGAGCGCCGAAAAGCCAAAGCGCCCCGCGAAGCGAACGAGATAGAGCGCGAAGAACTGGCTCCGGTGCTCGCCGAGAGCATCGGTCACGTCACCCCGAACCCGCGGCGGAGGAAAGCCCGTTTCGCTTCACCCGCCGCGTCGTCGCCGCGGTATCCGGGACCACATCGACCGACCGGACCCGCTCGCCGCCGTCGCGCTCGACGACGCGAGCGACCGCGTGGTGGAGAGCGCTGTCGCTCTCCGTCCGTACTACTGACTGACTGAATGAGTGGGAGAGCCGAACGTCGCTCTCCACCGTATGAATGGCGAGGCGGCGAATCGGTGTTCCCAGAGGCTCGCGCACTCCAGTACTACCCGATACGCAG
>NZ_BMOO01000004.1 GCF_014647115.1 Halarchaeum rubridurum
AATCTCTCCGCTTCAACTCCTTTGATTTAGCGCCCCACCCCGACGCCGTCTAATGATTCAACACAGCCGTTTCAGGCCACCGCGACGACGATGTGCTTGAGGACGACGATCCAGACGATGCTGACGATGCCGAGCGCGAGCGTGGCGAGCGTCCACGCCTGGTAGGCCGTGGCGGTCTCCATGTCGGAGAACTCGGTGATTATCCAGAAGTAGGAGTCGTTGGCGTGGCTGACCGTCATGCTCCCGGCGCCGATGGCGAGCACGGCGAAGACGCTCCCCCACGTGCCGGCGAGGCCGAGGTTGGGGAGGAGCGGCGCGACGATGCCGGCGGTGGTGAGGATGGAGACGGTCGAGGAGCCGAGCGTCGTCTTGAGCGCGGCGGCGAGGATGAAGACGGCGATCAGGCCGAGCCCGAGGCCGCCGAGGGCGTTGCCGACGAAGTCCTGGAGCGGGAGCGCGCCGAGGACGCTCCCGAACGCGCCGCCCGCGCCGGTGACGGCGAGGATGACGGCGGCGTTCGTCAGCCCCTCGCTGACCCACTCGCTCGACATCTCGTCGGTGTACGTCGGGACGGTGGCGAAGCCGACGAACGCGCCGATGATGAGCGCGACGGAGGGGTCGCCGACGAACTGGAGCGCGCTCTGGAGTTGGCCGGTGACGAACGCGGGGTTCTCCGCGCTCGGATAGGTGGCGACGCTGCCGAGCGCGATGAGGACGATGGGGATGACGAGCGGGGCGAACGCGGCGGCCGGCGAGGGGAGCTGGCCGTACTCGGCCTCGATCTCCTCGACGGTCGTCTCGGGTGCGGGGTCGATCTCGTAGTTCGAGGCGACGCGGTCGGCCCACTTCGCGGCGACGAATATCACGGGGACGCTGACGACGAGGCCCGTGAGCATCACGAGGCCGATGGGTGCGCCGAGGATGCCCGCGGCCGCGATGGGGCCGGGCGTCGGCGGGACGAAGACGTGCGTCGTGTAGAGCCCGCCGGCGAGCGCGACGGAGACGGTGGCGAGCGAGAGCGACGAGCGCTCCGCGATGGCGCGGTTCAGCCCGGAGAGGATGACGAACCCGGAGTCACAGAAGACGGGGATGCTGACGAGCCCGCCCGTGGCCGCGAGCGCCTCGGTCGTCAGGTCCTCGCCGAAGAAGCCGAGGACGGTCTCGGCGATGACGATTGCGCCACCGGACTTCTCCAGGATGGTGCCGATGATGGTCCCGGCGAGGATGACGATGCCGATGTAGCCGAGCGTCCCGCCGAAGCCGTCGGTGACGAGCGTGGCGGCCTCGGCGGGGTCGATCCCGCCGAGGAGCGCCGTTCCGTACGCGGCGACGAGCAGCGTCAGGAACGCGTGCAGTTCGAGTCGCGCCGTCGCCACGACGATGAACGCGACGGCGAGCAACAGTAACGCGAGCAGTGCGTAGCCCTGTAACATACGCTCCGTACTGGGCGTCCGCTAGTAATAATCATTATGTTCGAGTCGTCAGGCGAGACAGGCCGCGACGACGCGGAGGGCGTCGGGGCCCCGGACCTCCTCCGCGAGCAGCGGGACGCGCTTCACGTCGTGGCCCCGGAAGAGGTCCTGGGCCTCCGCGAGCGCGTCCTGCTGGACGTCCCAGCGGCGCTGGCAGAACGCACACGCATCGAGGTTCGGCGAGACGAACGTCTCCGCGGGGACCTCGGGCACCACGTCCACGAGCGGCTCCATCACCTTGTTCACGACGACGGTCGAGACCGGGATGCCGAACTCCGCCAGGCGCTCGCGGAGGCGCTTGGCCTCCGTCACGCTCATCCCCTCGGGGACGGTGACGATACGGAAGTCCGTCCGCGCCGGGTCGGTCAGGACGGCGCGGAGTCGCGTCACGCGCTCGCGGACCTCCTCGACGCCGGCCATCCCCGCGTCCGCGTCCGCGCCGCCGCCGAACAGCCCCTTCATCGAGTCCATCATCCCGCCCATCTTCTCGCGGAACTGGAGCATCCGCCCCATCATCGAGTCCATCAGCTCCGGGAGTTCGAGCAGGCGGAGCGTGTGGCCCGTCGGCGCGGTGTCGACCACGACGCGCTCGAAGCGCTCGTCGTCGAGGTACTCCACGAGCAACTGCATCGCCGCCGCCTCGTCCGCGCCCGGCATCGGCCCGCCGAGCGGGGTCGCCATCTCGTCGCCCGCGCCGCCGAGGAGGTCCCCGAGGCCGCCCATCGGCCCCGCACCGTCCTCCCCGCCGAGGCCCATCGCGCCCGCGCGCTCCATCGCCTCGTCCGGGTCGATCTCGACGCCCCAGAGCGGGACGTCCTCGCGGAGCCGCCCGGGCTGGCTCGGGACGTCCACCCCGTACGTGTCCGAGAGGCTGTGCGCCGGGTCCGTCGACACCACGAGCGTCGGCGTCCCGTCCGTCGCGCTCGCCAGCCCCGTCGCCGCCGCCATCGTCGTCTTTCCCACGCCGCCCTTCCCGCCGTAGAGGACGTACTCCGCCGTCCCCGCCGCCACGCTCGGCGCGTCGAGGTCCTCGACGGCCTCCACTTCGAGTTCGCTCATACGTGGGTGAGGGGGTTCCCGTCAGGTAGGTCCTCCGTCTTTTTCCCGTTCGGGTCGCACGAAGCGCGAACCTCTCGAAGCAAAAACACGGTCCGCGCGAGCGAAGCGAGACGTGGGGCGAGCCGGGCCACAGGTCCCGCGAGAGAGAAAATCCCGCACGGTGAAACTCGCGCCCACGCCACGGGTGCGCTGGACCGGATGCGTTCGATACAGACCCGTCTGGACCGAATCGAAGAGATGATTCCGCCACGACGTGACCGAAGCAGCCAGTGTATCTACTGTCGAAAAGGCTATTCGGTTACATAATCGAGTTGCCAGTATGGGGGAACATGATGGGGATAATGGCTTGAGAGAAACGATTGTAACATTTCTTGGAGAGTGGCAGCTAGGAGCGATCCTTCTAGTCGGTTCCACTATTGTCGGGTTTGTTTTTGGCGCTATTGTGGGATCGGTGTGGTCTGGATTTTTCGGGGTAGTTAGCGTCGTTATCGGCTCAATACTGGCATTTTCTCTATTCTCGTACTTGCTCTACGGGTGATAAGGCATCACGTCTACTAAACAGTCGTTTCACGACGAGCGACGACGCATCGAACGAGGCGGGCTAGCGTTCGCGGGACGAGCGGTCCAAGGGACCCGGTAGTCCCGCGGTTCACTCGCGCAAAGCGCGAGGCGCAAGGACCACCGGAGGTGGTCCGCCGCGCTTTTGCGTGCGAGACGACGGAGTCGCCTCACTGCATAGGAAGAAACGACGCTTCTTCCGATGGCCGACCGTTTGCCAGCGATGGCGAAGCCGTCGCACAGCAAACGGTCGTTTAGAAGAACTCGACTAACCGTTCGGCAGCGGTCTCGACGCGCGGGGTGACGAGTGCGAAGCGGAGCCAGTCGCTGCGGGCGTCGCCGAAGGCTTCGCCGGGCATGCCGGCGACGCCGGCCTCGTCGATGAGGCGTTTGGCGTTCGCCATCGTGCCGGGGTAGTCGGGGAAGCGCGCGAGGACGTAGAAGGCTCCCTCGGGCGTCGTGTATTCGGCGCCGGCGCGGTCGAGGGCGGCGGTGAAGGTCCGAACGCGCTCGCGGAGGCGTTCGCGGTTCGCCTCGTGGTAGGACGCGTCAGTCGTTTCGAGGGCGCGGAGGACGGCGGCCTGGGCGGGCCTGCTGGTCGCCACGTTCGTGAGCATGTTGCGCGTTCGGGCGGCGGCGGCGTCGCGCTCGGGGAGGACGGCGTACCCCACCCGAAAGCCCGTGATGGCGTACGTCTTCGAGAAGGAGTTGGTGACGACGACGTGCTCGGAGTCGAAGGCGAGCGCGGAGGTGAAGGTGCCCGTGAAGTCGTAGTGGTCGTACACCTCGTCGGAGACGAGCATCGCGTCGTTCGCCTCGGCGATGCGGACGAACTCGCGCATCGTCTCCTCGCCGTACACCGCCCCCGTGGGGTTGTTCGGGGTGTTGACGACGATGCAGGCGGTCTCGTCGCTCGCGGCGGCGCGGACGTCCGCGGGGTCGAGGCCGCCGTCGTCGGCGACGGGGACGAAGCGCTGGACGCCGCCGAGCATCTCGGCCTTCCCGGGGTAGTAGGGGTAGACGGGGTCGGCCATGAGGACCTCGGAGCCGTCGAAGCGTTCGAGGGCGCGGGCCATCCCGAGGGTGTTCGCCATGCCGCCGCCGTTGGTGACGATGACGCGCTCGGTGGCGACGCCGCGGCGCTCGGCGACGCGCTCGCGGAGCTCGCGGAGGCCGGCGCTCGGCGGATATTGGAACGCCTCGCCGCCGGTGTCGGCGTAGTCGTGGAGGCCCTCGCCGATGCCGTCGGGCGCGCCCCAGTCGGGGTTCCCCGAGACCATGTCGACGACGTCGCGGTCGGCGGCCTCCGCGTACTGCATCACCGTGAAGAAGAGCGGTTCCTCGTACTCCATGCGGGGAACCGCGGCCGCGAGGGTGTTAAGCGCTTCCCGACGAGGACGAGGCCGCGTCGCGCGTCCACCCGGGGTCGCGGCCGGTCCGGGCGATGTGGCCGGCGCGACAGGCCGGACAGACGTCCGGCGTCTCGTCGGTGCTCCGCGGGACGTACACCGCCCCGCCGCACTCGACGCAGGCGTCCGCGACGACGGTCGCGCAGTCCGCACAGACGTTGAAGTCGTCGACCGTCAACTCGCGGAGAGGTTCGAGTCGTTTGTCCAGGACGTACTCGTCGATGACCGACCCGCAGTTCTGACACGATTGCATAGCGATCCGTATTGGTGTCTGTTGGCACGGCACATATAGTTGTCCCCCGAGTGGCGAAGCGACGCGCGGGCCGAACCGCTTACGTGTGCGACGCGACCCACAACGGGTATGACGAACAACGCGGACCCGGACGCGGCGCGACGCTACTACGACCTCGTCGACGACGAGGACTACGAGGGCCTGCTCGGGCTGTTCAGCCCCGACATCGTCTACGAGCGCCCCGGTCAGCCCGCCATCGAGGGCCTCGCGGACATGGAGGCGTTCTACGAGACGGGCCGGCCCCTGGAGGACGGCGAGCACACGGTCTTCGACGTCGTCGCGGACGGGGACACCGTCGCCGTCCGCGGGCGCTTCGAGGGCGTGCAGGACGGCGAAACGGTCGCCTTCGGCTTCGCGGACTTCCACGAGTTCGACGACGAAGGGTTCATCGCGCGGCGCTACACCTACACGGACCGGGACACGGTCTGAGACGACACCCACAAGCGCAATACCGCTCCTCTCTCTACACCGGTGTATGCGCGACTACGCCGACGACCCGCCGGTCGAGGAGCGTCTCGGCGACGCCCTCCGCGCGGCCGGTGACACCATCGCCACGACGGAATCCTGCACGGGCGGCCTCGTCGGGTCGCTCCTCACGGACGTCCCGGGCTCCTCGGACTACTTCGACCGGACGTACGTCACCTACACCTACGACGCGAAACTCGACACCGGCGTCTCCCGCGAGGCACTCGACGGCCACGGCGCGGTGAGCGAACCCGTCGCCCGCGAAATGGCGCGCGCCGTCCGCGACGCCGCGGGGACGACGTGGGGCGTCTCCACGACGGGAATCGCCGGCCCGACGGGCGGGAGCGAGACCAAGCCCGTCGGCACCGTCTACGTCGGCGTCGCGCACGCCGGCGCGTGGGGCGCGGACGACACCTACACGACCGTCGAGCGCTACGAGTTCGACGGCGAGCGGACCGAAATCAAAGAGCAGATCGCCCGGCAGGCGCTCGACGACGCCCTCGCCGCCGTGGAGGCCCGCGAGTGAACAAGAAAGACCACATCCTCAACGGCGGCCTGCTCGGGATCGGTCTCGGCTTCGTCCTCCACCCGGAGGGGAACGTCCAGACGCTCGTCACGATGGCCGCCGTCTTCGTCCCCGTCGTCCTCGGCGCGCTCTTCCCCGACATCGACACCGAGTTCGGCAAGCACAGAAAGACCCTGCACAACGTCTTCGTCGTCGCCCTCCTCTACGGCTACACGATCTACTTCGGGAACCTCCAGTGGGTGTGGATCGGCGTCGTCTCCCACTTCGTCCTCGACGTCCTCGGCTCGAAGCGCGGCATCGCGCTCTTCTACCCGCTCTGGGACGAGGAGTTCGGCACGCCCGTCGGCGTCACGACGGCCTCGCAGTACGCGACGGTCATCACCATCGTCATCACGCTCGTCGAGCTCGCCGCGGTGTACGCCCTCCTCACCTACGCGCCGAGCGTCATCCCGAACGTCGACCTCTCCGCGGTCTCCGTGCAGGCCCTCGGGCTCGCGCCGTGGGTGTGACCCCCAGTACTCAGTAGACCCGGACGTCGTCGAAGCGCCCCTCGTAGGCGATGTGGCGCGGGTGGGTCGGCTCCATCCCCGAGAGCAGGACGCGGTCCATCTTCTCGTAGGTGTTCTCCCACGCGAGGTGACAGAACTCCGCGCGACAGCGCAGGGTGTGTCGCCACCCGGTGCGGTGTTCGACGCGCCGCGGCGCGCCGTCCTCGAAGGCCGCACAGAGGTCGGCCGCGCTCTCGATGTCGCGCTCGAACGTCGTCCACACCTCCCCGACCGTCGCGCGCCGGTGGGCGTAGCTCGACCCGAACGCCGGGAGCCCGTGGGCCTCGACGAGTTCGCGCGCCCGCTCGTTCTGGTACGGCCACTGCTTGGGGTTGTACACCTCGCCCGCGGCGAGTCGGTCGCCGTAGCGCTCGAAGTCGGCGGGCCCGAGGCTCACCGTCGCGAACGTCGGGTGCGGCGCGAGCACGGTCGCGTCCTGCTCGTCGAAGGCCCCGAACGCGCCGTCGAGCGTGATGAAGTCCGGGACCGGGTCCTCGAGGCCGAGCGCGAGCACGTGTCTGCGCGCCTGCCACGGGCCCGTGAAGACCTCGCGGGCCGGGACGACGAGGAGGTCGTCGTCGGTGAACGCCGCGGCGCGCTCGCGGATCGCCGGGAGGCGCGTGAAGTGCGGTGCGTACACGAGCACGTCGATGCCGCGGGCCTTCGCACGCGCCGCGACGTCGGCGTCCAGAACTTTCACGTGTGGGTCGACGCGGGTCTCCGTCACGCGACGGCGTACGCGGGGCGAGGCTTTTAGCGTTACACTTTCGCGCGCCCGGCCGGACGCTTTTTCCGCGCGCCGCGAGACGCCCCGGTCATGACCGACGACTGGCGCGACGACGACATCGACGCCGTGCTCCGCGTCCTCTCGCAGGGCGGACTCGGCGTCTCGCCCGCCGGAATCGCCGCGAACGCCGACGCGCTCCTCGACGAACACCTCTCGATAACCGACGTCGAGGCCGCCCTCGACGCCCTCGCCGAACGCGACATCGTCGAGACGCTCGACAGCGACGCCTCGGGCGCGTACTACCGGCTCACCGACCACGGCCGGGACTACGTCGACGCCGAGTTCGCGGCGAACGCCTTCGGCTACGTCGACTGAGCGGAGAGCCGAAGGGACGCGACGCGAACCGTCGTTCGGTCGGTTCGGCGGTCCGCGCCCCTCCGGGTCACCGCGTTCCCCGCTCGTGTTCGTGTCGCCGGGGAACGCGTCGCGTCGCTCGGCGTTCCTCGAAGTCGTCTCACGGCGCTTCGCGCCGTTCGACGGGCGACATCTCGCTCGTCGAGCCAGTGGGACGCGCCGCGTCCCCACCCTGTTCGACTGTTCGAGGAGCTATCGCTCCTCGCTATCCGCGTGAATGAGAACGAACGCGGGGTCGGGGAACGCGCTAGCGTTCCTCGGAGTCGAGCACGCGAATCTGGTCCCCACGGACCGTGACGGGGATGGGGACGGTGGCCTCGTAGAGTTCGACGGTGACCTGGTCTTTGCCCTCGTCGATGCGCTGGACCTGGGCCTTCTCACCCTTGAACGGGCCGGCGATGAGTTCGACGATGTCGCCCTCCGCGATGCCCTCGACGTCGGGCTTCGGGCTGAGGAAGTGCTCGACCTCGCTGATGGAGGACTCGCCGGGCACCATGCTGCGCGCGTGGGGGATCTCCTCCATGACGCGCGAGATGACGGCGTCGTTGTCCGCCTCGACCATCACGTAGCTGGTGAGCGCGTCGGGCGCGAGGACGGCGTGGATCTCGTTCTCCTCGCGGTTGGCGATCATGCTCGCGACCGTCTGCTCCTGGCTCGCGGTCGTCTTGACGGCGAACACGCCCATACGTTAGACACCCGTCCCGGGGATGACGCCCATGACGAGGAAGATGACGAAGCCGATGATGCCGATGAGGAGGATACCGGCCCCGGCGATGAGGGCGATCTGGGAGAACTCCTCCCACTCCGGGGTGCTGGCCAGTTTCAGCACCCGCGTGTACGCTGAAAGCTCTAGGGGAACGTCCATACGGGCGATTCGGCGTCGGTACTTTTCTATCTTCCGCAACGCTCGCGGGGCGCGGCGACGCGATCCTCAGAGGCCTTCGAGGCTGCGGAGCTTCTGCTCGACGTCCGGGGGCGCGCCGCTCGGGGCGTCCCGGACGCAGTGGTCGGGGACGAGGAGGGGGACCGGGTTCTCGGCGAGCGCGGTGCGCGCGAGTTGTCGGTCGGCCTCCTCGTCGGCGTCGAGGCCGGGCGTCATGCGCGTGAGCGTCTCGACGGTCACCTGCTCGCCGTAGCCGACCTCGCGGACCTTCTCCAGCACCGCGCGCTGGTTCGTCGGCATCGTGAGCCCGACGGCGACGTCGGCGAAGTCGTCCTCGACGCCCTCGAAGTAGGCGCTCAGGCGCTCGAAGAGCGGGTGGTCGTCCCGGGCGTCCTCGTCGGGGTCCTTCGGGAAGGAGACGTCGATGACGCGGTCGCCGGCGACGCCGAGCTGCACGTAGCGGTCGAGGTACGTCGAGGCGAGCGCGTAGATGCCGGCGTCCATACGCGCCCGGTCGGCCAGCGCGGACTTGAAGGTTCGTGGTCCCGACGGTCGGAGGGAAACTCTCTTGTACAGATACGTGCATCAGTGTACAGTAATGGACGATAGTCTCGCACCACAGGTGCGTTCGATCCTGCGCGCGGCGCGCGAGCGCGACGTCGCGGACGGCCGGGTGTCGGTCGAGCCGCGCCCGCTCGGAGCGGCGTTCACGGACGCCGAGGCGGACGGACGCGTGCCCGTGATCGCGGAGGTGAAGCCGACGAGCCCGACGACGGAGGGCGAGCGGACGGACGACCCCGTCGAGCTCGCGGAGGCGATGGTCGCCGGCGGCGCGAGCGCGCTCTCCGTGCTCACCGAGCCCGAGCACTTCGGCGGCTCGACGGCGAACCTCGAACGGGTGCGGGCGGCCGTCGACGTCCCCGTGCTCCGCAAGGACTTCGTGGTGCGCGAGGCGCAACTCGACGCCGTCGAGGCCGACGTCGTGCTCCTCATCGCGCGCTTCATCGGCGACGACCTCGAACGGCTCCACGACGCGGCGCGCGAGCGCGGCTTCCAGGTGCTCGTCGAGGTCCACGACCGCGCAGAACTCGAACGCGCCCTCGACGCGGGTGCCGAGTACGTCGGCGTGAACAACCGCGACCTCGCCGAACTCGACGTGGACCTCGGGACGTTCGAGGACGTCGCGCCCGCGGCCCCCGAGGACGTGACGCTGATCGCGGAGAGCGGAATCAGCTCGCCCGCGGACGTCCGGCGGATGCGCGCGGCGGGCGCGGACGCGCTCCTCGTCGGCTCCGCGATCATGGACGGCGACGTCGCCGCGAACACCGAAGCGTTGGTGAACGCGGAGGTGGTGGAGTCCACATGAGCCGACGCGAGACCGCCGCGGACGCGGAGACGAACGCGGGCGCGAGCGCGGGGAAGTTCGGTCGCTACGGCGGCCAGTACGTCCCCGAGGTCCTGATGCCCGCGGTCGAGGAACTCACGGACGCCTACGAGCGCTACGTCCTGGAGAACGAGGACGGCTTCGTGGACGACTTCCGCGAGCGCCTGCGCGACTTCGGCGGGCGACCCACCCCGCTGGGACGCGCGGACAACCTCTCGGAGCGGTACGGGATCGACGTCTACCTCAAACGCGAGGACCTCCTGCACGGCGGCGCGCACAAGCTGAACAACGCGCTCGGGCAGGTCCTGCTGGCGAAGTACATGGGGAAAGAGCGGATCATCGCGGAGACGGGCGCGGGCCAGCACGGCACCGCGACGGCGATGGCCGCCGCGTACCTCGACATGCCCTGCGAAATCTACATGGGTCGGACGGACATCAACCGCCAGCGCCCCAACGTCTTCCGGATGCGCACCCACGGTGCGGAGGTCAACCCCGTGACCGTCGGTTCCGGGACTCTGAAGGAGGCGACGAACGAGGCGATGCGCGACTGGGCGACGACCGTCGAGAACACCCACTACGTCATCGGGTCGGTGGTGGGTCCCCACCCCTTCCCGACGATGGTCCGGGAGTTCCAGTCCGTCATCAGCGAGGAGGCCCGCGAGCAGGCCCGCGAGCAACTCGGCGGGCTCCCCGCGGCCGTCATCGCCTGCGCGGGCGGCGGGTCGAACACGATGGGCGCGTTCCACGAGTTCGTCGGCGACGAGGACGTGGACCTCTACGCCGTCGAGGCAGGCGGCTCGGGCCTCGGCGTCGAGGAGTCGGAGAACTACGCGCCGAACTCCGCGAGCCTCGGCACGGGCTCCGTCGGCGTGCTCCACGGCGCGAAGACGAAGCTCCTCCAGACGGTCGAGGGCCAGATCGTCGAGTCCCACTCGGTGTCGGCGGGCCTCGACTACGCCGGTGTCGGCCCCGAGCTCGCCCACCTCGTCGACGAGGGGAGAGTGACGCCCGTGAACGTCGGCGACGACGCGGCGCTCGCGGCGTTCCACCGACTCTCGCGCGAGGAGGGGATCATCCCCGCGCTGGAGTCGAGTCACGCCATCGCCTACCTGGAGGCGTACGAGGGCGACGGCCCCGTCATCGTGAACGTCTCGGGGCGCGGCGACAAGGACCTCGACACCGTCATCGAGGAGTCCGAGAAGCGTGACCTCGATGAGGCCCCGGACATGGAGGTGTTCCGCGCGTGAGCGCCGACGACGTCACCGCGGCGTTCGCGGACGGCCCCGCGCTCGTGCCGTACGTCGTCGCGGGCGACCCGAGCGCCGACGCCACCGAGCGGTACGTCGAGGCGCTCGTCGACGGCGGCGCGGACGTAATCGAGCTCGGCCTCCCCTTCTCGGAGCCCATCGCGGACGGCCCGACGATTCAGGAGGGCATCCGGCGCGCGCTCGACGCCGGGATGACGCCGGAGCGCTATCTCGACCTCGTGCGCGACCTCGACGTCGACGTCCCGGTCGTCTGCATGACGTACTACAACCTCCTCCTCCAGTACGGCGAGGGCGACGAGGTCGAGACGTTCGTCGAGGCGGCGGCCGACGCGGGCGTCTCCGGGCTCATCGTCCCCGACCTCCCCGTCGAGGAGTCCGCGGAGCTCGAGGCCGCCTGCGAGGCGCACGACGTCGCGCTGATATTCATCGTCGCACCGACCACCACCGCGGAGCGCGTCGAGCGCATCCTCGGGCGGGCCTCGGGCTTCGTCTACGTGCAGGCGCGCATGGGGACGACGGGCGCGCGCACCGACGTCTCCGAGGACACCTACGAGAGTCTGGAGCGGCTTCCCGAGGGCGACCTCCCGTACGCGGTCGGCTTCGGCGTGAGCGAGCGCGAGCACGCGAGAGCCATCGTCGAGGGCGGCGCGGACGGCGTCGTCGCCGGCAGCGTCTTCGTCGACATCGTCGCGGAGGCCGAGAGCGTCGAGGCGGCCGCCGCGGCGCTGCGCGAGAAGGCCGCGGAGCTGACGGCCGGCATCGCGGACGCGACGCCGGGCGGAGCGCCCGAACCGGAAACGACAAAGTAGCCCGTACGGTACCACGTACCAACACGATGCACACGGGTACACGGGCACGCCTCGACCGGATCGGCACGGACGGCAACTACCTCACCGTCCCGATGGACCACGGCGTCACGCTCGGGCCGGTCGCGGGCCTGCGCGACATCGAGTCGACCATCGACGCGGTGACGAGCGGCGGCGCGGACGCCGTCCTCACCCAGAAGGGGATCGCCGAGCGCGTCCACCCGAACAAGAACGACGCGGGCTACATCGTCCACCTCAACGGCTCGACCGTCATCGGCCCGGACGAGAACGACAAACGCCAGACGGCCACCGTCGAGGACGCCGTGCGCGCCGGCGCGGACGCCGTCTCCTTCCACATCAACGTCGGCAGCGACCACGAACCCGACCAGCTCACCGCGCTCTCCGAGGTGACGAGCGAGGCCCACCGGTTGGGACTGCCCGTGCTCGCCATGGCGTACGCCCGCGGCCCCGGCGTCGACGGCCACGACCCCGAGGCGCTCGGACACGCCGTCCGCCTCGCCGAGGAGCTCGGGGCGGACCTCGTGAAGACCGCCTACTCGGGCGACGCCGAGAGCTTCGCGCACGTCGTCGGCTCCACCGCCAAGCCCGTCATCATCGCCGGCGGCAGCCCCGAGGGCGACCGCGCGACGCTCGCCGCCGTCCGCGGCGCGATGGACGCCGGCGGCCGCGGCGTCTCGATGGGCCGTTCGATCTTCCAGCACGACGACCCCGGTGCGATGGCCAGCGCCGTCTCCGCCATCGTCCACGACGACGCGGCCGTCGACGACGCCCTCGCGCACTTCGACTGAGTCCCCCGATTCCTTTTTTCCGCCGCCGCGCTATCGGTCGCCGTGGGACGACTCAGCTACGACTTCGACGGCGAGACGGTGATCGTGACCGGCGGCAGTTCCGGTATCGGACGGGCGGTCGCGGCGCGCTTCGGCGAGGCGGGCGCGACGGTCGTGGTCGCCGACGTGGACGAGGAGCCGCGCGACGTGGACGCCATCGTGCCGACCGCCCAGCGCATCCGCGACGCCGGCGGCGAGGCGCACTTCGTCGAGACGGACGTCTCGGACCCCGACGACGTCGAGAGCGTCGTCGCGGCCGCCCGCGAGTTCGGCGGCGTCGACGTGATGGTGAACAACGCGGGAATCAGCCGGCAGGCCCCCTTCCTCGACATCGACCCGGACGACCTCGACGCGCTCTACGAGGTGAACGTGAAGGGCGTCTTCGTCGGCACGCAGGCCGCCGGCCGCGACATGGTCGAGCGCGACGACCCCGGCTGTATCGTCAACACCGCCTCCATCAGCAGCGAGGTGAGCCAGTTCGGCCAGTCCGCCTACGACGTCTCGAAGGCCGCGGTACAGATGGCGACGCGCGGGGCCGCCCTCGAACTCGGCGAACACGGCGTCCGCGTGAACGCCGTCGCGCCCGGCCACATCGGCACCGAAATCACCGAGGGGTGGACCGAAGAGGCGCGCTCGTACGACCGCGAGAGCGACCTCCTCAAGCCGTTGCCGCTCGGCCGCGCCGGCACGCCCGAGGACGTCGCGGGCGCGTTCTGCTGGCTGGCGAGCGAGGACGCGGCGTACGTGACGGGGGAGACGGTGACCGTCGACGGCGGCTGGCTCGTCACCTGACACCTCACGGTGCGTTCTGCTGGCTGGCGAGCGAGGTTCACGAGAGCGGCGCTCTCGTGAGCCAGCCGGGCCGGCGACGCCGGTCCGGCGCTGACGCGGCGTACGTGACGGGGGAGACGGTGACCGTCGACGGCGGCTGGCTCGTGACGTAACGCCCCGACGGCGCTCCCCCCATCGCTCGACGCACGGTCGCGTCGCGCCGCCGGCGATACCGACGGGCGGCGTGGCCGTAGTCGCCACGTTCAAGCCGCAGCGTACTGAGGTGCAACTAATGACACGCGAAGTGTGGCTGAAGGCCGACGGTGCCGTCGGCGACTGGGAGGCGCGAAAGCGACGCATCACCGCCGGTCTCGAAGCCGGCGTCGACTGGGTGCTCGTCGACGAGGCCGACGTCGCGCGCGTCCGCGAACTCGGCCAGGTGAACGTCGCCGCGTTCACGAGCGAGGACGCCGACGTGATCGGCGAAGCGGAGGACGACGCCGCCGAGGCCGACGCCTACGTCGTCGGCAAGAACGGCGAGGGCGACGGCACCGTCGACCTCCCCAGCGACTTCTCCGGGAGCGCGGACCTCACGACGCTCCGGCGGAACGACGACGTGACGGGCGCGTACGTCCGCATCCTCGGCAAGGAGTACGAGGCGTTCGCCGAGGCCGCCGCCGAGACGGCCGACTACACGTTCGTCGTCGGCGAGGACTGGACGATCATCCCCCTGGAGAACCTCATCGCGCGCATCGGCGAGGAGACGACGCTCGTCGCCGGCGTCACCACCGCCGAGGAGGCCGACACCGCCTTCGAGACGCTCGACATCGGCGCGGACGCCGTCCTCCTCGACAGCGACGACCCCGACGAGATCAGACGCACCGTCGGCGTCCGCGACCGGGCGGAGCGCGAGACGCTCGACCTCGAATGGGCGGAGGTCGTCGAAATCGCCGAGGCCGGCGCGGCCGACCGCGTCTGCGTCGACACGGGGACGCTGATGGACGGCGACGAGGGGATGCTCGTCGGCTCGATGAGTCGGGGGCTCTTCTTCGTCTACGCCGAGACCGCGGAGTCGCCGTACGTCGCCTCGCGGCCCTTCCGCGTGAACGCCGGCGCCGTCCACGCCTACATCCGGACGCCCGGCGGCGGCACGAAGTACCTCGCCGAGCTCGAGAGCGGCGACGAGGTGCAGGTCGTCGACGTCGAGGGCCACACCCGCGAGGCCGTCGTCGGGCGCGCGAAGATCGAGCGCCGCCCGATGTTCCGCCTCACCGCCGAGACCGACGACGGCGACCGCATCGACACCCTCATCCAGAACGCGGAGACCATCAAGGTCGAGACGGAGGACGGCCGCACCGCCATCACGGACGTCGAGGCCGGCGACCGCGTCAAGGTCTTCACGCAGGAGGGCGGCCGTCACTTCGGCGAGCAGGTCGAAGAGCGCATCATCGAGAAGTAGGGACCGACCCTCCCTAGGCGTCGCGGTCCGGATTCCGGTTCTCCTCGCCCGGATACTCCCACTCCAGTTCGGTCGTACACCACGGGCAGAAGTCGAGTTGGGTGTCGAGTTCCTTCCCGCAGACCGGGCAGGTCGGTTCGCCGCTCGCCGAACGCGCCGGCGTCGACTGACGGACGGCGAGGAAGTAGGCGTCGACGACGTTGCAGAGGCGCACGATGAGGAGCGCCGCGGCGGCCTCCGTGGGCAGCGTCGCGGCGCTGAGCGCGCCGAAGTCGCCGTTCGCGAGCGCGAGCTGGTACGTCTGGATGAGCGAGTCGGGGACGAGGACGTACGCGGTGGCGAAGGAGAGCACGACCCACCCGAGTGCGCGGAGCCACGCCCGAAGGTACGCGTGTCCGATCCCCGGGTATATCACGGAGAGGGCGGCCGCGACGACGCCCCTGCGGTTGACACTCACGGTTACGCGGTATAGACCGGGGTGGCTCTTAAACGCGGTCCTCTCGGGCGACGCGCGGCGGGAGCGCACGATGCGACGGGAGGACGGAACGGAAAACCGGAAACCGAGAGCCGAGAACGAGCGCGCCGTCCTACTGCGGCGACGGGCTACCGCCCTGCGCACCGGCGCTGCCCTTCTCCAGGGCGCCGCCGGTGATGTTCTTCAGCCGGTCGACGAGCGAGTCCTTCTCGGGCTCGCCGACGAGCGCGAGGTCGAGGACCTCGCTGATGTGGCTGACCGGGATGACCTCGATCTGGTCTTTGTACTCGTCCTCGATCATGACGTCCTGCTCGTTCGCCTTCGGGATGATGACGCGGTCACAGCCCGCCTTCGCGGCGGCCTCGATCTTGTGCGTCACGCCCCCGACGGGGAGGACGTCGCCGCGCACGGAGAGACTGCCGGTCATGGCGAGGTCCTGCGCGATGGGAATGTCTTCCAGGGCGCTGATGACGGCGGTGGCGACCGTGATGGACGCGGAGTCACCCTCGACGCCCTCGTAGGACTGGACGAACTGGATGTGGATGTCCTTGTCCGCGATGGATTCCCCGGTATATTTCTTGATGATGGCGGAGACGTTCTCGACGGCCTCCTGGGCGATTTCCTGGAGCTTCCCGGTGGCGTATATCTCGCCGCCCTCGCCCTGCCGGGGCGTGACTTCGGCCATGACGGGCATCATGATGCCGGAGTCCCCGCCCATGACGGCGAGGCCGTTGACGCGGCCCACGGCTTCGCCGTCGGAGGTCTTCAGCTCGTAGTCCTTGCGGCGCGCGATGTAGTTGTCCGCGACCTGCTGCTCGATGGAGCGCGAGCGCTTCTTCGCCTCGAGGACGTCGTCGCGCTCGGTGTACTCGTGGCCCTTCGAGCGGGCGATGTCGCCCGCGACGCGGACGAGCCCGCCGAGGTTACGCAGTTCGAGCGTGAGGTGCTCCTTGCGGCCCGCGCGGCGTTTCGCCTCAAGGATGACCTCGCGGACGGCGTCCGGCGTGAAGTCCGGGAGCTGGCCGTCGCGTTCGACCTCCTGGGCGACGAAGCGCGCGAACTTCCGGCGCATCTCCGGGGTGTCGTCGATGGTGTCGTCCATGTACACCTCGTAGCCGTACCCCTTGATGCGCGAGCGCAGCGCCGGGTGCATGTTCTCCATCGCGTCCATGTTCCCCGCGGCGACCATGATGAAGTCGCAGGGGACGGGCTCGGTCTGCACCATCGCGCCCGAGGAGCGCTCGGACTGGCCGGTGATGCCGAACTCGCCCTCCTGAATCGCCGTCATCAGGTGCTGTTGGGAGCGGACGTCGAGCGTGTTTATCTCGTCGATGAACAGCACGCCCTTGTTGGACTTGTGTATCGCGCCGGCCTCGACGCGCTCGTGGGCCGGGGTCTCCATGCCGCCACTCTGGAACGGGTCGTGGCGAACGTCACCGAGGAGCGCGCCGGCGTGCGCGCCCGTCGCGTCCTCGAAGGGCGCCGTCTGGCGCTCGGCGTTGTTGATGAGGAGCTTCGGAATCATCGCGTCGCTCCCGCGATTCGAGTAGCGGAACGCGAAGTAGATGATCCCGGCCGCGAGGATACCGAGGAGGATCGCGCCCTCGACGAGGAAGGCGTAGCCGACCACGACCGCGAGGACGATCCACATGAGGAAGGTGCGCATCTGGTTGCGCTTTCGCACCTCCTCCTGGTGGGCCTCGACGATCTGGTCGCCCTTCCCGGCGGGGACGGTCCGGACCTTCGGTTCGTTCGAGTCGTCCGGGTTGTGGTAGACGAGGACGTCCTGCAGACTCTCCTTCGGGAGGAGTTGGCTCATCGCCTTCGCCAGCATGGACTTCCCCGTCCCCGGAGTGCCGATCATCATCACGTGACGGTGCTGTTTGGCCGCGCGCATCACGATGTCGCGGGCCTCCTCCTGGCCGATAACCTGATCGACCAGGCGGTCTGGCACCTTGATGTCCGCCGTCGAATCGACCTTGAGGCCGCCGAGGAGGTCGTCCTCCGCTGCGTCCTCGTCGATCTCGACGTCGCCCTCGACGTCCACTTCGCTACCGAGGTCGTCGAGGTCGCCGTCGGGCGAGGGGTCCGGGCGGGCGTCGGTGTCGTTCTCCCCCTCGTAGGGAGTGTCGGTCGTACGGTCGTTGCTCATAGAACCCTTATCGCTAGCTGTTCGAAGGGGTGCGCGATTGATATACTTTCTCCCTCCGCGGAGCGACGAAAACGCCCGACACCGGCGCGGAGCGCCGGATATTCGCGGGGCGGTGAGGACGTCTCGCCACGCTTATGCGGGCCCGGTGGGTGAGTGTGGGTACCGAATCACTACACCATGACTCGTGGGTTCTACATCGGGCGGTTCCAGCCGTACCACCAGGGTCACCACCGCGTCGTGGCGGACATCGCCGAGGAGGTCGACGAGCTCGTCGTCGGCATCGGAAGCGCGGACCAGTCCCACAGCGTCCGCAACCCCTTCACGGGCGGCGAGCGCATCATGATGATCACGAAGGCGCTCGCCGACCTCGACCTCGTGACGTACGCCGTCCCCCTCGAGGACATCAACCGCAACGCCGTCTGGGTGAGTCACGTCCGCTCGATGAGCCCGAACTTCGACGTCGCGTACTCCAACAACCCGCTCGTCGTCCGCCTCTTCGAGGAGGCCGGCATCGAGGTCCGGGGCTCCCCGATGTTCGACCGCGAGGTCCTGCGGGGCACCGAGATACGCGAGCGGATGATCGCGGGCGACGACTGGACCGAACTCGTCCCCGACGCCGTCGAGAACGTCGTCTCCGAGGTCGACGGCGTCGAGCGGATTCGACAGGTGAGCGACACGGACGTCGAGGCAACCCCGAACGACTGAGCGACCCCCGCGCTTTTCTCGCTCGCTCGCGTTCGGCCCCGACGTGATAACCCTCGCCTCCGACTTCGGCTCGCCCTATCCGGCGGCGATGCGCGGCGTCCTCTGTGCGCGCACCGACGCCCGCCTCGTCGACGTCGCACACGACTTCCCGAGACAGGACGTCCGCACCGCGGCGTTCTGGCTCCGCGAGCTCCTCCCGACCTTCCCGGCCGCCGTCCACCTCGCCGTCGTCGACCCGGGCGTCGGCACCGACCGCCGGCCGCTCGTCGTCGAGGCGGGCGAACACGCCCTCGTCGGCCCCGACAACGGGCTCCTCCTGCCCGCCGCCCGCGCGCTCGCCGACGGCGCGGACGTATCGTGCTACGAGATACCCGTCGAGGACCCCGAGAGCGCGACGTTCCACGGCCGCGACGTCTTCGCGCCCGCCGCGGCCGCCGTCCACGACGACGGACGAGCGGCCCTCGACTATCCGCCCGTCGACGACCCGGTCGACCTCGCCTTCCCGGAGCCGACCGTTCGCGGCGACGAGGCACGCGGCGAGGTGCTCGTCGTCGACGGCTTCGGGAACGCCATCACCAACGTCCCGGGCGACGTCCTGACCGGACGCTGGGGGACGTACGCTCACGTCGACGGCGAACGCGTCCCGGTCGCGCGGACGTACGACGCCGTCGGGGCGGACGAGCGACTGCTGACGGTCGGGAGCCACGGGAACGTCGAACTCGCGGTGAACAGGGGACGGGGCGACGCGGCCTTCGGCGTCGAGGCCGGGAGTCGAGTCCGGCTCGCGCTCCCGTGATCAGTCGGTCGTCCGGGTCTCGGTCTCCGTCTCGACCGCATCGGCACCCGCGCCCTCGACGGCCTCGGTGAGCGAGACGTTGAGCGTGAGCATGCTGACGACGCCGCCGGCGACCGTGACGACGTTCTTCACGGCGTGGTCGACGATGGCGACGGCGAGCGCCGCGGGCGCGGTGACGGGCGTGAGCGCGACGACGAGCAGGGTGAACGCGCCCTCGTAGAGCCCGATGCCGCCGGGCGAGAGCGGGAGGACCTTCGCGAGGTTCCCCACGGAGACGGCGAAGAAGCCCGTGGCGAGGAGCGTCCAGAGCGGGAGGTCGACCCCGAACGCGACGAGGACGCAGAGCGCGGTGACGACGTCGATGACCCAGACGAGGACGCTCGTCGCGCCGACGCGCGCGAACGCCGGGCCGTCCGCGGCGACGGTCTGCACGTCCGCGACGAACGACTCCACGACGCCCGCGACGAGCTCGACGTAGCCGTCGTCGCTCGCCCACTCGACCACGCGGCGGACGTAGCCGCCCTCCATCCGGGCGGACGCGACGATGACGACGACGGCCGCGATGGCGAGCGCGCCCACGAGCCCCGCGACGGCGAGGGCGGTCTCCGCACTCCGCTGGTCGGCGCCGAGCGCGTCGCCCGACACCGCTCCGAGAATCGCCGCCACCTGCTCGGGCGCGAAGGCCGCGAGACCGAGCAGAACCGACCCCGCGAGGAGCGTGATCGTGAGCAGGTCGAAGACGCGCTCGACGGCGAGCGACGCGAACCCGGACGTGTAGGGGACGCGACGACGGGCCTTCACGACGTACGCGCGGATGAAGTCGCCCCCACGCATCGGGAAGACGAGGTTCCCGGTCTGCGAGACGAACACCGCTCCGGTGAGGAACCCGACGTCCGCCCTGTAGCCCAGTTCCGAGAGGATGTCCCGGTAGCGGAGCCCGCGCAGCGGCCACGAGAGCGCGTAGACGGCCGCGCCGAGCGCGACGAGCGCGGGGTCGGCGTCCGCCATCGCGGCGAGCACCGAACTCGGGTCGAGGTAGAAGAGCATCAACCCGAGCGCGACGAGCGTGAGCGCGATGCCCGCGAGCGCGCCCGTCCGCCGGTTCACGTACGGGGCGACGCTGAACTCCCACCAGCAGCGCACGACCTGCGAGCCCATCCCGAAGACGTCGCGCACCAGATCGACCTTCGAGTCGCCCTTCGGCTCCCAGTCGACCGGGAACTCGTGGACGCGGAGGCCCCGGCGTTGCGCGCGGACGAGCATCTCCGTGTCCCAGAACCAGTGGTCGTCCTCGACGTCGGGTTCGAGCGTCTCGAAGGCCCGGCGCGAGAACGCCTTGAAGCCACACTGGTGGTCGCGCAAGTCGGAGCCGAGGAAGAGGCGCGCAGCGAGGTTGAACCCGCGGGAGGGGACGCCGCGTTTCGCCGGCCGGTCCGCGACGTTCTCCGACATCCACCGCGACCCGGTGGCGACGTCGTACTCGCCCGAGCGGACGCTCTCCACGAGGTGTTCGAGGTGGCGCATGTCCGTCGCCAGGTCCGTATCGAAGTAGACGAGGACGTCGCCGTGTGCGGCTTCGAAGGCCGCGTCGAGCGCGCCGCCGCGACCGAGGCGCTCGTCGCTGTGGAAGTGCCGGACGTCGTCGAACGCCGCGGCGAGTTCGTCCGCGATCTCGGGCGTGCGGTCGTCGCAGCCGTCCTCGGCCACGACGACCTCGTAGCTCCCGGCGGGGAGGAACGCACCGAGCGCGTCGCGCGTCGTGCGGACGGTGTGTTCGATGGTGTCCTCCTCGTTGTACGCGGGGAGGACGACGCTGACCTCGATCTGCCGGTCGCTCATCTATCAGTACTCGCCGCGCTCGGAGTAAGTACCTTCTGCTCTCCGGTATCGCGGGTGTGGACCGCGGGGGACGTCGTCGTTTTCGCCTTCCTACCACGTCGGCCCCGAGCGGGCTCGCGTGCGCCGACTTCGAAGTACCGGAAGTCGCGTTTCGACAGGCTAGGACGCCTGAGGAGCGCGTTTCGATGGCTGTACCAAACCCCCTATAGCCGTTCCCGCCCTTCCGAGACGTATGAGCACGAGCGCGGCCACGGCGACGAGCACCCTCACCCCGAAACAGGAGCGCATCCTCGCGTACCTCCGCGAACACGCCGGCACGCGGACCTACTTCAAGTCGCGGCTCATCGGCGACGCGCTCGACCTCTCGGCGAAGGAGGTCGGGACGAACATGACCGCGATACAGCAGGGCGACTACGGGGTCGACGTCGAGAAGTGGGGCTACTCCTCCGCGACGACGTGGAAGGTCTCGCTCTGACTCGCGGGTCCCCTCAGGGGTCGTACGCGAGGAGCGTGTCGGCCTCGCGGGCGAGCGCGGCCGCCCGGTCACCGAACGAGTTCGCGTAGCGCACCACGAGGACGAGCACCGTCTCCGGCCGCGTGATCGCGTAACCGCCCTCGCGGGTGAGGAGGCCGACGCCGTCGAGTTCCGCCGCGTACTTGCTGATCGTGCCGCGCGAGACGCCCGCGGCCTCCGCGAGCGCCGCACCGTCCGCGTCCGGGTCGCGCAGGAGCGTCACGAGCATCGCCCGGGGCGTCTCGCGGCGGAGGTAGCCGAGCGTCACCTTCTCGAAGTCGGCGAACTCCCCCGCCGGGTAGAAGCGCCGGTAGTCGCCGTCCCGGTAGCTCTCGACCGCGCCGGCCTCGACGAGCCGCCGGAGGTGGTGTTGAGCCTCGCCGGTCCCGAGTTGGAGGTCGTCGCGGAGCTTCGAGAAGTGCGCGCCGGGCGTCGTCGTCAAGTAGCCGCCAATCGCGCCCCGGACGTCGCTCTCGCCCGCCGCCTCGTCCGCGAGACCGACGAGCGGGCTCGCCGCCCCGACCGCGGCGAACCGTCTGAGGGTGGCGCGCTTGCTCTCGTCGATCCCCATTCGAGTACGGCTAGGTCGGGCGCGCGCAAAAAGTTTCGGACGCCCGCGGACGCGCCGGCGTTACGAGCGCTCCGACTCGGTCTCGGCGTCGTCGGGCGCGTCGGTCGGCGCGTCGGACGACCCCGCGGGCGACGCGCCCCCGGTCCCGCCCTCGAACTCGGCATCCATCTCCTCGATGACCTGGTCGGTCTCCTCGGCGCCCGTGTCCTGCCCGGCCATCACTTCCTCCGCCTGCTGTTCGAGCTGCTCCGGGTCGACGTCCGCCTCCTCGCTGATCTCGTTCAGCAGTTCGTCGATGCTGTCGAGCCCGAGGAGCTCGCGGGTCTCCTCGTCGAAGTCGAGGCTGTCCAGCCCCTCGGACTGCGTCGCCACGTCGCTGTCCGTGAGGTGTTTGCCGTAGCGCCCGACGAGGCTCGTGAGCTCCTGCGGGAGGACGAACGTCGTCGACTCGCTCTCGCCCATGTGCTCGATGGCCTCCATCCCGCGCTCGATGACGGCGCGCTCGCCCATCGACTCCGCGGACTTCGCGCGAAGGACGGTGGAGACGGCGTCACCTTGCGCTTCGAGGACCTGCGACTGCTTCTGGCCCTGCGCGCGGATGATGTCGGACTGCTTTTGGCCCTGAGCCTCCTCGATGGAGGACTGGCGTTCCCCCTGCGCTTCGAGGATCATCGCGCGGCGCTTGCGCTCCGCCGACGTCTGTTGCTCCATCGCCTGCTGGACGTCCTTCGAGGGGTTGACCTCCCGCACTTCCACGCTCTCGACCCGGATACCCCACTCGTCCGTTGGCTCGTCGAGCTCCTTGCGGATGCGCGCGTTTATCTCCTGGCGCTTGTTCAGCGTGTCATCGAGCTCCATGTCGCCGATGACGGCACGCAGCGTCGTCTGCGCGAGGTTGGAGACGGCGCGTTTGTAGTCGTCGACCTCGAGGAAGGCCCGCTTCGCGTCCATCACGCGGATGTAGACGACCGCGTCCGCCGTCACCGGCGAGTTGTCGCGCGTGATGGCTTCCTGACGCGGTACGTCGATAGTCTGCGTCCGCATGTCGAACGTGTACGTCCGCGAGACGAACGGCGGGATGAAGTTGATACCCGGTTCGAGGAGCCCGCGGTACTCCCCGAAGACCGTGAGGGCCTTCTTCTCGTAGGCGTCCACGATCTCCACCATCTGATAGACCGTGACCGCCGCGAGCGCGACGAGGAGCACCGCCACGACCGTAAGCGGCAGGCTCCCGCCGACCGTCTGCAGCGGAACAGCTGGGACCATACGTGCACGGTCACACAAGTCGGGGATAAATCTTCGCCCCAACCGTTTGCTGTGAGCGCCCTGCGGGCGCTCCGGCAAAAGCTCGACCAAAACCCGTCGAGCCTCCCGACGGTCGGCTCTCGGGTCCGCTCGCTCCCGGCGGTCGCTCGCGGGAGGGACACCGACTGCGTCCGCGTCCGCCTCCCGCCCCCGCTCAGCCGCCGCCCACCGCTTCACCTCCCGCACCCATCGACCGCTCCCGCCTCGCCTACCGCTCCGCTCCCGCCTCGCCTACCGCTCCGCTCCCGCCTCGCCTACCGCTCCGCTCCCGCCTCGCTTTCCGCGTCCGCATCCGTCCCGCTTTCCGCATCCGCCTCACGTCCCGCGGCGAGTTCGCGGTCGATGTCGTCCACACCGTCGGCTTCCGCGACGGTGAGCACGTTCCCCCCACCGGGGTCGACGACGAGCACCTCGACGCCGTCCTCGATTGCGTCCGCGCCGTCGATGGTGCGCGCGGCGTACGTCGGGTCGAAGCCGCCGGCGTCGCGCAGGCGTATCTGCCCCGTCGAACCCGTGACGCGCTCGGTGACGACGCCGCGCGCGCCGCGCAGCGACGTCGACCCCTCCGTCTTCCCGCGCCCCGTCCCCTCGTAGAACTCGAAGCGCCGGTAGCCCCAGAGCGCGAGCGCGCCCACGGCGAAGACGAGGACGGCGAGGACGACGGGCGTGACGACGCCCGGGAGGAGCACGCCGGCGAGGCCCGCCGCGAGGAGCGCGACGCCGATGACGACGAAGTGCGCGCCCGGCGCGAACGCCTCCGCGATGCAGAGTGCGACCCCCGCGACGACGAGGACGAGCGAGAGCGACGCCCCGAATAGGTTCGCCATGGGTGTCACTCGGGGTGCGACCGGGAAGAACGTTACCCGCGAGCGGGCGCGACGGTCGGCGACCGCGACTCAGAGGAGCAAGAGCGCGAAGGTGCCGACGGCGAGCGCGACGCCGACGACGAAGAACGCGACGTTCTCGGCGCTCGGCGAGCCGGGCTCGACCGGCGGGCTCTCGGGCTCCTGCGCCACGGCGCCGTCCTCGCCGACCTCGTCGACGCCGAACCGCCACTCCCCGTCGTCCGTCGCGTCGTCACCACCGGTCCCGGCCATCAGCGTTCACCCTCGCCGCTGACGCGGCCGCCGTAGACGACGCCGCGTTCGCCGTCGACGGTGACGACGTCGCCGTCCGCGACCGCCTCGCTGAGCGCCGCGCTCCCGACCATCGGGAGGTCGAGTTCGCGCGCGACCATCGCCGCGTACCCGGTCAAGCCGGTGTCGGCGCTGATGACGCCCGCGAGTCGCTCCAGGTCGCCCTCGAACTCGCCCTCGAAGTCGGCGGAGAGGACGGCGATGGCACCGTCGGGGGCGTCCGCGAGGTCGCCGTCCGCGACGCGGTAGACGGGGCCGCTCACGCGACCGCCGACGACCGACCGGCCGGTGGCGACCGTCTCGGCCGCGACGTGGACCTTCAGCGTGTTCGTCGTGTCCGTCCCGTCGAGTTCGGTCATCATCCCGGAGATGACGACGACGGTGTCGCCGGAGTCGACGACGCCGGCGTCGATGGCCGCCGAGACGGCGTTCTCGATAACGGCGGAGGCCCCGCCGGTCGTGTAGTCGGCGTACTGGGGCGCGATGCCACAGGAGAGCGCGAGGTGCCGCCGAACGTCGTCGTTCGGCGTCGTCGCCACGACCGGCATCGCGGGACGGAACTTCGCGGCCTTCCGCGCGGTGTAGCCGGATTCGGAGGCGACGACGACCGCGCTCGCGTCCACGTCGCGCGCGAGGTAGCGCGCGGAGCGCGCGAGCGCGTCCGTCCGTGAGTCGTCCGCCTTCGGGACGCGCTGTTCGCGGAGTTCGTCGTACTCGTCGCTCGCCTCGGCCTCGCGGACGATGCGGTCCATCGTCTCGACGACGTGGACCGGGTCGTCGCCGACCGCGGTCTCCGCCGAGAGCATCACGCCGTCCGTGCCGTCGAGGACGGCGTTGGCGACGTCACTCGCCTCCGCGCGGGTGGGCCGGCGGGAGTGGACCATCGAGTCCAGCATCTCCGTCGCCGTGATGACCGGCGACCCCGCCTCGCGGCACTTGCGGATGATTCGCTTTTGGGTCACCGGGACGTCCTCCATCGGGCACTCGACGCCGAGGTCGCCGCGCGCGACCATCACGCCGTAGGCGGCGTCGATTATCTCGTCGAGGTTCTCGACCGCGCCCGCCCGCTCGATCTTGGCGATTATCGGGATGTCCGCGCCGAACTCCTCCAGCGTCGAGGAAATCTCGTAGACGTCGTCCGCGCTCCGGACGAACGACGCCGCGACGAAGTCCGCGTGCTCCTCCGCGGCGAGTTCGAGGTCGCGGCGGTCCTTCTCCGTGACGACGTCGAGGTCGAGGTCGACGCCCGGGACGTTCACGCCCTTTCGGGAGCCGAGTTCGCCGCCGCTGACGACGTGTGCGGTGACGACGCCGTCCGCGACGGCCTCGACCCGCGTCTCGATGCGGCCGTCGTCGAGCAGGACGACGTCGCCGGGTTCGACCGCCGTGATGTCGTTCGAGAGGCCGATGCGCTCGGGCGTCGCGGTGTCGCCGACGGCGAACTCCACGGTCGCGTCCGTCTCGATCTCGATCGGGGCGTCTATCTCCGCCGTGCGGACCTCCGGACCCTGCGTGTCGAGCATCACCGCGAGGGGTTCGTCGGTGACGTCGTCGACCTGCCGGACGGTGTGAATCCGCTCGCGGCGGTCCGCCACCGTTCCGTGGCTCGCGTTCAGTCGTGCGACGCTCATCCCGGCGTCCGCGAGTTCGCGGACCGTCTCCCGGTCGTCCGTCGCCGGGCCGAGAGTGCAGATTATCTTCGCGTTCCTCATTGTCGCCCGCTTCGCTCGCGGTGCGGTAAAAGGTCGGGGGTTACTACGTCCCGAGTTCCATTTCTCGAACTGGCGCTACGCTCTTCCCCACGGGGCGCCTACGCGGCGTATGGGCCCGAGGACACGAATCGTCAGCGTACTGCTCGTCGCCGCGTTCCTCGTCGCCGTCGCACCCGGGAGCGTCGCGGCGGCCGGCGACTGCACCACCGGTGAGGTCGCGCACTCGGACGTCGAGGCGTTCGTCGCCGGCTACAACGACAGCACGGACCGGCTCCCCGGGCTGCTCCGCGACCGCCTCGCGGACGAGCGCGTCGCCGTCGACGTCGGCGGCGTGAACGCCACCTACACCCTGCACACGAACGGGAGCGCGCACGTCACGACGGTCGAGAACGGGAGCGTCGACCCGACGCTCCGCGTGACGACGACCGCGAGCGTCGTCTGTAACGCCACGGCGTCCGACGACCCCGCGGGCGCGATGCTCGCCGCCTACGACCGCGGTGACGTCGACGTCGAGGGCGTCGGCATCGTCCGCGGCGCGGCCGTCACGGTCGGGAAGGCCGCCTACGGCGTCGGGAGCGCCCTCGGCATCTGGTGAGGGCGAGAGTGAGGAGCGACCTCAGACGACCCCGGTTTTCGCCACGGCCTCGCGCGCCGCGGCCTCGCTGAGACCGTTCCCGAGAATCGTGTAGCGGTCCCTGATCTCGTGGGCGGTCGTGAGCGCCTCCAGGAGTTCGTCGTCGTCGATGCCGAGCGCCGCGGCCGTCGTCGGCGCGTCGATGGCGTCGAGGGCGTCGCGGACGGCGCGCCAGTCGCCGCGCTCGCCGCTGTGGAGGTACTCGGTGACGATGGCGGCGACGCCGACCTGGTGGCCGTGGAGCGCCTTCCCGGGCGCGATGCGGTCGAGCTGGTGGCTCACGAGGTGCTCCGCGCCCGACGCCGGCCGCGAGGAGCCCGCGATGCTCATGGCGACGCCCGAGGAGACGAGCGCCTTCACGACCATCCACGCCGCCTCCTCCAGGCCCGGTCGGACGCTGTCCGCGCTCTCCACGAGGAGTTCGGCGGTCATCTCCGCGAGCGCCGCCGCGTACTCGCTGTATTCGACGTTCTTCAGCCGGTTCGCCAGCCGCCAATCCTTCACGGCGGTGTAGTTCGAGATGATGTCCGCACAACCCGCGGTCGTGAGCTCCCACGGCGCGTCGGCGAGCACGCCCGTGTCCGCGACGACGGCGACCGGCGGGTCCGCGGCCACGCTGTGACGCGTATCGCCCTCGGGGACGGAGCCGCGCCCGGAGACGATGCCGTCGTGGCTCGCCGCCGTCGGGACGGAGACGAATCCGAGGTCGCAGCGGTCGCTCGCCATCTTGGCGATGTCGATGGCCTTCCCGCCGCCGACGCCGATCAGGTACGCGACCTCGGCGGCCTCGGCGGCGTCGATGACGCGCTCCACCGCGTCGAAGCTCGCGGTGTCGACCTCGACGAGACCGGGGTCCGTGCCGGCCGCCTCGTACTGCGCGACGATGTCCGCCGCCGCCACCTCCTTCGGCGTCGGGCTCGTGACGACGAGCGGCCGCCCGCGGAGGTGCGTGTCCGCGACGACGTCCCGGACGTCCCCGAGGACGTCGTGGCCGACCACCACGTTCCGCGGGAGCTTGATCCACGACGTTTTGGTGAACATACCGGCCCGTCGGGGGCGCGCGACAAAGCGGTTGTCCTCTCCGCCCTCAGATAGTGTCGAGGACGGAGAGGACCGTCTCCTCCGCCGCCCGGTCCGGGCCGTGTTCGGTCCCGGTCCGGTCGCTCTCGCGGTGGTCGGCGGCCGTGCGCGCCATCGCCTCCCCGACGGGCGTCGAGGACCAGCCGAGCGCGGCCAGCTTGTGCGTATCGAGCAGGTGCGGCGCGGGCCGGTAGAGCGGGAACGACCCGAGGTCGAGGCCCGCGGTCGAGAGTTCGCGGTCGCTCGCGCGGACGAGTTCGACGTCGGTGTCGAGGGCGTCCGCCGCCGCGCGCACCGTGTCCGCGAGCGTGAGCGCGTTCCGGTCCCCGACGTTGTACGCCTCCCCCGGCGTCCCCGACTCGGCGACGATTCGGAGCGCGGACGCGACGTCCTCGACGTACGCGCGCTGCCAGAGGTTCGTCCCGTCGCCGGGGACGACGACCCGGTCGTGCGTCCCGACGCGGTGCAGCCAGTAGTCGAGGCGCTCCGTGTAGTCGTGGGGGCCGTAGACGACCGTCGGGCGCACCGCCATCGCGTTCACGCCGCGCTCGGCCGCGCGAAAGACCATCCGGTCGCCCTCCGCCTTCCGGTTGCCGTACGTCGCGTCGGTATCGTCGGCGGCCTGGTCCGCCGAGCAGTCCCGAAGCGGCGTCTCCCCCTCGCGCTTCGGGACATCGTCGGCCGCGTACGACGCCCCCGAGGAGACGTAGACGTACGCGCCGACGTCCGCGAATATCTCCGTCGCCTTCCGGACGTCCCGCGGGTGGTAGGCCGCGCAGTCGACCACGACCTCGGGTTCGACCTCCCGTTTCGCCGTGAGGAGTTCGCGGTCGTTCGCCCGGTCCCCCTCGTAGTGATGAACGCCGTCCCGCTCCGCGAAGGGGTTCGCGTGCTCCCCGCGGTTGAACACCGTCACCCGGTAGTCGTGCGCCAGTAACTCCTCGACCGTGTGCCGGCCGATGAACCGCGTCCCGCCGACGACGAGCGCTTCGTCCATACCGACGGATCGCGCGGCCCGCAAAAAGGGGTGACGGGCTCGGTCGATAGCTCAGACGACGCGGAAGCGCGCGACGTACGCCGTCCATCCGTCGTCGCCCTGCGCCGCGACGCTGAACGCGTACGTCCCGTCGTCGAGGTCGAGCGGCCCGCAGCCAATCGCGTCGTCCTCGGGCGTCGGTGCCGTCCCCACGCCGAGCAGCCACGCCTGCGACGCCCCCGGCGGGAGCTCGCGCCACGGTTCGACCGTCGCGTCCGGCGCGACCCGTTCCCAGCCGGCCGCCGTCTCGCGGTGGACCGCCCAGTCGTAGGGGTTCGTGCCGAGCGTCGACGCGCCGCCGTTCGACAGCGTGAAGCGAAGCGTCCCCGGCGCACCGAGGGACGTCGCCGACGGCCGGAGGACGACGGGCGCATCCGCGCCCGTCGTTGCCGCACAGACCGTCCGGTCGGCGTCGCGGAGCGCCGGACAGCTCTCCTCGACGGGGGTCGTGGTCGTCCCGTCGCCCCCGCCGTCGGTGCCGTTCCCGTCGGTCCCCGAGCCGTTCGTGCAGCCGGCGAGCGCGACGCTCACCGAACCGGCGAGTACGGCACAGAGACGGCGTCGTGAGAGCGGCATACCGTCGTCGACGCGTCGGACGCGAAAAGCCGTTTCGGGGGGTGAAACGCGCGTTTCAGCCGGCGGTTAGTCCGCGCGGCCGGTCGCCTCGGGTTCGCTCGCCGCGGGCGCGGGGAGCGACTTGCGCGCGTCGTCCTCCGGGCGCTCCGCGATGGCGTCCGCGTAGGCGTCCGGCATGACCTTCACGAAGTCGTCGCGGGCGTCCGACCACGTGCCGAGGAGGGTGGCGGCGCGGTCCGAGTCCGTGTACGCCTCGTGGTTCTGCACGAGCCGGCGGAGCATCGCCTCGTCCTTATCGGAGAGGTCGTCTTCCAGGGTGACCATCCCGGCGTTGGCCTTCTCGGCGAGTTCGTCGTCGGGGTCGTAGACGTAGGCGATCCCGCCGCTCATCCCGGCCGCGAAGTTGCGCCCGACGTCGCCCAGCACGGCGACGACGCCGCCCGTCATGTACTCGCAGCCGTGGTCGCCGACGCCCTCGACGACGGCCTTGACGCCGGAGTTCCGGACGCCAAAGCGCTCGCCGGCCGTCCCGTTGACGTAGAGTTCGCCGTCGGTCGCGCCGTAGAGCGCGACGTTCCCGATGAGGGTGTTCGTCGCGGGGTCGAAGGGGGCCTCGTTGGGCGTGTTCACGACGACCTTCCCGCCGGACATGCCCTTGCCGACGTAGTCGTTCGCCGCGCCCGTGAGGTTGAGCGTGACGCCCTGCGCGAGCCACGCGCCGAAGGACTGCCCGGCGATGCCGTCGAGGTCGAGCGACACCGTGTCGTCCGGGAGCCCGTCGCCGCCGTGCGCCGTCGAGACGGCGTTCGAGAGCACGCCGCCGACCGCGCGGTCGACGTTCGTCACGTCGGTCTCGACGCGGACGGAGTCGCCGGCCTCGATGGCGTCGCCGACCGCCTCCAGGACGTCCCAGTCGAAGTGCTCGTCGTGGTCGGTGTCCTGCTCGCGCGTCCGGTGGCGGTCGTCGTTGTCGACGGGGTCCGCGATGACGCGCGAGAGGTCGAGCGTCCGGGCCTTCGGGTGGTCGACGTCGCGCTGGTCGAGCAGCTCGGTCCGCCCGACCATCTCGTCGAGCTCCGTGAAGCCGAGCTCGGCCATGATCTCACGCAGCTCCTGCGCGACGAACATCATGAAGTTCACGACGTGCTCGGGCTGGCCGGGGAAGCGCTCGCGGAGCTTCTCGGACTGCGTCGCGATGCCGACCGGGCAGGTGTTCGCGTGACACTGCCGGGCCATCACGCACCCCGAGGTGACGAGGCTGCCCGTCCCGAAGGCGAACTCCTCGGCGCCGAGGAGCGCGCCGATGGCGACGTCGCGGCCCGTCTTGAGCCCGCCGTCGACGCGGAGCGTGACCCGGGAACGCAGGCCGGTCTCGCGGAGGAGCTGGTTCGCCTCCGCGAGGCCGAGCTCCCACGGGAGGCCGGCGTGCTTGATCGAGGTCTTCGGGGACGCGCCCGTCCCGCCGGCGTGCCCGGAGATGTGGATGCAGTCCGCCTTCGCCTTGGCGACGCCGGCGGCGATGGTGCCGATGCCGGCCTCGGAGACGAGCTTCACGTGCACGCGGGCGTCCGGGTTGCCCGAGCGCAGGTCGTAGATGAGCTGCTTGAGGTCCTCGATGGAGTAGATGTCGTGTTGGGGCGGCGGGCTGATGAGGCCGACGCCGGGCGTCGAGTAGCGGACGCCCGCGATCATCTCGTTCACCTTCGAGCCGGGGAGGTGGCCGCCCTCACCGGGTTTGGACCCCTGCGCCATCTTGATCTGCAGGTCCTCGGCCTCGGAGAGGTACTCCGAGGTGACGCCGAAGCGCCCGGAGGCGACCTGCTTGATCTTGCACTCGCGCTCGGTGTCGAAGCGCTCCGGGGGCTCGCCGCCCTCGCCGGTGTTCGCCTTCGCACCGATGGAGTTCATCGCCTCCGCGTTGTTCTCGTGGGCCTCGGGGCTCAGACTCCCGAGGCTCATCGCGGCCGTCGAGAAGCGCTCGACGATGTCCGCGGCGGGCTCGACGTCTTCGAGCGGGACGGCGTCGCGCTCCGAGCCGTCGATGTCGATGAGCCCGCGCAGCGTCTGGAGCTGCTGGGTCTGGTCGTCTATCAGCTCGGAGAACTCGCCGAACTGCTCGTAGTCGTCCGAGCGGACCGCGGCCTGCAGGGCGTTGACCGTCTGCGGGTTCCACTGGTGGAAGCGGCCGTTCGAGGTGTTCGTGAACTCGCCCTGTCGTTCGAGGTCGACGTCCTCGCTGCCGTACCCCTGCTGGTGGCGTTCGCGGAGGTCGTCCTCGATCTCGTCGAGGCCGATGCCGCTCGTCTTGTTCGGCGTCCCCTCGAAGTACTCGTCGACGAGCCCGTCGTTCAGGCCGACCGCCTCGAATATCTGCGCGCCGCGGTAGGATTCGACCGTCGAGATGCCCATCTTGGACATCACCTTCAGCAGGCCCTGTTCGAGCGCGTCGACGTACGTGTCGACGGCTTCGGCGTCGTCCATCCCGTCCGGGCCGGCGACGAGGTCCGTCACCGTCTCCATGGCGAGATAGGGGTTGACCGCGCCCGCGCCGTAGCCGACGAGCGTCGATATCTGGTGGACGGTCCGGGGGTCGCCGGACTCGACGACGAGGCCGGCGCGCGTGCGCAGGCCCTCGCGGACGAGGTGGTGGTGGACGGCGCTCGTCGCCAGCAGGCTCGGGACCGCGAGCCGGTCGCGCCCGACGTCGCGGTCGGAGAGCACGACGATCTCCGCGCCGTCGCGGATCGCGGCCTCGACCTCCGCCCGGACGTCCTCGACGGCGTCTTCGAGGTCCGTCTCGGGGTCGTAGGTGATGTCGACCGTGACGTCCGGGACGTCGGTGTCGCGGACGCGCGCGAGGTCGTTGTCCGTGAGGACCGGGGAGTCGAGGACGACCTGGTTCGCGTGCGCGGGCGTCTCGTCGAGGAGGTTGCGTTCGCGGCCCAGTCGGGTCTGGAGGGAGGTGACGACGTCCTCGCGGATGTAGTCGATGGGCGGGTTCGTCACCTGCGCGAACATCTGGCGGAAGTAGCTGAACAGCGGGATGTTGAACTTCGAGAGCACCGCCAGCGGCGTGTCGTCGCCCATCGAGCCGACGGGGTCCTTCCCGGCGTCGAGCATCGGTTCGAGGACCTCGTTCAGCTCGTCGTGCGTGTAGCCGAAGGCGGCCTGGCGGGCGCGCAGCGCGTCGCCGTCACCGCTCGGGAGCGGGTTCTCGGCGTGCCCCTCGTAGTGGGTCTGCTCGGCGTCGACCCACTCGCCGTACTTCTCGTCGGTGAGGTCGTCGAAGACCTCCTCGTCGGGGATGACGCGCCCCTCGGCGGGGTCGGCGACGAAGAGCTGGCCGGGCTGGAGGCGGCCGCGCTCGGCCACCTCGGCCGCGGGCGTCTCGATGGCGCCCGCCTCGCTGCCCATGACGAGCGTGTTGTCCGTGGTGACCTCGTAGCGACACGGCCGGAGGCCGTTTCGGTCGAGGGCCGCGCCGACGCGGTCACCGTCGGTGCCGACGACGAGCGCGGGGCCGTCCCACGGCTCGATGAGCGAGGCGTGGTAGTCGTACCACTCCTGGCGCTCGTCGTCCATCGCGTCGTCGCCCTCCCAGGCCTCCGGGATAAGCATCCGGAGGGCGTGGGGGAGGTCGCGCCCGCCTTGCATCAGGAGTTCGAGGGCGTTGTCGACGCTCGCGGTGTCGGACTGGTCGGGGTCGGGGATGACCGGCCGGACCGTGTCGAGTTCCTCGTCGCTGAAGCGCTCGCTCTCGACGTCGGACTCGCGGGCGCGCATCCAGTTGACGTTGCCCTTGATGGTGTTGAACTCGCCGTTGTGGACGATGTTCCGATAGGGGTGTGCGAGGTGCCACGCGCCGAGGGTGTTCGTGGAGAAGCGAGCGTGCACGAGGACGAACGTCGAGGCGAGACGCTCGTCCTGCAGGTCGAGGTAGTAGTCGCGGACCTGGTCGCCCTTCAGGAGGCCCTTGTAGACGAGGGTCTGTCGGTCGAGCGAACAGACGTAGAAGCGCTCGTGGTCGACGGCCTTCTCGACGGCGCGTCGGCCGACGTAGAGCGCGCGGTCGAAGTCGTCGTCGTCCATGTAGTCGGCGGGGGTGACGACGAGCTGGGCGACGTGGGGTTCGGAGTCGAGGGCCGTCTGCCCGAGGTCGGCGTTGTCGGTCGGGACGTCGCGCCAGGCGACGACGTCGAGGCCGTGCTCGTCGAGGGCCTCGGCGACGGCGTCCTTGCTGTCGGCGCGCTCGTCGGCGTCCTGCGGGAGGAAGAACGACCCGACGGCGTACTGCTCGGGCAGGTCATCGATCTCGTCGGCGAAGAAGTCGTCGGGTATCTGAACGAGGATGCCGGCCCCGTCGCCGGTCTTCTTCTCCGCGCCGGTCGTGCCGCGGTGTTCGAGGTTCGCCAGAAGGTCGAGACCGTCGGAAACGACGTCGTGGCCGCCCTCACCGTCGAGGTCCATGACGACCCCGACGCCGCAGTTCGAGCGTGCCTCGGCCGGGTCCGCGAGGCGCCGGCCGCCGCTCCGTGCGTCGTGCTCAGTCATATGTGACTGTAAGACACGCATCGGCGCATAAAACACCTTCCATCAGCACCTTAGGACATATAACCACAGCCTTAGACAATATAAGGCCGACCCCTTCACAATCAATAACGAGAAACGGGGCGCGTCGCGTCAGTACGAGCGGGCGAAGTAGGCCGTCTCGACCGCGTCGTCGCCGCAGACCGTACACTCGTCGTCCTCGCCGTGGATGGCCTCCGCGCGGTGGGCGTTGTCGCGGTGGTCGCCCTCGACGGCCGACTCGTCGAGCGGGACGGCGACGATCTCCGCGTGGACCTTCTCCTTGATGGCCGCCTCGCAGGCCTCGTCGCCGCACCACGGCGTGCGGACGTAGCCGCCGTGTTGGCCGATGGTTCCCATGATGTCCTCGGGGCTCTCCGCCTCCCGGACGTTCTCCTCCAGGTTCTCCTCGGCGGCGGCGTAGAGTTTCGCGTAGACCGTATCGAGGTGGTCCTCGACGTCCGCGACGAGCGTGTCGCGCTCCGTCGTCGTCTGCTCGCCGTCGGGGCGGTGGACGGCCGTGACCTCCGCGTCCGCGACCTCGTTCGGGCCGATTTCCAGGCGGAGGGGGACGCCCTTCAGCTCCCACTCGTTGTACTTGAAGCCGGGGTTGCGCTCGTCGCGGTCGTCGAGGTGGACGCGGACCCCCGCCTCTTCGAGTTCCGCCGCGATCTCCGCCGAGTACTGGAGGACCTCCTCTTTCGTGTCCTCCTGCCAGATCGGGACGATGACGACCTGCTCGGGCGCGACCGTCGGCGGCAGGACGAGGCCCTGATCGTCCGAGTGCGTCATGATGAGCGCGCCGAGCGCGCGCCACGAGAGCCCCCACGAGGTCGTGTGCGCGACGCGCTCCTCCTCGTCCTCGTCGCTGTAGGTGAGGTCGAAGGCCTCCGCGAAGGACTGCCCGAGGTTGTGCGACGTCGCGCCCTGCACGGACTTCCCGTCCGGCATCAGGGCCTCGACCGTCGTCGTCGTGTCCGCCCCCGGGAACTTGTCGTGGTCCGGCTTCGCGCCGCGCATCACGGGCATGGCGAAGACGTCCTCGTAGAGTCGCTGGTACTGATCGAGGCGCGTCAGGGTCTCCTCCCACGCGCCCGCCTCGTCCTCGTGGGCCGTGTGGCCCTCCTGCCAGAGGAACTCCTTCGTGCGGAAGAACGGTTTCGTCTCCGTCGCCTCCCAGCGGACGACGCTACACCACTGATTGAGCCGCATGGGCAGGTCGCGGTGCGAGCGCACCCACTGGGCCATGTAGGGCGCGATGATGGACTCGGAGGTCGGCCGGACGGCGAGGCGCTCTTCTAGTTCGTCGTGGCCGCCGTGGGTCACCCACGCGACCTCGGGGTCGAACCCCTCGACGACGTCCTTCTCGCGTTCGAGGTAATCCTCGGGGATGAACAGCGGGAAGTAGGCGTTCTCGACGCCCGTCTCGTCGAACCACTGATCGAGGTTGTCCTGGACGCTCTCCCAGAGGCTGTACCCGCGCGGGCGCGTGACGATGAAGCCACCCATCCCCTCGGGGGCGTAACTCGCCAGTTCGGCCTTCTCGACGACCTCGGCGTACCACTCGCCGGGGTTGTACTCCTTTTGCTCGGTGATGCCGAGCTCCTGGTCCTCGCTCATTGTCGGTTTCGAGGCCGACTGCGGCCTTAAATCTCCTGAAGGGGCCCGCCGACCGGACGGGGGATAGAGTTAAGTGGTATGCGGACCCATACCACGATGTAATGGGAGATACGAAACGCGGCCGCGAACGGAAGGGCATGGGCAAGCGCCAGCAGCGTCGCGAGCGCGAGATGTATCGAGCGCTCCGCGAGGACGACGAGCCCTCGGAGCCGTTCGTGCCCGAGGACACCGAGCTCTCCATCGGAAGCGACTGAGGGGGCGCTCGCCGCGGTCGCATCGGTGTCGGTCACTGGTCTGGTCATTCTTCCCGCGCGCCGGGAACGGTAGGTCCCGGCGACGCGGTCGTCGCTACGGCTCGAAGGGGTTCTCGCGCTCGCGCCACGCCCACCCGGGGAGCCGCGTCTGCACGCCCGCCGCGAGCGCCGCGTCGAGGTCGTCGAGACCCGCGCGGCCCGGCGTGTCCGCGACCGCCGTCACGTCCGCGTAGTGGAACGTCGCCTCCGCGAGCAGTCGGAGGGGCTGCTCGCCCGCGAGCGTCGCCGCGAGTTCGCGCCCGAGCAGTTCGTCCACGACGAACCCCGGGTAGTCGTCCGCGACGTCGAGTTCGCGCAGGCACATGGCGAGGCCGGTGACGTTGACCGCCCGGTCGCCGTCCGCGAAGACCGCGTCGATGGCGTCCCGGTAGTCCGTCTCGTCGATACCCGGCACCTCGGTGTCGAACGCCGCCCCGAGGTCCGCGCGGACGGCGTTCACGACCGGAACGACCGCGTCGGCGCGCTCGCGGAGGCGCTCGTGTTCCGCGCGAACCGTCGTCGGTGTCACGTCCATGGGACACCTCCCGGGGCGGCGACCGTCTACCTTGCGAAGGTGTTTTATAACCGCACGGGTATAGACCCGGGCAAGCGGGTTTTCACGACTGCTCCCGCGGGACCCACGGGCGACACCCGTGGGTCGACCGCACTCACTACGATGACATCTCTCGGCCAGTCACCGAGCACGGGACGTGCGGACGGTGCGTCCCGTCCGCGCGCTCGTGCCGTGACGCCCCGACGAAGCCCGCCAGGTTCACTATGAGCTCCGTAGACACGCAACTCGAAGAACTACAGCAGACGATTGCGGACGAAGTGCCACCGGACATCTCGGTTACCGAGGTCAAGTACGAGGGTCCCGAACTCGTCGTCTACACCCGCGACCCGAAGAAGTTCGCGGAGAACGGCGACCTCATCCGTCGGCTCGCCTCCCAGCTCCGCAAGCGCATCACCGTCCGGCCCGACCCGGACGTCCTCTCCCCGCCCCGCGAGGCCCGCGAGGAGATAATGGACGTCGTCCCCGAGGACGCCGGCGTCACCGACCTCGACTTCCACGAGGACACCGGCGAGGTCGTCATCGAGGCCTCGAAGCCGGGCATGGTCATCGGACGCCACGGCTCGACGCTCCGCGAAATCACCCAGCGCGCGGGCTGGACCCCCGAGGTCGTCCGCACGCCGCCCATCGAGTCCTCCACCGTCCGGAACGTCCGGAACTTCCTGAAGACCGAGCGCGACGACCGCCGCGATATATTGGAAAAAGTCGGGCGACAGATTCACCGCGAGGAGATGTCGGACGACGAGTACGTCCGCATCACGACGCTCGGCTGCTGTCGCGAGGTCGGGCGCGCGAGCTTCATCCTCTCGACGCCCGAAACGCGCGTCCTCATCGACTGTGGGGACAAGCCCGGCAGCGAGGACGAGGTGCCCTATCTGCAGGTCTCGGAGGCGCTCGGCGCCGGCGCGAACACCATCGACGCCGTCGTCCTCACCCACGCGCACCTCGACCACTCCGCGTTCATCCCGCTGCTCTTCAAGTACGGCTACGACGGCCCGATCTACTGCACGGAACCCACTCGGGACCTGATGGGGCTCCTGACGCTCGACTACCTCGACGTCGCCGCCAAGGAGGGCCGAACGCCGCCCTACGACTCAGAGATGGTCCGAGAGGCCATCAAACACTGCATCACGCTCGACTACGGCGACGTCACGGACATCGCGCCGGACGTCAAGCTCACCTTCCACAACGCCGGCCACATCCTCGGGAGCGCCGTCACGCACTTCCACATCGGCGACGGCCTCTACAACGTCGCGTTCAGCGGCGACATCCACTACGAGGACACTCGCCTGTTCAACGGCGCCGTCAACGACTTCCCGCGCGTCGAGACGCTCGTCCTCGAATCCACGTACGGTGGCCGGAACGACTACCAGACCGACCAGGAGGACTCGGAGCGCAAGCTCCTCGAAGTCATCAACGAGACCTACGAGCGCGGCGGGAAAGTGGTGATTCCGGCGTTCGCCGTCGGGCGCTCCCAGGAGCTCATGCTCGTCCTGGAAGAGGCGATGCGCAACGACAAGATTCCGACCATGCCTATCCACCTCGACGGGATGATATGGGAGGCCACCGCGATTCACACCACCTACCCCGAGTACCTCCGCGACGACCTCCGCGACCGCATCTTCCACGAGGACGAGAACCCGTTCCTCGCCGAGCAGTTCAACCACATCGACGGCGGCGAGGACGAACGCATGGACGTCGCCGAGGGTGAGGAGTGTATCGTCCTCTCCACCTCCGGGATGGTCACCGGCGGCCCCATCATGTCCTGGCTCGAACACCTCGGGCCCCAGGAGGACAACCAGATGATCTTCGTCGGCTACCAGGCCCAGGGGACGATGGGTCGGCGCATCCAGAGCGGCTGGGACGAGATTCCCATGGGCGGTTCCGGTGGTCGGACCCAGCACCTTCAGCTCAACATGGACGTCGCCACCGTCGACGGCTTCTCCGGCCACGCCGACCGGCAAGGCCTCGAGAACTTCGTGCGCACGATGAACCCGCGCCCCGAGAAGGTCCTCTGCGTGCACGGCGACGAGCGCTCCACGCAGGACCTCTCCAGCGCCCTCTACCACGACTACAACATGCGGACGTTCGCTCCGAAGAACCTCGAAACGTTCCGCTTCCTGTAGCCCGACCGTTCGCGCCGCGAACGGCCTTCGGGCGTGCCGGTACCGCCCGAGCGAGCGTGGCCCCGTTCCTCGGCCGGAGCGAGGCGCCTCCGCTCACTCGCCGCGACGGCCGGGAAGGAGCCGACGTGGACACTAGCTTCTTACTCCCACCCCCCGGAGTGTCGGTATGCGTATCGCGCTCATCGCGCACGACGAGAAGAAACCGGCCCTCATCGACTTCGCGCAGACCCACGAGGAGCGCCTGGCGCAGTTCGACCTCATCGGGACGGGGACGACGGGGAAGCGGATCATGGAAGAGACGGATCTGGAGGTCGAGCGGAAGGCCTCGGGGCCGTACGGCGGGGACATGATGATCGGTGCGGAGGTCGCCGAAGGGACGTGTGAGGCGATAATCTTCATCCGCGACGTGTTGACCGCCCAGCCCCACGAGCCCGACATCTCGGCGCTGTTGCGCATCTGCGACGTCCACGACGTCCCGCTGGCGACGAACCTCGCGTCGGCGGAGCACGTCATCGACGGCCTCGCCGCCGAGGTCGGGGCGGACGGGTAAAGCACCCGGGACGGCCAACGTGGTTAAAGGGCTCCTGTCACAACTACCGGTGTGTTCTCGTCCCGTCACGTTCTGATCGCGTTGAGCGTTCTGGTGGTCCTCGCACCCGCGGGTGCACTCGCCCAACCGACCGGCACCCCCGCGGCGACGGACCGGCCCGGCGGGGCGAATCAAGTCTGCTTCGACGAACCCGGCCACGAACTCGGGATGGGCAACGAGAGTCGGGGCGTCACCATCGACGGCGTCGTCCACACGTCGCTGTTCGAGCACCTCATGACGCGCGGCGGCGTCGGCGTCGAGATGTACGGGAAGCTGAACGGGTCGACGATACTCGCGCTCCGGACGGGCGTCGTCTTCGACGGCGTGCAGAATCCCGGGCGGTTCGTCTCGAATCCCTTCGACTCGTTCGCGGTCGTCTACGATTACCGCTTCCAGTTCCCGATGTTCTCGGCGCTGACCGGGAACGACTTCGGACACAGTTCGAGTGACGCCGGCATCGAGGGCGTCGAGGAGGCGGAGTGCAGTTGGGGTGATGGGGGCGCGTCGAACGCGAGCGGCCACTCGAACGCGGGCGCTTAGTCGGCCGTGTCGGTCGCGTCCGCCGGGTCGACCACCTCCCCCGTGTCGGGGTAGACGCCGACCTGCGCGCAGCAGTCGGCCATCGGGCAGGCCTCCGGGTCGTCGAGGCACGCGGGTTTCCGGGCGCTGCAGAAGTCCCGTCCGAACTGGATCATCGCCGTGTGGCCGAAGCCGCACTTCTCCGCGGGGAGGTCGCGCTCGATAGCTTCCCGTACCGCCTCGTGGTCGGCGTCGGGCGGCGCGAACCCCATCCGGCGCGCGATCCGGTGGACGTGGGTGTCCACGGGGAAGACGCCGTCGCGCCCGCCCGCGAAGAGGAGGACGCAGTCGGCCGTCTTCGGCCCGACGCCCTTCATGTCGAGGAGCGCGTCGCGGACGTCGTCGGGGTCCTCCCGCTTGACGAACGCGTCGAAGCCGGCCGCCCCGCCGTACTCGTCCAGCACGCGCTCGGCGAGGCGGACGAGCGTCTCCGACTTCCGGTTGTAGAGGCCCGCCGAACTGATAGTCTCCGCGAGGTCCGGCTGGTGGGCGTCCGCGAGCGCCGCAGCGAGGTCGTCGTCGGCGTCGACGTCGGCGTCATCGGCGGGTTCGGGGCCGTAGCGCGCCATCAGGGCGTCGTGGGCGGGCTGGCTCGCCGTATCGGAGGTGTTCTGCGAGAGGACGGTGCGGACGAGACACTCGAAGGCGTCCTGTCCACCGTAGGTCTTCTGCCAGTAGCGTTCGCCGAGGCGGTCGACGACGCGCTCGACGAGCGGCGCGTCCGGGTCTTCGCTCGCGTCGAAGGCCGCGGCCGCGCCGCCGCCCGCGTCGCCGCCCGAGATGTTCCGGGTCGGCTCGTCGTCGCTCATACCCGCCGAAACGAGCGGGGGATACACGTACGTACCGGCCACGGCCGCGGGTACTCGCGGCCCTCAGTCACCGAGGCCGGCCACGAGGTCGTTCACGGCGTCGACCTCGTCCGCGAAGATGCCGTGAGGCGCGTCCGGGTAGAGGCGCTCGTCGACGGCCGCCCCGAGGTCGTCGAGGACGTCGGTCGTCTCGTGGACGCGCGACTCCGGAATGTGGGGGTCGGAATCGCTGCAGCCGACGAAGGCGGGCGTCCCATCGAAGTCGCCACCGTAGCGCTCGCGCTCGATGGTCTCGCCTATGAGCCCCCCGGAGAGGGCGACGACGCCGCCGTAGCGCCGGGCGTTCCGCGCGGCGTACTCGGTCGTGAGACACGCCCCCTGCGAGAACCCCAGCAGGAGGACGTTTCGATACGCGATTCCGGCGTCCGTCAGCGTCCCGACGGCGCGCTCGACGACCCCGAGCGCGGAGTCGAGGTGCGGTTGGTTCGATTCGGTCGGCGCGGTGAACGGGTTCGGGTACCACGTCCGGTTCGCGGCCTGCGGGGCGACGCACGCGACGTCGTCGCGCTCGAACTCGTCGGCGAGCCCGAGGACGCTCCCCGCGGTCGCACCGCGGCCGTGAATCAGCACCACGCCGACGTCGGCGTCCGCGGGGTCGGGACCCGCGGTGGCGAACCCGGCGTCCGCGTGGGGGTCGTTCGCCGCCATCTAGAACAACCCGACGTTGAGCGCGTACTGCCAGTCGACGCCGCCGAGCGCGAGGAAGCAGAGCGCGCCGCCCGCGAGCCCGACGTTCTTCAGGAACGCCGTCTGCTCGTCGCTGCGCTGGTCCTCCGGTGCGGCCCAGTAGTCGTGAATCGTGACGGCGGAGACGAGCAGGAAGACGGCGAGCGCGCCCGCCGCGAGCACCGGGAACGCGCCGACGACGATGGCGAGGCCGCCGAGGACGAGCATCCCGCCGGAGACGAGGACCCCCGCCGTCGGCGCGGGGACGCCCTTCGACTCCGCGTAGCCCGCCATGTAGTCGGTCGCGCGGAAGTGGTTGAGCCCCATGTAGGCCAGCGTGAGGCCGAAACAGAGCCGCGCGAGGAGGAAGACCTCGCCGGCGAGCGGCGTGTTCGCGACCGCCATCAGAGCGCACCTCCCGTCCGGCCGCTGGTCGTCGTTCGGTCCGCCGCGGTGTCGCACACTGGTTGCATCACGTCACCTGATACGGTGGCGAACTACTTATTCGCACGCGAACGTACACGTAAGTAGGTGACACCCGTGTCAGTAGGTTCCGAGGTCGAGGTCGAGAACGAGGAGGCCTGCGCGGCCGTCGACTCCCTGGAGTTGATCGGCTCGCAGTGGCGACTCATCGTCCTCTACGCCCTCCAGGACGGCGAGAAACGGTTCAACGAACTCAAACGCGCCACCGGCGCGAACGCCCGCACGCTCTCGCGCGTCCTCGACGACCTCGGCGACGCCGGCCTCGTCTCCCGGCGCGTCGAGGAGGACGCCCCCATCGCCACCTACTACGCTCTCACGGAGAAGGGCGGCGCGCTCTGCCCCGTCTTCGACGAGATAGAGGCGTGGGCGGACGAGTGGCTCTAACGCACGACCGTTTACTCTGCGCGCGGCTTCGCCGCGCTCGGTAAAAGCTCGACCAAAAGCGCGTCGCGCTCCCGTTGGTCGCGCTCGCGCCTCGCCTACGGCGAGTGAACCGGCGACCGTCCGGGCTCTCCGAGCCACTCGGTCGCCGGACGCTAACTCCGTAGTTTGACCCAGCGTTCTCGCGGTAGAACGTCCGCTAGGTGGGTGTGCGTACTTCTCAAGACAGACTCCACTCACTCAGCCCAGATTACCTCTGGAGCCAGTATGAGGAGGCCGAGAAAGACGATGAGGACACCGAGGCCAACTATTCGAAGCACTCCTGCTGAACGCTGTCGGGTCGGCGGAAGAGATTCGGCTATCCCGGTGAACGCGAACGCGATACCCAAAAAGAGCATATTGTGAGGGCCGTCGAGCACAATGGCGAAATACGCCCAGCAGAGGAGGCAAATGACGGAGAAGAGTGAGAAGAGGAGCCCCTTCCGCCGTCCATCTGGCTCACGAAACAATATCCGGCGAACTGTGTTCACACGTACTAACAGATGTTTGACCAAGTAAATTGTTCGACTGTATCTAACATAGTCGGGGCGGTCTGCGGTCTATCGTACTCGCGCCGGTCGGCGCGAGTTTCGACGCGAATCTCCGATTCGTGCTTTTTTCACCCGTGTTTTTGCGGGGAGGGGTCCCCACAGCGAGCGAAGCGAGCGAGGAAACCCGACCCGGAAAAACAGGGTTCTACTCGACGGTGAGGGTGAACGTCGCCTCGGCGCCGTCGGCGAGGGCGGCGACGAGGGCGTCGTCGAACCCGTCGGCGGCGTATTCGGCGTCGAGCATGACTGTCCGGTCGTCGACGTAGTCGCTCGTGCGCCCGACCATGGAGCGCTCGCTCGCGTAGGTGAGGGCGGGGTCGCCGCGACCTTCGACGGAGACCTCGTGGCCGTGGGCTTCGAGCGTCGCGGTGACGGTCGCGTCGGCGTCGCTCACGGCGGCGACGAACGCCTCGTCGAAGTCGGCGGGGGCGCGGTCGGCCTCGACGGCGAGGATGCAGTCGCCGGCGGGCGTGAGGTAGTCGTCGGTCGTGACTTCGAACGTACTCGCGTGCGCGGCGGTGACGTTCTCGTGCCCGTGCGCGCGGACGACCTCGCGGTGCATGTCCCGGAGTAGCCCGCGGGGCGTATTTCAGTCCGTCCGTTCGGCCGCGGCGCGGACCGGCGAGGCTGCCACGTACGCGCGGTGTGCTAGCTGTTTACAACACCTCAGACAGCGGAAATTTTAAGTGCGGGAAACCCATACGTGGGAGTACCAGAACGCCGCGGGCGTTCGTCAGCACCGTTCGAGAATGAACCGACGCTCTCCTTACGACGGGCAACAGGACACCACGAGCGGTCGCCGTGCGCGACGCTCCGGCGGTATGGAACCGAGGATCAAACAATGGTAGAGGAAGCAACTCTCGAAGTATCCGACGCGGACGAACTGATCACCGACGAAGAGCTCCAGGAGAAGTCCAAGGGGCAGCTCATCAAGAAGGCGGGTCAGTTCCGCGACCGACGTAACGAACTCAATCAACTCGCTTCTTCGCGCGCCTCCGACCGCGACGACCTCAACGCCAAGACGCGCGAGAAGGTCGACGAGGCCCAGGAGCACCGCGAGAAGCGCGACGAGCTCAACGAGCGCGTCCAGGAGCACAAGGAGCAGCGCAACGAGCTGAACGCGAAGGCCAACGAGCTCTTCGACAAGGTCGACGAGCGCAAGGGCGACCTCGAACTCGACGAGGGCAAGGACCTCGACGAGCTCAAGGAGGACATCGAGCAGCTGGAGTTCAAACAGCAGACCGAGGTCCTCTCCCCCGAGGACGAGCGCGAGCTCATCGAGAAGATCGAGAACAAGCGCGAGGAGTACCAGAAGCGCAAGGAGACCCTCGAGGACAACGACGACCTCGAAGACCTCGTCGACGAGGCCGAGGAGGTCCGCGCCGAGGCCTCGAACCACCACGAGAAGGTCACGGAGCTCGCTGACGAGGCTCAGCAGCACCACAACCAGATGATCGAGGCCTATCGGGAGGCCGACGATATCCGCGACGAGGCCGACGAGATGCACGAGAGCTTCGTCGAGGCCCAGGAGTCCGCCGACGCCCACCACGAGGCCTTCGTCCGCGTCCAGAAGCGCCTGCGCGAACTCGACAAGCAGGAAGAAGAGGAGCGCAAGGACGAGCGCGCCGCGAAGCAGGAGGAGGCCCGCGAGGAGGCCGAGGAGATTTACGAGCGGTTCAAGGAGGGCGAGACGGTCGACACCGAGGACCTCCGCAAGCTCCAGAAGTCCGGCCTGCTGTAAGTCCGGCATCGACGCAGTCTTTCCCCGTTTTCTCTTGTTTTCCACCCGGCGAGTGGCTACCACGCGCCGCGCTACGTGACGGCGGGCCGAGCGTGCCGCGCCACCCGGTGAGTGGAGCGCGACGCCGTCCGACAACAGGTAACGTGACGACGCGTACGCGACCGTGACCCGTGCGTTTAGGTGACTCGCGCACCCCGAACGCGGTATGGACACCTTCGGGAAGCGACTGGGGCGGTTCGGGCTCGTCGTCGTCGCCGTGCTCGTCGCGCTCGTCGTCGGCTGGACGGTCTTCGTGCGGGTGCCGGGCGACGTCGCCGACCTGCTCGGCGTCGTGCTCGTCCTCGCGCTCGGGGTCGCGACCGCGCGGGCGGCGGCTCGAATCGGTCGGCGGTGGCTCGCCGCGTACGACGTCGCGGAGGTCGCGGTCGAGGGGCCGATCACCCGCGACGGGAACACGGGCGGGGTGACGGGCGGGGTGGTGACGCCGCCCGCCGACGCCGTCGTCGAGCAGATAGAGCGGGCGGACGACGACCCGAACGTGGAGGGGCTGCTCGTGGAGCTGAACACCCCGGGGGGCGAAATCGTCCCGAGCGACGACATCCGGCTCGCCGTGGAGCGCTTCGAGGGGCCCGTGGTCGCCTACGCGACCGACCAGTGCGCGAGCGGCGGCTACTGGATCGCGTCGGCGTGCGACCGGCTGTTCGCCCGCGAGGGGAGCCTCGTCGGGAGCATCGGCGTCATCGGCTCGACGGTGAACGCGGCGGAGCTCGCCGAGGAGCTCGGCGTCTCCTACGAGCGCTTCGCCGCGGGGAAGTACAAGGACGCCGGCCAACCCCTCAAGGAGCTCGACGCGGACGACCGCGACTACCTCCAGGGGATCGTCGACGACTACTACGACGACTTCGTCGAGCGCGTCGCGGAGGGCCGCGGCCTTGACCCCGAGACCGTCCGGGAGACGGAGGCGCGCGTCTTCCTCGGCGGGGAGGCCGAAACGCGCGGCCTCGTCGACGAGCTCGGGACGGCGCGCGACGCGGAGGAGACGCTCGCGGACGAGCTGGGTCACGAGGTGACGGTGGAGGCGTTCCACGCGTCGCCCGGCCTGTTCCGACGGCTCCAGGGCGGTGGACGCGCGCTCGCACGGGCCGCGGGGGCGGGCGTCGCGGACGCGCTCGCGGGCGACGACGACGCCGAGTTCCGCCTGCGCTGACGCGCGGTTTCGCGCGTCGAGCGCACGGGGCCGGCGACGCCGAGGGCGCGAGCGGCGCGCGAGTGTGAGTCTTTTTACGCGGCGCGCGCGAGGAACGGAACGTTCGATGCGTACGTTGGTCGTGTGTGTCGACCGCGCGGGCGACGTCGCGCGGTCGACGGAAGTGGCGCTGCCGGTCGTCGGCCGGGACGCCGTCGAGTCCCTGGTCGTCGACCTCGGGTACCGCGACCCGGAGGACTCCACCGTCAACTGCCTCCTGGAGGCGCTGCGCGTCGGCGCGGACGTCGAGGACGGCGGCGACGAGGCGGTCGTCGCGGTCGTCTCCGGCGCGGCGGACACCGCGGTCGGGGCGGACCGCGCGCTCGCCGCCCAACTCGACGAACTCGTCGCCGCGCACGACCCGGACACCGCGGTGGTCGTCATCGACACCGCGGGCGACGAGGGCGTCGTCCCGCTCGTGGAGAGCCGCGTCCCCGTGGACGCCGTCGACCGCGTCGTCGTCCGGCAGGCCCGCGACATCGAGAGCACGTACTACCTCCTGAAGCAGTTCCTCGCGGACGAGGAGCTGCGCGAGAGCGTCCTCGTCCCCCTCGGGGTCGTCCTCCTCGTCTTCCCCGTCCTCCTCACGGTCACGGGGAGCCTCGCGCTCGCCATCGCCTCCATCACGGCCGTCATCGGCGCGTTCCTCCTCTATAAGGGCCTGAGCGTCGACGAGCGCCTCGGAGCCGTCTCCTCGCAGGCCCGCGAGGCGCTCTACTCGGGGCGCGTCTCCATCGTCACCTACGTCATCGCGGCCGGGTTGACGCTCGTCGGGGCGTTCGCGGGCGCGCTCGGCGTCTCCGGGCTCGGCGACGCCGGCGCGTTCGTCGCCGCGATGGCGTTCGTCTACCACAGCGTGCCGTGGCTCGCGCTCGCCGCGCTCGCGGGCGCGACCGGCCGGCTCACCGACGAGTTCATCCGCGAGGAGGGGGTGCGCGCCTCCTACCTCAACCTCCCCTTCGGCGCGGTCTCGGTCGGCCTCGTCGTTCGGGGGTTCAGCGCGTACTTCGTCGAGCAGGCGGGCGTCATCGCGCCCGTACACACGCCCGCGCTCCCGCTCGTCGCCGCGAGCGTCCTCTCCCCCGAGGAGCGCCTCACGGCGTACGTGTTGCTCGGCGTCCTCGTCAGTCTCGTCGGCATCCGGGTGTCGAGTCGGCTCACCGCCGACGGCCGCGGGCGCGACGAGACGCCGTAGGCCGGAGCGCGGGACCTTTAGCCGTCGGGGCGTACGGGAGCGTATGAGCGACGGCGACGCGAACGGCGGCGACGGGCGGGGGAGCGAGGCGGCCGACGGCGAGTGGGTGGCGCTGTTCTCCGGCGGAAAGGACTCCAGTTGGGCGCTCTACGAGGCCCTGCGAGCGGGGATGAACGTCACGCACCTGCTCACCGTCCACCCGAGCGAGGACTCCTACATGTACCACGTGCCGGCGACGCGCCTCACGAGCCTCGCCGCCGAGAGCATCGGTATCGAGCACGTGAACGTCGAACCCGACGACTTCGACGCGCCGAACGCCGTGGACGCGGGCGCGCAGGGCGACGCCGAGCTCGAACCGCTGGAGCGCGCGCTGCGCGACCTCGCCGACGACCTGGAGGGAGGGCTCGCGGGCGTCACCGCGGGCGCAATCGAGAGCGAGTTCCAAACCTCGCGCATCGAGGCGATGGCCGACCGCCTCGGCTGTGAGGTGTTCGCGCCCCTGTGGGAGGAGGACCCCCGCGAACTCGGCGAGGCGATGCTCGAGGCGGGTTTCGAAATCACGATCCTCCAAGTCGCCGCGTACGGCCTCGACGAGTCGTGGCTGGGCCGAACGCTCGACCACGACGCGCTCGACGAACTCGACGCGCTCAACGACGAGTACGGCGTCCATCCGCTCGGCGAGGGCGGGGAGTTCGAGACCTTCGTCACCGACGGCCCACACATGGAGCGCCCCATCGAGCTGGCGTACGACACCGTCTGGGAGGGGAACCGCGGCCACGTCGAGATTACCGACGCGCGACTCGTCTGAGCGTTCGACGGCGGTGCGGGGCGGTTCCAGCGGGGACGAGTGAGGCCGGAAACCATTAACAGCCGGTGCCCCGAGTACGTCCGTATGGGGGACGTCGCGGATTTCGTTCGGGCCGGGGGATCGCTCCGCGAGGAGTCGGAGTTCCTTCGGGTGCTCGTTGAGAACAGCTCACAGGGGATTCTGACAATCGACACGGACAGCGTCGTGTTGTTCGCCAACCCGGCAATCGAGCGCATCCTCGGCTACACGCCCGAGGAGTTGGTCGGGAGTTCGAAGATGACGATAATCCCGGAGCGCCTGCGCTCGGCGCACCAGAGCGGGCTGGACGCGTTCGTGGAGACGGGCGAGAAACACATCGACTGGGACGGGGCCGAGTTCCCGGCGCTCCACAAGGACGGCCACGAGGTTCCCGTCTCCGTGAGTATCCGCACGCACGAGTACGACGGCGAGCAGGTGTTCACGGGGATGTTCACGGACATCACCGAGCGCAAACACCGGGAGGCGGCGCTCCGCGAGCAGAAGGCCGAACTGGAGGAGTTCGCGGACGTGCTCTCGCACGACCTGCGCAACCCGTTGCAGGTGGCGAAGGCACAGCTGGCGCTCGGGCGACACGCGGAGGACGCCGCGGAGCGCGAGGAGTTCTTCGACACCGTCGACAAGTCGCTCGACCGGATCGACGCGATAATCGAGGACATGCTGGCGCGCGCCCGCGACGAGGGGGAGGCGCGGACGCCCGACACGCTCCTGTTGCACGCGAGTGCGCGCGCGGCGTGGGACACGGTGGCGACGCGGAACGCGACGCTGACGCTCCCGGACGGCGCGTGGCAGGTGCGGGCGAGTCGGAGCCGGCTCAGGCAACTCTTCGAGAACCTCTTTCGCAACGCGGTGGAGCACGGCGGCGACGACGTCGCGGTCCGCGTCGGTGTTCTCGACGACGGCTCCGGGTTCTACGTCGCCGACGACGGCCCCGGGTTCGACGACGGCGTGAAGGCGAAGTCGGTGACGGGTGAGGGCCCCGTCGGGGGCCACTACGGCCTCCACATAGTCGGGACGGTCGCGTCCGAGCACGGGTGGGAGATGCGCCTCGCGGACGCCGTCGGGGGCGGCGCGCGAGTCGAGTTCCACGACGTGACGCTGGTCGAGAAGGAGTGAGCTACTCGCCGTCGTCGTTCGTGATGTGCGTGTGCGCGCCGACGAGCGCGCCCGAGAAGTCGATGTTTTCGAGGCGGGTGTCGCGGTCGATGATGGAGTTGCGGACGTCGCACTCGTAGAGGGTGGCGTCCGGGAAGACGACGGCGCGGTCGAGGCTGGAGTCGAAGACCTCCGCGCCGCCCATGACGTGGACGTCGTCGCCGACGACGGTGTTCTCGACGGTGGCGTCGTCGTCGACGAGCGAGTCGCCGTCGAGGGTCCACGCGACGGCGTCGAGGTAGGACTCGGGCGTCCCGATGTCGAACCACGCGCCCTCGAAGGTGTAGGCGTGGACGCCGGTCCGGGCCTGGAGCCACTGGATGAACCACCCGGGTTCGTCGGGGTTCTCGCCGGCCGCGAGATACTCGTCGAAGAGCGGCACGACGTCCTCGGGGAAGGCGTAGCAGGCGATGGAGACGAGCGTGCTCTTCGGGTCGTCGGGTTTCTCCTGGAAGTCGACGACCTCGTCGCCGTCGAGGTCGACGAGCCCGTAGGACTTCGCGCGCTCGTAGCTCCCGACGTCGTAGGCGGCGAGCGTCGGCGTCTCCTTCGACTCGAAGAAGTCGAGGAAGTCAGCGACGTCGAAGCTGATGAGGTTGTCGCCGGCGATGACGAGCGTGTCGTCCGCGACGTTCTCGCGCTCGAAGAGCTGGGCGAGCGCGCCGACGACGCCGAACTTCTCGTCCTCCTCGCTCGTGTCCTCGATGGAGAGCGTCGGCTTCTCGTACGCCGAGTCGGCGAGGTGCTCGCGGAAGTCCTCGGCGAAGCGCTCGTTCGTCGAGACGTACACCTCGTCGATTCGGTCGTCGGCCTCCAGCTCGCCGAATATCCGGTCGATGACCGTTGAGTCCCCGACGGGGAGGAACATCTTCGGGCGGTTCTTCGTGATGGGCCAGAGCCTCGTCGCGTACCCGCCCGCCAGCACGACGGCTTTCATACGCGCACCGACCACCGCGCTCGGTAAGTCCTTTTTGCTCTTCCGGGGTGTACGCACCGCTAGCGCTAAATCGCGAGACGCCCCAGTGGAGGTATGGAGTCACGGACGACGCGAGAGCGCATCGCCGACGCGCTCCGCGAGGGCCCGGAGACGCCGAGTTCGCTCGCGGAGGCGTTCGAGGTGACGCCGCACGCGGCGCTCGGGCACGTCGAGCACGTCGCACAGTCCGTTCGGAGCGCCGCCGACGAGGAGTTGCTCGTACGCCCGCCCGAGTGTCGGGAGTGCGGCTTCTCGGGGTTCGACGACCCGCTGAACCTCCCCTCGCGCTGTCCGGAGTGCAAACACGAGGGCATCGAGGAACCCGCGTTCGTCGTCGAGGACTAGAAGCCGAGGCGCTCGCCGGGGTTCGTCGAGCGCCCGCGGTCGGCGTCGGCGCCGGTCGCACGCTCGCTCTCGCCGACGCGGACGACGTCGTAGTCGTCGTCGACGAGGTGGACGGCCCCGTCGGCGACCGCGACGTCGGCCGCGTCGAGCGTCGCGCCCTCGGGCGGCCCGAAGTCGCAGTAGCCGCTGTCGCAGTCGAAGGTCGCGCCGTGTTTCTTGCAGACGAGTTCGTCGTTCCGGACCGTCGCGCCGTCGCCCGCGTCGAAGCGGACGTCCGTCCAGTGGGGACAGACGTTGCGCCACGCCGCGACATCCCCGCCGCCGACGCGCACGAGGACGAACTCGACCTCCTCGCCCGCGGCGTTCCGGAGCGTGACGAGCAGCGTCGACTCGGGCGGGACGTCGTCGAGAGCCGCGAGTCGGGTGCCCGCCGCCATCAGTCGAGGCGGTCGGCCGCGTCGTCCACCCAGCGGCGGATGCGCTTGGGCGAGAGGCCGGTCTCGTCGGCGAGGTCCGCGACGTCCGCGTCGGCGAGGTCCGCGACGGTCTCGACGCCGGCGTCAGCGAGGCGCTCGGCGTACGCGGGGCCGACGCCCGAGATTATCTCGACGGATTCCGCGCCCTCGGTGTCGGGGACGTCGTCGGTGTCGTCGGGTTCGACGTCGTCGACGTCGGTCTCCATGTCGGCCTCGCTCGGCCCCGCGGCCTCCGCGGGTTCGGCGGCGTCCGCGGGCGAGGCGGGTTCGGCCTCCTCGACGGCGTCGTCGACGAGCGATTCGGTGGACGCCGCCGCGTCGGTCGCCGCGGCGGACGGGTCCCCGTCCTCGTCTTCGTCCTTGCTGTCCACGCTCTCGGATTTCTCGGTACCGGCGTCGCTCTCGACCTCGCTTTGGGAACTCGCACCCTCGGCCTCGCTGTCCGCACTCTCCGCCACGTCCTCGGTCGGATCAACGTCGTCGACGTCGGTCGTCACGTCGTCCGCGCCGGGGCCGGCGGCCTCCGCGGGTTCGGCGGCCTCGGCGGGCGAAGCGGGGTCGCCCTCCTCGACGGACTCCTCGACGAGCGACTCCGTGGACGCCGTCGCGTCCGTCGCCGCGGCCGGCGGTTCGTCGACGCCGTCACGGTCGTCGGTGACGGTGGCGTCGTGCCCCCGTCCGGACCCGCCGGAGCCGAGTCCGAGCAGCGTCTTGAGTTTCGAGATGAGGCTCATACACCCGGGTAACACCCGGGGAGGACTTAAACCCGGTCCCGGAGCGCGGCGTTCATCGCGTCGACGGGCGCGTCGCGGCCGGTCCAGCGCTCGAAGGCGGCGACGCCCTGATAGAGGAGCATCCACGCGCCGTCGATGGTCGTCGCGCCCGCCGCGTCGGCCTCGCGGAGGAGGCGAGTCTCCAGGGGCGAGTAGACGGCGTCGAGCACCGCGAGGTCGCCGTGGAGGGCGTCCGCGGGGACGGGCGAGACGTCCTCCTCCATTCCGACGCTGGTCGCGTTCACGAGGACGTCCGCGTCCGCGAGGACGTCCGGGAGGGCGTCGAGTCCGGAGGCCGTCGCGCCGACGTCGTCGGCGAGGGCCTCGGCGCGCTCCACCGTCCGGTTGGCGACGTGGACGCTCGCACCGTCCTCGACGAGCGCGACGGCGGCCGCGCGGGCCGCCCCGCCCGCACCGACGAGCACGGCGTCGGCACCCGCGAGCGGCACGTCGAAGCGCTCGAAGGAGCGTCTGACGCCCGCGACGTCCGTGTTGTGGCCGGTCGGGACCGGCCCGGAGAAATCGACGGTGTTGACCGCGCCGACGCGGCGCGCGAGGTCGTCCGGTTCGACGGCGTCGAGGGCGTCCCGCTTGAACGGGATGGTGACGTTGAGGCCGGCGAGGCCGAGCGTGTCGGCGGCGGTGATCGCCGCCGCGCCGTCCGCGGCGTCGGGTTCGAGCGTGACGTAGCGCGCGTCCATGTCGCGGGCGGCGTAGGCGGCCTCGTGCATCGGCGGGGAGAGCGAGTGCCCCACGGGGTTCCCGATGAGTCCGTAGACGTCCATGGCGGTGCGGGGGCGGCCGGCGGCAAAAGTCCCCCGCTCGCGCGCCGTGGGGTCGACGGAGGGTGCGGACGTCGAGGCGGAGCGACGACGGCGTCGGCGTGCGCTCAGTGGCCGGCGCTGGCGGTGACGCCGAGCACGAGCACGAAGTAGACGACGAGGGCGATGAAGACGGCGTAGAAGAGCCCGCCGACGAGGAAGGGGCGGGGCTTCATCGGGTCCTCGGCGGCGGTGCGCGCGCGGAGGTAGAGGATGCCGCCGGAGACGACGGCGAGGACGACGGAGACGGCGTTGAGGAAGCCCGAGGTTCCCCAGGCGAGCGAGAGGTCCCAGTCCGTGAAGACGATGCCGAGGGTGACGGGGAGGGTCCCCTGGAACGCCATCGCGCCCGTGATGTTGCCGAGCGCGAGGGTGTCCTTGTCGCGGCTGATCCAGAGGACGGAGTTGAACTTCTCGGGGAGTTCGGTGGCGAGCGGTGCGATGAGGAGCGCGACGATGGCGATGGGGACGTCGAGGACGTGCGTGGAGAGCCACTGGACCTCGCTGACGAAGAGGTGCGCGCCGCCGACGATGACGGCCAGCGCGAACAGCGTCTGGGCGGCGACGAGGACGAATCGGGGGTTCTCGCCGTGCTCGCGCGGGTCGTAGCCGAGTCCGGCGAGGGCGCGCTCGACGAGGAGGCCGAGGTGGAGGGCGTCGATGTCCTCGCTCTCCGTGAGTTCCCCGCTGCGGAGCGAGCGGACGAGGTAGACGAGGTAGAGGACGAGGAGGAACGCGGCCATCGCGTACTCGACCGGGCGGGCGTCGACGAACGCCGCGGCGAACGCGACGACGTAGCCGACGAGGAAGAAGGAGAGGTCGCGGCGGGTCGCGGCGTCGTTGAAGTGCATCTCGTCGCCGAACGTCCGGCGGTCGCGAAAGCGGAGGACGCTCGCGCCGACGAGGAACATGGCGATGGTAGCGAGCATGAAGGGCGCGCCGAGTATCGCACCGACGCCGACGTGCGCGGCCTCCTCGCCGCCCTGCAGGATGGCGAGCACGGGGATGAGGGTCTCGGGGAGCGCGGTGCCGACGGCCGCGAGGATGCTCCCGGTCGCGGATTCGCTGACGCCGAGGCGGTGGCCGAGCCACTCGACGCCGTTGGTGAACACCTCCGCGCCGGCGAGGAGGAGGGCGAACGAGCCGAGGAGGAGGAGCGAGCGGTCGGCCGTCGCGGAGAGGAGCGCCGGCGCGAGCCCGTGATACATGCCTCCGCGTAGCGCGAGCGGCTTTGTAAGCGCGTCCATTCCCCCGCCCCCACCCCGGGTTCTGCCGACCCGACGGCCCTAAGCGCGCCCGCGCCGTTCGCCCGGTATGACTGTCGGAATCATCGTGAGTCGCGCCGACAGCGCGTCGGTACGGATCGGCGAACAGCTACGCGAGCGCGCCGACTGGGAGCGTGCGGGAACGGGCGCGGACGGCGCGAGCGAGGAGGCGGCGAACGCGGAGGCGGCCGAGGGGGAGGAGACGAACACCGAGAGCGCGGCGAGCGCGGACGACGTCCCCGCGCCCGTCGCGCGCTACGTCCGCGAGGGCTTCGAGCTCCTCGCGTTCGAGCCGTGGCACCTCGAACTCGACGGGGTCGCGGCGGCGTTCGACGACCCCGACGTCGTCGTCTTCGCGTCGCGCCACGCGGGCGAGACGGGCCCGCTCCTCACCGCGCACTTCACGGGGAACTTCGGCGCGGCGGAGCACGGCGGGTCGGACCGCGCGCTCGCGCCGGCGTGCCCGAACGCCCACCGCGCGGTCGTGCGGGCGCTGGCCGAGCACGCCCCAGAGGGGTACGACGTCGGGATGGAGTGCACCCACCACGGCCCGACCGAGGTCGGCGCGCCCTCGATGTTCGTCGAGCTCGGCTCGTCGGAGGCGGAGTGGGGGGACGACGCGGGCGCGGCGGCGGTCGCGGACGCCATCCTCGACCTGGAGGGGGTCGCGCCCGAGACCGAGCGGACCGTCGCGGCCTTCGGCGGCGGCCACTACGTCCCGCGTCCCACCCGAATCGTCGAGGAGACGGACTGGGCGGTCGGGCACGTCGCGGCCGAGTGGTGTCTGGACGACCTGGGCGACCCCCGCGAGCACCGGGACGTGGTCGAGCGCGTCTTCGCGGCGAGCGGCGCGACGCGCGCCGTCGTGGACGGCGAGAAACCCCGACTTCGTGACGTGATCGACGACCTCGGCTACGGCGTCGTGAGCGAGACGTGGCTCCGCGAGACGACGGGCGTCGCCCTTGACGTCGTCGCGGCGCTCGAAGGGGAGCTGACGGGCGTCGACGAGGGACTGCGCTTCGGCGACCCGGCGCGCGAGGCGGGCGCGGACGGGGCGGAGCCGGCCACCGACGCCCTCATCGTCGACCACCCGGACGACCTCTGGGCGGACGCGCACAGCGTCGACCCGGACGCGGCGCTGGCGGCGGCCCGGGAGCACGCGCTCGCGTACACGACCGAGGAGAACGGCAACCGCGTCGCGGGCGACATCGCGTTCCCGGACGCGGACGCGTACGACGCCTACGTGGACGCGCTCGTCGGGCTCCTGCGCGAGAAGTACGACGAGGTCGGGCGCGACGACGGGACGGTCCGGATCACCGACACCGCCTTCGACCCCGCGGCGGCGGCCGAACGCGGCGTCCCCGAGGGCCCGAAGTTCGGGCGGTTGGCAGACGGGGCGGCCGTCGAGGTGGACGGCGAGACGGTCACGCCCGCCGACGTCGCGCGCGAACGGACGGAGACGTACGGGCTCTCGAATCCGAGCGAGGGAAAAGGTAATTAAACACTTCTCGTTTACTGTATAGGCAAATGGACTCCATCGTGCAGGACGCAATCGACGAGGCCGAGGAGGACGAGGCGTCCTCCACCGGCGTCTCCCCCGACGCAGGCGGTGGGGGTGGCGGGGGCGACTCCGGACGGATGTCCGACGAGGAGCTGCTCGGGGTGCTCGAAGAGCTCCAGACGAACATCACGGTCGTCGGCTGTGGCGGCGCGGGCTCGAACACGGTCAACCGGATGTTCGAGGAGGGCATCGAGGGCGCGAAGCTCGTCGCCGCGAACACCGACGTCCAACACCTCGTCGACATCGAGGCGGACACGAAGATTCTCATCGGCCAGGAGAAGACCCGCGGGCGCGGCGCCGGGTCGCTCCCGCAGGTCGGCGAGGAGGCCGCGCTGGAGTCCCAGGACGAGATCAAGGAGGCCATCTCGGGCTCCGACATGGTCTTCGTCACCGCCGGACTCGGCGGCGGCACCGGCACGGGGAGCGCCCCCGTCGTCGCCGAGGCCGCCCGCGAGGCCGGCGCGCTCACCATCAGCATCGTCACGACGCCGTTCACCGCGGAGGGCGAGGTCCGCCGGAACAACGCCGAGGCCGGCCTGGAGCGTCTGCGCGACGTTTCTGATACAGTTATCGTCGTCCCGAACGACCGCCTGCTCGACTCCGTCGGGAAGCTCCCGGTCCGGCAGGCGTTCAAGGTCTCCGACGAGGTGCTGATGCGCTCCGTGAAGGGGATCACGGAGCTCATCACGAAACCCGGCCTCGTCAACCTCGACTTCGCCGACGTGCGTACCGTCATGGAGAAGGGCGGCGTCGCCATGATCGGCCTCGGGGAGTCCGACAGCGAGTCGAAGGCGGTCGACTCGGTCAAGAGCGCCCTCCGCAGCCCGCTCCTCGACGTCGACATCGGCCAGGCGAACTCCGCGCTCGTGAACGTCACCGGCGGCCCAGACATGTCCATCGAGGAGGCGGAAGGCGTCGTCGAGGAGATTTACGACCGCATCGACCCCGACGCGCGCATCATCTGGGGGACCTCGGTCGACGAGGAACTCGACGGCGAGATGCGCACGATGGTCGTCGTCACCGGCGTCGAGTCCCCGCAGATATACGGGCACAGCGACGACGCCGAACTCGACACGAGCGGCCGCGACATCGACTACGTCGAATAGAATCGGCCCGGTTTCCCGTTCGTGACGGCCGCGTCGCCCGCCGCGATGTCGCCGTCGCGTGGCAGAATCGTTATGTATCGAGGCGATGACCGACAGGTATGCGCGAGACCGACGTACTCTGTCCGCTCGTCACGCCGATGGACGCCGACGGGGAGATCGACGACGAGGGCCTCGACGCCGTCGTGCGCGGCGTCCGCGACGCCGGCCTCGACGGCTTCGTCCCCTGCGGGACGACCGGGGAGTTCGCCAGCCTGACGCGCGCGGAGAACCGTGCGGTCGTCGAGCGCGTGCGGGAGAGCGCGGGCGACGACGCGACGGTGATCGCCGGCGCGGGCGCGACGTCCGTCCCGGACACCGTCGACGCGCTGACCGACGCCGCGGAGGCGGGCGCGGACGCCGGCCTCGTCGTCGTCCCCTACTTCCACACGGCGAACGCCGCGGACGGGAACGCCCGCTTCCTCCGCCGCGTCGCCGAGCGGAGCCCCCTCCCCATCTACCTCTACAACATCCCGGCGTGCACGGGGAGCGAAATCCCCGTCGAGACCGTCGTCGAACTCGCCGGGCGCGACGACGTCCACGGGCTGAAGGATTCGAGCGGCAACTTCGGCTACTTCACCGACGCCCTCGCGGCGACGCCCGACGACTTCGCGGTGTACCAGGGCGTCGACGACCAGCTCGTCCCCGCGGGGCTGATGGGGGCGAGCGGCGGCATCAACGCCCTCTCGAACGCGGTGCCGGAAGTGTTCGCGGCCGTCCGCGAGGCCCTGAACGCGGGCGACGACGAGCGGGCGCGCGAGCTCGGCCGCGGCGCGCTCAAACCGCTGTTCGCCTTCTGTGCGGACCACGGGTTCGCGCCGGCGACGAAGGCCGCGCTCGCCGCGCGCGGCCGTATCGACGACGACGCCGTCCGCCCCCCGCTCGTCGAACTCGACGAGGGCGCGCGGGCGGCACTCGACGCGGCCGTCGAGGACGCGCTCGCGCTCGTCGACTAGCCCTCTGAGCGTCGCCAACTCAGGTACTCGACCGTTTGCTGCGAGCGCGCGGCGGCGCGCTCTGGCAAACCCTCGGCGAAAAGCGCTGCGCACCCCCTCCGGGGGTGCTTGCGCCTCGCGCTCCCGCGCGAGTCGGTTACGCCCCGCGGAGGTCGTCGACTAACCCTCTCAGCGTCGCCAGGTCGTACTGGCCGGGGGCCGTGGCGTCGGCGGGGTCGACGGGCGCGTAGCCGATCCGTGAGCCGTAGACGGGGCAGACGGCGCGGGAGTGGCGGCCGGCCTCACCCATCGCCATCGTGGCGACGCGTTCGCCCTCGACGTCGTACTCGTGGGTCACGCTGACGAGGTCGAGGACGTCGGTGCGCTCGACGGCCGTGACTGCGAGTTTGGCGACGTCGCCGTACTCCAGGGCGTTCCCGAGAATCCCGCGCATGTCCTGGCGGAGCGGCGTCCCGTCGAAGTCGTGTGCGGAGACGACGACGGACGCGCCGTGCTCGCGGGCGGCCTCGCGGACGGTCCGGCCGCGACCGTCGAGACAGGTGTCGAGTTCGAGGTCGATGGCACCGACGGCGTCGTGCTCGACGGCGTCGCGGAGCGCGTCGAGGCGCGCCTCGTCGTCCGCGGCCTCGCCACCCTGGCCGTCGTGGCGGTTCGTCACGAGGAGCGGGAGGTCGCCGTCGTAGTCGCGGAGCTGTGCGGTCGGGTTCTCGGCGAGGTCCATGCGGAACTCGACGGCGTCGGCGTGCCCGCGGGCGGCGGGCTCGTCGGCGAGGTCGGCCGTCGCGGCGCAGAGCGTGAAGTCGTCGAAGGGGAGCACGAGCGGGGTTCGCCCGCCGCGCTCTTAGGCGCGGGGGATTCGCTCCAGGACGAACCGCCCGCCGTACTCCGCGGCGAGGAACGTCGCGGCGGCGGTGAGCCCGATGGTGGCGTACTGGCCGAGCGCGAGCGCGAGGACGAGCGCGCCGACGACACAGCCGGCGACGATGCCGCAGAGCGCGGCGACGACGCCGACGGCGAGCGCGCGCTCGCGCTCCGCGGGGACGGTCTCGGGGTCGAGCGCGACGTCCATCACGGGAACGGCGACGGCGAGGCCGACGGCGAACGGGAACGGCGTCGGCGCGACGGTCGAGACGACGCCGGCGACGGCCCCGGCGAGGAGCGCGCCGGCGACGAAGACGGCGGCGCGGACGTGGAGGGCGGGCGTGTGCACGGCCGCGTGTTGGCGCGCCACGGCCTAAAAGCGACGGTCGGCGGCGGCACGGCTGAGGGGGAGACGGGACGGCGCGCAGAAGGGAGTGCCGCGGCGTTACGCGGGGAGGGTGTCCTCGGCTTCGAGGAGCTCGTGGTAGCGGTTGCGGATGGTGACCTCGCTGATGTCCGCGACTTCGCTGACCTTCGCCTGCGTCGTCTTCTCGTTGGTGAGGAGCGCGGCGGCGTAGACGGCGGCGGCGGCGAGGCCGACCGGCGACTTGCCGGAGTGGACGCCCTTGTCCTTCGCGGTCTTGAGGAGGTCGCGCGCGCGGTGTTCGGCCTCGTCGCTGAGACCGAGCGAGGAGGCGAAGCGCGGGACGTAGCTCTCGGGGTCCGCGGGCCGGACTTCGAGGCCGAGCTCCCGGATAACGTAGCGGTAGGTCCGGGCGATTTCGGCCTTCTCGACGCGCGAGACGTCGGTAATCTCGTCGAGGCTGCGCGGGACGCCGGCCTGTCGGGCGGCGGCGTACACGCAGGAGGTGGAGACGCCCTCGATGGAGCGCCCCGGGAGGAGGTCCTCCTCCAGCGCGCGGCGATAGATGACGGACGCCGTCTCGCGGACGTTGTCGGGGAGCCCGAGCGCCGACGCCATCCGGTCGATTTCGCCGAGCGCCTGCTTGAGGTTGCGCTCCTTGGCGTCGCGGGTGCGGAAGCGCTCGTTCCACTTGCGCAGGCGCTGCATCTTCTGGCGCTGGTTCGAGGAGAGGCTGTTGCCGTAGGCGTCCTTGTCGCGCCAGTCGATGTTCGTGGAGAGCCCCTTGTCGTGCATCGTGTTCGTCGTCGGGGCTCCGACGCGCGACTTCTGGTCCTTCTCCTGGGAGTCGAACGCGCGCCACTCGGGGCCGCGGTCGATGTCGTCCTCGTCGACGACGAGGCCGCAGTCCATGCAGACGGACTCGCCGTGCTCCTCGTCGGCGACGACGAGGCCGCCACACTCCGGACACTCGTCGGTCGATTCGGTGGTGTCTTCCTGCTCCGTTTCGCGCTCTCCGTGCTGTCGTGCTCTGGTGCGTGCGTTTTGCATACTGCGTGTGCCCCCGGAAAACCCGGAAATCGTCGTGACGTCTTCCTTTTCGCAAAACACACTTAACGGTTCCGTAATAGACCGACAGCGGTATGCGTAGGCGGGCCATACTCGGGCATCGTTCGTGAGAGTCTGTTCGCTCGCGCCGGCCGCGACAGCGACCGTCGTCGCGCTCGGCGCCGAGGCCGACCTCGTCGGCGTGACGCACAACGCGACCGTCGAGGTCGATGCACCCCCGGTTGGGGGGTGGCTGAACCCCGACTACGACCGCCTCGCCGACGTCGACCCGGACGTCGTCCTCACCGGTGACGCCCTCCAGCGCGACGTCCGCGACGAGCTCGACGCGCGCGGATACGACGTCCGACACCGCGAGCCGACGCGCCTCGCCGACGTCCTCGCGGGGTTCGCGGCGCGGGGCAACGACGTGGGTCGGGCGGCGGCGGGCGAGCGCCTCGAAGCCGACTGCCGCGCGCGAGTCGAACGCGTCCGCGAGGCCGTCGCGGGTGCGGAGCGCCCGACCGTCTACTGCGAGGAGTGGGACGACCCGCCGATGGCCGCGGGCAACTGGGTGCCGGACGCGGTGCGCGCGGCGGGCGGGCGCCACCCGTTCGTCGAGCCGGGGGCGCGCTCCCGGGAGGTCGAGCGAGAGGTGGTCGAGGACGCAGACCCCGACCACGTCGTCGCGCACTACTGCGGGCGCGGGGGCCGCGGGGGGCGCGCCCGGCCGGACTTCGACGCGCGCGGGTGGGACGTCGACGCCGCGGTGCACGTCCTCGACGACGCGCTGCTCAATCAGCCGAGTCCGGCGCTCGTCGACGGCATCGAGGCGCTCGCACGGCGACTCCACCCGGAGCGCGCGTGACCGGGGCGTCCGGGGCGGGCGACACGCGCGACGCGTCCGCGGTCGCTACACGAGGCGCTCGAACTCCTCGATGCCCTCGCTGATGGTGTCGCGCTCCGTGAAGTAGAGGAGTTCGAGGGCGAGGACGGCGGCGGCGACGACGCAGACGACCCAGAAGACGTGGCGCTCCGCACTCCAGAGGTGGTAGACGAGGAGCGGGACGAAGCAGGCCATCCCGAGCGCGCCGAGGGCGGGCGGGATGGGGTTGATGTCGTCGTCGTCGCGTTCGCGGACGGCGAGGTAGCACATCGCGCCGAAGACGACCATGAACGCGATGGAGCCGAAGGAGGTGATACCGTTGAGGCTCCCGTAGGCGGCGAACGCGGCCGAGAGGACGCCGATGAGGAGGACCGTGCGCTCGGGGACGCCGTCGGCGTCGCCGTCGCCGGCCTCCTCGGGGAGGAGCGAGTCCGAAATCATCCCCTTGGCGAGGTTCGCGCTGGAGAAGAGGGTGCCGTTTATCGCCGAGCCCGTGGAGAAGAGCGCGGCGACGGAGACGACGACGAAGCCCGCGTGGCCGACGAAGGTCTGCTCGACGGCGTACGCGAGCGCGCGGTCGGGTTCGGACGCGATGAGGTCGGGGCTGACGAGGCTCGTGACGACGACGGCGATGAGCGCGTCGATGACGATGCAGATGAGTATCGAGGAGTAGACGCCGATGGGGAGGTTCTTCAGTGGGTCTGCGATCTGGTCCTGGTCGTACATCAGGAGCTGCCACCCCTGAAAGGAGACGAAGCTGATCGCGGTCGCCATGATGACCGGCGTCCCCTGCCGGACCGTCGAGAGCCCGTATTCGAGGCTGGCGTTCTTCCAGCCGTACCAGAGCCCGAGGCCGATGAAGGCGACGAGGATGGAGACCTTGGTGACGACGAGCGCCTCCTCGGAGGTGCCGGTGGCGCGCGCCCCGAGGAGGTTGAAGCCGACGAAGATGCCGACGGCGACGACGGCGAGTATCGGGTGGAGCGGGAGGCCCGCGACGGCCGTCCGGCCGACGAGACCGATGGCGAAGCTCCCGAAGGCGTAGGCGTACATGGCGATGGCGCCGACGTAGCCGAAGAGGAGCGTCCACCCCACCATCCCCGAGAGCGTCGTGTTGTCGACGAACTCCTGGAGTTGCGCGACGCTCCCCCCGCGGTTCTCGCCCTTCGCGTTGAGCTTGAGGTACGAGTAGGCCGCGCACAGCGACCCGAGGCTGGCGAGCGTGAACGCGAGCCACGACGCGGCGTGCGATATCTGGACGACGACGCCGAGCACGGAGAAGACCCCGCCCCCGATCATGCCGCCGACGGCGATGCTGACCGCGCCGAACAAGCCGAGTCGGTCGTCACCCATACACCCGCCCGTTCGGCGGACCGCCATTTCGGTCCTGTGGCCGTCGTGCCCCCGAATAACCAAAGAATCGGACGTATCAGAGGCGGTCCTCTGCGCGCTTGGCGGCGCGGGCGAGGCGGGTGCGCTCGAAGTACGTGAGCTCGACGACGAAGAGCGCCGCGAGCGTGAGGACGACGAAGCCGAACGTCTCGGGTTCGTGGGCGGCGAGGTGGTAGCAGAGCAGCGGGAAGAGACAGGCGGCCCCGACGACCCCGACCGCGGGCGGGAGCGGGTGGACGCCGTCGTGGTCGCGCTCGCTGAACGCGATGGCGCTCATCGTGCCGAAGACGACGAGGAAGGCGAAGGAGGCGAGCGCCGTGATACCATCGAGCGTCCCGTAGACGGTGAGCCCGAGCGTGACGATGCCGAGGAGGAGGACGGTGCGCTGTGGGACGCCGTCGCCGTCGCTCGACGCGACGCGGTCGGGGAGGACGTCCTCGTCCGTCATCCCGTTCGCGAAGTGCGCCGCGGAGAAGAGCGTCGCGTTGATGGCGCTCCCCGTCGAGACGACGGCCGCGACGGCGATGACCGTGAAGCCGAGCGACCCGAGGACGGGTTCGGCGGCCTTCGCCAGCGCTATCTCGCCGTATCGGGCGATCTGTGCGGGCGTGAGGAGGCTCGTCGTCGTGACGCCGACGAGGACGTACGTGGCGACGGCGGTCGGGATAGCGACGTAGACGGCGCGCGGAATCGTCGTCTCGGCGTCGGCGATGCTCTCCCGGTCGTAGAAGAGCAGCTGCCATCCCTGGAAGGCGACGAAGGAGACGCCGGCGGCGACGACGGGCGCGACCGTCGCGGCCCCCGCGGTCCCGAAGTCGAGCAGGCCGTTCGCGCTCCCGTAGACCGCCGCGAGGACGCCGAAGCCGACGAGGACGAGCATCTTCGCGGCGACGAGGACGTTCTCCGCGGTGCCGGTGGCGCGCGCGCCCATACGGTTGAGCGCGACGAAACCCACGACGGCGAGCGCGGAGACGAGCGGCCGCGCGAGCCCGCCGAGGACCTCGCGCAGCCCGAGGAGGCCGACTGTGTACTCGCCGAAGGCGTAGGCGTACATCGCCATCGAGCCGACGTAGCCGAAGAGGAGCGTCCACCCCACCATCCCCGCGACCGTCGTGTTGTCCGTGTAGCGCTGGACGAAGGTGACCGAAGCACCCGTCCGGTCCGACACCGCGTTGAGACGGTTGTACGAGTAGCCCGCACAGAGCGCGACGACGCCCGCGACGACGAACGCGAGCCACGTCCGCGTGCCGGCGATCCGCGCGACGACGCCGAGGACGGAGAAAATCCCGCCGCCGATCATCCCGCCGAGCGCGATGGAGACCGCCGAGGGGAGCCCGAGTCGTTCCGACATCACGCCGCCGTAGGGCGAGGGGACGCTTAGGGGTACGGGCCGGCGGGGGTGACGGAGCGGACACGCGAAGCGAGGCGCGCCGCGGCCCCGAACGCTAAACGAGCCCCGGCCGTACGCCGTCGCGTATGCGCTTTGGCTACCACAACGCCTCGTTCCACTACCCCGACGCCGACGACGCCTTCGAGGGCGCGATGGCGCTCGCGCGACGCCTGGAGGGCGCGGGCTTCGAGTGGGTCTCCGTCATGGACCACCTCTGGCAGCTCCCCTTCGTCGGCGTCCGCGACGAGCCGTTCTTCGACGCCTACACGACGCTCCCGGCGCTCGCCCGCGAAACCGGGTCGATGGACCTCTCCGCGCTCGTGACGAGCCCGCACTACCGCAACCCCGCGATGCTCGGCCGCCAGCTCGCCACGCTCGACCACGCGAGCGGCGGGCGCGCCGTCCTCGGCATCGGCGCGGGCTGGTTCGAGGAGGAGTACGACGCCTACGGCTTCGACTTCCCCGAGATTCCCACGCGCGTCCACCAGCTCCGCGACACCGTGAACCTCGTGCGTGCGATGTGGACCGAGGAATCCCCCGTCACCTTCGAGTCCGACTACCACGACGTCGAGGAGCTCTACCTCGAACCCAAGCCCGTCCAGGACGGCGGCCCGGACGTCCTCGTCGGCGGCGGTGGCGAGGACCTCACCCTGAAGGCCGTCGCGGACCTCGCCGACCGCTGGAACGTCCCCGGCGTGAGCCCCGAGGCGTTCGCGCACAAACTCGACGTCCTAGAGGGGTACTGCGAGGACTTCGGGACCGACTACGACGCCATCGAGAAGACCGTGCTCCAGACGGTCATCGTCCGCGACGACGAGGACGACGCCCACGCCGTCTACGAGGACCTGCAGAACGAGACCGCCGCGGCCGACCCGACGCCGCGCGGCGAGTACCGGGGGCTGGTCGGTACGCCCGCGCAGGTGAAGGCGGGCATCGAGCGCTTCGAGGCGGAGGGCGCGGAGATGGTGATGCTCCGCGCCGAACGCAACGACCCCGAGACGATAGACCGGCTCGTCGAGGACGTCGTGCCGGAGATGGGGTGAGTGTCGGACGCGGAGAGCGCGCCGTCGACGCGCGCGACGGGAGGCCGCGTCACTCCGCGGCGATGACGTCGTCGATGCGGACGACCATGGTCGCGGCCTCGGTGGCGGAGGCGAGCGCCTCGTGCTTGACGGCGGCGGGGTCGATGACGCCGTGGTCGACGGGGTCGGCGATCTCGCCGCGTTCGCCGACGGTGACGACGCCGGCGCGGCCGGTCTCGTTCGCGGCGCGGAGGTCGACGAGGGCGTCGATGGGGTCCATGCCGGTGTTCTCGGCGAGGGTACGCGGGAGGGCGTCGAGGGCGTCGGCGTAGGCCTCGGCGGCGAGCTGGGCGCGGCCGTCGATGCGCGCGGCCTCATCGCGGATGCGGTCGGCGATGGCGATTTCGACGCAGCCGGCACCGGGGACGACGCCGCCGTCGTCGAGGGCGACGGCGACGACGTCGAGGGCGTCGCCGATGGCGCGTTCGAGTTCGTCGAGGACGTGCGCGGTGCTCCCGCGGACGAGGAGGGTGACGGTGCTGGCGTCGGCGCCGCCTTCGATGAACGTGAGGTCGTCCCCGCCGTAGCGTTCGACGCGGACGGACTCGGCGGAGCCGAGGTCGGCGTCGTCGACGTCGTCGACGCTCCCGACGACGGTCGCGCCGGTCGCCGAGGCGATTGCGTTCACGTCGGACTGCGTCACGCTCTCGAAGGCGAGGACGCCCGCCTCGGCGAGGAAGGCGGCGACGCGGTCGTCGATGGACTTCTGGGAGACGAGGACGTCGACGCCGGCGTCGCGGACGGCCTCGGCGTAGCGGCGGAGTTCGCTCTCCTCGGCGTCGAGCGCGGCGCTGAGCTGGTCGACGCTCGTGATGGTGTACTCGACGTCCGCGCTGGTCTCGCGGGTGTCGAGTTTCGCGTCGAGGACGAGGACGCTGGCGTCGGTCACATCGCGGGGCATGTCGTCGCGGACGGGGTCGGTGTCGGCGACGATGCCGCGGACGAGTTCGGTCGCGCCGGAGGAGGCGCCGGATTGGGCGTGGACGCGGACGGCGTCGCGGTTCGCGCCCTCGTCGTCCGCGACCTGCTGGACGGCCTCGACGACGAGGTCCGCGAGCGCGTCGGCGTTCGCGTCGCCCGTGCCCTTCCCGGTCATCGAGGTGGCGGCGACGCGGCGGAGGAGGTCGTCGTCGACGTCGTCGTCGAGTCGGAGGTCGTCGATGGCGGCGTGGCCGATGTCACGCGCGGCCGCGTACCCCTCGACGATGGTGGTCGGGTGGACGTCGTCGGCGAGGAGGTCCTCGGCCTTCGCGAGGAGTTGCCCGGCGAGGACGGAGGCGGTGGTGGTGCCGTCGCCGACCTCGTCCTCCTGGGTCCGGGCGACCTCGACGAGCATCTGCGCGGCGGGGTGTTCGATGTCCATCTCCTCTAAGATGGTCACGCCGTCGTTCGTGATGACGACGGTGCCGGTGGAGTCGACGAGCATCTTGTCCATGCCCCGGGGGCCGAGGGTCGTGCGGACGGCGTCGGCGACCGCCTTCCCGGCGGCGATGTTCGACGTCTGCGCGTCGCGCCCGCGGGTGCGCTGCGCGTCGTCACCGAGGATGAACACCGGACTTCGAGTACCCTGTACGGACATAGGTGCAGGAGAGGCTAGCAGGTCTACATATAGTTTCCGTGGCGTGTGCTGTGCAAGAACGCGAGAGCGGTGCTGACGCGGGCGGCGACGGGCGACGGCACGGGCAGGTGACGAGCGGATACCCGACTACGGGTGGCTCACGGGTCGTAGCGCGACATCGCGCGGTCCATCCGCGAGGAGACGCCGTTGGGGTTCCGGGTCGGGGTGCGGTCGCGGCGTCGCGCCCGGAGGCCGTCCTCGACGCCGGCGGCGGCGTTCGCCACGACGGCGCGCCCGCGGGAGAGCCACGAGGAGGGCGTCTCGTCGCCGCCGAGCACGTTGCGCGCCGCGGTGCCGGCCTCGCGGAGCGCGTGCGTGACAGCGCGCCACGCGACGGGGGGGCTGAGGCCGTAGTTCTTGGCGAGGCGATAGCCGAGGGCGCGGTACTTCAGGCCGGTCGCGGACCCGTCGGGGGTCTCGGCGACGCGGTCGGGCACGTCGTCGCCCTCGGCGCGCAACACGGCGAAGGCGGGCTTCCACGCGACGCGGAGGTCGAGGCCGGCGAGGCGGTGGGCGGCGTCGCGGGCCGCACCCGTCTCCAGGTACTCGTCGAAGCCGTCGAGGGCGTCCGCGGCCGCGCGGGTGAACGCGACGTTGCCGCCGTCGAAGTAGCGGACGTCGCGGCCGGCGACGGTCTCTCGCTCGCACTCCTCGGTTGTGACGCCGCCGGAGACGGCGCGGTGGACGGGACCGGTGACGACGTCCGCGCCCGTCTCGATTGCCGCCGCGAGCGCGTCGTACCACTCCTCGCGGACGACCGAGCGGTGGTCGACGAAGGCGACGACGTCGCCGCTCGCGGCCGCGAGCCCGGCGTTCCGGGAGGCGTTGATGTTCCGCTCGGGGAGTTCGAGGAGGACGTCGACGGCGGGGTGGTCGCGGACGAGCCCCGAGGTCCCGTCGCTTGAGGGACCGTTGACGACGACGACCTCGACGTCGGGGAGGCGCGTATCGAGGGCGTCGAGGACGCGCGCGAGGCGGCGGCGCGCGTTCAGGGTGGGGACGACCACCGACAACTCCATAGCACTACCGAGCGGGGCCGCGCGTAAAAACGCCGCGGCACGGCGTCAGACGTGCGCGTGCCAGTAGGAGACGGACGCGAGGTGGTCGCCGAACGGGGTGTCGCCGACGGCGACGTCGGCGTCGCGGATGGGGTCGGCGAGCCAGCCGGGGAGCTTGCGGTAGAAGCCGTAGGGGAGGACGAAGTCGTGGGCGTCGCTGCGGAGCGTGAGGCCGGCGCCGCGGAGGAGGTCGTGGACCTCGCTCGTCGAGTAGAGGCGCGACCCCATCGGGAGCAGGGAGTTGTAGAGCGAGCGCGTGCTGTAGCGGTTGAAGGTGTCGAAGAAGACGTCGGCCTTCGAGACGCGGGCCATCTCGCTGAGGAACTTCGCGGGGGTGTCGGCGAGGTGGAAGAAGCGCATGGCGAAGACGGCGTCGAAGTAGTCGTCGGGGAAGGGGAGGCGGGCGGCGTCGCCGCGCATGAACGCCAGGTGGTCGTCGACGCCGACGTCGCGGGCCTTCGCGCGCCCCTCGCGGAGCATCGCCGCGGAGATGTCCATCCCGGTGATGTCGGCGCCCCGCTGGGCGCAGAGGACGGTGAACCGGCCGGTCCCGCACGCGACTTCGAGCACCCGCTTGCCGTCGAGCGGGCCGAGGGCGTCGAGAACCGCCTCCTTCTCGCGGCGGTCGATGAGCCGGCCGCCGCCGGAGAAGCGCTTGTCCTCGTACTCCGCCGCGACCTCGTCGGCCTGGTACCACTCCTGTCCCTTCACGGTCTACTCGTCTCTACCTCGGCGGGGAGGTAAAACGATACTGGATGCGCGCCGGCGTGGGGAACGTCGCGGCGAGTCGGGACGCCCCACCGACGGGCGACCGCCCACGGGACCCCCTCGGATACGACCTTATACTGTATAAGGACCGAGGGCGTCGAAAGTACCAACCTTTATCTACGGGTGTGTGCGATTTACTGCCATGAGTACGACGGGAGAGCAGCGACGTTCACCGATAAAACACGACGAGGAGTTCCGCGAGCGCCTCCGCGAACTCCCGCCGAGCGCGAAGCTCGTCGCGAAAGTCCTCGAAACCGAGGAGCCCCTCTCGCAGGGCCAGCTCGCCGAGGAGTCGCTGCTGCCGGACCGAACCGTCCGCTACGCCCTCAACCGCCTCGACGAGGCCGGACTCGTCGACTCGCGCTATAGCTTCCGCGACGCGCGCAAACAGGTCTACTTCCTCGACCACTGACTCGCGTGCCCGGCGTCGAGCGCGTTCCCGTCCCCGTCGACTACCCCGTCCCGAGCGGTCGGACGAACGCGTACGTCGTCGACGACGTCCTCGTCGACCCCGCCGCGCGGTGCGCTCGACTCGACGACCTGGACGGAGTCGCGCACGTCGTCGCCACGCACACCCACGCCGACCACGTCGACGCGCTCGCGCACTACACAGAGCGGACCGGTGCGACCGTCTGGGCGTACGCGCCCTACGCCGAGCGCTTCGCCGACGCGACCGGCGTCACACCGGACCGGACCTACCGCGAGGGCGACGCCATCGGGCCGCTCGACGTCGTGGCGACCCCCGGCCACGCACCCGACCACGTCGCGTTCGCTGTCGGCGACACCTACCTCGTCGGCGACTGCGCTCGCGCCGGCGGGAGCGTCGCCATCACCGACGAGGGCGACCTGCGCGCGTCCCTCACGAGCCTCCGCCGCCTCTACGCCCGGGCGCCCGACAGGCTCTATCCGGGCCACGGCGAGCCGATACGTCGGCCCCGCGAGCGCCTCGCCGAAATCGTCGCGCACCGCCGCGAGCGCGACCGGGACGTCCTCGCCGCCGTCGCGGCCGGGGCGGGGAGCGTCCCCGAGGTCGTCGACGCCGTCTACGAGCGCGACCTCGGCGACTACCGCGGTCTCGCCGCCGCGACCGTCCGCGCGCACCTCGAGAAACTCGTCGTCGAGGACCGCGTGACGCGCGAGACGACGCGCGACGGCGTGCGGTATCGTGAGTGAGGGGACGGTGGACGCGGGAGGTTTTTCCGGGTCGCGCGCCGACGCATCGGCATGGAGCGCCTCGAAGACGAACTCGACCGCGCGCGGGAGTTGGAGGTGGCCGCGCTCGCGGACGCCATCGAGGAGATCGGCTTCGAGTGCACGCGCTGTGGCGGCTGTTGTAAGGGCCTCGGCGAGGAGCACACGGCGACGGTGTTTCCCGAGGAGGTCCGCGAGCTCGCCGACGCCGAGGAATTGGAGTGGCGCGACGTCGCGCGCCCGATGCCGTTCGGCCTCGACGCCGACGGGACCGGCGAGACGTTCGAGTGGGCCCTCCAGACCGACGACTGCGGGGATTGTGCGTTCTACGAGGAGGACGACGCGAGCGCGGCGAGCGGCGGGGACGCCGCCGACGGGGAGCGCGGGACGGGCGCGTGTACCGTCCACGAGCACCGCCCGCTCATCTGTCGGACCTACCCCTTCTCGGTCGCGCTCGGCGGGACGAGCCAGCCGATGGGCGAGGCCGTCGACGAGGCGGGGATGGTCCGCGCCCACGAGTGCGAGGGGTTGGGACGCGACATCTCGCGGGCCGACGCCGAGGAGCTCGCCGCGGCGCTCAAAGAGCGCGCCGTCACGGAGCTAGAGGAGGCAATCGCCGTGCGCGACGAGTACGACCCCATCAACGCCGGCCCGGACGAGACGGTCGTCCACGACTCCGAGGGCGCGAAACGCCCCGACGGCACGCGGTACGAGGCGGAATAGCTCTCGACGGCCGAGCGAAGTGAGGTCGGAATTTTTCGCCCATGTTTTTGCGGCGAGCGGGTAGCGGAGCTACCCCGAGTCGGAAAAAGATGGGATGGCACGCGGTACGAGGCGGAATAGCTCTCGACGGCCGAGCGAAGTGAGGTCGGAATTTTTCACCTCCGCGAGAACCGCGTTCTCGCTGATCCCGCACTCACTTCGCCGCACGGGCGACTCGTGGGTCGCCCGTGCGGCCAGCGGAACGCGACGCGTCACGCGTCGTTCGCGCGGACCATGTTTTTGCGGCGAGCGGGTAGCGGAGCTACCCCGAGTCGGAAAAAGATGGGATGGCACGCGGTACGAGGCGGAATAGCTCTCGACGGCCGAGCGACGCGAGAGGAGAGAGGGGGAGTCAGGCGTCGGCGTCGTCCTCGATGGTCTCGCCGACGGCGAAGTTGGACTTCACCTGCGTGATTTCGACCTTGACGCGGTCGCCGATTTCGACGCCGGGGACGATGATGACGTAGCCGCGCTCGACGCGCGCGATGCCGTCGCCCTGCTTGCCGATGTCCTCGATTTCGACGTATCGGATTTCGCCCTGCTCGACGGGGGGCTGTGGCCCCTCGCCGGTGGCGTCGCCGGTCGCGGGCGTGGCGCTCCCGGAGGCGGTGTCGGACGGGGCGGCGTCGCTCGCGCCGGCGTCGTCGCGCTCGATGAGCGCGACGCGATAGACCTCGCCGGGGTCGACGGCACCCGTCTCGATTTCGCTGGTCGGGACGCGGACGACGTACTCGTCGTCGCTGACAGTCACTTCGGCGTTGAACAGACAGAGGAGCTGATCGGAGATTTCCACTGTGAGACCCTCGTGGTGTCATCGGTATCGTCCATAATAGTTCTACCCCAACCCGGCCTCTGCCCCGGTGTCCGAGGCCGGTGTCGGCCCCTACCCGCGGGTGAAGCGCGCGAGGTCGGCGTCGCCGGGGGCCTCGCTCGGTGCCTCGTAGGGGCGGTTGACGACGATGTCGCCCGCGGTGCCGGAGCCGACGCCGGGGAGCGCGCGGAGTTCGTCCATCGACGCCGCGTTGAGGTCGAGTGGGTAGGGGACGCCGGTGACGGAGCGATAGCCGTGGTCGGTGACGGCGACGTCGGTGACGGTCCCGAGTTCGCGCTCGCCGGGGACGGCGACGAGGAGCGCGTACGTGCCGAGCGAGCGCCCGAACGTCTTGCCGTCCTGGTGGTACTCGAAGTGGACGTCCTCCAATACGGTGCCGGGCGGACAGACGCGTTCGAGCATCGGCTGGTCGACGTCCTCGCGGACCGCGCTCTTGTACCGCTTGAAGCGCTGTTTGTTCGCCCGCGCGACGTCCGCGCCCGTCTCCGCCATCTCGGTGCCCTCGAAGGCCATCACCTGCCGGATGTTGATGCGCCGGAGCATCAGCCCCTCCTCCAGGACGCGTTCGAGGAAGCGCTTGTTGTGCTCGTAGGTCTCCTCGCGTTCGCCCTTCAGGCCGTGCAGGAGGTTGATGCCGGGGAGGAGCTTCGGGAGGCGCTCGACGTCGTCGCCCGTCGAGGGCCCGACGCGCTCGTCGTCGCCGGGCCGCCAGCCGCCCTCCTCGTTGACGATGCGGACGGCCTCCAGGCACTCGTCGGCGTCCACGAGGAGGTTGTTCTCCTCTTGGACGACGGGGTCGGCGGATTCGAGGCCGAACGCCGCGGTGTCGCCGGGCGTGTTGTGCTCGGCGATGACCCGAATTGCCTCCCGCGACTGCTCGGGGTAGTCCACGATGGTCACGGGGTTCATGTTGTCGAGGTGGAGTGTCCCGAGGTCGGGGACGGCCTCGCGGATGCCCCCGTAGAGCGCGCGGAGGGCGTCGGGGTTCGGGGCCTCGCCGTCGCCGCCGTAGGCGAGGATGTCCGCCTGCCGGCCGATGCGGTAGTCGTTCACGCCGGCGTCGGCGAGCGCCGCGACCTCCGAGACGACGGAGTCGGGCGTCCGGAAGTCCGGGTCGCCGTACATCGGCTCCGTGCAAAAGGAACAGCGGTAGGCGCACCCCCGCGAGGTCTCCAGTTCCGCGATGAGGTAGTCGGGGTGGTTGGGGTGTTGCTCGACGACGAACGCGCCCGCCTCGGCCCACCGGTCGAGTTCGTCGTTGTCCCGGTAGCGGTCCTCGAAGCCCTCGAGGCCGCTTGCGACGAGGTCGTGGGCGGCGGCCTCGACGTCCGCCATGGCGAGGAAGTCGAAGTCGAGGTCGTCGCGCGCCATGTCCTGCGCGCCGGCGTTCTCCTCGCCGACGCCGAAGCGAATCGGGCCGCCCATCAGGCTCGTGCCGTCCGCGGTCCACGCGAGCTCGCGCACCTCGTCGGGTTCGGCGGGCGTCCCGCCCACGTACTTCCCGGGGACGGTCATCCCGCCGAGGTAGATCATCAGGTCGGCGCGCTCGACGTCCAGCCAGCGCGAGCGGTCCTCGCGGAGCGCGTCGATGGTGTGGTAGGTGATCCGCTCCGGGGGGACGCCCGCGTCGACGAGCGCGCCCGCCGTGTAGCGCGGATACGTGGAGATGTACGGCGGCACCCCGAAGTGGGCCGGCTCGTCGACGTAGCCGTCCACGATGGTCACGTCGAGGGTCGCGGGGTCGGTCATGGGCGGGGAAGGGGTTCGACGCGTAAAAACGCGCCCGTCCCGGCGCGCCGCACGCGGACCGGCCGGACTCGCGGAAGCCCGCGCGTTTATTGGCCCCGCGGGCGAACGCGGGAGTATGCCCGCGACGATGGAAGTCGAGTGTACGGCGGACGACTGCGAGCTCGACATGGCGGAACTCCACTACACGTACGACGTGCCGGACGACGTCTCGACCGCCGACCTCCGGTGTCCCTACTGCGGGTCGGAGACGTCCCTCGAAGAGATAGAGCTGTGAGCGACCTCGTGACGTACGGCGAGGCCGCGAGCCGCGCCGTCCTGAAGCGCGTCGGTCGCGCGATGAGCCGCGTCCAAGAGCGCACCCCGCTGGCCGTCGACGTCCTGGAGAGCGACGACGAGTACCTCCTCGTCTTCGACGCGCCGGGCGTCGAGACGCGCGACGTCGAGGTCACGGCCGAGGACGGCGGCGTCACCGTCCACATCGACCGCTACCGGGAGTACCGCGACGGCTTCCGGACGCTGCTCGCCGGCCGCGGCCTCGCGCTCGACGGCCACGCCGACCTCCCGGCGGACGCCGCGGTGTCCGATCCCGACACGCGCGCCGAACTCCGAGATGACGGCACGCTCCACGTCTACGTGCCGAAGGGCGACGCCGTCGCCATCGAGTAGCGCGACACCCGACGACTCCCGCCAACGCCGAGCGCGCGGCGTCCCGGAATCGCCGCGCCCGCCGCGCTCAGAACCGCGTCGGGTCGAAGGCGCCGACGCCGTCGCGCTCCCCCAACACGTCTTCCGCGAGGCGCTCGCCGGCGGCGGGCGCGCGCATCAGCCCGTGGCCGTTCCAGCCCGCGCCGACGTAGAGGCCGTCCGCGAGTTCGCCGAGCAGCGGGTCGTTGTCCGGCGTCCGCGCGCAGACCCCCGCCCACGAGCGCCGGACCGGGACGCGCGCGTTCACGACGCGGTCGCGGAGCCGGTCGGTGAGCCGGTCGCGGAAGTCGTCGTCCGCGTCGCGGTCGTAGTCGTCGGGGTCGGCCGGCGTCGTGACGCCGTCGCCCGCGATGACCCCCTGCGGGTGCGGCCGGGCGTAGTAGTCCCGCGTCGCGTCGTAGAGGATGGGTATCGCCGGCCCGCCGGTGACGGCCGCCTGCACGCGGTACGGTTCGAGGGGCACCGAGACGCCGGCGTCCGCGAGTACCTCGCCCGTCCACGCGCCCGCAGCGACGACGACCGCGTCGTAGGCCGTCCCGTTCACCCGCGGCGGGTCGAGTGCGACCGCGGCGGGCGCGTCGGTCCGCAGCGTCGCGCCCGCCTCGCGCGCCTTCGCCGCGAGCAGGTCGACGTACCCCTCGGGGTCGACCGTGCCCGCCGTCCGCGCGAGGCCGGCGGCGACCACGTCGTCCGCCCGGAGCACCGGAAACCGGCGTCTGATGGCGTCGCTCTCGACGAGTTCGACGTCGCGGTCGTGGTGGTGCATCCGCTCGACCTGCTCGCGTATCGCGCCCGCGGCCGCCCCGCCCTCCGTGACGAACCAGAGGTAGGGCGCGTGCGCGAAGCGGAAGTCGCGCTCGCCCGAGAAGGCCCGGAAGCGCTCGATGGCGCGCTCGGCGAGCGCGACGTCGACGTCCTCGGCGTAGGCGTCATAGGCGATGCCGGCCGCGCGCGCCGTGCTCCCCGCGCCGAGGGCGTCGCGCTCGTACAGCGTCACGTCCGCGTCGCGGCGCGCGAGGTCGTAGGCGGCCGTGAGCCCGACGGCACCGCCGCCGACGACCGCGACCGAGCGCGCCGTCATCGCGGCCACCCCGTCGAGGCGCGACCACCCGCGGAGGCGGCCCGCCGTCCGTCGCCCGCGCGCCCGTCACCCGCGCGTCCGAGTCCGTGCATACGCATCGGTGACGTGGCGGCCACTTCAACGTACGCGGGTTCGACGCGGCGGGCGAAATAGCGGGACTGGCACTGTGAGGCCATCACTTTCACTTTCACCGCGCGCACGGGTGAGTTATTAGCAATCCCGGGGTGTAGGCCGGTGTATGAGCGTCGATGGTGCGGCGGTCGTCGGGGAGTCGAGTCGTGAGGAGGCGCGGATCGACGTCACGGAGACGTCGTTCGCGTGGGTGCGCTCGTTCGTCCGCGGGCGCGACGCGCACTTCGAGCGCGACGGCGAGAAGACGTACCTCGTCCTCGACTAGCGGAAGGCGTCGGGGCCGCGGGCGGGGTAGCCGACGACGGTGTCCGCACCGGCCTCTTTCAGTTCCGCGACGCGGTCGCCGACCGTCTCGGCGTCGCCGACGAGCGCGTAGTCGCGCACGGCGGCCGAGAGCACTTCGCGGGCGCGACCCGTCGCCGAGCCGTCCGTCGCCGCGTCGTCGGGGAGCGCGCGTCGAACGGGCCCGCGGCGGGCGGTGTAGTCGCCGACCGCGTCGAGGATGGCGTCCTCGTCGTCGTCGAGCACCACGGGCGCGTAGAGCGACACCTGCCCCTCGTAGCCCGCGGCGCGGAGCGCGCTGAGGTCGCGGTCCGTCGAGCGCGAGAGCAACTCGAACTGGCCGGCACCGGTGGCGAGCGCGACGCGCTCGATTCCCGCGGTGCCGACCCACGCGTCCGGGTGGGCCTCGACGGCCGCGCCGAGGCGCGGCGCGATGCGCTTGTCCCGCTCGTCGTCGTCGAGGTACGCGCCGTGGCCGGCGACGAGGACGCGGCCCGCCTCGGCCGGGAGCGACGCGGCGAGCGAGTCGTCGCCGAGCGGGTCGAAGCCCGCCGCGCGGACGGGCGTGGTGAGCCGGAGGTCGCGGGCGGCCGCGATGTCCGCGAGGACGTCGGACTCCGGGAGGTGTTCGCGGCCCTCGTAGTCGACGACGACCGTGTCGAAGGGGAGGTCGGCGGCGACGCTGACGTCGCACTCCATCGGCTTCAGCGCCACCGCATCAATACCGGTCTCGCGGGCGCGGGCCGTCGCGCTCAACGTGCCGTCCCCTCCGTGTCGGCGGCTCGGCGTGACTCGTTCACGGGTGAGAACTCAGAACGGTGCTGGAACGCGACCACTCGTCTGGACGACCATGTACACGCGTACTAGGCCGCGTCACCGGCAAAAGCGTAGCGGATTCAGGGCTCGGCGTCGGGGTCGACGACCCGGTCCGGCGTCGTCGGGCGCTCCCACCCGCAGGCGAGTTCGAGGAACTGCGCGAGGATGCGCCCGGTCGCCCCCCAGACCGTGTAGCCGCCGACGCGGAAGAAGTGGACGTCGAGTTCGCCGTACTCGGGGTGGTCGCGGCGCTCCAGCTCGTGGTTCGTGGGCTCAAGCAGCCCCGCGAGCGGGAGGACGGCGATCTCCGCGACCTCGCGGCGGTCCGGGTCGTACTCGCGGTCGGGGACGCGGGCGACGACCGGCGTGATCGCGTAGTCCGTCACGGTCTCGATGTCGTCGAGGCGGCCGACGACGCGCGCCTCCTCGGGCCGGAGGCCGATCTCCTCGTCGGCCTCGCGGAGCGCCGTCGCGGTCGCGTCGGCGTCGCTCGGCTCGCGGCCGCCGCCGGGGAAGCTCATCTGCCCGGGGTGTTCGCCGAGGTGGTCCGCGCGCTTCGTGAAGAGCAGCGCGGGGCCGTCGGCGCGCTCGACGACCGGCACGAGGACGGCCGCCTCGCGCGCCGCGTCCGCGGTCGTCTCGGGACGGCGGGTGGCGATGCGACCGAGGTCCATACGGATGTGCAGACACCTCGCCCCCTTAATCGTTCCTCGGGGCGCGTCACCGCGCGTCGGCGATGCGCTCGCGGACGTCCGCGAAGTCCGTGCCCGTCAGCGCCGCGGCGTCGTACGTGACGTCGATGAGCACCGCGGGGTCGGGCGGTTCGACGTCGCGTTCGGCATCGGCGTCGCCGTCCTCACCATCCGCCGCTTCGTCGCCCTCGTCGGCATCGTCGAGCGCGGCCACGTCGGCCGCGAGGCGCGCGCGGAGCGCCGTCTCGACGACGTCGCGCGGCACGTCGCGCCGCGGCGCGTCGAGCAGGTGCGGGAGGTCCTCACCACCGGAGGGGAGCGTCGGGAACGCCCGCGGGCCGGGGACGAGGAGCGATTCGTCGGCGTCGACCCCGTCGATACCGCCCGAATCGACGTCGAGGAGCGCGTACGCCGCGCGGGCGTCCGCGACGGCCGCCTCGTGCGCCGCGGGGTCGTGGTCGCCGCCGCGGCGGGCGGCGAGGTCCGCGACGGCGCCGGCGAGTTCGTCGCGCGTCAGGCCGCCGAAGAGGTCGCAGACGCCCGCGAGTTCGTCCGGGTCGAGGGGCATGGTCACTTCACCGTGCGCGTCGCGGGCGCTTCAACGTACCGCGTCGAGGTCCGCCGCGGCGGCCTCGCGCACCTCCGCGGTCGAGAGCGGCGCGTCGTCCCACGCGGGGAGGCGGGTGTCGGGGCCGGGCGCGCGCACCGCGGCGCGGTACGTCTCGACCTGCTCGCGCTCGGCGGCGGCGTCGTGCTCGAAGCCGTTGAACGTCGCGTCGGCCGCGTAGCCGCGCTCGAAGCGCTCCGCGGCCGCGACGTAGCGCTCGGGCAGGGTGTCGTAGTCGGGGTCGACGCCCGCCTCCTCGACGACGCGGAGGAGCGCGTCGCCGACGCCCTCGCTCATGTCGCCGAGCCCCGTGGGCCCCGAGACGGCGCGGTGGTCGTGCTCGTAGAAGCCGAGGTCGACCTGCGCGACGCCGTCGGGGCCGGTCGTCCGATAGGCCTCGCCGAGCGTCCCGACTTCGAGCCCCCAGCGCCGCTGGACGCGCAGCGAGCGCGCGACGTCGCCCGTCATCGCGCACTCGCCGGCGAGCGCGTAGCGGAACGCGCCGAGGTAGTCGAGGACCTCGTGGTCGTGGGCGTCGGCGAGCGCCGCGACCAGGGGCTCGTAGAAGAGCCGGAAGAGCCGCCCGTAGAGCCGGCCGGACTCCACGCGGGCGTAGTACCCCTTCGTGAAGTCGAAGTCGCCGGCGAGCGGCGCGAGGAGCTTCGGGACGTCGCGTTCGTCGTAGCTCTCCGCGTCCGCGTCGTGGAGGGCGACGTAGTCGGCGTCGGCGGCGAGCCCGAGCGCCAGCCAGACGTCCCGGCCCTTCCCCGCCGCGCCGTCGAGGCCGGCGGCGTCGAGCAGGTCGGCGAGGCGCGGCCCCGAACACCAGAGCACTTCCAGGGGGAGGTCGAAGCCGTCGAGCCACTCGCAGAAGGCCGGGACGCGCTCTGCGGGCGCGCGCAGCGGCACGAGCACGCGCTCGGGGTCGAGCGACGCGAGCGTCGAGAGGACGCCCTCCGCGGCCAGTCCCGCGTACTCCCGCTCGGTCATCGGGACGACGACCGTCGCGCGGCCCACCGGGGCGTCGGGGTCCGCCCCGCCGTAGTCGTGGAGCGTCGCCACCCGCTCCTGCGTGTAGTCCATGGGCGAGCGTGCGCGCGCCGACGGCAAAAGTCGGGCGAAGCGGGCGCTAGTTACCGGCGCGGTACGCGCGGACCGCGTCGGCGTACCCCTCACGGTAGGTCGGATACGCGTACTCGTAGCCGAGGTCGCGGAGGCGCGCGTTCGAGCAGCGCTTGCTCGTCGTGAGCCGCCGCCGCGCGGCCTCCGAGAGGTCGCCGTCGGCGAGGCGTTCGTCGCGCGAGACCGTCTCGGGGCGCGCGACGCCGCAGGCGTCGGCCAGCCAGGCCGCGAGCTCCCGGCGGTCGACGGGTTCGTCGTCGACCGCGAGCAACAGCGGTTCGTCCGTCTCGGTCAGCGCGAAGCGGACGACCCCCGCGGCGTCGTCGCGGTGGAGCATATTCAGATATCCCTCGACGACCGAGCCCGTCGTGTAGCGCTCCAGCCGGTAGCGCTCGGGGCCGTAGAGGCCGGCGAAGCGGACGACGCGACCCGCCATCCCGTGCGCCGCGGGGCGCTCGCGGGCGACGCGCTCGGCCTCGACGAGCACCTCCGTCTTCTCCGTGGTCGGTTCGAGGGGCGTGTCCTCGTCCACCCACGCCCCGCCGTGGTCGCCGTAGACGCCCGTGCTCGACGTGTAGACGAACTGGTCGGGGGCGCGCTCGCGCTCGCCGAAGGCGTCGATGGCGGTCCGAAGGCCCTCGACGTAGACGCGCCGGGCGGCGTCGGCGTCGCGCCCGCCGGAGGAGGCCGCGAAGACGACCGCGTCGGCGTCCGGGACGTCGTCGAGGCTCGCGGCGTCCGTCACGTCCGCGCGGATGGCGTCGAAGCCCGCCTCGCGTATCGCCGCGAGCCCGTCGTCCGAGCGCCGGACGCCGACCGGGTCGTGGCCGGCCGCGGCGAGCTGACGGCCGAGTTCGAGGCCGACGTAGCCGCAGCCGAGGATTGCGACCCGCATCGTCACCAGGGGTTCTCGACCGCGAGGTGGCGGACGACCCGCGCGTACTCCGCGAGCGTCATCTCGCGGCGGCCTTCGACCTTCTGCTGGAGCTCCTTCGGGTCGAGGTCGGTCTCGATGGCGCGCTGGAGCGCGCCGATGTCGACGACCGCGGAGCTCATCTGGAGCATCAGGTGGTCTCGGACTTCGAGGAGGTAGTCGTCGGCCGCGGGGTAGTCCGGCGAGCAGGAGAGGACCGCGGCGGCCTCGGCGAGCGTCACGGAATCGGGGTCGTCGACGACGGCCGCGACGCGCTCGGCCGAGAGGTCGGTCTCCGCGGCGACGGCCTCGGCGCCACGCTCCTCGACGACGGCGGTCAGCGCCGCCAGATACTGCGTCCGGAGCGACTCGGGCGCGGTCGCCTCGGGCTCGGCGATCTCGTCTGTGAGCATACCCGCGCTTGGCGCTCGGGCTAAATGGGGTTTCTCACTCGTCGCGCACCGTCCATCCCGCCGAGGTCTCGGTCATCCGGCCGACGTCGCCGACGCCGCGCGGGCCCGGCGGGACGACCGCGACGACGCCCGTCCGATACCCGAAGTCGATGCGCCGGTTCCGCCCGAGGCGCTCCGCGCGGCCGTCGCCGTCCACGTCGAGCGTCACGGGGGCGTTCGCGCGGACGTAGCGCAGCGAGCCGTCGGCGACGCCCGGCCGGCCGAGCGGCACGGCGACCGCGAAGCGCGCGTAGCCCCCGCGGGCCGCGACGTGCCACGCGTTCGCGGTGACGTACCACTGGCCGGGGAGGGGCAGGAGCGGCAGGCCCGAGGGGAGGAGCGCGAGCGTCGAACGCGCCAGCGCGCGCTCGGCGGCCGTCCCGACCGCGTCCGACGCGGTCCCCACGACACGCTCCCGGACCGGGTCGACGGCCGACCCGCCGACGACGAGGGCGGTCCCGGACTGCCGGTCGCGGACGGCGTGGCCGAGTCGCGCGGCGAGGAATCCCGGCCTCGCGGCACCCCGGGCGGCCGCCTCGTCGGCGAGCGCCGCGGGGAGCGAGCCGTTGGCGACCGCGAGCGCGCGCGTCCCGGGCGTCGACCAGCGCGCGAACGCGGCGTCGAGGGCGCGCTCCCGGGCCGCCGAGGGAAGCGTCGTGTGTCGCCGGAGCGTCGCCGCCATCGTCTCGCGCGCCGTGGCGCTCGCCCCGACGACCGCGTGTTCGAGCGCCGCGCGTTCGACTCCGGCCCGCTCGGCCGCGGACAGGGTTTGGGCGGCCACGGCGTACGAGACCGGTTCGGCGTGGCCCGTCCGTAGGAAGGCGAACACCCGCTCGACGATGTCCGCCGACGGCACCGTGAACAGGTTGTCGTTGCGGGCGGCGAGCGGGTAAGCGGGGTCCGCGACCGGCGCGTCCGCGGGCGTCACGCGGGCGAGCGAGAGGTACGCGGGGTCGGCGGAGACGGTCATCGGGACGGGTGGGGCGTCCGGACCGGCGAGGGCCGGCGGCGTGACGGCCACGCCGCTCCCGGTCAGTCGCTCGCGGAGCGCGGTCTGCGCCGTCGCCAGCGTCGAGCGCCGCGCGGCGACCGTCTCCCGCACCCGGTCGGCGTAGGCGGCACGGGCGAGCGCACCGGCGCGTTCGTCGACGGTCGGCGACGCCGGCATCCCCGCGACGGTCGCGTCGACGGCGGGCGGGAGGTCGGCGAGCGGGTCGCCGTCGAGGAACACACGGCGCTCCGCGTGCGTGGTGACGTTCCGGAGCGCCGCGTGCGTCCGCCCGAGGGCGTCGAGGACCGCGCGGCGGCGCGACGCGGGCACGTCGGGGTGGACGACGAATCGGGTGTCGAGCGTCCCGGCGACGGCGCGGCGCGCGAGCGAGCGGCCGAGCGCGTCGTCGATGGCGCGCCGGACCGCACGCTCGCGGACCCACGACGGGCCGTCGCTCACGTCGGGCAGGCCGCGTCCGGTCACGGGGCGCGCGCCGACGACGACGGCGACCCGGTAGCTCTCGTTGCCGACGGTGACCGAGCGCGAGGACGAGTCGACGCGCGTGTACCCCCGCGAAACGGCGGGCGTCGGCGGGCGGCCGTCGCTCGACACGCGGACGCCGAGACGGACGGCGACGGCGTACGCGCGCCGTATCGTCCCGTCGAGCGAGTCGTGACCGTCGCCGTCGCTGAAGGCGACGAGCGCGTCGTCCGCGGCGGGTTCGAGGGGCACCGGCTGGGGGTTCGCGGTCCCGGGGTCGACCCGCGAGAGCGCCTCGTTGGCGAGGGCCGCGCCGGTCCCGTTCCGTCCGTCGGCGGTCGCCCGCGCGCCGGCGAGCAGGTCCTTCGCCGCGACCGTGACGGCCGCGCGACGCGTCGCGCTGACGCCGAGCGGGTCCGCGCTCCCGAAGGTCGCGCGTTCGAGCGAGAGGACGCCGCGGTTCGTGGCGAGCGCGACGTGGCGGTTCGCCACGACGTTGGTGATCGGCGCGCCGCCGTACTGCGCGAGCCCCCGCGCCTCCGCGAGCGCGGTGAGCGAGACGGTGGCGCGACGCGCGAGGCCGGGACCGTCGGCGACGCCGCGGTCGAGGCGCGTTTCGAACACGCCGACGCGCTCGTGGACGGCGAGGACCGGCGTCGGCGCGGTGACGGTGATGGAGCGCTCGCGCGACTCGACGACGGCGCGTGCGCGGGTGGCGACGACGCGGACGCCGTCGATGCGGACGCGGAGCGCGGTGTCGCTCTCGACGCCGGTGAGCGTCACGCGGTCGATAGCAGCGTCGGCGTCCGCGGGCGAGTCGATTTCGGGGAGCGATGCCGTCGCGGTGACGCCGTCGAGCGTGACGGCGCTCGCGGGAAGCGCGTCCGCGACCGCGAGGTAGACGCGGAGGCGGAGGGCGTCCCGGAAGGGGTCGGAGGCGTTCAGGACGCGGCCGTAGGGCGTGTCGGCGCGTTCGAGCACCGGGTGCCGAGCAGCGTCGACGCTCGCGCGCAGCACGGCGCGCTCGGTCGCGGCGTGGGTCGCCGTCCACGACGCGTCGAGGGCGGGCCCGGCGTCGTACCCCGACGGCGCGGGCCGGCCGGCGATGCCGGCACCGAGCGCCGCGCTGGTGAGCAGGAGAAGCGCACCGATGACGGCGAACGGGACGCGACCGCGCTGGTCCGGGAAGGGGTCGAGCTTCACCGCGACCACGTCCGGAGGGTGAGGTGGACGGGCGCGTCGCCGCACGCGGGTCGCTCGCCGGTCGGCACCACGAACGTCACGGCGTCGACGGCGACGCCGGGCGGTGGCGTCGCCCCGGCGGTGAGCGTCGTCGCGCGACACGGGCCGTCGGGCCGCCACGACGCCGTGAGCGACGCGCGACCGGAGGCGTTGGCGAGGCGGCGGGCGGCGGCGCGTTCGACCGCCGCGACGTAGCCGGGCGGGGCAGTGTCGCCGCCGCGCGCGACGGCGGCGTCGGCGAACAGCGCGGCGACCGAGCCACGAACCGGAGCGCCATCGACGGGCACGGTGGCGGTGCTGTCGAGCGCGGCGCGCGCCGTCGCGGCGGGCGCGGTGTCGGCCGCCGGCGTCGGCGGCGCGATTCCGGCGAGCGTGACGACGGCCCCACCGACCAGGAGGACGCAGACGGCGACGTCGAGGACGGTACTGAGCCCGCGCGAGCGCGTCACGGCCACACCGCCACGGTGAGTCGCCCCGGTCTGACGCGGTCGGGGCCGACGCGGACCGGGAGGGGTGCAGCGGCGACGTCGGCGCGGCGCGGGCGGGGCGGCCCGACGGTCCAGACGCGCGTCGGCGTGCGGAGCGTCGCGTTCAGCGAACCGGTGTGCGAGAGCGTACGGACCGCGGGGCGGAGCGTCGCGGGGTCGGCCGGCCCCGGGCCGAGGTCGGCGACGAGGGCGGCGAGCGCGTCGTCATCGGCCGTCGTCGGCGTCGCGTGGCCGGTCGGGACGGCCGCGTAGGCGGACGCGTAGACGCCGAGCGCGATAGTGAGCGCGAGGACGGCGGCGAGCGCGGCGGTCGGTTCGACCTGCGCCCTACCCGAGGAGCGTGACATCGCCACCCCCGAGACGAACGCGGCGAGCGGTCAGCGAGTCGGCGCACGGCCGCCAGCCGGCCTCGGTGCCCGAGGCACGGGCGCGGCGGACGTCGGCGCGGAAGTCCCCGAGCGTGGGGTAGACGACGCTCGGCGACGCTCCCCGGAGGACGCGGCGGAGCGCGGGGGTGTCGGCGGGCGTGATCGGGCGCGCGAACGTCGCGTGCGTGGTGCCGGCGTCGTTGCGGAGCGCGACGCTCGCGGAGCGGACGCGGACGGTCGTCGCGGTCGTCGGGACGGTGCGCGCGGCGGCGTGGTCGCCGGCCGTGACGGCGTCGGCGGCGTTGGCGACGGCGGTCGCGTCCGGCGTCGGTGTGCTCGGGACGGCGGCGACGGCCGCGAGCGCGGTTCCGGCGACGAGCGTGAGGGCGACCCACGTCGGGAGCGCGTCGCCCTGCGTGTCGAACATGGACCCGGGTGAGCCGCCATCGCGTAAGAACTCGCGCTAGAGCAGGAGCGCGGTGACGGCGGCGGCGCAGGCGTAGCACGCGCCGGCGCTGGCGAGCGCGACGCCGACGCGGTGGCAGAGCGGCGCGGGCCGGAATCCGCGGTCGAGGCAGACGGCGAGCGCGGTGAGGACGACGGCGGACCACGCGACGTAGCCGCCGACGACGAGGCCGAGCGTCGGGACGACGAGCGTGCTCCCGGTGCCGTCGAAGGAGCCGACGTGGCCGGCGAGCGTGACGGTCGCGCCGGCGATGACGGGCGCGAACAGTCCGGCGGTTCGGACGAGGGTGTCGACGAGGTCCGCGAGGTCGGCGCGCGCCTCGGTTTCGAGGCGGTGGACGGCGTCGAGGCCGCCCGCGACTTCGGTGAGAACGCGTCCGCCGGCCGCGCCGCCGGTCGCGGCGTCGAGGACGAGGCGGACGGTCCCGGCGGTGCGCGGGCCGTGCTCGGGGCCGAGGACGCCGCGACGGCCGAAGAAGGCGGCGTCGAGCGGCCGGCCGAGCGCGCGGCGGGTGCGGTCGGCGGCGGCGAACAGCTCGCCCGCCGGCCCGTCGAGGGTGCGGCCGACGGCGGCGACGGCAGTCTCGGGCGGGTCGCCGGCCGCGAGGCGTCGGCCGACGACGGCCGTGGCGTCGGGGAGCCCGTCGGCGACGCCCGCGGCGCGCTCGTCGAGGGCGAGGACGGGCCGGGTGGCGACGGCGAGCGCCGTGCCGAGCGCGCAGCACGGGGCGGTGACGGGGAGCGCCCAGGCGACGCCGAGGACGAGACAGCCGACGGCGGCGAAGGTGCCGGCGCCGAGTCCGGCGAGCGCGGCCCGGCGGCGGTCGAGGACGCGGTCGGCGTCCGCGCGACCGGCGGGGAAGACGGCGGGGCGGTTTGCGAGCGCCCACGCGGCGACGCCGAGGAGCGCGAGGGGGAGGACGACGTCGTAACAGACGGCGACGAGGCCGAGCGGGAGCGCGACGCCGGCGGCGGGCGCGACGGGGACGAGGCCGACGAGCGCGAGCGGGAGGATAACGCCGAAGGCGTAGACGGCGTTGACGGGGCCGCGAACGGCGCGGGCGCCCTCGCGGACGTGGCGGTCGGTGGCGTCGCGGGCGGCGGCGAGCGCGCGGTCGAGGACGCGGCCGCGGTCCGCAGTCGGGGTCTCGACGGCGGCGCGGACGAGCGCGACGGCGCGGCGGAGGCCGGGCGTCGGGAGCGACGGCGCGACGGCGTCGAGCGGTGTTTCGGGCGTGCCGGCACTCGCGCGGACGGCGTCGGCGAGCGCGTCCGAGAGCGGGTCGTCGCCGGCGTCGGCGGCGAACGCGGCTGCGCCCTCGGCGGAGGGTTCGATTCGAGCGCGGAGGGCGAGGCGGGCGACGAACCCCGGGCCCGCGCCGACGAGCCGGCTCTCGTGGAGGGCGAGAACGAGCGACGGCACGTACCGGACGGCGCACGCGCCGGCGAGGGCGTAGGCGACGACGGCGAGCGCCGCGAGGGGTGCGACGGCGACGGCGAGGAGCGCGAGGGCGGCGAGGACGACGAACAGCGCGGTGACGCGCGTGACGTCGGCGGGTGTCGCGCGCCAGCCGAGCGCGCCGAGCGTGCCGCCGAGGTCGTCGGGAGCCGGGAGCGGGACGTCGGGGAGTCGCGCGGCGATGCGGACGAGGGCGTCGTCGAGCGCCGCGGCGGGGCGGCTCACGGGCGCGTCGCCGCCTCGGCCGCGAGCTCGCGCTCCCGCGCGTCGAGCGCGTCGGACACGGCGGTGGGCGCTTCGCCCGGTCGGGCGAGCGACGCGAGGAGGGCCGACTCGGCCAGTCGCGGGGTCGCCCGGAGGCGCGTGCCGTCGAGGGCGTAGAGCGCGTGGAACGCCCCGTCGTGGTACTCCTCGATGCGCGTGACGCGGTGTTCGCCGTCGACGCGCCCGGCGCTGACGACGAAGTCGGTGGCGTCGAAGGCGGAGGGCGCGACGCCGAGGTCGGAGACGACGCGCTCGCGGACCGCGGCCCCGTCCTCGCCGTGGATGGTGCCGAGGACGGCGCTGACGTGCGCGCCGATGCGCATCGCCTCGTAGAGCGTGCCGGCCTCGGTGCCCCGGACTTCGCCGACGACGAGCGCGCCCTCACCGAGGCGGAGCGCGGTGCGCAGCGCGGCGTCGGGCGAGAGCCCGTCGCCGTCGAGGTCGGTGCGGAGGCCCTGCACGTCGCGGCCGTCGCGCTGGAGCGCCGTCACGGGGAGCTCGGGGGTGTCCTCGACGACGACGGTGCGGACGTCGCGGGGGAGTTCGGCGAGGAGCGCCGACAGGAGGGTGGTCTTGCCCGCGCCGCGCGCGCCCGCGACGAGGCCGGCGGCGCCGCGTTCGACCGCGAGCGAGCAGAGCGCGGCCGCGTCGGGCGGAAGCGTCCCGCCGTCGACGAGGCGCGCGAGCGTCCAGACGTCGCCGCCGTGCGCGCGGAACGCGAACCCGGGACCGTCGCTCGCGGGGCCGGTGACGCCGGCGACGCGGACGCGGCGGCCCGCGACGTCCTCGGCGACGGCGTCGAGCGTGGGGTCGGCGCTGGAGAACGCGCGCCCGCTCCCGGCGCGGAAGCGGGAGGCGAGGGCGCTCGCGCCACCCGCGGTGAGGCGGACGTTCGTCCGGTGGCGCTCGCCGTCGCAACGGACGTAGAGCGGCGTCGAGTCGGCGGGCGCGGGCGCGAAGACGTCGCTGACGCGCTCGTCCGCGAAGAGGTCGTCGAGGACGCCGTAGCCGCGGGTGTGTTTCCGGAGGACGCGCGCGAGCGGCGCGACGCGGGTCGGGTCGTCGACGACCGCTGCGACGGCGCGGTCGGGACGCGGGTCGTCGGCGGCGACGAGGCGGTCGACGGCGGCGTCGAGCGCGCGGTAGTCCGCGGCGTCGAGCGCGGCTTCGGCCGGCACGAGGTGGTAGAGCGGGAGGGCGTCGGGACGCTCGTAGCGGCGGACCGCGGTGTCGGGAGCGACCTCGCGTTCACCGCGGAGCGTCGCGTCGGTGGGCGGGGCGGGGTCGACGTGCGCGAGCGCGACCGCGGGCCCGCGGTAGGCCGCGAACGCGCGTTCGGGTGCAACGTCGCGGGCGGCCGCGAGGCCGGTCTCGACGGCGAGCGACGCGACGGTGCCGGCGCGGCCGGCGGCCTCGCGAGCGGCACCGAGCGGGTCGCGTCGGGCGCGCGCGGCGAGTCGGGGGTCGACGGTGGCGACGCGCGCGGCGAACGCCCCGGCGGCGACGAGGCGCGCGACGGCGTCGGGGCCGTATCGGCGTTCGAGCCCGCACGCGGTGACGCGGACGGCGTCGGTGTCGCGACCGTCGAGCGCGCGGACGACCGCCTCGCGGCAGGCGGGTTCGGCGGCGAGGTCGCCCCGCCCCGGGCAGTCGTCGGCGGTCACGTCGAGCCGGCCGTCGGCGGCGTCGTGGACGCAGGCGCACGCGGGGGGCGCGTCGCCACGCGGCGGGAGGAGGTCGGTGAGGGTCACGCCGCGCCGTCGTGCCGCGCTCGGGTATAAACCGTCGCCCCCGCGGCCGGCGCGACGACGACGGTCGGCGTCCGGTCGACGAGCACGTAGCGGAGCGTGAGCGTCGCCCCGTGGGTGATTCGGAGGCCCGTCGCGTCGTCGCGCAGGGTGCCGTCCGCAGCCCGAACGCGGAGGTCGACGGGGAGGAGAGTCGTCCGGAGTTCGCCGCCGACGCGGACCGCGGCGACGTCGGTCGTGGGGGCGTCGGGCGTGTCGGGCGCGCTCCCGACGAGGAGCGCGGCGGGAGCGGTCGCGGCGTCGGCTCGCGGGAGCGTGAGCGCGACGGTCCGCTCGGCCGCCGGCGCGCCGGGCGGGGCGGGCGTGCTCGCGGCGAGGGCGACGACCGCGTCCCGGACGTCCACGGCGGCGACGTGGCCGGCGCTCGCGGCGTTCGCCTCCCGGGCGTCCTCGACGACGGGCGCGGCGGCCGCGGTCAGCGCGCCCGCGAGTGCGACCGCGAGGAGGACGCGGAGGACGGTCACCGGAGGAGGCGACCGAAGAAGCCGGTAGCGTCGTCTTCGGGTTCCGAGGACGCCGGCTCGGGGAGGTCGGGAAGCGGATGCGTCGGCCGCGGGCGTTCGGCGGCCGCGAGCGCGGCGTTCGCGCGGCGCTCGACGGACTCGTTCACGGCGTCGACGCTCCCGACGTACCCCTGGAGGGATTGGACGGCGGCGTCGAGGTCGTCGAGACGGCGCTCGACGGTCGAGAGGCGAGCGGCGAGCGCGCGGTCGGCGTCCGCCGCGGCGCGGGAGTCCGCGGTCGGTGTCGGGTCGCGCTCCGGCGTGTCGTGTGCGGTCCCGTCGGTCGGGTGGTCGGGGTCGGTCGAGTGCGCCGCGTCGAACGCGCGCTCGACGGCGCGGAGTCTGGCGTCGACGTCGGTGCGCTCGGGCGCGGACGGGGCGTCGCCGCGGTCGCCGTCGTGCGTGTGCGAGTCGGCCGTCTCGGCGCGGAGGTCGGTGGACACGCGACGCGATGGTCGCGCGTTCGTACAAGAAGTCGCGGGGGCCGCTCAGCCCTTGACGAGGCTGCCGCCGTCGAAGTCGGCGGCGTCGAAGTCGATGTCGAGGAGGTCGAGCATCGTCGGCGTCAGGTCGAAGAGGTTCGCCTCGTCGATGGCGACGTCGGGCGCGTCGGTGACGAGCGTCGCGTTGTCGAAGGAGTGCATCCCGTTGCGCGGGCCCTTATCGAAGACGGCCTCGCTGCCGCGGAAGCCGGCCTTCAGGTCGAAGCCGTGGTTCGGGATGGCGACGAGGTCGGGTGCGATCTCGTCGTGCTCGCCCGCGAAGGCGTCCTCCTTCTCGACGACGCGCTCGACGACTTTCTCGCCGTTCGGGCCTTCGAGGGCCTCTATCTCGGCTTTGAGCTCGTCGCGGACGTCGTAGTAGTCGTCCTGTGCGACGCTCCCGCGGGGTTCGCGGCCCTCGAGGTTGAGGTAGAAGCGCCCGGGGACGAAGGCGTACGCGCGCGTGTCGTCGTCGATGTCCGCGAGGCTGTCGTGGTCGTCGTCGGCGAAGGAGAGCCACCCCTGCGCTTCGAGCCAGTGATTGAGGTGGACCTCGTAGTCGAGCGTCGTGAAGCCGTGGTCGGAGGCGACGACGAACGTGACGTCGTCGGGGGCGGCCTCGCGGAGCTTCCCGATGTACTCATCGACCTGCCGGTAGAAGTCGAAGAACTCCTGGTCGTATTCGCCGTCGCGCTCGTAGTCCTCGAAGAGGAAGTGGTTGACCCGGTCGGTCGTCATGAAGACGCCGAAGAAGAGGTCCCAGTCGCCCTCCGTGAGGTAGTGGTCGAAGGCCTCGTAGCGCTTATCGAGGGTGTGGTGGGCGTCCTCGACGAAGTCGGTCTTGTCCTCGTCGTGGCCGAGTTTGGCGTTGACGTCGATGCGGTAGCCCTGCTCGTCGAGGTAGTCGCCGACATCGCTCGGGTGGGAGGCCTTCTTCACGCCGGGGGAGAGGAAGCCGGAGACCATCCGGTCGACGTTGCGCTGTGGCGGGAAGGTGACGGGGACGTTGAAGACGGAGGCGCGCCGGTCGGCGTCGACGACGCGGTCCCAGAGGCGTGTCGCCTGCACGTCGCGGCCCATCGGCACGTACGTGTCGTACGTGCCGGTCTCTCGGTCCTGGAAGCCGTAGACGCCCGTCTTTCCGGGGTTGACGCCGGTCGTGAGGGAGGGCCAGCAGGCGCTCGACTCGGGCGGCACGATGCTCTCGATGGCGCCGCCGGCGCCCTTCTCCGCCATCGCCGTGAGGTTCTCGAACACCTCGGGGTGGTCCGCGATGAGTGAGTAGGGTACGCCGTCGATACCGATGAACGCGACCCGCGGGCCGTCGTCGCCGCGGAGCCGGTCGAAGAGTCCCATACCGTCCCTGTCCGGGCGCGCGGCTTAAGAACGTTCGTTCGCGTCGGCTTTCGCCCCTGTCTACGAGCGTGGCGAACGCGGCGGCGGACCGTGAGGGGGGTCCGAGTGACGCGACAGGTCGGGGTGGGGCGGGACGGATGACGCGTCGGCGCGATAAGGGGTGGGACTACTCGTCGTCCGTCGCCGTGGCGTCCTCCGCGGCGTCCGCGTCACCGCGTGCGACGTCACCGTCGGTGGCGTCGGCGTCGCCCCCGTCGAAGTTCGTCGGGACGACGGTGAGGTGGTCGAGGCCGACCGTGGGCCGGTTCGTGGACATACCCGACTGTCGGGCCGCCACGCCCAAAGTATTACCCATACGCATAACGCATCGGTGGGGCGGCGACGGATACCCGCCGGTAATCGGCGTCGCGGCGCGGCGGAAAAACGGAGGTCGGCTATCGGGGACGAGGTTAGAAGTTCTCGTCGTAGAGTTCCTGGGCGTGCTCGATGGCGTCCTTCGCCGTCTGGGCGTCCTCCCAGTCGCCGACGGAGACTTCCTTGCCCTCTTCGAGGTTCTTGTAGGTCTCGAAGAACTCCGCAATTTCGGCCTTCTTCTGGTCGGTGAGGTCCTCGACGTCCGTGATGTGGTCGTAGCGCGGGTCCTCCTCGGGGACGGCGATGACCTTGTCGTCCTGCTCGCCGTCGTCGTCCATCCGCATGAGGGCGACGGGGCGGGCCTCGATGACGCACTCGGGGAACGTCTGGTCCTTCACGAGGACGAGGACGTCGAAGGGGTCGCCGTCGTCGTAGTAGGTCTGCGGCATGAAGCCGTAGTCCGAGGGGTAGTGGACGTTGCTGTGGAGGACGCGGTCGAGCACCGTGCCCGGGATGTCCTTGTCGTACTCGTACTTGTTGCGCTCGCCCTTCAGACACTCGACGACCGCGTAGACGGTGTCGGGCGCGTCGGGTCCGGTTTCGAGGTCTTCCCAGAGGTTGACCATAACGGTTTGGTGTGCGATTGACGACGTAAAGGGCCTTTCGGGTCGCCGAGACGGGGGCTCAGCGTCGGAATCGTGAGAAGCGTTTAAGTACCGTCTGTGTCATTAAATACAACTATGTCAGAGGCACAACCCGCGGCGCGTACCGGCGTCCGCGATCTGACAGCGTTCCAGAAGAACATCCTCGTCGTCCTCGCCGAGGAGCCACGATACGGGCTCGCGGTCAAGCGGGAGCTCGAGGAGTACTACGGCGAGGAAGTCAACCACGGCCGGCTCTACCCGAACCTCGACGACCTCGTCGAGGAGGGCATGGTCGAGAAGAGCGAACTCGACAAGCGGACGAACCAGTACGCGCTGACGGACGCGGGCGTCGAGGCCGTCTTCGACGACCTCTCGTGGGCGCTCGGGAAGTTCGTCGCCACCGACGAGCGCGCCGAACGGGTTCGCGACGTCGTCGCCGAGCACGAGTAACGAAGCGGCCCGAGCGCCGCACTACGGCTTCTCTTCGTCAACGACCGCGAACGCGTAGCGCAGCGAGTCGGCGAGTCGTTCGAGTTGCGCCTCGGTCGGCCACGCGTTCCGCACGAGGTACTCCTCGCGGAACTCCGCGAGTTCCTCGCGCGTGAGGTCCTCGATCCGCTTCGCGTAGTGGTTGCTGGCGAAGTCGGCGAGCGACGTCACCGTCTCGCCGTGGACGCTCCCATGTGCCTCGTGGACCGCGCGGGCGATTCCGCGGTTGTGCGTGGCGACCTCGTCCCACTCGTCGGGGTCGCCCGGCCCGCCGAGGGGGCGCTCGACGGCCTCGTCGGGGTCGAAGGCGTCCATCCGTATCGTCCCCGTCTCGTCGAGCCACGACTCGGGGTAGCAGACGAGCGTGACGCCCCCATCGTCCCCGCGCTCGCGGGCGGCGTACCCCGCCTCGGCGAGCAGGGCGTCGCGTTCGTCGCGGTAGGCCGCGGCCTCGTCGGGGTCGCTCGCGCGCAGCGCGAGGCGGGTGAGGCGTTCGGCCTCGGCGACCGTCGAGTCGGGGAGCTCAGGCATTATCGAGCGCCTCGTTCGCGAGGTCGTCCGCGCGCTCGTTCACCTCCCGCGGGACGTGCGTTATCGACCAGTCGTCGAAGTCGCGGAGGAGTTCGCGGACGCGCACGCGGCGTTCACGGAGGTCCGGGTCGTTGGTGTCCCACTCGCCCCGCACCTGCTTGGCGACGAGCTGGGAGTCCCCGCGTATCTCGACCTCGTCGAAGCCAAAGCGCGTGGCGGCCTCCAGGACGGTGATGAGGGCGTCGTACTCCGCGCGGTTGTTCGTCGTGGCGCCGATGGTCTCGCTCCCCTCGGCGACGATGCCGTCGCCGGGCGAGACGAGCACCCAGCCGACGGCCGCCGGCCCGGGGTTCCCCCGGGACGCGCCGTCGAAGTAGGCGTGGACGCGCCCGCCGCGCTCGCGGAGGACCGCGGTGACATCCACGGGGCGTTTGCCCTGCACGACCACCTGGTCGTCGTAGGCGACGGCGCTCGCGTCGCCGAGCGTCGCCCGCCAGCGCTCGTGGTCGGTGTTCCCCTCGGCGAACGTCGCACCCGCCTCGGCGAGGCGCTCGCGTGCCGTCTCGGGGTCGCAGTCGATGACCGGCATTCGAGTGGAAATCGGGGTGGTGCGAGTAAATGGGTTGCCGTTCGGGACCGCGCTCGACCGGGCGCGCGGGGCGGGCGAGCGCGCGACGCGGCGGTCCGAAGGGGTTTTGCTGGCCCGGAGTGACACTCCGAGCATGCACACCCCGTGGGCCGACTGGGACCACGTCCTCAAGGTCGACCCGGACAAGGACCTCGTCGATGGTGAGACCTTCGACGACGTCTGCGAGACCGGGACGGACGCCATCGAGATCGGCGGCACCCTCGACGTGACGAGCGACAAGATGGAGCGCGTCATCGACGCCTGCCGGACGCACGACGTTCCCCTCTACCAGGAGCCGTCGAACCCCGCGGTCGTCGTCGACGACGAGGCCCTCGACGGGTATCTCGTCCCGGTCGTCATGAACGCGGGCGACGTCGCGTGGGTCACGGGCGCGCACAAGGAGTGGGTCCGCATCGACGACGTCGACTGGGCGCGCACCGCGACCGAGGCGTACATCGTCCTGAACCCGGAGGCCTCCGTCGCCGAACTCACGGACGCGGACTGCGAGCAGGACGCGGACGACGTCGCGGCGTACGCGGAGGTCGCGGAGCGGATGCTCGGGCAGGACGTCGTCTACGTCGAGTACTCGGGGATGCTCGGCGACCCGGAGAAGGTCGCGGCGGCCCACGACGCCCTGGAGGAGGCGACGCTGTTCTACGGCGGCGGCGTCCACGACTACGACGACGCCTACCTGATGGGCGAGCGCTCGGACGTCGTCGTCGTCGGCGACCTGCTGCACGACGAGGGGTGCGAGGCGGTCCGCGAGACGGTCGAGGGCGCACGCGACGGAAAGGCCGCGCGCTGAGACCCGCGACCCGACCCGACCACCCCGGCCGACGCGAAGGGCGGCATTTAAGCGCGCCACGCCGATATGGGCGCGTATGGACGAGAGAACGTACACGGCAGACGCCGAACCGGGCGACCACGTGACGGTCGCCGGGTGGGTCCACGAGGTCCGCGACCTCGGCGGTATCGCCTTCCTCATCCTCCGGGACAAGTCCGGGAAGATTCAGGTGAAGTTCGAGAAGGACGAGATGGACGAGGAGCTCGTGGAGACGGGCCTCGGCGTCCACCGCGAATCCGTCATCAGCGTGACGGGCGGCGTCGAGGAGGAGGAGCGCGCCCCGACGGGCGTCGAGATGCTCCCCGAGTCCCTCGACGTGCTGAACGAGGCGGACGCGGAACTCCCCCTCGACCCCTCCGGGAAGGTCGACGCCGACCTCTCGACGCGCCTCGACAACCGGACGCTCGACCTCCGCAAGAAGGAGGTACAGGCGATATTCGAGATTCGCGCCGAGGTCCTGCGCGCCGTTCGGGACTACTTCCGCAGCATCGGCAGCACGGAGATCAACACGCCGAAGATCGTCGCCACGGGTACCGAGGGCGGCACGGAGCTCTTCCCAATAACGTACTTCGGCGAGGAGGCGTTCATGAACCAGAGCCCGCAGCTGTTCAAGCAGCTGATGGTCGGCTCCGGGCTCGAACGCGTCTTCGAGGTCGGCCCGATCTTCCGCGCGGAGGAGCACAACACGCCCCGCCACCTGAACGAGGCGACGATGATCGACTTCGAGTCCGCGTTCATCGACCACGAGGAGGCGATGGACGTCTGCGAGGGCACCCTGAAGGCGGCCTACGAGGCCGTCGAGGAGAACTGCGAGGCGGAGCTCGACCTGCTCGGCTACGACGACTTCGGGACGCCGGACGGCGACTTCCCGCGTCTCACCTACGAGGAGGCCATCGAGCGCATCAACGCGACGGGCGAACTCGACGAGCAGCTCGTCTACGGTGACGACCTCTCCACCGAGGCCGAGCGCGCGCTCGGCGACGACGTCGGCGGGCACTACTTCATCACGGACTGGCCGAGCGAGATCAAGCCCTTCTACATCCAGGATTACGAGGACGACCCGACGACCTCGAAGGGCTTCGACCTGATGCACCCGCGCATGGAGCTCGTCTCCGGCGGCCAGCGCGAACACCGCTACGGGGCGCTCGTCGAGGGCTTCGAGCAGCAGGGCCTCGACCCGGAGCAGTTCGACTACTACACGAAGATGTTCAAGTACGGGATGCCGCCCCACGCGGGGTGGGCGTACGGCGTCGAGCGCCTCGTCATGACGATGCTCGGGCTGGAGAACATTCGGGAGGCCGTCCTCTTCCCGCGGGATCGGCAGCGGCTCTCGCCATAGGCGAGAACGCTGACGAGCCGGAAAGACGCTGACGCGTCGACGCGACCGGCAGCGTCTCAGCCCGTAGGGCCGGACGCGGTCCGACGAGCCGGAGCACGTCGAACGAGCGGAGCGAGCCTCTCGCTGTTCTCGCGTGACCAGCAACGACTTCTCGCCGTAAGACGGGGCCGCTCCGTCGGGCCGCTCGACGGCGCGCGACGGCGCGGCCGTGGCGGTCGCTCGCGGGGGGTCGTGTTTCGAGGACGTCGAGCCGTGCGTGCGGTCCCAGACCGGAGGGGAGCGACCGCGCGGGGTGTGGACGCAACGGACCGGCGTGGTCCGTCGCGTTCCCCCGGTGGCCGATGGCTCCCCCCTCAAGGGAGTGGCCGGATTCTTCGGTTATCGAACTGTCTCCCGCGCGGGAGATTCGACAATCGACGCCTCCAGCCGTGGGCGTGAGGACGTACGCCGACCGCCCGGATGACGGTTTTGGCTCGGGAGCAGACATATCCACTCGGGCCGGTGTCGGCAGGGTGGCCGCGACGAACTGCAAGCCTTAACCGGGGGCCGCACGGACCACGGGACGATGACCGACGAGGCCGCGGCGTTCGTCCCCGGGCACGTCACGGGGTTCTTCTCCGTCCACCGGGCCGGGACGCCGACGAAGACGGGGTCGCGGGGGGCGGGCGTGACGCTCGCGGACGGCGTTCGAGTCCGGGTCGCGCCGGCGGACGAGCGGCGGGTGACGCTGAACGGCCGCGAGGCCGACGTCCCGGCGGTCGAGCACGTCTTGGACGCGCTCGACGCGACGGCGGCGGTGTCGGCGTCGACGGACCTCCCCGTGGGCGCGGGATTCGGCGTCTCGGGCGGGATGGCGCTCGGCGCGGCGCTGGCGGCGAACGGCGCGTTCGAGGGCCGCTACTCGGAGAACGAACTCGTCCGGCTCGCCCACGAGGCGGAGGTGACGGCGGGGACGGGGCTCGGCGACGTGGTCGCGCAGGCGCGCGGCGGCGTCCCGATTCGCCTCGACCCGGGCGCGCCGCCCCACGGGCAGCTCGACGGCGTACCGGCCACGGGCCGTATCGAGTACGTCTCGCTGGGCGAGCTCTCGACGGCGGACGTGCTCGCGGGGTCGACGGCGCGGCTGTCGTCGGCGGGCGTGCGGGCGCTCTCGGCGCTGCGCGAGCGGCCGACGATAGCGGGGTTCGTCCAAGAGTCGCGGCGGTTCGCGGAGGAGGCCGACCTCCTCACGCCGGAGGTCGAGGACGTCGTCGCGGACGTCGTCGACGCGGGCGGCGAGGCGTCGATGGCGATGCTCGGGCACACGGTGTTCGCGCTCGGACACGGGCTGAGCGACGCGGGGTACGACGCGACGGCGACGCGCGTGCACGACGCGGGCGCGAGCCTCACGGGCGAGTAGCGCGGAACGAGCGGAGTGGACGAGTGCAAGCGGAGTGGGCGGGGCGAGCGGGACGGGCGAGTGCGAGTACGGACGACGGGGAGGCGCGGCGTTTTTGACGGTACGCGGTCGAATCTGGGGTATGAGCGACGAGGTCGACGTGCCGGCGGACCACCCGCGCTATCAGTCGTTGCTGACGCGCCACCGTATCGAGGCGGGCGTGGAGAAGGGAATCACGAGCACGCAGGGATTGATAGCGGAGGGTCGCGGGGAGGCCTTCGATTACCTGCTGGGCGAGGAGACGACCCCGAGCGCGGACCGGGCGGCGCGCGCGGCGGCGGCGCACTTCCTGCTCGCGGCACACCCCGTGATCAGCGTGAACGGGAACGTCGCGGCGCTGGTGCCCGAGGAGGTCGTCGAGTTGGCCGAAGCGACGGGGGCGGACATCGAGGTGAACCTCTTCGGGCGGACGGAGGAGCGCGTGCGCGCCATCGCCGAGCACCTCCGCGAGCACGGCGCCGAGGAGGTGAAGGGGTTGACGGCGGACGCGCGCATCCCCGGGCTGTCGCACGAGCGCGCGAAGGTCGACGCGGACGGCATCTACGACGCCGACGTCGTGCTCGTCCCGCTGGAGGACGGCGACCGCGCGGAGGCGCTGGGCGAGATGGGGAAGACGGAGATAGTTATCGACCTGAACCCGCTCTCGCGGAGCGCGCGCGTGGCGGCGGTGCCCATCGTGGACAACATCCTGCGCGCGCTCCCGAACGTGACGCGCCACGCGCGCGACCTCGCGGGGGCCTCCGACGCGGAGCTCGCCGAAATCGTCGAGGCGTTCGACCCGGCGGCGGCGCTCGACGACGCGGAGCGTCGTCTCCGGGAGGGGGCGGTCGCGGAGGACGAGTGACGCCGGGACCACAACACCCATTACGTTTTAGGCTAGCCTAAAGGTATGGCGCGACAGCCGACGCGGGTGGTGGTGTAGATGGTCGGGCGGACGCTCGACGAGATTCGCGAGCGTCTGGAGGGGTACGCGTGCGACGACGGCCCCTACTACCTCGCGTGCGCTCGGACGGGCGAGCGGCCGATTCCCTCGGGCGACCGGCGCTTCCCGGACCGGGAGACCGCGACGCGGGCCGCGGACCTCGTGGACGCCTACCGGGCGGAGTTACGCCAGTACGACCCGCACCTCCCCCACCGGGACGTCATCGTCCGACAGCTCCCGCGGGAGGCGGCGACAGACGTCGGGGGCGTCCACACGCCGACCGACCGGAGCGAGTTCTGCCACGAGGTCGCCGCGGCGGTCTTCGAGACGCTCTCCGGGGGCGGCTTCCGCGACGCCGAGCGCGCCGTGATGGACGCCTACCTCGACGCCGCGGAGACCGTCGACGACCCCGACGACCTCTGTCTGCTCCTCCTGCGGAGCATGGGCGCGGTACTCGACGAGGCGCTGACCGTCCACGAGCAGGAGGTGGTGTTGAACCGCGCGGCGGGCCGACTCGACCCCGTCGCCGCACCGGACGACGCGCTCACGGACAGCCTCGACAGCGTCGCGGCCGCCGGCCTGCTCGACGCTTACCGCGTCGACGGGCCGGGCGACTCCCCGACGGTCGCCCTCGACGGCTACGCGCTCGGGCGCGGCCGGCGGGTGCTCACGCTCCCCCTGGCGGTCGAGTTGCTCCGACGCCGCCCCGGCGCGGACGTCCGCTTCGAGCCGACGGACGACGACGAACCGGGCTTTCGCGTCACGGTCGTCGACCGGGCGTGCCACCGACCGCAGGGCCTCCTGCGCGTCGGCACCTCGTAGCGGACGTCCGCACTCAGCAGAACGCGCGGACGGCCGCGGCGACGCTCGGCGCGTCGTCGCCGAGCACGTAGACGATCGGTTCGACGCCGTAGCCGCCGGTCTGGTAGAGCGCGCGCGCCTCTGGCGCGTCGACGAGCGCGTCGCGGACCACGGTGCGGACGTCGGCGGACTCGGACTCCGCGGGGAACTCCACGGGCTCGTAGCCCGCGTCGGCGAGCGCGTCGATGAGGTCCGCCGAGTAGGCGACGTTGATCGCGGCGCGCGCGTCGCTTCCAGCGTCGCGGGCCGCGAGGAGCACGGTCGCGACGTGTGCGGAGACGCCGAACTCGGGGTCCGCGGGGACCGTCGTCCGTCCCATCACGTCGAATATCCGCCCGGGGACGCCCGCGACGTCCTCCGGGGTCTCCGCGTCGGGGAGACACTCGACGAGGTTCGAACCGACCGCGGGGATGAGCGTGGCGAACCCGGACGTCCGCTCCAGGAGTTTGACGCCGCGGCGGAGGTCCGCGAGGACGTGTTCGCGCTCGCGGAGCGCCCCCTCGCCCGTCCCGCGGAAGTCGACGTCCACCCCGGCGAGTTCGGGCATCTGCTCGGTGTGGATGTCCGCGAGGACGTCGCCCGGCGCCTCGAGGTCGCGCACGAGCGCTTCCGCCTCCGCGAGTGCGCCGACGCGCGAGAGCGTGCCGTCCGCGAGCCCGTCCGCCACCTCCGCGACGTGCGCGGTGACGCGCTCGTCCGTCTCTATCTCCGCGCGCGTCCCGACCTCCCCCTTCGCGTACTTCGAGACCGCGCTCTGACTCACGCCGAGCAGGTCGGCGACCGCCTGCTGGGTGAGCCCGCGCTCCCGCAGCGCCGCCGCGAGCAGCGAGCGGTAGGTGGGCAAAAACTCGTCGACGACGACCTCCTCCAAGAAGCGCATCTACGCGTCCCCTCCGCCCCCGGACTGGTCGCCGCCGAACTCCGCGTCGCCCTGGATGCGCGAGGCCTGCGGGCCGTCCTGGTCCTGGTACTTCGAGCCGCGCTCGGCGCCGTACGGCCGCTCGGCGGGCGAGGAGAGTTCCGTGAAGACGAGCTGGCTGATCCGCATGTCGGGTGTGAGCGCGACCGGGGTCTCGCCGAGGTTCGAGAGTTCGAGCGTGACCTTCCCGTGGAATCCCGGGTCGATGAAGCCGGCCGTCGCGTGCACCACGACGGCGAGCCGGCCGAGCGAGGAGCGCCCCTCGACCTGCGCGACGAGGTCCGGGGGGACTTCGACGCGCTCTTTGGTCGTGCCGAGGACGAAGTCGCCCGGGTGGAGGATGAACTCCTCGTCGGACTCGACGTACGTCTCGCTCACGTACTCCTCGACTTCCGTCTGGTCCGTCGGGTGGATGCAGGGGATGTTGGCGTGCTGGAACTCGAGGAAGCGCTTGCCGAGCCGGACGTCGATGCTCGCGGGCTGTATCTGAAGTTCGGGGTCGTCGAGGGGTTCGACGACGAGGTCCCCGGCCTCCATGCGGTCGAGGAGGTCGGCGTCGGAGAGGATCATACGCACGGGGAGACGCCCGGGCGTGTTAAGCGACTCTCTCTCCGTCCGCTCTCAGGCCGCGGGTCGCCACGCCTATGCCGCCCTGGTCGCTCCTTCCGGTATGAAGCAGGTCATCGCCGCCCGGACGGACCTCGGGATGGGGCGGGGGAAGCTCGCCGCGCAGGTCTCACACGCCGCCATGAACGCCGCGGAGAACGCCGACCCCGAGAGCGTGAAGGCGTGGAAGGACGCGGGGCAGCCGAAGATCGTCGTGAAGGTCGGCTCCGAGTCGGAGCTCCTGGAGGTCGCGGAGAACGCGCGTCGGCGCGGGCTTCCGACGTCGATCGTCCGGGACGCGGGACGCACCCAACTCGACCCCGGGACGGCGACGACGTGCGGGGTCGGACCCGCGCGGGACAACGAGGTGGACGCCGTTACGGGCGACCTCTCGCTCTACTGATGCGCGACGCCCACGATATCGAGCGAGCCGTCGGCATCGACCACTACGTGAGCGACGCGCCGGGGACGGGGGGGTCGCTGCGCGAGTCCGCCGCGGACTTCCGCGTGCGCGAACTCGAGGCGTTCGACACCGAGCCCGTGGACGCCGACACGGGCGACTACCCGCACCTCGTCTTCCGCGCGACGCTGACGAACTGGGACACGAACGGGTTCGCGCGCGACCTCTCGAACAAGCTCGGTATCAGCCGCGAGCGCGTCTCGTGGGCGGGGACGAAGGACCGCAACGCCGTCACGACCCAGCTGTTCAGCGTGCGCGGCGTCGACGCCGCGGACCTCCCCGAGATCGGGAACGCGGCCATCGAGCCGGTCGGGCGCGCGGGCCGGCCGATACGCTTCGGCGACCTCCGCGGGAACGCGTTCACCATCGTCGTCCGCGACGCCGACCCGGACCCGGTGGACGACGTGACGCGCGAGCTCACGGCGTTCGGCGGCGCGGACGGGGACGGCGGGAGCGGGGCGCGTGGGGCGAGCGATGTGGGCGGCGAGGCGGACGACGGCACGGGCGACGCGACAGGTGGCGCGACGAGCGTCGGCGTCCCGAACGTCTTCGGCCAGCAGCGCTTCGGGAGCTATCGGCCCGTCACCCACGAGGTCGGCCTCGCGGTCCTGCGCGGCGACTGGGAGGGTGCGGTGATGGCGTACGTCGGGAACCCCTCGCCGGACGAGCCCCCGGAGACCCGCGAGGCCCGAACGTTCGTCGAGGAGACGCGCGACTGGAGCGCGGCCATCGAGCGCTTCCCGCGACGCCTGCGCTACGAGCGCGCGGTGCTGAACACGCTCGCGGAGAACGGCGGGGGTAGTGAAGAGGACTACCGGGAGGCCCTCGAAACCTTCCCGTCGAACCTCCAGCGCCTCTTCGTACACGCCGCGCAGTCGTACGTCTTCAACCGAATCTGCTCGGAGCGCCTCGAACGCGGGTTGCCGTTCGACCGGGCGGTCGCGGGCGACGTCGTCTGTTTCGCGGACACGGACGGCGAACCGGTCCTCCCCGACATCGACCGCACCCAGCGCGTCACCGAGGGCCGCGTCGAGGTCGTGAACCGACACCTCGAACGCGGGCGGGCGTTCGTTACCGCGCCGCTCGTCGGCACCGACACCGAGTTCGGCGAGGGCGAACCCGGCGAGATCGAGCGCGCGGTCTGCGCGGACGTCGGAGTCGAGCGCGACGACTTCGACCTCCCGGGGTCGTTCGGGTCGACGGGGACGCGACGCGCGATACTCCTCACCACCGACCTCGCCGTCTCGCGCGACCCGCTCACCTTCGAGTTCGCGCTCCCGAAGGGGAGCTACGCGACCGTCCTCCTGCGCGAGTACCTCAAGAGCGGGCCGCTCGACCTCTGAGGAAGCAGGGCGGTTTTACGTCACGCCCGCCTTCTCGCCGGCATGGAGTGTTCGCGTTGCGGGACGCCGCTCGAAAAGCCGGGTGACTACTGCCTGGTGTGCGAGACCCGCAACGCCGACGCCGTGGTCGTCCACGCCGAGTCCGACCACGCGACCCTCACGTTCCTCGACGAGGACGAGGTGGTGGGTCGGACGGACATCACGACGACGCCGGAGGACGACGCGGACCTCGAGGGCAGGCGCGTCCGGAACTTCGCGGGGCGAATCGCGGACGAGGTGCGACGAAAGCGCCCCGAGGAGGTGTACGTCGCGGGCGACCGTGACGTCGTGCAGGCGGTGCGCGCGGACCTCCACTACGACGTCTATCGCGTGCCCGCGGACGACCCCGTGGCGGCCGTCGTCGAGCGCCGCGGGGAGCGCGAACTCGACGTCGTGGAGAAGCCGCCGTCGGAGAAGGTCGGCGGGACGCACAGCACGCTAATCGGCGGGCGGGTCGGCCAGCGCGCGATTCGGGAGGTGGCGGCGCACCCGCACGTGAAGAAGGTGATTCCGGGGCCCATCGACGCGAGCGGGTCGGGCGCGCGCGGCGGCGTCCGGGCGAAGGTGACGCGGGCGGACGGCAACGGGAACGTCCGGTTGTTGATCCGCGACGGCTCCAGCGTGCAGGAGAACCGCGTCGTCACGACGGCGATGGACCGCGAGATGGGCGAGCGCGTCCGCGACGACCTCAACGAGGCGCTGGAGGACGCGGAGCTCACGGGGTAGAGACGGGGCCGAACGGAACGTCCGGGGGCGAGCAGGCGAGTGAGAGGGGAGAACGGGACACGAGGACGAGCGGGTCCGCGAGTGGCGCGGCCGTCGACTCGTAGGGCTTATGTGCGCGCTGGGGCTAGTGGTCGATATCATGGCCAGCAAGGGCTCCAACAGCACCGGTAGCGCGGGACGCTTTGGCGCGCGCTACGGTCGCGTCGCACGACGCCGCGTCAGCGAAATCGAGGGCGACACGAACGACGACCACACCTGTCCGGACTGCGGCTCCGACGCCGTCGACCGCAAGGGGACGGGCATCTGGCAGTGCGGGAAGTGCGGCTACAAGTTCGCGGGCGGCGCGTACCGGCCGTCGACGCCCGGCGGCGAGTCCGTCGCGCGCTCGATCCGCACCGCGCTCGCCGAGGAGGAGTCCGAGGCGTAACGGTCGATGTCGTACAAGTGCTCCCGCTGTAAGCGCGACGTCGAACTGGACGCCTACGGTGGCGTCCGCTGTCCCTACTGTGGGCACCGCGTCCTGCTGAAGGAGCGCAGCCGCGACGTCAAGGAAGTCGACGTCCAGTAACGCGCCGTCGAGTCCGAGAGACGTGCGCGCGACCCACCGGACGTCACTCACCTTCTCCTACGAGTCCGAGTCCGTAGCCACGGCTGTCGCCGCCGCGGTCCGCGTCGAAGCCGGCGAAATCGAGGGCGGGCGGACGCGGGCGAGCGTCGAGCGCGACGGCGAGGCGGTGCGCGTCACGGTGACGGCGGCGGACCTGACGGCGCTGCGCGCCGGAGCGAACACGTGGACGACGCTCGTCGCCGTGGCGGAGCGAGGACACGATGCCGGACGCACCCACGCGGACCTAAGCAAATAGGTCGTAGATACTTCTGGATGGGGCGTGTCCCTTCGGGTGCCGGTTCGACGGGCGTGCCGGGCGCTCGTTCTTCGGGCCCCGGCCCGTCCGAATCCCCCCTCCCCCCTCTCGACCGGCTTTTCACGACCGACGAGCGCCAGCGACGGCGTCCGGCAAAGCGGGGGTTTTTACCTCCGGGCGTGCACGTTCCGGGCATGCAGGGCAACCTTCCGCCCGAGGCGCAGGAGAAGCTCGAAGAGCTGCAGGACCTTCAGGAGAAGGCCCAGACGGTCGCGGCCCAGAAGCAGCAGGCCGAGACGCAGCTCAGCGAGGCCGAGACGGCGCTCGACGAGCTCGACGAGATCGACGAGGACACCGTCATGTACCGCGAGGTCGGCGAGCTCCTCGTCCAGACCGACTACGACGAGGCCGCCGAGGACCTCGAAGAGAAGGTCGACAACCTCGAAATTCGCGTGCAGTCCCTGGAGAAGCAGGAGACGCGCGTCGAGGACCAGTTCGAGGAGCTCCAGGAGGAGCTGCAGAACATGCTCGGCGGTGCGGGCGGCATGATGGGCGGCGGGCCCGGCGGCGCGTAAGGCGATGGTCGACGACGAGACGGTCGTCCAGACCGCCGCGGAAGCCGCGGAAGGCTACCTCTTCTCGCGGGTGAAGCAATCGGACGTTCGCGACCTCGACGTCGCGGTGACGTTCGAGGACGGCGTGCTCACGATGGACGTCTACGTGAACGCGCCGGCGGCCGACGTCGACGAGGACGAGCTCGCGGACGAGGCGGCGCGCGTCGGGCGCGAGGCAGTGGACGACCTGTTCGCGGCCGAGGAGTAGGCCGCGAGCGCTCGCGGTTTCTGCGGTCGTCGTGAGACGAGGAGCGCCGAGTGGCGAACACCGACCCGCGTACTCGCGCGGCGGTCGGGCCGGGATTTCGCTGGCCGCCGCGCGTCGCTCGTGTTACACGAGGAGCGATGGCGCCGTCCTCCGGGAAGAAGGCGCGGGCGGCGCGGACCGTCGCGAGTGGGGGTCCGTCCCGAGCGCTCCGTGTTCGCGGGGGCGTCGACGGAGTCGTAGTGCGAGGGGCGGCATCGTCGCCCCCGTCGCGAAAGCGGCCCTACGTCAGGAAGAAGATGAGCGCGCTGACGAGGACGGTGGCGGCGACGACGACGGCGCCGAGGACGCTCCCGAGGGCGATGACGGCGTTCGCGTGACTGGCGAGCGTCTCGGTGCGGTCGTTGCCGAAGACGGTGACCTCGGCGTGTTCGGTGGCGACGCCGGCCTCGACGGGTTCGAGGTCGTCGACGGCGTCGCCGGCGAGGTCGCGGACGAGCGCGGCGAGTTCGCGCTGGTCGATGACGTCGCCGACCTGGTTCTCGGATTTGACGGTGTTGACGATGTGGGTGTCGGTCGTCATGATTTCGACGGCGTCCGGGGCGAAGCCGTGGGCGTCGACGAGCGCGTCGACGAGGTCGCCGCGGAGGCCGGGTTCCATGTTGTTGCCGTCGACGAGGACGTAACACGCTCTCTGTCCCCCGACGTCGGTGACGGCGACGCGGACGCCGAGCGGGCCGATGCCCTCCTGTGGCGTCCAGACGGTGCGGTCCCAGGCGACGCCGAGGGAGAGCGGGCCGCGTTCGGCGTCGGCGAGGCGTGCGCCGAGGTCGCCCGCCCCCTCGATGAGGTGGAAGGAGCGGGGAGAGCCGGGGACGACGTGGCCGAGGTCGTCGCCCTGGAGGCCGTTGTTGGAGTTGTGGGCGTCGGCGAGGAGGACGTCGTCGAGGCCGGCGCGGCGCGCTTCGGCGGCGGCGGCGAGGCCGACAGCGTACTCGACGTCGTCGGCGAACTCGGGCGCGAAGGTGGCGACGAGGAACGCGCCGTCGTCGCCGAACCCCTGGCCGAGGAGGCTGGCGTCGCCGTGCGCGGTGCGGACGCCGGGGGTCGCCTCGCGGTCGTACTCGACGTTCGCGGCGGCGCGTTCGGCGGCGTCGACGAGCGTGTCGACCTCGCGCTCGGTGACGAGGTTGAAGTCGTGGCCGGCGGTGGCGTGCGGCGGGAAGGCGAGGCCGGTCGCGGTCTCGGCGACGCGCTGGGGGAGGTTGCCGCCACCGATTTCGCCCATCGGCCCGGGATGTATCATCGGGAGGACGAAGCGGGCCTTCTCCTCGCCGGGCTCGCGGCTGTCGCCGCTCGCTCGTTCGGCGTCGCTTCGCTGGCGCTTCGCGCCGCCGGGGCGGCGAAAGGAGAGGACGGTGACGGGGACGATGGCGTCCTCGCCGATCTGCTCGAAGAAGTCCTCGAGTTCGCGGGTTCCCTCGGCGATGTGGCCGATGAATCCCCGTAAGAAGTCGAGGCCGGAGACGCCGAGGCTCTGACGCCACGGGCGGTCCATGGTGCGCACGAAGCCGTAGGCGACGAGCGCGTAGAGGACGCTCATGCCGACGAGGAGAAGGAGGTCGTTCGGCGTGACGAGGAGGAGACGCGAGGGGGCGCTCTGGGGGCGCGAGAGGTAGGCGTTGAGCAGCGGGACGTCGACGGTGAGGTAGCGCATCGTCCCGCTGTAGACGAAGAGGAGGACGCCCGCGGTGACGGTCTGGATGCTCGCGGGAATCGCGGCGAGCAGGAGGCTGTTGCGCGAGACGGCGAGGACGACGAGCAGGCGCAGGGCGAAGACGAGCGCGAGCGCGGCGATGAGGACGTCGAAGACGAAATTCTGCCCGAGGCGCGTGAGGACGGCGATGACGCTGGCGACGGCGAGCAGCGCGACGACGATGAGCTCACAGCAGAGCGCGAGGAGCGACGAGCGATTGTACGTGAGTTGGCCGTCGAGCCAGCCGTCGACGGGCGTGGTGAGGAGGCTGGCGACGACGGTCGGGACGCCGATGAAGAAGACGCCCTGCCAGGCGTCCTCCAGGGGGTACGAGGAGGTGAACGCGCCGACGCCGGCCAGCGCGGCGACGAGGAGAGCGAAGGTGAGACTGGCGTACCAGTTCGGCGCGCGGAAGATGAACCGCGAGAGCGCCGCGAGGTCGCCCTGCGTCTCGGTCATGGCGACCTATTCGCAGCGCGCGAGGAAGTTCTCGAAGACGACGTCGCCGGCTTCGGTGTGCGCGACCTCCGGGTGCCACTGGACGCCGTAGCGTTCGCGCTCGGGGTCGCTCATGGCCTCGATGTCGCAGACGTCGCTCGTCGCGGTGCGAGCGAAGCCGTCCGGGACGGCTTTGACTTCGTCGGCGTGGCTCGCCCACACGCGCGTCTCGGGGGCGAGCGAGCCGACGATCGGGTCCTCGTCGTCCGTGATCTCGACGGTGACGTCCGCGTAGCCGCCGTACTCGCCACCGCCGACGTCGCCGCCGTACTCGGTGGCGATGAACTGCATCCCCAGACAGATGCCGAGGATCGGCACGTCGAGGTCGAGGTACTCGTCGCAGCGTCCGGTGCGGTCCATGCTCGGGCCGCCCGAGAGGACGAGGCCGTCGTACGCGGCGAGGTCGCTCGGCGCGGTGTCGTTGTCGACGAGTTCGGTGTCGACGCCGAGGTCGCGGAGCGCGCGGTGTTCCAGGTGCGTGAACTGGCCGTGGTTGTCCACGACGGCGATGCGCGTCATAACTGGGGGTAGCGTTCGTCGGCGTAAAAAGTCCTCGCAGTCGCGTCGGAACGCGCGACGGGCGTCGGACGGTCGTTAGGCGACGACGTCCGCGTCCGTGAGGTACTCGTCGCGGACGCGTCTCGCCTCCGGGCCCTCCGGGACGATTCCGGGCGAGGTCGGCGGCGCGTCGAAGCGCCCGGGGTCCGGCGTGAGCGGTTCGAGCAGGTCCGCGAACACGTCGTCGCGCCGGCCCGTCATGTAGACGAAACCACCGTACGCGCGGTCCTCGCGCGGTGTCTCGTCCGGGTCCGGGAACTGCTCGCGGACGACGGCCCCGCCTTCGCGGACGTACGCGGCGGCCTCCCGCTGGGCGTAACGGCTCTCCGCGTAGTAACGCTCGCCGTAGTCGTCGTCGTAGTCGACGCCGGCGTGCATCGGCGACTCGAAGCGGACACCGCCGTCCGGGAGTCCGCCCTCGAGGAAACAGAAGTTCGCCGTGAACGAGTCGGGGTAGCGCAGGAGAACGAGCACGCAGACCTGGTCGTCGAGCGCGGTGTGCTCCTCGATACGCAGGAGACACTCGCGGTAGTAGACGGCGAGTTCGCCGACCCAGTCGTCGCGCTCGCCCTCCACGTAGGCGTCCGCGACGTCGTCGTACCCGTCGCCGACGAGTCGGCACAGCCGGTGCTCGAAGCCGTTTCGCATCTCCTCGACGAGGTAGTCGAGCGCGACCGACAACGGGACGTCCGGGTCGGCGAGCAACGCGGCCTGCCGCTCGCGGCCGTCCGCGACCCGCATCATGTTCTCGTAGTGTGCCCGCTCGGCCTCGGCGTCCGGGAGCGGAACCCGTACCGCCCGTCGATAGAGCGCATCCACGCCGTGTTCGATCCGCGCCCGTCGCTCGTCCATCTCGATGCAGGTCGGGGACGAACACGCATCAATACGTCGTTCGTGTCGTCCGCCTACCACGTCTCGTCGGCGACGGTCGGACTTCGAGCGCGGCGTCGCGGGCGCTGCTCGCGGGTCGACCCTCCACGCTCACGTGTCCCGCTCCGCTCGGCCCGCGTGACTCACGAGTCACTCCGTTCCCCGTTCTCCTTCTCGCGGTCCTCGCTCCGGTCGGCCCGCGTGGCTCACGGTGTTACCGCTCGCTCTTCTCGCGGTCCTCGCTCCGCTCGGCCCGCGTGGCCGCCGTCTCGAACCCGAGTTCGTCGAGTTCGGCGCTCCGACGCCCCTCCGCTTCCGCGAGCGCCTCGGCGCTCGGCGAGGCGTCGTCGTCGATCCGCGCCCACGAGTCGTGGACCGCGGCGTGACACCACCGACAGAGCGTGACCGTGATCTCGTGACTCACGCCGTCGTCCGCGTCGCCGGCCGGCCCGTCGCGCTCGCTCGCGGGTCGTCCCTCCCCGCTCACGTGTTCCGCGGACTCGCTTCGCTCGTCCGCGTACGCCAGATGATGCTCTTCGAGGAGCGGCCGGGCGTCGGTGTGGGCGTCGCGGCGCTCTTCGAGGCCGCAGCGGGCGCACTCGCGGGCGTCGCTGGTCGAGCGGTAGTGCGGGCAGTCGCGCCACTCGCAGTCGCCCGCGGCGGCGGGGCAGCGGTAGTCCTCGCTCGCGCGCTCCGCCGCGAACGCGCGGTCGTGCTCGGGGTGCTCGAAGGCGTAGCGACACGTGCCGTCGCCCATGACGTGGTCGCAGACCCCGGCGTGCGCGTAGGGGTCGTCGACGCCCACGGCGGTCCCGGTCGGGGTCTTCTTCATCGGCTCCACCTCGCGCCGGGAGCGCCAAAACGCTTCCGCGCGCCCCGAAGAGCCAAACGCGTCGCGGCCCTCGCGATGGACGTGCGCGTCATCCACGAACGCGACGGCGACACGGCGACGCTGGCGAGCGACGTCGACGTCGCCGACTCGTTCCTCGCGCGGGCCCGCGGGCTGATGTTCCGAGCGTCCGTCCCGGACGACTACGCCCTCGTCTTCGAGTTCGACGAGCGAAAGCGCCGCGACGTCCACATGGTGTTCGTCCCGTTCCCCATCGACGTCCTCTGGCTCGCCGACGACGAGGTCCAGGCGGTCGAGACGCTGTCGGCGTGGACCGGCCTCGGGGCCGCGGACGCGGACCGGCTGATCGAGCTCCCGGCGGGCGCGGCGAGCGACGTCGGCGTGGGCGAGACGGTGCGCGTCGAGTGAGCGCGGTCGGGCGCGGACCGCCGTACCGCGACCCCGACGCGACCCCGGCACGACCTCGACACGCAACCCCGACGCGACGGCCCCACTATCACGGTCGTTCCCGACGGTTCCGACCACTTTATGTGCGTCGGCGTCCTCGGTGCGAGTACGATGACGTCAGACACGACGACGTCGGAGGATAGAGGAAGTCGCCGCAAGGCGGCTGGCCGTGAAATCCGACGGTAACGAAACCACACCAACCGACAGCGAGTTCTCGATGGACTTCTTCTCGAACACCACCCTCAGCGACGGCGACGTACAGTTCCTCGACACGACCCTCCGCGACGGCGAACAGGCCCCGGGGGTGTCGCTCAGCCCGGACCAGAAGGCGGACATCGCCCGCCGCCTCGACGACGCCGGCGTCGCCGCCATCGAGGCCGGGAGCGCCTGCACGAGCGCCGCCGAGCGCGAGACCATCCGGCGCGTGACGAGCCTCGGCCTCGACGCCCGAATCACGAGCTTCTGCCGCGGCGTCGAGCGCGACGTCGACCTCGCGCTCGACTGCGACGTCGACGGCGTCCACATCGTCGTGCCGGCGAGCGACCGGCACATCGAGGGGAAAGTCGGGTCGAGCCGCGAGGACGTCGTCGAGAAGACCGGCGAACTCGTCGCCTACGCGAAAGAGCAGGGCCTCTGGGTCGAGGTCATCGGCGAGGACGGCTCGCGCGCCGACTACGACTACCTCGAAGCGCAGGCCGAGGCGGCCTTCGAGGCGGGCGCGGACCGCTTTTGCTTCGCCGACACCGTCGGCCACGCCTCGCCCGAGGCGGTCTACGAGGGGGTGGCGCGCCTCGCCGACCACGGCCCCGTGGGCGTCCACACGCACGACGACCTCGGGCTCGCGGTGACGAACGCGTTCGCGGGCCTCGCCGCCGGTGCGGACCTCGTCCACGGCACGATCAACGGCATCGGCGAGCGCGCGGGCAACGTCGCCCTGGAGGAGGTCGCCATCGCGCTCTGGCACTGCTATGGCGTCGAACCGATGGAGACCGAGGCGCTCTACGACCTCGCCACGGCCGTCTCGGAGGCGACGGGCGTCCGCCTCCCGCCGAACAAGGCCGTCTCGGGCGAGAACGCCTTCGCCCACGAGTCCGGCATCCACACGGACGGGACGCTGAAGGACGAGCGGATGTACGAACCCTACCCGCCGGAGGCGGTGGGGAGGGAGCGCCGTCTCGTCCTCGGGAAGCACGCCGGGCGGGCGGGCGTCCGCGCGGCGCTCGCCGAACACGACGTCGAACTGGACGACGACGCCCTCGCGGCGGTCGTCGAGCGCGTGAAGACCCTCGGCGAGAAGGGCCGGCGCGTCACGGACGCGGACCTCCTCACCATCGCGGAGGACGTCCGCGGACGCTCGCGCGAGCGCCGCGTCGAACTCCTCGATTTGACCGCGGCGAGCGGGCAGGGGACCCCCTCCGCGAGCGTCCGCCTGCGCGTCGACGACGACGAGCGCAGCGCCGCGGGCACGGGGAGCGGGCCCGTCGACGCCGCGATGAGCGCGGTCCGGCAGGCGCTCGGCTCCGAGTTCTCCTTCCACCTCGAATCGTACCACGTCGACGCGATAACGGGCGGGACGGACGCCGTCGTCACCGTGGACGTCGAAGTCTCGCGCGGTGACCGGTCGGTGTCGGTCTCCGCGAGCGACGCCGACATCACGGTCGCCAGCGTCACGGCCGTCCTCGACGCCCTCGACCGCCTCCTCCCCGAGGCCGACGCCGAAGAGGGGGATACCGTGCCCGCTGACGACTGAATCCAGTCCGAGGGTAGCGAGGACTGGAGGGACGCAAGCGGGAGCGGCCCTCGGGAGCGACCACGTTGGAGTGGAACGCCGAGCGTCGCCGCCGCGCCGTCCCCGTGTCCTACCCCATACGTTTAGGTGTGGGAGTTCGTAGCACATACAGACCATGAACGATACGGTACGGGAGGAGCTGACGCGCGCGTGTCGAAGCGCCATCGGGGATTCGCTCCGGAGCATCGTCCACTTCACCGCCGACGGCTACGAACAGCTCTACTTGCGCGAGGACCTGGAGGCGTCGGCGGATTTGGCGTCGTTCGTGGAGAACGAGCGCCGCGGGTTCGAGCGCCGAGAGACGGGCGCGAACTCCGAGCTCGGCGGCTACGAGTACACGATACACAGCCACGCGGACGGCGCGTTGACGCGCGTCGTCACGGACGACGAGGGCGTCTTCGTCACGACCGACCCGCTCTCGACGGCGCGCTTCGAGGAGGTGGCGACGGCGGTCCGGGAAGTGCTCGACGGGACGAACTGAACTGCGGGAGTAAAAACGGATAGACGAACGGAGGCGCGAACGGGCCGCACGAACGGAGTAACGGGGCGCTATCGGGGTAGCGACGGAAGGAGTGGAGCGCCGAGGGTGAGATTTGAACTCACGAGTCCGTGTGGACAGTTGCTTTCGAGGCAACCGCCTTGGCCAGGCTAGGCTACCTCGGCTTACTTCGGCGTAGTCGCCTTCCGACTTTAGCCGTTTCGATTCGCGCCCACGGCGGCGCGGGCTACTCCTCCTCGCCGTACATCTCGACGTCGAGTTTGCGGGCGGCCCGCGAGATGAGGTGCGCGCCCGTGGGCGCGGTGACGAAGAGGAAGACGATGCCGACGAGGGAGGTGAGCCCGGCGCCGAAGGGACCAAAGCGGACGAAGCCGGCGAGGAACATCGAGGCCGCGCCGAGCGTCGTCGCCTTCGAGGTGGCGTGCATCCGGTTGTAGACGTCCGGGAAGCGCAGCAGGCCGATGGTGCCGACGCAGAGGAAGAACGTCCCGACGACGACGAGCGCGGCGACGACGGCGAGCCGGAGCGCCGAGGGGCCGGCCGCGGCGTGCCCGGCCTCGCCCGCGCCCTCGGTCGCGGCGACGGCGACGGCCGTGCCGAGGGAGAGCGCGAGGCTCATTCGATGATCGCCCCCTCGGTGAGGTACTTCGCGGCGACGACCGTCGTCACGAAGCCGACGATGGCGAGCATCACGGCGACGAGGACGAAGAACGACCGGTCGGCCTCCAGGGCGTGGACGACGACGATGCCGACGACGCACGTCGAGATGGTGTCGAGCGCGACCGCCCGGTCGGGGACGGTCGGGCCGACGACGACGCGGTACGTGCAGGCGAGCGCGCAGAGCGCGGCGATCGCGCCGCAGGCGACGAGGACGAGGTGGTAGAGTTCGGGGGCGTTCATCGCTCGTCCACCCCCGTCTGGTCGGCGTCGGCATTCGCGCCGTCGGCGGCGTCGGCCGGCGCGTCCTCGGTGTCGGCCGCCGCGTCGGCGTCTGTGTCCGCCGGCGGCTCCCACGCGCCTTCGAGGGCGGCCTCGCGGGGCGCGCGCTCGGAGTCGACGTCCTCGCCGAAGATGTCGATGGCGTAGCGCTCCCAGCGGCGTATCGGGGCGACGAGGCCCTCGACGTCCGCGGTGTCGACGGCGTGGACGGAGAGGGCGTTCGCCTCCGCGTCGTAGTCCATGGTGAGGGTGCCGGGCGTGAGCGTGATGGAGTTAGCGATAGTCGTAATCGCGGCGTTGCTCTCGACGCGCAGCGGGACGACGACGACGCCGGGGTCGAGGCGCGGCGACGGGGAGAGCACGCGCTTTGCGACGTCGACGTTCGCGGTGAGGAGCTCGTATCCGAAGTCGAGGACGTAGACGACGACACCGCGGACGAGCGTCGGCGTCCGGCCGAGGTCGCTGCGACCCGGGAAGAGCGTGCGGAAGGTGTACGTGACGGGGAGCGAGAGGACGAGGCCGGCGACGAAGCCGGCGGCGATTCCCCGGAGCGTCCCGGGCGCTTCGGCGACGAATATCCAGACGACGGCGAAGCCGACGCCGGCGGTCACCCAGCGCGGGATGGATTTCACGCGACACCACCCCCGAGCACCGCGCGGACATAGGCGTCGCGGCCCGGTCCGGTGGCGACGTGACCGGCGGCCTCGGCGAAGCCGTAGACGGGCCCGAAACCGACGCCGACGGCGACGATGCAGCCGGCGAGAGCGACGACGACGGCGAGCCGGACGGGGTCGAGCGCGCCCATCGACGCGACGACGTCGGTGCGCTCGCCCCAGAAGGCGCGGTTCCACGTCCGCGAGACGTACGCGATGGTGAGCACGGCACCGGCGACGGCGACGGCGAGCGCGACGGTCGCGTCGCCGAGCGCGGCCGCGCGGAAGACGAGGAGTTTGCCGAAGAAGCCGGCGAGCGGCGGGATGCCGACGAGGGAGAGCCCGCCGACGAGGAACGCCCCGGCGAGCGTCGGCGAGCGGCCGGCGAGTCCCCCGAGGACGTCGAGTTCGGTCGTGCCCGCGGCGTCCTCGACGAGGCCGCCGACGAGGAAGAGCAGGGGCTTGGCGAGCGCGTGGTTGAGCGCGTAGACGAGCGCGGCGGCGACGCCGACCGTTCGGAGGTCGGGGACGGCGGCCGCGACGGCGAGCGGGAGGACGATGAAGCCCACCTGCCCGATGCTGGAGTACGCGAGCGTCTCCTCGAACGTCGGGCGGTCGAGCGCGGCGAGGCCGCCGACGAGGATGGACGCGCCGGCGAGCGCGAAGAGGACGGGCCCGTAGGCCGCGAGGAGGTCGCCGGCGAGGCCGCCGAGGGTGAAGGTGGGGTCGGCGGCGGCGAAGACGACGAAGCCGACGCGGATGACCGCGTAGACGCCGACCTTCTTGGCGACGCCGGCGAGCATCGCGGCGGCGGGGGCGGGCGCGGCGGCGTACGCCGAGGGCACCCACCACTGGAAGGGGACGAGGCCGGCCTTCAGCCCGAAGACGGCGAGCAACAGGAGCGAGAGACCGAGGACGGGCGTCGCCTCCGCGGGGGAGGCGGCGGCGAGCCAGCGCGCCATGTCGGCCATGTTGAGCGTGCCCGTGACGCCGTAGAGGCCGCCGACGGCGAGGAGCATCAGGCTGGAGCCGACGAGGTTGAGCACGACGTAGCGCGTCGCGGCGAGCGTGCCGTCGCGGCCGCTGTAGAAGGCGACGAGGCCGTAGGAGGCCATGAGGGTCACCTCGAACCAGACGAAGAGGTTGAAGAGGTCGCCGGTGAGGAACGCGCCCGTCGAGCCGACGAGGAGGAAGTGAAAGAGCGTGTGGTAGGAGACGCGCTGGCCGGGCGCCTTGAGGTGTCGGACGCTGTAGACGAGCGTGAGCGGCGCGACGACGGCCGTCATGGTGAGCATGAAGCCCGAGAGCGGGTCGGCGACGAGCGTGATGCCGTAGGGCGCGCGCCAGTTCCCGACCTGATACGCGAGGGTGTTCGCGGGCCAGACCCGCGCGAGGAGCGCGAAGGTCGTGGCGCTGTACGCGACGACGCCGACGAGGCTACACGTGCGCTGGACGCGCGGCGCGAAGCGCACGAGGATGCAGGTAATCGCGGTGACGAGCGCCACGAGCACGGGCGCGATGACGAGGTTCGTCGTCATCGGACCGCCCCCTGGATGTCGTCGAGGTCGATGGAGCCGTGCTCCTGGTACGTCCGGTAGACGAGGACGAGCAGGAGCGCGGTCGTGGCGAAGCCGATGACGACGGCGGTGAGCACGAGCGCCTGCACGAGCGGGTCGGTGATCGTCCCGCCGTGGCCGAGGATGGGCGCGACGCCGCCGATGCCGCCCATCGTGACGAGGTAGACGTTCGTCGCCTGCGAGAGCACGAGCACGCCGAAGACGACGCGCACGAGGTCGCGGCGGAGGACGAGGAACGTCCCCGCGGTGAACAGCACGCCGAGGGCGAGCGCGAGGACGACTTCGGCGTCGCTCATTCCGCGCCCACCACCGAGATGATCGTGAGGAGCGCGCCGACGACGACGGCGTAGACCCCGAGGTCGAAGACGACGGCGGAGGCGAGCTCGATGTGTCCGAAGAGCGGGACGGTCGCGTAGCGGAACGTCTGTGTCATGAAGGGGATGGTCGTGTCCGTGAGGTAGCCGTAGAGCATCGCGGCGAGACCGCCGGCGACGGCGACGGCGAGCCCGGCCGCGTAGAGCGTCTGGTAGTCCCGAACGACGCCGTGCTGGACGTGCTCGACCGCGGTCTCGACCTCGCGGCCGAAGACGTCCTCCTCGACGACGTCGAGGCCGTACGCGAGGTAGGCGAGCGCGACGACGGAGGCGGTGAGCACGCCGGCGATGAAGCCGCCGCCCGGGAGGTTGTGCCCCTGCAGGAAGAACGCGAAGGAGACGACGAACCCGAGCGGGAGGACGAGGCGCGTGATCGTGCGCAGGATGACCGTCGTCATGGCGTCTCACCCCGCTCGCGCATGACGATGAGGGTGAGCACCGTCACGGCGGCCATGGCGACGACGCTGATCTCGCCGAGCGTGTCGAGGCCGCGGAAGTCGACGAGGATGACGTTCACGATGTTGTGACCGCCGGCCTGCTCGACCGTATTCTCCACGAAGTAGGTGGCGATGGCGTCGGGGCTCGCGTCGGTGGCGACGAGCGTCGTGACGGTGACGAGGCCGCCGACGAGCACGGAGATGACGGCGTCGCGGGCCGCCCGGGAGCGCTCGATGCGCCCGTAGTAGCTCGGGAGTTTGTCGAGGATGACGAGGAAGACGACGAACGTCACGGTCTCGACGACGACCTGCGTGAGCGCGACGTCGGGCGCGCTGGCGAGGACGAAGAAGACGGTGACGGCGAAGCCGACGACGGAGAGCGCCATGACGCCCGCGACGTGCGAGGGCGCACGGACGGCGGCCACGGCGGCCACGGCCGCGACGGCGAGGATTATCGTGAGCCCCGCGCCGAGCGTCGGGCCGGCGGTCGGGACGGCGATGCCGGTGGCGAGGTAGCCGAAGCCGGCGAGCGCGACCGCGCCGACGAACGTCCACGCGGCGTACGTCCGCAGATGGCCGGTCCAGAGAGCGCGCTGGACGCGCGTACTCGCGTGGTTCGCGCCGTAGACGAAGCCGTCGTACCAGCCGTCGGCGCGCAGGACCGGGAGCGCGCCGAGGAGGCCGCGGGTCGCCCACCGGACGGTGCGCCACCGGAGGTAGCAGACGATGCCGCCGGCGATGGCGAGCGCGCTCATGACGACGGCGGGCGAGACGTACGTCGGGAGGTAGTAGTGGAAGCTCGCGGCGTGGCCGGCGGCCTCGGGGCCGAGCGTCGCGCCGACGACCCAGCCGACGAAGGACTCGACGGGTGCGAGGGGCGCGCCGAGCGCGGCCGTGATTCCGCCGAGGCCGATGACGCCCGCGATGGCGGCGAGGGCGACCGGCGGGCCGGTCATCGACCACGGCGCGCGGTGGACGTGGCCGAGCGTGTCGGGGCGCTCGCCGAAGAAGACGGCGAGGAAGCGAAGCGAGTAGGCGAGCGTGAAGACGCTGCCGACGACGGCGACGACGGGCGCGAGCCACGCGAGCCCGCCGGCGTGGTGGGCGAACTCGTAGCTCGCCTCGAAGAGGAGCTCCTTCGAGTAGAAGCCGTTGAACGGCGGGACGCCGCCCATCCCGAGCGCGGCGACGACGGCGACGGCCGCGGTTATCGGGAGGTCGTGGCGGAGGCCGCCGAGGTCGTCGAACGCCCGCGTCCCCGCTTCGTGGGCGACGATGCCGGCGACGAGGAAGAGCGCGGCCTTGAACGCGGCGTGGTTGAGGATGTGGAAGACCGCGGTCTCGGAGCCGAGCGCGCCCGTGAAGCCGAAACCGGCGACGATGAGCCCGAGGTGGCTCACCGTCGAGTACGCGAGGAGCTCCTTCAGTTCGCTCGCGCAGACGGCGAGGATCGCGGCGACGAGCATCGTGCAGAGGCCGAGCGCGACGAAAATCTCGGTCCAGTGGTCGCCGACGAGAATCGGGCGGACGCGCCCGAGGAGGAAGACGCCGGCCTTCACCATCGTCGCGGAGTGGAGGAAGGCCGAGACGGGCGTCGGGGCGGCCATCGCGTCCGGGAGCCAGACGTGGAAGGGAACCTGTGCGGATTTGGTGGCTGCACCGATGCCGACGAGCGAGAGTATCGGGAGGAGTAAGCCCGCCCGCTCGACGGCGGCGCGGGTCGCGGCGGGCTCGGCGAGCATCGCGGCCAACGAGTAGGTGCCGACGGTGCTCGCCAGGAGCACGAAGCCGACGAGCATGAAGAGGCCGCCGCCGACGGTGACGAGCATGGCCTTCCGCGCGGCGTAGCGCGAGTCGCGGCGGTCCGAGTAGTGACCGACGAGGAGGAAGGAGGCGACGCTCGTCAGCTCCCAGAAGCAAAAGAGGACGACGAGGTCGCCGGCGTAGACGACGCCGAGCATCGATCCCATGAACGCGAGCATCGTCGCGTAATACTTCGGCTGGCCGGGCTCGCCGCGCATGTACCCCGCGGAGTACAGGAAGACGAGGACGCCGACGCCGCTGGCGAGCGCGCCGACGAGCGTGGCGAGGCCGTCGACGTAGAAGCCGAGGGAGACGGAGAGCGGGCCGACCCACGAGACGGCCGCGCCGCCGTGCGTCCCGGCGAGCGTGACGACCAACCCGAAGCAGACCGCGGCGACCGCGGCCGCGTAGTACGCAGTCCGGTTCCCGAGGGCCCGCGCCACGAGTGGCGTGGCCGCCGCGGCGGCGAACGGCAGCCCCACCAGGGCGAGGAGGACCCACAGGTCGGGTGTCGGTTGCACGTTCGAGTCGTAGGGGAGTCCGAGTATAAAGGTGGCCACGATTCGTCGTGTTGGGGAACCGCCAGAATACAGAAGTAGGTACGCGGCCTCGATACTGGTGCGCGGCGCTCCGGCGACACTCGTCGGCGTCGCCCTCGGAACCACCACCACCCTCACCATCCTGACGTCGGCGGTGGCCGGGGCGTGCGCTCTGTCGTCGCACGAGCGTCGTGCGCTCCGCCGTCAGGTTCTCGCGCCCGTCAGAGGCGACCGCCGAGCGGTCGCTACGACGACACGACGTCCGGGTCGTAGAGCGACCGGCACGCGCAGTCGGCGTCCACGTGTCGCTCCACGAAGCGCGGGATGACCGCGTGCGCGAGTCTGTTCTCGGGGTCGGGGACGTCGTCCCGTTCGGCGAGCACGTCGTCGACGACATCGCGGAGGACCGAGAGCGCCTCCCGGGTCGCCTCGCGCGTCCCGTAGCCCGCGACGGGGTGGTCGGAGACGTGTCGCGTCCCGTCCTCGTGAATCGTCGAGAGCAACACGTGATAGGGGCAGGTCTCGTCGGTCGGCGACTTCGACACCCAGAGGTCGACCGCGAACGCCGGCGTGACGCGACGGCGCCACCGGCGCTCGGTGTCCCGGGCGCGCTCCGCGGTCACCTCGGTCCACGCGTCGGGGAGGGAGTCGTCCATGACCGCGCGTTCGGTACCGCGAGCCAAGAAACGCCGGGGCCGGTCGCGCCGTCGCTTTAAGTCGTTCTCGTCACAAGCAGTAGATACGACCGAGGGACGCCCCGCTTCTCGGGCGTCCAACGCCGACCGCCGAGCGGCGGTGCACGCGCTTCTCCGATACGCCGGCGGCAGACTCATTTCGCCGTCCCTCGACGTCGGGTAGTCGTGCGTTTATCCGTCTGCGCACGGTAGCGGGAGTCGATGACCGACGCCGCCACGTCGGCCCCCGAGTTCGAGGTGGTCGACGAGGAGCAGTTCAGCCAGCGGCCGGGGGACGGTGCGCTCGCGCGCGCCGCCCACAGGCGCGACACGACGGTCGGCCGGTGGGGACCGACGAGCCCGAGCGCGACGCAGATCGGCCGCGCGCGCTCGCCCGACGCGGACGTCTCGGAAAGCCTCCGTCGCCTCCACGAGGAGCGCCACCCGGCGACCGAAGGCCACGGCGCGCGCCAACACCGCCTCGAGAAACTGCGGATCACGCACGCGCTCTGTAACGACCTCGACGTGACGCCGTGGCAGCGCGACCGCGCGCTCGGCGTGATGGTCGACCTCGACCTGACCGCGTTCGGGAGCCAGCGCGCCATCGAGAAGGTCGCGCTCGTCACCATCCGGCACGTCGTCGACGACGAACGCGAGCGCTATCTGGGTCTGCAGGACCAGGCGTGGCTCGCCGAGCAACCCCCCGAGCGCCTCGAAAGCCTCTACGAGCAGTTCACCTCGCTCACGGACGACCCGCGCTTCGAGGCGCTCGCGGAGAAACACGGGCTCTCGATCACGTCGCTCAACCGTCTCCGGCGCGTGCTGCGCGCACAACTCGACGAACAGGACCTCCACGGCGCGGTCTACGGCCGCAACCCCTACCGCGACCCGAACCTCCCGAGCGCGGACCTCGACGCTGACGACGGCGGCGATGCGGATGCGGACGACGGCGGAGACACCGACACGGCGTAACGCGACCGTCCCGTCCGGCCCCGTCGGCACCCTCTTACACCTTATACAGTATCCACACCCTCCGAGGGGCCAAGGGGGTGTGAACGGTTCCCGTCTGTTGAGAGTGTATCCGAGAAACTAAACAACCCCAGGATAAGTCCTTTATGGCTGGTTGGTTGTCGTAGCGTCGTGGAAGATATGCACGCGTTCGTCAACCAAAGTCCGGAGGAACGTGGGGAAGTTCGCGTATCGGGTCGGAATCGGTGGACGGGGTACCAGGGGTGGTGTTCGTGAGTCCCATCGTCATCGGGCTGATCGGGATCGTCGTCCTGATGCTCGGCGTCGGCTTCTACGTCTCCCGGAAGGTGAAGGGGGACAGCGTGAACTACATCGTCGCGGGCCGGGGGTTGATCCTCCCGCTCGCGGCGGCGACGCTGATGGCGCAGTCGCTCGACTCGAACGCGACGCTCGGGAACACGGACCTCGTCGCGTCCGCGGGCTTCTGGGCGGGCGCGGCGCTCCCGGTCGGCCTCGCCACCTGCCTGTTCCTCACGGGGTTGTTCTTCGCCAAGCCGATGAACCGGATGAACCTCGTGACGCTCCCGGACTTCTACCGGCGCAAGTACGGCCGCGTCGTCGAGGTGCTCTCCTCGGGCGTGATGCTCCTCGCGTACGCCTTCCTGCTCGCCGGCAACCTCGTCGCCGGTGGCTACCTCTTCCAGATATTCCTCGGCTTCGACTACACGATCGGCGTCGTCGCCATCGCCGCGATAATCTTCAGCTACACCGTCGCCGGCGGGCTCTTCTCGGTCGCGTACACCGACGTTATCCAGGCCGGCATCGCGCTCGTTGGCTCGCTCGCCCTCATCGTCTACGTCGCCACCCACTACGGGCTCACCGTCCCGAGCGGGATGGGGCCGACCGCGTTCGGTCAGCTCACCAATCCCGCGCAGGGCGCGTACATCAACTGGGCGTCGATAATCGCGCTCGGCCTCGGCGACATCGTCGCCATCGACTTCATGGAGCGCGTCTTCGCCGCCGACGACCCCGAGACGGCCCAGAAGGCCTGCTTCATCGGGAGCGCCGGCACGCTCATCATCGGCATCCCGTTCTCCGTCGTCGCGCTCTCGATGCCGTCGATTCTCTCATCGCTCGGCGTCCAATCCGGCAGCGAGGCGATGCTCTACACGCTCCTCCAGACCGGCGTGCCGACGTGGCTCGCCGTCCTCGTGTTGGGCGGTATCGTCGCCGCCTCCTTCTCGACGGGCGACGGCGCGATTCTCGGGACGTCCGCCGTCCTCGCGCGCAACGTCGTCGGCATCCGCGTCGACGAGAGCGCCCACGAGGACGAGCACGCGGCGGCCGACGCGGACGACGACCTCGTCGACACGGACGCGGACAAACTGCTCACGACGACGCGGCTGATGGCGGTGCCCGTGACGGTACTCGGGGTCTTCTTCGCCCTCCAGGTCGCCCAGACCGGGATGCTCCTGCTGCTCGCCTTCGACGTGATGCTCGCCGCGCTGCTCGTGCCGTTCGTCTTCGGGCTGTTCAAACCCGACTTCGCCACGCGGCAGGCCGCGCTCGCGTCGATACTCACGGGCTCGCTCACCCGCCTCGTGCTGTTCGCGCTCGTCCCGACGACGTACGCGATTCCGAACTCCCTGCTCTACATCCAGAACCCGTGGTTCACGCCCGCGTTCGACGGCCTCCCGACGTTCATCGCGCCCGCGCTCGCGCTCGTCACCTACGTCGGCGTCGCCGCGGTCACGGAGGATGCCGAAGTCGAGGAACGCGCGCGCACCCACGCGGGTGCCGCCGAACCGATGGACGACTGACGGACCCCACCGCTCGCTCCCGCTCGTCCTCTCTCGTTCGGTTTTGGGTCGTAATAGCGAATGTCGCGGACAGGAATAGGCGTATATGGTTTCAGTACACACACCTACAACGAGTATGGATGGTCGTTCGTGAGAAAGTATCGGGGTGGAAGACGCCGTGACGGGTGAGGACGTCCGCATCACGCGGAAGGTCCAACAGCTCGGTTCGTCGACGCTCGCGGTGACGCTCCCCGCGGAGTGGGCGCGCGAGCACGACGTGGAGAAGGGGGACTCGGTCGTCGTCCAGCGCGACGAGAGCAGCGGCTCGCTCCTCGTCGTCCCCGACCGCACGCTGATCGACGACGCGGAGACGACGGTGGACGCGAGCGGGCTCGACGCCGACGCGCTGCGCCGCGCCGTCATCGCCCAGTACGTTCTGGGGCGGCGGCTCGTCCACGTCACCGACGACGGCCCGATTGCGCCCGGCCACCGCGACGCCGTCCTCGACGCCGAGCGCGGGCTGATGGGCGTCGGCGTCGTCGAGGAGACCGCGGAGGCGATGACGCTCCGGTGTTCCATCGCCGCCGACGACTTCGAGCTCCCGACGCTCCTCGGCCGCCTCGACCGCACCGAGACGACGATGCGCAGTGAAGCGCTCGCCGCGTTCCTCGACGGCGACGCCGAGCGCGCCCGCGCGCTCACGCAGCGCCACGCGCAGGTGGACAAGCTCTTCTACCTCCTCCTGCGCGTCCTCTTCGCCACCTACCGGAACCCCGACCTCAACCGCGCGGTCGGCGTCGACACCGGCTTCCCGCTGATCGGCTATCGCTCCGTCGCCCAGGACGTCGTGTTGATGGCGGACGCCGCGACGGACCTCGCCGCGCTGACCGACGAGCCGGTCCCCGAGGGCGCGCGCGAGCACCTGCGCGAACTCGCGGACGCCATCGACGACGCCGCGGACGCCGCGCGGAACGCCGTCGTCGAGCCCTCGTACGCTGACGTCACACGCGCACGCGAGGCGCTCGACCGGGCGCGCGAACGCACCGACGCCGCGAACGACTACCTCGAACGCGAGCGCCCCGAGCCGCTCCTCCGCCTCCAGCGCGCCGTCTGCGCCCTCGGCGGCGACGCCCGCCACGTCCGGGACACCCTCGACGTCGCCACGCGCCTCACCTTCCGCGACGGCAGCGGCGCGACGCCCGAGTAGGGCGTCCCAGACCCGTTTTCGACGGCGGTCACGTCCGCCGAGCGACGCGTCCATCACTACCGCTCGACACGTGACGCGCGTCGCGCGAGCGCGTGACCTTATATGCCTCTAGGTGTCGAAGGCGACTCGAACCGTTGGGGGACGCACCAACCCCGCATACGAAACAGTACACATCCAAATCAAAGCTTTTCATACCGGATAGAAAAGGTGTGAGCGTCGAAAGAAGCGCACGAACGAGTGCGTATAACGGAGAAAGAAACACGATGACGGAAAACAACTGCAACGGAGCGGACATCTACGGCGACGCGCACAAGGAGGCGAACGAACCCATCTTCAGCGGCATCCCCTCGTTCCTGAAGCTCCCCGAGGTCGACCGGAGCGAACTCGACGAGGCGGACGTCGACGTCGGCATCCTCGGCGCGCCGCTCGACACGGCGACGACCATCCGGCCGGGGACGCGCTACGGCCCGCGCGCGGTCCGCGCGGCCTCCACCGTGCCGTCGCCGCCCTACGAGCACTTCAACATCGAGACGGGCGTCGACCCCTTCGATCACTTCAGCGTCGCGGACACCGGCGACGCCCAGGTCTCGCCCGGCGACACCCGGGGGAGCCAACTGAACATCGAGGACGCCGTCGCGGAGATAAGCGAGCAGGCGACGCCGGTCGTCATCGGCGGCGACCACTCGATCAGCTACCCCGACATCAAGGGGTGGGCGGAGGCCAACGGCTACGAGGACATCGGCCTCATCCACTTCGACTGCCACGCCGACACGGGCGACGACGGTCTCACCGGCTTCGAGTACGACCACGGCGCGTGGGTCAAACGAGTCTACGACGAGGGCATCATGGCCGGCGAGAACTACACCCTCATCGGCCCGCGCGGCTTCTGGCCGGGCCCCGACACCTACCGCGACATGCGCGACGCCGGCATGAAGTGGTACACCGCGGACGACGTCGCCGCGATGGACCTCTCGGAGATCGTCGCGGACGCCGTCCGGCGCGCCACCGACGACACCGACGCCGTCTGGATATCCTTCGACGTCGACGTCATGGAGCCCGCGTACGCGCCCGGTACCGGCGAACCCGAGCCCGGCGGACTCGTCCCCCGCGAGGCCATCTCCATGGTCCGGGAGTGCGTGAAGGAACTCGACCCCGAGGCCTTCGGCTTCGACGTCGTCGAGGTCTCGCCCGCCTACGACACGAGCGACACCAACTCCTACAACGGCGGCGTCACCTCCGGCTTCGCCAACCGCCTCATCATCGAGGTCCTCGGGAGCATGGCACTCGCCGCCCAGGGCAAGGAGTCGGGCGAACCGATCAGGCCGAAGGAACCGCTCGGCGTCCCGCCGGAAGCCGAAACGCCCGCGGACGACTAGCGTGATCGCGTAGCGATCACGTCGTGGCGAGCGGGGAGCACAGCGACCCGCGAGCAGCGCGGTCGCGTAGCGATTCACGTCCGAGCGCGCGGCGACGCCGGCCACGTCTGCCCGGACGCCGCGCGGGCCGACCCCCGACAGACGTGTTACCTACCACCAACGTCCCGCTTATATACATATCCGTTCTGATAGGAGTATGGATTTTCCGGTTCCCCCCATCGTCGCGCCGGACGACCCCGACGCGTGGTACGCCCCCGAGGTCCGCGCGCAGTACGAGGTCCACCCGAACGTCGTCGTCACCGTCCGCGACATCGGGACGGACTTCACGTACGACGTCCGCGAACCCGTCCTCCCCGCGGCCGACGCCGCGGCGCGCGAGCGGATCGCGGCTCACTTCGCCGACGCGGGCCTCGAACGACCGCGGACGCGCGAGGGGTGCGTCGAGCGCGTCGCGGCCGGCCTCGACGCGAAACACCGCCGTATCGTGGACGGCCTCGCGCCGCGCGCGAAGGCGAGCCGCCGTCGGCTGCGCTACTACGCCCTGCGCGACCTGCGGTGTCTCGGCGACCTGACGCCGTACGCGCTCGACGAGCGCATCGAGATCGCGGACGCGAGCGACGAGCGCCTCGTCGTCCACACGGTCGATTACGCGCCCGCGCTGACGGCTCTGCCGGCGCGGCCGGACCACCTCGGGCGCTTCCTCTCCGAGCGCGTCGAGACGTACACCGTTCCCTTCGGCGACGTCGACGTGCCGGTCGTCGTCTACCGCGAACACCTCCTCGGCGCGGACCCCTTCGACCTCCAGTACGCCGTCCAGGAGCCCCCGTTGCTCCCCGGCGACGCCGAACTGGTCGCGGCGTGCAAGGACCGCATCTGGGAGACGAACGTCGACGAGGTCGTCGCGGACCGGACGAGCTTCGTCCGCGAGCACGCCGAGCGCTACCTCTCGCGCGCGCTCGCCGCCGAGCAGACCCGCGCGTGGCGCGACGCCGTCGGCTATCGCGTCCGGGCGGCGCTCGCGGCCTACGACCTCGCCGTCCCGCCGGTGAGCCGGCGTTTCGAGGACGGCCGCCTCGACGACCTCGTCTACTACGTCCTCCGGGATTTCGTCGGCGACGGCGAGCTCACGGTGCCGATTCGCGACGACAACCTGGAGGACGTCGAGGCGAATCGCGTCGGCGAGCGCGTGAAGGTCGTCCCTCGGGGTGGTGACGAGCGCGTCCCGACGAACCTCGTCTTCACGGACGAGGCGCGCTTCGTCAACCTCGTCACCCAGCTCGCGGCGAGCGACGGCGTCGAGTTGAACGCCGCGCGCCCCTCCGCGAAGGTGAACCTCCGACCGCCCGAGGTGGACGCCGACGTCACGATACGCTGTGCGGTCGCGCTCCCCGTCATCAGCGCCGACGGCCCGCACGTCTCCATCCGCAAGCAGTCGCCCGACCCGCTCACGCCCGTCGACCTCGTGCGCGCGAACAGCATGCCGACGGAGGCCGTCGCGTACCTCTGGCTCGCCTACGAACACCACGCCGCGGTCCTGTTCAGCGGCGCGACGGGCGTCGGGAAGACGACGCTCATGAACGCGCACCTCCCGTTCGTCCCGTTCGACGACCGACCGGTCAGCATCGACGAGGGCTCCCGAGAGGTCAGACTCCCCCACGAGACCGGCGTCTCGCTCACCACGCGCGACCACGAGAGCGAGTTCAAGCGCGTCACGATGGCCGACCTGATGACCGAGACGAACTACCTGAACCCCGACGTCGAGGTCATCGCGGAGATAAACAGCCCCGCGAGCTTCGAAACCTTCGGCGAGGTCCTCAACACCGGCCACGGCGTCATCGGGACGACGCACGCCGAGGACGTGGAGACGCTCGTCAACCGCGTCACCGAGCGCGGCCTCCCGGCGTACCTCCTGCGCGAGGTCGACCTCGTCGTCTTCCCGCGCCACGTCGACGGCGAGCGCTACGTCGGCGAGCTCGTCGAACTCGTCCGCGACGACGACGCCCCCGCGGACGGCGAGGTCGTCAACGACGGCGTGGCGGTCAGATACCGCCGGCTCGTCGAGCGCACCCACGACGGCGGCTTCCGAGTGAGCGGCGGCGAGTCGGCGTTCCTCGCGCGTCTCGCGGCCCGGACGGACCGCCACGTCGACGACGTCCGCGCCGAGTACGAGCGCAAACACCGCTACGTCCGCTACCTCGTCGAGCACGACGTGAGCGACGTCGACGCGCTCTTCAGCTTCCTCGCGGACCTGCGCGTCGACGAGGCCGCGACGGTCGAGCGCGTGCGGCGCGGGCGCGACGCCGGCCCGAACCCGCGGCCCGCGGACGCCGACGACCGCGACGACCGGAGGGTGGCGTGAGAGGGGTGCGGGGCCTCGACCGGGCGTGTTACGCGCTGTTCGGCGGGCGCTCCGAGCGCCCGCGACACGAGCGCGACCGGAGTCACTACCGCGCGACCACGATCACGACGGGCTTCGACGTCTACGTCGCGCGCGTCTACGCGGCCGCGGCGCTCTGTGCGCTCGCCGTCGGCGCGCTGGGCGCGGGCGCGTGCCTCGCGCTCGGCGGGCCGCTGTTCGTCGCGCTCCCGGGCGTACCGCACGGTCTCGTGGCCATCCTCGCGGGCGTCGTCGCGGCTGTCGCCGCCTTCGAGGGCGTCGTTCGGGGCGGCGGGCGCTACCTGCAGGCGGCCGCGCTCGCCCGACGCGCCGACATCGAGCAGACGCTCCCGAGCGCGGTGCGCTACCTCCGCGTGTTGGCCTCGGGCGGCGCGGACGACCGGACGCTCGTCGCGCGCGTCGCCGAGCGCCCCGACGCCTTCGGGGAGACGGCCGCGACCTTCCGCACCGTCCAGTCGCGCACCGAACTCACCGGGAGCATGGGCGAGGCGCTTCGCGTCGTCGCCCGCGACACGCCCTCCCGAAGCCTGCTCGCGCCGTTCCTCCTGAAGTTCCGCGAGCACGCCCAGCAGGGCCCGGACGCCGTCGAGAGCTTCCTCGAACTCGAAGCCCGGATGCTGGCGAACCACCAGTCGCGCGCGAACGACGAGGCCGCGGGCTTCCTCGAACTCCTCGCCGAGCTGTTCGTCGTCCTCCTCGTCGTCCCGACGCTCCTCGTGGTCGTCGTCACCGTCCTCAGCGTGCTCGCGCCGTCGCTCGACCGGTCGGTCGCCACCGCGTTCGGCCCGGTGTCGCTGCGCGCGCTCGTCGTCTACGGCTGTGCGGCGTGCGTCCTCGTCATCGGCGCGGGCGCGGCGGCGCTCGTCGACTCCCTGCGGCCGACCGGCTACGGGCTCGACTGGTACGTCCGCTCGTCGAGCGTCGAGGGGGTGCTCGCGGGCGCGCTCGACAACCCCGCGAACGCGGTCGTCGTCGTCCTCCCGCTGGGCGCGCTCACGGGCGTCGCCCTCCTCCTCACCGGTCTCGACGCCGTCAACGCCGCGTTGCTCGGCTACGCCGCCGGCGCGATTCCCGTTGGCGCGATTGCGGTGCGCCGGGCGCGCCGCGACGACGCGAAGGACCGGGAGATCAAGGACTTCGTGCACGGCGTCGCCGGCCACGTCGGGCTCGGCCAGCCGTTCGCGGCCGCGGTCGAGGCCGTCGCGCGCGACGCGCACCTCGGGCCGCTGCGGGCTGACGTCGCCGACCTCGCGTTCAACCTCGGGCTGACCGCGTACGGCGACGAGGTGCGCGCGACGGCGCTCGCGCGCTTCACCGAGCGAATCGGCACGCCGCTCGCCGGGCGCTCCATCGGGCTCGTCACGGGCGCGCTCGACGCGGGGAGCGACGCCGAGACGGCCTTCGAGGCCCTCCAGATGGAGATCGGCCGGCTGTACGACGAGCGCAAGGCCCTCCGCTCGCAGCTGCAGGTGTACGTCGCCGTCGGGTGGACGACCGCGCTGCTCGTCGTCGGCATCGTCGTCGTGGTGAACACGTACGTCCTCGGGAGCTTCGCGCAGCTCGCGGCCGTGAGCGGGAGCACCGCGGGCCTCGCCATCGACCCCGCGGCGGTCGACCCCGCCCGCGAGCGCTATCGCTTCTACGTCGTCACGCAGGCGACGATGCTCGCCTGCGGCTGGTTCGCCGGCGCGGCGAGCCGGGGGCGCTACGAGGCGCTGTTGCACTCCGGGCTCCTCGTCGTCCTGACGTACGCCGCCTTCGCACTCGCGGGGGTGATGCGGTGAGCGCGAGGCTGGAGGGCGAAAGCGCGACGTGCCGCGGCCAGTCGCACGTCGTCGGCGTCGCGCTCCTCTGTTGCGTCGCCGTGGTCTCGATGGCCGCCGTCACCGGGAGCGTCGGCGGGGTCGTCGGCGAGACGGCCGCGAACGCCGACGCGACGCGGGTCGCTGACGCGCTCGACGGTGCGGTCGGGCCGACGGTGGGGACAGGACACGCCACCAGACGCGTCCCCTTCGCGGCGGGCCGTCTCCACACCGCGGCGCGCGACGTCCGCGTGCTGGACGCGAACGGGACGGTGGCGCGGTATCGGACGAACGCCGTCACCTTCGACGCCGCGAACCGGGGCGTGACGAGCGTCGCGGGGACGACCGTCGTCCGAACGCGGGGGTGGGCGCGCGTCACGGGGCCCGTCCGCGCGACGGCCGTCCCCGACGCGCTCGTGCTCGACCTCGTGGTCGTCGAAGGCGACGTCGACGTCTCGGGACGCGGCGGCGGCGCGACGCTCCGAACGGACACGACGGTGACGCGCGAGACGCTCGCGGGCGGGACGTACCGCCTCGCCGTCGAGACGCGACACCCCGAGGCGTTCGCGCGTCGCTACGGGCGCGACGGCGTCCCCGGCGCGGTCGTCGGCGAGCGGGACTTCGACGGCGACGGAATCGAGAGCGTCGTCGTCGCGTACCCGCCGGCCGCGCGGGCGTACGTCGTCGTCCGGACCGTGGAGGTGGCGGTGTGAGGACGGACCGGGGGTTGACGCCGGTCGTCTCGAAGACGCTCGGGATCGGGATCGTCCTCTGTTACGTCGCGCTCGTGTCGACGACGCTCTACGGGGGCGTCGTCCCGGCGGCGGAGGCGGACGCCGCGGCGACGCTCGGCGACCGGGTGCTCGCGGCGGGGTCCGTGGCCGTCGAAGACGCGGTGCCGAACGCGGCCGCGGCGTCGGTGCGCGTCCGAGCGGCGGTGTCGCTCCCCGCCACCATCGGCGGACGCCCCTACGAGCTCCGGGCGACGAACCGGACGCTCGTCCTCGACAGCCCCGTGCGCGGCGTCGGCGGGACGGCGTCGCTGAGCCTCCCGGCGCGCGTGACGGGCGTCGAGGGGACGTGGCGGAGCGACCGGCCGGCGGTCGTCGTCGTCACCGGGAACGCGAGCGCGTGCTCGGTCGAACTTCGCGAGGTGCCGGCGTGAGTCGCGGGCGCGGACAGGCCTCCCTGCTCGCGCTCGGCGTCGCGTTGCTCCTCGTGACGGGCGCGCTCGGCGTCGCGCTCGCCGCCACGCACGGGGCGTTCGCGGCCGTGGACCGGGACGCGGCGGACGCCCGGCTCGCGGACTCGCTCGCGGCGCGCGCCGTCGCCCCGGACGGCCCGTTCAGCGACCGAGCGCGCGCGAACGTCCTCGACGGGGCGGCGCTCCGGAACGCGAGCGCGGCCGACCTCGGCGCACTGTTCCCGGCCGCGCGCGGTCACGCCGTCCGCATCGCCCTCGACGGCGACGTCGTCGCGGCGGCGGGCGACGCGAGCGCGGGCGCGACGAGCCGGCGGCTCGTCCTCGTCACGAGCGCGGAGACCCGGACGTACGGCCCGCGCTTCGAGACCGGGACCGGGTTCGCCCTCCGCGGGCGGGTCGACGCCCTCGACGTCACGCTGACCCCGCCGAACGGCACCCGGGTCACGGCCGTCCGCGTCGGCGGGCGCGTCGCCCTCTCCGACCCGCGCGGGCTCGCGGGGGCGTATCGCGTCGCGGTGAGCCCGTACCGGAACGCGAGCGTCGCCGTCGACGCCGACGGCCCGCTCCCCGCGGGGAGCGTCGTGCTCGTCGCGCACGGCGAGACGACGCGGACGGCGGTGCTGGAGGTGCGCGCCCGTGCGTGAGGCGAATCGTGCGTGGTCGGGCGGTGGCGGTGCTCTCCGCGGACGCGACCGCGGTCAGCTCAGCCTCCCGTTGGTCGAGGCGATACTGGGCGTGCTGGTGATACTCGCCGTCGCGGGCGGCTTCGCGCTCGGCGTCCCGGAACACGGAGCGGAGCACCGACTCGACCTGTACGCGAGCGACGCCGCGACCGTGCTCGTCGCCGAGGCCGACGCGGGAAACGCGACGGTGCTCGCGGACGGCGAGCCGGGACGCGCGGCGCTCCGGGCGCACCTCGACGCGATGCTCCCCGCGAGTTGCATGTACCGCGCGACGACGCCGTGGGGGACCGTGGGCTATCCGCGCCCGCCCGGAGTGGCCGTCGGGCGCGCGACCGTCCCGAGCGCCGCGGGTCCGGTCACCGTCGAGGTGTGGGACGCGTGAGCGGGCGCGAGCGGGGCGGACGGGGCGAGCGCGGGCAGCTCGTCCTCGTCGCCGCGGTGGTTATCGCGCTCGCGTTCGTGCCGGCGCTCGCCGCCGTCCTCCAGTTCGGCTACGCGGGCGACGCGGACGCGATGGCGGCCCGCGACGGAACGGCGACGGCGACCGTCGCCGCGCTCGACCCCGCCGTCGACACGGCGCGGCCCGGGCTCGCGGCGAACTACACGTGGACGGAGCGGACGGCGGCCGTCGCGGCCTACCGGAACGCGCTCGACGCGAACGTCGCCCGAGTCGAGAACGCGAGCGTCGGGGGCGGGCGCGTCGTGCTGGCGGCGACGAACGCGAGCGCCGCGACGCGGTGGGCGGCCGAGTCCTGCCCGAGCGGTCGCGGCCGGGTCTTCGGACCCTGCGAGGCCGTCGACGGCGTCGTCGTGCAGGAGCGCGCGAACGAGACGCACGTCGTCGCCGTGGCGTTCGACGTGACGGTCGTCGGGGAGGGAAGCGAGACGCACCTGACGGTCGCGGTCAAGCGCGCTACGTGACTATCGCGCGCTCGTATCTGCGGAAACAACAGTAAGCGGGACGCATATCAGGGAATATGTGATACCAGAGAAAACTCACTATGTGAGTTTTCTCTGAGTTCCAGATATATGAATATACTGGCCGCCTGAATCTGTGAGGTCGAGAAGTCAAAAGGGTGCTAAGCGAAAGTTTACACAGACGTAGTGGAAGAGGGAAAATGTAGTGCCAGAGAAAGAGCGTCCGAGTCAAGATCGCCAATCCAGCTCGGAATCTGAAGAAACACCGCCTGCAGAAACCGTAGAAGAAGCAGCACTCGAAACAGTCCGTCAAGAGTCACGAACAGTCCTTAGCGAGCAAGTCAGCCTTCTCAACGATATTGATGACAAAGCGATGCGGACCGTTCGGACCGCCGTCCTACTCTTGGGCCTCGTCATCTCCGCCATCAAACTCAGCGACCAGCCAGTTGCTCCAAGTGAGATTGGACCCCTGGTATTCTCCATCGGTTCATCTGGGATTGCATTACTTCTTCTTGCGGTTCTTCTCGGATCGATCACGTACTCATACTCAAAACCGGAGCTCGGCGTCAGCAAAGACCACCGGCGTGACGTTGTTCGAGGAGGCTATTCAAACAAAGAATGGCTTCGACTCCAACTTAACGAGTATGATGAATGGATAGATGACATGTCTGAAACAAACTCAATAAACGCATTTCTCCTTACAGTCACACAGATATCCCTCATTACAGGAATTGGTTCACTGCTGTTAGCGTTTGTTAAGTCTGCTAAAATTAGTAGCTCCGCTCTCGAGATGCCAATTATAGTAAGTGGCGTGGGACTGGGGGTTACTGCGGTAGTTTTATGGCTCGCAAAGCGAAACTAGAGGACACGATGGGGCGCTCACCAAAAACGAATGCCGAGCTTGAACCACAGACTGGTAACAAAGGCCCCGGACCTGTCCTTCGAAAAGCCGGTTCGAAGGTTTGGAACGCATTCCGTCGGTAGTTTGTTGTCTTTTGCCGTAGGTTAGTTGAATAGATAGCGAAGCGTACACGTACTCTTCTCCAACCTGGCTTTCAATAGTCGTACAAACGATTTTTGGTAGTAATCAGTCATACAGGCCGAGCACGCTCTATAATCTGGCAATCCCAAGATGAAGAGCCAAGCTGACAAGATTGATACTCAGCCGCGAAAAGTGTGTCAGCCGTCGAGGTCTCCGAACCCGAGTTCGGCGGCGCGTGCTTCGGCGTCCGCCCGGGCGCGCTCGCGGATGGCCTCGACGCTCGCGTCGTCGTCGAGGAAGGCCGTGACGGCGTCGGGGCCGGTGTCGGGCGACGCGGGCGCGCGCTCTCGGGTGCGTTCGGCGAGCGCGGGGTCGCCGGCGAGACGCTCCGCGAGCGCGTCGGGGTCGACCGCAGCGTCCGGGCCGAGCGGCGGGTCTGTGTGGTCGTAGAAGCGAACGTGGTAGGGGCCGGGGAGCGCGAGCGCCGACACGGCCTCGTCGCCGACCGGGCCGGTCGAGTGGCGCACGCGGACGGGGACGCCGTCCTCGAAGGCGACGAGGCCGTCGCCGCCTTCGCCGAGCAGGAGCGCGTCCGCGGGGACGAACTCGGCGTAGCCGGTGACGGCGTCGTCGAGGGCGCGTTCGAGGGCGACGGCGGGGTCGGCGACGACGCGCGAGAAGGTGAGGTCGCCCCCGAAGGCCGCGCGGACGTCCATCTACACCTCCTCTGGGATGACGGCGCTGCGGAAGCGGTCGGCGAGCGCCTCGCCGTCGCCGCTGTCGACGTCGATGGCGGCCGCGGCGTCGTAGTACGCGTTCGCGGCGGGGCTGTCGGGGGCGTGGGCGAGGAGGGGGCGGCCGGCGCGGCGGGCGGCGCGGGCGGCGTCGTCGTCCGGGACCGCGCCGACGATGGGGCCCTCGAAGTAGCGTTCGGCCTTCGGCGTGATGCGCTCGATGCCGTCCTCGGGGCGGACCTTGTTGAACAGGACGCCGGCGACGCCCGTGCCGTACGACGCCGCGTACTCCTGGACTTTGAGGGCGTCGGAGAGCGCGGGGACGGTGGGCTGGGTGACGAGGACGACGCGGTCGGCGAGGACGATGGGGAGGACGGAGGCGGCGGAGTCGAGCGCCGCGGGGGAGTCGAGGAGGAGGACGTCGGTGTCGGCGGCGAGTTCGGCGACGACGTCGCGGAGTCGCGCGGGGTCGGCCTCGCGGAACCCCGCGAGGTCGGTGCCGCAGGGGACGACGGTGAGCCCGAAGCGCTCGTAGCAGGCGTCGGCGACAGCGACGTCGCGGTCGCCGAGGAGGAGGTCGTGGAGGGTGACGTCGGCGTCGTCGAGGCCGGCGTGGAAGAGGAGGTTCGCCATGCCGGTGTCGGCGTCGACGACGGTCACGTCGTACGTCTCGGCGAGCGCCAACCCGAGCGCGAGCGTGCTCGTCGTCTTCCCCGTGCCGCCCTTGCCGCTGGCGACGGCGAACGCTTCGACCATTTGCTACCTCCTAGCGACCGGCGGGTAAAAGCACGCTGGTCGGTGTGTGCGGGCGTGAGCGCCGCGATTGCGCGGCAGGGAAGGATTTGACGCACGTGGCCGTCCTCGACTCCGACGGCGGCCGGGCGGTGACGCGGCCGCCGCTCGCTGCGCATGTCAAGCCAAACCGACAGCCCGTCCCTCGCGTGGGGCGGCACACGAACGGTGTACAGCACGCTCGCGGCCCTCTCCGAGTACGGGACGCGAGCGAAGGACGCGTTGGTGTACAGTTCGGCGTACCTCGTGGTCATCGCCGCCGTCGAGGTGGTGACGGCGATGGTCGCGCTCTCGCTCCCGCCGAGTCCGGCCCCGCTCGTCATCGCCCTGTTGACGTTCGCGGTCTACGTCGGCGACAGAATCGCGGACGCAGCAGAGGACGCCGCGACGAGCCCGGAACGGGCCGCGTTCGTCACGCGCCATCGCCGCCTGTTCTCGCTCGGGACCGCGGCGGCGTACGGGCTCGCGGTCGCGCTCGCCGTCCTCGGCGGCCCGCTCGCGCTCGCCGTCACGCTCCTCCCCGGGGCGTTCTGGATACTCTACGCCTCCGACTGGCTCCCGTCGCTGAGCCGCTACGCCAGCCGGCTGAAGGATGTCCTCGTCGTCAACTCCGCGGTCGTCGCGCTCGCGTGGGCGGTCTGCGTCGTCTGCCTCCCGCTCGCGTACGCGGACGGCGCGTTCACGCCGACCGCGGCCGTCGTCTTCGGCTACTTCTTCCTCGACACCTACGTCAACACGGAGATTCCGAACCTCCGCGACCGCGAGGGTGACGCCGCGAACGGAGTCGCGACCCTCCCGGTCGTCCTCGGGGTCCGGCGCACCCGCCACGTCCTCTACGCGCTCGACCTCGTCCTCGTCGCGGGGATCGCGCTCGCGTTCGGCGCGGGTATCCTCGGCGTCGCGATGACCGCCGGTGTCCTCGTCGGCCTCGGCTACGCGCTCTGTCTCGCGTGGTTCGTCGGCCGCACGGAGCGGTACGGTCGCCTCGCAATCGCCGGTGAGGCGAAGCACCTCCTCGTCGTGGCCGTCGTCGTCGCGCTCGGCGCGGCCGGCTTCTGAGTCGGGCACGGACACCGCGTCCAGTCGCCCGACTGAAACGTTTATTTCTCGGTCGTCGTCGGTTGATTCATATGGGTGTGGTGGCTTGTACCGAGCAGTAGTACCGTGCTGCTCCTCACCGCGCTCCTGCTCGTCTCGATAGCCGTCGGGACCGGAGCCGCGATCCTCGCGTGGCGGGAGCGACCCAAACCCGGGGCGTTCCCGCTTGTCGCGCTCCTCGCCGCGCAAGTGTGGTGGTCGACGTGCATCGTCTTCCGCCTCCGCGCCGACACCGTCCCCGCGAAGCTCCAGTGGTTGCACCTCGGCTGGCTCGGCGTCGTCTGCGTCCCCGTGGCGTGGCTCTGCTTCGCGCTCGAATACACCGGCCGGGACCGATACCTGCGCCCGCGGTACGTCGCGCTCCTCTGTGCCGTGCCCGCCGCCACGGTCGCGCTCGTCGCCCTCGGCGGCCACGACCTCCTCGTCGTCGAGTCACACACCATCGGCGCGAACGGCGTCGTGCGCTTCGAGCAGGGCGGGCCGTGGTACGCCGTCGTCGCCGGCTACACGTACCTCCTCGGGCTCTGCGGCGTCGCGGCAATCGTCGAACTCGTCGGGAGCGACGCCGTCGCCTTCCGCGGGCAGGGCGTCACGCTCCTCGTCGGCCTCGCCGCCCCCTGGGTGACGAACGTCGCCTTCCTCCTCGGCACCTTCGAGACCGCGGGCGTCGACCCGACACCCATCGCGTTCGCCGTCTCCGGCGTCGCCTACCTCGGCGCCATCACCCGCTATCGGCTCCTAGAAACGAACCCCGCGCCGCGGCGGCGCGCCCGCCGCCTCGTCTTCGACGGGATGCGCGAGGGCGCGGTCGTCCTCGACACGAACGGCAACGTCGTGGACGCGAACGAGTACGCGGTCGACGCCCTCGGCATCACGCGGGAGTTGGTGCTCGGCGAACCCGCGACGCGCGTCATCCCCGAGTACGAACGTCTGCGCGACGGGAACACCGCCGGCCACCTGACGCTCGGCGACGGCGACGACGCGCGAACGTACGACGCCGCCGTCACGGACGTGAGCGACGTCCACGACCGCCACATCGGCTCCATCGTCACCTTTCACGACGTCAGCCGGTACGTCAGACAACGCCAACGCCTGGAGGTGCTCAACCGCGTCTTACGCCACAACATCCGCACGGAGACGAACGTCATCCACGGCTACGCCGAGCGCTTCGGCGACAGCGACGCCGGGCGGATAGTCCAGGAGCGCGCCGCACGCATCGAGGCCGTCGGCGAGAAGGGCCGACAGGCCGTCGAGTTGTTCGAGCGGACCCGCGAGGAACACACCGGCCGACCGCTCGCCGGCATCCTCGACGACTGCGTCACGCGCGTCCGCGAGAGCCACCCCGACGTCGACGTGTCGTACGACCCGCCGCCCGCGGACGTCGTCGTTTCGAGTGCCCTCAGCGCCGTCTTCGACAACCTGATCGAGAACGCCGCGAGACACAACGAGGGCGACGAGCGCCACGTGACCGTCGAGACCCGGCCGGACGCCGAGGAGGTGTCCGTGGTCGTCGCCGACGACGGGCCCGGAATCGACGCCCAGGAGACCGACGTCATCCGCGACGGTGGCGAGAGCGCGCTCCGCCACGGGAGCGGCCTCGGCCTCTGGATCGTCCGCTGGGGGACCGAAATCGCCGGCGGCCGCGCCGAGTTCGACGACCGCGAACCGACCGGAACCGCCGTCACCGTCACCGTCCCGCGACTCGACGCGCCGAGCGGAGAGTAGGCGACCCTCGCGGCCGATACCCCGAAAAGAGGGGGAGAACGGACGGGCGCGTCAGGACGGTCGGATGATCGCGGCGACGTCCGCGTCGTCGAGGTCGTCGGGGAGCGCGGCGAAGCGCTCCGCCGCACGCTCGCGCGCCGCCGCCGTGCCCTCGCCCGGCGACGTCTCGTAGAGCGTCGCGACCGCCTCGCGGTACGCCGCGATTCGCCGCGCGCGGTCGGCGACCCGTCGAACCGTCGCCCCGTCGGCGTCGGGCGCGAGCACGCCGTCGTACGCCGCGGTGTCGACCGCCTCAGCGGTCTCCGAAACTGCGACGACCGCGAGCGACCCGTCGGCGCGCTCCCGAGCCGCCCGCACGAGCTCGTCCGGGTCGTCCACGGCGTCCGGGGCGAGCAGGAGGAGCGTCCCCCCCGGGATACGCTCCGGGAGCGCGGCGCGCGACTCGACGTGGACGCAGCGCTCGTCCAGCACACCGACGAGGGACGCGTCCGAATCGACGACCAGTATCACTGCACCGGGATAGTTTCACCCCATCGAGGATAATACTTCGGTATGAGACAGCTGAAATTACCGCTCGGCGACGTGTTGAGGGCGTCTCCGTCGCATAAGAGAGGAAGACCGCCAGCGAGGAGGTCGTCACGTCCGGGGACTGCTCGCGCGCGTGCTCGGAGACCGTGGCGGCGGCGGTATCCGTCACTGATCACCCTCTGATTCAGCCGCGAGAATCACGAGACAGCGGTGACCCTGGACAGGTCCCCCGTTCAACTCACCTTTTCGGGTAGCTTGCAGGAAATCGAAAACCGGTACGAGGGAACTATCTGCCCGGAGTTTACAGCGTTTCCACTTCTGCGTGGAATCGGCGGGAAGTAAGATCCGCCCTCCCCGATCGTGAACTCCGGGAGACGACCTCGCTCCGCTCGGCTGCGACTCCCGTGCTCAAATCGGCTCTCGGGATTTTCGACTCGCACGCGACTCGCTACGCTCGTCGGTTCGAGTCAGGAAAATCCGCCCTCCCCGATTTGAACGGGGGGCAAGCCGATCTACAGTCGGCTGCTCTACCAGTCTGAGCTAAGGGCGGGCGCATCGAAACGTAGGCCGTGGTACGAATTTAAGACTTCTCATTCGACACCGCCAGCGGGGCGTGGTTTCAAATGGGCGGGCGTCGTATGACCCGCTATCGCATGTCGAAGATAACGTTCCGGGCGGACGCGGACCTCGTCGAGCGCGTCGAGGCGCTGGACGCGTCGAAGAGCGAGGTGATGCGCCGCGCGCTCCGGGCGTATCTCGACGACGACGCGAGTGAGACGGCGTCGGACGCGACGCCGGGGAGTCTCGACGCGCTGCTCGACGCGCGGATCGACGAACGGGTGGACGAGCGGGTCGCGCGTCGCCTCGACGAGGAGACGAGCGGGGACGTGACCGTAAACGTGAACGTCGGGGAGACGGCGGACACCCCGGCGGGGTCGGACTCGCGCGTACGCGAGGCGGATTCGGCGAACGACGCCGCGGGACCCGTGTCGGACGCGACGACCGCGGAGGCGTCGGACGCGCGGGCGTGCCCGCAGTGTGGCGAGTCGCTGGCGGCGGAACACGCGTTCTGCCCGAACTGCGGGGAGCGGGCCGGTGGACGACCCGCGTGCGAGTGCGGCGCGGAGCTCCGTTCGGACTGGGCGTTCTGTCCGGACTGCGGGCGTCGGACGATGGCGGGCGACGTCCTCGACAGGTAAGACACGGTCGTTTACACAGCCATTAACTATTTATGCAGGTCCGTTGTCGTTGTGCGTACGTAAGACGGAGGTCTTACGGTGAATCGGCCGGGTCCGCGTCGGTGCGTCCGGTTCGTGATGCTGTGTAAGACACCGAAGGCCAGTCCGTCTTGCAGGGGAAGACCAACAATGGAGCGTGTGACACTCCGGATTCCGAAGCAGCAGATCGAGGAAGTCGAGGAGATGGTCGAGCTCGGGAAGTTCCCGAATCGCTCGGAGGCCATCCGCTCGGCGGTCCGCGAGATGCTGGACGAACAGACCGACTCGAAGTCGAACGAAAGCCGCAGCTGGGCGAAGGTGTAACAGATGCAAGATATCGTCAACGACGCCCTCGAAAACGCCGAAGCAGAACAGCGGGACCTGAGCGACGTCGACAGCGATGACAGCGAGTTCGGGGACCCCCGAATCGTCATCGTCGGTGCCGGCGGTGCGGGTAACAACACGATCAACCGGCTGTACAACATCGGGGTCGAGGGCGCGGACACCGTCGCCATCAACACCGACAAGCAGCACCTGCAGATGATCGAGGCCGACACGAAGATACTCGTCGGGAAGTCCCTGACGAACGGCCTCGGTGCGGGTGGGGACCCCTCGATGGGCGAGCGCGCCACCGAGATGGCCCAGGGAACCATCAAGGAGGTCCTCGGCGACGCGGACCTCGTCTTCGTCACCGCCGGCATGGGTGGCGGGACGGGGACGGGTGCGGCACCCGTCGTCTCCAAGATCGCAAAGGAGCAGGGCGCCATCGTCGTCGGGATGGTCTCGACGCCGTTCAACGTCGAGCGCGCCCGCACGGTGAAGGCCGAGGAGGGCCTGGAGAAGCTCCGCGACGAGGCGGACTCCATCATCGTCCTCGACAACAACCGCCTGCTCGACTACGTCCCGAACCTCCCCATCGGCAAGGCGTTCTCCGTGATGGACCAGATCATCGCGGAGACCGTGAAGGGAATCTCGGAGACCATCACCCAGCCGTCGCTCATCAACCTCGACTACGCCGACATGACCGCCATCATGAACCAGGGCGGCGTCGCGGTGATGCTCGTCGGCGAGACGCAGGACAAGAACAAGACGGACGAGGTCGTGAAGGACGCGATGAGCCACCCGCTCCTCGACGTCGACTACCGCGGCGCGTCCGGCGGACTCGTCCACATTACTGGTGGACCGGACCTCACGCTCAAAGAGGCCGAGGGCATCGCGGACAACATCACGGAGCGCCTCGACAACTCCGCGAACGTCATCTGGGGCGCGCGCATCCAGGACAACTACAAGGGCAAGGTCCGCGTCATGGCGATCATGACCGGCGTCCAGTCCGCGCAGGTGCTCGGCCCGTCCACGCAGAAGCAGGCCGATAAGTCCCGCGCGGAACTCCAGGACTTCGAGGCGGACAGCGCCGGCGGGAGTTCGGACTGGGAGGGCGCGACGAGCGACGGCGGCCAGGACGAACTCGAACAGAACAACGGCCTCGACGTCATCCGCTAACGCCGTTCAGTTCTTTTTCGCGGCCAGTACCAACGGCCAGCGACCGCGTTCCGCGCGTCTTCGTGCGTCTTACGCGCGCGTCCGACACGTGGGCTCAGTCGGCGGCGTGGACGGCGTCGACGAGGTAGCACTTCCGACAGACCTCGCGGGTCGTCGGCGCGCCACACTCCACACACTCGTTCAGGTCGGACTCGTCCCCCGGGCTCCGGTATCGCTCGGCGGCCATCGCCGCCAGCTCCTCGTAGCCGGCCATGATGCTGTGTCGGGTGCCGGGGTGGGCCTCCTCCAGGGAGAGGAGGAGGTCCTGTATCTCGCCGCGGAACGCCTCGCTCGAATGCGGACACTCGGCCATGTGGACCGGGAGGTCTCGCAGTTGGGCGTAGAGCGCGACCTCCTTCTCCGGGACGTCGCGCAGGGGCTTCGCGCGCGGCGTCATCCCGGCCTGGGCGTTGCGCTCGTCGAAGGGGCCGAGCGAGGCGTCGAAGTGTTTCGCCATCTGCTCCGTGTTCCCCTCGAAGACGTTCATCAGCGCGGTCTCGGCCTCGTCGTCGAGGTTGTGGCCGGTGAGGAGTTTGTCGGCCTCGTACCCCTGGGCGTACTTCGAGAGGAGGTCGCGGCGGAAGACGCCGCAGTACGCGCAGGCCGCCATGTTCTCGGGGTCGCTCTCGACGACGTCGTCCATCTCGACGTCGAACTCCTCGGCGTAGGAGACGACCTCGTGGGCGATGTCGAGGTCGGCGGTGAGTTCCTCGCAGGCGTCGACGCTCTTGTCGCGGTAGCCGGCGATACCCTCGTGGACGGTGAGCGCGACGAGTTCGACGCGGGGGTCGTCGGCGAACGTCTCGTGGAGAATCTGCGTGAGCACGACCGAGTCCTTCCCGCCGGAGAGGCCGACCAGCCACGTCTGAGGGTCCTCGGGCGTCGCGGAACTCGGCAGGAGGTCGTCCTCGCGGACGCGACGGCGGACGCGGCGCTCGACGGACTCGCGGAAGTGGTGTTCGCACAAGTGGTTCCCCGAGTACGCCGCGTGCATGACCGCCTCGCGGTCGCACTTCGTGCACTCCATCGCGTCACCGTTGTCGACGCGCGCGTTTCACCATTACGGAGGGGACGGGGGACACGCAAAACGGCGGGAACCGATACGCTTTCCTGTTTGACTAAGTGATTAGTCAACGAAAATGGGCGAGGACACGGGAACGGAACGCTCGGAGACGCAGACGGCCATCATGGAGGCGACGTACCGGGCGCTGTGCGAGCACGGCTACGCGGACCTGACAATGCAGGCCATCGCCGACGAGTTCTCGAAGTCGAAGTCGCTCATCCACTACCACTACGACACGAAAGAGGAGTTGTTGGTGGCGTTCCTCGACTACCTCCTCGACGGCTTCCTCGCCAAGGTCGAGGAGACGAACGACGGCGACGACCCGCGCGAGCGCCTCGACACCCTCGTCGACATCCTCCTCTCGGGCCCCGAGGAGTCCGAGGACTTCCAAATCGCGATGCTCGAACTCCGCTCGCAGGCCCCGTACGTCGAGGCGTACCGCGAGGCGTTCGCGGCGAACGACCAGCATCTCGTCGGGCTGCTCGCCGACACGGTCGCCGCGGGCGTCGAGAGCGGGGTCTTCCGCGACGTCGACCCCGAGCGCGTCGCCGAGACGATTCTCGTGATGATCGACGGCGCGCGCTCGCGGAGCGTGCTCTTCGGCAGCGGCGACACCGTCGCGCACACCAGACGAGCCATCGACGGCTACGTCCGCTCGCACCTCGTCGCCGACGAGGAGTAGAGAGCGGCGGGAAACGAAGGAGAGGCGAGAAGAAAAGGAGAGAGGCGAGAAGAAAAGGAGAGAGCGAGAGGAAACGGGGAAGAGCGAGAGGGAAAACGCGTTGTGGTCCGAGCGCCTTCGTGCCGTATGGACCGCGACGCCGCGCTGGATCACGTCGAGCGTGTCCTCGATACGGTGAGCGACGGCGACCTCCCCGTGCCCGTCACGGAGTGCTGGGTCTACGGCGAGGTCGCGCTCGGGAAGGACCCGCTCACGCGTCTCGACGTCTACGTCACGAAGGACCTCCTCTTCGGTGGTGAGCCCGCCCCGGACCTCGACGCCGAGTACGGCGTGGAGGGCCTCGGCCGCACCGTCGACGCCGCGTGGGCGCGCGAACACCCCGAGTGGGTGCGCACGGACGACAGCGGCTACGTCGCCCCCGAGAAGTGCCTCGCCGCCCAACTCCTCCCCGAGGGCGAACCCGTTCACCTGGAGGTGTGCAACACGGGCTTCGAGCGCAACGTCACCCAACGCGCCGAAGGGGCGCGAGCCGCCGGGAACTACGAGCAGGTCATCGACCCGCGGGGCGTCTGCCTCTACGCGGAGGGGCGACGCGACGACGAGACGCTCGACAAACTCCGCGAGGGCGCGCTCGCCTTCCCGACGCTCGAAGACGCCCTCGGGATGCTCGGCTTCGACGACGAGGAGGCCGAGACGGCCGCCGCGGCGATGCGCGCCTACGAAGCGGAACAGGAAGGGACGACGGTGCGCGGCGACGTCGTCTGAGTCAGGACTCGGGCACGTCGACGGCGTCGCGTTCGGTATCGGTCTCGCCCGCGTCCGCGTCGCCCCCGCTCTCGCGCGGGTCGTCGCCGTCGGCCTCGTCCGCACTCTCGCCCCCGCTCTCGTCGGCCGACGCCACGCGGCCCGCGACGACGTAGAAGGGGACGACGGCGCGGCGCTCGTACTCCCCCGCGGCCATCGCGTCGACGACGGCGCGGCCCATCGCCTTCCACTCGCTCTTGAGTTCGTCGACGCCGGTCCGCGAGAGGCCGCCGCGTCGGAGCGTCGGCGCCTGCTCCTCGATACGCGTGCCCGCCGCCTTCGCCTTCGCGGCGTCGAGCGCCGGCGCGTCGTAGGGCGGTCGGACCGTCCGCTCGTGTTCGTACCGGCGGCTCTCGACGTCCGAGAGGCCGACCTCGCGGAGGAGCGCGGCCGCGCTCGACCCGAGCGTGACGTCCGTCTCGACGCCCGCGATGTAGGTGTCGCGCGCCCGCTTCGCCAGCGGGGCCTCGGCCGCGACGCTCGACTCCACGACGACCTCGGCGTTGTCCGGCTCGACGCAGGCCACGAGGTCCGCGGAGACGCGCGCGAACTCCGCGAGCGCCGCCCGGGGCTCCGGGAGGTTGATGAGGAGCGCCTGACAGACCACGAGGTCGAAGGCGTCGTCGCGGAAGGGCAGACGCGTCGCGTCGCCCAGCGCCCGCGCGTCCGCGTCGGCCGCCCGGAGCAGGTCGGGGTCGGCGTCGAGCGCCACCACCTCGGCGTCGCTCTCCTCGCGGAGGACGCGCGTCAGCTCGCCCGTGCCACAGCCCACGTCGAGGACCCGCGTCCGCGAGTCGAGGGCGAGCGGCGCGAGCGCCGACCGGTCGGCCCACATCCCGCGACGGGTGTCCGTCAGGTAGTCGGCGGAGAACCGTCTCACTGCGAACGCGTAGGTGCGGGAGGGAGGAAACGCTTATCGCTCGCGGCTGCGCCGCTCGCCAGAACGTCGCGCTTCGCGTTACTCAACCCAGCGCGGCTCACGGGTCGTTCCTCCCCGCTCACCAGAACGTCGCGCTTCGCGTTACTCAGCGCGACACAGCTCACGGGTCGTCCCTCCCCGTTCGCTAGAACGTCGCGCTTCGCGTTACTCAGCGCGACACAGCTCACGGGTCGTCCCTCCCCGTTCGCTAGAACGTCGCGCTTCGCGTTACTCAGCGCGACGCAACTCTCGCACGTGCTCGATGTTCCACGCGTACGAGCGCCCGTCCTCCGTCGGCGTCTCCAGGGCGAGCGGGACGTCGCGGATCGCCTCGTGGTTCAGGAAGGCCTCGAAGCCCGCGTCCCCGATGTAGCCGTCGCCGATGTGGGCGTGCTCGTCCTTGTTCGTGCCACACTCGTGCTTGGAGTCGTTGAGGTGGACGTACTTGAGACGCTCCAGGCCGACGACGTCGTCGAGTTCGGCGAGGGTGTCCGCGACGCCCTCGGGCGTGGAGAGGTCGTAGCCCGCGGCGAAGGCGTGGGCGGTATCGAGGCAGATGTCGAGGTGGGTGTCGGCGAGGTCGAGGACGGTGGCGAGGTGCTCGAAGTCGCCGCCGAGTTTCGTACCGCTGCCCGCGTCGCTCTCGATGAGGATGGTGACGTCGTCGGGGACGTCGAGGGAGTCGATGACGCCGGCGGCGTTTTCGAGGCCCTGCTCGACGCCCGCGCCGGTGTGCGCGCCGAGGTGGACGTTCACGTAGGGGATGTCGAGCTCGTGGGCGGCATCGACCTCCTCTTGCATCGCCGTCCGGGACTTCTCGCGGAGGTCCTCCTTGGGCGTACAGAGGTTGACGAGGTAGGAGGTGTGGATGACCCACGGGCCGACGTCGTGTTCGGCGCTGGCGTCGCGGAACGCCGCGGCCTCCTCGTCGTCGACGTCCGGCGACTGCCAGACCTGCGGGGAGTGCGTGAAGATTTGCCCGCAGTTGCCCCCGACGTTCCGCTGTCGCCAGACGGCGTTCTCGATGCCGTCGCCCGGCGGGGATTCGGGGTCGCCCGAGGTCTTCGAGCCCGCGATGGAGACGTGCGCGCCGACGTTGAGGGACATGCTCGGGGGGAGGGTGGCGGCGAGCAAAGGGGCTTCGGAGTCCGTCGCGCGGGCGGAACGCACTTCGGTCCCGCAACCCTGTGTGGCGACTATGAGCGAACCGCTCGCCGTGGGGGACGTCGCCCCGGACGTGACCGCCCCGCTCGTCCGCCCGGACGGGCGCACGGCGGACGTCGCGCTCTCGGCGTTGACGGACGAGCGGCCGACGCTCCTCGCCTTCTACACGAACGACTTCAGCCCGGACTGCATGGCGGAGTGGTGTTCGTTCCGCGACTACGGCTGGTTCGCCCACGACGAGCGCGTGCAGGTCGTCGGCGTCTCGCGCTCGCACGCCGCGACCCACAAGCGGTTCATCGACTACCTCGACCTCGACTTCCCCCTCTACGCCGACCGCGACCTCGCGCTCGCGCGGGCGTTCGGCGTCGACTACCGGACGTTCGGGCTCTTCCGACGCTCGAAGCGCTCCGTCTTCTTCCTCGATACGGACCGGACGATTCGCTACCGGTGGGTCGGCGACCACCCGCTCGACCCGACGCGCGACCAACCGCCCCTGGAGGAGATACGGGCAGCCGTGGAGGACACCCTCGACGAGGACGCGGGCCCGGAGACCTTCGGATTCGAGTGAGGGGCGAAACGCTTTTGATGATTTAGGTAGACCTAAAGGACGGATGCGGTGCGGCCGCGCGGTCACTGTTCAGACTCATACCGACCGCGGGGCTCCCCGTCCCATAGCACTCCTGCTCAGTAGAGTTCGCCGCCGAGTGGCACCGCTTCGTCGGGGCCGACGAGCATCGGGTGGCCGTCGTCGTCCGGGACGCCGAGCGTGAGCGCGTCGGACTCGAAGCCCGCGATGTTCACGGTCCCCAGATCGACGGCGCAGAGCACCTGTCGGCCGACGACGTCCTCGGGGTCGTGGTTGTAGCCGAGTTGCGCGGCGGAGTGGCGTGTCTCGTCGCCGAGGTCTATCTCCAGTTTGAAGAGCTCGGGCTTGCGGGCCTCCTCGAAGCGTTCTGCGGCGCGAATCTCGCCGACGCGGACCGTCGTGTCGAGCGGGCTGCTCATACGTCGTGGCGCGGGCGGGCGAGGCTTCAAGCTTCGCCTCGCGGCCGGGTTCCGAACGAGGCTTGTGGGTCGAGACGCACGGACGCGTATGGCCTTCGAGTCGCTGCCGGCGCGCCCGCTTTCGCACGACGAGGTGATGGCGCTCTCGGCATCCGGTCGGTTCGCCGACGTCCGCCCCGTGAACGCCTTCCACTACCCGGAGCGCGAGACGCAACTCATCACCGCAATCGTCTTCGTCACGGAGAGCGGCCTGCGCGCCGTCGACTACGACCCCGCGGCACGGGAGTGGCGCGTCGTCCGCGAGGAGCCCCTCGACGGACCCGAGGACATCACGGACGTCCCGGACGCGCTCTTGGGAGACGTGCAGGCGGAGATCGAACAGCGCGTCAGCGAACTGGAGGACGCGGGCGTCGTCGGCGCGACCGCGGCGCGCGACGACACGACGGAGGTCCGGGACGCCACCAGCCTCGGGAGCGTCCTCTACGACCAGTACACGGACGACGACGCGTAAACGCGACACGGGGGAGACGCGCAAGCGGGTACGACTCGGCGTGCGCGTTCGTCCGCGGGGACCGGGAGCCGCGCCACCCCGCCGCGATGGCGGACCGATGGAAACTGGTTTAGGCCGTCCTAAAATACGTGTCAGCAGGGAGATGAAGACGAAGAACACGGACGGGACGCGGACCGACGCCGTCGAGACGGTGGCCTTCCTCGCGCGCTCGGAGCACCGCGTTCACGTCCTCGAACTGCTCGCGGACGGGACGCGAACGCGCGAGACGCTGCTGACGGCGACGGGCGTCGCGCGGGTGACGCTGAGCCGTATCCTCGGCGACCTCGAAGAGCGCGGCTGGATCGAGAAGGACGGCAACGAGTACGCCCTGACGGAGTACGGCGGGCTCGTGTACGACGACCTCGCGCGGCTGTTGGGGACGGTGTCGCTCGGCGAGTCGTACCCGGACATCGTCGGGCACCTCCCCACGGAGTGGTTCGGTTTCGACGCGCGCCACCTCGCCGAGGGGTCGCTCGTCGCCGACGAACACGCGGATCCGCTCGCGGCGGCGCGAACCGTGGCGAACGCCGTCCGCGGCGCGGACACGGTCCGGGCGCTCGTCGGGTCGTTCGTCAGCCTCCCCCTGTACGCGTACGCGGAGGCGATGCGGACCGGGGACGAACCGGACGCGGAGATCGTCTTCGGCGGCGGCACCGAGTCCGTCGTCCGCGACGACGACGGGATCGCGGACTGCGTCCGCGCAATCGAGGCGAACGCGGGGACGCACGTCTACTACAGCGTCGAGGAACCGTTCCCCTGCAACGTCGACCTCGTCGACGACGAGACCGTCTATCTCTCACTCCCCCGCGAGCGCGGCGGCGGCTTCGACGTCATCGAGTGCGACCACCCGGCCGTCCGCGAGTGGGCGCGCGAGCGCTTCGAGCGGACGCGGACGCGCGCCGCCCCGTACGCCGCCCAGCCGACCGCGGTCGGCGACTGAGACGCGCGGGGGCGGGCCGAGTGAGGGGGGGAGTACCGACGGGCTTCACACCGTGTTACGCGTATCGCGGCGTGTTACACCGAACGCCGGGAGGCACTAAGTCGTTTTAGGCGAACCAAAAGGACATGGTACGAAGACGGCGCGTGCTCGCGAGCGGTGCGAGCCTCGTCGCGGCCGGCCTCGCCGGCTGCAGCGGCGGTAGTGGCGACGAAACGACCACGAGCGAGGCGACGAGCACAGATGCGGGGACGGAGTCGTCGGACGGAACGACGCCGTACACGGTCCACATCGAACCGAACGACCCCTACACGTTCGAGGAAGTCCCCGAGACGTACGGCGTCGTCTCCGGGCCGCTGCTCGACGTCGGGATGGCGCTCGGCATTCACCCGAGCGCGACGACCGGCCTCGAACGCGCGCCCCTGAAGTTCTACGACCTCCTCGGCCTCGACTTCGACGAGAGCGAGGTCACCAAGCTCGCCAGCGGTGCCGAATCCGGCTACGACAAGGAGAACTTCTACGCGGCGAACGCGGACGTCTGGCTCATCCCCAAGAGCACGCTCGCGCGCTTCACGAGCTGGGACGACGCCGACTACGAGGAGATCGAGTCGCAGACCGGCCCCTTCCTCGGGACGCCGCTGCGGTTCGCGCCGACCGCCGCCGTCTCCGAGTCGCCGAACCCGTACACGCTCTACGAGGCCTTCGAGAAGTACGCCACGGTCTTCCAGCGCCACCGGCAGTTCGAGGCCTGGCAGTCGATGCACGACGACCTGATGCGCACCATCGAGGAGGGCCTCCCGCCGGAGGACGAGCGCCCGACGATTGCCGCCATCTGGCGCGGCGTCAGCCCCGATTCGGGACAGTTCCGCATCGCCCCCCTCCACCGCCTCGGGAACAACACGAAGTCCTACTACCGCCTCGGGATGCGGGACGCCTTCGAGGGCCACTACCCGGACGGCCCCATCGGCTACGAGGAGCTCCTCGACGTCGACCCGGACTACATCGGTGCCGTCGGGATGCTCACCTCCGCGACCCACGAGGAGTTCGTGAACACCGTCGTCGAGCCCTTCGAGAACAACGAGAACGGCCAGCAGCTCAGCGCCGTCCGGAACGGGAACGTCGTCCGGAGCGCCGGTCAGTACATGGGCCCCATCGTCGATATGTTCTCGACGGAAGCCGTCGCCAAGCAGGTCTATCCCGACACGTTCGGCGAGTGGCCGGGTCCCGTCGGCGACCTCGCCGAGGACGAGCGGCTCTTCGACCGCCAGCGCCTCCTCGACGTCGTCCACCGCGAGTTCTGACGCTCGATGGGCAAGGTTTCTGACGCGCTCGCCGAGCGGCGCGCGGCGTGGGACGAGTGGTACGCGAACTCGAAGCTGGCCGCGGTCGCGCTCGGAAGCCTCGCCGTCCTCCTCGGCGCGACGCTCCTCCAGGTGAGCTTCGGGGCGTATCCGCTCACGCTCGCCGAGGCGTGGCACACGGTCTTCGACCCTGAGGTCCTGTTCAGCACGGCGGCGTGGCACGCCTTCCTGCTCGGCGGCGGCCTCCCGGAGTGGTTCACCCGCCAGCAGCTCATCGTCTGGAACATCCGCCTCCCGCGTATCCTCGTCGGGATTCTGGTGGGCGCGAACCTCGCGGTCTCGGGCGCCATCTTCCAGATCGTCACGCGCAACGAACTCGCCAGCCCGTACGTCCTCGGAATCAGCGACGGCGCGGGCCTCGTCGTCCTCGTCACGCTGACGTTCGTGTCGAGTCTGCTCCCCGTGATGCCGGTGCTGGCCGCCCTCGGCGGCGCGATAGCGTTCCTCATCGTCTACGCCATCGCGTGGAAGAACGGCACCAGTCCCGTCAGGCTCGTCCTGGCGGGCGTCGTCGTCGGAACGGTGTTCGGCTCCGTCCAGCGCGCGCTGTTCTTCTTCATCGACGACCTCAGCGTCGTCATGTCCGCCCAAGCGTGGTTGTCGGGCTCCCTGCTTGGCACCGACTGGGGACAGGTGCGCCTCGCGCTCCCGTTTACGGTCCTCGCGCTCGCGCTCGCGCTGGCCGTGACGCGTCACCTGGACGTCCTGTTGCTCGGCGAGGAGACCGCACGGTCGCTCGGGATGCCGGTCGAAAAGATGCGCTTCGCGGTGGCGGGCATCGCCATCCTCTCGACGGCCGCCGCCATCGCCGTCGCCGGGTTGGTGGGGTTCGTCGGCCTCATCGTCCCGCACATGGTGCGCAACATCGTCGGGAGCGACTCGCAGCGCCTCCTCCTCGGGTGTCTGTTCCTCGGGCCGGCGCTCCTCGTCGGCGCGGACGTCGGCGCGCGCCTCGCGCTCAGCCCGGTCCAACTCCCCGTCGGCATCATCACGGGCCTCGTCGGCGGCCCCTACTTCCTCTACCTCATGCGGAAAAAGAAGGACCTCGGCTCCGTCTGACGTTCAGTAGAGCCGCTCGGTGGCGAGCGCCGCGCCCTCGACGAGCGCGTCGAGTTTCGCCCACGCGATTTCGGGGCTGACCATCCCGAGGCCGGCCTGCGTACCGAAGCCGCAGTCGGGCGCGGCGACGATTTCGGTGTCGTCCGGCGCGGCGTCCGCCACGCGCTCGATGCGGTCCGCGATGGTCTCCGGGTGGTCGATGATGTTCGTCTTCACGTCGACGACGCCGGGGATGAGCGTCCAGCCGTCCGGAACCGGCTCCTCGGCGAACGCGCGGTACTCGTGCTGGTGGCGCGGGTTCGCCTGCTCGACGCTCAGCCCCGTGATGTCCGCCTCGTAGATGACGGGGAGCATGTCGACGAGGTCGACGTCGAGGTGGCCGGGGCCCTCGTAGCTCCCCCAGCAGGTGTGGAGGCGGACCTGCTCTTCGGGGACGTTTTCGAGGGCGTCGTTGAGCGCCTCGACGTGGCGGCGCGTCGCCCCGCGGATGTCCTCGATGGACGCCTCACGGAAGGCCTCGGTCTGGCCCGCGGTGAGGAGTTCGGGGGCGTCTATCTGGAGGGTGAAGCCCGCGTCCGCGACGAGCTCGTACTCCTCTTTCATCGCGGCGGCGACGTCGCCAAGGTAGTCGTCGTAGGCGTCGTAGTAGTCGTTGACGTGCGTGGAGGTGACGACGCTCGGCGACGCGGCGGTCATGAAGGTGTCCGCGGGGTCCGCGTCGAGGTCGTCGAGCGCGTCACGGAAGCCCCGAATCTCCGCTTCGGCCTCCTCGTGTCCCGTGTACTCGATGGGGCCGGTGACGACCGGCTGCTCGGAGAGGTCGATGACGTCCGTCTTGAACGTCTCGTCGGCGTACTCGGGGTAGTCCTGGAGGTCCGCCCAGAGTTCCGTCTCGCGGGTGCCCTCGATACCGCTGAGGCGGTTCTGGACGTACCAGTTGAAGGAGACGCGGGGCTGCTCGCCGTTGTTTATCGAGTCGAGGCCGACGTCGAGCTGCCGCCGGACGACGTCGTGCGTCGCCTCCGTCGTCGCGCGCTCCCACGCCGCGTCGTCGACGTCCTCGCCGTCCTGTTTCGCCGTCAGGAGGTCGAGGAGTTCGGGCGGCCGGGGGAGGCTACCGATGTGCGTCGTTCGAATCTCGTCGTCCGTCATGATGTACTACGAGAATAATCCTCTGTCACAATATAACTAGTGGTATTGACGCGCGGGACGTGTGGCCCGCCGGCCGACAGGTTATCAAGGGACGCACCCGCATTTTCGCCCGTGAGCGACGAGGGGGAGCTCTCGGTCGTCCACGTGACGACCGACACGACGGAACGCGCCGGACCGGCGGTGGGGGCCGCCGACGGCATCGACGCATCGCACAGACGAATCGACGAGGCGGCGGACGTGGGGGACGCGGACGCGCTCCTCGCGGGCGCGGACGTCGCGGGGAGCGAAGCGCTCGCGGGGCTAATTCGTGCGAACGACGCGGCCTGCGTCGTCGCGGACCCGACGACCGACGACGAGACGACGGCGGGGACGCTCCGGCGCGCCGTCGCCGAGGGGTGGCGCGGCTATCCCGTCCCGGCGAGCGAGCGCGCGCGCCTCGACGCGCTGGGAGCGTACGATTTCGACGACCCGACGCTGCGCGCGCACCTCCGGGGGATGACGACGACGGCGCGCGAGTGTCTCGACGCCCGCGCGGCGTTCGTCGGCCTCGTCGGGGAGCGCCACGAGACCTTCCTCACCGCGGAGGGCGTCGACCTCCCCGACCGCGAGCGCGGGCGGGCCGTCTGCGCGCACGGTATCACGAACGACGGCGTGCTCGCCGTCGACGACGTCACTGCATCCGAGCGCGGGGCACGGGTCGCCCCGGACCTCGCCAGTTACGCGGGCGCACCGCTCGTCGCGGGCGGCGAGCGCGTCGGGATGCTCTGCGTCGCCGACGACGAGGCGGGGGCCTTCGACGAGGCGGACGCGGCGGTGCTCGAACGCCTCGCCGAGCAGACCGCGCGCCACGTCGAGCGCTACGGCGCGACCTGAGGGACGCGGGGCGTCTCGGGGGGTGTCGCGGGGCTTTTATCGCGCGCCGACCTACCCGGAGGGAGATGGTACGGAACGTCGCCGAGGACGTCGCGGCGCTCGAACAGGAGGACTTCAACCTCCTCTCCGGCGTCGAGCACGGGATGCGCTTCTCGGAGTGGGTGGCCCGCGAGAAGCTCCCGGACTTCGCGCGCCTCACCGCCGAGGAGGTCGACTACCGCCTCGACCGCGTCGAGGACCGCGGACTGGTCGAGCGCCAGACGATTCAGTACGAGGGGTTCCGGCTCACCTTCGAGGGGTACGACGTCCTCGCGCTGAAGGCGTTCGCGGAGCGCGAGACCGTCTCGGGCTTCGGCGCGCCGCTCGGCGTCGGCAAGGAGAGCGACGTCTTCGAGGTGGAGTCGTACAAGCCCATGGCGCTCAAGTTCCACCGCGAGGGGTACACGAACTTCCGCGAGGTCCAAAAGGAGCGCGACTACACGAGCGACAACGACCACGTCTCGTGGTTCTACACGGCGCGCAAGGCCGCCGAGCGCGAACACGACGCGCTCCACGCGCTCTACCCGGACGTGAACGTCCCGCGGCCGATCGACCAGAACCGCCACGCCATCGTGATGGAGAAGGTCGACGGCGTCGAACTCAACCGCGCGAAACTCGAGGACGACCAGGTCGTCGGCGTCCTCGACTTGATCCTCCGCGAGATAGCCAAGGCGTACGACGAGGGGTACGTCCACGCCGACATCAGCGAGTACAACGTCTTCGTCCGCGAGGACGGCGTGTTGCTCTTCGATTGGCCCCAGTCCGTCCCGACGGACCACGAGAACGCTCGGGAGTTCCTCGGGCGGGACGTCCGAAACATCGTCTCCTACTTCCGCCGGAAGTACCCGAACCCGACGCCCGAGACGGACGTCGAGGCCGTCGCGGACGCCGTCGCCGACGACGCCTTCACGAGCGTCCGGGACTACCCGGCGTAGCGCGGACATTCCGGTCGAATTTGTGCCCGATTCGGACCGAACTCCCGCACTATCTCGAAAAACCGGTATATACCCGCGGTCCGACGGATCAGGCGGAGGCTCGTTCGTGGCATACACGCGGACGACGGCACGTCGCGGTATCGTCGCCGTGTCGGAGCCCGCGAGCGAATCTGCGCTCGACGGCTCCGTAAGCCTCCCCGGGTCGTCGGCCGGACGGCCCGGTCCCCGCTGTGCGCTCTCCTTCCCCTGCGTCTCTCGGTGCGAGGACGGCGTTCGCACCGGCGACCGGCCAGTCCCGCATCCGTTTCCGAAGGCCTTAACCTCGTCACGAGGGAAGAACCACTAACTCGTCGGCGCGGGCCCGACGGGCACCCGCCGCGGCGTCGCCGCGACGGGACGAAATGTGGTGCGCCCCGCGCACTGAATCGCAAGCGCCCGCGGACACACTATGGCACGAAGCTTCTACTCCCACATCAAGGACGCGTGGAAGCAGCCCGGCGAGGGCAAACTCGCCGAGCTGCAGTGGCAGCGAAAGCAGGAGTGGCGCGACCAGGGCGCCATCGAGCGCGTCGAGCGCCCGACGCGCCTCGACAAGGCGCGCGAACTCGGCTACAAGGCCAAGCAGGGCGTCGTCGTCGCCCGCGTCGCCATCCGCAAGGGGACGGCGCGCCAGCAGCGCCACAAGGCCGGTCGCCGCACGAAGCGCCAGGGCGTCAACCGCATTGGCCGCGCGAAGAACCTCCAGCGCATCTCCGAGGAGCGCGCCTCCCGGAAGTACCGCAACCTCCGCGTGCTCAACTCCTACTGGGTGGGTGAGGACGGCTCGCAGAAGTGGTTCGAAGTCATCCTCCTCGACCCGGAGCACCCCGCCATCCAGAACGACGACGACCTCGGCTGGATCGCCAACAACAGCCAGGAGAACCGCGCGTTCCGCGGTCTCACCTCCGCCGGCCGCAAGGGCCGCGGCCTCCGCAAGCGCGGGAAGGGCACCGAGAAGACCCGCCCCTCGAAGAACGGCGGGACGCAGCGCAAGAAGTAACACCGCAGTTCCGTTTCTCCCGTTTTCCACGCCCCGTAGCGGCCGCGCTGTGAGTCCACGCGCTGGCCGCGCGCCCCCCTCAGCGACCCCGCCAGACGACTTCGTCGGCGACGTCCGAGCGCGTGACGACGCCGGTGACGCGGTCGCGCGAGTCGGTGACGACGGCGAGTGACGCCCCCGTCTCCCGGAACTCCGCGAGGAGGTCGTCGACCGTCCACGACTCGCGGGCGAACGACGCGTCGGCGAGGACCTCGGCGAGGGGCGCGTCGGCGGCGACGGCGCGTTCGGCGTCGGCGAGGGAGACGACGCCGCGGACGTCGTCGAGGTCGTCGCCGTAGACGGGGACGGCGTCGACACCGGCGTCGAGGCAGGCGTCGCGGGCGTCCGCGGGGGTGGCGCTCGCGGGGACGGCGACGACGGCCGCGCGCGGCGTCATCACCTCCTCGACCGCGGTCTGTTCGAGGTCGAGGACGGCGTGGACCATCTCGCGTTCGTCGGCGTTGACGACGCCGAGTTGCGCGCCGGTGACGAGGAGCGCGCGTATCTCCTCGCGGGTGACGTAGGGCGGGACGGCGTCGGCACCGCCGAGGAGCGAGGTGATGGCGTCGGAGGCGACGTCGAACGCCCAGACGACGGGCGAGAGCGTGCGTTCGAGGAGGGCGACGGGGCGGGCGACGGCGAGCGCCCACGATTCGGCGTGCGCGACGCCGTACGCCTTCGGGGCGACCTCGCCGAAGAGGAGGACGAGGACGCTCGTGACGACGGTCGCGGCGACGATGGCGGGCCCCGGAGCGAAGAGCGACACGGTGAGCGTGGCGATCACCGTCGAGAAGGCGACGTTGACGACGTTGTTGCCGACGAGTATCGTGACGAGCAGGCGGTTCGGGTCCTCGCGGAGGTCCCGGAGGGCGCGCGCACGCCGGTCCCCGCTCGCGGCGAGCGATTGGACGCGGTGCCACTGGAGGGAGAACGCGGCGATTTCGGCGGACGAGAAGAACGCGCTGCAGGCGAGGAGGAGGAGACAGAACACGCCCGCGAGCACGAGGAAGGTGGGCTCGACCATACGGGAGGCGTGGGGCGCGCGGACCGTAAGCGCTCGCGCCTACTCGTCGACTTCGGTCCCGGTCCCGGTATCGGCGTCGGCGTCGGCCGCCTCGTCGGCGTCCGCGTCCGCGTCAGCATCCGCGAGCGCGTCGCGGAGCGTCCCGAACGCCGCGCGGTCGGCGTCGTCGGCGTTCGCCACGAGGCGCTCGACGATGAACTCCGGCGTACTGCGGCCGACGACGCCGAAGCGGGGCTGGTAGTCGACTTCGAGCGCGAGGTCGCCGGCGAGCCCCTCCGCGAAGATGCCGTCGATGCGCGCGACGCCGGGGAGCGGGTCGAGGTCGTCCGCGAGGTGGGTGACGTAGACGCCGAGGGCGTCGCGGTCGGCGGTGAGCGAGACCAACCCGTGGAGGAGGTCGGCGGCGCTCCCGGGTTCGGTGATCGCCTCGAACTCGTCGACGAGCATGAGGGTGCGCCCGTCGGCGGCGAGCGGCGGGACGACGGAGCGCAGCGTCGTCTCCAGGACGCCGGCGTTGAAGCTCGCGTGGCGGCGGTGGAAGACGAGGCGGTCGAAGTCGCCGACGAGGGCGCGCTCGGCGGGCACGGGGAGGCCGAGCGAGGCGAGCGTCGCCACCTCGGCGAGCGTCTCCAGGAGGGTCGTCTTCCCGCCGGAGTTCGCGCCCGTGAGGACGCTCACGCGGTCGCCCGAGGGCGGCCCCGCGAAGCCGTGGTCGCCGAGCGCGTACGTCACGGGCTGGACGTCGACGCCCTGGGTGCGGAGGTCGAGGTTACGCGCGCCGACGACGGCGAGCGTCGCGTCCTCGGTGTACTCGGGCCGCGTCAGGTCGGAGGCGATGGCGAAGCGCGCGAGCGAGCAGGCGAAGGCGGCGTCGGGGACGGCGTCGGCGGCCGCCTCGACGTCGGCTTCGGCGTCGGCGACGGCGGCGTCGAGGTCGTCGCGCACGGTGGCTTCGCGTTCGGTGGCGGCCTCGCGGCGCGCGTCGGCGAGCGAGCGGAGCGTCGTGCTCACGAAGTCGGCGGCGTCGCTCGCCTCCGTCGCGGCGTGCTCGCGGACGGCGGCCGCCTCGACGCCCGTCGCGTCCACGACGTGCTCGACGACGGCCTCGCGGAAGGCGTCGGGGCCGCGGACGTCGCCCGAGCGGACGTCGTCGAGGACCGCGACGGTGTCGGCCGCGAGGCGCTCGACGGCGTCGGCCTGCTCGCGGAGAGCGTCGAGGCGGTCGTCGTACCCCTCGCGGACGCCCGCGTCACCCTCGCGGTAGCGGAGCGCGGCCGCGGCGTCGCGCAGCGCCTCGGCATCGAGGTCCGCGAACGCGGCGAACGTCCCCTCGGTGAGACCGGCCTCCACGAGCGCGAGCGCGGTCTCGACGGCCGCGCGGTCGCCGGCCTCGCGGCTCTCGTGTTCGGCGAAGGCGTCGACGGCGGCCTCGCGCTCGGCGTCGTTCAGCCCGCGCCACGTCTCGATGGCCGCGTCGATCTCGTCGAGGCGCCGCTCGGCGGCCGCGTGCGTGTCGAGCGGCGCGAGCACGCGGATGCGGTCGCGGGCGCGGTCCGTGAGGGCGTGGTCGGTCGCGGCGTCGAGCACGCCGTTGTAGACGTCGCGCGCGTCGTCGGTGGCGAAGACGTCCGCGTCGCCGTCGTCCGTCGCGCGGCGGAGGATACGGGTGGCGCGCCCCGCGGGGACGCCGGCCTCCACGAGCGCGCCGACGTCGGCGGACTCGATGGCGCGGACCGCCGCCCGCTCACCGAGCGACTCCGTGAGGAGCGCGGCGGTCTTCGGGCCGACCCCCCAGTAGTCCTGTAGTCCCATACCGACCCCGTGGCGCGCGGGGCGAAAAACCGTACCGTTCCCCTACGACGTCAACGCGTACCACTCGCTCCCGACGTAGTTGCAGAGCCCGCCGCCCGTGACCGCGGAGAGCGACGCGAGCCAGTAGGGGGCGGCGAGCCACCGCAGACCCGCGGTGAGGACCGCCGTGTAGACGAGGTAGCCGAGCGTGCAGACGCCGAGGTAGCGGACGAAGCGCCGTCTGAGCTTATCGGTCGCCTCGAAGGTGTAGCGGCTGTTGAGCGCGAACGTCCACGTCGCGGCCCCGAAGAAGGCGACGAACGCCGAGACGACGTAGGGGGCGTCGCCGAGCGTGGCGAGGAGGAGGACGACGTTCAGTATCGCCCCCGAGAACCCGACGGCTCCGAACTCGAAGACGCGGACGGCGCGCTCGGGCCGGCAGAACCGTCCGACGCCGGCGCGTCTGGCGGCGGTTTCGAGCGCCGCCTCGACGCGCGCGAGCGTGGAGTCGGTCATGACCGAGACTGGAGGACAGTATCGCCGTGAGACGGATAAAGGTTGTCGCGGCTCGGCGGGGTGAGCGCGTCGCGGAAGACGGAAAACGAAAAACCGCAGGGGAAGAGGGGTGGGCCGGCGGTCGGTCGCCGGCCCGGACGGAGTGGGGCGGTGGCCCCGGGAAGCGTCAGTCGAGGTCGAAGCGGTCGAGGGTCATGACCTTGTGCCAGACCTCGACGAAGTCCTCGACGAGTTTCTCCTCGCCGTCCTCGGCCGCGTAGACGTCCGCGTGAGCGCGGAGGCGGGCGTTGGAGCTGAAGATGAGGTCGAAGCGCGTGGCCTCCCAGACCTGCTCGCCGCTGTCACGCTCGTAGCCCTCGAAGACCTGCTCGTCGTCGGAGACGGGCTCCCACTCGTAGTCCATGTCGAGCAGGTTGACGAAGAAGTCGTTCGTGAGCGCGCCGGGGTCGTCCGTGAGGACGCCGCGGTCGGTGTCGTCGTAGGTCGCGCCGAGCGCGCGCATCCCGCCGACGAGCGCCGTCAGCTCCGTGACGGAGAGGTTGAGGAGTTCGGCCTTATCGACCATGCGCTCCTCGAGGGTGTCGTAGAGGTCGTTCCAGTCGCCGTCACCGAGGTAGTTCCGGAAGCCGTCGGCCTTCGGCTCCAGCGGCTCGAAGGAGTCGGCGTCCGTCTGCTCGGCGGTGGCGTCCGTGCGACCCGGCTCGAAGGGGACGTCGACGTCGTAGCCGGCGTCCGCGGCCGCGTCCTCGACGCCGACGTTGCCGCCGAGGACGATCAGGTCCGCGAGGGAGACCCGGACGTCGTCGTCGCGGGACTCGTTGAACTCGGCCTGAAGCTCCTCGTAGGTGTCGAGGACGTCGGCGAGCGCCTCGGGCTCGTTCGCCTCCCAGTTCTTCTGGGGTTCGAGGCGGATGCGCGCGCCGTTCGCGCCGCCGCGCTTGTCGCTGTCGCGGTACGTCGAGGCGGACGCCCACGCGGTCTTGACGAGGTCGGTGCGCGAGAGGTCGGCGTCGCGGATCGCGGCTTCGAGTTCCGCGACCTCGTCCTCGCCGACGGTCTCGTAGTCGGCGTCCGGGATGGGGTCCTGCCAGACGAACTCCTCGTCGGGGACCTCGGGACCGAGGAAGCGCTGGGCGGGGCCCATGTCGCGGTGGATGAGCTTGTACCACGCGCGGGCGAAGGCCTGCTGGAACTCCTCGGGGTTCTCCTTGAAGTTCTCGAGGACCTCGCGGTAGTCCTCGTCGTGCTTCAGGGCGACGTCCGTGGTGAGCATCATCGGCTGCTCGGACTCGTCGAAGTCCTGGGCGGCGGGGGCCTTCTCGATGTCCTCACGCTCTTCCTCGCTGGCGGGCCGCCACTGCCACGCGCCGCCGGGGCCCTTGTGCGGTTCCCACTCGTACTCGAGGAGGTTGTCGACGTAGCCCGTGTCCCACATGGTGGGCGCGGAGTTCCACGGCCCCTCGATGCCGCTCGTTATCATGCCGGCCTTCTCGAAGTCGTGGTCCCAGCCGAGGCCCTGATCCTCCATCGGGGCGGCCTCGGGTTCGGGGCCGACCTCCGTCTCGTCGTCGGCACCGTGGACCTTCCCGAAGGTGTGGCCGCCGGCGATGAGCGCGACGGTCTCCTCGTCGTCCATCGCCATCCGGGAGAACTCCTCTCGGATGTTCGCCGCCGAGCCCTCGAGGTCCGGTTCGCCGTAGGGGCCCTCGGGGTTCACGTAGATGAGGCCCATCACGGTGTTGGCGAGCGGGTCCTTGAGGTTCCCGACCTCCTCGTCCTCGAAGCGCTCGGGGTCGGTGGTCTCCCACTCGGTCTCGGGGCCCCACTCGACGGCCTCGTTGGACTTGTACTCGTCCACGCGGCCGCCGGCGAAGCCGTACGTCTCGAAGCCCATGGTTTCGAGGGCGACGTTCCCCGCGAGGACGATGAGGTCGCCCCACGAGAGCGCACGGCCGTACTTCTGCTTGACCGGCTGGAGCAGGCGGCGGGCCTTGTCGAGGTTGACGTTGTCGGGCCAGCTACTCTCCGGGGGGAGCCGCTGAAGCGCGCCGGACGCGCCCGCGCGGCCGTCGATGGTCCGGTACGTCCCGGCGCTGTGCCAGGCCATCCGGATGAACAGCGGACCGTAGGTCCCGTAGTCGGCCGGCCACCACTCCTGCGAGTCGGTCATCACGTCCTGGATGTCCGACTTCACCTCGTCGAGGTCGAGCTCCTGGAACGCCTCGGCGTAGTCGAAGTCCTCACCGTACGGGTCGAGCTCCGCGGCGTTGTCGTCGAGGATGTCCAGTCGCAGCAGCTCCGGCCACCACTCCTGATTTGACCAGGTCATCTTGTACGCGATTGCACACGCGTTATGAGCATAAACATACCGATTGCTTTCGATACGCGACCGTAATTTTCCCCGTGGCGCCCGAGTCTTTGCGTACCGGAAACAATAGTTTGTGAATAGCGCGTCGAGAGGGGGGGAAGCCACGCGGCGACGGCCGGAAGTACCCGCCGAAGAGGGGAGTGGCGACCGCCGGGCGACTATCGGCGGCGGGGGAGTCGCTACTCGCCCTCGACGAGCCGGCGGAGCTGCTCGGGCGGGACCGCGCCGCGCGCCGCGTACCCCTCGTACGCGAACGTCGGGACGCCCGTGACGCCCTGCTGGTGGGCCTCCCCGAACTTCGCTTTCAGCGTCTCGCGGAGGTCCTCGTCCGCCACCGCCTCGCGGATTTCCTCGGGGCCGATTCCGACCTCGTCGGCGATGTCGGCGAGGACGTCGACGTCGCCGATGTCGCGCTCCTCCTCCCAGAGCGCCGTAAAGAGCGCCCGGTCGAAGTCGAGCCACGTCTCGTAGTCGCGCGTCTCCTTCACGTGGTAGGAGGCGACCTGCGCGTCGAGGGAGTCGACCTCGTCGCTGGCGAACGCCGACGCCATCTCGTCGGCGTCGTACTCCTCGCGGAGGCGCTCGACGTTCTGTCTGGCCTGCTCGTAGTACTCGTCGTCGTGCCCGCTCTCGCGGACGACCTCGCCCTCATCATCGCGCTGATTCGAGCGCAGGTCGAAGGGGTGCCAGTCGATCTCCAGGTCCTCCTCGCGGGACGCCTGGTACTCGGCGAGCGAGCGTCGCCCGAGGTAGCAAAAGGGGCAGACGTAATCCGAGAAGACGGTGATGGTCTCGGCCATGGGGAGAGAACGCGCCGAGGCGGAAAGAAGCCGGCGGCCCCGGCACGGACGGCGGGTAGCGACGACCGACAGCGGCCGGCGAGACGTGGAGGGGTGACGGGGAGCGACGACCGAACTCGGAGCCCGGAGTCGCCCGACGCGATGGGTATTTCCGCGGCGGCGCGCTCACCTAGCGGTATGGACGCGGCTCTGGGACCACCGGCGGCGATGGCCGACCACCGGGAGGAGCTGACGCCGATGATGGCCCAGTACCACGACCTCTGTGCGGAGTACGACGACTCGCTCGTGCTCTTTCAGGTCGGGGACTTCTACGAACTCTTCTGCGAGGCGGCGGAGACGGCGGCGCGCATCCTGGAGATCACGCTGACGAAACGCGAGGACTCGACGGGGAGCTACCCGATGGCGGGCATCCCCATCGACAGCGCGGCCTCCTACATCGAGGGCCTGCTGGAGGCGGGCTACCGCGTCGCGGTCGCCGACCAGGTCGAGGACCCCGACGAGGCCAGCGGCATCGTCGAGCGCTCCGTGACGCGCGTCGTCACGCCCGGGACGCTGACCGAGACCGAGCTCCTGCGCTCGGACGACAACAACTTCGTCGCCAGCCTGACGCGCGGCGACGAGGGGTACGGCCTCGCCTTCCTCGACGTCTCGACGGGCGACTTCGTGGCGACCGGCCCGGACGCCGCGGCGACCGTGCGCGACGAGATCGCGCGCTTCGACCCCGCGGAGGCCATCGTCGGCCCCGACGCCTCGGCCGACTGCTTCGCCGACGACTGCATGGTCACCGCGTACGACCCCGGGGCGTTCGCGGCCGACGCGGCGCGCGGGCGCGTCGCGGACTACTTCGGGTCGCCGGACGCCCACCTCGGCGGCGAGGCGGAGGTACGGGCCTGCGGCGCGCTGCTCGCGTACGCCGAGTACACCCGCGGCGGCGAGGGCGAGGACGACCGCCTCGACTACCTCACGCACCTGACGCGCTACGACCCCCGCGAGTACATGGTGCTCGATGGCGTCGCGCTGCGCTCGCTCGAACTCTTCGAGCGCCGGAGCGTCCACGGGAGCGAGGGCACGGCGCTCGTGGACGTCCTCGACGAGACGGCGTGCGCGCTCGGCGCGCGGCGGCTGAAGGACTGGCTCCGCCGCCCGCTCGTCGACGCCGACCGCATCGAGGCGCGCCACGACGCCGTCGGCGAACTCGTCTCCGACCCCCTCACGCGCGACGCCCTCGCGGACGACCTCGCGGACGTCTACGACCTCGAACGCCTCATCTCGAAGGTGTCGCGCCGCCGCGCGGACGCCCGCGACCTCCGCTCGCTGAAGGCGACGCTCGACGTCGTTCCGGGGGTCATCGACGAGCTCGCGGACGCGGAGAGCGACCTCCTGTGCGATCTACGTAGTCGTCTCGACGGCCTCGACGACGTCCGCGAGCTCATCGGGAACGCGATCCACGAGAACCCCAAGCGCGAACTCACCGAGGGCGGCATCATCGCGGACGGCTACGACGAGGCGCTCGACGACCTCCGGGGGACGCGACGCGACGGCGAGCAGTGGATAGACGACTTAGAGACCCAGGAACGCGAGCGCACCGGCATCGACTCGCTGAAGGTCGGGCACAACTCCGTCCACGGGTATTACATCGAGGTGACGAACCCGAACCTCGATTCGGTCCCGGAGAACTACGAGCGCCGGCAGACGCTGAAGAACTCGGAGCGCTTCGTCACGCCCGAGTTGAAGGAGCGCGAGGAGGAGATACTGAACGCCTCGGCGCGCGCGGACGACCGCGAACTCGACCTCTTCCGGGAGGTCCGCAGGGAGGTCGGCGAGGCCGCCGAGCGCGTCCAGCGGGTCGCGGACGCCCTCGCCGCGCTCGACGCGCTCTGCTCGCTCGCGGCCGTCGCGGCCCAGTACGACTACTGCCGGCCCGAGGTCGGCGCGGACGGCTTCGAGATCGAGGGCGGGCGACACCCCGTCGTCGAGCGGACGGAGGAGTCGTTCGTGCCGAACGACCTCTCGCTCACGCGCGAGACGCCGCTCGCGGTCGTGACGGGGCCGAACATGAGCGGGAAGTCGACGTACATGCGCCAGGCGGCGCTCGTCGCGGTGCTCGCGCAACTCGGGAGCTTCGTGCCGGCGCGCGCCGCGCGCGTCCCGCTCGTCGACCGGGTGTTCACGCGCGTCGGCGCGAGCGACGACATCGCGGGCGGGCGCTCGACGTTCATGGTCGAGATGACCGAGCTCGCGGACATCCTCCGCGACGCGACAGAGAACTCCCTCGTCGTGCTCGACGAGGTCGGGCGCGGGACGAGCACCGCGGACGGCTACGCCATCGCGCAGGCCGTCACGGAGCGCCTCCACGACGAGGTCGGCGCGTACACCCTGTTCGCCACGCACCACCACGACCTCACGGCGGTCGCCGACGACCTCGACGGCGCGCGCAACCTCCACTTCCGCGCGGCGCGCGAGGGCGACGACGTCACGTTCGTCCACGAGGTCGCCGAGGGCGCGGCGAGCGCCTCCTACGGCATCGAGGTGGCCGAACAGGCCGGCGTCCCGCCGGGCGTCGTCGAGCGAGCGCGCGACGTCGTCACCGAACGCGCGAAAGCCGTGGACGAGGAGGACGGGGACACGGACGCAGAGACGGGCGCAGCGATAGACGCAACCGAAGCCACAACCGCCGACGCGAGCGCCAGCGCCGACGGCGGGAACGCGGACGCCGACGCCGCGGTGCTGGACGAGCTCGCGGCGCTGAACCTCGCGGAGATGACGCCCATCGAGGCGTTGACGACGCTGAACAGGCTCCAGCGGGAGCTCTAAGGCAGAAATATTTGATCAACTACCGCGTCCATCTGCATATCGTGTGAGGCAGACACTTATCGGCTAATAATTCAATGCAGCCGCTAGAATAGACGGGTATTCCTCGGCGTGAAAAGTCGACTATATACTTTTGTTGAACCCATAGTCGGCTCGCTTGTACCGCTGTGAGATTTCTATCATATCGGTAAAATCGTGACTGTCGCTGTCGTACCACCATGATAGCAATATTAGCACAATCTTCTCTGACTCACTAATTTCATACTTCTGGCCAATTCTTCTGACTACTTCTGGGATTATTTCTCCATAGTCCGCTGTTAAATCGGAAAGTGTCTTAATATCGGCCGATGATAGTGCTTCAACTGTTGTGTCACTTACTATAGTAAGGCCATCCAGATTAGTCGAGGGGAGGGCTACTTCTCTCTCAAATGTGACTGTAACCGGAGTCTCCAGCAATGGCACAGTACTTCTCTCAATCGTCTGCTCGGCGCGCTTGAAGCCGTTGCGGGCCTGCCGGAAACGAATGCGGGAAACCGTCTCGTTACCAATCAAATACTGAACAATTGCGTCTTGGAAGTTTTGCTCAGATGATTGCAGGTCTTCCGCTAGTGATGACCGTTGTTCGCGCTGAGTCGTCACGGTGTTGAGCGCCATTTTTGTAGTTTCAAGTCTAGCTTTAGGATCCTCTATATTATCGCCATCAACCGATTTTGCTGCCTCAATCGCTCGTTTGAGTTGTGTGATCGCTTCTGCGTACGCGTTTTCAGCCCGTACATAATCACCGCTTGCTTTGGCCGTCTCAGCACGGTCAATCGTTTCAATAGCGAGTTCTTGCAGTTGGCTCGGCTCAGCTGGATAGTCCTCGGGTTCCGGGTCGGGTATTTGTCGCAGTTCTGGGTCGGTAGTACTCGTATCGCTTGGTTGGGTTGGCCCAGAGGAGCGGGCGGACCAGTACTGCCGTATGAATTCTCCTACACCAAGAACTCCACCTGCGACAAGGAAGAGAGAAATCGGAAGTTGATTTTCTTTGAGGAGGGTGAATAACGTTGTCTCATCTGAGCCTCGGCTTATTTCAGTAGTAGCTGTGGTCGGAGTACTGGAGTTTTGGCGTGGTCTAGTAGTAGTTGGGATTATGACCGACTGTTCGGCGTACCGCCAGTCAGCGTGATGTCCGAGTGTCCCCAGTGTAGTGCGAGACCCTTCACTGGAGCCAGTAACCCCAGCGTCCACCGCATAAAGGGATCGGTAGCCACTAACGAATATAGTGCCATCTACTACGGTCGGCGATGACCGCCCCAGACCGTATGCCTGTGGTTCAAAGGCCCACTCTTCTTCACCCGTCTCGGCATTCACCGCATACAGGTTCGAATCTCTACTACCGACGAAAACCGTCCCATCCACCACCGTCGGCGATGAGCGAACCTGACCGCCGGTAGCGAAGGTCCACTCCTCTTCGCCCGTCTCGGCATTCACCGCATACAGGTTCGAATCTCCACTACCGACGAAAACCATCCCCCCCACTACCGTTGGTGATGACCACCATAGATACTCGTCTTTGAAGGCCCACTCCTCTTCGCCCGTCTCGGCATTCACCGCGTACAGATTCGAGTCACTACTAACGATGAAAACTATCCCATCCACCACCGTCGGTGATGAGTGAACCCGACCGCCGGTATAGAAGGCCCACTCTGCTTCACCCGTCTCAGCATTCACCGCGTACAGGTTCCGGTCCATACTACCGACGAAAGCCGTTCCATTTACTACCGTTGGCGACGAACCACCTCCACCATAGGTGAAGGCCCACTGTAGATCTCCGGGATCAGCAGCAGCAGTAGTAGAGGTCGTATAACCTACAATACCTAATGCAGTGAACGCGCTGGTCGTCCTGAGAACTTGTCGCCGTCCACACACTGGTGTATCACTCATACGTCTATAATAGATCACATAGAGGTTAATTGATGGGGCCTATCTAGTGCCACTGTTCAGATTAGAGTTGAGGGATGAGGCGGCCGGGCACTGTCTAGTTCTGGATCTCGTTAATCGGTGTCCTTCCATCAAGAGTCTGACGCAGTCTGTAGCGGTTGTAATAAGGCATGAACTGTTCAATTTCGACAGCGGTTTCATCAACTGTGACCCGCTTCGGCTGCGCCTCAAACGGGTCACATCCGCTGTCAGCTCTAAACAATATGATCGTACTCTTGGTAAAGTTCAAGTGAGTGTCACGGATACACACAGCCAAATGGGATGGGACTACGCGACCAATCAATCCGAGCTTCCTGATCGGGTTATCGGTCACCTTGAGGACGAAGGATATACCGGCAATCAGTTTGTGGTTGGCTTTCCCGTTAAGAAGGGGGTTATTCGGACAAAATCGATACTTACGCTCATATCTAATGATCTGTACGTAGTTTCGATCAATTTATTTGACGAGACGGGGACTGTATGGAGATTGTCGGAATTAGATTCGCTCATTGTCAAAGGGGGCGACGGCGATTACCGCATTTACGTAGCCGATACGACGGACTCAAAGCTAGTTTGTTCAGCTACTGGATCAGAACGGATGATCGCGTTCTTGACCGCCTTGCATAGAGAGTACAGTGAAATAGTTGATATTGAAGCTCCACCGGCACTACTCAAGCAGTCTAAGGAGTCAGAAGATCATCATAGACGGGATCAGCGTAATGGCAAGCGTGCGCATGCACATTGGGAATATGCGGACGCACTCGTCGAACGAGGTGAGTATGAACATGCGGTCCGTGAGTATGATTCTGCTCTTACGAAATATCGTACGGCTCGGATGAGCGCCATGGACGAGGAGCGTATCGATAAGTTCGACCAAACGATTAATACAATTTCTACTGCTCAAGAAAACGCCGAGGAAAAGCGAGATGTAGTGGCGGAGGTGGCGAAGATACTGAAAGATGCAGAGACCCACCTCACAGAAGCGAGTGATGCGCTTGCAACCGAGCGGAGTGTAGTAGCTCAGACGCGCTATCGACAGGCGGACAACCGTTACAAGGAGGCAGAAGAGAAGTTGTCTTCCGTCGAGGTTAACGATCTGAATCTGGAGGTGGAGGGCCAATCATTTACTAGTCGTACCCAAATCAAGACGCGTCGAGAAATGGCTTCTGCTGGGCTCTTTATTTGCAGCTAGCTAGTGTGACATCTACAGAAAAGTGGAGCAAATGCCTCAATAATCGACCCCGGGGTGGTTTATGTCTATTTCGTGCTGTGTAATCGGACGCTGATGGCCTAGACAAATCGTATTTCGAATCCGAATGGAGGAGGGTGGGAGATGACAAGTCGGGAAATAAAAGTCTGTTGTAATTTTTTAAATTAACTTATTATATGTATGTATTTAATCCTATCGTTTATGTCGGTATGCTGTGACCCTTCTGGTAGGAATGACACTTCCGGATCAAATTTTTAGTATCGGCGGGGCAGGCAAGGACATCGGTATGGAAATCCTTGAATCAGAGTGGGTTCTTCGAGAGGTACTCCAACCACGCCCCGACCCAGAAACACTTACCATAACATTCCTCGACACTGCATCTGAAGAAAAGAATGATGACCTGGAACGTATCAGCGATATTCGTCAAAAGCGCGATGAAATCAAGGAAGAATATCGGGAAAGTTCAGAAGGAGGACGAGTTGGGGACGTAAAAGTCAGATACAAACTAATCACCGAAAACATCATGCTCAACAGTCGGATTGATCTCGTGGGAGACGACGTCGTTCCACGAATTACATCCGGCACCGGAATCCCAGAGCAGAACTGGTGGGTTTCAGAAAAGCATATCGAAGAAAACCTCAATTTCGCGAAGGGGGCTGTCCGAAAACGGGGGCTCGGCAAAGCTATGTACTACAAAGCATACGCCGAGGATGACCAACTCGCTACGATGATCGACATCCCTTCGAAGGGGGAGATTGCGATCATATCCGGAATTGGTGGCGGTACGGGCTCCGGTCTGTTCATCGATGTCGCCCAAGAACTGACCAAGAAGATGCCGACAGCCGATATTACGCTCTTCGGTGTTCTTCCCAACCATACAGAAGGACTACGTGAGAACGCGAATGCATTCGCTGCACTCTCCGAACTCGAATGGCTTAGCCTTACAGGTAATCCACTATTCAAGGACCGAATTCTGATGCCTATTGACCCCACGGGGTTCGATGGTAAACGGGGTAACCGCGTCGAATCTGATCAGATGATCGAAGAGTTCGACCAAGCCGCGGTATACCTCCTCCTTGCATATTATAATAACCAAGGAATGGAAGACGTCTTTAGTGGATCACCACAGTTTGCGCCATTTACGATAGGTATCCCCCAAATTCTCCGGTATAACGTAGAAGCGATTCAGGAGGCGCGGAAGTCTATCGAGAATATCCTCAACTTCAAAGAAGACGCGCTTGACGCAGAGCGAGACATCTACGAGGAAGTGGAGATATTCCTTGATTCACAATACGGTGAGGTCGATGGTGGACTCCGGGGAGAAGAGGAAAGTGATCTATCGAACCGGCTGACGACCTTTGAGTCACTCCTCGAATTCGACCTTTTTGAAGAGTTAGAATACGAATCTGTCAATCTGTTTCGGGAAGTTCTGGCCGACGCCGCCGAAGAATCGGAAGAGATAGGGGAACAAATAGATATCATCGGTGGCTCGCTACGAGCGGGCGTCGCGATGCCGAATGAGCAGACGACGTACGCAGATAATGTTGACGCTCATCTCTCAGAGGTCCTGCAACAAGACCTCGATCTCATCACACGCCGGAAACAGATCCTAGAACAGAAAAGCGCGATCGACAACAACCGCGTCCGCCGTGCCGTCGAATCCATCCTCGGACTCGAAGATGCAGCAAGTAGCGCCGGCAGAACGGTCCGCCGATTAGAATCACAGCTATCCGAAGCAGAGGAAAAGCGAGCGCGACTCAACGAAGAGCTCGCAGAAGCAGCTAGCAAGCTAGAGTCAATCCGCGAAGAGCAAAAAGAGGAAGTCAGTGCAGATGTCTCTCGGTGGGAACGGGATATTGAACACCATATAGAGCAACTTTCAGCGATCGCCTACGACGAGATCAAGCGGGATCTCGACTCACTTCAGACAGCTCTCTCGCAATACAGAGGTGAAATCGTAAACTCGGGGAGCACTGAAGAAGTGGAGAACGTCAACCCTGGTGAGGTCAATACTGCGCTTGACTCACTCGAGGAATCTCTTCGACCAACCGGCGTCTCTATTGAGGACGACAAGCGAGCAATCCAGCGATCACTCTCCGAACTCCAGAACGCCCGAAAAGCATACATTCACCTCGAACGGGAAGAGAGTACGCTCGAGCGTCTCGCACCATGGGACTCCTCAACGAAAGAAGAGAAACAGGAAGCACAGAAGACCTTCCGAATGGCGTCGAACCGTCTTGACGACACCGGCGTGTTCTCCGTTGGACCACCAAGCGCACAGTTTTCCTCAGAGCTCGAATATAACCCAGATCCGGTGTTAGGAAAGGTTGAGGAGAGACAGGATGAACTCGAAAAGGACATCATCGATAAACTCCGCGATCAGCTCGAAGAGGAACTACCACGCGAGGTGAAAGATGACCTAGAACGCGAATTGGACGAGCAAGAAATCGACCGTGAGGCCTGCCGTGATATCGCTCGACGTGTATTTGAAAACGAGTTGGACGGGACAGCAGATATTGAATCGCGTCGAGAGAACCTCAACTCACGGATAGAAAACCTCGACGAAGATATCAGTCTCTACGAATCAGTGATCGACCTATTTGAGTCGGTCAGTAACCGCCGCGGGGTGTTCAAAGACCACCAATCGTCGTTCCAAGAGGCATTATCAGACTTCGACGAACGGTCAAGCCGATCTGTCACAACGGAATCGGAGGACTATGTCTACATAAAGAATGTCCAGCCACAGCAAGTATTCCAAGCAACCGGAAGCAAAACGCTCTCCGACACTGGCCTGTTCAACAATCGTCAAGAGCTAAATCGAGTTCGAGACAACCTCGAAGAACTAGCGAACAACACACTTGATCGTCAGTACACCGGCCTCCAACGGCGTAAGCTGAGTCATAACGGTCGTCGCTACTCAGATCTCCGGGTTCGTGTCGCAGTATTAAGCGAAGCGGTCGACCAACTCGAAAGCGACACAATCAACCTCAAGTCTACATACGAGGAAGCCTTTGATCTCGAAGGGAACCCGACAAAGCAACGATATAGTGCCTGGAACGCCGATATCGGTGATGACTGGGATATCGGGATGGCGGTGTTTGTTGACGGCGTCTTCTTTGATAATATTCGGAAAGCCGTGCAAGCAGACGGCTACGCGAGCGGCTATGAAGAATGGGCAACTAATCCCGACGTTGATATCCAGATTCATCATAGCCTCGGACTCGAAGACGGGCACTATGTCCGTCGGAAAGGCACTCTTAACGTCGAATCGAGCGACGACGTGAGCTTCTTACTACAAGATGAATCGGATGTCGTAGACGGTCTCTTGCAAGAGTGGTCTGAACAGATTAATTCGCTGGCAGACGATGCGCCAGATGGCACGAAGCTCAAAGAGGGGGTAGACGAGATGGAGAGCGAGCAGGGAGGTGGATCATCGTGAAGGCGGTTAAGGCGATACAACAGAACTCTGAAAAAGTCGTCCTCGCAGTCTATATGGCCGCTATCGTGGTGTTTGCGGCCTTGCTTACCCCCATGCTCGGAGATGCGTGGCGTGGGGGCGGCCTCACCCGGTTCCTCTTCCGAACACGGCTACTCGTCGGATTGAGTCTCGACGTCATTGCCTCCGCCCTACTCGGCCTCTACTTCGGGTTCCTCCTCCTCATGGTAGTGGACACTAAAAAGCGCCTACAGGGAGTCTTATTGTTCGCTGGTTCAGTTATCGCACTTATCATTCTATCTGGTATGGGACTCCTGTTGCCGAATATCGATTCAATATCAAACCTCCCGTGGATTGCTATCGGCCTCGCCGCTAGTGCTTTCCTCGGAGGAGGGCGAACGCTCTCAAACATTACTTCCGGAGGTGTGTTGGAATTCCGGGGAGCGTCAAAGGCAATCTACTACATCCTTACAGCCGTCGTTGTGTTGAGCTTCGTTGAATTCCATCTTGAATATCAGCTACCGGTTAGTATTACCGCAGGTGGCATCTCATTGCCACCTAACTTTTCACCAAGAATTCAGATAATCGGTGGTGCACAGCAGATAATATTCCACACAATACTCGTTACCGGATTCGTCGTCACAGCTCGTCGCTTCGTCACATACGACGCCGAACAAGATTTCTTCGTCCTCGGTCCGAAGGCATCGGGGAAGTCGCTCTTGCTCGTTGGTTCTTATCTTGAAGCACTTAACCGACTAAACAACAAGGAGCAACAAGTTCCGCTTGACCCGAGCCAAGATCTTATGAATCTGGTCGGTGAACTAGATCGCCAACAGGATGGGTGGTTCGTAGATGCGACTCGCCAGCGAGAGCTGGAGGATCTACAATTCAAATACGTTCACGGCTCTATTTTCCCACGAAATGTACAAGTTTCAACGCTAGATTATGCAGGCGAGCTGCTTGAGCAACTCCCAGACGCGCTGATGAGTGCCGGATCAAGCGGAGACCTTCCATCAACGGTGAATCAAGCTTCCCGTTCAATTCAGGAGGCGGATACTCTCGTACTGCTAATTGACTCAAACCGATTTCTGGAGAATGAGCGCCTTGATATTGAGCCGTATTTCGATATCCTCCAAGCCACGGACAGTAAGGAGGTCATTCTTGTCGCGACAAAGTCCGACATCTTCGCAGAAGAATTTCGTGAGGAGCAAGGTCTGCAGGCTCAGCAGTATTTCGACGAGTTCAAGCAATATGTCGACGATCGGCTCTCGCAGAACCAGTCGGTCCAAGCGCTCAAAGCTCAGACAGATCAACCGGTTATTCACCCAGTCTATTATCAGACACGAATTGACGAAAACGGGGAGCGCGTCCCGATGCGTAACAGTGGATCGGTCGCAACAGTTGGGTTTGATCGCCTACTCGATATGCTAGGGGAGAAGTAAGATGACGAGCGTACAGATCTATGATTCGCAGGGATATCCGCTTAGTGAACAGGGAGACGCACGAGATCGGACGATCCAAGAGATGGGTCAGTACGGCGTTGTGTTCTCGCTTGAATTCGGATCTGTCACTGAGGTCATCGTCTATTTCCGCGGTTACGAGAGTCAAAGTGGCCGGATGGAACAATACTACGCTCGAGCTATTTCAGATATGCAACCAGATCTGACCGACATCAATAGCGCAATTATCTCGAAAGCAGAACAACGCCACGGCTTAGAGATCGAAGAGTCAGCAAGTGGTGAGAATTTCTTCAATACTCTCCAGAAGTCCATCAAGCGAGAAGTTGCCTCCCGAGACCAATGTAATCGAATAAATTATCTACTCTCGCGGGGCCACCAGCTCCGGTTCGGGATTCCGAGCTATGAAGAAGGGCTTCAGCTCATCTCACAGATACAAGGCATGAAGCCAGGGCTCCGAGTTGCAGTTGTCCAAGGTGAAGGTAGGGTCCCCGACTCACTTGGCCAGTACGACCTCGTTATCGAGAAAGGGGACTACGTATCCCTTGAGCCGCTTGATAGGACGGAAGAGCTGATGGATCCAAGTACGGTGGATCACTCTACAGACGACCGCACGATTTCGGTCGATAATCGAACAATCAATCTAACAGCTGCACTCGAGTCAATCGCCATCAGTGTCGGCGTTATCGTCTTACTATCTCTACTTTATGTCGCAGTAGCTCTGATCGGCCTCCATTACTTAAATACGTCACTACCTGGAGCAGAGGTGATCAAGAATACTATCTGGATCTGGTAGGCATCTCAGCTCATACCTCAACCGACGGTCAGCATCTCCATGTTTTCCTTCAGTGGTTTCCTTATGTACGACCAATTCATCGGGACAGGGTTACGCTAGCGAAAAACGGTTCCCGAACGTATATTAACGAGGCCGGGAAATTTGAGCGGCCAAGCCGCGGTTGGCCGGGACGGCTATTCAAGAAGGTCCGTCAGCACGCTGGCAGTACCGAGGACAAGTAGTGAATCAGCTCTGAATCAGTCCCTGAGACATTCTCCTTGGCCACCGGTAACGGTTGAATAGTTGACTTATTTTCGCATTCTCAAGAAGTTAGATCAAATAGTGGAACCGAAGACTTACGGCTCCAGGCTCACGAACTCGTGGCCGTCGCGGGCGAGCACGCGGCGCGTTCGCGGCGTGCAGGAGGGCGCGACGAGGATGCCGCGGACCTCCGCGTCCGCGTGGAGGTCACGCGAGAGCGCGTCGACGTAGCGCGCGAGTTGGCTCGCGGCGTCCGGGCCGGCGCGGACGGCCTTCAGTTCGACGGCGACGGGGCGACCGCTCCGGTCGCGCCCGAAGACGTCGACGGGGCCGGCGGGCGTGTCGCGCTCGGCCGCGAGCGCGCTGAACCCCGCCTCGACGAGTTCGGGGTCGGCGAGGACGCGCTCCTTGAGGTCGGCCTCGGTCCCCGACACCTCGACGTCGGCGTCGCGCTTCTCGACCGGCATCGCGCTCGCGCGGGCGACGCGCTCGAAGGTCACGACGAGCTCCTCGTCGGGCGACTCGCGCGTCGCGGTGAGGCGAACCGCGCCGTCCTCGTGTGCGACGTCGACGGCGTCGGCGCTGAGGCGGTTCTGCGGCGTCGGACCGTCGGCGGCGTGCACGAGGAGCGTGCGGTCGGGTTTGAGCGCGACGAGGCGGTCCGCGGGGCCGGCGGAGGAGCGCGTCCGGCCGTCGTAGGCGACGTGACAGCGCCCGAGGAGCGTGCAGAAGGCGCCGCGGTCGCGGGCGTCGCGGACGAACGCCGCGGCGACGGCGGGCGCGGGATCGACGAGGGCGTCGGGCGTCTCGGACACGCAGCGTACTCGGCGGCGGAGGGAGAAAAGCGACGCGGCGAGCACTCGGCGCGCCGGTGCGGGCGGGAGCGGGAGGTGCAAACCTAAGTAGCCGGTCCGCGAACGCCGGCGTATGTCCGAGTGCCCCGAATGCGGCGCGGAACTGGAACTGGCGGAATCGGTCGAGACCGGCGAGATCGTCGACTGTGGCACCTGTGGTGCGGAGCTCGAAGTGACGGGCGAGGACCCCGTGATGCTCGACCTCGCGCCCGAACTCGACGAGGACTGGGGCGAGTAGATGCGGCTCGGCTTTTGCTACTCGCGCATCCGGAAGGACGAGACCCTCCTGCTCGACACGCTCCGCGAGCGCGGTCACGACGTGGCGAAGATCGACGTCCGCGAGCCGCGTTTCGCCATCGACGAGCGGCCCGAGGAGTTCGACGACCTCGATCTCGTTCTCAATCGCTGTCAGGAGTCCTCGCGGGTGCGCTACGTGAGCCGGTTCTGCGAGCACTACGACGTCCCCGTCGTGAACGGCTCGGAGCCGACCTCGACGTGCGCCGACAAGGTCCGCGGGAGCCTCGCGCTCGCCGACGCGGGCGTCCCGACGCCCCGGACCGAGGTCGCCTTCGACGTCGAGAGCGCCCTCGACGTCGTCGAGGCCTTCGGCTACCCCTGCGTGCTGAAGCCCGTGACGGGGTCGTGGGGGCGGCTGATGGCGAAGATCGACACGCGGGACGCCGCCGAGGCGATCCTCGAACACAAACAGACCCTCGGGAGCTACGAGCACTCCGTCTTCTACGTCCAGGAGTTCGTCCCGAAGCCCGACCGGGACATCCGGGTCGTCGCGGCGGACGGCGAACCCATCGCGGCGATGACGCGCTCCTCGAAGCACTGGATCACGAACGCCGCGCGCGGCGGCGAGGCGACGGCCTTCGAGGTGGACGACGAGGTCGCGGCCCTCGTCACGCGCGCGAGCGACGCGGTCGGCGGCGGCCTCCTCGGCGTCGACATGATGGAGACCGGAAGCGGCTACACCGTCCACGAGGTGAACGCGACCTGCGAGTTCAAGGCGCTGAACGACGCGGTCGACGTCGACGTCCCCGGCGGAATCGTCGACTGGCTGGAGACGAAAGCGGGGGTGAGCGCCGCGTGACCAGCGTCGAACCCGCGGCCCGACTGGGTCACACTCACCACCGGGGGTGGTTCGCGTGACGGTCGTGGTGAAAATCGGCGGCGCGAAGGCCGTCGACCCTGAGGGCGCGCTCGCGGACGTCGCGGCGCTCGCGGACGACGGCGAGGACGTCGTCGTCGTCCACGGCGGGTCGACGATGGTCGACGAGACCCTCGAACGCCTCGGTATCGAGCCGGAGTACGTGGAGACGCCGGGCGGCGTCGTCGGGCGCTTCACGGACGAGGCGACGATGGAGGCGTTCAAGATGGCGATGCCGGGCGTCGTGAACACCGACCTCGTCGCCGGCCTCCAGAACCAGGGCGTGGACGCCGTCGGCCTCTCCGGCGTCGACGGCGGCCTCCTGACGGGCCCGCGGAAGTCCGCGGTGCGCGTCGTCGAGGACGGAAAGAAGAAGATCAAGCGCGGCGACCACTCCGGCACCATCGAGGACGTCAACGACGACCTCCTCACGCGGCTCCTCGATGGGGGGTACACGCCGGTCGCGTCGGTGCCGATGCTCGGCGTCGAGGACGACGGCTCCTACACCCCGGTCAACAGCGACGCCGACCGCTCCGCGGCGGCGGTCGCGGGCGCGCTCGACGCCGACCTCGTACTCCTCACGGACACGCGGGGCGTCTATCGGGACCCCGAGGACCCCGAGACGCTCATCGAGCGCGTCTCGACGCCCGCGGAGTACGACGAGCTCCGGACGGCCGCCGAGGGGTTCATGAAGCGGAAGGTGATGGCGGCCGAGGAGGCGCTGCGCGGTGGCGCGCCCTCGGTCGTCGTCGCGGACGCGAACGCCGACGAGCCGATTCGCTCCGCGCTTCGGGGCACCGGGACGACCATCGAGCGCGACGCGCTCCCCGAGGAGTAGCGCGGGGCGGCGCGTCGCTGTCGGTAGAGCGGGAGGGCGCTCCCGCCGCTTGGCGACGGTGAGAGCGCGAAGAAGCGGCGCGACGTCGACCGTCGCACCTCGGTCGTATCTAGTCCCTGTGACGAGAGCGACTTAAACGACGTCGGTGGTCGTCCGGCGGAGGGCAACGACGAGGACCGCGACGCCGACGAGGAACGGCGTGGCGAGCGGCGGTGCGTGGAGGGCGTCGAGGACGAGGGAGCCGACGCCGACCAGAACCGCGGCGAGGGCAGCGACGGAGAGCGCGCGCATAGAGGTACGACGGACGACCGTCGCAAAGAACTGCCGCTCCGCGACGTGGCGGTGGGCGCCCCAGAACACGGGGCGACCCTGCTCGTATCTACTACTTGTGGCGAGAACGACTTAAATGACCGGCGGGGCGTGGGCGTCGGTGTTATGCGTCGCGGGCGTGGCGTCGTAGACATGGACGGCGACGGCTCGACGGCGAGCGTCCGGGGGCGAGTGCGTTTCTACCTCCAGGACGGCGAGACGGCGGCGGGGCGCGCGCTCGACGCCGCGCTGTTCGCGTTGAACCTCGCGTTCGTCGCCATCTACGTCGCGCAGACGTATCCGCTGTCGGCCGACGTCCGCGCGGTCCTCTGGAGCGCGGAGCTCGCCATCGCCGCCGTCTTCGCGGTCGAGTACGCCCTCCGCGTGGGGGTCGCCGACGACGCGCTCGCGGCGGTCCGCGACCCGTACGCGCTCGTGGACCTGCTGGCCATCCTCCCGACGTTCGCGGTGTTCGTCCTCCCGGCCTCGGCGGTGGCGTCCATCGGCTTCCTCCGCGCGGTCCGCGTCGTACGCGTGCTTCGGTTCTATCGGTTCACGCGGGACGCCGAGTTCTTCTTCGGGACGGTCTCGGACAACGTCCTCCGCGCGGCCAAACTGCTCGTCACCGTCCTCGTCATCCTCTTCGTCTCCGCGGGGCTCTTCTACAGCGCCGAGCACGCCGCGAACCCCGCCGTCGGGACGTTCGGCGACGCCTTCTACTACACCGTCGTGACGCTCTCCACGGTCGGCTTCGGCGACGTCCTCCCGGTGACGACGCTCGGGCGGTGGGTCACCATCGCAGCGATAATTGCCGCCATCATCCTCGTCCCACAGCAGGCGAGCAAGATAGTCAAGAAGTGGACGCGCCGCGAGACGGTCGACGTCACCTGCCCGAACTGCGGGCTCTCGGCGCACGACCCCGACGCCTCGCACTGCAAGGCCTGCGGGCACGTCATCTACCAGGAGACGGACGGCACGGAGTGAGGGGACGACGGGCGGGAGGCGAAACGGGACGGAGCCGTCGCTCCGTGCGTGGCGTCGGTCGCCCCAGAACACGGGGCGACCCTGCTCGTATCTATTGCTTGTGACGAGAACGACTTAAAGAGCCGCGGGCCGGCGAGGCGGTGCGTTCTTACTCGCCCGCGGCCACTTATCGCCATGATCGAGACGCCCGCGCGGACCGGGGTGAGGGCGGCGTGACCGGCATCGTCGAGGAGTTCCTCGCGCTGAAGGAGGAGTCGGACGCGGACGTCCTCGCCATGCAGGTCGGGGACTTCTACGAGTTCTTCGCGGACGACGCGCGCCTCGTCGCCGACGAGCTCGACCTGAAGGTCTCCGAGAAGTCGAGTCACGGCTCGTCGTACCCGATGGCGGGCGTCCCCCTCACGGAGTTGACGCCGTACCTGAAGTCGCTCGTGGAGCGCGGGTACACGGTCGCGGTCGCCGAGCAGCGCGGCGACGACGACACGACGCGCGAGGTCACGCGAACGGCGACGCCGGGCACCCTCCTGGAGGCGACGGGCGCGGACGCGCGCTACCTCGTGGCCGTGGTGCGCGACGGGGACACGTACGGCCTCGCGGCGGTGGACGTGACGACGGGGACGTTCCGGCTGACCGAAGTGGAGGACGAGCGGAGGGCGCTCGCGGAGCTCGGGCGCTTCAGCCCCGAGGAGGTGTTACCGGGGCCGACGCTGCGCGGCGACGACGACTTTTGCGAGGCGGTACGGGAGGATACGGACGCGACCCTGAGCGTCCACGGGACGGAGGCGTTCGCGCCCGGGAAGGCGACGCACGAGGTCCGCGAGCGGTTCGGCGAGGGCGCGCTGCGTGCGGTCGGCGTCGAGTCCGAGGGGCCGGGCGCGCGGGCGGCGGGTGCGGCGCTCGACTACGTCGCGGAGACGGGCGTCGGCGTGCTGTCGTCACTGACGCGGCTCCAGCCCTATCGGGCGGACGACCACGTCGCCCTCGACCCGACGACGCGGCGGAACCTCGAACTGACGGCGACGATGCGCGGCGAGCGGGAGGGGTCGCTGGCGGCGACGCTCGACCACACGGTGACGGCGATGGGCGCGCGACGCCTGGAGGCGTGGCTCGTCCGGCCGCTCCAGCGGCGCGCGGAACTCGAACGCCGCCACGACTGCGTCGCGGCGCTCGCGGACAACGCGCTCGAACGCGACGCGGTGCGCGAGACGCTGGACGGCGCGGCGGACCTCGAACGCCTCGCCGCGCGCTGCACGTCGGGGAGCGCGGACCCGAGCGCCCTGAAGCGCGTCGTCGACACCTTGGCGCGCCTCCCCGACCTCCGCGAGCGCGTGACGTCGTCGCCGTCGCTCGCCGACTCGCCGCTCGGCGACGTGCTCGACCGGGTGGACGCCGAGGCCGCCGCCGACCTCCGCGAGACGGTGGACGACGCGCTCGCGGACGAGCCCGGTGGCGAGACGGGCATCTTCGCGCGCGGATACGACGACGAACTCGACGAGCTCGCGGCCGAGCACGACGACCTCGTGGCGTGGTTCGACACGCTCGCCGAGCGCGTGAAGGCGGAGAGCGACCTCTCGCGGGTGACGGTGGACCGGAACAAGACGGACGGCTACTACCTCCAGGTCGGGCACTCGCAGACGGACCGCGTCCCCGAGTCGTACCGGGAGGTGAAGACGCTGAAGAACTCGAAGCGCTACCGCACGGAGGAGCTCGACGCGAAGGAGCGCGCGCTGTTCCGCGTCGAGGAGGAGCGCGCGGCCCGCGAGCGCGAGCTGTTCGACGAGCTCCGCGCGGAGGTCGCGTCGCACGCCTCGCTGTTGCAGGACGCGGGACGGGCGCTCGCGGAACTCGACGCGCTGGCGTGTTTCGCGGAGCACGCGAGCGCGAACCGCTGGACGCGCCCCGAGTTGCGCGACGACCGGACGCTCGACGTGACGGCGGGTCGTCACCCCGTCGTCGAGCAGACGGTGGAGTTCGTGCCGAACGACGCGCGCTTCGGCGAGGGGCGGCGCTTCCTCGTCGTCACGGGTCCGAACATGAGCGGGAAGTCGACGTATATGCGCCAGACGGCGCTCATCGTGTTGCTCGCGCAGGCGGGGAGTTTCGTGCCCGCCGACTCGGCCGCGGTCGGGCTCGTCGACGGCGTCTACACGCGCGTCGGCGCGCTCGACGAGCTCGCGCAGGGGCGCTCGACGTTCATGGTGGAAATGCAGGAGTTGAGCAATATCCTCCACTCCGCGACCGAGGACTCCCTCGTCGTGCTCGACGAGGTCGGGCGCGGGACGGCGAGCGACGACGGCATCAGCATCGCGTGGGCGGCGACGGAGTACCTCCACAACGAGGTGCGCGCGAAGACGCTCTTCGCCACGCACTACCACGAGCTGACGGAGCTCGCGGCGCGCCTGGAGGGCGTGCAGAACGTCCACGTGACGGCGGAGGAGCGCGACGGCGACGTGACGTTCCTCCGGACGGTCGCGGACGGCCCCGCGGATCGCTCGTACGGCATCCACGTCGCCGACCTCGCGGGCGTCCCCGACCCCGTGGTGTCGCGCTCGCGCGACGTCCTCGAACGCCTCCGCGCGGACGAGGCCGTCGACGTTCGGGGCGGCTCGGGCGGGGGGAGCGAGGGGAGCGAACAGGTCGTCTTCGACCTCGGGAGCGGCGAACTGCGGGCGACGGGCGACGGCGGGGGCGACGACGGCGAGGCCGGCGGGAACGGTGGGCGGGAACGCGGCGGCGGGAGCGAGGCCGGCGACGGGAGCGACGCGCTCGACCCCGAGGCGGAGGCGGTCCTCGACGAGCTCCGGGGGACGGACGTCAACAACTCCTCGCCGCTCGACCTGCTCCAGCGGGTCAACGAGTGGCAGAAGCGGCTCGACTGAGCGACGAGCGTCGGATTCATGTGGGCGTGCGGCCATCGACGGCCATGAGCGAGGGCGAGGACGGAGACGCCGAGATACGCGAACTCGACGCGGCGACCATCGACCGCATCGCGGCGGGCGAGGTGGTCGAGCGGCCCGCGTCGGTCGTGAAGGAACTCGTCGAGAACGCCCTCGACGCGGACGCCACGCGGATCGAGGTCGAAGTGGCGGGCGACGGGACGGACGAACTCGTCGTGCGCGACGACGGCGTCGGGATGACGCGCGCGGACGCCGAGGTCGCAGTCGAGCGCCACACGACGTCGAAGATCAGGGACGCGACCGACCTCGCGCGCGTCGGGACGCTCGGCTTCCGCGGCGAGGCCCTACACACGATTGCCGCGGTGTCGCGGCTGACGGTGACGACGAAGCCCCGCGGCGGGCGCGGGACCGAGGTCCGCGTCGTCGGCGGCGACGTCGACGCCGTCGGCCCCGCGGGGCGCGCGCCGGGGACGACGGTGGCGGTCCGCGACCTTTTTTATAATACGCCGGCACGCCGCGCGTTCCTGAACGCCGAGAGCACCGAGTTCGGGCACGTCAACCGCACGGTGTCGCGCTACGCGCTCGCCAACCCGGACGTCGCGGTGTCGCTCGAACACGACGGGACGGAGACGTTCGCCACGCCGGGCGACGGGGACGTGCGCTCGGCGCTCCTCGCCGTCTACGGCCGCGACGTCGCGGCGTCGATGATCGCCGTGGACGCCGCGCCCGACCGGACGCTGGAGCGCGTCGAGGGATACGTGAGCCACCCGGAGACGACGCGCTCGACGCGTGACTACCTCGCCACGTACGTCAACGGCCGCTACGTGAGCGACCGGCTGCTCCGCGAGGCCATCGTCGAGGCCTACGGCACGCAGTTGGCCGCTGATCGCTTCCCGTTCGCCGTCCTCGACGTCGAACTCCCGCCGAGCGAAGTGGACGCGAACGTCCATCCGCGGAAGATGGAGGTGCGCTTCGAGGACGAGCCGGGCGTCCGCGCGGCCGTGACGGACGCGGTGCGCGACGCCCTCCGCGAGCACGGATTGGTGCGGACGAGCGCCCCGCGCGGCGCGTCGAAGCCGACGGACGCCGCGATTACCCCCGAGCGCGATAGCGTCGAGCGCGGTGACACGGGCGAATCGGGCGGACGCGGCGACCCGAGCGATGGTGGGGACGGTGGCGGGTCGGCGGGAGGCACGACGAACGGGTCGACGGAAGGAACGACGGGCGGACCGACGGGCGAGGCGGCGAGCGGACGGCACGCGTCGTCGCGCGGCGCGTCGGGGTCGGACGACGGTCCGCCGAGCGCGTCGCCGTCGGCGGCGGAACGTGCGTCGTCGGGACCGCGCGGGTCGCACACCGACGCCGGTGCGACGTCGTCGTCGGGCCGACACGCGGGCGCGACGCGGAACGCCCGGTTGCCCGGGACGGCGGACGCCGGGACGGCTGACGGGACGGCGGAGCGCGAGCGCGAGCGTCTGCCGCCGCTGCGCGTGCTCGGACAGCTCCACGGGACGTACGTCGTCGCGGCGACGGACGACGGCCTCGTGTTGGTCGACCAGCACGCGGCGGACGAGCGGGTGCGCTACGAGGCACTGCGCGAGGAACTCGGCGGCTCGCCGGACTCGCAGGCGCTCGTGACGCCGGCCGAGGTGTCGCTGACGGCGGCGGAGGCGGCGAGCTTCGAGGCGGCGCTACCCGCGCTCCGCGAGGCGGGTTTCGAGGCCGAGGTCGAAGACAGAACGGCGGTCGTGACGGCCGTGCCCGCGGTGTTCGGGCACGCGCTGGACGCCGAGCTCGTCCGGGACGTGCTCGCGTCCGCGACGAGCGCCGCGGCGGACGACGACGTGCTCGACGCCGCGGACGCCTTACTCGCGGACATGGCGTGCAAGCCCGCGATAAAGGGGAACACGTCGCTCCCGGAGGGGGACGTGACGGCGCTCCTCGACCGCCTCGACGGCTGCGCGGAGCCGTGGGCGTGCCCGCACGGCCGACCGGTGCTCGTCGAAATCGACGCGGCGGAACTCGACCGGCGCTTCGAGCGCGACTACCCGGGACATCAGGACCGCACGCCCGAGTGAGAGTGCGCGTTCAGTAGCGCCGCTCGAACTCGACAGGGTCCGTGTGCGTGTAGTAGGGGCCGCCGAGGCGACCGATAGTCGTGATTTCGCGGGAGTCGACCTGGCCGTCGCGGGTCGCCTCGTCGGCGACGTGGAAGCGCACGACGTCGCCGATGAGCATGGTGCGGCCGTGAATCTCCTGGCGGTCGTGGAGGGTGCACTCCATGGCGATGGGCGCGTCCGCGACGTACGGGGCGTCGATTCGGTCGCACTCGGCGCGCTCGACGCCCGCGAGGTCGAACTCGTCGCCCTCCTCGGGGCCCGGGTCGGCGGCGGTGTGGTCGACCGTCTCCAGGACGTCGGCGGTGGCGACGCTCACCGAGAAGACCTCGGTGTCGATGGCGTTCCGCGGGGTGTCCTTCAGGTCGCCGTCGCGGCGGCTGGCCGTGAACAGCACCGACGGCTCGTCCGCGCCGACGTACGTGTAGGAGCTGAACGGGGCGAGGTTGTCGGTCCCCGCGGCGTCGCGCGTCCCGACCCACGCGACCGGGCGGGGGCTGACGGCCGTCTTGACGATGCGCTCGCGCTCGCTCGGCGAGAAGTCGTCGGTATCTCGTGCGAACATTGGTCACCGATAGGGGCGAGGGGCGTATGAGTGGGCGGGGAATCCCGCGGATTGATTTGGGGCGGCGTCGTCGGCCGAGACATGAGCGACCTCGTGACGTTCGGCGAGACGATGCTGCGTCTCAGCCCGCCCGGACAGGAGCGCATCGAGCGCGCGTCCGAACTGGAGTTCCGCGCGGCGGGCGCGGAGAGCAACGTCGCCGTGAACGCCGGTCGGCTCGGTCTCGACACCGCGTGGCTCTCGAAACTGCCCGACAGCGCGCTCGGGCGGAAGGTGACGGCGACCGTCGAGTCCCAAGGAGCCGAGGCGGACGTCGTCTGGAGCGACGAGGGCCGACAGGGCACCTACTACCTCGAGCAGGCCTCAACGCCGCGCCCGACGAACGTCATCTACGACCGGGCGGACGCGGCGGTGACGACGGCGACGCCCGCGGAGCTCCCCACGGAACGAATCGAGAGCGCGGACGCGTTCTACACGTCGGGCATCACGCCCGCGCTCTCCGACACCCTCGAGGAGACGACGGCGGCCCTGCTCGCGCTCGCGCGGGAGGCCGACACGACGACCGTCTTCGACGTGAACTACCGCTCGAAGCTCTGGAGTCCCGCGGAGGCGCGCCCGGTCCTCGAATCGCTCTTTCCCGACATCGACGTGCTCGTGACGGCGGTCCGCGACGCCCGGACCGTCCTCGGGCTCGACGGGGACGCCGAGCGCGTGGCGCGCGACCTCGCCGAGGAGTGGGGGTTCGAGACCGTCGTCGTGACACGGGGCGCCGAGGGCGCGCTCGCGTGGCACGCGGGCGACGTGGTCGAACAGCCGGCGTTCGAGGCCGACACGCACGACGCCGTGGGGACGGGCGACGCCTTCGTCGGTGGCTTCCTCGCGCGGCGGCTCCGGGGCGACGGCGTCCCCGCCGCACTGGAGTACGCGGCCGCGACCGCGGCGCTCAAGCGCACCATCCCGGGCGACACCGCGCTCGTCACGCCCGCGGAGGTCGAGGGCGTCCTCGACCGCTCGGGCGACGACATCGCACGCTGACGGCCCCCTCGCTTTTCCTCACCGCCGCGCGTAGACGACCGTATGCACGTCCTCGTCATCGGTGCGTACGGGAGCGCGGGCGTCGCCGCCGCGGAGGTCCTCGCGGACGCCGACGTCGAAGTGACGCTCGTCGACGACGGTGAGCCGGGCGGCGGGCTCTGCATCCTCCGGGGCTGTATGCCCTCGAAGGAGGTGTTGAGCGCCGCCCACCACGGCCATCAGGCCCGCTCGGACCCGCGGCTCGACGCCGACGTCAACGTCGACTTGGAGCGGGTCGTCGCGCGCAAGGACGACCACACAGCGTCGTTCGCGCGCCACCGCCGCGACGCCGTCCACGACCTCGCCGAGCGCGAAAACGTGACGTTCCACCACGAGACCGCGCGGTTCGTCGACGACGGCGTGGTCGCGGTCGGCGACGAGCGCTACGAGCCCGACTACGTGGTCGTGGCAACCGGCTCGACGCCGCGAACACCCGACCTCCCCGGCATCGACGACGTAGACGTGATGGACTCGGCGGACGTCCTCGACGCGACCTCGTTGCCCGACTCGGGCGTCGTCCTCGGCTTCGGCGCGGTCGGCCTCGAACTCGTGCCGTATCTCGCGGAGGCGGGCGGGACGGACCTGACGGTGATCGAGCACGACGCGCGGCCGCTCGACCGGGCGGCCCCCAAGGTCGGCGACGGCATCGTCGAGTGCTACCGCGAGGAGTTCGGCGTCGACGTGCTGACGAACGCCGACGAGCGACGCGTCGAACCGACGGCCGACGGGGGCGTTCGACTGACCGTCGAGCGGGCGGACGGCGTCGAGACGGTCGAGGCCGACCGGCTGTTCTGCTTCACCGGTCGCGTCCCGACGGTCGAGGGCCTCGGTTTCGAGGCGACGCGAGTCGAGCCGGACGCGGGATGGGTCGACCCGGGGACGCTCCGGGCGCGCGACGACCCGACGGTGTTCGCCGCGGGCGACGTCGTCGGCGCGCGCGAACTCCTCCACACCGCAAAAGAGGAGGGCGCGGTCGCGGCGCGCAACGTCCTCGCGGACTGGCGCGACGAGGCACTGGAGACGTACGACCCGACCACGCACCGCGTGGTCTTCGCGGCGGCGGGCGTCTACCCGTACGTCACCGTCGGGATGACGCCCGGCGAGGCGGAGAATGCGGGCCACGACGTGCTGACGGCGTCGCGGAAGGCGAGCGACGACGGCGTCTTTCGGACGAAGAACGCCGCGCGCGGCCGGGCGGAACTCGTCGTCGACGCGAACGACGGCACCGTGCTCGGCTACCACGGCTGGCACTACGAGGCGGACGTGATGGCGAAGACCCTGCAGGTGCTCGTCGAGGCGGGAATGGACGTCCGGGACGTCCCGGACCGGGCCTTCCACCCGACGACGCCGGAGATAATCGACGGCCTCGTCAGGAAGGTCTCGGAGGAGCTCCGGTAGCGCGGGCGCTCGACGTGGCGAACAGGCGGCACGGGGAGAGGGGGTCGTCGCGCACGTCGCGCCGCCGGTTTCGCGGGGCGTGCGCGGGCGGTCGTCAGGGCGCGGGCATACGCCGGGGGTCGTCCCGGCTTCGGTGAAGAAGTCGCGGGTGGAGGGTCAGGCGACCGTGCAGCCGCCCGTGTACTCGACGTCCTCGACGCTCTCGATTGGGTCGTCGCCGCAGACCGGGCAATCGGGGTCGCGGGCGATGGGGACCTCCTCGAAGCCGACGCTCGCGGCGTCGTAGTGGAGCATTCTCCCAGTGAGGAGGTCGCCGACGCCGAGAATCGACTTGACGGCTTCGGTGGCCTGCAAACACCCCATCGTTCCGGGGAGCACGCCGAGGACGCCCGCGGTCGCACAATCCGGGACGGTCCCCTCCTCGGGGGCCTCGGGGAAGACGCACCGGTAGCAGGGGCCGTCGGGGGTGACGGTGAGCGCTTGGCCCTCGAACTTGTATATCGCGCCGTGGCTGAACGGGACGCCGGCGAGCACGCAGGCGTCGTTGACGAGGTAGCGCGTCCCGAAGTTGTCGGTGCAGTCGACGACGAAGTCCCGGTCACTGAGGAGGTCGCGGGCGTTCTCGCGCGTCAGGCGGACCGCGTGGCCCTCGAAGTTGACGTCGGGGTTCAGGTCCGTGACGTAGCGGCGCGCGGAGTCGACCTTCGGGGTGCCGACGTCCGCGTCGCGGTGGAGTATCTGACGCTGGAGGTTCGAGCGCTCGACGGTGTCGTCGTCGACGACGGCGAGCGTGCCGACGCCGGCCGCGGCGAGGTACTCGATGACGGGCGAGCCGAGGCCGCCCGCGCCGACCACGAGGACGTCGGCGTCGAGGAGGGCGGCCTGGCCCTCCGGGCCGACGTCGTCCATGATGATGTGGCGGGAGTACCGGTCGAGCTGCGTGGGGTCGAGGTCGAGACCGGCCATGGGTGAACGTGGCGCGCGAGGGCAAAACGGGTGTCGGTGGGCGAAGCGTGGGGGCCCTCAGAGGTAGTAGACGGCGACGACGACGAACGGCCCGACGACGGTGAGCGAGAGGAACGCGACGACGATGACGGCCGGGTCGCGGCTGACGTGCCACGCGAGCGCGGGGACGCACGCGAAGGCGGCGACGAACGCGAGCGCCGCGTACGCCACCGTCCGGTTCGGTTCGGGGCGGTCCGCGGGACGCACGGGGAGGTCGAGCGCGAGGACGGCGGCGGCGAAGTCCGCGAACGGGCCGACGGTCGCACGCGTCCGCTCCGGGTCGTACGCGGCGTCCGGCCAGTACCCCTCGTTCGGCTCGCGCCAGTCGAGTTCGACGAGCGCGGTGTCGGCCACCCGGTCGACGAGGCGGCGGGGTATCAACCCCTCGCAGGCGGCGAGCGGCGCGCGCCACTGCGGTTCCTCGAGCAGGCGGTCGTGGCCGACGAGCGCGTCGCCGTAGCGGTGATACGCCATCGTCCCGAGCTGGAGGTAGCGGCCCGCGGCACCGAGACAAACGCCGGCGAGGAGCAGCGAGGCGGGGAGGAGCGCGAGCGGCGAGCGGAGGACGACCGCGAGGAAGACGGTGGCGATCGCACAGAGGAACGCGGGGCGGCTGACGAGCGTCGCCAGTCCCCGGCAGGCGCACTCGATGCGGACGGCGCGCGAATCCGGCGTGCGGACGGCGTCCGGGTCGCCCTCCGGTACCGGCACGGTCGGGGCGTCGACGGTCGTGTCCCGGTCGCCGAAGACGGCTGCGAGGACGCCGTCGCCGGGTTCGTCGTCGCTCACGCGGCGGTACGTCTCCGCGAGGAGTTTCGCGGCGACGACGCCGACGACGACCACGAGGCCGCCCGTCCGGAACGACTCGCTCGCGGCGACCGGGACGGCGAGCAGGAGCACGAAGACGGTCTGCTGGCCGGTGTGGGAGATCGCCATGCGCGGCGAGGTATGTTCGTACTCGCGCTCGCCGACGTACTCGCGGGCGAAGGAGACGCCGTGCGCGACGGTGATGGCGAGCGCGCCCGCGGCGACGGTGAGCCAGCGCGCGTCGCCGAGGGCGTTCCACAGGTCGAGCGTGGCGGCGAAGAAGAGGCCGATACCGACCCAGACGACCCCGAGCATCGAGAGTTGGAGGAGCGCCGTCGGAACGTTACGAACGTAGAACGTGTGACCCCGATACGTCCACCCACCGCGCTTCTCGCGCAAACCGGCGAGTGGGAGGGTGTTCGTGCGCACCGAGCGGTCGAACGGCACCGCGAGCAGCGCCCGCGGCACGCCCCAGAGCGCGGCGACGCCCATCTCGACCCAGTAGAGGACGAGCACCGTGAGGAGGTCCCAGCCGAAGGCGAGGACGCCCGCGAGCGGGTAGCAGTTCGCGGCGACGACGACGAGGAGCGACGCGGTGTGTCGCGCGGTCGCCCGAGCGTCGGTGTCGGGGTCGCTCACGGGCGGACGGACGAGGCGTGGCGGTCGGCGAGCGGGCGAGTGTCGGTGTCGGGGTGGTCGACGAGCGGGGCGGGGAGGGCGGCCATCACGCCCCGCTTTCGTGGCGACCCGGAAAAACGACGGGGGTCGGGCGGCCCTCAGAGGTAGTCGTCCCAGAGCGGGATGTGCGCGTAGCGGTCACCCCGGTCGGGGAACGGCACGACGACGACGTCGTCGGAATCGAGGTCGCCGCGGTCGGCGAGGCGCGTCACCGCGGCGAGCGCACCCCCGGAGGACGCCCCGACGAGGAACTCGCCGTCGACGCGGAGGTGGTCGCGGACGAGCGCGTCGTCGTACTGCCCGGCGTCGTGGATCGTCGGGTCGCGTCCGGCGTAGCGTTCGCGGAGGCGACGCGCCTCGTAGTACGCGTCCGCCGTCGGGACCGAGAGCACGTCGTCGAGTTCGTCCGGCGCGTATATCTCCGGCTCGTGGTAGCGCGACCCACGGACGTATTTGAGGCCGTCGATGCCGTGGCGCGGCTCCGCGGGTTCGTAGCCGACGACCGTGACGTCGCCGCGCTCGCGGAGCGCCCGCCCGACGCCCGTGACGGTGCCGCCCGACCCCGCGCCCGCGACGAAGTGCGTGACGCGCCCGTCCGTCTGCGCGCCGACCTCCGGGCCCGTCGTCCGCTCGTGGACGCCCGGGTTCGCCGGGTTCGCGTACTGGTCCGGCATGTAGGCGTCCGCCTCGCGCACGCGTCGGTCCGCGAGGTCGAGCATCGCCTCGTAATCCGGCGCGTACGTCACCGTCCCCCCCGCCGTCCGAATCGCCTCGGCCTTCTCCACGGGCGCTTCGTCCGGCATCACGATCTCGACGTCGTAGCCGCGCGCGACGCCGAGGCGCGCCAGCGCCGTCCCCGTGTTCCCCGAGGAGGGCTCGACCACGAGCGTCCCGTCGTCGAGGTCGCCCGCCGCGACCGCGGCGTCCAGCATCGAGCGCGCGATCCGGCTCTTCACCGACCCGCCGCCGTACGGTTGCGCGTGGAGGTTGTACCACTCCGGCTTCGCGTACACCTCGCAGGGCACGCCGGGGTGCTCGACCCGCAACAGGGGCGTCTCGCCGATGTGCGACTCGTCTATCGGCGGTGCATCGACCATGGAGAACGGGAGGAGCGCGCGAGTAAAGAAGGAACGGGCCGGGAAAGGAGAGGGTGAGCCGACACCGTCATTCAAGAGCGCTCGCCGTGTAGCCCAGCGCACACGATGAACGGCGACGGCGACGTACTGGAGGACGCGCGGTTCGTCCTCGGGAACCACTTGGACACCCTCGAAGAACTGAACACGCGCGCCTACCAAGTCATCAGGCTCAACGCCGTCATCCTGACGATCATCGCCGCGGGCCTCTACCGGACGCGCCCGTCCGGGCTCCTCCTCGTCTACACAGCCATCGGCGTCCTCGGACTGATCGGCGCGTCCGTGTGGTGTTTCGGGCTTCTTCGCGGCGCACCGGTCGGCGCCGGCATGAACGCGGACAGCTTCGAGGAGTTCGTCGAGGACGGCATCGACGCCGACGACTACTTCGACCACGCCGTCGGGACCATCTACCCCGCGGCGATCCGCGACGCGAAACGCTCGGCGTCGCAGCAGGCCTACCGGCTCAACTACGTCTACGCCATCGAGGGTGGCTCGATCGTCTGGATCGTCTTCAGCGCGGTCGTTACCCACCCGATATAGGGGGAACGTATACGGTGCCGCGCGTACGAACCGCAGGTATGTCTGACGACGGAGACGACGAAAGCGAGGGCTCCCCGTTCAGCAACGAGGAGCCGAGCGAGACGTACAAGGGGTTCGCGGAGAACGCCGACGAGGACAGCGACGAGGAGTGACGAACGCGGGGGACGGCGGCACGTAGATCCTCCCGTCGCTCGACGGCGAAACGCACTGCTGCCTTGGCGTCGAGACGTGACGCCGGCCGGAGAACGGCGAATACTGGGATGGGCCCTGGCGGATGGTGACTGCGCGGTTCGCAGGGTCGTGAGTGTCGGTGTTCCAGCCATCGTTAGAGGTCGGGAAGGTAGTTGCGGCGCTGTTCGGATTTCTCGCGGGCGCTTCGCCGGTCGTAGTGTTTGTCGAGGATTCCCTCGCTGGCGTCGAGGCGATCTGAGACGATCCGGCGGGGAACGTCCTCACGTCGGTAGGCGGTGACGCGGCCGCTCCGAACGTCGTGCGGGGAGCGACTTGACGGGCAGTTGCTCGCGCGAGCCGCGTCCGTCGCTTCGCACTCTGCGGGGTCACGGTCGTGCGGACAGGGACAGTTCCGCCAGCACGGCCGCGTGATGGTGTACAGCGTGTCGCGGAGTGTGCTGGTGTGGGGGCGGCCGTAGCAAGTCGTCAGGAGTGGCTCGTTGCCGTACTCGTCGACGACGTCGTTGCGGGGGCCGTTGACGTAGTCGCGGAGCGTACGGGCGACGCGCGGACTGATCGCGTTCCAGCGTTCGCCCTTCTCCTTGTTCTTGAGCGGGCAGTCTTCGCCCGGCCGGTGAACGAATTGGAGGCCGGGGTCGTTCCCGTCAAGGGAGACGTCGGCGAGGTTCAGCCCGCGGAGTGCGCCGATGCGCGCGCCGGTGTGCCACATCAACAGGAGGGTGACGTGGTTGCGGCTGGCGTACTCGTAGCGTTCGAGATAGTCGAGGATGTCCTCGGCGCGCTCAGGTTTGAGCGTCGTTTCGGAGACGTCCTCACCGCCGCTCACGGTTGGAAGCGGGACTTTCTCGCGGAGTGTGCTCGGAACGGCGTCGACGTCGGCGGCGAATCGGAGGAACGCGCGGAGCGTCGAGAGCTGGCCGCGCAGAGTGACGGCGGCGATAGGCTCTCGGTTTCCGCCGTTCCCCTCGCGTCGCCAGATGCGGTACTCGTAGAGATCGCGGCCACCGAGTTCGTTCAGGTTCTCGATGTCGTTCTCCTCGCACCACTGGATGAACGCATCGAGTCGGTAGCGGTGTGATTGGAGGGTGTCGGCGCTGATTTCGTCGCGCCGTGCCTCCAGGTACATCTCAACGCCAGTCTCGGGATCGAGTGAGTCGAGGTCGCGGGTCATAGGTCCTCCTCTAACTGGGTGATCGCGTCTTGGAGGTCGTTGATCGCGTCCTCACCATCGACGGGTTGTACCGTCAACTGCCGGTAGGCGCGGTGGACTGTTTCGGCGACTTCGGCGCACACGGATTCCTTCCGCTGCCCTGCTTGCTTGGGCGGCGTGGGGGCGTGCTCGGCGTCGCTCATGCGCCCGCCTCCGTACACGACGTCGTCCACGCCTTGCGAGCCGCGAGCGCCTGCTCGCCGGCGTCGGTGAGCGCGTATTCGTTCGTCCGCTTGTCCCGCTCGGACTTCGAGACGAGCCCCTCCTCGACGAGGTCGTTCAGGTTCGGGTACAGCCGGCCGTGGTGGACGACGTCGTAGCAGTACCCTTCGAGGTAGTCCTTCAGCGCGAGTCCCTTCGACGGCCCGCGCTGATTGAGAACGTGCAGTAGGTCGCGCTGGAACGCCGTCAGGTGACCGTATTTATCAGCGGGCGGTTCGTTACTGTCGTTGCGGGCGTTAGGGCCCGCATCGGTGGTTTCGGACATGGTCTGTCTACGAAACCATCCTTTTCGGGTCGGCGTTGCAGCGCCGGCCCGTACTCCGATAGCAGACAGCCATCGGCACGTGGATAGTTCCGTACTACATTCAAAACAGTATTGCCACTTATAATTTTGGTGTGCTACCTTAGAAGTCGGAAAGCGATTTTATAATGCAGTAGTCCCGTCTGGTTTTGAGGGTAGCGGTGTGAGTCGTTGTAATGCGACATCGTGCTGAATGGCAGAACCTCCTTGACGACCGCATCCTCGAAATCGCATCTGACGCGGCTGAAAGCGGCGAGGAGCCGATAAATGCGCGCGATATCAACGACCGCCTCCCGCAGAAAGACTACAATCTTGACTATATCCGCCGTCGCTGTGGAAAACTCACCGACGCGGGCCTCCTACAGCGCGTCCACCCCGATAATGCACTATGGGCAATTACCGACCGTGGACAGGCATACCTCAGCGAAGAGTACGACGTCGCGGCCGGCATGTATATCGACGAGATGAACGGGAACGGCGAAAACGACATCAGCGCCGACGAGCGGGTATAGATCGATGCCAGTTCGGATGCACGCGCGCTGGGTCGAGAAGGCCGACGAGGACGTCCTCGAGTACCTACGCGACCACGACCTCGCGACGCCGAGCGAGATCGCGCGCGCCATCCGAGCTCCCACGACGACACGACGTGTTCGCGAGCGGCTTCGCGTACTCAGTCAGGCCGAGTACGTCGCGCCCCTCGACGACGACTACGACGTCTACCAGCTCACCGTCTGGGGGCGGCTCTATCTCGACGGCGAAGTGCGCGCCGACCTACTGATTCCTGAGCCGAGTGCACAACGACCCGGACACGTCCTCCATACCTAACCATGCACAAGCGATTCGCCCCTCAGCGAAAGCACGATCTTCGTGAGAAACTCCAACAGTACAGCGGGAAGAGCGTCGGGGACGTAGTCAAGCGCCCTGGTAGTCGAGAAGAGTACGAGGTCGTCGACTTCGCCTACCGGGTCGAAAAAGAGGTCTTTGTCTACTGGTTGCGGCAAACCGACAGTCTACGCGGTGGTCCAGTAACTCACGAGGGACTGCAGAGGTGGGAGACCGTCGAAGGCGATAGTCAAGACCCCGAGCGTGAGGTGTTCCACCCCGGCGGGAACGACACGCGCATGTCCCGGGGATGGAAGGAGCAGCTTCGAAGCGAGTTCGCGAAGTACGTCACGAAGCAGGTCGGCGACACCGTGGAGCCCTACTACGACGATGGCCATTACGAAGTGGTTGATCTCGCCTATCGCTTCGAGGAGGGGGAGTTTGTCTACTGGGTGGAAGACGATGACGGCAACATCCAGATGCGCGACGACCTCGAGATGTGGGATACCGTAGAGAAATGATGATAGCTCAGACACCTTTCATGCCTGTGCCGGACGCACGGCGCTCCGACCACATCCTTGGATAGATGCCGAAAATCACAGACTCTACCGTTCTCTCCGCAGAAGACATCAAATGGCGGAATCGGAGTTTCTTCCGAAACCCAGAGCACACGTACATCACGAATCATCCGTCTCCACGAATGACCCGCCGAAAGATAGAGAACGTCCGGAATAGCGACCTTCGACGCGTAATTCGAGGTCTCCCCGAAGACGAACACCTCTACTCACAGTGCGCACTCTGGGTGCACGCCCTCGCAGGAAAGCAATTCTTCCCGGATGCAAACCATCGGACCTCCATGCTCACACTCCAATACCTGCTCGAAGAGAACGGGGTAACCGTTAGCGACTGGCCGGGGCAGGGCATTGAAGAAACAATCCGAGAGTCGAAGGAATTCCTCCGGTCAGCGGGGGCGCGTCGACTGGATCAACTATGGGAGAAAGACCCGCTGTACACGATTTGGTTAGACCACTTCGTCCAGCTGTTCAGAAGCCGCTCCTAAAGCCGGAGCTCAAGGTGACGATTAACCGGGTCAAGAACGCGAAATTAGTCGTCTTCGTCGCCGACCTGTACGTCGCCCATCGCGACGTACTCGTCGTGGCTCTCCCGCTCCAGCTTATCCATCTTCTCCTGAGCATCGCGGGGCATGGTTTTCTCTTGCCGTCTCGGCGGCATTAATGTTGTCCATGCCGCCCATGCCGCCCATGCTGAAATTAAGCCCGTTAGCTCTCGGAAAGACCGTACCGTTGGGTATTATCGATGAAATGGGAAGGGGTTCCATGCCGCCCATGCTGCCGCCCATCACGTCCCCGAACCGAATTATTTCGGAGCGTTTAGATGTATAAATGATCTGGTCCATGCTGTTGAGTCCACTAGACTATTCACGCTCACAATCGACCACTTCGGCATAATATCCCGAGTCAGCGAGCTACTCGATAACCCGTTTCTCGCCTTTCAAGAAATCAGAGTCCGAGTATAGTCGAAGATTCTCAGACGGATTTAAGTCAATCCCGACACCGCTCAATCCCATACTTTCAGCCACTTCAATCACTGTCCCCGAACCAGCGAACGGATCGAGAACAACTCCTGGCATCGTATCAGCGTCACAAGCACAACCCTCCCACCCTGCTGTCGTTTTCACTGGGAATGTGAATTCTCGGAAGTAACCACCAAGGACATCTTTCGCCTCTTTTGCGAGCTTTTTCACGTCCTCCGAATTGTCGACCTGCTGAATTTCCCTTCCCTTCCCAGCATCCGAGATACCGGTCGCTTGGATTGCTTTGAGGTGTTTCTCCTCCAAATCAGAGTCGTTGAACTTCTCCATCGCTCGGCGAGCCTGCTCACGCTCTTCGTTAAGTTGCCGTAGAGCTTTCTCTACCTGTCGGTGCTTCGGCTGCCCACATTCGGTGCAGACTGCAGGTGGGCAACCAGCAACGAGACATCGTTCAGCCAACTCCTCGGGGAACGGGGCGAGATGGGATTCGTTCCTATCGTGGGCGATTTCCCATACATCAATTGGGTCGTCGTAGATGTTCTTATATCCAAACTTGTCGAAGTAATAGTTATTCCGTGGTGTGAAATGGAAGATGTACTCGTGACGGTTAGTGAAACGGTCGTCGCTCGGATTGGGAACACCGTTCGGCTTCTTCCAGACGATCTCGCTTCGAACTAGCCATCCGCGCTCACGGGCAGCCTCTGCGACTTTCCACGGGACACCTAACCGTGACTTGCGACGATAGGTGTCCCCGATGTCGAGCAGAATTGTACCTGTATCACGCAGCACACGCTCCCACTCCTCAAATGCATCCATGAGAACGCTGACGAACTTGTCCACCGAGTTTTCTTGCCCGATTTGGTCTTCGTGGCCATAGTCGCGCTTCTGATAGTACGGGGGAGAAGTGGCGATGAGATCAACCGAGTCATCCGGAATCGGGATGTCACGGGCGTCTCCCTGCCGGATAACATTCGCTGGTGTCCGATCAACCTCCGGATATTGTAGTTTGTCGATAAGAGTCCTGCGAGACATTTGCTTTGGGTCTTTATCGCTCGTCGAGGTTATTTTATCTTTGCTCACTGGATTTCCGAGTTAGATGGTGTACTTGTCGAGTTGATCGTCGCTAACCGTTTGTTCAAGAAGAGACTGTGCAACCCCTTTCATAGTAGTTTCAATAACTGTCGAGAGGTCAACTTCTTCCCATGCTGGGTCGTCGCCATACTCATTTTCTAGCTCCAGATATTGCCCGATAGAGTAGAAGATAATGCCGAGCTTGTACGTCCGCTGAACGAACTCCTTTCCCGATTCTCGGAGATTGTGCCGACGAATGAAGTTGACTAGAGGTGCTGAGTCTCGATTGATGAACAGCACCATCTCTCCCTCATGGGTTGGCTCTACCGAGACGATAGACTGCTCATCGAAATCGTGCTCGTCCCATTCTTCTTTCTCAACCCAGTACGCGTCCGGGAAATCGAACCCTTGTGTGTTCGGCTGCTTTTCCTCCTGTGGTGGTTTCTTTTCCTCCTTCTCAACGGGCTCCGTAATCTCGATCTGGATTGTTCGCGTGAGTGTCCCATCCCCTGTCTGTGCCGGTTCAACCGTAAGTTGGAGTGGCATTGTGTGGCCAACGACTGCACCCTCAGGTGGTTCTAGAGTCAGCGTAAGAATACCATCCTTGAGACGGACAGATTTGACGATATTCGGGAGTGACGGCTTGATTTCACCGGGTTCAGTATTTCGTGTTAGATAGTCATCCTCGGCGTTTAGCTCAAACCGCTGCTTCGACTCTTGGTTCTCCGGGATGCGCTTTGTGTACTGTCCGTCTGCACCCTCCCACAGATCGTAGTTCGTTCGTGAGGTGTACTTCTTGACGATCTCGAAGTGGTCGGGGTAGAACTGCCCCTCATACTCCAAGTCTTTCTCACCTTCCGTGTCGATAGTTGGCTGCTTCTGCCCGGCCTTAAGGTATCCTTTGAGAGCGGGGTTTTTCGACAGAATTTCTTCGAGGATGTCGTCCTCTAACTCCTCAGTATCCTCCTTCGCCATCCGGTTCCGACGGCGCTGCTCCTCCTTCCGCAGCATCTCGTTTTCACTAACAACCTCCTCCAACTCTTCTTTCAGAACTTGTGCTGGTTCTTTAGATTGGAGGCGGTCGCGGGACGGTTTGAACAAGTCAACGATATCGGCGTCATTGATGTCGGAGAAGTCAATAACGACGAGGGCGTCTTTCGCGACCCGATTGAAGTTGCAGCGGCGCTTGAGGAAAGTCTGTCCTTGGTCCCCGTGCGTTTGTCCGTTAAGCGTGAATAGGATTGCCTGTTTCTCGTGCTTTCGACCGCGGACGAAGTTGACTTTTCCATATTCCGAGAGTCCCTCTTCGCTAATGATGTCGTCCGCTTTCATCAGGTAGATATGTATCGTCTTGGTGCCCAGAATGTCGTTGTCGAAGGTATACTCAATCTCATCGACATCCTGTATGAACTTGCGGTTGTCTTGGAGACGTGGGAGTAGGCCTTTGGTGTATACTCCTCCGTAACCGTCGTATCGTTCATCAGCCAGTTTGATAGGGAGCGGTGATTGAACGAGGTATCGCTCTAGACGACGGCGGAAATACTGGTTGATCTCGCTTTTTATTTCGCTCTGGTACTCAAAGCACTTGACGAATGACCCGTATGTCTTGTCGTTGATTGGGCCTTCGAAGGTAGGGACTTCGTCGTCAATAATGAGGTACTCATACCGTGTTCGGTCACGGTTTTTCCTCACGAGACTCCATGCCCACTTTTCCGGTTCATCGTAGGAGGCAGAAATTATGAGTTTGAAGCCACGGTCACCACAGAATGGGAGCACTCCGGTTGAACCCATTCCGTAGCGGCCTTGAAGAAAGTTGAACTCCTGTTTAAGTTTGCCAGGAGTGAGAACGTTGAGGAACGTTGATTCAAACCGCTCACGGGGCTGTCCCGTTCCGTTGTCATAGATTGAGAGGGAGAAGGGGCCATTTGGCTCACCTCGTGCAGTAAGTGTAATTTCCGCGTCGTCCTCGTCAACGAGCTCTTCCGCTGCTTCGTGGGTGTTCTCAAACTCGTCACCACTGTAACTATCACCATATCGTTGGTAGAAGTTCTTGAGCGTGACTGCATCGTTACTGTTTGTCAGTAGTTCAGTAAGTGCGGCCATCGCCTCTGACTGCTGATTCTCAACGATAGAGTAGTTGTTCTCCTCTTGACCGAGCGCAACCCACTCGGCGTCTGGATTCCCCTCAAATTCTCGGTGAACAAGCTCAGCGACTTCTTGATCGGTGTCCCGTTCTAGCAACAACTCCTCTGCTAGAGCCTTCATAGACTGGGATTGAGACATTAGCTGACACATTCATTTCCTATCGGTATATATGTTGTTGAGGAATTAGACAATAGAACTCTATAACATGTTCAGTAAGGCTCGAAGATTGTGCTCACCGAAGGGCTCCTCGGTGTCGTCGATCACTATACCGAGAGGTGAATAATACGATAAACCTCCTCAGCCAGTCGGATTTATTCACCCCTCAACTGGACTAGAGCCCCGCCTCAGCAAACTCTTCATTGATGACTTCGTCTGTGGGTGCGTTCAGATACGGCTCGATAGCTGAGAACGACGACCACCCGCCGACGTCCATGACGACGCGGGGGTTCATTGACTTCCTGACGAGGAGCGTCTGGGCGTAGTAGCGACGGAGGTCGTGGCTCGAAACTTTCTGCCAGTCCTCATCACCGATCTCGTCGCCGACGCGCTCGGCGGTCCGGGAGACGACGCGCTGCACCGAGCGCGGTGTGAGGTCGACGATGGACTCGTCGCGCTCGATGCCCTCGACGTTCGCGTAGCGCAGAAGATCGGACTCGACACTGTCGGGTAGGTAGGCGTCGCGTGGCTTCCCGCCTGAGCCCGTCGTGTCCTTCCCCTCGCGAACGCGGAGGCGAGCGACGCCGTCGACGTGGTGGACGTCAGCGGGGCGTACTTGCGGTATCTCGAAGCTCCGCAGGCCAACCTCGCCACCGAGGCGAATTATGAGCGCGTCTCGGTAGGAGCTCGCGGCAGCCTCAAGGCGTTCGTACTCTGCGGGGGTGAGCCAACATCGGTACGAGTGGTGGTTCTCGTTTCGCTCGATTCGCATGTCGTACTTCTCAAGACACCCCCGACATAAGCGAAAAACAGTTTGGGGGATTTCGGGGTGGTTTCGAGTCTATAGCGGAATCTGCGTCGTACTTCTTGGAGAACTAAGACGCGGTGTCGAGGCGTCTACGGCGGTATTTCTTTTTGGTATATGTTCGGGGGGAGACGAACCGGTGATGGCTCGTAACAACCTCGACCTAATCGACATCGTCGGCATGGCGCTCGTCGGGTTCTTCGGCCCGATGAGTCTCGACGCATACACAATCAAACTGAAGCTCTTCGGCGGCTTCGACTTCACAACCGTCATCTGGTCCGGCTCAGGTGCGGAAGTGACGTACGCGACGCTGCTGGCGCTCGGTGGCGTCGGCTGGATCGTCGTGGCGAACTTCTGGGCGGGCGACTGGGATATCGACGATATGGAGCCCTACCATATCGCCGCGATCGTCGTCGCGCTCGGCATCGTCCCCGTCTACGCGATCGTCCCCGCCGTGCAGAACGTGATGGCCGACTACAACTCCATCACGCTCGTCGTCGCCCTGGTGCAGGCGGGCTTCGGGCCGCTGCTCTCCTGGGAGGGCTAACCGATGCAGGCACTTGTTGCGTGCGCGGCGGCCGACGGCGGTGCGGGCACGCTCTCGGGGGTGCTCCCCGCGCTCGCGGTTGGACTCGTCGCGCTCTTCGGGGTCGTTGCTGTCGCTGACCACTATCGGGGTGGTCGCTCGTGACGTCCACTATCGGTCGCGTCGGGCGCGTCCTCCTCGCCGTCGCGCTCGTCTCCTCGATGGTCGCCGCCCCCGTTGCGGGCGCGACCGGCGACCCAGGAGGCCAGCCCGCGCTCGGCGTCTCCGACTCGACGACCTGCTCGGCGCTCGGGAGTGCCGCGGCGTTCGCCACGCTCGGTATGGCCGGGCCCGCCGTGCAGTCGACCTGCACGAGCTGGACGACCGCCCAGCAAGTCGAGGACACGGCGAACGCGGACGCAAACGTCACGAAGGCCGACCTCGAGATTGCCGCGCAAGCGCAGCGCACACAGTTCGAGACGACGCAAACCGTCTTTAACAATTATCTGAACGATAGTCGGTCGGCTGCTTGGATGGCCGCTGAGACTGCGGTCGCGAATTACTGGGCAAATACGGCGGCGGCTAATCGTAGTAAGGTTGAGGCGCGAGCGGCCGCGAGACAGGCGATTAAAGACTATTGGAGTGTTAAACAGGCGAATCTAATTCAGTCGTGGAACACTCAGATAGATACGTGGCAGACATTAGACGCGCGAGCGGCTGAGGAGAAGATATCAGGCTCATTCGTCTCGCCCACCCTTGAGAAGCTAAGGACTAACGATCCTACATATTTCGAACCGGCTAATCTTGAGATTAAGGACGTTAACGTAACTCTCGCTAATGGTACAAAAATCAGTGTTCAGCAAGCAATTGCTAAACATCAATTTATCGGGCCTGACACAAATACGTTGGACGTTTACCGATATACTCCGATGGGGACGTCCGGAACGCGTCAAATTCTGCTCCATAATCTGACTGTTGGGGATACTGCATTGCTGCCAACGCAATGGTACGTGTCGACAGGGGAGCGGATTCAGACGATCTCCAGCAATCAGATTAGTACCTCCTACAATTGGATCGACGGGATGTGGGGGGCGCTTCAGAACGACTCAATTAGCCCGAGCGCGATCACGTCGCGGACGACCGACCTCTACCGGATGAGCCCTGACGCGGGCGAGAACGCATCGCTCTACCGGGCGACCGCGGCGCTCTCCGGTCTCGGGCTTTCGACGCCGACTCTGGATGGGCTCGGGACGATGGAGGTGACGCACGGCGCGAACAACACGACCGATTACGGGCTGATCCTTGCGAATCAGGCTCCGAACGGCTCGTGGCAGGCGCACACGACCTATAACGCCTCGGCGATTCCGGGCGCGGAGTACCTGGCGACGACTGACGGTGAGCAAATCCCGCTCACGGGGACGTTCACGGTCGGGAACATCACGACGACGAACGGCGGCCAAATCGACAGCGTCGACGCGCAGCGCGTCGTCTACCGAACCTCGAACGCCACCCAGTACGTCGAGAAGATGGAGGCGTTGCTTAACCAGACGCAAGCCGCGCAACGAGGCGGCGGGGGTGGGCCGACTGGCGGCACGGGCGGGGGTGGCTCCTCGCCGGTGATCGTCGCCGGCCTGGGTGTCGCCGCCCTCCTCGCCGTCGTCTACCTCCAAAACCGGAGCAACTAGCGATGCTGTACTTCGCCTGGAAGGTGCTCCTCCGGCCCGTCCTCCCCTATCTCCTCGCGTTCGCCGGGCTCGTCGCGTTGGCGACCGCCGTCGGTGACGTGACGGGGTGGTGGGATATGCACGCGATCCTCCTTGATGCCGCCTATCGCGCGATCCGCGGGGCCGTCGACGCCGCCGTCGCGGCGGTCCAAGGCGTCATCGACAGCATCCTCGACGCAATCGCGTCTCGACTCAATCCGCTCTAAGCCGTCCGCGGTCGGCCACAGCGCCGGTTCAACTCCGGCGGCGGCTCCTCAAAATGAAGCGTCTGCTCCTCGTGCTGCTCGCCCTCTCGACCCTCGCGGTCGGCGTCGGGAGCGCGGCGGCCGCGAACAACACCACCACGACGACCGCCACAGGGCCGCCGGTGGCGACGGGTGGCCACCCGGTCGCCGTCGACGGCGTCCTCTCCGTTCAGGGCTGGACCTACGAGAATGGCCGGATGAACGTCACCCTCCAAGCCGCCCAGTACAAGTCCGCGACGTTGGCGGCGTCCGCAGAGTCCACCGGACGGGTCGCACAAGCCGCCTATCGCCAAGTCATCCTCCAGCGCGGCGAAACCCGAACCGTCTCACTCCCCGCCGACCGCGTCGACGGACAGGCGTCGGTGTCCGTGACGACCGGCGCGTGCATCGCTTCGGGGTCGTGTCCGACGATCTACTCGAACGACAACACCGGCCCGTGGCTCACCGGCTCGGCTGAAGTCGGCTGGCTCGGGGGCGCGGGACTCGCGCTCTTCTCCTGCGTTGCGATGGGCTGGTACGTGATGCGTCGTGGCGGAAACAGCCCGGAGGTGGCCTAACGATGCGGCCGACCTTCGACGGGTGGAAGGACCGGCTCACCTTCCTGAGCACGAACTCCCAGCTCGTCTCGGTCGTCCTCCTCCTTGTCGCGCTCGGTGGCGTCGCGGGCACGATCTGGCTGTTCACGAGTGGAGGCTGGGACGTCCCGCCGTGGGGCTGGTCGCTCCTCGGTGGGACGCTCGTGCTCACCCCGATTACGGTGCCGTCGGCCTACGCGATTGCGCGCTGGCTTCGCCGCCGCAACCAAGTCGTCGTCTATCTCTGTAACGCCGAATCCCACGCTGCAAACGAGGGGAAAGCGCAGGAGAAGTTCTACGTGCCACCCGATATTTGGGCGGAGAAGTCCATCGGCAGGTGGGCTCCGACGCCGCTGAACGGTGGCGCGGCGTGGCAGGTCCGGGAGTTCGACTGGAACGACGACCTCGGCGAGTTGTACGTCGAGGGCACCCCGATGCCCGAGCTGAACGACGACCGGATGTTCACCTGGAAGACGTACGTCGAGGACATCTACGGCGACCTCATCGACCGCTCCCACGCGCTCAACCGCGCACGCGACCGAATGAGCAAGATGGCCGTCGACGTCGAAGAAGCCAGCACGAACGAAGCCGCTGAAGCCCGCGAACGCGGCCAGATGCTCGACAAGACAGCCGCGAAAGACGCCTGGGAGGACGCGACCGGCGACCTCAACCAGCTCGCCGCAACCGACGACCTCCCCGACATCGACGACTACATGAACTACGACGAAACCGACGCCGAGACCGAGGGCCAGCCCGATGAGTGACGACGCCAACAGCGGTGACGACCTCTACACACCCGCGCAGTACCGCGAGCACGCCGACGGCTACGGCGCACGCGACGCTCTCGGCCACGAATACAGCGGGATCGTGCAGGACCCGAAGGTCTCGCGGTTCCTCGCCGTCCTCTCGAATCACTACGACCCGACCGACGCCGAGGACACCGAGGATATGCCGGGTCGGTGGGCCGATCTTGACGAGGTGCAGGACATCGTCTCCATCGCCGCGACCGAGCGCGGCCGTGACGCGATGGAGGACGGCGATATGCAGATGCTCAAGCACCTCACCGGCCAGACTGATCAACGCGCCGACGTCTCCGGCCTCAAGGCTATCGAGACCCTCAAATCCTTCATGACCGGGCCCGCGCCGATGTTCTACGAGTGGGCCGAGCCCGGCACCGGCAAGACGAACTTCGCGCTGCTCCTCGCCGAACTCTGGAAACGCGAGCACGACGGCCAGGCACTCGTCGCCTCGAACATCCGCACACTCCGCGAAACCGACGCATGGAGCACCAAGGGCGACCTCGCCACCGACGAAAGTGGCGACTTGGTCGTCGTCGACGAAGACGGGACCACGCTCGACGACGCCGAACCCCGTGGCGGGTGGCTCTCGAACTTCGGCGAACTCGAAGAGTGGCTCCAACAGGACGGCGACCCGATGAACAACGCACAGACACCGAAACTCTTCATCTTCGACGAAGCCAGCAGTAGCGCCGGCGGAAGCGGGTCCAGCGGCTATGAAACTAAGTCCAAGATGGGGCCGCTCGCCTACAAAATCCGGAAGTACGGCGGCTCGCTCATCGTGATCGGTCACGACGGCAAGGACGTCCATCCCCTCATCCGCGAGATGGGTGTTTGCGTTCACAAATCCGGGCTCAAGACCGCGACCTTCTACGAGGACGTGAAGAACCGCCGCGGGAAGGGCGAAATCGAGAGCATCGAGGGAATCCCCGAGACCGACTGGCGGTATGACGACAAGGAACCGACTGCGTGGTCGTGGTCGCGTGGCGACGAAGAGGAAGACATGGCACCGAAAGAACGTGACCGTCTCTACCGCATCGCCTTCGCAATCAAGCTTCGAGACGACGGCGTTTCAGTCGCTGATACCGCGAACTACGTCGATAGAAGCGCTGGCTGGGTGTCTGAGAGATACAGCGAATTCCAAGACGGCGAGCATATTGACGCCGTGAAGTTCTTCGAGGGAGAAACCGCATGACAGCGTCGGGTTTCAATCCCGTTCAGGTTCACACACCCCCCGCCGCACTCAATAATGAACGCGGGGTCGTGGCTGTCGTCGCCAAGGCTCCTCTGGAGGCTACCACCCCACGCTACCGGCCCCGCCCCCGTTTATATATAAGACGCGCGCGACGAGAACGCGTGGCTTCACCGAGGTCAGAATAAAGATGGGTGCGAAGAAATCGAAGCGCGCGAATCGGTATGGGACGCTCGCCGAGAAGCGCATGGCCGAGAAGTGGCGGCTCCAACGCGACGGCGTTCACACGTTCTGGCGCGACGCCGTCGACCCACGGGACGGGACGCCGTGGGAGTTGAAGGCAGCCGTCGTCGAGACCGCCAGCGGCCGCCCCGGCCGGTTCCGCGTTCGGGAGCACGCGCACGCCCAGCTCGTCGAGCACGACGGCCGCTACGGCTTCGCCGTCTACCGACGCGTGGGCCGCGGCATCAAGGTGCTCCGCTACCGAGCGCTCCCCGCCGATCAACTCCCCGTCTCCGCCTGGTACGGCTCCGGTGGCGAGTCCGATGAGCACGATCACACGAAGATCGCGCTCACCGACGTCTTCTAAAAACTACTGAGAAAGAGGGAAGATTTCCGCGACTATGCAGGTTCTTCTCGCTCGTCGCTCACTGTCGAGCGCGGGCTGGGGACGTCATCGGCGGTATGGTCATTGAGGAAGTGTTTCCATCGGTGCTCGCCCTCGTCGAACTCGTACCCACAGAGCGGGCACTTGACGAGCGTGACGGCGACCGCCGTTACCTGATACTCATAGTAGTAGTACTGGAGCGTCACCACTCATCACCCCCGTCAGCACGAGCAGCGGGCTCCGCAGCGTCGAGCTGGTCCCACTCGTCGGCGACCGTCTCGTGTTCATCGTCGTCGGCAGCGTCGAGGATGCGGGGGATGTCGCTGGGGAGGACGATACGGAGCATGGAGCGGCCACCCATCGGGCCGGCGCTCAATTCGTTGATGTAGCCCTCACGGCGGAGGGGCTGAATGAGGGTGGTGTCGCAGGCTCCTTTGTCGCGGCTGTGTTTCTGTGCGAGTTCCTGCTTGGCGACAGATTTGGGGATGGTGCCGTCATTGTTCCGTGCGAGGTCTTGGAGGATGCCGAGCGCGGTTTCGAGTTCGGGCGTGCTCGGTGGGCGGATGCGCGGACCCTCGTCGTCGTTGGGGTCGGGGAGGTAGTCGGCGACGGCCTCACGAACGAGTTCGGTGGCGTTGATGTCGTTCTCTTCGAGGTAGGCGTCGACACGCTCGCCGAGGTCGCCCTTGAAGCGCGTATCGGCGCGCACAACCGTTCCGGAGTGTGTCCCGCCAGTCTCCATCCGCCCCATCACGCATCACCTCCTGCCGCAACTGTGGGGGTTCCTGCGGCAGCACCTGAAACGGAGGTCGAAGAGACCCGCATCCGGGGGGTCCGGATCGAGGGGTCGTTTCGGGTGGAGGCAGTAGTGTCCGTACCCCCCTCCCCGTGGTTGTGGAGGGTGTGGTGGGAGGTGGGGGTCATTGGTTCGTCCACCTCTCTTCAGGTGCGACGTGATCCGGGCGTTCGATGGTCTCAACGTCATCCGGATCGTACGAGGGCTCGCGTCGTGGGCCGCCGTCCGCACGAAGGCCGGGGTCGGTGTCCGTCTCAGCGAGCACGGCGGTATCGACCGCCTCGATGCGCTCCCCGTCGACCGACGTCGCGCCGATGAACTCGGCCTTCCGCAACACGCAGAGATGCGCACACGGCACGCTCTCGTCGCTGTACTTGTAGCCGTCACAGTCACAGAAGCCGACACGTGCGCCGCGTTCGAGGCCGTACGTGACGTCGTGGGCGGCCGCGCCGTCGCGGAGCATCACGATGAACGTCGTGGGCCCGCGCTGCTCGATGAGCGCACGGTCGGGGTTGGCGCGCGTCCAGCTCGTTGAATCGGCGTCGCGGACGCTCGCGAAGTCGAGATACGTCACCGGTTGTCACCTCCGCAGTTCGGACAGGTACGACGTGGGAGCCCGCCGGGCGAGGTCGTCGTTTCGAGGCGACCGCCGCAGGTCGGACAGTAGTGGAGCGTGCCACTCACGCCGACCACCTCACTTCGGCTACGAGTTTCGGGGGACGGCGTCGCCCCGCGACCGGAGGGCGGTTGACATCCGGTGAATAACCCGGGATTCCCGAGGGAGTATTCGGGTGAATTCGGGGGGCAATCGGGGCTTTACCTGCTGGTATAGATTCGGCCAGGAAACGAGAGGTGTCGCGATGGGCCCTGGCGGATTTGAACCACCGATCACCCGGTGTCCCACAGCCACTCGGGACGAGCAGGCTGGTATGAGCCGGGGGCTGTAAACCAGACTGAGCTAAGGGCCCTCGTATCGCCGTATTGGGGCCGTGGTCTTTAGCGTGTCGGGATTCGTCCGGCAACGGCGGCGCGGCGAGTCCGTCGCAGTGGGGTACGTGAGTGGACGAGGAGGTCAGACACACGAGACGGTGAGCGTCTCGTGAAACGACGAACGAAGGGAGGAGCGCCAGCATCAGAAACGCGATGCGTTTCTGATTAGGCGTGATTCCTATGAGGAATGTACGCCGCCACCAGGGCTCGAACCTGGGACAACCTGGGTAACAACCAGGTGCTCTACCAACTGAGCTATGGCGGCTTGCTCGCACTCTGTCGTAGCGGTGTCGTTCAAATATGGCTTTCGTTTTCCCGTGGATGCGACCACCGACGGTTTTTGGAGCGGGGCGGGCGTAGCGAGGGCATGACCGAGACGGACGCCGTGTTGCGGGCGGTCCGGGAGCGCGTGGACCCGACGGCCGCGGAACGCGAGCGACTGCGGACGGTGGCCGAGCGGCTCGTGGAGCGCGCCGAGGACGCGGTTGACGAGCGCGGCCTCGACGCGGACGTCGTGCGCGTCGGGAGCACGGCCCGCGGGACGTGGGTGCGCGGCGACCGCGACATCGACGTCTTCGTGCGCTTTCCGCCGTCGCTGTCGCGCGACGAACTGGAGACACACGGCCTCGCGGTGGGGAACGCGGTCCTCCCGAACGGCCACGAGGAGTACGCCGAACATCCCTACGTGAAGGGGGAGTTCGAGGGGTACGACGTCGACCTCGTGCCGTGTTACGCGGTGGAGTCGGCCCGCGACATCCGCTCGGCGGTCGACCGCACGCCGTTCCACACCGAGTACCTGGAGGCGCGTCTCGACGACGACCTCGCGGCGGACGTCCGGCTCTGCAAGCAGTTCCTGAAGGGAATCGGCGCGTACGGCTCCGACCTGAAGACGGAGGGATTCTCGGGCTACCTCACGGAGCTCCTCGTGCTCGAATACGACGGCTTCGAGGCGCTCCTGGCGACGGCAGCCGACTGGCAGCCGCCGGTCGAACTCGACCCGGCGGGCCACGCGAACGCGAGCTTCGACGACCCGCTCGTCGTCGTGGACCCGACGGACCCCGAGCGGAACGTCGCGGCCGTCGTCTCCGCGGCGAACGTCGCGCGCTTCCAGCACTACGCCCGGCGGTTCCGGGAGGAGCCACGCGAGAGCTACTTCTTCGCGTCGCCGCGCGACCCGCTGGACGCCGAGGGGGTACGCGCGGCGCTCGACGAACGCGGAACGCGCGCCCTCGCGGTCCGCTTCGACGACGACTCGCTGCTCGATCTCGTCGAGGACCAGCGCTATCCCCAGCTCCGCCGCTCGCTCGACGGCCTCGTTCGGGGCTTAGAGGAGCGCGGCTTCGAGGTGGTGCGCGCGGCGACGTGGGCGGACGAGACGGCCGTCCTCTTCTGCGAGCTCTCGGTCGCGGCGCTCCCGGCGGTCGAGCGTCACCGCGGACCGCCGGTACACGTCGGCGGGCACGCGTCGGGGTTCTACGAGAAGTACGCGGACGACCCGGACGTCTACGGACCGTACATCGAGGGCGAGCGCTACGTCGTCGAGCGCGAGCGTGACGTGCGGAGCGCGGCGGCGTTCGCCGAGGAGGAGTTGGCGTCCGTGGCGCTCGGCCACGCGGTCGAGCGACTCGTCGCGGCGGACGACTACACGGTCCTCGCGGACGCGGAGGTCGCGGCGCTCGCGGCGGAGTTCGGCCGGGAGTTCGCGGCCTACTTCGACCCGAGACCGTAAGCCTCGCGGACGTCGTCGAGGACGGCCGCGGCCTCGTCGGAGGGGTCGGTATCGGGACCCTCCGGGACGAGACCGTCGAAGACCTCGTGGACCATCCCGACGCCCTCGGAGAGCGTATCGAGGCTGTACCCGCCCTCCAGAACGAAGGAGAGTGCGGCGTCACAGCGCTCGGCGAGGTCGCGCACGCGAGTCGTGAGGACGCCGTAACCGTCCGTCGAGACGTGCATCCGGGAGATGGGGTCGTGCCGGTGGGCGTCGAAGCCCGCGCTCACGAGGAGGAGATCGGGGTCGAAGGCCTCGATGGCGGGCGCGAACGCCTCGTCGAAGAGGAGGCAGTAGTCGGCGTCGTCCGCGCCGGCGGGGAGCGGGGCGTTCATCGTCGCCCCCTCGCCGTCGCCCTCGCCGGTCTCCTCGGTGTCGCCCGTCCCGGGGTAGAGGCCGTCCTCGTGGATGGAGCCGTAGAAGACGTCGCCGCGGTCGTAGAAGATGTCCTGCGTGCCGTTGCCGTGGTGGACGTCCCAATCGAAGACGGCGACGCGCTCGACGTCGCGCGTATCGAGGGCGTGCTGGCTCGCCACGGCGGCGTTGTTGAGGAAGCAAAACCCCATCGCGTCGTCCTCGACGGCGTGGTGGCCGGGGGGACGGCCGAGCGAGAACGGCGTCGTCCGGCCGCCGTCGCCGTCGAGCGCGGCGTCGACCGTCCACGTCGCCAAGCCGGCGGAGGCGAGCGCGGCGCGCCACGTCGCCTCGACCGCGACGGTGTCCGGGTCCCAACTCCCGCCGCCGTCCTCGCAGAACGCCCGAATCTCCTCGACGTAGTCGGCGTCGTGGACGGCGCGCGCGGCGTCCTCGGTGGCGGGCTCGGCCGTGACGTACTCGATGCCGTGGCGCTTCTGGAGCGCGCGCTTGATGGCGCGGATGCGGTCGGGATTCTCCGGGTGCCGGTCGCCCGGGTCGTGTTCCGCGCAGACGTCGCTGACGCCGAACTTCATCCGACGAGCTCGAAGTACGTCTCGACGTCCTCGGCCTGCACGGTGCGACGACCGGCGTGGCGGGCGAGCGTCGCCGCGCCGTCCGCGGCGTCGTCCGCGAACGCCTCCAGGTGCGCGGCGAGCGCGACGCGGGCGTCGGCCGACACGCGATACTCGTCCGGGATGTCGAGGCGGGCGATCCGGTCGACGGGCGCGACCGGCAGCGTCAGCTCGTCCCGCTCGGGCGCGTCGGTCGCGTCGAACCCGAAGTCCTCGACCATCAGGGTCTTGCGGCCCGCGTCGGTCGCGTGTTCCGCGGCCTCCCGGGCGAGGGCCGCACCGCGGCGTTGGATGCGACGAGCGAGTTCCTCCGCGGCGTCCGCGCTCACGCGGAGGTCGCCGGCCTCGCGCCGGATGACCGTGTCCACCGGCGCGAACGGGAGCTCGACACTCATACCGTGAAACGTGCGTGTACGACCCTTAACGTTTTCCGTCCCGGTCGCACGCCGCTCGTCGGCGACCGCCCGCACTCACGCACTCGTGGACGGGACCTCTCCGTCACCGATGCGCCACGGCGGGCAACCCGGGACGAGCCCCGGACGACTACCGGGACGACGAGGACCGGGACTAGCGGACTTCTTCGGCGTCGAGACGGTCGTCGCGCAGCGTCCCGCGGACCGTCACCGTCTGCCCGAGCGTGACGTCCGCGTCCGTCTCGACGCTCATCGTCTCCGTGCCGTCGTCGAGGATGACCGGGTCGCGCGCTTGCACGACCGTCCCGGTGAACTCGACGTCCTCGCCGTCGGCGTCCGCGTTGGCACCGACGTCGGTCGCGTCGGTGTCGCTCCCGCCGCTCTCGGGCGCGGTCCCGTCCGCGTACGCCCCGAGTCCGGTCGCCTCCTTCTCGGAGGCTTCGTCGTCTCCCACCGCGGTCGTCGCGCCGTCCGCGAGTTCGACGACGCTCGCACGCCACCCCGCGGAGGCCTCGATGTCGTCCTGCCAGCCGTCCTGAATCTCGACGTCCGTGAAGAGCACCTCGTCGCCCGGCCCGATGTCGCGGTCCGCCTTCTCGCCCCAGAGCGCCACCCGGATGTCCCCGGTGTCGTCCTGCAAGCGGACGTTTCGCACCTGGCCCTCGCTCCCGTCGTCGCGCTCGAACGTCCGCTTCTCGTCCGCGGAACGAATCACGCCCGCGATGTCCGCGACATCGTCGAGTTCCAACTGCTCGATGGGGGTCGCCTCGGGGACGAACTCGACGTCCTCGTCGACGGCCTCGACCGCCCCGCGGTTGCCGACGTGGAGTTCGGTCGAACCGTCGCGCTCCCGGACGTAACCGTCCACGACCTCCACGACGTCGCCCGGTCCGAACTCCTCGACGGCGGCCGTCCGCTCGTCCCAGAGCGTCACCGTCACGCGGCCCGTCTCGTCGCCGAGCGAGAGGTTGGCGACGCGGCCCTCGCTCCCGTCGTCCCGGTCGAACGTCCGGACCGAATCCGTATCGAGCACCTCGCCGACGAGCGTGACGTCCGAGATACCCACGGAGAGGTCCTCGACCCGATACGTGTCGCTTATCTGGACGTCGATATCCGTGTCGGGGTCGGGCTCGACGCGGTCCGCGCTCACCTCGACGCCGTTGTAGCCGTCCGACGGTCGCCCGGCCACGCGGATGACGTCGCCGGCTTGGAGTTCGTCGGCGGCGTTCGCGGCCTGCTCGTCCCACAGCGAGACGCGGACCGACCCGCTCTCGTCCGCGACCTCGACGTTCAGCACGCGGCCGTCCTCCGCGTCCTCGTCGTCGCGCTCGAACGTCCGGAGTTCGCCCACGGAGACGACCTTCCCGACGAACTTCGCCTCGTCCATCTCGGGGGTGACGTCCGCGATGCCGTTCACCTCCCCGTCCTGCAGTTCGTGCGCGAGGAGCATGGCGGCCGTCTCGTCGTCCGCCAGCCCACCCATCTGCTCGACCTTCTCCGCGACCGCCTCGCGGAACTCGTCGAGGGAGACCTCGTCGGTCTCCAGGTCGGCGTACGTATCCTCTATCGCACCCATGATAATCGTAGTTCGGACCAAGGTAGGCCCGCGCATAAGCGTTGTCCTTGCCCGTTTCCGGGCCGCTGTCGGTCGCTCATCGGCCGTACGTCGTCTCCCCATCCGCCTTGAACGTTCACCCCGACACCCGCCCAGTTCACGCCACCGCATATCGTCGCGTGCCGCGAGAGCACGACCCACGAGAGGGGGCGAATCGTAACCGCTTTACGTACCCTGCGGCTACGAAAGAGTGAGTCCGGATAGGGTAGTGGACTATCCTCTTGGCTTGCGGAGCCAGGGACCGGCGTTCAAATCGCCGTCCGGACGTTCCTTCACTTCGCTACGCGACGAGCCTTCGGCTCGTCGCTTCGCTTCGTTCAGTCACGTCCGGACTCCGCGAGACGCGTCCGCGTCTCGCTTGCCCACGCGCGCCGTCGGCGCGCGTGGACGCCGTCCGGACGCTTCGCGTAGTCAGCCTCGGCTTGGTATCCGCGTAGTCAGCCTCCACTCCAGATTTGCGTAGTCGGTCTTCACTCCGGATTTGCGTAGTCAGCCTCCACTCCGGGTTTGCGTAGTCAGCCTCCGCTCCGGATTTACGTAGTCGGCCTCCACTCCGGGTTTGCGTAGTCAGCCTCCACTCCGGGTTTGCGTAGTCAGCCCCCACTCCGGGTTTGCGTAGTCAGCCCCCACTCCGGGTTTGCGTAGTCAGCCTCCGCTCCGGGCTTGCGTAGTCGGCCTCCAATCGGTGTTCGTTCGATTTCCTCGTTCGTCGCGTGACGCCACCCCTTTCTCCGCGCGACGCGAACACGCACTATGGACGAGCGACTGCGACTGCGCGCCGGCGTCGCGGCGTTCGACGCCGGGGAGTACGCGGCGGCACGCGACGGCTGGCGCGAGGCCGATAGCGAGGAGGGCGAGGCGCTCGCCGACGCCGCGGCCGTAATCGTTCGCGGGCGCACCGGGTCGTTCGACGGTCTCGCGGCGGACGCGCACGCGGCGAGCGAGACGCTCGGGACGCTCGACGAAAAACGAGGGGTGGACGCGTCGGCACTCCGGGACTACCTCGGCGTCGTCGCGGGCGACCCCGAGGTGGTGGAGCGGCGCCTCCCACCCGCGATAGCGCTCGACGGGGAGCGAGTGACGCCGGACGACCTCGACATCGAGGGCGTGCTGGCGCTCGCGCCGGCGGTCGCGGCCGCGTCGGGTGGCGAGCGCGAGCGCGTCGAGCGCGCCGTCGAGTACGCGCGGGCGGACCTCGGGGAGGACGAGGCGGGAACGAGCGCGTTCGTGACGCTCTGCTACGACGTCGTGACCGACCCCGAGGCGCGCCCGGTCGCGTACCGACGGCTCGTGGAGCGCGTGGAACGCCGCGAGGCGCGGGAGAAGGACGTCGAGGGGCTGTTCGGGTAGCGTCGGTGGAGGAGAAGAGAGAACGGGGAAGAGAATTAGGCGACTGCGAGGTACGCCGCGACGGCGAGGCAGAGCGCGCCGAGGGCGCGGACGACCCACGTCGCGCGAGTCGAAGCGGGACCGTCGTCGCCGTACTGGCCGGTGCGGTCGGGCGTCGTCGCGCCGAAGGCGCTCAGGCGGAGGACGACGTCCGGCCGGGCGAGGCAGAGCGCGCCGAGACCGGCGCCGAGGCCGACGGCGAGCGCGGTGCGCGGGTCCACGCTACTCGCGGAGGCGCGCGATGCGCTTCTCGACCGGCGGGTGGGTGGCGACGAGCTTCGTCACGAGCGAGCGGTCGTCGTCGTCGAAGATGCAGAGCGCGCCGACCTGCTCGTTGACGCCGCCCGACTGGTCGCGCGAGCCACGACCGCGGCCGCGACCGCCGCGCTGGCGGGTGGTGGAGCCGCTCGGACTCGGGTTCTCGTTGCCGCGCTGAATCTTCTCCAGCGCGCGGGCGAGGGGTTCGCCGCTGCCGACGTAGCGCTTCGCGTCGGCGTCGGCGACGTACTCGCGGTAGCGGCTGATGGCGAGGACGAACAGCATCACGACGAACTGGACGGCGGTCCCGACGATCATCGAGAGGAAGAAGTCCGCGATGTCGTTGTCGCCGGTGAGGAGGACGAGCCACTGGGCGGCGATGCCGACGATGGAGGCGATCCCCTGGCCGATGACCATCGTGACGACGTCGCGGTTCTTCACGTGCGCGAGCTCGTGGGCGAGCACGCCTTCGAGTTCGTCGTCGTCGAGGGTGCGCGCGAGTTCGTTCGAGACGACGACGGTCGCCGCGCCCTTGCGGCCGACGGCGAAGGCGTTCGGGACGCCCATGTCGGCGACCATCAGGCGCGGCTTCTCGATGCCCATGTCGTCGGCGAGCGCCTCGACGCGCCGGTGGACGTCGCCCCACCGGCCCGATTCGGGCATCTCCTCCGCGCCGACCGAGCGCAACGCGGACCACTTGCCGATCTTGTACTGGACGCCGACGAGCGCGACGCTCCCGAGGAGGACGAGGAGGAGCGGGACGCCCATGGCGTACGCGATGGCGGCGACGACGGCGTAGAACGCGAAGAGTATCGCGCCCACGACCGCCATCCGGAGTTTGAGTCCGGGGTGTCTCATGGGCGGTGCTACGGGTTTATACCGGATAAGTTGGGTGGTCGCGTGTGACGGTGAAACGGGCGTCGGCGCGGGAGGGCGGAAGACGGATGCCCGATGGGGTGGGGGCCTAGACGTCGCTCTTGGGTTCGCCGGCCATCGTGTACTCGGCGGAGTTGTCCTGCGGGTCGTAGCCGAGCACGTCTTTCGCGCGCTCCAGGGAGTAGTATTTGCGGTCGTTGTCGCTGATACCGTAGACGATCTCGTAGCCGTAGTCGGCCTCGATGCAGCGCTCGAAGAGGTGCGCGCAGTCGCGGTAGGAGAGCCACATGGCCTGCCCGCGCTCGTAGTCGATTGGCGGGTGGCCCTTCGTGAGGTTGCCGATGCGGACGCAGGCGACCGAGAGGTCGTGCTCGTCGTGGTAATACCGCCCCAAGGTCTCGCCGGCGGCCTTCGAGACGCCGTAGAGGTTCGAGGGGCGGGGGAGTTCGGTGCCGTCGAGGCGATAGTCGTCGTCCGTCCGGTAGAGGTCGGGCTTGCGCTCCGTCTCGTAGTGGCCGACGGCGTGGTTCGAGGAGGCGAAGACGACCGTCTCGACGCCGGTCTCGACGGCGGCCTCGTAGACCGTCTGCGTGCCGTCGATGTTGTTCGTGAGGACGGAGTTCCACGGCGCTTCGGGGCGCGGGTCGCCCGCGAGGTGGACGACGACGTCCACGTCCGCCATCGCGTCGCGGACGGCCTCGTCGTCGGTGACGTCGGCGACGACGAATTCGTGGTCGTGCTCCTCCGCGGGGGGGTCGCGGTCGAACAGCCGCCACTCGTACGCGTCGCCGATACCCCCCAGCACCGCCCGTCCGACGCGTCCCTCCGCGCCCGTGAGGAGAACCCGTTCGTCCATTCGAGTCGAGATGGGGCGGCGAGGAAGAAGTAAGGCGCGGTTCGCTCAGGCGTCCGCGACGGTGGCGCGCGGGGCGTCGTCGCCCCCGTCCGCGGGCCCGGCGTCGTTGCCGGCGTCCGCGTCGTCCGCCGCGTCGCGGAGCTGTCGGTAGCACGCGCCGAGGAGCGCCTGCACGAAGACCCCCCAGACGGCACCGACGAGGCCGGTGACCACCCAACCGGCGACGGTCGTCGACGGGAGGACGACACCGAGGATGCCGACGACGACGAGGTAGACGACCGCCGGAACGAGGAAGGTGGCGAGGAGCCGCCAGCGGTGTCCGGCGGCGAGGTCCCACGAGGACTGCATCGCGGTGAACGCCGTCTCGTCCTCGACGGCGACGTAGACGAGCGTGAACGCGAGGCCGAGCGAGAGGTAGATGCCGGGAATCACGAGCAGGACGAAGCCGATGGTCACGAGGATGCCGACGACGATGGAGGCGACGAACCACCAGACGAGGGCGGGGCCGACGCGCCGGCTGAAGAACTCCCCGGGGATGTGGTCGGTAACGTCGCTCACCATCGAGCGGATGGCGACGATGCCGAGGTAGGCGATGCAGACGTAGGCGACGAGGCTGAGGACGCCGCTCGCGAGCGCGCCGACGGGGAGGACGACCGGCGCGACCTCGGCGGGCGAGACGGTCGACTGGAGGGCGGCGTTCATGTTCGTGGAGAACAGCGTGACGAGCAACTGGAGGACGAAGAACGCGCCCACGAGCGTCAACCCGGCGCGGGTGGCCGTGCGGCTGACGGCGGTTTCGAGCGCGTCGCCGATATTCAGGGACATCGTTCGCCCGATTCGGACCGGGGCGTGTTAGGGTTTCGGTCGATTTCGCCGGAAGACGGCGCGGGGCGGCGCGCGGGCGCGGCGAACGGGAAGGCCCATACCGGCGCGCGCCGGCCGTGACGGTATGGTCAGCAGTGCTGAGGAGGCGGCGTTCGAGGTCGGTATCAAGTTCGGGACGCTCTACCACCAGTTCGCGGGGACGCCGGTCAGCCCGGCGAGCGCGGGGAGCTTGGAGACGGCGATTGCAGAGGCGATAGAGAACCAACCCCACTGCGTGGACGTGACGGTCGACGTGTTGGAGGACGCCCTGGAAGCCGAGCTGGCGGACGGGCCCGCGGAGTACACGGAGTTGACGGGGCGCTTCATGGAGGTCGAGGTCGTCGTCGACTACGAGGGGACGCGCGCCGTCGCGCGGATGGCGATGGACGACGGCTACCCGCTGATGGAGCTGGTGAACGTCGGGGAGTAGGGGGAACGGAGGGGCGCCGGCGGCCGATTCGGGGCGGCGTTTTAAACTACGGGGGTGCGTAGCACGTCCCATGAGCCAATCCGGGTTGGACGACGAGGAGCTGTTCGGCGAGGCGGCGACCGAGATACGCGCGGACGTCGAGGACCACCTCGCGGCGGCGCGCGACGCGCTCCCGGCCGCGTCGGCGGTGTGGGACGTCGAGGCGGACAACACGCTCGGCGTGCTGAACGGCCTGCGAACGGCGCTCGCCGTCGAGGAGGTCGAGGAGCACCTCCGCGACGCGAAGAAGTGGTACACCATCGGGGAGCGCGCGGACGCCTTCGAGGACGCCGACGACCTCGCCGAGGAAATCGAGCGCATCGAGGACGTCCTCGACGACCTGGCGGAGGTGAGCGACGCGGTCGGCGACCTCGCCTCCGCGATTCCCGAACTCCGCGGGGAGTTGGAGGAGCTACACGCGGCGGGCGAGGACGAGGCGGCGGACGAGGACGAGGCGGCGGGCGAGGCAGACGAGTAGCGAGCGACCGACGGTAACACGATAGCGAGGGAGCGACACTCGCGTGCTCCCGTCGCGCGTCGCGTTCGACGACAGCGTCTCAGCGGTGCGGCACGGGGTCGTCGTCGCGTTCGACGACGGCGTCTGCGAGGTCGCGGAGGGCCTCGACGGCGAGCGAGAGGAGTTTTGCCCCGCGGTCGGCGCTGTCCTCGCCGGGGTCGCCGACGACGCCGTTCTCGCTGAACGCGGCCGAGTCGTGCGCGAGGTTGGTGTGTGAGACCCACTCGCCCCAGCGCTCGCTGGCGCCCTCGCGCGCGTCGTCGATGCGGTCCTCGCGGACCGCGTCGGGGTCGACGTGGCGGAGGAAGGCGGTTTCGAGGGGGCCGGCGTGGCCCATGTCGCTCGCGTGCTCGCCGACGGCGTCGAACCAGGTGAACGGGACGGCGTAGGCGTCGTCGTGGCGGCTGATCGCCGCGCAGACCTCGCCAAGCGCGGGGACGTTGCCGCCGTGGCCGTTGACGACGACGACGTCCGTCCAGCCGTGGTGGGCGAGCGACTGGACGGTCTCGCGGACGTACGACCGGAAGGTGTCGGGGGACACCCAGAGCGTCCCGGTGAACTGTCGGTGTTCCTCGGAGACGCCAACCGAAACGGTCGGCGCGACGACGGCCGTCCCGTCGTAGGCGTCGGCGGCGCGCTCGGCGACGGTCTCGGCGGTGAACGCGTCGGTCCCGAGGGGCGCGTGCGGGCCGTGTTGTTCGGTGCTACCGACGGGGAGGAGGACGACGTCGACGGCGGTCGCGTCGGCGTCGGTCCACGTGGCGTCCGCGAGGCGCATACGTCGACGTGGAGCGGCCGCGACTTGTAGCCCGCGAATCAATCACCGCGTGTGACGCGGCGAGGAGCGTCGGACCGGGGGACCATCGGTCGGTTTCGCGCCGGTACTGTCCGTGTTCGGATAGGTTAGGGGGCCAGTATAACTAAGGCGGGTTGCGTCCTACCCGAGTAGTGAGTATGCCGGACTGTCAGAACTGTGGGTCCTTCGTGACCGACGCGTACGCACGGGTGTTTACACCGGACGAGCACAGCGCCCCGCGCGTCTGTCCGAACTGCGAAGACAAGATACGAGACGGTGCCGAGGTCCGCGAAGCGCGTTCCACCCGTCGAACCTGAGCCGTCTGCGCCTCGTTCTCGTCCCGCCGCGGAAAGTCACGTCGCTTATACCCTCGTAGCTCCTGTACGTGTGTAATGAGTCAGTCGGAGCCACAGGTCACGCGCCTGTTCGGCGGTCCCGGCAGTGGGAAGACGACCGCGCTCCTCGACCGCGTCGAGGAGATTCTCGAGGACGACGACGTCGAGATACGGGACGTGCTGGTCGTCTCCTACACGCGCGCCGCCGCGGCCGAGGTGCGAGAACGATTGGCCGAGCGCCTCGACGTGAACCCGCGCTCGCTGCGCGGGAACGTCTCCACGATGCACGCGAAGGCCTACGAGCTCCTGAACCTCTCGCGGGGCGACGTCGTCGGCGAGGACGACAAGGAGGCGTTCTGCGAGGACTACGGCATCCCCTACGAGGACGAGTACGCCTCGGGGTCGCGGCGCACGGCGCGCTCGACGACGCTCGGGAACAAGGTCATCGCCACGAGCCAGTGGCTCCAGCGCACCGGGCGCGACGTCGCCGACTGGTACGACGTGCCGTTCCGCTGGGACGAAGAGGAGGTCCGCCTCCCCCCGGACATCGACGACAACGCTCAGGTCGGCAACAAGTACACGCCGACGTGGCCCTCCAGCGACGACCGGTACGACATCCCCGAGTGCATCCGCGCGTGGCGCTCCTACAAGGGCGAACACGACCTCGTCGGCTTCGCGGACATGCTCGAACGCGTCGAGCAGCGCTCGCTCGTCCCGAACGTCGATCACCTCGTCATCGACGAGTTCCAGGACATCACGAGCCTCCAGTACAAGGTGTACCAGGAGTGGAAACCCCACATGGACACCGTCCTCATCGCGGGTGACGACGACCAGGTCGTCTACGCGTGGCAGGGCGCGGACCCCGACCTCCTCCTCGAAACCGAGGTGACGGAGAACGTCGTCCTCCCGAACTCCTATCGGCTCCCGAGCGAGGTGCTGAAGATCGTCCAACAGGAAGTCGGCCACATCGAGAACCGCCAGGAGAAGGACCTGAACCCGCGCAAGGAGGGCGGGACGGTCGAGGCCGTCGACTCGCCGTCGATGCTCGACCTCGTGCGGAACGTCCGGCGGACCATCCAGACGACGGACGAGACGGTGATGATCCTCTTCCGCGCGCGCTACCAGCTCTTCGACTTCGTGGACGAGTTCATCACGGAGGGCATCCCGTTCAAGGCGCTCACGGACCAGCGCCTCTGGACGGACCGCCTCCAGCAGTACGTCGAGGCCGTCGAGGCCATCGACGCGGGCGAGCCCGTCACCGGACTGCAGGCGCGCCGGCTGATGGACATGCTCCAGGACTCGGCGTTCGGGACGAACGACCGCAGCGACTTCCGCGACGAGATCGACGCGCGCCGCGAGGAGGCCAGCGAGGGCGACGAGGCCGACGCCCCGCTCGACGAACTCGAGTTCAGCCCCGAGTTCATCCGCAACTGGGTGCCCTTCGTCCCCGCGCCCGCCGCGGCCGCCGACATGCTCCGAAAAGTGACGCGCTACCAGCGCCGCTCCATCGACGCCTACTTCCAGGGCGACTATCGCGGGATGAACTCGGACCGCGTCCGCGTCGGCACCATCCACTCCGCGAAGGGGCGCGAGGCCGACCACGTCTTCCTCGCCACCGACCTCACGGAGAAGGTCGTCGAGCAGATGGCCGCGACGGCCGACCCCGACGACCTCCCCGAGGGCGTTGAGGAGTTCACCCGACAGAGCGACCCCGTCCCCGTCCTGACGGACAACGAGCGCCGCGTCTTCTACGTCGGGATGTCGCGTGCCCGCGAACGCCTCGTCCTGATGCAGAACCTCGTGACGGGCGCGCCGACGCTCCCGCTCGACGTCCTGCTCTACGGCGAGCCGACGGGCGAGACGATGGAGGAGGCGCTCGCCGAGGCGGCCGCGCCCATCTCGATGAACTAGGCGTGACGGCGACGGACGGGCGGGCCGCGACGGCGCTCGCCGACGCCATCGACACCCGCGGTGCCGCCGCGTTCGTCCACGTCGGCGACCGAAGCGACGCGACGCTGCGCTACCTCGCGGGCCCCGCCCTCCCGGACCGCCCGAGCGCGTTCCTCCGAACCGCGACCGGCAAGCGCCTGCTCTGTCCGCCGCCGGGCGCGGCGAGCGCGGCCCGCGAGACGTTCGACGGGACGGTCGTCGCGGCCCCGTCGCTCGACGCGAACACCGCGGGGGAGCGCGCCGCGGCCGCGTTGACGGCACGCGACGCCACCGGCACGGTGTTGACGACGGCGTCGGTCCCGCACGCGGCCGCGCTCTACCTCGAACGCGCGGGCTACGAGGTGGCCTCGACGGACGCGCTCACCGCGGCGCGCGCGCGAAAGACCGCGGCGGAACTCGACCGCCTCCGCGCCGTCCAGACGGCCGCGGTGGCGGGCGTCGAGCACGCCGAAGCGGTGCTCGCGGGGGCGAAATGGGAGAGCGAAAGCCACGCCGACGCTGATGCCGACGCCGCGAGCCTCGTCCACGCGGGCGAGCCGTTGACGACCGCGGCCCTCCGCCGCGAGGTGAACGCGGCGCTTTCGCGCGCGGGCGTCGACCCCGCCGGGAACACGCTCGTCGCCGCGGGACCGTCGTGGCGCGACCCCGCGCTCGGCGGCGACGACCCGGTCCGGGCGGGCGACCCCGTCCTCGTCGACCTCGCGCCGCGCGACGCGGCCGGCTACCACGGCCGACTCGCCCGGACGTTCGTCGTCGACACCGACGGCGGTTGGGAGCGGCGCGCGCACCTCGCGGTGACGCGGGCGCGCGAGGCCGGCCTCGCAGAGCTCACACCGGGGAAACCGGCGAGTCGCGTGCACGAGGAGACGGCGGCGGAGATCGTCGCGTACGGCTTCGAGAGCGTCGGCGAGACGCGAACGGACGGCACGCGGGCGCTCGGCCACGGCGTCGGCCTCGCCCGCCGCGAAGCGCCCCGACTGTCGGGGGCCGGCGACCTCGAAGCCGGACACGTCGTGGCGCTCGCGCCGACGGTGTTCGACGCGGCGGAGGGTGGCGGCGTCCGTGTCGCCGACCTCGCGGTCGTCACCGCGGAGGGATACGACCTGCTCGCGGACTACGCGACGTCGCTGTCGCCGACGGACGGATAGGCTACTTCCCGTCGTCCGCGTCCGCGTCGGCATCGGCGTCCGCATCGGCGTTCGTATCCGGGTCACGTGCGACGGCACCGACGGCGCGCTCGGCCGCCGAGACGGCGACGTCGTCCGGGGTGCGGACGTAGCGCTCGAAACCGAGGACGAGCGCCGCGAGCCCGAGGAAGAGGAGGGCGAGGGGCTTCCCCGCGAGCGCGTACTGCGCGCCGAGCGTGATGAGCGGCGCGCAGAAGGCGAGGGTGACGACGAAGGAGAGCTGCGAGAGAATCCCCATACGCGCACGTGGGGGCGAGCGCGGGTAGGCGTTGCGTCGCAAGCGACAACACTTTCGTGATACGTCCCGGAATCGAGAGCATGTTCACCGGCATCGTCGAGACGACGGGCCGTGTCGCCGACGTCACGCGAGACGACGAGGGGCGGCGTCTCCGCATCGAGACCGACGGCATCGACGGCTTCAGTCACGGGCAGAGTGTCGCCGTCGACGGCGTCTGTCTCACCGTCGAGGCGCACGGCGAGACGGACGAGGGCGCGTGGTTCGACGCCTTCCTCGCCGCGGAGACCGTCTCGCGGACGAGCCTCGCCGAGCGCGAGGTCGGCGACGGCGTCGACCTCGAACGCGCGCTCCCCGCGGACGGGCGCTTCGACGGCCACGTCGTGCAGGGCCACGTCGACACCACGACGGCGGTACGGGAGATCGAGCGCGTCGGCGAGGACTACCGCTACACGTTCGCACTCCCCGAGGGGTACGAGCGCTACGTCGCGGAGAAGGGGTCCATCGCCCTCGACGGCGTGAGCCTCACGGTGGCGAGCGTGGACGACGACGCCGGGACGTTCGACGTCGCGGTCATCCCGACGACGCGCGCGGAGACCACACTCGACGAGCGCGACCCCGGCGACGCGGTCAACGTCGAACTCGACGTCGTCGCCAAGTACGTCGAGCGACTGGAGACGTACTAGGGACAGACCTACTCGTCGTCGCCGACGTACTCGATTGCGGGCGTCAGGTCCTCGAAGGGGTCCTCGTACGCGTCACCGGCGCCGAGGTCGGTGTAAACGTCGCGGTAACGTGCGAGCTTGCGGTAGAGGATGAGGAGGAAGACGCCGTCGTAGACGAGGACGAAGCCGATGAAGGTGAGGAGGTTCCAACTCGGGACGAACTGTGGGGCGTAGGTCACCACGGTGTTGTACGTCGCGTGGATCGCCGCGGCGATGAGCAGGCCCTTGACGACGATGGGGCCGCGGTTCTCCGAGTTGAACTTGGCGAGCCCGAGGTAGTAGCCGGCGAACGCCGAGTAGATGACGTGGCCCGGTCCCGCGAACGTCCGAAGCGTCGCGGTCTGGAACGCCTGCCCGAGCGCGGTCTGGAGCGTCGCGCTGTTCGCTGCGGTGAGGAACTGTTGTGTGATGTAGATCGTGTTCTCTATCGTGGCGAAGCCGAGTCCGGCAGCCGCGCCGTACACCGCGCCGTCGATTACAGCGTCGAACTTCTCGGAGCGATAGGCGTAGAGCCTGACGGCGAGCCACTTCACCGTCTCCTCGACGGGACCAACGACGACGAAGAAGAAGAGGACCATGGCGATGGGAGCCACGAAGTCCTTGAGGACGGTGTTGAGCACGGAGGCGAAGCCGGCGAAGAGGAAGCCGAGGACGAACGTCCCGACGAGCATCGGGAGCGGTTCGCGCATCGTGACGTCCATCCGCCAGACGGAGAAGACGAGGATCGCCGCGGGGACTATCGAGAGCAGGACGTAGACGCCGAGCAGGGGGTTCTGGAAGGCCGCGACGCCGACGATCAGGAACTGGGCGGCGAGGATGACCACGGCGAGCGCGATGACCGACCACCGACCGCCGACGGTGAGCCACCCGTACACCCGGGCGGCGAGTCGATCGAGCGCGGTGCGCTCCTCCCACGACGCCACGTCGTAGAGGTCGCGGCCGTCCGCGACGCGCTGTATCGGGTCGCGTTTCTGAGGCATGCGCGGCGGTACAGCCGGCTCTCTCTAAGTTCTTCGGGCGAGAGCGACGTTTTTTCTGCCGGTCGCGCGTAACTCGCGCGTATGCTCTTCGACCAGCCGACCCGGCGCGCGCTCCGCGATGCCGGCGTCTCGACCGACACCCTCCGCGACGTCGAGAAGACGGTCGCGCGCGAGGCGCGGGAGACCGCCACGGACGTCTCAGCGTTCTTCGCGGACCACGAGACCGTCTACTCCGACATGGAGCAGACGCACTCGAACGAGGCGTACCCCGAACACGACGTCGACTACTGCGACCTCTTCACGCACAGCCAGGACGTCCGCGGGTTCCTTCGCTTCGACACGTGGGGCGTCTACGTCGAGGGGGCCCGAACCCTCGACGACGGGACGGTCGAACTCGAACTCGGGCCGACGGTCCACGACCGGGTCCGGTTCGCGCCGACGCGGGACGCGCTCGAATGACTCGCGTTCGCGTCCGCGGGATTTACGCGACCGCGCTCACGGCCGTGTATCTCGACGACGGGCACACCGTCGTGCAGGCCTCCGAGCCGATCCGGGAGCGCTTCGACGCGTCGTTCCCGGACGACCCACCCGAGGCCACCGTCGAGACCACCGCGGACCGACAGGGCGTCGGGCTCTCCGGCGCGCCGTCGGCGGTCGCGTCGCTACGCGAGCGCTGTACCGGTATCGAGGACGACGCGCTCGACTGGGACGAGGCCGTACCGGCCGGCGCGGTGTTCGACGCGCGCGTCGCGGAGACGACCGGCGGCGGCGCCGTCCTCGACCTCGGCGAGGGGCGGGAGGCGTACCTCCCGTTCGACGCCGCGGACGGCTACGTCGAGACGGGCGACGCGCTCCGGGTCCAGATTCGGGACCCCGCGCCGCCGTGGCTCGACGGCCGCGCGACGGCCGCGACGGCGCTCCGGACGCCCGGCGTGGGCGCGCTCGCCGCGCTGGAGGAGGGCGACGCGCTCGTCGCGGCGACGCCCGACGGCACGGCCGAGCACGAGCTCGTCCAGACGACGGAGATGCTGAACGTCGACGTCCCCGACGCGTGGGCGGTCCGCTGGGGTCGCGCCGCCGACGGGGCGTCGTTCGCGGCGCTCCGCGAGGCGCTCGAAACCGCCGTCGAGCGCGTCGACGAGCTGGAGCAGGCGCTCGACGAGGCGGGCGAGGTCGACGCGCCACGCGCCGTTTACCGGCCGCTTGAGACGGCGTGGGTCTGGTTCGGCCGCGGCGCGCGGTTCGCGCTCGACGACCGACGGTCCGGGGCGACGGCGACGATGCCCGGCCACCACCGGACGAAGGCCGCGACGCCGGCCGCGAGCCGCGCCGTCGACTTCGCGGAGGCTGTCGGCGTCGAAGCGGAGGAGTTCCCCTTCGACGCGGTGTCGGCGGCGTTCGGGCCGCGCGAGGGTGACACGCTCGCCATCGAGCACGGGAAGCCGAGCGGCCGGCTCATCACGCTCGGGAGCGGGACGGTGACGAACTGCGAGCCGTCGACGGGGAAGGTGACGCTCGAACGCGAGATGCATCCCGGCGGCACCTACGACGCGCTCGGGACCGAACGCGAGGCCGGCGACGTCGCGACCACGCGCTTCCAGGAGGGCCGCGAGTGGTACATGACGCGCTACGAGACGTCGGACGGCACGAGCAAAGGCACCTACGTGAACGTCTCGACGCCCGTGGAGCTGTTTCCGGACGCGGTCCGGTACGTCGACCTACAGGTGGACGTCGTGAAGTACCCGGACGGGACGGTCGAGGTCGTCGACGAGGACGAACTGGAGGCGGACGTCGAGGCGGACGACGTCCCGCGCTCGCTCGCGGACCGGGCGCTCGACGTCGCGGACCGACTGGCGAACGGGCTGCGGGAGTGACGAGCGGACTACGAGGAGGGCGAACAGACGACGGGAGGTGTGTCCCGCGGGCGGCCCATCGCCGGTTTCGCGCCGGCCGCGCCGCGGCGGCTCGTCAAGGGGGCATAGCCGCGGCTGGGGTCGTCTTCGGATTTGAAGGTTCGCGGACGGACGCACCGACCGCGGGGACGAGCGGTATCCGCTAGAAGTGCATCCCGTCGGAGTTCGGGCTGCCCTCGCCGCGGCCGCCGCGCCCGCCCTCGTTCCGGTCGATGCCCATGTAGCTCTCGGCCTGCCCGGTAGTCCAGTCGGAACCGGAGTCGTCGGAGAACCGAACGGTGACGTCGGTGACGGACTCGAAATCGGCGGCGAGGTCGGTCTTGATCCGGTGGGCGGTCCGGGGGCTGATACCGCAGCCGGCGCACGCGCCACCGAGTTCGATGACGACTTCGCCGGACTCCCGATCCGCCTTCCGAACGGCGGAGTCGCCGCCGTGCATCTGTATTATCGGCATCTGGGACGTGAGCCACCGCTCGACGCGCCCGTGGAAGTCCTCGCCGTCCGTTTCGCTGGCCTCGCTCATAGTACGAGATGGGTCCGCACGCGTGAAAGGGTTCGGGTTCCGGTGTTCGCCCGGGGTCCGGTGTGCGCCCGGGGTCCGGGGGCGTTCGCGCTCGGGGTGCGCGCGCCGGCCGGAGGCGTGGGCTGCGGCGGACCTACCCACACCTCGCGTCGTCTGTTCTCGGCGCGAGAGCGGCGTAGGTGAGGCAGGGGTGAGGCGAGGGTGGGGCGAGGGTGAGGCGAGGGTGAGGTGAGGGTGAGGCAGGGGTGAGCGGCGTGGGCGAGACGCGAGAAAGGAGGACGAGGCGCAAGAAAGGCGCGAGGGAAGGGAATGAGGCGTGGACGACGGGCCCGAGGGGTCGCCCTCGACTCAGTGAGACGTCGACGGCGGGAGGTCGAGGTCCGCGTCGGACGTGAGGATGTCGACGACGGGGTCGGCGGCGACGGTCGCCCGGTACTCGTTGTACCGGCCGCCCTGTCGGCCCTCGTTGGCCTGCGTCTTCGAGGCGAAGCCGAGCATGGCGAGTTCGTCGAGCTGATCGCGGAAGCGGTCGAGCGAGAGCGAATCCGATCCGTTGTGGGAGACGACACGCTCGTACGTCCGATAGACGTCCTTCGTTCGGACCGCGGCTTCGGTGCGCTCGGTGAGGCGAACGAGCGCGAGGAGGCTGTACTGGGCGTGGACGGTCTGGTCGCGGATGCGGTCCTCGATCCGGCCGCGTTCGAGTTCGTCCAGACGACGCGAGGTGTGTCTCGCGTTGCACACCGGCTCGCGTGCTCCGCCTCGGCACCCGCACCGTCGGGACCGGAGAACAGACGACGTGAGGTGTGGGGGTGTTGACGACGCGGGTAACGCGGCGCGCCCCGACCGGCCCGTCCGTCCCGCATCCACCACTCTCCCGCACCGGAACAGACGACGCGAGGTGTGTGGGGGAAGCGAGCCGTCCTAGTGGGCCTGCGAGCGGTCGCCGGTACCGCCGGTAATCGCGGAGGCAATCGCGCCGTCGAGGACGACGTCGTCGCCGAGGTTCGTGAGGCGGAGGTCCGGGACGTTGTTGAACACCGTCTCGTCGAGGCGCTCGCGGACGGGGTCGAGGACGAGGTCGGGGTTGTTGAGCGCGACGGCGCCGCCGACGTAGACGACGAGGGGCGCGTACGCCTGCGCGAGGTTCGTGATACCGAGCGTGTTCCAGTCGGCGATTCGGCCGACGACGTGAGAAGCGAACTCGTCGGTCGCGGCGTGCTCGAAGACGTCCTTCGCGGAGAACGAGTCGGAATCGACCGGCATCGCGGTGTCGGCGTCGCGTTCGTCGGCGAGTTGTTTCGCGTAGCGCGGGATGTTGTTCCCGGAGCAGTAGGCCTCCCAGTGGCCGTCACGTCCGCAGCCGCAGGTGCGGCGTCCGTCGGGGTCGACGGCCATGTGACCGACCTCGCCGGCGTTGCCGTCCCAGCCGGTGAGGACGTTGCCGTCGACGGCGACGCCCGCGCCGATTCCAGAGGAAATCGTGAGGTAGACCATGTCGTCGGGGTTGCGGTCGCTGTGGAAGCGCTCGCCGATGACGCCGGCGATGGTGTCGTTGTGGAGGTAGACGCGCTCGGAGCTGACGAGCTCGCGGACGGGACCGACGAGCGGGATGCGGCCGATTCCCTCGGGGAGGTTCGCCGGGTTGTCGATTGCGCCGTCGGCGAGGTCGAGCGGCCCGATGCTCCCGATTCCGGCCGCGGCCACCTCTGTCGGGTCGACGCCGGCGTTCGCGCACGCGGTCCGGACCGCGGCGAGGACGGCCTCGGTGACGGCGATGCCGGACGGGCCGCGCGGGGTCCCGCGGCGGTCGGTGCCGAGCACGACTGCCTCCTCGTCCGCGACCGCGGCGCGGAGGTTCGTCGCGCCGAGATCGACGCCCACGTAGTACGCCATCTGCCCGGTAGTGGCCGCCCCGGCGACTTAACTGCACAGATTTCACTACGGAGCGACGAACGATTTCGACGCGTCGCGCGAAAGGCGGGAGTATCGGGCCGGCGAGCGCGCTCGCCGTTCGGGGCGGATTCGCGTCGTTACTCGCCGCGGACGAACGTCACGGGGCAGGGCGCGGAGAGCATGACCTCCTGCGCCGTCGACCCGAAGACGGCCTTCCCGGTCGGCGAGCGCTTCCGACCGCCGACGATGACGAGGTCCGCGTCCTCGCTCTCGGCAAGGTCGACGATGCGCTGGCCGTGGTTCCCGATTTCGCCGCGGACGGTGTAGTCTATCTCCGCCTCGTCGAGGGCGGACGAGAGCTGGCGGATCGTCGCGTGACGCCGCGAGACCTCGTCGGCGGAGACATCGCCGCCGGCCTCGACGCCGAGGTTGTCGAGCGTCGACTCGTACTCCTCCTCGGTGAAGACGTGCGCCAGCACGACCTCGGCGTCGGTCGGGACGGCGATGTCAGTGAGCGTTTCGGCGAGGGCCTCGACCCGGTCGGCGTCACCGGGTCCGACCGCGAGCAGAATCTTCTCGATGGCCATGTCCGGCACAAGTCACGGCGAGCCCTTAAATATATACTCGCGGGAGGCGACCCACGGCGTATGTCGGCACTCGATCTGAGCGGGCGGACCGCGCTCGTCACGGGGAGCGCGGCGGGCGTCGGTCGCGGAATCGCGCTCTCGCTCGCCGAGGCGGGCGCGGCCGTCGCCGTCCACTACCACAGCAGCGAGGCGGAGGCGACGGCGACCGCGGCGGAAGCGACGGAGCGCGGCGCGCCCGAGGCGACGACCGTGCAGGCGGACGTCACCGACCCCGACGACGTCGACGCGGCCTTCGACGCCGTCGAGGCCGACCTCGGGACGGTCGACGTCCTCGTGAACAACGTGGGCGACTTCGAGCCGACCCACTGGGCGGAGCAGTCGGTCGCGGACTGGCGGCGCGTTCACGAGACGAACCTCGTCGGGACGATGGCGTGCGCGCGCCGCGCGCTCTCCGGGATGCGCGCGAACGAGTGGGGCCGCATCGTCAACGTCGGCTACTCGTCGTCAGAGAAGGGGCTCGTCGCCGCGAAGAACTTCCCCTATTTCGCCGCGAAGGCGGGCGTCCTGATGTTCACGCGGATGCTCGCCGCCGAGACGCAGGACGACGGCGTCACGGTGAACGCCGTCTCGCCCTACGTCGTCGAGACCTCCGACGAGTTCCCCGACGATGCCCCGCGCGGCCGGTGGGCGACCGTCGATGACCTCGCCAACGTCGTCCGGTTCTTCTGTGCCGAGGAGAGCGAGTACGTCTCCGGGGAGAACGTCGAAGTGGACGGCGGGTGGCTCCCCGAGGACGTCTGAGTGGCTCCTTCGCGGACCGAGCGGACGGGGAAGGGCGCACGGGCACGGCGGGGGAGTACATCGGACCCCCGGCCGGCACGAGAGAGGCTGAGTCGGGCGTTCCTCGGAGGGAGTGATTCGGTTAAGTGCGTTCGGCGCTAGGGTCCTCGCAACGAATGACGGCGAGTCACCACGCGGAACGCGGCGACGAGACGGCGGGTGAGCGCGATGAGTGAGGACTACATCACGGTCCGGGGCGCGGAGGAACACAACCTGAAGGACCTCGACGTCGAGATTCCGCGCGAGGAGTTCACGGTCGTCACGGGGCTCTCGGGGTCCGGGAAGTCCTCGCTCGCGTTCGAGACGATTTACGCCGAGGGGCAGCGACGATACATCGAGTCGCTCTCCGCGTACGCCCGGAACTTCCTCGGGCAGATGGACAAACCGCAGGTCGAGTCCGTCGAGGGGCTCTCGCCCGCCATCAGCATCGACCAGAAGAACGCGGCGAACAACCCGCGCTCGACGGTCGGGACGGTCACGGAACTCCACGACTACCTCCGCCTGCTCTACGCGCGCGTCGGGACGCCGCACTGTCCCGAGTGCGGGCGCGAGGTCGGCGAGCAGTCCGCCCAGCAGATGGTGCGCCGGATCATGGAGCTCCCCGAGGGGACGCGGGCGAAGATCGCCGCGCCCGTCGTGCGCGACCAGAAGGGGGCCTTCGAGGAGCGATTCGACGAGCTGCTCTCCGAGGGGTACGCCCGCGTCGAGGTCGACGGCGAGGCGTACGACCTGGCGACGGAACAGCCCGAGTTGGACGAGAACTTCGATCACACCATCGACGTCGTCGTCGACCGCGTGAAAGTGAGCGAGGACGCGCGCTCGCGCATCACGGACTCCGTCGAGACCGCCCTGGAGGAGGCCGACGGCGTGCTGAAGGTCGTCGTCCCGAACCCCGACGAGGGCGTCGAACTCGGCGGCGCGACGGCGCGTTCGACCGGTGACCTCGCGGACGACGCCGAGGACGACCGCCTCGTCGTCGAGTTCTCCGAGGAGCTCGCGTGTACGCACTGCGGAATCGACATCTCGGAGATCGAGACGCGGAGCTTCTCGTTCAACAGCCCGCACGGCGCGTGCCCGGAGTGTGAGGGCATCGGCGAGACGAAGGAGGTCTCGGCGGACCTCGTCGTGCAGGACCCCTCGAAACCCATCAAGCACGTCTTCGAGCCGTGGAGCTACAACCGCTCGTACTACCGGAACATGCTCGACAACGTCGCCGAGCACTTCGGCCTCGACGTCGAGACGCCGTTCGAGGAACTCGACGACGAGGTGCAAGAGGCCTTCGTCTGGGGGACCGAGGAGGAGGTCGTCTTCGAGAAGCAGACGAAGAACGGCGTGCGGCGAAAAACCGAGCAGTTCGAGGGCGTGGTGCCGAACCTCGAACGGCGGTACGTCGAGACGGACTCGGACCGCGTGCGCGAGCACATCGAGGACTTCATGAGCGTCACGGCGTGCCCGGCCTGCGAGGGCACGCGCCTGAAGCCCTCCTCGCGGGCCGTGCTGGTCGATGGCACCTCGATCACCGAGGTGAACCGCATGAGCATCGCCGACGCCCTCGCGCACTTCGAGGACGTCGAGGGGAGCTTCTCGGAGCGCGAGCGGAAGATCGCCGAGGAAATCCTGAAGGAAATCCGCGCGCGCCTCGGCTTCATGACCGAGGTCGGCCTCGATTACCTGACGCTCGACCGCGAGGCCTCGACGCTCTCGGGCGGCGAGTCCCAGCGGATTCGCCTCGCGACGCAGATCGGGTCGGGGCTCGTCGGCGTCCTCTACGTGCTCGACGAGCCGAGCATCGGCCTGCACCAGCGCGACAACGACCGACTCCTGAACACCTTAGAGGAACTGCGCGACCTCGGGAACACCCTGCTCGTCGTCGAGCACGACGAGGAGACGATGCGCCGCGCGGACGAGATCGTCGACATGGGCCCCGGTCCCGGTCGCCACGGCGGCGAAGTCGTCGCGCAGGGCCCCTACGAGGAAATCCTCCAGAGCGAGGAGTCCATCACCGCGGACTACCTCGCGGGGCGCAAGCGGATTCCGGTGCCGGAGGAGCGCCGCGACTGGGACGCGTCGCTGACGGTTCGGGGCGCGCGCCAACACAACCTCAAGGACCTCGACGTCGACATCCCCGTGGGCGCGTTCACGGCGATTACGGGCGTCTCGGGCTCCGGGAAGTCCACGCTGATGCACGACGTCCTCTACGAGGGGCTCGCGCGGGCGATGAACGACAACAGCTCGGTGAACCCCGGCGAGCACGACGGCATCGAGGGCACCGAGCACGTCGAGACCGTCCGGCTCATCGACCAGTCGCCCATCGGGCGCACGCCCAGGAGCAACCCCGCGACGTACACGGGCGTCTTCGACTACGTCCGCGAGAAGTTCGCGGAGACGAAGCTCGCCACGCAGCGCGGCTACGACAAGGGCCGCTTCAGCTTCAACGTGAAGGGCGGGCGCTGCGAGGAGTGCGGCGGGCAGGGCACCGTCAAAATCGAGATGAACTTCCTCTCGGACGTTCACGTCCCCTGCGAGGAGTGCGGCGGGGCGCGCTACAACGACGAGACGCTCGACGTGACGTACAAGGGCGCGACCATCGCGGACGTCCTCGACATGAGCGTCGAGGAGGCCCTCGACTTCTTCGAGGCGGACAGCCGCCTCGCGCGTCGCCTCCAGCTGCTGAGCGACGTCGGCCTCGACTACATGCGACTCGGGCAGCCCTCGACGACGCTCTCGGGGGGTGAGGCCCAGCGCGTGAAGCTCGCCGAGGAGCTCGGGAAGAAGGCGACCGGCGACACGCTCTACCTCCTCGACGAACCCACCACAGGCCTCCACTCGGAGGACGAGCGCAAGCTCGTGGACGTCCTCCAGCGGCTCACGGAGAGGGGAAACTCGGTGGTCGTCATCGAGCACGAACTCGACCTCGTGAAGAACGCGGACCACGTCATCGACCTCGGGCCGGAGGGCGGCGAGGCGGGCGGCGACATCGTCGCCACCGGGACCCCCGAGGAGCTCGCCGAGGTCGAGGCGAGCTACACCGGACGGTACCTCCGCGACAAGCTCCCGGCCGTCGACGTCGAGGGCCCGCGGAGCGACCGCGAGAAACCGGACGCGCCGACGACGGACGACTAACGTCGTTCCGCAGGAACGACGAGAACGCGAGCGGGGAGGAACGACCCGCGAGCGGCGTCGCGCGGTCGAACACGCGAACGGGGAGCGCGGCGACCCGTGAGCAGACGTCGTTCCGCAGGAACGACGAGAACGCGAACGGGGAGGAACGACCCGCGAGCGGCGTCGCGCGGTCGAACACGCGAGCGGGGGCGCGACGCCGAACGGTGCGGCCGGTCGAAACGTTTTGATCCGGGGGTCGCGTACCCCGCGGCATGTCACGGTGGCGGCGCGTCGTCCGGCGCGAGCTCGCGCGGTACCGAGCGCAGGCGGAAACGGACGTGCTGACGCTCGATGCCTTCCTCGACACGTCGCGTGCGGTGTTCGCGCGCGAGTTCCCCGAGAACGACCACGTCGACGCGAAAGTCCGGCAGGTCCTCCAGCAGCTCCGCGAGCGGGGCGAGGTCGTCTTCGTCGACGAACAGGGGACGTATCGCGTCGTCGGGCCGGAGTCGAGCGAGACCGCCGGGGACGCGGACGGTATCGAGGGCGACACGACACCGCGGTACACGGCGGGGGAGTACGTGACGACGGCGACCGGCCGGTCGATACCGGCGGCGTTCCGGGACGGCGTTCTGAACCGCTACGACCACCGATGTCCCGTCTCGGGCGTCGACCACGACGCCCTGCTCGACGTCGCGCACGTCCTCCCGTGGAGCGACTATCCCGACCACAGAACCGACCCGACGAACGTCCTCCCGCTGAGTCGGACGCATCACGCCGCCTTCGACGCCGGGTTGTTCACCCTCGACGCCGACCGTCGACTCCGCCTCGACCCCGACTTCGAGACGGAGAGCGACATCCTCCGGCGGACGCTCCACGAGCGCGCCGGCGAGCGCGTGGACGTCGACGTCGAGCCGTCGTATCTCACGCGGCACAACGGGACGCTGGGCTGGTGGTGAGCCGACGTCGTATGGCGACGAGCCGCCGCGGCCGCGCGATGCGCGTGGGTCACGCTCGCCCACTGACACGCGTGTTACCCGCTCGGGCACGCACCGCCGCTGTCCCCACGTTCTTTGTGCAGGCGCGCCACTCCACACCTATGTCCGACCAACGGAAGGCCGACTACATCGACGACGTGGACGTCGACGAGGAGTGGGACGCACACCCGAGCGACGCCGAACTCGACGAGGCCGTCGAGAACCTAGAGGCGAGCGGCTTCGACGTCGAGGTCGTCGCGGACGCCGAGGAGGCCCTCGCCTACGTCACGGACGCGATTCCCGAGGGAGCGTCGGTGATGAACGGCCACTCGACGACCCTGGAGGAGATCGGCTTCATGGCGCACCTGAGCGAGGGCGACCACGGCTGGGAGAACCGCTACGGCGAGGTCTTCTCCATCGACGACGACGAGGCCCGCGCGGCGGCGCGCCGCGAGGCGCAGGCGGCCGACTACTTCCTCGGGAGCGCGAACGCCATCGGGCGCGACGGCACGCTCGTCGCCGCGGACCTCTCCGGGAGCCGGATGGGCGCGTACCCGTTCGCCGCGAAGCACCTGCTCGTCGTCGCCGGCGTCAACAAAATCGTCGCGGACGAGGAGGCGGCGCGCGAGCGCCTCCACGAGTACGCCTACGCCTTCGAGAACGAGCGCGCACAGGAGGCCTACGGCGTCGAGAGCTACCCCTCGAAGGAGCTCGTCTACCGACAGGAGGGGACCGAGGGGCGCACGACGGTCGTCCTCGTCGAGGAGACGCTCGGCTACTGAGGAGGCGCGTCTCGACCGGCGAGCGCACTCGGGCGTCGAACGCGACGGGAGACGGAGAAGAGCGGGTCCGAACGACGCACTTTTCGACTACGTGAGCGGTTCGCCGCAGGCCGGACAGGAGCCCCCATCCCCCTGCTCGTCGAGGTCGGTTCTCGTCCCGGTCCACCCGCAGACGGCGCACTGCTCGTACCGCGTCACACGGGGTGGTGGACGGCGGAGGTTCAAAAAGGCCGTGCCGCGAGGGGGGAGTGACCGGGAAGCCTATACCCGACTGTGCGATAGGGCGGGTATGTACGACTTCGCGGTCGTCGGCGTCGGGCCGCCGGGCGCGCGCTTCGCCCGTCGGGCGGCCGAGCGCGGCCACGACGTCGTCGCGTTCGAGCGCGGCGAAATCGGCAAGCCGCTCGCGTGTTCCGGCCACGTCTCCCTCGACGTCTGGGCGTACGTCCCCGAGGCGGCGCGCGAGCGCCTCCACGAGAACGACGTCTACGGCGCGCGCTTCCACACGGATGGCCCCGGGAGCGACGCACACGAGTTCTACTACACGGACCGGCCGGTGTCGAACGCCATCGACCGCGTCGAGCTCGACAAGACGCTCGCCCGCGCGGCGGCGGACGCGGGCGCGGACGTCCGCGACGGCCACACCGTCACCGCGGTCCGCGAAGGGGCGGAGAGCGTCGAACTCGACGTGCGGAGCGCGGACGGCGACGAGACGGTCACGGCACGGATGGTCGCGGGGTGCGACGGGCCGCGCTCGCGCGTCCGCGACCAGTTGGCCCTCCCGGAGCCGGAGGAGTTCCTCCACGGCGTCCTCGCCTTCGACCCCGAACCCGACCACGACGACTACGTGGACGTCCACCTCACCGTCCCGGGGTTCTTCGCGTGGCGCATCCCGCGGGGCGAGGCGGGCGTCGAGTACGGCCTCGCGGCCACGCCGACGGAGTCCGGCGACGTCGCGGCGCGCTTCGACGACTTCGTCGCCGATTACGGCGTCGCCGAGCGCATCGAGCGGCGCTGCTCGGGGCTCATCCCCATCGGTCCGCCGGAGCGCGTGACGGCGACGCGCGGCTTCCTCCTCGGGGACGCCGCCGGGATGACGAAGCCGTTCACGGGCGGGGGCATCCTCTACGGGATGACGGCCGCCGACGTCGCCGCCGAGACGGTCGACCCGACCGACCCGGCGACCCTCGACGCCTTCGAGGACGCGTGGCGCGACGAGCTCGGGCGCGACATCGCGCTCGGCAAGCTCGTGCGCAAGGGGTACGACGCACCCGAACTCGTTCAGAAGACGGGCATGAAGCTCTTCGCGGGCGAGATCGGCGTCCACATGGACCGCCCGAGCACGCTCTTCTCGCGCGAGCAGCTGAGCGCGCTGTTCCGGCGCTGACGGCGCCGAGGGCGAGTTCCGAGGCCGGGAGTCGCTACTCGTATCTGGGGGCCCGCGCCGAGCGGTCGCTCCCGACGACGAACGGGAGGTCGACGACGTCGGCGTCGCGCTCGCCCGCGTCGGTGACGAGCGTCGCGCTCGCGGCGTCGCTGTCGTAGGGGACGAGCGCGAGGGCGACCGGAGCGTCGACCGCGCCGCCCCACGCGGCGCGGGTCGCCTCGCCGACGTCGTCGCCGTCGACGCGGACGTCGAGCGGGTCGTCGATTGCGGGGACGTCCTCGGCGTCGCCGTCGAGGCGGAGGCCGACGAGGCGCTTCGAGGGCCGCCCGCGGTTCTCGACCTTCGAGACGATCTCCTGACCGACGTAACACCCCTTCTCGAAGTCGAGGGCGTTGCGCAGCCCGAGGACGTTCGGGATACGTCCGGCCATGTCGTGCGGGTAGAGCGGCGTCCCGGCCTCAAGGGTGAGCGCTTCCCAGACTTGCGTACCGAACGGCGGGGCGTTCAGCCCGCGCGTGATGAGCGTTTCGAGGACGTCGCTCGCGCCGTCCGCGCCGACGACGACCTCGTAGCCCTCCTCGCCGACCGTGGCGTCCGTCCGGATGACGGTGACGCCGTGGTCGTATATCTCGCCGCGAGTGAAGGAGAGCGGGGCGTCGGGCGCGCCGGCGCCGTGGAGGACGGACGCGACCTTCTCGGTCGCCTCGGGGCCGTGGACGCCGAAGACCGCGAAGTCGTCCGTCGCCTCGGCGATTTCGACGTCCGCGAGGAAGATGCTGTCGCGCCACTCCTCGGCGATCTCGCCGACGGTCTCGGGCGGGAGGAAACAGAGGAGACGGTCACCGGCCGCGTAGACGTACATGTCGGTGCGGATGCCGCCCTCCGGTTCGAGGAGGAGGGCGTAGACGCCCTCGCCGTCCGTCTCGGGGACGGCGTTCGTGACGACGTTGTCGACGAAGCCGTGGCGGTCCTCGCCCGTGACGACCAGGACGCCGTACGCGTGTTCGGTGACGCCGACGGCGTTCCGGACGGCGCGCTGGGTACGCGCGGGCCGGCCGAAGTGTCGCGGGAGCGCGCGCTCGCCGCGTTCCTCGAAGACGGCACCGTAGTCCTCGTGGAGGTCCCTGACGACGGTCATACCCGTTTTCCGTGTGGCGTGCGGTTAAAGCGTCCGCTCCCGGACGTCAGAGCCCGACGCGCTCGCGGAGCCACGCGAGGAAGGACTGCTCGTCCTCGGCGGCGGCGGTCTCCGGGTCGGGGACGACGCGGTCGGCGGGCTTGATGAGCGTGCGGTCCTGGCGCGACTCGGCGTCGATGAGCCCGTCGCGCTTCAGGTCGGCGAGGGCCGCCTCCAACCCGTCGATGTCGGTGTCGACGCGCGAGCGGAGCTCGAAGACGGTCATCCCCTCGTCGCGCCGGTCGACCAGCGCGTCCAACACCGCGACCTCGGTGTCGTCCCGCGAGCGGAACTCGCGCTTCGCCTGCATGCACGGCCGTACGGACCGCTGTCGTATAGCGATGTCCCCGAGCGGTACGCTTTTCCCGGTGGGTGGGGTATCACGCGTCTAATGGGTCTAACGTGCTCCCTGCTCGGTCACGAGTACGGCGAGCCCGAGACGGAACGCGAGCGGGAGGAGCGCGGCGACGAGGTCGTCGAGTACGTCCGCACGGTCGAGTACTGCGAGCGCTGCGGGCGCGAGCGCATCGTCAGCGAGAGCACCGAAGTCCGCTCGGTCCGTCAAGCGCCACCGTCCGTCGCCGGCGACGCCGACGACGCGGCGGGCGAGCGCGGCAGCGAGAACCGGAGCCGGGACGAGGACGGGGGGCTCGCCGCCGCCTTCGAGCGCGTCGAGAACGAGGCCACGACGAACAGCGAACCCGCGCGGGTGTCCGAGCCCGCGGAGTTCGTCGACGCCGCCGCGAACGCGGTCGCCGGGACGTCCACGGCCGACGAGACCGGGAGTACCGGGGGCGACGAGCGCGACGCCGGGGCGGACGAATACGACGCGCCAGCGGACGACGACGCCGAACTCATCACCGACGACGGCGACAGCGACGAGTCGGCCGGAGCGGCGACGGCCGCCGAGACGGAGACGGGTGAGGGCGATGACACGGCGGCGAGCGCGACGCCCGACGAAACGGCGGAGGACGCCGGAGCGTGGCCGACGACGGACGACGACGACGCGACGGACGAGGTGGACGAACCGCCGACCGACGACGCCGTGATACTCACCGACGACGGCACCGAGCAGGAACGCGAGCGCGAACGGGAGCGCGGCGCGTGGCCGTCCAGCGACGACACGCGCGAGACGGAGCGGACCACGAAAGCGGCCGCCACGGCCGCAGCCGAGGGCGAAAGCGACGACGCCGAACACGCCGCCCGCGCGGGCATCGCGAGCGCGGGCCCGATCGAGGCCACGCCCGACCGGGAGGGCGGCGGCGAACTCGTCTGCCCGGAGTGTGGGAAGCGAACGAGCACGACCGGGTCGTCGCTGCGCGCGGGCGACATCTGCCCGGACTGCCACCGGGGCTACCTCGCGGAGTCGCCGGAGAGCGCGTGACGCGAAGGGGTTATACGAGTTCACCCCATTCCCGTGGCGTATGAAGGAGTACAAGATGCGTCGCGGGGAGTACCTCGAAGAGCGAATCCCGGACATGGAAGCGACCGTCGAGGAGTACTTCGGCGACATCTCCGGCACCGAGGAGTACAAGGGGAGCGACCTCTACGTCGTCGCGGACCCCGAGAACCCGGTCTTCGAGCGCATCGTCGCCGGCGCGGTCTCCTACTCGGGCAAGAAGGACAAACTTGCCGTCGAGTTCGAGGAGCGCCCCGCCGCGGAGGTCATCGCCGACGGGCACGCCGACGCCGCCGAGGACGCCGTCTCCGCGAAGAACGACTTCCTCCTCGAAGCCACGGGTCGGGACGCGAAGTCCCGCCGTGACTCCCTCAAGCGGACGGTCGAGGACGACGCCGAGACGCCGGACGGCGTCTCCGAGTAACGCACTTTCGACGCCGCTTTTGCCGCGCCGCTCGGCGAGTCGCGGGCGGGCGACCTACCGGTTGAGCTTCTGTCGGCTGATGGCGATACCGGAGGGCGTGAGGATGAGCTGGTCGTCACCCTTCTGGATGATGTCGCCGTCGACCTCGCGGGCGACCTGCCGGAGTTCCTCCGTGAAGTGCTCCGTCATCGAGTCCTCGGTGCGCAGACGCGTGATGTCCGCGACGACGATGTCGCCGTCGTAGACGGCGTCCTTGATTGCGATGACGTCCTCCTGATTGTCTATCTCCGCGATGTGGACGGTGGTGCGAGCGTCACCGGCGCTGGTGTCGAAGTCGCCGAGGTCGAGTTCGACGTAGTCCTCGGTGCTGTTGCCGGAGCCACCGAGAATCTTCTGCATGAATCCCATGGAGGAATAGAGTCACCGGCGACCGCATAGTTCTTGCGTCCACGGACGCGCTACCCGGACGTTTAGGGGAGGTGGGCACCTCGACGGGGACGATGACGTTCAGCATCTGCGTCCACGAGACGTACGCGGACGCGGCGGGCGAGCGCACCGAGCGCTTCGGCGTGGCGGTGACGACGCGGCTCCCCGCGGTCGGGTCGCTCTGCCCCTACGTCTCCGAGCACGGCGCGATTGCGACGCAGTCGATGGTCAACGAACGCCTCGGGGAGAAGGGACTCGACTACGTCGCGGACGGCGTCGCGGTCGGCGACGCCCTGGAGGCGCTGTTGAACGCGGACGACGGGAGACCCGAGCGCCAAGTCCACGGCGTCGACGCCGAGGGGACGTTCGCCTTCTCCGGGGCGGAGTGTCACGGCTGGTACGGCGCGCGCGAGGGCGAGAACTACACGGTCGCGGGGAACCTGCTCGCGGGCGCGTCCGTCGTCGACGCCGTCGCGGACGCCTACGCGTCGAGCGACCACACGGAGGCGCTCGCGCCGCGACTGATCGACGCGCTCGCGGCCGGCCAAGCGGAGGGCGGCGACAAACGCGACGCGCTGACGGTGCAGTCGGCGGCCCTCCGGGTCGTGACGACGGCGGACGACGAGGAAGCCGGCGGGTACGGGAACGACCTGCGGGTGGACGCGAGCGAGTCGCCGGTCCGTGACCTCCGCGAGACGTACCGGAGCGCGACGGTAGAGTTCGCGCGGGCGGCCGAGGCGTACGAGCGCGAAGAGTGAGCGCTAAGTGACGAGTAGGAAGAGTAAGCGGCCAACGATGAGTAGTGAGCGGCCAGCGGGAAACGACGAACGACCGCCGCGCGTGACGGGCGCTCAGGCGACGAACTCGAAGAGCTCGTCCCCGACGTGGTGGAGCGACTCGACGACCTTCCCCGAGTCGCCGGCCATCTCCGACCCGTCGACGAGCGCGCGCCCGACCGCGAGCGCCTTCCCGTGCGTCTCCTCGACGATGACGACGAGGTCGCCGGCCGAGATCGAGTCGTCGGCCTCGGTGATGCCGGGACGCATCACGTCCGCGCCGTCGCTGACGAAGGAAATCGCGCCCGCGTCGACCGTGACGACGCCGCGCTCCGGCGGGTGCTCGTTCGCGCCCTTGACCGTGAGGAACGGCTCGTCGTCGAAGTACGCGGCGAGCGGTTCGCCGTCGACGAGGACGACGTCCCGGTCCGCGTCCTTGAACTCGACGAGCTCGTAGCTGTCGGCGTCGAGCGTGACGCCGAGGAGGTCGTCGAGCGCGTCGTTCAGCTCGCTGACGTCGTCGCTGCGGAGGTGGTGGCGGGACGAGACTTCCATGCACCCAACACGGGGCGTTCGGCGCTTAAATCGTCCGCTCGGCACTCGGCCCACGGCGACACGACTAACTGGCGGACCCACCTATCCCGTCGCATGTCGAACACCGCAGACGCGGCGAGCGCCGACGGGGAACCCGAGGGGCCGATCCGCGTCCCCGCCGACCTCGCGCGCCAACTGGAGAACAAGCGCGAGGACCTCTTCGAGAAGTTCGAGATTCGCGACGCGTTCCCGAGCGAAGTGATGGCCGAAGCCGAGGAGCGCGTCGAGGACGTCCAGGCCGAAATCGAAGCCGAGGTCGGTGAGAGAGAAGACCTCCGCGACCTCACCACGTGGACGACCGACCCCGCGGACGCCCAGGACTTCGACGACGCCATCAGCATCGAGGAGCGCGCTGAGGAGTACGTCCTCTGGGTCCACATCGCCGACGTCTCCCACTACGTCCACCCCGAATCCGCGATGTGGGAGGAGGCCATCGAGCGCGGGAACACCGTCTATCTCCCTGGGTACACCGTCCACATGCTCCCGCCGGTGCTCGCCGAGACCGTCTGCTCGCTCGTCCCCAACGAGGACCGCCTCGCGCACACCGTCGAGATGCACCTCGATAAGGAGACGCTGGGCTACGAGACCATCGACATCTACAAGTCCGTCATCGAGTCCGACGAGCGTTTGACCTACAAGCAGGCCGAAGAACGCCTCGACGACCCCGACGCACCCCTCCACGAGGAGTGCAACCTCGTCTTCGACGTCGCCGACCGCATGCACGAACAGCGCAAAGAGGAGGGCTCGCTGGTGCTCAACCCGAGCCGCGACCGCGCACACACCATCATCGAGGAGTGCATGCTGAAGGCGAACAAGGCCGTCACGCACGAGCTCATGTGGTCCCGCGGCGTCGAGGCCGTCTACCGCGTCCACCCCCAGCCGTCCCCGGACGAGTGGGACGACGCGCTCCGCGAGATTCAGGAACTCGACGGCGTCTCCATCCCCGGCGACTCGTGGGACGACCCCCGGAAGGCCGTCAACGCCACGCTCGAAGAGGCCCCGGGTCGTCAACTCGGGAAGATTCAGTGGGCCGTGATGAAGGTGATGCCCCGCGCGAAGTACATGAACGACCCCTTCGGGGGCCACCACGCGCTCAACTTCGAGATTTACGGCCACTTCACGAGCCCGATTCGACGGATGAGCGACCTCGTCAACCACTGGATCGTCTATCAGAACGACGTCCCCGAGAACCTCGTGGAACTCTGCGACCACGCGAGCGACAGACAGAAGGCCGGCGAGAACGCCGAGCGAGAGTATTCGGACTTCTTAGAGGAGGTCGGCCTCGACTCCGACGCCGTGAAGAACCGGGGCATCGAGGTCGACGACGACCTCGAAGAGATACAGTACTGAACCGCCGGCGGCGCGCGTCGCGCCCGCCAGCCGTTACTGGTGCGTGAACAGCAGGACGTCGTCGTCGTGCGTCGTCACGCAGAGGTCGAGCACCTTCGAGAGTTCGAGGCTGTTGAGGTCGTCGCGGCAGACGACGAGGTCGTCGAACGGCTGCTCACACGCCGGACACGCGAGGCTGACCGTGTTCGTGTACGTCTTCACACCGCCGGCTTCTTCGTACGGCGTCAGCGACGAGACGAGTTCGTTGTACGCGGCGTCGTCCATACCGGTGCGTGGAACTACACCGCCAAAGCTTTCGGGGTCGGAGAGACGTGGACGGCGTCACGACTCGGCCGTCGTGACGGATGAGACGCGGGAGGAAAGGGGAGGAGAAGTGGACTCGCTGGGATTTGAACCCAGGGCCTCTTCCTTGCGAAGGAAGCGATCTACCACTGATCTACGAGCCCGCGTTCGCATCCACACGTAGCGGGGGGACGTATTTGAGGGTTCTGCTTCGCGCCGAGCGGGGGCGCGACGACCCCGGGGCGGGTGCGTCGTGTGGGAACCACGGGGGAGACTCCGCGGTCGCGGGGGACGAGACGCTGCTCGTCGTCAGTTCGTCGGCGACGCGCGCGACGGCGGCACCGCTGTGGGACGCGAAAAACGGGAGAATCGGATGTCGGAAACCGCCTCAGTCTTCGAGGACGATCTCGATGCTGACGTCGTTCGGGACCTGAATACGCATGAGCTGGCGGAGCGCGCGTTCGTCGGCGTCGATGTCGATGAGACGCTTGTGGACGCGCATCTCCCAGTGCTCCCACGTCGCCGTCCCCTCACCGTCGGGGGACTTGCGCGCGGGGACCTCGAGGGTCTTGGTGGGCAGCGGGACCGGCCCGCTCAGGCTGACGCCCGTCTTGTCCGCGATTTCCCGGACGTCGTCGCAGATGTCGTCGAGGTCGGACGGACTGACGCCCGCGAGCCGAACACGTGCCTGCTGCATTCGTTAGGCCTCGTTGACGTCGAGGACCTTGCCGGCCGCGATGGTCTGACCCATGTCGCGGACAGCGAAGGAGCCGAGCTCCGGAATCTCGGAGGACGGCTCGATGCTGAGGGGCTTCTGCGGGCGGACGGTGACGACCGCGGCGTCGCCGGACTGGATGAAGTCCGGGTTCTCCTCGGCGACCTCGCCCGAGGACGGGTCCATCTTCTTGTCGATGGACTCGATGGTACACGCGACCTGCGCCGTGTGGGCGTGGAAGACCGGCGTGTAACCCGCCGTGATGACGGACGGGTGCTGCATCACGACGACCTGCGCCGTGAACGTCTCGGCGACGCTCGGCGGCTCGTCGGCGGGGCCACAGACGTCACCGCGGCGGATGTCGTCCTTGCCGATGCCGCGAACGTTGAACCCGACGTTGTCACCGGGCTCGGCGCTCGGGACTTCCTCGTGGTGCATCTCGATGGTCTTGACCTCGCCACCGACGTCGCTCGGCTGGAAGGAGACGTTGTCGCCCGTGTTCATCGTCCCGGTCTCGATACGTCCGACGGGGACGGTACCGATGCCGGAGATGGTGTAGACGTCCTGAATCGGGAGGCGCAGCGGCGCGTCCGTCGGCGGCTGCGGCTCCGGCAGGTCGTTGAGGGACTCCAGGAGGGTCTGCCCGTCGTACCAGGGCGTGTTCTCCGACGGCTCGGAGACGTTGTCGCCCTCGAAGGCGGACGTCGGGATGAAGGAAGCGTCGTCCGTGTCGAACTGGACCTGCTTGAGGAGGTCCGTGACGTCGGAGACGACCTGCTTGTAGGTGGACTCCTCGTAGTCGACGACGTCCATCTTGTTGACGGCGACGATGAGCTCGTCGATGCCCAGCGTGCGGGCGAGGAAGACGTGCTCACGCGTCTGGGGCGCGACACCGTCGTCGGCGGCGACGACGAGGACGGCGTTGTCGGCCTGGGACGCGCCCGTGATCATGTTCTTCACGAAGTCACGGTGGCCCGGACAGTCGACGATGGTGAAGTAGTACTCGTCGGTGTCGAACTCCTGGTGGGCGATGTCGATGGTGACACCACGCTCACGCTCCTCGGCGAGGTTGTCCATGACGTAGGCGAACTCGAAGCCGCCCTTGCCCTTCTCCTCGGCTTCCTCGCGGTGCTGCTCGATGACGTGCTCGGGCACACTCCCAGTCTCGAAGAGGAGCCGCCCGACCATCGTACTCTTTCCGTGGTCGACGTGGCCGATGACGGCCAGGTTCTGGTGCGGTTTGTCGCTCATGGTCAGGGGTCGCGCTGAACGCGCGCTCTGTGCAACGTATTCGCCAGTTACGTGTAAAACGGTTTCGAAAGGCGAGCGCCCTTGTCGCGCCGTGACGCGCCCGAATACTGGCACCTCGTCCCGTGGGAAGAAGTGGCTAGACGCTCAGCGCTCGGGGAGTCGACCGACGTCGGCGAGGACCGCGCTCGCCGTCTCGGGGCCCCCGGCACCCCGACCGCTGATGTTCAGCCGCCCCGCGTTCGTCGTCTCCAGCTGGACGATGTTCTGCGTGCCCGTGACCGCGAGCGTGTCGTGCTCCGTGACCAGCCGCGGGCCGACGCGGACGTCGCCGTCCGCCGTCACCTCGCCGATCAGCCGGACCGTCCGGCCGTCCTCGGCGGCGAGTTCGAGCGCGCTCGATGGGACGTCCCTGATTCCCTGGACGTCAACGTCGTCGAGCGAGTAGCCCCCGCCGTGGAGGACGTTCGCCAGAATCGCGCACTTCAGCGCCGCGTCCGTGCCGTCGACGTCGAACGTCGGGTCCGCCTCCGCGACGCCGAGGTCCTGGGCCTCCGCGAGGACGTGCTCGTAGCCGAGCCCCTCCGCGGCCATCCGCGAGAGGACGAAGTTCGCCGTCCCGTTCAGCACGCCGCGCGCCGCAGTGACGTGCGAGGGGTCCATCCCCTCGATGGTCGCGATGACCGGGATGGCACCGCCGACGGTCGCCTCGAAGCGCACCTCGCCCGCGCCCGCGTCCGCGAGCGCCATCACGTCGTCGTAGCGCTCCGCGACCGGGCCCTTGTTGGCGAGGACGACGTGCCGGTCGCGTTCGAGCGCCGCCTCGACGTGCTCGAAGCCGGGGTGGGCGTCGCCGAGCGTCGTCGGCGTCGCCTCGACGAGACAGTCGTAGTCGGCCCCGAGCGCCGCTGCGGCGTCCGCCTCCCCGACGGACCCCACGCGCTCCTTGTGTTCGAGCGCCGCCTCGGCGTCGATTCCGTCGGCGTCCACGGCCGCGCCCGTCGAGTCCGCGAAGGCCGTCACGTCGTGGCCGTACTCGTCGGCGAGTTCGACGACGCTCCGACCGACCGCGCCCGCTCCCATCACGGCGAGCTTCATGCCTCGCCCTCCACGAGCGGCTCGACGACGTGCAACTCCTTCTCGTCGGCGACGTCCCGAACGCAGTCGAGGGCGGCGTTCACCGACCCCTCCGTGGCGGCGAGGCGCAAGCGCGCGCTCGACACCCCGTCCGCGCCCTGTTCGTCCGTCAGCGAGAAGTCCACGACGGAGGCCGACGTGCACTCCTCGATGCGCGAGAGCGTGTCGGAGAGGTCCGTCCCGACGAGCGCCCCCGCGAGCAGGACCGTCACCTCCTCGCCGTAGCGCTCCGTCCCCGCCTGGATGACGTTGACGCCGGCCTCCCGGAGCGCCTCGACGACCGTCTCGAACTGCCGGGGCGTACATTCGAGGTCGACCTCGACCGGGATGCGCCCGCGCGGGGTGAGCGACCCGCGCTCGTGAAAGACGCTCAGGAGGTTGCCGCCGTTCTCCGCAATCGGGCGCAGGGCGTTCAGCAGCTCGCCGGGTTCGTCGACGAGTTCGAGCCGGACGGTGTGCGCCTGGCGCTCGTCGGCGTCACCTTCCGGGGGACTCTCGCTCACCGGGACCACCCCACGACGCCCTTGAGCGCTGTCGTCCGAGCGACACGTACGGGTGGTTGCGCGTCGCTCCGACCGTTCGCGGGCGTGTCCGCGTGCATACGTGGTCGAACGCCCCCGCCGCGTTAGAAACCTTCGGCACGGCGTGACGGGAGCTATCGCTCGGCGAAGCGAGTGGCGACTCGAACGAAGACGGGCCGAGAACCGAAACGAAACCACGGCGGACGGGCCGACGCCGCCGCGACGGCGCGTCGAAACGGCGGAGAGCCGGTTTAGAAGTAGTCGACCGCTTCGGGGAGCTCCGTCTTCATCCCCTTGCGCTCGCGAATCTCCGTGATTATCTCGCGCTGCATGTTGTCGGAGAGGACGCGGAAGCCGGCGTTCTCCGTGTTCCACGACGCACGCCCCTCGGTCGCGGAGCGGATGTCACTGGAGAAGCCGATCATCTCGTCGACGGGCGCGATGCCCTCGACGACCATGAGGTCACCCTCCTGGTACATGTCGTCGACGCGGCCACGGCGACCCTGAATCTCGCCGGACGCCGCGCCCATGTGTTCGGTCGGGACGTCGATGCGGACGTCCTGAATCGGCTCTAGGAGCTTGATCTCCGCGTCGATGAGCGCGTTGTGGACGGCCTGGCGGACCGCGGGAATGACCTGCGCGGGACCGCGGTGGATGGCGTCCTCGTGGAGACGGGCGTCGTGCAGACGAATCAGCGCGCCCTGCACGGGCTCGGCCGCGAGCGGACCGTCGTCGAGGGCCTCCTGGAGCCCCTCGTTGACGAGCTCCATCGTCTCGTTGAGGTGCTGGATACCCTTCGTGTCGTCGATGAAGACGTTCGTGTTGTGAATCTCCTCGACGTTCTGCGAGGTGTCCTTGTCCATCCCGGCCTCCTGGAGCGCCTCGCGGCGCTCCTGCTCGGGCATGTCCATCGAGACGTCGCCGAGCTTGATCTTCTCGACGATGTCCTCGCCGAGGGGTTCGACCGTGATGTAGAAGCGGTTGTGGTTGTTCGGCGAGCGACCCTCGACCTCGCGGGACTCCTGCGTCGGCGCCTCCCGATAGACGACGATGGGTTCACCGGTGTTGACCGGGATACCCTGGTTGCGCTCGATGCGCTGGGTGATGACTTCGAGGTGGAGTTCGCCCTGCCCGCTGATGAGGTGTTCGCCCGTGTCCTCGTTGATCTCGATGCGGATCGTCGGGTCCTCCTTGGCGACCTGCTGGAGCGTCTCGATGAGCTTCGGCAGGTCGTCCATGTTCTTCGCCTCGACGGACTTCGTGATGACCGGCTCGGAGATGTGTTCGATGGACTCGAACGGCGTCATCTCCGTGGAGGAAACGGTGGAGCCCGCGATGGCGTCCTTCAGGCCCGTGACGGCGGCGATGTTCCCGGCGGGGACGTGTTCGACCTCCTCGCGCTCGCCGCCCATGTAGATACCGACGGACTGGACGCGATTCGTGCCCGCGGTCCCGGAGACGTAGAGGTCCTGACCCTTCTCCAGCGTGCCGGAGAAGACGCGACCCGCGGCGATTTCGCCGGCGTGCGGGTCGACACCGATGTCCGTCACCATGAGGACGACCTCGCCGTCCTCGTCGACGAGGCGCATCGACTCCGCGATGTCGGACTCGTCGTCGCCGCGCCAGATGCGCGGGATACGACGGGGCTGGGCCTCGATGGGGTCCGGGAAGTGCTCACAGACCATGTCGAGGACGACGTCCGAGAGCGGCGTGCGCTCGTGGAGCTCCTGGCGCTCGTCGTTGCGTTCGAGCTCCATGATGTCGCCGAAGTCCATGCCCGTACGCTGCATGGACGGCATGGAGACGCCCCACTTGTAGAGCGCGGAGCCGAAGCCGACCGTCCCGTCCTCGACGGAGACGGTCCAGTCGTCGATGTCGTCCATCTCGTCGGTCATCCCGCGGATGAGCTCGTTGACCTCGTTGATGACGCCGAGGAGGCGCTTTTGCATCTCCTCGGGGCCCTCTTGGAGCTCGCTGATGAGTCGGTCGACTTTGTTGATGAACAGCGCCGGCTTGACGCCCTCGCGGAGCGCCTGCCGGACGACCGTCTCCGTCTGGGGCATCGCGCCCTCGACGGCGTCCACGACGACGAGCGCGCCGTCGACGGCGCGCATCGCGCGCGTCACGTCGCCACCGAAGTCGACGTGGCCCGGCGTGTCGATGAGGTTGACGAGATGGTTCGTCCCGTCGTACTCGTGGGTCATGGAGACGTTCGCGGCGTCGATGGTGATACCGCGCTCCTGCTCGTCCTCCTCGGTGTCCATCGCGAGCTGTTCGCCCGCGGTCTCGTCCGAGATCATGCCCGCGCCGGCGAGCAGGTTGTCGGTGAGCGTCGTCTTCCCGTGGTCGACGTGGGCGGCGATGGCGATGTTCCGGATATTCTCCGGCTCGTCCATCAGCCGCTCACACTGTTCGACGATCTTCTTGCGTCGGCCCATTATGCTCGTGTGTACCGCCAGCGGGTTGAAAAGGGTAGTGTTTCCGTCTCCGCCCGTGTGCCGACGACACACGGCCCGTTCGTCGTCCGGTGAGACGGGTGGGGGCGAGGCACCCCTCGCCGTGGGCGCAAGAGTCAACCCCCTCCGGGGCGTGCCATAGACACACATGGATGTACGGGTCCACGGTTCCGTCCCCGCCGGGCCGTTCCTCGGCGCGCGGGACCTCTTCGAACACCAGTACGACGTCGAGAAGCCGGTGCACGTCCGCGTCCGCGAGGACCCCGACGAGCGGACGTGGGCCGGTCACTACGACGACCGACACGTCCTCAACATCTCGCGGCGCGCCGCGACCTCCGTGATGGCGCGCGAACTCGCGCTCCACGAGTACGCCCACATGGCCCGCTACGAGGGCGACCACGTCTCGCACACCATGGGGCTCTCCGAGGTCCTCTTCCTCGCGCTCCCCGGCCGGCGCGTCGAACGCCGCGTCCTCCAACAGTGCGAACAGCTCGCCAACCACGCGAAGGACATCTACGCCGACGACATCACGCTGGACGTCGCGCCGACGGACAAGCTCCTCACCTTCCTCGAATCACAGCTCGCCGCCGCCGTCGCCGAGCGTCCGCCCGCCGACACCGAACCCGCGGGCGGCTACCGGCTCACCGCCGCCGCCGACCCCGAGCTCACCGCGGTCAACGCCGCGTTCGCGCTCGCGCTCCTCGAGCGGCACGACGCCGTCCCGGCCGACCACCGCATCTACGAGTTCGCCGACCTCGCCGACGCCGACGCGCCCGGCGTCGACGTCGCGTGGTTCAAAGAGCGCTTCCGCACGCTCGCGGACGACCCGGACGAGTCCGCCCACCGCCACGCGCTCGTCGACCTCGTGCGTGCCTACGTGGACGCCCACGAGACCACGACCGGGCCGGCGGCCGACTGAGCGACGGGCGCGTCACGCGGCGGGTCGGATGGCCATCGCTATCCGGCGTGAGAAGACAGAAAGAAGCGAGAAGCCGCGTTAGCGGGCCGCGGCGGCGACGCGTTCCTTCTCCTCCTTCTGGGAGATGGCGTACGTCTGGAGGTCGTAGTCGGCGGCACCGATGAGCTGGTTCGCCAGCGCCTCGGACGCCGACGTCGGCGTCTTGAACGAGTCGGAGTGCGCGCCGTCGGCGAGGAACTTCAGCGCCTGATCGACGCGGCGCTGGGGCGCGACGTCGACCGCCTTCGGGACGGAGATGCCGCCGTACTTCAGGCGGACGGTCTCCTCGCGGGGCGCGGCGTTCTCGACCGCGGTCACGAGCACCTGCACCGGGTTCTCCTCGGTGCGCTCGTTGACCTCCTCGAAGGCCTCGCGGACGATCTTGAGCGCCTGCTGCTTCTTGCCAGCGTTCCGGCCGGTCTTCATCAGGCGGTTGGTGAGCCGCTCGACGATGGATATCTGGCTCTTCTGGAACTGCTTGGACGCGTGACGACCCATCGTGTGCGCGATGGGGGTCACGGTGATGTAGCGCTTCGTCGACGGGTCGGCGTAGCTGATCTCCGAGACGTCCCAGACGCCGAAGAGGTCGGCCTCGCTGGACTCCTCGGTGCCGGCGGGCGTCTCGGGTTCGGGGGCTTCTTCCGTGGACATTATCGGACGGGCTTCTCCGCGTTACCGCGAACGAGTTCGATGAGCGAGACGCCGTTGACCTTCTCGACCTTGTAGTTCACACCCGAGAGGTCACCCATGGCGCGACCCTTCGCGCCACCGATCCCGGCAATCGTGACCTCGTCGTGCTCGTCGATGAAGGAGATGGCACCGTCACCGGGGCAGAACGCGGTCACCTGCTTGCCGTTCTTGATGAGCTGGACCCGGACGCACTTCCGGATGGCGGAGTTGGGCTGCTTGGCCTCGATACCGACCTTCTCCAGCACGATACCACGTCCCTGGGGCGCACCCTCGAGGGGGTCGGACTTCTCCGAAAGCCCCCGCTCCCGACGCGCGTAGTCGGAGTCGGACCACCGGTGGTTCTGGCGGTCCTTCTTGAGTTTGCGCGCGGCGTACTTGCCGTTCGGCATACGCGATATTTCCCAGTGCAACTACTTAAGCCCGGTCTTTCGCGGATGTCCGTGTCGCTACGGCACACGCCGGTCGTCCCCTCCCCCTCCGGAGGACGCGTCCGCGAGCGCGAGCGACCCCGAGAGCTCCGTTCGACTCGGCGGGTTCGCCTCGATGTCGTGCGCCTCGAAGGCGTCCGCGACGCGCCGGAGGTACGCCGAGCGGACGTCCGCAATCGGCGTCTCCGTCGGCGCGCCGACCCAGTAGCGCGCGACGACGTCGAGCGAGTTCGCGCCGAATCCCCGGACCTGAACCGTCGGCTCCGGGTCGGCGACGATTCGGTCGTCCGCCTCGGCGGCCTCCCGGGCGAGGCGGAGCGCCGTCCCGACGTCCGCGTCGTGGCGGACGCCGAACGTCTCCGATACCCGGTAGGTCTCGCCCGCGTACGGCGAAACCAACGCGTTCGTCGTCAGCTGCGAATTCGGTACCGTGACGGTCTCGCCCGCCGCCGTCCGCACCCGCGTCACCCGGAAGTCCACCTTCTCGACCGTCCCCTCCTGGTCGGTCCACCGGATGTAGTCACCGACGTGAAAGTCCGGGTCGGCCACGAGGAAGACGCCGCTCACGAGGTTGCCGATGACGTCCTGGCCGGCCACGCCGAGCGCGAGCGTCGCCGCCGCGACCACGAGCGCCGACCCCTGAAACGCCCTGCCGAACCCCGCGGCCGCCGTCGCCAACACGAGCGCGACCGCCGCGACGGCGACCCGCGCGTAGAGGTCGGTCGCGTCCACGAGCGTCTGGTTCTCCGGGTTGCGAACGCGGACGAGCCGCACGAGCGGCGGCACGAGGAGGAATCGGCCGGCGACGTAGACGGCGAACGCGACGACGAGGAAGACCCCGAACTGCACGAGGAGGTCGTGATAGGACGCGGCCGCCGCGACGAGCCGGTCGAGGACGCTCACGCTGGCACCTCGGTCATACAGCGGCGTGCGGCGGCGCGCTACAAGAACGTAGGGGGCGGAGAAAAGCGAGGGGCGCGTCGGGCTACGTCAACTGGATGTCGTCGACGTCGAAGTGGCGCTTCGCCAGCTCCTTCGCCATCTCGATGTTCCGCCCCGACTCGCCGATGGCGACGCCGCGGTCCTCGTGGGCGACCTCGGCGTAGGCGACCGTGTCGTCGTTCTCGCTGATCGTGACGTTGTACACCGCGGCCGGGCTCAACGCGTGCGCGACGAACCCCTCCGCGTTCGGGGCGTCCTCGACGAGCTCGACGTCGCGGCCGAGGTCCTCCTCGAGCCCCTGAACGCGCTCGCCGCCGCGGCCAATCGCTTGGGGCATCTCGCCGGCCTTCACGACGAAGACGACGCGGTCGCGTTCGTCGTCGACGATGCAGTCGACGGCGGTCGCGTCCGTCGCGTCCTCGAAGGCGGCGATGAGGCGACGCGCCTCGTCGGAGAGCGTGACCGTCACGGATCAGTCGCTCGTCGTGCCCATGCGGAGATCGACGTCGCCGGTCCCGAGGCGAACGGGCTTCCCGACGATGACGTTCTCGATGACGCCGTCGAGGTCGTCGGCCTCGCCGTAGATGGCGGCGTCGAGGAGGTGGTTGACGGTCACCTCGAACGCGGCGCGCGCGAGCACCGAGTCCTTGTTGCCGGAGATACCGTGCCGGCCGATGGACTGGATGGTGCCGTCGTTCGTCATGATGTCCGCGACCAACATCAGGTGGCGGATGTTCACGTCGTCGAGGCCCTGCTCTTCGAGCGTCGTCATCGTCTCGTCGATGATGGCCTCGCGGGCCGCCTCGATGCCGAGCGTCTTGTGGACCTCGTGGATGTTGTTACACGTCGTCCGGGAGGCATCGACGCCCTCTATCTTGAGGGTCTTCTTGAACGCCGAGCCCTCCGTGTAGAGGACGAACTCCTCGCCCTCTTCCGTCTCCTCCTTGCGGATGACGACGCGCGAGATGTCCTCGATACCCTTGAACGTGATCTCGCGGAGCTGCTCGACGAGCTGGAGGAGCTCGCGGTAGCTCGGCTCCTCGGGACCGAACTCGATGACGGTCCCGTTCTGCGTGACCTGCACGCCGAGGTTGTCCTGGACGGTGTCGGCTATCTCGCCGGCGATCTCCGTCGTGCTCTCGACGGTCGGCCACCGCTCGGCGAGGGTGTCCTCGTTCAGGTCGATGGAGACGATCATGTCGGCGACGTTCGTCGAGATGTCCCCGAGCGCGAGGATTTTCGTCGCCTCGATGTTCCAGACGACCTCGTGGGCGCGCTCGCGGTTCGTCGCGTACTCGTCCTCGAGGTGGACCGTCATCATCGGCGTGTCCGGGTTCTTCCGGGCGTCCACGAGCTCGATGAGTCGCGGGAGGCCCTGCGTGACGTCGATCTCCGCGACGCCCGCGTAGTGGAAGGTGTTCATCGTCATCTGCGTCCCGGGCTCCCCGATGGACTGCGCGCTCACCGTCCCGACCGGGTCGAGCGGGTCGACGCGCGAGCCCTTGTACTGGGCCTCGACGGCCTTGGCGATGTAGTTCGCGTTCTCGGTATCGACGCCCTCGCGGGCCTCGATGGTGTCGTACACGTCCTCCTTGAGACGTCGCGGGAGGTCGGTGTCCTCCACGACGGCCTCGATGTCGTCGGTTATCTCGGTCATTCAGTCGTCACCCTCCGCGGGCGCGGATTCCTCGAGCGTCCACGACTCGCCGTGCTCGGAGAGGTTCGTCGGCGGTTCGCGTTCCCCGATGAACTCCTCGAGCTCGGCCTCGCTCTCGAACTCGGATTCGAGGACGCGGTCGGCGATGCTGTCGACGTCGATGTCGGCCTCCTCGTCGGAGGCGACGCGGATCGGGCTGGTGCCGTCCTCCCCGAACTCGAACTGAACGATGGTGTCCGAGGTGTCCCGGACCGTGCCGTCGTACTGCGTTTCGAGTTCGCTGAGGGCGTTGATCAGCCGCCGCTGGAGGTAGCCGGACTTGGAGGTCCGGACCGCCGTGTCGACGAGGCCCTCACGGCCGCCCATCGCGTGGAAGAAGAACTCCTTCGGGTTCAGCCCCGAGGTGTAGGAGGACTCCACGAAGCCGTGGGCCTCCGCGGAGAGGTCGTTCGGCTTGTAGTGGCTGAGCGTGCGGTCCTCGTAGCCGCGGTTGATACGCTCGCCGCGCACGGCCTGCTGGCCGACGCAGCCCGCCATCTGCGTGAGGTTCAGCATCGAGCCACGCGCCCCGGACTCGGCCATGACGACCGCGGGGTTCGTGTCCTCGAAGTGGTCGCCCGCGATGTCGCCGGCGGAGTCGCGGGCCTTCCCGAGCGTCTGCATGATCTTCATCTCGAGGGTCTCGTCGACCGTCCGGCCGGGCAGGCTCTCCAGGTCGCCGGCCTCGTAGGAGTCGATGAGCTCCTCGACGCGCTCGTAGGCGTTGTCGATGGCGTCGTCGATGCGCTCCTGGGCCTCCGCCGAGATGGACTCGTCGTCGATCCCGATGGAGAAACCGAAGTGCATGATGGCGCGCATCGCCAGCGCCGCGACCTCGTTGATGAAGATGCGGGCGCGCGTCGCGCCGTACACCTTCATGATGGTGTCGACGATGTCGCTGCCGAACTCGCCGACGCCGTCCTCGTCGATGGTCCCCTCGATGAGCTGGCCGTCCTCGATGACGACGTCCTCGCCCGTGCTCGACTTGAACTCGAGGTTGAGGTCGTCGGGGAGGAGCTCACTGAACAGCGTGTAGCCGGTCCAGTACTCCGCGCCGTCGTCGTCGACGCCGTCCGCGGGCGGGAGTTCGTCGATCCGGGTCTGACGCAGCAGGTCGAGCGCCTGTGTCTCGTTGAACCGCGGGTTGTCGTGCGTCAGGAGGTACATCCCGGAGATGTGGTCCTGAATCGCGCCGATGATGTTCTCACCGAAGCGCGGGCTCAGAATCTGCTCCTGCACGCGCATCAGGACGCGGGCTTCCGCGCGGGCCTCCTCGTTCTGGAGGGCGTGCATGTTCATCTCGTCGCCGTCGAAGTCGGCGTTGTACGGCGGACAGACGACGGTGTTCAGCCGGAAGGTCTTGTACGGCATCACGACGACCTCGTGGGCCATGATGGACATCCGGTGGAGCGACGGCTGGCGGTTGAAGATCACGATGTCGCCGTCGATGAGGTGGCGCTGGACCTCCCAGCCCGTCTCGATGCGCTCGGCGAGCTCTTCACAGACCTTCTCGGTGACGCGCACGCGACGCCCGTCCGGTCGCTTCACGTAGTTCGCGCCGGGGTGGCCCTCGGGGCCGTTGCGGACGTACTGGCGCGCGCGCTCGATGTTCTGCTCGTTGACGACCATCGTCTGCGTCATCTCGCGCGCGACGCGCTCGGGGACGCCGACCTCGTTCAGGGAGAGGGTCGGGTCCGGGCTGATGACGGTCCGGGCGGAGAAGTTCACGCGCTTCCCGGAGAGCGACCCGCGGAAGCGACCCTCCTTGCCCTTCAGACGCTGGGAGAGTGTCTTCAGGGGCCGGCCGGAGCGGTGGCGCGCCGGCGGCGTCCCCGAAATCTCGTTGTCCATGAACGTCGTGACGTGGTACTGGAGGAGCTCCCAGAGGTCCTCGATGATCAGCTGTGGCGCACCCGCCTCGCGGTTCTCCATGAACCGCTGGTTGATGCGGATGATGTCCACGAGCTTGTGCGTGAGGTCGTCCTCGCTGCGCTGACCGTTGTCCAGCGTGATGGAGGGACGCGCCGTGACGGGCGGCACCGGGAGGACGGTGAGAATCATCCACTCGGGGCGAGACTTCTCCGAGTCGACGCCGAGCACTTCGAGGTCGTCGCCCGGGATGTCCTCGAACCAGTCCCGGATGTCGCTCGGCATCAGCTTGTTCATGTCCTCCGTCGTCAGCTCCGCGCCGATGGCCTTCTCGATGGCCTTGCGGTCGTCCTCGCGCGGGCGGAACTCGCCGCTGAGTATCTCGTTGATGCGCGAGATGTCGATGTCCGTCTCCTCGGCGAGCGCCTGCGGGCTGATGCCCGCGTCGTCCTCGTCGGGGTCCGGCTGCATCGCGCTCGCGATGCGCTCCGAGTAGTCCGAGGCGAGGACCTGCTGGACCTCGTAGTACGTCGTCGGCTTCTCGTGTTTGACGTCGTACTGGGCCTCCCCGCAGTAGGGGCAGTTCGACTTCTTGCGCGCCTCCCGGATGGCGGCCTTCGTGACGTCGGAGACGTCCTGGCGCAGCCCGCGCGTCCGTTCGAGGTCGTCGCTGTACTCCTCCATCACCTCCTCGGTGAGGAGCAGCCGGGAGCAGCTCCGGCAGGTACCTCGCAGGAGCCGTCGAATGAGCTTCGAGAAGCCGACGTGGATGACGGGCGCGGCGAGCTCGATGTGGCCGAAGTGGCCGTTACAGGAGCCCGAGCGGTTCCCGCAGGTCTTACACTCCAACCCGGGGTCGATGACGCCCAGACGCGGGTCCATCAGCCCCATGTCGATGGGGAACCCGTCGTCGTCGTAGGTGTCGGCCGTGATGACCTTCGTCGCGCTCATCTCGCGGTACTCCTCCGGGTCCATCAGCCCGAAGCTGATCTCCCCGATCTCCTTCGGTGATTGTCCTGATGACATGTGTTAGACGGCGTCCTCGAGTTCGAGGCGCGGCGCGATGCCGAGCGCCTTCATCTCGTCGAGTAGGAGCTTGAACGCGTAGCTCATCTCGATGTTGTGCACGTCGGTCTCCTCCCCGCAGTTCGGGCAGTAGACGCGACGCTGTTCTCTGTTCTCCACGGCGGTCATCCCGCAGTTCCCGCAGATGTGGACGTACTCCTGGTCGGAGGATTCGAGCAGGCGCTCTTTGAGCACCATCGCGGCGCCGTGCCCGATGACGGTGTCACGCTCCATCTCCCCGAGGCGGAGACCACCCTCGCGGGCGCGCCCCTCGGTCGGCTGGCGCGTCAGCACCTGGACCGGCCCCTTGGAGCGGGCGTGCACCTTGTTCGAGACCATGTGGTAGAGCTTGTGGTAGAAGATGTTCCCCACGAAAATCTGGGCCTCGATCTTCTCGCCGGAGACGCCCGAGTAGAGCTGTTCCTTCCCGGAGGAGTCGAAGCCGTGGGCCTCGAGCGTCCCCCGAATCTCCTCCTCGTCCTCGCCGGTGAAGGCGGTCCCGTCGACGGTCCGCCCGTCGAGCGCGCCCGCCTTCCCGCCGAGCATCTCCAGCACGTGGCCGACCGTCATGCGCGACGGCAGGGCGTGCGGGTTCACGATCAGGTCGGGCACGACGCCCTCCTCCGTGAACGGCATGTCCTCGTGCGGCGCGAGGTGGCCGATGACGCCCTTCTGACCGTGCCGGGACGCGAACTTGTCGCCGAGTTCCGGGACGCGCTCGTCACGGACGCTCACCTTGGCGAGTTTGCTCCCGTCCTCGCCCTCCATGAGCGTGACCGTGTCGACGACGCCGTCCTCGCCCGAGCGCATCGTGACGGACGTCTCGCGGCGCTTCTGCGGGCTCAGCCCCGCCATGTCGTCCGGCTCTTCGAGGAACCGTGGGGGGGAGGTTTTCCCGAGCAGGACGGAGTTCTCGTCCACCTGCGTCTCGGGGTTGACCATCCCGTCGTCGTCGAGGTGCGTGTACGCGTCCTCGCCGCGCGACCCCCGAACGTCCTCGCCGGGGACCTCGAAGCGGTCCTCCTGGCCACCGGGATAGCGGCGTTCCTCGCCCTCGTAGGTGCGGAAGAAGTGCGAGCGGCCGAGCGCGCGCTCGACGGAGCCCTTGTTCATCACGAGGGCGTCCTCGATGTTGAACCCCTCGTAGGACATGACGGCGACCGTGAAGTTCTGCCCCGCGGGGCGGTCGTCGTAGCCGATCTGCTCGGTGGTCTGGGTGTTGACCATCGCCGCCTGGGGGTAGTGCATGATGTGCTGGCGGGTGTCCGGGCGGATGCGGTAGTTCGCCGCCGGCAGCCCCAGGCTCTGTTTCATCATCCCCGCGCCCATCGTGATACGCGGCGAGGCGTTGTGCTCGGGGTAGGGGACCATCCCCGCACCGATCCCGAAGATGAGCTGCGGGTCGATCTCCAAGTGGGTGTGGTCCTCCGTGAGGTCGTCCTCCTCGACGGCGACGAGGATGTCCTCCTCCTCCTCGGCGTCGATGAACTCGACCTTGCCCTCGTCGACGAGGTCCTCGAAGTCGCGTTCGCCGTTCTGCACGGCCTCGACGTCGGACTCGTCGGCAATCGTCTCGCCGTCCTCGACGACGAGCAGCGGGCGCCGGGCGCGACCGGCGTCCGCGTTCACGATGACCTCGCGGGTCCGGTCTTTCACCGAGACGTTCACCATCTCGGAGACGTCGCCGCGGCGGCGGGCTTCACGTATCTGCTCGGCGAGCTCGTAGGGGTCCGGGTGGGTCCCGACGAGGCTCCCGTTGACGTAGACTTTCGCGTCTCGTGCCTGACTCATGTGTTAATCGTCCGCGGGCGCGTCGGTCTCGTGTTGCAGGCCGGGCACTCCCTCCACGCCCATCGAGGAGAGTTCGGCTTTCAGGTCCTGTTCGTCGTCCACGTTCTGTGAGAGCTCCATCGCCTGCGCGAAGTTCTTCACGAGCCCACAGTTCGGCCCCTCCGGGGTCTCGGAGGGACAGATGCGACCCCACTGGGTCGCGTGCAGGTCGCGCGCCTCGAAGTGGGGCTGCGACCGCGAGAGCGGGCTTCGGAGCCGCCGGAGGTGCGAGAGGACCCCCATGTGGTCGGTCCGGTCGACGAGCTGGGAGACGCCGGAGCGCCCACCGACCCAGTTGCCCGTGGCAATCGGGTGCTCCAGGCGCTCGGTCAGCACGTCCGAGCGGACCACCGTGTTGACGGTGAGCTGTCGGTTACGCATGTTCGCGCGTTCGAGCTGGTACTTCACGTCGCGCGAGAGCTTGTTGAGCGCCGTCCGGAAGAGGTCCTTCATCAGGTCGCCGCTGACCTTCAGACGCTTGTTGGCGTAGTGGTCCTTGTCGTCGGCCTCGCGGCGGTCGAGCGCGAGCTCGAAGCACGCCTCGGCCATCCGACAGAGGTAGTAGGCCTTGTTGATGCGCGTCTCCTCGTCCTCGACGCCCTCCTCGTGCAGGTGCGGGAGGAGGTAGCGGTCGATGACGTAGTTCGCGCGCTTGAGCTGGTAGTCCTTGCCCTGCCCGGAGGCGACGCGCTTCCCGAGCGTCTCGATGGCCTCGGCCTCCGTCTGGACGTCGGCCTCCTCTAAGTTCTCCAGCATGAACTTCACGATCTCCGGGTCGTCGGAGACGCGGTGGACGATCTCCTCGTCGGATTCGAGACCGAGCGCCCGCACGAGCGTCACGAAGTTGATCGACCCCGAGACGGAGGGGAACGAGACTTCGAGGATACCCGAGCGGTTGCGCTCGCAGAGCACGAGGGCGCGATAGCCCCGGCGCTGGCTGAAGGTCTTGGCGACCTGAATCTCGTCGCCGTACTTCGTGTCGTACTCGGCGAGAATCTTGTTCGGCGCGAGGTCCTCCGAGGTCATCAGCACGCGCTCGGAGCCGTTGACGATGAAGTAGCCGCCGGGGTCGGCGGGGTCCTCGCCGATGTCGACGAGCTCCTCATCACTGAAGTCCGCGATGTTGCACTTCGAGGAGCCGACCATGATCGGCATCCGGCCGACCTTCGTCTCGGTCGTGTCGAGGACCGTCTCCTCTTCTTCCTCGCCGCCGCGCACGATGCTCATCTCCATGAACACGGGCGCGGAGTAGGTGATGTTGCGCAGACGGGCCTCCTGCGGGTAGAGGAGCTCCTCGGAGCCGTCGGCCTCGCGGACGCGCGGCGTCGTCACGCGGACGTCGCCGAGCTCCACGAAGACCGGCTCCTGGTCCTCCTTGTCACCGATGTCCGTCTCGATGCGGCCCTTCTCGGTGACGACGTCCTGCATCCCCCGTTCGAGGAAGGAGTTGAACGAGCGGTAGTGGTGTTCTGCGAGCCGTTCCTTCGAGAAGTACTCTCTCGACAGCTTGCGTCGGTCTTCCTGTTGCATTATTCGATGACCAGTCGGTACACGATGGCTTCGTCCGTGGTTCGGGAGTCGCGCACGACCTTCACGACGTCGCCGATTTCGGCGTCGTCTGGCAGCGCGGGGTCGCGGCGTTTGATCTTCGGAAGCGACGTCCGCTCGACGTCGTACTCCTCAAGGACGTCCTCTACCTCGTCCTCCGGCAGGACGGTATGGTCGGGCACGAGTTCGTGTTGGCTTTCATCTACCATGGGTGCACCTGGGTGGGGGCAGAAGCGGCTCTCACGAGATACTACAGTACCTTTGACGCCCGCAGACGTTAAGTCTTGTCAACTCCGTCCGCGCGTGCGGAGTCGTCGCAAGAGACGACCCGACGAAATCGTTGGCTGTCAACAGCTACCGCGGAGGGGGTCGGAAAGAAAGTCTTAATTAGTTCACCCGGCTACGAAGAGATGCGTTCGAAGCCCGGATGGTGTAGTGGCCCATCATACGACCCTGTCACGGTCGTGACGCGGGTTCAAATCCCGCTCCGGGCGCTTTCTCGACGGAACTCACCCCGTACGTGACCGCTGTGTGTCACACCCACCGTTCTTCCCGACCATCACCCGCGAGCGACAGCCTCGCGTGCCGTCGCCCGAACGCAGTCGCCAAGCGACGGCCCCGCGGCTCGTCGTCGCGCATCGCGGCGTCGGCGGTGTCACCGCGCCCGGTCTCAGTCTATGCGGCTCGAAGCGGAGGGGCGGCGCGCTCTATCGACGACGAGAAGAGGTGAGCGAGCGAGCAATCAGTCGCGCTGGGTGACGTCGTACTCCTTCCCGGTGGCGAGATAGAGGAGGTCGCGCACGACCGTCCCGAGCTCGGGGAGGAGTCGGAGCAGGACGAAGGTCAGCGCGACGAGTGCGACGACGGAGAGCGACTGGGCGATGACGCGGTCGGCCATGTAGTAGGAGGTGATACCGGTCTGAGTGGGGCTGAAGACGAGTTCGACGAAGCGACGCGAGAGCGCGCCCTCGAACCACTGGTTGCCGTGCGCGATGGCGATGAAGGAGACGCGGACGACGTTCAGCCCGTAGATGACGGGGACGGCGATGCCGAGCGCGAGCAGCCGGCGGCGAATCGGGGCGCGGAGCGCGATGATGACGCCGGCGACGAGCGAGATGCTCCCGATGCCGGTGCACGCGAGGAGGACTTCGAGCAGGTAGCGATGACCGTCGACGACGTAGAGGAACGCGTGCGGGAAGCCGGTGTGTGAGGACTCGACGGTCGGGCCGGTGAGGACCTGCGGGTGGTAGCCGAGGGCACGCTGGAGCCACGCACCGTGGCGCGCCGTCATGGCTATCAGCGCCCGCTGGACGCTGTCGACCGTGAGCACGGGGAGGTAGATGAGCCCCATGACGGCGACGGCGCGCGAGAGTATCATGAGCGACGGCCGGGTGGCGGAGACGAGGTACGCGACGTAGAGCGATCCGGGGACCGCGGCGGCGATGAGCACCGTCTCGATGACGCTCTTCTGTTCGAACCAGAAGTGCGGGACGAGGAGCGCCCAGAAGAGCGCGAACAACACCCACGAGACGCCGGCGACGCGGCGCGCGGCGGTGTGGTAGTCGTCGCGGGTGGCGAGGAGGGCGCTCGCGGCGAACAGCCCGACGACGATCCACGCGAGGGTGTCGGTGGTTTCGAGCGCCATACGCAGCGGGTTGGGCGTTCGAGAGTATATGGATGACGGTCGAACGAGCGACGGGCGAAGGGAGAAGCGACGACGACTGCGAGGAACGCGTTACTGCCGGGCCTAGGCCTCGCCGTCCTCGTCCTCGTCGGGCGAGCGGCGCTTCCAGATGAATGCGCCGAGGAGAATGCCGATGAGGATGATCGCGCCGCCGCCGATGGGGAGGAGCGGCAGCGAGGAGCTCGGCGAGATGCTGACCGGAACGGTGTACGACGTGGTCGTCCGCGTCACGCCGTTCGGCCGGTCGTAGTTGACGACAACGTCGAGCGGGTAGGTCGTGCCGCCGGCGACGCCGGCCGCGCTCACGGCGTACGTCACATTCGTCGACTCGCCGGGTTCGAGCGTCCCGATCACGCTCGTCCGGTAGTTGCTCTCGATCGGCCGCTCGAAGTATTGGCTGTCGAAGACGATACTCGGCTTGATGTTGTGGAGCGTCGTGTCGCCGTTGTTCGTCACCTGGAAGGTGAGCTCACTCCAGTCGGAGTCCTTCGGCGTGTCACCGCGGGTGCCGGCGGGGATTTTGTTCACCGCCGTGATGTCGAAGATCGACTTGTAGGGACCGACGGCTGCGTGGACCTCGTGGACGTCGCTCGTGTAGGTGTCGTCCTGCTCGTTGTCATAGTGGACGGCGAGTTCGACGGGAAGTGAGCTCAGGTTCGCGGTCTTCGGGACCGTGCCGCCGTCGAAGGAGAAGAATCCGCTCTCGCCGGCGTCGAGGTCGGGGAGCGAGACGGCACGCTGATCGAAGGAGAATGCCGAGTCGTTGTTCGCGACGACGAGCGTGGCGTCGTGGATCGGCTCGGGCCCAGTGTTCGTCACGGTCCCGGTGAGCGTCCCGTCGCCGCGGCCGATCCGCAGCGTGCTCTCGATGTCGTCGACGGTGAAGGTTTGCTCGGGCCGGGGGCGGAACGTCGTGAGGAGCCGATTGGACTGCCGGGTGACACCGTCCGCGTCCGCGAACGTGATGTCCACGGGAACGGAGTAGTTGTGGACGTCCGCGATATCGTCGACGGCGGTGTCGTAGGTGAGCGTCTTCGTCTCACCGGGCTCCCAGCGATCGACGGAAGCGCTCGCCGAGCGCCCGGACGACCCGAACGTGACGGCCTGCGTCTGCGAGGAAACCTTCACGTCCGCATTGGTGGCGACCTCGGAGCCGACGTTTTTGATCGAGACGCTGTACGTCCCGCGCTGATTGATGCGGGCGTCCGTCGAGTGATTCACGACCTGGAACTGCGCGCGGTCGCGGACGACGACCGGCACGTCGAACGTCACGTCGCGCGTGTAGTCAGTGTACCGCGGCTGGGAAGGGCCATAGCGGACCTCCGCGGTGTAGGTGTACGACGCGTGGACGGTGAGGTGGTACGTTCCGGGCTCTGCGTCCTCGGGGACGGTGATGTCTATCCCGTACGGACCGTTGACCCCGTCACCGATGTCCCCGGCGGGGTACTGCTTCGTGTGGACGGTGATCGGACTGTCACCCCCGGAGACCGAGAGCCTCGTCGCGCGGGCGGTCTTCACCCGCTCCTGGTAGTTCGCGTTCCCACCCTGCGTGATGACGCCGTCGTTCTGTACGTAGAGGTCCAGCGTCGCCTCCGTCCCCGTCGTGAACTCGTTGTCCACCACCGAGGCGTGGAGGTCCGGGTGTCCCGCAACCGTGTTGTTGGTCTGCAGGGCCGAGGCGGTCAGCGGTGCAGCGCTCAACAGAAGGAGCGCGATGACTGCACTCGTGATGTATCGTTCGTGCTGCATGTGTGGTGTGTGTCCGTGGTATCGTCAGTCGCTGGTCGGTTGTGCGTCGGTGCCGTCGCCGCCCTCCATCTCCTCAACGTTCGACTGCTGGGAGAGCGAGCGCTCCGGAAGGAGCAGCGCGATGACGAACGCAACCGCCATCACGGGAATGAGATAGAAGAACATCCGATCCATGCTCAGCGAGACGGCGCGGACGATGTCGTCGCGGAGGGCGCGCCCATACTGCGGCGTGTGGAGCAACACGGGATCGAGCGCGCCCCGGGACTGCGCCCGGCCGGCGATGCGGACCATCATCTCGCTGAAGGAGTTGCTGTAAAGGGTCCCATAGACGGAGACGCCGATCCCGCCCGCGAGCGTGCGGAGATAGGTGATAATTGTCGTCACCACACCGAGGTACTCGGGGCGGACGGCGTTCTGCGAGGCCGTCGTGAGCACCGGCATGATGAGCCCGAAGCCCGCCCCCGTGATGAAGAGGTAGACGGCGAGGGTGAAGAACGCCGTCCCGCCGTGGATCGTCGAGAGCAAGAAGAACCCGACGGCACCGAAGACCGCCCCCATCACGGGGAACGGCTTGTACCGGCCCGTGCGGGTCATGAGGTTCCCCACGACGAAGGAGAAGCCGACCATCCCGATGATCATCGGCGCGATCAGCGCGCCGGCGAGCGTCGAGGAGACCCCCTGCGTGTACTGGAGGAACGTCGGAATGTAGTTGATGACGAGGAGCCGGCCGATACCCGCGCAGAAGCTGAGGCCGATAGCGGACGCGACGACCGGATTCTTGAACAGCTCGAGCGGGAGGATCGGCTCCCGTGAGTTGTGCTCCTGGAAGAGGAAGAGCGCGATGCCGACGACCGCGGTCACGATCAGGAGGCCGATCCGCCACGACCCCCAGCCCCAATCGCTGCCCTTCTCCGAGACGAGGATGACGGCGACCGTCGTCACGAAGAGGAACAGGACGCCGAGATAGTCGATCGTGTGGTCCTCGTCGGGGACCGGGAGGTCGAGCGTCGGCTCGATCACCGCGAGTGCAAGCAGCCCGATCGGGAGGTTGATCACGAAGATCAGCCGCCACGTGTAGTGGTCGGTGAGCCACCCGCCGAGGAGCGGCCCGAGGATCGTGGCGATGCCTATCAGGATGAACATCCCGCTGATGTACTGCCCGCGTTCGCGGGGGCTGAAGATGTCGCCGATAATCGTCAGCGCCAGCGAAATCAGCCCGCCGCCACCGATACCCTGGATCGCCCGGAAGAGCGTGAGCTGCGTCGCGTTCTGCGCGACGCCGCAGAGCCCGGAGGCCACCCAGAAGATGATTATCGCGCCCAGGAAGAGGGGCTTGCGCCCGTACATGTCGCTCAGGCGGCCGTAGAGCGGCGTCGAGGCCGCCTGCATGATGAGGTACGCGGTGATTATCCACGTGATCTTGTCCTGGCTCGCGCCGAGGTCGCTGAGGATGTCGGGGAGCGCGGCGGCGACGATGGTCTGGTCCATCGCGGCCATCAGCACGGCGAGCATGAGGCCGGCGAGGATGACCAGTCGCTCCCGCCCGATTCCCTCGACTGCCTGACTCATGGCGTCGAGCGCGGCGGCGCGACTGTGCGGTCGGGCGAACGACGCGGGGACGGGGACGATTCGACGAACATTCGGTAGCTAACCAACTGTTTGGTTAGTCCATCGGGCCAAAAACGCTTCGGAAGCGTCTCCGATGCGGTGCGGGGGGCGGCGAAACGGCGGCGAACCTACCGGCGGGCGTCAGGCGGCCGGCAGGGACGCGGTCCGAACGCGGAGCGTCTCACCACCCGTCGTCGTGGCGCTGACCGTGAACGAACCGGTCGGCGAGGGCGTCCACAGGTGGCCGTCGGTTCCGGTTCCCCCGACCGTCTCGTTCGCAATCGAGACCGTCGCGGCCGTCGGCGAGCCATCCGCCGTCACGACCACGCGCATCGGCCCACCGGGATACGCACGGCTGACCGATAGCTGCGCCTCGCCGCTCGTCGTCGAGGCGTCCGGCGACGCCGCGAGCCCGTCGACAGCCAGGGTCTCCGTCTCCTGGTAGACCTCACCGGAGCTCATGTCGACGTAGGACTGGACGGTCCCGTTCGCGTACGTGAGCGTCAGCCGATACGCGTACTTCGCCGAACTCGACTGGATCGGGATGGGGACGAAGCTGACGCCAGTGCTCTGGTTCATCACCCACGGATAGAGCGACTCGACGTGGTCGATGATCGCGCTTCCGGACGGGACCCCGGCCGGGTCGGCGTCGTAGTTCGTCGGGCGCGACGCCGTGCGGACGTACGACCCGTCGTCGACCGCGGCGAGCGCGGTCCCGTTCGGGCCGGCCTCGACGTAGAGGCGATCAAGTTGTGCCTCACCGTCGACCGCCGCCGCGACGCGGTCGCGAAGCGAGTCGCTGTACGCGAGGAGGCGTGCGCGGAACTGCGCCGCGCGCGTCTTCGCCGACGCGCTGGCCGCGGGACGGCCCTCGATGAACTGCGCGAGCGAGACGAGTGACTCCGCACGCGCGTCGATGGACGCGAGCGTCGTGCTGTAGTTCGTCGCCGACAGCGAACCGCGGCGGAACCGTTCACGGGCATCGGTCGCGTCCGCGACCAGCGCGTCCGTACGCGTTTCGAGGACGTCCGTCGCGTTCGAAACGAGGCGTCGGCGCTCGGTGTCGGTGTCGGCCTCGTCGAGTCGCTGCTGGAGCGTCGCGCGGGTCAGTCGCTGGTCGAGTGTCGCCCGCGACATGGCGAGCGAGTCCGTGACGCTCACGTCGGCCGACGCGAAGCCGCTACGCTCGGCGGTGACCGGGAGGTATCCCGGCGTCGTCACGGCCGCGGACGTCGACGGTCCGGCTACCGTCGCGGCGGACGACCCGGCGGCGGGGACGAACGCGGTGGCTCCCGAAGCGCACAGGAGGAAGCCACAAAGGAGGGCGATCACGCGGGAGGAACTCATGGCTACGTGGAGGGACTATCCGCAACGACGGCGCGGATCGACTTAAGCGGGCGGGTGTCGATACGCGATGCCGCCGCGACGTGGGTAGCGCCCGAAGAAAGAACCGCGAACCGAAGCGTGGTGACCGGATTCCGCCGGTCAGTCGCGTTGCGTTAGTTCTCGCGGCGGAGCGCCAGCAGGGCCGCACCCGCCAGCGCAATCAGCGCGAGGCCCACGCCGAAGCCCGGCGACGAACCGCTCGACGTCTCCTCGCCGGAGGACGTCGTGGTCGTCGTCGTGCTCGTCGTGGTCGTCGTACTCGTGCTCGTCGTCGTGCTCGTCGTGCTCGTGGATGTCGAGGTGCTCGTCGTGGTCGACGGCAGCTCGCTGGCGTTCACGACCTGGACGTCGACGGTGTCGGTGTTCTCACCGTCGTCGGCCTCCAGCGTGTAGTTGCCAAGCGCCACGTCGTCACCGACGGGCATCTCGATGGACCACGAACCGTCCCAGCTCCAGTCCTCGGTGGACGTGAGCGCGACGGTGTCGCCGTCCTGGTTCACGAGTTCGAGCGTGATGGTGTTGTCCTCCGGCTGGAGGTTCGTCTGACCCATCACCATCGCGGTCTCACCGGCCGCAATCGGGTTGATGCCCGAGGCCTCGTGGCCCTCGGTGTAGACCGTGTTGACGCGCGTCGATGCATCGGCGAGACGGAACGTCGTCGAGACGACGTTGTCGTCGGAGGCCGTGTCCTCGACCGTCTCGGCCTCGAACGCGTTCCAGACCTGCGTACCGTCACGCGAGCCCTGGTCGTCCAGCCAGTCCGTCAGACCGGACAGGTCGCCGTCCGTAGCAACGTAGTCGCTGGGGAGTTCACCGTCACCGACGACGTCGTCCTGACCGATGTGGTAGGCGAACGCGTGAATCTCGCCCTCGGCGAGGTCGCTGATGCCGATGTCGTCCTCGTCGAAGGTGTAGTCGTCGGAGTCGACGGACGTCGTCGTCGTGACGACGCTACCGCGACGGCCGATGAAGCCGATGAGGACCTGGTCCGCACCGGGCGCAGTGCCGTTCACGTCAATCGTGCCGGTCTCCTGCGCGATCTGGCCGTTCACCGTCCAGAACTTTGCGTCCAGACTCGTCTGCGTCACGCGCAGCGAGACCTGTCCGCTCGTCCCCGAGTTGAACTCGGACGTGGTGAGCGTCTCGTTGAGGTCGTTCGCGCCACCGGCGTCCTGTGCGTCGATGACACCGAGACGGTACGTCCCGGTGATGCTGAAGATGTCGCTCGCCTCGGACAGCGTGACGTCCTCCTGGGACCACGTGCCGTCGCTGTCGACGCTGACCGTGTCACCGCTACTGAACGACTCGTCCTCGTTCAGGTCGAGCAGTTCGTAGTCACCCTGGTCGCGGGCGTACAGCGCGACTCGGTCCAGCCCGGACGGGGCGCTACCGTTCACTTCGACTTCGGACCCGACGACGTACGTGCCGCGCGGGTTCCCGATGGAGACCTCACCCTCGGTGATGTCGAGGGTCTGCGAGTCCGCCTCGGTCACGATGCCGTCGGCGATGTCGCTCGCGGTCGCGTCGGCGCCGTAGACGTCGACGTCGACGGAGGTATCGTCGAGGTACTGCGTGTCGATGGAACCGACGCCGACACCGGTGTCGTCGTCGATCTCGACCTCAGCGTAGAGGTAGTCGACCGTCGCGCCCGACGGGACGTTCCCCGGGGCGTAGACGGCGCCGTCCTCGGTGATGACACCGCGATCCTCGACGTCACCGACGTTGCGGAAGACGCGCGCGGCGTCGTCGTTCGAGGTGCTGTCGCGGAGGTCGTTCGCGTCAATCGTGACGTTGTGCGTGTCGCCCGCGATTGCGCCGCGAATCGTGTACTGCACGTTCTCGCCCTGCGTCACGGAGGAGCTGTCGAGGTCGATCTCGACGTCGTCCTGCGTGTTCAGGTTGAGCGTGGTCGTCTGCGTGGCCGCACCGAAGTCGAGGTCTTCCGTCCCCTCGACCGTAATCGTGTACTCGCCGGCGTCCTGATTGCTCAGGTCGAGGTTCCACGTCGCGCTCCCGTTGGAACGGTCAGCGGAGTCGTCGACGACGTCGTCAGTAACCTCTAGACCACTGGAGTCCTCGACGGTGAGTTCGAGGTCCTCCGCCTGCGCGAAGTTCCAGTCAGCGCTGATCTCGAGGTCGCGCGCGGCGGACTCGGAGACCGAGCCACCGGAGATGTCGGCGTCGTTCCGGTTGAGGATGTCGAGTTCGGTGACGCGCGGCGTGTTGACCGTCACACCGTAGCCATCGGGCTCACCGTTCGTCGTATAACGCCCCTCGTTCTGTTCCTGCGGGACCGGCGGGCTGAGGATCGTCCCCTCTGCGTTCCCGGAGACGCCCGTCAGCGTGTTACCCTCGATGTTTCCGGCGAAGGTGAGGTCCTCTTCACCTTTGTAGACGGTCGCGCCGTCGAAGATGAAGACCTCGGCCGTCCCGTTCGTCGAGGCGTTCGTGTTCCCGTTCTCGTCACCGGCGCGGCTGTACTCGGTGTACGTGTACGACTTGTCAGCGTCCGACGAGACGGTGATCGTGTCGTCGCCAGTGATCGAGACCGTGTTGTCGCTGATCGCTTCACCGGAGATCGTGTAGTCGTCGGTCTCCTCCATCGTCACCTGGTACGTGACGGTAATCGTCGTGGTACCGGTGGGGATGTCCGTGTCGTTGATCGCGACGGAGATTCCCGTCTCGTCGGACTCGTTGATCGCCGGGTTGGAGACCGTCGATCCTCCAGCCTCGATGCTCGTGACTTGCGCCGAGGAGACGTTCGTCAAGAAGTCCTCGTTGAGCGCGAAGTCGTGGCTACTGTTCACCTGAACCTCGTCGGTGACCGTCACCGCCTCGCCGGGCGCGACCGACGTCGAGCCGATGGTACGGTCCGCCGACGTGACGGCCGCGGACGCGGGCGTCGCAACGGCCATCACCGACAGCACCATCAGTGCTGCCAGCAGTACCGCACGGAGTCGTGTTGTTGTCTCTGTCATCTGTTGTTAGCTCGCGAATGCCTTCGCAGCGGACTGGAGCTGGCCCATGTCGAGCGAGCCGCCACGGAAGTCCGTCGCGGCCGACTTCAGCTCGGTGCTGCTGATCGTTCCGTCGTTGTCATCGTCGTACGACGCAACCGGGCTGTTCGAGTCGTAGGTCGTGGTCGTCGGGATCGTGCCGAAGGATGCGCTGTCGGAGTTCGCGTTACCGGTGACCTGCTCGGTCGCGGTGACCGTCACCTGGTAGCCCGAAGTGTTGGCCTTCAGCGTCAGCGTCGCAACACCATCGGCGTTGGTCCGCCCGAAGCCCTTGAGACGCGTGATGTTCGCGTTGGACTTGTTGCTGATCTTGCGCGTGATCTGGACGTCGGACTCGTTGACGTCGTTACCGTTCGAGTCGACGAGCTGCGCCGTCGCCTTGATCACGGCCTGGTTGTCCGCGACGAGCTTCGTGCGGTTGAGCGTGACGTCAACGCCGGCGACGCTCGTAGTCGGGCCGTCGTTCGTCGTGTTCGTCACGGTGAAGCCGTCACCGACCGCGACACTGGAGTTCTCGTTGTCCTGCGTGTCGCTCGCGGACGCGCTGATCGTGTAGTTCCCTTCCGGGAGGTCCGCGGTGACGTTCACGTACTCGGTTGGCTCGTTACTCTCGTTGAGCGTCGAGGCGTCGGTCAATTCGACGACGGTCTCGTTGTCGGTGGCGTTCCCGTTCTCGACGAGCGAGTACGTCGTTTCGGTGTCGTCGTTCGTGACGTTGACGGCGATCGTACTCTCGTTGACAGCGCTGTCAGCGTCGGTCACCGAGACGTTGATCGTCGCGTTCCCGTCCGTCACGTTGTTCGTCGACTCGGCGAACGTCGGCGGCACGTCATCGGTGCTACCGCCCGACTGCTCGGACGTCACCGTATAGTTGCCGGAGAAGGTCGCGAAGGACGTCCCCTCGGACGACGTCTCCAGATCGAGCGACGTGTTGTAGGTGTCCGGGGTTTCCGGGAGCGTCACGTTGTGGATCGTCACCGTGACGTTGTCGTCGTCGGTGACCGTCTGCGAGTTCGACACCGTGATGCTCAGATTGTTGTCGTTCTCGAGCTTGACCGTGGAGAAGTCGCCGTGATACGGCGTGTTCTGGATCGAGAGGTTGACGTCATCTTCCAAGACCCCACCCAGGTCGGCACCCGTGGCGTTGAACGTCATGTACTGCATGTCGTTGTCGCTCGTGAGGTTGACCTGACCGGAGATAGTGACGTTCGTCGTCGCACCGGCCGTGGTGTTCGCGAAGTCGAACACGGTGTTCTCCGCTTCCGACGACGCGACAGGGACCGTATCGAAGGTCGCGTTGGCCCAGTGCTTCGTGCCGGTCGAGTTCTCGGACGCGTTGATCGAGACCGTCGCATCCGGCGTGTTCGCCGTCAGGTTCAGCGTCGCAGCACCGGTCTCGTTCGTCGTCCCGAAGGTGTCGAGCACGGTCACGTTCGCCGCTGTGTCCGAGACGTTCCCGATTGTCTCGTTGATCGGGACGCCCGACTCACTGACCGCGTCGCCGCTCTCGTCGGTCAGCTGCGCGGTCGCCTGCAGCTCCGAGGCGTTGTTCGCGGTGAGCTCGTCCGTGCTCAGCGTGAGGTTCAGGCCGCCAATAGTGTCGTTAGTGACGGTATACGTCGCGTTCGCGTCCGGCGAGATACCGTAGTTCAGATCGTAGTCGCTGTTCTGGTCAGCATCGCCGTCCTCACCGACCGCGAGGATGTCGACAGACGAGAGGTCCGCGACATTATACTGACTGAGGTTGACACTCACGTTGACGGTATTATCGTTCGATCCGGCTAAGTCACCGTCACCATTATCCGTAACAGTGTCGACTATTTCGGACTCGTTGATGTAGCCGTCATTGTTCTCGTCGACTGCGAAAGCAGTGTCCTTTCCGGTGGTGCTAATCGTCGCGGAGGCCGTAATGTTCGCGTCCGCGGATCCGGATGTCGGATCGACCTCAAGAGTATCGACGTTTCCGGCGTTCGTTGAGCCACTATCGGATCCAGTGGATGTGTCGCCGACGGTGAAGCCGTCGCCGACCGCCTCAGACGAACTCTGGTTCCCATCGGGGTCGCTCGCAGACGCGCCGATCTTGTACGTGCCGTTAGTCAGCTTGATACTGACATTCACGGTCTCGGTCTTATCGTCACTGCTACTGTTGAACGTCGACTCGGGAGACTCCGTCCCGTTCACGAGCTCGCCGTTCCGCACGAGAATCGTCGTGTTCCCGTTCGATGTGTTCGTCACGTTCACGTCGATCGTGCTCTGATCAACGAGGGTGTCGTCTGTTACCGAGACGTTGACTGTCGCGTTACCAGACGTTACGTTCTCCGTCGACTCCGCGAACGTCGGAGATTCGGAGTCATCGGACGAACCAACAGTGACCGTGTCGACCGTCACGTTGGAGAGTTCGACCGACCCACTCGCATTAGTGTCGGCGGTGACAGTAATCGGGTAGTCACCGGTAGTGCTGGGCGCTTCGGCCTGATCAACTCGGAAGGAAACCTCAAGCGTGTCGTTGATAGTACCACCTTCGTCATCCCAGGTGACGTTAACGAAGGGTGCACCGCCCGAGTTATTCCCGTAGTTCTGGTTGTCGCTAGACGTGTTTGAATTGCCACTCAGAGTGGACTCGACAGAGCGATCCGTAATGGATGCGGAGCTCAGATCGAAGCCAGCGAACGAGAAGTTCGCGTACGCGTCGACAGTATCATCCGCAGTGTCGACGTTCTCGAGTGTCGCCGTCACCACGTAGCTGTTCGCCACGGAGGTGTTTGTCTCGTTCGGCACGACCGATCCCGAGGCCAGGGACACTGGACCAGACGTTGGCGTCGACTCCGTAGCAACCGTGAAGTTGTCGCCGAGCGTGGTCTCGTTGATCCGGTTGTCGCTCGTGTCGTTCGCCGCGACGGAGAGGTTGTACGTCCCGTCGGGGAGGTCGACGCTCACGTTGATCGTCTCGGTCGCGTCGTCGGAGCTATCGAGCGTCGAGGACTTGTTCACACCCGTGGAGATGTCGCCGTTCTCGACGATGACCGTCTCGTCACCGGACTGATTGACCGCCGAGATGTTGATCGTGCTCTCGTCAACCGCGACGTCGTCGGTCAGCGAGACGTTGATCGTCGCGTTATCGTTCGTCACGTCGTTCGTCGACTGGGAGGCGTCCGGTTCCTCCTCGTCAGTGACGTTGAACGCGACATTCTGGGTGTCGACGACGGTCGAAGTTGTCGAGTTGTTGTACTGTTCTATGTTGTAGACGTAGTCCCCAGTCGTCGTCGGGGAACTGTTAAAGTGAGCGGTGAGATCAAACGAGATGCTACCATCGCTGTCGTCGGATGTGTCGGTAGCGTTCCCGACAATCAGACCACTATCACTATTGGAAGCGTTGAATACAACGCCTTTAACACCTGACGGCGTTTGACTAGCGGAAACGCTAGAGATAGCGACTCCTGTTTGGGTCAGGTTAGAGGCGTTGATTACGAAGTAATCAGTCGAGTTGAGATCAACAGTAGTCGCGTTAATCGAGATCGTCTGAGTAGTATCGCCAACCACAACGTCTGAGGCGTTCGTACCGCTGCCGTCAGGCTGAATCGTCGCCGCGGCCCCACCCGTGAAGGCGATGGTCGCGCCGAAGACGGAGCCGACCATGAGCAGCGCGAGGACGACGGCGCGTGCGCGGTCCGTCGAGCTACTCATCGGTCACCTCCGTGGTTGTATACGGTGCCTCGCGCGTCGCTGCGCGGTCGAATCGGGGTACAGTGTCGTGTGTCATGGATTCTGGAAACAGCCTCCGCCGCACTGACATGACGATTGAAACACTCTGTCCACAAATAGCTTGCCGTGTGATACGGCCGCAAACGGGCGTTCGAGCGTGTTTTCTCCACGTACCGGCCCGTTACCGTGTGGTTGTCCGACACGTGCGCGTGTCACGATGAACGGAGCCCGAGCGCGGCTGGGGGCACCACGCCGCGGTGGCTTCTGTCGCGGGAGACGGGGAGCGCCCGTCGTCGCGACGGGACGAGAATACGTTCCGTGGCGGGTCGTCGGTCGCCGACCCACGACGTGCCGAGGGCCGTCGTCGCACTCGACGTCCACGTCGGCGTTCCGACGATGACGAAGAAAGTGAGGTGAGCGCACCGACCGCGGTGCGGTGCTGATGCGGGCGACACGCGACGGAGTAGCGCCGCCGCTACGCGGGGTAGCGCCCAAAGAAAGAACCGCGAACCGAAGTGACCGGTTACGCCGGTCAGCCGTGTTGCGTTAGTTCTCGCGGCGCAGCGCCAGCAGGGCCGCACCCGCCAGCGCAATCAGCGCGAGGCCCACACCGAAGCCCGGCGACGAGCCACTGGACGTCTCCTCGCTGGAGGACGTCGTGGTCGTCGTCGTGGTCGTCGTCGTGGACGTCGTGGACGTCTCCTCGGTGGAGGTCGTCGTGCTCGTCGTGGACGTCTCCTCGGTGGAGGTCGTCGTCGTCTCGAGCTCGCTCACGACCTGGACGTCGACGGTGTCGGTGTTCTCACCGTCGTCGACTTCCAGCGTGTAGTTGCCCGGGGCGACGTCGTCGCCGACGGGCATCTCAACGGACCACGAACCGCTCCAGCTCCAGTCCTCGGTGGACGTAAGCGCGACGGTGTCGCCGTCCTGGTTCATGAGCTCGACGGTGATGGTGTTGTCCTCCGGCTGGAGGTTCGTCTGACCCATCACCATCGCGGTCTCACCGACCGCAATCGGGTTGAGGCCGGAGGCCTCGTTACCCTCGGTGTAGACCGTGTTGATGCGCGTCGAGGCGTCGGCCAGACGGAACGTCGTGTCGACGACGTTGTCGTCGGAGGCCGTGTCCTCGACAGTCTCAGCGCTGAACGCGTTCCAGACCTGCGTGCCGTCACGCGAGCCCTGGCCGCTCTCGAGCCAGTTCTGGAGGCCCGAGATGCTGTTGGCGCTCGTAGCGCTGTCGCCATCAGAGTCCTTGTGGTTCGGGACTTCGCCGTCGCCGACGTTGTCGTCCTGACCGATGTGGTAGGCGAACGCGTGGACGTTACCCTCGGCGAGGTCGCCGACGGAGATGTCGTCCTCGTCGAAGGTGTAGTCGTCGGAGTCGACGGACGTCGTCGTCGTGATGACGTCACCACGGCGGCCGATGAAGCCGATGAGGACCTGGTCCGCACCGGGCGCAGTACCGTTCACGTCAATCGTGCCGGTCTCCTGCGCGATCTGGCCGTTCACCGTGTGGAACGTCGCGTCCAGGCTCGTCGTGGTCACACGAAGCGAGGTCTGGCCGCTCGTCCCCGAGTTGAACTCGGACGTGGTGAGCGTATCGGAGAGGTTGCCCTCGTCGTTACGGGCGTCCTGTGCGTCGATGACACCGAGACGGTACGTCCCGGTGATGCGGAAGATGTCGCTCTGCGCGGACAGCACGACGTCCTCCTCGGACCACGTGCCGTCGCTGTCGACACTGATCGTGCCGAGGTCGCCGAGCAGTTCGTAGTCACCCTGGTCGCGGGCGTACAGCGCGACGCTGTCGAGCCCGGACGGGGCCGTACCGTTCACTTCGACTTCGGACCCGACGACGTACGTGCCGCTCGGGCTGTCGATGGTGACTTCACCTTCGGTGACGTCGAGGGACGCCGAGTCCTCCTCGGAGTTCCCATCGACACCGCTCACGCCGGTGTCGTGACCGTAGACGTCGACGTCGACGGAGGTGTCGTCGAGGTACTGCGTGTCGATGGAACCGACGCCGACACCGGTGTCGTCGTCGATCTCGACGCTAGCGTACAGGTAGTCAGCCTCAACGTCCGCGAGGCTGTCGTTGTTCGGACCGTAGGCCGCATCGTCCGCGATGATACCGCGCTCCTCGACGTCGCCGACGTTACGGAAGACCTGCGTCGCCTGCTGGTTCGAGGTGCTGTCGCGGAGGTCGTTCGCGTCGATTGCAACGATGTGCGTGTCGCCCGCGACACCGCCGCGAATCGTGTACTGCACGTTCTGACCCTGCGTCGCGGACGAGCTACCGAGGTCGACACTGATGTCGTCGTCCGTGTTCAGGTTGAGCGTGGTCGTCTGGGAGGCAGCACCGAAGTCGAGGTCCTCCGTCCCCTCGACGTTGATGGTGTACTCGCCAGCGTCCTGGTTGCTCAGGTCGATGGCCCAGGAGGCCTCACCGTTCTCGTTCTTGATGTTGTCGCTGTAGTCGTCCTTGAGGACGTCACCGGTGATCTCCAGACCGCTGGAGTCCTCAACGGTGAGCTCGAGGTCCTCGGCCTGCTGGAAGTTCCAGCTGGCGTTGACGTAGAGGGTCTCGGCGCTGGCCTCGGAGACCGAGCCACCGGAGATGTCCGCGCCGTTGTCGTTGTCGACGTCGAGCTCGGTGACACGCGGCGTGTTGACCGTCACGCCGAGCGCGTCAGTCGTACCATTGTTCGTGTAGCGACCCTCGTTCTGGTTCTGGGGGACCGGCGGGCTGAGGATCGTCCCCTCAGCGTTGCCGGAGACACCCGTCAGGGAGCTGTCGAGGCCACCCGTGAAGTTGAGGTCCTCCTCGCCCTTGAAGACGGTCGCGCCGGGGTAGATGTTCACCGTCGACGTCCCGTCAGTCGGGGCCGGATCGCTGCCGTTCTCTGCAGCACGGTGGTCAGGGCCACCGTCGTTGGTGGTGCTGCCGGTGTCGCCGGTACTAGTCGGAGTGTTGATCGTGAACGTGTTACCAGCACTGAGCTGCTGAGTCGCGCTGTTATCGTTGAAGATTTCAGACGTGCTGTTGTTCACGAGGCCCACCGTCGGGGTGGCGGAGAGCGTATGCCCGTCCGTCGCACCGTCAGTGGTCGTCACAGCGACGTAGTATCGCTCGGTCTGAGGAGTGTCACCGTTGTTATTGCGGAAGTCACTGGTGTCGATGGTGACCGAGGAGAGATCCGAAGGCGAGGAGCTCCCCAGCTGGTTCTCGGACGTGGTGAAAGCCGTGTTCCCATCGGTGTCCGCGTAAACGGATACCGACGAGATGTCGGATGCGGTGGCGTTCCCACCGAAGGAGACCGAGACGTTGTTCAGATAGATGTCCTGACTGTTACCAGTCGAGGAGTCATCTAGCGTGAAAGCGTAAACCGCGTCTGTGCTACCGTTGTCGATGGAACCTCCGTCCCAGCTCACGCTGGAAGCAGAGGCATTAGTCTGCGCCGCAGCAGCGCCGCCTGTGAGCGCGACGGTGGCTCCGAAGACGGAGAGCACCATCAGCGCCGACAGGAACACTGCGCGGAGCTTGGAATTGTTGTCTGACATTGGTTGTGTTGTCTGGTTCGACTGTCGTGCCGTTCGAACCCGCCGGCGCGGCGGTACTAGACAGTTCAGTCCGGTAGGAGTACACCCCAACCAAGAGCGCTCTTCGGTAAATACTTTGTGTACGTCGACCCGGCGAGACGGTCTGAGAGGGCGTCACACACCCGTCTGACGGGGTCGGCCGTGTGACGAACTGACGGAAAAAGGCGCGGCGGGGCTGTCCCGGAGACTCAGGCGGGCTGGCCGCGCGAGGCGCGGTAGTCGGCGACGCGCTCCGCGACGCCGTCGAGGAGGACGAGCGTCGGCGGGAGGGTGGCGAGCGAGGCGATGAGCGTGAGGAAGATGACGCCGACGGTGAGGAAGCCGAAGCCGCTGAGGATGGGGAACGGCGAGAGGATCAGCGCGGAGAAACCGAAGACGGTCGTCATCCCCGAGACGCTGATGGCCTTCCCGACGCGCGCGGAGGCGATCTGCACGGCGTCGAGTCTGCTCACGCCCTCGCGGGCCTTCTCCTCGTAGTAGCGCTCCATCACGATGATGGTGTACTCGGCACCGATACCGACGGTCATCGCGCCGAGGCTCGCGCCGAGCGGCGACACCGAGATTCCGAGCTCGTACATGTAGATGTTCTGCCAGCCGAGGACGAACACCATCGGCACGAGCGGCGCGACGGCCTTCACGGGGTCGCGGTAGTACGCCAGCAACAACAGGAGGACGAACAGCACGCCCAGCGCCGTCGTGACGTTCCGCGAGTTGATCTGCGAGACGATGGAGGGCGTGGATATCGCGGCCGTCCCCGTCACCTCGGCGGTGACGCCGGGCGGCGGGTTGCTGTACGCGATGGCGTCCTCGGCGTTCCCGAGGAAGGAGATGACCTGCCCGGTGGTCATGTCCTGTGCGGTCGCTATCGTCACGTGCGCGCGCCCGTCATTATAGTATTGTTCGAGCGTCTTCTCGGGGACGTCGGCGAGGACGCGGTTCACCCCGGCTTCGGTCTCGGGAATCTCGCCGCCGTTGTACTGCTTCACGAGCGTGGCGGGCGAGTCGACGCCCGTGATGAGCGGGGCCTCGGTCGCCACGTCCTCGAACTGCACCATCCAGCGCAACACTTCGGGGTCGCGCAGGTCCGTCCCGGTGACGAGCACGCTGTAGCTCGTGCTCGACCCGCCGCCGGTGACGGACTGGAACTGCTGGAGGTCGACGTACGCGGGGAGGTCCTGCGGGATGAACTCGTTCGTGTCCGTCATCGTGTCGAGCGACGAGCTCACCTGGAAGCCGGCCCCGGCGAGCACGAGCGCGAGCACGAGCACGGTCTTCGGGTGGCTGGCGAACACCCGCGAGGAGCGCCCGAGGAGCAGACCGACGGTGCCGACGCTGGCGAGGCGGTCCTCGGTGCTCTCCGCGTCGTCCCCGTCCCCGTCCGCGTCCGCCTCGTGGTCGAACTCGCCATCGAAACGCCAGCGGACGTAGATGGTGAGCACGGAGAGGAGGACGAGGATGCCCGCGGCGTACGTGAGCATGACGCCGAGGATGGACGTCTGGGCGAACCAGATGGTCGCGGGCGACGTCGTGGACACCCACGTCGCGGCGAAGCCGAGCGCGGCCGCGAGCATGGCGATGAGCACCGGCGGCCCGATGCCCCCGAGGGCGATGGGGAGCGCGGTCCGCGGGGGATTGCGCTCCAGTTCCTCCTCGTAGCGCTCGTGGAACTGCACGGAGTAGTCGATACCGAGCCCGATGAGGATGGGGAACACCGCGCTCGTCAGCGTCGAGTTCGGGATGCCGGCGTAGCCGATGGCACCGAACGTGTAGATGACGCCGACGAAGACGGCGACGATGGGGAGGAGGCGCAACCGGACGCCGCGGAAGAGGAAGAACAGCGCCACGACCATCAACCCGACCGCGAGGCCGAGCAGTTGGGAGGTGCTCTGTTGGATGACCGCGGACATCTGCGCGCTGAACGCGGCGCTCCCGGTGACGGTCACGGAGACGCCGGCGGGGAAGTTCGCCCACTGTTTGACGTCGACGGCGCGGTCGTATATCGGCCGCTCTTCTTGCTGGGAGAGCCCGGTGTCGGTGGTGACGCCGACGATGGCGTAGTCGGGTGAGCCGAGCACGGCCTCTATCTTCCGCTCGGAGTCGGGTATCCGTCCGTACTCGGCTCTGACGCGGTCGGCCGGGCTCGTGACGCTGTAGACGTTCTGCGTCTCGCTCATCCGCCGGTCGAGTCGGTCGATGGCGCGAATCGTCGCGGGTTCGGTGACGTCACCGCGGACGAGGACGGCGACGTTCCCGTGGTCGAAGGACTCCGAGTAGGCCTCGTACGTCGGGTTCTCGGCGACGAACGCCGCGTTCCCGGTGACGCTCGTTATCTGTGCCGCGCCGCCGACGGACACGAGTATCAGGAGGACGGCGAGCGCGAGCGTCGCCACCGGTCGTTCCTGGACGCGGTCGCCGACGGACGCGAAGACGCCCCGAAGCTTAGCCATGTGTGGTCCCTCCGTGGCTGGCGTCGCTCATCGGCGACGGTAGAGGACGTAGGCCCCACCCGCGACGACGAGCACGACGACGACGATGACCGGGAGCGGAACGGGGAGCCCGCCGCTCGACGGCGTGACGGGGACGCCGATGGGGAGGCCGTCGGTGTACTTCGTGTCGCCGTCCGCGTCGTCGTAGCGCACCTCAACGGAGGCGGCGTACTCCTTGGTGAGCGCACCCGAGCCGGCGCTGACGGTGAACGTCGCGTTCTTCGTCTCGCCGGACGTCATCGTCCCGAGGTACGCGCCGTCGTCGGACGTCGAAATCGGGTCGCTGACGAACAGTTTCGCGTTCGTCGCCGACACCGGCTCGTCGCCGTTGTACTGGACGCGGACCGTCACCGAGTCGCTCCCGCCGGGCGAGACGCCCGTCGAGACGTTCGTGACGGTGAAGGGGTCGCGCTCGGCGCCGATGGTGATGGACTTGCGAAGCGGCGCGTCGGTCTCGCGCACGTCACCGTCCGCGTTCTCGTACTGCACGCTGAACGGGAAGGTGTTCGTGCCGGGTTCGGCGCTCGCGGGAATCGTCACGGTGAACGAGACGGGCGCGGACTCACCGACGGCGAGGTCACCGACGGCGGATTCGCCGTTCGTCGGCGTCACGGTCGCCGTCTGCCCCAGCACGACCGCGACGTTTTGCGCGTCGCCGGGACCGGTGTTGACGACCGTCGCGTTGATTCGGGCCTCGTTCTCGTCGACGCGGAAGTTCTCCGTCGAGACGTCACGCAGCTCGAAGGAGCGTTCGGGGCGCACCTGCACGCCGGTCGTCAGCGTGTCGGAGCGTTCGGTGACGCCGTTCTGGTTCTCGTAGGAGACGACCGCGTTCACGGGGTACTCGCCCGCGGCGGTCTCGGGACCGGCACCGACCTGCGCGGAGACGGTCGTGCGCTCGCCGGGTTCGAGGCTTGGGACGTAGAGCCCCGTCTCGGCCTGCGCGTTCGACGGCGAGCCGAAGTAGAGCGCGCCGGACTGCGTCGAGAGGTGGACGGACGCCGCGTGGGCGGTCCGCGTGCCCGTATTCTCCAGCGTGAAGGAGAGGTTGCCGGTGTCGCCGGCGAAGACGGCGTTCTCCCCCTCGGAGACGACGTCGAACTGCGGGCGGTCCTCGACGGTTATCGTGACGTACTTGCGCTCGTCGATGGTGCTCCACGTGTACTCGGGTTGTTCGGTGTCGCTGTAGACGACCGCACGCACGTGACGGTACTGGACGCGGACGGGGATGCGGTACGTCCCGGGGGCCGCGTTCCCGATCTCGACGTCGAAGTCGAACGTCGCCGTGCTCGACCCGGGGATCGACCCCCGCACGACCGTGCCCGTCTTCACGTCGATGGGCGCGTCGATCTGGTCTTCGAGTACCGTCATCCGGACGTTCTGTGCGGTCTTTATCTTCTCCTCGTACTGGGCGGGGCCGCCCTGGTCTATGTCGCCGTCGTTCGACGCCACCACCGACAGTGTGGCGGCCTCGCTCGCGTGGAAGGTGTTGTCCGATACGGAGACCGAGACCTCCGGATTCCCGTAGACAGAGCTATCCGCCAAGACTGGTGTGGCCGGCACGACGAGTGCCAGCGCGAGGACGAGTAAAACGATTTCGCGGCGCATCGCGGGGGAATACAGGCGAATCGGGGATAAAAACGATGGAACCCCACGTAGGTTGCTCGGGGTTTAACTGAGCGCGCGCGGAGCGCGAACCGCCGAGTCGCATCGATGCCGCGCCGCGGCGTCCCGCGAGGCCGCCGGGTCGGTTAGCGGCGGAGTCGCGTGCCGGCGATGCCGCCGACGACGACGCCGCCGAAGAGCAGCGCGATGCTGCCGAGCGAGATGCCACCGACGCCGCCGCTCAGGAAGGCGTTCTGCCCGGTGGCGTTCGTGACGTCGCTGTCAGTCGACTCCAAACCGGTCGCTCCGATGGTCTCGGTGGTGCTGCTGGTGTCGCCACCGACCGTGTAGGAGACGTCGAGCGTCGCGCTCGCCGGTGCGGAGCCGACGGGGACGGTGAGCGTCTCCGAGGCGGAGGCGTTGACGCGCTCGACGGACGCGCTCGGGAGCGAGCCGTCCGGCGAGTCGGCCGTCACGAGGACGTCCTCGATGGGCGCGTTACCCGCGTTGGCGACGTGGTACTGCAGTAGCGTCGTGTCGTTCTCGCGGACGGTCGTCGCGTCGACGCGCACGTCGTCTTCGAGCGCGTCGACGGTGGTGGACGTCAGCCCGGTGACGCTCTCGTCCTCGGCGGTGAGCGTCGCCTTCAGGTTGACGTCACCGGCCTCGTCGGGGGTGACGGTGAACGTGAACGTCGTCATGTTCTCCGCGGGGATGGTGGGACGCATTCGGGTCTGCGCGTCGATGGTGTCACCGAAGTCGTCGAGGCGGAGGGTGACGTCGGAGAGGGTGTCCTCGCCGCCGTTCGAGACCGTCACGGTGACCGTCGATTCGGCACCGGCGACCATCGAGTCGGCGTCGATGTGGACGCGGGGCGCGGGTTCGGGGTCGCTCGACGACGGCGCGTCGACGTCGATGTAGACCGGGTACGAGACCTTCGAGACGGTCTGCGTGTGGCCGGTCGAGTTCACCGTGATGCCGCGGACGTGGAGCGTCAGGTGCTTGTCGCCCGCGGAGTCGAAGGACGCCCGTAGCGGGACGTCCAGCGTCTCCGAGCCACCAATCGTCCCGAGGTCGTCCGCCTCGGCGATGCGTTCACCGTTCGAGTCCGTCAGCGTTACCTCGTTGATGTGGAACCCGTAGTCGCCCGAGTCGGAGTGCCGAATCGTCGGCGTGATCGTCACCAGATCGCCCGTCGTCGGGTTGTCGTCGGAGACCGCGACGTCCGAGACCGTCACGTACGTCACGCCGCTCGCCGCGCCGGCACCGGCGAGCAGCGAGCAACAGAGCAAGAGGGTGACCGTCGTGACGAGTAGCCGACCGAGTCGGGATCGCTTCGTTCGTGGCATACAGTTTTAGGCTAGCCTAAAAAGATATAAGCGCTTTGTTTTAGGTCGGCCAAAACAGCGGGTGGATAGACCTGTGGCTGGTCGGACCAAAAACGACACGGAACCGTTCGACCGGACGACCGACGAGCGGCGAAAAGGAGCGCGAAATCGACGTCCGGGGTCGCTCGGAAACGGGTTCGAGACGTTACTTGCGGAGGCGCGTGCCCGCGACGCCGCCGACGACGACGCCACCGAAGAGCAGCGCGATGGCACCGAGCGAGACGCCGCCCATGCCGCCACCGAGGAAGGCCTCCTGCCCGGTGGAGCCGCTCGCGCTCAGCGTGTTCGTCTGCAGGCTCTCGCCGCTCACCGTGGTGGTGGCGCTGCTGGACTCGCCGGCGACCGTGTAGGAGACGTCAATCGTCGCCTCGGACGGCACGTTGCCGATGGGGACGGCGACCGTCTCGGAGGACGAGGCCGCGACGCGCTCGACGGACGCGCTCGGCAGCGAGACGTCCGGCGAGTCGGCCGTCACGAGGACGTCCTCGATGGGTGCGTTACCCGCGTTGGCGACGTGGTACTGCAGCAGCGTCGTGTTGTCGTTCTCGACGACCGTCGCGTCGATGCGCACGTCGTCATCGACCGCCGAAACCGGGACGGAGGACGTCGTGGACGTGCTCACGTCGGAGGAGGAGAGGGAGGCCGTGAGGTCCGCGCTCCCGGTCTCGCTCGGGGTGACGCTGAACGTGAACGTCTGCATGCTCTCCGCGGAGATGGTGGGCTGCATCTGGGTCTTCGTGGCGATACCGTCACCCGAAAGCTGCAGCGTGACGTCGGAGAGGCTGTCCTCGCCGCCGTTCGAAACCGTCACGTCGACCGTGGAGTCGTCACCGGCGACCATCGGTGCGGCGTCGATGTGGACGCGCGGTTCGGGTTCGTCCGCAGCCGGGCCGTCGACGTCGATGTAGACCGGGTACGTGACCTCGGAGGCCAGTTGGTAGTCACCGCTGTTGTTCACGGTGACGCCGCGAACGTGAAGCGTCAGATGCTTGTCGCCCGCGGAGTCGAAGGACACCCGCAGCGGGACGTCCAGCGTCTCAGAGCCACCGATCGTCCCGAGGTCGTTGGCTTCCGCGATGCGCTCACCGTTCGAGTTCGTCAGCGTTACCTCGTTGATCTGGAAGCCGGCATCGCCAGCGCTGGAGTGTCGAATCGTCGGCGTGATCGTCACCAGGTCGCCCGTCGTCGGGTTGTCGTCGGAGACCGCGACATCCGAGACCGTCACGTACGTCACGCCGCTCGCCGCGCCGACACCGGCGAACATCGAACAAGCAACGGTCAATGCGAGGACGGCAGCCATGAGGCCGCCGAATTGGGATCGCGTGATTAGTGGCATACAATCATTATCATTATCATTGTCCGTAATAGGTCCTCCGGTAGAGGTAAACTTGCCGCAACGTGCGCTCCGTTTACTACGGAGCCAGTCAGCGCTCGGCGTCGTGAGCGGCGGTCAGCGGAGGATAGCGGCGTAGGTCGCAGCGAAGACGATGACCGTCGCCGCCGCGACGGTCCCGAGCGAGAACGAGACGTAGTCGAGGAGCGACGCACCGTAGACGGCTATCGCGGCGTAGATCGCCGACAGCACGGCCGCGAGCGGATACACGACACGAGGGTCCCCATCGACCATACGCGTATCTGCGCGCCGGCCGGTATCAAACCCCCGGACGCGCCCTCAAGTACGATGGCGGCCCCACGGGGTCGTGTGACCCTCGAACCCATCCACCTCGCCGACGACCGCGGTGTCGCCGGCCTCCCGGTCCGCCTCGTCGTCGCGTTCGTCGTCGGCACCGCCGTCCTCGGCGTGATGCTCAACATGGTCAGCGGCGTCGGCGCGCTCACGACGACGGAACTCGACGCCCACCCGACGCCGGACGTCGTCCATCCCGGGAACGGAACCATCACCGTCGCGGCGGTCGACCCGGACGGCCACGCCCTCCCGGACGTCACGGTCGTTCTGAGCGCCGACACGGCCGGGCTCGCCGGCGGGCGGCCGGTCGTCGCGCGCACGAACGCGAGTGGCGTGGCGACCCTGCACGCGACGCCGACGCTCCCGCCGACGGCCGACCAAGGAACGCTGACGCTCACGGTCAAACCCCCGAGCGGGAAGTACGCCGACCGGCGCGCGAACACGGACGTCCTCGTCGTCCGCTAGTCCCAGTCGATCCAGTCGAGTTCCCATCCGCGGCGGCGTTCGGCGTGTTTCCGGGCGTGCTCCCGGTCCTCCCGGGCGGTCCGGTTTCGAGCCGGGACGCCGCCCTGTTCGCCCTCGACGAGCAGCGGGGCGAAGGCGACCGGCTCACCCTCGCGGACCTCGTCGCCAGCGTCGAGGGTGGCGAGACGCTGTTCGCCCGCGCCGAGCGGCATCACGAGCCGGCCGTCCGAGGCGAGTTGCTCGCGGAGCGCCGCGGGGACGTCGAGCGCCGCGGCCTCGACGAGGATGCGGTCGAACGGCGCGTACGCCGGGAGGCCGCGGGCCCCGTCGCGGCGGTCGACGAGCACGCCCGGGTAGCCCGCGCGCCGGAGGTTGTCGCGGGCCGCCCACACGACGCGGCGCGCGATGTCGATGGCGTGGACGTGCTCCGCGCCGACGATCTCCGCGAGCACCGCCGCGGTGTAACCGACGCCGGCGCCGACTATCAGAACGTCGTCGCCGGGGTCGGGCGCGAGCGCCTGCACGAGCGCCCCGGCGGTGCTGGGCGCGAGGACGCGCGTCCCGTACGCTTCGAACGACCGGTCGTTGTACGCGCGGTGGTCCGCGTCGACGAACTCGTGGCGAGGGACGGCGCGCATCGCCGTCCCCACGGGGTCGGGGTCGACGACGCCCCGGAGTTCGTGTTCGAGGCTATCGACCATCCCGTCCCGCGCGACCGCGTACTCCATGCCCCCCCGATCGGTGCCGAGGCTCTTGAACGGTCCGACGCGTGCGCGCGTGTCCGCGGCCACCGCGTGCCAACGCGACCGACTACTGCATCCGCACGAACCGGACGCGTTCGAGGTGTTCGCGCTCCGTCCCGTCCTCGCCGACGTCGACGCGGACGAGCTGTTGGGCGAGGTCGCCGACGGGTGCGAGGACGCGGCCGCCGGCGCGCGTCTGCCCGACGAGCGCCTCGGGCACGTCGGGCGCGGCACACGTGAGGTAGACGGCGTCGTAGGGCGCGTTCGCCGACCACCCCTCGCGGCCGTCGCCCTGCCGGACGTGCACGTCGCCGTAGCCAGCGGTGGCGAGGTTCTCGCGGGCGTCCGCGGCGAGGTCGGCGACGTACTCGGCGCTGTAGACGTTCGCGCTCCCGACGAGTTCGGCGGTGACGGCGGCGTGGTAGCCACAGCCCGTCCCGATTTCGAGGACGGTCTCGCCCGGTTCAAGGGCGAGGTGGTCGGCCATCGCGGCGACCATGTGCGGGGCGCTGACCGTCTGGTCGTGGCCGATGGGGAGCGGGCGGTCGGCGTACGCGTCGTCGCGGCGTGCCTCGGGGACGAACGCGTGTCGCGGAACCGCGCGAATCGCCTCGATAACGCGTCTCTCGAAGTCGTACTGCCTGGCGAGTCCGTCGGCGAGTCTATCGCGGGCCTCCTCGTACGCCATAGTGGTGTGCGTTCGCGGTACGCGTGAAAAAGTGGGGGCCGCTCGCGAGCGTAGGGGGACCGCTCGTGGTGTCCGGACCTACCAGGCGGACCAGGCCTTCGAGGACTTGTCGACGCCGTAGACGCGCTTGACGTCCTTGGCGAGGACGGTGTCGCCCTCGTGGCCGAGTTTCTGGAAGTCGTAGCGTTCGATGGCGTCCTCGCGGACGTGGATGCCCTCGACTTCGAACTCCTCCTCGCCGAACTCGTAGGTCTCGCCGATGGTGAACTCCTCGTCGCCGGGGAGCTGGAGGTCGAGGCTCCGGGTGCCGTCGCCCTCGCCGTCGCGCGGGTGGACGGTGACGGGGACGGAGACGTTGTCGACGGCGCGGGTCCAGAAGGTCTCGACCTCGCCGGCGGTGGTGCGCGTGACGCGCTCCTCGGGGCCGACCTCGATGTCGGTGACCCGGACCTGCATGATGACCTCGTCGGTCTCGAGGATGAACTCCTCGCCGGACTCGACGCTCTCGTCGGCGGGCATCTCGACGGACGCCGTGAAGGATTCGCCCTCCTGGGAGACGACGACGGTCGGTTCGACGGTGTCCTCGCTTTCGAGGGGGGCCTTGTGGGTGTGGCCGCATTCGGTGCAGCGGACCGTCGCGGTCCCCCCGCCGGTGGTGAGGACCTCGTGGACCGTCTCCTGGTCGGGAGAACAGGAGGGGCACGCGACGGGCGCGCGCTCGGCGTGTTCGCTCATAGGCGCTCTAAGCGGTCCGAGGCGTAAAAACCCGCGGAGAGGGGTATCGGCGTGTGGTGGTGTGACTGTGTCGTACAGTCTTGTCGCGCATAAAATATTGGCGAACAAGTATATCCGTGGTGAGAGCATTGTAAAAGGGAATGCGCCGAGCTACATCGTCGGGGTCGTGGGCGACAGCGGTGGCGATGGTCGTGTTGCTCGTCGGCTCGCTCGCGGCCGTGGGTGTGGGTGGTGTCGCTGCCGCGAGCGGGAGCGGCGACGCGACGGGGGCGATACAGTTCGGATACGTGAGCGCGAGCGACGGCCACGTCACCCTCGTCACCGCGGACGGGTCACGAATCGACACCGGCGTCTCGGCCGCGGTCGTCGGGAAGGGCGGTGACCTCGACGGCGACGGATACGTCGAGATACCGTACGTCACCGGCCAGCAGACGCTCGGCGTCGTCGACCGGACCGGCGAGCGCGTCCAGTTGGCCGACGCCGCGGAGGAGACGAAGACGACGATGGCCGTCGGCGACCTCGACGGCGACGGGACACCCGCGCTCTACTACGCGCGGGACTCCTCAACGGCCGGGAGCGAACTCCGCCGGGCGTACGACAACGGAACGACGGAGGTCGTCGTCTCGAAGGACACGACCGCGAACGCCGCGCTCGGCGTCGCGGACGTCACCGGCGACGGCGTCCCGGAGGTGGTCTTCGTCGGCTCCTCGGGCGGACTGCGCTACTACAACGAGACGGCGAGTGACGTCGTCACGTTCTACACGAGCGGCATCGGCTCGAACGGCGGGCTCGGCGTCGGCGCGCCCCGCGACTTCGACGGGGACGGCGTCGCGCGCGTTCCCATCGTCGACGGGAGCAACAACGCGGTGCTCGTCGAACCCGTCGGGACCGACGCGAACGTGACGACCGTCGTCTCCGGCGGCGTCGACAAGAACCCGGTCGCGGGCGTCGACTGGACGAGCGACGACGGCATCGAGTACCTCTACGTCGACGGGGACGCCGTGAAGTGGGCGACGCTCGACGGGACGGGCGGCACCGTGACGGACGCGAACGGGAACGCCATCTCGACGACGAGCAACGCCGGCGTGGCGTGGATGGAGACGCCGCTCGACGTCTCGAACGTCACGCTGACGAGCACGAACGAGTCGGGGCCGCTCGCGTTCTCCTTCGAGGCGAGCGAGGAGCTCCGGTCCGTCGACGCGACCGTCACGGGGCCGAACGGGAGCGAGCGCGCGTTCACCCTCGACGACTTCGACGCGAACGCGAGCGGCGGAACGTGGACGTACGACGCGACGTACGCACCCGAGGCGGACGGGAACTACACCGCGACGGTGTCGTCCGCGACGGCGACCGACGGCGGCACGTGGACGGCGGGCGAGAGCGACGACGCGACCATCACCGAACCGTTCGACGTGCGCGACCTGAACGCCACGGCCGAACCCGACCAGCGTCTCGCCATCAGCTTCGACGCCACGGAAACGCTCGGGAGCGTCGCGGTGGACGTCTCCGGTCCGTCGAACGCCACGCTCGACCGCTCGAACTTCTCGACGGACGACGGCGCTGCACCCTACACGTACACGGGTGGGTACGACGCCGAGACCGGCGGGAACTACACCGTCACGCTGACGCAGGCCACCTCGACGGACGGACGGGTCGACGACGACTCGCTCGACGCGAACGCCACGCTGCCGACCTTCGAGGTGTTCAACGCCACTCTGAACGCGACCGGCGACGGCGGCCTCCGCGCGGCGTTCGACGCGACGCAACCCGTCTCGTCGGCCTCGCTTACCCTCGACGGCCCGACGACGAACGCGACGCTCGACTTCGCGGACTTCACGCGCGTCGGCGACGACCCGGCGCGCTACGCGGCGACGGTGAACGAGAGCCGGGACGGGAACTACACGTTCACCGTCTCGGCCGCGACCTCGGAGGGCAGTATCGGGTGGCGCGGCGACGCGTCCGCGAACGCCACCGTCGACGCGCGTCGGCCGCTAGTCGTCAACGCCACGCTCGCCGACGCGACGGACGCGAACGGCGTGGTGAACGCGACGGGTCGCGTGCGCGTGACGGCGAACGTCTCGGGCGACGTCGCGGGCGTCCGGGCCGACCTCGGGGCGTTCGACGCCGGCACGGTCGCGCTCGATTCGGTCGGTGACGACACGTACCGCGCGACGGCCGAGGTCGGGAACGCCACCGCGGTGGCGGACGGGAACGCGAACGCGACGGTGCACGCTCGCGACGGCCAGGGGAACACGGCGTCGACGCGGACGAACGACGTGACGGTCGACACGACGCCGCCGACGGTGGCGCTCGGGTCGGCGCGGAACGTCACCGTGAACACGACGGTCTCGTTCGCCCCGGAGACGGCGAGCGACGCGGAGACGCGAATCGTCGCGTACGCGTGGACGTTCGGTGACGGCGCGAACGCGAGCGGCGCGTCGGTCTCGCACCGTTACGACGAAACGGGGAACGAGACGGTCGTGCTCGCGGCGACGGACGCCGCCGGCAACGTCGGCACGGCGTCACTGGCCGTTACGGTGAGCGAGAACGAGACGAGTACGACGAACGAGACGAATACGACGAACGAGACGAGTACGACGAACGAGACGACCACCACTACCACTAACGAGACGACCACCACCACCGACGAGACGACCACCACCACCGACGAGACGACCACCACCACCGACGAGACGACCACCACCACCGACGAGACGACCACCACCACCGACGAGACGACCACCACCACGGCTGAGGCGACCACCACCGACGGCGGGGGTGGGGGCGGCGGTGGAGGCGATGGTGGCTACGTCGACGACGACGATGGCGGCTACGTGCCCGACTACATCACGGAGGCGGAGTCGAGCGCGGACGACGACGGGACGACTGCGCGGTCCTCCGACCCGGTCACGACGGACACGACGAGCACGTCGTCGAGGACGAGTACGACGAGCGAGCGGACCGACACGACGACTACCGAGACGAGTACGGCGGCCGAACCGGTCACCGGGACGTCCGGGCGAGCCGACACCGGTGGGTCGAGCGGGGACGCCGGGACGTCCACGCAGGACACGACGACGGGCGGGACGGCGACGACGAGCGCGAGCACGCCGGGACTGACGGTGGTCGTGGCACTCAGTGCGTCGGGCATCGCGGTCCTGCTCGGCTTCGTGGTCGTGTTACGGCGGCGACGCGAGTAACGACACATCGCGAGTCGTCCCCCGGCTCTCGGGGGGATGACGGCTCTCCGAGCCGTCCGACCTCGCCCTGCTCACGCCTCGTTCCGCCCTATTCGCTTTCTGGAAGCCTGACGGCTTCCCCTTGCTCGCGGGTCGTCCCTCCCCGCTCGCTCTCCGAGGTCTACGGCTCTCCGAGCCGTACGACCTCGCCCTGCTCACGCCTCGTTCCGCAGCGTCGGACGGGCGAGTCGCCCGTCCGGTTCGCGGAATCTGCGATTCCGCCCTATTCGCTTTCTGGAAGCCTGACGGCTTCCCCATCCGCGTACACGGTCGGCTCCCGAACGATTCCGTCGAGGTGGAGCGGCGCGTCGGTGTCACCGCCGATACCCGCGTCGTCGCCGATGGCGACGTGGACGGTGCCGGCGGCCTTCTCGTCGAGGAGGACGCTCCCCACCAGTTCGGTGACGGCGACGTTCGTCCCGATACCGAGCTCGGCGAGGTTGTACGCGGCGTCCCCGACCTCGTCGGCCGCGGCCTCGACCTCGGCGCGGACGGCGTCGTCGGAGATGTCGGTGACGTAGCCGTCCGCGACCTCGAACCGGAGGTCGGTGTCGAGGAGCCCGTGGGGCATCATCGTCCCGTCCACGACGTAGGTGCCGTCGGCGCTCTCGGGGGCGACGAACACCTCGCCGGCGGGGAGGTTCGAGAAGTCGCCGGGCTCGTGGACCATCCCGGTGTCCTGTCGCCACTCGCGCGCGCCGGGTTCGAACGTGATGTCGGTGCCGGCCTCGGTGGTCACTCTGATTTCGTCGGCGTCGCGGACCTGCGCGAGGACGTCCGCACAGTGGCGCCGGATGGTCGCGTAGTCCGCGTCAAGGCCGGTCGTGAAGACGTCCGCGGTGATTCCGGGGAGGGTCGCCCCGCGGACGCCGGCGTCGCTCGCCCGCGACCTCGCGCGCGTGTGCGAGAGGCTCTTCGTCGTTGGCGCGAGGAAGGCGTCGGCGTCGCGGAGCGCGGCGGCGACGGGTGCGGGCGGTTCGGCGCCGTGTTGCTCGCCGGGCGGATAGCGCAGAATCGTGACGTCGTCGGTGACGGCGGCGGCGGCGTCGTAGAGCGCCTCGCCGATTCGGCGTCGCTCGTCGTCGGTGACGACGACGACGGTCTCGTCGGTCTCAATCCCCAAGCACTGGACGACGGCGGTGTCGGCGGCGTCGCGGAGCGTCGGCATGGTCGAGTCCTCGCCCGCGCGGGCGTTAGGCCTTGCCCTCGCCGCTGCCCGGATTACTCGACGCGTAGTTAATTTCTCCCACTAATTCCCGAAAGAATTAATCACGCGGGCACCGGATACGGAGATGATGCTTCGAGTCGGCGTCAACGGATACGGGACCATCGGCAAGCGCGTCGCGGACGCGCTCGCGGCACAGCCCGACATGGAGGTCGCGGGGGTCGCAAAGCGGACCCCGAACTTCGAGGCCACGGCCGCACATCGAGCGGGCTACGCCGTCCACGCCGTCAGCGACGCGGCACCGTTCGCCGAGGCGGACGTCCCGGTCGCGGGCGACCTCGACGACCTCGTCGAAGCGAGCGACGTCGTCGTCGACTGCACGCCAGCCGGGGTCGGCGCACGGAACCGCGAGCTCTACGAGGCCCACGACACGCCCGCGCTCTACCAGGGCGGCGAGGACGCCGACGCGACCGACGCGAGCTTCAACGCCCGCGCGAACTACGAGGAAATCGCGCGCGGCGACGCCGAACACGTCCGCGTCGTCTCCTGCAACACGACCGGGCTCTCGCGTGTTCTCACGCCGCTCGAGGAGGCGTACGGCGTCGAGAAGACGCGCGTGACGCTCGTCCGCCGCGGCGGCGACCCGGGTCAATCCGACCGCGGCCCGATCAACGACATCCTCCCCGACCCCGTGACGGTCCCGTCCCACCACGGCCCGGACGTCAACACGGTGTTGCCGGACGTCGACATCGACACGCTGGGCGTCACCGTCCCCGCGACGCTGATGCACCTGCACAGCGTCAACGTCACCCTCGGAAGCGAGGTCGACGCCGACGCGGTGCGCGAGACGCTGGCCGACGAGTCGCGCGTCTTCATGGTCCCGGAGCACGCGCGCGTCGCCGGCCCCGGCCACCTCAAGGAGTTGGCGAAGGACGCGGGACGCCCGCGGGGCGACCTCTGGGAGAACTGCGTGTGGGAGGAGTCGGTCGCCGTGGAGGGACGCGACCTCTACTTCTTCCAGGCGATCCACCAGGAGAGCGACGTCGTCCCGGAGAACGTCGACGCCATCCGGGCGCTCGTCGGCGACGCCGACGCCGCCGAGAGCGTCGTTCGGACGAACCGCGCGCTCGGCGTCGGACGCTTCGACTCCCCGACGAACCACGTCGCGACCACCGGCGGGGCGGCCGCGAGCGCGGACGACTGACCGGACGCCCGGGCGACCCCGCTAATCGAGGTCGGTGAAGGTCACGTCGCCCGTCGCGGTGTCGACCGTGGCGACGTGGTAGCTGTCGTCCCCGGCCGGGAACGGCAGTCCACCGGGGTTCACGCGCTGCGTGTCCCCGACGACGTCGTGACGTCGCTCGTGGGTGTGTCCGCAGAGAACATAATCGTACTTCTCGCAGGCGACGAGCGCGTCCGTGAGCGTCCCGCTCGTCCCGTGATAGACGGCGAACTCCGCCCCGTCGACCGTGAGCGCCGCCGACTCGCCGTGGTACTCGCCGAACGACCGGATCGCGTTCTGGAGGTTCCACTCGCCGTCGTTGTTCCCGCGGACCGCGTGGAAGTCGAACGCGTCGCTCTCGAAGACCGCCGCGGTGAACGGCGCGACGACGTCGCCGCAGTGGATGACCGTCTCACAGCCGACGGCCTCGAAGTGCGCGACGGCCGCCCGGGCGCGTTCGAGGTCGTCGTGCGTGTCGGAGACGACGCCGACGAGCATTACGCACTGCCCCCGTCGCGTTCGTTCGCCGCCTCCACGAGCACGTCGACGGCGGGAAGCGAGTCGCCCGTGAGCGCGCGGATGTACGCCCCGCCAGCGATGGAGACGTGCGAGAAGTCGTCCTCCGAGAGGCCGTACATCTCGATGGCGCGGGAGGTGTCGCCGCCGCCGACGACGCTGAAGCAGTCCGTCTCCGCGATGGCTTCGAGGACCCCCACGGTACCCACACTGAAGCGCTCGTCCTCGAACAGCCCGAGCGCGCCCTTCACGAAGACGGCCTCGGAGTCCCGGACGACGGCGTCGTACGCCTCGACGGTGTCGCTCCCGACGTCGAGGAAACCCTGCGTCTTCTCCTCGACGTCCTCGACGTCGATTTCGGCGCGCTCGCCGTCGTCGTCCTCGTAGGCGAGGTCGAGCGCGAGCGTGATCGCGTCGCCGCGTTCGTCGAGTACGGAGCGAATCGTGTCCGCGTTGGCCTCCCACTGGTCGTCGAAGAGGTCCATCCCCGCGACATCCTCGCCGACGGGGTAGCCCGCGGCGCGGAGGAAGAGTTCGCCCGCGATGCCGCCGAGGAGGAACTGATCGACTTTCTCGTCGAGGGCCTCCATCACGCTGATGACGTCGGTGGCCTTCGTGCCGCCGACGACCATCGTCACCTGCCCGTCGAACGTCCGGGAGGCGATGGCCGTGTTCGCCTCGTACTCGGACTCCATGACGCGGCCCGCGTACGCGGGGAGGACGAGCGGGAAGCCGACGAGCGAGGCGTGCTCGCGGTGCGCCGCGGAGTAGGCGTCGTTCACGTAGGCGTCGACGTGCTCGGCGAGCGTCCGGACGAACTCGCATCTCGACTTCACCCCGGGGTCTTCCTCCGGGAGTTCGTCCTCGCACATCCGGACGTTCTCCAGCAGGAGTATCTCGCCGTCGTCGAGGGCCTCGATGGCCTCGACGGCCTCCGGGCCGTACGTGTCGGGGACGAAGCGGACGTCGCGGCCGACGTGTTCGGCGAGGATGTCCGCGTGCTGGCGCAGCGAGACGAAGTCGTCGTCGCCGGGGCGTCCCTGGTGGGCCATGCAGACGACGCGGTCGCCACGCTCCGCGAGTTCGCGCACGGTCTCGGCGTGGCGCTCGAAACGGCGGTTGTCCTGCACGGTGCCGTCCTCAACGGGGGAGTTGAGGTCGAGGCGGACCAGCACACGCTGGCCGGGGTCGAGGTCGTCGATGGTGTCGAAGCTCATGGTCGGATGAATCGAGTGGGGGGTACTTAGCGGTGGGCGAAAAGCGGCGTCGACGAGGTCGCGCCGTTCGCTCGTCCAGTCGCGCGTGGCGCGACTCGCTCGCGGCGTCACCGCTCGCGTTATCGTTGCCCTCCGGGCAACGTTGCTCACGGCATTCGCGCCGTTCGCCCGTCCAGTCGCGCGTGGCGCGACTAATACTGCGTGATGTACGCCGAAACGTCGAGCAGGCGGTTCGAGAAGCCGTACTCGTTGTCGTACCAGGTGAGAATCTTCACGAGGTCGCCGTTCTCGCCGACGACGTTCGTGGAGTTCAGGTCGACGGTGGAGCTGAAGGGGAGGCCGAGGATGTCGCTGGAGACGACCTCGTCGTCCGTGTAGCCGAGGACGCCGGCGAGCGGGCCGGAGTCGGCGGCGTCGCGGAACGCGGCGTTGATCTCCTCGGCGGTGACGTCGTCCTCGTCGAGGTCGACGACGAGTTCCGTGATGGAGCCGTCCGGGACCGGGACCCGAATGGCCATCCCGTCGAGTTTGCCCTCGAGTTGCGGGAGGATTTTCGTGGCGGCCTGGGCGGCCCCGGTGGAGGTCGGGACGATGTTCTCGGCGGCGGCGCGCCCGCGTCGGGTCTTCGACTGCGGGCCGTCGATGAGCGACTGCGAGCCCGTGTAGGCGTGGACGGTCGTGAGCGTCCCCGTCTCGATGCCGAACTCCTCGTCGAGGACCTTCGCGACGGGCGTGACGGAGTTCGTCGTACAGGAGGCGTTCGAGACGACGTCCTCGCCGTCGTACTCGTCGTGGTTGACGCCGTAGACGAGCTGTTTCACGGGTTCCTCACCCTTCGGGGGCGCGGAGATGACGACCTTCTCGGCACCGGCGTCGAGATGCTGGGCGGCCTGCCCGCGCGTGCGGAAGATTCCCGTGCATTCGAGGGCGACGTCGACGTCCTCCTCGCCCCACGGGAGGTCGGTGGGGTCCTGGACGTTGAGGATCTGGACGCTGGAGTCGCCGACGACGAGTTCGTCGCCGTCGCGCTCGACGCCGTCGAGGCGGCCCATCACGGTGTCGTACTGCGCGAGATAGGCCATGTCCTCGAAGTCCATGACGTCGTTGATGCCGACGAGGTCGATGCGCGGGTCCTCCAGGGCGGCGCGAAAGACGTTGCGCCCGATCCGGCCGAACCCGTTCAGGCCGACGCGAACGACCTCGCCCGTTTCCTCGGCGTCGAGGGAGAGTTCACTCATACGCGAGTAATAACAATCAAACAGCTTAAAACCCGCCGGAAGAAGTCGGCACAGAGCCACGAAACCATGATAGTTCGTCACACGAAAGGGGCGTCACCCGCGGGGCCCCGAAACCTTTTGGCCGGGTACGGCTTACGAGAGCGCATGCGACGCGACGACCGGGACGACCCCTTCGACGACTTCTTCAGCGAGATCGAGCGGATGATGGACGACGTGATGCACGGCGACCAGGGCGGTTACGACGACGCCGGGTTCGGCAGCGACACCCACCTCGACGTCCAGGAGACCGACGAGGAAGTCCGCATCATCGGGGACTTCCCCGGCATCGAGAAGGAGGACCTCTCGCTCAAGTGCGACGGGCGCACGCTCACGATCAGCGCGGCGACGGAGACCCGCGAGTACGACGAGCGCCTCGAACTCCCCTGCCGCGTCGACGAGCGCTCCGGGAGCGCGAGCTACAACAACGGCGTCCTCGAAGTCACCTTCGACCGCGCCGAGGAGTCCGCGAACATCGGCTTCGAGTAGTCACAGTCCCGTCACGGCCGCCGCGAGGCGGTCGTAGAACCCCTCGTCGTACTTCTCGCTGTCGTCGATGGTCGGACGAGCGTTCGTCTCGTTCACCACCGCGCCGTCCGCCGTGACGAGCACGTCCACCCCGAGGAACGGCACGTCGAGCGCCGCCGCCGTCCGCTCCGCGAGCGCCGCAACCTCGGGGTCGGGGTCGACGCCGACCGCCTCCGCGCCGCGATGAACGTTGTGCTTCCAGCGCCCCGCCGCGACGTCGGCCTCGGGAAGGCGGCGCTCGACCGCCCCGACGACTTCGCCCTCCAGCACCATCACGCGGTAGTCGCGCGCGTCCGGGAGGTACTCCTGGACGAGGTAGGAGCGATCCGCGGTCGCGCGGTAGTCGTGGACGAGGTCGAGGTAGTCACAGATACCGAGGAAGGAGTCGAGGTCCGCGGCCTTCGCCACGCCGATTCCGCGCGTCGTCGAGTTCGGCTTCACCACGACGGGCGAGGGGAGGCGCTCGTAGGCGGCGACGAGCGCGTCCGTGTCCGCGGGGTTCGAGACGAGCACCGAGTCGGGCGTCGGGACCCCCGCGTCTTCGAGCGTGGCGAGCACGCCCGCCTTGTTGCGCGACGTGAGGACGGCCTCGCGGTCGTTGAGCCACGGGACGTCGAGCCACGCGTCGAGCACCCCGCCCTCCATGATGCGTCCGGGGAAGACGAAGCCGGCGTCGAAGCGCGAGCCATCGACCGGGGGCTCCGTGAGCGAGTACGACCCGTGGGAGGCGGCGACGGCCTCGACCGCGATGCCGCGCTCCGCGAGCGGGTCGCGGACGCGCTCGAACGTCTCGGCCTCGTTGGCGAACGCGAGCCGGAACATGCCCCACCTTCGGATGGGGGCGAGTAAAAGGACTCGTTAGCCGTCCGCGTCAGTCGGCCTTCGTCAGGAGGTCCTGCCCGCGCTCGACCTCGATCTTGCACGGCGGCGTGATCTTGTTGTACGCGCGGCGGAAGGCCTCCTTCACGGCGTCGGCCTGCTCGACCGTACACCACGCGGTGAAGAGGCGCTCGTTCGGGTAGATGCGGGTCGCCGTCCCGACCGGGACGCCGAAGGCCTGGCGCATCCCGTCGGAGACGCGGTCCGCACCCGCGCCGGTCGCCTGCTTGTTCTCGCGGAGGACCTGGTGGGGGAACTTGCGGAGGATCATCTTGTAGTTACCCTCGCCGAGTTCCTTGATGAGGTGGCGGTTCGCGGAGAGGCGGGAGGCCTCGAGCGAGCCGTGGCGGAGCTGACACTCCTCCTCGGGCTTGAGGCTGATCTGGACCTCGTAGTCCTCGGGGCCGGACTGCAGGTCGCCCATCTTGAACTGGGCGATCTTCGAGCCGGGGATACCCGTGATGTACTCGCGTCGGGTGTAGGACGGCTTGTCAATCGTCCGGTACATTGAGGCGGGGTTGTCGGCCATGGTTACTACCCGATGCTGACGGCTAGGGCGGGGTTAAAGCCTTCGAACTGGTGGAGAGAAGCGCTAGCGACTCTCCGCCGAACGAGCGAGCGGTGACCGACGGGGAGCCGCGAGCGGGGCGTTCCCGGCGACGAGCGGAGGGAGGCGGCGGGAACGAGATATGCGAACGCGGAGCGGCCGGTAGGGGCGATGCGTGAGCGCTGGTGTCTCGCGCGACGCCGCGACGACGGCAATCTTCTTCCCGCCGGGCGTCGTTCTCCCCGACGACCCACATGGCTCCCGCAGACGACGGCGTCGACGAGCGCCACCTCCCCGTCGGCGAGACGGCCGACGGCGATTCGCTCCGGCTCCCGACCGAAGAGGTCCTGACCGGCCGCGCGTTCATCACCGGCAAGAGCGGGAGCGGTAAGAGCAACTCCGTCTCGGTCGTCATCGAGGAGCTCCTCGAACGCCAGTATCCCGTCCTCGTCGTCGACACGGACGGCGAGTACTACGGGCTCAAAGAGGAGTACGAACTCCTGCACGCGGGCGCGGACGACGGCTGCGACATTCAGGTGAGCCCGGAGCACGCAGAGCGCCTCGCCACCATCGCCCTAGAGGAGAACGTCCCGGTAATCCTCGACGTCTCGGGGTTCCTCGACGAGGACGCGGCGGACGAACTCGTCTTCGAGACGGCGAAACACCTCTTCGCCAAGGAGAAGAAACTGAAGAAGCCCTTCCTCCTCGTCGTCGAGGAGGTCCACGAGTACATCCCGGAGGGCGCGGGGATGGGCGAAACCGGACGAATGCTCATCAAGGTCGGCAAGCGCGGGCGCAAACACGGCCTCGGCGTCGTCGGCATCAGCCAGCGGCCCGCGGACGTGAAGAAGGACTTCATCACGCAGGCGAACTGGCTCGTCTGGCACCGCCTCACCTGGGAGAACGACACGAAGGTCGTCGGGCGAATCGTCGGCAGCGAGTACGAGACCGCGGTCCCCGAGCTCGACGCCGGCGAGGCGTTCGTGCAGGCCGACTGGACGGACGAGGCGGTGACGCGCGTCCAGTTCAAGCGCAAGCGGACGTTCGACGCGGGCGCGACCCCCGGCCTCGACGACTTCGAGCGCCCCGAGCTGAAGTCGGTGAGCGACACGCTCGTCGAGGACCTCGCGGACATCCGGGACGCCGAGGAGCAACGCCAGGACCGAATCGCCGAACTCGAACGTCGCGTGGAGAACCGCGAGGAGCGCATCGCCGAGCTGGAGACCGAGCTGGAACGCGCGCGCGACGTCTCGGCGGCCGCGCGCAAACTCGCGAACGCGGTGGCACACGGCGACCCCGAGCGGGACCGCAGCGGCGCGCGGAACGCGGCGGGAGAGACGAACGCCGCCGGGACGGCCGCACAGGCGACGCTCGACGCGGACGCGAGTTCGAACGACGAGGGCGACGCGAGTGCGACACCCGACGACGTCGCGGCCCTCCGTAACCGCGTCGCGGAGCTCGAAGCGCGGCTCGCGGCGGTCGGGGACGAGGGAGTCGCGGACGGCGATGAGGCGAGCGAGAGCGACGGGAGCGCGGTGGGCGTGACCGACGACACGAGCGGCGACGCCGTCGGTGATGCCGGGCCGAGCGCGGCCGACGGTACCGATACCGACGCCGAATCGGACGCGGTACCCGACTTCGAGGCACAGCTGGCCGAGTTGGGGAGGGACGACGGAGGTGACGCGGACGAGACGGCGACGGGGGCGGCGCGCGAGGACGACGCGGAGCGCATCGAGCCGACGGAGCGTATCGGGGACGTCCTCGACCGGCTCCAGCAGTCGTCGGAGCGCGAGCGCGCGTCGCGCGAGCACGAACGCGAGCGCGAGCGCGCCGCGGGCGTGACGGCCGGGACGAGTGCGTCCGCGAGGCCCGCGAAGGGCGAGCGCGACGAGCGCGATACCGACGACGCATCGGGTGATACAGCAGCGCTCCTCGACGCGCCCGCGGTCCGGACGCGACTCGACGCGGCGCGGCGGGCCTCGCAGTGTAACGAGCCGACTGCCGAGGCGGCCTACGAGCGGTTGGCCGACAGGCCCCGGTCGGCGCGGGCGCTCGTCGACGCGACGGGTGCGTCCATGGAGGCGGTCCACTCGCTTCTCGTCGAGCTCCGCGGACGCGACCTCGTCGTGCGTGACCGCGAGCGGCGGTACGCGTTCCACGAGCCGGCGCTCCGCGGTCTCGTCGACGACCCGCGGGCGGAACGCGGCGAACTCGGCGAGCAGTGGCGTGTCGAGTGACGACGCCGTCGCTCGCCGAGTGAAAAACCGAGCGCGACGGGTCGGGTGACGCGTCGCTCTCGTTGGAAGATAAGGGACCGGAGTCGCTCACACCGCAACCGTCAGCGCTTCCGGGAGTCGAGAACCGTTACCGCAATGCCGCCGTTACGGCGGCCTTCTTCAACGAGTTACAGACGGGTGAGGTTCGTCGCGCGGGGGCCCTTCTCGGCCTCCTCGATGTCGAACTCGACCTCCTGACCTTCTTCCAGGTCGGGGCCGCCGACGTCTTCCATGTGGAAGAAGACGTCCTCGTCCGCGTCGTCAGTCTCGATGAATCCGTAACCGCCCGTGTCGTTGAAGAAGTCAACTACGCCTTTCGCCATTGCCTTTGTACGAAGTAGCTCCCCACTGATAACCCTTGCGGGAGTGTAGTGGGAGATGGTACCGTGGGGTTCGCGGCACGCGAACGAAACGAATCGATGTCGAGGAACCGGCGACCCGGGGACCGGCCGGGGCCCGGAGTCGGTGGAAACGGCGTGGATGCAATCGCTTTTACACGGCCGGGTACGAACGGTGGGCAATGTCACCAGACGGGAGTCGTCGTTCGGCCCGGAGAGCGTTCACCACGGTCGTTGTGCGGGGGCTCGGCTGATGTTCGGAACCGGCGTGCCGCTCGGCGGCCTCCTCATGCTCGTCCTCCTCGGCTTCCTCATCGCGACGACGGTCAACACGTTCGCGATGGAAGCCGCGGTGTTGTTCGTTCCCGCGTTCCTCTTCGTCTTCCCCCTCCTCGTCCCGGGCTTCCCGGCGCTCGCGGCGAACGCCGCCGTCGGACTCGCGCTGTTCGTCGAGCTCTTCGGCTACACCTCCTCCGTCACCGCCTACTGGTACCGCCACCAGATCGATTTCAACGTCGCCAAGAAGCTGCTCGTCATCACCGTCCCCATCGCTATCGTCGCGCGCGCGGCGTCCTACTACGTCCCCTCGGACGTCCTGATGGTCGGCTTCGGCCTCCTGCTCGTCGCCCTCGCGGTCGTCCTCTACGAGGCCCACGAGCACGGCCCGTCCATCGTCGACACCGTCGCGGAGAAACCCGAACTCTCCCTCACCGCCGTCCTCGACGAGGAGTACGAACCGCGGACGCGCGTGCTCGAGGACACGCACGACGCCGCGGAGACGCCGCCGAGCGAGCACATGGGCGGTCCGGCCGAGACCGCCGCCGAGGAACCCACCGGGAACGCCGTCATGGGGAGCGGCGAGGACGAGACCGAGTTCCACCTGGAGATGCCGGACTTCCTCGTCACCGTCCTCGGCGGGACGCTCGCCGGCCTCGTCGGAATCGCCATCGGCGAGCTCACACAGTCGATGCTCGCGCTTCGACGGCGCGTCCCACTCAAGCTCTCGACGGGCACGAGCGCGCTCGTCCTCCACGTCACCATCGTCGCCGCGCTCCTCGCCAACATCGCCCTCCTCCGCTTCGCGCCGTCGATCACGGGCGAGGGGTTCACCGTTCCCTTCGGCGTCGGCATCTTCGTCGCCATCGGCTGCCTCTTCGGCGGACAGGCCGGCGCGTACCTCAACAACCGCCTCTCCGAGAGCACCGTGATGGTGATGCTCATCGCCGTCTACGCGGTCGTCGGCGTACTCGTCGTCGCCCGCACGCTCCTCCTCGGCGGCGCCGCGCACTGAGGCGCGGGGTCGAAAACCGAGGCGGCGCGGTTTTTCAGAAGTCGTAGTAGCGCGCGAGCGCGCCGAACGCCAACACGAGCGCTCCGAGAACGAACGTCCCGGGAATCGGGAGCGCGAACACCACGGCGCCGACCGCGAGGACGAGAGTGGACGTACGCATACACGGTCGTTCGCGTCTCGACGGCATAGGCGTGGTGGCGGCGACGGTGCGCCAGACCGCCTCGTGTCGGTGGGCGTCTTCACTATTCGCGTCGTTCGCAGGAAAATGCCGCCTCCCCGATTTGAACCTCCGGAAGACTCGCCACGCTCGTCTTCCGTGCCCCCGCTCGCTACGCTCGCCGGGAGGGGGACAGCTCGATCTTCAGCTAGAGCTCACGCATCGAACTCACGTCGAAAAGGTATGCCGCCTCCCCGATTTGAACGGGGGACAGCTCGATCTTCAGTCGAGTGCTCTCCCAGTCTGAGCTAAGGCGGCGTGCACGTCATCCGAGGACGAGCGCGGAAAAAAGGGTTACGAAACGCGTGGGGCGTCGCGGCGGTCGGCAAAGCGATGGACCGCTCGCGTCGCTCGTCGGACGACGCCGCCGACGTGGACGCGTGGCTCCGTCGTTCACGCGATATTCGAATCGCCCGCACGAACGCGTTCGCTCCTCGCGTTCGTTCGGCGCAGAACGCATGGGTTCGGGCGGATTCGAACCACCGACCTTCTCCTTGTAAGGGAGACGTCATAACCACTAGACCACGAACCCGCACGTCGTGAGTGGCGGAGGCGCGGCAAAACGGTTTCCCTTCGACCCCCGGTGGCGGAACGCTTAGGCGGCGTCGCGGGCTTCGTCGGGGTATGGGTCGGCGTGCTCGACGAGTGGCGACGGTGCTGGCGGTCCTGCTCGGGGTCGCGCTCGTCGCCGTCGGGGCGTGGGCGTTCGCGGGCTCGACGGACCACGACGGCGCGACGGTGACGGTGACCGACGCGAACGGCTCGACGCTCGGCGTCGTGGACGCGGCGGTGGCGGACTCGGAGGCCGAGCGCTACCGGGGGCTCTCGGGGACGGGGTCGCTGGCGAACGGGTCGGGGATGCTGTTCGTCTACGAGCGCGCGGGGTCGCGGGCGTTCGTGATGCGCGAGATGAACTATCCGCTCGACATCGTCTTCGTCGGGGTGGACGGCCGGATTACGCGGATACACCACGCGGAGCCGGAGGAGCCGCCGTATCGTCGCTACACGGGGCGGGCGAAGTGGGTGCTCGAAGTCCCCGAGGGGTGGACGACGCGCCACGGGGTCACCGTCGGGGACCGGGTGCGCATCGACTACGATGGCGGCGGGGGCGTCGGGAGTTGAAACCCTTTTTCGGGCGCGCCGCGTAGGTCGCACGAATGAGCGAGCAGGAGGCGGACGGCGCGTTCGCGGACGTGCGGGCGACCTCGGGGAACGCGATGTGGCGGCTCTTCTCGGAGTACGGCCGGGAGTTCTGGGGGCAGTTCACGCTCGGCGTCGTGGCGTCTGTCGTCGCGCGCCTCCTCGACCTCGTGCCGCCCGTGATGCTCGGGTACGCAATCGACACGATTTTGCGCGACGACGGGACGTTCCTCGCGTTCCTCCCGGCCTCGATACGCGCGGGGTGGACGACGGGCGAGGAGGTGGCGGTGGCGGCGGGAATCGTCGCGGGGTCGTTCGTCCTCGGTGCGGGGTGTCACTGGGTGCGCAACTGGGGGTGGAACGCGTACAGCCAGCACGTCCAGCACGCGGTGCGGACGGACACCTACGAGAAGATGCAGCGGCTGAACATGGCGTTCTTCGCGGAGAAGCAGACGGGCGAGATGATGTCCGTCCTCTCGAACGACGTGAATAGATTAGAGCGCTTCCTGAACGACGGGCTGAACTCGGCGCTCCGCCTCGCGGTGATGGTCGTCGGCGTCGCGGTCGTCCTCTTCTCCTACAACTGGCGGTTAGCGGCCCTGACGATGCTCCCCGTGCCGATCATCGCGCTCTTCACCTACTGGTTCGTCAGGCGCATCCAGCCGAAGTACGCGGCCGTCCGCTCCTCCGTCGGGCAGTTGAACTCCCGACTGGAGAACAACCTCGGCGGCATCCAGGTCATCAAGACGTCGAGCACCGAGGAGTACGAGGACGAGCGCGTTGAGGAGTCCTCACGGGACTACTTCGACGCGAACTGGGGGGCGGTGACGGTTCGGATCAAGTTCTTCCCGGCGCTGCGCGTCATCTCGGGGCTCGGCTTCGTCCTCACCTTCCTCGTCGGCGCGTACTGGGTGGCGGTCGGCCCGCCCTTCGGGTTCGAGGGGACGCTCTCCGTGGGCGCGTTCGTCGTCTTCATCCAGTTGAGCCAGCAGTTCATCTGGCCGATGGCCCAGTTCGGCCAGATAATCAACATGTACCAGCGGGCGCGCGCGGCGAGCGAGCGCGTCTTCGGGCTGATGGACCAGCCCTCGCGCGTCGCGGAGGACCCCGACGCCGTCGACCTCGTCGTCGACGAGGGCGCGGTCGCGTACGAGGACGTGACGTTCGGCTACGACGACGAGGCGATCATCGAGGACGTCTCCTTCGACGTCGACGGCGGCGACACGCTCGCGCTCGTCGGCCCGACGGGCGCGGGGAAGTCCACGGTCCTCAAACTCCTGATGCGGATGTACGACCCCGACACGGGGACGATTCGGGTCGACGGGCAGGACGTCGGCGACGTGACCCTATCGAGTCTCCGGGAGGCCATCGGCTACGTCTCGCAGGACACCTTCCTCTTCTACGGGACCGTCGCGGAGAACATCCGCTACGGCACCTTCGACGCGGACCACGAGGACGTCGTCGACGCCGCGAAGGCCGCCCAGGCCCACGAGTTCATCGAGAACCTCCCGGAGGGGTACGAGACGAAGGTGGGCGAGCGCGGCGTGAAGCTCTCGGGCGGCCAGCGCCAGCGGATCGACATCGCCCGCGCGGTGCTGAAGGACCCCGAAATCATGATCCTCGACGAGGCGACGAGCGACGTCGACACGGAGACGGAGATGCTCATCCAGCGCTCGCTCGACGAGTTGACGCAGGACCGGACGACGTTCACCATCGCACACCGGCTCTCGACGGTGAAGGACGCGGACACCATCCTCGTGCTGGAGGACGGGCGGGTCGCCGAGCGCGGCACCCACGAGGAGCTACTCGCCGCGGACGGACTCTACGCGAACCTCTGGGGCGTGCAGGCCGGCGAAATCGACGAGCTCCCGGAGGCGTTCGTCGAGCGCGCCCGCGAGCGCGGGGCGCAGCGGGTCGAAGAGGGGAACGCGAACGACGACTGACGAGTCAGGGCGTCCAGCCGCAAACGGTGCACTCGTCGGCCGCCGTCTCGTGGAGGCCGCCGCAGTCGGGACACTGCTTTTTGTTATAGCTTCGGTCCCATCCCTCGACGTCGTGGCCGTTGTGTTCGAGGAACTCGTCCAGAACCGAGTCGGTATCCCGTGCGGTCGACATACACGGTATCGTATGCCACACCACGCCATAATCTTTGTGGTAGTCCGTGTCACGGGAGTGTCGGGTCGCGCCGCTCGACGTGCCGGCTACTCGGTATCGCGCCGTCGTGAAGAAGGTGCGCAGAGGCGGGCTCAGGGGCTCGCGGGCGATGACCGGCCGCGGACCCGCCGTCCTACCCGCTCTCGGGACGGCCTCAGAGGTCGTAGAGCCGGCCGAACTTCGATGTCGCGTAGTCGAGGAAGTGGTCGGCCGTGTACGGTTCGCCGGTGGCTTCCTCGATCAGCTCGGGCGTCGTGTAGCGACAGCCGTGGCGGTGGACGCGCTCGCCGAGCCAGTCCGCGAGCGGGGCGAAGTCGCCGTCGGCGACCGTCGCGTCGAGGTCGTCGATGTCGTCCTCGGCGTGCGCGTAGAGCTGCGCGGCGAGGACGCTCCCGAGCGAGTACGTCGGGAAGTAGCCGAAGTTGCCGTGACTCCAGTGGATGTCCTGCAGACAGCCCTCGCTGTCCGTGTCGGGACGGACGCCGAGGTACTCCTCCATCTTCTCGTTCCACGCCGCGGGCACCTCGGAGACGTCGAGGTCCCCCGAGATGAGGTCGCGTTCGATCTCGAAGCGGAGGACGATGTGCATGTGGTAGGTGAGTTCGTCCGCCTCGACCCGGATGAGGTTGTCCGGGTAGACGCGGTTCGCGGCCTCGTAGAGGTCGCGTGGCGTCGCGTCGAGCGAGGAGAAGCGCTCGCGGAGGTCGCCCGCGAAGCGCCCCCAGAACGCCTCGGAGCGCCCGACGTGGTTCTCCCAGAGACGCGACTGGGACTCGTGGACGGTGAGGTCGCGGGCCTCGCCGAGCGGCGTCCCGTACTCCTCGCGGGGGAGGCCGAGGTTGTAGCGCGCGTGACCGAACTCGTGGACGGTGCTCATCATCGAGTCGAGCGGTTCGTCCTCACCGAAGCGCGTCGTGATGCGCGAGTCGAACTGGTTGCCGACCGTGAAGGGGTGCGTCGAGGTGTCGAGGCGGCCCCGGTCCCAGTCGTAGCCGAGCGCGTCGAGGACGTCGCGCGAGAAGGCCTCCTGCGCGTCGGGGTCGTACGTCCCGTCCGCGAACGGCGCGGCGAGGTCGGCCTCGGAGGCCTGCACGGCGTCGATGAGCGGGACGAGCTCCTCGCGGAGGCGTTCGAGGACGCGTTCGGCCGTTTCGAGGTCGATGTAGGGTTCGTACTCGTCGAAGAGGACGGCGTACGGGTCGCGCTCGTCGTCGATGTGCGCGGCGTACTCGCGCTTGAGGTCGACGAGGGTCTCCAGGTAGGGCGCGAACGTCTCGAAGTCGTCGTTCTCGCGGGCCTCCTCCCACGCCTGGAGGGCCTCGCTCGACGTCTGCGATATCTCCTCGACGAGGTCGCGCGGAACGCGCTCGGCGCGGACGTACTGGCGTTCGACCTCGCGGACGACCGCGCGCTGGTCGTCGGTGAGGTCGGCGTCGGCGAGCGCGTCGAGCGAGTCACCGACGACGTCGTCGGTGAGCAGGTCGTGGCTCAGCCCGGACGCCACGGAGAGCTGTTTCGAGCGCGCGGGATTGCCCCCCTCCGGCATCATCACCTGTTGGTCCCAGGAGAGCGTCCCCTGCACGCCGCCGAGCGCGGTGACGCGTTCGTACTGGTCGAGCAGGTCGAGATACGCCTCGGGGGCGTCCTCGCGGTGGTCCGTCATGGCAAAAGGAGGGACGCGCGGTCACAAGAAGCCACCCGTCGCGGCGGACGGTGTCGCGGTCAGCGACCGAGCGCCGACACCCGAGGCCGCCTCGACGCCGCGCTACGGCCAGCGCGCGGCGATTTCGAGGTAGGCGTCCCGACAGGTGCGGAGCGCGTCGAGGGAGACGCTCTCCGCGTCGGTGTGGGCCTCGCCGGGTTCGGCGGGCCCGCAGACGACGCAGGTCGTCCCGGCGTCCGCGAGCCACCCGGCGTCGGTCGCGTGCGGCTTCACCACCTGCTCGGGGGTCGCGTCCTGCGCGCCCGCGACGGCGTCCAGCGCGGCGTCCGCGAAAGCCGCGTCGTCGCACGCCATCGGGGGGAGGTCCTGCTCGACGTCCCACGAGACGCCCTCGACCTCGGTCGCACGGTCGAGGGCCGCGCGGTCGCCCGGCACGGTCCGCTCGTCTATCGTCACCTCGCAGGCGTCGGGGACGACGTTCCACGCGTCGCCGCCGTCGATTTCGGTGACGACGAGGCTGCCGACGAGGCGGTGGCCGAGCACCTCGGTCGCGGGCGTATCGAGGTCGCGGACGACGTCGACGGCGTCACAGGCCCGATAGACGGCGTTCTCTCCCGTCTCGGGTTCGCTCGCGTGCGCGGCCGTCCCCGACGCGCGGAGCGTGCTCGCGCGCCGGCCCTTGTGCGCGACGGCGACGTCGACGGTACTGGGACCGGAGTAGCCCGTCGACCCCTCGCCGACGACCGCGTAGTCGGGCGCGACGTCGCGCTCGATGGCGTGGCGCGCGCCGACGCCGCCGTCCTCTTCGCCGACGAACGACGCGAAGACCAGTTCACCCGCGGGGTCCGTCTCGCGGAACGCGAGGAGCATCGCGGCGAGCGCGCCCGTCATGTCCGCGGTGCCGCGGCCGTGGAGGCGGCCGTCGCGCTCCTCGATTCGGTAGGTGCCGTCGTCGGCGACCTGCGACTGGGCGGGCGCGACGACATCGTGGTGGCCGACGAGGGCGAGCGATTCGTCGCCGTCTCCGCGTCGGGCGATCACGTTGCCGCCGTTCGGGGCGTCGTCGCGCGTCACCGTGGCGTCGGTGTGCTCGCGGAGCCACGACTCGATGCGGTCGCCGACCGCCGCCTCGTCGTCGTGCGCGGGGGTCGCGACGAGGTCGCGGGTCAGCGATTCGAGTTCGTCCATGCGTCGAGTGACGGGGGCGGGCGGGAAAACTCGGGCGGCGAGCGTCCGGGCGAGGACGGCCGAGGGAGGCGTCCGGTGGGTGCGGGAGAGCGGCGTTCGCACGCCCGTCTGGGACTCTTGAACACCCTTATCCGACGCCGGCGAGTAGACGCGGCCATATGAAGATCGTCCCGGACACGAGCGTGGTCATCGACGGCCGCATCTCCCGACGCGTGGAGAGCGGCGAGTACGCCGGGGCCACCGTCTACGTGCCCGAGGCCGTCATCGGCGAGATCGAAGCCCAGGCGAACAACGGGCGCGAGATCGGATGGGACGGCCTCTCGGAACTCCAGCGACTGGCGGAGCTCGCCGACGCCGGCGACATCGACGTCGAGTACGTCGGCGAGCGCGCGAGCGAAGCGGAGATTCAGCGGGCGTCCGCGGGAGCTATCGACGCGAAGATACGCGACCTCGCCGTCGCACACGACGCGACGTTCGTCACGAGCGACATCGTGCAGGCCGAGGTGGCGAAGGCGAAGGGGCTTGCCGTCGAGTACCTCGAACCGGAGGCCCGCGAGGTCGAGGCGCTCGCCATCGAGAACTACTTCGACGAGTCGACGATGTCCGTTCACCTGAAGGACGGCGTCGTCCCGATGGCGAAACGCGGCGACGTCGGAAACATCACCTACCAGGAGATCGGCGAAACCGAACTCGACACGGAGACCCTGAAGGAGTACGCGAGCGAAATCCGCGACACCGCGAAGCGAAGCGACGACGCCTTCATCGAACTCTCCGAGGAGGGCATGACCATCGCGCAGGTCCGCGACATGCGCATCGCCATCGCGACGCCGCCGTTCTCGGACGGCTTCGAGATCACCGCGGTTCGCCCCATCGTCAAGACGACGATGGCGGACTACGAGCACGAGGAGGACCTCAAGGAACGCCTCCTCGAACGCGACCGCGGCGTCCTCATCGCGGGCGCACCCGGTGCCGGGAAGTCCACGTTCGCGCAGGCCGTCGCCGAGTTCCTCGACGACAACGGCTACGTCGTGAAGACGATGGAGAAGCCACGCGACCTTCAGGTCGAGGAGGAGATCACGCAGTACACCGAACTCGGCGGGTCGATGGAGAAGACCGCGGACTCCCTCCTGATGGTCCGGCCGGACTACACGATATACGACGAGGTCCGCAAGACGGACGACTTCGAGGTCTTCAGCGACATGCGCCTCGCGGGCGTCGGCATGGTCGGCGTCGTCCACGCGACGCGGCCCATCGACGCCCTCCAGCGCCTCGTCGGGCGCGTCGAACTCGGGATGATTCCGCAGATCGTCGACACGGTCGTCTTCATCGAGGACGGGGACGTCGACACCGTCTACAACGTCACGACCGAGGTGAAGGTCCCCGAGGGCCTCATGGAGGAGGACCTCGCGCGGCCCGTCATCCAGGTCACGGACTTCGAGACGGGGACCCCCGCCTACGAGATTTACACGTTCAACCGCCAGGTCGTCACGGTGCCCCTCGACGGCGAGAACGGGGCGAGCGAGTCCGGCGTCGACAAGCTGGCGAAGAACGAGATCGAGCGCGAGATTCGCTCGGCGACGCGCGGGCCCGTCGAGGTCGAACTCCGCAGCGGCAACGAGGCCGTCGCCTACGTTACCGAGGACGACATCAGCCACGTCATCGGGAAGGGCGGCGGGCGCATCCAGGACATCGAGAACCGCCTCGGCGTCACCATCGACGTGCGGACGTTTGAGGACAAACCCGACCACGCGGACGCGCCGAGCGACGGCGGGAGCGAACGCGGCGGTGCGGGCGGCGCGGACGCCAGCGAGGTCGGCGGCGAGGTCGTCACGCCCGAGATTACCGGCCAGCACATCATCATCCCCGTCACGGAGGCGAGCCCGGGCGAGACCGTCGAGGTCCGCGCGGACGGCGAGTACCTCTGCACGGCGACGGTCGGGCGCGGCGGCGAAATCCAGATATCGCGCGGGTCGGCCATCGCCGAGGAGCTAGAGCGCGCCATCGACCGGGAACTGCTGGTCACGGTCGTGCGGGAGTAACGCGGCGCTTCGCGCCGCGAGACGACGAGCGGAGAGCGATAGCGACCCGTGAGTAACGCGGCGCTTCGCGCCGCGGGGAAGCGAACGGCGAAGCCGTGAGTAGCGCGGAACCTCCGGGTCCGCGAGACGGCGAGCGGACCGGGACGTACGGCGCGGCTTCGGCAAGCGAACTCCTTTTGCACCTCGCCCGCGGAGGGCGTGTATGACCGAGACACTCGATAAGCAGGCCGCACACCGGCGCGGCGTCACCGTGACGACGGTGGCGTGTCTCACCGGCGTGGCGGCCGGCCTCGGGGCGCACGTCGTCGCGTCCGGGGCGACCGACCGGCTCGGGGTCGTCCTGTTGGTCGCGGCGGTGGCGCTCAACCTCGGGGTCGTCCGCATCCTCGGCGTGGACGTCGAGGGCTTCTCCGCGAAGGACCACCTCTACACCGCGTTCATGACCTTCTCCCTCTGGTTCGTCACCTGGGGCGTCCTCCTCTCCGCGTAACGATGGCTGAGGACAGTATCGCGGTCGTCGACCTCGATCGGTGTCAGCCCGACCGCTGTAACTACGAGTGCTCGAACTTCTGCCCGCCGAACCGCACGGGCAAGGAGTGCATCACGCAACGCGGGGCGGACGCGGACGTCGGTGGGCCCGACCAGATACAGATTTCCGAGGAAATCTGCCTCGGCGAGACCTGCGGTATCTGCGTCGAGAAGTGTCCCTTCGACGCCATCGAGATAATCAACCTCCCCCAGGAGCTCGGGGACGAACCGACGCACCGCTACGGGGAGAACTCCTTCGCGCTCTACGGTCTCCCGATTCCCGAGAAGGGGAAGGTGACCGGCATCCTCGGGCCGAACGGCATCGGGAAGTCGACGGCCATCAAGGCGCTCGCGGGCGAGATAACGCCGAACCTCGGCAACTTCGACGAGCCGCCGGAGTGGGACGCGGTCATCGACGAGTTCGGCGGCACCGAACTCCAGCCGTTCCTGAAGGGCGTCCGCGACGGCGAAATCGACGTCGCGCGAAAGCCCCAGTACGTCGACCAGATTCCCGACTCCTTCGACGGGAACACGCGCGCGCTCCTCGAATCCGCGGACGAGCGCGGCGTCGTGGACGAACTCGCCGAGCGGCTCTCCATCGAACCCGTCCTCGACAGCGACATCGACACGCTCTCCGGGGGCGAGCTCCAGCGCGTCGCGCTCGCCGCGACGCTCGCCCGCGACGCGGACTTCTACTTCCTCGACGAACTCACGCCCTACCTCGACATCGACCAGCGCGTCACGGCGGCGCGCCTCGTGCGCGAGCTCGCGGACGACGACCGCGCGATGCTCGTCGTCGAGCACGACCTCGCGGTCCTCGACCTGCTCGCGGACAGCGTCCACGTCGCGTACGGTGAGCCCTCCGCGTACGGGGTCATCACGTCCCCGAAATCCACGCGAAACGGCATCAACGAGTACCTGAAGGGGTATCTCGACAACGAGAACATGCGAATCCGCCCGGAGACAATCGAGTTCGAGGAGCACGCCCCGCGCGTCGCCTCGCGCTCCGAGACGCTCGTCGAGTATCCCGCGATGTCGAAGACGTACGGCGACGGCGCGTTCAGCCTCGACGTCGAGGCCGGCGAGATAAATCGCAACGAAGTGCTGGGAATCGTCGGGCCGAACGGCATCGGGAAGTCGACGTTCGCGAAGCTCCTCGCGGGGCGGCTCGAACCCGATGGGGGCGACCTCGACTTGGACCTGGACATCGCGTACAAACCACAGTACGTCGAGGTCGACCAGCACATGCGCGTCGATGCGTTCCTCTCCTCGATCACGGACGACTTCGGCTCCTCGTACTGGGAGACGGAAATCGCGGACCCCCTCCAGCTCGGCCGAATCATGGAGCAGAACCTCACGGACCTCTCCGGTGGGGAGCGCCAGCGCGTCGCCATCGCCGCGACGCTCTCGCGCGACGCCGACCTCTACCTCCTCGACGAGCCGAGCGCGCACCTCGACGTCGAGCAGCGCGTCCTCGCGGCGCGCGCCATCCGGCGCTACGCGGAGAACCACGAGACGAGCGTGATGGTCATCGACCACGACATCTACACCATCGACCTCCTCTCGGACCGGCTCCTCGTCTTCGACGGCGAGCCCGCCGCGCACGGGCACGCGAGCACGCCCCTCGGGATGCGCGACGGCATGAACGAGTTCCTCGCCAACCTCGACATCACGTTCCGCCGCGACGAGAACGTCGGTCGCCCGCGCATCAACAAGCCCGGGAGTCAGAAGGACAAACAACAGAAGCGCGACGGGGAGTACTACTACACGCAGTAGAGTCGCCGAGCGCAGCGAGGAGTTTTTTCGGTGCAGCTTTTCGCCGCGAGCGGTCGCCGACGGCGACCCGAGCAGGAAAAACGTCCGGGGGAACGGCCACTTTGTGACCGGGCGTGGGGCGCGCGGCCCGTCCGCTTTTCGGGACCACGGGAGAACGGCGGGCCATGGAGAGTGCGGATCGCGCGGCACGCATCGAGGCCGTCGCTGACGCGTCGGCGGACGACGACCGATTGGTGACGGTGGCGGTGGCGCACGACGAGTCGCTGGGGTCGATGCTCGAACGCGTCGAGGAGGCCCACGCGAAGGCGGAGTATCTCGACGGACGGGCGAGCGAGCCGCTGCGCGAGGCCTACGAGGCGGCGGCACGGGCACTCCGTGACGTCGGTGAGACCCCCGCGGACGGCCTCGTCGTGTATGCGGGCGTGTTCGACGGTGATTCGGAGACGTTCGTCTTCGCGGACCCGCCGGGGCGCGTCGAGGAGTCGCGCTTCGAGCACGGGAACGCGTTCGTCACGGAGCCCCTGGAGGGGGGAGGAACCGGGACGGCGACGGTCGCGCTCGTCGTCGTGGAGCGCGGCGGGGCGGCGCTCGGTCGACTCGACGAATCGGGCGTGACGGCGCTGGAGACGCTCGACAGCGACGTCCCGGGGAAGACGCGCGCGGGCGGGCAGTCGGCGGACCGATTCCGGCGGCGGCGCGAGGAGCGCAAACGCGAGTTCTTCGCGTCGGTCGGCGAGGCGGCCGGTCGGGTGTTCGACGACCCGGACGCGGTGGCGCTCGGCGGGACGGACGTGACGGTCGCGGCGTTCCGCGAGGGCGAACATCTCCCGGGGCGACTCGCGTCGCGCCTCGCGGGGACGTACGCGGTGTCGCACGCGGACCCGAGCGGTCTCGACGAGCTCGCGTCGAAGGCCCGTGGGGACGTGACGTCACTCGACGCGGAGGTACGGGAGGCCCTCGCGGAGTTCTTCGAGCGCCTGCCGGACGGCGAGGTGGCGTACGGCCGCGAGACGGTGGACGACGCGCTGACGTACGGGGCCGTCGAGCGCCTGCTGGTCGCGGAGACGGTGCCGGCGAGCGAGCGCGAGACGTACGCGAAGCGCGTCGAGGATGAGGGCGGTAAGCTCGTCGTGGTGCCGCGAGACGTGGCGGGCGGCGACCGGTTCGTCGAGGGGTTCGACGGCGTCGGGGCGCTGTTGCGCTTCCCGGTGGAGTGAGCGGACACGACGACTATCGGGGAACGGACGCGCGCGTCGCCGGGTTTCGCGGGGCGCGTCGAGGTGGGCGAGTCAGAACACGTGCCCGGGTGAGGCGCGTTCGGTGATGAACGCGCGGGCCGAGAGGGCGGTCTAAAGGACGAGTCGCTGACAGCTCCCGCAGAGGGTCTCCTCCTTTCGGTCGACCTGAGTGACCTGGGGGGAGAAGCTCATCGCACAGCGGTTGTTGTCGCAGTGTTCGAGGCCGAGCGTGTGGCCGATCTCGTGGACGACCTCCTTGCGGACGCGGTCGGCGAATATGTCGCCCGCGGAGCGCTGGCTGAAGCCGCCGTCGGAGGAGGTCTGGAGGCGGTGGGTGGAGACGACGCAGCCCCGGCCGTCGAGGTAGGCGAGGCCGAAGACGTAGTTGCGCTGGCGGTAGAAGAGGTCGACGGGGGTGACGGCGACGTTCTTCTCGCCACCGCCGGCGCGGCGCGCGACCTCGATGAACGGCTCCGCCCGGTACTGCCGGCGTCCCGAGTCGTAGGCGTCCTCCGGGACGTCCTGCTCCGCGGCGACGGAGACCTCGCAGTCGTAGACCCGGCGGAGACCCGACGACGCCTCCCGTTTCACCGTCGCGGGGACGTCGCCGATGGGGACGATATCGACGCGCATACGAAGGGCTATGCCGCCTCGACGCATAAACATCCCGCCGTGGAACCGACACGCGCGGGCGCGCTCGCGGACGGACTGCTCACCCTCGTAGAGCGCGAGCGCCCCCGGGTCGTCGAGGTCGGAATCGGCCGCGAGACCGCGGTCGCGGCGGCGCTCGCGGAACGCGGGTGTCCCGTCGTCGCCACCGACGTGTACGAGCGCGAGACGCCCGACGGCGTGCGCTTCGCCCGCGACGACGTGACGACCCCGGCTCTCGACGTGTACGCCGAGGCGGCCGTCGTCTACGCCCTGAACTGCCCGCCGGAACTCCACCGGCCGCTCCGGGCGGTCGCGCGCGACGTCGACGCGGCCTGCGCGTTCACGACGCTGGGTGGCGACCCGCCCGCGGTACCCGTCGAGCGCCGAACGGTCGGCCCGGAGACGCTGTACGTCGCGCGCCCGAGGTAGAAACCCCTTTGCCGGGCCGCGACGGAGGACGAGCCATGCAGGTCGACACCGTCGTGCTCGACGTCGACGGGGTGCTCGTGGACGTCGCGGACTCCTATCGGCGCGCCATCGTGGAGTCCGTCGAGCGCGTCCACGGCGACACCATCGCCAAGGCCGACGTGCAGGCCTTCAAGGACGCCGGCGGATTCAACAACGACTGGACGCTCAGCGACGCCGCCGCGCTCTACGTGCTGGCCTCGCGCGAGGGGGTGGCGATGGACGTCGCGGCGTTCACGGACGAGATCGGAAAGCGCGGCGGCGGCCTCGACGCCGCGGAAGCCGTCGTCGAGAGCGCGCTCGGCGACGACGCCCGCGAGCGCGTCTACGACGCGTGGGACCCAGACTATCTGCGAGAAGTCTTTCAGGCACTCTACCTCGGGAGCGAGCGCTACGCGGAGATCGAGGGCGGGACGCCGCCCGTGGAGGCCCCGGGCTTCATCGCGGACGAACCCGTCATCGTCACGCCCGAGACGGTCGAGCGTCTCACGGCGGAGTACTGCGTCTGCGTGCTCACCGGGCGGCCGGAAGCGGAGGCCGAAATCGCCCTGGAGCGCGTCGGCCTCGACGTCCCGGACGAGCGGCGCTTCACGATGGACGACTGGGAGGAGGGCAAACCCCACCCGCGCGCGCTCGTCGCGCTCGCCGACCGATGCGACGCGGACGCGGTCGCGTTCGCGGGCGACACCCTCGACGACGTCGAGACGGCGACGAACGCCGCGGCGGCGGACCCCGAACGCACCTACTACGGTGTCGGCGTCCTCACGGGCGGCCTCACGGGTGCATCCGGTCGCCGGAAGTACGAGGACGCGGGCGCGTCGGTCGTGGTCGACTCCGTGAACGACCTCCCCGACCTCCTGGAGGGGTAGGATGGCACGACCACGCGGTACCGTCACCGGCGGCCTCGTCGTCTCGTTTTGCCTCGCCGCCGCGCTCCTCCCGTCCCCGCCGCTGTTCGTCCTCTACGGCTTCGGGGCGACGATACTGACCGTCCCCGCCGTCCACCTGCTCCGCGAGGAGGCCGCAGACCGGGGCGACGTCCGGCGGCGCTGTCTCGCGGGCCTCGCCGGCGCGTTCGCCACCACGTTCGTCCTCGGTCGCCTCGTCGCCGTCCTCCTGCCGACGGCCGGCGACCCCGCACACCTCCTCCTCGACTGCGGTGCGGTCTTCTGCGGCCTCCTCGCGGGCGGCCTGCTCGTCGCCGGCGGATACGACCGCGTCATCGACTGAGGCAACGCTCACGCAACGCAGAACCCTTATTCGCGCGGCCGTCAACCGTCGAGTATGCGTATCGCGCTACTCGGCGGCACGGGAGACATCGGCGAAGGCCTCGCGCTCCGCTGGGCCTACGACACCGACCACGAGGTCCTCATCGGCTCGCGCGACCCCGAGAAGGCCCGCGCGAAGGCCGAGGAGTACGAGACCGAGCTCGACAGCCGCGGGCTCGAACGCGACGTCAAGGGCTTCGACAACGAGATGGCGGCCGACCGCGCGGACGTCGTCGTCCTCGCCGTCCCCGCCTACCACATCGGCGACGTCGTCGAGGGCGTCGCGGACGTCATCGACGAGGACACCGTCCTCGTCAGCCCCGCCGTCGGGATGAGCCGCGACGACGACGGCATGCACTACAACCCGCCGAGCATCGGGAGCGTCACCGAGCTCGTCCAGCGCCGCGCCCCCGACGACGTGCCGGTCGTCGGCGCGTTCCACAACCTCGCCGCGGACCGCCTCGCCAACCTCGACGTCGAGTTCGACCTCGACACGCTCGCCGTCGGCGACGACGAGGACGCCCGCGACCTCGTCGCGAACCTCGGCGCGGAGATCGAGGGGCTACGCGTCCTCGACGCCGGCCCCGCCGCCAACGCCGCCGAGGCCGAGTCCGTCACGCCCCTCGTCATCAACATCGCCATGAACAACGCCGACATGCACGACGTCGGCGTTCGCTACCTCTAGGCGGTCGCTCGCGGCACGCGGGCCGCTCGCCGGACGCCCACCCAGTCGACGTCACCCGTCGGTCGTTCACGATACCCGTCGCTCCGCAGTTCGCGTCGAAAGAAGCGGAGTGGTCGGGTGCGGACACCGACGCCGGCGACCGGACTACGCGCCGGCTTCCTCGAAGGCGTCTTCGAGCTTCTCGGACTGCGTGACGCCGACGAATCGCTCGACGACGCCGTCGTCGTTCTCGACGACGATGGTGGGAATCGAACGCACCTGATACTCGTTGGCGACGTCCTGGTTCTCGTCGACGTCGACCTTCTCGAAGGTGACGCGGTCGCCCCACTCCTCCTCAAGCTCTTCGAGGATCGGGTCCTGGGTCTTGCACGGGCCACACCAGTCGGCGTAGAAGTCCTTCAGGGTGACAGTCATCGTTCTACCCCGAACTAGACCGGGCCACGCCGATAAGGATTACTCACGGAACGGCGATTGCCGTTACCGGCGTTCGTCCGCAAGGATTAGGGTGGTGGACGCCGAACCGGCCTGTATGAGCAGCGGCCAGAACTCCGGCGGACTGATGTCGAGCGCCGGACTCGTCCGGTACTTCGACTCCGAGGGGCGCAACGCGATCCGAATCAATCCCAAGAGCGTGATGGCGTTCGGGGCCCTCTTCGGCGTCCTCGTCATCATGCTGAACGCGCTGACGGTCTGAGCCGGGAGCCTTTTTCTCTCCGCGACCCAAGCGGTGGTATGACACTCGAAGTCGGCGTCGTCGCCGTGCAGGGCGACGTCTCCGAACACGGCGACGCCGCCCGTCGCGCGGCGGCGAACCACGGCGAGGAGGCGGTCGTCCACGAGGTGCGAAGTGCGGGCGTCGTCCCCGACTGCGACCTGCTGTTGCTCCCCGGCGGCGAGTCGACCGCCATCTCCCGGCTCCTCGAACGCGAGGGCATCGACGAGGAGATCGTCGCCCACGTCGCAGCGGAGAAACCCGTGTTGGCGACCTGCGCGGGGCTGATCGTCGCCTCGCGCGACGCCCGCGACGAGCGCGTGGAGACGCTCGGGCTCGTGGACGCGACGGTCGACCGGAACGCGTTCGGCCGGCAGGTGGACAGCTTCGAGGCCCCGCTGGACGTCACGGGTCTCGACGAACCGTTCCCCGCGGTGTTCATCCGCGCGCCCCTCATCGACGAGGTCGGCGACGGCGTGGACGTGCTGGCGTCGTGGGACGGGAAGCCCGTGGCGGTCCGTGACGGTCCGGTCGTCGGAACGTCGTTCCACCCGGAATTGACGGCGGACGCGCGCATCCACGACCTGGCGTTCTTCGAGAACGCGGAGGCGGCGCTGTGAGCGCCGACGCCGACCCGGGGTCGGACGCGGGCGACGAGCGCCTTGACGCGAGCATCGCGGGCGTGAAGGTCGCGGGGACGGCGGACGGCCCCGCACCGGTCGTGCTCGTCGACGCCGCGGACGAGGCGGACGTCCTCCCCATCTTCATCGCGTTCGAGGAGGCCATGAGCATCGCGCACGGCGTCGACGCCGCGGACGTGGGCCGGCCGCTCACGCACGACCTGCTCCTCGACGTGATCGAGGAGCTCGGCGGGCGGCTCCTCGACGTCGTGATACGCGCGGAGTCCCACGGCACGTACTACGCGGACGTCAACCTGCGGACGCCGCGCGGGGAGACGACGGTGGACGCGCGTCCGAGCGACGCGCTCGCGCTCGCGGCGCGGACGGACGCGCCGATACGGGTCGACGCCGGGGTCTTCGAGGCGGGGCGACGCGAGCGCTCGGCGTTCGACGACCTCCAGGACATCCGGGAGGTGGCGGCGGAATGAGCGACGACCACGACGGGAACGACGGGCACGCCGCGGACGACGCACCCGACGGCGAGGTGCTCGAAGGCCTCTTCGACGTCATCGAGGACCGAAAGGAGACGCTCCCGGAGGGCTCCTACACGGCGTCGCTGTTCACCCACGAGAAGGGCGAGAACCGCGTGCTGGAGAAGGTGGGCGAGGAGTCCACGGAGTTCGTCCTCGCGGCGAAGGACGACGACGGCGCGGAGATGGCGGCGGAGGGCGCGGACCTCGTCTACCACCTGCTCGTCGCGCTCTCGATGCACGACGTCGACGTCGAGGAACTGCTCGACGTCCTCCGCGAGCGCCAGGGGTAGGCGATGGCGGACGGGACGGCCGAAGCGAACGACCGAGCGGAAGCGAAGAGCGCTGACGACGGCGGGGTGGATGGCGGCGACGGCGGGGTGGATGGCGGCGACGGCGGGGTGGATGGCGGCGACGGCGGGGTGGATGACGGCGACGGCGACGGTGGGATGGACGCCGAGACGAACGCCCGGGACGACGGGCCGCCCCCGCACGTTCGGGACGACGCGGCGGACGACGTCGACTACCGCGCGCACCCGGCGGCGTACGAGGTCGGGCGCGGCGAGGAGGGCGTCTTTCGCGTCCAGCCGTACAAGTCCGAGCTCCTGCCGCTGTGGGGGTACGCGGACCGCGAGACGGCGGACCGGGCGGGGGAGGGAATCTACGAGCGCTTCGAGGCGTACCGCGCGGCCGGCGACGTCGTCGGGATGGACATGGCCCGGAAGTACCTCCAGATGGGGTACACGCGGGCGATGCGCTACGCGCGCTACCCCGGCGGACGGAAGTACGTGGACGGGGAGGAGCGCGACCCCGAGCACTGGTCGGACCACGACAAACGCGAGGCCGCGCTGGTCTTCTCGGTCTGGCTCGAATCGGTGCGCAACGACGAGGCCTATCGACGGCTGAAGGCGCGCCACCGCGCGCACGCCTGAGGGTCAGGACGAGGGTGGTCCGTGCGCCTCGGTGACGCCCTGAGGCGGCGATACGTGCGTTTTTACGGCTCGCCCCGCTAGAGCGCCTATGATCTTCGAGGACCTTCCGACGACGCCCACGTCGGAGGAGCTGCTCGACAAGGCGTTCTCGCGAGCGGCGCGGGCGGGCCGGGCGAAGTCGGGCGTCGAGGCCCAAGAGTCGATGTTGCAGACGGCGTCGAACGTGCTGAGCGACAACCTCGGGAACGTCGTGACGGCGTGGCCGGACTTCGACGAGGTCGACCCGTTCTACCGCGAGCTCGCGGACGCCGTCGTCGGCGTGGACGAGGCGCGCACGCACCTCTCCGAGGTGACGTGGGCGTCGCGAAAGACGAAGTCGCTCGGTCGAGAGTACATCGGCCGACTGCCGCGCGAGGACGCTGACGCGGCGAAGAAGCTCCGCAAGCAGGCGTTCGCGCGGATGGGCTCCGTCCTCCGCGAGATCGAGGACGACCTCCAGTTCCTCAACGAGGCCCGCGACGACCTCAAGACGTTCCCGGACATCCGGCCGGACGAACCCGCCATCGTCGTCGCCGGCTACCCGAACGTCGGGAAGTCCTCGTTCGTGAACGCGGTGACGAGCGCGCGCAACGAGACCGCACGATACCCCTTCACGACGAAGGGCGTCCGCGTCGGGCACATCGCTCGCGACCACATCCGCTATCAGCTCGTCGACACGCCGGGCCTGCTCGACCGGCCGGCGGACGAGCGCAACGACATCGAGGAGCAGGCCGTCTCAGCGCTGACGCACCTCGCGGACGCCGTGCTCTTCGTCGTGGACGCCTCCGCGACCTGCGGCTACCCCCTGGACGACCAGCTCGCCCTCCAGTCGGACGTCCGCGCGACGTTCGTCGAGGGGACGGAGAGCGACATCGGCTTCCTCACCGTCTGCAACAAGAGCGACCTCTCGACGGACGTCGAGGCGGACGCCTACATGAGCGTCGAGACCGGAGAAGGCGTCGACGACGTCCTCACCGCGGCCATCGACGCGACGGGCTACGAGCCCGAACTGCCGACGCGGGACTAAACACACCCGCGAAGCGCTTCACCGTCCGGCGGCCGGCGAACACCCACGCACGGACGGCGAGCGGGGAGCGTTACCCGGCGGCGTTCGGGCCGCGGGTCGGCCGCACGAGAGCGGCGTTCGGGCCAGGTTCGGGCGCGGTCGTCGCGTCCACGCCGCCCGCGGCACCGCTCGCGCTCTGTATCTCCACGAACCGGACTTGGACGGCGACGTCGTAGCCGGTCGCGTCGTGTATCTCCTCTCTGAGCGTCGCCGCGAGGGTCGGATACGTCGACCCGTCCGGCCGGCCGACGGTGAGCACCACGCGGTCCGGCACGGTGATCGGCGACGGTGTCCGCGCGTACGTCACCTGCACGTCGACGAGCGAGAGCGCGGCGTACTCGCCGCTCTCGAAGGTGTCCTGCACCTCCATGCGCGTCGTCTCCTCGAACTGCCCGTGCTGGTAGGAGGAGTAGGTGACGCCGCCGAGGAACAGCGAGAGGACGGCGATGGCGACGGCGAGCGCGGCGATGCGCTTGAGGGTGGCGCTGCGGGCCTCGCTGAGCCGGAACCAGTGTTCGGGGCGATAGCCCTGGTACCAGAGGACGGCGAGCGCGGCGAGGTTGATCGAGAGGAAGTTCACGAGGACGAGGACGGTGGAGCCGACGACGGTCGTCGGGAGCCCCCACGCGAGGCCGATGCCGATGACGGCGGTCGGCGGGACGAGCGCCGCGGCGATCATGACGCCGACGAGCGCGGTCGAGACGCCGGAGGAGAGACTGAACGCGCCCGCGACGCCCGCCGCGAGCGCGACGGCGAGCGAGAGGAAGTCGGGGGTGAGGCGTTCGCGTATCTGCCCGATCGAGAGCAGTTCCTGGGGGGAGAGCGGCGGGACGAGGTGAACGGTGCGCGCGAGGAACGCGAAGCCCGCGGCGGCGGCGACGGCGGCGACGAAGCCGACCGCTTGGAGCTTGACGCCGCGGAGGAACATCTCGCGGTCGTCGACGACCGTCCCGACGCTCGTCGCCATCGCGGGGCCGATCAGCGGCGCGATGACCATCGAGCCGACGACGACCGCCGGCGAGTCGAGGAGGAGGCCCGCGGCCGCGACGACCGCCGAGACGACCGTCATCACGAGGAACGGGCCGAGCTTCGGCGCGAGGTCGGTCGCCTTCGCCGTGATCTCCTCGCGGGCGATGCGGTCCTCCGACTCCTCCTCCTCGTAGCGCTCCTGGAGCTCCTCGAACTTCTTCGAGACGACCGTCTCGGCGTCCACGACGACCGTGTAGGCGTCGCGTTCGAGGCCGGCGTCGCGGAGCGCGGAGAGGACGTCCTCGACGGCTTTCGTCGGGAGCGGGAAGTAGACGACACCGGTGTACCCCTGACTCCCCGTCTCGTCCGTGACGACGTAGTCGATCCCGCGCTCCTCTAGCTCCGCGAGGATGGTCTCGCGTTTCCCGGCGGGGACGACGACTTGGACCAGACGCACGCACGGACGTGCACCCGGCCCGAAGAAAAGCGTGTGGGAACCGTTACGCCGCGGTGTAGGTCGCCTGCACCGAGACGGAGACCGAGACCGGCGCGTCGTCGATCACGGTGCGGTCGGCGCTCGCGCCGCCGCTCGCCGCCGTCTCGTACGCGATGGGGCCGTAGCCGCCCCCGACGGAGACGGTCTTCAGACCGGTCACGGACAGGTCGGCGGCGTCCGCGGCCGCGTCGGCCTGCGAGCGCGCGTCACCCATCGCCGCGTGGATGGCCTCCTCGCGGAGGTCCGCGCGCGTCCCCTCGGAGAGCGTGAAGCGCACGCCGTCGACGCGGTTCGCCCCGCCCGCCACCGCGGCGTCGAGGACGTCACCCGCCCGCTCGGGGTCCTGCACGGTAATCGCGAAGGCGTGGACGGCCTCGTAGCCGTTCGTCGTCGTCTCCCCGTCTGGGCCGCGCTCCGTGCGCTCGTGGACGCGGTACGCGGTCGTCTCGACGTCGTCGCTCGCCACGCCCGCGTCGGTCAGCGCCTCGCGGAGCGCGGACGCGTTCTGTGCGACGGCGGCGCGCGCGTCGTCGGCAGAGGCCGCGCTCGCGGTCACCGCGACGGAGACGACGGCCTGGTCGGGGTCGGCGGACGCCGAGCCGGACGCGGAGACGTCGATGGTCGTCGCGTTCGACGCCGCATCGGTCGGTGCGGCCGTCTGGGCGGGCGTAGGTGCGGTCCCGCCGCCCGTCCCGGCGGCGGCGACGCCGGCGGTGACGACGCCGACGGCGGTGAGTAGTGCGAGCAGTGCGAACGTTGCGTTGCGACGCATGAAAGGGGATAGGCGCGCTGGGAACGTCAACACGTCGGAGGGTCAAACGGCGGTTTGTCCCACGCGACGAAAGACACAACCGCCCCGCGCGGCTACGTCACCCATGTTCGAGAACCGACCGGACCGCGATGCGGAGATCGTCCTCCTCGGCCGGTCGAACGTCGGGAAGTCCACGCTGATGCGCGAGATCACCGGTCACGACTTCACCACCGGCGGGAAGCCGGGCGTCACGCGCCAACCCAACCACTACGACTGGGCCCCCGAGTCGTTCGTCGTCACCGACCTCCCCGGCTTCGGCTTCATGTCCGGCGTCGAGGAGGAGCGCCAGGAGTCGATCAAGACCGACATCGTCCGATACGTCGAGGAGCACGCCGACGCCATCCTCGCCGGCGTCATCGTCCTCGACGGGAAGGCCGCCATCGACATCATCGACCGCCACACCACCGAGGAGGAAATCCCGCACACCGTCGAGCTCTATGGTTTCCTCCGCGAGCTCGGCATCCCGCCCGTCCTCGCCGTCAACAAGATGGACAAGGTCGACGACCGCGACGAGCGACTGAACGACATCGCCGACCGCTTCGGCCTCGTCCCGCCCTGGGAGCAGTGGCAGGACACCATCGCGCCCGTCACCGCGAAGAAGGGCGACATCGACGCGCTGAACGACGCGGTCCGCGTCCACCTCGAAGCCGCCAAACGCGACGACCTCAAGAAGTTCTTCTAAACGACCTTTTTGCCGTGCTACGAGAGGCCCGAGGCCTCTCGGCATGACGAAAGACGGCTTCGCCGTCTTTCGGACCACTCGGGTCGCCGCAGACGAGCCGCTCGCGGCAAAAATCTCGGCCTCTGCGAGAGGTCGTAGACCTCTCGCTGCCCCCGCAGAACGCCGCGCGTTCTGCGGACAAAAACTCCCGCGCGCCGCAGGCGCGCGGACCGCGATAGCGGTACTGCACCGCGACGGCCGCCGTACCCGCTCCGCATCGGCCGCCGCGCCCGCTCCGCGGCGGTCATTACTCCGTATCGGCTCCCCCGACGTTCGACGGTCATCACCGCCCCGCGTCGGCCGGTTCCCACCCGGAGTCGCTTCGCGTCGCGCTCCGTCGCGCGCTCGTGTACGTGCGAGGCCCGCGGTGAATCCGCGACACCGTGCCGAACCTACACCGCGTCGTCGAGATGGTCGATGACGAACTCGATGAAGGAGTCCTGGCGGGCGAAGTAGGCGGCGTCGACGGCGACGGAGAGGCCGGTCGTGGCCGAGACGGGGAAGTGCAACTCGACGGCGTCGGCAAAGTACGTGACCGTGCACCGATGGTCGCCGTGGCGTTCGCGGAAGACGTCCTCGATGTAGTCGGCCTCGAGCGACTTGAAGCGCATCTCCTCGACGGCGCGCTCGATGGCGTGCTCGTCGTAGTCGGCGGCGACGTCGTCCCGGACGTACTGGAGGTCGTAGTCGGACGCCGTGTAGACGACGACGGAGCGGAGGTCGTCGCCGACGCGCTCGCACAGGTCGTCGAGGATACCCCGTCCCCTCATACGGGATGCGTGCCAGTCGTACCCACAAAAGCGTTCCGTCGGGCGATTTCGTGTCACACGAGCACCAGGACGGCGAGCGCGGAGGTGAGAAGGCAGGGGAGTGCCACGTCAGGCGACGCGGTTGACGAGAGCTCCGTCGGCGGCGGCGTGCCGGAGGTTCGTCCGGACGAGCCGGGCGACGTCGGTAGGGTACTCCCGGTCGAGGGGCGCGGCGTGGGGCGTGACGAGCACGTCGTCGAGGTCCCAGAGCGGCGAGGACTCCGGGAGGGGTTCGGTCTCGAAGACGTCGAGCGCCGCGCCGGCGAGGGCGTCGGTCTCCAGCGCCGTGACGAGGGCGTCCTCCTCGACGACCGCGCCGCGGGCGACGTTCACGAGGTAGGCGTCGTCGCGCATCGCGGCGAGCGCGTCCGCGTCTATCAGCCCGCGCGTCGACGCCGTGAGCGGGACGGCGACAGCGACGAACCGGGCGTCCGCGACGGCCTCGTGGAGGCGGTCCGGCGTGTAGACGGTGCGTACGTGCGGCGTCCGCGCCGGGGTGCGACGCACGCCGTCGACGTGCATCCCGATGGCGTCCCCGCGCGTGGCGATGCCGCGGCCGAGCGTCCCGAGGCCGACGACCGTGAGGCGCTCGTCCCGGAGCGTGAACGGTGCGTCCCACGCCGGCGTCGTCCACGTCCGCTCGGTCTGGGCGTCGCGGTACTCGTGGAGGCGGCGGGCGAGCGAGAGCATCAGCCCGAGCGTCGTCTCGCCGACGGACGCGCCGTGGATGCCCGTCGAATTCGTCAGGGCCGTGCCGGCGTCGCGGTACGCCTCGACCGGGAAGTCGTCGTAGCCCGCGCGGATGCAGTGTACCCAATCGAGGCCGACGAACGCGTCCGCGTGGCCGAAGGTCACGACGGCGTCGACGGCCGAGACGTCCTCGTCCACCACGGAGACGGCCGCGTCGACGTCTTGGAGCTGTTCCACGAACGCGGCGGGCGGGCAGACCGCCCCGACGGACTCGTGCACGCCGAGACGAGCGATGTCCATGCGACTAGCTACCGAGAAATCGACGTTCAATCTTGCGGAAGGGCGACTCGGGAGAAAGGCCTCGTCACAAGGGGCTCGGAGGGGGTAACTCCTCGTCACCGTCGCCCGCGTGGACCGTGGGCCCGCGCGTCTAAACGCCTTTCGAGGCGCGCGGCCGCTGTCGGACCGAAAGCGCACGCGAGTTCATCCGCGATGGCGGGCGAAGGGCTCGCCGTGCGCCACACATAGGCCGGGCGGGGTGCGCGAAACCCGACGGACGACCCGCCCGGACGGCCGCGTCCGTCGTGCCCGCCACCGGCCACGCTACTGCCAGTCGCGGAGCGCCGCGAGGTCGGCCGCAGCGCTCTCGACACCCGCCTCGTCGAGGACGCCGTCCTCCGTGACGACGCCCGTGACGAGCGACGCGGGTGTGACGTCGAAGAGGGGGTTCACGACGTCGAGGGACGCGTCGCCGTCGTAAAGCTCGGCCGACGGTGCGTCCTCGACGTCGGGATCGTCGGGGTCCGTCTCGGGGGCAATCTTGTCCGTCGCGCAGACCGCGTAGACGGGGACGTCCGCCTCTGCGGCGGCGAGCGCCGCGGCGCGCGTCCCGACCTTGTTCACGACGCTCCCGTCGCGCAACACGGTGTCCGCGCCCACGAGCACCGCGTCGACGGCCGCGACGAGCGACGCGACCGCGGCGTCCGTCGTGAGCGCCACGTCGAGGCCCGCGTCGGCGAGCCGTTCGGCCGTATCGACGCCCTCGCGGCCGGTCCGTGACTCCGCGACGACGACGCGCTCGGGGGTCGCGCCGACGACCGCGTCGAAGGCCGTACCGGAGCGCGAGAGCGTCAGGAGCGACGCGCCCGCGAACTCGGCGGCGGCGGCCGCGGCGGCCTCGTCGTCGGCGGCGAGCGCCGCGTCGAGCACCGCGGTCGCGCTCGCCAGAATCCCGTCGGCGTCGGCCGTGTCCGCCTCGGCGACGACGCGGTGCACGCGGTTGGCGACGGCCGCCATGCTCTCCCTCGCGGCGAGCAGGTCGCGCGCCGTCCCGAGAAGGGCGTCGTAGTCGGCTCCGGCCGCGGCGTCGTCCCGCAGGACCTCACAGGCCCGGAGCGAGATGTACGCGGAGCCGTGGGTCCCGTCGTCGCGCACGCTCTCGACGGTCGGCCGGACGCGGTCGTAGGACGTCCAGAGCCGTGGCACCGTCTCGCGCTCGCGGATCGCCGTCGGCGACACCCACTCGTAGGTGGTCGTCTCGTAGTTCGGCGTCACGTCGCGCGTGTCGCAGTCGAAGAGATAGGGGTGGACGACCCAGCGGGTCCCGCGCTCGTCGTCGGTGACGGGGAACGGGTCGCCCGCGCGGGCGAGCGTCGTGTCCGTCTCGGGGTCGATGCCGGTCTCCTCCCGGACCTCGACGCGCGCCTGCGCGTCCGGGTCGCCCTCGGCGTGGCCGGCGACGGCGCCCCACCGGCCCGCGTAGGAGCCGACGTCGTCGCTCCGCCGAAAGAGCAGGACGTCGGTGCCGTTGCGCAGGAAGACGGTGACGACGTGTGTCTCCTCCATGCGTGCCGGTCGGGTCGGCTCCCCGTTAGCTTCGGGGGCCGCGGCGGCGTCGGTATCGGTGTCCGTGTCGGGGGATCGGCGGCCCTTTAGCGACGCCGACGGAACTGCGGATATGGAAGCGTTCGCAGTTCCGGGACTCCCCGAGTTCGAGGCGGGCGACGACGTCGCGGCGGCAATCGAGTCCGCGTCCGACCTCCGCGACGGCGACGTCGTCTGCGTCGCCAGCACGATCATCTCCAAGGTCGAGGGGCGAACGGCCACCCTCGACGACTACCCGGCGGGGCCCCGAGCACGCGAGATTGCGGCGCGCTTCGAGGAGCAGACCGGCGAGGAGCGCGACCCGCGTTTCGCCCAAGCAGTACTTGAGGAGTCGACGGACCTCGTGATGGACGAACCGTTCCTCCTGACGGAGACGCGCTTCGGACACGTGGGCGTGAACGCCGGAATCGACCGCTCGAACACGGGCGGGGCCGAACTCCTCCTCCTCCCGGAACACCCGAGCGAGTCGGCACGCCGCATCCACGAGAGCCTCGCGGCCGACGTCGCGGTGGTCGTCACGGACACCTCGGGGCGGCCGTTCCGCCACGGCCAGACCGGCGTCGCCATCGGCTGGGCGGGGATACCGGCGTCGCGCGACTGGCGCGGCGAGACCGACCGCGACGGCCACGAACTCGAAGTGACGGTCGAGTCGGTCGTGGACGAACTCGCGGCGACGGCGAACCTCGTCTCCGGCGAGGGCGACGACGGGACGCCGGTGGTCGTCGTCCGCGACTGGGCGTTCGGCGACCACGAGGGGAGCGAGAACCTCTATCGGGACGTCGAGAGCGACTTCGTCCGGCAGGCGCTCCGCGAGTGGCATTACGACGGGTAGAACGGAGGGGCGGACGTGAGTTAGCGCGGCTGACCGTCGACGTATCCGGTGTCCGCGCCACCGACGAGGTCGGCGAGCGCACCGCCACCCAAGTAGACGGAGACGACGCCGAGGACGACGAAGAGCGCGACGCTGCACAAGACGAGGAGCGCGGGGACGATGCCGAACGCGCCGAGCAGGATGTCGACGAAGACGATGGGGTTCGCCATACGCGCGTCGACGGCGGCCGGCCCCTTAGCTCCCGGTGGTTCCGCGCGCCCGCCGCGAGCGACGCCGGGTCGGCCGGGCCGAAGGCGATGCCCGAGCCCCATACGGGTGGGTCGGGGTTCGGGGTGAGGGATTATCCGCTCGCTTCCCGTACGGGGTGGTGTGAGCGAACCAGACGTCGGCGTCGTCTGTCGGGTGGCACTCGACACGGGAGTGTGCGAGGCGTGTGGGGCGGGCGCGAACGTGCGCTGGCGAACCGAACGGGGGTGGTACTGTGCGGACTGCACGGACTGGTGAGGGCGCGACGGCGCGGCGCGCGGGACCCGACGACGCACGAGTGAGCCGCGGCGCGGCGAGTGGCGTCGGTGGTGGTCGGCCGTGACGGAGGGGTCGACGCGGGCGGCGGACGCGGAGCGCGGCGTCGAGCCGCTCCCGGTGGCGGAGGCGCGTGCGCTCGTCGAGCGCGTCACGGAGAACGTCGGGGAGGTCGTCGTCGGAAAGGCGGACGTCGTCGAGGACGCGCTCGTCGCGCTCCTCGCGCGCGGTCACCTCCTCTTAGAGGACGTCCCGGGCGTCGGCAAGACGGTGCTCGCGCGGTCGCTCGCCGGCTCCATCGACGGGACGTTCTCCCGCCTCCAGTTCACGCCCGACCTACTCCCGAGCGACGTCACCGGGACGAACGTCTTCGACGAGGCGGCGGGCGGGTTCGACTTCCATCCGGGTCCGGTGTTCGGGAACGTCGTCCTTGGCGACGAGATCAACCGCGCGCCGCCGAAGACCCAGAGCGCGCTCCTGGAGGCGATGGCGGAGGGACAGGTGACGGTGGACGGCGAGACGCACGCGCTCCCCGACCCCTTCTTCGTCGTCGCGACGCAGAACGCCGTGGAACGCGACCGCGTCTACGACCTCCCCGCGGCCGAGGTGGACCGCTTCACGAAGAAGTGCACGCTCGGCTACCCGGACGTCGAGGAGGAGGTCGAAGTGCTCGGACGCGTCGTCGGCCATCACCCCGTGGCGGACGTCGAACCCGTCACGGACGTCGCGGCGCTCCGGCGGGCGCGCGAGACGACGGCACGCGTCGAGACCGCGGAGCCGGTGCGTCGCTACGTCGCACGCCTCGTCGCGGAGACGCGAGAGCGCGCCGCGCTCGGCGTCAGCCCGCGCGGCGGCGTCGCGCTCCTCCGGTGTGCGCAGGCACGCGCCGTGCTCGACGGGCGCGACTACGTCGTCCCGGACGACGTGAAGCGAGAGGCGCGAAGCGTCCTCGCGCACCGGGTGCGCGCCGACGCGGGGGGCGACCTCGGCGGAGAGGACGCGACGCGCGTCGTCTCGCGCGCGCTCGACGCCGTCGACCCCGAAGCGCCGTGATGCGACCGACCGGCCGCGGCGTCGCCGTCGTCGCGGTCGCCCTCGCGGGGTTCGTCAGCGCGCGGGCGTTCGGGACGCGCTCGCTGAACGCCGTCGTCGTCCCCGCTGTCTGCGTGTTCCTGCTCGCCGCGCTCGTCGTCGCACGCGCCGACGCACCGCGCGTCGTCCGCGACCCGCCCGCGGACGGCTTCCCCGGCGACGACCGGCGCGTCTCGCTCGCCGTGAGGGGCGACGGTGCGCTCGTCACCGTCCGGGACGCGCTCGGGACGGGGCTCGACGGCGACGGCGTGGTCAGGAGCGTCGCGGACGGCCGCGAGGGAGGCTACGACGTCACGCTCCGCGAGCGCGGCCGCCACGCCGTCGGTCCCGCGACGGTCGTCGTGAGCGACCCGTTCGGCCTGTGGCGGCGGTCGTTCGCGGCGGAGGGCCGGGACGAGGTCGTCGTCTACCCGAGCGTCGTCCCGCTCGGTACCCCGCCGCGCGCGCTCGCCGGGGCGGTCGGGACCGCCGGCGGGCGCAGCGAGTTCGCCGGCGTCCGCGAGTACGTCCGCGGCGACCCGCTGCGCGACGTGAACTGGAAGGCGTCGGCGAAGCGCCCGGACGAGTACCTCGTCACGACCTACGCGGGCGACGGCTCGGACGCACGCGTCGTCGTCGCCGTCGACGTCCGCGAGGGCGGGGACCCCGACCGGGCCGCGGTCGCCGCGGCAAGCGTCGTCGTCGCCTGTCTCGACGCCGGCGTCGCCGTCGGCCTCCGCACGCCGAACGGCACGCTCGCACCCGCGAGCGACGCGGGGACGCGACGGCGCGCTCTCGAACTGCTCGCCGACCTCGGGCGGGCGGAGTCGGGGAGTGACGCCGAAGGCGCGCGCGTCGTCGTCTGCGCCGGGGCGGATGGCGTGACGGTCAGCGTCGACGGCGAGACGCGCCCGGCGGCCGAACTCCTCGGGGAGGGGAGGGCGTGACGCGACGCGTACCCGTGCTCGGGCGGGTGACCCCCGCCCGGCTCGCCGCGCTCGCTTGCGTCGCCGTCCTCTCGGCGTCGTCGCTCGCCGTGCTCTACCACGTCGTCGACGTCGTCGGCGACCTGACCCTGTTCTGGGCGGTGTTCCTCGGCTCGCTGGCCCTCGCCGCGCTCGCGCAGGCCGTCCGACCGCGGTACGCGCTCGCCGTCGGCGTCGTCCTCCTCGGCGCGGGTCTGTCGGCGTACGTCGCCACCGCACCCGAGAGCTACGCGCGCTCGCTCAGCGTCGCGCGGGTCGCCGACGACGCCGTCACGCTCCTCACCGGCTACTCCGTGCTCCGGATGGTGAACGTGCTCGTCTGGGCGCTGGCGATGATTCCCGCGCCCGCGTTCCTCACGTGGTACTTCGCGCTCCGGGACCGCTACGCGCCCGCGGTCGGCGTCGCCGGCCTCGCGCTCGGGTTCTTCGTGCTCACGGGCGACAGCACGGGCACCGCGACGCTCGTCGGCGCACTCGCCGCCGCGGGCGCGGTCGGCCTCGGGACCCTCGATTCCCACGGCGCGACCCGCCGACAGCTCGAAACGGTCGGTCTCGTCCTCGCGCTCGTCGCCGTCGCGCCGGTCGCCGTGTCGGTCGCGCCGGGCGGCAGCGGGGCGACGTTTAGCGGCGTGGACACCGCGCCGACGACGAGCCTGACGAGCGCCGAGGAGCGAATCGGTCTCGGTGGGGCGCTCGACCTCTCGCCGGCCGTCCAGTTCGTCGTCCGCGCCGACCGGCCGGGCTACTGGCGCGTCGGCACGTACGACCGCTATACGGGGAACGGCTGGGTCCGCACCGGCGACGGCGGGTCGCTCGCACGACCCGAGGGGGCGAGCGAGCGCGTCACCCAGCGCGTCACCGCGAAACGGCCGCTCTCGGCGATGCCGGCGGTCGCCGAGCCCGTCGCCGTGGATGACGTCGACTACCGCGTGACGAGCGGCGGGACGCCGGTCCCCGAGAACGCGTTGACCGCGAACGAGAGCTACCGCGTCGTCAGCGAGCGATTGCGCGGCGGCCAGCGCGCGCTCTACGCCGCCGGGACGGACTACCCGGACGGAATCGAGCGCCGATACCTCCAAGTGCCGGACACGACCGGCGACGAGGTGGACGCGCTCGCCGCGAACGTGACGGCGAACGCCTCAACGCCCTACGGGACGGCCCGCGCCATCGAGCGCTGGCTGGAGCGCACCAAGACCTACTCGCTCGACGCGCCCGCGGCGAACGACCACCTCGTCCGGACGTTCCTCCTCGATACGGGGACCGGCTACTGCGTCCACTACGCGAGCGCGATGGTCGTCATGCTCCGCGCGGAGGGCGTCCCGGCGCGCTTCGTCACCGGCTACACGCCGGGCGAGCGGACCGGCCTCGGGACGTGGACCGTCCGCGGCGTCGACTCGCACGCCTGGGTCGAGGTCTACGCCCCCGACACCGGTTGGGTCCGCTTCGACCCGACGCCCACGGGCGCGCGCATCGACGCCGAGCAGGCCGCACTCGAAGACGCAACCGGGGGCGACGGCGGGGCGGACGACACGAACGAGGCGGCGACCACCTCGACCTCGACGTCGACGACGCCGACCACCACGACACCCACGGAGACGACGACCACCACGTCGACCACCGCGAACGCGACGTCGTCGGCGACGGGAACGAGGATGGACGGGGCGAGCGGGCCGACGCTCCCCGACCCCCGGACCCTCCTGCTCTGGGTCGCCGTCGCGCTCGGGGTCGGTGCCGTCGCCCGCCGGCTCGGGCTCCTCGAACGCGGCTATCGGGCGCTCTGGGTCCGCTGGCTCCCCGAGGGCGACCCCGAGGCGGTCGTCGCGGGCGCGCACGAGCGGATGCTGTACGTGCTCGCCCGCCGCCACCGGCCGCGCGAGACGGGCGAGACCGTCCGCGAGTATCTCGACGCGGTCGACGCGCCGACGCCCGCACGACGCCTCGCGTCCCTCCACGAACGCGCGCGCTACCGAGGCGACGTCGGGAGCGACGACGCCGCCGACGCCCGCCGGGCGCTCCGCGAACTACGCGGCGGAAACGCCCGCCCGTAGCCCGTTCGTGGCGTCTGGCGACAGTATTTTGTAGCCCGACACCCAACCGCTAACCGTAATGTCGGACGTATGCTCGACGTGCGGATTGCCCGATGAACTCTGCGTCTGCGAGGACGTCGCCAAGGAGTCCCAGCAGATCACAATCCGCATCGACGAGCGCCGCTACGGGAAGGAAGTCACCGTCGTCGAGGGACTCGACCCGAAGGACGTCGACCTCGACAGTCTCTCCTCGGACCTCAAGTCCAAGTTCGCGTGCGGTGGCACGGTCGAGGACGGCGAAATCGAACTCCAGGGGAACCACTCGGGCCGCATCGAGGACTTCCTCCGCAACAAGGGCTTCAACGTCGCCTGACGACCGTTTGCTGCGGGCGGCGAGCCGCCCCGGCAAAATCTCGGCTAAAAGCGCGGCGCACTCCCGTCGCGGCCTTCGGGGCCGCGATGGTCGCGCTCGCGCCTCGCGCCCGACGATGCGAGCGGGTATCGGGGCCGTGTTAGCTCCGCCCCGCGTTCATCCCGTCCTCAGGTTTTCACGCGTGTAGCGGTGACTCCGAAGAGGGCGGGCGAAGACGACGTGATCGCTCAGAAGGGCGCTTCGGGGCCTTCGTCGGGCCCTCGACGTCCGGCGTCGGCCGTTTCGAGGTCGCCGTCCCACGCGACGAGGCCGCCCGCCATGCTCTGCACGGTGGCGTCGGCGTCGACGCCCTCGTAGGAGGCGATGAGGTTCGCGGCCTGCACGCTCGACTGGCCGTGCGGGCAGACGGTGACGACGTGCTCCGCGCCCGCGAAGCGCTCGACGTCGCGGGTGAGCGCCGCGAACGGGACGTTCTCGCTTCCGGGGATGTGGCCCTGCGCGTACGCGCCTTCCGGGCGGATGTCGACGATGCGGACGTCCGCGTCGTCCTCCACGAGCGCTTCGACCTCCTCGGGCGGTATCTCGCCGTCCATACGTCCGAGGGTGGCCGCCCGCGCGCATAAGCGCCGCGGTCAGCGCGGGTCAGTCCAGATAGCCGTCCGCCCGCGCGAGGAGAATCCCCTCTATCGTGGCGTCGTTCGACGGGTGCTCGCGGGCGCGAGCGAGCGCGTCGGCCGCGGGGACGCGCGTCACCGTGAGGAACTCGTTGTCGTCGAGGTCGCGTTCGGTCTCCGTGAGCCCCTCCGCGACGGCGATTCCCCGCTCGTGTCGGAGGATGCCCGTGCTGCACGCGAACGATTCGAGGAGGGTCATCTCGTCGGCGACGTATCCCGTCTCCTCGCGGAGTTCGCGGCGCGCGGCGGCCTCGTAGCTCTCGCCGTCCTCGACGATGCCCGCGACGAGTTCGAGGCAGTGCTCGCTGATGACCGGGCGATACTGCTCGACGAAGACGACGTCGTCGCCGTCGATAGCGAGGACGACGACGGCGTCCGGGAGGTCCGCCCAGTAGTAGTCCTTCTCGGTGCCGTCGGGTTGCGCGACGCGGTCGTAGCCGCCGGTGTACCAGCCGGTCTCGTACTCGCTCGCGCGCTCGACGACGGGCCACGGGTCGGCCGTCCAGTCCATACCCCCGCGAGGGCGGGACGGTACAAAGCCATGCGGCATCCGGGGGTACGTTTATGCGCGCGGCCATCGACCTCCGCGTATGGACGCCGACGTCACGGCGAGCACGGGGCGCTACCTCAGCGCGGTGTTGCTCGTGAGCGCGCGCGGTGACGGTCCCGCTCGCACCGGCGAGGTCGCCGAGACACTCGACGTGAGTCCGGCCAGCGTCACCGAACGCCTCGACGCCCTCGCGGAGCGCGACCTCGTCGCGCGCGAGAAGTACGCGGGCGCGACGCTCACCGACGCCGGGGAGGCGGTGACGCGCGAGTGGATGTGGCGGCACTGTCTCGCCGAGAACCTCGTCGGGAGCGACGCGGAGGGCACGGACGCCGACACGGCCGGCTTCGGGAACGCCCTCAGCGAGGAGGCCGCGACCGCCCTCGAGGCCTTCATCGACCACCCGTGTAGCGAGTCGTGTCGCGCGCCCGACGCCGAGTTCGACGCCTGCAGTACCGACGTCAAACAGGCCTAGACGACGTCGCTGTAGAAGCGGCCGTGGACGATCCGCCGGAGCGTGGCGACGGCCGCGTCCGGCTCGTTCTGGTACGTCGCCGCGACGACCGTGTCCGCGAACGGGACGACGTGCCAGACGGCGTGCTCGACGTTGTCGCTCCCGTTCAGCCGGACGTCGAGGTCGGGGTGCTCATCGCGGAACGCCTCGAACTCCGCTTTCGTACCCACGGAGACGACGAGGAGCGACGCGAACAGCGCGTCGCGCGCCGTCTCGACGACGTCGCTCGTGACGCGCTCGCGGTACTCCTCACGGTCGAACTCCATCGCCTTCGCCGTCTCGCGGCTCACCGTCTGGGCCGCGGTCCCGAGTTCGCGGTACTGCTCGCTCGCCTCCGCCTCGGTCTCCGGCGCCAGAAATCCGCGTTCCTCCATACGCGTGAGAGGGCGTACGGCCCCTACTCGGTTTCGTCTTCGGACGTCGTCGCCCCGCTGTCGTCCTCCGCCCCGTCACCGTCGCGTTGCATCTCCCGCGTCATCTCCGCGGCCTCCTCGAGGATTCGCTGCGCCTCGGCGTCGAGTGCGCCGGCGCCCGAACCCGCACCCGCGCCGCCACCGCGAGCGCCGCTGCCCCCGCCGTGGTCGTGCCCGTGCTCGCCGGCAGGGTGCGTGTCGACCTCGAACTCGACCGTCTCGGCGTGCTCGGTGACGCGCGGTGCGAGCTCCTCGGTGCCGCCCGTCTCCCACCCGGGCGCGTGCTCGTCGAGCCACGACTCGTGGGCGTCGTCGCCCGTCACCGCGGCGAACGCGAGGTGGTCGGCGAGGTGCTCGGCGTTGGGGACGTGCTCGTCGCAGACTGGACAGGCGTAGCCCATGCTGGGGGGAAGGGGACGCGCGGCAAAAGTCGTGGCGTCCTCAGAGGCGCGCGACCATCACGAACGCGTCCTCGCCATCGGAGTAGTAGCGCGGGAGCGTGCGGAGGTACTCGAAGTCGAAGTCCCGGTAGAGCGAAATCGCGGCGTCGTTCGACCGCCGGACTTCGAGCTTGGCGCTCTGGACGCCCTGGGTTCGGAGCACGGACAACCCGCGGGAGACGAGGGTGTGGCCGAGTCCCGACCCCCGCGCATCCGGGTGGACCGCGATGTCCTTCACGTGGCCGAGCGGACGACCGTGGTTCGGAATCGTGTCCGCGACGACGTAGCCCGCGACGCCGTCGAGTGAGTCCTCGGCGACGAGGAATCCCGGGTTCCCGAGGTGGCGCTCGAACGCCGAGAACGGCCACGGCTGCTCGAAGGACGCCTTCTCGATTCGGAAGACGTCGAGGAGGTCCTCCCGGCGCGCCTGGCGGACACCGTCGTGCTCGACGCGATTGGCGGCCGTCGTCACACCACGAACTACCGGACGAGAGAATATGTAACCTGTGGCCCGACGGTCGCGTCGCTCGGCGGTGTTGAACGCTGGCGGTACCGGACGCTGGCGGCGCTCGGGGGCCGCGAAAAGAACGGAGAAGGTGGGTGACGTGCGTTCGTCTTAGTCGTCCGCGGGCGTCGCACCGCTGTCGCCCTCACCGTACTGCTGCTTCGTGAGGGAGAGTTTGCCGCCGGCGGCGAGGATACGGCGCTCGCGCTCGGAGGCGTCGAGTTGCGCCTCGGCCTCCCAGTCGTCGTTCACGCGGACCGTGAACGTCTCCTGGCCGGACTTGACGCCTTCCTCGACGTCGTCGACGATTTCGACGTCGTCGCCCTGCTCGATTTTCGCGTAGGTGTCCTCGTCGATGGTGAGCGGGACGAGGCCGAAGTTGAACAGGTTCGCCTTGTGGATGCGGGCGAAGGACTGCGCGAGGACGCCCTCGATGCCGAGGTACATCGGGCAGAGGGCGGCGTGCTCACGCGAGGAGCCCTGACCGTAGTTCTCGCCGGCGACCAGGAAGCCACCATCGGACTGCTTCGCGCGCTCCGCGAACGTGTCGTCGACGCGCGAGAGCGTGAACTCGGAGAGCTTCGGGACGTTGGAGCGGAACTTCAGGATGTCCGACGTCGCCGGGATGATGTGGTCCGTGGTGATGTTGTCCTCCATCTTCAGGAGGGCTTCACCCTCGAGGTGCGCGTCGAGCGGGTCCTTCAGCGGGACGTCGCCGATGTTCGGGCCCTTGATGAGCTCGTCGTCGATGGCCTCGTCGGGGCTGATGATGTCCGGGTCGTCCTGGCCCATGCCGGGGCTGTAGGAGTCGCCCATCTCGAGGCCGGGCGCTTCGAGGTCGCCGAGCTCGTCGGCGAGGTCGCGCGGGTCGACGATTTCGCCCTTGATCGCCGCGGCCGCGGCGACCTCCGGCGAGCAGAGGTAGACGGAGTCGTCCTCGATACCGGAGCGACCCTCGAAGTTGCGGTTGAACGTCCGCAGGCTGACGGAGTCGCTCGCGGGCACGTGACCGATGCCGATACAGGCACCGCAGGTCGCCTCGCTGAAGTTGACACCGGCGGCCATCATCTCGGCCGTCCAGCCCTCGCGGGCGAGCATCTCGGAGGCCTGCTTGGAGCCGGGCGCGACGATGAGCTCGGTGTGTTTTGCGACCTCGCGGCCCTCGACCATCTTCGCGGCCGGGAGGATGTCCTCGTAGGCACCGTTCGTACAGGAGCCGACCATGACCTGCTCGACGTCCTCGCCCGCGACCTCGCGGACCGGAACGACGTTGTCGGGCATGGAGGGCTGCGCGATGAGCGGCTCAAGGTCGGAGAGGTCGATGGTGACCGTGTCCGCGTACTCCGCGTCCTCGTCGGCCGAAAGCTCGACGTACTCGTCCTCGCGGCCGATGCGGCTGAGCCAGTCCTTCGTCTTCTCGTCCGTCTCGAAGATGGAGGACGTCGCACCCAGCTCGGTGCCGAGGTTCGTGATCGTCGTGCGCTCGGGGATGGTGAGCGACTCGGCGCCCTCGCCCGTGTACTCGAAGATTTTGCCGACGCCGCCCTTCACGGAGAGCCGGCGCAGCATTTCGAGCGCGATGTCCTTCGCGGTCGCCCACTCGGGGAGCTCGCCCTCGAGCTGGACGTTGACGACTTCCGGCACCTCGACGTAGTACGCGCCACCGCCCATGGCGACGGCGATGTCGAGGCCACCCGCACCGATGGCGAGTTCGCCGAGGCCGCCGGGCGTCGGCGTGTGGCTGTCGGACCCGAGGAGGGTCTTGCCGGGCGCGGCGAAGTTCTCCTTGTGGACCTGGTGGCAGATGCCGTTCCCGGGCCGGGAGAAGTACGCCCCATAGGTGCCCGCGGCCGACCGGAGGAAGCGGTGGTCGTCCGTGTTCTTGAAGTCGAACTGGTAGGTCTGGTGGTCACAGTACTGCGCGGCGAGCTCGGTCTGGACTTCGTCGAGTTCGAGCGCCTCGAACTGGAGCCAGACCATCGTCCCCGTGGTGTCCTGCGTGAGGACCTGGTCGATCTCGATCCCGATCTCCTCGCCGGTCTCGAGTTCCCCTTCGACGAGGTGGTCGTCGAGGATTTTCTCCGTCAGCGTTTGTCCCATAGCACCGGGAAGTCGGGAGCCGACGACTATAAATCCCGCGTGTTTACCCATCCCGCGAACGCCCGCGAAAACCGCCGCTCGCCGGCGATTCGACCGCGTACGACGAACTCGGAGAACACCGACTATCGGTTGCGAGACGCGTTCTTCGTGGTATTTCGTGACAGAGGGCGAACGTCGAAATCGACAGACAGTTACCCCGCCTCTCGACAGAGAACGACATGTTCGAGAGTGGCGCGTACGTCGCCGACGCACTCGGCGGCGTCGCGGACGAACAGGTCCAACCGAACGGCGTCGACCTCACCCTCGCGCGCGTCAAGCGACAGCGCGAACCCGGACGCATCACGACCGACGGCAAGACCGTCGGCGCACGCGAGGCCGTCGAGACGGTCGAGCGTGACGGCCGCGAGCTCTACGCCCTCGACCCCGGCTACTACGTCGCCGGCTACGCCGAGACCGTCCGCGTCCCCGAGGGACACGTCGGCTACGTCTACCCCCGCTCCAGCCTGATGCGCAACTCCTGCATGCTCCACACCGCCGTCTGGGACGCCGGCTACGAGGGGAAGGGCGAAGGCCTCCTCGAAGTCGGCCACCCCATCGAGCTCGAACGCGGCGCGCGCTTCGCCCAGTTCGTCCTCGCCGACGCCGACCACGAGGGAGAGTACGACGGCAGCTATCAGGGCGAAGGCGTCGAGTGACGGTGAGAACGGAACGAACGACGCGAACGTGAGAACGGGCGCGAAGGGATTTGAACCCTCGGCATCTTGGTCCGGAACCAAGTGCTCTGTCCACTGAGCTACGCGCCCTCACCACCCGATAGTCGGAGCGAGGGTAAAACGGTTGTGAAGCAGGTGGGTGCGGCGACGCGGACGTTCAAACGGGAGGACGCGCCGATCCCGAGACGTGACGTAACACCGAGCACGGACCGGAAAGCGAAACCGGCGGCGAACCGGTCCGTGTGCGCCCGCGCCGCCTGCACGCCACACGCGTAGCGGCCGCACGATCACTCCGTTCGAGCGATGGCGTGCCTCGCGGGTCGTTCCTCCCCGCTCGGCTACTGTCGCTCTCACTCCCTCGCTAGCGCTCAGTCGTTCCGAGCGACTTCGTGCCGCCCGAAGCCGTACCGGAGCCGGTTGGCGAGTCGCCGCGAGAACTTCGCGTCGGTCCGCGAGTCGAAGCGCTCGCCGAGCGCCGCGTAGATGAGCGGAATCGCCACCTCCTGTTCGAGCGACTCCTGCACCGTCCACGTCCCCGTCGAGCCGCCCGCGACGTGGTCGGCGACGGTGCCGAGGTCGCTCCCCTCCTCGCGGAAGGCCTCCTCGCAGAGTTCGAGGAGCCACGAGCGGATGACCGCGCCGTTGTTCCACGTGCGCGCGACGGCTTCGAGGTCGAGGTCGTAGCGCCCCTCGTGGAGGAGCTCGAAGCCCTCGCCGTACGCCTGCATGAGCGCGTACTCGACGCCGTTGTGCACCATCTTCACGTAGTGACCGCTCCCGGCGGGCCCCATCCGGTCGTGGCCCTGCGGTCCGGTGGCGACCGCGTCGAAGACCGGGACGAGTTCGTCGTACGCCCACTGCGGGCCGCCGACCATCAGGCTGAAGCCGAGTTCCGCGCCAGCGGGCCCGCCCGAGGTCCCACAATCGAGGTACGCGGCGTCGATGGAGTCGGCGCGGCGCGTCGAGTCCTCGAAGTGGCTGTTCCCGCCGTCGACGACGACGTCCTCGGCGTCGAGGTGCGGTTCGAGTTCTTCCAGCGCGGCGTCGACCGGGTCGCCCGCGGGCACCATCAGCCAGATGCGTTTCTCCGCGCCGAGCTGGTCGGCGACGGCTTCGATGCTGTTCGCGGGCGTCGCACCCGCGTCGGCCGCGTCCGCGACCGCGTCCTCGTCGATGTCGAACGCGACCACGTCGTGGCCCGCGTCGAGGACCCGATCAACTACGATGCGCCCCATCCGGCCGAGCCCGATGACGCCGAGTTCCATACGCGTGGGTCCCGGGGCGCGACCGTAGGGGTTGCGGTTCCCGCGGGTGGCCGCAACGGCAAAGGGCTCGCGGCCCCGAGACGGGACAACGAATGATGTCCCAGTCGCCGTCGGGCCGCGACCCCCATCTCACGGAGATTCAGGGGGAGGGTGCCGAACGGATCACGGCACTCAAGTGGGCGCGCTATCTCTCCGGGACCTTCGGCAGCAGCGGGGCGCTCAACGCCCTCCGGCTCTACGCCGAACTCGGCTGGATCAGCGAGGGCGTCCGCCAGACGATGACCGACTACGTCCGCGGGCTCTCGGGCGGCGCGACGAGCACCGTCGCGGGTTCCGTGGACGACGACCTCCCGAAGGAGCTCGAATCGCTCGCCGGGACGCCGTTCCACCAGCACGCGAAGTCCCTCGAGTTCATCACGACTATCGCCAACGAGAGCCTCTCGCACGTCCTCGCCTCGACGACGCTCGGCGAGGACCTCTCCGGGCCGAGCGACCTCGGCGACCCGAGCGACCTCACCGGCCCCGGCGAGTAGACACGAACGACGGCGTCGATTCGGTTTTCACTCGACCGGTCTCCGAACGCCCACGAGCGCCACGACCGCGGAGCCGGTACGCCGCCACGGTCGATGGCCGTGTGCGCCCCGCGGCGGGGGATTCGAGTTCAGGAGAAGGAGATGATGGACTCGGTGATTCGGATGGTGGCGAAGGCGACGATGACGCTAATCCACGTCTGGATGACGAAGTGGTGGAGCATCGTCGAGAGGTGGCCGCGGTCGGTGTAGCGGAGAATCAACGAGGAGAGGAGCGCGTTGATGAGGACGGCGACGAAGAGCAGAAACTGGAGCTGCGGGATATCGTAGACCTGCGCGCTGAGGAGACCGCCGAGGCGGCTCTGCGAGAGGTTCATCTCGGAGGAGACCTGCTGGAATATCTGTGCGACCTGGAGGCCGACGAAGAGCGCGAACGTGTTCGCGGCCGTGATACCGTAGAGCGTCCCCGTCATCGTCCCGGTGGACTGAGAGCGCTGGTCGCGGAGCTTGAGCACCTCGGAGATGTTCGACTCGATGAGTTGGCCGAGCTGTTTCGGGTCGCCACCCATCCGGCGGCCGGTAACGTACATGTCGCTGAACTTCTGGATGAGGTAGGAGCCGGCCTCGGCGGCGAAGTAGCGCCAGGCCTCCTGTGAGTCGACGCGGAGCGCGAGGCGCTTGTAGAGGTTGTCGATCTGCTCGGTGAGCGCGCCGAAGTCCTTCGTGCGCAGCGATTCGAGGACGGAAGACGTCGAGGACTGCTTGACGCTCTCGACGGCACCGAGCGCGCGGATGAACGCGGGGAACGACTCGTCGCGTTCCTTGATACGCGATTCGGCCGTGTAGGCGACGTATCCCGGGAGCAGGAGGGGCGTGAACGGGATGGCGAGGTAGAACACCGTCGGAATCGGGTTCCCGATCCCGAACGCGTTCGTGAGGAGGGCGTAACAGAGCCCGCCGAGGACGAAACAGAGCGCGACGCTGGCGAGGAGCGTCGCGCGGAGCTTGATGTTCCGTTCGAGCGAGACGCTGGAGCCGCCGAACCAGACGGGGTCGGAGGGCGAGACGCTGTGGATGGCGAAGACGAAGATACCCTGAACGAACGCGAAGAGGATGATGACGGCGGCGACGGGCTGCGTGGGGTCGATGCCGACGATGAAGGGGATGACCATGGCGAAGACCGCGCCGAAGGTCATCGAGAGGACGATGGACATATAGACGTCCTTCAGGAGGTCAAGGCGGTCGAGGCGCGACTCGTAGCGGACGACGAAGTTCCCGATGATGGAGTCCTGTTCTTCGAGGAGGAACTCGCTGATGTCGCGACCCGCCCCGACGGTGTACGCGAGCCGTTCGAGGAAGTCCGACATGAGCGGGCTGGAGATGCTCTCGGAGCGCATCCGGCAGGCGTCCTCCAAGCTCTGATTCCACGTGTCGACGAGGCCGACGATTCGCGCCATCTCCTCGGCGATGGCGTCGTACTCGTCCTCCTGGGCGAGGGTGCGAAAGACCTCGACGCGGTCGATGTTCGTCGTCGAGAGGATGGTCAGGTGCGTGATGAACAGGTGGAAGTGTTCGCGAATCTGCTTGCGGCGTCTGTCCTGGAGTATCTTCGGGTAGAAGACGACGACGACCGGGAAGAAGAATCCGGTGAGGAGCGCGATGAACGTCGGCAGGAACGACCCGACGTAGACGAGGACGACGACCGGGAAGAGGAGCCCGAGGACGAAGGAGGGGATGATGGCGAGGAGGACGTAGCGCCGGATGGGGACGTCCATGTACCGGTAGTCCCGGAGGAGGTCGCGCAACAGCGCGCGCAGCCCCAATCCGTCGGGTTCGTCGATGTCCTGCACGCCCGCGGTCGTCGTCTCGGAGGCGGAGTCGGTCGCCATCGACGGTCAGACCTCCGGGGTGTCCGGGAGGCCGGCGGCGCTTATCGGGAGCGCGCGGACGCCGTCGCGCTGGAAGGTGGCGATGGCGTCGTTGACCTCGTGGAACCCGAGAACGTCGGCGTCGATGAGGCGCTCGATTATCTGCGCGCGGCGTTCGAGTTCCGCGTAGATGTCGCGGGTGTCCTGGTAGCCGAGGAGTTCCGCTATCTGGTCTTCGAGGACGTGGGAGTTATTCATCCCGGTGAAGGCGACGTCGTCCTCGCGGGGGTCCCAGTTGAACACCTGTCGGGTGAGGACGCCGCCCTCCTGTTCGGAGTAGCCCTCGATCTCCTGGACGCTCGTGACGCGCCGGAGGATGTCGTCGCCCTGCTTCACGCGGTTCTGGAAGAGCGCGACGTCGCAGTTGTCCATGAAGGGTTCGGGGACGTTGATGGGGTTCCCGGTGAAGCGCTGGACCATCGAGACGATGTCGCTCGCGTGGAACGTGAGCATCACGGGGTGGCCGGTCTGGGCGGCCTGGAACGCCATCTGTCCCTCCGCCCCGCGGACCTCGCCGACGATGATGTAGTCGGGCCGGGAGCGGAGCGCCGTGGCGACGAGGTCGAACATGTCGACGTCCGTCCCCTCGTCGCCGCCCTGGTCCTCGCGGGTGAGGAGTTGCTGCCAGGCGTCGTGCGGGATGACGACCTCCGCGGTGTCCTCCGCGGTGTATATCTTCGAGTCGCGCGGGATGAACGACGTCGTCGCGTTGAGCGTCGTCGTCTTCCCGGAGGCGGTCTCGCCGACGACGAACACCGTCCGCTCGTTCTCCAAGCAGAGCCAGAGGTAGGCGGCGAGCTTCGGCGAGAGCGTCCCCCACTTCGTAATCTGGAAGACGGAGAGGGGCACCTCGTCGCCCTGCCGGATGGTGAGGCTCGGGCCCTTGATGGAGACGTCGTCGGAGTAGACGATGTTGATACGCGAGCCGTCCGGGAGCGTCGAGTCGATTATCGGGTTCGAGTCGCTCACGGGCGTGTCCATCCGTTCGCCCATGTTCTGGAGCCACTGCTCGAACTCCTCGTTGCTCCCGAAGTCGACGGTCGTCGGGAGGAGCCCGAACGTCCCGTGGTCGACGTAACACTCCTCAGCCCCGATGACGTGGATGTCCTCGTTCTCGGGGTCGCTCATGATCGGATTGAGCGGCCCGAGCCCCGCGATGTCGCGCTGGAGGCGGTAGCGAATCTTCTCGTAGGTGTCCTCCTCCAGGGGGATGAGCGTCCCGACGAACGACTGTATCGTGCTGCCCGCGCCCCCGACGGAGACGACACCGTCGAGGATGTCGTCGAGGTGCGTCTCGAAGTCCCGCTTCGCGGTCGGGCCGGGTTCGGTGACGCTGCGTTCGAGCAGGCGCTGGCGCACCTCCTCGTACTGCTCGCGCTCCTCGCTCGTCAGCGACGGCTCGATGACGTGGTAGCGCGTCGGGATACCCGTGTCGCCGAACACCTGGTAGAACGTCGGGTACTCCGAATCCGTCGAGTAGACGATGTTCGGGTTCGAGACCGCGTGCTCGCCGTCTGGTTCGTCGACGAGCATCGGGTACTCGCCGTACTCCGCGTACATCCGTTCGAGGTGCTCGTCGAGATGCGGGTGCTCGGCGGCGAGCGATTCGAGTTCCGGCGACGGGTTCGGGGTGCCGTGCTCCGACATGGTCAGGCGACGGTGCGGGTGACGATGGTCATACCGCGGTTCACTTGGACGTCGAAGCTGATACTGTCGTCGACCTGGTCGCCCATGTTGGCGAACTTCCGCACGATTATCTCGCGGCGGACGTCGCCCGCGACCTGCTTCGTGTTGAGCTGGAGGTAGACGCCGCTCGTGTCGCGCAGCGGCCGGAGCGCCCGCCCGCTCAACGAGTCGGGGTTGACGGTGAGGACGACCGTCTTGTCGTCGGCGAGCAGCTGCCGGAAGAAGGAGAGGACGTTCTGGATGACGTCGTCCTCCCGATTCTGCTCGACGGCGCGCTGGAACTGCGGGTCGCTACGGAGGATGGCGTCGAAGCCGTCGATGACGACGACGTCGCTCTGCCACATCGTCCCCGCGTGCATCATCCGCGTGAGGAGTTCGCGCCGCGGGCCGTCCGCGTCGTCCCCCTGCTCGTCGATGGCGTCGAAGGTGTCGACGTTCGCGTGCAAGAAGAGCAGGCGCTCGCGGAGGAGGTGGTCCACCGGGTCGTAGTCGAGCGAGCGCGTCTGCTCGATGAAGCTCGCGGACGTCTCCTCCTGGGAGACGTAGGTGACCGTCGTCCCGGTCTCGCAGAGCCCGTAGCAAAAGCGCTGGCCGAGGACGCTCTTGCCCGCACCGTGTTCGCCCTCGACGAGGACGAGACTTCCCGCGGGAAGGCCGCCGCCGAAGGCGTTCGATACCCGGTCGCTGTCTTCGAGCCCGAGTTCGTAGAGGTCTGTCATTGGTCTAGAGGTAGAAGCGGATGGTCGAGGAGGTCCCGCCGTGGAGCACCGTCGCGCGGTGCGCGCCGGCGTCGAGGTCCCGATTCACCGTGACGCGGACGGTCTCGTCCGGTGCCCAGACGCCGTCGCCGTCCCCGAGGTCGGTGACGGTCGTCCCGTTCGCGTACCTCCCGTCGACGAGGACGTCGATTGGTCCACCGTCGGCGGCGAGCGTCTTCGAGCCGCTGTTCTTCACGAGCAGGGTGACGGTCTCGTTCTCGTCGTCGTATATCGCCTCGGGGCTCCCGGGGTCGCTGACGATGGTGACGTCCGAGGCGATGTCGTCCGCCGTGTTCCCGCCCTGCTGGCTGAGCGTCCCCTGGAGGTCGATGACGCTCCCGGTGAGCGTCATCGCCACCGACGTGGCGACGAGGAGCGACGCGATGAAGATGATGAGCTTGGAGACGGAGGAGCCGGCCATCTAGCTCACCACCGTGACGTTCCCCGTCGCGCGCGAGATACCGCCCTTCGTGGCGACGAGCGCGCGCGTGGGCTGTGCGGAGCGTTCGACCGTGACCGTCAGGGTCTCACCGGGTGCCCAGGCCGTCCGACTGCTCCGGCTCTCGACGGCCGTCCGGCGCTCCGAGACGTAGTCGCCATCGAGGAGCAGGTCGACGTCGGCCACCGTGAGCGTCGTCGTGCCGACGTTCTCGGCGGTGAGCGTGAACGTGTCCGCTTCGGCGTCGTACGTGGCGTTGCGCAGTTCGACATCGGTGTTCTCGATGGCGACGGCGTGGTTCGTCCGGTCGTTGAACGCGCGCTCGACCTCGTCGGCGCTCGATTGCACCGCGGGGACGATGACGCCGGCGCTGATGAGCGCGGCGATCAGGAGGACCGCGACGGCACCGCTCGTGCTGAACCCCATCTACTCGCCGCGCTCCCTGGCGATGCGCTGGATGTGTTGGGAGCTCCGGTCGTGGACCTCGACCGGAATCTCTTCGAGACTCTGTTCGGCGTCGGGGTCGATTGCGTCCTCGTCCGCGCCGCTTATCAGGGTCTCCAGTTGGCGCTGGACCGGGCGGCTTATCCAGCCGATCTGGGCGTAGTATTCGAGCGCCTCGAGCGCGCCCGAGGAGCCGGCGGTGTCGAGCAGCATCGAGAGCCACCGGAGGAGGAGGATGTCCGTCGCGTACGTCGAGGAGAGCGAGCTGAGGTACGCGTCGCCGTCCGCGACCGGCGTCGAGGACGCCGAGTTGCTCCCCTGGTCGGGTGACGGCGAGGCGCGCTCGGTCGTCTGCGCACCGTCCGCCTCGACGGGGCGACGGGACTCCGCGGTCTCCGCGTCGGCGTCGCCGTCGTCCGACCCCGCGGAGCGCTTGACGTCGTCGAAGCTGACGACGTCGTCACCGGCGTCCCCGTCAGCGTCGGGGTCCATGACCCCGTAGGGGCCGTCCTGTTCGGGGCGCTCGAAGTCGCTGTCGCCCGCGAAGGGGTTGACGTCCTCGACGAGCTGGTCGTAGACGCCGAGGAGCGTCGCGTGATTGTCCTCGAGGTGGTCGAGGCGCGCTTCGAGGTCCTCGCGGTTCTGTCTGACTTCCTCGATGGCCGACTCGTTGTCCTCGACGTCGGCTTCGAGTTCGTCGATGCGATAGTTGACGTCGTCGAGGTCGTCCGAGGTGGCGTTCGCCGACCCCGTCGATTCGGCGGTCGCCTCCGCGGGTTCGTCGTCGGCCTGCACCGCGGCGTCGCTCGACGGCTCGGCGTCGGCCTCCGTGGACGTATCGGTCGCATCGCTCGAATCGGACGCGTCCGCCTCATCTGCGTCTGACTCGCCCACGAACGCACCCAACCCGAGCTCGTCGACGACATCACGGGCGTTCATTCACGAAATCGTTTGGCGCTAACCGCTCAAGGGCGTTTCGGCCGCTCCAGTGCGCCCGAATCGCTCGATATAGGGTTCGCCGACACGAAAAACCGGATTCGAGCCGTGCAATACTTTCTTTTATCTCGGCTCGTAGTCGTGACCGTAGGTAGAGATGTCAGAACGAGTGCGGTACGAACGGGTGGTCGACGCGCTCGCCGGGTGGCGAAGCGACGCGGAGTACCGCCGCAACCTGATCGGGTCGTTACGTACCTACCTCGACGACGTCGTCGAACCCCCCGTCGTCCGCCGCGCCGATAGCGCACCCTGTGACCTCGCCGTCGACGGCGTCGGCATCGTCGTCTACACCGACTACGGCCGCTCGGACGCGACCGACCTCCGGGTCCGGGGCGACCACTTCTCCCGCGAGTACGACTACCTCGTCTGCTACGGCTACGACCTCCCGAACGACGACCTCGACCGGTGGCGGGTGGGGAAGGCGAAGACCCACCTGCTCGGTCAGGGCGTCGAGGACGTCCAGTTCGTCCGCAACGAGGTGCGTGGGGACGAGGCACTCGTCGAGGAGAAGAGCCCGTGGCCCGTCCGCTTCTGGCGCTTCGGCGAAGCCGTCGTCGCGCTCCTCGCCGTCGTCATCGGCCTCGAACTCGCCATCATCGCACGGTTGCGCGCCCCGTCGCTCGTCGCGGCCTTCGACCCGACGTTGACACTCGGCCTCGTCGTCGCGTTCGCCGCCGCGTTCACCATCGTCCGCGAACTCGTCGCCGTCTAGAGGTACATGTAGAAGGTGCTGTAGAGGAACGCGAGGTAGACGGCGACGAGGAAGGCGAGGAAGACGAAGAGGAGGAGGAACGCCGGATGAGTCGTCGCGTTCCCGGCGTTCTCATCGCGGTTCGTCGCCGCGATCATCGCCCGGAAGAGCGCGTAGCCGACGCCCAGGAAGATGAGGACGGCCAGCGAGACGACCGTGACGACGACCTCCTGGCGGTGGAAGTCGAGGGCGTAGCCGACGCCGGCGAGCACGAGCGCGGAGACGACGACCCCGAAAACGGTGAGCAACGCGGAGAGACCGGGCGTAAGCGAGAGCGAGAGCCCCGCGGACTCCTCGGGGAGGAGGTCGGATATCGCACCGTCTTTCTCTGACATGGCGGAGGGTGCGTCCGCACGCGTCAAAACGCTACTGGCTGTTCGGGGCCGGCCGTTCGCGGACTCAGAGCGTCGCCGCGGCGAGGACGGCGAGGACGAAGACGATGAGCGCGACGAGGAGCAGCGGAATCACGTTCTGCGGGACGTTCGCGCGGTCGTGCGCCGGGCTCGCACGCCGAGAAGTGTCGGAACGCGTCATCCTCACGCCCCCTCCGTCGTCGACGCGGTCGAGCTCTCCGAGTCGTTCGCGGCCGCCGACGTGCCGGTCACTCCGTCCGTCGATTCGTTCCCGCCCGTGCCACGACCCACGTACGCGCGGGTGTTGAGCGCCTTCTGGAGGTACTCGCGTTTCGAGAGGTCGCCGTCGTTGAACCGCACGGCCCACTCGCGCTCGACGTGGAACCGGTCCGCCTGGCCGTACTCACCCCCGCCCGTGTAGTCGGTCGTCGCTCGGTCCGCGACGTGGCCGACGAGGCGGGTCGCCGAGCCGTCGCTGTCGACGTAGCGCGCGTAGGCGTTGAGGACTTTCCCGATCTCCTGAAGGAACGCGGTGAGGTCGTCGGCGTCCGAGGCGAACGTCACGTCGATCCGGTCGCCGTCGACGCGCATCGAGCGGACGTCGAGCGCGCCGTCGCCGTGCGCGAGGAGCCAGCGGAGTTCGCCGGCCGTCGCCGTCCCGTCACCGTCGGGTTCCGTCGCCGTAACGGTGTTCCCGCCGTCGGAGGAGTCGCCCGTGCAGCCCGCGAGCGCCGCGGCCGCGGCCGACCCAGTGGCGGCGAGCACGGAGCGTCGAGAGGTCATACCGTCGATGGGGCCCGAGTCCGCAAGAGGATGACGGCCCGCGCGGCCGTCAGCCGAGCAGGCCGTACGCGAGGACGCCGAGCCCGACGAGCAACAGGAGCCCCGCGAACCCGTATTCGAGCAGCACGAGGTGAGTGAGTTCGGTCTCGTCGCTGTCGGCGAGCCGGAAGAACGCGGTGGACGCCACGACGATGCCGCCGCCGGCGGCCATCAGCGCGAAGGAGACCATCGACCCGGCGTAGGGTGGCGCGGGACACAACCCTTGCGGCCCACACCGGCGGCACCGGAACGTTTTGTGGCTCGTGGCCCAAGAGCGTTGTATGGCCGACGACACGGAGCCGGACGACGACGAGTTGGCCGTGGAGCACGCCGAGCGGATCGCCGAGCTGCGTAGCGAGAGCGACGCGGGCGAGGGGAACCCGCTCGAACCCACGGACCTCGACATCGCGCACCGCGAGGGCGTCCGCGAGCGCGGCGACGGCCGCTACGTCGTCTCCACGAACGGCGAGGCCTCGGGGACACCGCCAGCTACCGACCTCCCCGACGGCGTGGCGCGCGACGCCGAGTCCGGGGACGACGAGCGCGACCACGCGGGCGCGCTCGAACGGAGCGACGACGCGTACGGAATCGTCCTCTCCGCGAAGACCGACGCGGGGGTCGGAACGACCGTCGTCACCTCGAACAACATCGTCGAGACCGTCGAGGAGGCCCTCCGGTGGTACGCGGGCCAAGTCGACGACTCGCTCCCGCCCGAGGACGTCCTCGAACTCCTCTTGCGACAGTCCGACCTCGACGTCGAGCCGTAGCCGTCGGCGCGTGGCCGTCGCTACGCGGTGTTGCGTCGCGCAAAAAAGCGAAGGAAAGAACGTTCTGAGTTCGAAGAGCCAGTGACGTTACAGGGAGACCGCGCCGCCGTCGCTCTGTGAGCTGAGCGTCTGCGGCGTGGAGGCCACGTACGTGTACTGGCTCCCGGACTGCGTCACGATCTGGATCGTCGCGTCCTCGCCGGCCTGCAGCGGCTTCAGCGCGTCCGCGTTCTTGTCCAGCGCGATGTTGAGCTTCATCCGGTCGGTCTTCTCGTTGAGGACCGGGAGGGAGCCGTCCTCGTCGCGGATCGCAGACACGGAGAACTCCGCGTCCGCCGCGGAGGCGTTATCGGCGTACGTCAGCGTCTGCGCGCCGTGCGGCCCGATCCACTTGATCGTGGACCCACCGAGGTCGATTGAATCCGCGCCCGGCGACTGCATCACCGTCAGTTCCGTCTGATTGACGACCTTCTCACCGCTCGAATTGTTGTGCACGTCGCCGACGCCCGAGATCACGACGACCTGGTTCGAGACCTGCTGTGCGGAGTCCTGACTCGTGGCGGACGCCTTGTTCTGCAGGAAGCCGGTCGTGTTGATGAGCACCGTCGCCGCGATCGCCGCGACGAGGATCATCGCGATGAACACGACCAGGGTCTCGATACCGACCTGGCCGCGTTCGTAGTCGAAGTCTGGGAGGCTGAGTTCCATTGCGACGACCGAGTCTGCAGCCCCCACCTGAAAAAGAGTATTGGCCGTTACGGCCGGTGTTCGCGTGTCGAGCGCCGAGTTAGCCGATAGAGCTATACTCGATCAAGCGGCCGAGCGTATCCGGTAGCCGCGGGGGTACGCGGCGAGCGCCTCAGGCGATGCCGACGCCCTTGTTGACCGGGATGCGCTGGCCGTCGGCGTCGTGGACGTAGCCGGTCGTCCCGTCCGCGTTCACGTAGCGGAGGGAGGTGCTGCTGCTCGAATCGACGAAGACGACTTCGGGCTCGCCGTCGCGGTCGACGTCGTCGACGCTGAGGCCCGTGTTGGAGGCCTTGGTCTCGGTCGTCAGCTGTCGCTTGTTGTTGTCCGAGTCGGCGAGGTGGACGTAGCCGGAGCCGCCGATGTACGGGACGTAGACGGTGCCATCACCGTAGAACTCCGTCGGCTGACCCGCGGCGTACGTGTTCGCGGCGCTGACGCCGACGCTGGCCGGCGTCTCGTCGGGCGAGACGTAGTAGAGCCCGCCGCTGCTCCCGAGGTAGATGATGTCCCGGGTGCCGTCGCCGTCGTAGTCGGCGACCCCGAGGACGGAGCCGGCACCTTGCGTGCTGCTCACCTCGGCGACGAGCGTACCGCTGGTCGCGTCGGGGCCCGTCCGGCGGAGGTCCTTGTTCGGACCGACGTAGAAGACGGAGGGGCCGCTCCCGTTCCACGACCCGGTGGCGAGGTGGGACTCCGACGACGGCGGGTCGCCGGGGAGCGTCTGCGGGGCGTCGGTCCCGTCGACGAGGTGGAGCGTGTCGTTCTGGACGTACGGGACGCCGAAGGTGCCGTCGCCGTCGAAGTCGACGGTGGCGGAGCCGACGACCTGCGGTTCGTTGCTCCGATGGGTCGTCACGCTCGCCTCGTCGTACCGGATGCTGTTGAGCGACGCGTCGCCCGCGTAGACGACGATGCCGTCGGCGAGCCCCGTGCCTCCGCCGCCGCGGTACGGGAACGAGAAGAAGTCCCGCGATTCGGCGGCGGTGACGACGACGCGGTGCGCGCCGCCGTCGAGCGACGTGTTCGCCTGGATGCGCGCGACGTAGCCCGGCCGCCAGTACGAGCCGTCGACGACGGTGACGTTCGTGACGGTCACGGGCTCGCCGTCGACGAGGACGAGCAGGGAGTCCCGGTCGGTCGGGAGCCGTAGTTCGCCGGTGTTCTTCGCGAGGAGGGTGAGCGTGTTCGTCTCGGCGTCGTAGAGGGTTGCGCCGGGGTCGCTGATGACGGTGACGCTCTGTGAGACCTGGTCGGCGTAGTCGGAGCCGATGTCCTCGATGGCGTGGCCGACGTCGCCGGCGATGTTCGTGGCGGTGCCGCCGACGATGGTGCTGAGCGAGATGGCCGCGATGAAGAGGATGACGTGCGTGATGGATACTTCGGCCATGGGGGGAGACGGAGTGGGGTACTGCCTCGCGGTTATCGGCCCACGGGGATAACTCGTGTGGCCCGCTCGTGGCGTGCTCCGCTCTCGGTCCCAGGCGCGAGGGCGACAGCCGACGTACGCGACGGCCTCAGTCGTCGATGGCGCGCTTTGGCGTGATACGCGGCTCCGCACCGTACTCGACGCTCGCCTCGACGCCGAAGACCTCGGCGAGGAGTTCCTCCGTCACGACGTCCTCGGGGCGACCCCAGTCGTAGATGTCGCCGTCGCAGAGCGCGACGAGGTAGTCCGCGAAGCGCGCGGCCTGCGTGAGGTCGTGGAGGACGATACAGACGGTGACGTCGCGCTCCTCGTTGAGCGTCCGGATGACCTCCATCACCTGGAGTTGGTGGCGCAGGTCGAGGTACGTCGTCGGCTCGTCGAGGAGGAGCGTGTCCGTCTCCTGGGCGAGCGCCATGGCGATGCGGACGAGCTGCCGTTGCCCGCCGCTGAGGCTGCTGACGTCCTTCTCGCGGAGGTGTTCGATACCGGCGAGCGCGATGGCGCGGTCGATGGCCTCGCGGTCCGCCTCCGTCTGCCCTTCGAGGAACCCCTTGTGGGGGTAGCGCCCGTGGCCGACGAGTTCCTCGACGGTGATGCCGTCGGGGGTCGAGCCGTGCTGGGAGAGCATCCCGAGTTCGCGGGCGAACTCCTTCGAGCCGAACTCCGCTATCTCGCGGCCGTCGATGAGGACGTCGCCGCCGTCGGCGTCGAGGTGGCGGGCGAGCGTCTTCAGGAGCGTGCTCTTCCCGCTGCCGTTCGGGCCGACGAGCGCCGTCACCTCGCCCTCGGGGACGACGAGGGTCTCGGTGTCGACGACGGGGTCGTCGAGGCCGGGGTAGCCGACGCGGAGGTCGGTCGCGTGAATCTTCGCCTCGGACTCCGAGTCGCCCGCGCGCGCCTCGTCGGCCGCCTCGGTCTCGCGCGCTGTGCCATCGGTCGTCTCGGTCGTGGTGTCTGTCTTGGACATCTGTTAGAACTCACTGAAGTCGCCGTGGCGACGCATCAAGTAGAGGAAGTACGGCCCGCCGATGACGCCCGTGACGACGCCGACGGGGACCTGAATCGGCATGAGTGCGAGGCGCGCGACGACGTCGGCGACGAGGACGAGCGCGGGCCCGAGGAAGAGCGAGCCGACGACGAGCCGGCGGTAGTCGCTCCCGACGGCGGTGCGGACGGCGTGCGGGACGACGAGGCCGACGAAGCCGACGAGGCCGGCGACGGCGACCGCGGTCGCGGCGGCGAGGATGGCGAGCGTCGAGAGCCCGAAGCGGACGTACTCGACCGGCATCCCGAGCGAGCGCGCCGTCTCCTCGCCGAGCAGGAGGACGTTGAGGTGGCGTGAGGCGAGGAGGAGGAGCGGGACGACGACGAGCGTCGGGACGATGGCGAGGCGGAACTGCGCCCAGCCGACGCCGGTGAGCGACCCGGTCGTCCACGCGATGGCGGTCTTCACGACCGCGGTGCTGTCGAGGAAGTAGAAGAGGCCGGTCTGGAGGGACTGGAAGACGGTGGCGACGACGACGCCCGCGAGCACGAGGCGGACGGGATTCGTCCCGCCCTGCCACGCGATGGCGTAGACGAGCGCGAAGGCGACGAGGCCGCCGAGCGCGGCGGCGAACGGGAGGACGTACGACGCGCCCGTGAAGAAGACGAGCGTGACGAGCACGGCGAGGCCCGCGCCGCCGCTGACGCCGAGGATGTACGGGCTGGCGAGCTCGTTGCGCGTGACGGCCTGGAAGACGGCCCCCGAGATGGAGAGGTTCACGCCGACGAGCGCCGCGATGAAGACGCGGGGCATCCGGAGGCTCCAGACGATTATCGCGGTCTGGGAGAGCCGGTCCGGGAAGTCGCTCCCCGTGAGGATGGCGGCCCAGACGTCGACGTCGAAGAGGATACGGGGGTCGGTGAGGACGTCGAACGTCGCGCCGAGCGGCGTCGGGTACGACCCCTGAGAAACTTGGACGAACGCGGCGACGAAGGCGACGACGACGCTCCCCACGACGAGGGATGCCAACCGTCGGTCGCGAGAGTCGAGTCGGGTGTACGCCTCCACCGACCGCGACGACACGTCCATCACCCCTATTTCATTTAGGGGCACCTAAATCTATTGCGATACGCTCAGAGCGAGCCGGCGACGATGTCGGCGACGCGTTCGCGCTCGAAGAGCGCCTCGTCGTACCCGTAGAGCTGGCGCGCGCCGCGCTCCGTGAGCACGAGGTTGCTGATGGGGCCCTGGTAGAGCGGGCCGCCCCGGTAGACGTCGCCGTTCTGAACCGCGGTGAGCTCGCTCGCCGTCTCGTGCTCCTGCATGAACGCGACGACGGTGTTCTCGAACTCGGCGGCGGTCTTGTCCTCGTGGCCGCGCAGGAGGAGGTACGCCGGGTCGATCTTGAGCAGCGTCTCGTAGTCGATGCTGCCGCGCGAGCTGTGGAAGTCCTTCACGCTCGTCTCCGCGAGCGCGTCCCGAACGTTCAGGTCGCGCCACTGCTTGAAGCTCGTCCCCTCGTTGACGAGGTAGGGGAGGAAGGAGGTGGGTTCGTCCCCCGTCGCCCACAGCACCGCGACCTGCGGGCGCTCGGCGTCGCTCGTCGGCGCGACGTCGGTGAGCGCGTTCTGGAACTCGTCGTGGAGCGCGGCGAACGCCTCGTAACGCTCCTCGCGCCCGAAGAGCCCGGCGACCGTCTCGAAGGCCTCGTAGAGGGTGTAGTAGCGGTAGTCCTCGTGCCACGCGTAACCGCGCGAGAAGATGGAGTTCCCGAAGAAGGGCGCGACGTTCTCGACGACCTCGTCGACGTCGGCCTCGCTCCACCCCTTGAAGCGGTTGGCGAGGAAGTTCGGGTCCATGACGTGGACGTCGGCGTCGAGCGCGTAGAAGCGCTCCTTCGAGACGCCGTCCTGATAGAGCGAGATGGTATCGCTCGTATCGACCGAGACGCCCTCAAGTTCGTCGTAGTAGGTTGTGTGCCAGCGGTTGGCGAGCCAGAGCCCCTTCGGCGCGTCGAGGCCGAGCGCGACGCCCATGTCGGCGTAGCTCCCGTTGTTCGCCACCCACGTCTCGGGGACGGCGTCGAACGTCACGTCGCCGACGGGTTCCATCGAGACGGTGTAGGAGCCGTCGCCCGTCGACGTCGCGGTCGTCGTCTCGTTCGTGCTCGTACTCGTGGTGCTCCCGCCGTCACCGGAGCCCGTGCAGCCCGCGAGCGCCGTGCCGAGGGTCGCCCCGCCGACGCCGATGAAGGTTCGCCTGTCCATAGTGTTTTAGGCCAGCCTAAAGTACAAAAAGTCGTCGGTCCCGTACCGGTCGGGACGGGAACCTTTTTACGGAGCGCGGGCGTCCGTCGGGGTATGCGCGTCGCTGTCGCCGTAGTACGTCGGTAGATACCGACCCGTTTCTGGCGCGCGTCGAAACGCTACCCCGACAGCGACGACTCCAGACACATGACCCAGGTGCCCGACGACTACGACCCCGCGGAACTCGAACCGCGACTCCAGCAGCGCTGGCTGGACGAGGAGACCTACCGCTTCGACGGCGACGCCAACGACCCCGACACGGCCTACGTCGTCGACACCCCGCCCCCCTACCCGACGGGCGAACTCCACATCGGCCACGCGCTCAACTGGTCGTACATGGACTTCGCCGCGCGCTTCCACCGCCTGCAGGGCGACGACGTCCTCTTCCCGCAGGGGTGGGACTGCCACGGGCTCCCCACCGAGGTGAAAGTCGAGGAGAACGAGGGCATCCAGCGCACGGACGTCCCCCGCGACGAGTTCCGCGAGATGTGCGTCGAGCACACCCGCCACCAGATCGCCTCGATGAAGGAGACGATGCGCGAACTCGGTTTCAGCCAGGACTGGAACGCCGAGTTCCGCACGATGGACCCCGAGTACTGGGGGAAGACCCAGGAGTCGTTCGTCGAGATGGCGGACGACGACCTCGTCTACCGGGACGAACACCCCGTCAACTGGTGTCCGCGCTGTGGCACCGCCATCGCCGACGCCGAGGTCGAACCCATCGAGCGAGAGGGCACCCTCCACTACCTCACCTTCCCCGGTGTCGACAACGACGACGTGGAAATCGCGACGACGCGCCCCGAACTCCTCGCGGCGTGCGTCGCCGTCGCCGTCCACCCCGACGACGAGCGCTACGACGGGCGCGAGGACGACACCTTCGAGGTGCCGCTGTTCGGCCACGAGGTCGACGTCGTCGAGGACGAGGACGTCGACCAGGAGTTCGGCTCCGGGGCCGTCATGATCTGTACGTTCGGGGACAAACAGGACGTGACGTGGTGGGCCGAACACGACCTCGACCTGCGCGCCGTCTTCACCGAGGACGGTCACCTGAACGAGGACGCCGGCGACTACGCCGGCCTCACCATCGACGAGGCGAAGGAGGCCGTCGCCGACGACCTCGACGCCGAGGGCTACCTCACCGACACCGAACCCACCGAGCAGTCCGTCGGGGCCTGCTGGCGCTGTGACACCCCCATCGAGATTCTCTCGAAGGAGCAGTGGTTCGTCGAGGTCGACAAGGAGGCCATCCTCGAACGCGCCGACGAGGTCGAGTGGATTCCCGAGCACATGCAACAGCGCCTCGTCGAGTGGACGGAGGGGATGGACTGGGACTGGGTCATCAGTCGCCAGCGCGTCTTCGCGACGCCCATCCCCGCGTGGGAGTGTGAATCGTGCGGGCACTGGCACATCGCGTCCGGCGACGAGACGCCCGTCGACCCCACCGAGGAGCCCCCGGCCGTGGGGAGTTGCCCCGCGTGCGGGAGCGACTCGTGGACCGGCGAGACCGACGTAATGGACACCTGGATGGACTCCTCCATCACGCCGCTGCACATCTCCGGGTGGCCCGAGGGCATCGACTTAGAGGAGTTCGAACCCGTCAGCCTCCGCCCGCAGGGCCACGACATCATCCGGACGTGGGCGTTCTACACGCTCCTGCGCACCGGCGAACTCACCGACGAGAAGCCGTGGGAGAACGTCCTCGTCAACGGGATGGTGTTCGGCCCGGACGGCAACAAGATGAGCAAGTCTCGGGGCAACACGGTCAGCCCCGAGGAGGCCGTCGAGGAGTACAGCGCGGACGCCGCCCGACAGGCGCTCGCGCTCGGCGGCCAGCCCGGTAGCGACGTCCAGTTCCAGTGGAAGGAGGTCAAATCCGCCTCCCGCTTCCTCACGAAGCTCTGGAACATCGTGAAGTTCGCCGCCGGCCACTTCGACGAGGACACCCCGGACATCGCGGACCCCGCGTACCGCGACGCCGACACTTGGATACGCTCGAAGGCGACGCGCGTCGCCAGCGACGTCGAGGCCGAGATGGAGGCCTACCGCTTCGACGCCGCCCTCCGCGAACTGCGCGAGTTCGCGTGGAACGACCTCGCCGACGACTACGTCGAACTCGCCAAGGGGCGACTCTACAACGGCCGGCCCGGCGAACGCGACGCCGCTCGCAAGACGCTCTACGACGTCGTCTCCGCCGTCGCGCGGATGCTCGCGCCGTTCAGCCCGCACCTCGCCGACGAAATCTGGACCTACCTCCCCGGCACCGAGGGGAGCGTCCACACCGCCGAGTGGCCCGCCCTCGACGCCTACGACGAGGAGGCCGAGGCCCGCGGCGAAGTCATCGCCGAGGCCACCCGCGAGATTCGCGCGTGGAAGTCCGCCAACGGCTACCCGCTCAACGCCGACCTCGACGACGTCGAACTCTACTTCGACCCGGGAAGCGTCGTCGAGAACGTCGACACCTACGACCTCTCCGAGACCGTCAACGCCCCCGTCCGCGTCCGCGACGGCCGTCCGAACGTCGAACTCGTCCCCGTGGACGTCGACGGCGACGACTCCGAAATCGGCCCCGAGTTCCGCGGCGATGCCGGCATCGTCCTCCAGGCGCTAGACGAGGCCGACCCCGAGGTCATCCAGGCCCAGCAGAACTCCGGCGACACCGTTACCCTCGACGTCGACGGCGAGGAGTACGAACTCGACGCCGACTGGGTCACCGTCGAGGAGGAGTACCGGGCGGAGGGCGGCGAGGAGGTCGCGGTCGTCGAGACCGAGTTCGGCACCGTGCTCGTCTACCCGTAGGACCTCGACCGGTTGCGGTGCGCGGCCGCAGGCCGCGCTGGCAAACGCCCGACTCCGCCGACCGGGATTCGTACTCCGGCTTTCTGCGGTGACGGACACCGGCGGCGCACCCGACCCGGAAAAAGGTGGGCCACCGGCTTTACCCGTGCGCCGTCCCCCGGTTCGTGTATGTCCGGATCGCTGCCGGTACGAGATATGTCGGAAGAGGTCGTGAGTATCCCCGCGAGCGCGTCGCTCGACCAGGCTGCGGAGACGATGGCCGCCCACGACGTCGGTTTCCTCGTCGTCACCGAGGACGGCGAGGCGACGGGCGCGCTGACGGACCGGGCGCTCGCGCTCTCGCTGAGCGAGCAGGTCATCCCGGAGTCGACGACGGTGTCGGAGCTGGCGACCGACGACCTCGTGACCATCGACCGGGACATGGACGTCCTCCGGGTCCTCGAGAAGATGAAGCTCGACGAGGTCCGACGGGTCGTGACCGTCGACGACGACGGCGAGCCGACGAGCGTCGTCTCGCTCGACGACGTGCTCGTCCTCCTCGGCGAGGAACTCGGCGACGTGGCGGACCTGCTCGAAGCGCAGGTCTGAGCGGGGGCGAGGAGATGGGCGACGTCCGCGAATCGGCGTTCGATTCGCGGGCCAGTCGGACGCCGGTGCGTCCGACGCTGTCGCGGACCTGCTCGAAGCGCAGGTCTGAGCGGGGGCGAGGAGATGGGCGACGTCCGCGAATCGGCGTTCGATTCGCGGGCCAGTCGGGCGCCGGTGCGTTCGACGCTGTCGCGGACCTGCTCGAAGCGCAGGTCTGAGCCTCGGTGGTGTGTCGATGCGGGAAGTTCGGGCTTTTTCTCGCGGCCGCGCGACGACGCGGGTATGGACGAACGCGTACGGGAGCACGCACGGACCCTCGTCGACTGGAGCGCGCGTATCGAGGCGGGCGACGACGTCGTCGTTCGCGTCGGGCCGGACGCCCACGACCTCGCGGTGGCGGTCGCGGAGGAACTCGGGAAGCGCGGTGCGAACGTCGTGACGACGTACGCCTCGGGGGAGGTAACGCGCGCGTACCTCCGCGCGCACGAGGGCGACTTCGAGGCGGACCCCGAGTACGAGCGCGCGCTCTTGGCGGCGGCGGACGCGGTGTTGACGCTCGGCGGCGGGCGGAACACGGCGGCGACGGCGGACGTCCCGGGGGAGCGCCGGCAGGCGTACGACCGGGCGCGACGGGAAATCCGGACGGCGCGCCTCGACACGAAGTGGGTGTTGACGGAGCACCCGACGCGCTCGCTCGCCCAGCAGGCCGGGATGAGCTACGAGGCCTACCAGGAATTCGTCTACGGCGCTATCAACCGCGATTGGGAGGCCCAAGCGGAGAAACAGGCGAAGGTGAAAGAGGTCCTCGACGACGCGAGCGAGGTGCGACTCGTCTCCGGGGACGACACCGACCTGACGATGTCCGTCGAGGGTCGCGTCGCGGTGAACTCCGCGGCGAGCGTGGACTACGACTCGCACAACCTCCCCTCGGGCGAGGTGTTCACCGCGCCGCACGCGACCGAGGGCGAGGTGCGCTTCGACGTCCCGATGACCATCAACGGGAAGCGCGTCCGCGACGTCGACCTCCGCTTCGAGGACGGGGCGGTCGTCGACTACGACGCCGCGCAGGGCGAAGAGGCGATTGCGGAGGTCGTGGAGACGGACGACGGTGCGCGACGCCTCGGCGAACTCGGCATCGGGATGAACCGCGGCATCGACCGCGTGACGGACAACATCCTCTTCGACGAGAAGATGGGTGACACCGTCCACCTCGCGCTCGGCCGCGCCTACTCGTCGAACTTCCCCGAGGGCCGCGAGGGCGAGGCGAACGAGTCGGCCGTCCACGTCGACCTCATCACCGACGTGAGCGAGGACTCGCGCATCGTGGTCGACGGCGAGACGATGCAGGCGGACGGACGGTTCTGGTTCGAGGACGGGTTCGGGGAGTGAGCGCGCCGTCGGCGTTCGGCGCGCCCGACGGGAGGACGGCACGGCCGTCGCGACGGAGGTCCGTCGCGGAATAGAGAACGGGCGCGAAGCGCTCGGACCCACGAACGACGAACGCGACTCGGAGAGCCGCGACTAGAGTGAGGTGGGTTTCGGCCGAGCGTTCGCAAGCGAGCGTAGCGAGCGCTGCAAAAGTCGAGGTGAGCTGCGGGGAGTAAGCCCCCTTCTGTTCGACCCGGCATTCGGCTGAGCGTCCGCGCGGCACGTCGGGCTACCTTCCTGTGCGCGGACTTGCACCGGCGAGGGTGGCCGTTCCATCGCTCCTCCGTCGTCGTCCCTCGGTGGGTTGACTCCCCACGGCCTTCGTCGCCGCGGGTTCGCACACCGCATCGGTCGGACGGAGACGTGTCGTCTCTGTTCCAGTGCCGACGGTCTCCCGCCCCGGGCGTGTGCCCGGTCGCCTGCCCGACTGGTGGGGGGACTTTCCTCATGCACGCGGGGTGCGCGCACGGGGGCCGGGCTCCCGCTACTCGACCGTGGCTAGCGCCGGGACGGGGTTAAGGGGTTCGGTGAGTGGCGTGGCAACTACTACCAAACACTCTATAAGTACCTTCTGGCCGCGTTCGTCCGGTTCGAGTGCGAAATTCCGTGGCGAGCGGGCGTCTGAGCCCCCAATCACCCATTTGCGTTATCCATCACGGAATCGTTTACCGGGGAAGGATTGAAGTCCGAACGGACCATATATGTATACGTAATGTCGGAGGCCCAGTCGATACACCTTTCTGAGGACGACGGCGTGCGGGCCGTCGAACTCGCGCGTGACTCGGTCGAAGCGTTCGTTCGTAACGGACAGCGCGAGCAGCCCGGGAGCATGCGCGACGCGTTCTACAACCGGACTGGCGCGTTCGTCCGCCTCGAATCGACACGGGGGCGCGGACGCCTCCGAGGGTGCGCGGGGGCGCACGACTCCGTTCGCGACCTCGGGAACGGGTCGAAGCAACTGGGCCACGCCATCGTCGAGGCCGCCATCAACGCGGCCAGCGACTCCTCCTGCGGGTCGGAGGTCGAGCCCGCGGAGCTCGACACGATTCGCGTCTCCGTCTGTACCGTCTCGAACCTCATCCTCACCGACGACCCCGTCGCCGACATCGAGCTCGGAACGCACGGCGTCATCGTCGACGGTGACGGCCAGTACGGCTGGATGTATCCGACCGTCCCCGTCGAGAACGACTGGAGCGTCTTCGAGTATCTCGACCGGACCTGCCGGAAGGCCGGCCTCCCGAACGGCGCGTGGGAGGACGACGACGTCGTCGTCACGCTCTTCGAGGGGCAGGTCTTCGAGGAGACCGAGCCGAACGGCGAAATCGACGTCCGCAGCCGCCTCTAACTCAGAAGTCCACGTCGTCCGCGTCCGCAGCCGACCGTCGCGCCGCCTTCTCGACGTCGAACTCCCTGACGAGCTCACCGTCGCGCAGCAGCGGCTCTAAGAGTTCCTCGCCGTCCGTCGGGCCGGGTCGGTCGGCGAGGCCGACGTGGTGTGCGCCGTCCGACGTCCGATAGACCTGCTTCGCCCCGGAGAGTTTCCCGCGTTTCGCGCAGGGCTCGCCGTCGCGTTCGACGATGTCGAGCGCGAAGTCCACGGGGTCGGCGTTCGAGACGTAGCCGCCGACGCCGAAGCCCGCGACGACGTCGCGGAGCTCGCGGAGGTCGTCGGGGCCGAGGCCGCCGCTGACGAAGATGCCGACGTCGTCGTATCCCCGGAGGTCGAGTTCCCAGCGGACCTCCTGGACGATGTGTCGGAAGTCCCCGCGGCGCGACCCGGTCGTGTCGAGGCGGATGCTGTCGAGGCGCTCACCGAGGGTCTCGGCGGCGCGCAGCGCCTCGTCCTTCTCGTCCGAGTAGGTGTCGACGAGCGCGACGCGCGGGACGCTCGCGTCGACGGCCTCGTCGAACGCCCGCCACGCGTCCTCCTGGTGGCCCGAGCCGAAGGCGATGAGGAGCGCGTGGGGCATCGTCCCGCTCGCCTCGTGGCCGATGACCTCGCCGCCCGCGACGTGGCTGATGCCGTCGAGGCCGGCGACGAGCGCGCTCCGCTCGACCATCGCGGCGATGGAGGGATGGACGTGTCGCGCGCCGAAGCTCAGCACCTGACTCTCGGGGGCGGCGCGCCGAACGTCGAGCGCGGCGGTCGCACAGCCGCTCGCGTGCGAGAGGAAGCCCAGGAGGCTCGTCTCGTAGCGCGCGAAGTCGAGGTAGTCGCCCTCGATGCGCATCACGGGGCCCCCATCGAAGAGTCGCCCCTCGCGCATCGCGTCGACGTCGATTGGCAGCCCTTCGAGGAGGTGGGCGGCGTCCTTCACGCCACCGAGGAGCTCGAACTCCCCGGTGGGGAACTGGTCGGCCGTGACCTCGGCGACGACGCGGGGGTTCTTCCCGGCGTGTTCGAGCGTCGTCCGGGTGCGCTCGAAGTAGGCGTCGGTCGCCCGGCCGTCGCGGATGGCGTCGACCGGCACGATGTCGAAGGGCCCGTCGGCCGGCGGCGCGTCTCGTGGCATGCCTCGGGGTACCGGCGGCGGGGCGAAAAAGCATGCGGGGCGACCCCCGACGGTTTTACCGCGCGGGTCGCGTACGCGTCCGTGTGTTCGAGGACATCATGCGGAAGTTCGAGGGGAGTCCGGGCCAGCAGGCCGTCATCAGGCTCCTCCTCGAACGCGGGTTCTCGGTGAACGACGACGGCCGCGTGGTCTCGGGGGACATCGAGATACCGAACACGCAGCTGGCGGGGGAGGTCGGCGTCGACCGGCGCGTCGTCGACTCGACGACGGACGCCATCCTCGCCGACGAGGAGCTCAGGCGCATCTTCCAGAACATCAGCCAGATTCCGAGCCTGATGGACCTCGCGCCCGTCCTCGACCTGACGGTGGTGACGGTCGCGGTCCACGACGCCGACGAACCCGGGCTCGTGGCGACCGTCACCGGCCTCCTCGCGGACCACGACGTCAGCATCAGACAGACGATAAGCGAGGACCCCGAGTTCACGGACGAACCGCGCCTCTACCTCGTCGTCGACGCGGACCTCCCCGGCGACGTCGTCACCGAACTGATGGCGCTCCCGTTCGTGCGCTCCGTCGAGCTCTCGTGAGGAGGAATGCGTGAGTGACGACGCCTACGAGACGCTCGCGGGACCGGGCGAGGCGCGCTTCGAGGTCCGGGGCTCCGAGTTTATCGGGCGCGCCCGCCCCGTCGAGACGCTCGACGCCGCCGAGGCGTTCGTCGAGGAGGTCCGGGCGCGCTACGCGGACGCGAGCCACAACGTCCCCTGCTATCGCGTGCGCGAGCGCTCCGGGGAGGGGCACTTCCTCCGCGAGTACGAGAGCGACGACGGCGAGCCCTCGGGGTCGTCGGGGAAACCCGCGCTGAACGTCCTCCAACAGCGCGGCATCGAGAACGCCGTCGTCGTCGTGACGCGCTACTTTGGCGGGACGGAGTTGGGAGTGGGCGGCCTCGCGCGGGCGTACTCGCGGGCCGTGAAGGAGGCGGTCGACGACGCGGGCGTGACGACGCGCGAACCCCGGACGGCGTTCGACGCCGTCGTCGACTACGACGACTCGGGGACGGTACGCGGCATCCTCGAATCGGCCGAGTGCGACTTCGAGGCTGCCTACGAGGAGCGGGTCTCCTTCGCGGTATCGTGTCCGCGCGACGACGCGGAAGCGCTCAAAGAGCGGTTGCGAAACGCGACCTCCGGACGCGTCGAGCTCGCGTAGTCGACTCAGGCTTCGGTAGTCGCGTAGTCGACTCAGGCTTCGGTGGTCGCGGCCGCATCGACACCGGCGTCGGCGTTCGCGGGCTCGCCGTCCGCGCCGTCGCGGGTGCGTCGGTTCTTCAGGACGAGCGCGACGAAGAGCGCGAAGCCGAGCGCGCGCAGGGTGAGGTCGAACGTGAGCGGTGCGACGCCGAGGGCGTCCCGGAGGACGCCGAGGAGGCCGGGGGCCATCAGGAGGAGCGCGGCGACGGCGAAGCCGGTGCGTTCGAGCCGGGAGAGCGACGAGTAGAGGTAGCCGATGACGGTCGGCCCGAGCGCGTAGACGCCGAGGAAGACGCCGATAACGGGAATCAGGACCTCGGGGACGAAGAAGCCGAGGTCCAGGACGTCGGCGGCGGTGAGGGTGCGCACGGACTCGGCACCGCCCGTCCCGCGCAGGAGGAGGATGCCGGGCGAGAGGACGAACGCGAACGGCACGATGGCCTTGTTCAGGGAGAGGCTGAACGCCTCGACGCCGGTCTGGAACTGGTCGGATTTCGCGATGCCGGAGGCCGCGTAGGCGGCGACGGCGACCGGCGGCGTGATGTCCGCGATGACGCCGAAGTAGAGGATGAAGAGGTGCGCGGCGAGGATCGGGATGCCGCCGATGTCGCTAATCGCGGAGCCGAGGAGGCTGACGAGGATGATGTAGGTGACGGTCGTCGGCATCCCCATCCCGAGGATAATCGAGGCGACGCCGGTGATGAGGAGGAGGAGGACGAGCGACTCGCCGCTGACGGCGAGGATGAGGCTCGTGAGGTTCGGCCCGAGCCCCGTGGAGGCGACGACGCCGGGGATGATGCCGGCGGCGGCGACGGCGACGACGACCGTCGTCGCGGTGCGCGCGCCGGACTCCATCGACGCGCCGACGAAGGAGAGATAGCCGAAGGCGCGGTTGTCGGCGAGGGACGGCCGGCGGAGGAGGCCGGCGACCGTCGCCGCGGAGTCGTCGACGTGCTCGTCGTAGTCGAGGAGGGGACTGTCGCCGCGCGGGCGGGCGAGGAGCGCGACGACGCTGACGAGGACGACGATCCACCCGAGGTGGGGTGAGGCGTACGCGAAGGCCTCGCCGAGGGGCATACCGGCCGCGCGCGCGCCGGCGAGGAGCTCGACGGCGTTGACGCCGGCGACGGCGAACGACGCGAGGTCGGCGGCGAAGAGCGCGGCGATGCCGACGAGCAGCGGGAGGCGCGTCCGCTCGTTGTACGCCGCGACGAGCGCGACGAGCGCGAACAGCGCGACGATGGTGAACCACGCGGAGCGCGCGGGCGTGTAGCGGATGATGACGAGGTAGTAGATGAGGAGGCCGAGCGGCAGGAGGTAGAACCACCCCTTGCGGAGGTGCGCCTTGACGTCGACCAGCGCGTCCTCGGCGACGCCGCCGATGCCCGTCCGGGAGGCCTCCAGGTGGACCATCACCCAGACGCCGAAGAAGAAGACGACGGCGGGGATGGTCGCGGCGACGACGACCTCGCTGAACGGCGTGCCCGTGTAGGAGACGATGAGGAACGCGGCCGCGCCCATGACGGGCGGGAGAATCTGGCCGCCCGAGGAGGCGGAGGCCTCGACGGCCCCCGCGAACTCGGAGCGGTAGCCCGAGCGCTTCATCAGCGGAATCGTGAACGCGCCCGTCGTGACGGTGTTGGCGATGGAGGAGCCGCTGATGGTGCCCATGAATCCGCTGGCGAGGATGCTCGCCTTCGCGGGGCCGCCCTTCCGGCGGCCGGTGAGCGAGTAGGCGAAGTCGATGAACCACCGGCCCGCACCGGACATCTCCAGGAACGCCCCGAAGAGCACGAAGATGTAGATGAACTGTACGCTGACGGAGACGGGGATACCGAAGATGCCGTTCTCCGTGTTGAACCACATGTTCTGGATTATCGTGTACCAGTCGATTCGGGTCGTCCCGAAGACGCCGACGAGCGGCGTGTCGCTCGGGATGAGGTAGCCAAAGCGCGCGTAGACGAGGAAAGAGCTGACGAGCACCATCAGCGGGAAGCCGAGCGCGCGCCGGGTGGCCTCGAGGACGAGGAGCGTCCCGGCGACCCCCACGAGGAAGGCGTACGACGTCGAACCGAGGGGGACGCCGACGGCGCCGAGGGCGTCGACGACCGGGTGGAGGACGGTGAAGACCTCCTGTATCGGTCGGCCGGACTCCAGACCGAAGACGCGCAGACGCTGTATCTCCGCGAACTCGGTGAGGACGTAGCCGCCGGCGAGGACGGCGAGGACCATGCAGCCGAGGTCGACGGGCGTGACGCGCTCGCCCTCGCGGTCGAGCGCGAGCCACGCGAGCGCGGCCGCGACGGCATCGACGACGCGGGCGACCGGGCCGCCGACGCGGGCGTCGATGGCGTCGTGGGCCGCGGAGAGCCGGCGGGCGAGGAAGCCGTCGCCCTTCGTCGGCGGGAAGAGCAGGAAGGCCAACAGGAGGGCGAACGTCACGTGGAGGGCGTTCACCTGGAGCTGCTGGAGGGCCGCGACCTCGATGCGGCCGACGACGGGGAGCGTGACGGTGAGGACGAAGCCGCGGGCGGCGAGCCAGAGCTGGAAGACGGAGAAGCCGATCCCGATGAGGGCGGCGAGCGCCGCCGCGAGACCCCGCAGGGAGCGTTTGCGTTCGAGCTCCTGGACGATTTCGTCGGCGTCCTCGGGGAGGCTGTCGTCGGCGTCCGTCTCGGCGTCGGTGGTCGGTGTCTCACTCATGAGTGTAGGAGCGTGGCGAGCAGCGAGCGGTCGGTGACGCGAATCGTGACGGCGCGCGCGTCGGAGCGTTCGACGAGGTCGTAGTCGTGGCCGTCGACTATCAGGTGGTGGCCGGCGACGCGCCCGGGTTTCACGTGGAGTTCACGGCCCTGCCAGTCGGGGTCGGCGAGGACGAACGTCCCGTTCACTTCGCGGACGTCGGAGCGGCTGGGGAGCCCCCAGCCGTAGGACTCGAACTCCATCCGGGTGTAGACGAGGGTGTGCCCGCGGACCGTGTACTGATCGAGGACGCGGGACTTCTGGACGCTGTGCATGTAGACCAGGGAGACGGTCGAGTTCTCGTGGACCGGCGTCTGAATGAGGACCTCGCCCGTCTCCTGGTCGGTGACGGTGAGCTGTTTGCCGGCCGGGACGGCGGCAGCGGCCGTGACCGTCGCGAGGAGGAGACCGACGACGACGGCGACGAGCAGCGCGGCTCGGCGGCCGGAGTGCTCTCGGAGTCTGTCGATGAACGCGGACACGGGTAGGGAGAGAGGGGTGTGCGTTCAGCCGAAGTAGGCCTGCGCGCCCTCGTGGAGCTCGATGGACATCCCGTCCTGCGCGCTGTCCGCGGAGATGAAGTCCGTCTTGATGCTGAGTTCGTCGACGTTGTCGAAGATGGCCGCGGTGACGTTCTCGACGACGTCGGCGGAGACCCCGGCGTTCGTGGCGATCATCGCCTGCACGGCGACGGTCGGGACGGCCTCGTCGATGCCGCTGTACGTGCCGGCGGGAATCTGGTCGTCCGCGAAGAAGGACGCCGCGTCCTTGACGCTCTCGCGGGCGTCGCCGTCGATGGGGACGATGCGGATGTCCTCGGTGGTGGCGAGGTCGCTAATCGCGCCGACCGGCCAGCCGCCGACCGTGAACGTCGCGTCGACGTCGCCGTTACGGAGCTGCTCTGCGGCCTGACTGAAGCTCGTGTTCTGCTCCTGGAAGTCCTCCTGGGTGATGCCGACCGCGTTGAGAATCTGGAGCGCGTCGACCTGCGTGCCGGAGCCGAGGTCGCCCGTGTTCACGCGCTTGCCCTCGAGGTCCTGGAGCGTCTCGATGCCCGAGTCGGCGAGCGTGACGACGTGAATCGTCTCCGGGTAGAGCGTGGCGACGCCCATCAGGTTCTCGATGGGGTTGCCCTGGAAGGCGTCGATGCCGGTGCCGTTCTTGGCGAAGTACGCGATGTCGTTCTGGATGAGCGCGAAGTCCGCGTCGCCGGAGTGGAGGCTCCCGACGTTCTCGACGCTGGCCCCCGTGGACTGGACCTGCACGCCGTACTCCGTGTGGCCCTCGATGACGCTCTTGAACTCGTTGGAGAGCGGGTAGTACGTCCCGCCCGTCCCGCCGGCGTGCCACGAGAGGCGCGTCTCGCCGCCGCTCGACGTGGACGAGGTGCTCGTCTCGCCTTCGCCCTCGCCCTCGCCGCCGGAACCGCCGCCCGAACAGCCGGCGAGTGCCGCGATACCCGCTACACCAGTGGCTTTCACGAAGTCACGTCGGTCAAACTTCGACATAGTGGTAGGTAGCACACCGGGTAGGTAAATATTCGCTGGTTTACTACGAACGTTCAGGCAGGTACGAAAGGGCGTGTCAGGCGGTGGCGCGACGGTTCGCGCCACGGCGTTCCCGCGATTCGCGGACCGTGAAAGTGTTTTACAGGGACGTCGGTCGGGGTGCGTTTCGGTTCGACTCGGCGCCACCCGTCCCCGGTGCAGTCAGGGGGTTTCGAGGAGAAGCGAGGGGGTTACTGCGTGCGGAAGGCGCGGTCGCCGGCGTCGCCGAGGCCGGGGATGATGTAGCCGTTCTCGTCGAGGTGGTCGTCGATGGAGACGGTGAGGAGGTCGGCCTCGGGGTAGGCCTCGCTGACGCGGAGCAGCCCGTCGGGCGCGGAGACGGCGGAGAGCACGAAGAGGTTCTCCGGGTCGGGCTGGTCCTCACAGACGGCGTCGAGGACGGTGCACATCGTCGAGCCGGTGGCGAGCATCGGGTCGGCGACGATGACCGTGTCCTCCTCGCGGATGTCGGGGAGCTTCACGTAGTCGACGGTGATGGGGAACTGGCCGTCCTCCTGCATCCCGGCCTCCTCGTCGCGGCCCGCGGAGATGACGCCCTGCTTCGCGCGCGGGAAGGCCTTGAGCAGCCCCTCGACGAACGGCGTCGCGGCGCGCAGGACGTTGATGATGACGACGTCGTCGAGGCCCTTCACGCGCTCGCCCGTCGTCTCGGTGAGCGGCGTCTGGATCGTCGCGTACTCGGTGTCCATCGCGCCGTCGATGACCTCGTAGCCGGCGATGCGGCCGAGCTTCACGAGCCCCTTGCGAAAGGCGACCTGTTCGGTGTGCTTGTCGCGGAGCTTCGAGAGCGTGTCCTTGGCGAGGGCGTGCGTGATGACGTGCGCGTCGTCGCGGTCCTCGATGGTCATGGGCGGAGAAGGGCCCGCGCTCGGGGTGAATGTACCGATTCGAGACCGGACTCACGCCGGCGGTGTTAAACCCTCACGGTCCCACGTGACGGTCGTGACGATCCACGAGCAGTTCGCGCGCTTCCGCGAGCAAGCGGCGGAGGTGCTCCACGGCCTCTACCACGGGATGATCGAGCACCCGGCGTTCGAGCAGATCGAGGACGAGGCGATGGACCAGGAGGACGCGTTCTTCTTCGCGTGCTTCGCGGACGCCTTCGGCATCCCGAGCCCCGTCTCGTACTACACGGCCGAACTCCTCCCCTATCTCGCGGAGGACTTCGAGGCGTGGGAGCGCCGGATGTGGGACCGCGAGAGCGTCCTCGACTGGAAGGGGCACTTCCACTTCTGATGGCCCGTTTCACCTTCTTCGGCGGGAAGGGCGGCGTCGGCAAGACGACGGTCTCGGCGGCGTACGCGCTCCGGTGCGCCGACGCCGGCCACGAGACGCTCGTCGTCTCGACCGACCCCGCGCACAGCATCTCCGACGTCTTCGACCAGCCCTTCGGCGACGAGCCGGAGCCCGTCACGGGCCACGAGCACCTCGCCGCGATGGAGATCGACCCCGAGGCCGAGGTCGAAGCCCACCTGATGGACATCCGCCGCGAGATGGAAGCGCAGGTGAGCCAGGTCGTCGTCAACGAGATAGACAAGCAGATCGAGATGGCCCACGAGACCCCGGGTGCGTACGAGGCCGCGCTCTTCGACCGCGTCATCCGCGTGATGCGCGAGGAGGCCGACGCCTACGACCGGGTCGTCTTCGACACCGCGCCGACCGGCAACACCCTGCGGTTGCTCTCGCTCCCCGAGTTCCTCGGCGACTGGGTCGAGCGGCTCATCGAGAAGCGCGAGACGAGCCTCGACCTCTACCAGAAGGCCGCCATCGGGAAGGAGGAGCCGCGCAAGACCGCGGAGAACGACCCGATAATCCACCGGCTCCGCGAGCGCAAGGAGAAGTTCGAGTTCGCGGGCCGGACGCTCCGCGAGGACGCGGACTTCTACCTCGTGTTGAACCCGGACGAACTCTCCGTCGCGGAGACGCGCCGCGCCGTCGAGCGCCTCGGCGAACACGGCCTCTCGGTGACCGGCCTCGTCGTCAACAAGGTCACGCCCGCGCCCGACGAGGACGAACACGGCCGCGGGGCCGACTACCTGCGGGCGCGCGTCGAGCGCGAGCGCGAGCGAATCGCGGAGGCCGAGGAGACGATTCCCGTGCCGGTCGTCGCGCGCATCGCGTCGCGGACGGGCGAGGTGACCGGCCCGCTCCTCGACGAGGTCGCGGCGGAACTCGGAATCGACGTCGACGACTGAGCGGGGCGACGCCGACGTCTGGGGCCGGCGGAAACGCGGCACCGCGAGCCGGCGGAAACGCGGCACCGCGAGCCGGCGGGAGAGCAGCGTTCGGGTGGTCGAGCCCGCCGCGAGCGGTGGTACGGGCCGATTGCGGCAGGAAGCGCCCCTACCCGTAGAAGAAACAATTATGTACATTCATGAGTTTCTCTCCCATGGCATGGTCGCATTACTCTGGCTGGTCGTCGGCATCCTGATACTCTTCAGCGTCGGGTACCTCGGCTACTCGAAGTATCTCGCCGGGTTCGTCGGGCTCGACGAGGACGCCGAGACACCAGCACACAAGTACGAGGACGGACAGGAGTACGTTCCGGCGAAGAAGCCGGTCCTCCTCGGGCATCACTATTCGAGCATCGCCGGCGGGGCCCCCATCGTCGGGCCCATCACCGCCGGCCTCCTCTGGGGGTGGCTCCCCGCGGTCCTCTGGATCGCCATCGGGAACCCCCTGATGGGCGCGGTCCACGACTTCGTCTCCCTGAGCGCCAGCCTCAAACACGAGGGGCGCTCCATCGGGTACATCATCGGCGAATACGTCGGTGACGAGGGGAAGAACCTCCTCCTCTGGTTCGCCTTCCTCACCATCATCCTCGTCGTCGCCGTCTTCGCCTTCGTCGTCGGGCTCGTCTTCCAGCAGTATCCGAGCGCCGCGACGGCCAGCATCCTCTACATCGGGCTCGCGCTCGTCTTCGGCGTCTACCTCTACCAGCTCGACCTCCCGTTCATCCCCGGGACCGTCATCTTCGTCTCGCTCGTCTTCGTGAGCGTCTTCGTCGGGCTCGAATACCCGATCCAGCTCAGCCAGCAGCAGTGGATTCCCATCGTGCTGGTCTACTCGCTCATCGCCAGCGTCCTCCCGGTCTGGACGCTCCTCCAGCCCCGCGACTACCTCTCCTCCTTCCTGCTCTACGCGGGTGTCGGCGGCGCGCTCATCGCCGTTATCGTCGGCACCGTGCTCGGCCCGTATCTCGGTGCGGTCTCGCCGAGCCAGCCGCTCGTGACGAACATCCCCGCCTTCACCGGCTTCGGCGGGAACTCGACGCTGGGCGCGTTCAGCCCGCTGTTCCCGATGCTGTTCGTCACCATCGCCTGCGGGACCATCAGCGGCTTCCACTCGCTCGTCTCCTCGGGGACGACGTCGAAGCAGCTCAACAAGGAGACGGACGCCCGCCTCATCGGCTACGGCGGGATGCTCGGCGAGGGGCTCCTCGCCACGCTCTCGCTCTGTGCGGTCGCGGTCGTCGGCGTCACCGCGAGCGACGCGACGGGCGGCGTCGGCCTCGCCCTCCCGAAGTTCGCGCAGGGCGGCGGCATCTTCCTCAGCAGTCTCGGCATCCCGACCTCCTTCGGCGCGCCGTTCATGGCGCTCGTGATGGTGAGCTTCCTCCTCACCTCCACGGACACCGCGCTCCGCCTCGGGCGCTACCTCTTCGAGGAGATCGTCGGCACGCCCGAGACGCAGGTCCAGGAGGCGGCCTCGAATCGCTACGTCAACAGCTTCGGGCAGTGCGTCGTCGCGTACGTCCTCATCGCCTCCGGGACGTGGACGCCGCTCTGGCAGCTCTTCGGGAGCGCGAACCAGCTGCTCGCCGCGCTCGCGCTCCTCACCGGCACCGTCTGGCTCGCCAACTGGAGCGAGAAGAAACAGCTCCTCAGCACCGGCGTGCCGATGGCGATCATGAGCGCGATCACCGTCTGCGCGCTCCTCTACCTCGAGTACTACCAGAACCTCTACCAGGGGCTCATCCTCGGTAACTCCTCGACCGCGGCGTGGTCGCTCGCGCTCCAGATCGTCATCGGGACGGTCCTGATAATCCTCGCGCTCTCCCTGCTCCGCAAGGGCATCGGGAACGTCCGCGAGGCCCGCGGGAAGCGACCCGCGGCGACCGACGGCGGCGTCGACGAGTAACCGCGCCGGCTCCGCGTCGGCGGCTCTCCTCTATCCGAATATCGCGTCCGCGACCCGCCCGAACAGCCCGCGCTCGCGGACCGTCGGGTCGCGCCACGTCCGGAAGGCGTCGGCGACGTCCGCCTCCGCGCTCGCCACGCACGACTCGTCGCCGGGGGCGACGACGACGAGATTCACCTCGTAGTGGCCGTAGTAGCCGTACTTGAGGAGAGTGCGCTCGCGAAAGCCCGCGACGTAGTCGCGGACGGCGTCGTCGATTCCCGGGACGACGAGCGCGAACGTGAACTCCGTGCTGTAGTGGCGTTCGTTCGCCGTGATGCGCTCGTCGGCGAGTCGATGGCCGAGGTCGACGAGGTCGTCGAGGGCGTCGGTGTCGAGGGCGTCGGCGCGGCGGACGAAGAGGTGTTCGTCGGAGTCGTGTCGCCCGTAGGAGATCGAGGGATGGAGGAAGTACTTCTCCCGTTCGAGGTTCAGCTCCCCGGAGAGCGGCCACGTCTCGCCGTCGAGGGCGACGTCGCGTTCGAGGTCGAAGGAGTACTGGAGGCGCTCCGCGACGTCGTCGAGGTAGGCGTCGTCCCACGTCGGACGCGTCGGCTCCTCGGACGCGGCGGCGTCGCCGCCCGCGCCGGTGTCCGCCCCAGCGCCCGCGTCGTCGGCCGCGTCCGTTACCGCGTCGTCCGCGCGCTCACTCATCCGCCTCGTACGGCGCGACGTCGTCCACGTTCGGCGCGCCGACGGCGACCGCGCGGACCGGTTCCGCGGCGTCGTCGGGGACGCTGGCGAAGTGGGGGCTCTCGGGTTCGGCGACGAACACCTCGTCCGGACCGACGGCGAACTCGCCCTCCGGCGTCTCGACGTGGAGTTCGCCGGAGAGGACGTAGAAGGCCTCCTCCTGCTCCTCGTGGACGTGGTAGGCGAGCGGTATCGACTCGCCCGGCTCGGCGGTGTAGACGTTGAGCGCGAAGTTGTCGAGGCCCGCGGCGTCCGTGAGAGAGCGCTGGTCGCAGGGGCGCTCGGGCGTGGGTTCGAGTTCGTCCGGGTCGATTGTGTGGTATCCCATAGGAACGTCGTCGTGGCCGAGGGAGAAAAGGCCACGGTCGGCGGCGAGCGCGGGCGCGTAACACCGAAGGCCGTGGCGTGTCAAAGGGGCACTATGGGAGCGAAGGATTCGGTCGAAGCGTGCGGGCGCTGTGCGATGTCGAGCGCGGCCGACCTCACGAGCGGGCGGAGCCCGTTCGCGGGCGAGGACGTCATCGAGGTCGAGGAGAGCGACCTCCGCGCGGTGTCGCGCCACGTCGTCGCGCTCGGCGCACTCAAGACGCGACTGAACGAGTGGGCGCGCGCGCTCACGTACGGTCGCTAGACGCGTGCCACCGCGTCGCCGACAACACGTAAGGGCGATGGCAACGTATCGACGGCAGTAAGCGATGGATGAGAGCATTTCGGGCTTCCGCGTGCGGGGGACGTGGGGCGACGTCGTCGAGCACGGCGAGCGCATCACGTCGGCGCTGCGGGAGGTCGATGCGGACGAGCCCTATCGGGACGCGTACGAGGAGTGGGACGACTGGCGGCCGAAGACCCACGAACGCCTCACGACGGACGTCAACGAGAAGACGGCCGAACAGGCGAGCGTCGGCGAGGGCGAGGGCGAGAAGGCCGGCGAGGACGTCGACGACGACCTCCAGACGGCCGGCGAGCGCCTCAGCGAGTCCTACGAGAAACTGGAGGACGACGACGCCGAGGGGGCCGTCGAGAAGTGGGGCGAGTCCATCGGGCACGTCGCGCGCGCCGCCGACACCGCGGGCCGGCGCGCCCTCCGCAAGGTCGAGAACACCGTCTACAAGCGCGTGATGACCCAGATGGCACCCTACTACTTCGACAACGACCTCGTCTCCGCGAACGTCAAACGCGTGCGCGGCGAGGACGACACCTTCGCCTTCGAGGTGCAGGTGAACGACGACGACCTCCGCGACGAGGTGCGCGCGGTCCTCCACGAGTACGACGACGACGTCGAGCGCTGGCACGTCGACACCGAGAAGGAGACGGACGCGGCCGCGGCCGCCGAGGGCGTCGAGGCACCACGGACCGGCGGCGAGTCGCGGCCCTCGACGAACTGAGCCGACAGCCCTTTCTCCGCGCCCCCTGTCGAGGTTACAAATGGTCACCGTCGCCGCCGCTGGCACCTTGCTCGTCGCCGCGCTCGCCAGTATGTTCATGGCGTGGACCATCGGTGCCGGTTCGAGCGGGTCGACCCCGTTCGCGCCCGCGGTCGGCGCGAACGCGATTCCCGTGATGCGCGCGGGCTTCTACGTCGGTCTACTGGGCTTCCTCGGGGCGGTCCTGCAGGGCGCGAACGTCTCCGAGGCAGTCGGTCACGGCCTCGTCGCGGGGACGACGCTCACCTCCGTCGCGGTCATCGTCGCCCTCCTCACGGCCGCGACGCTCGTCGCCGTCGGGGTCTTCACGGGCTACCCCATCGCCACGGCGTTCACCGTCACTGGCGCCGTCGTCGGCACCGGCCTCGCCATGGGCGGTGCGCCCGCGTGGGACAAGTACGCCCAAATCGCGACGCTGTGGGTGCTCGTCCCCTTCGTCGGCGGCTTCACGTCGTTCGCCACCGCGTACGGCCTCCGCGAGATCGACCGCGACGCGCTGCTCGTCCCCGCGCTCGCGGCCGTCGTCGGCGCGCTCGTGGCGAACGTGAAGTTCGTCCTCCTCGGGCCGCCGGGCGTCGGCCAGTCGCTCGCCGCGACGGCCGCGACGGCGGTGCCCGCCGTCCCGACGACGCTCGCCGTCGCCGGGGCCACGGCCGCGGTCGCGCTCGCCGTCGCCGGTCTCGTCCGCTGGGACGTCGTGGCGCACGGCGACGCGGGGAACCGCCACTTCCTCCTCGCGCTCGGCGGCCTCGTCGCGTTCTCCGCCGGGGGGAGTCAGGTCGGCCTCGCGGTCGGCCCGCTCCTCCCGCTCGTCGGCGACAGCGTCCCGACGACGTACGTCCTCGTCGGCGGCGGCCTCGGCCTCCTCGTCGGGTCGTGGACGGGCGCGCCGCGGATGATCAAGGCGCTCGCGCAGGACTACTCCAGCCTCGGCCCGCGCCGGTCCATCGCCGCGCTCATCCCGAGCTTCGCCATCGCGCAGGCCGCCGTCTTCTTCGGCGTCCCCGTCTCCTTCAACGAGATCATCGTCTCCGCCATCGTCGGCGGCGGCTACGCGGCGGGGAGCGCTGGCGGCGGCGTCAGCCGCGAGAAGATGGTCAAGACCGTCGCGGCGTGGGTCGGGTCGCTCGCGCTCGCGCTCGGCGCGAGCTACGCCGTCTTCGCCGCCGTGGCGCGCCTGACGTAGGACGAGAGAAGAGCGAAGACGAGTCAGGACGGACGAGAGAAGAGCGAGGACGGGGCGGGAGCGCGGCTCAGTTTTCGAGCGACTCGGCGTCGTCGTCCGCCTCCGCGGACTCCGGCGTCACTTCCTCGTCGAGCTTCGTGACGCGGGCCTTCATGATGCGGGTGTTCTCGACCTGCTCGGCGCGGAGCTCGACGTTCTCGTAGCGGAAGGTCTCGCCGACCTCGACGAGGCGGCCCGCGCGGTTGAAGATGAAGCCCGCGATGGTCTCGAACTCCTCGCCCTCCGGGAGTTCGATGCCGAGCGCCTCGTTCACCTCGTCGACGTTCACCTCGCCGCGGACGATGACGGTGTCGTCGTCGACGAACGTCACCGGGCGCTCCTCCTCGCCCTCGAGTATCTCGCCGACGATCTCCTCGATGAGGTCCTCGGTCGTGATGAGCCCCTCCGTGGTGCCGAACTCGTCGAGGACGACGACGAGGCCGACGCGTTCTTCTTGCATCTCCTGGAGGAGTTCGTTGACGTTCTTCGACTCGGGGACGTGGAGCGTCGGCTCCATCAGGTCGTCGAGGGTCGCCGCGTCGCTCTCGCCGTACTGGTGTTGGCGCACGAGGTCGCGGAGGCTGACGATGCCGACGACGTTGTCGAGGCTCCCCTCGTAGACCGGGAGGAGTTCGTGGCCGGAGCGGACGCAGGTCTGGATGGCCTCCTCCAGGGAGGCGTCGGTCGAGGCGGCGTCGACGTCGAGGCGCGGCGTCATCACCTCCTTGGCGATGGTGTTGTTGAAGCGGAAAATGCGCTGGAGCATCTCGCGTTCGTCCTCCTCGATGACCCCCTCGCGCTCGCCCGTGCGTATCATCTCCTGAATCTCGTCGCGCGAGACGTAGGAGGACTCGATGGCCGCGCCGCCGCCCGTGAGGCTGTTGACGATCCGCGTGAGGTGGTCGAAGGTGACGACGAGGGGGAGGAGGAAGCGCTCGCACCACTTGAGCGGGCCGGCGATTCGGAGCGCCCACGTCTCCGAGTTCTCGACGGCGTAGGATTTCGGCGCGCTCTCGCCGAAGAGGAGGACGAGCGCGGTGACGCCGAACGTCGCCGCGATGACGGCTTGGCCCTGCGAGAGGTAGAAGCCGAGGAGCCCCGTGGCGATGGACGACATCGCGATGTTCACGAGGTTGTTCCCGACGAGGATGGTGATGAGGAGGCGGTGCGGGTCGGCCTTGAGGTCGGCGACGGCCTGCGCGCCCGGGACGCCCTCCTCGGCCAGCGACTCGACGCGGTGGCGCGCGAGCGAGAACATGGCGAGTTCGGAGGAGGAGAAGAACGCCGAGAGCCCCATCAGCACGACGAGGGCGACCACCCCGACGGCGGTTATCGTCGGCGTGTCGAGCCCCAGCACTGCCGGCGTCGTCGCGAGAAGTGCAGCTGCGCCCATTCGGTACCGTGGCTTCCGGCCCCCGACGATTAAGCGTTTCTGCACGGTTCCGCCGGTGGCGAAGCGTTTACCCCGTGTTCGCCCGACGGTCGGAACATGAGCGCGACGAGCGCCCCACCGAACCCGGAGAGTCAGGACGCGGCGATCACCCTGTATCGGCTCCAGGCGTGTCCGTACTGTGAGCGCGTCGTCCGCGTGCTCGACGACCTCGGACTCGACTATCACTCGCGGTTCGTCGAGCCGATGCACTCGGAGCGCGACGTCGTCAAGCGTCTCGTCGGCGCGCGAACCGTCCCGGCAATCGTCGACGAGAACACGGGCGTCGCCATGGCGGAGTCCGCGAACGTCGTGCGCTATCTGGAGACGACCTACGGCGAGGGGGGTGAGCACTGATGGTCGACTTCGACGTCAGCGAGCTCCCCGAGGCGAATCACCCCGAGGTCGGCGAGACCGCCCCGGACTTCACGCGGCCGCTCGTGAACGCGGAGTTCTGGGAGGACGCCGCGCTCTCCGACCTCACCGGGGAAGGCCCCGTGCTCCTCGTCTTCCACCCGATGGACGGCGCGTTTCCGACGACGTACATGTGGCAGGAGTTCGTCGAGCGCGACTTCGCGGACGTGCAGGTCGTCGGCGTCTCCATCTCCACGCCCTACGAGCACGCGACGACCATCGAGGAGCGCGGCCTCGACGAGGCGGGCTATCGCCTCTTCAGCGACCCGGGGAACGAGGTCGCGGAGGCGTACGGCATCAGCCACGACCTCGACGGGATGACGGGCGTCTCCGAACCCCGGCCCTCGGTCTTCCTCGTCGAGGAGGACCGCACGGTCGCGTACGCGTGGACCGCACGGGAGTGGCCGGACTTCCCCGAGTACGACGCGGTCGAGGCGGCCGTCGCGGACCTGTGAGCGTGCGCGCCTCCGACGCCGACCTCGACGCGGCCGCGGCCGCGCTCCGCGAGGGCGACCTCGTCGTCTACCCGACGGAGACGGTGTACGGCCTCGGCGCGGACGCCCTCGACCCGGACGCCATCGAGCGCGCGTACGCGGCGAAGGGCCGCGACCGCTCGAAGCCGATGAGTCTCGGCGTCCCGAGCGCCGCCGCCGCGCGCGACTACGTCGTCGCGGGCGAGCGCGAGGAGCGCTTCATGGACGCGTTCCTCCCCGGGCCCGTGACGGTCGTCTGCGAGAAGCGCGACGTCGTCCCGGACGCCCTCACGGGCGGGCGAGAGCGCGTCGGCGTCCGCGTCCCCGACCACGACGTCGCGCTCGCCCTCTTGGAGCGCGTCTCGCCCGTCACCGCGACGTCCGCGAACCGGAGCGGAACCGGGAGCGTCCGGGACGTCGCCGACCTCGACCCCGACTTCCGCGACGACGTCGCCGTCGTCCTCGACGGCGGCGAGACGGGCGGCGTCGAGAGCACGGTCGTCGACGTCGCGCGCGACGAGGTCATCCGCGCGGGCGCGAACGCCGACGAGATTCGGCGCTGGCTCGCCGAGCACTAGAGCAGCGAGGAGAGCGAGCGCGTGCGGACGCCGCACTCGGCCCGGTAGTCGCAGTTCGTGCACTTCGCGTCGCTCCGGAGGCGCGACGGCGGGCCGTCCATCCCGCGGACCGTTCTGAGCGTGCGCCGATACGCCGCCTTCGCGCGCGTCGTGATGGCCACCTCGCGGACGATTCCGTGACGCGGATACTCGACGTAAGCGTACTCGACGGGCGCGCGCTCGCGCCACGCGAGGGCCTTCGCGGCCGCGACCGCCCGCACCGTCTGGGGTTCCCACACGCCCGTCTCGGGCGGCTCGCCGGGCGAGACGAGCGTCGGCGCGAGCGGTGAGACGATTTTCGCGACGCGCCCGCGACAGTCCTTCCCGGTGAGGAGCACGTCGGTCTCGTCGGGCGAGGCGAGCCCCGGGTAGCGCGTCAGGACCGCACCGAGGCGCGCGCGATACGTCGCGGGGTCGACGGCCACGGTGTTGCGCAGCGCGGCGTCGCTCGCCTCGACGAGCGTCGGGTAGCGAAAGGCGAGTTCGCGGACGCGCACGACGGCGTCGGGGAGGTCCCGGGCGCCCTCCTTGCGCCGGTAGTAGAGCTGCCGGGGGCAGTAGGCGGCCGTGGCGAGGTCACCGAAGGAGACGTGGTCGGACACGCGCGGCGGTGGCCCCGTCCTCGTACTTGGACCCGCGGGAAACGACTACGGGGCGGGCGCGACGAGCGGGCGTATGGTGTCAAGCGGTGTTCGAACGCTCGTCTGCGCGGTCGTCGGGCTGGTCGCCGGGGCCGTCCTCGGGCCGTCGTTCGCGCCCGACCCGACCGGCGTCGTCGCGTGCGCGCTCGCGCTGGCCGCCGCGCTCGCCGTCGGCGGCGGCCTCTATGCGACGTGGGGACGGGGCGAGTGAATGCGCGCGGTGCGGCGGCGGTCGCGGTGCGGCGGCGGTCGCGGTGCGGCGGCGGTCGCGGCGACCGCACCCCGCGATGCGTTCGGGCGGCTCCGCCGCCCGCCTGCGTCCAGCGGGCCTGGTGGATCACTAAGGGCGAGCGAGGGCTTAGAGGTTGGTGTTCGTCTCCTGGCCCTCCGTAGCCTCCTCGAGGCCGTCCTCGCGGGCGGCGGTGGTGAGGCGTTCTGCGAGGTCGCGGTCCTGGAGGACGCTCTCGAACTCGGCGCGGTAGCGGTCGTTGACGGACTGTATCTCGATCTGGGCGCGGGCGACGCCGGCGTACTCGCGGACGGTGTCGGGGTCGCTGTCGAGGCGCTCTGCGAGGGCGTCGGTGTCGGGGTCGCCGGTTTCGAGCGCGCGCCGGAGGGCGTCGAGGTCGAGGGGGGCGTCGGCGACGTCGGGCTGGATCAGGTGGAGGTCGCGGCGGGCCTCGCTGACGGTGTCTTCGTCGACGTCGAGGGCGTCGGCGAGCGCGGCGTCGTCGTCGCCGGCGTAGAAGCCCCGAACGAGGCGGACGAGCGCGGCGTCGTCGAGGTCGGTGCGGAAGTCGAGGCGCTCGCGCATGTCGGTCACGGTCTCGCGGAGGCGCTCGTCGATCTCGGCGTCGGTGGCGAGCGACCCGTGGCCCTCCTCCTGGTGCTCCGTGACGGTCTCGCCCTCGGTGACGTCGACGAAGATGTCGCGGAGCTCGCGGGTCTTCTCGTCCATATCGTCCGCGCTTGCCGCCAGGCGGGTATAGACCTTCGGGTGCCACGCAGTCCTGTAAACCGATGTTTTGATTGTGGTTGACGGAGGGTGTGGTGGTATGAGCACGGACACGGAGTCGGTCGCCCTCGTCGGCGACGAGACGGTGGAGAACGTCGTGCGGGCGGCGCTGTTCGCGGCGTTGACCGGCGTCTTCTCGTACGTGAGCTTCCAGTTGCCGGTGTCGCCGGTGCCGTACACGCTGCAGGTGTTGGGCGTCTTCCTCGCGGGGGTCTTCCTCGGGCCGCGGTGGGGGTTCGCCTCGCTCGCGCTCTACGTGGTCGCGGGCGCGGTCGGCGCGCCGGTGTACGCGTACGGGGCGAGCGGCGTCGGGCAACTGTTCAGCCCGTGGGGTGGCTACCTCTGGTCGTACCCGTTCGCGGCGGGGCTGCTGGGCTCCGTCGCGCACGGCACGGGTGCGCGGACGCCGACCGGCGAGGTCCCGCTGTGGCGGCTCGCGGCCGGACTGACGGCGGCGACGGCCGTCATCTACGCGTTCGGGACGGTCGGATACGCCTACTTCGGCGACCTCGCGCTCTTCGCGGACCCGGTTCGCGCGCTCGTGAGCGCGGCGCTCGTCACCGCGGTGCCGTTCGTCCCCGGGGAGCTCCTGAAGGCCGTCGTCGCGGTGCTGGCCGCGCGCAGCGAGCGGCTCCGGGACGCGTGATCGACGTCTCCGGCCTCGTCCACCGCTACGGCGAGGCGACGGCGCTCGACGGCGTGGACCTCGGTATCGACGACGGCGAGTTCGTCGTCCTCGCGGGCGCGAACGGGTCCGGGAAGACGACGCTCGTGCGCCACTGGAACGGCCTCCTCGACCCCGACGCGGGGACGGTGCGGGTGAACGGGACGCGCGTGGACGAGGACCTCGTGGCGGCGCGGACGGCGGTCGGGATGGTGTTCCAGGAGCCGCGCGACGGCTTCGTCGCCGCGACGGTCGGCCGGGACGTCGCGTTCGGCCCGGAGAACCTCGGGCTCCCGCGGCGCGAGGTCGACGAGCGGGTCGCGGACGCGCTCGACGCGGTGAACCTGACGGGGCGGGGCGACGAGCGGATCGACGCGCTCTCCGGCGGGGAGCGCGAGCGGGTCGCCATCGCGGGCGCGCTGGCGATGCGCCCCGACCACCTCGTCCTCGACGAGCCGTTCACCGGGCTGGACGCGCCGGCGCGGGGGAGCGTCCTCGAACGGCTGTGCGCGCTCCACGACGCGGGGACGAGCGTCGTCGTCGTCACGCACGACCTGCGGGACGTGCTCGCGCCCGCGGACCGACTGGTCGTCATGAGCGACGGGTCGGTGGTCGTGAACGACGCGCCGGGGGCCGCCGTCAAGCGATTGGCCGGCCTCCCCGTCGAGCGGCCGTGCTGAGTCACGCCCCCGGCGACACGCTGGGCCACCGCCTCGACCCGCGGACGAAGCTCGCGCTCCAGAGCGCGGTCGCGGCCGTCGCGCTCGCGCGGCCGACGCCGGCGTGGCTGGTCGTCCTGACAGTCGGCTGTCTGCTCGCGCTTCGCGGCTGCGGGCTGTCGGTGCGCGCGGTGTACGCGGAGTACCGCGGCGCCCTCCCGTTCCTCCTCGTCGCGCCGCTCGCCGGGGCGCTCCGGTTCGGTCCGCCGTGGGTCGACCCGGCGGGCGCGCGCGGCCCGCTGCTCGCCGTCTACCGGACGCTCCTCCTGCTCGCGCTCGCGGCGGCGTACGTGCGGACGACGTCGCCGCGGGAGTCCCGGGCGGCCATCACGCGACTCGTCCCGGGACGCGCCGGGCGGTTCCTCGGGCTCGGCGTCATGCTCGTCTTTCGTTTCCTCCCGCTCCTCCAGTCGGACCTCCGGCGGCTCCGCGAGGGGTCGTGGGTCCGGTTGGGGGACGAGCGACGCGTCGACCGGCGGCTGGCGCACCTCGCCGTCGGCGCGCTCGAACGGACGTTCCGCCGCGCGGACGCGCTCGCGCTCGCGCTCCGGGCGCGCTGTCTCTCGTGGAACCCGACGCCGCCGGCGCTCGCGTTCGCACGTCGGGACTACGCGGCGCTGGGAGCGGCGGGTGCGCTCGTCGCGGCGGCCATCGCGTTGTAGAAGATGGGGACGTTACTCGCGGAGTTCGACGGCGTGACCGCGTTCGGCGGCGAACTCGCAGACGGCGACCGGACCGGTCTCGACGTCGAAGGACCGGTCGGCGGCGGCGGCGTCGCGCAGGTCGGCGGCGAGGTCGGCGAGCGCGTCGCCGGTGACGGTCCCGTCGTAGCCTTCGAGACAGAAACCGAGGTCGTCCGGAACGGCGGCTTCGACGTACGGGCGCTCGCCGAGGTATTCGAGGCCGAGTTGGAACCCGGGCGTCGCCTCGGGGTCGTTCCACTCCTCCTCGGGGCGGAGACGGCGCTTCTTCCCCTGCAGCGTCGTGTAGTACGCGTGGAGGAGCTCCTCGCCCCAGTCGTCCGTCACGTCGAGTGCGATGGCCGTCATCGACTCGGCATGTGAGATAGTGACAGAAATAGTTGTCCGCCAGACGAAACGACATAAACTGTATAGTGCGATACGTAATCTCGTGGGTCCGGCTCCGGGAGCCATAAGCGGGCGGGCGTCCTCACGTGTTCCATGGACATGACGCGGCGACCCCGACGGCTCCGTCGGGACGGCGTTCGCGGGCTGGTGAGCGAGACGACGCTGAACGCGAGCGACCTGATCGCGCCGGTGTTCGTCGACGCGACGACCGAGGAGCGCGTGCCGATAGAGTCGATGCCGGGTCACGAGCGCGTGCCCGTCTCGGAGGCGGTGGCGCGCGTCGAGGAGGTGTTGGCGACGGGCGTCGAGGCGGTCATCGTCTTCGGCGTCCCCGAATCGAAGGACGAGCGCGGGTCGCGCGCGTGGGCCGAGGACGGCGTCGTGCAGGCGGCCGTCCGGCGAATCACCGCGGAGACGGACGCCTACGTCATCACGGACGTCTGCCTCTGTGAGTACACCGAGCACGGCCACTGCGGGGTGTTGGCGGAAGGCGCCCGCGCGGGCGAGGGACTGACGGTGAAGAACGACGAGACGCTCGACCTGCTCGCGCGGACGGCGCGCTCGCACGTGGCGGCGGGTGCGGACATGGTCGCGCCGTCGTCGATGGCGGACGGGCAGGTCGGGGCGATACGCGAGGCGCTCGACGAGGCGGGCCACGAGAACGTCCCCGTGATGGCGTACGCGGTGAAGTACGAGTCGGCGTTCTACGGACCGTTCAGGGACGCGGCGGACGGCGCGCCGTCGTTCGGCGACCGGCGCCACTACCAGATGGACCCGGGGAACCGACGCGAGGCGATGCGGATGGCCGAGCGCGACGCCGCGGAGGGTGCGGACGTGTTGATGGTGAAGCCGGCGCTCCCGTACCTCGACGTCGTCGCCGACGTCCGGCGCGAGTTCGACCACCCGGTCGCGGCGTACAACGTCTCCGGGGAGTACGCGATGCTGCGGGCGGCCGGCGAGAAGGGATGGTTGGACGCAACCGAGAGCGCGTACGAGTCGGTGTTGTCCATCAAGCGTGCAGGGGCGGACCTGATACTTACCTACTTCGCGGAGGACATCGCCTCCTCGCTTTCCTGAATCTGCGCGCGGGCGCCGTATTTCCGCCGAACCGGCCACTAATGTAACCGGATATACACTACGGACGACCAGTTTCGTCAGGCGTTAATGCCGGTAAAGTGTGCATTATACATCCTTATACAGACATGACTCGAATAAGTATCTGTCAAATGCACAGATGACCCCGTGTATTTTCTCGAATTTTAAAGCAAAGGGTTATGTTTGGTCATTCCCTGCAACTCTCTCGTAGATCAGCAAGATGGTTTCACGCAAATACGCGGCTCAGGTGAACGAGCGTCTAATGGATGTGTGGTCCGACGGGGGGACGGTATGGTAGACGTCGCGAACATCGCCAACGGCGTCAACACGGTGTGGACGCTGGTGGTGTGTTTCCTGATCTTCTTCATGCAGCCCGGGTTCGCGCTGCTGGAGGCGGGTCAGGTCCGCGCGAAGAACGCCGGGAACGTCGTGATGAAGAACATGATGGACTGGTCGCTCGGCGTCCTCGTGTTCTTCCTCGTTGGGAACGGCGTCTACGCGCTCGCCGGGATGCTCACGTCGGGTCAGGCCGTGAGTGTCGCGAACGCGTTCGCGTACATCAACTCGCCCGGGAGCTGGATCGGGTGGCTCTTCGGCGCGGTGTTCGCCATGACGGCGGCCACCATCGTCTCCGGGGCCGTCGCCGAGCGCATCAAGTTCTCCGCGTACGTCTTCCTCGCGATTTGCCTGACCGCGGTCATCTACCCGGTCATCGGCGGCTTCGCGTGGAGCGGCGGTCTGCTCGCCGGTTCGGGCTTCCTCGGGCAGGCGATCGGCGCGGGCTACGAGGACTTCGCGGGCGCGACCGTCGTCCACATGCTCGGCGGCATCGCCGGCCTCGTCGCGGCGTACATGGTCGGCCCGCGCCGCGGGCGCTTCGATAGCGAGGGGAACCCGCGTCCGATTCCGGGGCACTCGGTCGTCTTCGCGGTCATCGGGACGCTCATCCTCGCGTTCGGCTGGTACGGCTTCAACGTCGGGACGCAGGCGAGCGTCCTGAGCGCGAACGTCGACGCGCAGACGCTCTCGTTCAACGGCGCGGCGCTCGGCCGCGTCGCCCTGAACACGACGCTGGCGATGGGCATCGGCGCGGTCGGCTCGACCATCGTCACGACCATGCAGGAGGGGAAGCCCGACCCGCTCTTCGCGGCGAACGGCCTGCTCGCCGGCCTCGTCGCCATCACGGGTGCGTGTGCGCACGTCACCTGGTGGGGCGCGCTGCTCATCGGCCTCATCGGCGGCGTGCAGACGCCCATCGTCTACCGCTGGGTCGTGGAGAACCTCAAGATCGACGACGTCTGTGGCGTCTTCGCGGTCCACGGGAGCGCGGGTGCCATCGGCACCATCCTCATCCCCGTCTTCGCCGCGGGCGGCTACGCGGACTTCGTCCCGCAGCTGACCATGCAGGTCGCGGGCGTCATCGTCATCGCGGTCTGGACGGTCGTCACGACCGCCATCGCGCTGAAAATCGCGGACGGCATCTGGGGCCTCCGCGTCGACGAGAGCGAGGAGGAGATCGGGCTCGACCGCGGCGAACACGGCATCGAGGCGTACCCCGAGTTCGTCGACGAGGGCGTCGTCACGGACGGCGGCGAGCGCAACCAGGTTCGCACGGACGGCGGTGAGGACCACGACCACGAGATTCGCACGGACGGCGGCGTAGATATGGACACGAAGGACACGCACGAAATCCGCACCGACGGTGGCGTAGACGTCGACGACCACGAGGTTCGCACGGACGGCGGCGAGGACACCGACGCCGAGGACGACGACGGCGACATCAAGCTCGTGATGGCCGTCATCCGCCCCGACCGGCTGGGCGAGGTGAAGAAGTCGCTCGCGGAGGTCGGTGCGCCGTCGCTCACCGTCACGAACGTCTCGGGGCGGGGGAGTCAGCCCTCGACGACCGAGCAGTGGCGCGGCGAGGAGTACGTCGTCGACCTCCACCAGAAGGTGAAACTCGAGTGCGTCGTCGCGGACATCCCCGCCGAGGACGTCGCGGACGCGATCCGCGAGGGGGCGAAGACCGGCGAACCCGGTGACGGGAAGGTCTTCATCATCGACGTCGAGGACGCCCTCCAGATTCGCACCGGCAAGACCGGCCCGGAGGCGGTCTGAGCGTGACCCCCGACGTCGACGCGGTGGGACGGGACGCCCGTGCGGACGTGGCACCCGCTCGCCCCGGCGTCGGGAGAGGTCGCGGTCAGTCGCAGTCACGCACGCGGCGACCGGACCCGGAGGTGATCGTCGTACCCTGAGCCGTCGCGTCCGTGGTTCCGGTCGACGACCACATCCGTCGTACTCAGTCACCCGTCGACCGGCGGCGTCACCCGCCGCCGCGTAGGTTCGCCGTTTCGAGCCCGGTGTACGGACACCCGCGTTTCTCGCAATTATTGCCGTACTACCGGTCTCATTTACCCTTATACAGGGTTATATTGTCCCAATATTGGATGGACGTTCAGTAGAAGTACGTATACACGGGAATTTTTAAGCGAGGGCTTTTATCGGTGGACGAGTTGCTATCCGCCGTGACTGAGAACGACACAACCGCCGTCGGTAGCACGGAGGGTGCGCCGTGAGCGACCTCGCGACCATCGCGACGGGCGTCAACCTCGTCTGGCTGTTGCTGGTGACGTTCCTCGTCTTCTTCATGAAGGCGGGGTTCGCCATGCTGGAGGCCGGACAGGTGCGCGCGAAGAACGTCGCCAACCAGCTCACTCAGACGATCATTACGATGGTCGTCGGGTTCATCGTCTTCTTCGGCGTCGGGGCCGCCGTGGCGACCGTCGTCGGCGAGGTGACGGGCGGCGGCGCGCTCGACGTCGGCGCGGCGTTCATGAGCGTCTACGCGCCCGCCGACCAGACGGGTGCGTGGACGAGTTGGCTCTTCGGCGGCGTCTTCGCTATCGCCGCGGCGAACATCGTCTCCGGCGCGCTCGCCGGCCGGACGCGCCCCCGGATGTACGTCGTCTACACGGCGGTCATCGCGGGCGTCATCTACCCGATTGCGGACGGGCTCGTCTGGTCGGGCGGCTGGCTCGCGACGATGGGCTTCCACGACTTCGCGGGCGGTGCCGTCGTCCACACGCTCGGCGGCGTCGGCGGCCTCGTCGGCGCGTACCTCATCGGGCCGCGCCGCGGGCGCTTCGACGCCGACGGCTCGACGAACGTGATGCCGGGGCACTCCATCACGCTCGCCGTCCTCGGGACGCTCATCCTCTGCTTCGGCTGGTACGGCTTCAACGTTGGGACCGCGGCGTCCGTCCTCGCCGTCGAGAACGGCCAGCTCGTCCTCGATAGCTTCTCGTACGTCGGTCGAGTCGCCCTCGACACGACGCTCGGGATGGTGTTCGGCGGCGTCGGCGCGGGCGCGGTCGCGTGGTACAAGACCCGGAAGCTCGACACGCTCTTCCTCGCGAACGGCCTGCTCGCGGGGCTCGTCTGCGTCACGCCCGTCGCGGACGTCGCGTCGTGGCCGGGTGCGGTCGCCCTCGGCCTCATCGGCGGCGCGCAGCTCCCGGTCGTCTTCGACTTCGTGGAGCACCGCCTGCGCGTCGACGACGTCTGCGCGGTCTTCCCGGTGCACGGGACCGCGGGGATGATCGGGACGCTCGCGTTCCCGTTCGTCGCCGCCTCCTTCACGGGCTCGCGGCTCGCGGCCTTCGGCGTGCAGGTGCTCGGCGTCGCCGTCGTCGTCGCGCTGAGCGCGGGCGTCACCGCGGTCGTCTTCCTCGCCGCCCGGGGCGTGAACTGGGCGCGCGTCGACGCGGACTCGGAGAACACGGGGCTCGACGTCACGATGCACGGCGTCGAGACGTACCCCGAGTTCGGCGAGCACGAGGGCGTCAGCGTGCCGGACGGCGGCGTCGTCACGGACGGCGGTCGGCCGGCGAGCGACATCGAGCTCGTGATGGCCTACATCCGCCCGGACAAGCTCAGCGACGTGAAGACGGAGCTCGCGGAGATCGGCGCGCCGTCGCTCACCGTCACGGACGTCTCGGGGCGCGGGAGCCAGCCCGCGACCAAGGGCCAGTGGCGCGGCGAGGAGTACGTCGTCGACCTCCACCAGAAGGTGAAAGTCGAGTGCGTCGTCGCGGACACGCCGACCGACGACGTCGTCGACGCGATCTGTCGGGGTGCGAAGACGGGGAACAAGGGCGACGGCAAGGTGTTCGTCCTCCCGGTCAGCGCCGCGACGCAGATTCGGACGGGGAAGACCGGCCCGGACGCGGTCTGACGGAACGACGTTCCGTCACGGACGAGTCGGACGGCGGTCGTCCGACGCAGTCTGAGAAACGGCGGTTCGTTTCTCAGGCGGACGGGATGCGGTGTCCCGGCGCAGTCTGAGAA
>NZ_BMOO01000005.1 GCF_014647115.1 Halarchaeum rubridurum
GTCGTCTATAACATCAAGCGGGCTGTGAAACAGTGAATTCCACCGCCGTATGGCGATTCAACACAGCCCCTGAAACCGGCCTACCCGACGACGAGCACGCGGAGGTCGTTCACGTTCGTCCCCGTCGCGCCCGTCGTGACGAGCGCGTCCGCGTCGTCGAGCGCGGGGAGCGCGTCGTTCGCGCGGAGGGCGCGTCTCGCCGCCCGCCGATCCGTGATCGTCTCGCCGTCCACGACCGCGCCGGCGGCGTCCGTCGCGCCGTCGATCCCGTCCGTGTCGAGCGCGCAGAGCGCCGCCTCCCCGTCGAGTTCGAGCGCCGCCGAGAGCGCGAACTCCAGGTTCGGCCCGCCCTCGCCGCTGCCGCGCACCGTCACCGTGCACTCGCCGCCGGAGACGACGACGCAGGGCGGCTCCGCGGGATCGCCCGTCGACAGCGCCTCCTCCGCGACCGCGACGTGGGTCTTCGCGGCCTCGCGGGCCTCCCCCCGGACGCGCGTGGAGAGCACGAGCGGCTCGTAGCCGGCCTCGCGGGCCCGCTCGGCCGCCGCATCGACCGCCGTCCGGTTCGTCGCCAGGACGTGCGTCGAGACGCCCGCGAAGGCGGGGTCGCCCGCGCCCGGCGTCTCCTCGCGTTCGCCGGCCGCGCCGCCTTCGAGGTGCGTGCGGACCGCCTCCGGCACCGACACGTCGTAGTCGTCGAGGACGGCGAGCGCGTCCGCGTACGTCGAGGGGTCGGGCACCGTCGGACCGCTCCCGATGACGGAGAGGTCGTCGCCGACGACGTCGCTGAAGACGAGCGTGGCGACGCGCGCCGACGCGAGGCGCGCCGCGAGGCGGCCGCCCTTCAGCGCCGAGCAATGCTTGCGAACGGCGTTCACCTCGTGTATCGTCGCCCCGCTGTCGAGCAGGGCGTCCGTCGTCTCGCGGAGGTCGCTGAGCGTGATGCCCGCCGCGGGCGCGGGGAGGAGCGCGCTCGCCCCGCCCGTCACCACCGCGAGCACGAGCGTGTCCGGGCCGACCGCGTCCGCGGCGTCGAGCAGGTCGCGCGTCGACGCGACGCCGCGTTCGCTCGGCACCGGGTGGTCGCCCGGCAACACGTCGACGCGCGCCGTCTCCGCCGGGTCGTCCGTGACGACGACGCCGCCCGACAGCGTCTCGCCGAGGACGTCCTCCAGCGCCGCCGCGACCTGCGAGGCCGCGTTGCCGCCGCCGAGCACCACGACCTCCTCGTAGTCGCCGAGGGCAATCGTCTCGTCGCCGACCCGGAGGTGCTCGCGCCCCGCGTCCAGCGCGACCCGCTCGCGAACCACCGTCGCCGGGTGCGCGGCGTCGACCCCCGCCAACGCGCACTCGCGCGCGAGTTCGCGACGCGCCTCGCTGTCGACGTCGGTATCGGCGTCGCTCCCGGCCATCAGGCGAGGTCGTAGAGGGTGTTCACGACGCGGTCGCGCAGCCCGTCCGGGAGGTAGCGCGCGAGGCTCATCGCCTTCGCCGCCGGCCCGACCGGGTAGCGCGCCGCCGGCTGCGTCGTGCTCGCCGCCTCGACGATAACCGCCGCGACGTCCGCCGGCGCGCTCGCCGCGAGTCCGCCCGAGACGGTGTCGAAGCCCGCCAGGAAGCGATAGACGCGGTCGTACGCGCCCGACGCGCCGACGGGTTCGAGCTCCTCGCTCGCGCGCTCGCCGAACGCGGTGTCGACCGGTCCCGGCTCGACCAGCGCGACGTCGACCCCGTGGGGTTCGACCTCGCCGCGCAGCGCGTCGCTCAAGCCCTCCAGCGCGAACTTCGAGGCGGCGTAGACGCCCTGACCCGGCGTCGAGACGCGCCCGACGACGCTGGAGACGTTGACAATCGTCCCCTCCTCGCGCTCGCGCATGTGCGGGAGGACCGCGCGAACGAGCCGATGCGGGCCGTAGACGTTCACGTCGAACTGCTTGTGCATCCGGCGCGTCGGGACGTCCTCGACCGCGCCCAGCTGGCCGTAGCCCGCGTTGTTCACGAGGCAGTCGAGTCGGCCCTCCGCCGCGACGACCTCCTCGACGACCTCCTGGCACTGCGCCGGTTTCGTCACGTCCAGCTCGGCGGTGCACGCGCCCGCCTCGCGCAGGGCCGCGAGGTCGCTCTCGTCGCGCGCCGTCGCCCACACCGTCCACTCCTCCGCGAGGAACGCCTCGGCCGTCGCCCGCCCGATACCGGACGAACAGCCCGTGATGAGTACGGTCTCGTCGGTCATACCCGACCGGTCGCGCGCCGGGCAGTTAAGCGTGGGCGAAGCGACTTCGCGCGGTACTCGGCTCCCCGCAGAGTCTCGTTTCGCTCACGGGTCGCGTCGCTCCCCGTTCGCGTGTTCGTGGGCCCTCACTACCGTTCCCCCACGCACCGCTCGGCCCCACGCTACTCACGCCTCACTCGGCTCGGCGTTCGCGTATTCGTGGGCCCCACCCACCGTTCGGCCCCACGCTATCTCGTCACGTCTCCGACCGCCCCGTCCGCGAGGCGCGTCGGCTCGGGGAGCTTGTACCCCGCGCAGGTCGCCGCGACGAGGGCCGTCGCCGTCCCCGTCGCCACGCGATGGCCCGGGCTGACGACGAGCGGATTGACGTGACGGCGCGTCGGGTTCTCGTACTGACGCGACTGGTAGAAGTGGCCGATCGTCGTCCCGTTCGCGCACGTCTCGACCTCGTCGTCCGCCTCGACGGCGACGCGCTCGCCGGCGTCGAGGTAGCGCTCCTCGACGTCCGAGACTGGCGTCCCGCAGAGGAGGTTCTTCGCCACGCCGACCGTCGGGACGTCGAAGAGCACGCCGACGTGCGTGGCGATGCCCGCCTCGCGGTAGTGGATGCGCCCGCTCCCGTCCAGCACGAGCAGGTCCGGCGCGACCGAGAGCGAGCGGAGCGCGTCCACGATTGCGCCGCCCTCGCGGAACGCGAGCAACCCCGGGATGTACGGGATTTCGAGGGGCGCACGCCCGACGGCGCGCTCGACCACGCGCTCGCCACGGAGCGCCACCGCGACCGAGACCGCCTCGTCCTCCCGGAAGGCCTGGTCGACGCCGACGACGACCGGCCCGTCGCCGCCGAGGGCCGTTTGCGCGGGGTCGGTGTCCGCGATGGGGTCGTCCAGCCGCAGGGATTCGGGGGCGAGGCCGTGGTCGTCCGCGAAGACCGCGTCAGCCGCGATGTCGCGCTGCATCGCCGCCATCGCGTCGGCGTCGAGCGCGGGGTCCGGGAGGTAGTCGGTCCGCGCGAGCTCCATCTAGATGCGCCCCCGGCCGGGCCCGCCCGGACCGCCACCGCCGCCGAGCGTGAGTTCTTCCGGTGCGCGCTCGCCCTGCGACTTGAGGTACGCGCCGTAGAGGAGGCCGACGGCGAGGCCCGCGAGGTGCGCGACCTGCGCGACGCCGCCGCTCCCGATGCCGCCCACCGACGTCACGAACAGCGAGTAGGCGGCGAAACCGAGTGTGAACAGCCAGAGCGGCACGGGGAGGATGAAGTAGATGTACACCCGCAGGCTCGGATTGAGCACGGTGAGCACGCCCATCACGGCCATGATGGCGCCGCTCGCGCCGAGGACGGCCGTGTACTGCCCGAGGAACGCCGCCGTGACGACCTGCGCGATGCCCGCGAGCGCGCCCGCGCCGAGGAACAGCGCGGCGAAGCGCCCCGACCCCACGCGGCGCTCCACCGTCGGCCCGAAGAAGTAGAGCACGAGGCCGTTGAAGAAGAGGTGGGCGAACCCGCCGTGCGCGAAGATGGACGTGAACCACGGGTAGACCCAGAGGAGGTTCGTCGTGTTCAGCGTGAAGAGGTTCTGCGCGGAGACCGGGAGCCCGAGCGTCGAGACGACCCCCTGGAGCCCGACCGTGACCACCATCAGCCCGAGGAAGAGGAACGCGACGTTCCCGCGGAGGTAGCCGAGCGGCCCGCCCGTCGCCCCCACGGACTCGACGGCGCGCCCGACGCGCGACTTCTCCTCGCGGCCCGTCTCCTCCGGCCCGAAGACGCCCGCCGGATCGTTCCACTCGTCGAGGCCCGGACACTCGTGGTTCTCCGGGAGCCGGTGGTCCTCGCAGTACGTGCCACCGCAGAACCGACAGCGATAGGGCATCCCCACCTGCTTCCCGCAGCGGTCACACGTCGCCATTATGGGTGAGTCGGGACGGCTCCCGGTTAGTGACTTCGGTCGCGCGCCGTCGCTCGCGGGTCGTCCCCGTTCCCCGCTCGCTACTCCGTGACACCTTCGGTGTCACGCTCCGCTCGCGCCTCACTGCGTTCAGCGCTCACGTTTCCGTGGGCCCTCGCTGTCGCTCGGCCCCACGCTCTGCTCGCGTGTCGCTCCCACAGGTCGCTCCCGCTCCCCGTTCGCGTGTTCGTGGGCCCTCGCTGTCGCTCGGCCCCACGCTTCCCCCAGCCTACAAGGCCACACCCGCCGTCCACGGACGCATGAAGGAGTACGAGCGCAAGGGGCTCTTGGAGCGCATCGGGCGCGAGTCCGCGACCGTCGGCGCGACGATCCCCGACGAGATCGCCCTCGACGGCGAGCCGTTCCCCCTCCGCGAGTTCGTCTTCGAGACGAGCGGGCTCGACCGGATTCCCCCCGAGCGCCGGGAGGAGGTCGAGGACGCCAAACGCACTCTCCGGCGCGCCCGCCGCGAGCGCGTCGAGCGCCTTGAGGCGGCCGAACTCGACTACGCCGAGGGCGAGACGCTCGCCGACGAGATAATCGGCATCGACCGCGCGCTCAACGCCCTCGAATCGCTCGGCTCCGGGACGGACATCGAGCGCGAGATGGAGACGAAGGAGGCCGCCGACACGAAGCGCTGGCACACCTTCCTGAAGAAGGCCCTCGGGCACGACGACGGGAGTTCGCGGGGGCGCGGCCGCGGGAGCGACGTCGGCGGTGCCGGACACGGCGGGGGGCGGCGATGAGCCGGAACGCCGAGGTCGCCGCCGTCCTGGAGGAGTACGCGGACCTCCTGGAGGCGATGGACGACGACTACCGCCCGAACGTCTATCGGCGCGCGGCGGACAACGTCCGGGACTACCCCGAGGCCGTCGAGGACCTCGTCGCGGAGGGACCTGATGCGGTCGCGGACATCGACGGCGTCGGCGAGGGAATCGCCGACCACGTCGTCGACTACGTCGAGACCGGCTCCTTCGAGGAGTTGGAGGAAGCGCGCGACGACCTCCCCGTCGAGATGGACGCGCTGACGCGCGTGGAGGGCGTCGGCCCGAAGACCGTCAAGAAGCTCTACGACGCGCTCGGCGTCCGGACGCTCGACGACCTCGAAGCCGCGGCGGAGAACGGCGACATCCGCGAGGTCCCGGGTTTCGGCGCGAAGACCGAGGAGAACATCCGCGAGGGCGTCGCGTTCGCCCGGGAGGCCGGCGAGCGCGCCCTCCTCGGGGAGACCCGCCCCCTCGCGGACGACGTCGTCGCCCACCTCGAAGCCCACGACGCCGTCGAGCGCGCGGCGGTCGCGGGCTCGATCCGCCGGTGGCGCGAGACGAACGGCGACGTGGACGTCCTCGCGGCGAGCGACGCCGGCGAGCGCGTCGGCGCCCACCTCGCCGACTGGGAGCGCGTCGGCGACGTCGTCGAGACGGGCGAGACGAAGACCTCGGTGCGCGTCGATGGTCTCCGGGTCGACCTCCGCGTCGTCGTCGACGCCGAGTTCGGCGCGGCGCTCCAGTACTTCACCGGGTCGAAGGCCCACAACGTCACGCTGCGCAACCACGCCATCGCGCAGGGCAAGAAGGTCAACGAGTACGGCGTCTTCGACATCCGCAGGGACGCGCCTGCGGGCCAGTCGGACGCGGACGCGTCCGACGATGTCGCCGACGTCGACGACCCCGACGACGGGCAGCGCGTCGGCGACCTGCTCGCCGCCGAGACCGAGGACGCCGTCTACGACGCGCTCGGCCTGCCGTGGATTCCGCCCGAACTCCGCGAGGACCGCGGCGAAATCGACGCCGCGCGCGAGGGGGCGCTCCCCGACCTCCTCGCCGAGGACGACCTCCGGGGCGACCTCCACGTCCACACGGACTGGTCGGACGGCGGGCACTCCATCCGCGAGATGGTCGAGGCCGCGGCCGACTTCGGCCACGACTACGTCTGCATCACCGACCACGCCGAGGGCCCCGGCGTCTTCGGCGACTCCGGGTTGAGCGACGCCGACCTCCGCGAGCAGGCCGACGCAATCGCCGACCTCAGCGACGACGTCGACGCCGACGTCGAGGTCCTCCACGGCGTCGAGGCGAACGTCGATGCCGACGGCGACGTGGGCGCGGTGAGCGACGACGTCCTCGCCGACCTCGACCTCGTGATCGCCTCGCCGCACTCGGCGCTCGGGGACGACGGCGGTGATCAAACTGACCGCCTCGTCGCGGCCGTCGAGCACCCGCACGTCGACGTGCTGGGCCACCCCTCGGGTCGCCTCATCAACGAGCGCCCCGCGATGGCGTTCGACGCCGCCGAGCTCGTCGCCGCGGCCGCGGACGCCGGGACGGCCCTGGAGGTGAACGCGAACTACCACCGTCTCGACCTCCCGGGGAGCGCGGTCCGCGCCGCCGTCGACGCCGGCGCGCCCATCGCCATCGACACCGACGCGCACTCGCCCGCGGAGTACGCCCAGCGCACCTACGGCGTCCACACCGCCCGCCGCGGGTGGGCCGAGGCCGGCGACGTCCTGAACGCCCGCGACGCCGACGGGCTTCGGGCGTTCCTCGACTGATGGCTGGACCCGACGATACGCCGCTGTTGCTCGACGTCATGCTCGGGAAGCTCGCGCGCGTCCTGCGGATGTGCGGCTACGACGCCGCCTACGCCCTCGACCGGGGCGTCGAGGACGACGACCGGCTCCGCGAGATCGCGGCCCGCGAGGACCGCACGCTCCTCACGCGCGACGCGGAGCTCGCGCGGCGCACGCCCGGGAGCGTCCGCCTGCGGACGCGGCGCGTCGACGACCAGCTCGCCGAGCTCGCCGAGTCGGGCTTCGACCTCTCGCTCCCCGACGAGCCGGATCGGTGCGCCACGTGCAACGGCCGGCTCGTGGACGCGGAGCCGCCACACCCCGAGCACGTCCCGGACGACGCCGCGCGCGTCTGGCGCTGTGCGGACTGCGGCCAGCGCTACTGGAAGGGGAGTCACTGGGACGACGTCGAGACGCGGCTGGCGGGGCTCTGAGCTACTCGCGCGTCCACGCCTCGCAGGCGTCCATGTCGTCCATGAGTTCGTCGTGGTGGCCGCAGTAGGGTTTGATGTCGTCGTCGTCGGTGCGGACGTAGTCGAAGTGCGTACAGCTGCCGCAGTAACGGTCGGGTCCGACGTCGGCGTCCGCGCTCGCCCCCGCTCCGCCCGACTCCCGGCTCGGTTCGCCCGCGTTCCCGCGCTCGCCAGTGACCTCGCGGACGTCGGGCGTCGTCGCGCCCCCATCGGAGGTCGGCTGGGGGCCGTGGTCCTGACTCCCGCGTTCGACGCCGCCGAAGACGCCGACGCCGCCGAAGGAGCCGGTGTCGTCGCCCGCGACGGCGGCGCGCGCGTCGTCGAGGTCCTCGCGGGGCACCTCGACGGTCTTCGTCTGGCCGTCCTCGGTGACGGTGAGGGTGACGGTGCCGCCGGGGGCGTTCCGGGTCTTGAACGTGGCGACGGCGGTGAACAGACACCAGAAGATGACGATGAGACCGAAGACGTAGACGAGCGCGCCCGCGAGCGCCGTCGTCGAGGGGACGGAGCCCCCGCCCGCGTACCACCGCATCGGGTAGGCGTAGCGGAGGACGAGCGTGCCGGCGACGGCGACGAGCGCGCCGCCCGCGGCCGCGACGCGGTAGAACCGGCTCGCCGGCAGGACGGTGAAGACGCCGACGAAGATGGCGGGAACGCCGAGACAGCCGAGCGTCAGGCCGAGTTCGCGCGCGGCGAACTTCGCGGCCGTCGAGGGCGTCGGCCCCATCACGAGGTGGGTCGCGCCGGCGAGGATGCCGGCGACGACGAGCAGCGCGCCCGCCCCGAAGAGCGCGGTCCCGGCGTAGACGCGACGCTGGCTCGCGCCGTTGGCGTCGCGCTGGTACGCGTCCGCGAGGCTGGTCATACCCTCACATACGGCCCCGGGCGTAAAAACGGTACGTCAGACGCCGACCCGCGGGCGCGCGCACCGAAAGCCCTAATCGGCGGCCCACCGACACCTCGCGTATGGCAGACGACGACGAGGAGGCGGCGGAGCCCGCGGTCGAACTCGGTCCGGGCGCTCCCGTCGAGGGCGCGCCGCTCGCGCGCGTCGCCTCGCGCTTCACGTGGGGGATTCAGCGCAGCGAGATCGTCCGCCGCGACGGCGAGACGACCATCCGGACGCCGAAGGGCCCTCGCCGCCTCGCGGACATCCTCGCACACGCCGACGTCCCGTACTTCGAGTCGCGCCGCGAGTTCGTCGAGACGGTCCGCGAACAGGTCGGCGACGGCCCCGTCCCCGCGGGCGAGGTGGCCGCGGCCGAGGACGAGGGCGACGCTGACGGGAACGAAGCGACGGGCGACGAGGCGGACGAGACGGACGCGTAGACGGACGCCGCGGTCGAGCGAGACGCGAGCGGTGTACGAACGGTGTGCGAGTGAGTTCGAGGTCCCTTTCTCAGCCGAGCAGACCCGTCGCCTGCTGGAGTTCGTCGCCGTACGCGATGGAGACGTAGAGCAGGCCGAACTGCGTCGCGTTGTACGCGCCGTGGACGAGCGCGGGGACGGTGAGGTTCCCCGTGTACTCGTAGAGAGCGCCGAGGACGAGCGAGATGACGAAGAGCGCGCCGATGGTGACGACGCGGCCGGCGAGCGCGCCCGAGAGCGACGTGAAGTGGACGCTGGCGAAGATGAGGCTGGCGAGCACGACCGCGGGGACGCGCCCGAATCGCTCCCGGAGCGTTCCCTGGACGACGCCCCGGAAGAGCAGTTCCTCGCCGGGGCCGACGAGGAGGAAGGAGAGCGGGACGAGCACCAACAGGACCTCTGGGTGTTCGAGGCCGTAGTTCGCCACCTCGTTGCTCGCCGTCGGCGCGTTCGTCGACTGGAGGACGGCGCTGATGACGACGAGCGCGCCGAGCGCGCCGAGCCACCCCGCGACGGCGAGGCCGACCTCGCGGATCGACGGGACGCGGAAGGTGATGAAGCGACTCGGGTCGTCGCGGTACCTCGCGTAGGCGTACGCGACCGTGCCGAACGCGACGCCCTGCAGGAGGACGACGCTGAGGACGATGGAGAGCGAGGGCGTGAGCGCGAACCCCGCGGTCTGGACCGCGACGGCCGCGACGAGCGTGAGCGCGAACCCGAAGGCGAGCCCCCCGAGGCCGACGCCGGCCGCCAGCGCGACCGTCTTCGCCTGTGCCCCGCGGTCGGGGGCCGTGGACGGACGTGACATTACCGTGGGGTTGGCGCGCGGCCCACAAAGGTACTCCTCTCTGTGCCCGGCGCGGGCCGGCGTGGCGTCAACGCTCGTCGTCCCGCGACGCCGCGTCGTCGGCGCCGGTATCGTCGCCGGAGCTCTCCCCTCCCGGGTCGCCGTCTACGGCTTCGTCGGCGTCGCCCTCGCCGACGCGCTCGCGCTCGCCGGCTCCGTCTCCACCGGCGTCGTTCCCGGTTTCGCCGTCCTCACCGGCGCGCCCGCGGAGGGTGTCGACCTCGCGTTCGAGCTCCGCGAGCCGCTCGTCGCGCCGCGCGGAGCGCGCGAGAAGGTAGCCACCGCCGCCGAGCAGGAGGAGCGTCGGGATGCCGAAGACCGCGGCGGCGATGAGGAGGATCACGAGCAGTTCCAGCCCGCCCGGCAGCCCGCCGAGGAAGGCGGGCGCGGGCGACGGGGCGAGCGCGTGGAGGGCGGTCATACCCGTGTCTCTCGTGGCGTCCGTTGTAAGTCTTCTACGCCCGCCCCCCGCTCGGTCGCTCGCCCCCGTGGCCTGACGGCGTTACGCCCAGTCGCTCAGCCCGGTCTGGAGGCCGGCGACCATCGTCGACTTCCGGCGGAGGTCGCCGAGCGAGACGGGGAGGTGCTCGGCGAGGTCGCGCACCGCGCCGTGGAGCGTCTCGGCGTCCGCGGCCTCGCGCTCGAAGGCGTGCCGGACGCTCTCTCTCACCTGCCAGACGCCGACGGGGGCCCAGTAGTCGTCGCTCACCTCCCGGAGGACGAGCGCCTTCGCCTGTCGGCCCCGCTCGGCGAGGTGTTCGAGGACGCCGAGGCGCGCGGCGTAGTACGCGCCCGCGGTCTCCTCGACGTAGCCCGAGCGCCCCTCGTACCCCTCGCTCGCCGCGGCCATCCAGACGTCCCCGCCGGGGTCCGGGTTCCAGACGCTCCCCGGGGACTTCATCTCGACCAGTTCGAACTCCCAGTGTCCGGGCGCGAGGACGACCCAGTAGCGATTGCCCATGTACTCGTTCAGTCGCACCTCCACGCCGTCGACGCTCGGCGCGTCGCGAATTTGCCCGCGGAGGTATTGGCCCACCGTGTCGTCGACGGCCGTGATCGACCAGCGCGTCGGGACGAGCCGTCGGTTCTCGCCCTGCCCGAGCGCGCCGACGGAGAGCACGCGGTTGACGTCGTAGACGTCGAGGCCGTGCTCGTAGAGGTAGACCATCGCACCCTGCGCGCGCCAGTCGTCGTCCTCCAGGGTCTTCTCGACCGCGCGGGGAACGTGGGGATTCTCGGTCAGGTCGGCGGAGTCGACCGACGCGTTCGGGCCGCTCGGCGCGTTCGCGGTCGGCTGGGCGTACTGGTCGGGGTCGAAGTCGGGCGTCGAGGCGAGGCCGATCTCGACGTCCACGGGCCGGTCCGCGATGGCGACCTCGCGTTGGGTGCCGACGAAGCCGTCCCAGACGTCCTCGACGTTCACGTCCGCCGACCGACGGGAGTTGAGCAGGCCCGTTCGGTACTGGAGGACGTTGTCGATGCCGAGGCCGCGCTCGTACCACGCGCCGCTCGTCGCGTAGTCGTCGGGGTCGGCCTCCGACTCCTCGGCGACGGGCGAGAGGATGCCCGCGGAGACGTTCGGGTAGGACGACCGGCCGACGAAGACCGAGGGGGCGGTCGCCCCGTAGAGCGAGTCGCCCTGTTTGACGGCCTCGAAGGAGGCGCGTGCGTCGTCGAGGTAGTCCGTGATGGCGTAGGACTTCTCCGCCGCGAGTTTCCGCCGCTCGTACTCCTCGTCGGGCTTCAGCCCCTCGACGTAGTCATCAAGCCGCATCGGGACGAGGTTGGGCCGCGGCGGGCTTAAGCCCACGGCCCAACCGCGAATAGATGAGCACCGAAACGTCCGGAGATACGCGAGAGAAAAAACGAATCGTACACTCTCTGAGCGAATATGCTGTGGTACATCGTACATAGACGAATATAGATGGACGCACAGCCGATAGTTATTAGTGGGTGTGGCACACAGTACGGCGTGAAGGACGATGGCTACGATCACACACCTCGCGACGCAACTCCTGTCCGACCCAACGGATCACGACTTCGAATGTCGGCTCTGCGGGCAGGCGTACGAGGCGCCGCGAGAGAACTGTCCGGCGTGCGGGAGCCTCGACATCGAGGCACGCTGACGCCACCCATGGAGTCGAACGAGACACACACCGACCGCACCACACCCCGACCGATGTCGTATCGACCGCCGAACCCCGCGTATCGACGGCTCGCCCGCGAGGCACCCGAACGTCATCCCGCGACGGAGGTGAGCCGTCACTGAGCGACGTCGACGGTTCGACGACCACCGACGCGACACCCGTCGTGCAGTCGGTGACCTGTGCCGGGCGCGCCGGCGCGCCTTACCCTGCTTCCTCCGGTTCCGTGCTGCGACCCCCGCACGGGGGTCGCGTGCTCAGTCTCAGTCCGCTTTCGCCTGCCAGTCCTCGACTCGCTCGGCGCTGACGCCCTCGACGTCCTCGGCGACGCCTTCCGCGTCCGCGTCCACGAGGTCGTCGAGGTTCTCGATGCCCGCCGCGGCGAGTTTCTCCTTCGTCTTCGGGCCGATTCCCTCGATTCCGTCGAGGCCCTGGCGCGCCCGGTACTCCTCGTAGTTGCAGATCGGACAGCCGAGCTCCCACGGCTCGTCGCTCCCCTCGTCGTGGACGACGAGCTCGGGGAGGTCGTGCTCCTCGCAGTAGGTGTCCGTAACCTCGATGTCGCCCCGACGCGGGAGCGGCAGGGAGTACTCGCAGTCCGGATAGCGCGTACAGCCGACGAGGCGCGACCCCGACTGGAGCTTGCGGATGGCGAGTTCGCCGCCGTGCGCTCCGGCGGCGTCACCGCCTTCGCCTCGCTCTCCCTCCGGCGCGGCGTTCTCCCCGCACTCCGGACACGGCCCGATAATCCGGTCCTCGGTCTCCGCCGCTTCCTCGGCCGCACAGAGGGGACAGCCGTGGACGAACGTGTTCCGCCCCGCGAGCATCTTCACCTCGTTGAGCCCGTGCTCCTCGCACTCGGCGTCGAGCACGACCGGCTCGCCCGTCGAGGGGAGCGGGAGGGTGAAGCGACAGTCGGGGTAGCCGTCGCAGCCGACGAAGTACGACCCCTGCCGGCTCCGGCGCACGAGCAGGTCCGACCCGCACTTCGGGCACGGGCCGAGGCGCTTGTCGGCCTTCAGGGATTCGCGGAGGTGTTCGCCGATCTCCTCGCGCGACTCGTCGAGCGCCTCGAAGACGCGACCCAGAATCTCGCGGGACTCCTCGGTCACCGAATCGAGGTTCTTCTCGCCCTCCGCGATGGCCGTCATGTCGGCCTCGAGCTCGGCCGTCATCTCCTCGGAGACGACGAGGTCCGCGTACTCCTCCGCGGCCTCCACGACCGCCATCGCCAGCCGCGTGGGTCGGGGCGGGTCGTTCTCGATGTACCCCCGGTCGTAGAGCTTCTCGATGACGTTGTGGCGGGTGCTCTTGGTGCCGATGCCCATCGACTCCATCGTCTCGATGAGCCGCGACTGGCCGTAGCGCCGAGGCGGCTGGGTCTGTTTGGCCTCCATGCGGGCGTCCGCGATGGCGAGCTCCTCGCCCTCCGCGACGTCCGGCACGTGGTTCTCGTCGGTCCCGAAGTAGGGGTAGACCGCGTGGTACCCCTCCTCGACGAGCCGGCGGCCGTTCGCCTTCAGCTGCTCTCCCTCTGCGTCCGCGACGACGCGCAGGTGTTCCCACTCGGCGGGCTCCGCGAGCGTCGCGAAGAAGCGCCGCACGACGAGCTCGTACACCTCCCACTCGTCCTCCGAGAGGTCGCCCTTCGAGGGTAAATCGGCCGTCGGGTGGATTGGCGGGTGGTCCGTCGTCTCCTCGTCGCCGCGCGTCGCCTCCAGTTCGTCGAGTTCCTCCAGTCGCTCGACCGACGCGGCGAAGTCGCGCTGGGCGGAGAGGGCGTCCAAAAGGTCGGCTGGATCGAGGTCGTCGGGGTAGACCGTGTTGTCCGTCCGCGGGTAGGTGATGTACCCCGCGGTGTAGAGGTCCTCCGCGATGCTCATCGCGCGGCCCGCGGCGTAGCCGAGCGAGCTCGCGGCGCGAATGAACTGCGTGGTGTTGAACGGCGCGGGCGGGTCGTCCGTGCGGGTGCGCCGCCGGACGGACTCGACGACCGCCGTCGCGGCCTCGCGCAGGACATCGAAGGCCGCCGTCGCGTCGTCCTCGTTCCAGACGCGCTCGGCCTCGTTGTCGTCCTCGTCGCGGTAGAAGTACTGGGCCTCGAAGGTCGATCCCTCCTTCTCCAGGTCGGCGAAGAGCTCCCAGTAGTCCTCGGGGTCGAACGCCTCGATCTCGCGCTCCTTGTCGACGATGAGCTTCAGCGTCGGGGACTGGACCCTCCCGACGGAGATGAAGTCGTCGCCGACCTGTCGGGCGGAGAGCGAGAGGAAGCGCGTGAGCGCCGCCCCCCAGATCAGGTCGATAATCTGGCGGGCCTCGCCCGCCGCCGCGAGGTCGAAGTCGAGGTCGTCCGGGTCCGCGAACGCCGACTTCACCTCGTTCTCCGTGATGGAGGAGAAACGCACGCGGGAGACGGGGACGTCCGCGTTCGCCTCGCGCACGAGTTCGTAGGCCTCCTTGCCGATGAGCTCGCCCTCGCGGTCGTAGTCGGTGGCGATGATGACCGAGTCGGCCTCGCCCGCGAGGCGCTTGAGGACGTTCACGATGGACTCCTGCGTCGGCGTCTTCGTCACCGGGGCGTCCGTGAGCTCCGCCGGCTCGACGTCGCGCCAGTCGCTGTACTCCGGGGGGAAGTCGACGCCGACGACGTGTCCGGAGAGGCCGATGCATCGGCGGCCTCCCCACTGATAGACGTCGACGCCCCCGCTGCGCTCTGTGGACGTGCCGCCCTCGCTCAGGATGTCGGCGATGCGACGGGCGGCGTTGTCCTTCTCTGTGATGATGAGTTCCACGGTGGGTGTCCCGCCGTCGCGGCGGGTCGATACTGCCCGATATGCCGGACGGGCTTCTAAACCTTTCGGGGCCCGAAACGCTCGTTTTCGCGCGCCTGAGGGCGTGTACGCGCTACCGCGTGCGAGTCCACGCGCGACGGCGCGCGGCCGGTCGCGTCCGGCCGTGAGCGCGCCCGCGAGGAGGTGGATACTTGGGTGCGGCCGACGCAGGGACGCCCATGGCTCTCACGTTCCGCCGCTTTGGCTACCTCGGCGCGTTCCTGCTCGCCCTCGCCGCCGTCTTCTTCGCCGTCTTCGGCGCGCCCGCGCTCGACGGCGCCACCGGCGTCCAACTCGCCGTCTTCGTCGTCGCGGGCGTCTTCGAACTCCTCGGCGGCGTCCAGAACCCGATCCGCGAGCGCGTCGGCGCGCTCCGCCTCGTCGGTGTCGGCCACGTCTTCCTCGGCGCGTCGATGTGTCTCGGCGCGCTCACCGGCGAGGGACTCCTCTTTCGCGGCCTGTTCGCGCTCTCGGGGCTCGTCCTCGTCGCCTTCGGCGTCGACTACCTCCGTGGCGGGACCTACTTCGAGACGCCCGAGGCGTAGCGCGCACGCGGCGGGCGAACGCCGTCGGCACGACGGGTGTCGGGCGGGCCGCGTCGGCGGCCCGGGAGAAGAGAACCGCGTCAGTAGATGAGCTCTTCGTCGTTCTCGACCATGTAGAGGGTGCGTGCGGCGATGTTGACGGCGTGGTCGCCGACGCGTTCGAGGTCCCGAACGGTGAGGAGCATCCGGGAGACGTCCTGCATGAGCGCCTCGACCTCCTCCTCGCTGTCGTCGGCGTCGAGTTCGGTCTCGATGAGGTCGCGGACGACGGTCTGGGAGGCGCGCTCGCAGAGCCGGTCGAGCTCGTCGTCGCGGGCCGCGATGTCGTAGCACGCCTCGTCGTCGCGGGCCTCGTAGGCGGCCATCGCGTCCTCCAGCATCTCGACGGTGAGGTCGCCGATGGCGTGGATGTCGACCTCGGGGAACATGTCGTGGCGGGAGTCGAGGGTGTGCTCGCCGAGGTTGACCGCGAGGTCGCCGACGCGCTCGAGGTCGGTGATTATCTTGAACGAGGAGGCGATGAGCCGGAGGTCGCCGGCGACGGGCTGTTGGAGCGCGAGCAGGTCGATGCAGTCCTGCTCCAGTTCGAGGTAGAGGTCGTTGACCTCGTCGTCGCCGTCGATGACCTCCGTCGCCGCGTCTTCGTCCTTCTGCGCCATCGCTTCGAGTGCGAGGCGGAGGCGGTCGATGACGACCTCGCTCATGTAGAGGACGTCCTCCTGCATGGCCGCCAGTTGCGCTTGGTAGCTTTCGCGTGGCATGGGTGTGGGGTGTGTGTGGGGTGTTGTAAAGCGTTCGGACGTCTCGACTACCCGAACTTGCCGGTGATGTAGTCCTCGACGCGCTGACTCTGCGGGTTCTCGAAGATTTGGTCGGTGTCGCCGTACTCGACGAGCTCGCCGCCGGTGAGGAAGACGGCTGTCTGGTCGCTGATACGCGCGGCCTGCTGCATGTTGTGGGTGACGATGACCACGGTGTACTCCTCCGCGAGCTCCTCGACGAGGTCCTCGATCTTCGAGGTGGCGATGGGGTCGAGGGCGGACGCCGGCTCGTCCATGAGGAGGACGTCCGGGCTGACCGCGAGCGCGCGGGCGATGCAGAGGCGCTGTTGTTGGCCCCCGGAGAGCCCGAGGGCATTGTCGTCGAGGCGGTCGTGGACCTCGTCCCAGAGCGCGGCACCGCGGAGACAGCGCTCGACGAGCTCCTCCTCCTCGTCGCGGTCGTCGCGCCCGAGGAGTCGGGCGACGAGCCCCGTGTCGATGTCGCCGTGTTTGCGCGGGCCGTAGGAGATGTTCTCGCGGATGGACTTCGGGAAGGGGTTCGGGCTCTGGAAGACCATCCCGATGCGTTTTCGCAACTCGACGAGGTTGACGTCGTCGTCGTAGATGTTCTCGCCGTCGAACTCGACGGTGCCCTCGACGCGCGCGGCGTCGATTCGGTCGTTCATCCGGTTGAGACACCGGAGGAACGTCGATTTCCCACAGCCGGAGGGACCGATGAGCGCGGTGACGGACTTCTCGGGGACGTCCATGCTGATGGACTGGAGCGCCTGGTCGTTCCCGTAGAAGACGTCGAGGTCCTCCACGGAGAGGGCGCTCTCGCCCTCGAAGTCGTATTCGAGCCACTCGTCGCGTATCTGTTCTTCCGTCTCTCCGGTCGTGGTCTGTGTTTCCATCTGGCTCATTGGCGGAGCTTCCTCCTGAAGTAGATGCGCGTGGTGATGCCGATCGCGTAGAAGAACATGACGACGCAGAGCAGGACGAGCGCGGTCCCCCAGCCGAATTCCTGGCTCGCGCCGACGCCGGCGGTGATGACGGCGAAGAGCTGATAGGGGAGCGCGGTCGCGGGGCTGAGCAGCGCCTCGTTCGTCACGAACGGCGCGCTCGCGGTGAAGTGGAAGGAGCCGATAACGCTCGGCGCGGACGCGGAGAACGGTTCGCGAACGAGCACGAGCAGGATCGGGGCGGTCTCGCCGGCGATTCGGCCGACGCCGAGGATGACCCCGGTGAGGACACCGGGGATGGCGGCGGGGAGGACGACGCTCCGAATCGTCTGCCACTGCGTGACGCCGAGCGCGGCGCTGGCGTCGCGGTACTCGTCCGGGACGTTCTGGAGGGCCTCGCGGCTCGTGATGAGGACGAGCGGGAGGAGCATGAAGCCGAGGACGAGCTGGCCGGTGAGGAGCGTGACGTTGTTCTGGATGCGCGGCAAGAGGAACGCGAACGCGAAGAGACCGTAGACGATGCTCGGCGTGCTCCAGAGGCCGTTCGTCGCGGTCTCGACGATTCGGGTGAAGCGGCCCTGGTCGGCATACTCGGTGAGGTAGACGGCCGCGCCGACCGCGAGCGGGACGGCGAAGACGACCGCGCCGACGACGAGCCAGACGGTGCCGACGATGGCCGGGAATATCCCGTTGACGTCGTACTGGAGCCCGTAGCCGTTCAGGACGAACGGGAGCTTGAACGGCCAGAGCTGGGCTCCCTTCAGGACTTGGTCGATGCCGTTCTGCACGACGAAGACGATGAGGAGCACGAGGATGGCGAGGAGCGCGGCCGCGTACGTGGAGATGAGGGAGTACGCACCGAGCTCGCGGCCACGCGAGCCGAACCCCTGCGAGGCGTTCGTCCCGGCCCAGACGCAGAGGAGGCTGCCGACCATGGCGAACGCCGCGATGGCGATGGGGCCGACGAAGGACGCGGAGAACCCGTGCGGGCTCCACGTCCACGACGGGCCGATGACGTCGGTGAGGACGGCGAGCCCGACGACGAGCTCGAACGCCGCGACGGGGAGGGTGACGCCGAGGTCCTCGGGGACGCTCAGAACCGCGACCGTGACGAGGACGAGGGCGACGACGCTGGCGGGGAGCCACACGCCCGCGCCCGTGTCGAACGTCTGCGAGGCCGTGAGCCCGACGCCGACGAACGCGATTGCGCCGAAGGCGAGCGCGGTGAACAGCCCCGTGGAGTCGTCGGGGTCGGTGTCGACGACGCCGGTCGTGGAGAGGACACCGACGGCGCAGAGGACGACGGCGGCGAGGACGTGACCCGCGGAGAGCAGCGTCGCGTACGTGACGCCCGCGAGGACGTCGGTGACGTGGACCCAGCGGAAGACGATGGCCCAGCCGACGACGAACGCGACGGCACCGAAGACGGCCGGGACGCCGGCGAGCCGGTCGACGCCGGAGGTCTCGGTGACGATGTTCGCGCGGTCGTGGTTGGCACCGCCGGACTCGCTCATTGGTCACCCCCGAGCGTCTGTTGCATCCGGCGCTCGATGGTCTGCGAGACGACGCTGAGCGCGAGCACGACGACGAAGAGGACGACGCCGGCGGCGAACAGCGCGGAGAGTTGCGTGGGTCGCCCGGCCGCGACGCCGTACTGGCTGGCGATGGCGGACGTGAGCGTGATGGTGTTCCCGAAGACGTCGTAGAGCGGCTCGGGCAGCTGCGTGACATTGGCGAGGATGACCGTGGCGGCCATCGTCTCGCCGAGCGCGCGCCCGACGCCGAGGATGACGGCGGCGGAGATGCCCGAGATAGCGGCGGGCACGGAGACGCTCTTCGTCGTCTGCCAGTCGGTCGAGCCGAGGGCGACGGAGCCGTCCTTCATCGCGTTCGGGACGGCGTTGAGGGCGTCCTCGGAGACGGAGACGACGGTCGGGAGCGCCATCACGCCGATGACGAGCCCGACGATGAACAGACTCCCGTTCGTCGGGAGACGGAAGAGGTCCATCATGTAGGAGTTGATGACGACGAACCCGATGTAGCCGTAGACGATGGACGGGATTCCGGCGAGGAGTTCGATGGCCGGTTTGACTGCTTCTCGGACTGATTTCGGTGCGATCTCACTGATGAAGACGGCGCCGGCCACGCCGAGCGGCGCGGAGACGAGCGTGGCGATGATGGTGGTGACGAGCGTCCCCCACATCATCGTCACGAGCCCGTATCGACCGCCGTGGACGTCCCAGACCGCGCTCGTGAGGAGCGACGCGCCCATCTGTCGGAGGATGGGGACGGCCTTGACGAAGAGGTAGACGGTGATGACGCCGAGGATGACGAGCGTCGAGGCGGTCGCCAGGAACGTCAGCGAACGCGCCGTTTCGGCCTGGTGGGCGAACCAGCCGTAGAGCGCGACGGCGACGAAGACGAGCGCGGGGAAAACGACGGCCCCCGGCTCGACGATGAACGCGGCGAACGCCGCGATCAGTGAGAGCGCACCCACCAGCCCGGCGATGCGCGCCGGCCAGTCCAGTTCGCCGAACGACCGGCTAATCGCCTGCGTAGTGGATGCTCCGGACATGCTGTACCGTGAGCGTTACTGTGGGTCGGGGAGCTTTGAAAGTTCCTCTTCCTGCCGGCTGTCGGAGAGCGTCGCGTAGCCGGCCGGTTCGACGTACTGCCCCTGACCGAAGTCGTGGATCAGCATCCGGAGGAACGCCGCCTCCTTGTTGGAGGTGCCCTCGTAGGTGTAGCAGTGGAGGTCACGCGAGAGCGGGTAGCCCTTATCGGAGAGGTTCTCGCCGGGCGTGTACGTCGTCCCCTCGAAGGTGAGCGAGATGGCCGGGACCTGATCGGAGACGAACGCGAGCGCCATGTACGCGATGGCGTTGTCGGAGTTCTTGACCGTCGCGGCGACCTGCTGGTTCTCGCCGCGACGAACGTCGACGCCGGGCATCTCCGCGTCGGCGCTGCCGAGCATGTTGACGCGGAAGGAGGTGTCGGTGCCGGAGCCGACGGAGCGACCGACCGCCTGAATCTCCATGTCGTCGCCCGTGTAGCCGTCGACCTCCGACCAGTTCGTGATCTCGCCCTGGTAGATGGCGCGGACGGTCTCGGCGTTGAGGCCCTGAACGCCGTTCTCGTAGAGGTGCTGCGAGACGACGATGGGCTGTGCGTCGACGCCGACGACGTGGTCGACGAATTTGTCGTAGTCGACGTCTTCGAGCTCGGCCTCGACGGGCGCGGAGGCGTCGCCGATGTCGACCTGTTCCTGCATGACCTTCGTGAGGCCGACGCCGGAGTGGCTGAGGCCGACGGAGACCTTGAACGGCGGGCTCCCGCTACCGCTGGCCTCGAAGCCGTACAGGCCCGCCCAGTAGTCGGCCATCGCCTCGTCCGTGTCGATGCCGTACTCGCTGGCCGGCCAGTACTCCGTGTCGGAGGCCGGCGGGTTGTAGTTCCAGACGGACGACGCGTCGGACGTGATCGGGTAGACCGTCGAGGAGCCACCCGCGGTCAGCGGCCCGGAGTCGGACCCGGCGCCGGACGTGCTCGTCGACTCCGTCGTGCTCGTCTCCTCGGAGGACCCGCCGCCGTTGCCCCCACAGCCGGCGAGGGCAGCGGCCCCCGTGACGCCGATACCGCCGAGTACTTTGCGCCGCGAGACGCTCTCCCCGAAGCGTTTGAGCTGCTTCGTCATCATCGGACGAAACTCCATCCCCAAATAAATACTCTACTATTGTTTCTATATAGTTCTTGGTAGTGAACGATAGGAGTACGTGAGGGTCGATACCCGAGAGACGGACTGAAGTGCCGAGAGACGCTCACGTGTGGTGGTTTGGTACCGTTGTGTCCCTCGATTGGCGCGGCGGATAATGAGTATATAGATACGCGTAGATTTATGGTTGCGTGCCCTGACCCACGAGTATGGAACGCCGCAAGGTGCAGGTCACGGGCGGCTCGACGTTCACCGTCTCGATCCCGAAGGACTGGGCGCGCGACCACGACGTCAGCGCCGGCGACGAGATCGCCTTCCACCCGGACAGCGGCTCCCTGCTGCTCTCCCCGGTGAGCGACGACGAGACTCAGCGCGGCACGTTCGACATCACGGGGATGGAGGGCGACGCGCTCACGCGCACGGTGATGACGATGTACGTGAGCGGCTTCGACGTCCTCGTCCTGGAGGCGAGTCGCATCACGTCCGACCAGCGCCGCGTCGTCCGCAACGCCACGCAGGGCCTCGTCGGCCTCGAAGTCTTAGAGGAGACGAGCGACCGCATCGTCGTGCAGGACCTCCTCGATTCGAGCGAGCTCTCCGTGCACAACGCCGTGCGACGGATGCGTCTCATCGCGCTCTCGATGCTCGACGACGCCGTCACCGCACTCCGCGAGAACGACCACGACATGGCCGAGGACGTCATCGAGCGCGACGACGACGTGGACCGCCTCTGGTTCGTCGTCTCGCGCATCTTCCGGGGGTCGCTGCGCTCGCCGCGCACCGCCCAGGAGATCGGCGTGACGCGCGAGACGTGTTTCGACTACCACTCCAGCGCCCGCCAGCTGGAGCGCATCGGCGACCACGCGGCGAAGATAGCGAACGTCGCCCTCGAACTCGACGAGCCCGTCCCGGCGGACGCCGCCGAGGCTCTCGGCGAGTTGCACGACGACGCGGCGGACATCGTCGACACCGCGATGGAGGCGCTGTTCGCCGAGGAGCGCGACGAGGCGACCGAACTCGCCAACCGCACGCGCGAGTCCGTCCTCGGGATCGACGAGCACGCCCGCGCCCTCGACGACCTCCTGCGCGACCTCGAACCCCGCGAGGCCCAACACCTCGGGCTCGTCGTGGACTCGCTCTCGCGCTGCGCGGACTACGGCGGGAACGTCGCGGAGACCGCCCTCCAGAAGGCCGCGCCCGCGCCTGACCTCTGAGTCGAAGACGCCCTAGTCGTCCGCGGTGGTGACGGGACCGTCCGCATCGATATCGGCGGCGTCGGTCTCGACGCTCGGCGGGTATTTGCCGCGCTCGATCTTCAGGTCGGAGAGGGGACGCGCCATGCAGGTGAGACAGTAGTCCTCGGCCTCCGCCTCGCTGAGGCCGCGCGCGGCCGGCTGGGCGACCTCGCCCTCGATTACCTCGGCCGAGCAGGCCAGACACATCCCGACGCGACAGGAGTACTCCTGAGCTATCCCCTCGCGGAGGCAGGCCTTCAGGATCGTCTCGGTCTCCGAGACCTCGATGGTCTCGTCGCGCCCGACGAACTCGACGGTGTGTTCGGTCATAGAACGGCGTTCGGTGAGCGCCGGTAAAACTCTTTATCGCGCGCCGTGTCGCCCGAGTGGCGACGGATTCGCGTCCAGAACGTCCGTAAAGAGTTTTCACGGCCCGTCACAATCACCGCGGTATGACCACCCACGAGTTCGACTTCGTCGTCGTCGGTGCCGGCACGTCCGGGTGCTACGCCGCCGCGACCGCCGCGAAGGCGGGCTACGACGTCGTCGTCGTCGAACGCAAGGACGCCGACGAGGCGGGCCACATCGCCTGCGGTGACGCCCTGAAGGGCGCGGCGAACTTCCCGGACGCCATCCCGAAGACCGAACTCGAACCGGCGTTCACGAACACCGGCGTCGACCACGGCCGCTTCGAGATTCCCCAGGAGGACACCGTCCTCGAAATCCCGATTCCCGGCGAACTCGCCGTCATCGACCGCTGGAAGTACGGCAAGCGGATAATCGAGAGCGCGAGCGAGGCCGGCGTCGCGTTCCACTACGACACGGTCGTCCAGGACGTCGAGCAGGACCGCGCGGGCCGCGTCACCGGCGTCCGGGCGACCCGGAAGGGCGACGCCGTCACGTACGACGCCGAGTTCGTCGTCGACGCCGCGGGGTCGCTCTCGCTCCTCCAGGACACGGTCGATTTCTCCGAGTCGACCTTCGACACGAACGTCGACTACTCGCAGTTCTGCTCGGCCTACCGGGAGATCGTCGAGGTCCCCGAGCCCGTCGAGTGGGACGACGCCCTCGTCTTCAAGCCGACGGAGCGCGCCGCGGGCTACCTCTGGTACTTCCCGCGCACGGACACGCAGATAAACGCCGGCCTCGGCTTCCAGATGAACGAGGAGCCGATGCACCTCGTCGAGGACCTCAAGAGCGACCTCCGCAACCGCGCGGAGTTCGCGGGCGCGGAAGTGAAGGACAAACTCGGCGCGGCGCTCCCGACCCGACGGCCCTACGACTCCGCGACCCACCCCGGCTACCTCGCGGTCGGCGACGCCGCCGGCCACGTCAACCCCACGACGGGCGGCGGCATCGCGGGTGCCGCCTACGCCGGGAAGTACGCCGCCGAGGCCGCCATCGACGCCCTCGAAGACGGCGTCCACGGCGAGGCCGCCCTCTGGTCGTACAACGAGCGCGTCATGGACCACTTCGGCGCGCGCTACGCCGCCCTCGACGTCTACAACGTGCTCTCGACGGCCGTCGACGTCGACGACCTGATGAGCCTGCTCGCCAGCCTCCCCGGCAAACAGCTCAGCGAGGCCCTCTACGCGGGGACGTCGAGCTTCGGCGTCGGCCTCGCCGCGAAGGTTGCCGCGAAGAGCTTCGGCCACTGGGGGCAGATATACCAGATGTACCAGACGAAGCGCGTCGCCGACCGCCTCCTCGAGCACTACGAGGCCTACCCGTCGAGCCCCGACGGCCTCGAACGCTGGCAGGCCCGCCGCGACGACATCATGGACGACGTCTACGAGGTCACGGGCGCGGACGCGAAATACTGAGGGTGAACCGAGAGGGGTACTGAACCGGGCGCTCGAACCGTCCGACGGCGAACGGGACGCGACGCCCGTCGCGCTCGCCGCGACCGTCGCCGGCCGTCCACGCCGACTTCGACCCCGACCCGGCCGCCACGGTGTCGAGACGTGCGCGACGGACGCGAACGCTGACCGGGTTCGTGTCGTTCCGAGGCTATTTATTCACCGAACGCACAGACGTGAGTCGTGAGTCACACGAACGACGACGAGACCCCCGGGGACGTCGAGGCGGAACTCGACATGGCGGGTTCGTCCGGGCCCGACCTGGAGTTCCACGGCGGGGCCGCGGCGAGCGCGATTCCCCTCGGGGTCTTCGTCCTGTGGGCGGTTGTACAGAGCGGCCTGTTCGGGATCGGCGACACGACCGGGCTCGTCATCGGGATGCTGGTCGCGCTCGTCGTCGGGTTGTTCTTCGCCAAGGGGGACTGGTCGGCGTACGCGAACGCGATCTTCGAGGGGATGACCCAGCGCGTGGCCGCGACGGCCATCGTCGCGTGGCTCTGGGCGGGGATGTTCGCCCAGCTCCTCCAGGACGGCGGGTTCGTCACCGGCCTCGTCTGGGTCGCCCAGTCGCTCCCGGTGTCGCAGGCGACGCTCCTCGCCATCCTCCCCGCCGTGACGTTCATCCTCGCGGCGCTGCTCGCCACGGGTATCGGGACGGGCTACGGGACCGCCGTGACGTTCGTCACGACGTTCTTCCCCGCGACGGTGCTCCTCGGCGCGAACCCCGTCCTGATGTTCGGCGCGATCCTCTCCGGGGCGGCGTTCGGTGACAACCTCGCGCCGGTCAGCGACACGACCATCGTGAGCGCGGTGACGCAGGACGCCGACATCGGCGGCGTCGTCGCCTCGCGCTTCAAGTACGCGGTGACGGCGGCCGCGCTCGCGTTCGTCGCCTACCTCATCGCGGGCGCGACGATGACGACGGGCGCCGGGAACGGCGCGCTCCCCGACGGCAACCCCGTCGGCCTCGTCCACCTCGTCTCGATGGGCGTCGTCATCTACACGGCCGTTCGGGGCCGCCACATCGTCGAGGCGATCACGTGGGGTATCCTCACCGCCATCGTCGCCAACCTCGTCCTCGGCCTCGAATCGCTCAACGGGATGCTCTCCTTCGTCGCGCCGGCGAACGCGCCGTTCGCCGAGGCGTTCACGTGGCTCCCGGTCCTCTCGATGGCGGGCCCCGACACCGCGGCGGGCGTCGGCGGCAGCCTCTACGTCGGGGCGTCCGGGTTCTTCCCGCTCATCGTCCTCACGCTCCTCATCGTCGCTGGCGCGCGCATCATGATCCGCGGCGGGGCGTTCGACGCGATTCAGGACTTCCTGCTCTCGACGGCCGCGACCTCGGTCCGGCGCGCGGAGACGACGCTCGTCCTCGGGACGGCGCTCGTCAACGCCGCCATCACCATCAACACCGCGGCCGAGATCGCCATCTCGCCGTACGTCGCACGCGTCGGCGAGTCGTTCAACATCAACGGCTACCGGCGGGCGAACATCCTCGACGCGAACACGTCCGCGCTCGGCTACATCTTCCCGTGGGCGGGCGGCGTCCTCGCCGGCTACTCGCAGATGCCGGCGCTCGTCGAGCAGTACGGCCCCGAGATGATCGTCAGCCCCGTGAACGTCGTGCCGTTCGTCTTCCACGGCTGGTTCCTCTTCGCGGTCTTCCTCGTCGCCGCGCTCACCGGCTTCGGCCTGGAGTACGTGCCGGACCGCGAGTCCGAGGAGGTGAGTCGCGTATGAACTGGACGAAGCTCACCGCCGGCTGGTCGTTCCGCACCAGCACGCCGAGCTTCGCGGAGGGCGAGGAGTTCGCGGTGTTCGTCACCGACGCCGAGGGCGGCGTGCGCGCCCGCGTCGGCGACACCGTGTTGACGGTGCACGGCGCGCCCGACGGCGTCCGCGAGGGGACGAAGATCGCGGTGCGCGTCAGCGACTTCGACGAGTCGAGTCACACGGGCGACGTCGACTACCTGCGGACGGTCGGCGAGTCGACGTACTGAGCTACACACGGCGGCCGCCGTGGCCACCGTGGCCGCCGCTGGTCGGTTTTCTGCGGCAGTAGGAGAGGGGGGAGTTACGCCGGGGAGCCGACGTGCTGGACGCGTTCGATGTCGGCGGTGACGTGGACGCTGTTCGGGAAGTCCCAGGACATGATGTCGCGCGCGAGTTCGTCCGCGCCGCGAATCTCGACGCGGCGTCGATACACCGTGTAGCTCCACGCGTCGAAGGTGTCGCGCTCGCCGTCGAGGCGCTTGTACTGCGGGACGAAGTGTTGGGTCGGCGATTCGGAGTGCGGGCCTTTGAGCTCCGCGCCCTTGCGGCGGACCGTGTCGCGGATGTCCTCGACGACGCCGTCGAGGGCCGCTCGGTCCCCGCTCTCCAGAGTGAGGCTTGTGACGAAAGTCATGGCTGGGATGCGCGTAACCGTACACGACGACGTCCACCCTCAAAAACGGCGTGGTTGTGCGCCGCGACCGTCTCGCCGGCAGTCTCCGACATTCTCTTAATCCGCCGCCGATTTAATGGACGTAATGACGGTCGAAGCAACGAGCGCCGGTGCCATCCTCTTCCGGGACACCCGGGGCCGGCGCGAGTACCTCCTTCTGAAGAGCCGCCCCGGGGACTGGGAATTCCCCAAAGGCGGCGTGGAAGGGGACGAAGAACTCCAACAGACCGCCATCCGGGAGGTGCAGGAGGAGGCCGGAATCGCCGATTTCCGCCTCATCGACGGCTTTCGTGACGACTACGATTACGTCTTCGAAGCGAACGGGGACCGCATCCACAAGACGGTCCATCTCTTCATCGCGAAATCCTTCGAGGCCTCCGCCGAACTCTCCAACGAGCACTCGGACCTCCAATGGCGCGACTACGAACAGGCACTGAACACCATCACGCAGGACGGCCCCCGGAACATCCTGGAGGACGCCCACGAGTTCCTCGACGAGACGGACCTCTGAGATGGCCGGCGCGGAGTTCGGTTTCGAACTCCGGGTCTGCGCGTGGGCCGAGCGACACTGGGAGCCCGCCGACCCCGACAGCCGCGTGCTCGTCGCGCGCCAACTCGGGACTCGGCGGCGGCGCTGGGACACCGTCATCGTCGAGGCCGACCCCGCGGGACTCAGCGCACGCGCCGCCTTCGGGGCCGACGAACTCGACGCCGACCTCCTCGACGTCGTCCGGCACGCCCCGGCCGACTGGACGTACTACCGCGACGCGCTCCCCGACCCCGGCTACCCGTGGCGCTACGTCCGCGAGGCCATCCACCGCGCGAGCGCCCGCGGCGTCCTCGACGAGCGCAAGCGCGCGAACCGCATCGAGATACGCCGGGTCGCTCCCTACCCCGACTGGGTGCGCCGGGTCGTCGCCGTCGAGAACAAACCCGACCTCGACGCCTCGGCCGCGCGCGCCCTCGCCGCACAACTCGAACGCGACGTCGCGCTCGGGCTCGCCGACGAGGTGTGGGTCGCCACGCGCGCCGACGCGACCCGCGCGCTCGTCACGGAGATGCCGAACGCCGCGGGCGTGCTGACGGTCGGGGCGGGCGACGACGCGGCGGACGACGCGACGGACGAAGGACGGGACCCCGAGGCGGGCGAGCGCGACGCGCTGGCCGTCGACGTCGCGTGGCACCCCCGGACGCTCGACCCGGACGCGACCGGCGTCCGCGTCACCGACCGCGGCGACCCGACGGCCTTCGAGTACGTCGACCCGGCGGAGAAACGCGAGACGCGCGCCCGTCTCGCCGAGCGCGCCTACGGCCGCGGGTGGCGCGCGTACGCCGACACGATGCGCCCGGACTGCCGCGCGTTCGACCTGCGCGCGGCCGAGGAGGGAGACGTCCCGTACTGTCACGCGAAGGGCCGCGAGCAGACCGCCGCGGAGTGCTCGGGGTCGTGTCCCGACTTCTCGCCCGAACCCCCGGGGTGGCGACAGCGCGGGTGGCCAATCGAGGGCGGGCCGGGGAAGACGGTGAAACGCCTCCTCGACCGCCGGCGACGGCGTCGACGGCCGGGACTGGACGAACGCGACGGCGACGCGTGAGCGCCGACTCGGGCGACGGCGTCAGTCCTCGTCGAGGAGGACGGCGTCGCGTTCGACGGCGAGGCGGAACGTCGGGACGGTCCGGTAGATGAGTTCGACGACGCCCTTGCGCTTGAGCGCCTGGAGGGCGCGCCGGACGTCCTTCGCGCCGGGTTCATCGCCGTCGTCGGTCTCCAGGTCGTCGCCGTGCGCCTCGCGGAGGCGGTGGAGGACGTTGACGACGCTCGCCGACTCCTCCTCGGGGCCGGGCGCGACGGCGAACACGAGGCGCTCGAAGTCGGTCATGTGGACCTCGAACTCCTCCGGTTCCTCGCCGGTGACGATGGCGCGCGCCTCCGCCGTCGCGCGGATGAGGCTGTCCTCGTCGCGGTAGTAGTACTCCTTCAGCTCCGATTCGAGGTACTGGTGGACGTCGCTCCCCGACTCCATCCCCCAGCGGTCCTGGAGAGCCTTGTTCTTCGTCGGCTGGAGTTCCACGATGTCCGCGAGGCGCTCGGCCGCCTCCTCCGAGAGGGTCATGGTCCCGCGTATTCGGCGGCCCTATTTCGCCGTTTCCCCTCCGGCGTCGGTTCGCCGCGTCGCCCCCATCGTTATGGGTCGCCTCCGCGTCCACGCCACCATGACCGATTCCGTTCGGCTCGACGTCGACGACGCGGGCGTCGCGACGCTCACCATCGACCGCCCGGACCGGCTGAACGCGCTCGACGGCGCGACGCTCGACGCGCTCTTGGCGGCGCTCGCGGACGCCGAGGCCGCGGACGCCCGCGCAGTCGTGCTCCGCGGGGCGGGCGACGACGCGTTCGCCGCGGGCGCGGACATCGCGGAGATGGCGGAGTACGGCCCCGCGGAGGCGCACGCCTACGCCGACCTCGGCCACGACGTCACGCGCGCCATCGAGACGTTCCCCGCGCCCGTCGTCGCCGCCATCGGCGGCTACGCCCTCGGCGGCGGCCTCGAACTCGCGCTCGCCTGCGACCTCCGCGTCGCCGCGGAGAGCGCCATCCTCGGGCAGACCGAGACGGACCTCGGCATCGTCCCGGGATGGGGCGGCACGCAGCGTCTCCCGCGGCTCGTCGGCGACGAGACGGCCCGCCGGCTCATCTACTTCGGCGACCGAATCGACGGGCAGGACGCCTACGACCTCGGCCTCGTCGGCGACCTCGTCGCGCACGACGAGCTCGACGAGTACGTCGCGGACCTCGCCGCGGACCTCGCCGCGCGCCCGCGGTTCGCGCTCGCCGCCGCGAAGGAGGCGATCACGAAGAGCCACGAGACCGACCTCGGTGCGGGACTCGACTTCGAGCGGCGTACGTGGGCGTCGCTGTTCGGGACGCACGACCAGCGCGAGGGGATGGCGGCCTTCCTGGAGGAGCGAGAGCCGGCGTTCGAGTAGCGCGCGGCGGCTCCGCCGCCGCGGAGGAGTGAACGGTGAAACCGTGAGTAGCGTGGGGCCGAACGAATGTGAGGGCCCACAGAAAGCGAGCGGGGAGGAACGACCCGCGAGTAGTGCGCGGCGGCAGAGCCGCCGCGGAGAAGCGAACGGTGAAACCGTGAGTAGCGTGACCCACGAGCGGCGCGCGACGGCGTCGTCCGGCGTCGGCGAGTGCGACAAACAGTTAAGGAGCGGCCGACGGTATCCGAAGCCATGACCGAACGGGTGAAACTCAAGGACCTCGAAGACGCCCTCGAAGGGCTCCCGTACCCGCTCAGCAAGCAGAACGCGGTGGCGGAGGTCGAAGGGATCGTGCTCGTCTACGCCGACGGCGAGGAGACCGCGGCGGACGTCGTCGAGCGCATCGAGGAGGAGGTGTTCGACGACCCCGCGTCGCTCGCCGCCTCGATTCGCAACAACCTCCCGACGGAGGCCGTCGGCGAACCCGGCCAGTCGGAGGGCGAGGGGTGACGGCGCCGAACACCGGAGGCTTATAGGGACGGCTCGGTTACGGAGGGAGCATGGAATTCTGCGACGAATGCGGCTCGATGATGCGGGCGGAGGACGACTTCTGGGTGTGTACGTCCTGCGGCCACGAGCAACCGAAGGGCGACGCCGCGCAGTACACCGTCACGGAGGGCCAAGAGGAGACGGAGATAGTCGACGTCTCGGACGCCGAGGACCGCGGGCTCCCCTCCACGAAGACCTTCTGCCCGGAGTGTGGCAACGACCGAGCCTACTACTACATGCAGCAGATTCGGAGCGCCGACGAGTCCGAGACGCGCTTTTTCATCTGCACGGAGTGCGAACACCGCTGGCGCGAAGACGACAACTAACTCCTTTCTCGACTCGGGGTCGCTTCGCGACCCGCTGGGGCACGAACTGCCACGAAACACTGCGAGCGGCGGGGCGGCTCGTCGCGGTCGGGGACGCGACGACCGCACCGCGGCTCTCGGCCTACGGCTTGCGCGCGAACGTGAGATAGCCGGTGTGACCGACGCCGCGCGTGCTCGGCCGGGAGCCCCGGTCGTCGAAGTCCATCGCGCGCTGGATGGTCTCGACCGTGTCGACGTCGGCGAGGCCGGCCTCGACGGCGGCCTCGTGGCTCGCGCGGGCGTTCTCGACGAACGGCGAGTAGACGGCGACGAACCCCCCGGAGACGAGGTGGTCGTCGAGGCGAGCGACGACCTCGGGAGCGTCCGCGGTGTCGAGCGTCACGAGGTCGAACGTCCCGAGGTCGTCGAGTTCCTCGGTGACGTCGCCGGCGCGGACCTCGACGGTGTCCGCGACGCCGGCGAGCGCCATGTTCTCCCGGGCGACCTCGGCGAACTCCGCGCGGGCCTCGTAGGTGAGGACGTCCGCGCCGAGGCGACCGAGGTAGGCGGCGAGGACGCCCGTCCCCGTCCCGGCGTCGAGGACGCGGTCGTCCGCGGCCGCGCCCGTCTCGCCGACGACGACGCCGATGTCCTTCGGCATCATCGGTGCGCCGGTGCGTTCGAGGTGGTCGAAGAGGTCCGGGCCGCGCAGCGAGCGGACGGTGAAGGGCTCGCCGAGATGCGTCTCGACGACGTCGCCGGGGTCGGGGTCCTCGGGGACGTCGACGACGCCGAGGTCCGTGTGGAGCTCCTCGCCGGGGTGGCAGAGGAACTCGCGGTCGTCCCGGACGAGGAGGAACGCCCTCACTCCAGCGTGGCGATGGCGGTCGCGAGGTCGCCGTCGGCGCCCTTCAGCGCCGCGCGGGCCTCCTCCTCGCTCGCGCCCGTCCGCTGGACGACGATTTCGACGTCCGAGTCGGGAATCTCGGGCTCGTCGCTGTCGGCCTCGGCGTCGGCGTCGCCGGACTCGACGGCCGCGGTGGCCTCGCGCTCCTCGGGCTGACCGAGAATCTGGTAGGTCTCCTGCCCGCGGGCGTCCATCTGCGTGACGTCGGCGTCCGAGAAGACGAGTTCGCGCCCGTCGGTCGTCGTGATGACGACCTCCTCGGCGTCTATCTCGGTGACGTCGATACCCATCTGCTCCATCATCTGCTGCATCTTCCGGGGGTTCATCCCGCCGCCTCCTCCGAACATGCCAATTCCTCCGGTCGCCCGGGGCAAAAGCACTACGGGTCGCGGGCGGGTCGCGACCGTGGCTCGACGCCCCTCGGACCACTCCGGCCGTGCGGACCCGTCGGGCGGCGCTTATCGCGTGCCCGCGCCCTCCCGTATCTTGACGGCCATCCCGGTGTCGAAGTCGCGGACGGCGTCCGCGTCGAGTTCGAGGCGGCCGACGGCGATCGGGCGGCCGTCCTCGTGGACGACGACGACCTCGTCGCCGGCGCGGCCCTCGGGGTCGACGTCCGCGACGAACTTGGCGAAGACGTTCTTCCCCTCGCGGACGAACGGCTCGCTCTCGTCGCCGACGACGACGCGGCACGCGGGCGTGCCGAGGGCGTCGTGTAGGCGCTCGCCGCCCGCGAGGCCGAGCGTGAAGCGCCCGTCGGTGCCGAGGGAGACGAGGCGCTCGCCGTCGCGCGTCGAGACCTGTCGGGGGCGGCCGGACTTCGAGCGGTCGACGTCGTACGTCTCGTCGTCGGGGAAGAGCGCCGCGCCGGCGCCCGCGCGGAACTGGTAGTCCGCGATGGTCCCCAGGGTCCGTCGTTCCGAATCCTCCATGCGGGACACCTCCGCGCGACGGCGGGATGTACCCTTCGGACGGGAGAGGTGGGCTTATGTGCCGGGCGACCCAAGACGCGAGCAAGATGGAAACGAAGACGCTCGCGGGACTGCCGCTCCTCGTGGTCGCGGCGGCGCTGTTGCTGTGGACGACGCTGACGATGACGACCGTGGGTCCGATGACGCTCGGCGTCGGCGCGGTCGCCGCCGTCGGCCTCGCGGCGGGCTCGCTCCTCGTCGGTACCGCCGGCGACGGCCGCTCCGTCTAGAGCAGCACCGTCTCGCGTCGCTCCGCCAGGTCGGTGAAGTCGTCGGCGGCCTCGACGAGTTCGTCGGCGGTGGACGAACGGAACCCGAACACTTCGACGCGGACCCCCTCGTGTCGGAGGTGGTGACAGAGCCGCGAGAAGTCGCCGTCGCCCGTGCAGAGCGCGACGGTATCGACCTTCTCGGCGAGCGTGACGGCGTCGAGGCTGATGCCGACGTCCCAGTCGGCCTTCTTCGACCCGTCGCCGAACGTCTTGATGTCCTTTATCTTCGCCTCGAAGCCGATGTCGCGCAGCGCCTCGAAGAACGACTCCTCCTGGGGCGAGTCCGCGCGGATGACGTAGGCGATGGCGCGGACGAGCTCGCGGCCGTCGACGGCGGTGTCGAGGAGGCCCGCGTAGTCGACGTTCTGCGAGTAGAGGCTGTGAGAGGAGTGATAGAGGTTCTGCGCGTCCGCGAGGACGGCGACGCGCTGTGCGGGGTGTATCTCGGCCATCTGTTGGCGTCCGCTTCGCCGTTCGGGCGTAAAGAGGCTACGCACGCTGCGTACGCGCTGACGGGGACGCACGAGCGGTCGCTCGCCTTCAGGCGTCGGGCGTCTCGTGACGCGTCAGCGCGAGCGTCCCCGGGTCGAGCGTGTAGTAGGACTCCCAGACGGGCGCGACGGTGACGACGCGGGTGTCGCCGACCGTCGACTCGGTGTGTTCGTGGTGGTGGCCGACGAGGCAGAGGTCGGGCGAGAGCGCCGCGAGGAGGTCGTCGACGTGCCGACAGCCGACGTCGTACTCCTCCATCACGGGCGTTCCGTGGGGGGCCTGGTGGGTGAGGAGGACGTCGACGTCGTCGAGGGCCTTCGCGCGTTCGACGTCCGCGCGGACGAAGTGCCGGCGGCGCTCGCCGACGAGCGCGGAGCGCGGTTTGTCGTACTGCGTCGGCGCGTAGTTGCCGGAGAGACCGGCGACGCGGACGCCCTCGACGTCGACGGCGTCGCCCGCGAGCAGGTGGGCGTTCTCGACGTCGCGCGAGCGGACGCGGCCGTGGCGGAGCGCGTCGACGACGTCGAAGTCCTCGTTGTTGCCCGCGACGAAGTGCGTCGGCACGGGGAGGTCGTAGTATTCGAGGTCGCCGCACTGGACGGCGACGGACTCGTCGGCGGCGCGGTAGGCGGCGAAGAGCGCCCGGCGGCGGGCGGGGTCAATCGCGTGGGCGTCGCCGAGGACGAGCATCGTCCCGGTGGTGTCGGCCGCGCCGGCATAAATCCTCGCCAGACGCGCGGCGACAGACCTATGCCGGCCGGGCCCACTACGTGCGTGTATGACCGAGGCGCGCGCGTTCACGGGCTCTGCGGCCGCCGTGAGCGTCGGCGTCGGCGCCGACCCGTGCGCCCGGACGCGCGGGCGTCTCGCCGACCGCAAACGCGCTAAACGCGGGCTCGTCGGCTCGCTGCGGGCGTAGCGTCCCGTCTCGGGCCACCGCGGCCGCGAACCGCGTACCGTTTTACTCCCACCCGCAGTCACCACACACCACACACATGTCCCACACGCCACCGACGACCGGCACGTTCGTCGCGATGACGACGCCGTTCGAGGACGACCCGGACCGCATCGACCACGACCAACTCGCCGCCGACGCAACGCGCCTGGAGGCCGCGGGCGTCGACGGCCTCGTCCCCGCGGGTTCGACGGGCGAGTCCGCGACGCTGACTCACGACGAGCACGTCGAGGTCGTCGACACCGTCGTCGACGCCGTCGACGTCCCGGTCATCGCGGGCGCGGGGTCGAACTCGACCCACGAGGCCGTCTCGCTCTCCCGCCGCGTCGCGGACGCCGGCGCGGACGGCCTGCTCCTCATCTCGCCGTACTACAACAAGCCCGAGCCGGCGGGGATGGAGCGCCACTATCGACGGATCGCGGACGCGGTCGACCTCCCGCAGATCGTCTACAACGTCCCCTCGCGGACGGGGCGCTCCGTCGACGTCGACACGACGGTCGCGCTCGCCGAACACGAGAACATCGTGGGCTACAAGGCCGCGAGCGGCGACGTCGGCCTCATCTCCGAGGTCATCGAGCGCACCCGCGACGAGGAGTTCGCGGTGCTCTCGGGCGACGACGGGATGACGCTCCCGCTGCTCTCCATCGGCGCGACGGGCGTCATCAGCGTCGCCGCGAACGTCGTCCCGGAGCGCACGGCGGCGCTCGTCGGCGACGCCCTCGACGGCGAGTACGCGCTCGCGCGCGAACGCCACCACGAGCTCGGGCCGCTCTTCCGCGCGCTCTTCGCGGAGACGAACCCGATTCCGGTGAAGGAGGCGATGGACGTCTGGGGGTACGGGCCCGCGGAACTGCGCGACCCGCTCTCGCGCGCGACGCCGGCGACCCGCGAGACGCTGGAGACGCTCCGCGACGAACTGGAGGGCGGACAGTGAGAGTCGCCGTCACGGGCGCGACCGGCCGGATGGGGAAGACCGTCCTCTCGGTCGCGCGCGAGCGCGGGCTCGACGTCGCGTTCGCGGTGAACCGCGACGCGGAGGGCGAGCACGTCGAGGGCGTCCCCGTCCGCCCGAGCGTGGAGTTCGAGGCGCTGCTCGACGAGGAACGCCCGGACGCCGTCGTGGACTTCACGGGTCCCGAGGCGACCGTGGCGTACGCCGGGGCGTGTGCGACCGACGGCGTTCCGCTCGTCACGGGGACCACCGGGTTCTCCGAGGCCGACGTCGCGGCGCTGGAGGAGGCGGGCACCGAGACGCCGGTCCTCGTCGGCGCGAACTTCTCGCGGGGCGTGCAGGCGCTCCTCGACGCCGTCGAGAGCGCGGTGGGCGACCTCCCCGAGTACGACGTCGAGCTGACGGAGACGCACCACAACGGGAAGCGCGACGCGCCCTCCGGCACCGCGAAGGTCCTCCTCGACCGGGTCGAGGGGACGCGCGAGGACGCGAGCGAGCGCGTCCACGGCCGCGAGGGCGAGGCCCCCCGCGAGGCGGGCGAGGTCGGCGTCCACGCGCGCCGCGCGGGCGACATCACGGGCGAGCACGAGGTGCTCCTCGCGGGGAACCACGAGGCGCTCGAACTGACGCATCGCGCGGGCTCGCGGAGCGTCTTCGCCGAGGGCGCGCTGGACGCGGCGGCGTGGCTCGCCGAGCAACCGGCGGACTATTACCGCTTCGAGACAATCGCCAGCCAACTGTGAGCCGAAGCTACGACGCGCTCGAAGCCGACGTGGAAGACCTCTGGGAACGCGTGCAGGCCGAGGACCTCGGGCCTGCGGACCTCGACGCGGCCGACGCGGACACCATCGACGCCTTCCTCGACGCCCTCGAAGCGGGCGAGGTGCGCGCCGCGGAGAAGGACGCGGGCGAGTGGGAGGCCGTCGAGTGGGTGAAGCGCGGCGTCCTGCTGAACTTCTCGTTGCGCGAGACCCAGCCACGCGAGTACGGCGGCGTCACCTACCACGACGTCCTCCCGCTGCGCGACACCGCGGACCTCGGCGAGCGCGGCACGCGCAACACGCCGGACGGGACGACGATCCGCCGCGGGGCCTACATCGGGAGCGACGCCATCCTGATGTCCCCGGCGTTCGTGAACATCGGCGCGCACGTCGGCGACCGCACGCTCGTCGACTCCGCCGACACCGTCGGCTCCTGCGCGCAGATCGGCGACGACGTGAAACTCGGCGCGAACACGCTCATCGGCGGCGTCCTCGAACCCGTCGAGGACGCGCCCGTCGTCGTCGAGGACGGCGTCTCCCTCGGCGCGGGCTGTCGCGTCACCTCCGGTTTCGTCGTCGGCGAGGATTCCGTCGTCGGCGAGAACACCCTGCTGACGCCGCGCATCCCGGTCTACGACCTCGTCGAGGAGGAGGTCCTCTACGGGTATCTCCCGCCGGAGCGCCGCGCGTTCACGCGCTTCGTCGAGTCCTCCATCGGCGACCACGACCTCTTCGAGGGCGGCGCGTACAAGCCCGCGGTCGTCGCCACCGACCTCGAGGCGAGCACGCTCGAAGGCAGCCAGCGCGAGGAGGCGCTCCGGGAGTGAGCGGCGACGCCGACGACGGCGCGAGCGGGGCGAGCGATGCCGACGCGGCGGTCGACGGCGGAGCGGACGCCGACGACGGCGCGAGCGGGGCGAGCGATGCCGACGCGGCGGTCGACGGCGGAGCGGACGCCGACGGCGGCCCCGCGGTCCGTCGGCTCTCCGCGTGGGACGCCGACGACCTCCGCCCCCTCGCCGACGCGTACGGCACGCCGCTCTACGTCGACGACCGCAGTCGGGTCCGCGAGAACTACGCGCGCCTCGCCGAGGCGTTCCCGGACGCCGAGGTGCTGTTCGCGATGAAGGCCAACGCGGGCGGTCACGTCCTGCGGACGCTCCGCGACGCCGGGGCGGGCGCGGAGTGCGCGAGCGCGGGCGAGCTCGCGCGCGCTCTCGACGCCGGCTTCGACCCCGCGGACGTCCACTACACGGCGGTCAACCCACCTGACGCGGACCTCGACTACGCCCGTCGGGTCGCCGACGAACATCCCGCCCTCACGGTGACGGCGGGCGCGCGCGACACCGTCGAGCGCCTCGCCGAGCGCGGCTTCGCGGGGCGCTTCTGTCTCCGCGTCCACCCGGGCGTCGGCGCGGGCCACAGCGAGTCCGTCTCGACCGGGAAGGACGCGAAGTTCGGCGTCCCCGCCGACGAGGCCGTCGACGTCCTCGACCGCGCGGCCGAACACGGCTTCGACGTCGTCGGGCTCCACGCGCACGCGGGCAGCGGCATCACGAACGACCAGCTCGACGACCACGAGCGCGTGGTGTCGACGCTCGCGGACGTCGCGCGCGAGAGCGGCCGCGACTTCGAGTTCGTGGACGTTGGGGGCGGCTTCGGCGTCCCCTACCGGGAGCGCGAGGACGCGCTCGACCTCGACCGTGTCGCCGAGCGGACGCGCGACGCCCTCACGGGCGTGGACGCGACGCTGATGGTCGAGCCGGGGCGCTACCTCGTCGCGGACGCGGGCGTGCTCCTCACCGAGGTGAACACCGTAAAGCGCGTCGGCGGGGCCGTCATCGCGGGCGCGGACGCCGGGATGACGACGCTCGTCCGGCCGGCGATGTACGGCTCGTACCACCCGATTCGCTCGCTCGTTGAGGAGTCGCGGGCGACCGAGGAGGTTTCGGTCGTCGGGCCCGTCTGTGAGAGTACGGACGTCCTCGGCGAGGCGCGCGACCTCCCCGCACCCGAGCGCGGCGACCTGCTCGCGGTCGGCAACGCGGGCGCGTACGGCGTCGAGATGGCCTCGAACTACAACTCGCGTCCGCGGCCGGCGGTCGTCGCGCTCGACGACGAGGGCGAGGAACTCGTCCGCCGGCGCGAGACGCTCGCCGACGTGACGCACGCCGAGGACACCGCAGGCACCTACCCAGACCCATGACGAGCTACGACGTCTACCACGGCACGGGCAACGACTTCGCGGTCGTCGACGCCGACGAGCAGGTCGAGAAGACGGCCTTCGGCACCGACCTCTGTCGGTCGCTGGACGTGGACGGCACGCTGTTCCTCGGAATCGAGGACGGCGGCGAGCGCGCGACGATGACGCTCGTCCAGCCGGACGGCTCGCGCGCCGCGATGTGCGGCAACGGGGCGCGCTGCGCGGCGAAGTGGGTGAGCGAGCGCACCGGGCGCGACGTCGTCACCCTCGAAACGGGCGCGGGCCCGCGGCGCTGCACGGTCGAGGGCGACGTCGTCACGGTCGAGATGGGAACGCCCGCCTTCGACCCCGACGACGTCCCGCTCGCCCGCGAGGCCGCGCTCGTCGACGAGGCACTCGAAGGGTACGACGTGACGGCCGTGAACACGGGCGTCCCGCACGCCGTGACGTTCGTCGACGACGTGGACGCCGTCGACCTCGCCGAGATGGCCCCGCCGATTCGCCACCACGAGGTCTTCCCGGAGGGCGCGAACGTGAACCTCGCGGCACCCACGGAACACGGGTTCGACCAGCGCACCTACGAGCGCGGCGTCGAGGGCGAGACGCAGGCCTGCGGGACGGGCGCGGTCGCCATCGCCGTCGTCGCCTCCCGCCTCGGGTTGGCCCCCGAGACGGGCGAGGTGACGGTCTCGCCCCCCGGCGGCGACCTCGCCATCGGCCTGCGCGAGGACGGGACGACGACGTTGCGCGGTCCGACCGAGCGTATGCTGACGGGCGAGGTGTCGGACGCGTGAGCGTCGACCCCGCCGACTTCCTCGAACGCGCCGTCGAAATCCCCTCACACGAGGACGTCGACGCGATGCGCGAGTTGCTCGTCGCGGAACTGGCGGACGCGGGCGTCGAGGCGCGCGTGGACGACGCGGGCAACACGCTCGCCCGGACGGCCGGCGCGCGCGAGGGCCCCCACGTCGTGTTGAATACCCATATCGACACGGTGCCGCCGCACGTCCCGCCGAAACGCGACGGCGACGTCCTGCGCGGGCGGGGGTCGTGCGACGCGAAGGGGCCCCTCGCCGTCCTCCTGTCGGCGTTCCTCGACACCGAGCCCGCGCGCGGGACGCTGACGCTCGCGGTGACGCCGGACGAGGAGACGGAGTCGACGGGCGCGGACGCGCTCGACCTCGACGCGGACTGCTACGTCGTCGGCGAGCCGACCGAACTCGACGCCTGCACGGCGGCGCGCGGGCGCTTCCAGGGGACGGTCACCCTCTCGGGGACGGCGGCGCACGCCGCGGAACCCGAATCGGGCGTCTCCGCGATTCAGGGCGCGGCGGCGGCGCTTCGCGCCGTCGAGATGTACGACGACGAGCGCGGTCCCGACACGCACCCGTCGCTCGGCGCGCCGACGCTGACGGCGACGACCATCGAGGGCGGCGGGGCGACGAACCAGATACCCGCCGACTGCTCGTTCGTCATCGACCGCCGCTCCGTCCCGCCGGAGACCGCGAACGGCTTCTTCGCCGGCCTCCGCGAGCACCTGCGCGCGGCCGTCCCGGACGCCGTCGGTGTCGAAGTCGAGCCACAGGAGCGGACGACGCCGTTCTTGGAGGCGTTCGCCACGCCCCACGACAGCGACGTGGTGTGCGCGCTCTGCGGGGCGGGCGCGGGCGACCCGCGGCCGTTCGGCGCGGCGACCGAAGCGTCGTACTTCGCGGACGACGCCCCGACGGTCGTCTTCGGGCCGGGATACCTCGCGGACGACGAGGGCGCGGTCGCCCACGCCGAGCGCGAGTACGTCGACCTGCCCGAGGTCGAGGCGGGCGCGCGGATCGTCACGGACGCCCTCGACGACCTGCTCGCTTAACCGAAGAAGACGTCCACGACGTCGCTTCCTCTGTTTCCGACGTCGCGGTACAGCTCCGTGTAGCCGCAGTTCTCGCAGGTGACGGTCTCGAAGCGATTCGTCTGGACGTCGAACAGCTTGGAGAGCCCGGAGCCGGTCGTGGAGATGGAGCCGGTCGCGGCCTCGTCGTGGCCGCACTTCGGACAGCCGTAGTCGTCGGTGTCGGTGTCGGTGCCGGTACCGCTCGGGGAGGTATCAGGGTCGGGCATCGCGGACGGGAGTGCGTCCGCCGGCGCCAAAAGTCTTGTACGCGCGTCTCAGACGTCGCGGGCGAGGTCGGCGGCGACGCCCGTGTAGCCCGCGGGCGTGAGCGCGCGGAGTTCCTCGCGGACGTCCTCGGAGACGTCGAGGTCGTCGAAGAGGTCGCGGAAGTCGGCCAGCGTGACGCGCTCGCCGCGCGTGAGCTCCTTCACGCGCTCGTAGGCCTCGGTGTCGCCCTCGCGGCGGAGGATGGTCTGGACGGCCTCGCCGATGACCTCGGGGGTGGCCTCCAGGTCCTCGCGCATCACCTGCTCGTTGGGGACGACCTTCCCGAGGCCGTCCTGAAGTTTGACGTACCCCAGGAGACAGTAGGCGAACGCCGCGCCGACGTTGCGCTTCACGGTGGAGTCCGAGAGGTCGCGCTGGAGGCGGGAAGTCGGGAGGTAGTCCGCGAGGAAGTCGAGGTCGCTGTTGGCCTTCGAGAGGTTCCCCTCGGAGTTCTCGAAGTCGATGGGGTTGACCTTGTGGGGCATCGTGGAGCTCCCGGTCTCGGACTTCGCCGCCTCCTGGCCGAGGTAGCGCTGGGAGACGTAGGTCCAGACGTCCTTATCGAGGTCGAGGAGGACGGTGTTGGTCTCGCGGAGCGCGCCGAAGAGCGCGGCGACGTCGTCGGAGGGGTTGACCTGGGTGGTGGGCTCGACGTGGTCGAGGCCGAGCGAGGCGACGAAGTCGCGGGAGAAGGCGCGCCAGTCGACCTCGGGATAGGCGACGTGGTGGGCGGCGTAGTCGCCGGAGGCACCGGCGAGCTTCCCGGCGAGGCCGTCGGCGGCGGCCTCGACGTCCGCGAGTGTCCGGCCGAGGCGCGCGGCGTAGACGGCCATCTCCTTGCCGAAGGTGGTGGGCGTCGCGGGCTGGCCGTGGGTGCGCGCGAGCATCGGCGTCTCGGCGTAGTCGTGGGCGAAGCCGACGAGTTCGTCGCGGACCGCACGAAGTTCGGGCACGAGGACGTCCGTGACGGCGGGCTTGACGAGGAGCCGGTAGGCGAGGTTGTTGACGTCCTCGCTGGTGAGCGCGAAGTGAATCCACTGGTGGACGCGCTCGGGGGCGTGCTCGCGGACGAAGTATTCGACCGCCTTCACGTCGTGGTTCGTCGCGGCGTACGTCTCGGTGCCCTCGGTCTCGATGCGCTTGACGAGGCGCGCCGACTCGCCGTCGAAGGACTCGTAGGCGTCGCGCAGCGCGGCGCGTTCGGACTCGGTGAGGTCGAGCGGCGTCGCGTCCAGGTCGGCGAGCGCGCAGAGGTACTCGACTTCGACGCGGACGCGGGCGCGGATGAGCGCGGCCTCGCTCGCGTAGTCGGCGAGCGGGGCGGTCCGCGAGGCGTAGCGTCCGTCGAGCGGCGAGACGGCGTCGAGGGGGTCGGGCATGGCCGTCACTCCCGTCCCGCGACCCAAAAGCGTGCCGGTCCGAATCGCCACGTGTGTGTATAGATGGAGCCGTAGCGGGCGCGTAAGAGCCTCAATCTATGCCCGTTCGTGTATATATTGGGCGTCGGAACCGAAACCACTTTCATCGTGGCGGTAGCGACTGCCACGTATGAAGCTCGCCGGCATGGCTAGCAACCGTGGACGGAACCTGCTGCACATCGCCGACCGCGCGCCTGGCGGCGCGGAGTTCTCGGTGATCGTCACGAACGACGCCGACGCGCCCGTGCTCGAGGCCGCGGCGGAGCGCGACATCCCGACCGAGGTCGTCGAGCGCGACGCCGACGAGGACCGTGCGGCCCACGAGGAGCGCATCCTCGACGCCCTCGACGGCTACGACGTCGACCTCGTCACCCTCGACGGCTACATGCGCGTCCTCACCGAGACGTTCCGCGACGCGACGCCGACGACGCTGAACGTTCACCCGAGCCTCCTGCCGTCGTTCCCCGGCGCGGACGCCCACGAGCAGGTGCTCGAGGCGGACGTGAGCGTGACCGGCGCGACGGTCCACGTCGTCACCGAGTCCGTCGACGAGGGTCCCATCGTCACGCAGGAGCCCGTCGCCGTCTACGACGACGACGACGCCGCGTCCCTCAAGGAGCGCGTCCTCCACGACGCCGAGTTCAAGGCCTACCCACGCGCCGTGAAGTGGTTCGCCGACGGCGAGGCCACGGTCGTCGACGGCGAGGTCGTCGTCGAGGCCGACGCCGCCGAGGAACTGCCGCTGCGACGCATCGAGGGCGCGGACCGCACCGCCGACCTCCGCTACGGGGAGAACCCCCACCAGGACGCCGCCGTCTACGGCGACGCGTCCTGCGATGAACCCAGCGTCGTCGCCGCCGACCAGCTCAACGAGGGCGCGAAGGCCCTCTCGTACAACAACTACAACGACGCGGACGGCGCGCTCAGCCTCATCAAGGAGTTCGAGCGCCCCGCCGCCGCGGCGATCAAGCACACGAACCCCGCGGGGTGCGCGACCGCGGACACCCTCGCGGAGGCCTACGCGGACGCCCTCGCCACGGACCCGATGAGCGCCTTCGGCGGCATCGTCTCCCTCAACCGCACGTGTGATCGGGAGACCGCGGAGCTGATCGTCGACTCCTTCAAGGAGGTCGTCGTCGCGCCCGGCTACACCGACGGCGCCCTCGACGTCCTCACGGCCCAGGAGAACCTCCGCGTGCTCGACGTCGGCGGCGACGAACTCGGCCCCGACGTCGTGAGCGAGACCTACACGGACCAGTCGCTCGTCGGCGGCCGCCTCGTCCAGGAGCGCGACACGTGGGCCCCCGACCCGGACGACCTCGAAGTCGTCACGGAGGCCGAGCCGACCGAGGCGCAGATCGAGACGATGTGCTTCTCGTGGCGCGTCCTCAAGCACGTCATGTCGAACGGCATCGTCCTCGCCAAGGACACCGAGACGGTCGGCGTCGGCATGGGGCAGGTCTCGCGCGTCGACGCCGTCCGCCTCGCCGCGATGAAGGCCGAGGAGCACGCCGAGGACAAGGGCCCCGAGGGCTCCGTCATGGCCTCGGACGCCTTCTTCCCGTTCCCGGACGCCGTCGAGGAGGCCGCGAAGGCCGGCGTCGACGCCATCGTCCAGCCCGGCGGCTCGAACAACGACGAGGCCGTCATCGAGACGGCGAACGAACACGGCATCGCCATGGCGTTCACGGGCAACCGGACGTTCCGCCACAGCTAACGCGACGCGACACGCGCTCTCGTTTTCCCTCTCCAGCCTCTTTGCCGCCCGTCGCACAGCGCCGCGTCCTGCCTCGCCGCGTGCGGCGTCACGTCGCGGGCGTGCGCCCATCCGACACGCATTTGACGACCGGCGCGGACGTATCGGTATGCGCTACGACGAGGCCGCGAACTTCCTCCTCGACCTCCGGCGGTTCAGCCCGCGGGCGGGGACGGAGGGTATCGCGGACCTGCTCTCGACCCTCGACGACCCACACCGGGGCCCGACGTACGTCCAGGTCGCGGGGTCGAACGGGAAGGGAAGCACCGCACGGATGGTCGAGGCCGCGCTCCGCGAGACGGACCTCGACGTCGGTCTCTACACGTCGCCGCACTTCGACGACCTGCGCGAGCGAATCCGCGTGAACGGCCGGAAGATTCCCGAGTCGGCGGTCGCCGACTACACGGCGGCGATAGAGGAGTACGTCACGGAGCACGCCGCCGTCGGCGATTCGCCGACGTTCTTCGAGACGGTGACGGGGATGGCGCTCTGGCACTTCGGCGAGATGGACGTCGACGTGGCGATCCTCGAAGTCGGCATCGGCGGCCGCTTCGACGCGACGAGCGTCGTCGACCCGAGCGCGGCCTGCGTGACGAGCGTCTCGCTCGAACACACGGACGTCCTCGGCGACACCGTCGCGGAGATCGCCCGGGAGAAGGCCGCGGTCGCGCCCGCGGACGCGCCGCTCGTGACGGCGACGACGGGCGAGGCCCGCGAGACGGTGCGCGAGGTCGCCGGCGACGTCGTGACCGTCGGCGAGTCCGACGACGACGACGTCCGCGTGGCCTACGGTGGGCCGGCCTCGACCAGCGAGGCGAGCGTGACGCTCACGGACGAATCGGGCACGCTCGACGCGCGCATCCCGCTGTTCGGCCGACACCAGGCGACGAACGCGGGAATCGCGGCGACCCTCGTCCGCCAGCTCGTCGACGTCGACGACGCGACGCTCGCGCGCGGCCTGCGCAAGGCCCACTGGCCGGGGCGCTTCGAGGTGATGGGCGACGACCCCCTGACCGTCCTCGACGGCGCGCACAACCCCGGGGCGTGCGCGGCGGTCGCCGACACGCTCGCGGACTTCGACTACGACGACCTCCACCTCGTCGTCGGCGCGATGAACGACAAGGACCACGTCGGGATGGCCGCGGCGCTCCCGACCGCCGACCACGTCTGGGCGTGTCGCCCCGACACGGGCCGCGCCGAGGACGAGGCGGCGCTCGCGGCCGCGTTCCGTGAGGCCGGCGCGGGCGAGGTGTCGACGCGCCGCGCCGTCGAGAGCGCGCTCGACCGGGCGCTCGACGCCGCCGGCCCGGACGACTGCGTGCTCGTCGCGGGGTCGCTCTACACCGTTGCCGAGGCCCGGCGACGCTGGACGCGCGTCTCCGTCCCGAAGCGCGCCGACGACCTCGCGGAGTCGCGCGCGCACCTCGAACGCGCGCACGTCACCCCCGCGGGCGCGTGGCGGATGCGCGGGAAGGGCGTCCACCGCGTCGTCCGCGCGCACGTCCAGAAGCGCCAGGCCCAGTACCTCAAGGAGGAGCTGTTGAGTCTGGGCGGCGAGTGTGCGGTCTCGGGGCTGAACGAGCAGGCCCGCGGGACCGTCGACGTCGTCATGATGGGGACGCTCGCGCAGTTCAAGCGCCTCTGCGGGAAACTCGACGGTCAGCCGTACGGGCTGTCGCTCTACGCGGACGAACTCCGCGAGACGCTCGACATCGAGACCGCGGGCGACGACGCCGACTACCCGTGGACGGGCGAGGGGACGGCCGTGATGGGCATCCTGAACGTCACGCCCGACTCCTTCCACGACGGGGGCGAGTACGAGGCCATCGAGGACGCCGTCGCGCGCGCCGAGCGGATGGTCGCGGACGGCGCGGACATCGTGGACGTCGGCGGCGAGTCGACGCGTCCGGGCGCGGACCCCGTCCCCGCGGCGACGGAGATCGAGCGCATCGTCCCCGTCATCGAGCGCATCGCGGACCTCGACTGTCTCATCAGCGTCGACACGATGAAGGCCGAGGTCGGCCGCGCGGCCCTCGAGGCGGGCGCGGACGTCCTCAACGACGTCACGGGCCTCGAGGACCCCGAGATGCGCTTCGTCGCCGCCGAGTACGACGCGCCGCTGATCGTGATGCACTCGCTGAACGCGCCCGTCGAACCCGGCGAGGAACCCGAGTACGACGACGTCGTCGAGGACGTCATCGACGAGCTCAGAGAGCGCGTCCTGCTCGCCGAGAAGGCGGGGCTCCCCCGCGAGAAGATCGTCGTCGACCCCGGCCTCGGCTTCGCCAAGACCGCCGGCGAGGAGTTCGAAATCCTCCACCGGACCGACGAGTTCCACGCGCTCGGCTGTCCCGTCCTCATCGGCCACTCGCACAAGTCGATGTTCGGCGCGCTCGGGGACGGCGCGTCCAGCGAGCACGCGACGGTCGCGGGCACGGCCATCGCCGCGGAGCGCGGCGCCGACGTCGTCCGCGTCCACGACGTCCCCGAGAACGTCGCCGCGGTCCGGACCGTCGAGGCGACGCGCCGCGGGGCGGGCGACGACGGAGGGGAAGACGATGCCTGAAGACGCCGACGCAGACGCCGACGGGGTCGACGCTGGCGGCGACGGTCGCGCGTCCTACCTCCGCGCGGTCCACGAGGCGTACGACGAGCTCGCGCGGGTCCACCGCGAGGCCCGCACCGCCGTCGGCGAACCCGGCATCGACCAGGTGGACGCGGTGGCGCGCGACCTCCCGGACGGTGCGCGCGTCCTCGACGCGGGGTGTGGCTCCGGCGTCCCCGTCCTCTCGCGCTTCGACCTCGCCTTCGACGTCGTCGGCCTCGACCTCTCGCGCGAGCAACTGGAGCGCGCCCACGAGCGCTCGCCGACCGCCGGCCTCGTGCAGGGCGACATGACCTCGCTCCCGTTCGCGGACGACGCCTTCGACGGCCTCGTCGCACTCCACTCCATCATCCACGTCCCCCGCGAGGCCCACCCGCGCGTCTACCGGGAGTTCCACCGCGTGCTCGCCGACGGCGCGCCCGCGCTCGTCACCACGGGGACGGACGCCTACGAGGGCGGCACGCCGAACTGGCTCGGCAGCGGCGTCGAGATGCACTGGAGTTTCCCCGCCGCCGAGGAGACCCTGACGAGCCTCCGCGCGGCCGGCTTCGCGGTCGAGGAGGAGACGCGCGTCCCCGACGAACACGGCGGTGGCGAGTTCCTCTTCGTCCGCGTGCGCGCCTAGAGCGACCGGTAGTACTCGATGTGGCGCGCCCGGAAGCGCCCGACGTCGTACTCCGCGTACGCCTCGTCGACGCTCGCGCGCTCCATCGCCGTCGCCTCGCGGAGTCGCTCGACGAGCGCCGCGTCGCTCGTCGCCAGCAGCCCCCGGTCCGCGTGCTCGACGAGTTCGTGTGCGGCCGAGTTCGCGTGATACTCGACGACGCCGACGCAGCCGCAGGCGAGCGCGCGCAGCAGGTCGGTCGGGAAGCTCGTCCGCGTCGCCGTCTGCGCGTAGACGTGCGCGCCCGCGAAAAGCGCGAGCCGGTCGTCGAGCCCGCGCGCGCCGACGAAGTCGATACGGTCGGCTATCCGTAGGTCGCGGGCCTGGCGCTCGTAGCTCTCGCGCTCCGGCCCGTCGCCGATAACGGTCGCCGACCACTCGTACTCCCGGAACTCCGCGAGCGCGAGCAGTAGCGATTCGAGGTTCGCCGCATCGTCGAGTCGACGGGAGTAGACGACGTCGCCCGCCTCGGGGTCGGGCTCGACGGCCCGGACGCGCGCCATCTCGACGGGGTTCGGGATGCGGGCGAGCGCGTCGTCGGAGGCGCTGCACTCGCGGGCCGCCGTGGCGACGTGCTCGGAGGGGACGACCACCCCGTCCGCCGCCCGGAGCGCCAAGCGGTCGGCGCGCGAGCCGTCCGGCGGGTCGTAGTAGTCGAGGACGACCGGGGCGCCGAAGGCGGTGGCGACCCGCGCACCCAGCGTGCGCTCGGGGGTCGCGCCCGCGACGTGGACGACGTCCGGGTCGAAGGCGCGGAGCGCGCGGACGAGCCGGAGCGTCCCCCGGCGCTCGCCCGGCGTCGCCGCGATGGCGCGGTACGTCACGCCGTCGTAGTCGAACGACGGGAACCCGCCGTCCCACCAGCGCGCGCAGAAGACCTCGACGTCGTGGCCGTCCGCGTCGAGCGTCGAGACGAGCGTGTCGAGGCGCGCGAGGGCGTCGTCCGCGGTGCGTCGCTCCTCGCCGTCGTCGTGGTGGACGGTCCGATCCGAGACGAGCGCGACGCGCATATCGAGGGGTGTGCGCGACGTGAGAAAAAGGCTTGCGCTGCGCTCGCTCTACCGCAGGGACCAGAGGTCGACCGCGTAATCTGCCAGTTTCTCCGTCCGACGCTCTACCTCGGGAATCGTCCACTGGTCGTACTCACAGAGCGCCTGCGTCATGAGGAAGTCCGATTCCCGATAATGCGCCTTCTTCTGGTCGAACGGGTTGTCCGAGGCGGAGAGGTTGAGGCTGTCTTCGAGGAGGGTCAGGTTCCCGATCCGGTCTCGCCACTCGATGAACGTCTCCTCGTCGACGCCGAGATACGAGCGCCACGGTGCGTACTTCTTCGCCGAGAAGCTCGCACGCGGCGCGATGTGTTCGATATCGACGACCGACCGGTCCGCGATTTCTTTCCCGCCCGCGGAGCTCATGTATATCTCGCGTTCGAGCGTGTCGAGCACGTACTTCGTCCGGTCGTTCATCGGCATCCGGTTGTTTACGAATGCAGCTCGGAACTCGGCGTCGGAGGGTGCGGCGTTCCGAAACGCCCGAGAGATATCTGTGAGCGGGTCCGGCGTCTCGAACGCCGTCGAGCAGACGTGACTGAACAGCCGGTCCATCTCCGATCCGGTCGCGTAGCCCGCCATCCCTCGGCGGAGCAACAGGACCTCCAAGTCCCACATCGCGTCGAGCACGACGTTCGGGTCGTCGACCTCGCGTAGTAGCCTGAGGAGGAACGTCCGGGCTTGCGTCGGCCGAATAGCGTTTAGCGCCGCGAGGCGGTCGTTTACGCGTTTGCTCGACTTCCCGGAGAAGACAGTGAGAGAGCCCTCCAAGAGCTCGACGTACCGGTCGGACTGCTCGCGCATGTCGACGAGGAAGGATTCGAGCGACTGACCGCTCTCGGGGAGCTGGTCCTCGACGATCTCGGTGAACGTATCGTACAGCGTGTGATTCGATATTGCCCCGTCGTAGTCCGGGTCCGGCATGGACATGAGGTAGTGACGGAAGAACCGTGCGGGCTTGTTCATCCGCCCCCGGACGTTGTCGAGGATGGCCTCCCACTCCGATTTCACGGTCTCCGGGTCCGTGTCGTCGTGTTCGGACGCGTATCTGAGGAGGTAGTTCTTCATCAGGTCTACGGCTGAGAGGTCGAGACCACGGTCGTTGAGGCTCTCGAACAGGCGATACGCGGAGGTTTCGCTATCGGTCTCGATAACGACGAGCGAGAGGGAGCCCAAGAGGTGGATGCGGAGCTCGTTCACCTGCTCGGGCGTCATACCCTCCAAGCGCTCCACGAAGAAGTCGTACGCTTCCGTTACACGGGAGTCGTGGGCGGTGGCGCGTCCGTCGCGCAAAAGCGCCTGGAACGCGCCGTCGTCGTTCTTCCCGAGGGAGAGCGTGGGAAAATCGTTCCCGTCGAGGTCGCTCTTCCAGAGGTAATCGGGGCTGATGTCGGCCGCGACGTCGGCGAACTCCTCCGTCGTCGAGAGGACGTCCTGAAGCGCCCGGAGCAGCACGGCAATAGTTGTCATCCGTTGTTGCCCGTCGACGAGTTCGAGAACCGAGAGCTCGTTTACCAACGTCTGACGTTCAATAACGACGATGGAACCAAGAAAGTGGGTCTCTCCGTGGTCCAGTGAGCGGATGTCGTACCAGAAGTCGCTCCAGTGTTCCTCGCGCCACGAGTATTCCCGCTGGTAGTCGGGGACCTCGAACCGATAGTCGAACGAGAAGACGCTTTTCACACTCTCTTCGGTCGCACTAATGTCGATTCCGCCGCTCATTAACTGTCCCAGGGTTCCCGTCGACTATCTATAAGTATTGCCACCCGAAGAGCTATCGGCGCGCCCGCGGACCACCCCGCATGGCCTACGACATCGAGCGGTACCTGAACGTGCGAAGCGCCGCCGGGCCGACGGTCGGCCCCGACGGCCAACTGGCGTTCACGATGGACACGACGGGCGTCGCGCAGGTCTGGCGGCTCGACGGCGCGCGCGAGTGGCCGACTCAGCTCTCCTTCGGCGAGGAGGCGGTGAGCTTCGCGTCCTACTCGCCGACGCGCGACGAACTCGTCTACGGCGTCGACGAGGGCGGCAACGAGCGGACCCAGCTCTACCGGCTCGCGGGCGACGGGAGCGAGGCGCTCGACCTCACCGACGACCCCGAGTCGATCCACGGCTGGGGCGGATGGAGTCACGACGGCGAGCGGGTCGCGTTCGCGGCGAACCGCCGCGACGAGGGGAGCTTCGATGCCTACGTCCAGCGCCGCGACGAGACGGGCGACGCCGCCGAACTCGTCGTCGACGGCACGGACCTCGACCTCTGCTCCGTTGTGGGGTGGAGCCCGTCGGACGACCGGCTCCTCGTCCACGAGACGCACTCGAATCGCTCGCACGACCTCCACGTCGCGCACCTCGACACCGGGGAGGTGACGGCGCTCACGGCCGACCGCGCGGGCGAGGTCCGGTACTCGTCGGTCGCGTGGGGGCCGGACGGCGAGACGCTGTACGTGGCGACGGACCACGAGCGGGACACGCTCGCGCTGCGCGAACTCGACCCCGAGACGGGCGACCTCGGCCCCACGCTCGTCGACGGCGACTGGGACGTCTCGGGGGTCAGCGTCGACCACGAGTCGCGGACGATGGCCGTCGTGCGGAACGTCGAGGGGTACAGCGAGCTCTCGCTCTCGCGTCTCGACGCCGACCGCGAGCGCGTCCCCCTCCCCGACCCCGACCTCCCCGAGGGCGTCCTGCTCGGCCTCTCCGTCGGTCCCGACGGCGAGCGCCTCGCGGCCGCCGTCTCGACGCCGACGGCGAACGCGAACGTCCACGTCGTCGCCCTCGACACGGGCGCGAGCGAGCGCTGGACGGCCGCCTCGACCGCCGGCATCCCGACGTCGACCTTCCGCGAGCCCGAGCTCGTCCACTATGAGAGCGTCGGCGTTGACGGGCGTAGCCCGTCCGCCCGGGAGACGGAGTCTCCCGTTGGCTTGACGATCCCGGCGTTCTTCACGCGCCCCGACGGCGACGGTCCCCACCCGGTCATCGTCGACGTCCACGGCGGCCCGGAGTCCCAGCGTCGCCCCGCTTTCCGCGCCCTGCGGCAGTACTTCGTCGACAACGGCTACGCGGTCTTCGAGCCGAACGTCCGGGGCTCCTCGGGGTACGGCACGCGCTACATGAACCTCGACGACGTCGAGAAGCGCATGGACGCCGTCGCGGACCTCGACCGGGGCGTCGAGTGGCTCACCGCGCGCGACGACGTGGACGACGAGCGAATCGTCGCCTACGGGGGCTCCTACGGCGGCTTTATGGTCCTCGCGGCGCTCACCGAGTACCCCGAGCGCTGGGCGGCGGGCGTCGACGTCGTCGGCATCGCGGACTTCGTCACCTTCCTCGAAAACACGGGCGAGTGGCGACGCGAACACCGCGAAGCCGAGTACGGGCGTCTCGACGCGGACCGGGCGTTCCTCGAGTCTATCAGCCCGATCAACAACGTCGAACGCATCGAGGCCCCGCTGCTCGTCATGCACGGCGCGAACGACCCGCGGGTCCCGGTCGGGGAGGCGGAACAGATCGCCGCGGAGGCGAGCGACCACGTCCCCGTCGAGAAGCTGATCTTCGAGGACGAGGGCCACGGCTTCTCGAAACTGGAGAACCGCATCACGGCCTACCGGGCGGTGGTGGACTTCCTCGACGAACACGTCCGATAGCGGCCCACGGGCGGAGACGACGGGGTCGGACGGCGCGGGTCGCGCTGTCGTCGGGTCGCCATCGCGCCATCGCGCGGGCGCCATCACGCCCCCGTGTGCGCGCCGTCGCGCCGTCGCGTCGTTACTTGATCTTCGTGCCGGGTTCGCTGTCGCCGTGCGTCGTGAGGAGGTCGGCGTCCTCGCCCGCGGCGAGCACCATCCCGTTCGACTCGACGCCGAACAGCTCGGCCCTTTCGAGGTTGGCGACGACGACGACCGTCGTGCCTTCGAGGTCCTCGACGTCGTGGAGGCCCTTGAGGCCGGCGACGATCTGTCTGGTCTCGATGCCGATGTCGACGGTGAGACGCAGGAGGTCGTCGGCCCCCTCGATTCCCTCGGCCATCTCGATGCGCCCGACGCGGAGGTCGAGGTCCTGGAACGTCCCGAAGTCGATGCGGTCGTCGGCGAGCGCTTCGAACGCGTCCGTGTCGGTGTCGTCGGTCATCGTGGTGTCCTCGGTAGTGTCGTCGCTCTCGGTCTCGTCTCCGTCAGCGGTCGCCTCGGCGACGCGCTCGTCGAGTTTCTCGTTGAGTTCGGCGACGCGCTCGTCGTCGATCTTCTCGAAGAGCGGGCCGTCGGGTTCGGGGAAGGATTCGGGGGGCGCCTGGAGGCAGTCGCCGACGGTGGCGTCGGCGGCGCGCCCCTCGGCACCGAGTTGGTCCCACGCCTCCTCGGCCTTCTCGGGCGTGATCGGCTGGAGGAGGACCGTGACGGCTTTCACGAGCTGCACGCAGTCGCGGATGACGGGCGCGGCCTCGGCGTCGTCGAGCTTCCACGGCTCTGCGTTCTGGATGTACTCGTTGCCGTAGCGCGCGAGGGCGACGGCGGTCTCGCCGGCCGCACGGACGTCGTAGTCGTTGAGGGCGTCCTCGTAGTCGTCCATCGCCTCGGCGATACGGGTCTCCGTCTCGTCGGTCAGCTCGGCGTCCGGCGTGCCCTCGAAGTTGCGCGCGGCGAAGAGGAGCGCGCGGTTGACGAAGTTCCCGACGACGTCCGCGAGCTCGGTGTTGACGCGCTCCTGGAAGCGCTCCCAGGAGAAGTTGACGTCGCGCTCGAAGCCGGCAGCGGTGGCGAGGTAGTAGCGCAGGAGGTCGGGGTGGAAGCCCTCCTGGAGGTACTCGTCGGCCCAGATGGCGCGGTTCCGGCTCGTGGAGAAGGCCTTGCCGTTGAGGTTGACGAAGCCGGTCGCGCAGACGGCGCGGGGCTCGTTGTAGTCGGCGGCCTTGAGCATCGACGGCCAGAAGACCGTGTGGTGCTGGATGATGTCGCGTCCGATGACGTGGACGATCTCCGAGTCGTCCCCTGTCCAGACCTCCTCCCAGTCGTAGGTGTCCGCGCCGACGCGTTCGCTGTACTGCTTGCTGGAGGCGACGTACTCGATGGGGGCGTCGACCCAGACGTAGAGCACGAGGTCCTCGGCGCCGCCGTCGAGGTCGTCCGGGTAGTCGATGCCCCAGTCCATGTCGCGGGTGATACAGAGGTCCTGGAGGTCGCCCTCTATCCACTCGCGGGGCTGGTTCTGGGCGTTGCTCGTCCCCTCCATGCGGTTGATGAACCCCGTGAGGTACTCCTGGAACTCGGAGAGGCGGAGGAACTTGTGTTCGCGCTCGCGGTACTCGGCGGGGTTGCCGGTGAGCGTGCTGACGGGGTCGACGATGTCGCCGGGTTCGAGGTGACGCTGACACCCCTCGTCGCACTCGTCGCCGCGGGCGTGCTCGCCGCAGTAGGGACATTCGCCCTCGACGTAGCGGTCGGGGAGCCACTGGTCGGCCTCGGGGTCGTAGGCGACCTGAATCTCCCGCTCGTAGACGTGGTCGTTTTCCTCCCACGCGCGGACGAACGCCTGGGTGAGCTCGACGTTCGTCTCGTCGTGCGTGTGCCCGTAGTTGTCGAAGTCGACGTTGAAGCGCGGGAACGTCTCCTCGTACTGCTCGTGGTGGCGCAGCGCGAACGCCTCGGGGCTGACGCCCTCCTTCGCGGCGTTGACGGCGATGGGCGTGCCGTGCATGTCCGAACCGGAGACGAACGCGACGTCCTGCCCGAGCGTGCGCAGCGCGCGGCTGAACGCGTCGCCGCTGACGTACGTCCGCAGGTGGCCGACGTGCAGGTCCCCGTTCGCGTAGGGGAGCCCGCAGGTCACCAGTGCGGGGTGTTCCGTGGGGAACTCCTCGTGGGTCATGTCCGTACCACCGAACCGTGTCGGCCTAAATCCCGCGGATTCCCGGTGCGGCGCGCGCCCCGACCGTGGGCCTCGACACCGCGGCCCGCGCTCGAACGCGGGACTTAGGAGGGGCGGGCGCGTCCCGTCGAGGGCGGCGGTGTCGGTGTTCGCCGCGTTCGGCCGTCGGAACGATGCGCCTTTACCTGTTGCATACCGATACGTTACACATGGGATTCGGTAGCTACGACGAGTCCGAGCAGGAGAACCAGAACGCGGACGCCGACTACGACGAGGAGGACGCCGTGAACGTCCACCAGAACGACCACGACGGCAGCGTCAGCTTCGACACGGGGGCCTCCAGCGGCGAACTCGTCGACCGGCTCCAGGAGATGAAGGACGACGACGACGACGACGAGGAGTAACTCAGAGGACCGCGAGCGTCCCCTCGAAGAGGAGGACGGTGACGACGAGGCGGCCGACGCTCCCGGCGAACGTCGCGGCCGCGAACCGCACGTAGTCGCTTTCGAGGACGCTGAAGGCGTAGATGGAGAGCGTGTCGGGGAAGAAGGGGACGCAGAGCCCGAGCGCGAGCCCGACGTACCCGTAGGACTGGACGAGGGCGACGACGCGGTGTTTCGACCACGCGACCGGCTCGTAGCCGGCGCGCTGGAGCAGGTCGATCACCGGTCCGGAGTGCGTCGCGCCGTGGCCGACGTAGAGCGCGACGACGCTCCCCGCGGCCTTCCCGAGCCCGCTCGTCAGCATCACGAGGGCGAGCTGGACGGGATAGCTGAACCCCATGTCGAGGCTCGCCGCGGGGATGAGGACGACCTCGCTCGGGAGCGGGAGGACGACCGCGATCAGAAATGAGTAGACGGCGATGACGAGGAGCGCGAGGGGGCCCGTCGCCGTCTCGACGAGGTGTTGGAGCCCGAAGATGTCCGCGGGGAGCGCGAGTGGCGCGGCGAACAGCGCTCCCGCGGCCGCGCGTGCGACGGGGAGCGTCATCGACCGCTCGCCCCGACCCGCACGGCGTCGAGCGTTTCGAGGAACGACTCGAGCATCGCGCGGGTGACGTGTGGCATGCAGACGATACGCGCCTCGCCACTCCCGGTGCGCGAGAGCCGCCACCCCTCCTCGCGGACGGCCTCGAAGGCGGGCTCCGGGAGGTCGAAGGCGACGAGCGGGAGGTCGGGCGTGACGACGTCGTACCCCCGGTCGCGGAGGCTCTCGGTGAGGGACGTGGCGTTCGCCGCCGCGCGCTCGTGGTTCTCGCGGTACTCGTCCGGCCACTGGGCGTCGAGCGCCGCGGCCGCGCCCGCGACCCCCGCGCCGCTGCGCGTGCCCGCGAGCGTCGCCTGCGCCGTCGTCTCCAGGTACGGCGTCTCGACGGCGAGCGCGTCCAGCGTCGCGCCGTCGCGCGCGAGGAACCCGCCTGCCGGAATCGGGGCGCGCCCGACCTTGTGCGGGTCGATGGTGAGCGTGTCGACGGCCGCGTGGTCGAAGTGCCAGTCGTGGTCCGTGAAGGGGAGGTGGAAGCCGCCCCACGCGGCGTCGACGTGGAAGCGCGCGTCCGCCTCGTCGGCGATTCTCGCGAGCGCGGGTATGGGGTCGACGCGGCCGAACTCCGTCGTACCGGCGACGCCGACGACGAGCGCGGTGTCGTCGTCGACCGCCGCGGCCACGGCGTCCGGGTCCGCGCGGTGGTCGTCGTCCGTCGGGACGAGCCGGAGGGTGACGCCGAGGACGTCCGCGGCCTTCTGGAAGGAGAAGTGGACGCTCGTCGGCGCGACGACGACCGGGTCGTCGCTCGCCGCGAGGTCGCGGGCCGCGCGGACGGCCTGCAGGTTCGCCTCCGTCCCCCCACCGGCGACGTAGCCCGCGGGGTCATCGAGGCCGGTGATGGTGCCGAGGGCGTCGACGGCGCGCTCCTCCAGCGCGGCGACGTCCGGATACGTCGCCGGGTCGCCGGGGTTGTCCGCGAGGAACCGCCGTGCCGCCCGGGCGGCCGCGGGGTGCGGGCGCGTGCACATCGAGGAGAGCACGCGGTCGAACTCCTGCGGCGTCGCGTCCATACGCACGGGAGGGCGCGCCGGCCGTTTAAGCCGTCGGTTCCGGGCCCGGCGGCCGCAGGGCGGTGAGACTTTTGGCCGTGGACGCGCTACACGGCCGTGTGCCTCTATCGGTCGACTCCACGGCGTGGGAGCGCGGCACCGAGCCGGAGACGCTCAAGGCCCAGGTCCTCACGTTCCTCGTCGAGCACGCCGGCGAGGCGTACACGGTGGACGAGCTCGCGGACGAGCTCCTCGACACGACGTTCTCGGAGCAGCGCGCGCGCCGCGAGCGACAGGCGAGCGAACCCGAGTCGCTCCCGAACGGCCGGGGCGCGGCCACGGAACTCGGCGAGGTCATCGCCTCGCGCCTCCGACGCGACTACCTCAAACGCGAGGTCGTCGAGCTCTCGCGCGACGGCCACATCGAGGCGCGCGACGTCGACGCGGGTGCCGTCGACGCCGAGTACGCCGACGAGGGGACCGTCGGCGTCTACGCCTACTTACCGGACTGAGTCGAGAATCAGGCGCTGCTCGACGCGCTTCGCTTCGTGCTGGACGTCGCGGACGGCGTCCACGTTCGCGCTGATCGATGAGACGCCGCGCTCGACGAGGAAGTCCACCATCTCGGGCTTCGAACCCGCCTGCCCGCAGATGGAGGTGGCGACGTCGCGCTCGCGGCACGTCTCGATGACGTTCTCGATGAGCGCGAGGACGCCCGGGTGGAGCTCGTCGTAGCGGTCGGCGACGTGCTCGTTGTTCCGGTCGACCGCGAGGGTGTACTGCGTGAGGTCGTTCGTGCCGAAGGAGACGAAGTCCGCGCCCGCGTCACAGAAGTCCTCGACGCAGAGCGCCGCGGCGGGCGTCTCCACCATCACGCCCCAGCGGCGCTTCTCGGTGTCGACGCCGGCGCGCGCGAGGGCGTCGCGGGCCGCGCGGGCGTCCTTCCCGTCGTTCACGAGCGGGAACATCACCTCGACGTTGTCGTACCCCATCTCGTAGAGGCGTGCGAACGCGGACAGTTCGAGTTCGAACAGCTCGGGTTCGTCGAGGGAGCGTCGCAGCCCCCGATAGCCGAGCATCGGGTTGTGCTCGTGGGGCTCGTCCTCGCCGCCCTCCAGCTGGCGGAACTCGTCGGTCGGGGCGTCGAGGGTGCGCACGCGGACCGGGCGGGGGTAGAACTCGTCGGCGACGGTGCGGATGCTCTCGACGAGCTCGTCCGTGTACGCGCGCTCGCCGTGCTTCTCGACGTAGCGCTCGGGCGTGACGTTCGTCGAGAGGATCATGTGCTCCGTGCGGAGGAGCCCGACGCCGTCCGCGCCCGTCGCGGCGGCGCGCTCTGCGGCCTCCGGGATGGAGACGTTCACCTTCACCTCCGTCGCCGTCATCGGCTTGACGGGCGTCGTCGGTCGGGCGTCCTCGACGGGTTCGCGCTCCTCGTCGGGCTCGGCGGTGCCGGACTCGACCGTCCCGCGGTCGCCGTCGATGGTGATGGGCTGGTCGTCGCTGAGCACCTGCGTCCCCGTCTCGGTGCCGAGCACCGCGGGGACGCCGAGCTCGCGCGAGACGATGGCGGCGTGGGAGGTCATCCCGCCCTCGTCGGTGACGATGCCGGAGGCGCGCTTCATCGCGGGCACCATGTCCGGCGTCGTCATCGACGTCACGATGATGTCGCCCTGCCCGACCTTATCGAGCTGGTCGAGGCCGCCGACGATCCGCGCCGCACCGGAGGCGATTCCGGGGCTCGCGCCGAGCCCGGAGACGAGCGTCTCGCCGTTGGACTCGGCGGCCTCGCTCGACGACGACTCGTCGATGGTCGTTATCGGGCGCGACTGGAGCATGTACACCTCGCCGCCGGCGATGGCCCACTCGACGTCCTGGGGCGTGCCGTAGTGTTCCTCGACGCGCTCGCCGAGCGCGAGCAGTTCCTGCAGCTCGGCCTCGTCGAGCACGCGCTCGTCGCGGCGTTCGGCCTCGACCTCGCGCTCCGTCGTCTCGCCCGTCTCGGGGTCGCGCTCGACGAGCGTCTTCTTCGTCGCCACCGTCACCTCCTCGACGTCGCCGTCCTCGCGGTCGATGACGTAGTTGTCGGGGGAGACGCTACCGGAGACGACGCCCTCACCGAGCCCCCACGCGGCCTCGATTATCGTCGTCGGCGCGCCCGTCGAGGGGTGGCTCGTGAACATCACGCCGGACTTCTCGGCGTCCACCATCCGCTGGACGACGACGGCGATGTCGACGCGCTCGTGCTCGAAGCCCTGCTCCTCACGGTAGTAGATCGCGCGCTGGGTGAAGAGGCTCGCCCAGCAGCGCTTCACGCGTTCGAGGAGGTCCTCGCGCGTGATGTTGAGGTAGGTCTCCTGCTGGCCGGCGAAGCTCGCGTCCGGCAGGTCCTCGGCGGTCGCCGAGGAGCGGACGGCGACGAACGGGTCGTCCCCGAGGTCGTCGTACGCGGCGAGCACCGTCTCGCGTACGCCCTCGGGCATCTCGGCGTCGAGGATGAGTTCCTTCGCCGTCGCGGCGGCGTCGGCGAGCGCCGCGGAGTCCTCGGGGTCGACGTCGAGGGCCGCGAACAGCTCGTCGGCGACGCCCGACTCTTCGAGGAACGTCCGATACGTGTCGGCGGTCACGACGAACGCGGACGGGACCGGGAGCCCGGCCTGGGTGAGTTCACCCAGCGACGCGCCCTTCCCGCCGACGCTCGGCACGTCCTCGGCACTGATGTCTGCGAGCCAACGTACTGGCATTAGGCACGCGGATAGACAGCACACCCGAAAATAGGTGTTTCGAGTCCCGTAACACTCATACGGGATTCGGAGGCGAGTAAAAAGTTCGACGCGACGCGGGACGGCGAGCGCTACGCCTCGATGATGTCGTCCCCGTCCTCGTCGTCCGGAACGGACAGCTCGCCGTCGAGCGCCGTCACGGCCCCGCCGCCGACCCACACGCCGTCGTCGTCGACCCGCACGCGGACCGTGCCCGGCCGGTCGACGTAGTGTCCCTGCTCGACGCGGAGCTCCTCGGGCGCGTCGCCGCCGAACGCCGCGATCTCGTCGAGATACGCGCCCGCCGCCCCCGCGCCCGTGCCCGTGACGGGGTCCTCGTGGATTCCGACGGGCGCGCAGAACGCCCGCGCGTGCAGCGTCGACTCGCGTTCGAGCGTGTCGAGCGTGACCGCGTAGACCCCCTGCGCGCCGACGTCCGCGCAGAGGTCGCGGACCGCCGCGTCGTCCGGGTCGGCGTCGCCGAGCGTCGAGAGGTAGTCGAGGCCGACGACGAGGAACGGGAACCCCGTGTCCGCGACGGCGAACGGGAGGTCGTCGACGAACGACATCGCCTCGACGCCGAGGGCGTCCGCGACCCGCTCCGTGTCGAGGTCGGGCCGGCGGCGAATCGACGGGTCGCGCTGGTTCATCCAGACCGTGCCCGACGGTTCGACCTCGACGTCGAGGACGCCGACGTTCGTCTCGACGGTGTGCTCGCCGGCGTCGATCTCGCCCGCGTCGTGGAGGTGCGCGTGGGCCGCGACCGTCGCGTGCCCGCAGAGGTCGACCTCGGTCGTCGGCGTGTGGTAGCGCAGGCGGCACTCGGCGTCGTCGCTCGCCGTCACGAACGCCGTCTCGCTCGCGCCCAACTCCCGCGCGACGGCCCGCCGCTGCGCGTCGCTCAGTCCGTCCGCGTCCGGGACGACGCCGGCGGCGTTGCCGTCGAGCGGCCGATCAGTGAACGCATCACAGAGGAGGGCGCGTGTGGTCTGCACGCACCACACCTCACGCGCCGCGCAGTTGAACGCTACGCTCCGCGGGCCCACCACACCCGCGACGCGCCCGCTATCGCGCCCGCGCCTCGACGTAGTCCCGGAAGCGCTCGCGTGCCGCCTCCTCGCACTCCACCTCGTAGACGGTTCCCACGCCGTCGTCGAGCAGGTAGTCGAGTGCCTCGTCCGGATTCGACTCCGTCGTCACCACCTTCGCGCGGAGGTGTCCGCGCCGTTTGATGAGGTAGACTCCCGGTGCCTTCTCGTCGAGCGTCCACCGCCCAGTCCGTTGTGTGATACTCATTAGCACATCCTCGCCCACGGTAGCCACGCAGCCCGAGCATATATAATTATCGTTCGTTTTGGTTGCTCGGTCGGCGGGGGGCGTTTCAGGTCACTTAACGTCCTCCGCGCCGTCCCATCCGGCGGGATACTCACATGGGCGACCTCCCGGACGACTTCACGTGCACGATCACGAACTGGGAATACATCTACGGACTCTGCCGGGACGTCTCTGAGCAGGTGAAACGGGCCGACTTCGAGCCCGACGTCATCGTCGCGCTCGCCCGCGGCGGCTGGTTCGCCGGCCGCTGTCTCTGCGACTTCCTCGGCCTGAACGACCTCACGAGCCTGAAGATGGAGCACTACGTCGGCGCCGCACAGAAGAGCGACGAACCAGAGGTCCGCTACCCGATGCCCGAGGGCACCGTCGAGGGCAAGGACGTCCTCGTCATCGACGACATCGCCGACACCGGCGGCTCCATCGAGCGCGCCCACGAGTACGTCGACGAGCGCGGCGCCAACGAGGTCCGGACCGCCACCCTCCAACTGCTCGGCACGAGCGAGTTCGACCCGGACTACGTCGGCGAACGCCTCGAACAGTGGGCGTGGGTCGTCTACCCGTGGAACTTCATCGAGGACATGGTCGACCTCATCAGCGGCGTCATGGACGCCGACGACGACGGCCCCTACACGAAAGCGGGCATCCGTCACCTCCTCGCCGAGAACCACGACGTCGAACGCATCGAGATGGAGATCGCCCAACCGAACCGCCTCGAAGAGGTGCTCGAAGAGATGATCCGCCGCGACGTCCTCGTGAAGACCGCCGAGGACGAGTGGCTCCTCCGCGACAACGCCTGACGCCGCCGCGGGTCGCCCCTCGACACCACGGAAAGCACTAAATAGCGGTCCGGGTGTAGCAGTCACCACTAATGGGAGCCCCGGAGACCGAATCGGCGGCTTTCTCGCGCGAACTCGCCGCCCTCAAGCGGCGAGGATGCGCCGTCCTCGTCGTCGACGACCGCGCCCACGGGTCGAGCGCGGCCTGCGAGCGACTGCTCGGCGGCGACGACCTCGAGCGTCGCCACGTCTTCCTCACGACCGCCACGCCCGTCGACGACCTGCTCGGCCGTCGCGCCGCCGGCGCACACGACCGCGACCCCGCCACCCTCGGCGTCGTCGACGCCACGGACGCCGTCCCGACGCGCTCCGCCGCCGCCGCGAGCCCGTCCACGACGGCACCGACGCCCGCGGCGAGCGAGCCAGCGACGGCCGCCCGCCGGTGGTACGACGCCGTCGAGACCCTCGACGACCTCGCCGGCCTGTACGCGCTCGTCGAGGACCACGTCCGCCGCGTCGCCGGCGACGACACCGACCCCGGCGAACTCCGCTTCTGCCTCGACGCCCTCGACCCCTTCCTCGACGCCGTCGACCACGAGGCGCTCTTCCGGTTCGTCCACCTCCTCACGAGCACCGTCCGCGACGTCGACGGGATGGGTCACGTCCACACCGCGAGCGACCCGCGAAACGACCCCCTCGCCACCCTCGAACCGCTCTTCGACGCCACCGTCCGCGTCGACGCCGGCCCCGACGGCGTCCGCCAGCGCTGGACGCTCACGGACTCGGGCATCGAGACCGACTGGTTCCCGCTCGACTAAGCCGACCCGTCGACGACCCAGAGGTCGCCGAACAGTTCGTCCTGCTCCAGCGTCACGCGCCCCCGGTGGGCGAGAAAGAGCACCGCGAGGAACGACTCGACCCGCGAGTCCCCCGCGTCCGCGACCTCCGCGAACAGCACTTCCGCACGCCCGCGGCCGTACCGCGACGCGAGCGCGTCCTCGACGTCCTCGATGGTCGCCTCGATGTCCTCGCCGTGCGCGGTGTCCGTGACGTCCGCCGCCGTCGGCTCCTCCTCCGCGCGGAAGTCGTCGCCGCTCCGGTAGTCGAGTTCCTGCACGCCGCGCTGGAACCCCTGCGGGCTCTCCGAGGTGTCGTACGTTCGGGACTCCTTCCACCACGACCCCCGCTCGGCCTCGCGCAGCGAGCGCACGAGCTCGTCCAGCGTCTCCGGCGTCCCCCGCTGGGGTTTGCGTTCGAGGCGCCGGTCCATCTCGTCCTCCAGCGCCGCGATGGGGTCGACGCCCGGCGCGTCCTCGGGAAGTTCGTCCATCCCGGGCTCCCAGTCGTCCCACCCCGTCGGCTCCTCTCCCTCCGCCGCGTCCTCCTCGGGTTCGTCCGGTTCGAGGAGGGCGTCGGACTTCATCCGCAACAGCACCGAGGCGTAGAAGAGCGCGCGCCCCGACGTCCGCAGGTCCGCCTCGTCGAGCTTGTCGAGGAAGGCGTCGGTCACGTCCACGATGTCGATGTCCCACGGCTCTATCTCGCCCTCTTTCGCCAGCTGGACGAGCAACTCGACCGGCTCGACCTCGTCGTCCGCCGCGTCGCCGTCCTCGGGTTCGGGGTCGTCCGGCCCCTCGCCGAGCGAGAGGTCGCCCCCGCCCGACGACTCGTGCCCCGAGAGCGTGAACGCGTCCTCCGGGTTGCCGCCGTCGGCGCGGACGCGCGCGTCGTCCGCGGGGGTGTCGCCCGCGGACTCGCGTCGCGGTTCCTCCTCCCCCCGCGGCTCGCTATCCTCGGCGTCCCCTCGCGGGTCGCGTCGCTCCCCGCTCGCGTTCTCCGAGACGCCTCTCCGAGGCGTCTCGCTAGTCATCCGCGGGGGCCTCCTCCCCGCCGGTCAGGTCGATGCCCGTCACGGCGCTGACGTTGTCGCCCTGCATCGTCACGCCGATGGCGCGCTCGGAGCGCTCGAGCATCGCCGAGCGGTGGCTGACGACGACGAACTGCGCGTCCGCCGCGAGTTCGTCCACGAGCTCGCCGACGCGTTCGGCGTTCACGGCGTCGAGGAACGCGTCCACCTCGTCGAGCGCGTAGAACGGCGCGGGGTTGTGCCGCTGGATGGCGAAGATGAACGCCAGCGCGGTGAGCGACTTCTCGCCGCCGCTCATCGCGTCGAGGCGCTGGACGGGCTTGTCCGCCGGCTGGGCCTTCATCGTCAGGCCGCCCTCGAAGGGGTCGTCCTCGTCCTCCAGGACGAGTTCGCCCGACCCCGCGGAGAGCCGCGAGAAGATGCGCTGGAAGTGCCCGTCGATGGCCTCGTAGGCGTCCATGAACGTCTCGCGCTTCTGGGACTCGTAGCTCTCGATGCGCTCCCGGATGCCCTCGGCCTCCGCTTTGAGCGTCTCGCGTTTCTCCTCCAGGTCGTCGAGGTCCGCCTCGACCTCGTCGTACTCCTCGATAGCGAGCATGTTCACGGGCTCTAAGGCCTCCATCCGGCGTTCGAGGCGCGCCACCGTCTCCTCCACCTCGTCGATGTCCGGAATCTCGTCGGCCTCGTAGTCGCCGACGGCGTCTTCGAGCTCCGAAATCTCCTCGCGGAGGCGCTCGGCGGCGCTCCGCAGGCTCTCGACGCGGCTCTCGACCGACTCGACCCGCTGGGCCTGCTCGTCGCGGACGCGCTGGGCCTCATCGAGGTCATCCTTGAGGGCCTCGCGCTCCGCCTTCAGGTCCGCGAGCTCCGCCTCCAACTCCTCGACTTCGGCCTCCTTCTCGGCGAGCGTCTCGCGCTTCGCCTCGATTTCCGCCTCGAACTCCTCGATCCGCTCCGCCTGCTCGGCCTTCGTGTTCTGGGCCTCCTCGACGTCGTCGTGGAGGTCCTCGATCTCGTTCTCGGCGTACTGGTGTTGGAGCTGGAGGTCGTTGAGCTCGCCGTCGAGCTCCGCGCGCCGGTCGTCGAGCTCGTCGACCTCGGTCTCCAGCTCCTCGCGCTTCGCGGTGAGCTCGGGAATCTCCGAATCCGCGAGCTCAGCCTCCAGCTCCTCGATTTCGGCCTCGTGCTCGTCGATCTCGTCCTCCCGTTCGGCGATCTCCTCGTCGAGTTCGCCCATGCGTTCGTCCACGTCCGCGCGCTCGGATTCGAGCTCGGCGAGGCGCTCGGCGAGCTCCTCGATCCGCGCTTCCGTGTCCTCTTTTTCGGCCTCCACGCGCTCGATGTCGGTTTCGAGCGAGCGGACGGTGTCGAGGGCGTCCGACTTCCGGTCGCGCGCGCCGTCGAGGCGCTCCTCGATCTCTTGGACGTCGTCGCGTAGCGACTGGCGTTCGTCCTCGAGGTCGTTTATCTTCGCCGCGACGCGTTCGAGTTGGCCCTGCCCGGACTTCGAGAAGGAGTAGCGCGACCCCGAGCGGCTGCCGCCTGTCATCGCGCCGCTCTTCTCGACGAGCTCGCCGTCGAGCGTCACGAGCCGATAGTCGCCCATCAGGTCGCGCGCCGTCTCCATGTCCTCGACGACGAGCGTGTCGCCCAGGACGTACGAGAAGACGCCCGCGTACTGGCGGTCGAAGTCCACGAGGTTGAACGCGAAGTCCACGACCCCCGGGACGTCGGGCGTGCGTCCGAGCGAGCGCTCGTGCATCTCCGTCAGCGGCAGGAACGTCGCGCGCCCCGCGTTGCGCGACTTCAGGTACTCGATGCAGGACTGCCCGACGCCGTCGTCGTCCACGACGACGTGCGCCAGCCGCCCGCCCGCGGCCGTCTCCGCGGCCGTCGCGTAGCGCCCCTCGACGCCGCCGAGCTGCGCGACGGTGCCGTGGACGCCCTCCTTCCCGCTGTTCAGGACCGTCGAGACCGCCCGCCCGTACGAGGAGTCGCCGGACTGCTCGGCGTTCGCCTCCAGGCGCGCGTACTCCTCGCGGGCCTCCTGCAGGTCGTCCTCGACGTCGTTCAGGTCGGCCTGTCGCTCCTGCTTCTGGGCCTTGAGGTCCGCGACGACCTCCTCGATCTGTGCCTCGTTCGCCTCCGCCTTCTCGAGTTCGTCGTGCAGGTCGTCGAGGCGCTGGTCGAACTCGGGGAGCTCCTCGCGGGCGGCCTCCAGGTCGGCCTCCGCCTCGCTCACCTCGTTCGAGCGTCGTCGCGCCTCGTCGAGCAGGCGGTCCTTCTCGCGCTGGAGGTCGTTGCGCGCCGACTTCGCCGCCTCCATTTCCTCCTTCTTCGACTCCAGGTCGGCCTTCAGCTCGTCGAACTCGGTGTCGACGTCCTCGATTGCCGCCTCGACGTCGTCGATTTCGGTCTCCAGCTCCTCGATGTCGGCCGTCACGGAGGCCTTCTCGACTTTCACCTCGCGAATCTCGCCTTCGAGGTCGTCGAGCTCCTCGTTCTTCCGGTCGATGGCGACGAACGCCTCGCGGCGCTCGCTCTCCGCGCGCTCGCGGCGCTCCTCGGCCGACTCGATCTTGTCCTCCAGCCGGCCGATGTCGCCTTTCACCTCCTCGATCTCGCGCTTGACGGCGAGCTGCTCGTCCTCGCCGGTGCGCTCTATCTCGGCGTTGAGCTCGTCGAGCTCGTCTTCGAGGCGCGCGACGCGCCCCCGTCGGGTGTCGAGTTCCTCGCGGAGGTCGGCGAGCTCCGCCTCGCGCTCCGCGACGTCGGCCTCGGTCGATTCGAGGTCGTCGCGTTTCTCCTCCAGTTCGGCGGCCTTCCGGTAGGATTCGTACTCCGCCTTCTCCTCTTTGAGCCCCTGGTACTCGAGGGCCGTCTCGCGCTCGTCTTCGAGCTGTTCGAGCCGGTCGTGCTTCTCGGAGATGCGGAGGTCGGCCTCCTCGATGCGGTCCTCGACGACGTCGAGTTCGTCGTAGGCGTCGGCCTTCTTCGCGTCGAACTCCGCGACGCCCGCGATCTCGTCGATGACCTCGCGGCGCTCGCCGGGCGTCATGTTGATGATGCCCGTCACGTCGCCCTGCATGACGACGTTGTACCCCTCGGGGGTGACGCCGGCCTGCGCGAGGAGGTCCTGGACGTCCGAGAGGTTCACCGAGCGGCCGTTGAGGTAGTAGTAGGAGTAGTAGTTGTCCTCGGTGCGTTTCACGCGGCGCTTCACGGTGATCGTCTCGACGTCGCCGACGTCGTCGCTCCCGGCGGCGTTCACGACCTGCGAGCGCGCGAGCGTCCCGTCCTCGTTGTTCAGGACGACCTCGACGCTCGCCTCGCGGGGACCGGCGGAGTCGCCGTCGCCGTCGTGGCTCGGGTTGTATATGAGGTCGGTGAGTTTCTCGGCGCGCATCCCGCGCGTGCGCGCGAGACCGAGCGCGAAGAGGACGGCGTCGATGATGTTGGACTTCCCGCTGCCGTTCGGCCCGCTGATCGTCGTGAAGTCCTCGTAGAACGGGATGCGCGTGGTCCGCCCGAAGCTCTTGAAGTTCTCGAGAACGATTTCGTCGATGTACATCTGGGGAGACGCGGAGCCTCAGGCGACGATGATGTCGTCGAGTTCGGACTCCTCGTCGGTCTCCTCGGCACCCTCCGCGGGTGTGTCTTCCGGTTCGGCGGCCGCGGCGTCGCCGGATTCGGCGGCCGCCGCGTCGGCGCTCTCCGTCGCCTCCTCCGTGGCACCGCCCTCGTCGGGCGCGCCGGCGGCGAGCGGCTCGCTCGCGGGGCGACCCGCGCTCTCGTGGGCGTCGTGGTGGTTCTCGAGTTCACGGATGCGCTCGTTCGCGTCGACGAGCTCCTCGGTCAGCCCGCGAACCGTGGCTTCGAGCTCCTTCACGCGGTTTTCGAGCGCGGCGACGTCCTCGCTATCGTTCGACATAGACGCACACAGGGACTCCCCGACTATAAGCGTGTGGCGGTCGTGCGTCAGACGAACGGCAGACGCCTGGCGGGTCGAGCGGCGCGGGCCGGGCGGACGGACGTGCCTTCGTCACGACTAAGCGGCCGGGCGTCGAATCCTCCCGTAATGAGCACGCAGGCCGCCACGGAGGACCTCGCCGCCGTCATCGGGCTGGAGGTCCACGTGCAACTGGAGACGGACACCAAAATCTTCTGCGGGTGTTCGACCGACGCCGCCGACGCCGAGCCGAACACGCACACCTGCCCGACGTGTCTCGGCCTCCCGGGCGCACTCCCCGTCCTCAACGAGGGCGCGGTCGAGGCCGCCGTCCGCCTCGGGAAGGCCCTCCACGCCGACATCCCCGAGCGCACGACCTTCCACCGGAAGAACTACTTCTACCCCGACCTCCCGAAGGGCTTCCAGCTCACCCAGTACGACGCCCCGATCTGTCAGGACGGCGAGCTCGAAGTCCGCGTCGAGGACCGCCGCCGCGACATCGGCATCACGCGCGCCCACCTGGAGGAGGACCCCGGGAGCCTCCAGCACGTCGGCGGCAGCATCGACACCGCCGACTACACGAAGGTCGACTACAACCGCGCCGGCACCCCCCTCGTCGAGATCGTCACCGAACCCGACTTCCGCTCGCCCGACGAGACCCGTGCCTTCCTCGCCAAGCTCGAAGAGGTCCTCGAGTATTTGGGTATCTACGACGCCGAACGCGACGGGAGCCTCCGCGTCGACGCGAACATCTCGATGGTGTCCGCGGACGACCTCGCCGGCGAGGTCGACGACGCCGTCCTCGCCGAGGCGAACCGCACCGAGGTGAAGAACATCTCCAGTCACAAGGGCGCACAGCAGGCGCTCGCCTACGAGGTGACGCGCCAGCGCAACGCCATCCAGCGAGGGAGGGAAGTCGAACAGGAGACCCGCCACTGGGACGAGAGCCGCGGAATCACGGTCTCGATGCGCTCGAAGGAGGCCGAGAAGGACTATCGCTACTTCGAGGAGGCCGACCTCCCGCCGCTCGAAGTCTCCGACTGGAAGGAGCGCCTGGAGATTCCGGAGCTCCCCGACGCGCGCCGCGAGCGCTTCCGCGAGGAGTACGACCTCAGCGAGGAGGCGGCGAGCAAGCTCACCTCGACGAAGGAGGTCGCGGACTTCTTCGAGGAGATCGCCCGCGAGTACGACCCCGACCTCGCGGCGACGTGGGTCGCCGACAACCTCCTCGGCGAACTCAACTACCGCGACATGGCGGTCACCGACCTCGAAGGGCGCTTCGACGAGTTCACGCGCCTCGTCGAGCTCGTCGCCGAGGACGAGATAACGGAGAAGAACGCCCGCGAGGTCGTCCTCCGGGGGATGCTCGACGAGGGCGAGACCCCCGACGACATCGTCGAGGCCGAGGACCTCGGGAAGACGAGCGGCGACGAAGTGCAGGCAGCCGTCGAGGCCGCCATCGCGGAGAACCCGGACGCCGTCGCGGACTACGAGGACGGCGACGAGGGCGCCATCAACTTCCTCGTCGGGCAGGTGATGCAGAAGACCGGCGGGAGCGCCGACCCCGGCCAGGTCAACGGCCTGCTCCGCGAGGAACTCGACGAGTAACTCAGACCTCGACGCCGCCGATTTCGAAGAACCGACCGTCCGTGACGTAGTTGACGCCGATGAGGGCGATGAAGACGCCGCCGAGGACGGGAACGATCCGGGCGAGGAGGGCGCTCTCGACCGTGAGGGCGCTGACCGCCATCGAGGCGCCCAGCGCGACGTCACCGACCCCGACGAGGCGGAGCGCGCCGACGCGCTCGCGGAGCGGGTTCGCGAAGCCGCCGGCCACACAGCAGAGGCCCGCGAGGGCGACGAGCCCGATCTGGACGGCGACGGCCCCGTGGAGGGCGTCGAGCCCGAACCCGACGACGAACGCGGCGGTGAGCGCGAGGAGGAGCGCACCGAGGTAGCCGAAGTAACGGACGTGGACCATACGCGGCGTTCGACGCCGCCGGGGAAGAACGTTCGCCCGACGAGGCTTACGCCTCGTCGAACTGGGCAGGACTCCGTCCTGCGTGCTCAACGAGGCTCCGCTTCGCTACGCCTCGTCGAACTGGGCGGAGCGGAGCTCCGCTTGCCCGACGAACCCTTTCAGGCTTCGTCGAACTGGGCGACGCGGGGCGTCGCGTGCTCGACGAGTCGCTTCACTCCTCGTCGAACAGCGTCTCGCCCTCGACCATGTGCGCCTCGACGGCGTCCATGTCGAGCGTGAGACCGAGGCCGGGCTTCTCGGGAATCTCGATTCGGCCGTCCTCGATGACGTCCTCCTCGACGAGGTCCGCCCACCAGCCGAGCTCGTAGGAGTGGTACTCGACGGCGAGGGCGTTCGGGATGGCGGCACCGACCTGCGCGGACGCCATCGTGGCGATGGGCGAGGAGACGTTGTGCATCGCCACCGGGACGTAGTACTGGTTCGCCACGTCCGCGATCTTCTGCGTCTCGCGCATCCCGCCGACCTTCGGGAGGTCGGGCGCGACGATGTCGACCGCCTGGTTCTCGATGAGCCGACGTTCCTCGGTCACGCGATAGCGGTTCTCGCCGACCGTAATCGGCGTGAGCGTGGACTTCGTGACCTCCTCTTGCACCTCGAGGTTCTCCGGCGGGACGGGGTCTTCGAGCCACCAGACGTCGTACTCCTCGATGGCGGCCGCGAGGCGCTTCGCGCTCCCGCCGGAGAACGTCCAGTGGCAGTCGAAGGCGACGTCCGCGCGGTCCTTCACGCGCTCCGTCACGGCCTCCACGATTTCGGCCTTGTGCCGAATCTCGCCCGGGCGGAGGTGGCGGTTCGCGCGGTCCTTCTCGTGACCGGAGGGGACGTCGAGGTCGAACTTGAGGGCGTCGTAGCCGAGTTCCTCGACGACGCGCTCGGCCTCGTCCGCGCAGGCCTCGGGGTCGGCCTCCGCCTCGGTGTGACAGTCGCAGTAGACGCGCACCTCGTCTCTGTACTTCCCGCCGAGAAGCTGGTAGGCGGGCACGTCGAGAATCTTGCCGGCGAGGTCGTGGAGCGCGACCTCGATGCCGGCGATGGCGGTGACGGTGACGCCCTCGACGCTCCCCTCGCCGCTCATCTTCTGGACGAGGTGCTCGTAGAGCCGGTCGATGTCGAGGGGGTTCTCGCCGATGACGAACGGCGCCATCCGGTCGATGAGCTCGGGGACCCCCGCGCCCCAGTAGGCCTCACCGGTGCCGACGATGCCCGCGTCCGTGTAGATACGGACGAGCGTCCACGGGAAGTTCCCATCCACCATCGTCGTCTGCACGTCCGTAATCTCGACGTCGCGCCCGCCCCCGCGCTCCGCCGTTACGCCCATCGTGTCCGCGGAGAGTTCGCGCATCGTGTACTCCGCGTTCGGGTCGTGGAGCTCTCGGTAGTCCTTCGCCATAGTGGCGAGATTCACTCGACGTAGGGTAAATCTTGTGAGTCTTTCCCGTTAGTCACCGTCCGCGAGGCGATTGAGGGCGTAGACGGTGCGCAGGACGTTCCCGGCCGCCCCGCGCGCGTACGTGAGCCCGTCCGTTCCCCGGACGTGGTCGAGGACGCGCGTCGAGGCGTGCTCGGGCGCGGCGGCGATACCCGCGTCGTTCGCCTCCGCCCACTCCATCACGCGCAGGTCGCTCTTCGAGTCGCCCATCACGAGCGTGAACGGGTCGTCGATTCCGAGCACGTCCAGCGCCGCCTCGACGCCCGCGACCTTGTCGAGTTCGCGCGCCGTCACCTCCGCCGCGTCGCCCTCGTAGTAGGCGAGCTGCACGCGATCGAGGACGGCCCCGACGTCCTCCGGGACGTCCTCCCCCTCGGGGAGCGCGTCCGCCTCGTCGAGAACCGCCGCGATTTCGGGGTCGCGCGTCGCGTAGTAGGCGCGCACGTCCGCCGGCGTCGCGTCGTCGATGGCCGCCGCGAGGAGCTCCGTGACGTAGACGATGGCCTCGTCGATTATCTCCACCGCGGCGTCGCTCCCCGTCTCGTGGTTCGGCTTCAGCGTGACGTTGAACTCGTTGCCCTGCAGGTGACAGCCCCGCCGGACGCGCTCGGGCGCGTCGCGGAGGACGCGCGAGCGGACGTAGCCGAAGACGTCCCGCACGCGCTCGTCGAGGTCCTCGTAGAGCAGGCGCTTCGTCTCGGAGCCGTGGCCGGGCGTGAACACGCCGCTCCCCGCCTCGTAGACGACGGAGACCTCCCCCGAGTGGACGAACTCGTTGCCCAACCCCTGGTTGAGAAAGCCCTTCACGTTCTCCAAGGTCTGGCCCGTGCAGACGACGATGGGAACGTCGTGCTCGTGGAAGACCGTGAGGAGGTGAAGGGTCTCGCGCGGGATTTCGTTGTCCGTGCTCCCCGCCGAACGCAGCGTCTCGTCGACGTCGAGCACGAGGACGTTCACGGGCCGTCCGTGTTTGCTGTGGAGGTCGAGAGCGGTGAACGCCTGCTCGCGCGTCGCGTGCGCGGCGAGCGACGCGTACGTCTCGCCGTGCGCGTCCGCCACCGAATCCCGGCGCTGTGCGAGCTCGTCGCTCGCCTCCTCCCAGTACTCCAGCGCCACCCGCGAGTCGACCGGCGGGAAGAGGTCGATGAAGTCCTGATACGCGCGGAGCGTGTCGGTGTCGAACGTCTCGTACAGCGCGTACAGCTCGTCGTACCGCTCCATGGTCCGTGTCGTCGCCGTCGCCGTATAAATGGCCCCGGTCCCGCGTCGCGTCCCGCCGCACGCCGTCACGCACGTGACCGCGTCGTCGTGTACCACTTCGTACCCACCGCGCGCCGTCGCACGCGCCGTCGGCCGCCGCTCGTCCCTCGGCAACGAAACGACCATACAACCGGCCCCCGAACCCGCACGACATGAAGAACGTCGACGACCTCATCGACAGCGCCGGCGACCTCGCCGCCCGCGGGCTCTCCCGCGGCGAGATCGCCGACGAACTGAACGTCTCGCGCGAGACGGCGAGCTGGCTCGTCGAGCGCGCCGGCCGCAGCACCGGCGCGACCGACGTCGAGACCGAACCCGCGAGCGCCGGCGGCCCGCAGGACGTCCACGTCGACTGGAGCGCCATCGGCGAGGCCGGCGCGCGACTCTCCGCCGTCGGCGTCGCACTCGCCGACCTCCTCCGCGAACACAGCCACGACGTCGACCTCGTCATCGGCGTCGAGAAGGCTGGCGTCCCCCTCGCCACCGCCGTCGCGCGCGAACTCGAAACCGACCTCGGGACGTACACCCCCCGCAAGCACCAGTGGGAGGAAGGGGACATCGAGGACCTCGGCGGGAGCTTCAGCCGCAACTTCGCGCAGGTCGAGGGCCGCGACTGCTTCATCGTCGACGACACCATCACCTCCGGCACCACCATCAACGAGGCCGTCGAGGCCATCGAGGAGACCGGCGGGCACGCCATCGCCGCCGCCGTCCTCGTCGACAAACAGGGCGTCGGCGACGTCGAGGGCGTCCCCGTCGACGCGCTCATGCAGGTCATCCGCGTCGGCAACGACAGCGACGCCGACGGGGACGAGTAAGCCGTTCGCTCGTTCGGGGGCGACGTAGTCGCCCCCAGCACAACGCCTTTCCCCACTCACCGCCAATCGGTGTGCATGACGTTCGACCCGATGAGCGAGGGGCTGGACGACGACGAGGTGCAGGAGACGGTGGACGCGGCCATCGAGAACAACGACGTCGTCCTCTTCATGAAGGGGACGCCCGTGATGCCCCAGTGTGGCTACTCGAAGCGCGCCGTCGGCCTCATCTCGCAGTACCGCGAGGACTTCGAGGCCGTCGACACCCTCCAGAACCTCGGGGCGTTCCGCGAGGCCCTGAACGAGCACTCCGGCTGGGAGACGATTCCCCAGACGTACGTCGACGGCGAGTTCGTCGGCGGGAGCGACGTCCTCGCGCAGCTCGACGAGGAGGGCGACCTCGCGGAGACGCTGAACGCCGACGACGCCGACGCGGATGCGGACGAAACCGAGGAGGCCGACGCGACGGCCGCCCCCGACGGCGGAAGCGACGAGGACGAGGACCTCGATGCGCCCTTCTAAACGACCTGCGAGGGCGATTTCCCCGACCCACCGGGGTCGGGGGTGTCACCAGAACGCTTCGCGTTCTGGTTGCTAACCAGAAGTCTCCGACTTCTGGTGATGAAGCCCGACACTCGACTTAGTGTTCTGTCTCCTCGATATACCGTTCAACCACTTCCTCCGACACGGCTCCCGTCGTTCCCACGTAGTATCCGACCTTCCAGAATCCACCGCCCCAGAAATACGACTCCCGAATCTCGGGATACCGTTCCAGTAGGTGGTTTCCTGAGTACGACTTGAACTGCCGAGCAATATCTGCTGGACTGTGTTTCGAATCTGTTTGCACGAACAGGTGTACGTGGTCGTCTGCAATCTCCAACGCCAGAATTTCGTGCTCGAAGTGGTCGGCAGTCTCCGCAAACAACTCTCGCACATCGACCTCCACTACATCGAGAACCGGGTGGCGGTACTAAGCGGGATCGGAGATCCCGCGAGGTACGCAAATCGAAGATTTGCTTGACTTGGGACACCAGACGAAGTGATACTTGCAGGAACTGACCGAATGTGCGTGACTGCGGTACTCCTCCATCCCTCTTCCCTATATTTATGACAGTCTGGAACGATTGTCAAAGCATGGGTGAAGAAGCCACGAAAACCATTCAGACGCGCCTACACATAGCGTCTGGTGAACGGTCGTGGCTTCACGACGCCCGCCTCGCTTCGCGCGAGATATTCAACGAGACCATCCGCCTCACACAACACGGGGACAGTCGCACCGAGATACAGCGAGAGGTTGACCGCGACGACTTCTTGCGGAACAACAAGTGCGCGGTCGTCGGCAAAGCCCTCCAGACGTGGGACTCCTACCAGTCACTCAAAGAGTGGTGGGAGAATCAAGACGACCCAGATAGTGGTAAGCCGACGCCGCCGAGTACGGACAGCTCTGGTGCGTACCCGCTCGTGATGGCGCATACGGAGGGCTATCGCCTTACCGTTGACGACACGAACCGCGTCCAGTTCCGCATCAGCCCGAAACCCTACAAGAAGGTGAGAGGCCACCTTCGGAGTGAACCGGACGCGATGGACGAACTTCGAGACGCTCTCGCGTCGGACGAGGTGGATGTGGGGCAAGCCGAACTCCTGTACCGCGATGGCGTGTACTACCTACACGTCACGGTCACACGCGAGTTCGACGTGCCCGAACCCGACACCAGCGACACGCTTGTTGGCGTGGACATCAACGAGCGCAACGTCGCTCTCACCGCCCTCGACCGCGAGACGATGCGGACGAAGGGCACACTCGTCCCCGACTCCGGGCGAGTAAAGCAGGAACGCCAACGCTACCACACGATCACTACTCGCTGTCAGGAACACGGCAAGACGAGCATCCACCGGAAACTCGGTGACAAGGAGGAACGATTTACCGAGTGGGTGTTGCATCGGCTCTCCCGTGCTGTCGTGGAGTTCGCAGAGCAGTTCTCGAATCCGGTTATCGTGTTCGAGGATATGAGTGGCATCCGCGAGGAAATACAGTACGGCTCGTATATGAACCGCCGGTTGCACAAATTGCCGTTCCACAAGTTCAAGAAGTTTGTCTCGTACAAGGCAACGTGGCGAGAGATTCCGACGGATACGGTGGATGCGTACTACAACTCGAAGACGTGTTCGTGCTGTGGTGAGCGTGGCAGTCGACAGGGACGGCGGTTCCGGTGTCCGAACGACGAGTGTGACGTGGCGCAAGACCACGCTGACCGGAATGCGTCGGTGAATATTGCGTGGCGCGAGAGGGCGAAACTCGACGGTAATACGACGAATTACCGGACTCACAAAACCCAGCCGCAGGTCAGGTTGGTGCGTCTGTCCGGGTCGGGGCGTGTAAGCCGCCCAACCTCATCCCGTTCCCTTGCGGAACAGGGAGTGCTAGCGCACGGCTGAGGGAATTACAAAAGCCTCGGGCCACCGCGCCCCAGGCTGTTTACCCCCGCTCAATCGCGACCGACGCGGTTCTTCTCTCGACGCGCTGTGCCCGAGAGTCACTCACGTCGACCGAAGCGACGGCGTTCGCGTTATCTGTCGTCCGGCAGGTCGTTCCACGGCGCGAAGCCGGGGTCGACGCGGCGCTCCGCGGCGTCGATGGCGTCGATCCGGCGGATGTCGTCGTCGCTCAGTTCGACGCCGAGGCTCTCCCAGTTGTCCGCGATGTGGTCCTCGGAGGTGGCCTTCGGAATCGCGGTGACGCCCTTCTCGCGGAGCCAGGCGAGCGCGACCTGCGCCTCGCTGGCGTCGTGGTCCTCCGCGACGTCCGCGAGCACGTCGTCCCCGAAGACGTCGCCGCGCGCGAGCGGCGAGTACGCGACGAGTTCGACGTCCGTCTCGTCCATGAACGAGCGCAGCTGGCGCTGCTGGAGGAACGGATGCATCTCGACCTGGTTCGCGAAGATGGGCTCGTCCATTATCTCCTGGGCCTCCTCGATGTGGCGGCGCTCGAAGTTCGAGACGCCGATGTGCTCGATCTTCCCCTCGGCCTTCAGCTCCTCGAGGGCGGGCAGGGTCTCCTCGGGGTCGTACGTCCGGCCCGGCCAGTGGATGTAGAGCAGGTCGACGTAGTCGACGCCGAGTTTGTCGAGGCTCTCCTCGGTGCTCTCGATGACGCCCTCGCGGTCTGCGTGGTCGATCCAGACCTTCGTGGCGAGGAAGACGTCCTCACGCTCGACGTCGGCGTTCTCGATGCCGCGCCCGACGGACTCCTCGTTGCCGTACGCTTGGGCGGTGTCGATGTGTCGATACCCCATCTCCAGGGCCGTCTCGACGGCGTTCGCGCACGCCTCGGGGTCCGTGTTCTCCCACGTCCCGAGTCCGAGCCGCGGCATCCCGTTCGCGCGCGGAACGTCGTCGCTGGTGAACTCCGACATACCTGTCACGTCTTCCGGAAGCGCCAAAGGCGTTCGGGCGCCGGCGAAGCCCCCCACCGACCCGATTCGTGTGACACGGTAGCGCACTATACGGGCGAACGCGCCCGCTTTTGTGTGTCGGGTCCCGTGTGGGGCGTATGGAGACGGTCTACGAACTGCTCGCCGACCTCCCGGCGAGCGCGACGCTCCGCGCGCCCCCGGCGTCGCTCCCCGCCCGCGAGGTCCGCGCGACGTCCTACAAGGTCGGCAACTACCTCCGCTCGCGCGGCGTCCACCGCGGCTCCGGGGTCGGCGTCGCCGACGTCCCGGACCCGAAGACGGTCTTCGCCTTCCTCGGGTCGGCGCTCCTCGCCGCGCCCGTGACGTTCGACCCGCCCGGGTCGTTCGACGGCCGCGCCGTCGTCGCCCCCACCGACGCGCTCGCCGACTACGACCTCGGCGCGGGCGGCCAGCGCGTCGGCTACGGCGCGAAACCCGACGACCCCGCCGACGGCCACTTCGAGGGCGGCGTCTGGAGCGAGAATCCCGCGTTCCCGCCCGTCTCGTTCGACGGCGACGTCCCGGCGCTCCGCGACGCCGAGGGCGGCGACGGCCCGAGTCAGCGCCTCCTCCTCGACGCCGCCGGGACGGTCGCCGCCGACCTCGACGCGGACGACGTCGTCGCCGTTCGCGCGCCCTTCGCGGACGATGCGACCGTCGTCGCCGTGCTCGGTGCCTTCCGCGCAGGTGCGACGGTGCTCCTGCCGGGCGTGGACGACGGGGAAGGTGCAGAGGGAGCGACGGGCGATACGACCGACGGGCCGGTCGGCGACGTCGCCATCGTCACGGGCGACGTGACGGTGCCCGAGGACCGCGTGCTCGCGCCCTAGTTCTCGACGTCGGCCATCGCCGTCAGGAGTCGCTCGACGTCCTCCGCTGTGTTGAAGACGTGGAACGACGCGCGCACGGCGCCCGTGGGGAGCGCGCGGACGACGACGCCCCGCTCCCGGAGACCCGCGACGAGCGCCTCGGGGTCGTCGCTCTCGAAGGCGACGAGACCGGACTCGGGCGTGTCGGGGCCGAGGAGTCGGTCGTCCGCGAGACCGTCGACGAAGCGCTCCGTGAGGGCGTCGATCCGGTCGCGGATCGCGTCGAGACCCACCTCCTCGACGACGTCGAGCGCCTCCATCAGGCCCGCGTGGGGGCCCGGCGAGACCGTCCCGACTTCGAGGCGCCGCGCGCCGGGGTGGAACTCGTAGCCCGCGCCCTCGGGGTCCCGGACGCTCCGGTAGCCGACCTGGAGCGGTTCGAGGCGCTCCGCGGCGTCGGGGTCGACGTAGAGGAAGCCCGCGCCCCACGGCCCGCACAGCCACTTGTGGCCGGCGGCGGCGACGTAGTCGGCGCCCCACGACTCGACGGGCATCGGGGCCTGCCCGGGCACCTGGACGGCGTCGACGAGGACCTCCGCGCCCGCGTCGTGCGCTTCGTCGACGAGGTCCGCCACGGGCAGGCGGGTGCCGTGGGTCCACGTGAGCGCGGAGAGACAGACGAGCCGGGCGTCCGCGACGGCCTCGCGGTACGCCGCGCGGTCGATTCGACCCCCGGTGGTGGGGACGACTCGGGTCCGCACGCCGTGACTGTCGCGGAGGCGACGCCACGGGAGGACGCCCGCGGCGTGCTCGACGTCCGTGCGGACGACGACGTCGCCGGGCTCCCAGTCGATGGCGGTGGCGATGCGGTTCACGCCGTCCGTCGTCGACTGCGTCAGCGCGACGCTCGACGGGTCGGTGTCGAGGTGGGCCGCGAGGCGCTCGCGCGCGTCGTCGAACAGTTCGGCCGCCGAGACGTAGGGGTTCTCGGTGGCGTGCGCCTCGTACTCGTGGCGTTCGAGCGCGGCCTCGGCCGCCTCGACGACCCGTTCGGGGGACGGCCCGCTCGCGCCCGTGTTCAGATAGGTGGCGTCGTCGAGCGCGGGGATGTCCGCGCGGAGCGTCTCCGGGTCCATACACGCACTCCGTCGCCGCGGGACAGAAACCTTGGGGAGAAGCGCTACTCGTCGTCGGCGAGGCGCTCGCGGATCGGCGCGGCGAGTGCCTCCGGTGGGTCGTCGAACCAGCGCGCCTCGACGATCTCGTCGCTCGGGTCGAGGTCGGCCTCGGTGCCGAGCGGTTCGGCCTCGAAGTGAATCCAGAGACCGCTCGCGCCCTCGCCGCCGTCGACGAGCGTGAACGTCTGCCGGCGCGCGCGGAACGCGCCCGTGAGCACGCACTCGACGCCGACCTGCTCGGCGACGTGGCGCTTCGCGGTCTGCTCGTGGTTCTCGTGCCGGTCGAGACTCCCGCCGGGGAGGTCCCAGACGTCGGGGTTCTCGCGGTAGCGAACCAGCAGGGTCCGCCCGCCGCGTTCGAGCAACGCCCGCGCGCCGCCGAGGCGGCCCTCGCTCGCGCTCGTCATGCACTGCACGAGCGCCTCGTGCGGCACGGTGGTCCGCTCCTCGACGACGGGGAATCCCCCGTACGCCCCTCGCAGCTGTTCGATGGTTTCACCGACAGCCGCGCTCCCCTGTCGCGACATACCTCCTCGTAGGGGCTTCGCCGGGAAAAACTGTTGGGGTCGCGCCCCCGATTCGTCCCGTTCTATCGTTCACGTTGAGTGTCCGTGACATGGCATATCATTCCCGATGGACGTACGTCCAGAGAATCTCTCGCACGGCCGTATTCGGTCATCTCACGGCCCGATTGTCGCTTCAGAAGCCTTTTGCTTGCCCGCTTTGAACCGTCGGATACATGCACGACGACCTGAACTGGGCCATCGGCGGCGAAGCCGGCGATGGAATCGACTCGACCGGGAAGGTGTTCGCGCAGGCACTCTCCCGCGCCGGTCGCCACGTCTTCACCTCGAAGGACTTCGCGTCCCGAATCCGGGGTGGTTACACCGCCTACAAGGTCCGTACCTCGGTTGAGAAGGTACAGAGCGTCGTCGACCGCCTCGACGTCCTCATCGCGCTCACCGAGCGCACCGTCGAGGAGAACATGGACGAGCTCCACGACGACTCCGTCATCATCTACGACGGCGAGCGCACGGAGTTCAGCGACTTCGAGGTCCCCGAGGGGATGGTGGGCCTCGACATCCCGCTGAAGTCGCTCGCCGAGGACGCCGGCGGCGCGCTCATGCGCAACGTCGTCGCGCTCGGTGCCGTCTGTGAGGTCGCCGAGTTCCCCATCGAGAACCTCGACGAGTCGCTCCAGAAGCGCTTCGGCTCGAAGGGCGAGAAGATAGTCGAGAACAACAAGGAGGCCGCACGCCTCGGCGCCGAGTACGTCGACGAGCACTACGCCGACGACGTCGGCACGCTCGACTACGAACTCGAAACGACGGACAACGACTACGTCCTCCTCAACGGCGACGAGGCCATCGGGATGGGCGCCATCGCCGCCGGCTGTAAGTTCTACGCCGGCTATCCGATCACGCCCGCGACGGACGTGATGACCTATCTCACGGGACGCATCGAGGAGTTCGGCGGGCACGTCGTCCAGGCCGAGGACGAGCTCTCCGCCATCAACCTCGCGCTCGGTGCCGCCCGCGCCGGCGCGCGCTCCATGACCGCGACGAGCGGCCCCGGCATCGACCTGATGAGCGAGACGTTCGGGCTCGTCGCCACCTCCGAGACGCCGCTCGTCATCGCCGACGTGATGCGCTCTGGCCCCTCCACGGGGATGCCGACGAAGCAGGAGCAGGGCGACCTCAACATGCTCCTCTACGGCGGCCACGGCGAGATTCCGCGCTTCGTCGTCGCGCCCACGACGGTCGCGGACTGCTTCCACAAGACCGTCGAGGCGTTCAACCTCGCCGAGAAGTACCAGACCCCGGTCTACATCGCCTCCGACCTCGCCATGGCCGTCACCGAGGAGACGTTCGCCCCCGAGGAGTTCGACATGGACGCGGTCGAGATCGACCGCGGGAAGGTCGTCGACGAGGCGGACATCTCGCAGTGGCAAAACGAGAAGGACCAGTTCAAACCCCACGCCGTCACCGCCGACGGCGTCAGCCCGCGCGCCTTCCCCGGCACGGAGGGCGGCGTTCACATGAGCACGGGGCTCGAACACGACGAACTCGGCCGCCGGACCGAGGACACCGACGAGCGCATCGAGCAGGTCGATAAGCGCCAGCGGAAGGTCGAGACCGCCCGCGAGCAGGAGGACTTCAGCCCCGTCGAGTACGGCGACGCGGACGCCGACACGCTCGTCGTCTCCTGGGGCTCCAACGAGGGCGCGCTCGTCGAGGCCCTCGACTTCCTGGAGGAGGACGGCGTCGACGTGCGCGTCCTCTCCGTCCCCTACATCTTCCCGCGCCCCGACCTCTCGGAGGCCGTCGCGGACGCGGAGACGACCGTCGTCGTCGAGTGCAACGCCACCGGGCAGTTCGCGGACGTCGTCGAGAGCGACGTCCTCGAACGCGTCGACCGGATCAACAAGTACAACGGCGTCCGCTTCAAGGCGGACGAACTCGCGGCCGACATCAAGGAGGTCATCGCATGAGCTCAGACGTTCGATTCACCGACTTCAAGTCCGACAAGCAGCCGACGTGGTGCCCGGGATGCGGCGACTTCGGGACCATGAACGGCATCATGAAGGGACTCGCCGAGACCGGCAACAGCCCCGACGACACGTTCGTCGTCGCCGGTATCGGCTGTAGCGGCAAGATCGGGACGTACCTCCGCTCGTACGCCCTCCACGGCGTCCACGGACGCGCGCTCCCCGTCGGCACCGGCGTGAAGATCGCCAACCCCGACATCGAGGTCGTCGTCGCGGGCGGCGACGGTGACGGCTACTCCATCGGCGCCGGCCACTTCATCCACGCCGTCCGCCGGAACATCGACATCACGTACGTCGTGATGGACAACCGCATCTACGGGCTCACGAAGGGCCAGGCCTCGCCGACGTCCCGTCCCGACTTCGAGACGGCGACGACGCCCGAGGGCCCCAAACAGCCCCCGGTCAACCCGCTCGCGCTCGCGCTCTCCGCCGGCGGGTCCTTCATCGCGCAGTCGTTCTCCTCGAACGCCCTGCGCCATCAGGAGATCGTCCAGAAGGCCATCGAGCACGACGGCTTCTCCATCGTCAACACCTTCAGTCCGTGCGTGACCTTCAACGACGTCGACACGTACGACTACTTCCGGGACTCCATCGTCGACCTCGACGAGGAGGACTACGACCCCACCGACCGGGAGGCCGCCAAGGAGAAGATTCTCGACAGCGAAAAGGAGTACATCGGCGTGCTCTGGGAGGACGAGGACGCGGTCGACTACAACACCGCCCACGGCGTCGAGGGCAACATGGCCGACATCGACGAGAATGGTGCGCCCGACGGCGCGACCGACCTCGTTCGGGAGTTCTACTAGACGACCGTTTGCCGCGCCCCGCTTCGCCGGGGCTGGCAAACGCTCGGCCAAAAGCCCCGTCACCCACCTCAGTCGGAGCTTCGCTCCTCCTTGCTCACGTTCGCCTCCGCCTCACGTGAACTCCGGTGGGTTCGGGGCCTCGCGCCGACGGCGCGAGTGAATCGCGGCGCTCGGGCTTTTCAAGCCGCTCGCGCCGCGAACGCTAGCTCGCGCGGTTCGTTCTTCTCTCGTCTCTCACTCCTCGTAGCGCGCGATTTCGACGAGGTTTCCGTCCGGGTCGCGGACGTAGACCGAGGTCGTCCACCCGCGTGCTCCCTCTCGTTCGACGGGGCCCTCGGCGACGTCGACGCCCGACTCGCGGAGGTCGGCGAGCACCGCCTCTCACTCTCCTCCCGTCGACGCCCGCGACGGGTCGTCGACAGCAATCGGCCGTCCGGCGACGCGCGCTTCGGCGCGAAATCGTCGCCGATCGCGTGGCGGTCGATCCGAACGCGACGTGATCGACCCCGGCGCGGTCCACCGGGCGAGCGGACGCGCCCCGGCGGCGAGTCGGTACCCCGACTCGATCTGGGACGACCCTTCTGTTCCCCGGAAAGCGTCGGAATAGCGCCGGAGACGGCTATTCAGCAAGACTGATTAGCGCGACCCGGGTTCCAAGGGATATGACTGACCACTTCGACGTGGTTATCGCCGGCGCCGGGCCCGCGGGCGCGCAGTGCGCCAGGGACCTCGCGGCACGCGACTACGACGTGCTCGTCCTCGAAACGGAGAACGAGGACGAGTTCCCCCGACAGAGCAACAAGTCGACCGCCGGGACGTTCCCCGGGATGATGGGGTCGTTCGGTATCCCCGACGACGTCGTGATGCAGTTCACGGACGACGTCGTCCTCGAATCCCCGTCGAGTCACTTCACGCAGTCCCAGCCGGGCGCGGTGTTGGAGTTCGCCGAGTTCAAGCGCTTCCTCGTGCGCGAGGGCCGCGAACGCGGCGCCGAGTACCGCTTCGACTCGCGCGCGACCGCGCCCATCACGGAGAACGGGAGCGTCGTCGGCGTCCGCTACGACGGCGACGAGGAGGTCCGCGCCGACGTCGTCGTGGACGCCACCGGGCCCGCCGCACCGCTGGCGAAACAGCTCGGCGTCTCCGACCTCGAACGCGAGAACCAGGCCATCGGTATCGAGTGGGAGATGGAGGGCGTCGACGTGAACCACCCCGACTACGCGGACCTGACGGACGCGATGATGCTCCGCCTCGACCACGACCTCGCGCCCGGTGGGTATTCGTGGATATTCCACACGGGCGGCGACACCGCGAAAGTCGGCCTCTGCTACATCCAGAACGAGAAGTACCACTCGAACACGGACGGGATGAGCATCGACGGCTACCTCGAACACTGGCTGGAGTCCGACCCGCGCTTCGCGGACGCGGAGAAACTCGAAGGCAAACAGCACCGCGGGTCCGCGCACATCCAGCCGCCGAGCCAGCTCTCGACGGACGGCTTTCTCGCCATCGGCGACACCGTCCCGAGCATCGACCCGCTCTGGGGCGAGGGCATCCACAAGGGGATGAAGTCCGCGCGCGCCGCCGCGGTCGCCATCGACCACTGCCTCACGGGCACCGTCGACACCTCCGCCGAGGAACTCGGCATCTACGACGACCTCTGGCACCGCGACGTCGCGCCGGACGCGGGCGTCCGCCTCCTGATGACGCATCTGCTCTACTACGCGCCGAACGAGCGCTACGACCGCCTCATGCGCGACATCAACGACATCGACATCGAGACGCTCGCCGCCGCGAACGGCGGGAGCGTCCGCGCCATCGCGAAACTCCTCCACCGCGAGGACCTCCCGATGCTTCGGGACTTCGCCCGCGAGAACCCGGATGTCGTCAAGGTCGGCCTGAAGGACGTCGTCCCGTTCGTCTGAGCTACGCCAGCTCGAAATCTTCCATCTTCACGCGGTAAATCCGGATCGCGTCGATCCTGTCACGGGGGACGAGTTCGACCGTCATCTGTGCGGTAGCGAGGAAACCCTGCCGTTTACCGCGGGGAGGAATCGCGTTCGAGTAGCTGGGTGCTTCCGTCCGGGTCGCCCGGCTGTCTGTCCACTGCCTACGTCTCGTCGGTGTCCAACGCCCTGACGCCCTCCAGCATCAGCCCCTTCCAGGTGTACCCTCTCGCGTCCTTGATTGCTTTCAGTCGCTCGTACTGTTCGTCGTCTACCTCGAATCGGATTTCTATGCCCATGCATTCGTGTATCAACAGTGGGTGTTAAGTGGGTTCTGGTCGTATGCTGTCCTGTCGGATGGCCGCCGAAACAACCGCCACGAAAACGCTCGAAGCCACGCTTGCGCCACCGACGGCGCACAAAGAGCGTCGGCTTCAGCGTACCGTGGCGACCTACCGCCGCGCTCTTGACGATGCGTTCGAGAGTGGCGCGGACACGCAAACGGCGGTCAACGATGTCGTCACCGGCTACAATCTCACGTCCTACGCGAAAGACGCGCTCAAGAACTACGTCCCGCAACTCCGTCGGACGTACGACGCCTTCGAGGTGGCCGACGACCACCCCGTTCGGTTCACGAACCGGGGGTGGCGTCTCGACCACGCCGAAGAGCGAACCCACGAGTTCTGCTGGCGCGTTCCGCAGGCCGGGCGAGGTAACGCTTTCTGGATTCCGCTCCGCATCAACCCCGCTCAGCGGGAGTTGTGGACGGGCCTGCTCGACGGAGACGTGTCGGTCGGCGAGTTTCGACTCCAAGAGCACCGCACCAACTGGGTGCTTCACGTCACCGTCGAGTACGCGGTCGCGGAACCAGAGGAACCGGACGACCCGACGCCGGTCGGCTTCGACGTAGGTGAATCCAAACTCCTGACGGGCTGTGCCTGTCGGGACGGTACTCCGACCCAACCGATGCTGTTCGACGGCGGTCGCGCCCGCCACCTCCGCAAAGAGATGTTCACGACCCTCCGCCGGCTTCAGGAGCGGAACGCCGACTGGCGTGTGGACGAACGGTTCGACTACTACCAAAACGCCCTCACGGACATCGTGGAGAAGGCGTCTCGGCAGGCCGTCGAGTACGCCCAACAGTTCGAGAATCCGGTTATCGTTCTCGAAGACCTGTCGCACATCCGCGAGCATCTCGACTACGGGAAGTGGATGAATCGTCGACTCCACAATTGGGCGTTCGCGCGTCTCACCGGACGTATCGAGGACAAAGCCCTCGACGCGGGTATCCCGGTGCGGTTCGTGAACCCGGCGTACACCTCTCAGACGTGCCATGCCTGCGGGCACATCGGGTCGCGGAAGGCGCAGGCCGAGTTCCGATGCACGAACGACGAGTGTTGGGTGACGGAGTATCAGGCGGACATCAACGCAGCGACCAACATCGCCGGTCGCTTCAACCCGTGGGGAGAGAGCCTGCCGCTGAAACCGGCAGTCGATGACTCGCCACGGGACGGGAGTGCTTGTGACAGCACCACAGGACACCGCGCGCAGAGTCGGACATCCCGACAGACGACGCTCGCGGACTTTAGTTCTGAAACCTCCGACGACGAGGCTTCCCTTGTAGGAAGCCCCGCCCTTTAGGGCGGGCGAGGATGTCACCGTGAGCCGCTCCTCGTCGATGTCCGGGGTCCCGACGCCGGAGAACTCCTTCTCCGAGAGGTCGTCGTACCGGAGTAGCTCCACGTCGTCGTCGCTGTATCCGTTCAGAAACCCGCGCTTGGTTCGCACGCCGCCGTCCGCGCCCGAAAGCTCGATTTCGACGTAGTACTCCTTCGTGAAGTCGTTCAGCCCGTCCTTGACGTACGTCTGGACGGTCTTCTGCCACCGTGAGACGTTCCCGACGTCGAGCCCTTCGAGTCGTTCCCGCCGCTCTTCGAGTTCTTGCTGAGCTCCGCCCTCTCCTCGTCGTCTCCCATGGACGACGATAGTGCGTCACGTCGCAAAAAGATACGGCCCGGCGGTGAACCGTGGGCGTTGGTTCGGGTTACGCCGCCGTCACTCGAACATCCGCATCGACTGCGCCTGACTCGACTCCTCCTCGCTGGCCTGTTGCATCCGCTGGGCGAGTTGCTCCTTCTGGTCGCGAATCTGCTCGGCCTGCTCGACGAGCGTGTCGGTCTCGATGTCGATGTCGGCGATGGGTTCGATGCCCTTGTCGATGAGCTGTTTGGACGCGGCGGGGTCGGGGAACTGCGGGTCGGACTCGACGACGATGCCGACGCCGGTGAGGTCGTTGACGTCCGCGCGGTTGATGAGCGCGCCCGTGGGGCCGCCGACGACGCCCTGCTCGGGCGGGGCGTCGATGCCGTGTTCGTCGAGGACCGCGGCCCCCTCGCCGGTCGCGACGCCGAACACCTCGGGGACGTGTGCGGGGTCGTCCTCCTGGTCGGGGAAACCGCTGAGGTAGAGCGGTGTCGCGCCCACGTCCGTCACCCAGTCGGTGACGCACTCGGCGAACTCGGCGGCCGCGACGCGGTTGACGGGGATGTCGGCCTGGAGGGCGAGCAGGTCGCGCTCCTCGTCGGCGTAGAGGCGGACGGGCGGGCGCGCGGTGTAGTCGCCCTCGCCGTAGACGGCGACCTCCGGGAGCCCCTCGCAGTCGACGCTCCCGACGTACGCCATGTCGAACTGATCGACGAGGTGGTCGGTGGCGATCTTCCCGACGAGGCCGACGCCCGGCAGTCCCTCGACGAGCACGGGGTCGTCGAGGTCGAACTCGACTCGTTCTCTGACGCGTGCCATGGGGGCGACGACTCGCGCGAGGGGGATAAGTCCGGGGGCACGGCGGGGGCGGACGGGGGGCGACCCGGCCCACCGGGCGAAACGCAACCCCCAAGCGCCGGGGGCGCGAGTGGACGGACACGAATGGACGCGCTCGAACGCTACGAGCCCATCATCGACGACTACGCGGCGTTCCGCGAGGCGTGCGAGCGCCCGCTCCCCACGGTCGTCCGCGCGAACGGCATCAAGGCCGACCCGGACCGGGCGGTCGCGGCGCTGGCGGCCGAGGGCGTGGGCGTGACGCGCCGCGCGTGGAACCCCGCCGTCCTCGAAGTCGACACGGACAAACCCGGGAACACGTGGCCGTACTTCCACGGCTGGATTCACGGACAGGAGGAGGTCTCGGCGATCCCCGCCCGCGTCCTCGACCCGAGCCCGGGCGACGCGGTGTGGGACACCTGCGCCGCGCCGGGGTCGAAGACGACGCAGCTCGCCGACCTGCTCGACGACACGGGCCTGCTCGTGGCGAACGACGACAACCTCGGGCGGCTCTCGGCGCTGCGCTCGAACGCCGAGCGCCTCGGCGCGACCTGCGTCGCCGTGACGAACGAGGACGCGCGGCGCTTCACGACCGAGGGGTTCGGTATCGACGCCTTCGACGCCGTGCTCGCGGACGTCCCCTGCACCTGCGAGGGGACGATTCGGAAGAACGCGGACGCCCTCGACACCGTCGGCCGCGAGGCGAGTCTGAACATCGCCGCGCTCCAGACCGACATCCTCCGGCGCGCGATACGCCTCACCCGCGAGGGCGGGACCGTCGTCTACTCGACGTGTACGTTCGCGCCCGAGGAGAACGAGGGCGTCCTCGACCGCGTCCTCGACGACGAACCCGTCGAACTCGTGGACTTCGACGTCGGCCTCGACGCCGACCCCGGCCTCACCGCGTGGGCGGACGAGACGTACGACGACTCGCTGACGAAGGCCAAGCGCTTCTACCCCCACCGGAACGACACGGGCGGGTTCTTCTGCGCAAAACTGGAGGTCGGTGCCTGATGGCGGACGGCAACACGAGCCACCGCTTCGAGCGCCTGCCCGCGAACGCGGACGAACGCGCGGTCGAGGGACGCGCGACCCGGGCGGCCGTCCTCGACTACTGGGAGGAGCGCTTCGGCGTCCCCCGCGACGTCCTCGCGCCCTACACCTTCTGGGAGAAGGGCGCGGGGAAGATATGGATCGCGGCGAGCGACGTGCCCGACGGCCTCGCGGTCGAGTCGCTCGGGATGACGTTCCTCCGCACCCGCCAGGAGCACTGGAAGCCGACGACGAACGCCGCCCAGCGCTTCGGCCGCCACGCGACGCGGAACGTGATCGACCTCACGCGCGAGGCCGCCGAGGCGTTCGTCGCGGGCGAGGACCAGGACCTCGCGTGGGACGGCGACTGGGGGTACCTCATCGCCGCCCACGACGTCGCGGCCGGCGCGGCGGAGACGCGAGGTACGACCGGCGAGGCGAGCGACGAGGGGAGCGCGCGACGCGAACCGCTCGGCGTCGGTCTCTACCTCCACGGCGAACTCCGCTCGATGATACCGAAGGGCCGCCGCCGGGAGTTTTAGGTCCTACGCCTCCTTCTCGCGCACCACGCCGCCGCCGAGCCCCTCCCACTCCACGCGATAGCCGAGCGCGGCGAGCACGGCGCTCGTCTCCGTCAGCCCGTGCGCCTCGATACGCGCTTCGGCCTCGTCGAGCGCCATCCCCGCCGCCACCTCCTCGCGGAGGGCGTCGAGCACGTCGGGTCGGACGAGCGTCCGCCCGACGAGGTCGTGCTCGGGGAACGTCCGGGACTCGACGGCCTCGACGGGCACGCCGTAGGACTCCGCGAGGGCGTCGAGGGCGACGACGTCCGCGTCGGGGACGAGTTCGTCGGGGAGGTCGTCGCTCGCCGCCGTCTCCAGCTCCGCCTCGAACTCGCGGAGGGCGTCCACGACGTCCTTCACGCGCACCGACCCCGTGTAGGGAATCGCGCGGTGGTCGCGCGTCTCGACCTCGTCGCCCACGCCGAGCGACTCGTCGACGGCGACGAGCAGCTCGACGTCCGTCGCGTCGAGTTGTTCGAGTTTCTTCGCGACGTACTCGGGCGTCCAGAACCCCATTATCTCGAAGTACACCCTGAAGTCGGCGTAGCGGTAGTCGAAGGCGAAGTCCGGGACCATCAGGCGCTCGCCGGCGTCGAGGAGGTCGGGCTCGCGCACGAGGTCCCAGTCGAGGTCGAGGGCATCGAAGCGCGCCGCGAACTCGCGCTCGACGCCGCTGTCGTAGGAGACGTCGGTGACGGGGTCTGCGTCGGGGACGCGCAGCGGGTCGGCGTCGGAGAGGACCATCGTCCGCTCGGTGCCCCGGTCGTCGACGGTCGCCTCGATTCGCCACGTCTCGCGCCCGACGACGGCGCGGAGGACGCGCGCGAAGCGGGTGCCGTACCGTCTCGTGCGGCGGAAGAGCGCGTCCGGGCCGGTGAGGACGACCTCGCGGCCGACGCCGCCCTCGAGCTCCCGGACCTCGTAGAGGAGGCCGAGGCGCTTGATGGCGAGGACGAGCGAGCGGGGGTCGTCGGTACGGACGCGGACCTCGGTCGCGTCGAAGAGCGCGGTCTGCGCGAGCGAGAGGTTGTACTGCGCGACGAGGGCTTCGGCGTCCCAGCGCGGGTCGAGCGCGGCGAGCACCTCGCGGGACTCCCGGTCGGCGTGGAGGCTCCGCAGGACGCCGTCGGGGGTCTCGTCGAGGCGCTCGGCCGCGTCCGCGAGGGCGGCGTCGCGCTCCGCCTCCGTGACGACACCGACGTCCTCCGCCGCGGCGAACGCGACGTTCCGGGCCGTTCGGGGTTCGACCGCGGCGCGCACCTCGAAGGTCGCGTCGCGCTCGACGAGCTTGGCGAAGCCCCGGACGAGCTTGAAGTCGGGCGCGTCGCGTTCGAGGGCGGTGAGGGCGTCGGTCAGCGTCGCCCGCTCCGCGCCGACGGCGTCCCGGTAGGCGTCGAGGACCCGGTCGGCGACGGCGGTGTCGTCCGCGTCGGCGAAGCGCGGCCGGTAGCCGCCGCCGGCGCGCGACACCCGCAGGAGGTCCTTCGTGAGCACGACCGCCCGTTGGCGACCGGCGGATAAAAGACACCGGGGACCGACCGGACCCGTATGGACCGCCGGACGTTCCTCGCGCGCGGCGCCGGCCTCGCCGGCCTCTGCGGGCTCGCGGGCTGTCTCGGCGCGTCGGCCGACGCCGCGCCGGTGCTCGTGGCGAGCAGCGACGTCGACTTCGACGACGCGGGCGCGCTCGTCGTCGAGGCCGTCGTCTCGAACGTCGAACCCGACCCGTACGCCGCCACGGTCGTCTTCGGCCCCGAAATCGACGGGGGGACGCGCGAACGGACCGCCGACGTGACGCTCGACCCGAACAGCACGCGGGTCGTGCGGGCGACCTACGACGACGTCCGGCGCGCGGACGCGCCGAGCGTGACGCCGCACGTCTCGCTACGCGACGTCCGGCGGGTGCGCGGGCAATAACAGCGGACGTCGACCTACCGACGCCGGTCGGCGACGCGCTCCTCGGCGGTGTCCTCGCTCACGAGTTCGTAGAGCGTCGCGCGCGACCCGTCCTCCTTCGGGCGGAGGACGCGCCCGAGGCGCTGCGTGAACTCGCGCTCGCTCCCCGAGCCCGCGAAGACGACCGCGACGTTCGCGTCCGGGACGTCGACGCCCTCGTCGAGGACGTTCGCGGTCACGACCCGCGAGTACGTCCCCGCGCGGAACTTTCGCAGTATCTCGCGGCGCTCTTTCGCGCCCGTCTCGTGCGTGATCGGCGGGATCAGGAAGCGCTCGGAGAGCCGGTAGACGAGGTCCGTCGAGGCCGTGAAGACGATCACGCGGTCCCCGCGGTGGCGGTCGAGGATCGAGGCGAGCTCGGCGACCTTCGCGTCGGACTCCTGGACGATGGTGCGCGCCCGCTGTTTCGCCAGCAGGGCCTCGCGCGCCCGCGGGTCGGTCCCCGAGCGCTTCACGAGCTCCTGGTAGTCGCTCCCCGAGGTGAACGTGATGTTCGACTGCTGGAGGTAGTCCGTGAAGGTGCCCTGCGCGTCCTCGTAGCGCTCGCGTTCCTCGGGGGTGAGCGGGACTTCGAGGCGACGGACGTCGTAGGCGGCGAGGTGGTCGCCCGCGAGGTCGTCGACGTCGAGCCGGTAGACGACGTCGCCGACGAGCTCCTCCAGTACCTCGTGTGCGCCGTCGAGGCGCTCGAACGTCGCGGTGAGGCCGAGGCGCGCGGGCGCGGCGAGCAGGCGCGCGACGTCCCGATACCCCTCGCCGCCGAGGTGGTGGACCTCGTCGAAGACGACGAGCCCGAAGCGGTCGCCGAGCTCGTCCGCACGGAGGTAGGCGGAGTCGTACGTCGAGACCGTGATCGCCCCGAGGGTCTGCTCGCCCCCGCCGAGCTGGCCGACCTCGCAGTCGAACTCGCTCTCCAGCTCCTCGCGCCACTGGTTCAGGAGGTCGATGGTGGGGACGACGACGAGCGCCGTCTCGCCCACGGACTCGATGGCCTTCAGCGCGAGGATGGTCTTGCCCGCGCCCGTCGGGAGCTCGACGACGCCGCGCCGGTCGTTCGCCGTCCAGGCGTCGAGGGCCTCGCGCTGGTAGTCGCGGAGCTCGTACGTCGTGGCGACGTCGAGGGACTCCCACTCGGGTACCGCGTCCTCGACGGTCGTCCCGAGCGTCCGGAGGTGGTCGCGGAGGGGGCCGTAGCGGTAGCCGGGGACGCGGCCGCTGTCGGTGCGCTCGTCGCGCTCGACGTACGGGAGGCGTCCGTAGACGTCGGCGTCGCCGCCGACCCGCACCGTGCCGTCCGCGTAGTCGAGCGTGACCGTCATCGGCCGCCCCTTCGACGGGCGCGCGTTTAGGTCCCTCGAACGCCGTTCTGAAACCCTTATCCCGCGTCGGGCGCTTCCTCCGGCCATGACAGACGACGCCGACGGTGTGGAGGTCGACGCGGAGGACCCCGAAGTGGGCGACGCCGAGGCGGACGCGGACGAGGGGGCCGACCCGGAGACGCTCGACGATCCGCTCGCCGAGCGCGTCGCCGAGTACGACGCGGACCTCGCCGAGGAGGTCGCGGACGTCGTCGGCGACCGCAACCGCCTCGCGGAGGACGTGGAGGACCTCGAAGCCGAAGTTGAGGACCTCGAAGAACGGCTCCAGCGCGTCCAGGCGGACTTCCAGAACTACAAGAAGCGCGCGAAGCGCAAGCAGGCGGAGACGGAGGAGCGTGCGACGGAGGACCTCGTGACGCGCCTGCTCGACGTCCGGGACAACCTCACGCGGGCGCTCTCGGAGGAGTCGGGCGACGCCGACTCGCTGCGCGAGGGCGTCGAGATGACGAAGCGCGAACTCGACCGGGTCTTCGAGGACGAGGGCGTCGCGGAGATCGCGCCCGAACCCGGGACGGAGACGGACCCGCACCGCCACGAGGTGATGTTGCAGGTGTCGAGCGACGAACCCGAGGGGACGGTCGCCGAGGTGTACCGCCCGGGGTACGAGATGGGCGAGAAGGTCCTGCGCGCGGCGCAGGTGACGGTGAGCGACGGCTCGGGTGCGGGCGACGCGGGCGACGACGAGTAACGAAACAGCGAGGAGCGGTGGCGAAGAACGCCGAGGGTCGGCGCGCCGGCGCGCCGGCGGGCCGACGGGGCGGCGAGCGACGACGGGGCGAGCGGCGAATGCGGCGACCGAGGTCCCGGGCCGCGGAGCGCGACGCCGACCGACGCGACCGCTCGCTTACCGGTTCACCATAAATCCAGCGCTACGCGGCGTTCGCAGGGCCCGAAACGCTCGTATTCGCGTTCGTTGGCGGTCGTGTGAGGCGTCCACACTAGCAAGCTTTAAACCGAAACGGCGACTTATCACCGCCCAAGATGGCCAGTCAGAAGATTCTCGGTATCGACCTCGGTACCACGAACAGCGCGTTCGCGGTGATGGAGGGCGGCGAGCCCGAGATCATCGCCAACAGCGAGGGCGAGCGGACGACGCCCTCCGTCGTCGCGTGGGACGACGGCGAACTCCTCGTCGGGAAACCCGCGAAGAACCAGGCCGTGCAGAACCCGGACCAGACCGTCGCCTCCATCAAGCGCCACATGGGCGAGGAGGACTACACGGTCGAACTCGGCGACGATGAGTACACGCCCGAGGAGGTCAGCGCGCGCATCCTCCAGAAGATAAAGCGCGACGCCGAGGACTACCTCGGCGACGACGTTGAGAAGGCCGTCATCACGGTCCCGGCGTACTTCAACGACAAGCAGCGCCAGGCGACGAAGAACGCCGGCCAGATCGCGGGCTTCGACGTCGAGCGCATCGTCAACGAGCCCACGGCGGCCTCGATGGCGTACGGCCTCGACGAGGAGGGCGAGAACACGGTGCTCGTCTACGACCTCGGCGGCGGGACGTTCGACGTCTCCGTCCTCGAAATCGCCGAGGGCGCGTACGACGTCATCGCCACGAACGGCGACAACGACCTCGGTGGGGACGACTGGGACGAGGCCCTCATCGATCACCTCGCCGACGAGTTCGAAAACGAACACGGCATCGACCTCCGCGAGGACCGACAGGCCCTCCAGCGCCTGAAGGACGCCGCCGAGGAGGCGAAGATCGAACTCTCCAGTCGCAAGGAGACGACCGTCAACCTCCCGTTCATCACGGCGACGGACGACGGCCCCGTCCACCTCGAACAGGACGTGACGCGCGCGACGTTCGAGAAGATCACGAGCGACCTCATCGAGCGCACCGTCGGCCCGACGCAGCAGGCCCTCTCCGACGCGGGCTTCGACGCGAGCGACATCGACGACGTCGTGCTCGTCGGTGGCTCCACGCGGATGCCCCAGGTCCAGGAGAAGGTCGAGGAGGTCGTCGGCCAGGAACCCCGGAAGTCCGTCAATCCCGACGAGGCCGTCGCGCTCGGCGCGGCCGTCCAGGGCGGCGTGCTCTCCGGTGACGTCGACGACGTCGTCCTCCTCGACGTCACGCCCCTCAGCCTCGGTATCGAGGTGAAAGGCGGGCTCTTCGAGCGCCTCGTGGAGAAGAACACCACCATCCCCACGGAGGCCTCGAAGGTGTTCACGACCGCCGCGGACAACCAGCAGAGCGTCCAGATTCGCGTCTTCCAGGGCGAACGCGAAATCGCGGAGGAGAACGAGCTCCTCGGCGCGTTCCAGCTCACCGGCATCCCGCCCGCGCCCGCGGGTACCCCGCAGATCGAGGTCTCCTTCGAGATCGACGCGGACGGCATCGTCCACGTCTCCGCCGAGGACCAGGGCTCGGGTAACTCCGAGGACATCACCATCGAGGGCGGTGCGGGCCTCAGCGACGAGGAGATCGAGCGGATGCAGGAGGAAGCGGAGGAACATGCCGCCGAGGACGAGGAGCGCCGCGAGCGCATCGAGGCCCGCAACGAGGCCGAGACCGCCGTTCAGCGCGCCGAGACGCTCTTAGAGGAGAACGAGGAGATGGTCGACGCGGAGACCCGGGAGACCATCGAGGCCGACATCGACGACATCGAGGCACTCCTCGAGGACGAGGACGCCGAGACCGAGGCCATCCAGGACGCCACCGAGGCCCTCAGCGAGGACCTCCAGGAGATCGGCAAGCAGGCCTACCAGCAGCAGGCCGGCGCGGGCGGTGCGGGCGCCGGTGCCGGTGGCATGGGCGGTATGGGCGACATGGGCGACATGGACCCCGAGGACGTCGACGCCGAGGACTTCGTCGACGCCGACTTCGAGGACGTTGACGAATCACGTAGCGATTCGTCAGCCAACCAGAACGCGAAGCGTTCTGGTGACGTTGACGAATCGGACGATGAGTCGGACGCCGACGAGAACTAACGCCTAACCCCCTCCGGACACTACCTCCGTTACTACCCGATGAGCCAGGACTTCTACGACGCGCTCGGGGTCAGTCGTGACGCCGACGAGAGCGAGATCAAGAAGGCGTACCGCGAGAAGGTCAAGCAGTACCACCCGGACGTGAGCGACGAGCCCGACGCCGAGGAGAAGTTCAAGACGATCCAGAAGGCCAAGGACGTGCTCACCGACGAGGACAAACGCGAGGCCTACGACCGCCTCGGCCACGAGCGCTACGAGGAGGCCGAGAAGCACGGCGCCGACCCCGGCGGCGACGGCGGCATGGGTGGTGCCGGTGGCATGGGCGGCATGGGCGGCGCCGGCGGCATGGGCGGCATGGGCGGCGCCAGCGGGATGAACGACATCTTCGAGCAGTTCTTCGGCGGCGGCGGGCGCTCGCGGGACCCGAACCGCCCCCAGCAGGGCCAAGACCTCCGGACGCGCATGGACATCGACCTCGAAGAGGCCCACGACGGCGCGACGAAGCAGCTCACCGTCACGCGCCCCGAGTCCTGCACGGAGTGTGGCGGGAGCGGCCACCCCGCCGACGCCGACGTCCGCACCTGTCCCGAGTGCGACGGGCAGGGGCAGACGACGACCGTCCAGCAGACGCCCTTGGGCCGCGTCCAGCAGCGCCAGACGTGTCGGCGCTGTGGCGGCGAGGGCCAGATATACAGCGAGCGCTGCGACGAGTGTAACGGCGACGGGACGGTCCGCCGCGAGGCGACGCTCACCGTCGAGGTCCCCGCCGGCATCGCCGACGGGCAGACCCTCCGCATGGAGCGCGAGGGCGCGCCCGGCGAGAACGGCGGCCCGAACGGCGACCTCCTCATCGAGGTCTCCGTCCAGTCGCACCCGGACTTCGAGCGCGACGGCGCGGACCTCGAACACCGCCACCCCATCTCGTTCCCGCAGGCCGTCTTCGGCGCGACGATTCAGGTGCCGACGCTCGACGGCGAGGTCGAGTTCGAGGTGCCCGAGGGCACCCAGAGCGGCGAGCGCTTCCGCCTGCGCGGGAAGGGGATGCCCCGTCTCCGCGGGCGCGGCGACGGCGACCTCTACGTCACCGTCCAAGTCGTCACCCCCGAGTCGCTCAACGAGGAGCAACGCGAGGCCCTGGAGGCCTTCGCGGAGGCCGGCGGCGAGGAAATCGAGGTCGAGCAGGGCTTCTTCGAGAAGATCAAGAACTCGCTGTAACCGCCGCTCGGCCCCCGGTGGTCGTCTCACCTTCGCACCGCCTTCCCCGCGCTTCCTCCCCCGACCGGCCCTTCATCTACGAGCGCGGGACAAGTAGCGCGTATCACGTAGCCACGGCGGCGCTCGGGCCACGCGACGAGACGACGCACCCGAGCGCCGGAGAGCGCGTCGTCCGTCCGCCATCGCACGTCCGCCGACGCCGGCGTCCGATTCCCGCCGCCGTCGGAAGCCGGTCCCTTTAATCGGGTGCGCGCCGCCCCCTCACGCATGAGCGACTTCTCCCGACGCGTCGAGGCTATCGACATCAGCGGCATCCGCAAGGTGTTCGAGGCGGCGAGCGAGGACGCGATCAACCTCGGGCTCGGCCAACCGGACTTCCCGACGCCGGAGCACGCCCGCCAGGGCGCGATAGACGCCATCGAGGCCGGCCAGGCCGACGGCTACACGTCGAACAAGGGGACGGCGAGCCTCCGCGCGGCGATCGCCGAGAAACACGGCCGCGACAACGCGTTCACGGCGTCGCCCGAGGACGTCATCGCCACCTCGGGGGGAAGCGAGGCGCTCCACCTCGCCATCGAGGCGCACGTCGACGAGGGCGAGGAGGTACTCTTCCCCGACCCCGGCTTCGTCTCCTACGACGCGCTGACGAAGCTCGCGGGCGGCACGCCCGTCGGTCTCCCGCTGCGCGACGACCTGACGCTCGACCCCGCGACGGTCGAGGAGTACATCACGGAGGACACGGCGGCGTTCATCGTGAACTCCCCCGCGAACCCGACGGGCGCGGTGTCGCCCCCGGAGGACATGCGCGAGTTCGCGCGCATCGCCGCCGAGCACGACGTGCTCTGCATCAGCGACGAGGTGTACGAGCACATCGTCTTCGAGGGCGAACACCGCTCGCCACGCGCGTACGACGACGCGGGGAACGTCGTCGTCGTGAACGCCTGCTCGAAGACGTACTCGATGACGGGGTGGCGTCTCGGGTGGGTCACGGGCGACTCGGAGCGCGTCGAGCGGATGCTCCGCGTCCACCAGTACGCCCAAGCCTGCGCGTCCGCGCCGGCGCAGTACGCCGCGGAGGCGGCGCTCACCGGCCCGCAGGACCCCGTCGACGAGATGGTCGCGGCGTTCGAGGAGCGCCGCGACGTCCTCCTCGACGGCCTCGAAGACATGGGTCTCGACGTCCCGACGCCGAAGGGCGCGTTCTACGCGATGCCCGAGGTGCCCGACGGCTGGGTCGACGCGGTGCTCGACCGCGGCGTCGTCGTCGTCCCCGGCGGCGCGTTCGGCGAGCGCGGCGAGGGGTACGCCCGAATCTCCTACGCGACGAGCATGGAGAACATCGAGGCCGCGATAGAGGCGATGCGCGAGGCGACCGCGGCGGTCCGGTAGGCGCGCTGGCACCACGGGGTTTTAGCCCCGCTCGCCCGAAGTCGAGGGTATGTCTGACGCATCGCGCCGGGTCGAGGAGAAGGCGTACGCGTACGTGACGCGAGCCGGGGGGACGGAACTCCTCGTCTTCGACCCGCCGACCGGCGAGGGCCCGCAGGTCCCGAAGGGCGGGGTCGAACCGGGCGAGGACCCCGCGGACGCCGTCCTGCGCGAGCTCCGCGAGGAGACCGGGCTCGCCGACGCGACGCTCCGGCGACGGGTGGCGACCGACGAGTGGCCACACCCGACGAAGCCGAAGGCCTATCGCCGGTATTTCTACCACGTCCGCGCCGACTCGGCACCGGACCGGTGGACGCACGAGGTCACGGGCGGCGGCGAGGACGACGGCCTCGTCTACGAGTGTCGGTGGGTGGACGCCGAGACGGCCGCCGCGCGACTCGTGCGCGACCAGGGCGCACACCTCGACGGCGTCGTCGAGACCGCCGCCGACCGCGTTCAGAACGCCGACAGGACCTCCTCCTCGTAGAAGTCGAAGAAGGCCGCCTGGTCCGGTCCGACGTTGTGGACGTAGACGTGGTCGTAGCCCGCGTCGACGAACTCCTGAAGGGCCGCTATGTGCGCGTCCGGGTCGGGGTCGGTGAGCGTGTGGCCGTCGCGGACGTCGTCGCGCGTCACGTCCTCGCAGGCGTGCTCGAAGTGGGCGGGCGTCGGCAGCTCCGAGCTCACGCCGCCCGGGAGTTCCCCCGTCGGCCACCAGTCGTAGACCGTCTCGACGGCGTCCGCCTCGGTCTCGGCGTAACAGACGGCGAGCTGGCCGTACGTCGGTCCCTCGCCGCCCGCGTCCCGGTAGGCGTCGACGACCGACGCCTGCGGACCGACGCAGACGAGGCCGTCGCCGACCGCGGCGGCCGTCCGCGCGGTGCGCTCGCCGTACGCGGAGACGTGGACGGGCGGCGTCTCGTCCGGGAGGGTGAACAGCTGGGCGTTCTCCACCGTGTAGTGCTCGCCGCGGTGGCTCACCATCTCGCCGCTCCAGAGGTCGCGGATCACGCCGACGGCCTCCTCCAACATCTCCAGGCGGACGTGGTGTGGCGGCCACTTCTCGCCGGTGACGTGCTCGTTCAGGCGCTCGCCGGTCCCGACGCCGAAGAAGAACCGGCCGTCGAGCATCGAGGCGGTCGTCGCCGCCGCCTGCGCGAGGTTCGCCGGGTGCTCGCGGATGATGGGCGCGGTGACGCCCGTTCCGACCTCGATGTCGTCGGTCGTCTCCGAGACCGCGCCGAGCGTGCTCCACACGTACGGGGCCTCGCCCTGCTGGCGTATCCACGGGTGATAGTGGTCCGATATCGGCGCGAAGTCGAAGCCCCGAGCCTCGGCGTCGGCGGCGAGCGCCGCCAGCTCGCTCCCGCCGTGTTCCTCGCTCGACAGCGCGTAGCCGAATGCCGTCATGGTCCGTGTGTGACACGCCGGTCGGTCGTGTTTTGGGGCCGCGTTCCGCCGCTGCCACACGGCTTAATCCGCCCCCGGTCCTGCACTCACGCATGGACGTTGCGATACTCACCGTCGGCGACGAACTGCTCGCCGGCGACACGGAGAACACGAACGCGACGTGGCTCGGCCGACAGCTCTCCGCCCGCGGAGCCTCGGTCAGGCGCGTCCTCGTCGTCCCCGACGAGCGCGAGACCATCGCCGACTACGTCCGGGAGTGGCGCGACGCGTACGACGCCGTCATCGTCACGGGCGGACTCGGCGGAACGCACGACGACGTGACGATGGACGCGGTCGCGGACGCCGCCGGCGTCGACCTCCACGTTCCCGACGAGGCCCGCGAGGCCGTCGAACGCGCCGCGCGCGCCTATCGGGACGCGAACCCCGAGGAGGCAGAGCGCTTCGAACTCGACCTCGACGTCGAGGCGTGGGCGACCGTTCCGGAGGGCGCACGCGTCATCCCGAACGAACCCGGCCTCTCCCCCGGCGCGAAGGTCGGCGACGTCGACGACGGGGGCGAGGGCGCGATATACGTCTTCCCCGGGGTCCCCGACGAGGTCCACGCGATGTTCGACCTCGTCGCCGAGGACTTCGGCGGGGACGTCGTCTCCGAGATAACCTACACGAGCGCACCCGAGGGTGCCATCGGCCCGGACCTCGCAGCGGTCCGCGACGCCTACGACGTCGTCGTCGGTAGCTATCCGTCGGGCGAGGGTCCGAATCGCCTGAAGGTCACGGGTGAGGACCCCGACGAGGTCGCCGACGCGCTCGCCGCGCTGGAGGACCGCGTCGAGCACCCCTCGGACTGACCGGCCGCTACGCGCCCCGGGACGGGCCGCGACGCGGGAAAAGCTTCAATATCCTCTACCAGAAAGTATATCAGCGGGGATCGCACCATGCCCGTGCCGACGTACCCGAGCGACGAACCGGACCGTCGCGGTGGTGCCCCCGACCTGGACGACCTCGTCGGGCGCATCATCCGCGGGAACGACGAGGGCGCGCGGCCGCCCCGCCCGACGGCCGGACCGTAGCGGGACGGTCCGCGCGTCGTCACGCTTCGTGAGCCGTCGCTTTTTCCGCACGTCGCACGCCGCGCTTTGCTACCCTACTTCGCGGTGCTGACGATCTTGATGACGTCGCCTTCTTCGAGTTCGTAATCCTCCGCGACCTCCCGCGAGGTCCGGGCGTTCATCGCGTGGAGGTAGCCGTCGCCGATGTCCGAGTGGACGGCGTACGCGAGGTCCTTCGGCGTCGAGCCGTGCGGGAGCAAGAAGGCGTCGGGGAGGACGTTGCCCGTCCCGTCCGTCCACTTCGCGGCGTCCTGCACCGGGTACGCCGTGAGGTGTTCGAGGAGGTCGTAGACCGCGCCGTTCAGGGCCGCCTGCACCCCGGTGCCGCCGTACTCGGCCATCGTGTCGCGGAGTTCGGCGAGGAGCGTCGCCTGCTCCTCGGGGAGGTCGCCGGTCACGTCGAAGGTCTCGTCGCCCGGGTCGTAGTCGATGGCGCCCGCGTCCGCCCCGCGGCGGAGCGCGAGCTCGCCCTGCGCGGTCGCCGGAATCACGGGCTTGTCGAGGGCGAGCAGGCGCTCGACGTACTCGTCGGGCGCGACGTCGATCTTGTTCGCCACGACGACGATGGGTTTCGTCCGCTGACGAACGTCGCGCGCGAGCGCCTCGCGGTCGGCGTCCGTCCACTGGATCGGGTCCTCGGGGTAGTCGAGCTCGCGCAGCGTCGCCATCACGTCGTACTCCGTCGCGCCGAAGCCCGTGAGGAGGTCCGTGACGGCCTCCTCGATGTCGAAGCCGGGACTCCGCGACTGGCGCTCGACGGACTCCCAGTTGCGCTCGACGATGCTCGCCAGCCAGAGGTCCATCTCCTCCTCCACGAAGTCGATGTCGTCGAGTGGGTCGTGCGTCCCGACCTCGACCGGTTCGCCCTCCGCGTTCGTCCCGCCGGAGGCGTCGACGACGTTCAGAATGGCGTCCGCGTTCGTCAGCTCGTCGAGGAACTGGTTCCCGAGGCCGCGCCCCTCGTGCGCGCCCGGGACGAGGCCCGCGACGTCGAGCAACTCGACGGGGACGTAGCGCGTCCCGTCGCGGCAGTGTTCGCCCCCGCAGCGTTCGTCGAGGCTCGTGCAGGGGCAGGTCGTCCGGACGTGCGTGACGCCGCGGTTCGCGTCGATGGTCGTGAACGGGTAGTTCGCCATCTGGACCTCCGCCATCGTCGCCGCCGTGTAGAAGGTCGACTTGCCGGCGTTCGGCTTGCCGGCGAGCGCGAGGGAGAGCATACGCTACCCTATGCGACGACGCGAAAGGCCGTTTCGCTTCCGTCCCGGTTCAGGCCTCGAGGATTTCGACCGGGGTCCCGTCGGGGTCGCGCACGAAGAGGATCGTCGTCCCGCTCGCCGTGGTTCGCGGGCCGTCCGCGACCGTCTCCACGTCGTCGGACAGCGACTCGTGGAACGCCTCGACGTCCGGGACGGAGAGCCCGAGGTGAATCGCGCCCGTGTCGTTCACCATGCCGCCGCGCCGGTCCGCGCCCTCCGGGTCGTAGCTGACGAGTTCGACCCGCGTGCCGCCCGCGTCGAGGTGTGCGAACTCCGCGCTCGCCCCGTCGACGCCGACCCCCTCCGCGAACGCCTCGCCGCCCACGGAGAACTCGGAGATGACGTCGAGGCCCAACACGTCGCGGTAGAAGGCGAGCGATTCGTCGAGGTCCGAGACCGTGATGCCGTAGTGGTGCGCGCTCGGCGTCGTGTCGTCGTCGTCGCTCATGGTCGGCCCTTCGTCGCCGGGCGCAAATAGCTACCTCACTCGGGATCGCGCGTCGGCTCCCGGTCCAGCGTCATCTCGCCGCGCGCCCGGATGCCCCCGTCGATGTCCGCGTCCGGGTGGACGACGACGTTCTCCCCGGAGACGTCGCCGAGGATGAGCGCGCCCTCGCGGACGTAGACGTCGCCGCCGCGCGTCGTCACGTCCCCGTGGACCTTCGTGTCGACGCCGACGACGATGTCGTCCTGCGCGCGCAGGCTCCCGAAGAGGTTCGACTCCGCGCCGACCTCGATCTCCGTCGCGCGGACGTTCCCGTGGAGACGGCACGCCGCGCCGATCTCCGCGGGCGTCGAGGCGCGCCACGCGTCGTCGCTCACGTGCGCCCCGCGCGGGATGGTGATCGGCGGCGCGTCCGCGTCGCTGCTGAGTTCGTCGATGAGCTCCTGGGCCTCTGCCTCCTCGCCGAGCCGCAGGAGCTGGGCGAGATAGGCCATGAAGAAGACGACGGTCGGCATCGGATTGCGGATGACGATCCAGCCGTTGGCCTCGAAGCCCTCCTCGATGTCGACGTCGTCGCCGATGTCGAGGTCGCCGCCGACGACGAGGCGGCCCGCGATGTGCGCGCGCTCGCCGAGGTAGGCGTCGCCGCCCGCGAGGACGTTGCCCTCGACGTCGCTCCACATATCGAGTCGGACGTCCGCCTCGGCCTCGATGTCGCCACCGAAGCGCGCGCGCTCCCCCGCGACGACGTTTCGCCCCCGGACGCCGAACTCGACGGTGCTCTGCCCGCCGACGAGGACGTCCCCCTCGTTCACGAGGTCGTGCTCCTCGACGGTCGTCCCGTCGGGCAGCCGCAACCGGTCGAGTGGCTCCGAACCGAACACGCCCCTACGGAGCCACCCCACCGCAATAAAGGACTCGTCGGACGACCCGCCGACGCGCCGTTTTTACGCGTCCACCCCCTCCGGTCGGATATGACCACGCTCTCCTTCACCGAGGACGGCGTCGACGTCGTCTACGAGGGCACCGAGTTCCGCCTCGAACGCGACCTCGTCGAGGACGCCACGCAGAAGGACTACTTCGACGTCACCGACCACGAGGTGCTGCGCATCGTCGAGAAGGACCCCCACCTCTCCGGCGAGGCGAGACAGATCGGCGACATCGTCGACGCGCAGTAGTCCCGTAATCGGCCCGCGATGGGCCCGCGGCGACGCGGACGTTTTTCTTCGCGGCGCTCCACTCCCCACGCATGGAGGACTGGCTGAAGGCGGTCGTCGGTATCGGCGTCGTGCTCCTCGCCCTCCCCCTGCTCGGGGCGCTGTTCGTCACGCCGTTCGCGATGGGCGGGGCGTACGGCGGGATGCACGGCGGCGGGATGTACGGGGGCATGTACGGCGGCGGAACGGGCGGCTGGCTCCTCGGCCTCCTCGTCCCGCTCGCGCTCCTGCTCGGTCTCGGCTACGTCGCGTACCGGGTGCTCGGCGTCGCGGACGAGGGCGAAGACGGGAGTGAGGATGCAGCACTGACCGAACTCCGCGCGGCCTACGCGCGCGGCGACCTCACGACCGAGGAGTACGAGGAGCGCCGCGACCGCCTCGGGGAGTCGCGGGAGTAGAAGGGAAGGACTAGGCGAACGTCCGCGAGACGTCCGGTTCGTCGTCGTGGTCGAGTTTTTCGAGGGCGTTGCGGAAGTCGCCCATCCGGACCTCGGTGCGGTCGTCGCGGATGGCGTACATCCCGGCCTCGGTGGTGACGGCCTTCACGTCCGCGCCGGAGAGCTCCTCGCTCTCGCGCGCGAGGACCTCGAAGTCGACGTCGTCCGCGACGTTCATGTCGCGGGTGTGGATGCGGAATATCTTCGCGCGACCCACCTCGTCGGGCTTGGGGACCTCGATGAGGCGGTCGAAGCGACCGGGGCGGAGGATGGCGCGGTCGAGCATGTCGAAGCGGTTGGTGGCGGCGATGATGCGGATGTCGCCGCGCTCGTCGAAGCCGTCCATCTCGGAGAGGAGCTGCATCATCGTCCGCTGGACCTCGGCGTCGCCCGAGGTCTTCGAGTCCGTGCGCTTGGAGGCGATGGCGTCTATCTCGTCGATGAAGACGACGGCGGGCTCGTGCTCGCGGGCGACCTGGAAGAGGTCACGGACGAGCTTCGCGCCCTCGCCGATGAACTTGTGGACGAGCTCGCTGCCGGCCATCTTGATGAACGTCGCGTCCGTCTGGGCGGCGACGGCCTTCGCCATCATCGTCTTCCCCGTGCCGGGCGGGCCGTAGAGGAGGACGCCGCTCGGCGGCTGGATGCCGACGTTGTCGAAGAGCCCGGGGTTCTCCATGGGCAGCTCGACGGTCTCGCGGACCTCGCGGAGCTGGTCGTCGAGGCCGCCGATGTCCTCGTAGCCGACGGTGGGCGACTCCTCGACCTGCATGACCTGCGCGCGGACGTCGGCCTCGTCGTCCAGTCGCTTCACGATGGAGAGGCTGTTGTTGACGGCGACGCGCGCGCCCGGTTCGAGGTCCTCGCGGAGCTCCTCCGTGACCTCCGTGAGCGCCTCCTGGTTGTTCCCGTGCTGTTTGATGATCGCACCCCGGTCGTTCATCTCCTGGACCGTGGCGACGAACAGCGGGGACTGCTTGAGCTTCTTGTTCTCGTGGGTGAGGCGTTCGAGCTTCTGCTGGTACTTGTTGTTCTCGGCGTTCGCGTCGAGGAGCTCGTCGCGCATCTCCTCGTTTTGCTCCTCGAGGACGTCGAGGCGCTCCCGTAGGGCCTCGATCTTCTCCTGCTGAGGCGCCCCCTCCTCGTACGGGAGTTCGACGTCGTCGACGGTGTCACTCATCGCTCATCGCTAGGGCGTTAGTTCATAAGAGGCTTCGGGTGGCGTACCCACACCCCCGCGCCGACTCGAAAGTGATGCGTAGTAGTAATTATATAGAAGAGAAAGTATTATCTCTGTGTATCCCGTGGTCGGTGGTATGAGCGCGACCCGGACGGCCGACGAGGCCACCGTCGAGCAGCTGCGCGACCTGCCGCCGAGCGCGAAGCTCGTGGCGAAGGTCCTCGAGTACGAGGACACCCTCACGCAGAGCGAACTCGCCGAGGAGACCCTCCTGCCGCCCCGCACCGTCCGCTACGCCCTCACGCGCCTCGACGAGGCCGGCGTCGTCGACTCGCGCTTCTCCTTCACGGACGCCCGCAAGCGCCTCTACACGCTCGCCGTCGCCGAGTAACCCGACGCTGCATACTTACGCCCGAACGGGCAACTGTGGGGTATGACGAAGGTGATCCACACGGGGGACACCCATTTGGGGTATCGCCAGTATCACTCCCCCGAGCGCCGAGCGGACTTCCTCGACGCCTTCCGGCAGGTCGTCGAGGACGCCGTCGCGGACGACGTCGACGCCGTCGTCCACGCGGGCGACCTCTACCACGACCGCACGCCCGGCCTCGAAGACCTCATGGGCACCATCGAGGTCCTGCGGCCGCTCGCCGACGCCGACATCCCCTTCCTCGCCGTCGTCGGCAACCACGAGGGCACCCGCCACGCCCAGTGGCTCGACCTCTTCGAGACGCTCGGGCTCGCCGAACGCCTCGACTTCGAGGGGCGACGCGTCGGCGACACCGTCTTCTACGGCCTCGACTACGTCCCCGAGTCCAAGCGCGACGCCCTCGACTACGACTTCGCGGAGCACGACGCCGCCCACGCCGCGCTCGTCTCCCACGGGCTCTTCCAGCCCTTCCCCCACGGCGACTGGGACCTGGAGACAGTCCTCGCCGAGTCGAACGTGGCCTTCGACGCCGTCCTCCTCGGCGACGACCACACGCCCGACACCGTCCGGCTCGACGGGACGTGGGCGACCTACTGCGGGTCGACGGAGCGCGCGAGCGCGAGCGAACGCGACCCCCGCGGGTACAACCTCGTCACGTTCGCCGCAGGCGACGCCGAGGGGGCGCCTGACGAACGAACGGGAGCCGAGGCGTCGCCGAACGCCACCGGCGAGGGCGTGACTATCAGCCGCCGGGGGCTCGACACGCGCGACTTCGTCTTCGTCGACCTCGAACTCGGGGAGTCCGAGGGCGAGGAGCGCGTCCGCCGACGCCTCCGCGAGGAGGCTATCGAGGACGCCGTCGTCGTCGTCACCATCGAGGGCGCGGGCGGGGAGGTGACGCCCGCGGACGTCGAGCGCTTCGGCGACGAGCGCGGCGCGTTGATCACGCGCGTCAACGACCGCCGGGAGGTCGACGTCGAGACGGAGTACGACGTCTCCTTCGCCGACCCGGACGAGGCCGTCCGCGAGCGCGTCCGCGCCCTCGGGCTGAGCGAGGCCGCCCGGGGCATCGACGCGGCCGTCCGCGAAGGGTCCATCGCGGACTCGAACGTCCGCGACGAGGTGAAGGACCGAATCGAGGACGTCGTCGAGGAGGGCGACCTCGCGGTGTTCGAGGCGGCTGCGGACGATGACGACGACGACGACGCGGACGACACAGGCGACGACGGCGACGCGAACGACGCGGGCGACGACGGCGACGCGAACGACGCGGGCGACGACGGCGACGCCAACGACACGGGCGACGACGGCGACGCCAACGACACGGCGGACGATGACGACGGCGACGCGCCGCCGGAGGCGTCGACCGAAGAAGTCGCGGCCGACGGCCCGGCTGCTGCCGACGCGCCGACCGACACCGAGACGACGACGATGGAGGACTACCTGTGAGGGTTGATCGCATCCGCCTCCGCAACTTCAAGTGCTACGAGGACGCCGACGTCTCGCTCGGCTCCGGCGTCACGGTCATCCACGGGCTCAACGGGAGCGGGAAGTCCTCGCTCCTGGAGGCCTGTTTCTTCGCGCTCTACGGCGCGACGCCGCTCGAACGCACGCTCGACGAGGTCGTCACCATCGGCGCTGAGGAGGCCGAAGTCGACCTCTGGTTCACGCACGCGGGGGCGTCCTTCCACCTCTATCGGCGCGTCCGTCACACAGGCGAGCGGGCGAGCACGGCGGACTGCACGCTTGAGACGCCGGACGACACGATCGAGGGCGCGCGCGACGTCCGCGACTACGTCGTGGACCTCCTGCGGATGGACGCGGACGCGTTCGTCAACTGCGCGTACGTCCGGCAGGGCGAGGTGAACAAGCTCATCAACGCCTCGCCGGGCGAGCGACAGGACATGATCGACGACCTGCTGCAACTCGGGAAGTTGGAGGACTACCGCCAGCGCGCCGAGCAGGCCCGCCGCGGCGTGCAGGCCGTCCGGGACGCCCGCGCGGAGCGTCTCGACGCCCTCGACGAGCAGGTCGCGGAGTACGAGGCCCGCGACCTCCACGCCGAACTGAACGAGCGCGAGACGGAGCTCTCCGAGATCGAGGACGAGATCGAGGACTTCGAGGCGAACCGCGAGCAGGCGGCGGAGACGGAGGCCGAGGCCGAGCGCGTCATCGAGGAGTACGCGGACAAACGCGCCGAACTCGACGACGTGACGGAGACCGTCTCGGAGCTCAAAGCGCAGATCGCGGAGACGGAGCGCGAACGCGAGGACCTCGCCGACGCCGTCACCGAGGCCCGCGAGCGCGTCGAGACGCTCGACGACCGGATCGCCGACCTGCTCGCCGAGACCGACCTCGACGCGACGCCCGAGACGGTGGACGTCGAGGCGGTGCGCGAGCGCCGCGCGGCCGTCGCCGAGGAACGCGACGACGTCCAGGACGAGCACGGCGACTGCCGGACGACGATCCAGACGCACGCGAGCGAGGCCGAGTCGAAGCGCGAGCGCGCCGCCGAACTCGCCGAGCGCGCCGAGAACGACCGCGAGCGCGCCGCCGAACTCGACGGCGAGGCCCGCGAGGCCGCGGAGAAGGTCGCCGAAGCCGACGCCCGGATCGACGCCATCGACGCCGACATCGAGGCGACGCGCGAGGCGTTCGCCGACGCGCCCGTCGACGTCGGCGGGGCCGAGTCGTACCGCGAGTCGGTCCGCGCGGACCTCGACGACGTCCGCGAACGCGAGTCCGACGTGAAGGGCGATCTGCAGGCCGCGCGCGCGGCGGTCGAGGAGGCCGAGGCGCTTCGCGAGGCCGGGAAATGCCCGGAGTGCGGCCAGCCGGTCGAGGGGTCGCCGCACGTCGACGCGCTCTCGGAGCGCCGCGACGCGGTCGCGTCGCTCGAAGCCGACCTCGACGCCGTCCGCGAGGAGAAGGCAGACCTCGAAGCCGACCTCGAACGCGCGAACGACCTCGTGAACGCCGAGAGCGAGATCGAGACGCTCTCCGAGCGCCGCGCGGACGTCGTCGAACTCCGCGACGGCCACGCGGACGCCGTCGAGTCGAAGCGCGCGGAGGCCGAGTCGAAGCGCGAGGAGGCCGCGGCGCTGGAGGGGCGCGCTGAGGACGCCCGCGAGGCGGCCGCGGAGGCCGACGCGGCGGCCGACGACGCCCGCGAACGCCTCGGCGAACTGAACGGCCGGATCGCCGAGCTGAAGGCGCGGCTCGAAACGCTCGACGACCTCGCGGACGCGCTCGCCGACCGTGAGAGCGCCGCGAGCGACCTCGACGGCGCGCGCGAGCGCCGCGCGGACCTCGAAGCGCTGAACGACGAGCGCCGCGAGCGCCTCGCGGAGGCCCGCGAGCGCAAACGCGACCTCGAAGCCGAGTTCGACGAGGACCGGCTCGCGGAGGCGCGCACGGAGCGCGACCGGGCGTCGGAGTACCTCGACCAGGTCGAGGCGAAACTCGACGAACTGGCCGAGCGCCGCGACGACGTGCGCGACCGGATCGCCGGCCTGAAGAAGGACGTCTCGACTCTCGAAGACCTCCGCGAGCAACGCGCCGACGTGCGGGAACGCGTCGACGCCCTCGACGACCTCGTCGCGGAGACCGAGGAGCTGGAGGCGATGTACGGCGACCTCCGCGCGGAGCTCCGACAGCGGAACGTCGAGAAGCTCGAACGCCTCCTGAACGAGACGTTCGACCTCGTCTACGGCAACGACTCCTACGCCCGCCTCGAACTCGACGGGAACTACGAACTCACCGTCTACCAGAAGGACGGCGAGGAGCTCCGACCCGACCAGCTCTCGGGCGGCGAGCGCGCGCTGTTCAACCTCTCGCTGCGCTGTGCGGTCTACCGGCTGCTCGCGGAGGGCATCGAGGGCTCCGCGCCCCTGCCGCCGCTCATCCTCGACGAACCGACGGTCTTCCTCGACTCGGGGCACGTCTCGCGGCTCGTCGACCTCGTGGAGTCGATGCGCGACCTCGGCGTCGAGCAGATCCTCGTCGTCAGCCACGACGACGAACTCGTCGGGGCCGCGGACGACCTCCTGCACGTCGAGAAGGACGCGACGTCGAACCGCTCGCACGTCTCCAGCGGCGTCGAGGCCGAGGCCGCCGCGACGCTGGATTGACGAGGACGGGGAACGCTTTTTCCGGTCGGTTCGTCACGTCGACGTGTGACCGATACGCCCTCCCGCGCGTTCATCGCCGTCTCCCTCCTCGGGTTCGCCTGCATCGTCGCGGACGCCGCCCTCGACGTCGGAGTTCCGCTCGGCGTCGCCGGCGGCCTCCTGATCCCCGCGGGCACGTTCGCTCTCGCGTGGTGGAACAGGGCGAACGCCGACCGCGGCTACGCGCTCGTTGTGACAGGGTCCGCGCTCTGCCTGCTCGGATCGTACGCGTCCGACCTCCTCGATGGGCAGGCCGAACCGTTCGTCGCCGCCGCGCTCACGCTCCTCGGGCTCGGCTGTGTCGGCGTCGGTGCTCGCACCTACTACGCCGAGTCGGGCGACTGATCGAGGAGCGACCCGACGCCCGCCTCGCCCTCGTCGGTGAGTTCGTAGCCGCGCTCGCCGTACACCTCCGTCTCGGCGACGAGCCCGGCGGCGCGGAACTCCGTGAAGAGCCCGTGGACGTCGCTCTCGCAGAGGTCGTACTCCGAGAGGACCGTCCGGACGGGGAGCGCGCCGCGCTCGTGGAGCTCGCAGAGGAGGCCGAGCGCGCGCTCGCTTCGCGCGACGGTGAAGACGCGCCTCGTCGGCTCGGGGACGGCCGCCGCGGCGGCCTCCAGGGGGTCGACCCCGCCCACCGACTCCAGTTCGTCGGTGGGTAGGTGACGCTCCGCGCCCGTCTCCGGGTCGCGGACGCGGCTGCTCTCCGCCGACTCCTTCACGAGTAAGTAGGTGTCACCGTCGGCGTCGCGCACGGTTCGCATACGTGTCCCGTGGGCCCGCGCGGTGGTAGGCGTGTCGCCTCCCGCGTCGTGCGGTCGTCCGCGTCGCCGGCCGCCGTCTCTCACTCCGCGTCGTCGCCCCTCTCACTCGGCATCGCCGTTCGCATCGTCGGCCGGCTCGTCGTGCTCGCCGGCGTCGATGGCGCGCTGGACGCGCCGGTAGGTGACGAAGCCGTAGGCGAGGCCGGCGAAGCCGACGGCGGCGAGGCCGCCGCCGAGGAGGAGCCGCCCGCGGAAGTAGAGGAACATGAGACCGAGCGCCGCCGCGAGGATGGCGAGGTTGAAGACGACGACGAGGTAGACGAACTGGCGCTGAAGCGGGTCGCTCAGGTCGACGTCGGGGGACTCCTCGTCGGCCTCCGCGTCCTCGACGTCGCCGTCGTCGGCGCTCTCGGGCTTCAGCGAGTCGAACACGAACGGAGAAGCGACAGCGAGCGTAAAGAGCGTTGCTAGTTATCGCTGGTCGCCCAGCGGGACCGCGTGCGTCGCCTTCAGCCACGCGAGCGGGTTCTCCGAGTCGTAGAGTACGACCCCGTCGGTCGTGTCGTAGGTCTCGATACCGTCTCGGGGGTCGTCGCCTTCGGGGAGCTGGGGGACGTTGTTCCCGCGCTCGTCGTCCTGCGTGGCGTTGTCGGACACGTCGTTCACCTCTGACCTATGGTATGGAGTACCACGGTATATACCTTTCCCCCGTCCGGCGGTCGGTCGCCGCCGTCGTGTCTCCCGGTTCTGCCGGCCGCGCGGACGGCGCGACGCGCGAAGGCGCGGGCTTTTAGGAACGCGGGCGCAAGCAACGCACAATGAGTAACGCGAGTCTCTCCGACTTCTCCTCGGGGACGAACGACGGGGGCGGCGACGGCGACGGTGACGCGTCGGCCCCGCGGCCCGACGAGGAGGCGCGCTACGTCGCCGGCGACGACGACCCGGTCGTCAGCGAGGTGTTCGACGCCGAATCCGGCGCGCTCCCCGACGTCGACACCACCCTCGACCTGATGGTGACGCAGGTCGACTACACCGTCGAGGGCTCCGGCGAGCGCGAGCGGCCCGTCATCCACGTCTTCGGCCGGACGAGCGACGACGAGACCGAGCACGTCCGCGTCCACGGCTTCCGGCCGTACTTCTACGCGCCCACCGACTCGCTCACCGAGGACGACCTCGCAAAGGACGTCATCACCGGCCACGAGGAAGGCTACGAGTCGATTCGCGGGGACGCCCTCACGAAGATATTCGGGCGCACCCCGCGCGACGTCGGGACCATCCGCGACGAGTACGACCACTACGAGGCGGACATCCTCTTCCCGAACCGCTTCCTCATCGACAAGGACGTCAACAGCGGCGTCCGCGTGCCCGCCCGCCGCGCCGAGAGCGACGGCGCGCTCGTCGTCCGCCACGACGAGGTCGAGGCCGTCGAAGCCGAGGCCGACCTCCGCGTCAACACCTTCGACATCGAGGTCGACGACCGCAACGGCTTCCCCGAGGAGGGCGAGGAGCCCATCGTCTGTCTCTCCAGCCACGACAGCTACCGCGACGAGTATATCGCGTGGCTCTACGACGCCCCCGAGGGCGACGCGCCCGCCCCCGACGCCCTCGCCGACTACGACCTGCTCGACGACGCCGCGGACGCGACCCTCGACGTCCGCGTCTTCGAGACCGAGGAGGCGATGCTCGACGCCTTCCTCGCGTACGTCGAGGAGACCGACCCGGACGTCCTCTCCGGGTGGAACTTCGACGACTTCGACGCCCCCTACTTCATCGACCGCCTCGACGCCCTCGACGGCGGGACCGAGCGGAACCTCTCCTACCACCGCCTCTCGCGCGTGAACGAGGTCTGGCGCTCCGACTGGCAGGGCCCGAACGTCAAAGGGAGAGTGGTCTTCGACCTCCTCTACGCCTACCAGCGCACGCAGTTCTCCGAGCTCGACTCCTACCGACTCGACGCGGTCGGCGAGCAGGAGCTCGGCGTCGGCAAGGAGCGCTACGCGGGCGACATCGGCGACCTCTGGGAGGACGACCCCGAACGCCTCCTGGAGTACAACCTCCGCGACGTCGAACTCTGCGTCGAGATCGACAACAAACAGGACGTCATCTCCTTCTGGGAGGAGGTCTCGACCTTCGTCGGCTGTAAGCTGGAGGACGCGACGACGCCCGGCGACGCCGTCGACGTCTACGTCCTCCACAAGGCCCACGGACGCTTCGCGCTCCCCTCGAAGGGGCGACAGGAGTCGGAGGAGTACGAGGGCGGCGCCGTCTTCGACCCCATCACGGGCGTGAAGGAGAACGTGACGGTGCTCGACCTCAAGAGCCTCTACCCGATGTCGATGATGACCATCAACGCCTCCCCGGAGACGAAGGTCGACCCCGACGAGTACGCGGGCGACACCTTCCGCGCGCCCAACGGGACGCACTTCCGGGAGGAGCCCGACGGCATCATCCGCGAGATCATCGACGAAACGCTCACAGAGCGCGAGGAGAAGAAGGGCCTGCGCAACGACCACGACCCCGGCTCGAACGAGTACGAGCGCTACGACCGCCAGCAGGCCGCCGTGAAGGTCATCATGAACTGTTTCACGCCGGACACGGACGTCCTGACGCCGGAGGGCGTGCGGAACATCCGCGACCTCGACGTCGGCGACGTCGTCTACTCGCTCGACCCGGAGACGATGCGGATGGAGGAGAAGCCGGTCGTCGAGACGCACGCGTACCCCGACTACCGAGGCGACCTCGTCGACATCGAGACGAGCAAGACCGACTTCCGCGTCACGCCGAACCACCGGATGCTCGTCCGGAAGGACGACACGAACGGTGCGTCGTGGGACGACTTCCGCTTCGTCGAGGCGGGGGACTTGAACGACGCGTCGCACTACGAGATGCCCCACGACTGGTCGATGGACCACGGCGACCCCATCGACGAGATCGACCTCACCGAGTACGTCGACGGCGACTACGAGGTGTGGGTCCGGCCCGACGTCCACGGGAGGACGTTCACGTCCGAACTCGGCTGGACGCCGCGGCGCGTCCCGAAAGCCGACGTCGGGCAGGTCGGCTACGTCTTCACGGCCGAGGAGTTCGAGGAGCACCGCGAGTACGTCGAGTCGGTCTGCGAGACGAGCTTCGTCCACCGCGAGTCCGGTCGGAAGTGGGTCCCCCGAACGTACGACGGCGACGACTTCCTCGACCTGCTCGCGTGGTACGTCACCGAGGGGTCTGTGTACACGTCCGAGGACAAGCAGTTCGGAGAGAACTTCCGCGGGTCCGCGACGACGATCCAGATCGCGCAGAACGCCGTCGCGGACGGTGGCGATACGGACGACCACGCGACCATCGGTGCGCTCCTCGACCGGATGGGGTTCGACTACTACGTCGACGAGAAGGGCTATCAGTTCACTTCGAAACTCCTCGGGGACTTCCTCGAAGCGTTGTGCGGCGAGGACAGCTTCGAGAAACGGATTCCCGAGTTCGTCTTCGACGCGAGCGAGGCGCAGAAGCGGCGCTTCCTCGACGCGCTCGTCGCCGGCGACGGCGACCGGCAGGTGAACTCGTGGCGCTACACGACGTCGAGCGACGGACTCCGCGACGACGTCCTCCGTCTGTGTGCGCATCTCGGCGAGACGGCGAGCTACAACCGCGACAGCGGCTCGTGGCGGGTCTTCTGCACCGAGGGGGCGAAGAACTCGTTCCGGATGCACCGGAGCGGCGGGACGAGCACCGCCGACGACGGCGTCTACTGCGTCACCGTCGAGGACAACCACACGCTCCTCGCCGGCCGGAACGGGACGTTCCAGTTCGTCGGTCAATCCCTCTACGGCGTCCTCGGCTGGGAGCGCTTCCGGCTCTACGACAAGGAGATGGGCGCCGCCGTCACCGCGACGGGCCGCGAAGTCATCGAGTTCACCGAGGAGGCCGCCAACGAAAAAGACAAATATGTGATATATGGAGACACTGACAGCGTTATGTTAGAACTCGGAGGTGATGTGTCGAAGGACGAGGCCGTCGAGCAGTCCTTCGACCTCGCCGAGTACATCAACGACCGCTACGACGTCTTCGCACTCGAAGAGCTCGACGCGGCCGTCCATCACTTCCAGATCGAGTTCGAGAAGCTATACAGGAGATTCTTCCAGGCGGGCAAGAAGAAGCGCTACGCGGGCCACATCGTCTGGAAGGAGGGGAAGGACGTCGACGACATCGACATCACGGGCTTCGAGTACAAGCGAAGCGACATCGCGCCGATCACGAAGGACGTGCAAAAGGACGTCATCGACATGATCGTCCACGGCGAGGACACCGACGCGGTGAAGGAGTACGTCCACGGCGTCGTGGAGGACTTCCGGAGCGGCGACGTCGACCTCGACGACGTCGGTATCCCGGGGGGCATCGGGAAGCGCCTCGACAACTACGACACGGACACCGCGCAGGTCCGCGGCGCGAAGTACGCGAACCTCCTGTTGGGGACGAACTTCCAGCGGGGGTCGAAACCCAAGCGACTCTACTTGGAGAAGGTCCACCCCGAGTTCTTCCGGGAGCTGGAGGAGGAGAACCCGAAGCTCGTCGAGGACCCCCTCTACATCGAGTTCAAGCGCGACCCGGACGTCATCTGCTACGAGTACGCGGACCAGATTCCCGAGGCCTTCGAGGTGGACTGGGAGACGATGCTGGAGAAGACGCTGAAAGGGCCCATCGAACGCATCACGGAGGCCCTCGGCGTCTCGTGGGACGAGGTCGAGAGCGGGCAGACCCAGACCGGCCTCGGGAGCTACATGTGACCTGCGGGCGTTTCGCGTGCCGACGGTTCACGTAACCGAAAAGAGTTTTTCCGGTCCGGGAAATCGAGGGGGTTGGTTCCGAAACGTTAATCCCGCGCGCGTGCGTTTATTCGAGACGACCCAACCAATGGCCACGATCGAGCTCAAGAACGTTCACGCGGAAGTCGCCGAGGGGGACGAACAGATCCTCCACGGCGTCGATCTGGAGGTCGAATCCGGCGAGATTCACGCCCTGATGGGCCCCAACGGGAGTGGGAAGTCCACCACGTCGAAGGTCATCGCGGGCCACCCGGCCTACCAGGTGACCGAGGGCGAGATTCTCCTCCACCTCGAAGCCGACGATTTCGACGGCATCGAGGAAATCCCCGAGGACGCCCGTACGTGGGACCTCCTCGACCTGGAACCGAACGAGCGCGCGGCGCTCGGCGTCTTCCTCGCCTTCCAGTACCCGGCGGAGATCGAGGGCGTCACGATGACGAACTTCCTCCGCACGGCCCTCAACGCGAAGATCGAGGAGCGCGACGAGCTCCTCTTCGGTGAGGACGAGGAGGACGAAGCGGGGGAGGACGAAGCGGGCTACGACACCTCCCCGATGGAGGGGAACGTCGACGACGGCGAGGTCGGCGTCGCCGAGTTCCAGCAGCTCCTCAAGGAGAAGATGGAGCTCCTCGACATGGACGAGAAGTTCGCGCAGCGCTACCTCAACGCCGGCTTCTCCGGCGGTGAGAAGAAACAGAACGAGGTCCTGCAGGCGGCCATCCTCGAACCCACCATCGCGGTGCTCGACGAGATCGACTCCGGTCTCGACATCGACCGCCTCCAGGACGTCGCGGACGGCATCAACGCCCTCCGCGACGAGCAGGGCACCGGCGTCCTGCAGATCACGCACTACCAGCGCATCCTCGACTACGTCGAACCCGACACCGTCCACATCATGCTCGACGGCGAGATCGTGAAGGAGGGCGGTCCCGAGCTCGCAGCCGAGCTCGAGGACAAGGGGTACGACTGGGTGCGCGAACAGGTCTACAACGCGGCTTAAACTACACACGTAATGAGTTCAGAAGAGAACCTACAGGAGACGGACACCGAGGCGCGCTTCGAGTTCAAGAAAGAGGAGCACTCGGCGTTCGAGTCCGGGAAGGGCCTCACCGAGGAGACGATCCGACTGATCTCCGAGGACAAGGACGAGCCCGACTGGATGCTCGAGCGCCGTCTGCGCGCGCTGGAGCAGTACCAGAAGATGCCGATGCCGACGGATTGGCCGGGCCAGCCCGACCTCTCCGAGCTCGACGTCGAGGAGATCGTTCCCTACATCCGCCCCGACGTCGAGACGCGCGGCGGCGCGGAGAACTGGGAGGACCTCCCGGACGAGATTCAGGACACCTTCGAGAAGCTCGGTATCCCGGAGGCGGAGCGCGAGGCGCTCAGCGGCGTCGGCGCGCAGTACGAGTCCGAGGTCGTCTACCAGAACATGCAGGAGCGCTGGGAGGAGAAGGGCGTCATCTTCTGCAACATGGACGAGGCCGTCCAGGAGCACGAGGACCTCGTCAAGGAGCACTTCATGACGAACTGCGTGCCCGCCTCCGACAACAAGTTCGCGGCGCTCCACGGCGCGGTCTGGAGCGGTGGCTCCTTCGTCTACATCCCCGAGGACGTCACGGTCGAGATGCCGGTGCAGGCCTACTTCCGGATGAACTCGGAGGGGATGGGCCAGTTCGAGCACACGCTCATCATCGCCGAGCCCGGCAGCGAGGTCCACTACATCGAGGGCTGTTCGGCCCCGAAGTACGGCACCCACAACCTCCACAGCGGTGGCGTCGAGGTCTTCGTGAAGGAGGACGCCCACGTGCAGTACTCGACCGTCCAGAACTGGTCGAAGAACACGTTCAACCTCAACACGAAGCGCGCCATCGTCGAGGAGAACGGCACGATGGAGTGGGTCTCCGGCAGCATGGGCTCGAAGGCCACGATGCTCTACCCCTGCTCCATCCTGAAGGGCCGCGGCGCGACGGACAACCACATCACCATCGCCTTCGCGGGCGAGGGCCAGGACATCGACACCGGCGCGAAGGTCTACCACAACGCGCCCGACACGAAGTCCACCATCGAGTCGAAGTCCATCAGCAAGGACGGCGGCCGCACGAACTACCGCGGCCTCGTCCACATCGCGGACGGCGCGGAGGACTCCAGCACGTCCGTCGAGTGCGACGCGCTGATGTTCGACAACGAGTCCACCAGCGACACGATGCCGTACATGGAGATCAACGAGTCCAAAGTCGACGTCGCCCACGAGGCCACTGTGGGGAAGATCGGCGACGAGGACGTCTTCTACCTCCAGAGCCGCGGCCTCGACGACGACGACGCGAAGCAGATGATCGTCGCCGGCTTCATCGAGCCGATCACGGAGGAACTGCCCATCGAGTACGCGGTCGAACTCAACCGCCTCATCGAGCTCGAAATGGAGGGCTCGCTCGGGTAACATGAGCGGCGCAACACGGTTCCACGCCGGCATCGACGTGGAGACGGTCGAGCGCATCGCCGAGGAGCGCAACGAGCCGAAGTGGCTCCGCGCGAAGCGCCTCGAAGCCCTCGAGGCGCTCCCCGACCTCGACTACCCGGACGTCATCCAGACGCCCGGCCGGACGTGGACGAACCTCGACGACCTCGACTTCGAGGCGCTCGTTGAGCCGTTCGACCAGACGGAGGAGAAGGACTGGGTCGCGGACGACCAGGCGACCGTGGTGCCGTTCCACGAGGCGCTGAACGACGCGGACCTCGAGGAGCTCGTCCGCGAGCACTTCGGGTCGGTCGTCGACCCCGAGGAGAACCGGCTGACGGCGCTCTCCACCGCGCTCTTCACGACGGGGACGGTCATCTACGTCCCGTCGAACGTCGACGCCGAGGACGTGAAGATTCGGACGACGATGAACGGGCAGTCCCTGTTCAACTACACGCTCGTCGTCACCGAGCAGAACTCCTCGGTCACGATTCTCGAACGGCAGGACACCGGTGCCGACGCCGACGAGAGCGAGGAGCGCTACTACTCGGGCATCGTCGAGGTCGACGCGGGCGAGAACTCGTACGTCCAGTACGGCTCCCTGCAGGACTTCGATCAGTCCACCTACAACTACACGCTCAAGCGCGGCGTCACCGACACCTACTCCACGGTCAACTGGATCGAGGGCAACCTCGGGTCGCGCCTGACGAAGACCGAGGTGTCGACGCTCCTGGAGGGCGACTCCTCGGAGACGAAGATCGTCGGCGCGTTCTTCGGCCACGACGACCAGCACTTCGACCTCGACTCGAAGGTCTGGCACCGCGCCGAGCACACGACCGCGGACCTCGTGACGCGCGGCGTCATCGACGACGTGGCGCGCTCCGTCTACGAGGGCGTCCAGGACGTCGGCGAGGGCGCGTGGGACACGAACTCCTACCAGCGCGAGAACACGCTGATGCTCAGTGACGAGTCCGAGGCGGACGCGTCGCCGAAGCTCATCATCAACAACCACGACACCGAAGCGAGTCACTCCGCGACGGTCGGTCAGATAGACCAGGAGGACCTCTTCTACATGGAGGGGCGCGCGATTCCCGAGGGGACCGCGAAGAACATGCTCGTCGAGGGCTTCTTCGTCCCCGTCCTCGAGGAGGTCGAGGTCGACGAGCTCCGCGAGGACCTCGAAGAGCGGATTCACGAGCGTCTCCACTGACGCGGTCCGCCACGCTCCGTCTTCTCACCCCGTTTCGCGTCGCCGTCGGTGAAAGCGCTTAGGTACTCGCTCCACATAGGGTGGCGTATGCGACCGAACGCACGACACGAGGGAGGACCGTGAGCGTCGCGTCACGGGTCGACTCCGACGGTCAGCTCGCCCGTCTCCTCCAGATCGGGATCGTGCTGGAGGAGGTCGTGGAGGCGCGTGCGTACGAGCACTACCAGCGCCTCCCGGACGACGAGCGCGACGTGCGCATCGAGGAACTCCTGCAGGAGGCCCGCGAGGAGTCCGCCGACCACCGTGAACGCCTCGAAGCCATCGTTGATCGACTCGACGAGGACGAGGACGCGGCGGTCGACATCGCGCCGCTCGTCCGCGAGCAGTACGCCCGGACCGGCCCCGAGGACTTCGACGGCATCCTCTACGACCAACTGAACGGCGAGGAAACCGCGTACAAGTTCTACGACGACCTCATCGAGGCCATCGAGCGGAGCGAGACGTCGTTCAGTATCGACCGGGAATCGCTGCTCTCGACCCTGCGGGACATCCGCGAGACGGAGGCCGAGGGCGTCGAGGCAGTCGCCGAACTCATGGAGTCACGCACATGATACGCCACACGACGACGGAGGACGCATCGTGAACACCGCCGACCAGTACCTGAAGGCCGTCTTCCTCGTGCAGCAGATCGAGGACGGGCCGGCCTCGACGGGTGCGCTCGCCGACCGCCTCGGCGTCAGCCCCGCCTCCGCCAACGAGATGGTCGGGAAACTCGCCGAGAAGGACCTGCTCGTCCACGAGAAGTACAAGGGCGCGACGCTCACGGACGCCGGCGAGGAACGCGCGCGCGACGCGCTCGCCACGTACTGCGTCCTCGAACGCTTCCTCGCAAACGTCCTCGACGTCGAGGACTACCGGGGCGAGGCCGGCCAACTCGAGGCCGTCATCGACGAGACCGTCGCGGACCGCCTCGACATGATCATCGACCGCGAACCCGACTGCCCGGACTGCTTCGACGCCGAGGCCGACGCCTGCTCGCACCTCGTCGAACAGCTCGGCGAGGTCGGCGCCGGCGACTGAGCGGCCGGGCGGGATGGGGCGAGGGCCGTTCCGCCACCGAAGAGTAACCCCTTAGTAGCGCACGAGTACAGTATCCAAGTGCAGTCCCGTGGTGTAGCGGCCAATCATCTGGGCCTTTGGAGCCCAGGACGGCGGTTCGAATCCGCCCGGGACTATCTTCTCGCGAACGCAGGTGAGCGAGAGATATCTCCGGCAGATTCGACGCCCAGAGGACGAGGAGATTCGAGTCCTCGCGGTTCGAATCTGCCCGGGAAATCATATATTTTACATAAATCAGATGGCGTCGACGACCCGCGCGCGCGACGCGAACCGGGGCGGTTATGGCGTTCCCGTCTCTCCCTCCGGGTATGCATCCGCTTCGCGCCGCGTGGAAACTGCTCCGCACCGGGTTCGCTCTCGTCGGCGTCCTCGCAGTCGCGTTCGTCGTCCTCTCCTACGGCTGGAACGGCGAACCGCCCGAGCTCTCCCTGGAGTAGACGCGCCCGAGCGTAACGGTTTAGCGCGCGCCTCGCCTTCTCGTCTCCATGTCCGTCCTCTCCTCGATTCCGGACCGCCCCCTCACGACCACCGAAGTCGCCGCGTTGAACGACGCCGACGCCTTCGACCTCGTCGTCCCCGTCGAGCGCGAGGAGGCCGTGCGCGCCGACGACAACGAGCCCGTTGTCGTCACGGAGTCGCTCGTGCTCGCCGCCGCCGACTGGGTGAAGGGCGTCGTCCACGAGGACGACGGCTGGCGCGTCGTCGAGAGCGTCGCGGTCGAGGGCGACGACCGCACGGAGGCGATGCTGACCTGCGAGGCCGCCGTCGAGGACGCGCTCAAGCCCGGCGTGCGAGTCGAGACCGACGCGACGGACGCCTGAGACCGGCCGCGCGGGGGCGTCGACCCCTGCAAAAGGCTAAAGAGCGAAACAGGCGTCTATCGACGTAACAATGACAACGCGACACGACCCCCCGCCGGAGGTGAGGCGATGGGTGTCGAGATAAAGGAGTCCGCGCTCACCGCCGACGAACTCGCGTCGATGGAGGCCTTCGTCTACGACTACCTCAGCGCGAGCGTCGAGAACGAGGAGGACGGCGGCCGGATGCGCTGGTACCCGTGGCACTCCGCTGAGTACCGCTTCAACCACATCTGCAACGTCCGCGAGCTGGCGAGCACCATCGCGGAGCGCGAGGGCGCGGACGTCGACGTCGTGCGCGTCGCCGCGCTCTTCCACGACATCGCCAAACTCGACGCCGAGCAAGAGGTCCACGCCGAGGAGGGCGCGCGCGTCGCCCGCCAGTACCTCGAAACGCACGGCGACTATCCGCCGTCGTTCGTCGACCGCGTCTGTCGCGCCGTCGCCTCGCACTCGGAGACGGGCGACCTCGACTCGCTCGACCTGGAGAGTCGCTGTCTCGTTGAGGCGGACATGCTCGATAAGGTCGGCGCGAACGGCATCGCGTTGATGCTCCTCCGGATGGGCTACGAGGCGCGCACGCACATGGACGCGGCGGAGATGGTGACGCGCGTCCTCGAACGCGGCGAGGAAGCCCGGAGACGCGTCCACAGCGACGCCGCGGAGTCGATTGCCCACCAGCGGCTGAAGCGCGTCCGATGGTTCCGGGAGTGGTTGGACGCCGAGGTCCCGCGGATGGACCCCGAACAGGAGCGCGAACGCGAGCACGAGCGGGACCGGGAGTCGGATTCGGAATCCGACTCGAAGCCGGAGCGTTAGACGGCGTCGAGCAGGAACCACACGCCGAAGACGCAGAGCACGACGGCGCTCCCGTAGCCGACGACGCGTTCGAGCGTGTCGACGGCGTCACCCGCGACGCGCAGTAGTGCCGGAAAGCCCGCGATCCAGACGAGGATGCCGCAGAAGAACCCGCCCACGGTGAGCGCGCCGTTCGTCGCGCCGAAGGTGTGGCCGAAGGCGGTGACGGTCCCGGGGTCGAGGAGCGCGACGCCGGCGGTCAGCCACCAGATTATCTGCATCGGGTTCGTGAGCGCCGCGAGGAACGTCTTGCGAAAGCCCGCGCTCGCCTCGGTCTCCGCGGCACCCTCGCGCGCACTCTTCGCCGCCCCGTACGCGAAGTAGCAGAGAAGGAGGCCGCCGACGGCCTTCATCGCCGCCTGGAGCGTCGGCGCGTGTCTGATGAAGGCGACGACGCCGGCGTACGCGAGGACGAAGAAGCAGGCGTCTGCGGTCATCGCGCCGAGGCCGGCGCGGAACCCCGAGCGCCACCCGCGGGCGACCGACTCCTGCGCGATGAGGGCGTTCATCGGACCGGGTGGCGCGGCCAGCGAGAGGCCGAGCGCCACCCCGGCGACGAGTGACACGAGGCCGGACATACGGTGTACGGGGACGCGCCGCGCGAAAAAACCGTCGGAGGGCGCCGGGATGTACCGTCGTGCTTCCTGCTGTTACGCCGCCGCTTCGGCTCCGGGTTCGACGCGGATGCTCGCGGCGATGGACGTCGGGAGGTGGACGTCGTCGCCGTCGACGCGGACTCGCACCATGTCGATGGGGGTGACCTCGACGACGTCGAGCTCCGCGCCGGGTTCGATGCCGCGCTCGGCGAGGTAGGTGAGGTGGTCGTCGTCGCGGTCGCTGACGCGCGCGACGGTGACAGTGTCGCCCTCCGCGACGTCGGCGAGCGCCGCGGTGTCGTCGTCGGCGAGCGGCGCGAGTTCGGCGGTGGGAATCGGGTCGCCGTGCGGGTCGACCGCGGGTTCGCCGAGCGCGTCGGCGACGCGACGCTCGAACGCCTCGCTGATGTGGTGTTCGAGCGCGTCGGCCTCCTCGTGGACCTCACTCCAGTCGTAGTCGAGGTGCTCCGCGAGGTAGGATTCGAGGAGCCGGTGGTGGCGCAGCACTTCGAGGGCGACCGTCTCCCCCTCCGCGCTGAGCTCGACGCCCTTGTACTTCTCGCGGACGATGAGGTCGCGCTCGTCGAGTTTCTCCACCATGCTCGTCACCGTGGGCGGCGTCACGCCGAGGTACTCCGCGAGGTCGGACGTGCGGACCGGGGGCTCCTCTTCGCGCTGGAGGACGTATATCGCCTTCAGATAGTCTTCCATCACGTCGCTCAGCATCACTGGGCCGAGGTAGACGCGTCTCAGACTTAGGGCTGCCGTCCGCGAGCGCTAGATGCCCTTGCTCATCAGGTGCGAGCGCAGGACGTCGTCGTCCTTGCTGCCCGCGCCCGCGTTGACGAGGACGAGCGTGTCGTCGGCGTCGAGGTCGCCGCGCTCGGCGAGCGCGTAGGCGGCCGCGACCGCCGTCCCGCTCGACGCCGAGAGTTCGAGGCCGGCGGTTTCCGCGAGCGACGTCGCCCCCTCCAGCGTCTCGGGGTCGGGTGCCGCGACGGCACCGCCGTCGGTCTCCCGGATGGCGTCGAGCGCGAGAGTCCCGCCCGCCGGGTCGGGTATCTCGATGCGGCCGCATATCGTGTCCGGCGACTCCCACGGTTCGTGCGTCTCCCGGCCTTCCTCGAACGCGCGGACGATCGGCGCACACCCCTCGGCCTGCGCCGCGTAGAGCTTCGGGACTCCGTCCGCGAGCCCAAGCGCGTCGAGTTCGCGCGCGGCCTTGTGGAACGCGTGGAGGCCGGCGCCGCGGCCCGTCGGATGTATCACGCGGTCCGGCGTCTCCCAGTCGAGCGCCTCGACGGTCTCGACGTACGCCGTCTTCAGCCCCTCGTGGGCGTACGGCGTCGAGAGCGCCTGCACGGGGTGCCAGTCGTCGCGGTCGGCGACCGCGTCCGCGAACGCCGACGCCGCGGCGTCGATCCGCCCCTCGACGACCGACATGTCGCCCCCGTGGACGTTCACCATCGCCTTGTTCGTGAAGGCCGCCCGCGAGGGGACGAACGTGTGGCTGTCGAGGCCGGCGCGGGCGGCGTACGCCGCCGCGGACTGCCCGTCGTCGCCCGTGGAGGCCAGCGCCACGTCGCTCGCGCCGGCGCGTTTCGCCGCCGTCACCGCCACCGACTGCCCGCGGTCGTCTATCGCTCCCGTCGGGTTCCGCCCCTCGTCCTTCACGTAGACGGCTTCGACGCCGAACTCCTCGGCCAGCGACGGCACCGGCACGAGCGGCGTTCCGCCCTCGCGGGTCGTCACCGCCGCCTCGGGCGCGAACGGGAGGAGTTCGTGATAGCGCCACTGCGAGCGGGTCGTCCGGGCCGCGACCGTCTCCGGGGTGAGGTCGAGTCCGTCGAGGTCGTACGTCGCGTCGAGTACGCCCCCGCAGGACGGACAGCGTCCCGACACCTCGGCGGCGTCGAACGTCGCGTCGCAGGCCGTACACCGCACGCCCGTGAACGCCGGGTTCGTCTCCATGCCCGAGACGTGGACGACGCGCGAGGTAAGCCCTGCCCTTCTCGCATCGGTGGCTCTTTGACGTTCAGCGCCGACGTGCCGCGTATGACCGACGTCCTCGCGGACAAACGGACCGCGACGCGCTTCCGCGTGCTCGTCGAAATCGCGGACCGCCAACCGGCCGTCAGTCAGGGGGAGATCGCGGACGCCGTCGGCGTCACCACGCAGGCCGTCAGCGAGTACATCCGCGACCTCGTCGACGACGGCCTCGTCGAGAAGGAGGGGCGCTCGCGCTACCGCGTCACGAAGGAGGGCGTCGACTGGCTCCTCCGGACCGCCGACGACGTCCGGCGCTACGCGGACCGCGTCACCGAGGACGTCCTCGGGAGCGTCCACGAGGACGCCGCCATCGCGCTCGACGCCGTCGAGGCCGGCGACGCCGTCACGCTCACGATGCGCGACGGCCTGCTCCACGCCGACCCCGAGGGCGACGGTTCGGCCTCGGGCGTCGCCACGACCGACGCCGCGGCCGGCGAGGACGTCGGCGTCACTGGCTTCGAGGGCATCATCGACCTCGAACCCGGGCGCGTCACCGTCTATCAGCTCCCGCCCGTCCGCACCGGCGGGAGCGACGCCGTCGACCTCGACGCGCTCCGCGACGCCGTCGCCGACGCCGACCTCGTCCTCGCGGCCGGTGTCGAGGCCGTCGTCGCCCTCCGGAAGCTCGACCGACCCCCCGCGGTCACGTTCGCCGTCGGCGAAGTCGCCGCCGAGGCCACCGGCCGCGGCCTCGACGTCGTCGTCGTCGCCACCGGTGACACCGTCGGGCGCGTCACCGACCCGCTGCGCGACGCCGACGTCCGCTACGAGGTCGCTGACATCACCTAACGCGGGCGCAATACGGAACCCCGCCGACCCCGTAGTTCCGCCGTGCTCACCGACACGCCCGGCATCCACCACGTCACCGGACTCGCGGGCGACGCCCAGGCGAACCTCGACTTCTACACCGAGGTCCTCGGATTGCGACTCGTCCGGCGCACCGTCAACCTCGAGGACGTCCTCCAGTACCACCTCATCTACGGGAACACCGATGGGTCCCCCGGTACCGTCTACACGAGCTTCCCCGCCCGCGACGCCGAAGACGGGCGCGTCGGCCCGCCACAGCCCGCGAGCGTCGCGTTCGCCATCCCCACCGGCTCGCTCGACGACTGGCGCGCACGCCTCGACGCCCACGGCGTCGCCCACGAGACGGACTCCCGGTTCGGGGCGGACGCCGAGTACGCGGACGGCGCGGGCGGCGACGCGCCGCGGGCCGAGACCGCACTTTGCTTCACCGACCCGGACGGCACCCGCCTCGAACTCGTCGCGGCCGACCAGCCCGTCGAGCCGTGGACGAGTCGCGTCCCCGACGCGATGGCGATTCGGGGCGTCTTCGGGGTCTCCGTCCTCTCCGTCGACCCGTACGCGACCGCGAGCGTCCTCGACACGCTCGGCTACGACCTGCTCACCCAGGACGGCGAGCGGGTTCGCTACCGCGCGTCCGGCGACGTCGGGGCCGTGGTCGACATCCTCGAACGCGACGTCCCGTTCGGCCGCGAGGGCGCGGGCGTCCTCCACCACGTCGCCGTCCGCGTCGCCGACGAGGCCGACCTCCACGAGTGGCGCGACCTCTTCGCCGAGCGCGACCTCCGCGTCTCCCGGGTGAAGGACCGCCACGTCTTCCACTCGCTCTACGTCCGCGACTCCGGCGGAATCCTCTTCGAACTCGCCACCGACGGTCCCGGCGTCGGCGTCGGCCAGGACCCCGACGCGCTCGGCGAGGCCCTCGTTCTCCCGGGGCGCTACGCGGAGGACCGCGACCTCGTCGAGTCCCAACTCCCCGCGCTCGACGACGACCCGTGAGCGAGCGCTTCCTCCCGACGAGCGACGACGACCCACACCGCGACCAGCCGCTCGTCACGGGCGGCGCGCCCCTCCGCGCCGCGACGTCGCCGTCGTCCTCCTCCACGGCCGCGGCGAGTCCGCGAAGAGTATCACGCGCGTCGCCGAGGCGTTCTACCGCCACGGCGTCGCCTTCCTCGCCCCGCAAGCCGCACGCTACACGTGGTACCCGCACCGCTTCGACGCGCCCCGCGAGGCGAACGAGCCGTGGCTCACCTCGGCCGTCGCGGCGGTCGAACGCGCCGTCGACACCGCCGTCGACGCCGGCCTCGACCGCGAGAAAGTCGTCCTCTTCGGCTTCAGCCAGGGGGCCTGTCTCGTCGCCGACGCGCTCCGCCGCCGGCCGCGACGCTACGGCGGCGCGTTCGTCCTCGCGGGTGCGCTCCCGGGCGACGACGGGAGCGACGCCGCCGGTCCCCCGGCGGCGAGCGGCGACCTCGACGGGACGCCGGTCTACTGCGGCGTCGGTACCGACGACCCGGAAATCGACGCTCCGGCCGTGGAACGGACCGGCGACGCGCTCGCGGCGCTCGGCGGTGACGTCACCGTCGAGACGTTCCCGGGCGCGCGCCACGCGCTCACCGACGGCGAGGTAGCCGCCGTCGAGTCGCGGCTCGCGGCGCTACTGGACGGGTGAGAATCAGCCGATGTAGCGCAGGTCCTCGTCGCCGCCCGCGCTCGGCCCGCTCTCCATCTGCTGCATCTGTTCGACGACGTCCTCCATCTCGTCGGCGCGCTCGTCGAGCGCCTCGTAGTCCACCGCGAAGTCGAGGAGGTCCTCGAGGGTTTCGAGGACGACGCGCGCGCTCTTCGGGTCGACGAGGTAGCCCGACGTCTCGCCCATCAGGCAGGCGGCGTCGAAGCCCCGGCGGCCGCCGAGGCCGACGAGCAGCCCGGAGGTGCCGACGATACCGCCCGCGGGCTCCTCCGCGCGGAACTCGACCCCGACGTCCTCGAGGCCGTCCTTGCGTTCGTCGTTCGACACCGCGCCCACGACCGCGTGGTCCTCGACGAGTTCGCCCGTCGGGACGCCCCCAAGCGCGTACACCTCGCTCACGCCGAACTCGTCGGCGACGTCGAGGAACGCGTCCGTGAGTCGGTAGTGCCCGCGGTTGTCGGCGGCCTGGTGGTCGCCGGTGAGCACGAGCAGGTCGCGGCCCTCCGTCTCGATTGCGTGGAACGTCGCGTCGGCCAGCGAGGCGACGCCGTCCTCGTCGACCGTCACCTGCGGCGGGAAGGCCTCCGAGAACACCCGGCGGACGAGCGTCCCCTCGCCCTCCTCGATGAGGTGTTCGGCGACGAGCTTCCCGACGTGGCCGACTCCGGGGAGCCCCTCGATGAGGACCGGGTCGTCCAACTCGACGTCCGCGGCGACCTCGATGTCGACTTCGTCCATGCGACTTACTCGCGTGCGCGGCGCTTAAGTTTGCGTCGGTACTCGCCGTACGGGTCGTTCGGGTCGAACGGCGCGGGCGCGGAGTTCCCCGTGGACTCGCCGCACTCCGGACAGGTGTCGGAAAACGTGTAGACGGGTCGGTCGTGCGCGCGACAACAGCGGATGTCCGCGTGCACGGCCCTACGCCTCTTCTTCGAGCTGGCGCTCGCGGTGGAACTCGCCCGTCCCGCCGTGCGCCACGACGTCGTCGGTCGCGCGCGCGGCGGCGGCTTCGAGCTCCGTCTCCGCGGTCTTGTAGTTCGGTGCCTCGACGCGCACGCGGTACTCGGGCGCGCCGACGTACGTCACTTCGAGCTCCGCCTCCTCGGGAACGGCGTCCTCGTCGCCCTCCGCGGCGCGGAGCGCGGACTTGATGTCGTCGACGCCGGCCGGCGACGGCGATTCGAGGTGGACGTACCCCGTCACCGTGACGTAGGGCACGGAGACGTTCTCGCGCGCCGTGCTGACGATTGCCTCGACGTCGTCGCCGTCGAGGTCACACGGTTCGAGGGCCTCCTGGCCGTGGATGGCGGCCTGCTCGAACCCCTCGTAGAGCGAGCCGAACTCCGCGACGAGCTCGTTCGCGACCGCGCGGAAGCGCTCGTCGGCCATCTCTTCGCCGAAGGCCAGCTCCATCCACTTGTCGGCCTTCTGCTCGTTCTTCCACTCCTGAATCGCGTCGGAGCGCTGGTGGTCGTTGACGTCCTTGATCGAGAGGTCGATCTGCTGGGAGGATTTATCGACGTCGAGGACCTTCGCGACGACCGTCTGGTCCTCGCGGACGTGGTCTCGGACGTTCTTGATCCAGCCGGACGCGACCTCGCTGATGTGGACCAGCCCGCGCTTGTCGCGGTACTCCTCCAAGTCGACGAAGACGCCGAAGTCCTCGATCTCGTCGACCTTCCCGACGACGAGTTCGCCGGGCTCGGGCCAGCCCTCGTACTTCATCGGGCCTCGACGGTCTCCGTGACCTCGGCTTCGAGGACGGCCTTCCCGCCGGTCGGGCGCGCGAGCGTCGTGCCGCAGACGGCGCACGCGACCGTCGAGGAGGCCTTCTCGAAGACGACCTGTTCGTTCTCACAGTCCGGACACTGGACGCGGAAGAAGTTCCCGGACATGGTTACTCCTGGAACTCCAGTTTGCCGGCGCGCCATCCCTCGCGGAGGTGGGCGTTGCCACACTCGCTGCAGCGGTACTTGAGGTCCGTCTTCTTCGTCGGCTTGTCGCCACCGGGGACCTTGGAGAACTTCCCGGAGTTCCCGATGCGGGAGGTCTGGCGCTCGCGCTGGCGGCCCTGGACCTTCGTCATCCCCGAGGTGCGGCCCGAACGGACCTTCTCGACCTCGTGCTCGTGGTGTTCGTGACAGTGCGGACAGTAGGTGTTGAAGCGTCGTGGCATCTCCATAGCGAATCAGCTCTGTTGTCTCTCGGTTCGACTCCGACGCTTAAAATGCACACGGTTCGCCGTCGCCGACGAGCCAAAACGTCTTGTGACCGCGACACACGCGTAGGGTCGTGCGACGCATCGTCCCCCTCCTCTGTGCCCTCCTCCTCTGCGGTGCGCTCGTCGCGCCCGCAGCGGCCAGACCGCCGCCCCGCGACGTCTCGGGCTTCGCCGGCGGCCTCGGCGGCGACTCGCTCGACTACCCCGCCTCGACCGTCACGAACGTCACCGTCGACGTCGCCGTCCACGCGAACGCCACGAGCACGTGGACGGAGCGGGCGACGCTCACGAACCCCGACACCGCCGACGCCCTCCGTGCGAACGACACGCTCCGGCGCGCCGTCGCCACGGGCCGCTTCGCACACCGCTTCGGGCGCGACACCGACGCGCTCCACGCCCGCGTGCGCGGCGACGCCCTCACCGTCACCTACCGACTCGACGGCGGCGTCGCTCGCGCCCCGGGCGGCGGCCTCGTCTTCGCGCCGTTCGCCGACTACCGCAACGACTACCGCCCCGGCGACGCCGACGTGACGATTCGCGCGCCCGACGGCTACCGCGTCGTCGACCACCCGGATGCGATGGCCGTCGCGGACGACGGCGCGACGCTCCGCTGGAACGCGTCCACGGGTGCGGGCGACGCCGGCGTCTCGCCCGGCCTCGTGACCCTCGCGCCCGCGAACGCGGTCCTCTCGGGGGCGCGCGCCGACCTCGCCGTGCTCGCCACCTACGGGCTCCCGAGCTTCGGCGTCGGGGTCGCGTACGCGCTCCTGTTCGGCCTCCCGCTCGGAGTCGTCGGGAGCGGCACCGTCGCGCTCGCGGGCGCGAGGCGAGTCCGCGTCGTCAGCGTCGGGTTCGCCTGCGCCGCGCTCGTCGGCCTCGGTGCGGCCGTCGCGTCCTACCCCGCGACGGGGAGCGTCGTCGCCGGCGCGCTCCACCCGTTCTTCCTCACGCTCCTCGCACTCCCGCTCGCGCTCGCCGCGACCGCGCTCGGCGTCGGCCTCCACGCCGTCGCGCGCTGGCGGGCGTGACGACGGGGAACCCATCGCGCGTCACGTCGCCGACACGAAGTGCGATGGGTTTAATCGCCTGTCCGCTGAACCGTCGCGCATGAAGCGGCTCATCATCCACGGGGACCCCGGCGTGCGCAACGGCGCGGTCATCGAGCGCGACGGCGCGGAGAAGGTCCTCTTCGGCGTCACCCGGAACGGCGACTGGCACGGCCCCGAGCGCGTCCAGCTCTGGTGCGTCATGGGTGACCGAGAGGAACTCGAGGACTACGAGAAGCGCAACTACGTCCCCCATTGGCTCGACGTCGAGACCGTCGACGCCGAGGACGTCACGGTCGTCACCGAGACCCAAACGTCGCTGACGGTCGAGTAAGCCGCTCGTTTCGCGTTCTCACGAGTCGATAGCGACGCCGTGAGTGTGTACTACGTGCCGACGTGCGCCCCGCGTGACGAGCCCTCGGCTCGTCGGTGTGAGTGACGGAAACCGGCGAGAGACGGCCGGTGAAAACGAACGGCAGTGAGGAGATAGCGGGTGGTAGATTTGAACTACCGATCTCCGGGTTATGAGCCCGGCGGAATCTCCTGGCTATCCCAACCCGCTGATTCTTCGTAACGCCCTCCTGCGGATAAGGCTTGCGAAGCCCGGTGCCGTGTGCGGGTTTGTCTCTCCCTCAGAGGTCGAGTTCGTCGGCGAAGGTCTCGGCGGCGTCCGCGGAGGACTCCGGGCCGCGCGCGGTCACGAGGTCGCCGTCGACCGTGACCGAGGTGTCGGCGTCGAGCTCGGCGTCCCAGTTCGCGTCGGCCGCGACGACCTCGTCCTCGACCCAGTAGGGGAGCTTGCGACCGTCCGGCATCCGGTCGTGCTCGTCGACGATGCCCTCCTCCCACTCGTTCGGGAAGCCGGTCACGTCGCGGTCCGCGACGAGGAAGCCCCCGTCGGCGTCGCGCGTGAACGCGAGGATGCCGACGGCGTGACAGACGACGAGCGCTTTCCCGTCCTCACCCGCGACCTGCTCGCGGAGGAGGCGTCGCGCGTCGCGGTCCTGATTCACGTCCCACTCCGTGCCGTGGCCGCCCGGGAAGACGACCGCGTCGTAGTCGTCGGCCTCGACCGCCGCGAGCGGCTCGGGGTCGTTCAGCCGCTCGTCGGTCTCGTCGACCTCCGTCACCCACTCCGCGGTCTCCTCGCCGACGTTCTCCGGGTCGACGGAGCGCTCGTCGACGACCGGCGGGCTCCCGGTCGGCGTCGCCACCGTCACCTCGGCCCCGCGGGCGTCGAGCGTCGTGAGCGGCTCGATACACTCCTCGCCCCAATACCCCTCCTCGCTGACGACGAACAGTACGGACGTCATGGCGTCGTCGGCTTCGAGCGCCGCGTGGTTAACCGTGACCCAGTGCGCGACGCTCGCCGCTTCGCCCGCCGGACGCGACCCGGCGAGAGCGAGGAAATATATGTAACCAGACACGTCACCGCGGTATCCACTCGACGCCGCGCCGACGCGACGTTTATATCTCGGCAGGAACGTGTTGTACCAACATGGTGGATGGGGTGGCACCGACGCGACGGCGGTTCCTCGCGGCGGGGGCGGGCGCGGCGACGTTCTCGCTCGCCGGCTGTCTCGACGGCGACGGCTCCGCGTCGACGGCGACGTTCACGCTCGGCACGAGCGCGTCGTTCGCCGGTCTCAACCCGCTCGCCACGGCCTCCTCACACTCCTGGATACTCCTCGACCTCGTCCACGAGAGCGGCACCGTCGTCGACCCCGTGACCTTCGACGTCCGGCCGAACGTCTTCACGGACTGGCGGGTCACGGACGCGGGCGACCTCAACACCGACGCCGGCCCCGCGGTCGACGTCGCGGTCCGCGACGGCCTGACGTTCACCGACGGGACGCCGCTCACCGTCGACGACGTCCTGTTCACGTACCGTTACCTCCGCGAGCAGCGCCCCGCGCGCTACCTCCCGGTCGTCTCCCCCATCGCGGCCGTCGAGCGCGCGCCCGGCGACTGGGACGTCCGCCTCCGACTCTCCGAACCCGTCGGGACGTACGCGAGCAGCACGCTCGCGCTCCCGATTCTCCCCGCGCACGTCTGGCGCGACGTCGAGGACTACCGGCGCTATCGCCCCACCGAACGCGGCGGCCCGGTCGGCCTCGGCCCCGGTCGCGTCACCTCCTACGACCCCGACACGTCCGCGTCGCTCGCCTTCCGCGACCCCGACGACTACGCCCTCTCGACGCTCGACTGGCGACGCGCGCACGACGTCCTCGACGCCGGCGGGCCGTTCCTCGACGCCCTCCGCGTGCAGGTGTACGGCTCCGACGCCGCCCTCCAGCGCGCCTTCCTCGACGACGAGGTCGACGCCGTCTTCCGGACGGCCGCCACGTCCGCCATCTCGGAGATCGAGGCCGCCCCCGGCAAGACGCTCGTCGAGGGCGGCGCGACCGGCTTTGGCTACTACGGCTTCAACCTCCGGCGCGAACCGCTCGACGACCTCGTCTTCCGCCAGGCGCTCGCCTTCGCCTTCGACGACTACCACTACGTCACCGAACTCCACGACGGCTACGTCACCCGCGGGGACTTCGTCGTCCCGCCCGGATACACCGCCGTCCGCCCGGAGACCGCCACGGACGCCGAGCTCCTCACCGACCCCGCGACGGAGGCCTACGCCTACCGCGGGCGCGACGACGGGGCCGCCCTCGACGTCGCGGCCGTCCGCGACTTCCTCACGAGCGGCGACCCCATCACGGGCACGCCCGGGACGTACGCCGGCCGGTCCTACCCCGGGAGCCTCACGGGCGTCCGCGCGAGCCAGCGCGGCGCGCGCCACGACTACACCTTCGGTCCGGTGCGCTCCGCGGCGCTCGCCGACGCGGACACCGACATCGAACTCCGCGTCGACGGCCGGACGATTCCCGACATCCTCGGCGGCCCCCTGGAGTTCCTCATCACGCCCGCCTCGCGCTCCCCCGAACGCTCGGCGATGACGACGGATTGGATCGAGACGCTCGGCCGCCTCGGTATCCCGGCGACCCGCACCGTCGTGAGCCTCACCGCGATGGTCGAGGCCGTCTACGCCCGCGAGGAGTTCGACGTCTACCCGCTGAGCGTCGGCGGGCTCTCGCCGTTCGCCGTCACGTCGCTCTATTCGCTCTTCCACGGCGACAACGCCGACGCCGCCGGCGACGACACCGTCCGCGCGAACAACCCGACGGGGTACGGCCTCGACGCGCACGCGAGCGCGGACGACCTCATCGGCCGCGCGCTCCGCGAGACGGACGCCGACCGCCGCAACGCCCTCGCGCGCCGCGCCGTCGAGCGTATCTACCTCGATGCCCCGGTGATGGTGACCGAGTACCCGCACATCAGGTGGCCCCTCGACACCGACGCGTGGACGAACTACGTCGCCGACATCCCCGCGCCCGGCTCGACGAACCTCGCCACCGAACTCCGACAGCTCAGACCGCGGGGGTGAGCGACGTGAGCGACTCCATGCTTCCGGTCCGTCGCGACGCTCGCCGTGGCCTCACCACGCGCTCCGCCTTTGTCGCTCGCCCCCCCGCACCCCGCGCTGTGCGCCCTCCCGTGTCGCTCGCCGCGCGCCGACACGCCCCCGCGAGCGGCCGTCGCCGCCCGCACCGCCCGCGCCGCTCGCATCGCCCGTCCCGGCCGCGCCGTCCGGGGTGGTGCGCGTGACGCGCTTCGCTCTCCGATATCTCCTCCGTCGTCTCGTCGTCGCGTACGCCACCCTGCTCGTCGTCATGACGCTCCTCTTCGTCCTCCTGCGCGCGATGCCGGGGTCGTTCGTGAGCGCGATGACGACGCCGGGGATGACCACCGCGCAGACCGCGCGCCTGGAGGCCGCGTGGGGCGTCCACGACCCCCTCTGGATGCAGTACCTCCGGTTCCTCCTCAACTACCAGACGGGGAACTTCGGCTGGTCGCCGACGATGCACGCGCCCGTCGCCGCCGTCCTCGCCCGCCGCCTCCCGCGCACGCTCGTCCTCTTCGGCGCGGCCTTCCTCGCCTGCTACGCCGTCGGCCCGCTCGTCGGGATGGTGCTCGGTTGGTACCGCGACGCCCGCGGCGGGACGCTCGCCCTCGCCCTCTCGCTGTTCGTCTACGCCACGCCCGTCTTCTGGGTCGCGTGGCTGCTCGTCTGGCTCCTCGACCACCGCCTCGGCTGGCTCCCGAGCGCCCACATGGTGACGCAGTTCCCCGCGTTCGACGTCGCGCCCCTCCCCGTCGCCCTCGACTTCCTCCGGCACCTCGCGCTCCCCCTGCTCTCCGTCGCCGCGGTCGGTTGGGTCGGCGCGACGCTGCTCGTCCGCCCCGCGATGCGCGACGCCGCGCGTTCCGACTACGTCGACCTCGCGCGGGCGAAGGGCCTGCGCGAACGCACCGTCCTCTTCAAACACGCCGGGCGCAACGCCCTCCTCCCCGTGACGACGAGCGCCGCGCTCGCCCTCGCCTTCCTCGTCGACGGCGCGGTCGTCACCGAGACCGTCTTCTCGTGGCCGGGGATGGGGCGGCTTATCGTCACCGCCGTCCTCGACCGCGACTACCCGCTCGCGCAGGCCGCGTTCTTCCTCGTCGCCGTCGTCGTCGTCGTCGCACGCCTCGGCCTCGACGTCGCCTACACCTATCTCGACCCGCGGCTCTCCTTCGGGGGGCGCGAGCGATGACGGACCGTGCGCCGAACGACGGCTCGCGTGCCTCGAACGACGCCGCGGGCGCCGCGCCGGCCCCCGCGACGCGCGCGTCCTCGCGGACGCGTCGCGCGCTCACCCGACTCCTGCGCACCCCCCTCGCCCTCCTCGGGACGGCCGTCCTCGCCGTCGTCACCTGCTGCGCACTCGCCCCCGACCTCGTCGCCCCCCACGACCCCGGGTGGGTGGCGTACGTCGGGACGGGCGACGGCCGCCTCACGCTCGCCCAGTCGCGCTCCCTCCCGCACCCGCCGGCGTTCGGCGACCCCTTCTTCGCGCCGCTCGGTACCACGGCGGCGGGTCACGGCGTCCTCACCGAGCTCGTCTACGGCGCGCGCACCGCCCTCCTCGTCGGCCTCGCCGCCGCGCTCCTCTCCTCGCTCGTCGGCGTCCCGCTCGGCCTCGCCAGCGGCTACTACGGCGGGTGGGTCGACGAGGGAATCCAGCGCGTCGTCGACGTCCTCTACGGCGTCCCCTTCCTCCCGTTCGTCGTCGTCCTCGTCGCCATGCGCGGGGCCTCCACGACGAACGTCGTCCTCGCCATCGCCGCGACGGCGTGGCTGAACAACTGCGTCGTCGTCCGCGGGACGACGCTGTCGCTCGTCGAACGCACCTACGTCGACGCCGCACGTGCCGCCGGCCTCCCCACGCACCGTCTCGTCGCCAGACACGTCCTCCCGGACGTCCTCCCCGTGGCCGCGGTCCTGCTCGTGCAGGACGCCGCGACCGCCATCCTCGCCCACGCCACCCTCGCGTACCTCGGCCTCGCGGACGTCACGACCGCCTCGTGGGGCGCGATGCTCCAGCGCGTGCAGGCGACCGGTCACGTCTTCGACGCGCCGTGGTGGCTCCTCCCGCCCGGCCTCGCCATCGCCTCGCTCGTCGCCGCCTTCTACTACCTCGGGCACGCCCTCTCCGACGTCACCGAGGTGGACTGATGCTCCTCCGCGTCGACTCCCTCACGGTCCGCTACCGGACGCCCGACCGAAACGGCGACGTCCGCGCGCTGACGGACGCGTCCGTGAGCGTCGAGCACGGCGAGACGTACGGCCTGCTCGGCGAATCCGGCTCCGGGAAGACCACGCTCGCCCGCGCGCTCGTCGGCCTCCTCGACGACGCCGGCGAGGTCCGGGGCGGCCACGCGTGGTTCGACGCCGTCCCGCCCGCGTGGACGGACGCGGACGGCACGCCGCGCGCGGATGTCGTCTCCGACGACACGCCCGTTCGCGCCGACGGAACGACGGACCTCCTCGCGCTCCCTGACGCGCACCTCAGGGACCTCCGCTGGGCCGAAATCGCGCTCGTCCCGCAGCGCGCGATGGGGGCGCTCGACCCCGCGTACACCGTCGGCGCGCAGATACGCGAGGCCGTCCGCCGCCACCACCCCGACGCGGACGCGGGCCGGCGCGCCCGCGACGCGCTCACCCGCCTCGGCCTGCGCGCGGCGCGCGCTGAGGACCACCCGCACGTGCTCTCCGGTGGCGAACGCCAGCGTGTTGTCCTCGCCATGGCGCTCGCGTGCGACCCCGCCCTGCTCGTCGTCGACGAACCCACGACGGGCCTCGACGCCGTGGCGCGCGACCGCCTGCTCGACGACCTCGCGTCGCTCGACGCCGCCGTCCTCCTCGTCAGCCACGACCTCGCGGCGCTCGCCGAGACCGCCGACCGCCTCGCCGTCCTCCACGACGGCCGCGTGGTCGAGACCGGCCCCACCGAGGCGGTGCTCGGCGACCCCGCGAGCGACCACACGGCCGCGCTCCGCGACGCGTGGCGCGCCGGGGGTGGCGCGTGGGACTGATAGAGCTCGACGGCGTGACGAAGACGTACGGCGGCGAGCGCGGCCTCCTCGACGTCCTCCGGCGCCGCGAGCCCGACACCGTCGACGCGCTCGACGACGTCTCGTTGGCCGTCGAGCGCGGCGAGACGTACGGCGTCCTCGGCGAATCCGGCTCCGGGAAGACCACGCTCTGTCGCCTCCTCGTCGCCCTCGACGCGCCGAGTTCGGGCGCGGTCCGCTTCGACGGCCGGGACGTCGACGCACAGATCGAGACCGACGAGCGCGCCTTTCGCGCCCGCGTCCAGCCGGTCTTTCAGGACCCCTACGAGAGCCTGAACCCCCGGGTGTCCGTCGGGCGCACCGTCGCCGAGCCCCTCGTCGGTCGACGCGACGCCGCCGCGCGCCGCGAGCGCGTCCGCGACGTCCTCGCCGACGTCGGCCTCACTCCCGACGCCTACCTCGACGCGCGCCCGCGGGACCTCTCGGGCGGCGAACGCCAGCGCGTCGCGCTCGCCCGCGCGCTCGCCCCCGACCCGGACGTCGTCGTCCTCGACGAACCCGTCTCGATGCTCGACGCGCGCACCCGCGCGGCCGTCCTCGACCGTCTCGCGACCCTGCAGGACGACTACGGCCTCACGTACGTCCTCGTGAGCCACGACTACCGGCTCGTCCGCGGCGTCGCGGACCGCGTCGCCGTCCTCTACCGCGGCCGCGTCGTCGAGCGCGGGCCCACTGAGGCCGTCCTCGACCGGCCGCGCCACCCGTACACGGCCGCGCTCCGCGACGCCACGCCGACGCTCGACCCGACGACCGAGCGCCGCCACGCGGACGTCACCCCCGCCGTCACCGACGCCGCCGACTCGCCCGCCGGCTGTCGCTTCCACCCGCGCTGCCCGCGCGTCGTCCCGCCCGACGACTGGACGGGGAGCCGCGACGCCTTCCGGCGCGCCCTCCGCTTTCGCCGCCGTATCGCCGAGCGCGACCCGGTCCTCGACGGCCACGGGAGCCCCGACGCCGTCCTCGCGCACGGCCTCGTCCTCGACCTGCCGCGCGCGCATCGCACGGCGACGGAGCGCGACACCGACGGCGCGCGCGTCGACCCCGACGCCCTCGACGTCGGCCGGGACGAACGCGCCGCGCTCGTCGACGCCGCGGCCGCGGTCGTCCGCGACGACCACGAGGCGGCGGACGCGGCGCTCCACGGTGTCGTCGAAACCGTCTGCGCGCGCGACGCGCCACCCGAGCGACCCGTCGACGGTCGCAGGGTCGCCTGCCACGACCCGATGCCACCGGAGCGCGACGCGTAACGCCGCCCCGTGGCCGCCGCTCGTCGCTCCTTTCCCGCTCTCCGTCGCACTCCCTATTCGAGGAGCCGTCGGAACAGCCGCCAACAGCCGTACGTGAGGGCGAGGAGACCGCAACCGAGGCCGAGTATCGGGAGGCTCACGCGAAGCGGGACCGACCCGTACGCCGTGAGGCCGGCGGCGAACGCCGCGCCGAAGCCCGCGAGCGCGTAGCCACAGACGAGCGCCGCGATGCCGACGAGCGCACAGAGCGCGCACAGCGGGCCGCGGGCCGACTCCGGGACGCGGGAAACCGAGAGCGAGAGCGGAAACGAGAACGAGCGCGAACGCGAGTCCGGGCGGTCGGGAGCCATCCGGCCGGCCGTACGCACCGCCCGCACGTCAAGGCGTCCCCTCGAACCGCGCGTGCGATGTCGCTGCCTCCGTCGTCGGGGTCCTCGCTTGCGACCCTCGACGGCCGCGAGAGCGTCGGCGCGCCGAACTGACCGGTCTCCCGTTACCCGTCGCCGTGCTCGTCCGTGATGACGACTTCGCCGTCCACGACGTCGACGTTGATCAGCGTCTTCACGTCGACGTCCGTCTCGTCGAGGTCGTTCGGGCCAGCCTTCTTGATGACCGCGAGGACGTCCGCGACGTCCGCGCCGACGTGTTCGAGGGCGTCCGTGATCGCGCGCAGCGTCCCGCCCGTCGAGAGCACGTCGTCGAGGACGACGACGCGGTCGCCCTCCTGGACGTCGTTGATGTACATCTCGGACTCCGAGTAGCCCGTCTGCTGGGTGAGCGACACCTCGTCGTCGAGGCCGTACTCGCGCTTGCGGATGACGACGAGCGGGATGTCCGTCATCAGCGAGAGCGCCGTCGAGATGTGGATACCCATCGCCGCCGGCGTCACGATCTTGTCCACGTCGTCGAGGTCCGCCTTCCGGATGAGGCGGATCGTTATCTCGCGGAGGAGCTCGGGCTCCAGCATCGGCACGCCGTCGCTGATCGGGTGGACGAAGTAGTGATAGCCGTCCTTCTCGATGATGGGCGCGTCGAGCAGCGAACGCTTCAGTCGATCCATGTCGCCACTTCGAGCGCGCGCAATAAAGCCTGACGGACCGTCCGGCCCCGTCACTCACCTCGCTTCCCGACCCGTTCCGTTTCCCGCCCGTCGTCCCGCCTCGTTCCGTTTCACGCCCGTCGTCCCGCCTCGTTCCCCGTCCCACCGCGCCCCTCGGCGGACACGCTTAAGCCCCCGTCCCGGATAGCCGGGTACGATGCCACGCTGGACCGCCCCCGAGTACGAGAACCCGCTCGCCGTCGTCTTCGTCTGGGTCAGCACCCTCCTCCCCTGGGAGGTCGCGTACGCCGCGCTCCCCGGCCCCGGCGTCTCCGTCCTCTTCGTCCGCTGGCCGTTCTTCCACCTCCGCCGGGTCGCCGACCTGACGGGCCCCGCGAGCGAACTCTCCGTCGCGCTCTCCCTCGGCGCCTACCAGTACCAGGCCGGGACGACCATCCGCACCGGCTACCTCGTCTGGACCGTCGTCTCGCTCGCCTCCCTCTGCCTCCTCGCCTTCAGCGTCTACTTCTACTACCGCGAGGACGCCGTCCTCGCGCGCCTCGACCGGCCCGCGCGGCTCGTCGGCGTCGCCCTCTGCGTCACCGGCCTCAGCTACCTCGGGGCCGGCTACGCCATCTACACCACCGGCTTCGGCGGCCTCCACGTCCCCGTCGGCGCGCTCTTCCAACTCCTCTTCGGCGCGCTCCTCCTCACCAACGACCCCGCCTGAGCCGCGGGCCATAAGTACCGGCCGCGCGAGGTGGCCGATATGGCCCCGGTCCCACCCGTGCTGCTCGCCGCCGCCGCCGTCGTCGTGCTCCTCGTCCTCACCGCCCTCTGGTGGCGCTCGCGCACCAGCACCGACGCCCGCGAATCCAAGCGCGCCCACGACGCCGCCCAAGAGCGTGACCCGCCGGTCGACATCGGCGAGACGTACGAGTTCGGCGTCACCGAGTTCAGCGACCACCACTCCGGCGAGCGCGTCGCCGTCGGCAAAGTCCAGGGCTTCGTCGTCTTCACCGAGGACGTCCCGAACGCCGTGGACGAGGGCGACGTCATCCGCGCCAAAATCATGTCGTTCAACCGCGACAACACCTCCGCCGACGCGACCTACGAAGGCCGAGCCTGAGACTCACCGCGCCGTCGCCGACCCGTACGGGCACCCACGGTATCGGCGGCCGACCGAGCAGGCCACGACTCCGCAGCCGTTCCGGCCGCCCCGTTTAAGTATCCAGAAGCGCGACCGTTCTAGCAACGTCGGAGTCCCTCGTAGGACCGATACGTCGACGGAACCACCCGCCGACCCCGACGGACGCCACCGCGGCGTCCCGCGACCTGCGACCCCGACGCGAACCCGAACCATGAACATCAAAGCACTCCTCGACGACGACCGCGGCGTCTCGCCGGTCATCGGCGTCATCCTGATGGTCGCCATCACGGTCATCCTCGCCGCCGTCATCGGCACCTTCGTCCTCGGTCTCGGCAGTAACGTCGGCAACAACGCACCCAGCGCGACGTTCAACTGGGACTACGACTCGGGTACGGAGAATCTGACCGTGACGCACCAGGGCGGCGACGGACTCGATAATTCGACCATCAACGTCACGGGGACTCCAGACCCCGACGAGATCACGTACAGCGGCCTCGGCGACGACCGCTGGACGGCCGGCGATAGCGCGACGCTGAACTTCACCAATACAGACGGTGCTGAGTCGGCACAGGTCGTCTGGCAGTCTTCGGGTGGTTCGTCCTCGATCATCGGTGAGTGGGAGTACCAGGGCTAACGATGGACCTGAACCAACTCCTTAGCGACGACCGCGGTGTCTCGCCGGTCATCGGCGTCATCCTAATGGTCGCCATCACGGTCATCCTCGCCGCCGTCATCGGCACCTTCGTCCTCGGCCTCGGCGGCAACGTCGGCAACAACGCCCCCAGCGCGACCTTCAACTACGACTACGAGAACTTCAGCGACGACAACGCGAACAACACGATCACGATTACGGACCAGGGTGGCGACAGCCTCGACAGTAGTACGATCTCCGTGACGATTGGGTCTGCGACCGCCAACGCGACAGATGGTACCACCTCGTTCGGCACCTCTCCGGACTACACGATCACCAGCACGGATTGGAACGGTGACAACATCCAGGCTGGCGATAGCATCACGATTCAAGGGAATAACACGGAACCTAGTGACGAAACCGTTCAGGTCGTCTGGCAGTCCTCCGGCGGTAGCTCGTCCATCATCAGTTCCTCGACGACCCCGAACTGACACCGTCGCTCCGCGGCCGGCTTCTCTCTGCGTTTTTCGCGTCGTCCGTGACCGACCGGTGGACGCCGAACTCCGCCTCTCGACCTCCCGCCCAGCCGTCGCCGCGACGATTCCTCCGACCACTCGTCGTGACGCGGGTGTCCGCGGCGGCGCGCTCTTCACGCTGGCTCGGGCGACCGACACGTCCCGGGAGTGACTCACGCCTCCGCACGCGCGGCCAACCTTCCGACGCTGGTCGGTGGCGTCGCTCCGGCGGTCACGCGACGGCAAAGACCGACAGGTGCTCCGCCGAAAGCGAGTGCCGGGTAGCTGCCAGTCCGTCGGTGGGCGATAGCGCGGTCGCTCTTCACCCGACGTAAGTGGAAGAAAGTAGAACCCGCCGAAGGTGGTACGTACAGAATGGGGCCGGCGGGCCTCGAGACAGCAGGGAGACGAAGATACGGCTAAGAGACGTGTTCTAAGCGGCCGTCTCAGAGACGCCGTCGACGAACACTCACCTGGAGAGCGACGAGCTGGTGGACGAGGTGGAGCGAAACCTTCGCGGGCCGATGAAAGAGAGCGCTACGCCCGGTCGATCTGCTTCTTCAGGAACTCGGCCTGTTTCGCGTCGTGCTCTTCGAGGTAGGCGTCGACGTCGTCGACGCTCGCGAGGTCTGTGAGGTTCACGAGTCGCTCCTCGGCGCGTTCGTCGAGCCGTTCGAGGTCGCGCCCGATAGTCGTGGTCGTCGACGTAGAAGACGAAGAGGACGTTGTACGTCTTGTTTCCGTGCGGGACGCCCATGACGAGACGGCAGTAGACCCGAAGTGAGTTGCCGGCGCGGATAACCTCGAGCTCGTCGCATCCCTCGACGGTCTCGTAGATGTAGTGCTGCGGGGCGTCGCTATCGAGCGTCTTGTAGAGGCGTTTGAGAACTTGGAGTTGCTGGTCCCGTCCGAGCCCTCGCATCGACTTCCCGTAGGACTCGGTGAAGATCGCGTAGTTCTCCTCGTCGGAGAGTGGGACGACGCTCACGTACTGACGACTAACGAACGGACACTAAAACACTACGAGAGAACCGCGATTAGAACTTGAGGACGTCTTCGAACTCCTCGTCGCTGAGCGTCCGGCCTTCCTCGAGGTCGTCGAGACCGTCAAGGACACCCGAGGGGACGTCTGCATCCTCCTCGTGGTCACTGTGGTCGGTCTTCGGGGTGCTCATGTCTATGAGTAGACGAAGCACGCAGATAAACCTGTGGGAGAAGGTAGGAAAGCGTGGAGCGGTAGGGAATCGGCTCCCCGGCCAGAATCACACTGTTGTGAGTCCGGCGCGAGAGTGGGTGTGAAGAGAAACGGGATTGTTACGGCGTCGAGAGTGCCGTAAACAGCAAGGAGAGACAGCAAGGAGAGAGGCACCCAGCAGTAGCGGAGTGTTGCTTGCGTACGGGTTGGGCGTGAAACCCGTAGTGGGGCGGCTACGGCCCCGTGGTGGCGCTCACGGCCCTTCGTCGGGCCGTGCTCACAACGGTGTTAGTTCGGCCCTCCCTCGCCGTCGAGGCGAGCTGCAGCGTCCTCGCTCCACTCGAGCCACTCGTCTCGCTCCGCCTGAAGCGCGAGGCGGCCGTTCCGCTTCGTGAGCGTGAGGAGGTTCGCTTCGTCCCGTGGGTCTCGGTCGCCGTCGTCGTCCCGGGAGGTGAGCTTCGCCGTCCACCGCATGACGCACCGGACGGTCTCGTCGGGCCAGTCCTCGGCGTCGATGTCGGTCTTCTCGTCGAGCGCCTGGCGGACGTCGTCGGAGGACATGACGAGTTTCGTGCCGCCCACAGTGCGCGCTTTTCCGCCGAAGGTGGGGAAGACGACGGCGGCGCGCTCCTCGTTGGCGCTCATGCCGTCGTCACCGACTTGCTGGCGACGATCTCGATGTCGGCGGGGTTCGGTCCCGCCCATCGGACGGTGGCTTCCCGCTCGCGCTGCTCTTCCAGGTCGGCGACGCGCTCGCGGAGAGCGTCGTTCTCCGCGCGTAGCTCGCGCACCTCGTCGGCGAGGTCCTCGACGAGCGAGCGAAGGTCGCCGTCCGCGTCGGCGCCGACGCTCGGGGCGTCGGTGCTCATTTGCCCTCACCCCAGAGGTTCCGGCAGGAGCGACAGAGCGGCACCACACCGTGCTGTGGGGTCTCGGTACGGGCGATGCCGTGCGACGCGCTACAGAGGGCGCACGTGCCGCTCGCGACGGCTTCGATCACGCGGACCACCCCGAGAGATGGCGACGGCTCTGGGTGCTTACGTGAGGTAAACGGAAGGAGGCAGAACCTTCCGAATTTGTTAAATGTAGTATGGGGCCGGAGGGATTTGAACCCCCGATCGACTGATATCTCCGGTGCGCCTCGGAACTCCAGAGGGTCGTCGTCGCGGCGAGGTGATCAGCCCGCCACTCGGTATACCAGTCTGGAATTTCGTCCCGGGCGCGTGGCCTCTGGAGTCAGTCGCCATCCCTGGCTTGGCCACAGCCCCACGCACTCCGTCGTAGGGCGATTCCGCCTAAATGGGTTTCGATCCGTTACTCCCGGTCGGTCTCGCGCCAGTCGCACTCCTGGCACTTGTAGCCCGTGACGTACTCGGTGACGCTCGGCATGTAGCCGACGGAGACGACGTCGCCACCACAGTCTGGGCACTCGCGGTCCGTGTCTTCGATGGATTCGGCTTCCATGACGTCGTCGTCCTCGACGAGTTCGGCGAGGCTGTGCGGCGTCACCATCCGTCCTTGGACGACGCGGTTCGCTGGCATACGTTCGTCGAGGGACGGGACGGCCGTAAACGCACCGTTACCCGCGCCGCGCCGTCACAGCCAGGGGGCGCGTTCCTCGCCGTTCTCGCCGGGGTAGCCGTAGGGCGCGTCGGCGTCGGCGCGGTCGTCGCTCCCGGCCGTCGTCGCGTCGGCCTGCCCGGGGTCGATTGCGAGGAGGCCGGCGAGCGCGAAGACGGGGAGCGCGGCGCCCTCGGGGACGATACCGAAGAGCGAGAGGGCGAGCGTCCCGAGTGCGACGGCGCTCCCGAAGCGGAAGCGGTCGATGTCGAGCAGGTGCCGGAGGTGGGGTTCGAGGAGCGCGACGACGAGCGCGAAGCCGACGGCGACGGCGGCGGCACCCGCGGCGGCGACGACGACACCGGGTTCGACGTGGACGGCGAGCGTCGCGGACGTCGGCCGGACGCTCGCCAGCAGCCCGAGCCCGACGACGATGCCGGGGCTGGGGAGGTAGTCGCCGATGCGCGAGCTCGCAGTCTTCGCGGCGATGGCGAGGACGACGAACGCGGCGAAGCGCTCGAAGATCGCGGTATCGAGGACGCTCTCGATGGTGGGGGCGAGCGCGGCGACGGCGACGGCACCGACGACGAGCGGGACGCCGACCGTGAGGACGGCGTGGGCCTTCTCGCGGCGGTCGCCCTGCATCTCGACGAGGACGACCGCGACGGTGGCGCTCCCGCCGAAGACGAGCAGGCCGACCTGCAGCGCGCCCGTCGGGACAACGAGCGGTCCGACGGCGGTCGTCTGCGTGAGCGCGCCGCTGAGGACGAGCGCGGCGAAGATGCCGTCCACGAGCGGGAGCAGCATGACGGTGGCGAGGAGTCGCGTCGCGCCGCCGACACGCCGCTCTAAGCGGAGGGCGACCGGGTGGCCGGAGATACTCATCTCAGGGACGATGGCCGTGACCACCGGCCGAACGGCGATAGGCGGGATGGTACGACGACGGCCGCGGGGCCATCTGTCGCCGCCAGAAGGTGGAGGCCCCCATGACTGTCCCCGCGCAGGATTTTGTAAAGTCGCCGGAGCGCTGTGGCTGGTCACCGGCGATACGGACTGCGAAGGGACTGAGGGAGTCCATACCCGAACGTTTCCGATTGAGAGACATAAGCGTTGTGTGGGGTGTGGCCGCACGCGGCGCTCGCGGCGCTCGCCGTCTCCCGACGGCGCCGGGGCTCGGTATGCACGACCGTGGCGATGTTCCCCGCACGGCGTGGCCGGTTACGGAACGTTTTTGCGTATCGCGCGAACACGATTTACATGGCGAACGACGAGCGACCTAGTGGTACCTTCTCCGAGAAGCTCGACGTCCCCGAAGCGCTCACGTTCGACGACGTGCTGCTCCGTCCGGCAGAGAGCCGCGTCGAACCCGACGAGGCCGACGTCTCCACGCGCGTCTCCAAGAACGTCTCCCTCAACGTCCCCATCCTCTCCGCGGCGATGGACACCGTCACGGAGAGCGAGCTCGCCATCGCGATGGCGCGCGAGGGCGGGCTGGGCGTGCTCCACCAGAACCTCGACGACGACGAGCTCGTCGCCGAGGTCGAGCGCGTGAAGCGCGCGGACGAACTCGTCATCCGCCGGGAGGACGTCGTCACCGCGTCGCCCGACCAGACCATCGAGTCCGTCGACGCGATGATGGAGCGCGAGGGCGTCTCCGGCGCGCCGGTCGTCGACGACGACGACCGCGTGCTCGGCATCATCTCCGGGACGGACATCCGGCCCTACCTCGAAGTGGGCGAGGAGGACCGGGTGAAGGAGGCGATGACGGACGAGGTCATCACGGCGAGTGCGGACGTCGACGCGCGCGACGCCCTCGAACTCATGTACGAGCACAAGATCGAGCGCGTCCCCATCGTGGCCGACGACGACCGGCTCGTCGGCCTCGTGACGATGCAGGGCGTGCTCGCCCGCCGCGAGCACGAGGACGCCGCCCGCGACGACGACGGGCACCTGCTCGTCGGCGTCGCCGTCGGTCCCTTCGACGTCGAGCGCGCGACGGCCGCCGACGAGGCCGGCGCGGACGTCGTCTTCATCGACTGCGCGCACGCGCACAACCTGAACGTCATCGACTCCGCCCGCGAGATAACGGAGACAATCGACGCGGACGTCGTCGTCGGCAACGTCGGCACCGCGGAAGCCGCCGCGGACGTCGTGGACTTCGCGGACGGCGTCAAGGTCGGCATCGGTCCGGGCTCCATCTGCACGACGCGCGTCGTCTCCGGCGCGGGGATGCCCCAGATAACCGCCGTCTCGCAGGTCGCGGACGTCGCCGCCGACTACGACGTGCCCGTCATCGCCGACGGGGGCATTCGCTACTCGGGCGACGCCGCGAAGGCCTTCGCCGCGGGGGCGGACGCAGTGATGCTCGGCTCCTACTTCGCCGGCACCGACGAGGCGCCCGGGCGCGTCATCACGATGAACGGCAAGAAGTACAAGCAGTATCGGGGGATGGGCTCCGTCGGCGCGATGCAGTCCGGCGGCGGCGAGCGCTACCTGAAGGAGGACGACGCGGACGAGGAGTACGTCCCCGAGGGCGTCGAGGCCGCGACGCCGTACAAGGGCCCGCTCGCCAGCGAGCTCCACCAGCTCGTCGGCGGCATCCAGTCCGGCATGGGGTACGTCGGCGCGGCGACCATCCCCGAGTTCAAGAACGACTCGGAGTTCGTTCGCGTCTCCTCGGCCGGCCAAACCGAGGGTCACGCCCACGACGTGATGATAACGGACGAAGCCCCGAACTACAGTCCGGGGGAGTAGGTCGGCCCTGCGGGCCGACCGAACATCGAGCGGGAGCGGCCGTAGGGCGCGACACGCGAGAATAACGCGGGTGGCGCGGAGAACCGCGGTGTACCGAGCGGCGGCGCGCCGGAGCGCGGGTGGCGCGATACGTGCGCCGTCTTTTCGCGCCTCGCTACACGCGCGCTACAGTTCGCCGACGAGTTCGTCGGCGACTCTGAGTCCGAGCCCGTCCTTCGAGCCCGCGTACTCCGCGTAGTCGTCGCTTCGCACGACGAGCGCGCGCGTCTCGTCGCCGCCCATGACGCTCGCGTCGTTGGCGACGACGAACGCGAGGCCGGCACGCTCCATGATGCGTCGGGCCTCCCGAACCATCGCGTCGTCGTCGCCGCTCGTCTCCGCCTTGAAGCCGACGAGCGTGAGCGCCGGGTGTTCCTCGCGGACGGTGTCGAGGAGCTTCGGCGTCGCCTCCAGGTCGAGCGTGAGGTCGCCGCCGCTGCGTATCTTCTCGTCGGCGGGTTCGACGGTGTAGTCGGAGATGGCGGCCACCGAGAGGAGGGCGGCGGCGTCCTCGCAGGCGTCGAGGACGGCGGCGAGCATCTCCGCTGCGGACTCGACGCGACGAACGTCGGCGTAGGGGACGTCGTCGCCGTCGTGGACGAGCGTGACGTCCGCACCCCGGACGTAGCACGCGCGGGCGACCGCACGGCCCGTCCGACCCGAGGCGCGGTTCGTCAGCACGCGCACCGGGTCGATGCGCTCGCTCGTCGCCCCCGAGGTGACGACGACGCGCTCGCCCGCGAGGGGCCGCTCGCCCGCGGCGCGCGCGACGTCGAGGCAGATGGCGTCGAGGCTCGCCAGTTTCGCCTTCCCCTCCTCGATGCGCGGGTCGACGACGTCGACGCCCCACGATTCGACGCGCTCCAGGCTCTCCAGGACGCCGGGATGGTCGTACATCGGTTCGTGCATCGCGGGCGCGAGGACGACGGGGACGTCCGCGCCGAGCGCCGTCGTCGCCGTCGTCGTGACCGGCGTGTCGTCGATGGCCGCCGCGACCTTCCCGACGGTGTTCGCGGTCGCGGGCGCGACGAGGTAGACGTCCGCCCACCCCTCGCGGCCGCAGAGTTCGACGTGCTCGACCGCGCCCGTGAGTTCCGTCGTCACGTCGTGTTCGGTGGCGAACTCCACCGCCCACGGGTGGACGATTCCCCGCGCGCCGTCCGTCATCACGGCGCGCACGGACGCCCCGCGTCGCCGGAGTTCGTGGGCGAGTTCGACGACCTTCACCGCCGCGATGCTCCCGGAGACGCCGAGCGCGACGTTCACACCCTCCAACATGGCTCACCCTCGGCGTCCCCGCCAGTAAAAGCGTCCGCCTTCGCGGCGGTCGACGTCGGTTACGTCGTGAACGACGCGATCTCGTAGGAGTCGCCGGGGCTGATCTCCCCATCATCTTGGGCCTCTACCGGCTTCGACGTCCAGTAGACCGAGATCGACGTGTCGGGCGCGCTCCCCTCGGGGTCGAGGTAGACGGTCTCACCGGCCTCCCAGGTGTCGCCGATTCCGGTCTGGCCGTCGCCCTCCGAGAACAGCTCGCGCTCGGAGGCGTCCCCTTCACCTGCCCGCGTGTTGCCCGTCGCCGACCCGATGTCGACCGGCTTCGACGACGTCAGGTACAGTTGGTCGGTCTGGAGCGGGCCGCCGGATTCGAGCGTGACCGCGATCAGGTTGTCCTCGCTGTCGCTGTAGTCCGTCCCGCCGCTCGCGTTCGTGATTCGATTGTCGACCGACACCGTCGGCGCTTTCGCCTGCGTCTCCCCGGCGAGGTTCATCACGAACGGCGTGACCGCGCCGACGAGCACGACGACGATTCCGACGAGTAGGATGACTCCGATGACCGACGATGCGCCGCGTGCGTGTCCTCTGGTATCCCCCATCACACCGAGCGTCGTCGTGTAGGGCCAAAATACTTTTCACGGAGACAGTATCGCGGCGGTCACGCGACCGTCACGCGGTGAACGACGCTAGCTCGTAGGAGTCCGACCCGCCGACCTCGCCGGGGTTGTTCCCCTCGACGTCGCGGGTGTTCCAGTATATCGTCACGTCCGTCCCGCTCGCCACGCCGACGGGGTCCACGTAGACGGTCTCGCCGGCCTCCCAGGTGTCGCCGATACCGACCTGCGGCGGGTTGTCCATGTAGGACTCCGTGAACGCCTCCAGGCCGCTCGCCTGGCTGTCCGAGTCCGCCGTCGGGCGGTCCGAATCCGGGCCCGCCCCGATGTCGAGCGGCTTCGACCCGCCGACGTAGAGGTAGTCCGTCTTCACCGGCCCGCCCGACTGCTTGGTGATGGCGACCAGTTGCTCGCCGCTCCCGTCACCCCGGTCAACGAGTTCGTGCGACACCGAGAGCGTCGGCGCGGTCGGTTGCGTCTGCCCGCCGAGCCCGAGCGCCAGCGTCCCGACCGTGACCGCCAGCAGCGTCGTGACGGCCAGCAACAACACGACCCCGATGACCGCCGACACGCCCCGCTCGTTCCCGGTCATGGGTGTCGACTCGCGCGCCGCGCCGATAAGGCCCGCGTCGGCCTCGGACGCCGATACGTGTCGGCGCTCGGGCGGCGCCTCGACGGTTCGCCTCGCCGTTCCGTGTCCCGTCCCGCTACTCGTCTTCGTCGTCGTCCGCGACGCTCGGGTGCATCGTCGGCTCGTCCGGGTGGCGCTCGGCGAACGCCGCGCGCATCCGCTCCATCGAGTCGCGCTCGCGTGCCTCGCGCTCGTCCTCGTCGATCTCCTCGACGCCCGGCGGCACCTCGCGCCCGCGGCCCGTGAAGTAGCCCTCGGGGGCGACCCAGTCGTGGTAGTACGGCACCTCGGAGTCCTCGACGACCGTCAGGCCGACCTTCGCGCCGTGGCCCGCGACGACCGTCGTCTGGTGGGGTTCGGCCGCGAGGCGGCCCGCGACGTAGAGGCCGTCCACGCCCGTCCGCCCGCGCTCGTCGACGTCGACGTACGTCTTCGACCCCTGCTGGTCGAGCGCGAGGTCGAAGGCGTCGAGGTAGCCCGGGTTCGACTTCGTCGCCGCGATGGCGTAGTCGCCCTCGTAGACCTCCGCCGCCGTCTCCGCGACGAACTGCCCGTCGAGTTCGTCGAGGGTCTCCACCTCGCCCGTGACGCGCGTCGCGCCGGCGTCGGCGACCTGCTCGTCGAGGAGGTCGAGGAACGTCCGGGGGTTCACGCCGCCCGGGAAGCCGGGGACGTTCTCCAGGTGGCCGTTACGCCGGAGTATCGACTCCCCGGCGTTCACGACGGTCGTCTCGAAGCCCGCCCGCGCGGTGTAGAGCGCGGCGTTCAGGCCGGCGACGCCGCCGCCGACGACGATCACGCTCGGCGCGTCCTCTGGGTGACTCATACCCCCGCTTCGGGGCGCGCGCACCACAATCGTTCCGGAACGCCGACGCCACCACTTATGCCGTCCGCGCGTCCACGTCGTCGTGTGAAGACCGTCGAGGTCGCGACGACCGTCCGCGCGCCGCCGGAGGACGTCTACGACTTCCTCCTCGACTTCCCGGGCTACGCGGCGTACTCGAAGCACCTGGAGTCCGTCCGCGCCCACGGCGACGGCGGGCCGGGGACCGAGTACCGACTCACGTTCGCGTGGTGGAAACTCGACTACACCGCCCACACGCGCGTCACCGACGTCGAACGCCCGACGCGCATCGACTGGTCGGTGACGCGCGACCTCGACGCCTCGGGCCAGTGGCTCGTCGACCCGCTCGGCGCGGCGGAGGACGGGAGCGACGGTGACGACGAAAACGGGAACGAGGGCGGGACGGGTGACGCCGACACCGCCGGCACCACCGATACCGACGACACCGCCGAGGCCTGTCGCGTCCGCTTCGTCGTCACCTACGACCCCGGCTCCGCCGAGGGCGTCCTCGACCTCCCGCTGTTCGCCTCCCTCGATTGGGTGATCGAGAAGGCCTCCGAACTCGTCGTCGAGGAGGGCCGCCGCGTCGTCGAGCGCGTCGTCGCCGACCTCGAAGGCCGACGCCGCGACGTCGAGTTGGACGTGACGGTTCGCTAGTCCGTCCTTTCCCGGCGAGGGTCGCTAGAGGCGATAATCGTGTTCGCCGGTCTCGCTGTCGAGGAACGCGGCGAGTAACTCGACCGTCGCGTCGACGTCGTTGACGTGCGCGGCCTCCGTCACCGTGTGCATGTAGCGCAGCGGGACGCTGATCGCCGCGACCGGCTTCGCGCCGTGCGTGTTCTGGAACCCCGCCGTATCGGTCCCGCCCGCCGGCAACACCTCGGGCTGGTGGGCGATTCCCGCCGTCTCCGCGAGCGACTCCAGGCGCTTTCGCACCTTGGGGTTCGTGATGACGCTCCCGTCCTTGAGCTTTATCGCCGCGCCCTCCCCGAGTTCGGTGACGTGCTTCGAGGCGTCCGAGAACTGCGGGATGTCGTTGGCCACCGTCACGTCGAGCGCGACGGCGAGGTCCGGGTCGAGGTCGACGCCGAGCGCCGTCGCTCCCCGCAATCCGACCTCCTCTTGGACCGTCGCGGCGACGTGCACCGTCACGTCGGGGTCGATTCGCTTCGCGGCTTCGAGCACCGCGAAGAGACAGACGCGGTCGTCCATCGACTTCCCCGTCACGGTGTCGCCGAGCCGTCGGGTGTCCTGCTCCATCGTCACGACGTCGCCGACGGAGACGCGTTCTCTCACTTCGTCGCCGTCGCGCCCGAGGTCGACGTAGCAGTCCTCGACCTCGTCTTTCGACTCGCGCTCCTCCTCGCTCATCGTGTGCGGCGGCGGCGAGCCGATGACCCCGTCTAAATCGCCCTCGGCGGCGTGGACGGTGACGCGCTGGGCGCGCAGCACGCGGGGGTCCCAACCGCCGAGCGCGTCGAGGCGGAGGAACCCCTCGTCGGTCACGTGTTTCACCATGAAGCCGATCTCGTCCATGTGCGCCGCGACCGCGACCTCGTAGTCGGGGTTCGTCGCGCCCTCGATGGTGGCGACGACGTTCCCCATCGCGTCAGTCCGAATCTCGTCCGCGACGTCGGCGAGTTCGCGGCGCACGACCTCGCGGATGCGGTCCTCGTGGCCCGGCGCGCCGTGGGCCTCCGTCAACTCGGTGAGCAGGTCGTAGTCGGCGTCCATGCCCGGAGGCGACGGCCGGGACGAACTTAAACACCGGCGCGGCGGTGCGACCCGCCGACGGCGGGGAGACGAAGCGACACGACCGTCCCGCTGGTCGGTCCGTCCGCGAACGTGACGCGCCCGCCGTAGACGTTACAGAGCCACTTGAGCAGCCAGATGCGGACGCCGGCCGCGTGGACGAGCGCCGTCTCCTCGCCGCACCGGACCGGTTCGAGCTCGTTCTCGGGGATACCCGGTCCGTCGTCCGTGACCGCGACCACGACCTCGTCGCCCGCCACCTCGACCGTGATCGAAACGCGCCGGCCTCCGGTCGGCGACCCCTGTTCGAGCAGACACTCGACGGCCGTCCGAATCGCCCGTCGGAGCGCGTCGTCGCCGCGGACCTCGGCCCGGTCGGGGAGGAACGTCTCGACCGTGATTCCGGGGGTCGTCTCGCGGAGCCGCTCGCACTCCCGACGCACGAGCGCAGCGACGTCGACCGTCTCGTCCGTGCCGACGTCGAGCTCGTTCACGACGCAGAGCCGCTCGCTCGTCGCTATCAGGTCGTCGGCCGTGGCCGCGACGGTCCGCAGCCGGTCGGCGTCCGCCTCGTCTTTCACGTGCTCTCTGACCAGCTCCGCGTACCCCTTGATGACCGTCATGTCGTTGCGGACGTTGTGCCGGAAGACCCGACCGAGCACCTGGAGCTGCTGGGCCGTGTCGCGCAATCGCTCGTTCGAGCGCTCCAGTCGCCGCTCGCGCCGCCGGCCGAGGGCGTAGATGACCGCCGCCGAGACGCCGACGAAGAGCCACCCCTTGGCCGTCTGTAACACCGTCGCTGCCGTCTGGGTCGGCGCGACGGCGTGGACGACGGCGTCCGACGCGAGCAGCCACGTCCCGCCGACGAACAGGTAGACGACGGTGGCGAATCGCGGAGAGGGGTCTGTGAGCGAACGGACGCGGACCATACGCGAGGAAGGACGCGTCGCGCGATATATGTGTGTTGCCTGTCGATTGCTGTCGCGGCGCGTTCGGCCGTCTCGACGGCGAACTCCTCAGACGTCGCGCTCGACGACGTACTCCGCGAACGCCGCGAGTTCGGCGGCGACGTCCTCGGTGAGCGGGACGTCGTCGAGGTGGTCGCGGGCCTCCTCGACGAGCGCGATGGCGCGCTCGCGGGCGTACTCGACGCTCCCCGTCTCCTCCATGACCTCGATGGCGGCGAGCGCCTCGGCGTCCGTCGTGTCGTCCGCCGCGAGTATCTCCTGGAGGCGCGCGGCGTCCTCGGGCGCGGCGTTGCGCACGGCGTGGACGGCGATGAGGGTCTTCTTGCCCTCCTTGACGTCGTTGCCGACGGCCTTCCCGAAGTCGCCCGCGCGGTCGAGGCTGTGCTCGACGTCGAGGATGTCGTCCGCGATCTGGAAGGCGATGCAGACCGTCTCCATGAACGCCGCGAGTTCGGCCTCGACGTCGTCGGGCTGGTCGGTGACGATGGCGGCGAGGCGACCGACGATGCGGCCGAGACAGCCGGTCTTGCACGCGCACATCTCCATGTACTCGCCCTCCGTTATCGCCACCTCGTCGCTGTTGTGCCAGCGGATGTCCATCCCCTGGCCGAGGTGCGTCCGGTTCAGCTCGTAGGTGAGCATCTCGTAGACGGCGAGGCGGGTCTCGGGGTCGAGGTCGGCGGGGTTGCGCTCGACTATCTTCAGCGGGATGAAGTAGAGGGCGTTACCGGCGTTCAGCGCGATGTCCTGGCCGTAGCGGTGGTGGACGGCCTCCTCGCCGCGGCGTCTCTCCGCGCCGTCCTCGACGTCGTCGACGATTATCGTGCCGTTGTGGAGGATTTCGGGGACGACCGCGTAGGGGAGCAACTCCTCGGGGTCCGCCCCGAACCCCTCGACGAGCATCAAGAAGACGACGGCGCGCCAGCGCTTCCCGCCGCGATCGAGCAGGTCCCAGACGGGCGTCGAGAGGGCGTCCTCGATGGCGTCCGGGTCGTACTCGTAGCGCCCCTCCCCGAAGAACGACCGGAGGTAGTCGGCGCTCAGTTCGCGCGGGAGGACGCGTTCGATCTCCCGGTCCACCGCGGGCCGCCACTCCGAGAGCGATTCGGACATGTCGAGCGAGTTCGCGGCCACGGGGCAAAAAGCTGCCACCTTCGCCCCCCGCAGACGCAATCCTTTTCCGCTATCTCGGCGACGAACGCCCATGAGCGACGCAGACACGGACGCCGAGGGTGAACTCCGCGAGGAGCTCACCGCCGCGCTCGAAGACGCCGACTACCCCGTCACGAGCATGACCAGCCTCGTCCCCGAACTCCCCCGCGGCCCGATGACGAAGTTCCACGCCGGCGAGACGACCTACTCCGCGATGGAGCTCGCGAAGCTCCTCTCCGGCCACGAGGAGTTCCCCTACGACGACGTCGAGAGCCTCGTCGACGACGTCATCGCGGGCCTGAAAGCCGAAGGCGAACTGTAGCGGACACCGGAGCGCTTCCACCCACGCTTTTACCGGTCGGCGACGCCACTCACCCCATGACCGACTGGATCGGCCGCACCGTCACGAGCGACACCGGCTGGCACCACCTCGAAACGCTCGTCGACGTCGGGAACCGGATGGCGGGGAGCGCGGGCGAGCGCGCGGCCGCCGAGGCGACGCGCGACGCCCTCGCCGAGCACGCCCGCGACGCCCGCATGGAGGAGTTCGCCATCCAGGGGTGGGAGCGGGGCACCTCGCACCTCGTCGCGGGCGGCGACGAACGGGCGTGCATCGCGCTCCCGCGGAGTCCGTCGACCTCGGCGTCCGGCGACCTCGTCGACCTCGGCCACGGCCTCCCCGCGGACTTCGCGGGCCGCGACCTCTCGGGGGCCGTCGTGCTCGTCGACTCGACCGTCCCCGACCACGCGGAGCGCGTCGTCCACCGCCGCGAGAAATACTACCGCGCCGTGGAGGCGGGCGCGGCCGCGTTCGTCTTCGCCAACCACTACCCGGGCGGGCTCGCCCCGACGGGGAGCGTCGGCACCGCGGACGCGCCGGTCGGCGACATCCCCGCGCTCGGCGTCTCGAAGGAGGTCGGCGCGCGCCTCGCGCGGCGCTTCGCCGGCGAGACGGTCACCGTCGACGTCGAGGCGACGCTCGGCGAGGCGACCTCGCGGAACGTCCACGCCGAGGTCGGCCCCGACACGGACGAGGAACTGCTCGTCACGGCGCACGTCGACGCCCACGATATCAGCGAGGGCGCGATGGACAACGGCGCGGGCACCGCGATGGTCGTCGAGCTCGCGCGGGCGCTCGCGGGGCGCGCGGACGAACTCGACACCCGCGTGCACTTCGTCGTCTTCGGCGCGGAGGAGGTCGGCCTCGTCGGCTCCGCGCACGACGCCGCGAACCGCGACCTCGACCGCGTGCGCGCCGTGTTGAACCTCGACGGCGTCGCCGCGGCGCGCACCCTCGAATGCACGACGCACGGCTTCGACGCGCTCGGTCGCGTCGCCCGCGAGGTCGCGGAGCGCTTCTCGCATCCGATAACGGTCGACCCCGAACTCGGCCCGCACTCCGACCACTGGAACTACGTCCAGCGCGGCGTCCCCGGCTACATGGTGGCGAGCGACACCGGCGACGGCGGGCGCGGCTGGGGCCACACCGCCGCGGACACGCTCGACAAACTCGAAGTGCGTACCTTCCGGGAGCAGGCGGTCCTCCTCACGGCGCTCGCCGTCGCGCTCGCCGACGAGGGCTTCACGGTCGCGCACGCCGCGCCCGCCGACATCGCCGCCGCCTGCGAGGACCAAGACCTCGCCGCGGGGATGCGGGTCACGGGCGACTGGCCATACTGAACGCCCCGCGGGTCGAGCGCTGACAGCAGCTTTTTGCCCGCGGGGGGCGACCCTCCGACGATGACCGAGGCACACGTCGGGCTCGTCGGCCCGGAGGCCGAGAGCGCCGCCGCCGTCGTCGAGAACGCCGGCGGAACCGCGACCGTCGGGGACGCCCGGTCGGTCCTCGACGACGACGTCGACGCCGTCGCCGCGTTCACCGAGGGCGCGCTCTACGCGCTCGTCCGCGCCGGCGTCCCCGCCGAAACGCCCGTGCTCCCCCTCAACGCCGACCCCGTCGCCGACGCCGTTACTCCGACGGACCGCGACCGCGCGCTCCGTCGCCTCGTCCGCGGCGAGTACGAACCGCGCGAACGCCCGACCATCGCCGTCGAGGCGCGCCGCGAGACCTACCGGGCGCTCTCCGACGTGATGCTCGCCACCGCCGAGGCCGCGCGCATCTCCGAGTACGCCATCGAGGCGCGCGGCGAGGCCGGCGTCGCGCCCGTCGACGCGGTCCGCGCCGACGGCGTCGCCGTCGCCACGCCGCTCGGGAGCCGCGGGTACACCGCCACGGCGGACGGCCCCACCCTCTCCCCGACCGTCGACGCCGTCACCGTCGTCCCCATCGCGCCCTTCCGCGTCGAGTGCCCGAACTGGGTCGTCTCCCTCCCCGGCATGCTCACCGTCGAGCGCGACGAGACGGACGTCGCCCTCCTCGTCGACGACGCCGACGTCGGCCTCGTCCAACCCGGCGCGCCCGTCGACCTCTCCTACGGCGAGCGCGTGACGCTCGCCGCGATGACCGAGAACTGAGGCCGTCACTCCTCGCCGTCGCGCGCCCGCACCGCGTCGGGGTCGAACCCGTTTATCGCCCGGTTCGGCCGGAGCCCCGCCCGCTCGACGACATCGAGGTCAGCGGCCGCGCTCTGCCCGTCCGTCGTGAGGTAGTCGCCCGTGAGGAGGCCGTCCGCGCCCGCCTCGAACGGCCGGTGTGCGTCCGCGTCGTCGAACGCGACCTCGCGCCCGCCGGTGAGTCTGACGCGCGCCTCAGGGTGGAGGAACCGATAGACGGCGACGGTCTTCACGACGTCCGCGGTGTCGATGGCCGGCCCGTCCGGGAAGCGCTCGCCGAGCGGCGTCCCGGGCACGGGGTCGAGGACGTTCACGGGGAGCGAGGAGACGCCGACCTCGCGGAGCGCGAGCGCGGCGTCGATTCGGTCCGTCGGGCTCTCGCCCATCCCAAGTATCACGCCCGCGCAGAGGTCGAGCCCCGCGGCCTTCGCGGTCTCCAGCGTCTCGACGCGGTCCGCGAAGTCGTGGCTCCCGACGACCTCCGGGAAGTAGTCGGGTGACGTCTCGACGTTGTGGTTGTAGTGGTTCAGCCCGACGTCCGCGAGGGTCTCGGCCTCCGCCTCGGTGAGGACGCCGAGGCTGGCGTCCACCGCGACCGCCGTCTCGTCGCGGACGAGGCGAATCGCCTCCAACACCCGCTCCCACTCCTCCGGCCGGCGCTCCTTCGAGACGCCGCGTTCGGCGACGACGATTCCGAACCGCTGCGCGCCGTCGCGTTCGGCGCGCTTCGCCGCGTCGAGGATCGCGTCGGGGTCGAGCAGGTCGTGGGTGTCGATGCCGGTGTCGAAGCGCCCCGACTGCGCGCAAAAGCCGCAGTCCTCCGCGCAGTTGCCCGCCTTCGCGTTCACGATGCTGCACGCGTCCACCGTCCCGTCGCCGTGGTGTGCGCGAACCGCGTCCGCCGCGGGCGCGAGCGACTCCACCGGCTGCGCGACGAGCGCGAGCGCGTCGCGGCGCGTCAGCGTCTCGCCGGCCAGCACGCGTTCGAGCGCGTCGTCGACCGTTCGGTTACCGGTCTCGTAAACCATCGGCTAGAACCTAGTTTACGAGAACGTAAGGGTTGGGTCCGCGCCCCGTCCCCGCCTACCACTCGCCGCCGTCCGCGAGGTCGACGTCGTGGTCGAGCTTCGAGGACGGACAGACGTCCTCCAGCACGCAGTCCTCACAGTCCGGGTTGCGCGCCGTGCAGGTGTCCCGGCCGTGCGCGATCAGCCAGTGGGTGTAGTTCTTCCAGTGTTCCTCGGGGACGACGCCGTCCATCAGGTCCGCCTCGATCTTCTCGGGGCGCTCCTCCTCCGTGATGCCGAGTCGTCGCGAGAGGCGCTGGACGTGCGTGTCGACGACGATGCCCTCCGTGAGGTCGTGGCCGTGCTGGAGGACGACGTTCGCCGTCTTGCGCCCGACGCCCGGGAGGTCCGTGAGCGCGCTCATCGTGTCCGGCACCTCGCCGTCGTGCTCCGCGAGTATCTTCTCGGCGGCGTCGTGGAGATAGCCCGCCTTCGAGTTGTAGTACGTGATCGAGTCGATGTCGTCGGCGATGTCGTCGACGTCCGCGGCCGCGAAATCCGCGGGCCCGTCGTACGTCTCGAAGAGGTCGGCGGTCACCGCGTTCACGCGCTCGTCCGTGCACTGCGCGGAGAGGACCACGGCGACGAGGAGCTCGAAGCGGTCCGAGAAGTCGAGGGATATCTCCGGGTCGGGGTACTCGCGCCGGAGGCGCTCGATGACCTCCTCGGCCTGCGCCGCGCGCGTGTCGAGTGGTTCGCCCATGCCGGCGCAACTCGGACGGCGGCCTTGAGGGTTCCGGACACCCCGGCGGCGACAGCGTTTAGCCCCCGGAGGGTCAGTCACGAACGATGGTGCGGAACGCGCTCGACGACGCCCTCGACACTCTCCGCCGGCCCGAGTACACCGGCGAGAACCGCTGTACGCCCTGTACGGTGCTCAACACCGCGCTCGCCCTCTGTCTCGCGCTCCTCGCTGGCGCCGTCGCGCCCGCCGCGGGCGTCCTCGTGCTCGCCGCCTCGCTCGCCGCGATCACCCTCCGGGGCTACCTCGTCCCCGGCACGCCGACGCTCACGAAGCGCGCCCTCCCCGACCGCGTCCTCCGGCGCTTCGAGACCGGGCACGCCGTCGGCGCGGACGGGACCACGCGCGTCGCGGGAGACGACACGAGCGACGGTGACGCCGACGCCGGCGCTGACGGCGCTCTCGACCCCGAATTCGACCCCGAGGCCACGCTCCGCGACGCGGGCGTCCTCGTCGAGCGCGAGACCGGGAGCGACCTCACACTCGCCCCCGACTTCCGCGCGGCGTGGCGCGAGCGAATCGCCGCGCTCCGCGACGAGCGCACCGTCCGCGTCGCGTTCGCGGACGTCGTCGGTATCGACGCCTCGCGCGTCACCGTCCGGGACGCCGGCGGGTCGTTCGTGGCGAACGTCACCGGCGGCGGGCGCGGCGGCGTCACCTGGCCCTCCGAGGCCGCGTACCGCGCGGACGTCGCCGCCGGGCGGGTCCTCGACGAGCGCGACCCCGAGACGTGGGACGCCCTCGGGCCCGACGAACGCGTCGTCGCCCTCTCCGCGCTGCGCCTCTTCGCCGAGCACTGCCCGGCCTGCGACGGCCCCGTCTCCTTCGGCGAGGACGTCGTCGAGTCCTGCTGTCGCGCCGTCGACGTCGTCGCCGTCACCTGCGACGACTGCGGCACCCGGGTCTTCGAACTCGAACAGCCGGACGAGCCGGCGAGCGCGGCCTGAACGGAGAGTTCGGCTGTCGGGCCCAAACGGAGCGGCGGCCGTCGCCACCGCGACGACGCGCGCTTTCGGGACGTTTATGCGCGCGAGCGTCCCGCGTGCAGGCATGAAGGCCACCGCGCGGGCCCATCCGATTCAGGGGCTCGTGAAGTACCACGGGATGCGCGACCACGACGCTCGCTACCCCTACCACGACAGCATCAGCGTCTGCACCGCGCCCGCGAGCACCACGACGACCGTCGCGTTCGACGACGACCTGGACGCCGACGAGTACGTCATCGGCGACGAGCGCGTGACGGGCCGCGGCGCGGAACGCATCGAGAGCGTGCTCGACGAGGTCCGCGAGCGCGCCGGCATCGAGACCCGCGCGAAACTCGTCAGCGAGAACGACTTCCCGACGAACATCGGCCTCGGTTCCTCCGCGTCCGGGTTCGCCGCGGCCGCCGTCGCCGCGTGCGAGGCCGCGGGTCTCGACCTCTCGCACCCCGAGATGTCCACCATCGCCCGCCGGGGCTCCGCGTCCGCCGCCCGCGCCGTCACGGGCGGCTACTCCGACCTCGGTGGTGGGCTGAGCGACGCCGAATGTCGGAGTCACCGCCTCGACGCCGCCGAAACCCTGGAGGCGGACACCCGCATCGTCATCGCGGAAGTCCCGGCGTACAAGGAGACGCAGGCCGCCCACGACGAGGCCGAGGAGAGCCACATGTTCGACGCGCGGCGCGTCCACGTCGAGGACCAGCTCGCGGAAATGCGCGACGCCGTCCGCGCCGGCGACACCGAGCGCGTCTTCGAGACCGCAGAACACGACTCGCTCTCGCTCGCCGCGACGACGATGACGGGCCCCGAGGGATGGGTCTACTGGCAGCCCGAGACGCTCGCCGTCTTCGAGACGGTGCGCGACCTGCGCGACGACGGCGTGCCCGCGTGGTTCTCCACGGACACGGGCGCGACCGTCTACGTGAACACGGACGCGGAGCACGTCGACGCCGTCGAGGAGGCGGTCGCCGCGACGGGCGTCGACACGCGCGTCTGGGAGGTCGGCGGGCCCGCCCGTCTCCTCGACGACGACGCGGCGCTGTTCTAGCGGCTACTCGTCCTTCTCGTCGCTCTCGCGGTCGGCACTGTTGGAGGTGAGCTGCCCTTCGAACGATGGCCGGGCCTCTACGTCGTTCGGCTCGTCCTCACTCATCCTCGTCCTCCTCGAAGTCACCCTTGAACACGGGCTGCCCCTCGAACGACGGCCGCTCGCGTGACCGACTCCCGGATTCGCCCTCGTTCTCCGACGTCCCGCTCGTTGTTCCACTCATACGCGGGTGTATGCCGTCCTCGTAGTTGAGTGTTGGCCCGGGAGCCGCATAGACCACCCCGAGATTGGTGATTGGTCTCGCCCTTACCAGCTCCGGACGCGTTAGCGGAGTTCGAGTGCGCGTTGTACCTGCCGATGGAACCGCGTGTACCACGTGAGGACGAGGTTTAGCGCGACTGGAACGATCAACAGTATGCCACCGACGTGTCCCGTTGCCGCTTGAACGGTACCTAGCGCGAGTGCCGTCATCGCGTAGACGAGCAGGAGAAGTGTGAGTGTTCCGAGTGGTGCGTTCCGTGCGTTCGTCCGGAAGTTGTGTTCGATCCAGCGCGAGTAGCTCTCCACGAGCCCTTCCAAGTTCTGTCGGTCCGTGTAATCGTTGTCGAGCATCGCACGGAGGTCCTTTCCACTCATGCCGGTTCGGAGGTCTGACGCGGTATACGTGACCGCGGCGACGGCCGTCGAACCGAGGAGGAGGACGATACCCATGACGGTATAGCCGTTGACGAAATCGACGAGTACCGACGCCGCGCTCGCCTCACTCGGCCGGGCGTTCAGGGCGATAGAGATACCGGTCAGGATGACTCCGAGGAGAATGAGGTTCACGCGGAGGAGACGCGCTGCCTTGTTGTCGATGTCGTTGAGTGTCTGACTCTGGCTGTCTATCGTCCGCTGTGCTTCTTCACGGGCGATTTCGACGGTATCCACGGCCGGTCGGTCGGTACTGTCCCCACTCTCGCGCTCGCTCATCTACCGCTTACTGGCCCCCAGCCACACATGTACCTTCGCCTGACGGCCCGAACTACAAAGGGGGCCCTCCGCCACGGTTCGAGTATGCGCGTCGCTGTGCTCGGCGGTGGCTACGCCGGCCTGATGGTCACACGCAAACTCGAAGAGCGACTCCCCCCCGGCGACGACATCGTCCTCGTCGACGAGACGGGCGACCACCTCGTCCAGCACGAACTCCACCGGACGATACGCTACCCCGGTTTCGCGGACGACATCACCGTCCCCCTCGACGAGCTGGTCACGCGCGCGACGGTCCGCGAGGCGACCGTCACGGACCTCGACCCGGACGCGGGGACGGTCGCGCTCGCCGACGACGGGACGCTCGACTACGACGCGGGCGTCGTCGCCCTCGGCTCCCAGACTGCGGACTACGGTATCCCGGGCGTCGCCGAGCACGCGACGCCGCTCAAACGTCTCGACCACGCCGCCGAACTCCGCCGCGACTTCTTCGACGCGGTCGACCCGGACGGCGGCACCGTCGTCGTCGTCGGCGCGGGCCTCTCCGGCGTCCAGACCGCCGGCGAGTTCGCCGAACTCGCAGATCACGAGGGGCTCGCCGACGACGTCGAGGTCGTCCTCGTCGAGCGCGCCGAGACGGTCGCGCCCTCGTTCCCCGAGAACTTCCGGGCGACGACGCGGAACGCCCTCCGCGACCTCGGCGTCCGCCTCGAAACCGGCACCGAGGTGACCGAGGTCACGGCGGACGCGGTCGTCGCGGACGACGGCGAGATTCCCCACGACGTGCTCGCGTGGACGGGCGGCGTCCGCGGGCCGGACGCGCTCGACGGCGAGCGTCAGGACGTTCGGGCGGACCTCCGACTCTCCGAGCGGACGTTCGTCGCGGGCGACGCCGCGGACGTCGTGGACGCCGATGGGGAGCGCGTCCCCGCGAGCGCGCAGGCCGCGGTCCGCGCCTCGCCCGCGGTCGCGCGGAACGTCGAGCGCGTCCTCGACGCCGCGCGCGCCGACGACTCCGTCGGTCACCTCGAAAAGTGGGCGTTCGAGACGCCGGGCTGGCTCATCAGCGTCGGCGACGACGCCGTCGCCCAACTCGGTCCCGAGGTCTTCCGCGGGACGGCCGCGAACGTCATCAAGACGAGCGTCGGCCTCACCTACCTCGCCGAACACGGCTCGCTCCGGGACGCCATCCGGGTCGTCCGCGAGGAACTCGGCGACGACCGGGTCCTCCCGGAGCTCCGCGACCGCGAGTTCTGATTACTCCCGCGCCCGCCGACCGTCGCCGTCTCGGTCGTCGGCGCCGTCGTTCTCACCGTTCACGTCGTCCTCGTCCGGCCGCTGCACGCCCGAGACGACGAAGCGTGCGCCCCCCTGCTCGCTCTCCGTGAGCGCGACCGCCCAGCCGTGAGCGTCGGCGATCCCCGAGACGATGGAGAGCCCGAGCCCCGTGCCGTTCTGCCGGGTCGTGTAGCCGTCCTCGAAGACGTCCTCGCGTTCGTCCGCAGGGATGCCGGGGCCGTCGTCGGCGACGTAGAAGCCGTCCGCGGTCGTCCCGACCGTGACGGTCACCGAGCCGTCCGCCGCAGAGTCGTCCTGCGGGCCAGTCGAGCTATGCTCGACGCTGTCCGCGGCGTCCTGCTGCGGGCCAGTCGAGCTATGCTCGACGCTGTTGCGAAAGAGGTTCTCGAAGAGGTGACGAAGCCGTTCGGGGTCGGCCAGCACCGTCCCGAGCGGTCCCGCGACGTCGAGCGTCGCGTCGGCCTGCGCGCCGCCGGCGAGGTCCCACGAGGACGCGACGAGGTCGTCGAGGTCGACGGGTTCCACGTTACCGAGCGCCTCGCCCTCACGCGTGAGGACGAGCAGGTCCTCGATGATGGTCGTCATCCGCTCGTGGGCGGCCTCGACCCGGTCGAGCGCCTCGGGGTCGGGGTCGTCATCCTCGCGGGCGAGGTCGAGGTAGCCGCGCGCGACCGACAGCGGCGAGCGGAGGTCGTGGCTGACGACGGACGCGAAGCGTTCGAGGCGCTCGTTTTGCTCCGCCAGGCGCTCGGTCGTCCGTCGGCGTTCGAGTTCGTAGCTCACCCAGCGCGCCATCAGTTCGACGAAGGTGCGTTCGGCGTCCGTGAACGCCGCCGCACGTGGCTCCTCGCCGGCGAAGCAGAACGTCCCGTAGAGGTCGTCGCCGACGGTGACCTTCGCGCCGACGTAGCAGCCAAAGCCGAAGCGCTCGTACGCCGGGTCGCCGACCCATCCCTCGTCGGGTGCGTTCTGCACGGTGACGAGCTCGTCGCGTCGTACTGTCCGCTTGCAGTACGCCTCATCGAGCGGGCACGTGTCGCCGGGCGTAGCCTCGTCATCGCCGACGGCCGTGACGATGCGCTGGCGGCCGTCGGCGATCTCGGTGAAGTACCCCTGTGGGATGTCGAGGTAGTCGCAGCCGAGCGCGAGCAGGCGCTCAACCTTCTCGTCGAAGGACGCCGCGCCGTCGGCCGTGATACGGTACATCTCCTCGAGGGCGGTCTGCTCGCGTTCGAGGCGCTCGCCGAGGTCGACGCGCGCCGTCACGTCGTGGAGAACGGAGAGGTGTTCGCCCGGGACGACGTTCAGCGTCGCCCCGTACTCGACGATCCGTTCCTCGCCGTCCGGGCGGACGAGCGGGAACGTCCCGCGAGCGACAGCCGACTCCCGAAAGGACGACCACTCGCCCTCGACGTCGTACTCCGGGGCCGCGAAGTCGCCGATGTGGCTCCCGACGAGCGTCGCACGCGTGACGCCGAACAGCTCGCAGGCCGCCGCGTTCGCCTCGACGTACCGGCCGTCGTCGTCCGCTATCACCATCGCCGTTGCCGCCCCCTCGAACGCCGCGCGGTAGCGCTCCCGTGGGTCGTCGCTCGACTCGTCGCCCGTGCGCTCGCGCAGGACCGCGACGACCCCCTCGTCGCCGTTCCACGTCACGCGCCGGCCCGTCGCCTCCATCGTCACGCGTCGGCCGTCGAGGGTCCCGAACGGCCGCGTGACCCGCGCGCGTCGCTCCTCGCCGGCGGCCGCGCGCGCGATGGCGTGGAGCACCGAGTCGTCTTCGCCGGCCGGCACGAACGCGTCGATGGACCGGCCGACGAGGTCGGCCTCGTCCGCCGCGCCCGCGCTCGTCACCGCGCCCGGGTTCGCGTACGCGACTGCGCCGTCGACGAGCACGACTATCGGGTCCGGCGACCCCTCCAGTATCGTCCGCCTGCGCTCCTCGGCGGTGTCCGCGGCGCGGCGCGCGCGGACCCGCTGGACGGCGTGCACCACCTGTCGCGCGAGCAGGGCGTACTGCTCGGTGCCGCGCTCCTTGCGGAGGTAGTCCGTGACGCCCGCCGAGATGGCCCGACTCGCCAACCCCTCAGAGCCGCGCCCCGTGAAGAGGACGAACGGTAACTCGGGGTCGTCCGCGCGGACCGCCTCCAGGAGCTCGATTCCGTCCGTCTCCGGCATCTCGTAGTCGCTGACGACGCAGTCGACGTCCGTCGTCTCCAGCGCGTCGAACGCCGCCGCGGCGCTCGTCACGGCGACCGTCGTCAGCCGCTCGTCGGCGCGTTCGAGGTGTCGCCCGACGAGTTCGGCGAGCCCGGGCTCGTCGTCGACGCAGAGCACCGAGATCGTGTCTCCGCCCGTCATACGCCACATAGGCCGGTCGAGCGTATAAGCTTCCTCGCCGAATCGGCTGGCCGGGACGAGCGTCGACCCGGACAGCATCCTTATGCGTCACGCTCGCCTACGTGTAGTAGTGGCACGCTCGCGTGGCGTCTCCGAGGTTATGGGGGTCGTCCTGCTCCTGGGACTGACAGTCGCGACGGTGACTGCGACCGTCTCCATCGGGAACGCGGCCCTCCAACAGGACCAGGACCGTCTGACAGTCGAGCAGGCTGAACTCCAAGCCGGGGCGTTCCACCGCGCGGTGTCCTCGGCGACCGATGGGACAAGCGCGACGGCGCGCTTCGACGCCGCGGGTCTCCACACCGACGTCGACCCCCAGCAGGGCTGGGTCAACGTCACCGTTCGGAACACATCCAGTGGCGACATCGTCGGGTGGCGGAACGTCTCGCTTGGGACCGTCCGGTTCGCTCAGTCAGAACCCCATCTCGTCTATCAGGGCGGGGCAGTGTTCCGTGTTGAGGACGGCTACGCGCTCGTTCGTGAACGCCCCGAGTTCTCCTACCGCAACGGATCGCTGGGCTTCGCGATCCGAACGATCGGCGGGAACGTGACGACGAACGGGGGAATCGTCCTCCAGCAGGGCAATACGTCGCCCGTCTATCCGCAGGCTGGTCTCACGAACCCCATGGAGAACACGGAAATCGAGATCACGATACACAGCCGCTACTACCGGGCGTGGGAGCGGATCTTCGAGGACGCGGGTGCGGACGCCGTCACTGATGCGGGCCGAAATACGACATCGGTAACGTTCCCGACTCGTCTGGAACCGCTTGGCGGCGCGATCACAGCGGGGACACCGACAAGCGGACTCACCCTCTCTGGAGGGATGTCTGTCGATAGCTATAATTCGTCGGATCCGAATTCGATGAACGGCAGATACAGCCGCGTCGTCTCCTCTGGTGGTGTCACACTCACTGGTGGCATTAGTGTCAATAGTGACTTGGTTTCCGGGGGCGACGTCACTATCAAGAAGGGAAGCGAACTTCAAGGAACCCTCCGTACTGCTGGGAATTTCACCTTGGAGAGCGGAACTGTCGCAGGTGACGGAAACGATAACGATAGCCGTGTTCAAGGAGACGCTTACGTCGCCCGTAACGTGACGATTAACTACGGGGCGTCCTTCGATGGTGACCTCTACTACGGTGGAAATTTGACCGAGATCGACGACAGCGTGATCGCGGATGAGAACATCCACAAACAACAGGTGAGCGCCTCTGTCGTGACACCACGCCCGATCACAGAGCATATGAGCCGGATTATTACCGATGCACGAGCGAGTAACAGTAATGATGAGACGCTTTCCATCAGCAATAACCGGCTAAACTGTACGCGGAACGTTGACGATGACTGGAATGACGCCGAGTGCAATCTCTCTCACGGAACGTATTATCTCGACGAGCTGTCTATGGGGGACGATGAGGAACTTCGGCTGAATACGACGGATGGCGATATTACGCTTGTCGTTGATGGAAATGTGTCCCTAGCTGGAGCATCAACTGCCCGTGTTCTCGGTAATGGACGTGTTAACCTTTTCACTAGTGGCGATTATTCGATGGGCGGGAGCGGGGATGTTCTCGTAGGAGATGGCTCAAGCGATTCCCCCCCTGCTACACAATTCTGGACGTACCTTTATCCGAATGCGTCGGCGCGTCTCGGCGGCGGATCGAAGTACACTGGCGTCATCTACGGGCCGGGACCGAGTGACGGATCTGGGGCACGGATCGTTCCGGGGGCGAGCGGCGGAACTGCCCACATTCACGGCGCACTCGTCGGGGACGTCCGTCTCGTTGAGGGTGGTGTTGACATCCACTACGACACCGCCCTGCAAGATTCCATCATTCTTCCCCCATCTGCAAGAAAGTCAAAGTACGCTCACATCCGACTCGACGCCGTGAACGCGAGTAGCTAACCGTCAGTACCCGTGTCGCAGGACGACGGTGCCGTCCGCGTCCGTGACGGTGATCGTGTCGCCGTCGTTGTCCCACACCGGTTCGTTGACGTCCCAGTAGAGATCGTCCTCGTCCCACTGGCCCGACCCGGTGTGGAGGCGGACGGACGCGCCGGCGTCAAGCGTGAACGTCTTCGGGAAGTGGAACTCCCACCCCTCGGTGTCGGCGACAGTGTAGCCGCCCATGTCGAGCGATTCAGCACCTTCGTTCGTGAACTCGACGTACTCCTTCACGAGGTGCTCGGCGTCGCCGCCTGACGGGTCCACGTTCGTGTCCGTGACGGTGAGCGACGGGCCCGACGTCGCGTTCTCGAAGTCCCCCGGCCGGACCGCGTCCTTCCCGCGGAACCACGTGTACGACCCCGTCTTCCCGACGAGGTAGCCGTACGCCGAATCGAGCGAGAAGTTCGCTGCCTTCGTCTTGTACTTCAGGTAGAGGTCGCCACCCCGGCGGATGTACTTCTGGGGCGACGCGCCGTTCTGGCCGGCGAGGTAGTCCCGCGACCCGAAGTAGACGGAGTAGTTCCCCGGGTCGACGTCGCTCGGTTCGACCCACTCGCTCCCGTCCGCGCCCTCCGGCGGCGAGCGGATGACGACGTTGATGTCGCCCTTCTCGTACGGGTCGAAGGTGTTCGGGGTGTCTGAGGGCATTATCTCGACGTTCGCGCGCTTCACGCTGCGCTTCCCCGCCGGCCGAATCTTCACGGGCTTCGCCGTCGAGAGGTCGACCGACGTCGTCGCGTCGCCGTCGTCGCTCACGAAGCGCCACGCGTCGACGTTTCGGAGGGTCTTCGGCGTGACCGTGATAGTCGAACTCCCGTCGCCGACGCCCCAGAACGCGCCGCCGTCCGTCTCGCCAGCGCCCCACTCCCACTTCACCTTCGCGTTGCCGCCCTCCCACTTCTCGAAGTCGTCGTCGCTCCCCATCGGGTCGTCCCGGACCGCCCACTCGCCCTTCGAGCGCGAGAGCCCCGAGAACTTCAGGAACGCCGTCCCGCCGTGGTCGGCGCGTGGGCTCCCGTGGAGGAAGACGAGCGACGACCCCACGGGCCCGTCGTAGACGAAGAGCCGCGACGCCCCCGGCTCCTCCGTGAGGTCGACCGGCGGGTTCGCCGACGACGCCCGGTAGTTGTAGAAGTCCTCTATCGTCTGACCGCCGTGCGAGAGCGGCGCGACCTCCCAGCGGAGGTAGCCCTGCTGGACGACGTACGAGTCCGGGCGCGACCCGCTCGGCGCGTCCTGGTTCGTCAACTCGAAGAGGCTCCCGCCGCCGAGCGCGAGCGCGCCGAGGCCACCCGCACCGAGCACGTACTCGCGCCGCGACAGCGACGACGCCCCCTCAGACGGCGTCTCGTCCGGCGACGCCGGCTCGTAGTCCTCGCTCATGCCTCCGGCTTACCGACGCGGCGGCAAAAGGGACGTGGCCGTTCCGCCGCGTTCCGCGTCGCCCGGCTCGCGGTCGAGGAGCCCCCGACGTTATATACTTCAGGGTTCTTCATCCCGGACGGACCATGGACGGGGGTGAACGCGACGTGGACGCGGCGAACCGGACGGCCCGACTGGTCCCGTACGGCCTCGTCGCGCTCGGCGCACTCGCCGTCGTCGCGCTCGTCGTCGAGTGGCTCGCCTTCGGGCTGCTCGGCACCACGCCCCTGCGCCAGCTCGTCGGCGAGTTCCTCATCACGCTGGCCCTCGCGGCCGCGCTCGCGTACGGCGGCCGCTGGGTCACGACTCGGGACTACGCCACCGACCTCTACCCGCGAATCGCGCGCTGGTGTCTCGGCGGCCTCGTCGGCTTCCTCGCCATCAACCTCGCCATCATCGCCGTCTCCCCCGCCCCGACGCTCCGCGCGAACGTCGCGTGGGCGCGCGGCACCGCGACCTTCGGCGCGCTCGGCGGCCTCCTCCTCGGCATCGTCGAGGCCCGCTCCATCCAGCGCGCCCGCCGCGCCGAACGCGCCCTCGCACGCGCCGAGTACGCCGAACGCCAACAGCAGTGGTTCGACTACCTCAACGGCCTCCTCCGCCACGAGGTGCTCAACAAGACCAACGTCATCGGCGGATACGCCGCGCTCGTCGCACGGGACGTCGAGGACCCCGAACTCCGCGAGCGCCTCGACGTCATCCAGCGCAAGAGCGACGAGATGGCCGAGGTCATCGAGGACGTCCGCGTCCTCATCCACGCCACCGAGGAACCCGACGAACTCGCCACCGTCGACCTCGTCCCCGTCGTTCGGGACGCCATCGCGGACGTCCGCGACCGCCCCGAGCGCGTCCACGTCGAGGCCGACCTCCCCGCCGACGCCGCCGTCTACGCCGACGACCTCCTCCCCCGAATCTTCTCAAACATCCTCGACAACGCCGTCGAACACAGCGACACCGACGACGTCACCATCGACGTCACCGTCACCGAGCGCTCCGACGAAGTCGCCGTCACCGTCCGCGACGACGGCCCCGGCATCCCCGACGACGAGCGCGACGACCTCTTCGAGCGAAGCGACAACACCGGCAGCACGCACGGCCTCGGCCTCTACCTCGTCCGCCACCTCGCCGAGCGCTACGACGGCGACGTCGCACTCACCGAGACCGGCCCCGACGGCACCACCTTCACCGTCACCCTCCCCCGCGCCGACGTCGAAGGAGGGGGGTGACCTCCGTCGCCGAGCCGGTCGGTTTGTGCCCTGGAACGAGTGCGTGATGGGCGGTGTGAGAGACGATCATGGCAATAGTGTTTGCGAACGTAATCGCCAGACTGAGAGAGGGAGCGCAAGCTACCGTGTTTGGATCAGAACATACGTCGTTCTCGAACGAAGCTAAAGCGCCGTCTATCGGAGAATAGAGGTCTGAAACGCCGGAATCGGTTTGGCTGCGAAGCAGGCCGTCTGGGAGTGGGCGTTGCAGGATTTGAACCCGCGGCGTCTTGGTCCGAAGCCAAGTGCTCTGTCCAAGCTGAGCTAAACGCCCGCGCTCCTTCGTTCCCGGTGGTGGCGCTTAAGTCCCGCGGTTCGCGGGCCGGTCGCGACACGGGCGTTTCTTGGGGGCGGCGCGCGACTGCTCGGCCATGACTCTCGGCGCGCGGTTGCGCGGGCTCCTCGAACTCTGCCGGCCGGCGAACGCGGTCGTCTCGGGCGTGTTGACGCTCATCGGGGCGTACGTCGCGGGGCGGCCGTTCGCGCTCGCGGCGCTCGTCGCCGCGGTGGCGACGGTGTTCGCGACGGCGGCGGGGAACGCGATCAACGACTACTTCGACCGGGACATCGACGCGATCAACGACCCGGAGCGGCCGATTCCGCGCGGCGCGGTGACGCCCCGGGGCGCGCTCGCCTTCAGCGGCGTCCTCTTCGCGGGTGCGACCGTCCTCGCGCTCACTCTCCCCGCGTTCGCTATCGTGGTCGCGGTGGTGAATCTCCTCGCACTCGTCGCCTACACGAAGGTGTTCAAGGGCCTCCCGGGGGCGGGGAACGCCGTCGTCGCGTACCTCGGCGGGAGCACGTTCCTCTTCGGTGCGGCCGCGGTCGGCCGCCCCCTCGCGGCGGTCGTCCTGTTCGCGCTCGCGGCGCTCTCGACGCTCGCGCGCGAGGTCATCAAGGACGTCGAGGACGTCGCGGGCGACCGCGAGGAGGGGCTGAACACGCTCCCCATCGCGGTCGGAGAGCGCGCGGCGTGCTGGCTGGCGGCCGCGGTGCTCGCCGTCGCGGTGCTCGCCAGCCCGGTGCCGTACCTCCGCGACCTCTTCGGCGTCGCGTACCTCGCGGTCGTCGTGCCCGCGGACGTCGTGATGGCGTACGCGGGGTACGCGGCGTTCGACGACCCGGCACGCGCGCAGTCGCTCCTGAAGTACGGGATGTTCCTCGCGGCGGCGGCGTTCGTCGTCGGGCGCGCGTTCGCCTGAGCGGCGCGGCGGCTTTTTGTCGGTGGCGGCCCTGCGGGCACACATGACCGACCCCGACGACGAGACGCTCGAACGCGTCCTCGACTACGAGACCATCGCGGTCGTCGGCTGCTCGGGGACGCCCGGGAAGGCCGCCCACGACGTCCCGAACTACCTCCAGCGCCACGGCTACCACATCGTGCCGGTGAACCCGACGACCGACGAGGTGCTCGGCGAGCGCGCCTACGATACGCTCGCGGACGTTGAGGAGGAAGTCGACGTCGTAGATGTCTTCCGGCCGAGCGGGGAGGTCGCGGGGATCGTCGCCGAAGCCATCGAACGCGACGACGTGAAGGCGGTCTGGACGCAGCTCGGCATCCGCGACGACGACGCGGCGGCGCGCGCGACGGACGCGGGGCTCACCGTCGTCCAGGACCGCTGCATGAAAGTCGAACACGGTCGTTTGAAGCGCTGAGGCACTGAGGCGCGCGAACGGGCCCCGAACGGACGCGCGAGACGGGGCCTACGCGTCGGCGTCGTCCGTCTCCGCGTCCGCCCCCGGGTCGTCGAGGTCCGCGAGGGTGGCCTCGACGTCGACGCCGTTCTCCGCGGCGAGCGCCTCGACGAGCGCGCGCTGTTCGGCGAGTTCGTCCTCCAGTCGCGCGACGCGCTCGTTCGTGTCGCCGACGGTCTCGCTCATCTTCTCGACCTGCTTGCGGATGGCCTCGACGCGCTTGTAGAGTTTCTCCGCGAGGTCCGAGAGCTTGCTCACCGTGTTCGCCGTGCTCGTAAGTCCCATGGGCTCCCTTCGGTCGGCGGGGAGCAAAGGCCTTCCCCACCGGGGTAACGAAAGGCCCTTACGTCCCACCCGGTTAGAGTGGAGTGAACTAGGCCGGGCGGTTTGGCCCCGCCCCTCGCCCGCGACACGGTCATCAGCGGGGGCCGAACACCGAGGAAGTCCGACCCGCCCGGGTCGGACCCCGGAAGCCGACAGAGAAACCTCGTCCTTCGGGGGCGACGGCTCGTCGTTCGCGCGCCTGCAGGGGCGTCGCGGCGCGATTCGTCGGTGCGACCCCGTCAGGCACGGAAGTGAGCAGCGGAGCACCGGACGTCCGTCGCTCGAAGGGTCGCGGGGTGGAGGAGGCGACCGGGACTATCCGGCCCGGAACGGTCGGGCGACCTCGGCCCGTTCACCATTCATACGTCATTCTCCGTCCTCACTGCTCCAAGAGCCAGAGCCGGTAGTACGCCACCGCGAGCACCGCCGCCGGTCCGAGACAGAGCGTGAGCGCCGCCCACCGTTGACCCGTCGCCCCGATGTCGCGCCCGGCCGCGTCCCGGTAGACGTACCACGCACCCGCGACCGACGCGCCGGCGTAGACGGTGAGGGCGACGAATCGGACGAGCGGGCGCGTCAACATACTGCCCACGTCTCCTGGCCGTCACAAGTACCTCGTGGCCGTCGCCCCTCAGGGACGCGTCGCTCTCACGCCGCTTATACCGCGCGACCGCGTAGGGGGCGACCTATGGGTGGTGCTCGATGACCGAGTCGTTCGCGCCCGCGTTCTTCGAGGACGTGGTCGCAGCCGTCGGGGTCGGTGTCGTCGTCTACGACGAGCACGGATACCTCGTCTCCGTCAGCGACGCGTACGCCGCGCTGTTCGACGTCGATACCTCGGCGCTCGTCGGGACGGCGCTGTGGCGGATCGACCACGCGCTCGACCCGGAGCGCTTCGCGGCGCACTGGAACGCCGTCGACGAGGCGGGGACGCGACGCGCGGAGGCGACGCACGAGGTCGATGGCCGGTCGGTGCCCGTCACGACGGTCACGACGCACCGGAGCGTCGACGGCGACGCCTACCACTTCGTGGCGGTCACGGACCGCCGCGAGGACGAACGCCGCGAAGCCGCGATGGCGGCCCGGGACGACTACCTCGACGCGTTCGCGGCCGTCGTCACCGACGACCTCCGCGACCCGCTCGACGACGCGCAGGGCTGTATCAATCGGCTCGCGGCGGACGTCGACGACCGCGCGGAGATAGGCTTGCTCGACGGCGCACTCGACCGAATGGAGGCGCTCGTCGACAACCTCGACACCCGGGCCCGCGACGACGGCGCGCTCACCGACCCCGACCCCGTCCCAGTCGGTGAGGTCGCCACCGCGGCGTGGGTGACCGTCGACGCCCGCGGGGCGACGCTCGACCGCGCCCTCGTCGACCACGAACTCCGCGCCGACCCCACCCAACTCCAACAGCTCTTCGAGCACCTCTTTCGCAACAGCGTCGAGCATAGCTCGACTGGCCTGCGGAGCGAGTCCGCGGACAGCGTCGAACACGGCTCGACTGGCCCGCAGCAAGAAGCTGCAGACAGCGTCGAACACGGCTCGACTGGCCCGCAGCAAGAAGCTGCGGACAGCGTCGAACACGGCTCGACTGACCTGCAGCAAGAAGCTGCGGACAGCGTCGAACACGGCTCGACTGGCCCGCAGCAAGAAGCTGCGGACAGCGTCGAACACGGTTCAACGCCCGCAGAGGACGAGCGCGCGACAGCCGTGACGATCACCGTCGGCGCGCTTGCGGACGGCTTCTACGTCGCCGACGACGGCCCCGGCATCCCGGCCGAGCGACGCGAACGCGTCTTCGAGGCGGGCGTGTCGGGCGACGTGGACGGTGCCGGAATCGGTCTGCGGATCGTCGCCGAGATCGCCGACACGCACGGCTGGACGGTCACGCTGACGGAGAGTGCGGCCGGCGGCGCGCGCTTCGAGTTCCGCGCCGAGGAGTCCGAAACGCGCGAGCGGGCGCCGTAGTACCGCTCGCGCTACTCGCGGTGGCCGGCGGCGAGGTCGCCCGCGACGTCGAGTTCGCCTTCGAGGGTGCGCGTCGGGTACGGGATGTCGATTCCCTCCGCGTCGAAGCGCTCCTTCACGTTCTGGACGTACTCGCCGCGGGTCTGCACGAAGTCCGCGCGCGAGGGGTCCGCGATCCAAAAGCGACTCTTCAGGCCGACGTAGGAGTCACCGAGTTCGGTGAGACGCACCGAGACGCCCGGATCGTCCATGATGCCGTCGTGCTTCTCGGCCTCCTCGACGATTATCTCGGTCGCCTTGTCGATGTCGTCGTCGTAGCCGATGCCGAAGAGGAACTGGACGCGGAGTTTGTCCTTGGCGACCGGGTTCTTGATGACGCCGTCCGTGAGGTTCGAGTTCGGGACGGTGAGGAGTTCGTTGTCGAAGGTGCGAACGCGGGTGACGCGGAGGCTGATGTCCTCGACGACGCCCGAGTTGCCGTCCCACTCGATCCAGTCGCCGATGCGGAACGGCTTGTCCGTGTAGATGAAGACGCCCGCGACGAAGTTCGCCAGGACGTCCTGCATGGCGAACCCGATGGCGAGCGTCGCGGCCGCGGCGACCGTCGCCAGCGCCGTCAGGATGTTGCCGTAGCCCGCAAAGGCGAACGCGACGCCGATGGCGACGGCGACGATCCCGATGGAGACCACCTTCTGGAGCGGGCTCTTCGCGTGCCTGTCGAGCCCGCGCCGGTCCATCACGCGGCTCGCGACCGGCGCGACCGTCACCTTCCCGAGGACGTAGAGGCCGACGGCGACGACGACGAACGTGACGGCCGCGCCGATGGCCGCCGCGTAGCTCGGCGCGAGCCCCGCGCCCTGGAGCCAGCTCCCGACGAAGCCGCTCGCCCCGCCGGCCTGCAGCGGGAGGGCGCTCATCGCGTGTACACCGCCGTGTTCCCCCGCGTCTCCACGAGGTCGGCGTTCACGGCGTCGCACAGCTCCTCCGCGAGCTCCTCGGTCGTCGTCCCGCCGCGCGACGAGCGGAGGAACTTCACTTTCACGACGTCGCGGTCCGCGAGCTGGTCGTCGAGCTCGTCCACGACCGCCTCGACGCCCCCCTTTCCGACCCAGACGGTCACGTCCGCCTCGTGGGCCTTCGTGCGTAGATCAGCCATACGTCCCCGCTAACTCGCGGCGACGGTTTGAATCTATTGTCCCCGACCGGGGCTCAGTAGGGGTGGCGCGCCTGCGCGCCGCAGTCGCACGTCGTGACGACGTGGCCGTCCCGCAACCGGGTGCGGGCGTTCCGACCCGGGACGAGGTAGGCGTCGCAGTCGTCGCAGGTGAACCGGACGAGTTCGCGCGGGAGGCGCAGGCGGTTGCGTTCGGCGATCCGGCGGGCGAGCCGGACGTACTCGCGCGCGCGGTCGCCCTCGCCGTCGCGCGCGGCGGCCGCCGCCAGCGACGCCAACCGGTCGATTCGCTCCGCGGCGATTCCGCTCACACGCCTCCTCGGGGCCCGACGGGGCAAAGCGTTTCGATACACCTTTTCGCCCCCGGACCATCGACGCCACCCGATGCGCGCGCTCAACTACCTGGAGCTGGCGGGCCCGCTCGAACGCAGCGGGATCGCCACCGCCGCACGCCAGCAGCACGCCGCGCTCGCCCCGACCGACGTCGCGGTCCGAACGCGGCCGTGGGCGGGCGACGGCCCCCTCGACACCGCCGTCTCGCTCGCGCGCGGCGACGGCGTCTTCGCTGACGTCGACCTCGCGCACTGCCACCTCTTCGGACCGGGGTCGGTCGCCGTCGCGCGCCACGCCCGCCGCACCGACACCCCGCTCGTCCTCCACGCGCACACGCTCCGCGAGAACACGATGGGGAGCTGGCGCGGCGTCGAACTCCTCGCCGACCCCCTGGAGCGCTACCTCCGGTGGTTCTACTCGCTCGCCGACCTCGTCATCGCGCCCTCGCGGTACGCGAAGGAGCGCCTCGAAACCTACCCCATCGACGCCCCCGTGGACGTGCTGACGAACGGCGTCGACCTCGACTCCCTCGACGGGGTTGACGAGTACCGCGACCCCTACCGGGAGCGCTTCGACCTGGAGGGAACGGTCGTCTTCACGGTCGGCAACGTCTTCGAGCGCAAGGGGCTCACGACGTTCTGCGAGCTCGCGGGGCGCACCGACTACGAGTTCGTCTGGTTCGGCCCGTACGACACCGGCCCACACGCCTCCGAGTCGGTCAAGCGCTGGGTGAACGACCCCCCGGAGAGCGTCACGTTCACGGGGTGGGTCGACGACAAACGCGGCGCGTTCGGCGCGGGCGACATCTTCATCTTCCCGACGAAGAGCGAGACGCAGGGGCTCGTCGCCCTGGAGGCGATGGCCTGCGGGAAGGCCTGTATCCTCAGCGACCTCCCGGTCTTCCGCGAGTACTTCACGGACGGCGAGGACTGTCTCCTCTGCGCGGACGAGGCCGAGTACGTCGACGCCATCGAGCGCCTCGCGGCCGACCCCGAACTCCGCGCCGAACTCGGCGCGAACGCCCGCGAGACGGCGCGCGAACACTCGCTGGACCGCGTCGGCGAGGAGCTCGCCGGCATCTACCACGACCTCGTCGGGGCGACCTGAATGGCCGACCCCGACCTCCCCGCCGTCGCGGCGTTCACCGACACCTACCTCCCGACGGTCAACGGCGCGACGTACACCGTCCGCACGTGGCGCGAGCGCTGGCAGGCCCGGGGCGGCCGGATGGACGTCGTCTACCCTGACGCCGACTACGACCCCGACCCCGGCGAACACCCCGTCGCCAGCGTCGACTTCCCCTTCTACGAGGGGTACCGCCTCGCCGCCCCGCACGTCCCGCGCGGCGTCGTGACGCCCGACGTCGTCCACGCCCACTCGCCGTTCGCGGTCGGCGTCGCGGGCTACCGCTACGCCCGCCGTCACGACGCACCCTTCGTCGTCTCCTACCACACGCCGACGAGCGAGTACGTCGAGTACGTCGCACCCGACGCGCTCGTCTCGCCCCTGGAGCGCGTCAGCGCCGCGTGGGAGCGGTGGTTCCTCGACCGCGCGGACCTCGTGCTCGCGCCGAGCGAGCGCACCCGCGAGCGCGTCCGCGACCTCGGCGTCTCGGCGCCGGCCGAGGCGCTCCCGAACGGCGTCGACGTCGATTTCTTCGCGCCCGCGGGCGACGACGCCGTCGCGGACTTCCGCGCGCGCCACGACCTCGGGAGCGGGCCGCTCGTCGGCTACACCGGCCGGCACGGCTACGAGAAGCGCCTCGCGGACCTCGTGGACGCCGCCGCCGCCCTCGACGCGACGCTCGTCCTCGGCGGCGACGGGCCCGCCCGCGACGACCTCGCGGCCCGCGCCCGCGAGCGCGGCGTCGACGCGCGCTTCCTCGGCTTCCTCCCCCGCGAGGAACTCCCCGCGTTCTACAGCGCGCTCGACGTCTTCGCGTTCCCGAGCCCCGTCGAGACGCAGGGGCTCGTCGCTCTGGAGGCGAACGCCTGCGGGACGCCGGTCGTCGGTGCGGACGCCGGCGCGCTCACCGAGACCGTCGACGACGGCGAGACGGGCTATCACTACCCGGCCGGCGACGTCGCGGCGTTCCGCGACGCGATTCGGCGCGCGCTCGACGAACGCGAGGCGCTCGCGGCGACGTGTCTCGACAGGCGTGAAGAAGTGAGTGTTTCGCGGGCCGTCGAGCGTCTCGCGGCGGTCTACGGCCGCCTGCTCGACTAGTTAGTCGCGGTCTTCGAGCGCGTTCGCGATGCGGTCGAGCTTGTTGTTCGTGCGCTCGACCTCCTTGCGGAGCTCCTCGAGTTCGCGGCCGATCTTCTTCTGCGCGCCCGAGTCGCCCTCCTCGCCGCGACCGCCGGGACCGCGGCCACCGGGACCGCCGCCCATGCCGCCGGGGCCGCCGCCGCCCATCATACCGCCCATCATCTGCGCGAACGGGTTGCCGCCGCCACCGCCGCCCATGCCGCCGGGGCCGCCCTCGCCGCCCATCCGCTCTTCGAGTTCCTCGCGGCGGGAGGCGCCCTCGCCGTCCTCGCGCTCCTCTCGCTCCGCGCGAATCTCCTCGACGCGCTCGCGGAAGGACTTCGTCTCCTCCTCTCCCTCGTCCTCGGTGGGTTCGTCGTCTGCCATGCCCGCCGTTTCGCGTGACGGCGTGAAAAGCCCTGTGTCCTCGCGCCCCGCCCTCAGAACGCGTCCGTCCCGCGCGCGAGGCGGGCGACGACGGCCGCCGCGAGCAGGAGGACGACGAGGTCGAACGCCGCCTCGTACAGCGGTCGGTAGCGTGGCTCGACCCACTGGGAGATGAGCGTGCCGATAGCGCCGTAGAGCGAGACGCACGCGACGAGCGCGACGAGCCCCGCGATGCCGATGCCGAGCAACCGCGCCCAGCGACGCAGCGAGTCGTCGTCGGTCCCCGCGGTGCGCTCACCCCCGGTGGACTCCGGTGCGGCGGTCGCGTCCCCACTCGCCTCGGTCCCCGTTCCGGTGTTCGCGTTCATGGCTGTCTCCTCCGCGTCGGTGTCCTCGCTTTCTTCCGTTCGCGCCGCCGCGTTCGCGTCGCGCTCTCCCTCCGGTTCGCCGGTCGCCTCGGGACTCCGGTCGTCGCTCACGCCGACCACCGCCGTGCGAGGAGGGCGACGGCTCCGAGCGCCGCGAGCGCCGCGGGGACGCCGAAGCCGGGCGAGCTTCCCGACCGCGTCGACGTGGTCGTCGGCGGGCCGCCGCCGCTTCCGCCCTCGAAATCGCCGACGTCGAGCGCGACGTCCTCGCGGGTCTCGTTCACGCTGATGGAACGCGACGGGTCGAGGTTCGCCGCGGCGGTCGTCGTGTCGATGAGCACGCCGTCCTTCCAGAGGACCGCGTCGACGTAGTAGTTGTAGCCCGCGGGGACGTCGAGCGTCGCGTCCGGCGTCACCGTCCGCCCCGACGCCACGTCCGCGACGTCCACGGTCGCGCGGTCCGCGACGAGGTTCGACTCGGCCTGCCGGGCGACGTACTCGACGCGCACGGGTTCGCTCTCCCCGCCCGCGTTCGTCACGTACGCCGCGACGTCGAGCGTCGTCCGGTCCGCGCCGGTCTCGCGCACGCCGACGCGCACCGTCGGCATCGCGTCGCCCTCGAAGTCGTGGAAGCGCACGGAACTGCGCGCGTAGTCGGGGACGAGCGCGCCGACGCCGCGCACGGTTCGGTGGCCCGCGGCGACGCGACTCCCGTTCTCGTACACCGCGGTTTCGAGGCGGTAGCCGCCCTCGCGGGCGACCGCGAGGGACAGCGTCGTCTCGTGTTCGCCGTCGCCGCTGAGCGTCCCGAGCGACGCGCGCTCGCTCGTCTCGACGAAACCGGTCTCGGTGTCGACGGCGCGCGTGCGGACGGTGACGTTCCGCGCGGGGCCGCCCCCGTGCGTGAGGTAGTTCGTCACGTCGAGTGTGGCGGTGTCGCCCGCGACGTGCGACGGCGAGACGGTCATCTCCGTGTACGCCACGTACGACGGGGGCCGGTCCGGCTCGGGGGGCGCGACGGCACCGGGGACGGCGAACGCCGCGACGACGGCGAGCGCGACGAGCGCCGCGGCCGCGGCGAGGAGGGCTCGTTCGACGTTCACGGCCGGGAACTCTCACCCGCCCGATAAGTGTCTTCGGGTGCTCAGGCGAACGCTCCGAGGCTCGCCTGGAGGTCGCGCTCCTCGTCCTCTTCTCGGACTTCGTGGCCGACGAGGTCGCGGAGGTCGACCGCGTACACCGTCCCCGCGCGTTCGAGGCAGAGCACGCGCCCCCGCGCGCCGACGACCGTCCCCGAAGCGAGCACCTCTGGAACGGGTCGGCTGTCGAGGGCGAGTCCGTAGTCGAAGGCGTAGGTGTCGAGCGGGTCGAAGTCGGCGAGCGCGTCGCGCCACGCGCCCTCGTCCATCGCCGCGGCGAGGCCGTCGACCTTCGTCGGGACGCGGACGCGGTCCGGGAAGCGCCCGGCGAGGCCCGCCTCGCGCTCGCGGGCGATCCGGCCGTTCTCGACGGTGTCGAGGTGCGCGGCTCGGTCCGCGCCCTGCTCGCGCAGGCGGGTTTCGAGTCGCCACGCGCGCGTCACGCCGACCTTCACGACGTCGGGCGCGAACCCCGCGAGGTAGAGCGCGTGCGCCTCGTGGCAGTCCATCTCCGCCTTGAGGCAGTCGCCGCGACACTTCGCGCACACCCACGTCGAGGTGTGCTGGGGGCAGTAGGGCGCGTCGGCGTTCGCGCACGCGACGTGGCCGTCGTCCGTGACCGTCCCCGCACAGCGCCGCTCGCCGAGCGCGTACGCGAGGTCGCGTCCGGGGTCGAGGGCGACGCGCGTCACCGCGCCGTCGTCGGCGAGCAGGAGGCTCGCGGGGCCGTGCTGGTCGCGCGGACGGTAGCCGACGAACTGCACGCCCGGCGGTACGTGGGCGCGCCGTATAGCCGTCTCGTTCGCTCTCGGGTGCCGGACAGACCGCCACGCGATGTCCCTGCCGCGCGATACGCCGGTCACGCCGCCCGATTCCGGGGGAACGGTTTAGGGTCTGTCAACCCTACCCACGAACGTATGTACGACTCGATACTCCTCCCCGTCGACGGGAGCGACCACGCGGAGATCGTCCAGCGCCACGCCGCGGAACTCGCCCAGTGGGCCGACGCGACCGTCGAACTCCTCTACGTCGCGGACACGACGCGGGACAGCGTCACCGTCCTCGGCGACGACGTGATCGACGCGCTCGTCCGCTACGGCGAGGAGGTCGTCGCGGAGGCCGGGGAAGCTCTCGACTCCCACGGCGTCGACTATCGGACCGCGGTCGTCCAGGGCCGACCCGCCGAGGCCATCGTCGAGCAGGCCGCCGAGGGCGACCACGACCTCGTCGTCATGCCCACGCACGGCCGCACCGGCGTCTCGCGCTTCTTCCTCGGGAGTGTCACGGAGTCCGTCGTCCGCGACGCCGACGTCCCGGTGCTCACCGCGCGGAGCCGCGACGAGCGCTACGACTTCCCCTACGAGCGCCTGCTCGTCCCGACGGACGGGAGCGCGACCGCGAACGCGGCCGTCGACCACGCCCTCGACCTCGCCGAGTCGATGGACGCCGCCGTCGACGTCCTCTCCGTCGTGAACGAGGCGTCGCTCGGCCTCGACACCCGCTCGACCGTGATTCTCGACGAACTCGAAGCGCAGGCCGACGAGGCCGTCGGCGACGTCGTCGCGCGGGCCGAAGGACTCGGTATCGAAGCCCGCGGCCACGTCGCGCGCGGTTCGCCGCCCGAGGCTATCACCGCGCGCGTCGACACCGTGGACGCCGACGCCGTCGTCATGGGGACGACCGGCCGGAGCGGTCTCGACCGCGTCCTCCTCGGGAGCGTCACCGAACGAACCGTCCGGAGCGCCGACGTGCCCGTCCTGACGGTCCGCGAGGAGTAAGCGCACCTACCCTCTCTCACCCCCTCGCACTTCTTCGCGCGCCTCCGCCGACCGGATGGTCTCGCGCGCGACGCCCGGAAGTTACGAACGATACGAATCTTTCACGAGTTCTCGTTAGTGCAGTCAGAGATCGAATTAATCAGTAGCATTTAGTCTAGTCCGAACTCGTTGGAAAATGGTCGGTCTAACTATTCAATACGGGCTCGAACACCCTCGACCGCAGCCGCGAATTCCGGGTCGGTGCGTTCGCGCGGTCGCGAGATATCGACGTCGAAGTCGCCGACGACGCCGTCCGAGCCGGCGCCGAGGACGACGACGCGGTCGGCGAGCGTCACGGCCTCCTCGATCTCGTGGGTGACGAACACCACGGTCTTGCCCGTCTCCCGCCAGATGTCGAGGAGTTCGGCCTGCAGGCGGTCGCGGGTCTGCGCGTCGATGCTGCCGAACGGCTCGTCCATCAGGAGGACCTCCGGGTCCACGGCGAGCGCGCGGGCGACGGCGACGCGCTGTTTCATCCCGCCGGAGAGCTCCTTCGGGTAGGCGTCCTCGAAGCCGCCGAGGCCGACGAGTTCGACGAGGTCCGCGACGCGCGCCGCGCAGTCCGCGCAGTCGCAGACCGGGCGGTCGAGGCCGAACCGGACGTTCTCCTCGACCGTCTTCCACGGGAAGAGGTTGTACTCCTGGAAGACCATGCCGCGGTCGACGCCGGGTCCGGTCACGCGCGACCCGCCGACACTGATCGTTCCGTCTGTCGGGGATTCTAGGCCGGCGAGGAGGCGGAGGAGCGTCGTCTTCCCGCAGCCCGAGGGGCCGACGAGGCAGACGAACTCGCCACGCTCGACCGCGAGCGAGACGTCGCGGAGCGGCTGCGTGGTCTGCCGGCCCTCGTATCGCTTCGACACGCCGTCGACGCGGACCGCCGCCGTATCGTCGGTTGCCGCCGCATCGTCGGCGTCGGCTCCGCCATCACTCCCGGTCATGGCCGCCACGCGAGCCACCTCCGTTCGGCCGCGGCGTACGTCGAGTCGACGCAGATGTAGACTGCGCTGATGACGAGCATGTACGCCATGCTCCGGGCCATGTCGAGGTTGTTCGACGCGTTGATTATCTCGTAGCCGACGCCGGGCGCGCCGAAGAGCTCCGCGCCGACGACGATCATGAGACACCGACCGATGCTCGTGCGGAAGCCGTTGACGACCGATGGGAGCGCGGCGGGGAGGACGACGTGGCGGAGCATCCCGGCGTGCGTCCGGACGCCGAGCGTGGCCCCGACCTCCTTGTAGCCCTCGTGGACGCCGTCCACGCCGGAGTAGGCGGCGTAGTAGTTGATCCAGAGCGCGCCGACGCCGACGATGAACGCCGCGCCGGCGTGTCCGATGCCGAGCCAGACGATCGCGAACGCGATCCACGCGAGTTCCGGAATGGGGCGGAGGACGCGAATGACGGGAGTGACAGTGGCGTCGACGCGCGGCGAGTAGCCGACGAGCAGGCCGGTGGCGACTCCGACGAACGCGCCGGCGAGGAGCCCGGGGACGAGGTGGAAGAGCGTCTGCGCGAGTCGCGTCAGCGCGCGCGGGAGGTCGACCGCGCCGCCGATCCCGGGAACGGCGAGGGGCGCGTCGGTCGTGAACTCGGTCGCGAGCGCGCCAAGGACGGTCAGCGGGCCGGGGAGGAGGTAGTCGGGGTGGACGACCGACGCGGCGGCCGTCCAGACCGCGAGGAAACCGACGACCCCGGCGATAGCGCAGGCGACGCGGTTAACCGACTCGTCGCGGCCGACGTCGGGTTCGAAGTCGAACGAGAGGCGGGTTCCGAAGCTCATGCGACGTCGTCGTAGACGGAGAAGTCGAACAGTTCGTCCGCGCTCATCTCCCCGCTGATGTTCCCGACGTCGGCGACGAACGTCGACATCGCCACCGACTGGTCGGCGATGTCGTGGGGGTTCGCGAGGAAGTCGGACGCCTTCGACGCCATCGCGCGTTCCGCGAGGTCCGCGTCGAGGTCGAGGACGGCGGCGGCGTCCGTCGCCGCACTCGCTGGGTCGTCACGGATCGCGTTCGTCGCCCGCACGTGCTGTTCGACGAAGTCGCGTTTGAGCGAGTCGGAGACGCGGTTCGAGACGAAGGAGACGGTGACGGGGTGGCCGGGGAGGACGTTCCCGGACCACTCGATCTGTCGGTAGCCGTCGATGCCCGCGACGAGCGTGGCGTACGGCTCCTGCACGGTCGTCCCCGTGATGTCTCTGGACTGCGCCGTTTGCGGGGCCTTCGCCGGGGGGACCTTCGGTTTGTCGACGAGGTCCTCGGTCTGCCCGGCGTCGAGGTCCTTCTCCAGCCAGTACCGCGTGAGGGTGTCGGGGACGGAGCCGTCGGGCGCGGTCCCCCAGACGGGCTTCGACCCGCGGTCGTCCGCGTAGCGCTCGAAGGCGTCCGCGCCCTGTTCGTCGTAGCGGTCGGCGAAGTCGTCGGTCGCGACCATCTCGAAGCCGTTCCGGGAGTTCGCCGCGAGAACGTCGGCGTTCACACCCTTGTCGGTGAGGACCATCGAGGGGGTGACGCCGAAGAGTCCAACGTCGATATCGCCGGCGGCGAACGCTTTCACTGCAGCGGGGCCCGAGGCGAACTTCGTCGTCGACACCTCCGCGTCGAGGCCGTCGTAGTACCCCCGCTGGGTCATTACGAAATACTGCATATTCGAGTAGATCGGCACCCACCCGACGTGCATCGATTCCGTGCCTCCGCCCGAGGACGTCCCACCGCTCACGCATCCCGCGAGCGCCGTAATCCCCGCTCCTGTCGCCGCTATCATCTCGCGTCGTGATACTGAGACCATTCGGTGTTAACAAAAATATCTACCTAGATATTAGAAGTTACTATTTCTATTGGGGAGTTTAATAACCTTCTCGTAGCGTTGATACTCACAGCAAACGAGCCCTGTAGATTCGTTCCGGGTTTGCCCCTCGGAGAGGCGTCGCTATTCTAGTTGTTGAGTTTTATCATTCAATGACAACTTTTGAGAGGTGACGCCGTTATTCTACGGCTGAATCGCCTATTTTTACTGGTTGATTCGACTAAGGCACCGCAAAACTGACCGATCTCGTGAACACGAGAACTCTCATTCGCAACTCCACGACGGCGATTTCGTATCGCCAAATGCAGTATATGACCGGCGGCGCGCGGCTCCGCGACAGCGGTCGTTAAGGACCCGCGTCGCCACGTTCCACGCATGTGCGGCCGCTACGCCCTGTTCAGCGACCCCGAGACGCTCGCCCGGCGCTTCGACGTCGAGACGGCGGGCTACGAGCCGACGTACAACGCCGCGCCGTCGCAGTCGCCCCCCGTAATCGCGGACGACGACCCCAGCGTCCTCCAAGCCTTCCAGTGGGGGCTCGTGCCGCCGTGGGCGGACGACGCGAGCCCGGGGCCGATCAACGCCCGCGTCGAGACGGCACACGAGAAACCGACGTTCGCGGAGAGCCTCGCGGAGCGGCGCTGTCTCGTCCCCTGCGACGGCTTCTACGAGTGGCGCGAGGAGGACGGAACGAAACGCCCCTACTACTTCCACCGGCCGGACGGCGAGCCGTTCGCCATGGCGGGCATCTGGGCGACGTACGAACCCGAGACGAAGCAGACGGGCCTCGACGCCTTCGGTTCGGACGCCGCGCCGGAGCGCGAGGCCGACCCCGTGCGCTCCTTCGCGGTTCTGACGCGTGACGCCACCGGCACCGTCGCCGACTACCACCACCGCGAATCCGTCATCCTCGCGCCCGAGGCGGAGTCGCGGTGGCTCTCCCCGTCGTACGAGGACGTCTTGGAGCGCGAGAACGACGCCGGGCTCGTCGCACGCCCCGTCTCGCGGGCGGTGAACGACCCGGCGAACGACCGGCCCGACCTCCTCAAGTCGGTTTAGCTCGCGGCCTCGATGGCCGCGCGGGTCTCCTCGTCGACGCTGACGAGGTGACAGACCGGGTGGCCGGGCTGGGCGACCGGGTTCTGGAGGAGGCCGACGACGAGGCCGGTGAAGGGCGCGCGAACGACGTGTTCCTCGGTGCCGAAGTGGTCGTGGACGGTGCAGATGGCCTCGCCGCCCTCGACGACGCTCGCGCGCTCGACGTGGAGGTCGACGAGGCCGCCGGCGTCCGAGCGCACCCACGCCTTCTCCGTGCGCGCGTTGACGACGCGTCGCCACGTCGGCGAGAGGCGCTCGCCGTCGTACATCCCGAGGTCGGTGAGGACGCTCTCGATGCCGGCGCTCGCGCGCTCGACGTGCGGGCGCTGGAAGCGGTGGGCCTCCCCCATCTCGACGGTGATGGTCGGCGTCCCCCGGTTCGTGCAGGAGGACCGGATGGAGTTGTCCTCCTCGCCGATGCCCGCGAGCACGACGTTCGCACCGAACGCCTCCGCGAGGCGGGCCGCGCCGTCGTGCTCCGTCTGCGCGCGGACGTGGAACATCGTGGTCCGCCCGCGCGTGGACGTGTGGAGGTCGACGCCGTAGTCGCACCACGAGAAGAGCCCCGTGTAGAGTTCGTTGGCGATGCGCTGGGCGGGGGTCGAGCGCTCGTTGCCGGGAAAGGAGCGGTTCAGGTCCTGGTCGTATATCGGCAGGTAGCGCTGTTGGGCGAGGTAGCCCGGCGGGTTCACCACGTGGACGACGAGGAGCGTCCCCGCGAGGTCGCTCGGGTCGTATCGCGCGGCGACGTCGTGGGCGACCTTCACGCCGTTGAGCTCGTCGCCGTGGACGGCCGCGGAGACGAAGACGCTCGGGCCGTCGCGCTCGCCGTTCACGACCGTCACCGGCACGCGGATGGGGTCGCCGAGGAACGTCTCGCTGATCGCGTAGCGCGTGTGTCGGACCTCGCCGGGCGGCACGCGGCCACCGCCGTACTCGAAGGTGTCGGCCATGTGTGGGCCGACGCGCGCCGCCCACTTATCGCGGTCGTAAACCGCTAGACGCTATACACAATCCGGCGCACGCCGCCGAGCCGTGAGTTTCACGTCCCCCATCCCCGAAGGGCGGGCATGCTCGACACCCGCCGCCGTGCGGCCGTCGTCGGCTTCCTCGTCGCGGCGCTCGTCCTCGCCGGCCTCTTCTGGTACGTCGGTGCGGGGGCGGTCGCCGCGGAACTCGCGGACGCCGACCTCGGCCTGATCGCGCTCGTCGGCGTGACGGCGCTCGCGTGGCTCGGCGCGTGGGCGCTCGTCCTCCGCCTCGTCGTCGGCGCGGTCGGCCCGACGCTCCCCTACGGCGACTCCGTCCTCGTCTACGCGGCCGCGTCGTTCGCCAACAACGTCACGCCGTTCGGGCAGGCCGGCGGCGAACCGATAACCGCGCTCGTCATCTCCTCCGTCGCGGACGTCGAATACGAGCGCGGGCTGGCCGCCATCGCCAGCACGGACGCGCTCAACTTCGTCCCGTCCGTGCTGTTCGCGCTCCTCGGCGTCGCCTACTACGCGACGACCGCCGGCCTCCCGGGTCGCCTCGGGTCGCTGGCGACGGTCGTCCTCGCGCTCGCCGTCCTCGCGCCCGCCGCGTTCGTGCTCGGCTGGCGCTACCGCTATCGGCTCGAAACCGGCCTCGTCGCGGTCCTCGGTCCGGCGCTCGCGCGGCTGAGCGCGGTCCCGTGGCTCCCCGTGCCGACGCCCGACGGCCTCGAACGCCGCGTCGAGGGCTTTTTCGGCGCCGTCGAGCGCGTGGCGACCAGCCCGCGTCGGCTCGCGCTCGCGGTCTGTTGTTCGGCGGCCGGGTGGCTCTTTCAGTCCCTCGGCCTCTGGGTCGCCTTCCGGGCCTTTGGCGTCACGATTCCGTTCTACGTCGCGCTGTTCGTCGTCCCGCTCGGGACGGTGGCGAGCGCGACGCCGACGCCCGGCGGCCTCGGTGCAATCGAGGCCGTCCACGTCCTGTTGCTCACCGTGGCGACGTCGCTGCCCGCCGCGACGATAACCGCGGTCGTCACCGTCCACCGCGTCGGCGGCTTCCTCCTCATGACGTCGATCGGCGGCGGCGCGAGCGCATACCTCGTCGCGACGGGCCGCGCCGTGCTCACCGAGGCGTAGCGGGGCGACGCTCGGCGTGGCTCCGTGAGGTGTTCCTCACGCTCAGCGATAGCCGAGCGCTTCGAGGCGGGCGGCGACGTCGTCCGCCGCGGCTTCCCCGCCGTCGGTCGCGTGGTCGGTCGCCGGCCGGTAGTCGCCCGTGTCGGTCGCGTCCGTCACGCACCACGGGACCTCGCGGAGCTCCGGCGTCGAGGCGCCCCCGACGTGTCCGTAGAGGTGGCGTTCGCCGAGCGCGTTGCCGTGGTCCGCGGTGACGGCGACGCGCTCGGCGTCGAGGTTCCGGGTGAGCAGGCGCACCTCCTCCAGGACGTATTCGAGGTTCTCGACGTAGGCCGCCCAGACGTCCGCGGGGTCGCGTCGCCCGTATCGCAGTTCCTCCCAGACGGAGAGCGACTCGCGGCCGAAGCGCTCCAGCGAGACGCCGTCGCCCTCGCCGCGGGGCACCGACGGGAAGTGCGGTTGCATGTAGTGGACGACGAGGCGTTCGGCGTCGCGCTCGCGGCCGGCGGTGATCGCCCGGTCGGTTATCGGGCGCGCGGGGACGGTGCCGAGGTCGTCGTCCCAGCCGTACTCCCAGACCTCGTCGACGAACGCGAACGCGTCGTGTGCGACGTACTCGTCGGAGTACGGGTTGCCCGTGACGTAACCGACCTCGCCGAGCGTCTCCCGCGACGCCGCGCCGAACGTGTTCGTGAGCCACTCGCTCGACGTCGCGCCGGCCGATTCCACGGTCCCCCGACGCTCCAGCCACTCGTGGTCGTCCTCGACGGCCGACATCAGGTCCGCCCGACAGGCGTCGAGCACGACGAGGACGTCCCAGTCGCGTCCGAGGACGTCGACGCCGTCCGTGCGGCGGCCGTAGGTGTAGTACGCCCGGGAGAGGAGTTCCAACACGACGCCCGGCCCGCCGTGCCGGAGCGCGCGGACGCCCTCCCGGAGGGCGCTATCGCTCATACCTCTACTGCCGTGACGCCGGTAAAAAAGCCGCCGAACTCCGTCTCGAAGGTCGCCCCGACGGCCACCGTGCGGTGACCGCGGCGCGACTCAGAGGCACAACCGGTGGAAGCCACCGGCACGTACCGAGTGGGTCGGCCCGGTGTTTAACCCACCTGTTGCGGCGACTCGCGGAGAACAATACTCGGTGATAAATCTTGTTTGTACTTATATGCGAACGGCCTGCCTCAATCGTACCAACGCGCTTATACGCCGCGAACGCACCACCGGAGCGTATGGCCGGCGACCCCGAACGGTTCGCACGCCTCCTCGTCGACCGTGCGCCGTTCCTCCGGACGCTGGCCGACGGCGCGGTCTCGAAGCGCGTGCTCGCCGACGCACACGACGTCTCGCGCTCCACCGTCGACCGCGCGGTCCGCGACCTCGAAACGGTCGGGGCCGTCGAGCGCCGCGACGGCACCGTCGCGCTCACGCTCGTCGGGCGACTCGGGCTCGCCGCACACGACACCTTCCGCGCCGACGTCGACGCGCTCGCGGGTGCCGCGGCTCTCTCCACCCTCCCCGCCACCGCCTCCGTCACGCTCGACGTCGTCCGCGGTGCCGAAGTCGTCGACGCCGACCCCGAGACCCCACACCGCCCCGTCTCCGTGCTGACCGACCTCCTCGCGGAGTCGGTCCACGTCGAACTGTACGCCACGCGCGTCCTCCCCGAGGTGATGGACACGCTCCGTCGGCGCGTCGGCGCGGGCCTCGTCCTCGACGCCTACGTCGTCCCCGACGTCCTCGACGCCCTCTTCGTCGACTTCCGCGAGCCCGTCGAGGCCATCCTCGCCTCGGAGACGGTCGCGCTCTTCGAGGCCGCACCGACCTACCCCTTCGGCCTCGTCCTCTGTTACCTCCCGGACGGCAGGCGAATCGTCGCCCTCGTCTGCGGCGAACGCGGCGTCTCGCTCCTCCTCGTCAACGACAACCGCGACGCCCTCGCGTGGGCGCGCGAGCGTCTCGACCGCGTCGCCGCCTCCGCCCGGACCCTGCGCTGACCGCCGGACGCGACGCTGACGTCGACGCCGGCGCCTACGTCCGGAGCGTCGCGGCCTCGTACGTCCGCTCGACGCGGTACTCGACGTCCGCGAGCCGCGTCGCCGACCAGACGCCGAGGTCGACCGTCGCGTCGTCGTCCACCCCGCCCGGCACGACCGTCAGGTGTTCGCCCGACCGCAGCACGGGCCGGAGCTCGTCGTACACGCGCTCGCCGTCCACCGCGACCGCGATGCGCGCGTCGATGGCGGGACCGGCCCCGACGTTGCTGGCGACGACCGCGCCGCCGCGCGTTTCGAGGACGATTTCGGGGGCGGCGTCGGCGCGCCGTGTCCGACGCTGCTCGACGTTCCCCCAGACGAGCGTCAGCGCGTACCAGACGGTCGCGAGCACGACGTAGAGCGCGAACAGCAGGCGGGTCCGGCCCGCCGCGACGGCGCCCGTGAGGTACGCGACGAAGGTCAACCCGACCGAGAGGCCGAAGGCGACGACGCCCGCCGCGAGGACGACCGACCGCCCGACGAGCCGCCGGACGCGCGTCCCGTAGCCGCGAAAGCCGACTTCCGACTCGCCGCTCGGCGACCAATCGAAGGGGAGCGAGGACATCGTCGGGGGCGTGTGAGCGCGAGGCACTACGGTCCACCGGTCGCGCCCACCCCGCTCGCCCCGACGCCCGCGACGCCGCGGTCGCCGTAACGCCCTTGTCGGTGCCGGCCGCGCGGACGTACGTGCTCTCCGTCTCCGGTCTCACGAAAACCTACGGCGACGTCGAGGCCGTCCGCGGCATCGACTTCGAGGTCGCCGACGGCGAGGTGTTCGGCCTCGTCGGCCCGAACGGCGCGGGCAAGACGTCGACGCTCAAGACCCTCGCCGGCCTGCTCGAACCCACGTCGGGCGAGGTGGTCGTGAACGGCTACGACGCCGGCGACCCCGAGATGCGCCGGACGCTCGGCTTCCTCCCCGAGGAGTCCCCGCTCTACGAGGACATGACGCCGCGCTCCTATCTCCGTTTCTTCGCCGACCTCTACGACGTCGACCGGGAGACGGCGGACGAGCGGATCGCCGCCGCGCTCGACCGCCTCGACCTCGACGCGCGCGACCGGCCCGTCGGGGACTTCTCGAAGGGGATGAAGCGGAAGGTCGCCATCGCGCGCTCGCTCGTCAACGACCCGGACGTCCTCGTCTACGACGAACCCGCCTCCGGGCTCGACCCGACGACGACGAACGTCGTCATCGAGTTCACGCGCGACCTCGCCGCGCAGGGCAAGACCATCGTCTTCAGCGCCCACGACCTCCACCACGTCGAATCCGTCTGCGACCGCGTCGCCATCGTCTCCGACGGCCGGATAGCCGCCAAGGGGACGCTCGACGAGATACGCAGCGCGCACGGCCGCGTCGAGTACCGCGCCTTCACGGACGTCGAGGTGCCGGGCGCGGAGCGCGTCGAGGCGGAACGCGGGGACCGGGCGCGCTATCGGGTGCGCGTCGACTCGATGGCCGCCGTCGACGACGTCCGCGAGCGCGCCCGGGCGGCCGGCGGCGACGTCGTCGACATCCGGACGCGCGAATCGACGCTGGAGGACGTCTTCCTCGCCGTCACCGGGGGCGCGGAGTGAACCCGCGACGCGTCCTCCGAATCGCGCGCTGGGAGGCCGGGCGCAACGCCGGGACGGTCGACCGCCGCACCGCGATCCTCCTCGCCTGCACGGTCCTGGTCGTCGCCCTCGTCGCCCCCGCGCTCGTGTTGTACGCGCCGACGCCCGGCGAGGGCGTCTACCGCGTCGCGGTCGACGACGCGAACCCCTACCACGCGCCCGTCGCCGCGAACGACCGGCTCAGCGTCGTCCCGCCGGGCGCGGACGCCGTCGAGCGCGGCCGCGCGGACGTCGCCGTCGTCGGCACCGGCGGCTTCGTCGTCGCCGACAGCGAGAAGGGCCGCGCCGCGCTCGCCACCCTGCGGAGCGCCACCGAAGCGTACAACGACCGGCTGATGGCGACCGAGCGCGACGTCGCCGCGGCCTTCCCCGTGACGGTCGACGTCTCGTACGTCGAGCGCGGCACGCGCGTCGTCGGCGGCTCCGACGGCGGCACCGCGAGCGACGGGACGAGCGACGACGGGGCCGGCGCGGGCGCGGACGATGGTGGTGCGACCACCGACGGCGACACCGGTGCGACCGAGTCCGGCACGACGACCGGGAGCGGGGCCGGGAACGGTGCGTCCGCCCCCGAGGCGACGCCGAGCGCCGGCGGCGACGCGAGCGCACCCGCGAACACGCCCGGCGGGCTCACGCCGCCGTTCCCGCTGGAGTCGCTGTTGCTCGCGTTCGTCTTCGTCCTCCCGCTGAACGTCGTCATCCAGTCCTACGGGTCGAGCGTGCTCGACGAGCGGATCGACCGCCGGGGCGAACCCCTGCTCGTCTCGCCGGCGACGCGCGCCGACATCGTCGTCGGGAAGGCCCTCCCCTACCTCGCGGCGGCCGCGCTCGTCACCGTCCCCATCGCGTACGCGGTCGGGGCGGGCGTCCCGGCCGTCCTCGCCGTCCTCCCGCTCGCCGGACTCTTCCTCGGCGTCACCTTCCTCGGCGCGCTCTTCGCGCGCTCCTACAAGGAGCTCACGTTCGTCACGGTCACCGTGACGGTCGTCCTGATGGCCTACGCCTTCGTCCCCGCCGTCTTCACCGAGGTCCACCCCATCGCGGCCATCAGCCCGCTCTCCGTCGTCGTCCGCGACATCCGCGGCGACCCCTTCCAACTCGGGGGCTTCCTCCTCGCCACCGTCCCGGTCGCCACCGCCGCCGTCGTCTGCTACGGCCTCGGCCTCGGCGTCTACCGCGAGGAGGACCTCTTCACGCAGAAGCGCCTCCCGGCGAAGGCCCTCGACGCGCTCGCCGCGCCGCTCTCGTCCGTCCGGCGCGTCGGTCTGCTCACCGTGGCGCTCGTCCCCTTCGTTCTCATCGCCGAGCTGTTCGCCGTCGCGGCGCTGTTCGTCGCGCCGCCCGACCTCGCCGTGCCGCTCGTCCTCGCGCTCGTCGCCGTCATCGAGGAGGTTGCGAAGAGCGTCCACGTCTACGCGGGGTTCGCGAACGCCCGCTTCGAGCGCTCGACGCGGACGGCGCTCGCGCTCGGCGTCGCCTCCGGCGTCGGCTTCTTCCTCGGCGAGAAACTGCTCCTCCTGACGCGCCTCGTCGGCCTCCCCGACCTCACCGTCGGCGGCGCGGCGTTCGGCAACGCGGAGCTCGGCGCGGGGTCGCTCGCGCTCCTCGTCGCCCCGCTCCTCTTGCACGTCGTCACCGCCTCGGTGTCGGCGCTCGGGGCGCGCCGGAGCGCCAGGGGGTACGCGCTCGCCCTCGCCGGGGCGGTCCTCCTCCACCTCGGCTACAACTACACGGTGGTGAGCACCCTTGGATAGCCGCCTCGTCCTCGCGCGCCGCGAACTCGCCTCGCTGCGTCGCGAGAAGACAATCGTGCTCGCGCTCGCCATCCAGCTGTTCGTCGCGGCGTTCTCCTCCGTCCTCGTCGTCGGCCTCGTGAGCCTCTACGCGCCCGGGGCCGCGGGCGGCGCCGTCGCCGTCGACGTCGGCGTGACGGGCGACGCCGCCGGCGACCTCGGCCCCGTCGTCGAGCGCGGCGACGCGATGCACGCGACCTACTACGAGCGCGAGTCGGCGGCCCGCGCGGGCTTCCAGGACGGCGAGGTCGACGCCGTCCTCGTCGCCGACCGCCTCGACAGCGGGCGCACGCACGTCGACGCGACCGTCCCCGACGGCTCGTTCGCCACCACGGTCGTCGTGAGCCGGCTGAAGACCGCGCTCTCGCGCTACGAGCGCCAGCGCCGCGCGGCGCTCTCGACGCGCCTCGACTACCAGCCGCTCGACCTCCCGCCAGAGCGCGGCGGCAGCACGTACCACGGCTTCACGTACACGGTTCTCATCCCGGCGCTCGTCTTCCTCCCGGCGTTCATCAGCGGCTCCATCGCCGCCGACAGCGTCGCCGAGGAGCGCGAGCGCAAGACGTGGGACCTCCTGCGGAGCGCGCCGCTCTCCGTCCCCGAAATCGTCGACGGGAAGGCGCTCGCGTTCGTCGCCATCGCGCCCGCGCAGGTCGCGTGTTGGTTCGCGTTCCTCGCGCTCAACGGCACGCCGATTCACGGCCCCGTCGCGGCGCTCGGCTTCGTCACGGCGCTCACGGGCCTCCTCGTCGTCGGCGGCATCGCCGCGGCGCTCGCCGTCCCGAAACACCGCGAGGCCCAGCTCGTCTACTCCTTCGGCGCGCTCGGGGCGTTCGGCGCGGCGAGCCTCCTCCCCGAGAGCCCGCAGAACGTCGTCGCCAAACTCGCCATCGGCTCGCCGACGCTCGCGACGTGGCTCACGCTCGCGGGCGCGCTCGTCCTCGGGGTCGCCGGCTACGCCGCCATCCGCACCGCCGCCGGCCGGGTGGCGAACACCTGAACGTCGACGCCGAACCGTTCTTCGGGGCGGGCGTCCTACCCCTCCCCATGGCCGAACGCGTCACCAGCGAGGGCGTCCGCACGCTCGACACCGTCCTCGAACGCTACGGATCGACGAACCGCCCCCAACTGCGCGTCGCCGACCCCGACGCGGTGCCGACGGGCGAGGTGGTCCGCCTCGTCGTCGACGACACCGAGTACCGCGCGCGAATCGAGGCGGACGCCTCGGGGAACGCGGTGCTCCGCGGGGCGTTCGAGTCGCCGCGGCTCGCGCGGACGCCCGGCGAGGGCGAGAACCACCTGCGCGCGTGGCTCCAGGGGCTCGACCTGGACTACGGGCGGACGGTCCACCTCGACGTCGTGACGCCCGACTACAAGTACGGGGTGCGCGCGCCGGGCGAGCGCGCGACCTACGCGGCGACGGACGCGCCCGACGAGGGGTTGGCGAGCATCGCGCGCGACCTCGACGGGTGAGCGCTCAGAAGTCGGGGATGTCGCGGAAGGTCGCCCGGTAGTCGTCCGGGGTGAACTCGGCCGCGACGGCGTCGAGGGCGCGCCGTCGCTCGCCGATCTCCGCGACGAGGTCCTCGCGCGCCGCTTCGTCCGCCTCCGGGCCGGCGAGCGTCGCCCGCTTCGCGCAGAGGTCGTAGAGCTCCGCGAGCTCGTCGTCGTAGCGGGTGCGACGCAGGAGGCGCTCGACCGTCCCGCGGAGGCGGTCCCGCGAGACGGGTTTGACGAGGTAGGCGTCGAAGCCCATGTCGACGATGTCCCGGTCGGGCTCGACGGCGGTCACCATCGCCACCCGGCAGTCGTGGCCGGCCTCGCGGATGCGCGAGAGCGCCTCGTCGCCGGACATCTCCGGCATGTCGCGGTCGAGGAGGACGACGTCCACGTCGTCGTCGACGACGTCGAGGGCGTCCGGTGCGTTCGAGGCGGTCCGGACGCGGTAGTCGTCCCCGAGCTGGGCCTCGTAGAGCTGGAGGTACTCCTCCAGGTCGTCGACTGCGAGGACCGTCGGGTCGGCGGGCCGGTACGACGAGTCGGCGGTCACGGCCACTCCCCCGCCTCGCCGTCTCCGCCCGTGTCGTCACCGCGGTCCCTCGGCCGGCGTTGCGACCCCGTCTTCGACGCTCCCGCGCGACTCATTTACGGTGTCCCGGTTTCCGCTTTGACCGACCTAAACGTTCCCCCGCGTGTCAGCCGGCTATGGGATGCGCTGCCACACATAACACATAAACTTGCCGATTCACATAGCATCGGGTGCCGGCCGGCAAAACGGCCAGTATACGACGGTAACGGCTCTGTATGGGTTGTTAGTGTCTACCAAGATCGGGAGTCACCACCGACAGGTTTAAGTACGTTTCTACCTTATGTATGGTTAGGAAGCACCGGTCGGAGGGACTTATACATTCTTCCTCCACCGGGTCCGGAGTATCCCCATCATGAGTGACACCACGATCCGCACGTACACCAGCGACAGTCAGCGAACAGAGCGCACGACGGAGGAGACGACCGACGAGCGGACCGACGTCGACGTCTGTCCGGAGTGTGGCGGCACCCTTCACACCGACGAGTCCCACGGCGAGACCGTCTGCGCCGACTGCGGCCTCGTCGTCGAGGAGGACGGCATCGACCGCGGGCCCGAATGGCGGGCGTTCAACAGCCAGGAGAAGGACCAGAAATCGCGCGTCGGGGCCCCCACCACGAACATGATGCACGACAAGGGGCTCTCGACGAACATCGGCTGGCAGAACAAGGACGCCTACGGCAACTCGCTGTCGAGCCGCCAGCGTCAGAAGATGCAGCGTCTGCGCACCTGGAACGAGCGCTTCCGCACCCGCAACAGCAAGGAGCGGAACCTCAAGCAGGCGCTCGGCGAGATCGAGCGCATGGCGAGCGCCCTCGGTCTTCCCAAGGAGGTCCGTGAGACGGCGTCGGTCATCTATCGCCGCGCGCTCGACGAGGACCTCCTCCCCGGGCGCTCCATCGAGGGCGTCGCCACCGCCGCACTCTACGCGGCGGCGCGTCAGATGCAGACCCCGCGCTCGCTCGACGAGGTCGCCACCGTCTCGCGCATCGACGACATGGAGTTCAAGCGGACCTACCGCTACATCGTCCGCGAGCTCAACCTCGAAGTCGCCCCCGCCGACCCCGCGAGCTACGTCCCGCGTTTCGTCAGCGAACTCGACCTCTCGGACGAGGTCGAACGCCAGGCCCGCGACCTGCTCCAGACCGCCGGCGAGAAGGGGGTCACCAGCGGCAAGTCGCCGGTCGGCCTCGCCGCCGCCGCGATCTACGCCGCGAGCCTGCTCGCCAACCAGAAGGTCACGCAGAGCCAGGTCAGCGACGTGACGGACGTCTCCGAGGTCACCATCCGCAACCGCTACCAGGAGCTCCTCGAGGCCGCCGAGAACGCGGCGTAAGCGGGTCACTCCACTCCGGTGTCCGTGACACGACCCCGCGCCGTGTGACGCTTCGGTGCAACGGTTCGGTTGCGACTTTTCGCGCTTCGACGACACGCCCCGTAGCGACGGCGTTCTCGCTCTACTCCCGGATTCGTTCGCCCGCCTCGACGGGGACGCTCACGTGGTTCCCCCCCGGGGGGACGACGCACGCGAACCCGTCGTCGTACGCGCAGAAGGGGCTGTACGCGGTGTTGAAGTCGATGACGACGTCGTCGCCCGTCTCGAACGTCTCGACGTCGAGTTCGAGGTAGCGCCCGCGTTCGTACGTCGCCTCGCCGTTCGTCGGGTCGGTGAAGGGCACGAAGAGGCCCTCCTGTGCGGGCGCGGCGTACGCTTCGAGGACGTGGTGCTCGTCCGCGAGCGTGAACCCCACCGTCGCGACGCGCTCGTATGTCCGGTCCGGGCCGGCCGTCGTCGCCAGCTCGACCTCCTCGACCTCGCTCGGCACCTGGATGCGCGCGACGACGCGATAGCGCGGGTCGGGCGCGTAGTAGTCGAGGCCGTCGAAGGCCTCGCGCTCCCCCGGCGGGATCGGCGACTGGGGGTGGTCGGCGAGGAACTCGTCCTTCTCCGCGCGGTACTCGGCGATACGCTCGCGCCACGCGCGCTCGTCGAAGTCGGACTCGGGCATACCCCCCGTAGTGCGTCCGGCGCGGTAAGGCGTACGGTAGCGGCGCGTTTTTGTCCCGGCCGCGCGATGCCCGTCCCGTGCGCTCGATATCCGGCGCCCGCGGCGGCGGCCAGCTCGTCCGCAGCGCCGCCGCGTTCGCCTGCCTGACCGGCGAGGCCGTCGCGGTGACGGACGTTCGCGCCGCCCGCGAGACCCCCGGCCTGAAGCGCCAGCACGTCGCCGCACTCGACGCCCTCGCCGCGATCACGGACGCCGACCTCGACGGCGCGCGCGTCGGGTCCGAGCGCGTCGCCATCGACCCCGGTCCCGTCGCGGGCGGCGACGCGCGCGTCGAGATCGGGACCGCGGGCAGCGTCCCGCTCGTCGTCGACGCCGTCCTCCCGCTGGCCGCGCGCCTCGACGACCCCTTCCGGTTGACCGTCACCGGCGGGACGGACGTCCGCTGGGCCCCGCCGCTCGACTACCTCCGGTGCGTGAAACTCCCGCTCCTGCGTGCGCACGGCCTCGACGCCTCGCTCACCTGCGAGCGCCGCGGCTTCTACCCCGCGGGCGGCGGCGCGGTGACGCTCACGCTCCGGCCGTCCGACCTCGATTCGCTCTCGCTTTCGGCGCGCGGCGCGCGTCGGGGAATCGACGTCCGCTCGGTGGCGAGCGAGTCGCTCGCGGACGCCGACGTGGCCGAGCGGCAGGCGGACGCGGCGCGCGACGCCCTCCCCGGCGACGGCGAGACGTCGGTCGCGTACGTGCCGGCGGACTCGCCCGGGTCGGTCGTGACGCTCGTCGCCCGGTACGCGGGGGTCCGCGCGGGCTTCTCGGCGCTCGGGGAGCGCGGGAAACCCGCAGACGACGTCGCCCGCGAGGCCGTCGCCGCCTTCGAGGCCTTCGAGGCGACGGCGGCGAGCGTCGATACGCACCTCGCGGACCAGCTCCTCCCGTTCGCGGCGCTCGCGGGCGGCGAGTACGTCGCGCCCGAACGGACCGCGCACCTGGAGACGCACGCGGCCCTGCTCGAAACGTTCGGGGTGGACGTGACGCTCGCAAACGACGCGGACGGCGAAACGAAAGGGCGGGGAGACACGACGAAAGGGGAGGGGGACGCGAGAGCGGGCGACGGGACCGAAAGCGACGGAGATACCGACGGGCCCGTGCGGGTGCGCGTCGCGCCGGGCTTCAGTCGGTGAGGCCGTAGCCGCGCTTGAAGAGCGCGACGTCGACGGCGAGGACGACGGCGGTGAGGCCGACGAGGACGCCGAGGGCCTCGTTCACCGGGATGTCGGACACCCCGAGGACGCCGTAGCGGACGCCGTTGACCATGTAGACCATCGGGTTGAGGTAGGAGGCGGTGAGCGCCGCGCCGCTGAGGGCGTCGAGGGAGTAGAAGACGCCGCCGAAGAAGACGAGCGGCCGGAGGATGAACTGATTGAGGACCGTGAGGTGGTCGAAGTCCTCGGCGACGAGGCCGCCGACGACGCCGAGGCCCGCGAACAGCGTGGCGATCACGAGCAGGAAGACGACGGCGTAGACCGGGTGGGCGAGCGAGTGGACGGGCGTGAAGACCGCGCCGATGACCGCGATGAGGACGCCGATGATGATGCCGCGCAGCGCCGACGACGCGACGTAGCTGAACACCATCGAGCGATAGGAGAGCGGCGACGTCAGCGGCTCGTGGATGTACTCGTTCCACCGGCCGTGGAAGATGGAGAACGAGGCGTTCTCGAAGGCGTTCCCGATGGCCCCGAGGACGACGAGGCCGGGGAGGATGAACTGGATGTAGGGGACGCCGCGTATCTCCTGGATACGCGCGCCGAGGATGACGCCGAAGACGGAGAAGTAGAGGACGTTCGTGATGAACGGCGGGAGGAAGGTGTTCCAGGGACGCCGGAGGAAGCGCAGTATCTCGCGCTTCGTGAGCGTCTTCGTCCCCGTGGAGAGGAGGCCGCTCTCGCTCATCGGCTCGCCTCCGCGGCGACGCGCTCGTCGCCGTCGCCGTCACCGTCCGCGTCCGCGTCTCCATTACCGCTCCCCGCGCCATCGCTCGACCTGCTCGTCGCTCCGTCGTCCGCGCCCTCCTCGCGGCGCGTCAGGTCGACGAACACCTCCTCGAGCGAGGTGCGCTCGATGTCGATGTCGAGGGGGGTGTGGCCCGCGGCTTCGAGTTGCCGGAGGACGCTCGGGACGACCTCGCTCGCGCTCGTCGCGCGGACGCGGAGCGCGTCGCCCTCGACCGTCACGCTCTCGACCCGCTCGTCGTCGAACGCCGGGGCGTCCCCGACGTCGCGCTCGCAGTAGACGGTGAGGGTGTCGCTGCCCTTCTCCGTGAGCTCGTCCGGCGTCGCCACCGTCACCTTCCGCCCGGAGTCGATTATCGCCACCTCGTCGCAGAGTCGTTCGGCCTCCTCGATGTAGTGGGTGGTGAGGAGAATCGTCGTCCCCTCGTCGTTCAGGTCGGTGATGACCTCCCAGAGGTCGTGGCGCAACTCCACGTCGACGCCCGCCGTGGGCTCGTCGAGGATGAGGAGGTCGGGGTCCGTGACGAGGGCGCGCGCGAGCATGAAGCGGCGCTTCATCCCGCCGGAGAGCCAGTCGAAGCGGACGTCGCGCTTGTCGTAGATACCGACGCGCTTGAGCGCCTCGACGGCGCGCTCCTCGGCTTCGGCCTCGGGGACGCCGTGGTAGCCGGCCTTGTGGTGGAGGACCTCCTCGATGGGGAAGAACCGGTCGACGTTGAACTCCTGTGGGGCGAGCCCGATGGCGTCGCGTGCGCCCTGATAGTCCGCCTCGACGTCGTTACCGAACACTTCCGCGCGGCCGCCGGTCTTGCGGACGAGGCCGACGAGGACGTTGATGAAGGTCGTCTTCCCCGCGCCGTTCGGCCCGAGGAGGCCGAAGAACGACCCCTCGGGGACCGTGAGGTCGAGACCGTCGAGCGCCTGGACGTCGCCGTAGTCCTTCTCCAGACCCTCGACGCGGATGGCTGGTGGCATTCGTGTCCGAATGGAGGCGACGGCCCGGATTAAGACCGGCGGAACCCGGGCCATAACGCCGAGAACCGCGGGACGGAGTCACACGCGCCCGAGCATCTTTCCACGCGCTCGCCGTTCGGCGGACCCTCGCTTCGCTCGGTTCCGCTCGCGGGTCGTGCCGTCCCGCTCGCCGTTCGGCGGAACCTCGCTTCGCTCGGTTCCGCCTACCCCGTGTTCTTCATCCCGGCCGCGATGCCCTTCACGGTGAGCCGCAGGGTCCGCTCGGCCTCGTCGGTGCGGTGGGTCCGTCGGAGGAGCGAGACCTGGAGGGCGTTGAGCGGGTCGACGTAGGGGTTGCGGCGTTCGAGGCTCTCGGCGAGCCAGTCGCGCCCGACGAGCTCCTCGGACTCCAGCACGTCGAGGACGGCGTCGCTCGCGCGCCCGTACTCGGTCTCGATGGTGGGGAAGATGCGCTCGCGGAGGTCGGGGTCGGCGAGCGCGGCGTACTCAGCGGCGACCTCCATCTCGGTGCGCGCGAGCGCCATCGAGGCGTTGTCGATTGTCGTGCGGAAGAAGGGCCACGCCTCGTACATCTCCCGCAGCGTCTCGACGTCACCCCCGTCGTCGAGGTAGGCCTCGATGCCGGTACCGAGGCCGAACCACCCGGGGACGACGCAGCGAGATTGGGTCCACGAGAACACCCACGGGATGGCGCGCAGGTCCTCGACGCTGCGCTCCGCGGAGCGACTCGCCGGCCGCGAACCCATGTTCAGCTCCTCGATGACGGTTATCGGGGTCGCCTGCTCGAAGTAGGAGACGAACCCCTCGGTGTCGAGGAGGCCCCGGTAGGCCTCGCGGGCCGCGGGCGCCATCGTCTCCATCGCCTCGACCCACTCCGGGTCGATGTCGTCGCCCCGGTCGCTCGCGACGTCGCGCTCGCCCCGCGAGACCGCGTCGTAGCGCGCGCGGAGCTGGGCGTTCAGCATCTGTTCGAGGTTCCGCTCGGCGATGTAGGGGTTGCCGTAGGTGTCCGCGATGGACTCGCCCTGCTGGGTGAACTTCACCTCGCCAGTGACCGTCTCGGGCGGGAGGGCGAGGAGGGCCTCGTTCATCGGGCCGCCGCCGCGGGAGATCGAGCCGCCCCGACCGTGGAAGAGCCGAAGCTCGACGCCGAGGTCGTCCGTGATGTCGGCGAGCTTCCGCTGGGCCTCGTTGAGCGCCCAGTTCGCGGCCAAAAAGCCGTTCTCCTTGTTCGAGTCCGAATACCCCAACATGACCTCCTGGACGTTCCCGCGGGCGTCGACGGCGGCGCTGTAGGCCTCGTTGTCGAAGAGGGTCTCCATCGTCTCGCGGGCGTTCCCGAGCGCGGACTCCGTTTCGAGCAGCGGGACGACGTCGAGCCCGCAGTGCCCGGGGAGGTCGACGACGCCCGCCTGGTCCGCGAAGAAGAGCACTTCGAGGACGTGGCTCGGGCGCTCGGTCATGCTGATGCAGTAGGTGTCGATGGCGGCCTCGCCGTACTCGTCGTGCCAGTCGCCGAGCGCGTCGAAGCGCGAGCAGACGCGCGTCGCCTCCTCGGAGAGTCCCTCCGTGTCCGCGAGGTCGAGGACGGCCTCCTCCTGGAGCATCGCCTCGGTGAGGAACTCGACGCGCTCGTCCTCGTCCATCCCCGCGTAGTCGACGCCCTCGCGTTCGAGGGTCTCCTCCAGCGTCCCGGTGTGCATCTCCTGGTGGTCGCGGAGGTCGAGGCTGGCGAGGTGGAAGCGGAAGGTACGGACCTGCCGTTCGAGGGGGTCGAGGTACTCGTCGGCGATGCGGTCCGCGCCGTTCGCGCGCAGGGCGTCCTCGACGACGTCGATGTCCGCGAGGAACTCATCAGCGTCGTCGTAGCCGCCGGGACGGACGTCGCGGATGCGCGCGAGGCGACGCCACATGACGAGCACCTTCTGACGCAGCGGTTCGTCCGGGTAGCGCTCGCGGGTCTCCGAGACGAGCGACGGCACGCGTTCGGCGTCGCGGTTGAGCGACTCTTCGACCTGCTCTAGGTCCATCCGCGAGGCGTCCTGGCTGAGCACGCCGGAGACGTCGTCGAGCGCCTCGCGGTACTTCTCGACGACGATGTGGCGCTGGCGCTCGAGGGTCTTGCTCGTCACCTCCGGGGTGACGTAGGGGTTGCCGTCGCGGTCGCTCCCCGCCCACGAGCGGAAGTCGAGGATTTCGGGGACGGCGGGCGGGTCGTCGTACTGTTCGGCGAGGGCGTTCTCCAGGCGGTCGTACACCTCGGGAATCTGGTCGAAGATGGCGTTGGCGAGGTACCAGTGGACGTTCCGGGCCTCGTCGAAGGGCTCGGGGCGTCTGTCGCGCACCTGCTTGGTCGTCCAGAGGCTCTCGACGAGCGCGTCGAGGCGCGCGAGCTTGTTCGCCTGCTCGCGCTCGGTGAGGCGGTGCTGGTCGAGTTCTTCGAGGAGGTCCGTCACGCGCACGAGCGTCGCCTTCACGGTCTTGCGGCGGGCCTCCGTCGGGTGGGCGGTGAAGGTCGGGACGACACGGACCGCGTCGAGGACGTCGGCGACGTCGTCCGCGCTCGCGCCCCGCTCGGCGAGGGTCTCGACGGCCGCGGGGAGGCCGTCGGCGAGCGTCCCCGCGTCCTCGCCCTCGCGGAGCGAGCGGACGCGCTCGCGCTCCTCCGCGAGGTTCACGAGCTCGAAGTAGGTGGTGAACGCGCGGGCGACCGAGGCGTTGACGGCCTCGTCGTTCGCCTCGACGAGCCGCTGGAGGGCCTCCCGGCTCGCGGCGTCGCCGCGTCGATAGTCGATCGCCGCCGTCCGGGCGTCCTCGACGGCATCGAACGCCGCCGGCGAGGCGTGGCGCTCGACGGCGTCGCCGAGCAGCTCCCCCAGTTCGCGGACGTCCTGCCGAACGCTCCGTCCGTGTAAGTCCATGGTACGCCATTCCGCGGCGTGCTCCCTATAAACCACCGGCTTCTTCCAGTATTGCCACGGACCCGAGTTAACGCTGTGACGCCCGGGGTGCCACAACCTTTTGGAGCGTTCGGCGAGGCGAGTGAGTATGAAGCCGCGCCGACGGGTGATCGACCGCCTCGGCCCGCTCGCCCTCGGAATCGCCGGGTTCGTCGCGCTCGCCGTCCCGGTCGTCGACCTCGTCCTCTTCGCCGGTCGCGGAGCGGCCGCGCTCCCGACACTCGCCGAGAACGCCCTCCCGACGCTCTGCGGTGTCCTCCTCGTCGCGGTCGCGTACTGGCTCGCCGCCGGGGGGACGCGCCCCGGGGAGAGCCGCCGGGTCGTGGGCTGGTGTCTCGGTGCCGTCGCGGTCGTCGCCGCCCTCCACGCGTGGCTGTTCGGCCTCGGCCGCCTCGCCGCGGACGGCGTGCGCCCGTACGCGATTACCGCCAACGCCGTCGCGGCCGCGGGCGTCGGCGGTCTGCTCGCCGGCGTCTACGACGTCCGCCGGGGGCGTCGTGCCGACGGGGCCGACGCCGACGCGGCCGCCACCGACGAGGCGGGGGCCGAGCGCGAACACCTCGCGGCGCTCTTCGAGGGGACGACCGACTGCGTCCTCCACGTCGCCTACCGGGAGCGGGGACCCGTCGCGCGGGCCGCCAACGAGGCCTTCGAGGAGACCTTCGGCTACGACGAGGCCGACGTCGTCGGCCGGCCGCTCGCCGACCTCATCGTTCCCGGCGGCGAGGGCGAGACGCGCGTCCCGGACTTCGAGCGCCGCGTCCGCAACGGCGAGTCCTTCGAGACCGAGGTCACGCGCGACACCGCCGACGGCCCCCGGCGCTTCCTGCTCCGGCTCGTTCCCCTCGACCCGCCCGGGGAGGCGTACGCCGTCTACACGGACATCACGGACCGCAAGCGCCTCCACGAGGAAATCGCGGACCGGAACCGTGTCGAGTACCTCCACCGCGTCGTCTCCGACCTCGCGGACGTCGACGACGCGGCCGCCGTCGCGGACGTCGTGTTGGACGCCGCGACCGAGACGTTCGACAGCGAGGTCGCGTGCGTCGTCGTCGACGGCGACGTCGTCGCCTCGCGGGAGACGGACGGGGACGTCGTCGCCGCCGACGCCATCGGGGCGCTGGAGGACGCCGTCGCCCGGGAGCGCTCGGTCGTCACGACCGCCGACGACCGGGCGGTGCTCACCATCCCCATCGGCGACCGCGGCGTCGTCCAACTCGGCACGACGGGGTCGTTCGACGACCGCGACCGGCGCGTCGGCGACCTCCTCGGGACGCACGCCGCGGAGACGCTCGCGCGCATCGCCCGCGACCGCGAGGTCCGCGCGGAACGCGAGCGCCTGGAGTTCGTCAACCGCGTGCTCCGTCACACCCTCCTGAACGGGATGAACGTCGTCCGGGGCCGCCTCGACCTGCTCGACGGACACGTCGAGGACGCGTACGCGGAGCACCGGCGGACGGCCGCGGCGCGCGTCGAGGAGATGATTACCCGCGTCGAGACGATGCGCTCGTTCACGAACGCTGTCGTCGCCGACGACCCCGACCTCCGCCCGGTCGCGCTCGACGACGTCCTCGCCGACGAGGTCGAGCGGGTGCGCGGGGACTACCCGGGGGCGGACATCGCCGTCGAGGGCGACCTCCCGGCGCTCGACGTCCTCGCCGACGACCTCCTCGGGGAGGTGCTCGCGAACCTCCTGACGAACGCCGTCCAGCACAACGACCGCGAGCACCCGACGGTCCGGGTGGCGGCGTCGGTCGACCCCGAGACGGTGACCGTGGCCGTCCGCGACGACGGGCCGGGGGTCCCGGACGCCGAGAAGGAACGCATCTTCGAGAAGGGGATGGAGGGCCTGCAAAACCCCGGGGACGGCTTCGGGCTCTACCTCGTGGCCGAGGCCGTCGAGCGCTACGGCGGGGAGATAACCGTCCGCGACAACGACCCGCGCGGGGCCGTCTTCGAAGTCACGCTCGAACGCGCCGACGCCTGACGGCTCGGGACTCACCCCGTTCCCCGCCTCCGTGTCCGGACACACCCGCGGCCGCGCTCGACGTCTCCCGCCGCGCACACGCGGGCAGCGTGAAACCGCGGCGGGAAAGCCATAAGACTATACTGCCGGGCGGACGTACTAGCCCCAACGCGACCTCCCCCACTCCCCCCTCACTATGCCATCCGACGACGATCCGGGCCACGGCGACGCCTCCGATGCGGACGAGCGCGGTCTCCCCACCGTCCTCGCCGTCGACGACGATCAGGATCTCGCCGACACCTACGCCATCTGGCTCCGCGACGACTACGACGTCCGCACCGCATACGACGGCGAGAGCGCCCTGGAAACCATCGACGACGCCGTCGATGTCGTGCTCCTTGATCGCCGCATGCCCGACATGTCCGGCGGCGAGGTGCTCGACCGTATCCGCGAGGCCGGCTACGACGTTCGGGTCTCCATGCTCACCGCCGTCGAACCCGACGTCGACATCGTCGACATGGGCTTCGACGAGTACCTCGTGAAGCCCGTCACCCGCGAGGACGTCGTTGACGTCGTTGAGCGCCTCCTCGCGCGCGCCGACTACGACGACGACGTACAGGAGTACTTCGCCGTCTCCGAGAAGGTCGCCACCTTGGAGGCCGAACTCTCCCCCGAGGAGCGCTCGGAGAGCGACGAGTACCAGCGACTCGCGGACCGGAAGACGGAGTTGGAGGACGTGGTTGACGAGGAGCTGATGGAGATGCAGGACTTCGAGGACGCGTTCCGCGAGATCGAGGGGTAGGGCGTTTTAGGCGACGCCGATATAGTAAACCGGCTTCGGCTTGCCGTTCAAGCGACCCCTGTATCCTTATCCACGACTATTGCGCCGCCGGTAGCGTTCTCAAACTGTTTCGGGGTCGGCGCATCGACAACGTTGTCGACGTACCACAGTTGATTGTCGCTGTAACGGACGAAGACTATCTCTAACTCCTCGTCGCCGTCGACGTCGTACGTCGTGAGCGGTACTTTTGCGGCTTTCATATCGGTAAGCAGCTTTTGCGAATCGATATTCGCATTGACGTACGAGACGTAGCCGGACGAGTCGACGTACGGAACGACGGCAGCGGTGCTATCGTTCGCGAAGTCGGCCGGTGCTCCGACACCGTATCCCCCGATGCCCTGCACTTCGCCGTTCGTCTCTTGGTCGGCCGGGTTCGTCTCACGATATGAGATGGTACTACTCCCGTCGAGGTAGACGAACTCCGGTTCTCCATCGGCATCGATATCGCCGACGCCAGCGATAGCCGAAATACTGTCGGTGTCATAGTCACTGAAGAGAGTGTGTGCTACTCCCGTTCCGGGGTTAATCCGGTGAACCTTGTCGCCGCCGGCGTAAAATATCGAAGGAGCACTCCCGTTCCAGCTCCCGACGGCGAGGAGGGATGAGGAGTCCTCGGCGTTCGATACCGGTAGTCGCATTGATCCGCTCTCGTTTGCGAGGTAGATGGTGCCGCTGCCGTCCGTGTACGGAACGTCGAGATAACCATCGCCGGTGAAGTCGTACTCCTGCGGCCCGATGACCGTGGCGGTCGTTGGCGGGAGGCGCGTTATACGGCCAGTGGCGGACACAACTGAGAGGTTCGTCGACGCAGTGCTATCAGTGAAGACTAGTCCTCCGGTCTTCGGAATGACGCCGTAGCGGATGTCGTCGGTGCCACCGCCGTCAGGTTCGTCGTCCGCGTGGTAGCTGGCCGTCACAGTCCCGAATGCCTTCGGTTCTATGTGGATGTCCGTCCGATACGTCACGTCTGGCGAGACATACGCCGCGTTCACCGTCGCCGCGTAGACGGCCGACACGGCGTACGGTGAGCGATTCGGTGTCTCGTAATAGTTAGACGTGGACGTAACGGCCGTTCCGTCCGCCCGCTTTACTACCACGACGTACCGACCACTCGCGCGACTCCCGTTCTCGACGGTCACGCGCGTGATGTTCGCCCCGTTGAGGAAGTCCAGCGCCGGACAGTCGTCGCCGCCAACAGTCCCGTTCGCGAAGTCGATCGTCGTCGGTTCGCCCGCGCGACACGTCTTCCCGACTAGCGTGTCGTTGACGACGATCCCGTCCCCGGACGCGTTCGCGTAGATCGCGACAGGCTGTACGATGCCGCTTTCGAGCGCGACATTGAGGGCGAACGCGCGGGATACGCTGTCGGCGTCCACCGTGCTGACGTTCATCCGGAACCCACGGACGTCGAGGGCATTCGAGAATAGCGGCCAGTTCCCCTCGTGAGCTTTATTAGTAAAGCTTCGATTCTGAGCTTGATGGACACTCGTTCCGGGTGTGACGTGTACCGTTGCGTTGACGAGTGTTCCGTACGCGCCATACTGCTGGGTGAGGAGATCGGAGAGTGAGTGTGTCCCTTTGCGGACGGTAACGGGTGCTTCTGCCCCATAATCACGCACATTCGCCGCCGACACCAGTCCGCGAACGCCGTCCTCGACGGCGTGCTCGTAGGCGATGGCGTCGCCCCCGTCCGCGGTCGGTTTCGTGGCGAGGTACTGCGTGAAGACGAGGCTGTTGAGGACGAGCGCGAGCGCGACGAGCGCCACCGCGATGCCGACGCCGGCGATGAGGATGAGCTGGCCCCGGTCGTCGCCGCGTCGGTCGTCCATTCGTGCGTCCCGTTGTCGACCCGGCGGGAAATAGCTTCCCGCCCCGAGGGCGCCCCCACGGGGTTCCGTGACGGTCCCGCGACCGCCCCGTGCCGGGGCGCGCCGGGACGCGCGGACACCGCAAGGCTCACCGGCCGACGCCGCGAGGGGACGGGTATGCACGTCGGGGTGCTCGGCGCGGGGTCGATGGGATCGCTGTTCGCGGGCCTGCTCGCGGCGGCCGACGTCGAGACGACGCTGCTCGCGCACGGCGGCGACCACGTCGCGGCGGTCCGCGAGCGCGGCCTGCGGATCGAGCGCGCCGACGGGGAGCGCGAGGTCGTGGACATCGACGTCGTCACCGACCCCGCGGAGGCGCCGGCGCTCGACGCCGCGCTCGTCTTCGTGAAGAGCCACGCGACCGCGGACGCGGCCGACGAGTGGCGCGATGCGCTCGCGGGCGCACACGTCGCCACGCTCCAGAACGGCCTCGGGAACGCCGAGGCGCTCGCGGCCCGCTTCGACTCCGTGCTGGCGGGGACGACGAGCCACGGTGCGTTCGTCGAGAAACCGGGGCTCGTCCGGCACGCGGGCGTCGGCGACACCCGACTCGGGCGGTGGTGCGGGCCGAGCGACGACGCGCCCGCGTGCCTCGCGGGGACGCTCTCCGCGGCGGGCGTCGACACCGAGGTCGTCGCGGCGCCGCGGACGGCGCTCTGGCACAAGGTGCTCGTGAACGTCGGCATCAACGCGGCGACGGCGCTCGCACGCGTCGAGAACGGCGCGCTCGCCGAGCGCGACTCTGGACGACGACTTCTCAAACGCGCCGTCACGGAGGCCGCGCGCGTCGCCCGCGCGGAGGGCGTCGCCGTCGACGACCCGGTCGAGGAGACCGTGACGGTCGCCGAGCGGACGGCATCGAACGTCTCCTCGATGCGCCAGGACCTCGAGGCGGGGCGGGAGACGGAGGTCGAGGCGCTCCACGGCGCGGTGGTCGCGCGTGCGGTCGAGCACGACCTCCCCGCGCCGGTGAACCGGACGCTCGCGGACCTCGTGCGCCTCGCCGGGCCTCAGGATTCGGGGTCGTCCGGCCGCGGACAACCGTAGGTGTCGCGGACGGTGTCGGCGAGGACGCCGCCCTTCTCGGCGACGAGGTAGACGAGGACGAAGCCGTGGGTGGCGGGCCGGAGGACGAAGACCTCGTTCGGGGCGTCGAAGCCCGCCTCGCCGTCGCGGAAGCGCGCGATGAGTGGTTCGAGCGGCGCGGTGCCGTCGCGGAGTTCGGCGTAGACGTCGCGCTCGCCGGCCTGCTCGGCGAAGGTGTAGACCGCGCCGTTGGGCTCGCCCGACTGGTCGTAGGTCGGGCGGGCGTTGACGCCGCTGTTCTCGCGGCGGGCGTCCTCCCACGTGTCGAGGGCGGCCTCGAAGAGGTTGGCGACGCCGTCCGCGTACGCGAAGAGCGTGCGGTCCGTGATTTCGTAATCGACGACGCGCGCCGTCCCGTCGTCCCACGCGAGGTCGCCGTCGAAGCGGTAGCCGGGGCGCAGGCCCTCGGCGGACGCGACGTCGACCGCCTCGCCGTCGTCGAGGGAGACGCAGCGGAGGCGTCCGTCGGCCGCCCGCGAGCGGACGCGGTACGTCCCGGTGGTCGTGGGTGTCACACCCGAGCGGACGGGGGCGACGCGCAAAAGTCGCGCGGCTCGCGGGCCCGTCACTCGGCCGCGAGCGCGAGGCGGCCGGCGACGAGCGCGCAGGCGACGCCGAGGGCGATGCAGACGGCGAGGAGGTCCCAGCCGGCGGCGTAGCCCGCGGTGTCGGCGAGATAACCGAAGGCGGGCGGGACGACGAGACCGCCGAAGTTGATGGTCGTCTGACCGGCGGCGGTGGCCGCGCCGGATTCGCCCTCGCCGGCGAGCGCGACGAGCGCGCCGTGGTAGAGGCCGGTGACGCCGAGGATGCCGAGGCCGAGGACGGCGAAGCCGACGGCCGCGCCCGGCATCGCCAGGAACGGGATGGCGGCCATCGTCACCGCGCCGAGGCCGGACTGGGCGGCGAGGACGCGGATGGAGGCCGTGGCGGCCGTCCCGCGCACGCGGTCGGCGAGCGCGCCCGCGCCGATCCGGCCGACGCTCCCCGTGAGCTGGGTGACGCCGAGGACGACGCTGGCGACGGCGGCCGTCGCGGTCGTGTCGGCCTCCAGGTAGGGGACGGCGTAGCCCGTCGTGGTGAAGACGGCGGCCCCGACGAAGAAGCCGCCGGCGGCGAGCGCCATCAGGGGCCGGTTCCCCCAGAGCGCGCCGACGTCGGGGAAGGAGAGGGAGCCGGTGCCGCCGCTGCCCTCGTAGGAAAGAAGGAAGCCGACGCCGACGACGCCCGCGGCGGCCGCGGCGACGAGGAAGCCGAGCTGCCAGCCGAGAGCGTAGGCGGCGAGGCCGGCGACGACGAACGCCGCGAGCGCGGAGCCGAGCGTGACGCCGACCTGCTTGATGCCGACGGCGAGGTTGTACGACCCGCGGGGGGCGCGCTCGGCGACCGCGACGTTCGTCGACGGCATCGCGGTCGCGTACGCCGCCCCGAGGACGAAGACGGCGACGAGCAGCGTCGCGTAGCTCGTGGCGAAGGAGACGCCGAAGGCCCCGAGGGCGAGGCCGGCGAGGCCGCCGACCATCGCGGGGCGGTCGCCGTAGGCGTCGACGAGCGCGCCCGCGGGGAAGAGCATCAGCGTGTAGCCGAGCGTGAGCGTCGTGATGACCAACCCGACTTCGACGCCGGAGAGGGAGAACGCGGTCTGGAAGGCGTCGGTCGCGGGGAACGCGGAGTAGTAGCAGAGGCTGGCGACGACCTGCCAGAGCGCGACGACGAGGACGCCGCGCCACCCGCGCTCGTCGCTCACTGCCGGGCGGAGAGGAGGACGGCGATGCCGGCGACGAACGCGAGGACGTACGCGGGGTGGGCGCTCGCGTAGCCGACGAGGCCGGTGCCGGCGAGGGCGAGGTCGCCGGCTTCGAGCGCGGCGCGCGACCCGACGCCGTCGCCGACCGAGACCCACGCGACGAAGTGGAGGAGCCCGACGCAGCCGACGACGCCGCCGAGGAACTCGCGCGAGCGCGACCCGACCGCCTCGAAGACCCGGGAGCTGAGGGTGGAACGCATTACGGCGGAGTGGGTCCGGCGGGAGCAAAAGCGTGGTGACATCCTCGCCCGCCGTGAACGGCGGGGCTTCCCACACAGTGAGAACCCCGGCACGGTGCCGAGAGAGGTTTCAGGGCGCGTCGTTCCGAGCCTCAGACGGCAGGGTCCCTGCCTTGGCCCGGAGTGCCCTGCAGTGCTGTCACGGGCACTCCCATCCGCAAGCGTGTCATTGCCGTCCGGTTTCTCGGGACGGCTCTCACCCAAGCGGTCATCCGGCGGGGGACCGGACGAGTATAGTTCAGCGAAACCACGTCGGCCGACGCAGGCACAGCCCGCGTTACCTGCTAATAGGTGCTTGAACACACTATGACTTTCGGTTGGGGGTTCGACCCGGCCACCGACGGCAGTTGTACATTTGATAGTCGCATTCCCTCCCGGCCTAAAGGCCGGGATTCCCTGCTTGAATTAAGATGGGACGCGACGGGGCGCGCGCCGTCGGGCGGTTCGCGCGACGCGCGACGAGCGACGGGACGACCGGGCGCGGACTCGTCACGGGCGAGCGTGTGCGTCGCGGGTGCGCGGCGTGCGTCGCGGGACGCGAGTCGCCGGCGAGTCGAGGGTTCTTGTCCGCGCCCGTCCAAGCGCGGCGTATGCGAGCGTCCAATGACCACCGGATACGTGCCGCGCGGGTCGCCCTCCGCGAGCGCGGGGCGGCGGCGCTCGCGCTCACGCCGGGCGCGAACACCGCCTACCTCGTCGACTACGCGGCCGACGCCGGCGAGCGCCACGCCTTCCTGTTCGTCCCGGCGGAAGGCGACCCCGTCCTCGTCGTCCCCGAACTCGACGGGGCGCGCGCACGGGCCGACGCGGCCGTCGCCGACGTGCGGACGTGGGGCGACGCGGACGACCCCCTCGCCGTCGTCGACGACGCGCTCGCGGACTGCGGCGTCGCGGGCGGCGAGGTGTTGCTCGACCCCGAGATGGCCGCCCGCTTCGTCCTCGACCTCCAGACGCTCCGGCCGGACTGCACGTTCGGCCTCGCCGACGCGGTGCTCGGGCCGCTGCGCGCCCGGAAGGACGACGCCGAAATCGACGCCCTGCGGCGTGCGGGGCGCGCCGCCGACCGAGCGATGCGCGACGTCCGCGAGTGGGGCGACGACGTCGTCGGCGACACCGAGCGCGAGCTCGCGCGCCGGATCGAGACGCGCCTCGACGCGCACGGCGGGACCGGGACGGCGTTCCCGACCATCGTCGCGTCGGGGCCGAACGCCGCGAATCCGCACCACGAGCCCGGCGAGCGGATTATCGAGGCGGGCGACCCGGTCACGCTCGACTTCGGGACGCTGATGGATGGGTATCCGAGCGACCAGACCCGGACGGTCGTCTTCGCGGGCGACCCGCCGGAGGGGTACGCCGCGGCGCACGAGGCGGTCGTGGCGGCCCAGCGCGCGGCCGTGGACGCCGTCGAACCCGGCGTGCCGGCGGGCGAGGTCGACGCCGCGGCGCGCGACGTCATCGCGGCCGCGGGCTACGGCGACGCGTTCCTCCACCGCACCGGCCACGGCGTCGGTCTCGACGTCCACGAGCCACCGACCATCGTCGCCGGGAACGAGACGCCCCTGGAGGCCGGGATGGTGTTCAGCGTCGAGCCCGGCATCTACGTCGAGGACGCGTGGGGCGTCCGAATCGAGGACCTCGTCGTCGTCACCGAGTCGGGGTGCGAGCGGCTGAACGACACGCCGCGCGGGTGGCGAATCTGACCGGCGGCGGCCGGCTTTTGGGGGTGCATCACGCAGCGGGTGTATGGCGACCGTCTCCGAGACCTACATCGAGAACCGGAACCGCGTGCAGCCGAACCACGCGAACAACTACGACGCCGTCCACGGCGGGAACGTGATGAAGTGGATGGACGAGGTGGGCGCGATGAGCGCGATGCGCCACGCCGGCGAGTCGTGTCTGACGGCGAGCATCGACCGGATGAACTTCATCCGGCCGGTGCCCGTCGGCGACATCGTCGTCATCCGCGCGTACGTCTACGACGTCGGTTCGACGAGCCTGAAGGTCCGCCTGCAGGCGTTCGGCGAGGACCCCCGGACGGGCGAGCGCGAGCAGACGACGGAGTCCTCCTTCGTCTACGTCGCCGTCGACGAGGAGAACGAACCGACGTCCGTGCCGGCGCTCGACGTCGAGACGGACCGCGACGAGGAGCTGCGGGCGGCGGCGTTCGAGAAAGGGGAGTAGGCGACGACCGATAGGGAGTCGCCGAACGAACGAGCGGCGAACCGGAGCCGCGAGTAACGCGGCGGCTTCGTCGCCGCGGACACGCGAACGGGGAGCGACGCGACCCGTGAGCAGGGACGACCGATAGGGAGTCGCCGAACGAACGAGCGGCGAACCGGGAGCCGCGAGTAACGCGGCGACTTCGTCGCCGCAGACACGCGAACGGGACGTGAGCGCGCTCGCTCGTCGGCGCATCCGCGGGGGTTTTGTCGCCGCGGGCCCCTCCTCCGGGCATGGTTCCACCCCTCGCCGTCGACATCGACGGCACGCTGACGGATGGGGCGGGCGCTATCGACCCGCGGGTGTTCGACGTCCTGCAGGCGTGGGCGTCGCCGGTCGTCGTGGCGACCGGGAAGGCGTTCCCGTACCCGGTGGCGCTCGCGCACTTCCTCGCCATCGAGCGCGCGGTAATCGCGGAGAACGGCGGCGTCTCGCTCGTCGGCGACGACCTCGTCGTGCACGGGGACCGCGCGGGCGCACAGCGCGTCGCGGACGCCTACCGCGACGAGGGGTACGACCTCGGGTGGGGCGGCGTCGACCTGACGAACCGGTGGCGGGAGACGGAGGTCGCGGTGAGCCGCGACCGGCCGCTCGCCCCCCTGCGACGCCTCGCGGAGGCCGAGGGACTCGAAGTCGTCGACACGGGCTACGCCTACCACGTGAAGGCCCCGAATATCAGCAAGGGCCGTGCGCTGCGCGACGTCGCGGACCGACTCGGTTACGACGTGACCGACTTCGCGGCGGTCGGCGACTCGCGCAACGACGCGCACATGTTCGAGGAGGTGGGGACGAGCTACGCGGTGTCGAACGCGGACGAGCACGCGCTCGCCGCGGCCGACAACGTGACCGAGGCGTCGTACGCGGGCGGGTTCGTCGAGGCCGCCGAGGCCATCGCGGAGCGGGCGGAGTAAGTGGAGATGGAGGACATCGCGGACGCGCTCGGTCGCGCGGCGGACGTCTCGGTGACGTGCCTGCCGGACGGGAGCGTCGACCGTCGGTACGCGGTCGAGGACGCCGCGGGGGACGTCGAGACGCGCCGGGACCTCGGCCGGCGTATCGCCACGGGGCACGCGAAGTCGTTCCTCGTCGACCACGAGGGGACGGCTCCCGGCGGCCAGGCGGTGAACGCCGCGCGACAGCTCCACGCGCTCGGCGCGACGACGACGCTCTACGGCCACCTCGACCACGCGGTCTTCGACGGCCTCCCGTTCCGGACGCGCTCGATGGGTCGCCCGGCGGACGTCGCCGTCTTCGAGTTCGACGACGACGCCGTGATGTTCACGGAGGAGTCGCCGGACGTCGCCGACTGGTGTCTCGACGCCCTCGACGCCGTCGCCGACGCGGACGCGGAGACGGGCCCGTTCGAGGCGGACGCGGTCGTGTGGACGAACTGGGCGTCGACCGCGAACGGGACGGCGGCGCTGCGGGCGCTCGCGGAGCGCGAACGCGGGGCGGAGCGTGGCGACGGTGGCGACGGAACGGCGTATAGCGGCGATGGTGGTGGAACGGGTGAGACGAGCGACGACACCGAGGTCGACGCGTGCGGAGGCGACGGCGCCGGCACGCTGACGCCGCGCGCGGACGGCCGCCGGTGGCTCGTCCTCGACCCCGGCGACGTGACGGTGTGCGAGCGCGACGCCGTCGGGCCGTTCCTCGACGCGCTCGCGGCACTCGACGGGTTCGACGTCGCGTTGAGCGTCAACGACGACGAGCTCGACTTCCTCGCGGACGCGCTCGGCGGTGAGTCGGACGCGGCCGGCACGGACGGGGAGGTGAGCGACGCCGCGCGTCTCGAACGCGTCCGAGAGCGCGGTGACCTCTCCCTCGCGGTGTTGCACGGGGTGGACGCGGCCGTGGCGCGCGACGCGGAAGGGACGACGCGGTGTCCGAACCTCGCGGTCGACGCGCGCCGCTACACGGGAGGCGGCGACCGCTTCAGCGCGGGGTTGGCGTACGCGCTCGCGGCCGACTGGACGCTCGGCGAGGCGCTGACGCTCGCCAACGCCTGCGCGACGTACTACGTCTCGCACGCGGAGACGGCGGGCCCGGACGGCCTCGCGGCGTGGCTCGCCGGGCGGGACGTGGACGGCTGACGGCGACTTTCCCCGCTCTTTTTGGGACCGTGTTGAGAACGTGCACCACCGTGACTCCCCCCTCGGACCGACCCGCCGTGGACGACGACGTCGCCGACGCCGGTGGACCCGCCGAGCGCTCGGCGGACACCGTCCTCGTCGTCGGCCGCGACGCCGACCGCCACGAGCGGACGTGCCGGTCGCTCGCGACCGACGCCGATTATCGGCTACGCGCGCTGTTCGACGAGACCCCGGTCGTCGACGTCAACGACTGGTACGAGGACGGCGTCTTCGCCGGGATGACGCCCTCGCAACTCGGTATCGCGGTCTCGGACGCGACGAGCACGCTCGCGTCCGTCGGCGAGACGCCCGCGTACCACGTCTGTCTCGACGCGGTGCCGCCGCTCGACGGGGCGGACGACGAGCGCGCGCTCTTCCGGTTCCTCCACGCCTTCCTCTCGCACGTCACGACCGACGGCGGGCGCTGTCACCTCCACCTCGACGAGTACGGCGTCGCGGACACCGTCGCGCCGCTGTTCGACCGCGTCGTCGACGACCGCGAGTGACGGTCGGCCTATCGGATCGCGTCCGCGTCGAACGCCCGCTCGCACGCCCGACAGTAGTACGCGTTGAGACCGCGTTTCTCGACGGCATCGGTACGCGCACACACCGGACAGGGGATGTCGACGACGACCACGCCGTCCCGGACGCGTCCGTGGGAGATGAGGCGTTCGGCTGGGGTTCGAGTGCGAGGGGTAGGGCGTGCGGAGCCGGAGCGTCAGAACGAGGGGATGAGCGAGCGCACGAAGCCCACGATACCGCCGGGGCTCGACTGGCGCGCCTCCTCGAAGACGGGGTGGAGGGCGTTCAGGAGGTCGCGGCGCGACTCGTAGCGCCGCCGCTCGGTGCGTTCGAGCGCCGTCGAGAGCGCGAGCGTGCGTCCGCCGGTGTCGACCGGGACCTCGGGGTCGCCGGTCGTGTCGACGACCGTCTGCCGGTCGACCGGGTAGGAGAAATCCGCGCCGTCGAGGAACTCCTCGACGGCCGCGATGCCGAACGTTACGACCGTCGGTTCGTCGTCGGTGTCGTCGCTCGGGGGCGGACGAGCAGCCATACTGTGACTCCACGGACGCTACCGCCGAAAGCGCTACGGTCGACTCATTCGCCCGGGAACGCGCGCTCGTGGAGGCCGGCGGTGACGCGCTCGGCGAGCGCGCGGAGGTTCACGGTGTCGTAGCGGTTGTACTCGACGAGCCGGTCGAGGGCGGCCTCGTCGTTCTCGCGCTCGTAGCGGTGCCAGAGTCGGACGGCCTCGCGCCCGTCGACGCCCTCGACGCCCTCCCGGTCGAGGCCGAGTTCGGACTCGATCTGCTTCAGCCCGCCGGTGAGGTCGAGGCGCTTGCAGGGGTACATGAGGTCGAGGTGGGGCGTCGTGACGTCGAGGTCGAAACTCGACTCGATGAAGGGCGCGTCGAAGCGCTTGCCGTTGAAGGAGACGAGGAGGTCCGCGGCGTCGAGTTCCGCCCGGACGTTCGCGGCGGTGAGGTCGTCGCCGCGGACGAGCGTCGTCGTCTCGCCGCCGCGGTGGAAGCTCACCGTCGTCACGTCGTTCGTCGCGGCGTCGAGGCCCGTCGTCTCGATGTCGAAGAAGCAGGCGTTCTCGGCGAAGTTCTCGTAGGTCCGCCAGAGTTCGCCGTCGGGGAGCGTCTCCGCGAAGAAGTCGGCGTCGCCCGCGGCGAGGCGCTCGCGGGCGGCCGCGATGTAGTCGTCGACCGCGCGGCCGGTCTTCTCGCCGAGGTGGTCGGGGTCGAAGTCGTCCCAGTGACGGACGCCGTCCGCCCAGAGCGACCGCTCGGTGCGCTCGCCGACGCCGTCCACCGCGATGAAGGAGTTCTCGACGCGCATATCCGACCGTGGTCACGAACGCGTATGAGTGCTACGCCGCGGCCGTGACGGACCGGCGCGTCACGCACTCTCGTCGTGCGCGCCGTCGCGCGGTCACTCGAAGGACGCGCCGCCGCCGGACTCCTGGCCATCGAGGGCCTCGGTGAGGCCGTCGTCGATGGCGTGGGCGACCGCGCCGTTCTCGTCGCGGACCTCCGCTGCGTGGTCGACTCCCTCGTGCTGTTCCTCGACGACTTCGTCGGTGCCCGCGACGGTCTCGAAGACCTCGCGCAGGCCGTCCGTATCGGCCGACATGACACCGGGTCCCACCACGGGAGTCGGATTAGTCCTTTCGGCCGCGGGCAGAAGATTCATACGCGATACACGCTGTCGCGGCGCTTTTCGCCGGGTCGGTCGAGCGCGGTTCTGACTCGACGCGGGTCGGTGGGTCCGCGGCGACCGGCGGGCGGCCCGCCGCGAGTTGAAGCCTTTTAGTCGGCGCGCGAAGTGGGGGTGGGTATGAACCACGTAGACGTGGCCGTCGTCGGCGGCGGACCCGCCGGCACGTCGGCCGCCGAGCGCGCCGCCGCCGAGGGTGCCTCGACCGTCGTCTTCGAGAGCGGCGTCCCGCGCGCGGACCGGGACCGCCTCGGACCGGACTCCACCGACGCCGCGGGCTTCCTCGACTACTGGGTCGACATCGCCGACATCGACGTGGACGAACTCCCCGAGGGCGTCGTCCAGTGCGAACTCGACGACGCCGAGTTCATCGGTCCCGAGGAGTCGGTGTCCGTCGACCGGACCGGAATCGAGTCGTCGTACGACGGCTTCGGCTTCACGTTCCAGCGCGCGAAACTCGACGACTGGCTCCGCGAGCGCGCGGAGGACGCGGGCGCGGACTACCGCGTCGGGGACAGCGTCACGGACGTCGAGACGGACCTCTCGGACGGCCACGAGCACACGCTCACGCTCTCGAACGGCGAGGAGTGGACGGCTGAGTACGTGATCCTCGCGGACGGCCCGCAGCGCCGCGTCACCATCCCCGTCCTCGACCGGTTCCTCCCCGCCGACGAGTCGGCGAGCGAGCGCCTGAGCCCGCCGAAGACGAACCACATCGCCTACCAGGAGTACCGGAAGTTCCCGGAGGGCGTCCTCGACTCGCGCAGCATCAAGTTCTGGTGGGGGTGGATGCCGGGCGAGACGGCCTACCCGTGGGTGTTCCCGAACGCGGACGACGTCGCGCGCGTCGGGCTCACGATGCCCATCGGGATGGACATGGAGGGGATCGACGCGAGCGACTATCGCCTCCTCCGCGAGGACGACGAGTCGATACCGAACGGCAGCGAGTACATCCGGCGGCTCCTGGAGGACCTCTACGGCGACGAGTACGACGTCGAATCGGACTTCCCGGTCGTCGAGGAGGGGTACGGGAAGTCGAAGGGGACGGAGACGTACTCGATCTCCTCGACGCGGCCGATAGACTCCCCGACCGCGGCCGGCATCGCCGTCGTCGGCGGCGCGATGGGTACCACCTCGGCGTTCCACGAGGGCGGCGACCACGTCGCCATCCGCACCGGGAAACTCGCGGGCGAGCTCGCCGCGCTCGACCGACTCGAGGCCTACAACGACGCGTGGAAGGACGCCATCGGCGACGAAATCCTGCGGAACGTCGCCATCGCCGACGTCGTCGAGGAGTACGGACCGGACGACTGGGACACCGCCTTCCGCGTCTGCCGGCAGATGCTCGAATCCGCGGACTCCGGGAAGATAGTCACGCGCAAGAACGCGAGCGTCGGGCTCGACGGGATACGCCTCTACAAGAACTACAAGAGCGCGAAGTTCCGCTACCGGAAGGGCAAGTACACGCAGCTGCGCGAGGCCGAGTACCGCTACTAGATGGACTGGCACGAGACGACGCCCGACGTGGGCGAACGCTGGGAGCGCGACGACGGCAACGCGGTGGTGTCGGTCCGCGAGACCGCGACGGGCGCGTGGGCGGTGACGTACGACCGCCTCCGGCAGGCGCCGGCGGGCGAGGCGTACCGCCGCGAGACATGCGAGACGGAGGCGGACGCGCTGGCGCTCGCGGCCGAGTGGCGCGACGGCGATTCCGAAGAGGCCTGAGTGCTGCGGCCGCTGCGGCGACCATCGAGCTTCGAAACGACTTTGTGACGTCCGGTTTTCAACGTAATTTACAGTATGACTAGTCGCATCTCGCGCAGTCTGATCGCTGCGCTCCTCGCACTCACCGTCGTCGTCGGGGCCTCGGGCCTCGCCGCCGCCGCGAACACGGCCACCATCTCCGCGGAGCCGAGCACGCCCGGCGACGTCTCGACGCACACCGTCACCGAGACCGTCGGGAGCACGCTCAACACGTCCTCCTGGAACGGCTTCGCCGTCGACTACACGAACACGAGCGCCGACGCGAGTAACGTCAGCGCGGCTGACGTGCAGGCCATCGGTATCGACCGCGACGGGAACAGCTCCGGCGCTGCCGTCGACGTGAACGCCTCCGACGACCTCGAGGGCGTCTCCGTCAGCAACAACGGCGGCACCGTCACGTTCAGCCTCGGCGGTTCCTACAGCCTCTACGAGGGCGACGAGGTCGTTCTCGTCTACGGGAACGTCACGAACCCCGAAGTCGGCACGTACAACGTCACGACCGACATCAACCCGCAGTCCAGCGGGAGCGAGGCCGTCGCGTCGCTGACCATCGAGAACGAGTCCACGGAGAACGAGACGACCACGACGACGACGACGGAGAACGAGACGAACACCACGTCCACGACGACCTCCACGACGTCGGAGGAGACGTCCACCTCCACGACGACGGAGGAGACGAGCACGTCCACGACGTCGACCACGGAAGAGACGTCCACCTCCACGACGGAGGAGACGTCCACGACCGAGGAGAGTAGCGAGGAGACGAGCAGCGGCTCCTCGCCCGGCTTCGGTGCCGGTCTCGCCCTCGTCGCGCTCGCCGGTGCGGCGCTCGTCGCCGCCCGCAAGCGGTAACCACCCGCCCTCACCCCGCACTCACCTTCTTTCGCGTCCCCGACGAGCCCCTAGCGATTGCGACCGACGGGGAACGCGACGCGCTCCGGGTGTTCGTTGAACCGCTCGAGAATCCGCCGATAGAGCTCGTTCTTCGTCCGCTGGCCGCGCTTGGGCGGGACGAGGTAGCGGAGGCGGAGCGTGACGAACGTTCCCTCGGGTTCGACGTTGACGCTCGGGCGCTCGTTCACCTCGAGTTCGACCGGTGTCTCCGCGAGCTGCTCGCGGTAGTCCGCGACGCCGCGCGCCATCTCGTCGCCGAGCAGCTCGCCGGCGACGGCGCGCATCTGCTCGGTGGCGAAGTCGAGGTCCGTCTCGTAGGCGACCTGGACGGACACCTCGTTCCAGACGTAGGGGAACGATTCGCGGCTGAAGTTCGTCACGCCCGTCGCGAGCACGACGCTGTTCGGGACGGTGATGTGCCGCCCGGAGGGCTGATTCGAGGCGACGAGCCCGCCGTCGACCTCCCACAGCGTCGTGACGAGGACGTCCACGTCGATGACGTCGCCCGTCGCGCCGTCGATGGCGATACGGTCCCCCACCTCGTAGGGCTCTTTCACCATGACGTAGACCCAGCCGAACAGCGAGAGGAGGGGCTGTTGGAGGGCGAACGTGACGGCGAAGCCGGCGACACCGAGCGAGACGAGCGCCGGCACCCAGCGGTCCGTGACGACGCCGAGCACCGCGACCGTCCCGACGAGGACGGCGCACAACCGCAGGACGGACCGGAGCTTGTGTCGCTCGACCTTGTCGGCCGTGCGGCGGACGAGGAAGGAGCCGACGAGGACGTACGCGCCGTAACAGCCGGCGACGACGGCGCACGCGAGGAACGCGCGCCCGACGAGTTCGCCGGTGGTGTAGCCGTAGGCGAGCGCGCTCGCGAACGCGCCGCCGGCGTCGAGTGCGAGACCGCCGGCCATCGCACAGCCGACGGCGAGACAGAGCGCGGCGTACCCGCGTTTCACGCCATCCCCTCCGCCGGGGTGGCACAAAAAACCGGCCGGTCGGGCCTACCGAACGAGGTAGGGGTCGGGACCGGTGAGAAAGCGCCCGAGGTCGGATTCGCGGCGGTAGTCGCGGGCCAGCAGGTCGGCGAGTGCGTCGGCGAGCGCCTCGTCGTCGCCGTCCTCCCACTCGCGCGGGTCGCGCACGGGGACGACGAGGAAGCCGCTGCCGTGGACCTCCTCGCCGTGGCGCGCGGCCATGTCGCTCGTGTCGACCTTCCCGCGGCGGGCCGTGTACTGTTCGAGGACGTGTTCGGTCGCGGCGCGCCCGACCGGGAGGAGGACGTGGGCCGTGATCGCGCGGAGCTCCGCGTCGAAGAACGGCTCCATCTCGGCGTAGTCGGCGGCGCTCGGGTCGCCCTCGACGACTCCCATGTGCCGGTAGGAGACGAAGAGGTCGTCGACGGCGGGTTCGTCGCCGGGTTCGTCGACGAGGCCGACGGCGGCGAGCGCGTGCTGGAGGCGGACGGCCGCGTCCGTGCCGGTGAACGGCACGCCGGTCTCCGCGCCGCCGTGCGCGCCCGGGTGGTCGCCGACGACGTGGAAGTCGGCGTTCGCGTCGCCGTATCCGGGGACGTACGCGTCGGTGTCCGGGTGCATCCCGAACGGATTGCTCGTCCGGTCCGTGACGTTCTCCATACGCCCACGTGGCGGTCCGCGAATAAGAACGATGCGCCTCCCCCGACGAGCTACGGACGGGTAACCCCCTTTCCGGAGGTAACCTTTTTTCCGCTCGAGGTCTCCACCGTACGTGTGAGCAAGACCGAGCGGCTCGAAATCCAGTGCCCCGGGGACGACTGGTGTCCCATCACCGCCACCGCGACGCTCATCGGCAAGAAGTGGCACCCCGTCATCATCCACCGCCTGCTCGTCAACGGGCCGGCCGGGTTCAACGAGCTACAGGACGAGGTCGACGGCATCTCCAGTAAGGTGCTCTCGGAGAGCCTCGACGACCTCGAGGCGAAGGGGCTACTCGACCGGGAGGTCATCGAGGAGAAGCCGATTCGGGTGCGCTACTCGCTCACGGAGACGGGCGAGTCGCTCGAAACGGTCGTGCTGGCGCTCGCCGAGTGGGGCGACGAGCACTTAGAAGCCGGAACCGAACCGACGCCTTAATCGAGCAGCGCGGCGCTCTGGTCGTCCGCCGTCTCCGCCTCCGAGTCCGTCTCGACGTCGAGTTGATAGAGGTTCTGTCGGGCGTCCGGGATGTAGATGTCCTTCTGAACGACGCCGCTCTCCTGCAGGCGTTCGAGCGCGTCCCGGACGGTCCGCTGGGAGAGCCGGGACTTCTCGACGATCTCCTTCTGGGTCAGCCCACCGTTGTACTCGAGTACCTTCAGGACGAGCTTCGCACTCGGCGGGAGGTCTTGGACCGTCTCTTCGTTCATCGTGTTCGATGGGAGGTGCGCCACCACTATAGTACCTCGGTAACGGCTGCGTGAGGGGGTTACCTATAGGTAACTGGGTGGCGCGCCCCGCCGGCCACGGCGCGGTTCGTTCCCCGCCCGCGTTCCGCTCCGAACGGCGCGGATGGCCGCCGCTGAGCGGGCGTGACGACACGGAAAAACGGCGGTCGGTCGCGACGCGTCGCGCCGTGCGCTACTCCTCGTCGTCGTCGTCGGACACCGGCTCGGACCCCGCGACCTCGGCCTCGTAGCCGGCGCGCTCGACCTTCCCGACGAGCTCGTCCGAGTCGACGTCGCCCTCGACGGTCGCCTCGCCGGACGCCAGGTCGACGTCGACGTCGCCCGCGCCCGACGCCTCGGAGAGCGCGCCGGAGACGATGTCCACACAGCCGTCACAGCCCATTCCGCGAACGCGAAGTTTCGTGACCATACCCCCGCTTCGACCGGCAGCCCTTAGGGCGTTGTGGGCCGCGACGAGGGCACGGAATTATACGACTGCCGCCGCTATCCCGGCCCGGATGAACGCCCAACAGCGACGGGCCGCAGGCTACGTCGCCCTGCTCGTGACGGTCACCGTCGCCTACGCCCTCGTCTACCAGTGGGGGATGGCGCACCTCGAAGGACGACCGGTCACGTTCGTTCGCGCCCTCGGCGTGACGGTCCAGTCGTTCACCTCGACGGGGTACGGCGAGGACGCGCCGTGGGCGACCGCGCCGATGAACGTCCTCGTGATGGTGATGCAGCTCACCGGCCTCGTGCTCCTCGTCCTCACGCTCCCGCTGTTCGCCGCGCCGTGGGTCGAACGCCGCCTCGAAGTCGACCCACCGACGTCGAGCGACCGCACCGACCACGTCGTCATCGCCGGTTTCTCGGCGCGCGGCGAGACGCTCGTCGACGAACTCGTCGCGGCCGGCGTTCCCTACGTCCTGCTCGTCGACGACCGGGAGGCCGCCCGCCGTCACCACGAGGCCGGCCGCTCCGTCGTCTTCGCCGACCCCGAGACGGCCGCGGGGTTCGACGCCGCCAACGTCACCGCCGCGCGCAGCGTCGTCCTCGACGACACCGACGAGGCGAACGCGATGATGGCGCTTTCCGCACGGGCCCGCGACGACGACGTTCGCATCGTCAGCTTCGCCGAGGACCCCGACGTCGCGACGTACCTCGAATACGCCGGCGCGGACGACGTCCTCAGCCCGCACGACATCCTCGGGCGCTCGCTCGCCGACAAGGTGACCGCGACCGTCAGCACCGACCTCGGCGAGACCGTCACCATCGGGGAGGACTTCGTCGTCGCCGAGATGCCGATTCAAGCCGGGAGCGACCTCGACGGCGCGACCATCGCCGAGAGCGACATCCGCGAACGAGCGGGCGCGCACGTCGTCGGCGCGTGGTTCGAGGGCGAGTTCGTCGGCGCGCCCGACCCAGAACGCCCCATCGGCCGCGACACGATTCTGCTCGTCGCCGGCGCGGAGTCGGACCTCGAATCGCTCAAAGGCGAGACGATAGCCGAACACCGCTCGCAGGCCCACGGCCCCGTCGTCGTCGCCGGCCACGGCGAGGTCGGCTCGACCGTCAAGAACGTCCTCGACAGCCGCGGCGTCGAGAACACCGTCGTCGACGTCGCCGACGAGCGCGCGGTCGACGTCGTCGGGGACGTCTCGGACCCGAGTGCCCTCGACGAGGCCGGCGTGGACGAGGCGGCCGCGCTCGTCCTCGCGCTCGGCGCGGACGCGGACACCGTCTTCGCCACGCTCGTCGCGCGCGAGGCGGAGCCCGACCTCGACATCGTCGCCCGCGTCGACGAAGCCGACGCCGCCTCGAAGGTGTACGCCGCCGGCGCGGACTACGTCATGGCGCTCGCCACCGTCAGCGGCCGGATGCTCGCCGACACCGTCCTCGGCGAGAACGTCATGAGCCTCGACACCGGCGTCACCATCGTCAACACGACCGCGCCGGCGCTCGCGGGGCGCACCCTCGCCGGCGCGGACGTCCGCGACCGGACCGGCTGTACGGTCATCGCCGTCGAGCGCGACGGCGACGTCCGCACCGACCTCCCACCCGACTTCGAGTTTCGGGCCGACGACCGTCTCGTCGTCGCCGGCACCGACGAGGACGTCGCCTCGTTCAACGAGTTCGTCGGCTCCATCGGGAGTCCCGGAGCCGCCGCCGATGGGTGATCCGGTCACCTTTCGGCCGCTATCCCGCACATACTTATGTTGGCTGGGCATAGACGACCCAAGGACGGCACCGAGAGGAGATGTCGGTACACCCAGCAGACATGCCATATAAGATCGACGGCGCCCTCCCGCCGGAGCTGCTCACGGAAGTCGAGCCCGGCACGAACCTGCTCGTCAGCGGTCCGGCGATGTCGGGCAAGCGACAGCTCCTGCTGAAGCTCCTCGCGCGCGGTGAGAGCGAGGGGGAGGGCTCCGTCGTCGTCACCTCGCGGAACCCCGCCGCCGACGTCGTCGACGCCTACCAGGACGTCCGACCGAGCGACGGTCACGACTTCCTCCGCATCATCGACTGCGTCGGTGACGCCACGGAGGTAGAGGGTGCCCGCGTCCACGGCGTCTCCTCGCCCGGCGACCTCACCGGTATCGGAATCGAGTTCTCCGAAATCGCCCGCGAGGCCGAGGAGGCCGACCTCGGGCGCGTTCGAGTCGGTTTCGACTCGCTCTCCCCGCTTCTCATGTACGTCGACCTCCAGCGGCTCTTTCGCTTCCTCCACGTCTTTACCAGCCAGATTCAGAGTCGCGACTGGCTCGGTCTCTTCGCCATCGACCCCGACAGCCACGACCAACAGGAGGTCAACACCATCAGCCAGCTCTTCGACGGGATGGTGGAGATACGCCTCGCGGACGGCGGCGGCCGCGAAGCCCGCGTCCGTGGCGTCACCGACGCCCCCACGGATTGGGTCGCGCTCGACTGACGATTCGGCCTCGGGCCGCACGCGGCGACGGCCGGTGAGCGCCCCGCTCACCGCACCGTCCCGTGTCGCTCCGTCGCCACGCTCGCCAGCGTCCCGCGTTCTCGCGCGTACGTGACGTGCGTCTCGCAGTCGCAGTCCGACGCCCCGAGCCCCGGGACCGGCTCGCCCGCGTCGAGATCGGTCCCCGGGTGGCCGGTGAGATAGTCGACGTGCCAGTGCCGAACGTCGTGTTCGCCCGCGGCGACGCGGCGGTGGCGCTCGACGCGCGAGAGGCCGCCGGGGCCGAACGCCGAGCCCGTGTAGGCGTACCACCCGGAGTCGAGACGTCGCTCGCCGGCCGCGCCGAAAGTGACCGTCGCGGGCGTCGGTAGGGAGAGGAGCAGCGTGTACGTGCCGGGGTTCACGTCCCGTCGTGACCGCCGCGTCGGCAAAAAAGGGTCGCGTCGGCGACGTCGCGCTTAGAGGTAGCCCTCGGCGTCGAGGCGCTCGACGGCCTCGGCGAGGCGCTGCTTGCTGTTCGCGTAGGAGACGCGGGCGTAGCCGGGCGCGCCGAACGCGGAGCCGGGGACGGTGGCGACGTGCGCGTCTTCGAGGGCGTTCGTGCACCACGACTGGTCGTCGTCGTCGACGGGGAGCATCATGTAGAACGCGCCCTCGGGCGTCGCGGGCTCGACGCCGTGTTCGGCGAGGAGGTCGAGGAGGAACTCGCGGCGCTCGCTGAACGCCTCGACCATCTCCTCGACGGCGGTCTCGGTGTTCTCCAGGGCCTCGACGCCACCGTACTGGACGAAGTGCGTCGCGGAGGAGACGGAGTGCGACTGTATCTTCCCCGCCTCCGCGACGATGTCGTCGGGGGCGGCGAGGTAGCCGAGTCGCCATCCGGTCATCGAGTAGGCCTTCGAGAAGCCGTTGATGGTGACGGTGCGCTCGTACATCCTCTCCAGACCGGCGAGGCTGACGTGCTCCGCGCCGTAGTTGATGTGCTGGTAGATTTCGTCGGAGATGACGGTGATGTCGTGCTCGACGGCGAGGTCACGCACGCCCTCCATCGCCGCGCGGCTGTAGACGGCCCCCGTCGGGTTGTTCGGGGAGTTGACGACGAGGAGCGTCGTCTCGTCGCTCACCGCGTCGGCGAGGTCGTCGAGCGCGGGTTCGAGCTGGAAGTCGTGTTCGGCGAGGTCGACGCGCGTCAGGTCGCCGCCCGCCATCTTCGCCATCGCCTCGTAGGAGACCCACGCGGGGTCGAGGAGGACGACCTCGTCGCCCTCGTCCACCACGGTCTGGAAGGTCTCGAAGAGCGCCTGCTTCGCGCCGGGCGTGACGATGACGTTGCCCGCCTCGTAGTCGAGGCCGTCGCCCTGCAGTTTGGCCGCGATGGCCTCGCGGAGTTCGGGGACGCCGTTCGACGGGGCGTACCCCGTGTCGCCGCGTTCGAGCGACGTCTCGCTCGCCTCGACGATGTTCTCGGGGGTGTCGAAGTCGGGTTCGCCGACGGAGAGGTCGACGACGTCTTCGCCCTCGGCTTCGAGTTCCTTCGCGAGGTTGCTCACCGCGAGCGTCGCGCTCGGTTCGACACGCGTGATGCGGTCTGCGAATTCCATGAGTTAGAGGTCCTCCAGTGTGTCCGCGAGTGCGAGGGCGCTCTCGACGGCCTCCGCGCCCTTCTCGATCCGCTCTCTGGCCTCCGCACCGGACATCCCCGGGCCCGAGACGCCGAGAGTGACGGGCACGTCGCGTTCGAGGCTCACGTCGCTGAGCTTCGAGGCGATGGCGTGCCCGATAACCTCGTCGTGGTCGGTGTCGCCGGTCACGATGGCGCCGAGCACCGCGACGGCGTCGACGTCGGAGCGGCGAGCGAGGCGGTCGGCGACGAGCGGCGCGTCGTACGCGCCCGGCACGTGGACGGTCTCGGCGACCGTCGCGCCCGCGTCGGCGGCGGCGTCGCGCGCTGCCTCCTCCATGCCCTCGGTGACGCTGCGGTTGAACTCGGCGACGACCAGTCCCAGGGACACCATGTGCGAACCGTCCACCCGGGCCGGCAAAACGCTACCGTTCTCGCGTGCGCGCCCCCGGTCGCGCGCCGCCAACGGGGTCGCCGTTCAGAAACAGTTACCCCGGCCCGTCACGAGGCTTCGGACAGATGTCCGACTCGGATCGCCGCGTCGCCGTCGCCGTCCTCGCCGTGACGGCCGTCGCGCTCGTCGCCCGCTTCGTCTCGCTCGGCGCGCGCGTCGCCCACTGGGACGAGGGGCGCGTCGGCTACTGGGTGCTCCGGTACGCCGAGACCGGCGCGTACACCTACCACCCCATCGTCCACGGCCCGTTCCTCTTCCACGTCAACCGCGTCGTCTTCGGGGCGTTCGGCGCGAGCGACCTGACGATGCGCGCCGTCGTCGCGCTCGTCGGCGGCCTCCTCCCCCTGACCGCGTGGCTCCTCCGCGAGCGCCTCTCCGGAACGGAGACCGTCGCGCTCGCCGTCGCGTTCGCCGCGAACCCCCTCCTCCTCTACTACTCGCGGTTCATGCGCAACGACGTCCTCGTCGCCGCGTTCGCGTTCGCCGCGTTCGCCCTCGTCGTCCGGGCCGTCGACACCGGCCGACGCCGTCACCTCTACGCGGGCGCGCTCTCGCTCGGCCTCGCCTTCACGACGAAGGAGAACGCCCTCGTCTACGTCGCCTGCTGGGTCGGCGCGCTCGGCCTCCTGCTCGACTGGGTGCTCGTCCGCGCACGCGTCCGCGACCGGAGCGCCGTCGCCGCCCTCGCCGAGCGCGGTATCGCGGTCGGCCGCGGCCTCCGAGCGTGGGCGCGCGACCTCGGCGCGGCCGTCGTCGTCTTCCTCGCCGTCGTCGTCGTCTTCTACGCGCCGCGCCCCGAGTTCGGCCGCGCGCTCACGACCCCCGCGCTCCTCCCGGACGTCCTCGCGCGGGCGACGCTCGGCTCCGTCGGGAAGTTCGCCGACACCTGGGTCGGCGGCCACCCGCACAGCTACGTCCACTTCTTCGTCCACGACCTCGGGACGCTCGCCGGCGGCGCGCTCGTCCTCTGCGGTCTCGCCGTCGTCGGCTTCCTCCACGACCGCTACACGGGCGACGGCCCGCGGCCGCTCGTCGCCTTCGCGGGCTACTGGGGCGGCGCGTCGCTCGTCATCTACCCCGCCGTCTCCGACATCACCGCGCCGTGGGCGATGGTCCACGTCGTCGTCCCGCTCGCCGTCCCCGCGGCCGTCGGCGCGGGTCTGCTCGTCCGCGGGCTCTCGTGGCCGACGGGCACCGACGTCGGGCGGTGGGCGCGCGGCGTCGACGCCGAGGCCGCCGTCTCGGTCCTCCTCGTCGTTGCCCTCCTCGGGTGGAGCCTCTCCACGGGCGTCGCGGCGGCGTTCGTCCACCCCCAACAGCCCGGCCCGCTCGTCCAGTACGGCCAGCCGAACGCCGAGATGGGCGACACGCTCGCCGAAATCGACGCCGCCGTCGCGGCGAACGCGAACGCCTCGGGGCCGGACGTCCTCTACTACGGGAGTCACTTCTACGCGGAGTCGGAACCCTCCGCGGCACCCGACGAGTCGTTCGCCGAGCCCGGCCACTGGACGTGGCGACTCCCGCTCCCGTGGTACTTCGAGGCGATGGGCGCAAAGACGGCGAGCACGACGAGCGAGGGGACGCTGGACGACACGACCGCGCCCGTGGTCGTCACGCGCGCGCGGAACTACGACGCCGTCGCGCCGAAGCTGGAGGGGTACCACGCGGCCACGTACCGGCTCACCGCGACCGACACGCCGACCGTGTTCTTCGTGCGCAACGACACGGCGAGCGGGGGCGGGGACGACGCTGCGGCCCTTCGCTCGCCCGTGCCGCCCTCGACGTCGAGCGCGGCGGTCGCGGGCCGGTAGCGCGCGCCGCCGCGACGATAGCACGTTCGTGAACACTTAGAGGCGGGCTTCGACAACGCTTATGCACTCCCGTCCACACCCCTCGGGTATGCAGACGCCACCCGGAACCACGCTCGGCGTCGTCGGCGGCGGCCAACTCGGCCGGATGCTCGCCGAGGCCGCCTCGCCGCTCGGCGTCGACGTGGTCGTCCTCGACCCGACGCCGGACTGCCCCGCGGCGACGCCCGCCGCCGACCACGTCGAGGGGGCCTTCGACGACCCCGAGGCGTTCGCCGAACTCGTCGAGCGCGCGGACGCGCTCACCTTCGAGATCGAACTCGCGGACGCCGACCTGCTCGCGGACGTCGACGTCCCGGTTCACCCGAAGCCGTGGACGCTGCGGACGACCGAGGACAAACTCGCGGAGAAGGAGGCCCTCGACGAGGCGGGCGTCCCCGTCCCCGCGTACCGCCGCGTGGACGACGCCGCGGACCTGGAGGCGGCCTTCGACGACCTCGGCGCGCCGCTGATGCTGAAGGCCCGACACGGCGGCTACGACGGTCGCGGGAACCACGTCACCGAGACGGTCGCGGACGCCGCGGAGTACTTCGACGACCTGGAGGGGCTGGTCGCCGAGGAGCTCCTCGACTTCGAGCGCGAACTCTCCGCCATCGGCGCGAAGGGCGCGAGCGAGGAGACGCAGTTCCCCGTCGTCGAGAACGCCCACGAGGACGAGATTCTCCGGGAGACGCGCGTTCCGCCCGCGGCGAGCGACGACGTGGTCGCCGAGGCGCGCGCGGTCGTCTCGGACGTGCTCGACGTCCTCCGCGGGCGCGGCGTCTACGGCGTCGAGCTCTTCGAGGTCGACGGCGAGGTGCTCGTGAACGAGATCGCCCCGCGCCCGCACAACTCCGGGCACTACACCATCGAGGGCGCGGTCACCTCGCAGTTCGAGCAGCACGTCCGCGCGGTGCTCGGCCTCCCGCTCGGCGACCCCTCCCTGCGCGGGCCGACGGCGATGGTGAACGTCCTCGGGGACGTCGCGGAGACGAAACCCGCGGACCTCGCGGGCGTCCCGGAAGCGCTCGCCGTCCCGACCGCGGCGCTCCACTGGTACGGCAAACGCGACGTGCGCCCGCTGCGGAAGATGGGCCACGTCACCGCGCTCGGTGACGACGTCGGCGAGGCGAGCGAGCGCGCGAACGAAGCGCGTAACGCCCTCGACTTCGAGTGAGTGCACGTGACGACTGACAGCGACGAGACGGACGCGGTGGACGAACTGTGCGCCGAGTTCCGCGCGGAGGCCGAACGCGAGCGCGAGCGGACGCCCGACGTCGGCATCGTGATGGGGAGCGACTCCGACCTCCCGACGATGCGCGGCGCGTCGGAGGCGCTCACCGACCTCGGGTTCGCGGAGGTGACGGACTACGACGACCCGCCCGCGGAACGCTTCACGTTCGAGTCGTACGTCGTCTCCGCGCACCGGACGCCCGACCTGATGTACGCGTACGCGGAGACGGCCGAGGCGCGCGGACTGGACGTGATAATCGCTGGCGCGGGCGGGAAGTCCGCGGACCTCCCGAACATGACGGCCTCAATCGCGTTCCCCGTGCCGGTCATCGGCGTCCCCGTGCAGGAGAAGTCCGTCGACTCCGTCATCGGGATGCCGACCGGCGCGCCCCTCACGGCCGTCGACGCCGGGAAGTCCTACAACGCCGCGCTCTCCGCCGCCCAAACGTTGGCGCGCGGACACGACGGGCTGCGCGAGCGTCTCGTCGCCCTCCACGACGAGCGCCGCGAGGGGGTGGCGAACGTCTCGCGTCGCCTCCACGAACTCGGCACCGCGGGATTCGAGGAGAGCGGCTGAAAGCCCCGTTTTCTTGGGTTTCGACCATATCGCAAAGAATCAACGCTTATACGCGTGGGGGGTGAAGTCCGGCGTGATACGGAACGATGAACGAATGGATCGCCGTCGGCGTGTTCGCCGTCGTCGCCGCCTCGATACCCGCCGTGATGGTGAGTGCGTCGAGGCTGCTGCGGCCGAGCGTGCCGGAGAAAGGGAAGGAAACCGTCTACGAGAGCGGTGAGGTCCCGACGGGCGGAACGCGGCTCAACTTCAACATCCAGTACTACATGGTCGCGCTCCTCTTCGTCGTCTTCGACATCGAGACCGTCCTGATCTTCCCGTGGACCGTCGTCTATCAGGACGCCGTCGGCGCCGCCGGCCTCGGGTCGGCGCTCGCCCCGATGTTGGTCTTCATCGCCGTCCTCGTAGTCGGGCTCGGTTGGGCTTGGCGCACCGGCGTCATCCGCTGGGTGTCGAGCGCAAACACGGAGTTCAACACATGAGTAGCGACCACCCCCGCGACGACATCATCGACACGACCGCACCGCAGACGAAGACCCGCGAGGACCGCATGTCCGAGGTCGACTCGCGGTTCAACTCGACCCTCCGTGAGGCCTTCGGCTCCACGCCGTTCGTCCTCACGAAGTTCGACGCGTTCATGGACTGGGTCCGGGGCTCCTCCATGTTCATGCTCCAGTTCGGAATCGCGTGCTGTAGCATCGAGATGATGCACACGTACGCGGTCAAACACGACCTCGACCGATTCGGCTCCGGCGTCCCCCGCGCCTCGCCCCGGCAGGCGGACGTGATGATCGTCCCCGGGACCATCGTCTCCAAGTTCGCCCCGCGGATGAAGCGCGTCTACGACCAGATGCCCGAGCCGAAGTTCGTCGTGAACATGGGCTCCTGTTCGACCTCCGGCGGCCCCTTCCAGCAGGGGTACAACGTCGTGAAGGGCGCAGAGGAGGTCATCCCGGTCGACATCCACATCCCGGGCTGTCCGCCCCGCCCCGAGGCGCTCGTCTACGGCATCGCCAAGCTCCAGGAGCGCGTGAAGAACGGCGAGACCTCGCCGGTGACGGTGAAGCCGTACGAACTCGAACAGTTCGGCGACCTCGAGAAGGACGAACTCGTCGAGAAGCTCGCCGACGACATCGACGAGGAGACCCTCGTCATGCGCTACAACTGGGCCGATTCGCCATGAGCCAGACCGAAGAACCGGACGAGGAGGCCGTCGAGGAACCCGACCCGGCCGACCCCGCCGGCGTCGTCGACTACGACGCGCTCGAAGCGCTGCTCGGCGACGCGGTCGTGCGCCGCGAGAGACACCTCAACGCCGAGGCGTTCGTCGTCCGCGCCGACCGCGTGCAGGACGCCCTCTCGACCCTGCGGACGGAGGCGGGCTTCGACCACCTCTCGAACGTCACCGCACAGGAGTACCACGACCGCTTCGAGTCGATCTACCACCTGAAGAAGTACGACGACCCGACCCAGGAGGTGAGCGTCGTCGTGCCGACGTCGCGCGATAACCCCGTCAGCGAGAGCGCAGAACCCGTCTTCCGCACGGCGGACTGGCACGAGCGCGAGGCCTATGATTTGGTGGGAATCGACTACGATGACCACCCCGACCTCCGGCGCATCCTCCTCCCGGAGACCTGGCAGGGCCACCCGCTCGGGCGCGACTACAACCAGGACAAACCCCAGATAGTCGAGTTCGAGGAGAACGTCAACCCGCTCGCCGACGACCACCGGGAGTCCGACACGATGCTCGTCAACATCGGCCCCCACCACCCGGCGACGCACGGCGTCCTCCACCTCGAAACCGTCCTCGACGGCGAGACGGTCCTCGACGTCGAACCCGACATCGGCTACCTGCATCGCTGCGAGGAGCAGATGGCTCAGAGCGGGACCTATCGCCACCAGATAATGCCGTACCCCGACCGCTGGGACTACGGCTCCGCCGGCATCCTCAACGAGTGGGCGTACGCGCGCGTCGCCGAGGACTTGAACGACATCGAGGTCCCCGAGTACGCGCAGGTCGTCCGCACGATGAGCGCCGAACTCTGTCGTATCGCCGCGCACCTGCTGGCGCTCGGGACGTTCTGCCTCGACATCTACGGCGACTTCACCGCCATCTTCATGTACGCGATGCGGGACCGCGAAGTCGTTCAGAACATCCTTGAGGACCTCACGGGTCAGCGGATGATGTTCAACTACCTCCGGCTGGGGGGTGTCGTCTGGGACCTCCCCGAGCCCCGCGAGGAGTTCTTCGCGACCGTCCGGGAGTTCCTCGACGACCTCCCGAACCGCGTCGACGAGTACCACGACCTCATCACGGAGAACGAGCTCTTCCAGCTCCGGACGGTCGGCACGGGCGAAATCGACGCCGAGACCGCGAAGCAGTACGGCGTCACCGGCCCGGTCGCGCGCGCCTCCGGAATCGACTACGACCTCCGGCGCGACGACCCGTACGGCTACTACGAGAACCTCGACTGGGACGTCATCACGGACGACGGCGGGGACAACTACTCCCGCCTACTCGTCCGGATGCGCGAGGTCGAGCAGTCCGCACGCATCATCCAACAGTGCGTCGACCTCCTGGAGGAGTGGCCGGAGGACGAGCGCGAGATTCAGGCGAACGTCCCGCGCACGCTGAACCCCGAGCCCGACGCCGAAGTGTACCGTGCCGTCGAGGGCGCGAAGGGCGAACTCGGCATCTACATCCGCTCGGACGGGACGGACAAGCCCGCGCGCTTCAAGATTCGGAGCCCCTGCTTTTCGAACCTCCAGGCGCTCCCCGAGATGTCGCGCGGTGAGTACATCCCGGACCTCGTCGCCACGCTCGGGAGCCTCGACATCATCCTCGGCGAGGTGGACCGCTGATGGCGACGACGCCGGTCGCGGTCGCCGAGTGGCTCGGCTACGCGACGCCGCCGCTCTGGCTCCAGGTCGTCCTCGCCGCTGTCGTCTCCGGGGTCGTCGTCACCGTCATGCTGACGACGTCCGCGCTCGCCGGCCCGTGGGCGAAACGGAAGATCACCGCGATGTTCACCGACCGGATCGCCATCAACCGAAACGGCCCGGCGGGAATCTTCACCATCGCCGCCGACTCCGTCCGCCTGATGTCGAAGGAGCTCATCGTCCCCGACGGCGCGGACCGGCCCGCGTTCGACGTCGCGCCCGCGATACTCCCGCTGTCGGCGCTGCTCGGCTTCGCCGTCATTCCGATGGGGAGCGGCCTCCAACTCGCCGACCCCGAAATCGGCCTCGCCTACGTTTTCGCCGTCTCCAGCATCGCCAGCGTCGGCATGGTCGTCGGCGGCTACGCCTCCGGCAACAAGTACTCGCTGCTCGGCTCGATGCGCTCGGTCGCCGAGAGCATCGCCTACGAGATTCCGCTCGTCATCACGGCCGCATCGGTCGTGTTGCTCGCCGGGTCGCTGCGCCTGAGCGACATCGTCGCCGCACAGCAGGGGACGCTCGTCTCGCTCGGACCCATCGCCATCCCGGCGTGGTACGGCTTCCTCAACCCCTTCGCGCTCGCGCTCTTCCTCGTGGCGAGCCTCGCGGAGGTCGGCCGGAATCCCTTCGACATCGGTGAGGCGCCGACCGAAATCGTCGGCGGCTACATCACCGAGTACTCCAGCATCTACTTCGTCCTCTTCTTCCTCGGCGAGTTCCTCCACATCTTCCTCAGCGCCGCGGTACTCACGACGCTGTTCCTCGGCGGCCCCGCCGGGCCCGGCCCGGCGTGGCTCGGCATCGTCTGGTTCGGCGTGAAGATTTGGGCGGTCTTCCTCTTCACGCAGTGGTGTCGCGCGGCCGTCCCGCGCGTCCGCATCGACCAGATGCTCGAGATCGGCTGGAAAGGACTCCTCGTCCTCTCCTTCGCGAACCTGGTGCTCACGGCCATCATCGTGGGAGTGATAGCATGATTGGACTCCTCAAGTCGATGGCGACGACGATGAAGCACGCACTGGACGGCAAGACGTTCACCGTCGAGTACCCCGAGGAGGCCCCCGACGTCTCCCCGCGGTTCCGCGGCATCCACAAGTTCAGCCAGGAGCGCTGTATCTGGTGTCGCCAGTGCGAGAAGGTGTGTCCGAACGACACCATCCAGATCGTCACCGACGACAAACGGCAGGGCGAACAGTACAACCTCCACGTCGCGCAGTGCATCTACTGCCGGCTCTGCGAGGAGGTCTGTCCCGTGGACGCCATCCTCCTCACGGAGAACTTCGAGTTCACGGGCGACACGAAACACGACCTCGTCTACAACAAAGAACAGCTCGGGAACGTCCCGTGGTACAAGGACATCGACCCGCTCGCGTCGCGCGAACCGGACCGCAGCGCGTGGGTCGGTGAGGGCGAAGGGGAGGTCGACTACCAGTGAGCGCCAGCACGCTCGAACTCGCGGCGTTCGCCGCGTTCGCGCTCGTGACGCTCGGCTTCAGCGCCGGCGTCGTCCTCTCGAAGCACGCGTGGCACGCCGCGCTCTCGCTGGGCGGCGCGCTGTTGAGCGTCGCGGTCCACTACGTGATGCTCCGCGCGGAGTTCGTCGCCGCGATGCAGGTGCTCGTCTACGTCGGTGGCGTGCTCGTCCTGCTCGCGTTCGCCGTCATGCTCACGGACGACGCGGGCGACGAGAGCGACGACGGCGAGGAGGTGGCGCTATGACGACCCGACCCGAGCTGGCGACCGACGCGAACCTCGCCCGCGGTGCGGGCGCGCTCGTCCTCTTCGTCGTGCTCGCCGGCGCGTTCCTCGTCGCGGACTTCGGGAGCGCCGCGTGGTTCCCCGCGGACGTCTCCATCACCGAGGGAATCGGCTACGCGCTCATCGGTCTCGCCGGGGAGACGCCGCTCCTCTCGAACGGCTTCCTCGCGGCCTTCGAAATCGTCGACGTCGTGCTCGTCGCGGCCGTCGTCGCGGCGATCACGCTCGCGCGCAAGGACGGAGGTGAGCGCTGATGGTCCCCCTCCAGTACTACCTGCTGTTCTCGGCGGCGATGTTCTGCATCGGCGTCTTCGGCGTCCTCGCGCGCCGGAACGCGCTCGTCTACCTCATGAGCGTCGAGCTCATGCTCAACGCCGCGAACGTCGTCTTCGTCGCGTCGAGCGCGCACTACGGGACGATCAGCGGGCAGGTGTTCAGCCTGTTCACGATGGCGCTCGCGGCCGCCGAGGTCGCCGTCGGCGTCGGGATCGTCCTCGTCGCGTACCGGAACTTCAAAGACATCGACATCACGAACCCGACGAGTATGAGGTGGTAAGATGGCGGACGTAACCACAGCCGTCACCGCGATCCCGCTCGTGCCGTTCGCGGCGTTCCTCGTCGCGCTCCTCGTCGGCCACTACAAGCCGGCGGCCCTCCCGAAGGGCGGCGCGCTCGCCGGCATCGCCGCGACCGCGGTCTCGCTCGCGCTCTCCGTCTGGGCGTTCCTCACGGTGGGCGCCGGCGGGGCGACCCTCTCGCGGGTCTGGACGTGGGTGCCGGCCGCGAACGACTCGTTCGCGCTCACGTTCGGCGTCCTCGTCGACCCGCTCTCCGCGCTGATGGTCGTCATCGTCAGCGGCGTCTCGCTGCTTGTCCACGTCTTCAGCCTCGGCTACATGAACGACGAGGGCGAGGGCGGCCTCCCCCGGTACTACGCGGGCCTCGGGCTGTTCACGGCGAGCATGCTCGCGTTCGCGCTCGCGTCGAACCTCCTGCAGGCCTTCGTCTTCTTCGAGCTCGTCGGCTTCTGCTCGTGGTGGCTCATCGGCCACTGGTTCCGCGAGCCCGGCCCCGCGAGCGCCGCGAAGAAGGCGTTCCTCGTCACCCGCTTCGGTGACTACTTCCTGCTCGTCGGTCTCGTCGGCGTCCTCGGGACGTTCGGCACGGCCGCGTTCGCCGGCGACGCGTCCTTCCCCGCGCTCGCGCACGCCGCGCTCGAAGGCGAGGCGAGCGTGAACACGTTCGGCGTCGACCCCGCGACGTGGTTCACGACCCTCGGCCTCCTGATACTCGGCGGCGTGATCGGGAAGTCCGCGCAGTTCCCCCTCCAGACGTGGCTCCCGGACGCCATGGAGGGTCCGACGCCCGTCTCCGCGCTCATCCACGCCGCGACGATGGTCGCGGCGGGCGTCTACCTCGTCGCGCGCCTCTACGGCTTCTACGCGCTCACGCCGACGGTGCTCACCGTCATCGCGCTCGTCGGTGGGTTCACGGCGCTGTTCGCCGCGACGATGGCGCTCGTCAAGCGCGAGATCAAGCAGGTGCTCGCGTACTCCACCATCAGCCAGTACGGATACATCATGCTCGGCCTCGGTTCCGGCGGGTACGTCGCCGGCGTCTTCCACCTGCTGACGCACGCGACGTTCAAAGCGCTCCTCTTCCTCGGCGCGGGTGCGGTCATCATCGCCATGCACCACGACGAGGACATGTGGAAGATGGGCGGGCTCAAAGAGCGGATGCCCACGGTTTACTGGGCGTTCCTCTCCGGCTCGCTCGCGCTCGCCGGCATCGTGCCGTTCGCGGGCTTCTGGTCGAAGGACGCCGTGCTCCACCACGCACTCACCGTCGGCCTCGGCGGCCAGCCCCTCGTGCTGCTCGCGTACCTCATGGGGCTCGTCGCCGTCGCGTTCACGGGGTTCTACACCTTCCGGATGGTGTTCCTCACCTTCCACGGCGAACCCCGCTCCGAGACGGCGCGCGACGCCGGTCCCGCGTCGGCGAACATGCGCGTCCCGGTGGCGATCCTCGGCGTGCTCGCCGCGGTCGTCGGCCTCGTCAACGTCGACCCGCTGAAGGGCGTCGTCGGCGAACACCTGTTGTTCCTCGAACGCTGGCTGAACGGCCCGCTCCCCGGTCTCGCGGGCCCGACGGCCGAACACTACCACGAGCTCGTCGTCGACGTCGCGGGGTTCCACACCGTCGCGGTCAGCCCCACCGTCTCCGCGGTCGTCTCGCTCGTCGTCGCGCTCGCGGGCGTCGCGCTCGCGTGGACGTGGTACAACGTCCCCGAGCCGTCCGAGAAGACGGACGTCCTCGGGCCGACGAAGACGCTCCTGTACAACAACTACTACCAAGACGAGTTCCAGACGTGGCTCGCCACGGGCGTCGTCGAACCGCTCGCCGACGCCGTGGACGTCTTCGACGCGAGCGTCGTGGACGGCGTCGTGAACGGCGTCTCCTCGACGAGTCTCGTCGCGTCAGACCGGCTCCGGCGCGTCCAGACCGGCGTCGTGACGACGTACACGACCCAGCTCGTCCTCGGGCTCGTCGTCTTGCTCCTCATCGTCCTCCTCCTCGGGGGGTGGTTCTGACATGCTCGTAGAAGCCCTACTCGCCGTCACGTTCGTCGCCGCGTTCGCCGTGCTCCTCGCACCGGCACGGTACGCCGGTCGCCTCGCGGCCGTGTTGAGCCTCCTCCCGCTCGTCGGGAGCCTGTACGCGTACACCGCGTTCGACGGGACGGGCAACGCGCTGCTCGGCGGGACGCCCGCCTTCGAGACGGTCGTGCCGTGGGTCGACATCGGTGGCTACGCCATCGACTGGCACGTCGGCCTCGACGGCATCAGCCTCCCGCTCGTCGTGCTCACCGCCGTCCTGACGACGGTCGCCGTCGTCGCGGCTCGCGGGCGTATCGACGAGCGGCGGTCGCTGTTCTACGCGCTCTTGCTGTTCACGGAGGCGAGCCTGCTCGGCGTCTTCTCGGCGCTGGACTTCTTCCTCTGGTTCGTCTTCTGGGAGTTCGTCCTCGTGCCGATGTACCTGCTCGTCGCCGTCTACGGCGGGCCGCGGCGTCGCTACGCCGCCATCAAGTTCTTCGTCTACACGAACGTGGCGAGCCTCGTGCTGTTCGTCGGCTTCGTCATGCTCGTCGTGGCGACGCCCGTCGAGAGCTTCGGCCTCGCGGCCGTCGCCGAGGCCGTCCGGTCGGGCGCGGTCACGGGAGCGTTCGGGCTCTCCGCGGGCGCGCTCACCGGGGTCGCGTTCCTCGCGCTCTTCTTCGGCTTCGCCGTCAAGAGCGCGTTCGTCCCGTTCCACACGTGGCTCCCGGACGCGTACACGGAGGCCCCGACGCCCGTCACCGTGCTGCTCGCGGGCGTCGTCACGAAGATGGGGACGTACTCGCTGTTGCGGTTCAACGTCACGATGTTCCCTGACCTGATTCGACAGTGGGCGCTCCCGCTCGCCGTCCTCGCCGCGATTACCGTCCTCTACGGCTCGCTCGCGGCGCTCGCACAGCGCGACGCGAAGCGCCTCGTCGCCTACACGTCGATCCCGTCGATGGGCTTCGTGCTCCTCGGGAGCGTCGCGGCGACGAACTACGGGCTCGCCGGCGCGACCTTCCAGATGGTGAGCCACGGCCTGCTCGTCAGCGTGCTCTTCCTCGCCGTCGGCTCCGTCGAGGACGCGACGGGCACGCGCATGATCAACAAGCTGAGCGGGCTCGCCGACCGGCTCCCGGTGACGGCGGCGGTGCTCGTCGCCGGCGCGTTCGGCTACATGGGCCTCCCGCTCATGTCCGGCTTCGCCGGCGAGTTCTTCGTCTTCACGGGCTCGTTCGCCGCGCCCTACCCGCACGCGCGACTCGTCACCGCGGTCGCCATGTTCGGGATCGTCGTCGTCGCCGGCTACCTGCTGCGGCTCCTCCAGGGCGTCCTCATGGGCCCGTTCGAGGCGCCGACGGCGGTCACGGCGCGCTCGCGTCGCGACCTCGCGCCCGCGGTCGTCCTCGTCCTCCTCTCGATCTACCTCGGGGTCGCCCCCGGGGCGCTGATGGGGACGATTCAGGACGCCGTCGGGGCGTTCGTCGCGCTCATCGGAGGTGGTCTCTAAATGGCGCTTCCCGCACTCACCCCGCAGTACGTCCTCGGTCTCGCCGCACTGCTCGTCCTCGTCGTCGACGCGTTCACGCCGACGTCGCGGAAGAACGGCCTGCTCGCCGGTCTCACGGCGCTCGCGGGCGTAACGAGCGCCGGGGCCGCCGCGTGGCTCTACGCCGGCGGCGCGGGGCGGACGACGCTCTTCGACGGCGCGCTCGCCGTCGACGCCTCGACGTCGTTCTTCACGGCCGTCTTCGGCTGCGTCGCCGCGCTCGTCGCGGTCGCGAGCTACGACTACGTGCGCGAGGAACCCCACCAGTCGGCCTACTACGCGCTCGTCCTGCTCGCCACCGCGGGCATGAGCGTTATGGCGGCCGCGAACTCGCTCGTCACGGCGTTCCTCGCGCTCGAACTCGTCAGTCTCCCGGCGTACGCGCTCGTCGCGTACCTCAAGCGCGACGCCGGGAGCGCGGAGGCCGGCCTGAAGTACTTCGTCGTCGGCGCGCTCTCCTCCGCCATCCTCGTCTACGGCATCAGTCTCGTCTACGCCGCGACGGGCGTCTTCGGCTTCGCGGCGCTCGCCGACGCGGTCGCGGGGAACGCCCACGTCACCGTGCTCGGCGCGGGCGTCGTCATGCTCATCGGCGGCTTCGCGTTCAAGACCGCGAGCGTGCCCTTCCACTTCTGGGCCCCCGAGGCCTACGAGGGCGCGCCCGCACCGGTCAGCGCGTTCCTCTCGTCGGCCTCGAAGGCCGCCGGCTTCGTCCTCGCCTTCCGCGTCTTCCTGCTCGCCTTCCCGCTCGCCGCCTTCGAGGCGCTCGGCATCCCGTGGACGCTCGTCTTCGCCGTGCTCGCCGTCGTCACGATGACGCTCGGCAACGTCGCGGCGGCGACGCAGACGAACGTCAAGCGGATGCTCGCGTACTCCAGCATCGGACACGCGGGGTACGCGCTCATCGGCCTCGCCGCGCTCTCCGGTCCGACGTCGAGCGACGTCGCGGTCGTCGGGGCGAGCTTCTCGCACCTCTTCGTCTACGGCTTCACGAACACCGGGGCGTTCCTCGTCGTCGCGCTCGCCGAGCGCTGGGGCGTCGGACGGACCTTCGAGGACTACGCCGGCCTCGCGCGCTCCGCGCCGGTCGCCTCGGCGGTCCTCGCCGTCCTCCTCTTCAGCCTCGCCGGCCTCCCGGTCGGTGGCGGCTTCTGGACGAAGTACGCCCTCTTCCTCGGTGCCGTCCAGTCCGGCCTCTGGTGGCTCGCCGCCGTCGGGGTCGTCAACAGCGCGCTCTCGCTGTTCTACTACAGCCGGCTCGTCAAGGCCGTCTGGGTGGACGCCCCCGACGAGACGGGCGTCGCCCGCGAGCGCCCGACCGGCATCTACGCCGCCGTCGTCGTCGCCGCCGTCGTCACCGTCGCGCTCCTCGTCGCCCCCGATGTCGTCTTCTCGTGGGCCGACGCGGCGGCACGGGCGCTCGTGAGCGCGTAACCGGCGGAGACGGCAGGCTTTACTGCCCGTCGGCACAGAGTTAGGGCAGATGGTATCCCGTCTGGTGCTCGGCAGCGGGACGGTCGCGCACACCGTCCTGGAAGCGATCCGCGAGCGCCCCGGCGATCTGCTCGTCCTCGACCCCGACGAGAGCCGCATCGAATCGCTGCGCAACGAGAAGGTCGCCGCGGAGACCGCGGACGTCACCGACCCCGGCGCGCTCCTCGCGCACGGCGACGGCCCGGACGTCGTGTTCGTCGCCAGCGACGACGCCGCGATAAACGCCCGCGCGGCGGAGGCGGCGGCGACGGCGCTCCCCGACGCCTACCTCGTCGCGTACACCGGGACGGGCGCGACCGCCGACCACCGCGCGCGACTGGCGGCGGCCGCGGACCGCGTGTGCTCGGCGGGTGCGGCCGTCGTCGACCACGTCGAGGCGGGCGTCGAGCGCGGGACGGACGCCCGCGCGCGCCACCTCCGGGAGACCCTCGAATCCGTCGAGGGGACGCTGACGGTGCTCGCCCACGACAACCCCGACCCGGACGCGATAGCGGCCGCCATCGCGCTCTGCCGGATAGCCGAGGCGCTCGGGGTCGACGCGGAACCCTGCTACTTCGGCGACATCAGCCACCAGGAGAACCGGGCGTTCGTCAACCTCCTCGAACTCGAACTCACGCGCCTCGACCCGGAGGCGGAGTACGACTTCGACGCGGTCGCGCTCGTCGATCACTCCGCGCCCGGCGTCAACGACCAACTCGACCCCGAGACGCCGGTGGACGTCGTCATCGATCACCACCCGGCGAAGGGAGAGGTATCGGTGCCGTTCGCGGACATCCGCGAGGACGTCGGCGCGACGAGCACGATAATGACGCAGTACCTCGATTGGTTCGGCGTCGAGTACGCGGAGGCGTTGGCGACCGCGCTCCTCTATGGCATCCGCATCGACACGAAGGACTTCAAGCGCGAGATCACCCAGCAGGACTTCGGGGCGGCGGCGGACCTCCTCCCGCACGCGGCCATCGACGTCCTCGAACGTATCGAGAGCCCCTCCATCAGTGCGGACACCTTCGAGGTGGTCGCGCGCGGCATCCGGAACCGAGAGGTCGAGGGCGACGTGCTCGCCTCCTGCGTCGGCGCTATCTCCGACCGGGACGCCATCGCGCAGGCCGCGGACCGCTTGCTCGCCATCCAGGGGGTGACGGTCACCTTCGTCTACGGCTTCATGGACGGGACGATATACGCCTCGGCGCGCGGGCGTGGCAACGACGTCGACCTCGGCGAGGCGCTCCGCGTCGCGTTCGACGGTGTCGGGAGCGCGGGCGGACACACCGACATGGCGGGGGCACAACTCCCGCTCGGCGTCTTCGCCGCCGTCCAGGAGGACGAGGGCGAGACGCTGGCGTCCGTCCTCGAAGGCGCGATCACGCCGCGGTTCTTCGAGGCGGTGCGCGGCGAGGCGAACACCGACGAAATCGCGCCGGTGGGCGACGCGACGGCCGAGTAACGCCAGCGCGGGTGGCCCGGTCGCGTAGACGGGGCGGGGCGGAGCGACAGCGGCGGGGACGGTCGGTGGGACGGCGGGGTGGTGTGCGCGACGGAGACGGGGTCGGTCCGTCCCGCGCGGTGTGGCAACGCGTTTTTGTCCGTCGGCCGCATCGACTCGACACGATGGACGAACCGCTCGACGTCGATGCCGGCGGGAAACCGCGGGTCCGGGACTACATGACGCGGGACGTCGCCACCGTCGCGCCCGAGGACACCGTCGCCGAGGTGTCGAAGCGCATCGTGGAGAGCGACGGCCACAACGGATTCCCGGTGACGCAGGGACGGAAGGTCGAGGGGTTCGTCACGGCGCGCGACCTCCTCCTCGCGGACGACGTCACGCCGATGTTCCGCGTGATGTCGGACGACCTGCTCGTCGCGCACCCGGAGATGGACGTCAACGACGCCGCGCGCGTCATCCTCCGCTCGGGTATCCAGAAGCTCCCCGTGGTGGACGACGCGGGAACGCTCGTCGGCATCATCTCGAACGCGGACGTGATTCGCTCGCAGATAGAGCGGGCGACGCCGGAGAAGGTCGGGAAACTCCTGCGGACGCTGGAGGCGATTCACGACGTCGAGGCGACGGAGGAGCGCCGCGAGGTGGCGATTGCGGACCTCGTGCCGACGCAGGGGAAGGTGTACGCCGACGAGCTGGAGGGACGACGGTACGAGATAGAACACGGTCTCACGGAGCCGCTCGTCGTCATCGACAACGGTGGCGACCTCCTCCTCGCGGACGGCCACCATCGCGCGATGGCCGCCCACACGATGGACGTCGAGACGATGGACGCGTACGTCATCGTCCTCGGGACGCGTGTCGACCTCGGGATGGCCCGCACGGCCAAAGAGGAGGGCTTGGAGTCGGTCGAGGACGTCGACATCGTCGACTACGCGCGCCACCCCCTCGTGGAGACGACCGAGCGCTTCCAGTAAGGCGAGACGAGCCTTTAACTGTCCGCAGCGTTGGTGTAGGGTGATGAGTGGGTCGGAGACGGGGACGCTCGGCCGGGACGCCCTCGGTGCGCTGCCGAGTCAGCTCGCGCTCCTCGACGACGACGGAGAAATCGTCTACACGAACGACGAGTGGTCGTCGTTCGCGCGCGAGAACGGGTTCGACGGCGACCCGGGGATGGTCGGGACGAACTATCTCGCGGTCTGCGAGCGCTCGGCGTCCGAGGACGCGACGGCCGCGGCCGCGGGCATCCGTGACGTGATGTCGGGGAGTCGAGAGCGATTCGCCTACGAGTACCCCTGTCACGGCCCGGACGAGCGGCGCTGGTTCCTGATGCGTGCGCTCACGTACGACTCCGGTGGCGAGACGTACGTCCTCGTGATGCACCTGAACATCACGGAGCGCAAGCTCGCGGAGTTGGAGGCCGCGGACCGCTCCGAGCGCCTCGAGGCGGTCGCGCGCATCCTCAGTCACGACCTGAAGAACCCGCTCGGTATCGCCAAGGGTCGGGCGGAGCTGCTCGCCGCCCAGGCGGGCGACGGCGCGGCCGTCACCGACCACGTCGAGGGCATCGAGAGTGCGCTCGACCACATGGACGAGATACTGACGGACGCGCTGTTGTTCGCGCGCGACGACTTCGACCCGGAGACGGAGCCGGTCTCGGTCGGAGACGCCGCCAGGGGCGCGTGGGCGCACGTCGACGCCGACCTCGACTTCGCCGTCGAGTCGGAGGCGACCATCGCCGCGAACCGACCGCTGTTGCGCCACGTGTTGGAGAACCTCCTGCGGAACGCGGCGGACCACGGCGGTTCGCGCGTCGTCGTCGGTGCCACGACCGACGGCTTCTACGTCGCCGACGACGGTCCGGGCATCCCGACGGGTGATCGGGAGGCCGTGTTTCGACCGGACGTCTCGACGAGCGCCGGTCACGCGAGCGGGCTCGGACTCACGATCGTCCGGGAGGCCGCGGCCGTCCACGGCTGGTCGGTGTCCGCGACGGACGCCTCGTCGGGCGGCGCGCGTTTCGACGTGTCGGGTGTCGCCGCGGGGCGGTGACCGGGGTAGGACGGGCGGGTCGAACACCCAACCATCACTATCCTTTGGCAAGATTTATACTCGATTTAGTTCATCCTACGGACGACTATGGCTGACGAGGATTCCGCGGACGACGTGGAGCTCGAAGCACGACTTGCCGACCAGGGGGTCTTCGAGCCGCCGGAGTCGTTCGTGTCGCAGGCGAACGTCACGGACGCGGGAATCTACGAGGAGTTCGAGGAGAACTGGCCCGAGTGCTGGGAGAGTGCTGCGGACCTCCTCTCGTGGGACGAGGGGTACGACGAGGTCCTGGACGACTCGAACCCGCCGTTCTACGAGTGGTTCACCGGTGGGTCGCTGAACGCCTCGTACAACTGCGTTGATCGACACCTCCCGGAGCGCGCCGACGAGGCCGCCCTCGAATGGGTCGGCGAGCCCGTCGAGGAGGACGACCGAACGATCACCTACGAGGAGCTCCACGACGAGGTCAACGAGGCCGCCGCCGCCCTCCGCGAGCTCGGCGTCGGCGAGGACGACGTCGTCACTCTCTATATGCCGATGATTCCCGAGCTCCCCATCGTCATGCTCGCCTGTGCGCGGATCGGCGCGCCCCACTCCGTCGTCTTCGCGGGCTTCTCCGCCGAGGCGCTCGCCACGCGCATGAACGCCGCCGACTCCGAGTATCTCGTCACCTGTGACGGCTACTATCGGCGCGGCGACCCCCTCGACCACCTCGACAAGACGAACGCGGGGCTCGCGGACGTCGGGCACGACGTCGAGACGGTGGTCGTCGACCGCCTCGGCCCGAACGGCGACGACTTCGGTCACGGCCTCGGTGCCGACCAGCACGACTACGACGACCTGCTCGCCGACCACGCGGGTGCGACGGTCGCGCCGGTGGAGCGTGACGCCGAGGACATGCTCTTCCTCATGTACACCTCCGGTACCACCGGCCAGCCGAAGGGCGTCAAACACACGACGGGCGGCTACCTCGCGTGGACGGCGTGGACCTCGCAGGCCGTCCTCGACGTCAAGCCCGAGGACACCTACTTCTGTGCCGCCGACATCGGGTGGATAACCGGCCACTCCTACATCGTCTACGGCCCGCTCGCCCTCGGCACCACCTCGATGATGTACGAGGGGACGCCCGACTACCCGACGCGCGAGCGCCTCTGGGAGATAATCGAGGAGTACGGGGCCGACCAGCTCTACACCGCACCGACGGCCATCCGCTCCTTCATGAAGTGGGGCGCGGAGTACCCCGACCGTCACGACCTCTCCAGTCTGCGCCTGCTCGGCACCGTCGGCGAACCCATCAACCCCCGCGCGTGGAAGTGGTACTACAAGCACATCGGGAACGAGGAGTGTCCCATCGTGGACACCTGGTGGCAGACGGAGACCGGCGGTCACATGGTCACGACGCTCCCCGGCGTCAACGACATGAAGCCCGGGAGCGCCGGACCCGCGCTCCCCGGCCTCGACGTCCAGATAGTCGATACGAACGGCGAGGAGGTCGAGCAGGGTCGCGCCGGCTATCTCACCGTCCAGAAGCCGTGGCCCGGGATGTTGCGCACGCTCTACAACAACGACGAGCGCTTCATCGATGAGTACTGGGCGGAGTACTCCGATACCGACTCCGACGACCCCGCGGACTGGGTCTACTTCCCCGAAGACGGCGCGAAGGTCGACGAGGACGACTACATCACCGTGCTCGGCCGCGTCGACGACGTCATCAACGTCTCCGGCCATCGCCTCGGCACCATGGAGATCGAGTCCGCCATCGTCGGCGTCGACGGCGTCGCCGAGGCCGCCGTTGTCGGCGGCGACCACGACCTCAAGGGCGAAGCCGTCTACGCCTACGTCATCCTCGAGGAGGGGTACGAGGGCGACGACGAGATGCGCGCCGCCATCGTCGAGGGCGTCGAGGACGCCATCGGTCCCATCGCGCGCCCCGAGGACGTCGTCTTCACGCCCGAGCTCCCGAAGACCCGCTCCGGGAAGATAATGCGTCGCCTCCTCGAAGACATCGCCAACGACGAGGAGCTCGGCGACACCTCCACGCTCCAGAACCCCGAGGTCGTCGACGACATCCGCTCGAAGTCCGACGACTGACGCGACGAACGCGGTCCCCGGCCCGACTCGCCCGGGCCACACCGTTTAGGGGCCGCCCGCTCCACCGCTTCGGGTATGCCCGAGGCGCTCTGCTTCGACATGTATGGCACGCTCTGTGACGTCTCCAGCGTCGCGGACGCAATCGAGCGCGAGCTCGACGTTCCCGGTGGTCTCGCCGCGGACGTCGACGCGCTCTGGCGCACCAAGCAGATCGAGTACGCCTACCACCGCGGGGCGATGGACCGCTACGAGCCCTTCGACGTCGTGACGCGCGAGGCACTCGACTACGCCCTCGACTACTACGGCCTCGACGCCGGCGCGACGGACACGCTCATCGACGCCTACGACGCCCTCGACCCGTATCCCGAGGTCCTCGACGCGCTCGACGCGCTCACCGCCGACCGCGACGCCGTCGTCTTCTCGAACGGGACGCCGGCGATGCTCGACCGACTGGCCGCGAACACGGGAATCGACGCGCGGGTGGACGCGCTCGTCAGCGCGGACGACGTCGGCGCGCTCAAGCCCGACCCCGCGGTGTACGAGCACGTCGCGGACGAACTCGACAGGCCGCTCTCCGCGTGTCGGCTCGTCTCCTCGAACGGCTGGGACGTCGCGGGCGCGAGCGCCACCGGGATGGCGACCGCGTGGGTGAATCGCGACAACGATCCCGAAGAGCGCGTCGGCGGCGACGCCGACGTCATCGTCGAGGACCTCGCCGCGCTCGCCGACGCGCTCTAACGACTCCTATCCCTCCTCGTTCGGTTCGACGTCCGCGGGCGTCGCGTCGTCGTATCGCGAGACGTACGAGACGAGCGCCAGCAGGACGCCGAGCGACAGCCCGACCATCACCGCGCCGTAGACCGCGAGGTTCAGCGGCGTCAGCGCGAACGTGACCGGCCCGAGCGAACCGACCGTGCCGTCGAGGACGTTCGGCCGCACGACGTAGCCGAGGACGTACCCGAAGAGCGCCGAAACCGCCACCGCGACGACGTACATGAGGTAGACGACGCGACGGCCGGCGGTGAACGCGAGCGTGCGCATACCGACGTGTCGGTCCCGGAGGCGATTAGCCTTTGCCGTCGCCGACCGTTCGTCCCCCCATGGAAGAGAAGGAGAAACTGCTGCTCACGCTGTACGGCGTCGCCGCCGCGATGATGGTCGCGACGTTCCTCGTCGTCATCACGTAGCACCCCGCGTCGTCGAGTACCGGAATACGGCGCGTAGAACGACCGTCGAAACCAGAAGTCGAAGCGCGAAACGGTACGAGTCGAGAGCGAACGGAGCGCGTCCGTCAGTCGGCCGCGTTCGACTCCGCGTCGTCAGCGTCCTCCTCGCCGCCGTCGGCGAGCATCGTCTGTCGCTTCCCTTCGTACCACTGCCACTCGTTCGTGAACTGATCGGACTGCTTGAGGTTCCACGGGTCGCCGGAGTCGACGCGCTTGCCGTACTGCGCGGACTGCCAGATGTTCCAGATGAAGGCGACCACGCCGAACGTCATGATGAACGCGCCGACGGTCGCCACGGCGTGCCACGTCATGAACTGCGGCAGGTACGTCGCGTACCGGCGCGGCATCCCGCCGTAGCCGAGGATCAACATGGCGATGAACGTGATGTTCCCACCGATGATGGAGAGCCAGAAGTGCCAGAGCGCGAGGCGCCGGTCGTACATCCGACCCGTCATGATCGGGAACCAGTAGTACATCGCCGCGAAGAGCGCGAAGCCAATCGCGCCGAAGACGATGAAGTGGAAGTGCCCGACGACGTAGTACGTGTCCTGCATCACGAGGTCGAACGGGACGGCGGCGAGGAAGACGCCGGTGACGCCGCCGATGATGAAGTTCTGGACGAAGCCGACCGAGAACAGCATCGGTGCGGTCATCCGGAGCTTCCCGTTCCACAGCGTCGTGATCCAGTTGAACACCTTCACCGCGGATGGTATCCCGATTGCCAACGAGATCGCCATGAACGAAGCGGTGAGCCGCGGGTTCATCCCCGTCGTGAACATGTGGTGCGCCCACACGCCAAAGGAGAGGATGCCGATGGCGAGCGTCGAGTAGACGACGAACTTGAACCCGAAGAGCTTCCGGCCCGCGAACTTCGGGAGGATGAGGCTGACGAGCCCCATCGGCGGGAGGACGAGGATGTACACCTCGGGGTGGCCGAAGAACCAGAAGAGGTGTTGCCAGAGCATCGCCCCACCGCCCTCACCGGCGAAGAACATCGTCCCGAAGTTCCGGTCGAGCAGCAGCATCGTGACCGCCGCGGTCAGGATCGGGAAGGCGAACAGGATGAGCCCGCCCTGCGTGAGGATCGTCCAGCTGAAGATGTCGAGCTTGCTCCACGGGACGCTCACGCTGTCGCGCTCGGCGACGATGGTCGCGATGAAGTTGATCGCACCCATCGTCGTCGAGAAGCCCGAGAGGTGGAACCCGAGGAGGAAGACGTCGACGCCCGTCCCCTGCATCGTGCTGGAGAGCGGCGTGTAGAGCGTCCAACTCGTCTTCGCGGCCTGGATGTCGATCCCGACGAGCGGGAGGAAGAAGCCCGCCCACATCAGGATGGTCGCGAACGGGAGAATCCAGAACGCGATGGCGTTGATCCGCGGGAACGCCATGTCGTCGGCGTCGACGAGTAACGGCACCATGTAGTTCGCGAACCCGAAGATGAGCGGGGCCGCGAACAGGAACAGCATCGTGATGCCGTGCGTGGTCAACAGGGCGTTGTAGAGCCCGACCCCGCCGAACGAGGCGAGGAAGTCCATCCCCGGCGTCGTGAGCTCAACGCGCATGAGCATCGCCGTGATGCCGCCCCAGGCGAACGCGACGATGCCGAACAGCGAGTAGAGGATGCCGAGGTCCTTGTGGTCGACGGTGGTGAGCCACCGAGTCAGTCCAGCCGGTTTCTCTTCGTGCCCGTGCCCGGTGCTTTCGCCGTAGCCGCCCCCGCCGACAGGCGTGTACGCCTGCCAGTCTTCGAGGCGGGTCAGCCACCCCGCCACGACCAGGAGCAGCAGCCCCATCAGCACCGAGAATACGAGTTCGGGGGAGACTGCCATGTTCGGCAGTGGGGGACCCACGGTAAAGAAAGGTACGGGTTCGGCCGTCGCGCGACGGCGAATCGCCGGCCGGCTACGGGCCGACCTCGACGTCCTCCTCGACCTCGATCCGGCGCGCGGCGACGTACGTCAGGACCGCGAGCCCGACGAACGGGAGGACGAGCAGTGCGTACTGGAGGACCCGACTGAACGTCGAGTCGTTCGCCCACGGATTGGCGACGAGGAAGACGGCCGCGAAGACGACGATCACGGCGAGCGGGATGATGTTCACCGCGATGTCGAGGAGGACCTCCTTCTCGAACACGCTGGATTTGGCCTTCATTGCGTGAGCGTGCGGTCCCCGAGCAAATATATGTTGAGGGTTTCCCTCAGAGGTACCCCCGCTCGTAGCAGAAGAAGCCGACGGCGGCGAGGACCGCAATTCCGCCCGCGCCGGCGAGTGCGACCCCGCGGTTGAACCGCCCGACGGTGAGAAGCGCGACGCCGACCCCGCCGACGAGCAGCCCGACTCCGAGCGACGCCGGCCACAGCGAGTCGACGTAGCCGGATTCGCGGAGGATTCCGACGACGCTCGTCTCCAAGAGGAGGACGCCGCCGACCCCGACGGGGAGGAGGTAGTTGCCGAGGAACACGCCGAACTCGGTGAGGACGAGTCCGAGCGCGACGAACACCGGCCACGGGCTCGCGCGAGTGTACTGTTCGCTCAGGCCCGGTTGCTCTTCCATACCGACGCGTTGGGACGCGGACGTAAGAAGCGTATCGCTCCGTGGTCGCCGCGTCTCAGAAGGGACTGAACTCCGTCCCGAAGACGGAGCCGATGTAGACGACGGCGACGAGGAACAGCCAGATGGCGTCGACGAAGTGCCAGTACCACGAGACGGTCGTGACGGAGACGTGCCGGTCGGCGTCGTACTGCCCGCGCAGCCCGCGAACGAGGAGGATACCGAGCAGGAGCACGCCGAAGGACACGTGGAGTCCGTGGATGCCGGTCAGCCCGAAGAAGGCGCTGGCGAAGACCCCGGACGTGAGGGTGAAGCCCTCGTGGACGATGAACTCGTAGTACTCGTATATCTGCCCGCCGATGAAGACGACCCCGAGGAGGAAGGTGACGAGGAGGCCCTGGATGAAGCCCTGGTGGTTCCCCTTCTGGAGTTGCCCCTCGGCCCAGTGGATGGTGAAACTGGAGACGACGAGCAGGACGGTGTTGATGACGAGGACGCTCGTGAGGATACCGCTCTCGGGGAGGTACTCGGTGTGCCAGCCGCCGGCGCGGATGAAGAAGTAGTACGCGAACCCGGCGCCGAACGTGGCGATGTCCGTCCCGAGGAAGAGCAGCATCCCGAGGCGGAGCGACGAGCCGCCGTTGTGCGAACCCCGATCCCAGAAGTCGACGATGAACGCCTGATAGATCCAGCCGAACATCCCGAGGACCGTGACGGCCCAACCCGCGGCGAACGCGCCGAGGCCGATGCTCGACGAGACGAGGTCGGTGCCGCGACCGATCACGTACAGCGATGCGCCGGTGTAGACGACCAAGAGCCCGATGGCCGTAACGAACGGCCACCAACTCGCCTCGCCGTAGCCGCGCGGCCAGTCGCGGACGGCGGGCAGGAAGTGTCCGTGGTCTTCGCTTTCCTCCGTAGCCATATACTGGCGGGTAACGCGGGATACGATAAAAAACCTCCCAACTGACTCCACGCGTCCCGTCGACACGAGCGGCTACGGAGCGGTGGAGAACGGGAGAGAACGGGGGTGAGACGCCGGTATCAGGCCGACGGCGCCGCGAGCGCCGCAGTCTCGTTGGCCGCGGTGGCGTTCATCGCGGTCTCGTTCGTCGCCGTGGTGTTCGTCGTGTTCGAGTCGCTCGACGACTGGCTACCGCTCGATTCGCTCGCCTCCTCTCGGGCCTGCTGGGCCTGCTCGCTCGCCCACTGCTCGTACGCCGTCTGGTTCTTCACGACGACGTCGGCGAGCATGCTGGAGTGGCCGGCCCCACAGAACTCCGCACAGTAGAGCACGTACGGTTCCTCGCGGACGGAGTCCTCGTTGATCTCCGTGGCGATGTACGTCGTGCGGGCGGGGAAGGCGTCCTTCTTCAGGCCGAGCGCGGGGATGTGGACGGCGTGGAGGACGTCGCGTGACGTTATCCGCAACACCACCTGTTTCTCGGCGGGGAGGACGAGCTTGTCGGACGTGAAGTTCGTCCCGTCGTGCTGATAGTGGAACTGCCACGACCACTGGTAGGAGTCGACGTGGACGACGGTCGTGTCGGGTTGTTCCATCATCTGCTGGGAGTCCTCCTGGGAGGGGAGGACGTACGGCGACCCCATCGCCCCGTAGGCGACGAGGCCGACGAACAGCAGGACGACCGCGGTCGCGGCGGTCCACGTGATTTCGAGGCGACGGTTCTCCTGAGTGGGCTTGGCTTCGTCGGCCTTCCGGAACTTCCAGATGGCGTAGAAGAGGACCCCCTCGACGATGATCGTGATGGGGAGTGCAACGGCCAGCAGCAGGTTGCTGACGTTGTCGATGTACTGGCTCGTCACGGACGACGCCGCGGCTGCCGGTTGTGCGGCGACGACGAACGGCACCAGCCCCATCAGCCCCATCGCCAGGACGGACGAGAGCCGCTTCCGGGACATTGCTACCCGATGGTTGGGAAGTGCCGGACAAGTAACTACCGACTCGGGTCCTGGGCGGGAGTCGGGGGGGATAAGTACGCCGCGACCCAACTCTCGACAGAGTCATCGTGCGACCGATACGTCCCCGTCTCTCCCACGTGCTCGTCGTCGCCATCCTCGGCGTCTACGCGCTCCTCGTCGTCGGCGCGACGACGGCGCTGACGGACGCCGCCGCGGCCTGCACCACCTGGCCGGCCTGCGACGGCCGGTGGTTCGCCCTCACCTCCTTCCCGCTGGAGGTCGTCTGGGCTCACCGCGTCCTCGCGGCCCTCGTCGGGCTTCTTCTCGTGGGCACGGTCGCGCTCGCGTACGTCCAGGACGCCGACGCCCGCGTCATCGCCGCCATCGGCGTCGCGCTCGTCTGCTACCCGCTCCAGGTGGCCGTCGGCGCGCTCGCCGCGACGGACTCCCTCGCGTACGTCCCCGCGGTCCACCTCGGGCTCGGCGTCACCATCTTCTCCGCGCTCGTCGTCGCGCTCGCGTGGGCGCTCGAGGCGCGGACGGCAGACAAACCCTCGGCAGAGTGGGACGGCGACCCGAAGGACGGTGACGACCCCGCGCCTGCGGCGGCCGCCTCGTCGCCCGACGACCTCGGGTGGCGGGCGCTCGCGAGCGCGTACTTCCGGATGATGAAGCCGCGGCTGATGTGGTTGCTCTGCCTCGTCGCCTCCGCCGGGATGGCGCTCGCGGCCGGCCCCGCGCTCACCGCCCGAACGGTCGTCCTCACCCTCCTCGGCGGCGTGCTCTCCATCGGCGCGAGCGGGACGTTCAACCACGTCCTGGAGCGCGACGTCGACCGGAAGATGAACCGTACCGCGGACCGGCCACTCGCGAACGACGCGATTCCGAAGCGCAACGCGCTCGCGTTCGGGGCGTTCCTCGCGCTCGCCTCGCTCGCGGTCTTCTTCCAACTCGGGCCCCTCACCGCGTTCCTCGGGCTGACCGCCATCGTCTTTTACTCCGTCGTCTACACGCTCGTCCTGAAGCCGAACACCGTCCAGAACACCGTCATCGGCGGCGCGGCGGGCGCGCTCCCCGCGCTCATCGGCTGGGCGGCCGTCACGGGCTCCATCGGCCTCCCGGCGCTCGCGCTCGCCGGCGTCATCTTCCTCTGGACGCCCGCGCACTTCTACAACCTCGCGCTCGCCTACCGCGACGACTACGAGCGCGGCGGCTTCCCGATGATGCCGGTTGTCCGGGGCGCGGCGGTCACGCGCAAACACATCGTCGGGTGGCTCGGCGCGACGCTCGTCGGCGCGGCCGCCCTCGCGGCCGTGACGGACCTCGGCTGGCTGTACGCCGCGACGGTCGTCGCCCTCGGCGGCGTCTTCCTCTGGATGGTCGTCCGCCTCCACGAGGAGCGCGACCGGGCGGCCGCGATGCGTTCCTTCCACGCCTCGAACGCCTTCCTCGGCGCGACGCTCGTCGCCGTCCTCGTCGACGCGCTCGTGCTCTGAGTCGAGACCGATGCACCCGACAATCGAACGCCACGTCCCGACGCTCGACGCCGCGACCCTCCTGCGCTGGGGCGCGGTGGTGAACGCCGAGGTTCTGGTGACGCTTGCGTACGTCCTCCTCTCGCCGAACGTCCCGACTGACCCCCTGACCTACGTCTACCCGTGGGTGTGGGTGAACGTCGCGCTCTGGGCGGTCCTGCGCGTCCGGCCGACGTCGACGTCCCGGCGCGTCCGGTGGGCCGCGGCGGCCGTCGGCGTCGCGTACTTCGCCCTCGTCGGCTACGCCGGCGGGCTCTACCACCTCTCGGGCGCGGGTCTCGGGTTCTCGATGCACTGGCTCCCGCCCGGCTGGGGGCCCGCGCCCGTCTACAGCGCGAGCGCGTTCACGGTCGTCCTCATGCCGTTCAAGGTCGTCGGGTACGCCGCGCTCGCCTATCTCGTCGCCGTCACCGTCCGGGACGCCTCCGCGTCCGCCCTCTCCGGCGTCGTGGGGCTCGTCTCCTGTGTCTCCTGTACGTGGCCGGTGCTCGCCACGCTCGCCACCGGCCTCTTCGGGAGCGCCTCGGCCCTCTCGTCGCTCGCCATGACGCGAGCGTACGGCGTCTCGACGGCCGTCTTCGTCGTCTCCGTGCTCGCGCTGACGTGGCGGCCGACGCGCTAGCGGAGCCGGGAGCGAGAGCGATAGCCTTACCGCCCAGTCGCACCCACACTCGGGTAGTGATGGCTCCGGTCGTCGTCGCGGAGGACGTCCACGAGAGGTACGGCGACACCGTCGCGCTCGACGGCGTCTCGCTCGCCGTCGAGGCGGGCGAGGTGTTCGCGCTGATCGGGCCGAACGGTGCCGGAAAGACGACGCTCACCCGCTGTCTCACGGGCACGCGGACGCCCGACGGCGGGCGCGTCGAGCTGCTCGGCGACCCGCCCGCGGACGCCGCGAAGGAGCGCCTCGGGTTGCTCCCGCAGGACTTCGATCCGCCGGACCGGCTCACGGCGCGCGAGCTCGTCGCGTACTACGCGGGGCTCTACGACGACGCGCGCGACCCCGCCGACCTCCTGCGGACGGTGGGGATGGACCCCGCGGTCGACACCTGGTACGGCGACCTGAGCGGCGGCGAGCAGCGTCGCACCTGCGTCGCGGCGTCGCTCGCCAACGACCCGGACGTCCTCTTCGTCGACGAACCGACGACGGGCATTGACCCCGCGGGTCGGCGCGCGCTTTGGGACGTCTTCGAGGACCTCGCCGACGCGGGCACCACGGTCTTCCTCACGACGCACTACATGGCGGAGGCGGAGCGCCTCGCGGACCGCGTCGGCCTCCTCGCGGACGGCGCGCTCGTCGCCACCGGGACGCCGGCCGACCTCATCGCCGACTACGGCGGCGAACAGTACCTCGCGGTCGAGACGGACGCCGACGCCGCTTCGCTCCCCGACCTCGGCTACGAGGTGACGCGCGCGGGCGACGAGCTGCGCGTCGTGGGCGTCCCTCCCGAGGCCATCGGCGACGTCGCGGCGGAACTCGACGCGAACGGCGTCCCGTTCGACGCGCTCTCGTGGACGGAGCCCGACCTGGAGGACGTCTATCTCCGGCTCGCCGAGGACCCGAGTGCCGCCGAGACCGACGACGTGGAGGTGGTGGCGTGAGCAGCGTCGAGTCTCCCGACTCCACTGGCTCACACTCGCCGGGGGTGGCTCGCGTGAGTGGCGCGGCAACCGTAGAGCGCCGCGGAAGCGAACGCGCGACCGGAGGGATGTGCGTGAGTCGTGTCGAGTCTCCCGACTCGACTGGCTCACACTCGCCGGGAATGGCTCGCGTGAGTAGCGTCGAATCTGCGGCCCGACCGGCCCGCACTCGCTGGGGGTGGCTCGCGTGAGTCGCTCCTCGCGGGTCGTCGCCGAGGCACGCGCGGCCTACAAGTCGTTCGTCCGGCGACGCGTCGCCGTCTTCTTCACGTTCTTCTTCCCCATCCTGCTCATCGTCATCTTCGCGGGCCTCGTCCGCACGGGCGGTGGCGGGACGGGGCTGTTCAGTCAGCCGCCGGGCTACTACGTGCCCGCGTACCTCGCGGTCGTCGTCCTCTTCACGCCGCTCTCGCGCGTCGGGAGCGAGGTGGCGCGTTTCCGCGAGGGCAACCGCTTCGAGAAGCTCGCGGCGTCGCCGATGCGCCGCTGGGAGTGGCTGGTCGCCCAGACCGCCGTCAACACCGCGCTCATCGCGCTCGCGTGTGCCGCCCTGCTCGCGCTCCTCGCCGCGACGGGCGCGCAGTTCCGCCTCTCCCCGTGGCTCGTCCCGTTCGTCCTCACCGGTTCGGTGCTGTTCTGCGGGATCGGCGCGGTCCTCGGCGCGCTCGCGGACAGCCAGGACGGCGCGATCACGGCGTCGAACGGCGTCGCGCTCCCGCTGCTCTTCCTCTCGAACACGTTCCTGAGCCCCGCGTCGCTCCCCGCGTGGTTCCGACCGGTGACGGACCTCTCGCCGCTCAGCTACTTCGCGTACGGCGTGCGCGCGGCGACCTACCCGGGGAACCACGCCGGGTGGCCGGGGTCCGTGGGCGCGGACTACGCCGTGCTCTGCGTCCTCGCGGTCGTCGCGTTCGCGCTGGGCGCGTGGCTGATCCCGTGGACGGAGCGCTGACGCTCAGCGCGCCATCGGCACCCACGAGTAGACGTGGTTCAGCATCCAGTAGGTGACGACGCCGAGGCCGAGGCTGAGCGTCCACGCGACGACGGCGACCTTCCCCACGGTCGGGTGCGACGTCTCCGGGAGTTCGTCCGTGTCGAAGGTGAGCCCGAGCACGACCGCGTGGAGGACGACGGGAACGGAGACGACGCTCAGGAGAATGTGGACGGCCAGCATGGCGAGGTAGACGACGTGGACGACGTCGGCGTACTGCCAGAGGAACTGGCCCTGCTCGATGACGATCCGCTTCTCGAAGCCCCCGCCGACCTTCCAGAGGTAGAGGACGAGGAAGGCCATGATGAGCGCGAACGCCGTCAGCATCGCCGCCCGGTGCGCGCGGACCTTCCCCCGGCGGATGCAGTAGTAGCCGACGAGGAGCGCGGTGAGCGCGCAGGTGTTGATGACGGCGATGAGGTCGGAGAAGAGCAACACCGTCCCCCGGCTTATCTCGGGGAATATCGGCACGACGCCGGCGAACGTCCCGATGACGAGCGCGTAGCCGACGACGGAGACGACGGCCGTCACCCACCGCGGGTGGGTACGGACCGCGCCGCGTACGTTCATACGTCCGATTTCGGCGCGCGCGCCTTATCCTGTACGCTTCGCGCCGGACCATCGGGCACGCCCCGCGCTCCGTCTCGCCCGCCGCGCTACATCCCCATGTCGGCGGCGCGCTCGGGGACGGGGAGGTCGTTCGGGTCGCAGTCGAGGAGTTCGGCGGCGTGGTCGAGCGCCATGTCGAAGCCGTAGTACCGTTCGAGTTCGTCGCCGTCGGCGCTCGGGCGGACCTTCAACATCGCGTACCCCTCGCGGTTCTGCGCCACGCAGGCGCTCCGGCCGTCCCGCTCGAACTCCAGCACGCGCTCCTCCGCCGTCTCGCGGTAGCGCGCCGTGATGCCGTCCGCCTCGGCGGTGTCGGCGTCCGTGTCGGTCATTACCGCGCCTTCTCGCGCCCGATAGGTGAGGCTGTCGGCTCGCCGCCCGCGCATGCGCCCTCGGCCGCGTCCGCGAGCGACGACCGCACCGAGGCCACGTTCGTCGCGCCCGTCGCATCCGCCGCGCCCGTCGCGTCCGTCGCGTCCGTCACGTCTCCTCGGCCTCGGAGAGCACGGACTTCACCGAGGGAGCCTCGTAGGTCTCGTAGGCCTCGAAGAGCGCCTCGACGTCGTCCGCGAACGTCACCATCTCGCGGTGTTTCGCCTCGACGAACCCTTCGGCCACCTGACCGTTGAAGAACGCGGCGAGGTCGTCGTAGTAGCCCGCGACGTTCAGGAAGCCGCAGGGCTTCTCGTGGAAGCCGAGTTGCGCCCACGTGAGCACCTCGACTATCTCCTCCAGGGTGCCGAAGCCGCCGGGGAGCGCGACGAAGCCGTCCGCGAGCTCGGCCATCCGGGCCTTCCGGGCGTGCATCGAGTCGACGACGTCGAGGTCCGTGAGGCCCTCGTGGGCGATCTCCTTCGCTTCGAGGGACTCGGGGATGACGCCGTGGGCCTCGCCGCCGGCGGCGAGCGTCGCGTCCGCCACCGCGCCCATCAGGCCGACGCGGCCGCCGCCGTAGACGAGCGTCACGTCGCGCGTGGCGAGCTCGCGCCCCAGCGCCTCGGCGGCGGCGCGGTACGCCGGCCGTTCGCCCGGGCTCGAACCGCAGTAAACACAGAGTGCGTCCATGTCCGCCCGTCCGTCGCCGGCCGTGTAAAGCCCATCGGGCTCGCGCGGGTCGCACGGTGTCGCGGGCAGCGGGGAGTCGCGGGCGGCGGGGCGAACCGCACGGACGACGCCGAACCCGGTGAGGGTTTAGGCGCGAACGCCGTAGGTCGAGGCGAACAGATGCCCCCGCTCGTCGCGCCGACCGAACTCGCGCTCTTCGCGCTCGTGGGGTTGCTCGGCGGCGCGCACTGCCTCGGGATGTGCGGCCCGCTCGTCACGACGTACGCCGAGCGGATGCCCGCGGACGACCGCGGGCGCGGCCCGTCGTGGTTCGAGCTCCGCCAGCACGCCCTCTTCAACGCGGGGCGGACGGCGAGCTACGCGCTCGTCGGCGGCCTGCTCGGCCTCGTCGGCGCGACCGTCTACGCGGGTGCCGGCGCGGCCCTCGGCGGTGCGGGCGCGGGCGACCTCCTCCGCGGCGTCGTCGGCGTCGTCGTCGGCTGCGTCGTGATCGCCGTCGGCCTGACACGCGTCCTCGGCACCGACCGGCTCCGCGGGCTCTCGCCGGTGTCGCTTGGCTCCGGCGCGCTCTTCTCGCGCGTGGCCGGCTACGCGAGCGCGCGCGTCGACGACTACGCCACGGGGCCGAAGATCGCGCTCCTCGGCGCCATCCACGCCTTCCTCCCCTGTCCGCTCCTCTACCCGGCGTTCGTCTACGCGCTCGGGCAGGGCCGCCCCGTCGCGGGCGCGCTGAACCTCGCGGCGCTCGGCGTCGGGACCGTCCCGACGCTGTTCCTCTACGGGACCGTCCTCGGCTCCGTCCCCGCGGCGCGGCGCGCCGCCGCCCACCGCGTCCTCGGCGGCGCGTTCGTCCTCCTCGGGCTCCTCCCGCTGCTCGCCGGCCTCGGCCTGCTCGGGGTCCCCGTCCCGCACGTCCACGTTCCGCACTACGCGGCGACGCCGTAACACGATACCATGACCGACACGACCGACACCTGCACCCTCTGCGACCTCCCGATCCGCGGCGACCCCGTGACGGCGGACGACGACGCCGACGAGACGTTCTGCTGTCGGGGTTGCCGTGAGGTGTACCGAACGCTCGGCGACGCGGACCCGGAGAGCGTGTCCGCGGACGACCTCGACGCCGCGCGCGACGGGGACGGCTCGGAGAACGACGTCCCCGAGGACGCCGCGACGGCGTTCCTCGCCGTCGACGGGATGCACTGCACGGCCTGCGAGGCGTTCTTGGAGACGACTGCACGGGACGGCGACGGCGTCTACGACGCCGAGGCGAGCTACACGACGGAGATGCTGAAGGTCACCTACGACGACTCGGTGACGGACGAGGGGACGCTCGCGGAGTCGGTGAGCCGCCTCGGCTACCGGGCGAGCGTCCCGGAGGTCGGGACGGCCGCCGCAGAGGAGGAGCGCTTCGGCCGCGACGAACTGCGCACCGTCCTCGGCGTCCTCGGCGCGATGGCGGTGATGATGATATACGTCCTCTTCGTCTACCCGACCTACCTCGGGATATACCCCGAGTCGTTCCTCTACGAGCCGGCGACGCACGTGATGGTCTTCGTCCCCATCCCGCTGCTCTCGACGTTCGTCGTCTTCTTCGTCGGCTACCCGATCATCCGCTCGGCGTACGTCAGTTTGCGCGCCGGGACGCCGAGCATGGACGTGCTGATAGCGGGCGGCGCGCTCGCCTCGTACGCGTACTCGATGTACGTCGTCGGGACGGGCGGCGTCGTCATCTACTTCGACGTCGCGGTCGCCATCGTCGCCGTCGTGACGCTCGGCGACTTCGTGCAGCGCCGCGTGAAGCGCCGCGCGCTCGGCTCCATCGGGGACCTCGACTTCGGCCGCGTCACGACGGCGCTCGTCCGCGACGCCGCGGGCACACACGAGGTGGACGTCGACGACCTCGAACCCGGTGACGAGGTCGTCGTGAAGCGCGGCGAGCGCGTCCCGCTCGACGGGACGATCGTTGAGGGCGAGGCCGCGCTCGACGAGGCGCTCGTCACGGGCGAGTCCGTCCCGGAGGCGAAGGGGCCGGGCGACTCGGTCATCGGCGGCTCGGTCGCCACGGACGGCCGCCTCGTCGTCCGCGTCGGCGAGCGCGCCGCGAGCACGTACGACCGCCTGCTCGGGCAGCTCTGGAACGTCCAGTCGGGCTCCGGGGGCACACAGCGCCTCGCGGACACCATCGCGGCGCTCTTCGTGCCGTTCGTCCTCGCGCTCGCGCTCCTCGTCGCCGCCGGCTGGCTCCTCACGGGCGCGCCCGTCCGCGAGGCGCTCACGGTCGGCGTCTCCGTGCTCGTCGTCTCCTGTCCGTGCTCGTTCGGCCTCGCCACGCCGGTCGCCGTCGCCGCGGGCGTGAGTCGCGCCGCCGACGACGGCGTGCTCGTGACGAACACGGACGCCGTGGCGTCGCTCGCGGACGTCGACGTCGTCGCCTTCGACAAAACGGGGACGCTCACCGAGGGGAAGATGCGCGTCACGGACGCCGCGGTCGACGACGCCGCCGAACGCGACGTCCTGCGCTACGCGGCCGCCATCGAGCGCGAGGCCAACCACCCGGTCGCGGACGCCGTCGTCGGCCACGCGGCGGAACGCGGCGCGCTCGCGGCCGGCGGGCGCGGGGCCGACGACGCGGCGGGTGACGAGAACGGCGCGGCGAGCGACGGCGGACGCCCGAGCGTCGTCGGGGAGTCGCCGGACGCCGACGGTGACGCGAGCGCCGCGACCGACGAATCGCCCGCGCTCCGCGTCGCGGACTTCGAGGAGCGACGCCGCGGGGCGGTCGGGACCGTCGACGGCGCGCGCGTCCTCGTCGGTCACCCCGACCTGTTCGCGGGCGACGACTGGACCGTGCCCGACGCCGTCTCGCGCGCCGTCGCGGGCGCACAGGGCGACGGGGCAATCGCCACCGTCGTCGGCTGGGACGGCCGGGCGCGCGGCGTCCTCGCGGCGCGCGACACCCCCCGTGAGGACTGGACGGAGACGGTCGAGGCGCTCGCGCGCGACGGCCGGGAGGTCGTCGTCGTGACGGGCGACGACCAGTCCCGCGTGGCGGCGTTCGAGTCCCACCCGGACGTCGCGGACGTCTTCGCGGGCGTGCTCCCGCAGGCGAAGGCCGCCGTCGTCGAGCGCCTGCGCGGCGCTGAGGGGACGGTGGCGATGGTGGGCGACGGGACGAACGACGCGCCCGCGCTCGCCGCCGCGGACCTCGGCGTCGCCTTCGCCTCCGGGACCGAACTCGCCACGGAGGCTGCGGACGCCACCATCACGCGGGGCGGTCTGCGCTCCGTCCGGCGGCTCTTCGGCATCGCGACGACGACGCGCTCGCGCGTCCGGCAGAACTTCGGGTGGGCGCTCGGCTACAACGCGATAACGCTACCCCTGGCCGCGCTCGGCCTCGTCGACCCGCTGCTCGCGGCGCTCGCCATGGCCGCCTCCAGCCTGCTCGTCGTCGCCAACTCCGCGCGCTCCTACGCGCTGGACGAGTGACGGGAACGAATTAACTCGGGTCGTAGTTTCTCGTTTCTGCCCGTCGGGCGCTGTACCGCGTGAAATCACCGTCTCGTCGGAAAGGGTTAAGTCGATAGAACGGCCACAGTGAAGCGATGACGATGTCCGACGTGGTGCCGGTGGCGGACGTGTTCGACGCGCTCGCCGCGGCCGCGCCAGAGATACGGGCGGGGTTCGCGGGACGCGCCGGCGAGACCGACGACCACAACGCGACCGGTGACCGTCAACTCCACGCGGACATCCACGCCGACGAGCTGCTGCGCGCACACCTCGGCGGGCTCGACGCCGTCGGCCAGTACGCCAGCGAGGAAGCCGAGGACGTCAGCGACGTCGGAACGGGGCCCCTCTCCGTCAGCGTCGACCCGCTCGACGGCTCCTCGAACCTCGGCGCGAACAACCCGACCGGCACCATCGTCGGCGTCTACGACGCCCCGCTCCCCGCGGCCGGGAGCGACCTCGTCGCCGCCGCGTACGTCCTCTACGGCCCACTCACGACGATGGTCGCCGCGACCGACGACGGCGCGACGCGATACGCGATCACGCCCGACGGGCGACGCGACGGCGAGCCGGCCGACCTCCCCGACGAACCGACCGTCTACGGCTTCGGCGGCCGCGTCCCCGACTGGACGGCCGACTTCACGGACTACGCGCGCCGCGTCGAGGACGAACTGAAGCTCCGCTACAGCGGCGCGATGGTCGCCGACGTCAATCAGGTGCTCACCTACGGCGGCGTCTTCGCCTATCCCGGTCTCCGCGACCGACCGGCGGGCAAGCTCCGCACGCAGTTCGAGGCCATCCCCATGGCGTACATCGTCGAGGCCGCCGGCGGCGCGTCCACGAACGGGACCCGCTCCGTCCTCGACGCCGAACCCGAGACCCTCCACGAGCGCACGCCCGTCTTCCTCGGGAACGACGCGCTCATCGAGCGCGCGGAGCGGGCGCTCGACTGACCCGCGGGCCGCACCTTTATTCGGGCACCGGGTGCACGTCCCGGTATGGACTCCGAGGAGAACCCCTTCGAGAACCTCCAAGAGCAGATCGACGACGCGGCGTCCTTTCTCCCCGCCGACGTCAACGCCGACGTCATCACGCGGCTCAAACACCCCGAGCGCGTACTGGAGGCGAACCTCACCGTCGATATGGACGACGGGAGCCTCGAAACCTTCACCGCGTATCGCTCGCAGTTCAACGGCGACCGCGGCCCGTACAAGGGCGGCGTTCGCTACCATCCGGGCGTCTCGCGTGACGAGGTGAAGGCGCTCTCCGGCTGGATGGTCTACAAGTGCGCCGTCGTCGACATTCCCTACGGCGGGGCGAAGGGCGGCATCGTCGTCGACCCGAGCGAGTACAGCGCCGACGAGCTCGAACGCCTCACGCGCTCGTTCGCCGAGGAACTCCGGCCGCTCGTCGGCGAGGACCGCGACATCCCCGCGCCCGACGTCAACACCGGCCAGCGGGAGATGAACTGGATCAAAAACACCTACGAGACGCTCGAACACACCACCGAGCCCGGCGTCGTCACCGGGAAGGCCATCGAGAACGGCGGGAGCGAGGGCCGCGTCGAGGCCACCGGCCGCTCCGTCATGCTCGCCGCGCGCGAACTCTTCGACCACCTCGGGACGGACGTCGAGGGCGCGACGGTCGCCGTGCAGGGCTTCGGAAACGCCGGCTCCGTCGCCGCGACGCTCATCGACGACCTCGGCGCGACCGTCGTCGCCGTCTCCGACTCCTCGGGCGGCATCCACGACCCCGATGGCCTCGACCCCGAGGCGGTCAAGGGGTTCAAGAACGAGACCGGCACCGTCTCGGACTACGAGGGGAGCGAGAACATCACCAACGAGGAGCTCCTCACGCTCGACGTCGACCTCCTCGTCCCCGCCGCCCTCGAGAACGCCGTCGACGGTGACCTCGCCGCGGACGTGCAGGCCGACGCCGTCGTCGAGGCCGCGAACGGTCCGCTCACCCCGGACGCCGACGACGTCCTCCAGGAACGCGGCGTCACCGTCGTCCCCGACATCCTCGCCAACGCCGGCGGCGTCACCGTCTCCTACTTCGAGTGGGTGCAGAACCGCCAGCGCTTCTACTGGTCCGAAGACCGCGTCAACGACGAACTCGAAACCGTCATCGTCGACGCCTTCGACGACCTCGTCGAAGCCAAGGAGACGCTGGACCTCCCGAGTTTCCGCATCGCCGCCTACGTCGTCGCCATCCGGCGCGTCGTCGACGCCTACACCGGCAACGGGAACTGGCCCTGAAAGCCGGGGAGAGACTGCCGAACTCGCCGGGCCCGGAAAACAGCCGGTTTTCTCCGGCCCGTGAGGGCCGCCTACAGCGACCCTCGACCCCGTTTCGTATCCCAATCCTGCCCCCCACTCCGTCGGAGTGCGCCCCGGCGTGCTCGCGTGCTCTCACGCGAACGTCGGCTGATGCATCCGGGCGGCGCTAGTCGCCCGAAGACGTCGTGTGGAGAAGGGGTCGTACCGTGCCGCGACCGACTGCGACGACACCGCGCCGCGACCGACCGCGACGACACCGCTATCGCATCGCGCCGCGATTTCGACGGTGCCGTTTCAGGTTCGCTTTTTCAGCGACTGCTCGAAGTTGTCGAGGTGTTCGCGCGCCTTTTGAAGCGCCTCGCGCTTCTTGCCGTCGGAGTCGCGCTCGGCCTCGTCGATGTGCTTGCGGAGTTCGTCGGTCGTCTTCTCGATGGCCTCGTTCGCGTAGTCGCTCGCGCCGTCGTTGGAGTTCGACATGACGTCTCGACGGTCACTCGGCACACGGAAGAAGACGGTGGCCGCTCACGCGGTTTTCTTGAGTGTCCGTTCGATCTTTTCGAGCAGGTCGCGGGAGCGCGAGAGCGCAATGGCCCGCGCGCCCGAGGCGTCCGCCTCGGCGCGCTCGATCTCCGTTTCGAGCGTCTCGAACGCCTCGCCGATGGCGTTCGAACCCCACCCCTCCTCGGTTCCGGAGTCGGCTCGCTCGCTGGACATGGCGTCTAGCCGGTGAGTTGTGTCCGCCCGACGGAAAAATCCGGGGGCGACGACGCACCGGGCCGGGCTCGCGGGCGCGGTGCGAAAGGAACTATACGTCGAGGCGGCCTTTCGGTGGGTATGAGCCTCCGGCGGTTCGTCCGCGGCACCGTCCCGTGGTCGTCGCTCGAAGCGGTCGCCCGCGAGATGGCCGAGCGCTACGACCAGGAGCGCGTCCGCGTCGAGTTCCTGGAGGCGGACAACTGGTTCTCCACGCCCGTCGTCGTGAACGACCGGTGGTTCTGCAAGATCGTCTCCGCACAGAACGCCTTCGTCCACTCGCTGTTCACCGGGATGCGGAACCTCGGGGTCTTCTCGGCGGGCGCGGAGGGCTTCTTCGAGCCCTTCGACGGCCCCGTCGAGATGGCGGAGCACGAACTCGTGGCGACGCGGCGGATGCGCGAGGCCGGTCTGAACGTCCCCGAACCGATCGAGGTGTTCGCCGTCGACGACCTCGGCGTCCTCGTCATGGAGTACCTTCCGGACTTCGAGACGCTCGACGACCTCCCGCCCCGGGCCATCGCGGCCCGCGCCCCCGAACTGTTCGCCGCGCTCCGGACGATGCACGACCACGGCCTCGCGCACGGCGACCTCCGCGCGGAGAACGTCCTCGTCCACCGCGGCGACCTCTACTTCATCGACGCGACGCGCGTCCGCGAGGACGCGGACGTCGAGCGCTCCGCGCAGGCGTACGACCTCGCGTGCGCGCTCGCCGTCCTCGAACCGCTCGTGGGTGCCGAAGTCGCCGTCGGTGCGGCCCGCGAGGCCTTCGACGTCGCGGCGCTACTCGCCGCCCGCGAGTTCCTCGACTTCGTCGCCATCCGCCCCGACCACGACTTCGACGCCGCCGCGCTCCGCGGCGAACTCGAGGGCGCTGCGAGCGACCGGGACGGATGAGCCACGGCACCCGGCGAGCCGGCGTTTCCTGCAGCCTCCGTCACACCTATCCGTCCCGGTTTGGAACGCGACGACCATGGAGGGGGACGAACGGTCCGCGACGGTACAGGAGAAACTCGAGGACGCCTTGGAACACGCGGAGAACGACCGGACGCGATTCTTGCTCCGGAGCGCGCTGCAGGACCTGCTCATCGACGCGGACGTGGGGTCGGACTGAACGCTCTCGGGTGACGTGAGAGGCGGGAGGCGATGGGGGTGGCCCCACCTGGTCGGTAGGGGCCGATGGTCGTCCGGCGCGGGCTTCCGGACGACTCGGGGTCGGCGTGGAGACGAGGTGCGGGCGTTAGTGCCAACACGCGACGAGAAAAGCGTCTCGCGTCGGCAGTTCCCACTATTCCCTCCGCGCGTAAAAAGGTATCCACCGACGGCCGTCAGCGCCGCCGGTCGTCGAGCGCGGGGAACGAGTCCCGGACCTCCCGGACGCGCTCGGGCTCGACGTCCGCGACGACGAGCGTCGCCTCGTCGCCGGCGCTCGCCATCGGCGTCCCCCACGGGTCGTAGACGGTGGAGCGCCCGAGCAGTCGCGCGTCGCCCTGTGCGCCGACGCCGTTGACCGCGCCGAGATACCACTGGTTCTCGACGGCGCGCGCCCGCGCGAGCGTCCGCCAGTGCTCGACGCGCGGGTACGGCCACGCGGACGGGACGAGGACGAGCGTGACGCCCGCATCGAGGAGGTCACGGTAGAGTTCGGGGAAACGAAGATCGTAGCACGTCGTCGCGGCGACGGTGAAGCCGCCGACGTCGGCGGTATCGAGGCGTTCGCCCGCCACGAGCAGGTCGGCTTCGCGCGAGTCGTAGCCGAAGAGGTGGCGTTTGCGGTAGACGAGCCGCCGCTCGCCCGACGCGTCGAGGAGGACGCTCGTGTTCGCGTACCCCTCGTCGGCGGGCGTGTCGAACCCGGCGGCGGCGCTCGCGGCGAGGTCCTCGACGACGCTCCCCGCGAGGACGGCGACTCCGTGCTCGGCGGCGACGTCGGCGAGCGCGTCGAGACGCGACCCGTCGAGGCCCTGGGCGGCGGCCGGGTAGTCGTCGAAGGCGAAGTAGCCGACGTCCCACAGCTCGGGGAGGGCGACGAGGTCGGCGTCGCGGTCGGCGGCGGCCGCGACGGCGTCGCGTGCCGCGCGTTCGTTCGCCGCGACGTCGCCCGCGGTTGGGTCGAGTTGGGCGAGCGCGAGACGCATCGTGGACTACGCCCCCTTGGAGGCGAGTTCGCGTTCGAGGTTGTCGAGTTCGTCGTCGAGCTCGCGTTTGAAGAAGGACTCGACGCCGGGGAACTTCCCCTCGACCACGAAGGTGTTGTGGAGCCGACAGCCGCCGTCGGTCGCCTCCAGTTCGTGCTCGCCGGTGACGTTCAGCACGGAGGATTTCCCGACGAACTCGACGTACTCGCCCTCGCGGCGGTCGACGTCGCGCGTCTCGACCTCGATGGTCCGTCGGACGACGGGGAGTTCGACGAACCAGACGGTGACGTCGCCGCGGCGCTCGTAGCCGGTGACGACGCTGATGGCCGAAGCGCGCTTCGTCGGGTCGGCGATGAACTCCCAGACGTCCGCTGCGGGAACGTCCAACTCGAACGTCCGTTCGACCCGCACAGTCATACGCGGTGGTCGGCCAGCGCGAGCAAAAAACCGCCGATTCGACTCAGGCGGGTTCGACGCGCCACGTCGTCGACTTCGAGCGCCCCCACTTCTCGATGTCGACGTCGTCGGACTTCTCGGCGAGGCGGGGGAGGCGCGCCCCGACCTGTTTGGCGGTGAGGCCGAGGTTGCCGGCGATCCTCTTCGCCCGGAAGTACCGCTCGCCGCCCTCGACGCTCTCGGTGAGGTAGTCGAGGATGCGGCGCTCGTCCTCGGTGTACTCCGTCATGGTTCCGTGTACACGACTCGCGTGCTTAACCGTTTCCGGTCCCGGGACTCCTCACGCGAACGCGTGGAACGCCGCGACGGAGAGCGCGCCGAACGCGACCGCGGCGGCGAACCCGACCGGGACCGCCATGCCCGTGAGTACGCCGAGCGCCCCGACCGTCGCGACCGCACCGCAGACCAACCCGACGCCGAGCCCCTTGTCAGTGGTAGTTTCTGCCATACGTCGGTCTATCGACGCGCGGGACTTAGCGCCTGCGGTCCCCGTCGCGTGACGCAAGGCTTTCGACGGTCGCGGTCGCTCTCGGGGCATGGACATCCGCGCGCTCGCGTTCGGCACGCGCCGCCGCTCCGTCCTCGTCGCGCTCGTCGCCGTCGTCGGCGTCACCGGCGGGGCCGTCGCCCTGGGGTGGGTCGGCGCGCCGTCGGTCGCCGCGACGCAGAACAGCTTCGGTGACGTGAACGAGACGACGACGACCGTCGACACCTCGCTGACGGTCCACAACCCCAACCCGCTCTCGGTCCGCCTCGGCGGCGTGAGCGTCGACTACACCGTCTCGATGAACGACATCGGGCTGGCGCGCGGCGAGAAACGCGGCGTCGCGGTCGGCACCGGGAACACGACCCTGCGATTTTCGAGCTATATCCGCAACGAGCGCATCCCGTCGTGGTGGACGAGCCACGTCCGCAACGGCGAGGAGACGACCGTCTCCGTGGCCGCGGACGTCACCTCGGGCACCCTCGGGCGCACCGTCCACGTCGTCCCCGTGACCCGCACGGTGACGACGAACATCAGCGACCAGTTCAACTCCACCGAGGACCGGCCGGTGAACGCCGGCTTCCCGCTCGTGAGCGACCCGGTCCTCGTCGTCGAGGAGACCAGCGCGCACTGGGGGACCGTGACGAACGAGTCGACGCCCCTCGAAACGTCGTTCGTCGTCCACAACCCCAAATCCGTCCCGGTCGCCATCGGCGGGGTCGGTTACGACGTGACGATGAACGACGTCGCGGTGGGGAGCGGCGAGACGGAGAACACCGTCGTCATCCCGCCCGGCGGGACGCGGACCGTGCGCGCCGAGACCGTCATCGACACCGACCGTATCGACGAGTGGTGGGTGACGCACCTCCAGCGGAACCAGCGGACCGAGGTCGTCATCGACTTCTACGCGCGCCTCTCCGTCGACGGGGCGGGGGAGATGCGCGTCCCGCTGCGCGCGCTCACCTACCGGGACTCGGTCGAGACGGACATCTTCGGGACGAAGAACGCGAGCGCGAGCGCGAACGCCTCGGCCGGTGGGGCGGGCTCGGACGGCTCCGCGAACGCGTCGTCGAACGAGTCCGACGACGGGAGCGCACTCGACGGCCTCGTCTCGGACGGGTCGAACACGACGACCGACGACGGGGGGACGCTCGACGGCGTTCTCAGCGGTGAGACGACCGCGAGCGACGGGGCGAGTGATGACACGACGACGGCAGACGGGACGACCACGACGAGTGACGGGATGACCACGACGAGTGACGGCACGACGGACGGGACGACGGATGATACGAGGACGACGACTGACGGCACCACGACGGCGGAAAATACGACCACCGATGGGACGTCGTCGTCGACGACCGGCGGCTTGCTCGTCCTCGGGGCGTCGCGCTGACCCGGGCTACTCCAGGGTCGTGTGCGCGGACTGCTCGTTGAGCGCGAGGTTCGCGGCGATTTCGGCGTTCCGCATGGCGAGTTCGGCGATCTGCTGGAGGCTGACGAGGACGTCCCGGACGCGGAGCAGGCGGAGGTTCTCCATCTCCGGGAGGGCTTCGAGCATCTCGGTTTCGAGGTCGTCGACCTGGGCGAAGCGCTCGCGGCACTGGACGTGCTTGGCGTAGTCGCGCTCGACGACGGCCTCGACGGCGAGGCGCGTGAGCTCGTCGACCTCGTCGGTGAACTCCCGAATCTGGCGCATCGTCGCGTTGTCGACGTCGAGGGTGTGGCCCTCGGATTCGAGGACGATTTCCGCGATGTCCTCGGCGTTGTCCGCGGTGAGTTCGAGGTTCTTGGCGACCGAGCGGTAGCCGATGAGCGAGAAGCCGTCGTCGAGGCCGACGGCGCGCGCGAGGTTCGGGTTCTCGTAGGCGGTGAAGATGAGCCGAAGGAGGAGGACGAATATCTTGTTCGCCTGTCGCTCGCGGTTGAGCGCGCGCTCGGCGAGGTCGGGGTTCCCGTGCGCGAGGGCCTTCACGGCCTCGCCGCGCATCGTGCTCCCCGTGTTCTCCAGACGCTGGAGGAGGTTGTCGAGCGTGAAGTCCTCGGGGTCGACGGAACACCGGATGGTGATGCGCTCGGGCGTCTCCTCGACGACGCCGAGGCCCATCAGCTGCGTTTCGGCCTTGTAGACGGCGTTGATGTGGTCGCTGTCGAGGGTGTCCTCGTCGGTGACGTGGATGACGCGCCGTCCGAGGACGTACTGGCCGACGATGGCGCGCTCGACGGCCGCGGCGTCGAACGTCTCGGCGTGTATCGTCGCCTCGCTCTCGTCGTCGCTCGCCGACGCCGGCGTCACCGTCAGCGTCCCCTTCCCGCTCTCGCGGACCGTGACCTCGTCCCCCTTCTCGACGTTCTGCGACCGGGCCCACTCCGCCGGGAGCGTCATCGCCAGCGTCGACGGCCCGAGTCGCTGCACTTTCCGGCTCTCCATGCCCGAACCGAAGCTACAGTAGTACCTTAATCTTGCGCTCGACACATTATATTCTCTAAGGAACGCCCCCTCGAATACCGGAGACGGCGAAGTGGAGCGGCGAACGACTAGACGATCACGAACCTGGTGTACGAAGCGGGGCTCTCGGCCCCGATGTGGCCGTCGCCGCCCACCGAATCGCGTCCTTAAGGACGTTATTCGACCTTCACGAGCTGGCGGGTGTGACGGCCCGTCCGGACCTCCATCCACCCGCGCAGTTCGGCGTCGAGGTCGGCCTCGCCCGTGTCGACGTGGAGCACGCCGGTCGCCACGAGCTTCGACGGCGAGGCGACGACCGCGAGTTCGCACCGGCGCACGACCGCGGGGCTGAGCTGTTGGTTCCCCCGCCCGAGGACGAACCCCTGTCCGCCGATGGGCGAGACGACGGCGACGTTGCGCTCCCCGAGCGCGTCGAGGAGTTCGGCCTCGCTCCCGTCGCGCACCAGCACCTCGCCGTCGCGCCAGACGTCCACGCCGAGCGGGGAGCCCTCGATACCGAGTTCGCGCTCGATGGCTCCGACCGTCCCACCGGGCCCGAAGAGGTACGTCACGCCCGCCTCGACGTCCGCGGCGAACCCGGCGGCGAGGGTGTCGACGCTCCCCGAGGTGCGCTGTTTGCCCGACTGGAGCGCCTCCGCGACCGGCACGGTCGCCACCGCCTTCAGCTCCGCGCGGACCTCGCCGGCGCGGTACGCCTCCTCGTCGATGTCGTTCACCTCGCGGCGCTCCGTCCGCTCGAACGTCGCCGCGATTCGACCCGCGTCGCGCGGCGTGCGCGCGAACACGGAGGAGTAGACCTTCACGCCGGCGGGCACGCCCAGCATCGGGGCGTCGCTCCCCGCCTCGTCGAGCGTCGTGGCGACGTCCGTCGCGGTGCCGTCCCCGCCGACGAAGAGGACGAGGTCGACGCCGCGCTCCACGAACGCCCGCACCGCCGCGCGGGTGTCCGTGGCCGTTGTCTCCGTCTCCGCCGGGTGACCGACGACCGTCGGCTCGAAACCGGCCTCGCGGGCCTCCCGCTCGCCCATCTCGCCGCCGTACGCGAGCAGGACGATACCGTTCGTTCTCCCCGCCTCGGTGTCGTCCGCCGTCCCCGCGTCGTCCGCCCGTCGCGCGTCGCTCGTCGCGTCCGTGTCACCCGTCACTCCCGCGGCGTCAGCGAGCGCGCGGAGCGCCGCGCTCGCCCGCTCGGGTGCGCGCGGTTCCGCACCGCGCTCGCGTGCCTCCGCGACCCGCTCGTCCGTCCCCTTCAGGCCGACGCGCCCGCCCATCCCCGCAATCGGGTTGACGACGACGCCGATGGTTCGCATTCGCTTGCGTTTCGCGCGCGCCGCGTAAAGCCCGTTCGCCACGGCCCCGACGGCGACGCGATGCTAAACCGTTAAGGGCGCGCCCGCAGAACCGACCGCGTATGTTCGCACCCCTCGCGGAGACCGCGCTCCCGATTGGCGCGGTGAGCTGGATCGTCCTCGTGCTCGGCCTCGTCCTCGCCGCCGCCTGGTGGGCCTACGAGGTCCGCTGACCGCCCGCGTTCCCCTCCCTACTCGCCGCCCTCGACGCGCTCGCGGAGCCACGCCGCCGCCGCGTTCACCTCGCCCTCGTCCGTCCCCCTGAGTCGCACTCGCACGCCGTCACCCGGGTAGCTCCCGACGGTGACGTCGAAGCGCTCGCGGACGCCCTCGATTCGGTCGACGAGCGCGCTCTCCGGTTCGGCAACGAACACCGTCTTGACGACCGGGACCGCGCCCGTGAACGCCGCCGCGACGCGCTCGAATACCGCCTTCATCTCGCTCGGCACGCCCGGGAGCACGTAGCAGTTCTCGACCACGGCCCCCGGCGCGACGCCCGCGTCGTTCGCCACGAACCGCGCGCCCTCGGGCAGCACCGTCGCGTCCGCCTCGGCGTTCGCGTAGCCGTCGTGCGTCTCGAAGTACGCGACCGCGTCTGGGTGCGCGACCAGGTCGCGGTCGAACGCCGCCGCGACCGCGGCCATCGTCACGTCGTCCGGCGTCGGCCCGAGACCGCCCGTGACGAGCACGGCGTCGTAGCCCGTCGAGAGGAGGCGGACCGTGGTCTCGATGGCGTCGCGGTCGTCGGGCACGACGACGACCCGCGCCACCGTCGCGCCCCGCTCGGTGAGGCGGCGGCCGAGCCACGCCGCGTTCGTGTTCGTCGTCTCGCCCGCGAGCACCTCGTCACCGACCGTCAACACGGCCACGTCCATGCCCGCATCGGCGCGCCGCGTCCTGAAAAAAGCGCCCGTCGCGGGCGTCGGCGGGCCGCGTCGCCCCGCGGTCGGCGTTCGGCCGTCGACCGCGTCTCTCACTCAGTTCTCGTCGCGGACGTCGAGCCCGCTCTCCGCGCGCTCGCGTTCGAGGCGGCGAATCTGGAGGCGGTAGTAGACGATGCCGCCGATGGCGACGAGGCCGCCGAGCGCGAGCAGACCCGCGAAGAGGTAGACGTCGCGCATCAAGAAGAACTGGAGGCTGAGCGACTCGGCGTCGACGCTCCCCCAGCGGACGTGCACGCGGTCGTCGACGACCGTTCGCTCGTAGCCGCCGGGGCTGACGCTCCCGAAGACGGGGACGCGGACCCGCATCCCCGCGGGGAGGAGCACCTCGTGCGAACGCCCCGGGAGGACGACCGGCACGTCGAGCGAGCGGTCACCCATCGGCGCGGTGTACGCGAACTGCCCGCGCTCGCCGGGCGGCGTCACCGTCACGGCGTCGCGCGACTGCGAGACCTCGATGGCCGTCGCGTTCACCACCGTCCCGTTCGGGTAGCGAAACTGGATCGCGCGGATCGGAATGGGCCGCTCACCCGTGAACTGACTCGTCTGGGAGAAACGCATCGCGCTCCGGTTCGTCCCCGTGACGTTCAGCACGGCGGTGTACTGCCCGCCGGTCGCGTTCACGACCGCCGAGACGTTCTGCGCCTCGGTCGCGTTCCACTGATACGTCGCGTTCTGATTCAGCTGCTGATCGCTGACCGTGCTCGTGCCGAGACAGCCGGCGCTCACCGCGAGCAGTCCGACCGCCGCGAGCAGGAGGAGCCAGCGCCGTCGCATCGTCAGGGGACCACGCACAGCAGTTCCGCGGGGACGTACTCGCCGATGCTGGCGAGCAGTCCCGGCGCGTCCGTGTCCTCGCCGCAGACGATGCTCTGCTCCAGGAGCCCGAGGCGCTCGACGGTCACGATGTCGCGGGCGTGGCCCGCGCGGTTGACGGTCGCGCGGACCTCCGCGCGCGTCGCCGAGTTCACGTTCACCCGACCAGAGTCGGCGCGCGTCCAGTCGTAGAGTCGGTCGCGCTCCGCGTCCGCGAGTTCGTGGCCGGTGTCCGCGTCGTAGACGAACCGCAGGGGGACGTGCTGGACGAGCCCGAAGCGCGTGCGCACCTGCTCGGGCGTCCCGGGACCGAGGCCGATGCCGTCGGCGGGGATTCGGACCTCCTCACCGGCGTCGAGGACGAAGCCGTCCTCGTCCCACCCCTCGAGGGTGCCGACGTACGTCTCGCCGTCCGCGAACTCGGGCGTGATCGCCCCCCACTCCTCGCGGAGGACGTTCCGCGCGACGGGCGCGTCGTCGCCGTCGAGCGTCACGGACGGGAAGCCGTCGTGTCGCAGGCCGACGTCGAAGGAGACGTCGAGGTCGCCGAGGGCGTTCCCGACGAGCGAGCCGAGGGAGTCGAGCGCGCGCTCGCGCGCGCCCCCCTCGACGTACACCTTCGTTGCGAGGACGACCATTCAGACGATACCCAGTTCGGTTTCGAGCGCTTCGAGGCGCTCGTCGATGGACTCGACCATGTCGTCGTTCCCCATCGCCTCCAGCGGCGAGCCACACTCGGGGCACTCGAAGCCGAAGTCCATCGCCTCGTCGAACTCGAAGCGGATGGAGTCCACCTCACAGAGGTAGAACTCGTTGTCCCGCTCGTACTCGCGGCGCTCCTCTAAGGCCTCGCGGAGGCGCTCCATCTCCTCGCGGAGGTTCGCCGGGACGTTCTCGTAGTGGAACGTCCAGAGGTAGGTGAGCCACCCCGAGTCCTCGTCGCGCACCCGGCGATAGGTCGCCAGGTCGTTCTCGTAGAGGATGAACAGCGCCCGGCGGACGTCGTTCAGTTCGAGGTCGAGGCGCTCCGCGAGCTCCTCGTCCGTCACCTCGCCGTCCGGCGGCGCGGCCGCCACCGGCATCCCCTTCGGGCCGACCAGCTCGTGGAGGTATTTCTGTACGACTGGGTCCTCCAACAACCCCTCGAAAGCCATGATACGTGTGACTCGGGGCCGAACGACCCTTATAACCATCGGGTACGGTGCCGCTTCGCGGCACCGGAACACACGAACGGCGAACGGAGTGAGCCGTGAGTCACGCGGTTCCGAACGGTAGTGCGGAACCGCGACCGGAACGCGCGAACGGGGAGCGACCCGCGAGTCGAGCGGGGCGAGCCGCGACCAGCGCGAACGTTCTTGTCGGACCCATCCGTACGCGCTCGCGTGTCACTCATCGACCCCGAGGCGCTCCGCGAGGCCGCAGCGGAACGCGGCTTCCTCCGGCAGACCGTCGCCCTGCTCGTCGTCGCCGCGGCGCTGACCGCGCTCACGGGCCGCTCGCTCGCCGACTTCGCCGTCCTCGCCGTCGTGGCGGTCGCGGTGCCGACGGTCGCGGTCGTCGTCACCGCGGCCGACGTCTCCGAGCGCGCGCGGCGGGCCGGCGGCGGCCTCGTCGTCCTCGCGCTCGCCGCCGCGATGGTCTACTTCGGCCTCACCGACCCCGCGCCGCTCCTAGCGCTCGTCGGTGCCGTCTTCGCCCTCCTCGGTCTGTACACGCTCTGGCGCGTCGCCCGGGAGGCGGGCTGGACGCCGACCGGGACCTGAGGCGGTCCGCGTCGCGCGCGGTGCCGAAGGCTTAGGGCGGTCCGCACCGACGGGTCGGTCGTGTCCCTCGCCGCCGTCCGCGAGACCGCCGCGGACCGGAACGTCGCTCGGAAGACCCTCGGCGGTGCCGCCGTCTTCGCCGGCCTCGCGCTCGTCGCGGGGTGGCCGCTCCGCGACGTCCTCGGGGTGTACGCCATCGTCGTCGCCCTCGAAGCCGTCTTCGTCGTCACCGAGGCGTACGGCGTCCCGCGCGCCGTCGTCCACGTCCTCTTCGGCCTCGGGGTGCTCTGCATCACCGCGTACAGCCTCCTCGTGAGCGCCGTGCTCGGCCTCGGGACGGCGCTCCACGTCCTGCTCGCCGTCGGCGGCCTCGTCCTGTTCGCACTCGGACTGCGCGACTATCGGCGGGGGTCGACCGAGTAATCCGTGCGACCGCGAGCTGGTGCGGACCGCCGCCGTTTTGCCCGCGTCGTGCGTCGTGACCCGTGATGTCGTCCGTTCGCACCTTCGGCTGGCGCGCCGCGGAGGCCGCGGTCCTCGCCGGGTTCGCGTTCGCCGTCGGGCTCGGCCTCCCGGTCGCGCTCGCCGTCGGCGTCGGTGCGCTCGGCGTCGCCCTCGCGGAGGCCGCGGGCGAACGGCACGACGCCGCGACGGCGGCCCGGCACGCGGCGCTCGCGCTCGCCTCCGGGCTGGTCGCCGCGCTCTCGTTCGCCCGCGGGGTGCACTGGCTCGCGCTCGTCGCGCTCGTCCTCGCGGGCTGGCTCGCGCTCGACGCGCTCGCACAGCGACCGGGGGCGACGGGCGTGAGTGCGGATGGGGGGACGAACGCGGACGCGCGAGGGGTGTGGAGTACGAACACGACGGCCACCGACGCCGGCGCGACGCGCGAGTCGCCGGCCGTCGACGTCGACCCCGAGGCGTTCGCGGACGCGGACCTCGCGGGCGAGTGTCTGCGCGCGCTGCGCGACGGCCCACGCGCGCCCGCGGCGCTCGCCGACGACCTCGGCGTCGAAACCCAGCGCGTCCGGCGCGCGCTCGCCGTCCTCGACGCCCGCGGGGCCGTCGAGTGCGACGACGAGGGCCGCTATCGGCTCTCCGGGGACGGCGTCGACCCGTTCGCGGTCCTCGCGCGGGCCGCCGACCGGCTCGTCGCCCCGCTCACCCGCCTGCGGTGATCAGTCCTCGACGTCCTCGGGCGCGACGACGGTCTTGCCCGTCGCCTCGGGAACGACGACCTGCTCCGCGTCCCGCCACTCCCGGTCGAGTTCGCGGCCCTCGAAGAGCCGGTCGAGGAAGACGGCGAGGCCCGCGACCTCGGAGTGGGGTTGGTTCGTCACGCCGACGTTCCAGTCCGCCTCGTCGTACACCTCGAAGGGGACCTTCTCGCCGCCGACGACGACGAGCAGGGGCTCCGCGGCGTCCCGGTGGGCCGCGCGGACCTCGCCTTCGACGTCCTGCACGCGCTCGCCGTACATCGTCAGGTGGACGACGCGGCCGTCCCAGTCGCGAATCGTCGCCGGCTGGGAGTCGTCGAGTTCGGCCTCGAAGGGGCCGCCGAAGCGGGTCGTGATGTCGCGGATCGTCTCCAGCGACTGGCCGGCGTTGTCGGGGAGGATCACGCGGTCCGCGCCGAGCGCGCGCGCCGTCAGCCCGACGTGCGTCGTCATCCGGTCGTCGCGTCCGGGCCGGTGGCCGAACCGGAGCACGGCGACCTCGGGGTCGTTCTGCATACGTCCGGAGAGGGGCGTGGGCGGGTAACGGCTTACGGAACGACCCCGGTGGGGCGAGAAAGGGAAAGGCACTTGCGCCGCCTCGCGCACCGTCGCGTATGGACTTCTCCGGGAAGACGGTGGTCGTGACGGGCGTCGCGGGCCTCGTCGGCTCGCACCTCGCGGCGCGACTCGTCGACGACAACCGCGTGATCGGCGTGGACGACCTCTCGAAGGGCGAGCGCGCGGCGGTCCCCGACGGCGTCGAGTTCGTCGAGGCGGACCTCCGCGACGCCGACGAGACGGCCGAGGCGATTCCCGCGGGGACGGACGTCGTCTTCCACTTCGCGGCGTACACGGACACGAACTTCGACGACGACCGGACGCTCTTCGAGGAGAACCAGACGATGACGTACAACGTCCTCGAACGGATGGACGACGTGGGCGCCTCGAAGGTCGCCTTCACGTCCTCCTCGACCGTGTACGGCGAAGCCCCGATGCCGACGCCGGAGGATTACGCCCCCCTCGAACCCATCAGCATCTACGGGGCGAGCAAGCTCGCCGACGAGGGCCTCCTCTCCGTCTACGGTCACTCCTACGACTTCCAGGTGTGGCTCTTTCGCTTCGCCAACATCGTCGGGCCGCGCCAGCGCGGGACCGTCATCCCGGACTTCATCGAGAAGCTCCTCGCGGACCCCGACGAGCTGGAGATACTCGGGAACGGCCGCCAGCAGAAGTCCTACATGCACGTCGAGGAGTGCGTCGAGGCCATCGAGTACGTCGTCGAACACGCCGACGCCGACGTGAACACGTACAACCTCGGGACGCGGACGACGACCTCCGTCACCCGTATCGCGGACGTCGTCGCGGACGTCCTCGACGTCGAGCCCGACTACGCGTACACGGGCGGGGACCGGGGGTGGACGGGCGACGTGCCGAAGATGCGCCTCTCCATCGAGAAGCTCGCGGCGCTCGGCTGGAGTCCGAGTCGGTCGAGCGACGAGGCGGTCCGGGAGGCGACCGAGCAGCTCGCGGCGGAGCTGCGCGCGGAACGCGACGCGTCGCACGACGTGTGAGTGTCGCGCCGCGGGACCGAGTGCCCCCCGGCGCGGGGGTCGGTACGTTTTAACCGCCGTCGGTCGAAGATGCCGGGCGATGGGGGACAGTTACGACGTAAGCGATACCCTCCCGATAGACGAGGTCGCGGCGGGGACGAACCTGATGATCGGCGGGCCGCCGCTGACCGGAAAGCGGGACCTCGCGCGCTCGCTCGTCGAGGCGGGGTGTCGGCGGGGCGAGGGGGCGCTCGTCATCACGATGCGCGAGGACGCGGACCGGTTGCTCGATAAGTCACCACCGCTCGCGGACGCGGTCGCGGAGGGACGGGCGGGCGTCGTCGACTGCGTGACGCGCGAGCGCGGCGAGGAGGTCCGGGACACCCGGTGGGTCCGCTACGCGTCCTCGCCGGGCGACGTGACGGACATCGGTATCCGCTCCGCGGGGCTCTTCCAGGCGCTCGACGAGGGGGGTGTCGGGCGCGTCCGCTCCGGCTTCGTCTCCATCCCGACGATGCTGATGTACACGGAGCCCCGCCGGCTCTTCCGGTTCCTCCACGTCTACACGGGCCGGATACAGTCGGCCGACCAGCTCGGGTTCGCGCTCATCGAACTCGGCGACCGGGAGGCCTTCGACCGGTTCGCGCCGCTCTTCGACGGGATGGTGCAGACGCGGACGAACGAGGACGGCGAGCGCCAACTCCGCGTCGTCGGCGTGACGTCGTCGCCGACGGAGTGGGTCCCCTACTGAAGGACGCTCAGGAGAACTGTTCTTCGACGGCGTCGTCGAGTTCCTCCCCCTCGGGTTCGCCCTCGGTCTCGCGGAACTCGCTCCCGGGGCTCTCGATGTAGTCGAGCGCGATGTCGGTGAACGCGCCCGTGTCGACGACGCTGTCGCGGTCGAAGGAGACGATGACGCCGCTCCACTCGCCGAGCGGCACCTGGAGGACGACGACGTCGTGGAACCACCGGACGCTCAGGTCGAGGTGGCCAAAGCGGGCGAACTCGGGCTGGTCGAGCTCGTCGTCGAACCCCTTGAGGATGAGGTTCTTCGTGGTCTCCTCGATCTCCTCGGGCGTCTGGGCGTCCGTGACGTCCTCGCGGGTGTAGAGGTGGTCGTACGCCTCGCCGTCGTACGCAATCGCGCGCCTAATCTGTCCCACGTCGGCCTCGCGGAGGGCGTCGACGAACGCCGCGGCTTCCTCGTTCATACGTTTCAGTGTGGCGCGCCGTGAGGTTAACCTTACCCCTCGTCCGTCAGAGCGTTCTTGTACGCGGCGCACCGACGGTGTGGCGTGCACGCCGCCGTCGTCGTCGCGGGCGGTCACTCGACCCGCTTCGGGGAGCGCGACAAGGCCACCGCGTCGCTCGCCGGCACGCCGTTGATCCGCCGGGTCGCGGACCGACTCGCCGGCCCCATCGATGCGCTCGTCGTGAACTGCCGGCCCGCCCAGCGCGAGCGGATCGCGGACGCGCTCGCCGACTACCCGCGACCTGTCACCTACGCCCTCGACGGCCCCGACCGGGCGGACGAGGGACCGCTCGCCGGGATGTGCGCGGGATTGCGCGCGACGGACGCCGAGCGCGCGTTCGTCGTCGCCTGCGACGTGCCGTTCGTCGACCCCGCGTTCGTCCGCTACCTCTTCGACCGGGCGGCGGCGCGCGAGGCCGCGGTGCCGTACCGCGAGGGGTACCCCGAAGCGCTCCACGCGGTCTACGCCGTTGAGCCGGCCGTCGGCGCGGTCGAGCGCGCGCTCGCCGAGGACCGCCGGCGCGCGGACGCGGCGCTCGCCGACCTCGACGTGAGCGCGGTCGGAGAGGCGGCTATCGGGACGCACGCGGCCCCCGGGACGTTCACGAACCTGAACACGCGGGCGGCGTTCGACGCCGCAGAAGAGCGGTTGGGTCGGCGATAGGGCCTCGGTCTAGTGGGCGCGCTCCGCTTCCTCTTCGAGGAGCTCGGAGATGTACTGGTGCTCCCAGCTCTCCCGGTCGACTATCTCGCGGCGACCCCGCCGCGTCAACGAGTAGGCGTTCGTCCGCTCGTCCTGCTTGCGCTTGTCGAGGAGGCCCTTCTCGCAGAGCGTGTCGAGGTTCGGGTAGAGCCGACCGTGGTTGATGGTCGTCCCGTAGTAGTCCTCGAGCTCGTCCTTGATGTCGAGCCCGTTGGGCTCGTCCAGCCCGCAGGTAACGAAGAGGAGGTCGCGCTGAAAGCCGGTGAGGTCGTGCATCGCGTATCCGAACCGAAGTTCGACCGCCGCTTAACTCCGGCGGCCAACATGTCGCCTCAGTTGGTGGTCGTGGTGCCCTCGACGATGACGCCGCTGGAGCCGACGGCGACCGGGGGCGTGTCGCTGAAGCGCGGGAGGGCGACGGCGTTCAGGGCGCTGGACGTGCCGGTCTCGAAGGAGGTCCAGCCGCCGCTGCCCGAGAGCCGGTAGCCGACACCGGCGGAGCCGACGACGACCTTCGTGCCCGTGTCGGGGTTCCGCGAGATGGAGCGGAACGCCTTGGAGCCGAGCTGGACCGGCGTCCAGCGGTTACAGACGCAGTCGCGGCGGAAGAGGCGACCGCCACCACCCGTGATGTAGACGCGCTCGGCGTCGGCCGTCTGATAGGTGAGGATGTCGTAGAACTTCACCTGGGCGTTCGGAACGCCGATGCGCTCCCACGTGTCGCTCGCGTCCGTCGTCCGGAAGCCGTTGCCGGAGGTGTCGGCCGCGAACCCCTTCGTGAGGTTCTGCCCCTGGAAGTCGAGGGCACTGATCTTCGACCCGCTGCCGGGCTTGACGAGCTTGTCGAAGACGATACAGCCCTCGTCGTCGGTGTGCGCGTCGTACACCTCGCCGGACCCGTTCGAGATGTAGACGTTCTCGTTCTCGCGGTTCCCGGTGACGGAGATACCCTCCCACGTCGAGGTGTGCTCGTGGGGTGCGGAGTAGTCGTACTTCATCCCCTTCTCGACGTCGTACGCACCGAGCGCACCGGAGGAGCCGGCGAACCAGATGCGCTTCCCGTCGTCCGTCACGTCGACGGCCTTCAGCATGTTCTCGCGGGTCGCCGGGCCGTGCTTGACGACGGCGTTCCACTCGCCGCCCTGTCGCGCGAGCACGGTCCCGCTCTTCCCGACCGCGTGGGGGCCGGCGCGCGTGTCGACGACACCGTAGAGCGTCTGCGAGATCGGCGACTCGACCTCGCTCCACGCGTCGCTCGTGTCCCCGCTCGCCGCCGATACCCCGTTCGTGACGAGCGCGCCGCCGCCGACGGCGGCTGCAGCCCCGCCCGCGACTTTCAGGAAGGTCCGTCTACCCGAACCGCCGTCACTGGTCTCTGTCATCGTTTACTCTCAAGGCCGGCCCCTAAAAGGAATTTGTGGCCCGAAATCCAACACAAATGGTCCGCGCGCGGCTACGGGTCGGTCGACGAACGCGAGACGGAGTGGGAGAACGCGAAACGCGGGTCAGACGCGGCGTTCGAGAATCGCGCCGCTGTCGCCGACGACGACATCGGGTTCGTACTCCTCGCCGATGGCGACGCCGTTCAGGTGGTTGCCGGTCGCCGTCCCGTACAGCGTGTAGCCGGTGTCGGACGGCTCGACGACGTTGCCCGACCCCCCGGCACCGAGCAGTCGGTCGGCCGTGCGCTCGAACGCCGAGATGGTCACGCTCCCCGCCTTGAACGGCGTCCATCGGCGACACCGACAGTCGAGACGGAAGACGCGCCCGGCACCGCCGGCCACGTAGACGTGCCGTGCGCCGGAGGAGACGTCCTTCAGCGGGACCTGGGCGTCCTCGATACCGACCCACTCCCAGGTCGCCCCGCCGTCGGTCGTCCGGTAGACGGCCGACCCGTTCGTCACCGCGTGCCCCCGCTCGCGCGTGTGGAAGTCCACGGCGGTCACGGTGTCGCTCGCGCCGGTGTCGCGTTTCGTCCACGTCATCCCCTTCTTGCCGTGGTGACCGACGACGACCGTGCCGCTGCTCGACGCGAGGTAGACGCGTTCGCCGCCGACGCTCCCCGCGACGGCGACGTCCGTGAAGCCGTTTCCGGCCTCGATGGGCTTCGAGTGGCTCGTGACCTCCCCGGACTCGACGTCGAGCGCCCCGACCGTCCCGGAGGCTCCACAGAACCAGAGGCGGTCGCCGCCGCGGGTCGTGTCACAGGCCTCGAGGGTCTTGCTCCGCCCCGCGCCCTCGTCCGTGTGAATCGACCACTCGCCGGCGACCCGGCGCAGAACGAGGCCGCTCGACCCGACGGCGTGCGCCATCCCCGACGTGTGTGTGACGTCGTTGATGGCGTTGCCGGTCGGCGAGCCGACCGCGTTCCACTCGTCGTCGGCCGACGCACCCGTCGTTGCCGCGACGCCGAGCGCCGCCGCACCGACGCCGCCCAGCGCGCCCAGTACCCGCCGTCGCGTTAGTGCCGTCCCACCCATTGCTGCGTGCTACACGGTTCTCGGCTCCCGTACAAAAGGGCGCTGGCCGTCCAGGGCCGCCGCGAACCAGAAACACTTGCCGGCTCCATCGACGGCGCGTCATCGGTGCCGGTACGGTCGTACCGTAATGCGGCCAGTTATCCCGTCGAAACCGATAGCGGTGGGCACCCGTGGTATCACAACTACTCGTCGCGGCCGTCGTTGGCCTCGGAATCGGTGCCTGCCTCCAGAAGGGCCGATTCTGCTTCGTCAACGCCTTCCGCGACCTCTTCGCGTACAAGGACACCCGCGTCACGAAGGGCGTCATCGCCGCCGTCCTCGTGACGATGGTGTTCTGGGGCACCGCCTATCAGTTCGGCTACTTCCAGGGCTTCTGGACGCCCGGCTGGGGGCTCACCGGCCTCGTCGGTGGGTTCGTCTTCGGCATCGGGATGACCTACGCGGGGGCCTGCGCCTCCGGGACGCTCTACCGCGCCGGCGAGGGGTACGTCCAGTACTGGCTCACCCTCCTGTTCATGGGCGTCGGCTACGTCGCCTTCGTGGTCGCGTTCCCGACGCTCCAGTCCACGTATTTCGCCTCGCTGACGTTCGGCGAGGGGGTCTCGCTGTTCGAAATCTCGCCCGTCCCGGCCGGCCTGCTCGCCATCGGCGTCGCCGTCGTCGCCACGCTCGTCTACGCGACCGTCCTCGGCCGTCAGTACTCGGGGAACGAGCGCGCGACCGCCGCCTCCGCCCGTCCCGCGACCATCGTCGGGACGCCCATCGTCGGCCTCCAGCGCCTCGCCGCCGGGACGCGCGCGTACTTTGCGGGCGTCCGCCAGGCGTGGGCGAACCCGGTCGCCGCGAGCAAGCGCCCGTGGGACCCCCGGAGCGCCGCGCTCGGCATCTCGGTCTTCGCGCTCATCTGGTTCACGACCGTCTCCATCGTCGGCGTCACCGGCCCCGAGGCCCGCTGGAGCGGCTACGTCCTCTCGCTCGCCGGCGTCGACGCCGGCTCGTTCACCTACTGGGGGTCCGTCCTCTTCCGCGGTGCGGGCGTCGGCGTCACGGTCGACATGGTGATGATTGCCTTCCTCGTCCTCGGCTCCGCGCTCGCCGCCTACTGGAGCGGGGACTTCTCCCTGCGGATGCCGCGCAAGCGCCGCCTCCCGAACGCCGTCCTCGGCGGCTTCGCCATGGGCGCCGGCTCCCGGCTCGCCCCCGGCTGCAACATCGGGAACATCTACTCCGGGCTCGCGGAGCTCTCCGTCCACTCCTTCATCGCCACCGTCGGCATCGTCGCCGGCGTCTACGTGATGACCCACTGGATATACCGCGAGGTCGGCTGCGCCATCTAACGGAACCGTCAGACAGACACCTATCCACCCACTAGAACACATCAATGCCATCCATCGACGACGTCGTCGACTCCCCCGACGAACTGGACGACGAGACCGCACAGGAGCTCTACGAGAACGCCGACCGCACCCAGGACATGATGGGCGAGGTCTGCCCGTACCCGCAGGTGGAGGCGAAGAAGGGCCTCCAGGACCTCGAATCGGGCGACCTCCTCGTCCAGGAGACGGACCACGTCCCCTGCACGGAGAACGTCCCGAAGGCCGTCGGCGACGACGCCGAGGCCACCGTCTGGCGTAGCGGCGACGGCGTCTATCGCATCTACCTCCGCAAGAACTGAGCATGCCCGCAGAACTCACCCCGACCGAGACCAGCGAGCGCCTCGACGACGAGGACTTCACGCTCGTCGACATCCGCGACCCCGAGGCCTACGCGGAGGGCCACGTCCCGGGCGCGGAGAACCTCACGCTCGACGAGCTGGAGGCGATAGTCGAGGAGCGCGAGTGGAACGACACCGTCGCGTTCCTCTGCTACATCGGCAAGTCCTCCCAGCAGGCCGCGCGCTTCGTCGAGGAGTACGGCGACGCCGGCGAGGTGTACAGCGTCGCCGGCGGCATGGACGAGTGGGACGGCGACCTCGAAGTCGCGGACGACGTCGACGCGCTCGACGCCGGAAGCGACTGAGGGAGGGGGCGACAGACAGTTTTTCCCGTCGGCCCCGCGAGGAGCCGATATGCGATTCGGTATCCTCAGCACCGCACACATCGCCCTCGACGCCTTCGTTCCCGGCGTCGCCCGCACCGAACACGAGGTCGCGGCCATCGCCTCCCGCGACGCCGAGCGCGCCGCCGACGCCGCGGCCGCACACGACATCCCGGCCTCCTACGGGAGCTACGAGGCGCTCCTCGACGCCGACGTCGATGCGGTCTACAACCCCCTGCCGAACGGCCTCCACGCCGAGTGGACGACGCGCGCCGCCGACGCCGGCCTCCCCGTGCTCTGCGAGAAGCCGCTGACGCGCGACGCGGGCGAGGCCCGCGACGTCGTCGAGCACTGCGCCGACCGCGGCGTCACGCTCATGGAGGCGTTCATGTACCGCTACCACCCGCGGACCGAGCGCGTCCGCAGCCTCCTCTCCGACATGGGCGACGTCGTCGCCGCGGAAGCGTCGTTCGGCTTCCCCCTCCGCGGGGACCCCGAGGACGTCCGCCTCCAACCCGGTCTCGCCGGCGGGTCGCTGATGGACGTCGGCTGCTACCCCGTCAACGCCCTCCGGACCTTCGTCGGCGAACCCGACGCCGTCACCGCGACGACGCACGACAGCCGCGACTGCGGCGTCGACACGCGTCTCGCCGGGACGTTCGAGTACGCCGGGGGCGCACGCGCCACCCTCCGCTGTTGGTTCGACGCGCCCGAACACCAGCGCTATCGGATCGAGACGACCGACGGCTGGGTCGAGGCGAGCCCCGCGTTCAACGTCCCCGCGGACGCGCCCGCGGAACTCCGCTACGGTCGCGACGGCCGCACCGCCACGGAGACGTTCGAGCCCGTCGACCAGTACGCCCGCGAGGCCGAACACTTCGCCGACTGCGTCGAGAGCGGCATGACGCCGCGCACCGGCGGCGCGGACGCGGTCGCCAACATGCGCGCCATCGACGCGCTCTCGGAGGCGGCCGCGACCGACGAGCGCGTCACGCTCTGAGGGGCCGATTAGGCATACCTATTAAGTGTTCGTGTGGTGTCACTCCTCGATATGGATGGGTCCGAGGTTCAAGAGGACGTGTACGAGGCGCTGCTCACGGTATCGGAGGACGACGACTGGGGATTGCGCGACCTCGCCGCCCACGCGGACGTCACGGAGGACGGGTTCGGGATGCAACTCTGCGAGCGCTGCCTGAACCGACTCGAAGCGCAGGGGCGCGTCGAGTGGACGGAGGGGACGTGGCAACCCGCCGAGTACTGAGCGGCTGAGACGCGCCGCCACCGCGACGCCGCCGCGCGCGGTGGTCCGCGACGGTTCGCGCCGCCACCGCAACGCACGTCCGGGCCCACGCCCACCATCGGCGTATGGACACGAACCGCCAGTTCGTGCTCGCACAGCGCCCGGAGGGGAAACCGAGCGACGACGACTTCGACCTCGTCGAGGCCGAGGTCCCCGACCCCGGCCCGCGCGAGGTGCTCGTGCGCACCCGCTATCTGAGCGTCGACCCCTACATGCGCGGCCGGATGCGCGCCGGGGAGTCGTACGCCGAACCGTGGGCCGTCGGCGACGTCCTCCAGGGTGCCGTCGTCGGCGCGGTCGTCGAGTCCAACCACCCCGAGTTCGCGGCGGGTGACACCGTCACCGGGAACCTCCGGTGGGCAGACTACGCCGTCGCGGACGGCGACGACCTCGTCGGCGTCGAGACGGGCGGCGTCTCTGACTCCGCGGCGCTCGGCGTCCTCGGGATGCCCGGCCGCACCGCGTACTTCGGCGTCACGGACGTCCTCGACCCCGACCCCGGCGACACCGTCGTCGTCTCCGCGGCCGCGGGCGCCGTCGGGAGCGTCGTCGGCCAAATCGCGTCGCTGAACGGCTGTCGCGTCGTCGGAATCGCCGGGGGCGACGAAAAGGTCGCACACCTCGAAGACGACCTCGGCTTCGACGTCGGGGTCAACTACGCCGAGGCGGACGTCTCCGAGGCGCTCGCCGACGCCGCGCCGGACGGCGTCGACGGCTACTTCGACAACGTCGGCGGCCCGATCACGGACGCCGTCTTCGAGCACCTGAACGTCCGGGCCTCCGTCGCCGTCTGCGGACAGATCGCCCTCTACAACGACGAGGGCGTTCCGACCGGCCCGCGGAAGCTCCACACGCTCGTCGAGAAGCGCGCGAGCGTCGAGGGCTTCCTCGTCGGCGACTACGCCCCGCGCTTCGAGGAGGCCACCGAGCGCCTCGTCGAGTGGGTGCAGAACGGCGACGTCGCGTTCCGCGAGACCGTCGTCGACGGGCTGGAGAACGCCCCGGACGCCTTCGTCGGCCTCTTCGAGGGCGAGAACGTCGGGAAGCAGGTCGTGCGGGTCGAGGCCGAATTCGACGCGTGAGCGTCGGGCACGCGGGAGCCGGCGAGAAGTAGGTCGGGAGCCGCGCCGCTCGTCGCTTCGGACGGGTCGCGTTCCTCGCCCGTCCCTCGCAGCTCTACGGGGTCCGTCACTCGCGGGCCGCTATCGCGCCCCGCCCGTCCGTTCGGTCGCCCCTTCGGGCCGACCTACTCGAAGCCCATCGCTTCGATCTGCTCCTGGTAGCGATTACGGATGGTGACCTCGGTGACCTGCGCGACGTCTGCGACCTCGCGCTGGGTCTTCTTCTCGTTGCAGAGGAGGCTCGCGGCGTAGATCGCGGCGGCGGCGAAGCCGGTCGGGCTCTTCCCGGAGAGGAGACCCTGCTCGGCGGAGATGTCGATTATCTCGTTCGCCTTGGCGATGGTCTCCTCGTTGAGGTCGAGTTCGCTGGCGAAGCGCGGGACGAACTGCTTGGGGTCGACGGGCTCCATCTCCAGGGAGAGTTCCTGGGCGACGTAGCGGTACGTGCGGCCGATCTCCTTCTGGTCGACGCGGGAGACCTCGGCGACCTCCTCGAGGGAGCGCGGGATGCCCTCCTTGCGGCAGGCGGCGTAGAGACAGGACGTAGCGACGCCCTCGATGGAGCGCCCGCGGATGAGGTCCTCCTTGAGCGCGCGGCGATAGATGACGGAGGCGACCTCCCGGACGCTCCGGGGGACGCCGAGCGCGCTCGCCATCCGGTCGATCTCGGAGAGGGCGAACTGGAGGTTGCGCTCGCCGGCGTCCTTCGTGCGGATGCGCTCCTGCCACTTGCGCAGCCGGTGCATCTGCGAGCGCTTCTTCGAGGAGATCGAACGCCCGTAGGCGTCCTTGTCCTTCCAGTCGATCTGTGTGGTCAACCCCTTGTCGTGCATCGTCTGGGTGGTGGGCGCGCCCACCCGGCTCTTCTGTTGGCGCTCGGAGTGGTTGAACGCGCGCCACTCCGGCCCCCGATCGACGTTGTCCTCCTCCAGTACGAGGCCGCAGTCCTCACAGATGAGCTCCCCCTGGTCCGCACTCACCGAGAGGTTCGTGGACTCGCACTCCGGACAGGTGCGCGTCCCCTCCTGCTCCCCGTCGGTCGTCTCCGCCTCGACGTCTCGCTCCTGCTGGCGGCTGCGGCGTGCCATGTAATTGCATCAACGACACCGATAGTTTTAAGCCCTTTGCCTAGACCGATATAGGTCTCTTTCGGCACACAGCGGCGATAGGGGCCGTCTCCGGTAGGTATCACCGCATTCGTCGTCTCCTCACGCGGCTGTGAGTCACTCCCGTGGGTCGCTCACCCGTCGGTCGTCGTCGCGCCCCCCGACTCCGTGACGACGATGTCCCCGACCATGCCGAGGTTGACGTGCGGTTCGCAGACGATGTGGTAGGTGCCCGGGACGGTGAACTCGTACTCGTACGTGTGCCCGCGCGGGAGGAGTTCGGGTTCGCCCTCCCACGTCGACTCCGCCGGCTGCTCCTCCGGGACGACGTTGTGCCCGCTCGTCCGCCAGACGAAGCGGACGGTCGTCCCGGCGTCGATTACGAGGGCGTCGTCCGTCCCCGGCCGGAAGGCGTAATCCACGAGGTCACAGCGGACGGTGTCGGGTGGGAGCGGTGTCGTCGTGGTCGTCGAGGAAGAGGAGTCGCCGCCACAGCCGGCGAGCGCGGGGGCGACGAGCGCGCCCGCGCCGGCGAGGTACGTTCGTCGTCGCATACACGCACGTAGCCCGCGCGCGAGAAAACGCGTATCGGTCGCGGGGTGACGGCGCGCGCTCAAGCGGCCCGCCGCGTCCCGGTCCGCCTCGCTCACCGCGCACCTCCCGCGGTCCGCGGTTCTCAGGCCGAGCGCGCGTCGTCGATGGCCGAGCTGATCGCGTCGTACCCCGGGTCACCGGTCTTCTCGCCGTCCACGAACACCGTCGGCGTCCCCTGAACGCCCATCTCGCGGCCGGTCTCGAAGTCGGCCTCGATCACCGGGTCGTACGCGCCGCCCTTCGCGGCGCGGACGACGGCCGTCGCGTCCGCACCGAGGTCGTCCGCGACCGTCCCGAGGTAGTCGTAGCCGGTCGCGCCCGCGCCGACGTACGCGTCCTGGTGCGCGAAGAGCGTCGCCGTGTACTCGAAGAACGCCGCGTCGTCGAGGGCGTCCTGCACCGCGCGGGCCGCGTTCGCCGCCGCCCACGACCACTCCTCGCTCACGGGGAGCGGGAAATCGTGGTGCTCGTAGCGGACCTCGCCGGGCTCGATGTACGACTCGACGAGTCGCGGGACGACCTCGGTGGAGTAGGTCGCACAGTGCGGACAGGCGTAATCCTCGAAGGCCTGTACGGTGACGGCCGCGTCCGGGTCGCCCCGGACCGGCGTCGGGAGCGAGTCCACCGTCTCGACGTCCGGGTCGTCGGGCACGTCGACGTCGAGGAGGTCCCGGGTCGTGGTGGAGCCGCCCGACTCGCCACCCCCACCGTCGCCCGAGGAAGTACAACCCGCCAACAGTCCCGCGCCGAGCGCACCCGCCGTCGCCAGCACGTCGCGTCGCGTTCGCATGTGTCGTCGAACGGGGGTGCGACGCATAGGCTCACCGCCTCGAACCCGCGCCGTACCGCGCGGACGTGAGAGCGGCCCACGGGGCTGTTGAAACGACGCTTTTATGCGTCGCATCCGCTTCCCTTCAGAGGAGACAGGCGTAGCCTGTTTCACTGACCCGTAGAAGCTCCCCTCACGGGGGCAGACACACTACGGAGGTGAAAGATGGCAGACAACATAGAAGAGGCAGTCGCAAGCGCGATTGAGGACGCCCCGCCGCGGAACTTCCGCGAGACGGTCGACCTCGCTATCAACCTTCGCGACCTCGACCTCAACGACCCGTCGAACCGCGTCGACGAGAGCGTCGTGCTGCCGTCGGGCACCGGACAGGAGACGAACATCGTGGTATTCGCCGAAGGCGAGACGGCCGTTCGCGCCGAAGACGTCGCAGACGACGTCCTCGGTGGGGACGACCTCGAAGACCTCGGCGACGACGATGACGCTGCGAAGGACCTCGCCGATGAGACGGACTTCTTCATCGCCGAAGCCTCCCTCATGCAGGACATCGGTCGCTACCTCGGTACCGTCCTCGGTCCCCGCGGGAAGATGCCGACCCCGCTCCAGCCCGACGACGACGTCGTCGAGACCGTCAACCGAATGAAGAACACCGTGCAGCTCCGCTCGCGCGACCGGCGCACCTTCCACACCCGCGTGGGTGCGGAGGACATGAGCGCGGAGGAGATCGCGTCGAACATCGACGTGATCGTCCGCCGCCTGCACGCGAACCTCGAGAAGGGCCCGCTCAACGTCGACTCCATCTACGTGAAGACGACGATGGGCCCGTCCGTGGAGGTGGCCTAAATGTCCGCGTCCGAACGCACCACCGAGACGATCCCCGAGTGGAAGAAGGAGGAGGTCGCGGAACTCACCGAGTTCCTGCACTCCTACGACTCCGTCGGCGTCGTCAACGTCGCGGGCATCCCCTCGCGCCAGCTCCAGGACATGCGCCGCGAGCTCCACGGGAGCGCCGAACTCCGGATGAGCCGGAACACGCTCCTCGCTCGCGCGCTCGACGAGGTCGACGACGGCCTCGAACAGCTCACCGAGTTCCTCTCCGGGCAGGTCGGGCTCGTCGGCACGAACGACAACCCGTTCGGCCTCTACAAGGAACTCGAGGCCTCGAAGACGCCCGCGCCGATCAACGCGGGCGAGGTCGCCCCGAACGACATCGTCATCCCCGAGGGTGACACCGGAATCGACCCCGGTCCGTTCGTCGGCGAACTCCAGCAGATCGGTGCCGACGCGCGCATCCAGGAGGGCTCCATTCAGGTGCTCTCCGACTCCGTCGTCACCGAGGAGGGCGAGGTCGTCTCCGACGACGTCGCCAACGTGCTCGGCGAACTCGGTATCGAGCCCAAGGAGGTCGGTCTCGACCTCCGGAGCGTCTACAGCGAGGGCGTCCTCTTCGACCCCGAGGACCTCGCCATCGACGTCGAGGAGTACCGCGCGGACATCCAGTCCGCCGTCGCCTCGGCTCGCAACCTCTCGCTCAACGCCGAGTACCCGACCGCCGCCACCGTCCCGGACATGCTCCGCAAGGCGTCCGGCGAGGCGAAGAGCGTCGGGCTGGAGGCCGCAATCGAGAGCCCCGACCTGATGGACGACCTCGTCAGCACGGCCGACGCGCAGGTTCGCGCGCTCGCCGCCAACATCGACGACGAGGAGGCGCTCCCCGAGGAGCTCCGCGGCGTCGAAGCGCCCGCGGAGTCCGCGGCGGAGCCCGACGAAGACGAATCGGACGCCGACGAGACCGAGGCCGACGATACCGACGCCGAGTCCGAGGAGCCCGACGACGAGGGCGACGAGGACGGCGGTGCGGAAGGCCTCGGAAACATGTTCGGCGACTAACCACCCCACACACAACACCCTAGACCAATGGAATACGTTTACGCTGCGCTCATCCTGAACGAATCGGGCGACGAGATCAACGAGGACAACGTCACGGCCGTTCTCGAGGCCGCCGGCGTCGACGTCGAGGAGTCCCGCGTCAAGGCCCTCGTCGCCGCGCTGGAGGACGTCGACATCGAGGACGCCATCGAGTCCGCCGCGGCCGTCCCGGCCGCCGGCGCGTCCGGTGGCTCCGCGTCCAGCGGCTCCGCCGAGGAGTCCGAGGACGAAGCGGAGTCCGAGGAAGCCGAGGCCCCCGACGAAGAAGAGGAAGGCGGCGAAGAAGAGGACGAGGAGGCCTCCGGCGAGGGCCTCGGCGACCTCTTCGGCTAACACTTCCGCGAATCCGAATCCGCGTTCTTTCTTTCGACGCCACGCCGCGTAGCGACCGCGCCGCGCGCCGCCCCGCGGGACGCTCGACGACGCCGGTCGGTACGACGAGCGCATAGTTCGGCGACCGGACCGACCGGCCGCGCGGTATCGCACAGCGCCCGCCGGGAGCGCGCGTTCAAGTGCGAAGGCGCGCCCACTCCGCCCCGATGTACGCGTTCGGCGTCCGTGTCGGGCTGGAGACGCAGTCGGCGGCGGTCACGCTGGCCTGCGTCGCGGCCGGCATCGTCCTCGGTACGTGCTCGGGGTTGACCCCCGGCCTGCACGTCAACACGCTCGCGATGTTGCTCGCGGCCGCAACGCCGGTCCTCCCGGGGCCGGCGCGCGGCGTCGCCGTCACGGTGCTCGTCGCGGGCGTCGTCCACTCGACCCTCGACGTCGTGCCGGCGCTCGCGCTCGGCGTGCCCGACGCCGCGATGGCGCCGTCGACGCTCCCGGGTCACCGACTCGTCCTCGACGGCCGCGGGCGCGAGGCGCTCCGGCTCTCCGCGCTCGGGAGCGGCGCGGCCGCCCTGCTCGCGTGCGTCCTCGGGTGGCCGGTCACGCTCCTCGTCCGCCCGCTCGCGCCCGCGGTCCGCGCCCACCTCCCGTTGCTCCTCGCGGCCGTCGTCGTCTTCCTGGTCTGCACCGAACCGACGCGTCGCCGGCGCGTCGGGGCCGCGCTCGCGTTCGCGCTCGCCGGCGCGTTCGGCCTCGTCGCGCTTCCACTTCCGACGACCCCCCTGCTCGGCGACGGCGACCTCCTGATGCCGGCGTTCGCGGGACTGTTCGGTCTCCCGGTCCTCCTCACGGCGCTCCGTGGTCGGGGGCCGCCCGCGCAGGCCGACGCCGCGATTCGCGCGTCGAAACCGACGATGTCGCTCGCGGCGCTCGCGGGGGCGGCGGCCGGCGCGGCGGTGAGCTACGTCGCCGGCGTGTCGAGCGCCGTCGCGGCCGTCGTCGCCCTCGCCGCGCTCCCGCGACTCGACGACGCGACGGGCGACCGGGCGTTCCTCGTCGCCACGAGCGGCGTCAACACCAGTAACACGATCTTCGCTCTCTTCGCGTTCGTCGCGCTCGGCGAGGCGCACACGGGCGTCGTGGTCGCGCTCGACCGGAGCGCGGCACCGCTCGACCTGCCGCTCTTCGTCGCGTGTCTCCTGCTCGCGGCCGCGGTGGGCGTCGTCCTCGTCGTCGTCGTCGGGGAGCGCTACCTCGTCGCGGTGACGTCGCTCCCGACCGCGTGGGTCTGTGCGGGCGCGTGCGTCCTCGTCGCGCTGTTGAGCGTCGTCCTCGCCGGCCCGGTCGGGCTCGCGGTGCTCGCGGGTGCGACGCTGCTCGGATTCGTCCCGCCGCATTTCGGCGCGCGCCGCGTCCACCTGATGGGCGTCCTCGTCGTCCCCATCCTCGTCGCCTAGAGCCAGCTCTCGCGGCGGAAGTGCCAGAGGAGTATCAGGGAGACGAGCCCCATCCCGAGCATGACGGCGGGGTAGGCGTAGGGCCACGCGAGCTCGGGCATGTTCCACGGGGCGTCGGCGAAATTCATCCCGAAGACCCCGACGACGAGCGTGAGCGGGAGGACGATGGTGGCGACGACGGTGAGCTTCTTCATCACCTCGTTCGTGCTCATCGAGAGCGTGTTGAGGTAGATGTCGCGCGCGCCCGACGCGAGGTCCCGGTAGGTCTCCACGAGGTCGACCTGTTGGACGAGGTGGTCGTAGACGTCGCGGTAGTACTTCTCCGTCTCCGCGCGCACCTGCGGGGGGTCGCCCCGCGAGAGTGCGCCGAGGGCGTCCCGCGTCGGCCACAGGAGCTTCCGGAGGGCGAGGAGTTCGCGGCGTGCGTCGTTGATCTCCGCCAGCACGTCGGCCTCCGTCTCGTCGAGCACGGTGTCCTCGACGTATTCGAGGCGGTCCTCGACGTCGTCGAGCGCGCCGAAGTAGTCGTCGACGACGGTGTCGACGATTCGGTAGGCGGTGAAGTCGGGACCGCGCTGGAGGACGCGGTGGTCCTCGGTGCGGACGAACTGCCACGTCCGCTCGACGGCGGTGCAGTCGTCGCTCGCGTACGTGACGAGCCAGTCGTCGCCGAGGAAGAGACCGACGGGGTTCGTGAGGAGCTCGCCGCGAAAGGAGGTGTCGCCGCTGGCGAGGCGGGCGGCCTTCACGAGGACGAACGTGTGGTCGTCGAACTCCTCGACCTTCGGTCGAACGTCGTTCTGGACGTCCTCGACGGTGAGCGGGTGGAGCCCGTAGAGTGACGCGACGGCGTCGAGTTCGTCGGGCGTCGGGTCGCTCAGTCGGACCCACGTCGTGCCGGCGGCGGCCTTCGCGGCGTCGAGGTCGGCGTAGGTCGTCACCCCGCCGGCGGCGTAGACGACGGCGTCGACGGTCATTCGCCGCCCCCGACGAGTCGGCCCTCGCTGATGGCGCAGCAGGTGATTCCGACCATCACGGCGGTGATGGCGAACGCGCGGCCGGGGTAGGGGTGGAGGACGCCCGCGACGTATCCGAGGACGCCGAGCGCGCTGAGGGCGAGGCCGACCCCGGCGGTCCGATGCATACCGCGTGGGTCGCCCGGCCCGGGCAAAAACGTTGTCGTCGTCGGTGTCGTTACTCGCTCCCGGTGTCGTGCTCGACGCCGTCGAAGAGCGTGCGGACGTGCTCGGATTCGCTGTCGTCGAAGCGCTGCGGGTAGACGGCGACGGCGAGGACGTAGTCGTCGCCGTGCTGGACGCGCGTCACGTGGACGTAGACGTCGACGGACTGACCGCCGGCGAGCTGGGCTTCGGCGCTGAACTTCCCGACGGTGGCGTTCTCCCCGAGCATCGTCGTCGAGTAGTTCCCGACGGGCTGGACGTTGTCGATGCTCTCGTAGCGCTGCTGGAGCATCATCACGATCCGCTCGCGCGAGTAGTCACCGATGGGGTTGAACGACTGGCCGAGGACGTCCACCTGCGGGGTGGCGACGACGCTGAAGACCGCGGCGCGCTGCGAACCCAGCGGCCCGAGGTCCATCGACCGGTCGTACTGGGCGATCCAGTTCGTCACCTTGACCGTCTTCGACTGGTCGGCCGCGCTGACGTTCCGCGTGATGACGGACTGATTCACTGACTGCTCCTCGTAGCCGGTGTCGGAGAGCGCCTGCTCGCTCACCGTGGCCTTGTCGGCGGTGAACGTGACCGGGCCGCCGGTGAGCATCGAACACCCGGCGAAGGACACGAGTAACAACACTCCCGCGACCGCGGCGATCCGTTCTCGCATGTCTGGACCGGGCTACTCACCACCCCGGAAAAAAGACACCGGCCGTCAGAGCCGATACGTCGGACCGCTGTCAGTGTCCTCGACGGTGACGTCGAGCGCTTCGAGCTCGTCTCGGAGGCGGTCAGCGCGCTCGTACTCGCCGGCGTCGCGCGCTTCCTCTCTGAGGTCCAACACGAGCTCGACGAGGTCCTCGGCGAGCGTGACGTCGCCGCCCGACTCGCCGCCGAAGGAGAACCCGAGGACGTCGCCGCCGTAGGTCTCGAAGGCCTCGACGCCCTCGCGCAGCCCCCGATAGTCGTAGGCGTCGCGTTCGGCGAGGTGGACGTTGAGCGCGGAGGCGAGGTCGGAGAGCGCGCTCAGCGCCTCGCGGGTGTTGAAGTCGTCGTTCATCGCGGCCTCGAAGTCCGCGCGCGCCGCCTCGGTCGCCGCGCGCAGGTCGTCGTCGACGACCTTCGTGTGCGCGTCGACGGAGTCGAGGGCGGCGACCGCGTCGTCGTACGCCCGCGAGAGGCGCTCCCAGCGCTCGACGGCTTCGTCGATGGCGTCCTCCGAGTACGTCTGGCGGCTGTTGTAGGTGCCGGAGACCATGAAGAGCCGGAGGGCGTCGGCCCCGTACTCCGCGACGGCGTCCCGCACCGTCACGAAGTTCCCGAGACTCGAACTCATCTTCTCCTCGTCCATCTCGAAGAGCGCGCAGTGGAGCCAGTAGTTGGCGAACGGCTGGCCCGTCGCGGCCTCCGACTGGGCGATCTCGTTCTCGTGGTGCGGGAAGACGAGGTCGCGCCCGCCGACGTGGATGTCGAGGGTCTCGCCGAGGTGCGCCATGCTCATCGCGGAGCACTCGATGTGCCAGCCGGGCCGCCCCTCGCCCCACGGGGACTCCCACGTCTGTCCCTCGGGGTGGGCGGGCGTCCCCGGGTGGTCGTGCCCGCGGTGGCGCTCGATGGCGTCGGTGTCGACGCCGCCCGCCTTCCACAGCGCGAAGTCCGCGGGGTTGCGCTTCTCGGAGCGCTCGTCGGGGTCGCCCTGCTCCTCGATGTGCGCTAGGTCCTGATTCGAGAGCTTCCCGTACTCCTCGAAGGTGGTGACGTCGAAGTAGACGGAGCCGTTCGACTCGTAGGCGTGGCCGGTCTCGACGAGCGTCTCGACGAGGTCGATTATCTCCGGGACGTGCTCGGAGACGCGCGGGCGGACCTCGGTGCGTTCGAGGTTGAGCGCGCGCATCGAGTCGAGTATCTCCGCGATGTAGTGTTCGGCGACGTCGTTCTCGTCGTCGCCGTCGCGCCCGACGCGCGCGACGATCTTCTCGTTCACGTCCGTGAAGTTCTCGACGTGCTGGACGTCGTAGCCGAGGTGGCGGAGCCACCGGCTCATCACGTCGACGTGCACCCACGAGCGGGCGTGGCCGAGGTGGGGCGGGTCCGAGGTCGTCAGCCCGCAGTAGTAGAGGCGGACCTCGTCGGGGTCCTCGGGGACGAACTCCTCGGTCTCGCCGGAGAGCGTGTTGCGCACGCGCAGCGTCATGGTCGCCGGATAGGGCGACCCCGGTGGTTAAACCATCGCTCTCGCGGTCGTCACGCCGTCGTCGGTACGGCGTCGAGCGCCGCCTCGACCGCGCGCAGGGCGTCCGGGCCGTCCCGGCGGCCCACGACCACGAACAGGGCCTCGTCCGCGACGCCGGCCGCCTCGACCGCGACGTCGGCGAGTGCGAGGCGCTCCAGCACGACCGCGAGCGCGGCCGCGTCCACGTCGCCGGCCGCGAGAATCCCGGTCAGCGACCCTTCACCGGGGACGAAGCCGACCCCGTTCACCGCGAGGGGCCCCTCGCCCGTCCCCTCGACGCGCCCGAGACCGCTCTCCATCGTGACGCGCGCGTCGCGGGATTCGACCGCGTACGCCTCGCACGCGTCGGCGTACCGGCGGAGCGCGGTCGCGGCTGCCTCGACGTCCGCGTCGTCGGCGAGGTCGAGGAAGCGCGCCGCGGCGGCGTAGTTGACGACGCCGGCTCGCAGCGCCGCGTCGAGGAACGGGTGGTCGCGGAGCGCGTCCCGGGCGCGCTCGGCGAGCGTTTCGGTCATACCGACGTGCAGGCTCACCGCGGGGGTAACGCTTGCGGGACGCGCGGAACGAGCGGGCGACGACGAGCGCGTGGCCTGGATCGGGGCGTCGGTGCGCGGACTGCGGGCGGGGCGGGGGCGTTGGTCCGGACCGCGGGAGACGGTGGTCCTAAGGTCGGTGCGTGCCAATCGCGTCCCATGCAAGCGCTCGTCATCGCGGCCCACGGCTCGCACCTCAATCCGGGGTCGAGCGAACCGACGTTCGCGCACGCCGAGACGATTCGCGCGGCCGGCGCGTTCGACGAGGTCCGCGAGGCGTTCTGGAAGGAGGAACCGTCGTTCCGCGAGGTGTTGCGCACCCTCGAATCCGAGGAGGTGTACGTCGTCCCGCTGTTCGTCTCCGAGGGCTACTTCACCGAGCGCGTCATCCCGCGCGAACTCCGCCTGGCGGAGTGGGACGTCTCGGCGTGGGACTCCGACGGCACCGACGCCGACCACGCGACGCTGAGAGCGACGGACGTCGACAAGACCGTCCACTACTGCGGGCCGGTCGGGACGCACGACGCGATGGGCGACGTCATCGTCGAGCGCGCCCGCTCTATCACCGAGGGCCGGGACCTCACCGACTTCGGCCTCGCCGTCGTCGGCCACGGCACCGAGCGCAACGAGAACTCCGCGAAGGCCATCCACTACCACGCGGACCGGCTCCGCCGGAGCGGCCTGTTCGCGGAGGTCCGCGCCGTCTTCATGGACGAGGAACCCGAGGTGGACGACGTGGCGACGCTCTTCGAGACGGACGACGTCGTCGTCGTGCCGCTCTTCGTCGCTGACGGCTTCCACACCCGCGAGGACATCCCCGTGGACATGGGCCTCACCGACGACTACCGGACGGGGTACGACGTCCCGACGGCCGTCGACGGCGTCCGCATCTGGTACGCCGGCGCGGTCGGCACCGAACCGCTCGTCGCGGACGTCGTCCTCGAACGCGCGGCCGACGCGGGCGCGGACGTCGCCGACGCCATCGTGGCCGTGCGCGAGCGGACGCGGAGCGGCTCCGACGCGAGCGCCGAGGCGGCCACGGGGCGGTCGCGATGACGAGCGACGTCGCCGCCCTGATCGAGGCGGCCGGGGACGGCATCGACTTCGACGGCCTCGTCGTCGAGGACACCGCCTACGGCTATCGCTTCGAGACGCCCGCGGTCTCGAAGCGCGGAATCGACACGAGCGAACTCGCCGCGCTCGCCGACGGCGACCCGTACGTCGCCAACTGGCGCTACTGGGTGGAGACGGTCGGCGGGCGCGGGACCGCGCGCCGGGCGTTCCTCCGATGGCTGGAGGGCGCGGACGACGCGACGGTGGGCGAGGGCGACGCGGAGGACGAGGGAGGACACGGCGAAGCGAGCGACGGCGCGGAACACGCCGACGCGGACGACGCGAACGCCGAGGACGCCGACGGCGAAACCGACGATGAATCCGATGCCGTGGACGCCCGCGAGCGTCTCGCCGCGCTCCGCGACGGCGGCCGCGTCCGTACGTGGGGCGAACTCCGTATCCGCGTTCGACTCGGCGGGGCGGGCGGCGAGCGCGTCTACGACGTCCGTCACCGGGACGACGCGGACGCCGACCCCCGCGACCTCGACACGCACCGCGACCCGAGCGACGCTCACGACCTCGTGAAGCACGACGACCGCGGGCGCTACCGGCCGCTCTCGACCGCTCCCTCGCTCCCGCACGGCTGGCGGTTCGTCGACCTCGACGGCGGCGCGCTCGTCGACACCGTCGATTACGTCTACCCGGCGACCGTCGCCAACTGGCACCGCGAACGCGAGGGCGACCTCGACGTCACTCACTGGCGCGAGACGGCGGACCGACAGAGCGGCATCTACGACCTCGTCTCCGACCTCCCGACAGAGGCGCTCGCGTGGGCCGCCGAGGCCTGCTGCGTCGACAGCCAGTGTCTGAAGCGCCGCGAGTGGGACCACGACGCCGACACCGACCTCGACGTCCCGCGGGGCGACGGCGAGTTCCCCTGTCGGGAGCCCTGCTCGCTGTTCGTCGCCGCGGCCCGCGAGTTCACGAAACTCGAACGCGAACCCGAGGAGACACGGGAGGTGACGCTCTCCGAGAGCGAGGTCGAGGGGCTCGGCGACCTCGTCGACGCCGTCGCGGAGGACCGGGTGAACGACGTCCGCGAGGCCGACCTCGACGACGGCGCGAACCGCTATCGCGTGCGCTACCTCCGCGCGAAACGCGGCCGCCGACTCGGCATGGACTAGCGCAGCGCGTACCACGCCGCGACGCCACAACAGAGCGCGAGCGCGCCGACGACGACCCCGACGACCTCGTTCAGGAGCAACACCGCGAGCACCGCGAGCGCGAGGCCGACGACGGCCACCGCCGCGGGGACGAACGCCCGGAGGTCCGGCCCCTCCTCGTCCGGGTCCGGCGTCGTCACCTCACCCAGGGACTCGTCGACGTCGACCGTGTTCGGCGTCTCGCGTTCGACGATTCGCACGGGGATTTCGAGGCGTTCGGCCCCGTAGCCCGCGGCGATTCGGAGCGTCCCCTCGACGGGACGCGGCCCCGGCTCGCCGACGGCGACCGTGATCCGCTCGCGCGACTCCGGCGGGACGTAGTAGTTGCCGCTCTCCGGGCGTGCGACCCGGGAGAGGGCCTCGTCGGTGTGGACGTGGACGTGGCTCCCGGCGCCGTGGTTGACGATCTCGACGTCGAACGACCCGTCCGCCTCGAACGGGACGGGCGACGCGTCGAGCGCGTGCGCGTGGCCGTCGTTCAGGTCGACCGTGAGCGTCAGGGGCACGTTCGGCCGGGGAGACGGCGGCCGACGGCAAAAAGCTTCGTTCGTCTCGGCAGATTACGCCGGGGTCTCCTCGCGCATGTCCGGCGGGAGGAGGTTCGGAATGCCGTCCTCGATAGGGTAGGTCTCGCCGCAGTCCGTGCACGTCAGCGTCCCCGCGACGACCTCGTCGTCCTCCTCGGACTCGACGTCGAGGTCGAGGTCGTGCTTGTCGAGCGGACAGCAGATGATGTCCATGAGGTCCCGCTTCATGCCTCGTGGGTGGGTGGCGGCCACCCAAAAGCCTTCCTCACTTTCCGCGCTCGCGGCTTCGCCGCTCGGTAATCGGCGACGCCTCGCTGGCGCTCGTTGTCGCCCTACTCCTCGCGTGTCGCTCCCACGGGTCGCTCCCGCTCGGGCGTTCGGTCGCCCCTACGGGACGCCCTACTCCTCGAAGGGGTTCGTCCGCACGACCGTCTCCTCGCGGCCCGGCCCGACGCCGAGCGCGTACGCGGGGACGCCGAGTTCGTCCTCGACGTACTCGACGTAGTCGCGGGCTTCGGCGGGGAGGGCGTCGTAGCCCTCCTCCGCGACGACCTCGGAGTCGAACGCGTCCCAGCCGTCGAACGTCTCGAAGACGGGGTCGCACGCGGCCCAGCGCTCCGTCGTCGCGGGAATCGTCGTGACCTCCTCGCCGTCGAGCTCGTAGGCGCGCCCGACTTTCACCTCGTCCAGTCCGGCGAGCACGTCGAGGTGGTTGATGACGATACCGGAGAAGCCGTTCGTGCGCGTTGCGTGCCGGAGCATCGGGAGGTCGAGCCACCCGACGCGGCGCGGTCGGCCCGTGACGGTGCCGTACTCGCCGCCCTCGTCGCGGATGTACGTGGCGAGCTCCTCCTCGCGGCCCTCGCCGGGTGTGTAGCCGGGGGTGTCGCCCTCGACGCCACCGAGTTCGGTGGGGAGGGGACCGCTCCCGACACGCGTGAGGTAGCCCTTCACGATGCCGACGACGTCGCTGTCGTCCGCGCCGACGACGCTCGGGCCGAGGCCGGTGCCGGTCGCGGCGCCGCCCGCGGTCGGGTTCGAGGACGTGACGTAGGGGTAGTTGCCGTGGTCGATGTCGATGAGGGTGCCCTGTGCGCCCTCGAACATGACGTTCGCGTCGTCGTCGAGGCGGTCGGCGAGGTAGTCGCCCGCGTTCACGAGCATGTCCTCCTCACGGAGGCGCTCCGCGTACTCGCTGTACTCGGCGTGGAGGGCGTCGACGTCGAACGCCTCGCCCGTCTCGACGCCGAAGACGTCCTCGGCGAGCGCGCGCTTTTGCGGGACGACGTACTCCAGTTTCTCGCGGAGCACGTCGGGGTCGACGAGGTCGCCCACCCGGATACCGCGACGGCCGGCCTTGTCCTCGTAGGTCGGGCCGATGCCGCGGCCGGTGGTGCCGACCTCCTCGCCGTCCTCGCTCTTCGCCTCCTCCTCGATACCGTCGAGGACGCGGTGATAGGGGAAGATGACGTGGGCGCGGCGGGCGACCCGGACGTCGGGGTCGAGACCGCGTTCTCGGAGGGCGTCGATCTCCTCGAAGAGCGTGGCGGGGTTGACGACACAGCCGTTACCGAGGACGCCGGTCTTGCCGCGGACGGCACCGCTGGGCACGAGGGAGAGCTTGTACTCCTCGCCCTCGTGCACGACGGTGTGGCCGGCGTTGTCGCCGCCCTGATAGCGGGCGACGACGTCGACGGCGTCGCCGAAGATGTCGACGACGCCGCCTTTGCCCTCGTCGCCCAACTGCGAGCCGACGATGGTGACGGTCATACGCCGGACGTTTCGCCCCCTCGGTGAAACTCGTTACGGTCCCCGCTCCCGAAATACACACGTCTATGGGTATGCCATCGGACGACGCTCGTTCGACTACCCACGAACGGACCCACCGAGGGCAGAAAGACGTAAATCCTCCCGGCGTGAAACCACGGGACACGTCCGCATTTTCCGGGGCGTAGGACAACCTTTAAACGCTGCCCCGACAAGTTAACAAATGCCATGATAGACCGACTTGAGAAAGAGGTCGATATGCTCGAACGCCACCTCGAAGTGCTCCGAATGGTCATCGAGAACGAGCCCATCGGGATCGTCAAGATGTCCAACGAGACGGGCTACCCGCACCACAAGGTCCGCTACTCCCTGCGCGTCCTCGAAGAGGAGAACCTCATCGAGCCCTCCAGTCAGGGGGCCATCACGACCGACCACACGCACGAGTTCGTCGAGGAACTCGACGAGAAGGTCGACGAGACCGTCCAGAAACTCCAGTCGATGAAGATCGAGTCCCCCGCCGAAGCGGAGAACTAGAGCCCGGGCACGGTCACGTGGAACGATCCCTCGCGGTCCTCCACGAGACAGAGGTGGTAGCCGTGTTTGCGCGCGACTTTCACGTAACTCTCCTTCTCGCTTCGCCGCAGGAAGCCGCCGCTCGCCGTCGCCTCGTCCGCCGCTTCCAGCGCGTCCGGTTCGAAGAACGACGCCGTGACGTAGAACGCTCCCGCGAGCGTCTCCGCGCCCGCGCGGACCCGGGACGCCGCCGCCGTCAACGCCTCCATCTCGCCGCCGGCGACGGGGTCGCGGCCCGTGTTCAGCGCCGCGACGACGAGCGGGTCGCCCATCCCGTCGCGTAACACGACGTCGAAGGACTCCGTCACCGTCTCGCCGTCGTCGGTCGTGACCTCCACCGTCCCGTCGAGTTCCGCGCGGTCGACCTCCGGAATCGCCTCGTAGAGCTCCGCGAGACCCTTGCGGTGGCCGGTCGCGTCGATTTCGAAGGGAAGGTCGCGGACGACCCACGAGACGAACCGGTAGGGCGCGGACGACTCGAGGAACGTCCGGTAGTCGTCGCCCGCGACCGTCGTGTCGGCCGCGTCGAAGCTCGTGTGGTGTTCGAGGCGGAGGTTCGCGTCTATCGCCTCCGGGTCCGCCTCGCCGAGCGCGTCCAGCGTCGGCTCCGCTCTCGACTCGTAGCGCACGAAGAGGTTCGTCCCCGCGAGCACCGCCTCGGGGTCGCGCTCCGTCGCGGGGTCGACGCGTCCGCCCGCGGCCTCTAGGGCGGACTCCAACTCCGCGACGCGCTCCTCCAGCGTCGCCACCGTCTCGCGGAGGTCGTCGCGCTCCGCGCGGAGCCGCTCGAGGTCCGCCTCGCGCTCCTCGACGGCGGCCTCGGCGTCCTCCGCGCGCTCCCCCAGCGCCTCGATGCGGTCCTCGCGCTCGGCGAGGCGCTCCTCGTACGACTCGATGCGGGCCTCGCGCTCCGCGACGGCGTCGCGCAACTCCGCGACGCGCGCCTCGTGCTCGGCCGCCGGCACGCCGTCCGTCCCGTCAGCCTCTGGCACTTCTGTTTCCGTTTCCGCGTCCTCGTCGTCATCCCCACCGGTCGCGTCGGCGGCGCCAACCTCGTCGTCGCCATCTTCGTCGGCGTCGTCGTTTCCCGCGTGCGCGCGCTCCGCTCCCGTCGCGCCCGCCTCCGGGGACGCCGTCTCACCATCACTGCCCGTTCCCGAGTCGGTGACTGCTACTCCGTCGTCGCTATCGTCGCCCTCGGCGTCGCGCGCCGCTGCGCCCTCACGACCGCTCGACGGCCCGCCACGCTCGGCGTCCACCGGTGAGTCGCTCCCGGCGCCGAGGGGGTCCAGCGTCGCCGAGGCTCCAGCGTTCGACGCGTCGTCCTCGTCTCCACCTGACGCATCGCTCTCCCTTTCACCCGGCTCGTCGCTCTCCGCTCCACTCGGCTCGCCGTCCTCCGCTCCATCCGAGGCGTCCCCTTCGCCGTCGGTATCGACGGGCGCGTCGTCCGCCGGCCCGGCCGCCGCGATGGCGAGCTCGTCGGGTACCGCCCGCTCGTCCGCCCCGCTATCGCGGTCGTCGGCCGGCTCGTCTGCCTCGTCGCTCCATCGCTCCCCGGCCGTCGCGTCGTCCCGCCGGGCCTCGCCCCCGCTCGCCCCGTCGTCCGCGTCCGCCGTCGCACCGGCCGCCGGCCCGGACGCCGTCCCGTCGGTCGTCGCGTCGCGCCTCCCGTCTCCCGTCGCCTCGCTCGCCTCGACGTCGGCGGCTCCGGCCCCGGCCGATACCGTCTCGGTCTCGTCGACCGGCTCCTCGGGCTCGGGGAGGTCGGGGAAGTCGAGGTCGACGGAGACGACGTCGTAGACCCCCACTTCGTCGGCCGCGCGCTCGAAGGCCTCCTCGCCGGTGAACACCTCCGGAACGTTCCCGACGAAGGCGACCGGGAACGAGCGACCGCCGTAGTAGGCGACGTAGTAGTCGCCGCTCAGGACGTTCTCGGAGAGCTCGACGTAGCCCGTGAAGCCCGCGTCGCGCAGCGCCTCGTCCGTCTCCGCGAGCGGCGTGTCGTTCGTGTAGTAGCTCGCGCGCGTCTCGCCGTCCGACTCGTGCATCGCCAGGAGGAGGGCGAGCGAGCGCTCCGGGGCGACGTGCGCCTCGCCGGACCCCTCGGCGACGTCCGCGACGGTGCCGTCCGCGACGGCGACGGCGCGGCCGTTGACGAAGAAGAGGTGTGCGCCGCCGGCGGTGACGACGCCGGAGAAGTCCGCGGCCGCGAGTCGAGCGAGCGCGTCCGCCCCACCCGCGTAGGGTCGGGCGTCCCACGACTCGACGCGCTCGGTCGTGCGTGTCTGCATACGCGCCCCGTGGCGGCACCGACGTAAAACGTTTTCCGGGGACCTACAGCTTGCCGCCGGCGTCGTCCGCGAGTTCCTCCATGCGCTTGGAGATTCGGCCGGCGTTCGAGAACTCGTCCTCGCTCATGGCGACGGCGAGCGCGTTCCCGAGGACGAAGACCGCGTGCTTGTGCTCGCTCTTCGACTTGTGGACGTGCGAGGGGTCGATGTCGAGTTCCTCGTACGGCTCGAAGACGCTCGCGTCGACGCCCTCGTACTCCGAGAACGTCTCCTTGATCTCCACCATCTCCTCGTGGAGTTCGAGCAGTTCGTCCTTGTGCATACCGCGATTTGGGTACAGCGAGGGTTAAACCTTGCTCGCCAGCCGGTCACACACGCAAAAAGCCGAGTTAGAAGACGTACTCGTCGTCGTGGCCCATCATGCCCTCGTCTTCGAGGCCGGGCTCGTCGTCGTCCATCGGACCGCTCGTCTTGTACGCCTTGATACCGGCGGAGAGGAGGTCCTCGATGGCGTCCTCCCGCGTGAGGAACTCGCCCTGCTCGACGAGCTGGGCGATCTGCATCTCGATGTGGTCGGGGATGTTGATTTCGACCTTTGGCATTCGTCTACCCCGAGGTTTGGCGTCGCCTGGTATAAAGTTGGCGGGCCGATTTCCCGCTTCACGAAACTCACGTTCACGTATCGGAAAGTGGAGTTGTCGTTCCGTGTCTCGGTGTTTCTCGATACCGGTACCCTCAGGGGCGCCCGGCGCGTGCCGTGAACCATGGACGAGACGGACGTCCGCGACGTTACGGGCCTCTACCGGGAGTTCGGTGACGCGCGTCTCCCACCGGGGCAACGCGAGGTCGAGCGCTTCCCCGTGCTCTCGATGGGTGGCACGCCGAACTGGGACCCCGAGCGGTGGCGCTTCGACGTCGACGGCGCGGTCGAGACGCCGCGCTCCTTCACGTGGGACGAGTTCCGCGACCTGCCGAGCGAGACGCAGCGCCAGGACTTCCACTGTGTCACCGGCTGGAGCACGTTCGATTGCGAGTTCACGGGCGTCAGCGCGACGACGCTCCTCGACGCCGTCGGCGTCGAATCGGACGCCGTCCACGTCATGTTCCACGCCCTCGACGGCTACACGACGGACCTCCCGCTGGACGCCGTCGCGCGCGACGAGGTGCTGTTCGCGTGGGGGTACGACGGCGACGCGCTCCCGCGCGAGCACGGCGGGCCGCTCCGCGTCGTCACCCCGCACAAGTACGCCTACAAGGGCGCGAAGTGGGTGGACGGCGTCACGCTCCTCACCGAACCAGAGCGGGGCTACTGGGAGCAACGTGGCTACTCCGTGAGCGCGAACCCGTGGGCGGAGGAGCGCTACTCGTGACGCCGCGACTCGCCGGCCGATGGCGTTCCGTGGCCGGTGGCGTTCCGTGCGTCGCCCGCGCCCGCGAGCGCGTCCGGTGGGTCGTCGGTCGTAGGGGCTAAGGCGCGCGCCCCCCGACTCCGTAGTAGATGGATTCACGCGAGGGCGTCGCGCGGGCCGACACCGGACGGCTCGTCAGCCGGACGGTCCGCCTCCCGGACGCGTCGCTGACGGGCGTGCTGCGGACGCTCGGGCGACCGAACGCCGTGTGGACGGCCCCGGAGGAACCCGGCGTCGTCGGCTACGGTGCCGCGGCGCAGGTGACCGCCGACGGTCCCGAGCGCTTCGAGGCGGTCCGCGAGCGCGCGAACGACGTTCTCGCGTCGCCCGACCGGCCCGCGGACGCCCCCGCCGTGGCGCGCCCCCGCTTCCTCGGCGGCTTCGCCTTCCACGACGGTCACGCGGGCGCGGGGCCGTGGGCGGGCTTCCCGACGGCGGCGTTCGTCCTCCCGCACGTCCAGGTCGTCACCGGGACCGGCGAGACGTGGCTGACCGTGAACACGCACGGGCCGAACGCGGACGAGGCGACCGTCGAGCGGACGCTCCGTGACGTGACGGAGCGTTTCGCGCCGGACGAGCGCGGGGCCGCGTCCCCGCCGGGCGTCGTCTCGACGGAGCGCACGACGTCGCGTGCCGAGTGGCGCGAGCAGGTGACGGCCGCGACCGAACGCATCCGCTCGGGCGAACTGGAGAAGGTCGTCCTCGCCCAGGCGCTCGACGTGACGCTCGCCGAGTCGTTCTCGCTCCCGGACGCGATGGCGCGCCTCGGCGACACCTATCCCGCCTGTTTCCGCTTCGCGCTCCGGCCGACCGACGGCGCGACGTTCTTCGGGGCGTCGCCCGAGCGCCTCGTCACCCGGGACGGCGACGCCCTCCGGACGGGCGCGCTCGCGGCCACCGTCGGGCGCGGCGAAGAGCCGGACGAGGACCAGCAGCTCGCGGCCGACCTCCGCTCGTCGTCGAAGTACCGCCACGAGCACGAGGTGGTCGCAGAGCGCATCCGCGAGCAGCTCGCGGGCGTCGCCTCCGGCATCGAGACGGGCGAGCGCCGCGTGCGGAAGCTCGAAGCCGTCCAACACCTCTTCACGCCGATAACGGCGTCGAGCGACGCGCACGTCCTCGACCTCGTGGAGGCGCTCCACCCGACGCCCGCGGTCGGCGGGCTCCCGCCCGACGCCGCGCTGCGCGTGATTCGGGAGACGGAGACGTTCGACCGCGGCTGGTACGCCGCGCCCGTCGGCTGGTTCGACCGCTCGGGCGACGGGACGTTCGCGGTCGCGTTGCGCTCCGCGCTCGCCGACGGGACGCACGTCCGGCCGTTCGCCGGCGCGGGCATCGTCGCCGACTCCGACCCGGACACCGAGTGGGAGGAGGTCCAACTAAAGTATCGGCCCGTCCTCGACGTCTTCGAGGCGGACGGCGGCGCGGGCGATGCGGTGACGGAGGACGGACCGAATGGGGGGGACGGCGACGCGTGAGCGCGCCGAACCGCGCGACGCTCCACGCGCGCGTCCTCGTCGACGAACTCGCCAAGGCCGGCGTCGGGGCGGTCTGCGTCGCGCCCGGGAGTCGCTCGACGCCGCTGACCGTCGCCGCCGACGCCCACCCCGACCTCGTCGTGTTCTCGCACCTCGACGAGCGTTCGGCGGCGTTCTTCGCGCTCGGGCGCGCGAAGCGGAGCGACGACCCCGTCGCGCTCGTCTGCACCTCGGGGACCGCGGCCGCGAACGTCCACCCCGCCGTCGTCGAGGCCTCGCAGGCCCGCGTGCCGCTCGTCGCCCTGACCGCCGACCGGCCGCCCGAACTCCGCGACAGCGGCGCGAACCAGACCATCGACCAGGAGAAACTCTACGGCGACGCCGTCCGCTACTACGACGACCTGCCCGAACCCGCCGTCGAGGACCGCACGCTCCGCTCGCTGCGCGTCCGCGTCGACCGCGCCGTGACGGCCGCGACCGGCGTCGAACCCGGCCCGGTCCACCTGAACGTCCCGTTCGCCAAGCCCCTCGAACCGACCGACGTCCCGGCGGACTCGCCCCACGCCGTCCCCGAGGGGTGGGTCGACGACCATCCGCTGGCCGCGTACGGCCGCGACGGTCCGTTCGTGACGACGACCGCGGGACGGATGGCGCTCGACGACGCGGCGCTCGCGGACCTCGCGGCCGCCATCGACGACGCCGAGCGCGGCCTGCTCGTCGCCGGGCCGACCGACCGCGAGTGCGCGCCCGCGCTCGTCGCGCTCGCCGAGGCGAGCGGCTTCCCGATACTCGCCGACCCGCTCTCCGGGCTCCGCTACGGCCCGCACGTCGGCGACGTCCCCGTCCACGGGGGGTACGACGGCTACCTCGACGAGCGCGTCACGGCGGAGTGGCCGGACCCGGACCTCGTCCTCAGAATCGGAGCGTCGCCGACCTCGAAGCCCCTGCGGCGCTACCTCGCGCGGTCCGGCGCGCGGCAGGTCGTCGTCGACCCCGCGGGCGGGTGGCGCGAGGCGACGTTCCACGCGAGCGACCTCGTCACCGCCGAACCCGGTCGGCTCGCCGTCGAGCTCGCGGAACGCCTCGATACGGAGAGTGCGAACTGGCCGGCGTCGACGTTCGAGCGCGCCGAGCGCGTCCACGCGGGCGAGGTCGCGGCCACGGAGGAACGCTTCGAGGGCGCGATTGCGCGCCGCGTCGTCGCGGACGCCCCGGACCCCGCGACGCTGGTCGTCTCGAACAGCATGGCGGTCCGCGACGTCGACCGCTTCGGCGCGCCCCGCGACGCCGACCTCGCCGTGTTGGGCAATCGCGGCGCGTCCGGCATCGACGGCGTCACCTCCACGGCGCTCGGTGCGGGGAGCGCGACGGACGACCCGCTCGTCCTCCTGATCGGCGACCTCGCGTACTACCACGATTCTAATGGGTTGCTCGCGCTCGAACGCTGCGGCGTCGACGCGACCATCGTCCTCGTGAACAACGACGGTGGCGGCATCTTCCACATGCTCCCCATCGAGGCCTTCGACCCGCCCTTCGAGGGGCAGTTCAAGACGCCCCACGGCCTCGACTTCGCGCCGACCGCCGAGCTCTACGGCTTCGACTACGTGCGCGCCGACGACCCGGACGGCTTCGCGGACGCCTATCGGGCGAGCCTCGCGAGCGACGGCACGCAGGTGATCGAGGTGGCCTCGGACGCGGAACGGAGTCACCGGACGCGCGAGTCGCTCAGAGAGCGCGTCGTCGCTCGCCTCGCGGACTGATCACTCGCCGGTGAGCGCCTCGCTCGCGGGCGCGAAGTCGATCTCTTTTCCCCGCCCGGCCTCGGCCGCGCGCTCGTAGAGCATGTGCGCGGCCGCGACGGTCTCGATGGCGGTGCCGCCGGAGTCGAAGACCGTGATCTCCTCGTCGTCCTCGCGGCCCGGGAGGCGATTCACGAGGACGTCGCCGAGTTCGCCGTGGACGTCGTCGTCGGTGACGACGCCGTCGGCCTTCGCCTGGATGAACGAGCCGGCGTCCGTCTCGGTGCGCGCCGCGAGGTCGAGGACGTACTTTCCGGCGCGTTCGAGCGTGCGCGCGTCGAGCTCGCGCTTCTCGGGGTCGTACTGGCCCATCGCGGTGACGTGCGTCCCGGGTTCGAGGTGGTCGCCGTCGAAGACGGGTTCCGGGGCGTTCGTCGCGGTGACGACGATGTCGGCGTCCTCGACGGCGGCCGCGGAGGAGGCGACGGCGGCGACGCTGGCGTCGAGGCGTTTGTTCATCTCGCCCGCGAAGTCCTCGCGGTTCTCCTTCGTGGGGGAGTAGACCCACACCGTCTCTATGTCCCGGACGGTGTCGATGGCGCGGAGTTGCCCGCGGGCCTGCGCGCCGCTGCCGATGACGGCGAGCGAGGTGGCGTCGCGTCGCGCGAGCGCGTCCGTCCCGACGGCGCCGACCGCACCGGTCTTGAAGGGGTTCATGCTCGCGCCGTCGAGGAGCGCGAGGGGTTCGCCGCTCTCGGCGTCGAAGAGGGGGGCCACGAACCACGCGTCGCGTGCGTCGAAGCCCGCGCCGTACATGTAGCCGCCCATCGCGCCGGTCTCGGGGAGGACAGCCGCATACGTCGTGAACATGCCCGGCGGCTCCTCGTTCACGAGCTTGGTCCGGGGTTCGGCGGGCGCGCCCTCGCCGCGCTGGCGGTAGGCGTCGCGGACGGCGGCGACGTACGCCGCGGGCTCCGCGAGGTCGGCGACGTCCTCGCTCCCGAGGTAGAGGCAGTCGGTCATACGGGAGGGTTAGACGAGCGCGCGGAAAAGGATTGAGGAGAGGGGTTACTCGGCGGCCGGCATCGGGGCGCGGTCGTCCGGCGTCGTGGCCGGTCCGGCCGTCGTGGCCGCGGTCGTCGTCGTGGCCGCGGGGACCGCGGGCTCGTCCGTGGGACCGCGAACGAAGAGGGCGTGGCCGACGAGCGCGACGCCCACACCACCCGCCGCGGGTATCGCCACCGCCGTCGAGTAGCCGGTGAGCGTGAAAATTGCGGCGACGGCGACGAACGCGAGGGGAATCAGCCCCAGGATGTGGTCGTAATAACTCGTCATAATGTATTACGTACTACGCGCAGCACTCATATAAGTGTTTTGCGTGAATGATGCGTTGCTGCTGTATCTGCTACTCATAACTTATGAGACGTTCGTCGACGGTGCATCGCCCCGAGAACCCCGCGTTCAGCGGAGGACGGCGGCGTACGCGACGCCGCGCGTGATGAGGAGGAAGAGCGAGCCGAAGACGGCGACCACGACCGCGAAGACCGGGTCGTAGCCGATGGGGAACGCGCCCGTGCCGAGGAGGGCTTGACCGAGCGCGTCGGCGGCGAGCCACGAGAGGACCGTCCAGCCGACGAGTCCCCGCGGGCCGTGCGTCCGCGTGCTGTACGCCCGACCGAGCGGTGCCGCGACGAGCCAGCCGACGAGGAACGGCGCGAGGACGCCGAGGAGGCGAAGCGGGTGCGTCGCGGTGTACGCGAGCATCCCGTGTTGGTACTCGCCGACGAGCACGAACGCGACGATGGCGACGAGGTCGGCGAGCGCGAACGCCCGGACCGTCCGGCTATCGACGTCGAGGAACGACATACCCGCAGTTGGGCCGTCCGGGGCTTTCCCGTATCGGTTCGCGCGGACGGCGACGCCACCCACAAGGGCGTCGGGCGCCCACTTCGGGTATGGAGTACGCCCTGCTCGGGTCGCCGCCGGACGCCCCCCGCCTCCGCCTCGACTGGCGGCGCTTCGCCTACGCCGGGAAGTTCGTGACGGGCGACGCCGGGAAGGCCGTCGCCGTCGCGGACGGCGTGCGCAACGGGAAAGAGTGGCCGCCCGACGCCCGCGACGCCGAGGCCGAGGGCGTCCTCGGCGCCGTCTCCTTCAGCCCGCACCACGCGGACGACGACGCGGTCGTCCTCCGCTACGTCACGGTCCGCGACGACCGGCGCGGCGAGGGGATCGGCGCGCGCCTCTGCGCGTTCGCCGCCGAACGGCTCCTCGATGCGTACGCGCGCGTCCGCATCGACGTCAACAACCCCTACGCCTACGAGGCGCTCCACAAGGCCGGCTTCGGCTACACGGGCGAGCGGGCGGGGCTCGCCGAACTCGTCCTCGAACGACCCGCCGGGGCGCGCGCCGAGAACTACGCCGACGGCCTCGCGGCCTACCGGGAGCGCGACCTCGACGACGCCGAGCGGGCCTTCCTCGACGCGCGCGACGGCCCGCCGGCCGTCGTGGACGCCCCGGCCGGCGAAGGCGAGCGTTAAGACCCGCGCGCCGATAGGGCGCGTATGGGAAACGCGGACCTCCGGCAGCTCGCCGTCATCGAGGAGGTCGGGTTCGACGAGCTCGACGGCGTGGTCGCCGTCGACGCGCACAACTGGCTCTACAAGTACCTCACGACGACCGTCCGCTTCACCCGCGACGACGCCTACACGACCGCGGACGGCACCGAGGTCCCGAACCTCATCGGCGTCGTGCAGGGCCTCCCGAAGTTCTTCGAGAACGACCTCACGCCCGTCTTCGTCTTCGACGGCCGCGTCGTCGGCCTCAAGGACGAGGAAGTCGAGGAACGCCGCGAGGAGCGCGAGCGGCGCGAGGAGAAGCTCGAGGCGGCCCGCGAGGCGGGCGACGCCCTCGAAGTCGCGCGCCTCGACTCGCAGACCCAGCGCCTCACCGACGTCATCCACGAGACGACGCGCGAACTCCTCTCGCTCCTCGACGTCCCGATGGTCGAAGCGCCCGCCGAGGGCGAAGCGCAGGCCTCCTACATGGCGCGCGTCGACGACGACGTCGACTACGTCGGGAGCGACGACTACGACTGCCTGCTCCTCGGCGCCCCTCTCACCCTCCGACAGCTCACGAGCAAGGGCGACGTCGAACGGATGGACTTCGAGGCCACCCTCGCCGAACACGACGTCACGTGGGAGCAACTCGTCGACGTCGGCATCCTCTGTGGCACCGACTTCAACGAGGGACTCACCGGATACGGCCCGAAGACCGCGCTGACAGCCGTGCGAGAGCACGGCGACCTCTGGGGCGTCCTCGACGCCGAGGACGCGTACATCGACGACGCCGACCGCATCCGCGAGCTCTTCTTCGACCCCGACGTCACCGACGACTACACCGTCGACGCCGACCTCGACCCGGACCTCGACGGCGCGCGGGCCTACCTCACCGAGGAGTGGGACATCCCCGTCGACGAGGTCGAACGCGCCTTCGAGCGCATCGAGGAGTCCGTGACGCAGACCGGCCTCGACCGCTGGACCTGACGGCGACGGTTCACGCCGCGGCGGCCGCGCGATTTCCCGACACGCCGCGTGCGCGACCGACCGTTCGCGCCTCCGCGCTCCGCGGTCCTTTTGTCCGCGCGCGCCCACTCTCCGGGCATGAGCATGAGTCCCGAGGAAGTCCAGCGACGTATCGAGGACGCCCTCCCCGAGTGCGACGCCGACGTCACCCGCGCCCGCGGGAAGCACGACGACGACCACCTCGCCGCGACGGTCGTCTCGCCGACCTTCGAGGGCGAGACCATCGTCGATCAACACCAGCAGGTGTACGACGCGCTCGGGGACGCGATGACGACCGACATCCACGCGCTCGAACTGACGACGAAGACGCCCGACGACGCCTGAGGACGAGCGGATACCGCGACGGACGGCTGTGTGTCTTCCTGACGAATCGACTGACTCGACTGCACGACCGACGCACCGAGCGACTCGGTGACGAGCGCACGCCGGACGCGTCGCTCCGCCGTGGCGTGGCCGGACGAACGAAAGAGGATGGGTCACGAAGCGCGGACCGAGCGGCGAACCCGAACCGCCGGCGCGCTCGTCGCGGGCCGTTCTACAGCGAGAGGTCGACGTCGGCTTCGTCGTCGAACTCCCGGTTGCGGAGCGCCTCGCCGCTGCGGCGGTCGAAGAAGTGGACCGCCTCCTCGGGGATGCGCGCGACGATGTCGTCGCCCTCGTCGACGAGCGTCCGGCCGTCGACGTTGGCGATGAACGTCTCGCCCGCCGGGCTGTCCGGAAGTCTGAGGTAGACGTTGTTCTCGTCGCCCATCGGTTCGACGACGTCGACCGTGACGGCGACGTCGTGGCCCGACTCGACCTCCTCGACGAGCTCGATGTCCTGCGGGCGGATGCCGAGGACGAGCGCGTCGGTGTCGAGTTTCGCGCGGACGTCGTCGCTCACGGGGTAGTCGAGGCCGTCGCCGACGACCGAGTCGCCCTCCAGGTCGACGTCGAAGAAGTTCATCGACGGTTCGCCGATGAACCCCGCGACGAACTGGTTCGCGGGCGCGTGGTAGGCTTCGAGCGGGGTGGCGACCTGCTGGAGGAGGCCGTCGTTGAGGATGGCGATTCGGTCGCCCATCGTCATCGCCTCCGTCTGGTCGTGCGTGACGTAGACGGTGGTGGTGTCGAGGTCCTCCTGGAGGCGCTGGAGCTCCGTGCGCATCTGCGCGCGGAGCTTCGCGTCCAGGTTGCTCAGGGGTTCGTCCATGAGGAAGACCTCGGGTTCGCGGACGATGGCGCGCCCGAGCGCGACGCGCTGTTGTTGCCCACCGGAGAGCTCGGACGGCTTCCGGTCGAGGAGGTCGCTGATGCCCATCGTGTCCGTCGCGGACTCGACGCGCTCGTCGATCTCGCTTCCGGAGAGGTCCGTGGACTCCTCAAGGCCGAAGCTCATGTTCTCCCGCACGGTCATGTGCGGGTAGAGCGCGTACGACTGGAACACCATGGCGATGTCCCGGTCGCGCGGTTTGGCCTCGTTGACGCGTCGGCCGCCGATGCGGAGTTCGCCGTCCGTGATGGTTTCGAGGCCGGCGATCATCCGGAGGGTCGTGGACTTCCCACACCCGGAGGGGCCGACGAGGACGAGGAATTCGCCGTCCTCGATGTCGATGCTGGCGTCGTCGACGGCGACGATGGTCTCGCCGTCGTCGTCGAAGTGCTTCGTGATGTCGTCGAGTTCGAGTCTAGCCATGGTGTGTTAGGTGGAGACCCCTTCCGCGAACTGGTCGCCGAACAGGACGTAGACGATGATCGTCGGGAGCGCGGCGACGAACGCGCCGGCCATCCGGATGCCGAAGCCGACCTCGGAGAGGCTCGCACCGAGTTGGCTGAGCGGGACGGTGACCGGCGCGCCCGCGCCCGGGCCGACGAGCACCAGCGCGAACAGGAGGTCGTTCCAGACCTGCGTGAACTGGTAGATGAGCGTCACCGCGAACATCGGCACGGAGAGGGGGAGGATTATCCGCCGGTAGATCGTGTGCGTCGTCGCGCCGTCGAGACGCGCGGCCTCGATCATCTCCTCGTTGAAGTCCTTGTAGTAGGTCCGGAAGAGGAGCGTACAGATCGGGATGCCGTACGCGACGTGTGAGAGTATCAGCCCGACGAGGTCGCCGACCCAGCCGGCGAGGCCGACGTAGCCGACGAGGTCGCTCACCGGGACGACCGAGGCCCAGAACTTCGAGAGCGGGATGAGGACGGCCTGGTACGGGATGAAGATACCCGCGATGAACAGCATCAGGATCGGCACCTGATAGCGCCAGTCGAGGGTCGTTAGTCCGTAGGCCGCCATGCTCCCGAGGAGGGCGGAGAGGATCGTCGCCGGGATGGCGAGGATGAGGCTGTTCACCAGCCCGCCCGCGAGCGCGTTGACCGCGCGCGTCCAGTGGACGCTCGTGAAGCCCGCGGGCGCGGGCGGGAGGAACGGTGCGGTGGCGAGTACGTCCGCCTTGATGGAGGTTACCAGCCCCGTCCAGAGGGGCAGCAGGTAGAAGACCACCAGGAGGACGAGGACGGCGTAGAGGGCCGTCGAGCGCCAACTTCGACCGGAGAGTGCGTTCGTCTCTGTCATAGTTCACCTGCGCGGTACTGGTAGAGGAGGTAGGGTGCGACGATGACCAGCGCCAGCGCGAACAGCATGATACCGATGGCGGCGGCGTACGCCCGGTTGTTGGCGACGAACGCCTGCCGGACCATCATCGTCGCGAGGATGTCCGACCCCTTCGGCGGGTAGTAGCTCCCGGTGAGGGAGTAGAGGAAGTCGAACGCCTTCAGCGCGAACACCATCAGGACGACGGACGCCGAGATGGTCGCGCCCTTCAGCTGGGGGAGGATGACCCGCCAGTACATCCGGAGGGTGGTCGCGCCGTCGACGCGCGCGGCCTCGAACTGCTCGGTGGGGATGGCGCGCAGGCCGGCGAGGTAGACGACCATCGCGTAGCCGCTGAACTGCCAGATGAGCGCGAAGACGACCGCACCGAGCACCAACGAGGGGTTGCCGATCCACTCGTAGGGGCCGAGGCCGACGACGCCGAGGATGATGTTCACGAGCCCGTTCTGCTGGTTGTACATCCAGAGCCAGAACTGGGCGGTGACGACGAACGAGAGCGCCATCGGGAGCAGGTATATCGTCCGGAACGTGTTCTCGTAGCGGATGCCCTGGTCGACGAGGACGGCCACGACGAGCCCGACGACGAGACAGAGGACGGTGAACGCCACGAGGAGCGCGAAGGTGTTGCGCAACGCCCCGATGAAGACGGGGTCGGCGAACGCCTTCGCGTACATCTCGAAGTCGAGGTTCGCGTAGTTCGGCGTCTGGAACCCCGAGGTGTCCGTGAGACTCAGGAAGAAGTTCCAGAGGATCGCCCCGTAGACGGCCAGCCCCATCACGACGAACGGCGGGAGCCAGTAGGGGAGCGACGCGGTGAACTCGTCGCTCACGAACCCATCGCGGGTCGCGTTGGCGTTCACCTCGCCGCCGTCGGCGCGAACCCGGTTCCGGCGGACGAGCCGCCCGAGATACGCCGCGAGCTTTCCACGCATCGCTCGCTCAGTTGTCGAAGGCGTCGACGAAGGCCTGTGCGGTGTTCTCGGCCGCCGAGTCCGAGTAGCCGGAGTAGTTCTGGCTGATGGCGGTCTTGAGGTCGCTCAGGACCCCGGGGGTCGTCGCCAGGCCGTGCGCGACGCTCGGCGGTTGGGCGGTGGAGTCCTGGAAGTCGCTGTACTGGTTGGTCTGGAACTCGCTGAACTCGTCCATCGGGACGTCGCTACGCGGCGGAATCGAGCCCTTCTCCGTGTTGAAGCGGACCTGGGCGTCCGTGGTGCCGACGTAGGTGAGCCACTTCTCCGTGGCCTCCGGGGAAGGGTTGTTCGTCGGGTAGACCCACGAGTCCATGTTCAGCGCGTACAGCCCGTCCGTGCCCGGGAACGTCACGCAGTCCCAGTCGGTGCCGTACTCGAAGTCGTCGGTGCCGGCGTACATGCCGGCGGCCCAGTCGCCCTGGTGGAAGAAGGCGGCCCCGCCGTCGATGATGAGGTTGTTGGCCTCCTGCCAGCCGACGGTGCCGGCGTCGGAGTTGAAGTACTCGCTGTAGGCGTTGATGGTCTTGAAGGCGTCCGCGATGGGACCGGTTTCGGCCTCGCCGGCCATGAACTCCTGGTAGGTGTCCCAGCCCGACTGACCCAGGTAGACGGCCGCCCAGAGCTGCAGCGTCGTCCACGGGGACTGACTGGACTGGGCCATGCCGACGGCGTCGGTGTTCTCCTCGACCTGGGCGAGGGCGTCGGTGAGGTCGGCGGGGGTCTCGATGGCGGAGACGTCGACGCCGGCCGCCTCGACGACGGAGGGGTTGTAGAAGAGGTTGTTCATGCGGTGGATGTTCGTCGGCACCGCGACGTACGTGCCGTCCGGGCGGGCCGCCTGTTGCGGGCCGGAGACGTACGCCTCCTTCATGTCGTTCTGACTCCAGACGGACTCCTCGATGTCCCCGAGCAGGCCGGCCTCGGTGAACTGGAGGAGGTTCTTCCCCGGCCACTCGGCCCACGAGCTCGGCGGGTTGTCGTTGCCGAGCCGGACGTTGATACGCGTGTTCAGGCTCGTGTTCCCGCCGCCGCCGATTGCCTTGTCGTTGACCGTGACGTCCGGGTACGCCTCCTCGAACCCCTCCAGCATGCTCTGGAAGGCGGC
>NZ_BMOO01000006.1 GCF_014647115.1 Halarchaeum rubridurum
GTCGTCTATAACATCAAGCGGGCTGTGAAACAGTGAATTCCACCGCCGTATGGCGATTCAACACAGCCTGCGAAAGAGAATATCCATCTCGTAGCATGTCGAACTCTCGTACCGGTCGTGGGCCTCGAAGCGAAAGTAGGCCAGCGGGATCGAACAGACGAACTGCTCAACCGAGTCATGATCAGGGTGCGTAAACCAGACACCCGAGACGACTCGAACATCCGATTCTAACCCAGCGAGCGAGGTGCGATCGTACAGCGGTGTCGAGTCATATTCGGGCCACTTGACGTGCTGGTGTGCGATTCGTCGAAAGACGCTGCGCCGAAACTCGCGAGTCGCAACCACTACAGAAGAATAGCCCGGAGACACTCAAGAGTCCGTCCAACCGACCCGTAGAGGAAGAGTTCTGTGCTCTGTTGGATCCCTCAATCGCGAACAGGACTGGTGCAGCTAATCGTTAGATATAGCTGATTCGACTTTCAACACGTGCCAGCGCCGCCTCCCCTTAACCTTATCCTGAACAACAGAGACAGAGATGCTGTTAAGCTTGCTCAATGCGCCTCAGATTCAGTTCCTGTCGCTAAGGATACAATAAGACCGATGATGAGAACGCCAACAACGCCTAGAAGTCCCTGAATAACCAGTTTCACACTACCTGATTTTGCTGGGCCGGGGTACATGAGGAAGAGAACTGTGATTACGAATAGCAGTACAGTCATGAGACCGACACTGGCGTCTCCGAGAATTTTATTCATAGCCGTATTTTTGGAGATGGGTGGCTTTGTTGAAATCCTTTAGAGTTGACAGTGGACAGAGCCCTTCTTCTCATCGGATTCTACGGATACAATGAAAAACTAGCGCCTCAGAAAATCGCAAGACGGCAAGAGGGTTTCAACAGAGCCAGATGGGTTATTATCTCATTCGGATTCTGAACGCTCAGTTGTGCGACCGGTCGGCTCTTATATCGGTCGTCCAAAGGGGGTGTATGGCTGAGAGTGGTCTTGCAGCAGGCTACCAACGATCGAGTCCATGGCCCGTCTTCCTTGCGCTTGGACTTGTCCTTTCCGAGGTTGGCGTCTTCCTTGCGGGTGTACTCCTCCCGGTCGCAGTCGGTGGACTCCTACTTCTCGAGATGTATATTATCGGAATCTTCAGAGAATCCGGGTATGCACGTACGCTCTCGCGCCCAGCCCTTGGAATCGGGAGTCTCTTCACAACGGCCGGACTCGTATTACTCGCGGCAACAACATATTGGATACGCGGCGTTACAGTGCTCGCTGCTGGTGTCCTAGCAGCTATCGGTGCAATTGTGTGCTGGCTCTACGAGACACGTCAACTATGAGTGAGCGTGCCCCAACCCGATCCGGTTCTCATATCGTAATCGCGATGCTCATCGTCGCCATTCTTACAGCCGCTGGATTCGGATACGCGGTCGGTGCCTCCGTCCTTCAGAGCGCTGTTGAGAAAGGGATAGAGGCGACGCTTGGTCCGATATCGTTCGCACTCTCCCCATTCAACCTCTTCCTCTACGGGATGATTTCGGTCAGCATTGGGATGGCCGTCATACTGGGTATTGTGTTCTTCCTCTCGAAGTATGATACTGCGTCCCTGAGAGACTAGCCGAGAAGCACTGCGGGTGCTGAAGAGAGAGAGAAATACGCGACGCCGAATTGGACCGCGTTATACGTCGCATGAACAAGTGCTGGGACGGCGAGGTTCTCTGTATATTCGTAGAGGACACCGAGGACGAGTGCGATGAGGAACACACCACCGAGGTAGACAAGCTTTCCGTCGCCGGAGAGCGAAGAGACATGCAGAACTGCGAAGGTTGCACTCGCGATCGGGATCGCAACAATCGGTGTGAACTCGCTACGGAGCCGTCCTTGGATGGCGCCACGGAAGAGCAATTCCTCGCCAGGCCCAACAAGGAGGTAGGAGAGCGGGATCATGAGGAGGAGGACGGCGGGGTTTTCGGCTGCCGTAGTCACGACTTGGTTTGTCGCCGAATCAAGCCCGAGGAAACTCGCCGTCATGGAGAGACCGACCCAAAGCGCGAGTGTCGCGACACTTCCAGCGGCGATAATCGCGAGATCACGCCGCGATGGAACCGCTACCGGGAGTGGTGGAGATGTATTGCCAAGTCGGCTGTAGAGGAGCGCGACCCCTCCAAACGCAATACCTTGGAGAAGTGTGGCGCTAAGTACGAGTTGAATAGCGGGACGGTCAAAGACCGGAATACCAACAGCAGTGAGGAGTCCGGCTCCCGTCGCGACGAGGAGTGTACCGACACCGAACCCAACAATAGCGAGTGCGATGGTGAGAGTCACCGATCGGACACGGTCCGAGATCGCATTCATACACAAAGATGTGCGTTGGCCGTAGAAATGCGGGTCGGTCTTGACCATCACTCTATTATATACGAATCAGTTCACCCAGCTGAAATAATAATATGGAGGGTTAAATTGGCAATACAGGCCATATAGACCGTTTCAGTTAACAGGTGGATTAATAACTGTATGGTGGTTATCTCCGAGTATGAGCGATCCACCAGCATCAGCACACGACCATAATCACGACGATGACGACCATGATTACGACCACGATCATGGCCACGAGCATGATGAGCCAGTGGCGGACCTGTTGAACGGAGAGGTAGTACAGTTGTCCGTTCCGGAGATGGACTGCCCGTCCTGTGCCGGGAAAGTCCGGAACAGCGTGCAGCAACTCGACGCCGTCGAGACGGTCGACCCGCAGATTACCACCGGCACCCTCACCGTCCGCTACGAGGAGGGAGAAACCACGCCAGAGGCCATCGCCGAGCGCGTCAAGGAGGCCGGCTATACCGTCGAATCTGGCGTCGGTGAGACGACCGAGACGTTCACCGTTCCGGAGATGGACTGCCCGTCCTGCGCGGGGAAGGTTGAGAACGCCCTCGATAACCTCACTGGCGTCAGCACCTATCAAACCCAACCCACGACTGGGAAAGTCGTCGTCACGTACGACCAGGCGCACGTGTCGGCTGACGACGTGACACGGGCGATCGAGAGCGCTGGCTACGACGTCACTAAGACGACGGTCTCCGGGGAGGGAGGGAGTAGTGGACTGGCAGAGACGGACGGGGTCTGGCAGAGTGATCGCGCGACGAAGACATGGATTAGCGGTGGGTTTGTCGCGCTCGGCCTGCTCTTCGGGTTCCTCCTGAGCGGCCAGAACGCCACGCTCCTCTCGGCGCCGATTCCCCTCTCGCTCGCGGACGGCCTCTTCCTCGCCGCCGTCGCCGTCGGCGGCCAGGAGATTCTCGAGGGCGGCTACTACTCGCTGCGCAACCGGAACCTCGACATCGACCTCCTGATGTCCATCGCGATTACCGGGGCGCTCGTCGTCAGCGTCGGCTTCGACGAGGGTCTCTACATGGAGGCCGCGATGCTCGCCTTCCTCTTCAGCGTCGCCGAACTCCTCGAACGCTACTCGATGGACAAGGCCCGCAACTCCCTGCAGGAGTTGATGGACCTCTCCCCGGACGAGGCCACCGTCAAGCGCGACGGCGAAACCGTCACCGTGCCGGTCGACGATGTCCGCGTCGGCGATATCGTCGTGGTGCGGCCGGGCGAGAAGATTCCGATGGACGGCGAGGTCAGCGTCGGCGAGAGCGCGGTCAATCAGGCCCCCATCACCGGCGAGTCCGTACCCGTCGACAAGACGGACGGCGACGAGGTGTACGCGGGCACCATCAACGAGGAGGGCTACCTCGAAGTCCGAGTCACCTCCGAGGCCGGGGACAACACGCTCTCGCGCATCATCGAGATGGTCGAGGACGCACAGGCGAACAAGACCGAGCGCGAGCAGTTCGTCGAGCGCTTCGCGGGCTACTACACCCCGGTCGTCGTCGCGTTCGCCGTCCTCGTCACCCTCGGCACGCCGTTCGTCCTCGGGGCGACCTGGACGCAGTCCATCGTCTATGGCCTCACCTTACTCGTGCTTGCGTGCCCGTGCGCGTTCGTCATCTCGACGCCGGTGTCGGTGGTGTCGGGCATCACGAGCGCCGCGAAGAACGGCGTCCTCATCAAGGGCGGGAGTCACCTCGAAGCGATGGGCGACGTCGAGGCCGTCGCGCTCGACAAGACCGGCACGCTCACCAAAGGCGAACTCGCTGTGACGGACGTCATTCCGCTCAACGAGAACACCGAGGACGACGTCCTGCGGTGTGCGCGCGGCCTCGAATCGCGCTCCGAACATCCCATCGGCGCAGCCATCGTCGACCACGCCGCGGAGAACGACGTCGGGAAGCGCTCGGTCTCCGAGTTCGAGAGCGTCACCGGGAAGGGCGTGCGCGCCGACCTGGACGGCGAGACGCACTACGCGGGCAAGCCGGGGTTCTTCGAGGAACTCGGCTTCGACCTCTCGCACGTCCACGCCGTCACCGACGGCGGGGTCGTCACGCAGACCAGCCAGCGCCTCTGCGAGCGGAACAACTGTCTCGACCTCCTCGAGGACACCATCCCCGACCTCCAATCCGAGGGGAAGACGGTGATTCTCGTCGGGACGGAGGACGAACTGGAGGGCGTCATCGCCGTCGCGGACGAAGTCCGCCCCGAAGCGCGTCGCGCCGTCGCGCGCCTGCACGACCTCGGCGTCGAACACGTCGTGATGCTCACCGGCGACAACGAGCGCACCGCACGCGCCATCGCCGAGGAGGTCGGCGTTGATGAGTTCCGCGCGGAACTCCTGCCCGACGAGAAGGTCGAAGCCATCCAGGACCTCGACGGCGAGTACGACGGGGTCGCGATGGTTGGCGACGGCGTGAACGACGCACCGGCGCTCGCAACGGCGACTGTCGGTGTCGCAATGGGTGCGGCCGGCACGGACACCGCCCTCGAGACGGCGGACATCGCGCTGATGAGCGACGACCTCGCACGCCTCCCCTACCTCTACGAACTGTCGCACGACGCGAACGGCGTGATTCGGCAGAACGTCTGGACGAGTCTCAGCGCGAAAGCCGCCCTCGCGCTCGCCGTGCCTTTTGGCCTCGTCCCCATCTGGGCGGCCGTCCTCGTCGGCGATGCCGGGATGACGCTCGGCGTCACCGGCAACGCGATGCGCCTCTCCCGAATCACCCCCGAGGACGACTAGAGCGCTCACCCAGTCGCACTACACTCTCACTGATGCGCTTCCACTCGTTCCCAAACTAATGGAGAGCCACAACCATGACACGACGACAGATTCAGACCACGACCACGGCGACGGCAACCACACCGAGCCGCGAAGTATACGTAAACTCGGCGTCGTCGCCGCGATTAACACGGCTGGCTTCGTCATCGAACTCGCCGGTGGTCTCCTGTTCGGATCGCTTGCACTCCTGAGCGACGCCGTCCACATGCTCTTCGATGCGCTGTCGTATCTGATGGCGTTTGCAGCCACCTATGTCGCCGACCGGTACGAGGAGCGCGATTTGTGGACGTACGGACTCCACCGACTCGAACCGTTCGCCGCCCTCCTCAACGGGGTGCTCCTCGTCCCGATGGCGCTCGTCATCCTCTACGAGTCCTACCAGCGATTCTACAACCCCGTCGACCTCGACCCGACGATGACCATCCTCCTCGCCACGGGGGGCCTCGTCGTCAACGTCGCGTCCGTCGGCTACCTCCACGGTGACGAACTCAGCTTGAACGAACGTGGTGCGTTCTACCATCTGCTCGGCGATACCGGAGCGTCCGTCGCAGTCATCATCTCAACCGCCATCGTCGCCGTCTTCGAGATCCGCATGGTAGACCCGATCACGGCCGCGCTCATCGCTGTCGTCATCATCTGGTCGGCATACACCGTGTTGCGTGACAGCCTCGACCTCCTCCTCGAACGTAGCCCGATTCCGATCGCCGACCTGCAGGCATCCCTCATGTCGATCGAGAGCGTTGAGGCGGTCGAGGACTGCCACGTCTGGCAGGTCTGTAGTCGGCTTACCATCGGGACAGTTCGAGTCAAGGTCTCAGTCGATTCGCTCAATACCCAAGAGGAGCTACGGGCGACTATCCACGAGAGACTCCGCGACGCCGGCCTTGACCACGTCACTGTCGAACTCGTGAACGAAGCAACGACGCACCGCACAACTACCCATACACATTAGCGACCGTGACGCCCACCATGATCCAGAGACACACCCCGCTAGCTCAGGCGCGTCTCCGTTCGGACTCTACGAGGCGACCGTGACTACGTGTTCGTTCTGCGGCCGCGAGATCGATAGCGAGCCGATTCGTGATAACGGGGAGGTGTTCTGCTCGCGTGGCTGCCAACAGGGGGAGACGAGAACCAGTGGCGCACACATCGAACACACTCCTGAGACAACGCAGCAGACTGACGGCGAGACGGCGTATTTCTCGATCAGCGGCATGCATACGCACGCATGCGAGTCGTATCTCGAGCGACGCGCCGTGACACTCGATGGCGTCAACGGTGCGTCCGCGAGCTATACGGCCGAGATGATGCGCGTCAGCTACGACCCCGAGGCGGTTGAGCGTGACACCATCGAGGACACACTTTCTGCATGGGGATATCGAGCCTCTGCGCCCACACCAGAGGAAACCCCCGCCGACCGGAACGACTTCGACTTCGACCATCTCCGCACGATTTTCTCCGTGATTGCCGTCGCACCCATCTACATCATCTATGCTGCCTTCTTCTACCCCGTCTATCTCGGACTCCTTCCGACCTCCTCACTCGATAATCACGCAATCGTTACTGGTCTCTACGGGCCTGTCGCGATGTTCACCACGATCACTATCTTCGGCGTCGGATTCCCCATCCTCCGGTCGGCCTACATCAGTCTCCACGAACGCCAGCTTACCGTCGACGTCCTCATCTCCATCACTGCGGTGAGCGCCTACGCGTACTCCATGGTCTCACTGCTCTATCTCGACCGTCTCTACCTCTTCTTCGATATCGCGACGGCAGTCATCGTTCTCGCGACAATCGGGAATCACGCCCGTGCCCGATATAAACGCCAGGCGGTCGAAGACCTCACCGAGTTCGTCGACGAGACAGAGACCGCTGCACGCCGCCTCCTTGAGGACGGGACAACGACGGTCGTCCCACCCGAGGACTGCACGACTGGGGATCGGCTTCTCGTCCGGCCGGGCGAACGAATCCCACTTGACGGCACGATCGTCGATGGCCGCGGAACGGTTAACGAGGCGCTCATCACTGGCGAGGCACGACCCCAGCGGAAAGTCGTCGGCGACACGGTCATCGGTGGCTCCATTGCCGCCGACGGCTCATTCGAAATCACGGTCGACGAGGGGGCGACGAGCACACTCGACCGACTCCGCGACCTCGTCTGGGATCTCCAGACCGAACAGTCCCCGGCCGAGCGGCTCACGAACCGTGTGACAGCAATCTACATCCCGGTTGTCTGTGTCTTCGCACTCGTCACACTCGGTGCGTGGACGGTTGCTGGCGCGCCAGCCGAACCCGCACTTCGGACGGCACTCACCGTGCTGATTATCGCCTGCCCCGTCTCCCTCAGCCTCGTCACACCACTCGCCGTCGGTCGTGGGCTCTCAACGGCTGCCGAGCGAGACGTCCCGGTTTTTGATCAGACGATCCTTGAACGGGTGACCGACGCAGACGTCATCGCGTTCGACAAGACCGGAACACTCACCACCGGCGAAATGCGTGTCGCCGCCGTCCACGCAGTTGAGGAGTGCGATAGTAAGGCGGTTCTTCGGCGGGCAGCGGCCGTCGAGTCACGTTCGAGCCACCCGATTGCCGCCGCAATCCGCGACCGTGCACCGGACCGCTCACAAGCGGTTACGTCGTTCGAACGGTACCGCTACGGTGTCGTGGCCGACGTGGACGCGTCGCGGACGGCCGTCGGAAACCCCGCACTCTTCGACGACCTCAACTGGAGCATTCCCGAAGCCATCCGTGACACAATCGACCGTGTCCGTGACCGTGGTGAGCTCCCAACGGTCGTCGGCTGGGAGGGGACCGCAACAGGCGTGATCACACTCGAAGATCAGCCCCGCGAGAAGTGGACGGAAACTGTCGCGGAGCTCGCGGCCGACGACCGACAGATCGTGGTCATCACGGGCGATGATTCACGCGTTGCACGGCAGTTCGAGGCACACCCGGACGTCTCCAAGGTCTACGCGGACGTCCCACCAGAAGCGAAAGAAGAGCTCGTCCGTCGCCTCCGCGATGAGGGTGTCGTCGCAATGGTGGGGGACGGGACGAACGACGCACCAGCGCTTGCCGCTGCTGATCTCGGTGTGGCGATGGTCTCCGGAAGTGACTTCACCGTGACTGTCGCGGACGCTCTCGTAACGGCCGACGATCTGACGCCGTTCCGCGATCTCTTCGGAATCGCGCGTGGGACGCGGCGTCGCCTTCTCGAAAATCTCGGACTCGCTCTCACAGTGCCTGCTATCGGTGTCCCGCTCGCTGCCGTTGGGTTCGTCACACCGCTCGTCGCGACGACGCTAATGGCGACCGGAACCATACTCGTGCTCGCAAACAGCTACCGCCCCCTCACCAGCAACTTGTGTTGACATCCTCCCGCGCCTGAAGACATCCCCAGAACGCTTAGTGGTTAGGGGAAGTTATGGAGGTGGCGCCTGATATGAGAGTATGCCCGGAGATCGCCGCAAAGAGATCGTCCGTCACCTCAGTGAGGACGATCTCGACCGGCTCCTTGCGGAGTCTACTGACGAGAAACTCACTGAGCGGCTGATCTTCGTCAAACGTCTCTACAAGGGAGCGACGCTGGAGGACGCTGCCGACGATGTCGGCAGGTCCTCCGGGACGGGAACACGCTGGGGCCCGCCGGTGGAACGAAGGTGGTCTCGGTCTCCTGATGCCGAACTTCGGGGGCGGCAGGCCCCCGAAGCTCGGCGACGACCAACGCGAGCACCTCTTGGAACTCCTTCGTGACGGCCAACCGTGGAAGAAACAGCAAATACAGCTCTGTTGAATAGCGGTGATTGGGCTGGCGAGCAGATTATGAGTCGGCTCGTGAGCGGGTGACTCCCAAGGTCTCAAAATCGGGGTCACTTGACTCCCACTCAGAGTTCGCTATTCAACACAGCACTGAACTCTACTATAGTAGCAATTCACTTCGATCGCTACTCCGTGATCAGTCCAACGACGTCATTGACGGTCAACAGGTGAAGATCGTCCCGTTCCGATTCGGCTTCCTTGACTGCGGATGAGAATCCAGACCGACTGAATAGCGCATACGTGTACTCTGGGTCACCACCGCTGTCTGGATGCCAGTCTACTTTTGGGGCTTCAGATTCGAGTCGACTGAGAACGTCATATCCAACCGCGTCCTGTTGGAATTTTGCCTCACCGACGAGGAGTGTCGCTCCATTCGTCGGCGCAACGATGTCGATCTCGCTTCCGCTCCCATCCCACCAGTTCCCGGGCTCCTCTACGAAACGATACTCGTCACCGAATGCGTATAAGACAGCACGCTGGCATAACTGTTCGAACGTCCCACTGACGAAGTCTGGCAGTTCTGGGTCGATGAGGTCGATATAAGCGTCCTCACCATATACCTCGTACCGCGCTGTCCGCCCATAGACGAATCTGAACCAGAACCGGAATAATGGATCTGTAATCGTATACCGGCCTTTCCGGCTTCGATCTGGGTCGACGGTGACCGGGTAGTCTCGTTCAATAATGCGCAAGTCATTCAGTCGGTTGAGATAATAGCCGACACTACTATTACTGATTCCGGCACCCTGGGCGACTTCGTTCTTGACTCGGTTTCCTTCCGCAAGCGACTTTAATATCGCAAAATACCGGTCAACTTCGTCCAGTTCTCGGTGGAGCACGTTTTCAGGCTCCTCGTGGAGCCCTCCATCACGCCGTAACAGCGTTCTCGTGACGTTCTCCTCAAGTGTCTCGTGATCTTCGACGGCTCGCAAATACTCTGGCGTCCCGCCGAAGACACCGTAGGTCATCACCTGTTCAACGGGGGAATAATCAGCGAAAAACGACATCGCCGCCTCAAAGTGAAGTGGGCCAACTTCGATTTCCCCGTTCGGGTTCTTGGCGACGCGACCGTACAACGGCGCTGTTCCTTCAAGCGCATACTCATGCATCATTCCGATAGCGGACCCGGTCAGCACGAAGGTCGTTGCAGTTTTCTCAGCGGTATGGTCCCAGACGCGCTGCAAGATCGATGGGAGTGCGTCCGTTTGCTCAACAAGATACGGAAACTCGTCGACGATGATGACTGCATCCTGCTCGGCAAGAAATTCGAAGAGCGGTTCCCACTCTTCACGGATCCGCGTGATCCCTGGATACACCTCGGCAGCGTCGTTGATGAACGAGGAAATCTGCTGGTCTGCAGTCCCTCTAGTCGCCTGGTAGTAGACGGCGTCGTTGCGGTCTCGGATCGACTCGATTGCGAGCGTCGTTTTCCCCATTCGCCGTCGTCCCCAAACTACCGCCAGTGCTGCCGTATCGCTCTCGTAGAGTTTCTCGAGGCGTTTTAGTTCCCGTTTCCGGTTTACAAATCCAGTCATGGTGCTCACTTTGAGGGGAGCACGTAAAACTGTTCCTCTAAAAGAGTTTGAACTAACTTAGTTTAGACTAACGTATCTTCGGCACCCATAAACGAGTTCTTGATGCTGTAGTATTCCAATATCAGTTAGTTATCGGGGTCAAGCCCGCGTCCTTCCATAATTAACTCTCCGAGGCGCTCGGGATTCTCGATAGCCATTCGATAGAGCGCATCATGGATTTCGCGCGTCTCAACATTCTTGACGCCTCGTGTGACGAGAAACGGCTGCACCTCGGCCGTATCAATCTGCTGGAATTTTTCGAGAATATCCTCGCGCGGGTACGTTGAATACTGACGAACGTCTTCCGTTCCAAATGGTGGCTCTTCCTTCGGATCCACCACTTCCTCGCTAGTGGTGTCCTCTACTGACGGTTCTGTCTGCTCCACGTCTTCGACTGACTCCTGGTCGGCCGGATCGTCGTCTGCATCTTCTGCGCTTTCCCCAAGGTCAAATCCACTCATGCCTGAATCCCTCCATTCTCGACGATATCAGCAAGCGTTTCGAAATGTGCTAACTGCGCGTTCTCTGGGTTGTACGCTGTCAGCGGCTGGCGTTCCTCGTAGGCGTCCCCGAACTCGCCGGAATGCCGAATCCCTGGCTTGAGATGGAGATCACCGTTATCGATCTGTTCCCACTGGTCGGGCGTAATTCGTGCGAACGGCGGGATGTGTTCGTCCAGAACTGTCTCAACGTCGACGCCGTCATGAAGTTCGGGCTGGCTGCCCGTCCAGTCGGCACGGCGGCCAGCTTCAAGGTAGGCAGCAAAGGTAGGGTCAGTGTTCATCGCCTCAAGCAGGTTGCGATCCTTCGTCCGCTGGTCGATTCGCTGTGAGAGATTGTTCGGTATAGTCGCTAGAATCTCGAAATCGAAGGCTTGCCGAATATCCATCACGAGCTTCTTTGAGGTTTCTCGCAGGCCGTTCAACGCTTCTGGAGCCGGCATAAGCGGGAGAATCGCATTTGGTGCGCCGACGACAGCGTTGTTTACGAGCTTGTTTCGCGAACCCGGGACGTCAAAGAGGATATAATCGTAGTCATTTCCAAGCAATGGGTCGACGAGCTCGTTTTTGAGTTTCATATCGCTCGCGAACACGTCGTCGCGGGCGAGATCGTCATTGACGCGTTCAAGGTTAAGTGCGGGAACGAAGTCGAAGCCGTAACCAGGATGCTTGATTATTTGTTGAGGGTCGGTTTCATTGAGGAGGACGTCTCCGAGGTCGGCTTTATCTTCGTCTTCGCGCGTATAGTAGCCAAGTCCGGTGGAGAGGTGGCCTGCTGGGTCAAGGTCTGCGACGAGGACGTTGTGACCTCGGTTGCCGAGAACGCCGCCAAGCGTGTTCGCACAGATTGATTTGCCGAATCCACCTTTGAGCATCGCAAATGATACGGCGCGTGGTGTTGGCCCGTTCATTGTGATAATTTCTATAATTCACACCATCTTAAAACCTTGCGCGACCTTGAGAGATTGTATAATTTCTATAAAGTATAAGATGTAGAGGAGAGACGTGGATGTTGAATCCAGTATATGCATTTCGGGAATTTTGTAAACCATGCAGATTTTAGAATTTTTGTAGTTTCCAAGATTTTCAAAAATTATAGGAATTTCTAAGATGCTACGATGACTAGAGCGGAAGATGGTGGCTCACAGAAGACCGATATATCGGACAAGGGTTGCCTGATACGAGGGAGTGAGGTACCACGGGTGGGGTGGGCCGTGGCTTCGCCGTAGTCTCTGGCACGAGGGCGCGACACAGGCCCGGCGCACCGCGTCGTATCCCGGAGTGGGGTGCGCGGGTTTTGCGAGGCTGATAACGTGGGTTCCATCTCACAGTAGGGCGTCCAGATAGTTGAAAACAGGGACGCAGCCGAGCCCACGCGCTTCACCCCCGCCCCACCGTGGGCGGGGAACTCCCGCTGTCTCTCCTTTAGATTCGGGATTCCCCACTACGAGCAATACCGAGCCAGACGCTCTTGCGCGGGGTTCCAATGGGAGATTCCTCCAAGACACTCACGGACTGGGCTACCTGATCATCCTGCATCGGAGCGAGCTTAATGTACCCTCCACGCTGTTCAACTTGCTGTCGGTTACGGATGTGTGTCTTCATGGTCGGGTGAAGGCAATCAAGATCGCCTCTGCCCATCCTGGGCGTGAAAAAACCGGCATATAAGGATCGATCACTCACAATTCTTCTCTCGGACGGGAACACCCACACCCCGTGTGCGAGATGAAATCTCTATGAGGACTGCAGGCTGATTTCAGTAAGAGCGACTGATTTGGACGCATAGTCCAGAAAATAGGAGGTAGAAGCCCTCATCCAATTGTTTAGTCTTATCCTGTAGTAAGAGGAAGATTTATTACTTTATCGACTCAACCAGACCCGTAATGCAATTACAAAACAAGCAAGATAATTTATTATTAGATATTAATACATTTTATGCTGACTATCTGTAGAGGCTCTACAATGCAAATATTGGACCTCTAACCCCCTAAATCACTATTTCTCCTCTTCAGATTAGTCTGCACCACTTCCGGTTTCATTTCGCACACGGGGTGTGGGGGTAGTCGCTAAACCATTCGTCTTTAGCTAAGACTAGTAGTAATATTTTAACTCTGTATTATTCCCTGTAGTATTAGAAGAGCGAAACCAGGGACTGAGACGCTCTTGCTACTGAGAATAGGCAGTCCACGGCGTCTGAAAACCGTGTTTTTGCCCCGTATCGAACGTGTTGCGACGTAATTCGCCTGTGAAACGCAGCTGTTCGGTATTACTGTGAGTATTAGCTAAAGACGAATGGTCGCTAAACTTACTGCAAGTACGTCCCGCTCCTGATCTCATTTTGCAGACGGGCTACCGATTCTCTTTTGGGTAAATCAGTTCCTCACCCTTGTTTCCCCCGACCTGTTCGAGATTTCATTTCGCACACGGGGTGTGTCCCCCTCAAAATTGATTTTGCCCGCGGTCATCAACATCATCTCCACAGGGTGCTATAGAAGGCCTGAAACGCTTGTAAATAGATGATTTAATCTGGCACACGGTCACCCATATCTATTTACGCGAGGCTGCTCACACCAGTACTATGACAGACCGAGACGGGGTATCGGAGGACGACGGACAGTCCTCACTCTCGCAGTCTATCAAGGGGCGTCTCCAAGAGGGTGCGAAGAACTCCGTCTTCCGTGAGAAGGCACTCCTTGATCCCGACACCGTAATCGATGAGGACCGAATTGTCGGTCGCGACCAGCAGCTTGATGACGTCATCACGTACCTCCGCCCGACTCTCCAAGGGAACCGCCCGCCAAATATGCTACTCTATGGGCCCTCTGGCACGGGGAAATCGCTCATCATCAACGCGGTCTGCGAGCAAGTTGCTGAACTCGCTGAATCGCAGGGCAGTCGATTCGGTGTTATCAACATTAACTGCCAGACGATCAAATCGCACGACCGCGCCGTCTACCGGCTTGTCGAACGTGCTGCAACTCAAGCTGAGGTTGATCCAGGTGTGCCGCAGAGTGGGGTCTCGACTGACCAGAAGCTCGGCCGCTTCTACGATATTCTGAGCGAGCACTTCGACTCGGTCATTATTATCCTCGACGAAATCGATCTTCTCATTGGTCGACAGCGTGACCCAAACGAGGAGCCTGCATACTCGAAACTTCTCTATCAGCTTTCTCGTGCGTCGCAGCTTGGGCGCATCGATGGGGATGTCTCCGTCGCCGCGCTCACAAACGACCCGCGGTTCATGGAGGAACTCGACGGGCGTGCTGAGAGCTCATTCAACCCACAAGACGTTGTCTTCTCAGACTACGATGCGAACCAGCTTCAAGTGATCCTTGCACGGCGGAAGGATGCCTATCATGATGAGGTTCTTGAGGATGGGATTATCCCGTTGAGTTCTGCGTTCGCCGCTCAGGATCATGGTGATGCTCGGAAAGCGATTGATCTCTTTCGGAAAGCGGGAGAGATTGCGGACCGCCGTGGTGACAATGAGGTTGCTGAGGAACATGTTCGTGACGCCCAGACGGAAGCTGAGCGGGATCGAACGCTGGCGCAGATGAAGGGTCTGTCCTCGCAGAAGAAAATCTCTCTTTATGCGACGGCAGTTGTCCCGATCTACTCAAGACGCAATCTCACGGCAGTTCCAACTACTATCGCGTACCGTGTGTACCAGTATCTCACTGAGATGCTTGGCGTTGACGAGAAATCCCGGGACTCCTATCTCCGGTATATGAGTGAGGCGGAGACATACAATTTTGTCACGACAGAAAAACGAGGGAGAGGCTACGGAAATGGTGTTCATAAGGAGTACACTTTGGTTGATGACCCTGAGGTTGTCGCAGAGACGCTTCAGGCTGACGTTCGTCTTAAGGAGGCTATGGAGGACGAGGACCTCATCCAATCTGTGGTTAACGCACAAGTCACTGAGTTCTTTGAGGGGAAGTAGCTATAGGAGGGTTCTATAGCTAGATATCGAGGGTCTACATTTCGCACACGGGGTGTCTGACGAATCTTGTTTGTCAGCTACACCGAATTGGCGTGGTGAGGGATCGTCTTATTCCTGATTGTGTCTCTCTCACACTATTTCATCTCGCACACGGGGTGTGTCCCCCCATCTCCACTTTCAGATTTCATCTCGCACACGGGGTGTGTCCCCCCATCTCCACTTTCAGATTTCATCTCGCACACGGGGTGTGTCCCCCCATCTCCACTTTCAGATTTCATCTCGCACATGGGGTGTCCCCCGACTAGCCTGTCTCTTCATCGTCGCCGCTGACCGGACCTTTATACCGAGAGCGAACTTTCTCGCCATCACGCCACTGCCAGTAGTAGTAGCGGTTACCGTTGATTTCTTTGGTGGTAAGCGTCGCTCGCGTCGGAACGTCGTCCGGCAGCTCTTTGGGACGATCCTCTACTTCGTCCTGGTTTTCCTCTGTAAGTCGAGTCTCTCGCTCACGGTACTGGGTGAGCGCGTCGGCATAGCGCTCAACCGCTCGGAGTTCCTCCGCTGAACAGCACTCTATCGATTCGACAAGGTCGCGTGAGAGCTTCTGTGGTGGTTTCGGTGGTGAATCGGACATCGTGTAGTCGTCTTAACCAACAGACACGGGAATTGCTTAGATGTGTTGGTTAACACTCTCAGCCAACTCTTCAATTTCGAGTCGAACGGGCTCTCCGCCGAGACTAACTCAGGCTCCGATCTGTCCCTGTCAGCTACCGCATTCTGATACTCTCACCCCTACTTATATGTGATCGATGGACGAACTCGATGCTGTATGTCGGATCTTGTTGTCAAAGCTGCGGTGAAGGATGCACTGGCAGAGAAGAACGCTGCTGGCGATTTCTACGAGGCGCTGGACGAGGAGGTCGAAGAACTGCTCGAGGAAGCAGGGGCACGCGCTGAGGCGAACAGCCGCAAGACGGTCCAGCCGCGCGACCTCTAAACTGGCTCTCAACGGCCTTTTCCCAACTCTCACCGCCTGACCGCTAGCTGGCCGTGCCCACCACTGTTAACCAACAATGACCTGCCCTCGCAGTCTCATGTTGGTTAACTCTCCGACCTCGGAATTTCGGGAAGTCGGCCATCCGGCCGTGGGACTCGTCCGTGCTTAATCTCGTAGTCGACGCGACGGAGGTGCTTGCAACTGCCGTCAGGTTCTCGCTTCTGGTAGTCCGGACAGGTACACGTCTCGGCGATGATGTCGACGTCGTAGATGCTTCCCGAGGCTGAGCGAACCTCGTACTGGCCGCCCTTCGCAAGGAGGGAGACGTCCATCTCCTCGTCGATCGCGCGCTGCGTTCGGGCTTCGAGGCCTCCCGTCTGCGCTTGGTCGCTCACGGCTTCGCGAGCTCGGACGTCGCCCGCACAGCCACCGTCAGTCGCGACGGCCTGTGTGTCTCGTTCGAGGCGCTCGTCGAGTCGGTCCTCAACGGGGTGGCCGAGTGGCCAGCAGTAGTGGACTTCGCGACGGCTCTGATACTCGTAGGCGCCGACGTCAACGGCGTCGCCCGACCAGACGCGCCAGGCGCCGAGCGCACCTATCACGTCGCTGATTGCTCGTGGGACGTGTGCGACGTCGTCGGGGTAGAAGACGCGAAATCGCGTGCAGTCCTCTCGGACGGGCATTTCGTCCCACCAAGAGACCGTCGAGCGCCAGGTGTCCGCCATCGCCGCGTCCCTCCCGTACCCGACGGTCACGTCGACTGCCGGTGAGCGCGGGCCGGCGTCGCCTTCGAGGAGACGAAGGACGGCATACCGCAGGTATTCGTGGAGCGAGTTATCGACGCCGTTCGCGACCGCCGGGTAGTTGTTCGCGACGTGCACCGCTTCGTTGAGCAGCGTTGCCAGATCATGTTCGGGCATCGCTTGGAACGGGGGTCTGTGCGCCCCGCCCCTCGCGGGCGCTGACAAACCTTAACCAACGCTCGCATCGGAATCACGCAGACTGTTGGTTAAGAGTGGCTGGAAGCGTGGCCGCTCTCTGTACTCCGTCTTGCAGAACCGGGTCCCCAGTTCCGGTGAGTCGTGGGCGTCTGAAATAGAGTAGGCTGGACTCAGAACGCGTTTTTAAGCTCTACAAGCGCGAGTATGATAGCAATAGCGCCGAATAGTAGGCCGATTGTGCCGAGGAGTTGATTTCGCGGAACAACGGTTGTTTGTGACACGACGAGCAGGGCCATCAATATCACGTGGAGGGCAAGCAGGCGGTCAGTCCGATCTGACATACCACACCTATTCAACAGTCCGACATAGCCGTTCGGTTGTACTCTCCTTCATACCGGCTGCTTCATCGACTCCGACTGAAGAGCCCATATTGTCAACGACCGATACTCCGACTGCTTCAGGACGGATAGTGAGAATGACCTACAGGTCGACGTACTGGTTTTCCCACTCGCGGCGGGCCTCAAGCTCGCGGCGGCCGCGTCGCGTGAGCGCGTAGGAGTTCGTTCGGTCGTCGATCTTCCCCTTGTCGACGAGTCCCTTCTCGACGAGGGTGTCGAGGTTCGGATAGAGGCGGCCGTGGTGGACTTCCGTCTCGTAGTACGTTTCGAGTTCGTCCTTGATGGCGAGGCCGTGCTGCTCGTCCAGCCCCGCGATAACGTAGAGGAGGTCACGCTGAAAGCCAGTGAGATCGTTCATTATCTTCTTTTAGACCTGTCGGCTTATTAGCGCATCGGATACGACCAACGCCGATGGTTTACCCATGATACACGCGGGTTGCCACCGATTCCTATTGGATATGCAACTATTCGAATTGCGTTACGCGAGGAATTTGGGTCGCTATGCGGTTTCAGAATCAACGACGTCGATGAGTTGCTCGGCCGTCCGGCTAATGCGGCTGAGCCGCTCCCGGATTGCCTCCGGGTCGTCACCGGCCCAGGCGGCGAGGTAGAACGATGAATTACTCGTGTCGAGGCCATAGTGTCGGCCGACGATGTACGCGACGGCCTCGGCTTCGAGTTCCTGTTCGGATCGCGCTAGTGGGTCGCTGATGGCGCCATGCAGGAGGGCGTGCGCGAGTTCGTGGACGAGCGTCACCGCGAGGTCAGCCTCGTTCGCACGATTCCGAACCGCAACGAGTGGTGGTTCATCCGACTGACGTGGCTTGCAGATGCCTTCGGCCTGTCCATGGATCCACTCGTCGGCGTCGACGATGCGCACCTCGACGTCGAGTTCCGAAGCTGCGTCTTCGAGGACGGTGACGAGGGTGCCAGCGTCGCCGGTCGCCGTCGTCTCGAGTTCGGGGAGTGGCTCGCCCTCGGTCTGTGAGACATCGAAGACCGATGCCGGTCGAAAGCCGACGAGTCCCTCTGACCACTCTTCGGGTGGCGTCTCGTCGTACGCACAGTCGCTTTGTTCGTGGTAGCTCGGCGAGTTCCCGCACTCTGGGCACTGCTTCGCGATGATGGGTGCCCAGATCCAGATGGCGCTCTCACCCTCCTGGACGTATCGGTCGAACTCCTCCTGCCACGCTCGGTAGCCCGCGACTCTCGTCGCCTCCGGACACTGGAGGTGGATCAGGAGGGTGTTCCGGTAGGAGTAATCGTGGAACCGACTCTGCACCTCGAGCCACTCTTGGAACGCCTCGCTTCCGCGTGCCTCTTCGACGTGCGTGATGAGGTCCTCAACCCACGCCTCGATCGTTTCGGTCATCGATTCGCTTCGCGAGCTCGAGTCCTCGAACGCGACTGCTGACTCTGTGTGTGCGTCACTCATGGATTTGGTCGCGACGACGCGCCTCGTGGGCGCGCCCGCACCCCTCCCGGGCCAACAAACTCTGGCGCTGTGTCCCGATCGACGTCACTGCTTTTTCGAGTCGGCAGCAAGGACTCATCGCTCGATGCTGTCGCTGAGGAATTTGCCGGCGCCGTTCTCTTGGCCGCCGACACAGAACCAGAATCTACACGGCGTTCTCTCCCGAGCGTACGGTATGGCTAAGACCGTCGACGACCTCCGAAACGAGATCCGGGTCGCCACGGGCCGCTTCGAGCGAGAGATTTCGGCGACGTTCACGAAAGAGGACCTCGCCGCCATCTGCGATGCCGTCGGCTACGAGATCGACGCCAACTCGCTGCCGCCGACAGCACAGATGCGCGCCGGTATCCTCGCGAGGATCGATGAACGCGACGACGATGCGACGAATGAGATCGGTCGGGCATTCCGGAAGGGCGAACTCGAAGCGATTGCCGACGCGCTCAGCGAGTAGCTTTTCTCCCTCTCACTAACTGTCCATGTCGGGTAGTCGCAGCTAGTCGTCGAAGAGGCAGCGTGTTGCGGCGCGCTCACCAGTGAGTGTCTGCTGGTCGTCGTCGGTGTCGGGGAAGAGTACGGCCTGTTCGTCATCCTCATTTGAGTCTTGTACTTCGGGGCGGTCGTCGACGCCGAACTCGCTGGCCTCGGGTCGATCGCGTCGTGATTCGCGGTCGCGATGGTCGACGTCGGCGCCGAAATCCTCGAGAGACGTTTCGACGCTCGACTCCTGGACTTCGAGCCCGCCATTGTCACTGAATGCTGCTTGATGGTGGACTTCCGGATCTGGTGTGTCGCTCATCATTGAATGCCTCCACCCTCTTGGGTGGCTCGATAAACGTCTCGTCGGGCCACACACTGAGGCGCCGACTATCTAGCTCTCGTCTCGGACTTTCGCGGCTTGCTGCGCGAGCAAGTGGAGGATGGGCTCACGATTCTGATGCGCGTTCTCGTACGCGACACACTCCCGGACAGTCTCGACGTCAGGAATCGTCACGATACAGGCGCGGAGGACGTCGAAGCTTGCCGGCGTAAGTCGTTGTTCGGGCGTGAGTGTGCTCGCATTCTCGCTCTCTTGGTTGGGCATGATGGACGCCTCGCCCGCTCCCGGCGTCGACAAACCGATATCGAGAGCTTTCGGTGTTGTTTCTACTCAAGTTCAGCCTCGGGTTGAATTTGGCGTGCGTCGTCGGCGAGCCGATGCAGATACTCGCGAAGCACGTCCATGTCCTCTCGCGCGTCGGCGAGTGTCTCGGCTTTCACTTTGCCCGTGATCTTGTCTTCGTCGCGTGTTCCGGAGCCGCGTTTGAGTTGGACGGTGATCGAGACGCCGATGTCGGTACGTTCGACGTGCTGGGTTTCAGTCGGCTGTTCGGCGCGTGCGTCGCTCGAAGAGTCAGTCGTATCGGACATCGTTGGTGTGAGAGATGGCTAGGCAGTCGGTGCGACGTCGTCGTGGAGGACGTGTTCGATATCGGCGTCGGTGAGCGTCCAGGTGCCGTCGGCGCCGTACTCGAGTTGGCTGATGACCTCATCTTTGAACGTCTGATAGTGTTCGCGGGCGAGCGCCGCGTTGTCGGTGTAGTCGAGGAGGACGGCGAGTGCGAGCTGTGCCGGGCCACTCCCGCGATAGCCGACGGCGAACCCGCTCGGACTATGCCGGGCAATCTGGAGGCTGCGCTCCGGCGTGAGGCGCTCCCCACCGGGATGCGTCGTCACGACCATCTCTCCCTGCTCCCGGGAGCCAATGTAGCGAATCTCGTTCTGGTGGTGTGTCGTCTGTGCCGTCGCGTGATCGTCGAAAGTTCCACTCATCGTTCGGTTCGAGAGCACCACTCAGGCACTCCCGCACCCCTCTCGGGGGCGACAAACACGACGGCGGTCTCGGCCCACCCAGTTTAACCAACACAGTCTCGGCCCTACTGCTACTTGTTGGTTAACACGCCACTAGACGAATTCCTAATACTGCCTCTGAGAGCTTGAAACGGTATCAAAGTGGATATTTACACTTTGCACACGGGGTGTCTACACGTCGCTCGTCTTGGAAAGTTCTTTTTCGAAGTAGCAGTCGGCACACCGTTGATCACCCTGTGCAGCGTAGACTGGGTCCGCCGGCACCGTCTGACAACTCGTACAGTAGCCGAAGGCAGTTTTCGGGATTGGCTTCTGCCACGGCGGCCGTCGACGAGTCGTGTGGCCCGCCATCGTTAGTAGTGGACGTCGGCGGGGACGATCCAACATGACTCGGCGCCGTCGAGAATCCTGTGGAGCCGCTCCCGGTCGCGAATCCCCTGTTCGTACTCGTCGTAGAGGACAACCGATGGCCCACGATAGGCGCCAAGGTTGTGGCAGGCATGCCGGACGAGGTCCTCGTCACGCATGATTGCCTCGTCGTCGAGTTCGTCCAAGCCCTCGCGAACAGCAGCGAGGTTCTGTTCGAACGCCTCAATGGTCGCCTCCCAGCCGGCCTCCAAGAGGTCTTCACCGGCGTCCGATTCGACCGGCGCCGCGGCCGGCTGCTCACCCCATCGCCCCTCGCCCGCCCCGGTGACGTCCGTCTCGTCAAACGTCACGTAGTAGTCGAACACGGCGTCGGCGTCTGGGGTGACGCCAACCAGTCGGTCGAACGCAGATGAGCCTGCCGCCAGTGCTTCGTCGCGTATCGATGCCTCCACTAATGCGTAGATGAGCATGTGCATCATCGAGTCCGACGCACACCGTTTAGGCGCGCGTCGCCACTCTCCGCGCGACAAACTCCTCAGAGACTACCGCAGGAGACAGGATTTTCCTGTGATGGGGCGATTTATACTCGACATCTGGTGTGTCTCGCCGTCGTCGTCGTACTCCTGCTGGTGCGACGTTGAGCGTTAGATAGAGAGGTCTAACTTAACGGCCGTAGAGTAAGTACGAGAATAGAGAAAATGCCAGTATTGCACTGATAAAGAAGATGACTAATCCGAGAAATCCAGACCACATCGTCCCCACAACAGCGCCGAAAACAAATCCGACAATAGCCGAGCCGAGTAGAAGGATAGCTCCCATCTGCCACTCTGCAAGAAATGCCACAACCTTTTCTCTCATACCATCACTTACCTTTTCCTCTCCCATACTGGTACCTTTATTATATATTCGAATAGTCTTTTCGACAGTAGATATACAGTCTGGTTCGGCCTCGTCGCGCTGGAATTATCTACACCCCCGATTCGGTTAATACAGGCGACTAATCTCTCGGTTTGTCAGGCGGCTGCTGGAATGTTCGGAGCGATAGCGCTCGCAATGAATAAATCTGCGATAAAAAGAAGAAATGCAAATCCGCCGCTGAACTCGTGGGTATCAGTAGTGAGTGATGCATAAACGTACGCAGACAGACATATCACTATAATTCAAGAAATTGGATGTAAGTCAATAAGTCCACTGGAACCGCATGTTCAGTAGACCTGCGTCCCGATACAATCGCAGACCCACCTAATGGTTGTTTCATCTAATATATCGCAGCAGGAAAGATAACGGTCTATCTGCGCTCCGGGTTACGATGGGTTCGGGCCATGGCGTGGTGCCCCACAGACTCGACAGTCCCAGATTGGCTGCCCAGCCCACTGTTCAACTGGACCGGTTTCGGCGCCGCGGAAACGATGAGTGGTTTCGCGCTCGCAGCGTCGACACATGAGTGTCTCCCGCGTCGGCGTCGCGGACGACTGCCGCTCTGCATCATCGCGACGCGACGGCTGTTGGAGTGCGAGCGCGGGAACGAGCCAGAGAGCATCCTCTGCTTGCTCACGCACTGTGCTGAGTCGCTGCCGCGAGTTGATCGCGTTCCCGGCACGGTCGTAGAGGTAGGTCGCGTGTCCACCCGAACCTTCGCCGTCCTCCCACTGTGTTCGCCTACATACCTGCTGAAGAAGGTGTTCGCCGACGTCGCTCTCGACTTGGACGACGTCGGGAAGGCTGCCCCATCGTTTGGTGAGCGTTCGCGACGGCGAGCCATCACCATCCGCGACGAGCTCGCACTCGTGGATCGCGGTGTCGCCCTTCGTAACGAGGAGTGAGTGTGCGGCGGTCCCCTTCGCGAGCGCCGCGTACTCCGTTCGTGCTGGGACGAGCGTGAAGACGAGGTGGAGGAACTCCAACTCTGTCTCCTCCCCCTCTTGAATCGGTGTCTTCGACGCCGCGTGTTCGCGGCGACACGACGCACACCGCTCACTCGTCGGTGGTACGGACTGACCACACTCGAGACACGTCGACGATGCCTGTACAGACTCAGGATAGTCAGTACTCGCCAACTGGTCGCGTGGCTCCTCGTCTTGTTCGAGGACGTGGTCCGGCTCTCGGGTCGTTTCGCCGTGGGGCTGAAACGCCTCGTCGTCGCGACGACGGTCCGGGTGTTGCGTCACACTCCCTTTGCCCTCGTCTTCCAGTATAAACCTGAGCGGGGCTCCGCTCAATTTCCGCGCCACCAAGCTACTCGAGTTCGTTACGGAGTGTATCGCGATGCCCGCGAACTGTGTTGGCCGCGACACCGGCGATGTCGGCGACCGCGGCCTGCGTGAGTCGATAGTCAGCCCGCTGTGCAGCCTGATAGAGGCAGGCTGCCGCGAATCCCGGTGGTGACGCACCGTGGACGATCTGTGTCTCTTCAGCCCGCTCTGCGAGTGTCCGTGCGCGCCGCCGTACCGCGTCCGGAACGTCGAGATTGGAGGCGAAACGTGGGAGGTACGCGTGTGGCTGCATCGGCTGGGCTGGCAGTCCGAGTTCCTCGTTCAGGGTCGCGTAGGCGTTCGTCACGCGATTCTCGCCGACACGTGCGGCCGCGACGACGTCCGCGAGTTGGAGTGAGCGGCCGTTGCACCGGCAGGCGGCATAGACGCTCGCCGCTGCTACCGCCTCGATGGATCGTCCATGGAGGAGTCCCTCGGAGTGGGCGCTGCGGAAGAGCTGGCACGCCTGCTCCTGGAGCGTGTCGTCGATGTCGAGCACGCTCGCGACTCGCTGTACCTCTCCAAGTCCGTGGCTCAGGTTTCGCTCCTGTTTGGAACGGAACCGCCCCCGTTTCTGCTCGCGGCATAGTCGGCCGAGCTGCCGGCGCTTCTTCGCCGAGAGCGTGTTCCCCCTCCCGTCGCGTTTCCGCCCGATCGTCGTCGAGAGTCCTCGGTCGTGGCGCGATGTCGTCAATGGAGCACCTGTTCGTTCAGTCTCCTCCTCGTACACCGGCTCGCCGCCATGGTCAATTGCGTGCTCTGCCAAGACGAGTCCGCACGCCTCGCAGACCGTCTCCACCGTGTTCGTCTCCACTCGCCCATCGCACTCCGGGCAGCCATTCGTCTGGTCGTCAGCCTGGACGTCCTCGTCGAACCCGTTCGCGTAGATCTCTCTCGAAGCCATCTCGATCACGAGGCATCCGCGGAATGAGTCGGTCCGCCGAACCCCTCACCCCTCTCTGGGGGTGACAAACAGACTGTGGAGTCAGCTAGTCAGTCCAGAAGCCACGCTGGCGGTCCTCAACTTCGCTCAAGACTGCTGCAAGAACGTCCCGCCAGTCAGCGGGATGGCTGGTATCCTCCCCCGGCGTCGGCGCGTCCGGCCCTGGGTGAATGTGATCTAGCGCGTTGTGCGTCGAGGGATGCCGATCCCATCGATGGTCGAACTCGCTCTCGGCATGGCTTTCGTGGTAGTGGATGGAGAACGTTCCATTCTCAAACCAGACGATGTCGAGACGTGCCTCGTCAACCTGTACTGGATAGAGCGCGGAATCGAAGACACAGACGAGCCGCTCTGGTGCGGTCGGCGGCGATTCCTCAATTCGAGCGAAGCGAGCGTCGTTTCCGAGACGGTCGGCGATGATCGAGAGCCGTTCGAAATCGACTGGTGCACCATCATCGACGTTGAGCTCGGGCGTCTCGCCACCGTCGCTCATGCCGGCGACTGCTGGCCAGCAGCACCGTCGTCCACACCAGTGAGCGCGCGTTCGAGGAGTGCGATCCGCCGTCGCGTCGTCATCCAGAGAGAGACGTCCTCCCAGACGTCCTCTACTCGCTGGTCGTGTTCCCGTGCGTACGCCGTGATCGAGACGTCCTCGGGTGCGTCGACGTCGAACTCGGTCGCGTACGATTCATCGCGGTCCGTCGCAGCCTGGAGGAACTCGAGCAGTTCGTCCTGCGAGTACTGCTCTTGGAGGTGCTGTATGCGTCGCCACTGGAGATATGCCTCGTTGCGCTCGTACGTCGCCGGCGACTCCGTCACCCGCGTGACGACGCCCATGCGCTCGAACCACTCCAAGTACTCACGTGCGGCATCCACACCATGCTCGGCACGCTCCGCGACCTCCTCGACAGTCGTTGGGCTATCGAGAGTCAGGATCGCATCAAAGAAGTCGTCGCGCGTCCGTCCTCCGCGGACGACGTCCTCGGGTGGTGTGAGCGCATCGAAATCCGGAGCGTTCCGCTGCTCCGCCGCGTCGGCTTGCAACTCCTCACGCGGTTTCTTCATACTACTCCCAACGCAATCAGACGGGATAAATATTCCTCTAGACGGAATATTCCGTCTACTTGAGGAAGTCCGGACGGTCGGTGTCGCGAGTCGTGGTCGCCTCGGGGTCGATCCCCAACTCGCGGAGCTCCGCATCGGTCGGTTCGTGACCGATCTCGCCCTTGTGGAGCGCGACTGCCTCATCGAGATTCTCGAGGGCGTCTACTCGTGACTTTCCTTGGGTCGTGACGCCGGTCTCGACGTCCGTCGCGATCCACCAATCGTCCTCCCGCCACAGCCGAATCTCCCCCGGACGCGGACTCTCCTTCGACGACCCAGCCATTATCGTCCAATTCGGCCGCTAGCCGGTAAGTATCCGATGCTGCCGTCAACCCGTTGTGTGGAGCGGGACCGGTTTTAACCAACACTCGGGGGTACTCCCGGCTCAGTGTTGGTTAAGCGAAGCAGCCCCCCATTGTTTCCGGAGTAGAGTCCAGTGACTGCCGTGGCCAGCCAGTCCCACACACCACTTTTCACGAGTGTTTGTGAGTAAATAGCATAGTAATGGCTGGTAGGGAGACACCACTTTGCATCTGTTAGGACGCCCAGGATGACGACTGCAATCACAGAGAGTGACTCTGGGGTCTCGTCCCCGGTGATAATCGTATCACCGTCCCCGCCGCCATGTTATGAAACGGTGGGGATGGTTCCCAGAAGAGCAGGGGGAATCGCTAGGCATGGCTGAAATTGCTGAAACGGTGGGGGTGTTGGCCGAGTGAATAGGGTGTTGAAAGTTGCCCGGCGACAAGACTACGTATTCGGTTGATCAGCACCGATATGCTCGAAATCAATATCTGCGAATCGAGCCGTGTTCTTGAGAACTTCGACAGCGATCTCGGTGTCGACCTGAAGTTGATATTCCCATGCTGGCCCACCAATTGAGCCTGCAGTCACCTTTTCGCCATCGGCGATCCCTTGCATATCGAGTTCTCTGAGATGGTCTTTGAACCGCCGCTGGCCGAGTTTGTCGGCGTCAATTCGGGAGGCAATACGTTTGTACACGCCGTAGATTGGTTTGGCGCGGACAGGCGCATCGCCGGAGAGTTCTAGTGCAGTAAGGGCGGCAAGGGCAAGATGTGCTTGTGTCGTCATATCTCGCATTGCCTCAACGACGGCTTCGCGCTCGACGAGTTCTTGGGCTTCGCGTGCGTGGTCCGCGCTGACATGATTATCGCCGTCTTTATCCGCCAGTTCACCAGCCTTGCGAAGGTATTTGATCGCCTGGCGAGCGTCTCCTGTGTCCTGTGCTGAAAGTGCGGCGATGAGTGGTATCACATCGTCAGTCAGGACGCTACTCCGGAACAGATATTCCTGGCCGGATTGGTCGATCTCCACCACAGTTCCGTCCGGCTCTCTATCGGCGTTGAGCTCGTTGACAGGGATGAGTTCCGTATCGCGGAACGCCTTTGCTGCGCGCCGGCGGAGAATCTGTTGGAGTTGTGTCGCATCATATGGTGAGAAGAGCACAGAATCGTCGTAGAGTGAGCTTTTCACTTTCGGGCTGAGATTATCGCGCCACTGTAGATCGTTACTGATGCCGATAATGCTGGGAAAGACGTGGTCCTCAACGTAGTCTTGAGCCCGAGCTCGAGGGAGGCTATAGAGTATCCGATCATCGTCACCGAGTGTATCGATTTCGTCAAGCACGATGATGATCGTGCCACCGATGTCGTTCATCGCTTCGAACATCATATCCATCACGACATCGGTCGCGTAACCTGTGGGACGGCTATCGCCTGTGAGTGATTGGTAGATTCGGGAGGCGGCTTTATATGACGTTGAGAGATCGTGAGACTCACAGGAGACATACGCAGTCGTGAGATCGAGGTGATCTGATTCTTGTTCGGCGTGTGCTTGGAGTTCTGCGAGCTTCGCTTTCGCAGCAGCCGTTTTTCCCTGTCCGGCTTTCCCGTGGAGAAACACGTTGTTGGCTCCGACTCCTCGGGCTGCAGGAGCTAATGACATATGGAGATCTTCCATCTCATCGGATCGCTCAGGAAGCTCATCAGGGCGATATTCTTCCCGGAGAACTTCCTCTCGTTGGAAGATCGGCGAAGTATTCGAGAACCCAGTCATATATGGAACCCACTGAGCGAGAATTCATAAAACCCCAGTTTCAGGAACGACAGAAATGTCCTCAATGGTGGGTGTATCCAAGAGCGTGAGGTACACCACACCCCCACCACCATTTCAGCAATTCCTGCGTGGGATAGAGGGAGAGTTCTTTGAATGCAGGCAAACTTAGCGAACTGTCAAAATACGCACGGTGAGCCGTGGAACGTTCGAGTTAGCCGAGATAGGAATGAGGGGCTCTATTATATATTATAACGTTTTCGTCTAGTAATAGTAAGTATAGCAGTAACAGGCTGTTACCACGGATATAAACACTCCAATCACCCCTATTTGTTTTATTTATATACTACTACTCTTTTTGAGTCTCTTCCGATATTTTGCTCCTCCTCCTAATTCGCGAGAATTGCTGAAATGGTGGTGGGGGTCTCGTAATTCCATAGCCACCTTATCCATAGTGGGTCGTAGTTGCCCCTGCAGCTATAGTAGTGGTTAGAAACTTATAATGATAGCCGTAAAGCCGAGTGTATTCGCTGATCCTTGAAGATCTAGCGTGAGGGGGAAGTAGATATCCCCGGTGATCACTATAACTGGACCGCTGAAACAGTGCGGTTCCCTGTATCACTGTTTGAGGTCGCTCCCCCCTCGGCTTGAGGCGAAATTCGTGAAATAGTGGTGTCCCCTTATCTTTCAAATTCGTCTCTTGCTCTTCTCTCGACTCGAATCTCGAGGCCGTGGTAGTAGCCCTCGCTGGAAAGCGTATATCTCACCGTCTCTCGAAGATCTGGGGAAAGACGTGAGGAGATTCTTTTGGGCTCCCCATAGCTACCCCCCTCGCTAAATTGATGAAATGGTGGTGGGTGTTCTCCCTAGACCGACGCCTACTTCGTATAACAACCAGACCACGTCAGCCAACCAGCAAACCGCTAGTGGTCTGCGGATACTGTTTGTCCCGCCTCCTCTTAGTCGCTTTCCACGTATTAGGATGTTTCTCACCGTTCTCCGGCTCTTACTCGTGCAATCTGGGGGGTCCGCTGTCGCCGCGAAAGACAACGAGTGCTCGCCGAGCAATCAACTAGCAGGCGGCAACACAAAACACGACTGCGATGACACCATCACCGAAGCATACGTTGCGGCAATTCGTGACCACGTCAATCGCGGCCAGCTCCGGAATCGGATTCATGACTAGCCGACTCATGCCTGCCTGGTGCTTGCAGGTGTCGCTCACGCAATCGAATCAACCCCAGCCTAACACTCGAAACGACCTCTGTCTCCCCCATCTCGGAATATAGCGATATACACGCTCTTTGACCGCTAAGAACGCCGTCTATGGAATACAGAGGGGTCGTTTCGAGTGCTTCAGGGGACGGTCTCTCTAGTTCTGTGGCGACAGTCGCTCGGTCGCTAACTCGTGCAATCTGGGGTCCCCTACTTATCCATAGCGCGCCGTCGATCCCTGTCTCAGAGATCGCCCCGCGAAGCGTACGTTGAGACACGTCGACTGAGACTCGCGGATTTTTGCACTGGAAATTCTACTCCCCACTGGAAACACCACCCGGGGGTAGTGGCACTGGAACCACCACTCTTGCTCCCAGCTTAACCAACACTCCGCGCATTACTGCTCGTACTGTTGGTTAACGCGATGGCGCGCTCTCACAGATTCGTTGTATCCGCCAGATTGGGTGCTCCACTGACCGGCAGCAGTCCTCCCCAGTCGTCGACGTGACCTTCTCGCAGAGACTCACGAAATACGAGGGTGGCACCCCCCAGATTTCATGAGTCTCTCTTGCCCTTCGGACGGGCTTTGAGGGGCTACAGCCCCATCTCCGGTTGGTTGTGGTGTCGATAACTGTTTCCGACGAGTAGTTGCTCCAGTCTGCGAGTGGTGAAAGCTCCGGAAACGGTGGAGGGGATGGACCCGTGCTTCGGCACCCAACTCTGTGAACTCGTCCCATATTATGCGGACACGGTGGGGTGTGTATCCTTGACTTCTCATGAAATGTGGGGGGTCCCCCTACTGCAATCCCCGTGATATGACGTGAATCCCGCATTAGCACTCCCTTCGTGGAACATCCCCTCAAGAGTCCTGCGTACGGCGCCGTCGTTCGCGACGACCCTGCACATCGCGGCGCCCGTTGACGACTTTCAGCACGTCGAACCTCCATGAACCCTCGCCGTTGATTGATTCACCCTTGTATCAGCATCTGCCCAGCGAGCAGCTTGGCTCAGCCCCACTCTGAAACGGGGGGTAGATAGCGATCAGTGCTTGGGGAGCGGTGCGGGCTCGAAGTCGAAGTCCGTCCGATTAGCGGGTGCGTCCTCAGGAATCTCCTTGTGGTTGAGGAGGGCGTCTGGGTATGCATCGTAGGCGAGTCCAATGAGGAGGGCTTCGACCTCCGCAAGGTAGGCTGGATAGCCGTATGGTCCGGGATACTCGGCTGGATCCCACGCGCGCACCCAGAGGTAGAGTTCGTCTGTGAGCTGGTGGGTGCCGTCTTCGACGAGTTCGCTCGCCCAGCTCAGCTTCTTCGATGCCTCCCCGAACACTGTCTCCGAGAGCTCACCAACGTGCCAGTAACTTCCGTCTCCCCAGCGGGCGAAACTCCGCGTCCCGTCGCGATTCTGCGCGATCTCCTCGAAGTTCGCGCTCACCTCGTTCTTCTTCCCGTACGCTTCCGCCTTCCCGATATATCGCGGCACGATATCACCCGGATCGGGGTCGTCTTCGTCGGCGAGCTGGTAGAGTACATAGAGGAGGCCGTTCGGGCCGTCGGTCACTCCATCCTCGTCGACGCATTTCCGCCCCTCGCTGCGGATTCGGTCGTCGATTTCGGCCGTCCGCTCGAACACCGTCGAGGATCCGATCTCGGTCAACGACACCGTCAAGTCCGCGTCCGTCTCGAACAGTGGGATCGGATCCGCCAGCGATTCGTCCTGCAGCTCCGCGTGAATCGTCTCCCTGACCCAGGCCTCCCAGAGGTCAGCCTTCGTCTCCCCATCGCGGTCACGCGTCGGCGGTTCCCCGGCCAGCATCGCTTCCTCGCTATGATCGTCCGTGTCGAACGCAACCCATTCCGGCCCAAGCGCGCCCATGCGTTGTGCGACGCGATTCGGGACGAAATCCCGATTCGCCAAGACACGATCGAACCCCGGATACGAGTGCGCGAGCCCCACCAGTTTCCCCTCGAGCTCGTGGCGATACGTCGGATAGCCATACGGGCCCGTTTCGATGTCGTCGACGTCGACGACCCACGCGCAGAGTGGCGCCGTCGACTGCTCGTAGACGGTGGCGATATGGTCGTACTCATTCGTCTTTAGCTAAGACTCACACCTCGGTTGTGTAGCGGTAGCGAGCGTCTCCTGTAAGACCGGTCGTTGCTGGTGAATCTTCTGAGCATCCTCGATCAGCCGCTCCAGCAACGGCGGTGGTGAGTAACCGAGATACTCACCGAGTTCGTGGAGGATGAGCTGGGCGTGCGACCGGAAGGTCGCCGCCCAGCGTTCTGGCGGAAACACGATCTCGTCATCAGCCTGCTCGGTCACCAGATCCAACAGCTCACGACTCACCAGCAGCGACAGCAACGCCGCATACAGCAGAATTCTCACGATATCCGGGTCGCTTGTGTCGAACTCGTCCAACTCGTACTGCGTCTTCAGTTCACGAAACAGCGTTTCTACCTCCCACCGACACCGATACAGCGTTGCTAAATCCTCCGGGAAGAACTCCTCTCGCGATAGATTCGTGATATACAGATGGTAGTCGTCGGCGTCCTCGTCACGGACGCCGACGACGCGGAACCGCTTCGTGTCCAGCGACCGCGTTCCTTCGTACTGGCCTCGCTTGAACTCCGCTTCGACCTCAACGTCGATGTACTTCCGAGAGAGATCATCGACCACATCGTGGATCTGCTTGCCCTCTAACAGCGTGTCATAGAACTCTTCACATGGTATAGTCATATTCATTATCTTTTTAAAGAGTAACAACCGTAAAAGAGCGTGCACTAGGTGCACGACGCTTAGGATCATTCAAATATGAGTGTTTTATTCTCGTATAGTGACTCTTCTTGCTTCGTTGGCGTTATTCGACGTAGCGACCGTGATTTCTATGAAGCCGCAGACAGCAGGCTTGGAGTCGGTAACGCTGAATCCGTCGATAGCCATGAGAACAGTTCTATGACACCCTCCTCTAAGGGAATGGCGCGCCCGCGCCATTCCCGTAATTCCTCCGTTATCACCGGATTCGCGTTCTGCTTCAGCCGACTCACGAAGTAGCCGTCGTTCTCGTCGATTAACGCGAACCGGCGGTACTTGAAGTACGCTAGATCGAACAGAACGAGCCGTCCTTGGAGCCACGAGCCCGTTTTGAACAGCGTGCTGTCGTGCGCTTTTTCGTCGGTCACGTCGAGTCGTTCAATCGTCTGCTCGGTGGCGTTGTGGAGCAGGTGGAGCTTCGCTCCAGCCTGCTCCTCGTGACGGGCTTGGAACTCATCAGAGAGGAATTCGTGCAACCGCAACACCGTTCCATCAGCGATCATCACGTCTCTGAATCGGTCGATATCAGCGTCAACAGCGTTGGGAACAGCGACCTCGTCGAGACCACGCTCGACGAGGTCGCGGAGATACTCTGCCAACGTCGGCGTCAACCGCTGATGGAATCCACCGGGAGAGATCGTTTCATCAGCTGTGGAGTTGTAGCAGCGTCTGAACCCGGCGAGTGTTCGGCTCTCGCCTGCGGCGAAGCCGAACACGAGCGCCCACACGAGGACGGGAATCTGAAGCTTGCCCTCTCGCTCGACCACGCCGAGTTCCTCGGCGTGCTCTTCGAGGAACTCGGAGGGAAAGAGAGTAGTGAGCCGACGCATAATTCCCGATGAGGAGGCTCTGTTGGACACAGCTACGCCTCCTCATTCCTCCCGAAAAGTAGCCTCGATAAGTCGCTGCTATCACGCGGTTTCTGGCTTAGCTAAAGACGGATGTGGTCGTACTTCCCGTAGCTCCCCCAGGAGCCATCATCCTCCCAGTCACCGATCGGCACCGCATCACGGAGCCGCCGGAAATGCTCAAGCAGCCGACTCGCAACGCTTCCCGTTTCGCCGATATAGACCGGGCGAATCGACTGTGGGCCATCAACCGGCTCTTCGAGCAGATAGAGCAGGTAGAGATAGTCCCCAGATCCCCGGCCGAGGCGATATGCATCGTATGCCTCAGTCATCTCGAGTTCCGGCCCGGAGGCGTCGATCATCCGGACGGGATCCGGCGTCTCCACGTCGCGAATATCCGAGAGCACCGTCGCCTCAACCCACGCCTCCCAGACATCCGCCTTCGTTCGCTCCATCACTATGCTTCAAGTATCGGCCTCAGACATACAAAAACACTCGGCACAACCGGCAATCGAAACTACTGCAGCACGACGTGGACATCAGCGTCGGCACTCCACTCACGGAACATCCGTTCGAGATACGCGAGCGCTTCCTCGTCACTCGCGAAGACGCCCCGATCGAGGAAGTCCCCGACGATGGCTTTCAGTGTGTCGAACTCCCCACGCACGTACTCGTCGTTAGTGGGGTCGCCGTCGCGCCAGGTGACCGTGCGCAGTGCGCCATGGCCGACGGTTGGCGCACGGCGCGCCGTCGTCGCGACGTCCTCCAACCCGAACCAGAACACCCGATACGCCCTCACCCGCAACTGCCAGTCGTCACAGCGCACGACGTAGAACGCCTCGTGAGCGAGGTAGTCGACGTACTCTTGGCGGATCTTCCGAAGGCTGAGGCCAACAGCACACGGCTCAACCCCGACTCGTGTCGGTATCTGACTCTCCTCGCACCCCGATGTCGGAATCTCGCCATCTGCGGCGGTTCGTAAGCACTCATAGATGTGTTTCGTCCACTCGTTCCCGCTCGTGTACGCCCCGAATGGCGTCTCCAGCGTGAGCAGCTGCTTCAACTGGAGGTTTTTCGCCCCGCGATGCGAGTAGTGGAGGTTGTACTGTCCGTCTGATCGTTCGTAGGCAACGAGAGCGCGATGACCCATACTGACTCCGCGCGACGCCTTTCAGGACGCCCCGCACCCTTACAGGGGCGACAAAACTACAGACGATCGACAGAGTGGGGACTACTCTGCGTTTCGTTCCCGTTATTCCGATCTCTCTGCAGGGACGAGATCGCGATGGCGAAACGAGACGCCGAGTACTTCGCCGGTCTGAGCATCTTTCAGCGTGTATGTATAGGTATCCAGCTCTCGGCCTGTTTCAGCACTCAGATCGTCCTCCATGACATCTACAACGATACAGACCAGCCCGTGGAATCGGCTATCGAGATCATCCTCAGCGAGATAAATCTCAACCCGGTCACCAACTGAGTACGATTCCGTCGCTGGATTCGGGATGTCTTCCATCATGCTCTTTCTTGCCCGCGGTCATATATGGGTTGGTGGCACTGTCTAGATCTGCAATAGGCGTCTCTCTGATTGGAACCTGTCTCTAACGATTGATCTAGTACCTATAATTTTCAGATACTTGTAGGTACGATGCGTTGATTCATTTTTCCGTGTCCTCACCCAGCTCCGTCGTGTGCGCCGCGATGCGCGTAGTAGAGATTGTACTGCTATCTGGTTGTTCGGAGACAACGGCAGCGCGATGACTTATCGTGAGTTCACGCGACGGCTCTGCGGACGTCCCTTCAATCCAGAACTATACTCTGGGGTAGTTGGTTAGTCGTCTGAGATAGCCTCCGCTATCTGCTGTCCACTTTCTGTATGGTTAGCGGTCTCTTTAGGTTCCAATACGATATTTGATACCGCTTCTCCTAATCGTCTCCCGGCAATTGGGGGGACAGCATTGCCGATCTGCCGAAACCAGCTAGTGAACGGGCCAAGGAAGATGTAATCGTCAGGGAAGGATTGTAGTCGAGCGGCTTCCCTTGGAGTAATCCCTCGATTCCGACGCTTATCTGCCCGATCTGGGTCATGGCGTGCATGTTCGTAGTAGTCTGGCAGGACATACGCATTTGCGTCTTTCGCCAAATGCGCGACAATCGTTGGGGACGGCTCATCCCACTCCAGCATCCGGTATTTATCCTTGAATCGCGGTTTCTCTGCCGTCCCAACATCATATTCGATGTACTCGGCATACTCGCCATCTCCACCATACTTCACATCCCAGCCTGTGTCACCGGGGCTTAACGCTTCATCGAACAGTATCTGATCCTTGGACATTGGATGGTCGCGGGCCTGATGATTGAACTGTAACCGTGTTCCCGTTTCTAGGTCATTCGTGATTACGTACTTGCTCCGGTTCCCTTGAGTTGTCTCGGCCAGTACGCGCCCACCTTCTCCACGCCGGAGCCGCGACAACCCCGATAGGCCCTGTTGAATCGACGGTGCATCCTTGTTTATCGCAAGTCCATCTAGAATATCAGTGACCTCGTTGCTGTTCTCAGCAAGATCTTTTCGCACTCCGACCAGCAAAACGCGGTCGCGTTGCTGGGGAACGCCGAGTTCACTCATGTCTTGAACCCGGAAGTCAACATAGTAGCCGGTTCCTGTCTCATCTAGTGCAGCGAGGTCCTCACGCACCCAATCGATCACACGGACACCGGTATTCCCGACTTCGTTCACCATTCCCTCCACGTTCTCCATCACGATTGCCTTTGGTCGTACCTCACTCACCACATTCACGTATCGGGTGTAGAGCGTGGTCCGATCATCGTTGAGGATGCTGTAGTCATCATCGCTAGCGCGCCGTGAACGATAGCCGGCTTGCGAGAGAGATTGACAGGGTGGACCTCCGACGAGGATATCCGGCTGGCTAACTGCCTCTCGGATTCGATCCGCGACTGAAACCTCCCTAACATCTCCACAGACAACGTTCTCATGAGGAATCTCGGGATGGTTCAGACGATAGGTCGCGACCGCATCTGGCTCAATATCAATCGCCCACTGGATATCGTATCCAGCCTGTCTAAGTCCACAGGAGAGGCCACCCGCCCCTGCAAACAGATCGACGACCGTCGGACCATCGCAGCCAGCCTGTTGCTCGCGAAGACGATGGGTAAGGAGAAACTTCCGTATCTCACAGGTTTCTCCACAGGCATCTGTTCCTGCCGTGACAGCGTGCGTTGCCAGTGCCCGATACAACGGCGCGATCAGCCGATCTGTCAGCTCTTCCTCCAAACCACTGTGGCGTACTGGCGGATTCTCGACAGCGGCCGGGTCTAGGAGGCCCAACGCACCTAGAAGTTCATCGATCTGGGGGTCTGCAGGCCAGACTGGCTTGTCGAATGCAGTTTGGACAAGCCACCATGCATCGGCCTCTGTGACCCCCGGAAGTGTGGCAAGGAAGTCGGCATACGTTTCGTACTGGACATTCGAAAAGCCACAGAGAGTAACGCCATCCGTGTAGTCCGTCCCAACGACGGCATCAAGGAGCGATTCGAGGCGAGTAACTCGATTTTCGCTGATGCCTTTCCGCACACAGACGTCATCTAGTGCGGCCGCTAACCCATTGTGGTCCAATGCGCTGATCTCCGCCCACGTACCGTACGTTTCGCGCAGCCGAGCGATTGTCTGGCGTGACTCGCGCTGGAAAAACCGTGCAGCCGGTCCACTAGTTTCACTGCCGAGGGCCACGGCGGCGACTGCATCAAGCGGGTCGTCACTGTCGAGAAGTGGGTCGGCACACGGGCAGGGTGCTTCATCGTCGTTGGTGTGCTCACGGTTAATGAGCGTATACCGGCAGGTATCACCAGTTGCTCTTCGTCCCCGGGCTAGTCGCTCCGGGGTTGCGTCCGGGCACCCGACAGGCAGCATGTGGCCGCGGCGGGACCGGTGGCGTATATGAGCGGCTGTTAGAGTATCGATGAGGAGCTCGGCGCTATCGAGGAGGAGCTGGCGGTGGGCATCACGCTCCGCGGTTGACGCAGTCCGGATCAGCGCCAATGGAGAATCGCGAGACGTGACCGAATCGGACATACAACATTGTACATCGGCACCAGGGATAAACCCCTGGATGATCTGTGAGCGTGACCGGAACCGTACCGCGATAACACCTGTAAACGGGTGTTCTGACGTGTGATCACAGGTAGGCCCTGTAACATTGTGCTCTTCACTGCCGATTCGCTCAAGGGGGATGGTCGTCAAAGTGAAGAGCAATGCCGCTGGCACGGCTGCCGTTCGGGCGGACACAGGTGGGGACTGCTGAACTCCGGAGCCAGGTCGATATCTCCGCGGCTCGAGATGCGCTGAGGGAAGCTGGGGTTCCTAACGCTGCTGCGCGGATTGATGCAGTTCTCGATACAGTCCCGGATCTGCTAGCGTGGTTGGCAACACATGGGCGTACGTATCCATGGAGATATACGACTGATCCATGGCGTGTGTATGCGACCGAAATCCTCCTGCAGCGTACCCGGGGTGACGCAGTCTTGGACGTCTATTCCCCATTTTTTGCGGCGTTCCCCACACCTGCGGCGCTGCTCGAAGCGGATGACGGCGTGATTCGTGACTTGGTACGATCGTTGGGATTCGTAAACCAGCGGCTACGCACGCTTCGGGAGGCTGCTGAACTCTGCGTGGTCGAGTATGATGGTGCTGTCCCGGCGGACTTGGAGGCATTGCAGCGGCCGTGGCGGGTCGGGCCGTACACGGCGCGGGCGTGCCTCCTGTTCGCATTCCACCAGCCCTTAGCACTCGTTGACGCGAACACGGCCCGGATCACGGGGCGTGTATTCGACTATCCACTGCCGTCGCAACCCCACAAAAGCACGGCTGTCTATCAGATTCTCGATACGCTTGTTCCAGACGACCCGGGCCTAGCTCGGGCGTTCAATTTCGCGCTTATCGACCTCGGAGCGTCGCGGTGTACAGACTCGACACCAGACTGTGACCAGTGCCCCCTCCAGTCAGGTTGTTTCTCTGGTAGTCGTGGCGGAACGGATGATGACTGATATAACGGCTGACACGGCAGCTGTCCTCTGATGCGGGTTGTCAGTCTGGTCGCTGAACAGTCGATTGCGAGAGAGGTACTTGATATTGCCGTATGAATCGTGTGGTGCAAGCTGGTACGCACGCGTGTGCGAGCGCGGGTGGGAGCGCGAGCGCAACGCGCGGCCACACGCGCGAATCATCACCAACACTCAACCAGATCGCGCCCGAACTTGAGAGGGCGCGATCTGCCCCAAAGCTTATGCGGTCCGCTCCGGTGCGTAATGGCATGGTTCCGCTGACCATCAGCACGAACCGCTGTGGCGGCGCTGCTAGCCTGCAGTGCCGTTCCACAGCGCGTTCCGACAGTACGACCGTGTCGTGTGGTAGTGAATGAGCGAGCGCGTGTGCCACGCGGGCACCGAGCTGAAAACGTTCGCCGACCGCTTCCTCACGGCGAACGACCCCAGCGAGGTCCACCGTGTCCTCGCTGACCTCGACGACGCGCACCGCGTTACGTGGGTGCCGCTGGGAAACGACGAGAACAACTATTCCGACGTCTACACGCAGGCCAGCTCCCCAATGGCAGCGTTCACCGAACTCCCGCTGAACGCGGAGGACGCCCTCATGTTCCGGTTCTACGACGCGGCCGACGGCGTCGAACCGGATGCCTATTCATCGATGAAAGACGCCGTTGCCGCCGACTGGGTCAACCTCGACGACGCCGAACTCGAGATCATCGCCGACGGAACGAAACCCACTGACGGTAACCTGCTCAACCTGACCGTCCGCGACAACGGGAAAGGCAAAACCCGTGAGAACTTCAGTGACTTCGTCGATCTTCACGCTCCCGGGCTGAAAAAACAGGAGTACGGGTTCCTGCAGGGCCAGTATGGTATGGGAAGCACCGCAGTCATGCAGTTCTGTGGAGACATCGAGGATGAGTACAACGAGAACGCGTTCAAATTTATTGCGAGCGCATCTCCCGACGCACCCGGCGAGTGGTCGTGGACACTCGTCCACGATAAACCCCGGAAAGGCCGCGTCGAATACCTCACCATCGACGGCGCGTTCCCCTCTTTCGATGGCACGTTCGGCGGGGCACTCACCGAGAAATTCCGTGCAAACTACCCCGACAAGTACGACTTCGCTGCGAACACCACCACCCCCGATCCCCAGACGCACGGATCGTTCATCAAGGTCTACGACTACCAGACAAACGCCGCGCGCTCGCTCATCAGCGGTGACGAGGGCTTCCGGCGGAAGTTTCAGCGCTCCGTCGTTGACTCCCCATACCCGATCCGGCTCACCGACATGCGGTACAACACGAAGCTCCCGCAGAGTACTACTCAGGGGTTCCTGCCGGATCTCCGCCACGGCTACGATCACCTCCTCAAGGGAGAAGACCACCTCACCGTCGACACGGGCTCGGAAACGCTGGGTGAACGTGACATCACCGTATTGCTGTTCCACAGCGACGACGCCCTCGAGGATATCGACACCACCAGTCGGGGCAAGTCAAAGTTCGTCGCCGGTACCACCGGGCACAAGGACTCGGCCGGCCGAACAGGGATTCAGCGTGACCACGCCGTGATGTTCACCATCAACGGCCAGACGCACGCCAGTAAGGGTGAATACTTCCTGAAGTCTCTTGGCTACTCAAAGGTCGCCTCAGACACGGTCGTGATTATAGAGTTCGACGACCTCGCGAACCTCGGCATGGTCAACCTATTTGGTGCATCTCGCGACACGCTCAAGGACTCCCCGCAGGCGAACAAGCTCATCACTGCGCTCAAGGATGCACTTGACCGAAGCGACCTTCTCAGTGCCGAGGAGGACCGACGTCGGGCTAGCCGGGGGAATGCCGAGCGCGCGACCGACACCGAGACGTTCGCTGACTTCATCGAACGGAACCCCGAAATCGGGAACTACATGGCAACCGGGGAACGGGTTGATGCACCTCAAATTCGTCCGAGCGACCGCGGAGACGATACGCCTGCTGTGCCCGGTGCGTCCTCTCTCCGTGACCATACCGACCCCGGACACGACGACGGGGACGACACCGATGAATCCAGCGGGCCTCCGGCACCGAAACTCCCAACGTATCTCACGCCCATTAGCGGCTACCATCCCGGGACTGGCGACCACGATCTCTGGGATCCCGCTGACGGCGTGATGGCTGTGGACATGCCAGCGAACAGCCGGACAACGGTCCGGTTCGCCACGGACGCGCAGAGCGATTACCTTACGCGGGATATTCTGCGTGGATCGCTCACCGTTTCTCCGTCCGCGCAACTGCACGCGGTCGAACTCCAAGACGGCCTGCTCACTCTCACGCTCACCCCGGGTACTGGCGCCAGCCCCGGTGACGATTTCGCGCTCACCGTCGAATTGACGCGTCCTGATCCTCGTGAATGCACGGCACTCAGTGATCCAGCTGACGCCTATCCCGGCGAGGATGCGGGAGCAGTGACGGACGGTGGATCCATGGTTGACACGAGCCCGCTAACTGCGATGTGCCGTATCGACTACACCGAGCCGGAGCCATCGACGTCCGAGACGCCATCGACTGACAGCGAGGCGGACGACTCCGAGGGGAGTGGCGAATCTGGGAGTGGTGACCGTAACGGCGAAAGTGGGGATGACGGCCAGACGGATGACTGGGGATTCGAGATGCCCGACATCGCACGGGTCTACGAGGAGAATTGGCGGACTGACGACGACGAGAATCCGATTGTCCCTGACGAGTTCGACCGTGAGGCTGCGGCTCACTTCGACGAGCACACACTCATCCAGCTGGAGCCAAGTCGTGATGGCTCCATCAGCGGCCTCTCACTCACCATCAACATGGACGCGGCGCCGCTCCAGTCCTTTATCGTGAACCGCAACGTCAGGGACAATTGGAAGCCGTCCGTTGAGCGTCAGTACGAACTCGCGATGGTGTTCTACACCATCACCATGTACCGTGACTACGTCGCGGAGTACGGTACGAGCCTCGAGGGCACGGATCTTATCACAGCTGACGTTGTAGCCCGCAGTATCAACGCTCTCGCTCCCACGATTATGCCGACCATCATCCCGGACGACCAGCTCGACCGAATTACGGAATAATCACAATGCCAGCAGGAAATACTACCGGGGCTGAACCCCCGTCTGACGACGAACGAATCGCCCGGCACCTCCGCGAGACGGTGCTGAAACAGGCTCGTGGCGATATCGACGAGCGAGTCCAGCGAGACTTCCCCAGTGAGCGGTTCTTCGCAGGCGCACTGGCGCCCGAAAGCGAGGACCAGCTTGACGATCCTGACGACGATCTCCAATCGAAGATGGAGCCGACTGGCCTCGGTGCCACCGTCCGCGTACGAGGTGGCACCGAAGGCGACGAGTTGATTCTCTCGGTCAACGCGAGCGTCTGGGTCCGTGTTAACCCCACGTATAGGGAGATGGTGAACCGCGACTCGTTTGTCGCGCTGGGAGACCGCGACGAGGATGACGAGGGGGACAGCCTGCTCCCTGTCTTCGAGCGGATTGAGCTTGATATACCTCAGATCAAGATTCCAGCGTCTGTGCTCCAGACGTCGAGACAGACCACTCCAGAAGTCGTTCAAGAGCGCGCCCGCGAAGCGTTCGAGACGGCCTTCACACACGCCCGCGAGTACGCCCGTGAGAACTACGACCTCTATGTCGAGACGGAGGACGACGACACTGTCCCGACGGCTGCACTGGCGGACGAGGAGAGCTTCCGTGGCTACCTTGCTGAACGGGCTGCCGAGGGAGACACGGTTCTTCCTGATTGGCATGCTGCTCTGACCGTTGAGGTAACGCCTGATGAGGAGAATGGTGGCGAGGGTGTCATCGTGGATCTCGAGATCGCCAACGAGGCGATTCAGTCGCGTGATGATGCTATCTACACTATCCGGGATCCCACTCTGTTTGAGGTCGGGCTCGAACTGGAGACGACAGGTGATCTTGAGTTCGTTCCGTTCACTTTCGACCCGCTTCCCGAGGACTTCCGTTACAACCGCGATCTCTGGGGGCATGGGCGGAATTGTACCGTTACCGCACCCGACCGCAACGACCAGCAGGTGGACGAGGCGGGTATCCCGCCTGGACGTCGTGCCCCTGATGCAGCCCCGACGGCGACGCGGCTAGAGACACAGTTCATTCCGGAGTATCGCCAGCTCGTCTACGAATCAGCTGATCGCAACGTCGACGCGACGTTCGAGGTGCTTGCAGACCTAGAAAACGGCGGCTTCGACACTCTCGACCAAGTAGCGTCCAAGATGCGCCAGTATCTCCGCGAGGAGTACGACGCCGCGCTCGAACAGTATCGCGAGCGCGATGACTGGAACGACGACCCTGAGACGGGCGATCTCGCTGACTTCAACGATGACCGTGCTGCGTTCGAGCGCGAGATCAAACGCTTCGAACGCGGGGTTGAGTGTCTCCGCCAGCATCTCGAAACGGTCGGGCGTGCGTTCGAACTGATGAACGAGGCGATGGATCGGATGCACGAGTTCCCCGGCTGGCGTCTCTTCCAGCTGGTGTTCATCGTCATGGAGGTGCCCGACGTTGCGAGTCGTGAGTACGAGGAGTGGGCGGACGTTGACTGGCGCGATGGGACGACCGAAGACCGTGCGGAGGATGCCGATTCAGCCCTCGGTGTCGTTGACGTACTCTGGTTCCCGACGGGTGGTGGGAAGACCGAAGCGTTCCTCGGGGTCGCTGTCTGGAGTATGTTCTTCGACCGACTTCGGGGGAAGGACTTCGGCGTGACCGCCTGGACGAAGTTCCCGCTCCGCCTGCTCTCCCTCCAGCAGTTCCAGCGGATGACGGAGACGGTGATGTACGCCGACCTCGTTCGCCGAGAACAATCAGATATTGGCTCCCATCCCTCCCGTCCGTTCTCGATGGGCTATCTCGTCGGTAAAGCGAACACGCCGAACGCCCTCACTGGATACGACAATAATAACCATCAGCGGTATCAGGGAGCTTCTGGAGAGAGTCTCCGTCGTGAGGCGAAAGTCGTCCCCAGCTGTCCGGCCTGCGGCGCGGATGTCGAGGTTCGGATTACCGAGGACGACCACCGGTTGACGCACTGCTGTACAGGTAGCAGCTTCGACTGTCCTTGGCAGTCACGCTCGCTGGACTCCGGTGAAACATATGCGGAGGAGGAACTTCCGGTCCACGTTGTCGACAACGAACTCTACCGGTACGCACCAACGATTCTCGCGGGCACGATCGACAAGATCACCGCCATCGGATATCAGCGGAAGTTCGCCCATCTTATTACGGGTGAGATGACGCTAGAGTGCCCGATTCATGGGTTTGCGAGTCTCGATGAGTGTACTGAGAAGTATGGCTGTCCGATTGACCAAGACGACTTTGCGGACATGGCTCGGCCCGTCGAACCCTACGACCCTGCGCCGTCGTTGATGGTTCCTGACGAGCTCCACCTGCTTGAAGAGAGCATGGGGAGTTTTGACGGCCACTACGAGACGGGAGTGGCTAAACTTCAGGAGCTCGTTGATGCTGGGAAAACGAAAGTGATCGCACCGACAGCGACGATTACTGGATTCGAGGACCAGGTGCATAACCTGTTCATGCGACCAGCCGAGCGGTTCCCTTCTCCAGGCCCGTACCTGCGTGAGAACTTCTACGCCCAAGAGCGGGCAGAGACTCAGCGGTACTATATTGGGCTGGTCCCTCACGGGAAAACCCACATTAACTCCATCATCGATCTTCTGTTCTACTACCACCGCGAGGTCCAGAATCTCTTCCGGACGGCCCTGAATGAGCCAAGCCAAGTACTAACTGGCGCCGCACTGGAAGGGACGGACACGACAGCATCGCTTGAGGCTGACTCGATTGACGAGGTATTGGCGCTGCTCAGTTATTACAGCACCAGTATCACCTATCTCCTATCCAAGAAAGACGGTGACCGGCTAGACCAGTCCATCGTCTCCCAGCTCGACACATATCTTCAAGAAGACGGTCGGCCGCCACTCGCGTCCGAACGTATGACCGGTGGGACCGGGTTTGAGACCATCATGGAGGTTCTCGACATCGTGGAGAACCCATGGGACGAGGAGGCTGACAAACAAATCCTCAACCGCCTGATCGACCGGGACGTGCTTGAGGAGGACGTGACCGACCAAGTGCTCTCACTCCGGAGCACGCTCGAGGCGAGTCTCGACGAAGAGAACGAGGTCGTCGACAGCGATCAATTCGACGTCGAGCGCGCCCGTGCGAGCGAGGACACGCGTGAGGCACTCGCGTGGCTGCTAGCGAGTCGTCTGAACACCATCACGGCGACAAACATGATCGCGCACGGGGTTGACGTTGACCGGTTCAATATGATGACGTTCTTCGGCATGCCTCGCGGGACTGCTGAATACATCCAGGCGAGTTCCCGGGCAGGGCGGTCGCGCCCTGGCCTCGTGTTCAACGTCGCCCACCCCATCCGGGAGCGTGACCTGAGCCACTACCACTTCTTCGAGAAGTACCACGCCTTCCTCGATCGGCTGGTTGAACCGGTGCCGATCAACCGCTGGGCGAAAAACAGCGTCAAACAGACCCACCCAGGTCTGTTCATGGGGCTACTGCTCAACCACTACATGTACCGCGAAGGGGCGGGGAACCTCTACTTCGGCGACAACGCAGAGGCGTTCGCCGACTCCGTCGACGAGGGAGAGCTCCGGCAGCAGATGCTCGGGATGTTCGGTGACCCGGACGACCACGAGGAGTTCCGGGGCGACATCGAGGATCTCACGAGAGACGCGCTCTCGCAGCTTCGTCTCGACGACGACCAGTGGACGAGTAGCCGTATCAAGCGCTCACCGATGCGCAGCCTCCGGGACGTCGACGAACAGCTTCCGATCCGGTCTGAATACCGCTATCGCGAGATCTTCGAGACCATGGACAACCGGTAATCAACAATGAGCATGCAACGTAGCCGCCACCAGATCCTGTATCAGTTCCTTCCCGGGAACACGTTTGACTACAGCGACAAGCGCGGCATCTGGCAGGTGAACCGCCTCGAAACAACTGACGCAAGCGGCCAAGTCGACCGAGAGTATATCGTTGATCGTGTCTTCGCCCGGGCGAAGAACTGGGACGGCGGTGAACAGGGATTCACCTCAAGCAACTCGTCGCACTACGACTTCGCCGCCCCGGAGGAAGTGAAGGCCCGACCGTTCCCGACGACCTTCTACTGTACGAGCTGCCAGAAGGCCCACGGGTACTACTCCGCGGACGACCTCAGCGGGAAGAATCAGGCACTGAAGTGCCAACGCTCGGGCTGCAATGGCGACCTGAAGCAATACCAGTTCGTCAGCGTCCACAGCTGCGGCGAAATCAGACGGCTCTACCCACAGAAATGCCCCGAGCATGGCGACCAACACATCGTCCTCGATACACAGGACAGTCAGCGTGCCCAGAACTTCAAATGGCGCTGTAACATCTGTGGATGGAATACCCGCATAAGCTACTATCAGAACTGTGGCTGTGACTACGTCCCACCAGCCTATGCGGACGATCCGGACGAGGACAAGATGTACACCACCGTCCATCGTGCCGGTTCAACGTACTACCCACACTACCTGACGACGGTCAACCTGCATACCTCGGGAATCGGGCACCTTCGCGGGAGTGAGGACGGCTCACGGAAGGCACTCGCCAAGCATCTCGGACTCTCTGAGTCCCCGCTGCAGTCCGTCGACATGAACGAAGGGATCGAGGGCGCCGAAATCGACGACGACCGCAAGATCGAGGTCTACCAGACCGAACCCGAGGTCGAATCGCTCGACGAGGCCGAAGAATGGCTCCGTGAGCAGGGCGAAATCGATAGCCAGACCGTCGGTGAAGCCATCTCAGACCTGATTGACTTGGATGGAGGCGAGAATTCTGAGGAGATGACGAATGCGGGGGACGAACTTCTCCAGTATGTGCTCAGTCTCGAGGAGCTCACCGCCCACACGATAGAGGAACTCGAGCAGGACGCTCGCCGTGAGGAGTTCCCACAGAAGGCCGATAAGATTTCGACCTACTCGGATGATCTTGAGCGGCTCGGGTTCAGGAACGTTCGCGTCATCGAGGACTTCCCCGTCCAGACGTTCGTCTACGGCTACACGCGTGGTGGCCGTGAGGAGGATGAAGCGCGACTGAACGCGTTCTCCCAGAACGCGAGCAGCGGTGACGGGACTCCGATCTTTGTCGACACCTCAGAAACCGAGGCGACGCAGTTCGACCTTGAGCCGGCCGCCGTGTTGCTCTGGCTAGCCGTCAACATTCCGGGAACAAGCGATGAGGATGCGGTTCGAGGCAGCATTACGCTTCCCGAAATCCCTGAGAATCCCGGGGAAGCCGACATCGAGCAGGCACGCGGTGTGATCGAGGAGTTCTCCGAGGCGGAGCAGTGGGCGTTCCTGCTGAACCACCTCGACCCGGTCGACCAATACGGTAGATTCGACACCACGACCGAAGATACCGTTGAGGGCCAGGTGACGAAGTATGTGTTCGAGATGCTGCACACGCTCTCGCACATTCTGCTGAAGCAGGCGAGCACCATCAGCGGGTTCGACCGGACGAATCTGAGTGAGTTTCTCTTCCCGCGTGCGCTGTCACTGGTGATCTACACCAACAACCGCGAGGAGTTCAATATCGGTGGGATGACAACCATGGTCGAACAGCAGCTGGACGACCTTCTCGGCCAGGCAAAAGCCCACGGGAACGAATGCATGATGGACCCGGTCTGCTCCCAGCGGGATGGCGCGTGTCTATCCTGTCTCCATGTGAGCGAGATCAGCTGTTCGTACTTCAACCAGGTGCTCTGTCGGGACTACCTGTTCGGCAGCCGGCCGAACACTGACCGGTCAATCGAGGGCTTCTGGCGATTATAACAGGACAACACACCTCTTCTCTCTCACATGATGGATGAACACTGGTCAACCACTGACCGACTGCTCGCGATCGCGGATATCGTCGACAGAGAAGAAGCCCTTCTTGACGAGCTGGAGGGGATCTTCCTCGTCGCCGCTGGCCGATCACAGCGGCTGACACCTGCTACAGTGGCTCGAGATACACAGCTCAGCCGTACCTCTGCAGCTGACCTGTTCCGGCAGCTGATCGAGTGCGAGGCCGTGCAGCGGGTGGGCTACGATGCCGAACTCGTGGAGGCACGCTTTACCGTTAATGCTAGCCGAACACGAGACATATTCGACCAGACCCGGAACGCAATCTCGATTGTGGAAGCCCACACGGATCGCGTGCCCCATACGACTGTGACGCCGCTGGTCACGTTTCCCGATGATCCCGCATTCGGCGACACGACTGCGGCCTCCTTCGGTATGGACGGGCTGCTCTCAACACTCGCAAGCCAAGTCAAGCGGTGTGAGACGGAGATCATCCTGCTCTCCCCGTTCTTCGAGGGTGAAGGCCTCGGTCGGCTCGCGGATGTCCTGCTCGACGCGCTCGAACGGGGAGTCGACCTGACAATCGTGACGCGATACCTCGCGGATGCCGATTCACACAACTATGGCGTTATCAAGTCATTCGCTGACCAGGCCGCCGAGCGGGGGGTTTCCTCGCAACTGTCCCTCGTCGACTATACCGTCTGGGACGACAGTGTACCACCCGAAAAGCGAACGCAGAATGGAGAGAATCCCCGTTTCACACTCCACGCGAAGGTGATGCTATTCGACTCTGATGCGGCGTATGTCGGGAGCGCGAACGTCACCGACTACGGCTTCGACCGGTATCTCGAGCTGGGTGTTCTACTTGAGGGCGCGCAAGTCACGCCATATCGCGAACTCTGCAGGTTCTTGCTCGACTCGGAAGGAGCGGTGTCTATCTCCCTTTGAGGCTGCACCCCTCCAGAACCGGTTTCGTGCAGAGTTATCGTCCCAGAATCGCCGGACTCGCGTACAGTCGGCATGGTGGGAAATATTAATCACGTGGAAGGACCCCAGTATAGTATAACTATCGCGCCCCCACTTACCGCGCTCCCCACTCGCCATCAATGACAGAGTCAACCATCTATCGGACGAATCGCGACCTGTTCTCGAATCATTACCTCGATGATCACCTCCGGGACACCGAACCCTGGAATGAGGTTACTGATGCCGAGGTTGAAGCGGCCTTCGAGGAGATTAACGAACTCCTCACCGAGAAACGCGACCGTGTCGAGGACTACAACGAGGCTCAGCTTGAGCGGAACGTTATTCGGCCGATCTTCGACATCCTCGGTGTCTCCTTCGAGATCGAGGAAACGGTTATGCGGAATTCGCGCCGCCCAGATTATGGCTTCTTCCCCAGTGCGGAGGCCGCTGATGCGGCATTCGACCGTGAGGACTTCTACGAGGAGGCCACTGCCGTCGCAGACGCGAAACGATGGGGGCGCAAACTCGATACGCGGGGTGAGGAGAAGCGTGACTTCGAGAACCCGAGCTATCAGATCCACCGCTATCTCCAAGAGACACCGCCCCAGTGGGCGGTCCTCACGAACGGTGAGAAGTGGCGGCTCTACTATGGGCCGACCAGCCATCGTCTGGACTCATTCTATGAGATCGACCTCCCGAAGCTTCTCGACGCCGTCGACGATGATGGGGACCTCGAGGCGTTCAAAGAGTTCTATCTCTTCTTCCGCCACGAAGCGTTCCTCCCTGACCAGTCGGGTGATTGCTTCCTCGACGACGTCTATGATGAGTCCAGTCTGTTCGCTGAGGATCTTGGTGAAGAACTCCAAGAGAATATCTATGAGGCGATTCGCGTTCTCGCTGAAGGCTTCCTCGACACCAACGACGGTTTGGACGAGGCGGATCTCGAGCTGGTTCACGACAGCTCGCTCATCTATCTCTATCGTCTGATCTTCGTCCTCTATGCGGAGAGTGAGGGGCGGAACCTCCTGCCCACGGACAACGAGATCTACAGTGGGAGCTACAGCCTGAACGACCTCAAACGGACCGTCGTTGAGAACCGGAGCAAGACCCAGCAGCAGTACCAGGCATGGCAGACGAACCTCTGGGATCGACTTGAGGAGCTGTTCGTCCTCATCGACCAGGGGAGCCAGGGGCAGGGGATTCCGAAGGAGGACCTCTACATCCCCGCATACAACGGGGGGTTGTTCCGCACGAACCCGGACGCGGACGACAGCGTCGAGTCACAGTTCCTCGCATCCCACGAGGTCGGTGACGCTTACATCGCGGAAGTCATCGAACTGCTCACTCGCCATGAGGCCTCCGAGGGTGACGGCAAGGTGTTCGTCGACTACTCCTCACTCGACGAGCGGAACCTCGGGTCGATCTACGAGGGGCTGCTCGAGTACAAGCTCGACGTCGCTGCCGAGCCGCTGACTGTCGACGATGGGGAGTACGTCACCGCCGAGGATGGTGACGCCATCACCGTCGAGGAAGGAGAGGTCTACCTCCGTACGGACGACGGCGAGCGCAAGGCCACGGGGTCGTACTACACCCCCGAATATGTCGTCGAGTACATCGTCGATGAGACGCTCGGCCCGCTCGTCGACGAGATCCGCGAAGACATGCTGGCTGAGAGCGCTCGCGGGGACGAGCGCGGCTTCGCCAAAGAGTTCGCCGACCGCGTCTTCGACCTGACGGTACTTGATCCCGCGATGGGCAGCGGGCACTTCCCCGTCAACGCGGTGGACTATCTCGCCCGAGAGATCATCAACGCCCAGGAACAGCAGGACCGGCAGGCTCTCGACTCCGAAGACGCCGAGATCCGCTCTCCTACCACGGAAGAGGGTGAACTCCGGGACATTAACTGGGCTCGCCGCAAGGTAGCGCAGCGCTGTATCTACGGCGTTGACGTGAACCCGCTCGCCACGGAACTGGCGAAGGTCTCACTGTGGCTGCGCACCCTCGCTGCGGAGCAGCCGCTCGCGTTCCTCGACCACCACCTCAAGACGGGGAACTCCCTCGTCGGTAGCGATATCGAGGAGGTGCTCTCGGACGAGGACGACGGCGCCACGGAGGACGGCCAGCTCACCCTCCAGCAGTCCTTTGACCACACGCGCAAGCGTGCGATGAAGCACGTCACCGACCGCTTCCAGGACCTGCTCACTATCGACAACGAGACGCTGGAGGACGCAAAGAAGATGGAGGCGGTCTACGACGACGTGCGCGAGGACCCCCTCTACCGGAAGCTGCTCGCGATGGCGAACGTCCACACCGCCGACGCGTTCGGCCTCGACGTCCCCGACGACGCCGACGAGCGGATGGCCCGTGCTCTCCACTCCGAAGCCTGGGAGAAAATCGAGCAGCAGGACTGGTTCAAGAGCGCGCAGGCGATGGCCGAGGAGGAGCGGTTCTTCCACTGGGAGCTGGAGTTCCCGACCGCGTTCTACGACCAAGACGGGAGCCGGAAAGCGGATGCCGGGTTCGATGCAGTGATCGGGAATCCGCCATATAGTAAGCACTTGGACAGTCAGAGAAAGGACTATTTCAACAAAGTATTCACATATCAAAATTACCAACTTGACCAGTATCTATTATTCATAGAGAAAATCATAGGAGTGAAAAAACCGGCGCATAGTAGGGCTGGAATCATTACGCCGAATACATGGCTAACCAACCTAACCTTTGATAGAATAAGGGATCTTATATTTGGAGAGCAAGATATTGAGTCATTTATCACCTATTCAGAACCTGTTTTTCCTGAAGTAACTGTGGAACCGACCACTATTATTTTCTCAAGTTCTTCTTCTGGGTCCCAGAATATTCGCATACGGAAAGCATCTGACGGAAATATAGTCCAAGAAACGACTATTGGCCAAGAAGTGTTATGGGATGGATCGGGGTCAGTGAATATCTCTACTAATTTAGAAACAATATCTATAAAAAACAAGCTGTCTTCCCACACCAGACTGTCCGATATCTGTGAGATAAATCTGGGTACAAAACCGTTCCAAGAAGGAAAGGGGAACCCTCCTCAAACGAAAAAAATAGTTGAAAATAAACCTTTTGTATCGGAGGAGAAAGAGACGGAGGATTTCCGTCCTCTCTTGAGGGGGAGCTTGATTGATCGGTATATTATCAAATGGGATGGGGAATATTGGATCGAATTCGGAGATTGGTTAGCTGAACCCCGCTATTCGGCAGATTACGACGCAGATAAAAAGATAGTCACACGCCAAACTGGTGATTCACTAATATCGACTGTTGACGAGGAACAATTTATTGTGCGGAATAATATGTATACTATTCTCCCAAGAAAGGAGTCATATAATATTCACTTGATAAATGCGCTATACAATTCAAAGTTTTTGAATTGGTATTACCAGAATATTATAAATCCTGAGAAAGGAGAAACACTAGCGGAAGTGAGAAAGGGATATTTAGTGCAATTACCTCTTCCTGAAGAGGATAATCAATATGTCGATGAACAGGAAACTGGCGAATCTCAGTTATCGACGGACTTGACTACGCTAATTGAGAAACAGAATATAGATTCATATGACAAATCATGCCTCTGCTCTATAATCATAAGCTCATCAAAGAAACTCACTGATTTCAAAAACAAAAAGTTCAATCTCAACACCAATCTCCTCGACTACCTCGGCAACTACGCCGACGGTCCCGACCTCCCCGATATCGGCCTGTTCCAGCCTACCGGCTCAAATATCCTTGACGCCACGACCGAAGAGTACGAGAAACTCCAGATTCAGCGCGCTCGCACGAAGCGCGACGGTTCGACCGTCACCATCGAGGCGACGGCGCGCTACAAGCCCGAGGACGAAGACGAGTTCGAGACCGACACCTATGGCTACACCGAGACGGAGTTCCACGAGGCGTTCACGCTCACGAACCTGAGCGACGAGGAGGCCGCACTGGTCGAGGCGTTCGTCCCCGTCGCCGTCGATGAGGAGGTCGGCGGCTTCCGGGACAACGCCACCAAGACCAACTCACTCATCGACCGCCTGAAGGGGATGACCCTGCCCGATCCCGACGACGTCGCCGACGACCTCCAACGCTACATCGAGACGAAGGAACGCGCCGACGAACTCGACGAGAAGATCGAGAAGACTGACCAGCTTATCGACGAAATCGTCTATGACCTCTACGACCTGACTGATGAGGAGATCGAGATCGTGGAAGAAGCGGTCGCCGACAACTGAACACAGCGAGGCTCCTCACCCGACGCGTTTCGCGTGACCGATCGCCGGTCGGGGGTTCTGAGGCTATGGAACCCCTCTCCCGGGGAGGCTGCCGATACTCCGTGGCCTACTGGCGGTTCAACATCCGGGCCCGGACGTTTCCTCCGGGTCCAGTGTGATCTCGCGTGACACAGGAGTACCGTGTCGACCTGGTCGGAAGTGATTCCGAAGCCAGTCGACAAACGGGGTAATGTCGTCGACACGCCCCGATGGCTCCCGTCGATGATTACGCCGACCATCGTGGTCACCGTATCCCGGTACGCTGAGCGACGCGATCTCCTTGGGGATCTCGGTACCGTCGTCGCCGAAGTAGTAGTAATCAGCCGACAGCAGCACTTTCTCGCGGTCCCCCTGCTTCTTGACGTCGGTCTGGTAGTTGTCTAGGCTGTGTCCCCCCTCTGCAAGCTGGAAGTACGCACCGCCGACGTGCGTGTAGCACAGGTCATCGTCGACGTATCCTCGCTCGTAACTCTCGGTCGGGGCGGCCCCGGAGTCATCCGGTAGCTGATCACCGCTGACGCGTTCGATCCTCTCAACCATCTCACGTGGGGCGTAGATATTGTCTCCGCGCGGGTTCTCATCTTCGTCCGGTCGACGGTGCTCGAACCGTTCGTCCACGAAGTACTCTTTCATCGACAGTGTCTGTTCGACTCGGAACGCGTGGACAATCTGCCGAGACGAGTCATGATCCGATCCGCCGACACCGACTACCCAGTCACCGACCTTCGTTGAACTCCGGATCATGGGTTTACAGGTGGCGAGTGAGAGCAGCCCGTTCTTGATATGTGGCGCAAACCCACTATCTGAATCAACTACATAGGACCGCAATTTCGGCCTCCCTGAGGCCGCTTCTTGGTCATCTGTACTCTCAAGATACACCTTCGGTGGACTATAACGTCTCCCTGCCTCTACCTCTACGTCGCTATCCAGCCAGTCACGAACTTCCCCCGGTGATCCTCGAATCTTCTTCGGGTTCGATCGCTTCAGATCTGTCGCGTTCAGGCCGAGTAGGTCCTCAGCGACACCAAGTGGCCGGTATTTCTGAAACCACGAACTATCTGTTCCCGTGGCCGTCGCACTGGAGAGGGACACAGCTCGATCCAGCAGTCGACTCTGATCAGGGTCACCAGAGACGATGACTGGATATCGGTCTCGATCTGGATCACTCGGATGGAGCGTTTCAGGACCGAGGCCTTCCCGTTTTACGTGGGCATTATTGGAGAACTTCTTGAGGAGTCCGCCACGATCGCTCGGCGATAGCCCTTCCAAGTCGTGGACTGCTTGGACAGTAAAATACCCGATAGCGTACATACGCGGGCGATCAAGACCGTCCGTCGGCTTGAGTCCGGCACAGAATACCAGCAAATCACCCGATTCCATCTTATTCAGTGAAGCACACTTGTTGTCGCCAACTTCACCGTAGGTGTATGTCTCGAACTCAGGGTCCATGTGAACAGGTCTGTTCGTACCAACCCCAACAAATTCCGGAGGAGACTCCCCAATGCGCGAATCGAGATCATGGTAGTTCCTTGGTTCAGAGGTGTCACAACTGTCCGGAATCGGAATGTAGTCGAACTCGCTCGAACGAGCTACTGGCCCGAGTCCCTTTCCTCCAGCATCGGTCGAGTCGAGTCCGACGCGAATCAGATAACTAGTCATGATACGAACTATCCAGCATTGATAATAATGGTTTGGCTTCGATAGTTCGGATTCTGTATCTGAAGATAACCAACCGACTATCACACACGAAGAGATTAACATCACTAATCACGTTTGCTTTCAGCAGTGTCTGATTGCGACTGTGGCTTCGAAATCGGTGACCGGGTCAGCTTCGCAGGTGGCGAAGGGGAGATCGTCAAAATCAACCATCGCGACTCCGGAGAGTGCCTACTCCACATTCTCACCGACGACGATACATCGAAAAAGCTCCCTGCTGCAGTCGCCGACCTGATCGACAGCAGCGACGCCCTGCTCGAGAAGGGGGAGTTCGACGATCCCGAGCGGTTCAACCTCCGTGCCCGCGCGGCCGAGCTCGACCTCGCTCACCGGCAGGACCGATTCGTCGCCCTTGAGAACAACCGGATCGACATCGCGCCCCACCAGGTAAAGGCCGCCCACGAAATTCTCACCTCCTACGACCACCGCTACCTCATCGGTGACGAGGTGGGCCTCGGAAAGACCATCGAGGCCGCTATCGTTATTGAGGAGCTCGCGGCGCGTGGGCAGGCCGACCGTGTGCTCATCGTCGCCCCAGCGCCGCTTACGACACAGTGGCAAGAGGAGCTCCGCGAGAAGTTCGACACGAACTACGTCATCTACGACCGCGACTACGTCCAGGCGAAGAAGGACGCCCACCCCTCTGAGAACGTCTGGTCACACGAGGACCGCATCATCACCTCCATCGACTTCGCCAAGCAGGAGGATATGCGCTCGGCGCTGAAGAACATCCAAGAGGACTGGGATATCGCACTCTTCGATGAGTCCCACCACCTCACCGCACGCCGCGAGGGAAAACGCGGCGTCGACAAGACCGACCGCTATCGCGTCGGGGAAGTCGTCTCTGAAACCTCGGACGGCCTGCTGTTCCTGACTGGAACTCCACACAACGGCAAACGCGACCAGTTCTACTTCATGATCTCGCTGCTTGACCAGTACCGCTTCCGCGACGAGCATGACGTGAACAAGGAGGGGCTCACGGATCTCATGATTCGCCGTCTCAAAGACGAGATGTATGAGGCAGACGGATCCCCGATGTTCCCCGAGAAGAACATTCAGACGCTTCCCGTCGAATTCACCGAGCAGGAACGCGAACTCTACGAGGATATCACAGAATACATCACTGAGCACTATAATCTCGCCAGCCGAGAGGAAAACGACGCTGCGGGCTTCGCGATGGTGCTGTATCAGAAGCGGCTTGTCTCTTCGATCTACGCGATTCAGCAGTCACTCCGAAACCGGATGGAGTCAATCAAGGCAGGCGGTGCTGACCTAGGTGACCTCTCACCGGTCACGAAGAGTCTTCTCGACGAGTACCGCGATGACCCAGAGATGTTGACCGAGGCACAGCGCGAGAAGGTTGAGGAGGAACTCGGCGCCGCTGCTGCCTCTACAGACCCTGCTAAGATCGACGAAGAGCTCTCGATGGTCAAAGACCTCTACAACCAGGCGAAAGCAATCCAAGTCGACTCGAAAGCAGAACGTCTGCGGGAATACGTCGACGGCATTCTCGCCGAGGACCCGGAGGAGAAAATCCTCATCTTCACCGAGTACACGGACACTCTCGAATATCTCAAGGGCCGGGTCTTCGACGACAGAGATATCGCTGAGATCTACGGTGACCTCTCGCAGTCCCAACGCCAACAACAGTTCGAGAAATTCGAGGGACCAGCGAACGTGATGCTTGCGACTGACGCCGCCAGAGAGGGGCTAAACCTGCAATTTGCCCACATCATGGTGAACTACGACCTGCCGTGGAACCCGACGCGGATCGACCAACGTATCGGGCGCCTCCACCGCTATGGCCAGGATGAGACCGTCGAGATCCGGAATCTGTTCTTCAAAGACACCAGAGAGAGCACGATTCTTGAGCGGCTACTGGAGAAGATTGACGAGATCGAGGAAACACTCGGCATGAGCTCTGACGTGCTAGGGCTGGTCCTCGACGATGTCGACCTTGAGGAGCAGATCATGTCCGCGCTTGCGAGCGGTGAGAGTCCCGACGACGTCGCCGATGACCTCGAACAGATAGTTGAGGACCAAGAGAAGGCTGTCCGCCGCGTTGACGACGAGCTTCTTATCCGCGATAAGTTCGACCTGAGCAAGGAAGATAAGGAGATCCTGGATATTGTCGAAGAGAGTGCTGAAGACACAGTTGGGGAAGCGGACGTGGCGTATCTCGTCGAGACCGTCTGCCGCGAGTTTGGTGGGGGGCTCGTCAACCGACGCCTAGGCCCTGCTGAAAATGGCGACGAGGTCTTCGATCTCGTCATGCCCGAGGAGCTGACTGGTGACGATGTCCAGAGCCGGTACGACGGTGCCACATTTGATCGAGAGAACGCTCTCGCAGACGAGGATCTCGAATTCATCACGCTGGATCACTCCGCTGTTCGGGCGATGATGGCGTACTGTCTAGACACGGACGCTGTTGGTGGCCAAACAGCAGTACTTACTACAGGGGAAGGCATGGACACGCCTGGACTGCTCTGCCATTACCGGATTGGCTATCTCTCTGGGACCGGCGACACTGTCACCGAGCGACTCGTCCAAGTGTACGTTACGCCGAACGGGCACACACGAACTGAGGATATTGACATTACTGGTGGCCTCCCCCCGGCATCTGTGGAGGAGTATCCTGTGGTTGACGCTGTCAGTGCTGAGGCCGAACGACTTGTCGAGACTGCAGAAGAGGTGGCGTGGGATCTCATCGATGACTTGGCTGAAGAAGCTCGCGCCGAGCGGGAACGGGAGGTCGGGATTCGGAGAGAGCACGCAAAGAACTACTTTGAGCACCGAATCGAGGATCTTGAAGAGCAAATCAGGACATTTGAGGAGCGTGACAGGGCGGGTGAGGACATGAGTGCGGTCCTCGCGAAGCACCGGAGTGAGCTTGCCACTCTCCGAGAGAAGAAAAACGCTGAATTAGCACGGCTTGACGGTGAGAAACAGGTTGTGCCGGATGAGCCGGAACTTGTGAATATGGCGGTCGTTATCGACGCCTTTGAGGACTGACTGCGTTTCCGAATCGCTTTCCACGTTCCGGGTGCAGTACTATTGCAATGGGTACTCAGCCATCTGCATTCGATCTCTTCTGTGGTGCTGGCGGGCTCACTGAGGGGCTCAAGCGAGCTGGCTATCACGTATGCTGGGCAATTGACCATGATGCCGCAGCTGTCGAAACCTACCAGGAGAACCACGGTGGCCACGCTATCGAGGCGGATATTCGAAAGACGGATCCTGCTGTCGATGGCCCAGATATTGAACCGGGTGAGCTTGACCTCCTTGCAGGTGGCCCCCCGTGCCCTTCTTTTTCCACGATTGGCCGGTCGAAGCTGGGCTCCCTTGAGGACCGCTCTGTAGACGATGACGATCGAAATGTGCTATATCTCGATTTCCTACGGTATGTGGATCACTTTCGGCCACGAGCGTTCGTGATGGAGAACGTCCCCGGGATGCTCTCAGATACTGCCACTGTCGAGTCTGGTACTATCCAAGAATCACTCCCGGTTGGGACAGAGCAAGAGACGGAACGACACCCGGTCGGCGAAGAAATCCCCATCCCCGAGATCATCCTCGATGAGATGGCCAGTCTCGGCTATACTGCGGACTACTTTCTTCTTGATGCAGCGCAGTTCGGGGTTCCACAGCACCGAGAGCGGCTTTTCTTCGTCGGGCGTCGAACTGGGGAGACACTTCCGGATTTCGAACGATGGCGAACACACCGCGAACCTCACCGTCGTGAAAGAGAGCAGCCGATGACGATCCGTCCTGAACTCAAGGATGGAGATACTGCTCAGGAGACGCTTGGCGAGGATCATCCGGGGTCACTGCCGTCATTCAAACCCGATCGGAAGCAACGGCAGCCATATCTGACGGTGGCAGATGCGATTATGGATCTCCCTCCAATTTCGCCGGAGGGAGAGATGCCGCCGAGCCAAGCGACTGAGTATACACTCCCACCAATCTCGCCGTATCAAGAATGGGTACGCAATATTCCCGACGGAGACTGCTGGGAAGACCAGCCGCTTCGAAACCACGAAGCACGATGGCACAACCATCTCGATCTCTCGATTTACAAGCTCCTCGGGCACGGTGTCGGGTGGAATATCGGCCAAGTGAGCACCGAGATTCAGCCGTATCGGGACGACATCTTCCCAGATAAGTACAAGAAGCAGAATCCGGCGCAGCCCGCATCAACGATCCTCGCCCACATTCAGAAGGACGGCCACATGTATATCCATCCAACTGAGGCGCGTTCGCTCTCGCCCCGGGAGGCTGCTCGCCTCCAGTCATTCAGGGATACATACTGGTTCCCTGAAAGTCGGACGAACGCCTATCGCCTGATTGGGAATGCCGTTCCGCCGCGGTTAGGAGAGGCCGTTGGGACCGCGATCAAAGAAGTAGTTCTTGGTAGCGACGATTAGTTAGATAAGGCTCTGTTGATACCCTCATCTATTGATAGCTTCGACGTGACCGATACACAGCGCTTATGCAGCAATTTCTTCGACCAATTATGCGAGATATACGTGGAGCTTGCTGCCAGAATCAGGATGATTTATTGAGTCGAGGAAATCGCTCGTATTACTCCTAATAGAGTCTTTTGTTTCCACCATTCCACCATGAATTCTATCTGTTTCTGAGGGGGTGTCTACCGTTCTAATCTCGTGCTGATGATCTTTGTTGGGGGTCTTGTAGACCTTTGCAACGTCTTTTCCTTGGCTTGTCCGAACTTCCGCAAGCAGTTTCGCCACATCACTTACATTGACATCTGCCACTGAAAACCTAGCGGTGGTGAGTGCACTTTCTATATTCAGCACGCCCCCAGAGTTATATCAGCGATTGAGAGTTTCAACAGAGCGTTAGATAACTTATCGGATTATATTGCCGTATTTTTCCGATTAAACTGGCCAACCAAGAGTCTCGAGAAGTATACAAGGCACGATATTTCAAATACGCCACCTTATATATTAAATCCAGAAGTGACGTGACTCATGGTCTTGTTTGCTCGGTTTTCGCGAATTTCAGTAGTGCCTGCTTCGCTATCGGCTCCGATTATGATGTGGGCAGAGAACCCGGGCATTTTCGAGAATAGTCTGTCCGCCTTGAGAATGCTCCTCGATGTGATCAGCGTCCCAATTGCTCCACGAGACTTTCGCCTCCTCCTCGGTTTTCCCCTCCTCTAAGCACATCTCACAGATACGGTCACTCTCGATGAAGAGCTTAATTCGCTGTGCTCGAGAGAATGCTCGTTGGCTGTCCGTCTCTTGAATATTCGGTTCCGCCTCCCAGAACGCGTTTTCGAGGATGTAATGCCGCTTATTGACCGCTCCCCGGTTCTGCTGCCGAGCCTCCTTGAACTGGAGCATCTCACTGTCGTCTGGGTCCTCGACTTCGAACCGCTTGAACCAGCTTTCAGTGAACTCCCGAACTTCATCGTAGTTGTTTCGCCCGAAGTTATAGTCTCCAAACTCTAACTCACGGATAAGCGAGTATAGGCTGAGGATGAAATACTCCTTGTTCAAGAACTCTATTTCGTCGTTTGAGTTTTTGAGATCGGTGTCGCGGTACAGTTCTGTGAGCAGATCTAGCATCTGCTGGACACGCTGGATCTCGTCGCGTTGTTTGAACTCTTCTAAGTCCTCGTGAACGCTAAGCCCCTCACGTGTACAGTCGAATAATTTAGTGACTTCTTTGCCGGTGACCTTTGTTGGGCCTTCATCAATCTCAATTAGGATGAAACGAGCGAGGAGTGAAAGCTGCTGGAGCCGGTCGTTATTCCGTGCAAGGAGGGTAAAGAACTCATGGCGATTCGGGTTGTTGTCGCGGCTCTCGTAATTTTTTCGGTCGAAACTGATATCGTCTGCCATCCGGACGATGAAGTTCCGAACAGGGCTGTAGGTCTTACTGTGGTTCTTCTCAATGTTAGTCAGGTGCTCCCCCTGCTGGAGTCGCCAGAAGACCTTGGTTGCTAATTCTTGGTGCTGTTTATCATCGGGGTCATCGATCCCTCTCAGTTTGATGACTTTAAGTGAACATTGGGAGTCGATATACTCCCGGACGTCCTCACTGAGTTCCGAGTATTGCTTCCCTGCGATCTCGTGATCCGGATTGAGTTCGCGGAGTTCTGGGCTATCTGGGAGTGCAAACTCATCCTCGAAGAACTCTTGAATCGCGGTGATTCGTTGTTGGCCGTCGACGACTTCGAGACGGAGGTCGTTACCGTTGAGGACGACTTGTCGGAGGACAACAGGTGGGACGTAGAGTTGGCGAACAAAGCTGTCGATTAGCTCCTTTTTCTTCCCAGTATCCCAGACGGTTTTTCGCTGGTAGGGTGGTCGCTTAACGAAGTACTCACCATCGTTGTGGAACTTGCTGATGTCCCAGTCTTCGTCGTTCGCATTAAGTGGGTCATTGACGTAGATAGCCATAGTATTCCAGTATAGACACTACCATCATAATAGTCCGGTTGTCACGACGTCGAATTGAGGTAGACTCACAGTCCACCAGACGGCGAAGGTCTGCAGGAGGATTCTCGCTGAGACGGTTCTCGATGAACCAACTAAGCCTCGACTAGTGTGACTATGCTCTTTGCCTGCCAGGCTGTCGACGTTCCGTGGAGCATGTCGAGCCTGGTGAGTAGGGTGAACAACCTTTGCCTCACTACAACTGGTTCCATATCCAACTCGTAGTAGAGAAACACTAGCGAAGGTGGCTAGACTATATTGTCCTCCCTTTGTTTTTAGAACCCAGAAAATAAAGAGTCGGATTCAGGTTGTGTATTCTCCCAATCCATCGTAGACTTCAACACAAGTGGCTTCCCTGATGAGCCACCGCCCGTGACAGATTTCGGGATGATTTTCGCAACCCCGTCCAATATTTCTGATCCGGTGTCTGAAGCTTTATTGGTCTGATCCTCAGCGAATTCGTACCCCTCGTAATCAGAAATATCAAAGGTTGGACGGTCGCTGGTGAGTGACTCAGCATCAGATTGGACCGCAGTAAATTGTGGTTCTTCTCTGAAACCGTTCACTTGGGTGGTAATCCACTTTGCTTTCTCGGTGGTGATAATATCGTCAAACAGGGCCTCACGGAGCTCCCAGTGGACTTCACTCATGAAGAACGCGACGAAGCGGTCACCTCCGTAGCGCCCAAGACGAAATAGGGTCCCACTACGGGCGAAGAAGAGCTTATGCGTTCCTTTCCACGCGAGCTTGAATGGCGCACCAACCCACATCAGACCCGCTTCAAGACAGAGACAGCCGATGCTTAGCACAAACTCGATGTATTTCATTCGCTGCCCCTTCGATAGGCCATCGACGAACTCAGTGGAACTCCTAACCGCAGTCGCGAACGCCTCCGCCTTCTTGAGAACATTGTTCACGCTCCCAATGAGCGGCGCGTAGTGCACTACGATGTCGGCGCGCTTTCCGACTGAATTTAGCAAGCTTTCATCGATCACCCCAGCCAGATCTCGCTCATGCAGTACTTCGACAAGCCGACTGAACGACCGGAGATCTGAACGCGCAGCTGAAGCCCCCTCTACGACTGCTGCGATATCCGCTGCCGAATACTGGTTAAGTGCGTCGGACGCGGATTGCTCCAATTCATGAATCTCCTTCGCGGCGTTCCATGCTTCTTTTTGCCGTCCTTTTGGCTTTTCCAGATAACCAACCGACGCAGGGACCTTACCTACATCAAACTGGTAGCTATCGCTGGCTCTCTGCTCTGCCGTCACTGCTGAAGAAGCAAGTAGCGGTGTCATTACTGCTCCACCGGCTCCCTTTATCAATGTCCGCCGCCGAATGGATTCAGATTGCAATAGAGATATGGATGATGTGTCGGAGTATATTCTTTATCCCTGATCGTCGAAGACTCTACCAAAGTAACGCTGCTTCCAGAGGGGTAGGTCTGCGCTATCTATGGAGTCACCGAGCGGTTCACGCTGAAGACGAAGTACTTCTACGACGAGGAGAATCTCGAAGCGTTCCGCGAGGAGTACGCCGCGATGCCGCTTCACGAGAAGGCGATGGAGAACAAGTGGCTGGCCGGGGGAAGCGTTGTCGCGACGCTGCTGCTCGTCGTCGGACTACTCGTGATCGGCGGCATCATCTAACCCGTCGCAATTTTCCGCCAGACTGCGGGGTTGGTGTTACGAGACACCGTACTGCTCTTTGAGCGCCATATATTCGTCCTTCTTTGGGAGGATGACTGGCAGATCATCTGTTCTGTCGAAGTCGCCCTGAAGTGGCCGATACAACGCTTTCACAGTGGGTTCCAAGTCGTACCACTGTGCGGTCTCGACGAGTGTCTCCTGATCGATATCCCCCGCCTCGATCAGCAGCATCGAATAGCTGACCCGCCGAGATCCGCTATCCAGAAGGAGTGTATGGCACACGACTTCAGCAGCCGTTAGCTCCTCACCTGGAGCATACCAGAACGGAGGCTCGCCGGCGAGGAAAAACTGTAGACCATACGCTGCAAACCGACCCAGTCCAGTCATCTCCCAGTCCGGAGCTGCTTTGAGTGCGTCCGTATCCTCAGTGGTCTGTACGCGGACGAGGGATCGGTTCGGATCGCACCACGCGATCGTGGCGCTGGGGGCGATTTCCCGGGCTCGTGCTCGATGTTCGTGTTCTACGGCGGCCTGAGCGAACGCCAACAGGGGCGAGACTTCGTCACGGAGGGCGTACTTCGAATCGGATTGGGAGAGTAGTGCTCGGTGCTTGAGCGGCGATAACGCGCTATGGACACCTTGTCGAGTGATTCCGAGCCGGTCTGCGATATCAGCAATGTGTCGTGGTCTATCGAGATACCAACACACGCGGAGTGTGGCTGGGGAGAGCAGTTCCGTCCAGTCCACGTGGCTGAACTCCGACTGCAGCGTTCGATACGCTTCGGTAACTCGATGTTCCGCGATGCGGACACGACGCTGATTGCTGGACCCACGGGTTTCTGTGAGCAATCCCCCTGCGAGCAATTCGTCGAGTACGTCGTACAGATGGTCACGTGAATATCCGGTTTCGGCCGCGAGTTCCGCCGGTGTTGCTTCACGGCCGGTACTCAGCGCGTCAAGCACCGCGAGTCCGGCCTTCGAAATCATCTGGGTCTTTCTAAACCCTAAGTATATAAATACGATTTGGGATTTTACTTGACGACTGCTTCGTCCCGGACCAGTTCTGCGAGCGCGTCCTCGAGCGACCCGTGGAACTGCCAACTCGCCTGCTCGAAGGCCTCGTCGGTCGGGCCGTCCCAGCGAGGGAACGCGGAGTGACCGCTCACTTTGACTGTCCACTCGGTCGGCTCGTCGAACGGGTTCTCCGTCGGGAGTTCCACGACGGAGAGGTACTCCTCGTCGCCGTGGATGCCATCGGCCGGATTCTCGATGCCGTGTCCGAGCAGGAACAGCGGCTGGTCGAGGTGCTCCATATTCGGTAGTTCCCATCAAGTCAGGGGATAGTCACAACTGATGAGGTTAGATTCTCGGGAAGCGTCTGGATGGGTGTTGTGAAATCGCTATACCATCCAGACACTGTTCTTACGGCCTCTGACCTTGAAACCTTAGCGGAGGATCTCCTCTCAGAGATACCGATCCCCGGAGTCGAAGGCTGCGGCTTCGACTCCGGGATCATCCGTCGAACACTCCTGCAAGCCGCTGTCGATCAGAAATCCATCAAGGCTGTCACCGACACCACTCGTGGAACCTACTCCGACGATTACACCCTCAAACAACTGCACACCGTTCCAGCAGACGACCTCGAACCCGCTGTCAACGACATCTTCGCTCAACAGGCGGCGATGATCCTCGGCCCCGGCCCGAGGATCATCTGCCTCGACTTCGTCGATATCCACTACCACGGTTGTCCACACGCTGACGCTAGCGAACTCTGTCACACGAAACCCCGCGATGGCACCAGCAAGTGCCATCGCTACCTCGCTGGATTCGTCCTCTGCCGGGCGAAACCACTTGTCGTTGCAGTCACTCCCGTCCGTGGTGATGAATCGAAAAGCGACGCGGTCGAGCGACTGCTCGACCACGTCGCGGCCCTCCCGTTCACCGTGGCTGGACTTCTCGCCTACCGCGGCTTCTACAACGGCGCATCAATCGAGCGACTGGATGCCCTGGCACCAGTCGCTCTTCCGATCGTCCGCCGTGGGAAGCAGATGGCCGAGAAACTGGACACGACCGTCTCTTACTGGACAGAGTACGTGATGTACAAGGGAAGCGAGCGGGAACTGCGCTTCCCGCTCGCGGTCTGTGTCTCCTACCAACAAGGCAACCGAGGGAAACACGGGTTGCTCGTGCGGGCCTACGTGGCGTGCGATCTGACTGATCGCACGCCGAAGGAAGTCGAAGCTCTCTACCAGAAACGCTCAGCCATCGAGACAGCCTTCCGGACGATGCGTGAAGCGCGTGCGCGGACAAGTACAACCGATCCAGCCGTTCGGTTGTTGTTCATCCTCGTGAGCTTCCTGCTACGGAACCTCTGGGTGATTGTCCGATGGGGCGTGCTCGCCACGCCGCGACGCGGCGGGCGAGCACTACCCGTCTGGTTCCGCTTCGAGGTGTTCCGGGAGTGGGTTGATCACGCTCTTGACGACACCTTGAGCCGGAAGTGGGAAGCACCAACCAACGGTGTCGGAATCCCGGCGATCTACAGCGCGCTGGACGCGGGCTGAAGCTGCCCGCGTCCAGCGGCAGCCCTGTACATGAGCGACAGCTTCGCCTCTTGTCTGGGCTGACGGCGCTCTCACTGGCGTGAGACCGCCGTCTTTGTTCGACTCGATGAATCGGTCGCTCTGATCTCGTTCATATCCGTCCAAAAATCGAGTCAGCAATCAGGAACGATGGGAACTACCGATATTGCCCGGCGTCGCCATCCGTTTCATCAGGCTGTTCGACTCGTTGGACGAATCGGAGTTGACTCCGTGTCGACATCGGTACTCGCCGGCGCGTGTGCGCCGGCACCCATCGCCGGCGCAGGAACAACACCACACAGTCGTAGCGGGATTGCTATCCACTACGCGAGATGTGACACCTCGTCTGGTTCCACCATGTCGTCGAATTCACCACGCTCAACTGGCTCCCAGTCCTCACCCGGCTCTGGACTCCACCAGTCGACCTTGTAGGCGCCCGGTGCGCCGAGGATCTTCACGCGCGCAGACCCATAGGCAGGTCGCGACGTAGCTTCTCGTCGACGTGGAGGTTCCAGGTTGTGGTTGTATCGAAGCAGGCGAGCACGGCCTCCTCGTAGCCGCGTCTCTCTCGGGATTCTTGGATTTCGACCTGGGTGTTACAGTTCTTGCAGAACACCCCCTCGAAGGGGATGTGAGTGAAAACCTCCTGCCCGCAGACGGGACACCAGAGGAACTCGAACAGCGCCTCACTGTGTCGGTCAAGTATTTCGAGGGTCATTGGTTGACTCACCCGGTCGTACCGGGCCACCACCTCGTGCCCGGCCGAAAAACAGCGCCCACCGCTCACTCACCTTTCGGCGCCGTAGACGATGCGAGAGGGGGCTTCGTACCCACAGTCGGGGCAGTCGTACCACCGCTGGACTTTCGCCCCGCTGACGCCTTCTCGCCGACGCGAACGTCGTCGTTCGGACACTCCGGGCAGCTGAGGTCCGGTGCGGGCCGCTCCCGGAGTTCGTCACGGAATGACGTCGCGTCCTTCGTCTTGTATCCCCGCGACCAGATCGGGTAGCCGTCAACGAGGATTGCCCCGCGCCACTTATACCGGTAGGAGTCCGGCGCTCGATGCAGGACGGCACGCGCACCGGTCTCGGTGTTCCGATACGCAAGCGTCGGCGAGCGGCTCTCGCGTCGCCAGTTGGTGATGTGGGGCATTATTCAGAAGTGGACGTCAGCGGGTACGATCCAGAGCTCTTCACTCTCCTCGAGGAGTCGGTCCAACTGTCCACGGTGGCGAATGCCGGTTCCGTGTTCGGTGTACAGGAAGATCGTCGGGCCGTCGTACGCACCGACCTGGTGGAAGGCGTGGCGGGCGAGGTCCTCGTCGCGCATGATCTCTTCGTCGGAGAGCTCGTCGATGGCCTCTTTCACCCGATCGAGATTCCGCTCGAATTCCTCCTTCGTCGCCTCCCAGCCACGCTCGAGGAGATCCTGGCCGTCACCAGAATCGACGGGGGCTGCAGTCGACAACTCCCCCCATCGTGCCTTCCCCGCAACGGACGTGTCCTCTTCATCGAACGTGACGTAGTAGTCGAAGACCGCGCCGGCGTGTGGGTCCGCGCCAACCAGGCGGTCGAACACCGTCTTTCCGGTGGCCAGGGCGTCGTCGTGCGTCGATGCCTCTACGAGTGCGTATATCACCATATGCATCTTGAACACCTCGAAACGCCGACGAACCGGGTTTCGTTGCTCGCTCCAAGTGCGCCGGCACCCATCGCCGGCGCTCGAAAAACTCTCCTCGTGACGGCGGATTCTCAGGATTCGTCCGCTCGTTCGACAGTGATGGTCAGGTCGCCCGACGCGTAGTCTGCCTCGAAGTCGACCGCGAATGCGTCCGACTCGTAGGCGGCGTGGTAGGCGCGGTGGCGTTCGAGCGAGCCAGTCGCCTTGAAGTGGAAGAATGCGGCCGCCGTGTAGGGCTTGCTCTGTGTCTCGACCTGCGACTCGACGGATGCGGGGAGCGCGATTTGGGGCGTCTCCGTGTCGATACTCGCAGCGAACTGCCGGATCGAGTTTAATAATCCTCAACTATATTGTTGTCAAGTGAATAGCCAGAACTGATGAGCGAGGTCAGCCGTCAGTTGGGCGAGAAGCTACTTTCGTCCATAGACATTATCCAGGGGACAGTCTCGCCGGTGAAGTATAAGGAATATCTCATTCCACTCATATACTACAAACGGGCTTCTGATGAATCAGCTCGAATAGACGACAACCCAAACGAAGATAAATCGGAAACAAAGGCGTCAAAACTGGTTCCGTATGTCGAACAGCAATACCGTTGGAGCGTGGTTTGTAAGCCATCTAGCGACCTAAGTCAGCGCCTGAGTGAAGCTCTCACAGAGATTCCAGTGCATGATGTGGTAGAGCCGGTAACTGCCAACATAGATTTCGAGATCTTACAAGAGGACGATGTTCTGCAGCAGTTGGTCGAGCACCTCGATGAGATTCGGCTCGACTTTGGGTATGCAGCACCGGAAGAGTTCGGCCCGATATTCGATAATTTTCTGACACATATGTACCAAATCGAAGGGAGGGGTGGAGGAGGTTTCATCACTCCGAGAAGAATCGTTCAGCTGTCAGTTCAGCTAGCCGGAAACATAGCTGAAAGTACCTCTGTACACGATCCAACAGTTGGATCTGGTGGATTTCTCGTTCAAGCAGCAGAGCAACTTGGGGATGGTACGGGACTGCACCACCTCGAGAAACAAGTCACTGGTCAGGACATCAATCAAATTGTTGCTGGAATCGCTCGTATCAATCTAGAAATGCACGGCGTGGATGGCGATATCGCCGTTGGAGATTCTCTATCTGCCCCTCAATTCACCACTGATGGTGAACTTAAGCGATTTGACGTAGTGCTATCTGACTTTCCCATATCTTCCGACTGGCAGAAGTCGGAACTGGAAGATAACCCGTACAATCGGTTCCCAGGAATGAAACTGCCACGTGAGGACCGGGCAGACTATGCGTTTATTTTCCACGCCCTTACGTGTCTGAAAACCCCCCAACAGGACGAGAGGGGAGGGGAGGCAGCGCTGATTGTCCCTGAAGGGATATTCTTCAGACAAACCGAGAAGAGATACCGAAAACACCTCGTCGAGAACGATTATATTGAACAGATAGTTCACCTTCCTGAAGATTTACAGCAGCACCATTCTCTTGAGACGGCTATCCTCAAGCTGAACACGGACAAGCCTGCCGAACGGGAAGGTGAGATACGTTTCGTGGACGCACGGGGAGAGGATTTCTACGAGAACAAGAAGGACACAACGAGACTCACGCTACGCGGAGTTAAAGAGGCAATCGCAGCTGCGAACGATTGGGACAGCAACAGCGAAATCGCACGTACTGTCCCCCGCGATCGAATCAGAGCCACGGACTTCTCACTGAATATTGCAGAGTACCTACCAGCGTCCGATGATCCGGCAAGGTACCGCTTCATACAGCGAACTAGAAGCCAGTCAAATGGAGAAAGAAAAAGCGGGGATATCGAATCTGAAGACCCCTCGTTCGCTCAGCGTCTTTCAGACTTAATCACCGCGAGCGATAACGCGGTGTACGTATTAGGGAAATACGGCGGCGCTACCGAAGCTGAACTTCTTGATGTACGTAACGAACTCAGGGACAAAGGATACGAGGCGTTCATCGACCGAGATTTGGAAGACTTCCCTACTCAAGACCTTTCTGGAAGTGTAACAACGACTATGCGGCTGGCGAAGTTCTGCGTAATGGTCGACCGAGAGGCATCTGGCCATCTGAACGAGTACCAGTTAGCTCAATTGAACCGGACTGTTCTCGCCCGACTCACCCCCGAAGACGGTGGATCTAGTCGGATGATTGGTACCGCGGAGATGATAGATGTCAATTATATCGAGGAGTTCGAATTCGAAATCCGACCACAGGAGCGGCTTTCCGAGGCAGTCGACTGGGCGGAGGAAATTGTCTCCAAGCGACGGCAAAAATATACTGAGATGTACGATTGGCGAGAGCGCTGACCATTATAATATAGCATTAATACATATCTCATAGCCCAAACTGGGGACCCGAGGGTTACGTCGAAATCCAACTCGCAGTCATCAACTACCTCACCCTACTTCGCTCGGTCTGACGACCTCGCTCATTGAGGGTGGGGTTTGTCGGTGGATTTCGATTCTGCCGCTGCAGGGCCGGTGTCGTGAAACTCACCGTTTAGGTTCAATATCCCTGACGTTAGAGCCAGTTGATAGGTGGCTCCTCCACTCGAAGACTTCTGCCCCGGGTGGAGACGCTTGGCGAGTTTGCGAGCGATGTTTTTGCTCGCATTATAGTCGGCGTTGAGTTCGTACCCGCACTTCTGGCACTCAAACTGGTGTTTCGACGATCTATTTTCGTCTAATGTACAGCCACACTTCGAACACCGCTGGCTTGTGTAGGCAGGACTCACCTGTTCGACAGCCACACCCTCGGCTTCGTCCTTGTACTCTACATACTCGTAGAGCTGGCGGAACGCCCATGCGTGGAACCGCTTGGCGTGGACCATCCGGTCGCGAATACCTGTTAAATTCTCGAACGCGACGTGAGTCGCGTCCACCCGACGGGCTTCGCGGATAATCTCATTTGCCACGGTGTGGAGTACGTCTTGTATCCAGCGGTGTTCGCGATCGTTCATCTGCTGGATAGTTAGATGAGCTGACCGTGTGCCTGTCTCTTGGAGGTTGCCACGGGTCTTCTCGAACTCGCGCCGACGATGATTGAGCTGATCCGCTGACTCGATGAATGCGCCCGTACTGGTGACAGCGAAGGAGCCATCAACGTTCAAATCCACGCCGAGAACCGTCGGGTTCTCGTTGTGCGTGTCCGAATTCGAACGCGTGTCTTCCCCGTCTTCAGTGGGCACGTTTCATGCGGGCGTGGAGGTAGAACTCGTCCTCGAAGCGGTCGTACTGAAGCGTGGACATTCGGAACTCGAAGTCTTCGTTCAGCAAGTAGTCCCCAATCGGTGTCCCGTCTGTTTCATCGGGTAGCACGCAGTCGCATTCGACCCGTCCGTTTACGGTTGAGAGGGAGACGTGGTCACCATGGAAGGTGGCACTCCGCTTGTCGTAGACAACACTCCATGCGTCGAAGTGTGGTTGGCTGGTCCGGTCGCCTCTCTTCCACGCTTCGACTCCGCTTTTGACTGCCTCGATAGCACGGCGAATCCCTTTCTGGACGAGGTTAGCCGTGAGGTCGGTTTCTTCGCGGAGACGATCGTAGAGGGCCTCTTCGGCTTTAGCCTTGCTAGTGATGCAGTGTTCAGTTGCTGAGGTGCGCCACGCCCACTCGCTGGTTTGGTTGGCGCAGTAACGGACTTGATCGGCAGTCTGATGGAGGTCTTCCCGTCGTGGGTTAGGTACGTCAAGTTTGACCATTCGTCTTTAGCTAAGACCAGTGGTAATATCTCGTGTAAATATTATGTATGGAAGAAATACTAGGGCGAATATAGCGACTGAACCGCTGTTACTACTGATAGTAGACGATACAGATTCTTTAGAGTCCCTATTTTCGGCCCATAGCGGTCGTGTTCTAACAAAATCTACCTCCAGATCTATGCTATTCAGTATTACTCTGAGTATTAGCTAAAGACGAATGCGTCAAGTTTGACTTTGACGGTACAGATGATCTCCATCGTCATTCTCACATACCCACGGTTTTCCTTATAAGTATCCGGACACCGTGTGGGTCAAGATGGCTACGGCCACGAATTAGAGGAAACGGGTCGTCGTCTGAGATCATCGAATCACGAGCCTACGGCGGGGCTCACCCATTCCGACCCCTGAAAAACAGCAGCTGCCACGAAGTAGCTTGAACTAGGATGTCGCCCCACTCGATTATTTCAGGTTGAATACTTTGACAGCGACCCTGACTGGTGTACCTGAGTCGATGTTGAATCGGTACACGTCGTGATCATCGTAATCCGGTAACTCTGTCTCAAATTGCTTGTGACTCTTCGTCGCCTTCTCCGCCTTCCTACGTATCTCGTCGAACCTCGCTCTCCTAGAGAACATCATCAAACACGCATGCGAATCCCGGACCGTTAGATTCCCCAACAGCTGGTCCATAGCGTCTACGAACTGAGCCTGTCCAGACCAGAACTTGCACTCTGCAACGAACAAATTCCGGTTTTCGTACGGAAGCAGAATATCAGTCTTTCCACTTCGGTTGAAAGACTCGCCCTGTGCAATTCCGGCGTAGTGAGAGTTGATCCCTGCGAGAAAAATATCACGGAGGGATTCCTCATCCAGATCTCGAACCCTTTCAGCAGATCGTTCGATATTCACTCCCAGATCATCGATAATCCCGAGAATCTCCAAATAATGATTGTCTGGAACAATATCCGGAGAACTGCTGTCCTCAAGCTTCGGAAGCTCAATACTCCGCTTCTTCTCAGGGACTACGAACCCTTGACTTCCAGAACCACCTGTATCGACACCGAGATCCTCCATAACCTTTGTCTTAGTTTCAACCTCGCCCCGGCGCCTTTCAATCGCCGAACGAGCTTTGTTTTCAAATTTCTCCCGCATCTGCCTGATGTCGGAATTCAGGTTCTCAACCCACAACCGGACATCATTCTTCCAATCCTCGATATCAGAGTGAAGCTCCTCTTTCACCTCTTCCGCATCCCGGTTCTGCGTCCGGAAATCAAAGTATCTCACAACCTCACTCTTTCTGAGCTTGTCGTACAATGGAGGGCTGAAATTGTAGCTGCTAGGCTTGTAACGGAATAGTTTCTTATCCCCGTCAAACTGGAACTTTACCTTCAGCCTCTCGTATTTCCTAGTCGGTGTGCCTCGACCGGGGGTTGGAATCCCAGCTCTGTTTTGAACTTCTTTCTCAACCTGTCCTCCGTCCTTTTTGATAACATCGTGAAGTTCGATCTGAGAAGGAGTATATTTTGAAGAGAAAATTATCGCTAGTGAGTCCGTACTGTTCTCATCTAACTCTTCCGAGGTGAGTGATGAGGTCTCGTTCTTCATCTCTTCCTGCTTCTCTCTTTTCAGGTCGAGGAAATTGTAATCACAGAATAGAGCACTTCGATTCCTTGCCATTACCGAGAAATTCACTGGTCCAACATATTGGTACTTTCCCCACCCTATGAACTGCTGACCGATACCGCTGATTAGTCACTTCCCTGTATTCAGCCGGCATCAAAAACCATCAGTGTATAATAATTTAAACAGAGATAACTAGGAGTGGTTCAGACTCGCCTTCTCGAAGGGTGACTCTCCAGTCGGAATGAGCAGCTCCTGTCGGTCTCCGACCCGCTCGGCGAGCTTCCGTTTCAGGTACTGCCTCGCCGTCGACGGCGTGAAGACGCCTTTGTCGAGCATATCGCCGATGACGTCTTTGAGGGCTGCGAACTGGCCCTGCAGGTGGCCGTCGCCGACCGGCTCGCCGTCGTACCAGCGCACCGTCGCGAGCGCGCCGTTCCCGACCGTCTCGCCGTGGTCGACCGTCTCCGAGTCATACTGCAGGCCGAACCACAGCGTCCGATAGGCGGTCACCTCGAACGTCGTCGACACCACGAAGAACGCCTCGTGGCGGAGGTAGTCGAGATGGTCAGCGACGATCTCGTCGAGCGTGAGCCCTGTCGCACGGGGCTTCGGCTCGACGACCGTCGATGGGCGGTCTTCGCCGGCGAGGTAGCCGTCGACGGCATCTGCTTCGAGGCCATCGGCCAGTTCCGCCAGCAGCTGTGTCGCCCACTTGGAGTCGGTGTCGTCACCACCGAACGGCGATTCAGCCGAAATTCGGCGCTTGAGCTTGAGGTTCGCTGCGCCCCAATGGCTGTAGTGGAGCGTGTACTGTCCGTCTGTGCGTTCGTACGCAACGGGTGCGCGGTGTCCCATCGAGGAATCACCTCACGGGGCGACCGCGACTGGATCGCCCCGCACCCCTCCCGGGGGACGAACAACGCTACTCGTCGATCGGGTCGGGGGAACTGAGGTCCGCGTGAAGGACTTCGCCGTCGCGAACGACGTACCGTTTCGCCAAGACCGGGAAGCGGCACTTGGTAAATCCGTCCGTCTGGATGTCAAATTCTTCGTCCGGTTCGAGATACTCCGCGAGCGAGTGGAGAAACTCGTGGGTGACGATGCCACCGTCGTAGTCGAGAAGGGCGTTTTCTTTCGTCTCGTACACTTCGAAGCTATCGTAGCCCCAGATGACGAGTTTGCCGTCGTCGTCCACGTCCCAGTTGAGCGTCCCGAAGCAGTGATCCTCACAGAGTTTGCGGACGGCCTATGGATTCGTTACGAGTGCGCCGGTCGATGTCGTTGCGGCTTGGAGTGTTGCCATGGGTTGTCCTCGGGAGCGTTTTCATACCCCCGCACCCTTTCTGGGGGTGAACAACCGTTCACGCTGTGGCGGCCACGGGACGCTGCGCTGTCGACACGTCGTGTAGTCAGGATTCTCCGTTGGTGTCACTGTTCTCCGTCGTATCTGGTCGGGTGAGAAAACCCACCTGCTCGAGGAGCGTTGTCGCCGTGTTGATTCGCTCTCGGTCGGCGGGCTCCAATTGCTCGCTGTCGATGCTGGTAAGATTGCTGAGCGCGCGGTGGAGCCGATAGCCGGGGGTGTTTCGTGGGTCCATGTGTGCGCCTCCGCCAATTTGCGGCGCGAAAAAACACCGGCGGGCAGTCAGCAGGGCAGTCCAGGGGTGATCACGGATTTGCCTCCAGTTAACCAACAGAACGAATCAAGATCAGGATTCGTTGGTTAAAATGGCACCGTCTCTATTGACCAGCTTCGGGTTCGGGCCCATAGCGGGGTGTCCCGCACCGCTGACACTCCCACATGGGCTGTCCGGTCCACTCGTCATCGGGGACGGTTTCGAATTCGCGGAATCGATGTTTAGTCTCTCGATCACGCTCCCGACACTTGAGGTGAGTTCTGCTTGGACGCTCGCGTCGTGGCTGTTCGGTATCGGTCTTGTCAACGGATTCCTGGAGCGCAATCGCTGGCACCAGCCAGAGGTCGCCATCTGCGTTCTCACGGAGGCTTGCAAGACGGTCCTCGACGCGAACTGCGCTTCCTCGTCGTAGAGAAACGTCGTGTGCTCGTCGTCGTGACGGGACTGCGTCGTCGCTGTCCACGTCGTCCGCTCACGAGCAGCCGCGAGTACCTGTCGCCACACTCCGATGAGATCCGTACTGCCGAGGGGAGCGAAGGCCACTGGTCGGTAAGCTGCGGTGCTGGTTCCTCGTCGAGATCGTAGATCAACTGGCAGTTATCGACTGCTGGGTTGGCGTCCGATTTTGCGAGCAGGGTGGCTGCAGCAGACCCCTTTGCCACGGCGCCGTAGAACGTCGACGCTTCGACGAGCATCTGGACGACGTGGAGGAGCGACCAGCTGGCGTCCGATATGTCCTGGCCGTCGGCGTCATTGAGGTGCTTTGTGAGACAGAATCGGCACTTCGACTGGCCGGCGAGAATTGACGCTCCACAGGAAGCGCACTGGCTTTCATCTGCTGTCGGGTCGTCCGGATAGCCCGCATCGACGCCACCAGAGCGTTGCCGCCGGGGCTCGCCACTACTACTGGCGAGTTGGGCGTCGGGAACGTGGGTCGCTTCGCCGAGCGGTCGGAGGGCTTCGTAGTCGGCGTACTGGTCGGTCATAGAGTGGTCTGGCCGTATCATACTTTGTCTTCGGGTTTAAATAATCACTCTTGAGTCAATCAGCCTATAGACAGGGGTGTCATAGAACGGTCCGCAGATTTTCTCCGCGACTCCCCGACGAACGGTACAGACAGCGCATGAATCCAGTACGCTTTATAAGCTTTCAACAGAGCCGGCCTACTCGAATTCGCTCAGATTGAGAGTTCTGGCTTCAGTCTTCCCATCGAAAGGATTCTGCTTAATCAAGCGGACCGTATGTAGGTCAGTATCCAGAAATCCCTCAAACACAATCCGGGTGAACCGAGCCTCAAACGCTGGGTCGAATTTCTCTCCAATATTTCCGTTCGGCTTTAGATTCAACAGTGCCCCTGCACGCCTGTTTGGCTCCCAATTATCGATGTCCCAATTGTACTGCTGTGCAGTCTTCCGCGCTTCCCGGGCTCGCTTTGTGTCCGTAAACTCGATACTGTGTAAGCCGACCAGGAATTGATAAACTTCCAGATTGTCGACAGCGTCAAATTCGAACACAAGCGACGACCCAGCATTCCCGTTGAAATCCGTGTTCCGTTGGTCCCAGTACCACTCGTAGAGGTTCGCCAATTGAGCCTCTTTCTCCGTCAAATCGTCTTCCGTGAGCTCGGAAGAAAGACTGTCAGCAAGCTCCGAAGCCGACAGTTCCTCCGGGTCGGGTTGTTCTTCGGGCTCCGTTGGAGACGATGAACCACCCTGCTCTGGCGTTGATTCCGTATTGTCATCTTGTGGGGCTGTACCCAGAAGCGTGGCTAGCTGACTCTCAGCGAGTGAATCAAGCGCTGCTTCAGCGAGTGCCTCGCCATTAACCAGCTTAACGTTGAGCTGACTCGCAAGCTGCTCCGCTTGCTGCGTGAAGCCACTCGTCGTGACGATGATGACGAAATCAACATCGGGGTCCTGCCGTCGGAGGGTATCATACTGCTGTATGTCCGGTCGGCCGATTTTGTTGGAGACCGCGTATTTTTTCGCCTGAATCGCGGCTTTTTCATCGTGGAGGCCAGAGCGTTCAGCAATAATATCAACACCAGCATCGTTAGACGCTGTGGTCACGCTGGTGACCCACCCTTGATTCTCCCATAGCGTCGCGACAAACGTTTCGAATTCAGTCGGCGATTTTTCAAGTAGTTGGCTCCGTACCTCACCGACGCGACAATGCATACCGTCCTTGCGGAGTTGACGATATGTTAATATTGGTATTGCTGAACGGGGATACTCTCCTCGCAATATTGTACCATATACATCTCCACTTATCGGCGTGTTCACCGTAGAGATAGATGAGATCAACTTCGCTAAAAGCGTTCTATGACACTCCCCTACAGACACTCGAAAAGCAATAGTGGGGGGCGTTACACAGCCAGTTTGTCCAGCGTGTCGCGGCGGGTCCGGACGGTGGCCGATGAGACATTTGCAACCTCTGCGACGGCCGACTGCGTGAGCAACTGCCCCTGTTCGCACCCGGCCTTGTACAGACAGGCTGCGGCGAACCGGGAGGGCCGAACTCCTGTACTGGCTCCAGCTGATTCGGATGCTTCCGCCAGCTGCCGAGCCCGCTGCTGTATTTGATCGGAGACATCGAGCTCCGATGCCAATCGCGGGACGAACGCACTGGGTGTCATGGGCTGGGCTGGCAAGCCAAGTTCCGTATTCAGCGTCGTGTATGCGTTCGTCACCCGCGATTGCTTGACGCGCGCCGACTCGGTGATGTCGTCGAGCGTTCGCGGCCACTCGTTACACCGACACGCGCCGTAGACGCTCGCGGCGGCCATCGCCTCGATCGACCGACCCTGCAGGAGGTCCTCGTTCTGAGCGCTACGGAATAGTTGGCAGGCCTGGTCACGGGTCGTCTCAGATAGTTCGAGCGCACTACTGATCCGGCGGACTTCACTAAGCCCGTGTGCGAGGTTGCGTTCAGCTTTCGACTGAAACCGCCCACGGGTCTGTTCACGCCGCATCCGAGCGAGCCGCCGTCGCTTCTGTCCCGAGAGTTCGTTCCCGTTCGCATCGGTCCCGCGGCCGATTTCCGTCGATAACCCTCGATCGTGTCGTGCCGCCGTCAACGGAGCACCCGTGCGCTCCCGTTCGTCTACGTCGAACCCTCGCCACTCTGGCCCGTGGTCGATCCGCTGCTCGTCGATGACCAGGCCACAGTCCTCGCAGATGGTTTCGACTGCGTTGGTGGTGACCCGGCCGTCGCACTCGGGACACTGGTTCGCACTCGATTCCGTTCGGACGTCTTCGTCAAAGCCAGTTTCGTAGATGTCTCTGGTTGCCATGGTTCTCACCGTGTTCAGGGAACTTGCCAGTACGGCAAGCCCCTCACCCATTGAGGGGTAAATAAACGCCAATTGCTCCCAAAGCTCCATCATCCACTCTACTGAAACACGAGAAAGAGTAACTCAGCATGCCCAACGACACTGACCCACTCTCTCAGGCAATCCACGACCAGCTTCTGGAACTTCTCCAAGAAGGAGAACTCGATGAGGAACCCACCGAAGACGAGATCGCGGAAGCTACCAGCGAGGTCATTGAGGCTGTTGGGGATAGTATGTACCAGCAGGTCCGCGAGGATGACGAGGGATTGCGACGGCTCTATGAAACCAAGGCAGAATTTCAGCGCGGGATCGAAGATCGCTGGGGGGAACCTTTGGAACTGCTTGAACGGTTCATTATCTGGTCGCAGGAAACGGGTGATGCAATCAACTCGGAATATCGGCTCCAGGCAGCTCAGGAACAGGACTTCGTCTTTGACGCTCTGACGCGACTTCACGCACGGGCAGTACAGGTCGCGATGGAGATCCACCACCTGCTCAAAGGTGGATTTGCTGATGGAGCCTTTGCCCGATGGAGATCCCTTCACGAACTCTCAATTACCACTTCCTTCATCAAGCAAGCAGGCTCCGACACAGCCGAGCGTTTTCTGCACTACCGGTATCTCTGGGAATACTACTTCGCTCAGACGTATCAAGAACACGCAGACGACCTTGATGAGGAACAGATCGCGGATGAGACGATGGCCTCACTCGAAGAGGGGAAAGTGGAGCTGGTAGAGCGGTTTGGATCCGATTTCGACGATAACGGGTACGGAACCGGGTGGGCGGCAGACGCATACGAGGGTGGTGGCGGGCCGTCGATTAGGGGCCTCCAGGAAGCTGGCGATCTGGACCACTACCAGCCATATTACCGGTTAGCCAGCGAATCGGTCCATGGAGGGTCGAAGGGGACGCTTGACCGGCTCGGTATCATCGATATCCCCGACGTTGAACAGCCTGACCTCCTACTGGCTGGCCCGTCGAACGCAGGGTTCGCCCGTCCAGGCCAGTTAACGGCTGTCTCCTTGGCACAAATCACGTTTGCGTTCATTGAGTGGCAGTCGTCTGCGACTCATGTGGCGGAAATGAAGGGAATGGAACAACTCGTGAGCGACATCCAAGATACATTCGCAGCGGCTGCCGAAGAACTAGAAGAGGACGAACGAGACCGACTGGAGGAGTGGGCCGATCAAGATATCGTCGATATTGCTCTAAATCACGTGGGCGCGCCAGTGTTGTTCACCGATGAATTCGTACGTGAGCAGACCGAGTTCGAGTCACAATTGGCGTTTGAGAACGCGCTTCCGGTCAACCTTGACGAGATGACGGATGTAGACGATCTCCCAGAGGCCGTGGACACAACGATTCGAACTAATTCCGATTACAGCTCCCTCGAAGAGCTGATTGATGCTGCTTTCGAAGAATGGGTTTACCGAGAGGTCGACCTCTCTGAGTTCGATGTCGATTCGTGATTGAGGTCGTGGCTGTGCGCGCAGCGACCGCAGAGAGCGAGCACGGAGCGGAGGGTGGGGCGGTGGGGCTTGGGTCTGGTCTGGCACACAGCAAAAAAGAAGGCTGCGTCAGCTGGCTACTCTTCCCACCAGCGGCCGCGCTCCGGGAAGTGGATATCCGACCACCCGGTCAGCGCGATTGAGCACCGGCCTTCGTACCAGTTCTTGGCTGCTGCCCGGAACCGTACTGTCTGACCTTCTCGCACCACCGTCTGCCCGGATTTCTCCCAGCAGGTGAACTTGATTTTCCCGCTCTCATCTGCTATCAGCCCGACTTGCTGGATGCTTGAGGAGGAAGGCTCCCAGAGGGTCTCGATTGTACCTTCAACCGTCACCTCACCGACCGGGACGTCCGGCACGTCCGCGATGGGTACGATTGCCCCCGGCGCTGCCTTCAGCTCCTCGAGGGTCTCCAGCACCGCCTTCGTGACGTCCCGCCCACGTTGCACCTTCTCGGCCAGCTGCTTCGCGACGACCGCTCTCGACCAGCCGCCCTGCACTTCGTCGCTGATCCGCATCGCCTGCTCGTTGACTGCCGCGAGTTCCTCTTGCGGCAGCTTCTCTCGGGGATCCGTGCGCTCCGCCGGCGCCGGCTCGTTACGACCACACTGCTCGCTGACGACCGCTCGCGTGCGCTTCGCCCGCCCCTCCTGAGTGCCGAGTTCCGCCTGGGCGCTGATGTGCTCCAGTTCGGCCTCCCGGGCGCGAATCTTCTCTTCCTGCGCGAGGGGCAGGTGCGAGACGTCCTGGACGATGCCGTCTGGGTGGTTGGAATCCACCTTCGCTTGCTTTTCCTGCTGGACCGTCGCCTGGAACTCCGGCTTATCGTCGACGACCTCGAAGCCGTCCTCGTCGACGCCGGCGTCTTCGGTTCGTTCGAATGCCTGTTCATCCACCGTAACGACCTTGCGACTCGAGTTGTTACTTGACATTGGTATCCTCCAGATACCACTGAAGGCGCTTGCGCGCCGCCACCGCGATGTCCCAAGCATCGCGGTTTTCCGACGTTGTCGACGTCCGATAGCACCGACTGCGCGCTCTCGCTCGCGCCTTCGCGAGCGCCCTACCGGGCGCGAGCGAGAGCGCGCCCGAGTGCGGTGACCCCAACTAGCACCGCGCGCCGACCCGCCCGGAGCGAGCGGCCAGCGCATTCCCCGTTTCGCCCGCGACGCAACTACGTCCGTCGCGGGTCGGAGAGTCCCGGAAGCCTCCGGAAGTCCGGGACCGAAACGGGAGAAGCGCTGGCGCCGAGGGCACATTCATTTTAGCCCGGCAGCCCGCCCGTTACTGCAGGCAGGCAGCCCGGAATGGTCGGTCGCGAGCGACGCGGAGGGCGGCAGCGGCGAGCGGGGCGGGCCGTGACGTACACACCTGTCCAGCCGGCTGCGACACTCGGCGATCCAGCTACCGTCCTGGCGGACTTAGAAAGGGCGAGGCCGCCTCGGTCGTCCCCCGACCCCGCAAGCACCGCAGGGACGAGGCGCGCAGCGGTGGTCGCGGGATGCCGAGCGGCCGAGGGCTTTCGGGTGTCGTCGCCGGCGCTGGGTATTCGGCGTCGCTACTCGGAGGCCGGTTGCTCTTCGAGACGGTGGAGCAATTGCGTGACGTAGGGACTATTCTCCCAGCTCCGATGTGGGCTAATCGTCGTGATCAGCGTTCGCGCCTCTTCGGGGCTCAGATGTCCGTTCCGAGCGTAGTCGACGATGAGCCGCGGCGTCGGGACGATCCGCGGCCCCTGTAGCACGGCGTGGATGAGTGGGAAGTTTGTCCCGCCGAACTCGTCGGTGAGAAACCCGTCGACCCCGAGCGCGTTCGCAAGAACGATCCCGTCGGTTTCGCCGTCGTCGAGGCCGAACGTCGGGCGCGAGTCTGGTGTCTCTTCGCGCTCGTAGGGGTCCGCGACCGTGTAGTAGCTGCGGGCCGCGAGGACGTTGTTCGCAGCCGCGGCGTGGATGTCTTGATACTGCGTGATGTCACGGAGTTCTGCGACCACTTCCGACGGTACGACCACGTCACACGACGTGAGCAGATACTGAAATGGGTCCGGGGTATCGGTACCGACGGCCCCGTCGGCTCGGGGAACCGCGAGACTAACAAGCGCGCTGGTGTCGGCGACGACTGTTCGCAGTCGCCGGCCGCTCATTGCTCATCGTCGGCTGCGGGCTCAACCGCCGTCGCGTCGCCATCGTAGACGTCCACGTCGTCGGGAGCAGCGAGATCGAGTGGTTCATCCTCGAGATCCGCTTTGAGAAGCCGGAGACGCTGGGCAGTTTCGGCGCCGACCAACTGCTTGACCGTCTCGAACTCAAGCTGGTCGTCGTAGTACTTCGTGGCGACAAGTTCCTGGAACGTTTCGCTGTCGGCCGTGTCTTCGATGTACTCACGAATCGCCTCGACAAGCAGATCCGTCCGATCCTTGTCGAAGAGCTCCGCGATCGCATCCAGCCGGTCGACGAGATACTCTGGCGACTGGAAATGGACTCGTCGTGGGTCATCGCTTGCGCTCATTCTATGTGCAAGTTCTGCACATAGACGGATAACCGTTTCGGCGATTGCACAGAGATTGCACATCGAGGGGGTGACGGGATTGTCCGGCCAGTCTCAGCCGTCGTCCTGTGCGTTCAACTCCTCGAGGGACCAGCTGGCTGCGGTCCCGATCCGAACGCCGTCGACATTACGCATCTCAAGACCGTTCGTGGCGGTCCGGAACGGTTCGTTGTCGACGAGAACGCGGTGGATGACTGTGCGGACGGGTTCGGTCCCGTAGGTATCGATAACGGTCGCCATCGTCCTGTCGAACTGCGCATCCTCGTGCTCCGTTCGCGGGTTCTGCGCCCGGTGGACCACGAGGTCGATCACATCGTCGACCGATGCGTGGTCAGGATCCCCGGTTTGCTCACGAACGTCATAGCGGGGCTCTGTATCAGACATATCCAGTCACTCAGTGGCATTGCCGTCCGTATCAGTCGTTACTGGGTCGGCTCTTCGTTGCCGGCGGGCCTCTGTAAGGAGCTCCTCAAGCGTTGTGACCTGATCGATCTCCGCGAGCTCATCGGTGATCTCGTCGATGAGGCCGGCTCGCTCGACGGCAGTCTCGTCGCCCGCGGTCGTGTCGATCGATTCAATGCGGAGCTGCCGCATTTCGTGCCAGCCACAGTCCCAACAGTCTCGGCTCACCTCGATCCGCTCATCCTCTTCTGCTGCAAGGACTGCGTCGGACAGCGACGTCGAAAGCGGCCGGTCCGGTCCGACCTCGAGGGTGACTGGAGAGCCGCATGCGGGGCAATCCATAGGCATCCTGAGGAGCCCTCACCAGTTGAAGATAGTGGATCTACCGCCGTGTCACCCGTGTCGACGACTGCTCGGTGCGTCAGTCTGTGACGACGTGCGCCCCGAGGTCGCGCGTCCAGTATGTTGCGAGCCCGCCGGGACTACAGCGAGCGCACAGTTGCAATGGGCCTTCCAAATGTCCCAGTTCGACCCGGAACCGGGTGAGAGCCCCGAGCGTGTGGACGACCAGTCCACAGCCGTCACAGTCGTTGTGATCGCGCTTATCGGGTCCGGCTCCGTCTGAATCGCGCAGTCGACGCAGATCGGGTAGGTGACCCGCTCGTCCTGGCCCCCGGTGTGGGCCTCGCCAGCCTCGGTACCGGGCGGGGCGTCGCAGAACGCACATCCGTTGAGTTCCCGGCAGGTCCATGCAGGAATGTTCGCTTGCTTCCCCGACATCTGCTCTCAGCGTCGCTCCAGTTCCTACTCCTGCCAGAAATGACGTCTCCCGCGCGAACCGATTCAGTGTGACAGCACACTAATTATCCCGCTCTCCCCCGACCGAACAGCTCTGGAAGGGAAGACTACTGCCGCCGGAACACCCTATAGCGACCTCTCATCCGGGCCGGACTACTGTGTATCGAGTAGCCGTACCGGATGTGCGGGCCGGCGCGTGAGGAGTGCGTCGAGTTGCTCGAGACACGACGTCCCGCTGGCGACGACAGTACGGTCCGCGGTGTCTTCCGTTGTGAATTCATCGACGAGCGTCTCGCCGACGTCCACGCTGAGCTCGTAGTACTCGGACTTGTAGCCGAAGCTTCCAGCCATCCCGCAACACTCCACGTCCGAGGTCGTCACGTCGAACCCGCAGTCTTCGAGCACCGCCACCGTGTACGGTTCGAGATCGAGCGTCCGCTGCTGGCAGTGGCTGTGGTAGGCGATCCGCTCGTCGTCGCCGCCAGGGAGTACATCGATATCCCCCCCGTTCTCCAGCAGGCCGTAGACGTACTCCATGAGTTCGTAGCTCTGCTCGTGCAGCGCGGCGTAGTCGTCTTCCGGAAGGAGCCGTTCGTACTCGCGGTGGAACATCGCAAGATCTGACGGCTCGATGACGACGACATCGTGACCTGCCGCGATGGCGGGCGCGAGCGCGTCGTAGACGGCATCGGCGTTGGACTGGGCCGTCGACACCATCCCCTGTGAGAGCGGGGCGCGCCCGCTCTCGCCTGCGGGCGGAACGTCGACGCGGATGTCGAGCGCTTCGAGGACGCGGACGGCCGCCTTCCCGCGCTCCGTGCGCACGTAGTTCGTGTACGCGTCGGGGTAGAGTGCGACCTGTCGGCGTGCCTCGTCGCGACCGACGTGTGGCCCCCGCTTCTCGAACCACTCCACGAGTGATTCACGTTCGAACTCCGGGAGTTCACGGCGGCTGTCGACGCCGAGAGTTCGCTCCAGCAGCGAGCGCGCGGGACCGGTCCGTGCGGCCCAGTTCGAGAGCGGTGCGAACGCCGACCCGAGTTTCGCCAGGGTGTCGAAGTTCCCGAACAGCCGTTTCTGGAGGTCGACCCCACCGGGCTCCTCGTCCGGGGTGAGCCCCTCCACGAGGAAGTCGAAGTCGCCGTCCTCCCCGCGATTGATGCGGTCTCGGACGACCGTGTTGATCCACGGGATGTCGATGTTCACCGGACACTGGTTCACACACCGACTACAACCCGTACAGAGGTCGTTGAACTCGGCGGCACTGTCCTCGCCGTGGACGCCGGCCTCCCAGCCGGTGGCGATGCCGCCGGAGTACGTCTCGCCACCGAAGGCGTGGCCGCCGACGTGCTGGAAGTTCGCACAGGAGTTCGCACACGCCGAACACCGGATGCAGTACAGCGTCTCGCGGAGCTGATCGTCCTCGCGCATCTCCATCCGCCCGTTGTCGATGAGCACGAGGTGGAACTCGCGGTCGTCGCCGGATTCGAGTTCGTTCCCGCCGAAGGTGGGGGAGTCACTAGGCGGGGTGAACAGCGAGATGTAGGAGGTAATGTCCTGGCCGGTCCCGGATCGCCCGATCAGTTCGACGAACGGTTGGAGATCCTCGACACTCGGGACGAGTTTCTCGACACCCGCGACTGCGACGTGGGTGTCCGTCGCCTGCACGCACTTGCGGGCATTCCCCTCACTCGTGACCAGCGCGAGCGTGCCGGTGTCCGCGGTGACGAAGTTCGCGCCCGTCATCCCGACCTCGGCGTCCAAGATCTTCTCGCCGAGGTACTCGCGAGCGAATCGCGTCAGCTCCTCGGCAGTCTCCAAGGGCTCTTCGGGATCGAACACCTCGTTGAACAGGGCTGCGATCTCCTCGCGGGACTTGTGGATCGCCGGGGCGACGATGTGTGAGGGAGCCTCGTCGGCGACTTGGAGGACGAACTCTGCGAGGTCGGTCTCCCAGACGTCCCCGTCGCGTGCCTCGAGCGACTCGTTGACCTCGATCTCCTCGCTCGTCATCGACTTCGACTTCACCACGTCGCGGCCGTCGACGACCTCCTCGATGTATCGGTTCGCGTCGGCGGCGTCGTCGGCGACGTAGACGCTGCCGCCGTTGGCTTCGACGGCCTCGGTGACTTGGTCGACCAGTTCAGGGAGGCGTTCGATAGCGTCTTCCTTGATGGCACGAGCCTCGTTTTTCAACTCGTCGTAGTCATCGAGATTCGCGGTGGACTCGTACCGGCCCTCGTTGAAGACCTGGGTGTTCTCGTGAACGGCGTCGCCCTCGGTGTCGAGGAGATGGCGGATGCGCTCGGCCTTCTGCCGGCGGGTGTCGGCGCTCATCTACTTGTCCTCCAGGAGTACGACTGTCACATCCATCGGGCCGTGAGCGCCCGTCACGAGCGAGCCCATGTCCGCGGTTGCGCTCGGCCCCGTCGCGATGATGGACTGTCCGACGCCGTTCCGGATATCCTCGGCGAGCTGGTCGAACGTCGCGTCCATGTCCGGCAGCACGTCGCTGGCGGCGACGACGGCGACGTGTTCGTCCGCATAGAGACTCACCGGCTCCTCGCCGTCGGTACCGCCCTGGATGATCACCGAGCCGTAGTCGGCGATGCCGTAGCCGGCAGCAGTGACGCCGGTCGCCGCGGCCTCGAGGTCCGCGATCGACGGATCGGTCTCGACGCTGTCCGGCAGCGAGACGGTCTCGAAGGGGAGTGAGGTGCCGACTGTGGGCGCGTCGAGCAGGGGTGAAAGCGTCGACGCGAACTCGTCGGCCGTGGTTCGCACGAGTTCGACGCCGACTTCGTCGAGTGACGACTCGAAGGTCGCAATTGGCTCGGCTGACATGTCCCAAAAAATTGTACCAACAGTTAATGGGTGTTTCCTCTCCGGCCCGACCATGATTTTCTTTCGTTATGGATAATCGCCCGATCCGGCCGTATTTGCAGGTACATATCATACAGAAAGTAAGTTACATATGGCTGGTTATGCGATGGCCCAATAGTGGAGAGTTCCAACCATGCCTAATGTTCTCATACTGGCTCTCGTCGGCGTCGTCCCGATCGGCGTCGCGTTCGTACTGCTCGCTGGGCTCCGGTGGTCCGCTGCCCGCGCAATGGGTGTCGGGTGGCTGCTCGCGGCCGGAATCGGACTCACGTACTGGAGTATGGAGCCCACCTGGTTGGTGGCCTCGGCCGTCTACGGCGCGCTGCAGGCCGTCGACATCATCCTCATCGTCTTCGGGGCGATCCTCCTGATGAACTACCTCGAGGGGAGTGGCGCCATTGCTACGATCAGGTGGTACTTCGGGCAGATCGAAGAAGACCGGCGCATCCAGGTGCTGCTCATCGGTCTCGGGTTCATGACCATCATCGAAGGTGCAGCCGGGTTCGGGACACCGGGAGCACTCGCCGCACCGCTGTTCATCGGCCTCGGATTCCCCCCGTTGGCCGCTGCGGTGTTCGGGCTTTATTTCAACGCCCCGAACCCGCCGTTCGGTGCCGCCGGCACGCCTGTCATCGGCGGCACCGGTGCCGTCATCGACCCAGCGCTGTCCGGGTCGGTGAGTGTATCCGAGTTCCTCTCGATGGTCTCCGCATGGACTGGCGTCGTCACGGGAGTGACGTACGTGTTCTGGGGACTGCTCGGCGTGTTCTTCCTGACGTACTGGTTCGGGAACGGTGACGGTGAACGCAGCATCGGAACCGCCGTGCGTAGCACTCTCCCCATCGCGCCGTTCGCGCTCCTGCTCGGCGTCGTCACTGGTGGCACACAGCTGGTAATCGCGTGGTTCGTCGGGCCTGCACTCCCCGATATCGCCGCAGGGTTCGTGGTGCTCGGCATCGGTCTCCTGCTCGCAAAAAACGATATCCTCATCCCTGATGACCAGTGGGACTTCCCCGAGGAATCGACATGGAGCGACACGTGGCTCGGCGGCCTCGATCTTGACGAGGTGTCCCGTGACCAACCCAAAAAGGAGATGTCTGTGCTGTTGGCGTGGACCCCGTACCTGCTCGTTGCGCTCGCACTGCTCGTCACGCGGTGGCCGGACCTCACGGTCGCCGGCGTCGCCGTCCTCGACTGGATCCAGAGTTTTTCCGTCGGACTCGACTCGATCCTCGGTACTGAACTCGGATACACTCTTCAGTACCTCTATCTCCCCGGAACGATGCCGTTCATCCCCATCGCGATCCTCACTGGCTTCCTTCACAAGATGGACACCACACAGATGGGGGAAGCGTGGCGACGGTCGATCCAGCAGATCGCTCCGGCCGCCCTCACGCTCATTATCGCCGTCTCGATGACGCAGATAATGATTCAGTCGCAGACGAACACCGCCGACCTCCTCGGCATGATGGAGGCACTCAGCCGCGCGCTCGCGATGGGCGCCGGCGGCCTGCTCCCGCTCATCTCGCCGTGGATCGGCGCTATCGGCTCGTTCATGACGGGGAGCAACACGTCCTCAAACATCCTCTTCAGCGTACTCCAGTACAACGCCGCCGAGACGGTCGGCGTCTCCCGGGTGATCGCCGTCAGCCTGCAGAACGTCGGCGGCGGCCTCGGAAACATGGTCTCGGTGTTGAACGTGGCCGCTATCTGTGGTGTCGTTGGAATCACTGGGCGTGAAGGCGACCTCCTGCGGAAAGCGATCATCCCGATGGCGCTGTTCGCTGTCTTCGCCGGCCTGTTCGGGATGCTGCTGACGTACGTTCTGGTTCCCGGCCTGTTCTGACCCCGGTCGACGACGTACCGGGGCTCCGCCGCTTCCGGAATCGAAACGAGGTGAACGAATAGAACGAGCCAAAACGAACTCACCGAACTCGTACTGCTCGGTCTAAACGAACTCCGTGAGCGCCCCGTTCTCCCGGTTCGGTATCTGCTCGAACGCGGAGTTCGTAGTCGCGATCGGCCGATCGTTCGGCCTGATGTCCGCGAGTTCGCCGTCGGGGACGGTTGCAAGGCGACCGACGGTCAGCGGCATCAACGCCAGATAGACGCCGGTCGCCATGCTCGTCGGCGCCGCGGCGACAATCGCGTCGTCGAGACCGCGGCATCACGGATCACTGTTCCGTCACTGTCGGCAGGAGCATGGTGAGTCACGCCGCGCTTACTGTCGCGCGCCGCACGCCTCCCAGCGCCGACAGACACGCCACGCGAACCCGGGGCCTTTACGATGTCTGCGTCGATCAGGTTGGTTGCTACGCTGATTCCGGTCGGAAGCGCGTAATCGGTACGTCGTCAACGTCGTCATAATCGTCATCGGCACCGACGAGTAGCATGCCGCTGACTTGGTTCGCGGTTGCGAGCGCGAACGCATCGCCAAGTGCTGGCGAGTAGCGCAATTTGAAGTCGGCTGCACTGGGCCACGTCTCCTCGGTATCGACTTGCCGTATCCCGGTTTCTTCAAGGACGTTGACGATGGCGTCGGCACGGGCTTCACTGTCGATAGCGCGGACGACATAATGGACCTCAGCGAGGTTGATCGCGGAGATATAGCCATCAGCCGATCCTTCTACCGCTTCGATGTAGGTTTCGACGGTGTCACTACCCGGCTCATCACAGAAGTACGCAACTAGCGGTTCCGTGTCGAAAACGATAGTGTCGGGATGCTCACGTGCTGCTGTCATTTCGTATCCTCAGTATCGCGACCGACATACCGCTCCTGCAGCTCCTCGTCACTAGCTTTGTCCTGTTTTCGTTCCTCACGCAGCCGTTCGACTGCCGAGTTCCCTTGGTCGTCGGTCTTTCCCGCCAAGATGCCGCGAAGGTCCGTGGCCGACTGAATGGGACGAACGATGACCTCCCCTTCGTCGGTGCGAACGAACTTTACCCGGCCGGGAGTATCGATCCCTAGTTCCTCGCGAAACTCTTTCGGGATCGTCGCCTGTCCGCGAGAGGATACCGAGACGACTTTTTCAGACTCTGATTCACTCATACTTTCTCTACCCATTACTTTACCACACTCATATATGGGCTTGACGGGCAACCTAACGGCTATACGAGCTCTCTATTCTACGATGGAGAGCAGCCGATCGCGATGGCTCCTGATCGTCTCGACGGTCACCCCGGCGGCCGCCGCGGCATCGGCTTGCGTCAACGGCGCGTCGTGGACACACGCCGCCATGTACAGGCAGGCGGCGGCGAATCCGGATGGATGCACGCCGGTCGTGATGCCGGCGTCGACGGCCTGCACAACGAGCTCCTCTGCCCGGCGTCGAACAACGTCCGTGCAGCCGAGGTCGGACGCGAGTCGCGGGACGAACTGGTCCAGGCTGACTGGTGGGGTCGGCAGCCCCAACTCTTCGTTGAGCACCGTGTAGGCGTTCTCGACGCGGTTCTGTCCGACCTGCGCCATCGGCGCCACATCGTCGATGAGCCACGACTCCCCGTTGCACCGGCAGGCGCCGAAGACGCTCGCGGCCGCCATCGCCTCGATGGACCGCCCTTTGAGGAGTCGTTCGTTCTGTGCCGTCCGGAACAGCTGGCACGCCTGGTCACGTACGGAATCCGCGAGCCCGAGTGCGCTCGCGATCCGCCGGATCTCCGTGAGGCCGTGCCCGAGGTTGCGCTCCTGTTTGGACCGCCAGCGCGCACGGGACTGCTCGCGACGCATCCGCGCGAGGCGTCGACGCTTCTGGCCCGACAGGTCGGTACCCGTTGCGTCCTGTCCGCTGCCGATCACCGTCGATAGGCCGCGGTCGTGCCGTGCTGGGGTGAGTGGTGCACCCGTTCGCTTTGCTGTATCGGCGTCGTCGCGGTGCCACTCCGGTCCACGGTCGATCGACTGCTCGTCGATGATGAGTCCGCAATCTGCACAAACTGTTTCGGCTGAATTCGTTCGCACCGGGCCCCCACACTCGGGACACGGCTCAGTTGTACCACGCTGGATGTCTTCGTCGAACGCACGCTCGTAGGGTTCACTCGTCGTCATCGGTCTCACCTGATTGAGGTCACGCCGATTCGGCGCGCCCCGCACCCCTCTTCGGGGGGTGACAAACTCGGCGGGAGACGCACGCCCGATCGATCGGTGCCGACGCGTCGAGGACGCCGTCGACGGTGTAGGCGGGTGAGTAGGGCCAGAACGTAGCTGTCGTCAAGTCTTAACCAACACTACAACCGAATCGATAGAGTTGTTGGTTAAAACGCTGGCGGCGACTCTCGCGTCGCCAGTTGGTGATGCGAGGCATTCAGAAGTGGACGTCAGCGGGTACGATCCAGAGCTCCTCACTCTCACAGCCGTCGTCCAGCCTCGTGTCCGGAATGTGGGACGCCTCGCCGGTCGGCCGTAGTTCCTCGAAATCCAGATGGCGATCACGCATCGGTTGGTGTGGTTTGTCCCGGATTCGTATTTCAACGTCAGGGCCAGTAGTCCGCCCTGTCTCCCGTTTGAATATGGGCCATGAACTATCTCATGCGAACATCTTATACTTCATGAACAAGTAGATGAGAGTAGCAACTGGGGTCCCTATGAGCAGCAACGACACCAAGCACGTGCAAACTGAACTGAACGAGGACGAATACGAACGCTTCCGGGAGTTCGCTCGAGAGCACGGGCTCTCGCTCAAGGAAGCCGGCCACGAGGCGCTTATCGAGTGGATCGAACGCCAGCAGCAGGCCGACCCGAACGACCCGGCGTTCACAGTCCTCGACGACCTCGAGGACGAATCGCTCCCAGCGTCGGCGGCGACGGATGCCCGCGAGGAAGACGATCTCGTCGAGGAGTGGGACGGCAGCGACGAATCGTTCACGCTCGCCGACGACCCGTCCGCGCAATCCTGAATTCGGATGGCTGAACCAGTCGAAACCCCGATCGGGACGATCACGCCCGAGCATTTTCGCCCGGGGCACGTCCGCCATCAGGTCGTCGTCGGGCCGAAGTTCCTGTACGCATTATTCAACCCACAAGATCGGATGCACGCAGTCTCGCGGGCGTTCATGACCTTTGTCCGCGACGGTGACCTCCCCTATCGTCGCCTCATCGTCAACGATCACATCGTCGACGAGGCTGCCACACGGCTGAAAAAGCAAGCGTCAATGCGGAACGCAGCCTCGTTCCTGACGACGCTCGACGAGAGTACGCTCTACCAGTTCGAATCCGTCTCCGAGGACGTTTTCGATGACGCCAAAGCAACGTTCGTCGAGTGGACGGATCTGGATGCGTCACTCACCGATTTCACTGTTGCAGCCCATATGGACGCCTCAGGGGTCGATCACATCCTCACCTACGACCGGCACTACGATGCGTTCGACGTGACAACGCTTCCGTATCGCAATCAGGACTAGCGGTGCCAAGTATGTCCGAATCCCCGCAGGACGGCGTTCAGTCGTGGAGTGAGTCGATGACCGCCCGCGAACGCATTCGGGCGGTCGCCGAGACGCTTCGCGAACCGCGGTCGGTCAACTGGATCAGCGAGCAGGCTGACGCCGCCTGGAGTACGACTAACGAGGAACTCCAAGATCTCGTCAACCAAGGCCAGCTGCGCCGCGTTGAGGCCGGCGAAACCACGCGCTATCTACCGGACTACACGCGCCTGCTCTTCGAAGAGATCCGGACGCTCATCGAGGAAAACACCCGCGAGGAGCTGCGGAGCGAATTGGCCGCAATCACCGAGGAGATCGAGGCGTGGCAGGCGACCTACGACGTCGAGACGTGGGAGGAGCTCGAACAGTCGCTCGCCGACGGCGATCTCGCAAGTGCCGAGCTCCGCGAGCGCCGCGACGTCATCGCGTTCTGGCGTGAGAACGAGGAGGATCGTCGCCTCATCAAGCACGCACTGGAACTCTACTCCGACGTCGAAGCCGCCCGCGAGCAGATGACCGACATGGCTGACCGCGCCACGAGCTAATCCTCCTCTTTCACAGAATGATCTTTCTTGCCGGTCGCGACCGCTATACACAGCGGACTCTCCTCCGCGACGTTCACGACCGATTGACGAACCAGCCAGGGTGTGAGGACGTGCGCTATCGGCCGTCTCGACGCCGTCCCCGGTACGTTATCGCGGATGTCGATCCGACGACGTTCCTGAGTGACTCCTACGATGCGGCGACCGCACGACTGGAGATTCGCTTCTGGTACCCCGCCGGCGTCGACCATGAATACTACCGCATCAACTGGGTCGAACCCGAGCGGAACCTGATGCTCGGCTTCCACCAGGACGCCGACCATCCGGACCTTGGCCCCTGTCACACCCAACTCAACCACGACGACACGCCGGTTGATCGGCATCGCGCATCGTTTCTCGATGCGCATCCACTCGCCGTCCTTGATGACCGACTCTGACAGTTCCCGGCGGCGGTCGAGGCGATTCGCTGGGAGAATGGAGCGCCCTCGCTTCCTACCTAGCCGGTCTAGACAGCGAGTTCATCGAGCGTCTGGTGATGCGTCACGACGCCAAGAATGTTCGGACAGAGAAGTGCAGGTGAACAGAGTAGGTGTCGAGTGTTACAGTGGGGAGAGGGGGAGAGTAGATGTCGAGTGTTAGCCGACCGGAGACGCCCGGGAGTCGGTGGTGTGAGGAGGGGTGGGAGAGTAGATGTCGAGTGTTAGCGCCGGCGAGAGGAGGCGGAGATGAGGAGAGTGGCGACGTACTGAGTCCGCTTCGCTGACGGCCTCCTCTCTTTCTTCTTCTAGCTTCTAGACTAGCTAGTAAGTAGTAGTGTATAGATTATATCTTTCGGTTTCGGCAAAGCGCTTGATTCTGAGTTCACACGCCATCTTCGTCGTGGTTACACTCGACACCACCTCTATCTCTACCACTTAAAGAACTCTATCACTCGACGCACTCGACACGTGGTTTTAAGTCCTTCCAGTTGGTTGATGTCGCCAATATGGGGATCTTCGACGGCGCGACCGACGGCATCTACCGCGACAAAGACGTCCTGGACGAAGACTACCAACCCGACCAAGTCCTCGAACGCGAAGACGAGATCGCCGACTATCGCGACGCCCTCCTCGACGTCCTCTTCGGCCGCACCCCCGACAACATCTTCCTCTACGGCAAAGCCGGCGTCGGCAAAACAGCTGTCACCAACTTCGTCCTCGGCGAACTCCGAGCGGAAGTCGAAACCCGCGACACCGCCGACCCCATCCACATCTCCCGCGTCAACTGCGACAGCGAAACCACCTACAGCGTCATCCGGGAACTCGCGAACGGACTCCTCCCCGCAACCCACTCCCCCTACGCCGCAAAAGGCTACTCCACCAGCGACCTCTTCGACGAACTCTACACCCAGATGGAGCGCGTCGGCGGCACCCACCTCATCGTCCTCGACGAAGTCGACCACCTCACCGACCCCGACGCACTCCTCTACCAGCTCCCCCGCGCACGCGCAAACGGCTACCTCAACGATGCTCGCGTCGGCATCATCGGCATCTCGAACAACTACACCTTCCGCAACACCCTCTCCTCGAAAGTCAAATCAACCCTCATGGAGACCGAAATCTCCTTCTCGACGTACGACGCCGACGAACTCGTCTCCATCCTCGAACACCGCGCCGACCTCGCCTTCCAACCCGGCGTCTGCGAGGACTCCGCGATAACACTCTGCGCCGCGTACGCCGCGAAAGACGACGGCTCCGCCCGTCAAGCAATCGATCTGCTACGCGCCGCCGCAGACGCCGCCTGGAAAGCTGACGACCCCACCATCACCGACGCCCACGTCAAGGATGTCCGCGATGACGTCGACCGCGGCCAACTCCATGACAAGATCAGCGACCAGACAACGAACGCACAGCGCGTCCTCGAAGCCGCCGCACGACTCCAGAACAAACACGGCGAGCCCGCACGCACACGCGAAATCCAGGAGTCCTACCAGCAGCTCGCGCGCTCCTACGGCGACCCTGACCCGAGCACGTCACTCAAGTTCGCACAGCGCCATCTCGACGACCTCGAAATGCTCGGATTCGTCATTAAGAGCGAAGAGAACCGCGGCAAGGGCGGTGGCCGCAGCTATATTTGGGAAGTCGATATGGACCTCGAAACGGTCATCGATGTCCGCGAAGACATTGAGCAGACAAACGCCGCGTAATCGGAATCTCTGACCCCCACGAGAGATGGGGTCAACAGCCGAGAGCCGGCGACAACGGTGTCGTGGAAGCGGGCGAAAGAAGCGGCGCAAAACGAGTTAGAGTCACGCAACTGGAACCCCATGTCAGGACTACTATGTCCAGATTCCAACATCTGAGATGAAGGTCTCCCTCACACGCGAGGCGTGCGACGGACGCCTGTACAGGGGAACTTTACCCGTGCGCAGTTCCGAGTAGTCGATATGCCGTTCGTTGCTGAGTCCGCCGACAACGGCCCTATTGCGCCACCGGAGGCCGAAGCCGGCGAGACGTACACGTGTCCCGAGTGCGATGGCGACCTCGGTGTTCGGTCCTCCCACCCCCGAGGCAACATCTTCGTCTCCCGCCATTTCTACCATCTCGGGGGAGACGGCGGGTCGTGTGGCGGAGAGTCCGACCAGCACCGGCGCATGAAGGCCGTCGCGTACTCGAAAGCGGCTGACCGATGGCCAGACGCGACTGTCTCCTACGAAGAACCCGTCGGCGACCGCCAAGCCGACGTCCTCGTCGAGTTCGTAGAGCGCCACCCGAACTACGGTGACGGCGTCGCTATCGAGTGCCAGTATCGGAACGTCGGGAAGGACTATGACGCGACCGAGCATACGTACGCCGACCACGGCTACTCGACGCTCTGGCTCGAAGAGGAGCACTTCGAGCGGAAGGACGTCGACCTTGACGCCGGTGACTGGCGGCTCGGCTGGCCGCTCGCGACGCCGTCGACTGACGAGTGGACGGGCTACCACGGCGTCGTCCGGTGGCTCCAACAGGATAAGGACGCGCCAGTCGAACTCGAAATCCCGTTTCCTGAAGAGTGCATTGAGGATCTCTTCTCCATCGAGTGGACGCGCGGGCACATCTGGTACAACCGGCGGTATAACGCAGACGAAGGCCGAGTCCACGTCTA
>NZ_BMOO01000007.1 GCF_014647115.1 Halarchaeum rubridurum
TTCGTTTCTCAGGTGGACGGGATGCGGTGTCCCGGCGCAGTCTGAGAAACGGCGGTTCGTTTCTCAGGCGGACGGGACGCGAACGCGTCTCGGCAGGGTCTGACGGAACGGCGGTCCGTCCCGGCACGTTGGTGAGTGGCCGTCGCGCGCGACGGCCGCGGTCGATTGTTCGACGGGAATCGCGCGCTCAGTAAGGACTTTCCCGCTGGCAGCGCTCCCCTCGCGTATGAACCGCGACACTTCGCGCGACCTCTACGACCGGGCGCTCGGCGTGCTGCCGGGCGGCGTGAACTCCTCGGTGCGCGCGGCCCCACAGCCCTATCCGACGTTCGTACGGAAGGGCGACGCGGGGCGGGTGGTCGACGCGGACGGGAACAAGTACGTCGACTGGGTGATGGGGCTCGGGCCGCTGCTGCTCGGCCACGACGTCCCGGAGTCCGTGCAGTCGGCCGTCCAGCGGCGGGCGAGCGAGGGGCCGATGTACGGGATGCCAACGGAGGTCGAAATCGAGCACGCGGAGTTCATCGCGCGCCACGTGCCGAGCGTCGAGATGGTGCGCTTCGTCAACTCGGGCACCGAAGCCACCGTCTCCGCGGTGCGCCTCGCGCGGGGCTACACGGGCCGCGACAAGGTCGTCGTGATGGAGGGCGGCTACCACGGCGCGCAGGAGTCGACGCTCGTCGAGGGCGACGCGGAGGGGACGAGTCCGTCCTCGCCCGGCATCCCGCCGTCGTTCGCCGAGCATACCCTGACGGTGCCGTTCAACGACGAGGCGGCCGTGACGGAACTCTTCGAGGCGCACGGCGACGACATCGCGGCGGTGCTCGTCGAGCCGATACTCGCCAACAAGGGTATCGTCGAACCCCGCGAGGGCTACCACGAGACGCTGCGCGACCTCACCGACGACCACGGCGCGCTGCTCGTCTTCGACGAGGTCATCACGGGCTTTCGCGTCGGCGGGCTCTCCTGCGCGCAGGGGAAATACGGTATCACGCCGGACCTCACGACGTTCGGGAAGGTCATCGGCGGCGGCTTCCCGGTCGGCGCTATCGGCGGCCGAACGGAGGTCATGGAGGAGTTCACGCCGGCGGGCGACGTCTTCCAGGCCGGCACCTTCTCCGGGCACCCGGTGACGATGGCGGCGGGGCTGGAGACGCTGACCTACGCCGCGGAGAACGACGTCTACGAGCACGTGAACGACCTCGGGGAACGCCTGCGCGACGGCCTGCGCGACGTCGTCTCGGAGCGCGCCCCGGAGTACAGCGTGGTCGGGACGGACTCGCTGTTCAAGGTCGTGTTCACGCGCGACGGCGAGGCCCCGCGGAACGGGAGCGACGTCGGGCGCGCGAACGTCCAGCGGTGGAACCGCGTCTTCCGCCCGCAGATGCTGGATCGCGGGATCATGCTCTCGCAGAACCAGTTCGAGTCGCAGTTCGTCTCGTACGCGCACACGGCGGCGGACGTAGAGGAGACGGTCGAGGCCTATCGGGACGCGCTCTGACCGGCGGTCCGAAGGGGGTTTCAGGGCGCGTACCGGAGGAGAGAGTATGCGAGAGGAGTCCATTCGGCTGGCGACGCGGGGGTCGTCGCTGGCGCTGCGCCAAGCGGGCGAGATCGAGGCCGCCTTAGAGGAGCGACGCCACGAGGTCGACCTCGTGGAGGTCGAGACCGAGGGCGACCGGGTCACGGACGAACGCATCGCGGACCTCGGGCGGACGGGCGCGTTCGTCCGCGCGCTCGACGAGCGCGTGCTCGACGGCGACGTCGACGCCGCGGTCCACTCGATGAAGGACGTCCCGACGGAGATGCCCGACGACCTCGTGGTCGCGGCGGTCCCGCGACGCGCGAGCGCGGGCGACGCACTCGTGACGCCGGACGGCACCGCGTTCGACGACCTCCCCGAGGGCGCGGTCGTCGGGACGTCGAGCATGCGCCGCGGCGCCCAAATTCGGGCACACCGCCCCGACCTGGAGGTCGCGGGCCTCCGCGGGAACGTCGACACGCGCGTCGAGAAACTGCTGGCGTCGCACCTCCAGGCGGAGCACGAGGCCAGACAGGAGGCCGAGGAGGCGTACCAGGAGGAACGCGAGCGCGCGGAGAAGGCGGCGGACGACCCCGACGAGGTCGAGCGCGAGTACGACGAGACGGTCGAGTCGTGGTTCGAGTCGCTCTCCGAGTTGGAGAAGCAGGCGCTCGGACGCGAGGTCGACACCGCGTACGACGCAATCGTGCTCGCGCGCGCCGGCCTCGAACGCTCGGGGCTGGCACACGGCGTGAACCTCGTCGACCTGCCAACGGGCGAGTTCGTCCCCGCGCCGGGACAGGGCGCGCTCGCGGTGACGGCGCGCGAGGGGACGGACGTCGCGGAGACGATCCAGTCGGCGCTCGACCACCCGCGTTCGCGCGTCGAGACGACCGTCGAGCGCGTCGTCCTCGAGGAACTGGGCGGGGGCTGTATCGCGCCCATCGGCGTCCACGCGTTCCTCCGGGGGGAGGTCGTGCGGACGGACGTGCAGGTGTACTCGGCTGACGGGACGGACGCCGTCACGGAGACCCGGGAGCTCGACCTCGACGACTACGCCCGCGAGGCGCGCGAGCTCGCCGACGACCTCGCGGACGCGGGCGGGGCGGCCCTCATCGCGGAGGCGACCGAGGAATGACGACCGCCGAGGCCGGCACCGTCTACCTCGTCGGGAGCGGGCCGGGCGACCCCGACCTGCTGACCGTGAAGGCCCGCGACCTCCTGGAGAGCGCGGACGTCGTCCTCCACGACCGGCTCCCCGGCCCGGAGGTCCTCGACCTCATCCCGGCGGGGAACGCGGAGGACGTCGGCAAGCGCGCGCACAGCGACAAGCGCACCTCGCAGGCGGAGATAAACGAGCGCCTCGTCACGTACGCGGAGGCGGGCAAGAGCGTCGTCCGCCTGAAGGGCGGCGACCCGTTCGTCTTCGGGCGCGGCGGCGAGGAGGCGGAGTACCTCGCCGAACACGGGGTCCCCTTCGAGGTGGTGCCGGGCGTCACGTCGCCCGTGGCCGCGCCGGGCGTCGCCGGCATCCCGGTGACGCACCGCGACCACGCCTCGTCGGTGACGTTCGTCACGGGCCACGAGGACCCGACGAAACCCGAGTCGAGCGTCGACTGGGGCGCGCTCGCCGAGACGGGCGGCACCATCGTCGTCCTGATGGGCGTCACGCGCCTCCCCGAGTACACGACGGCGCTCCGGGAGGCCGGCATGGACCCGGGGACGCCGGTCGCACTCGTCGAGCGCGGGACGCGACCGAATCAGCGGGTCGTGACCGGGACCCTCGACACCATCGTCGCGGCGCGCGACGAGGCCGACATCGAACCCCCCGCGGTGACCGTCATCGGCGGCGTCGCGGGCGTCCGCGAGGAGCTGGAGGCGTTCCTGCGATGACCCAGGCGGTGCGCGCGGCGGTGTTCCGGCCGGACGACGGCCGCCTCGACGCCGCCGTCGAGTTGCTCGAATCGCTCGGCGCGACCCCGGTGCCGGACGCGATGCTCGCCGTCGAGCCGACGCGAACGAGCGCGCGCGAGGACGGCGACTACGCGGTCTTCACGAGCAAGACCGGCGTCGAGCTCGTCGCCGAGACCGGCTGGGAGCCCGGGGCGGCGACCGTCTGCGCCATCGGCGAGCGCACGGCCGACGCCCTGCGAGAGGCGGGCTACGACGTCGACCTCGTGCCCGCGGAGTTCTCCAGTTCGGGCCTCGTGGACGCGCTCGAAGACGTCGTGGACGGCGCGCGGGTCGAGGTGGCGCGCTCGGATCACGGCTCGGCCGTCCTCACGGACGGGCTCGAAGACGCGGGCGCGTACGTCCACGAGACGGTGCTCTACCGGCTCGTCCGGCCGCCCGAGGCCGGCGTCTCCGCGGAGCGGGCGGCCGCGGGCGAGCTGGAGGCCGCGCTGTTCACGTCCTCGCTCACCGTCGAGCACTTCCTCGAAGCGGCGGCGGCGCGGGGCGTCCGCGACGACGCTCTCGCGGGGCTGAACGACGCCGTCGTCGGCTGTATCGGCGAGCCGACGGCGCGGACGGCCGAACGCCACGGGGTCGACGTGGACGTCATCCCCGGGGAGGCGTCCTTCGACGCGCTCGCGGCCGCGGTCGTCGAGGCGGCCGCGCCGAGCCGCCACGAGTAGGGGGACGGCGGCCCGGCGCGTCCGGCGCGCGCCACCGCGCGGAGATACGGGCGTTTATCGGCGATGCCGGCGTACTCACGCGCGATGGACGCGCCCGTTCCCGAACTCGCCGCGCGTGCCGCGCGGTGCGCCGAGCGGCTCCGAGCGAGCGACGACCTCCTGCTCGCCTCGCACATCGACGCGGACGGCCTGACGAGCGCCGGTATCGCCAGCACGGCGCTCGAACGCGCCGGCGTCGCCCACGACGTCGTCTTCGAGAAACAACTCGACCGCGACGCCGTCGAGCGCTACGCCGACGCGGAGTACGACACCGTCTTCTTCACGGACTTCGGGAGCGGCCAACTCGACGTCATCACCGAGTACGACGCCTTCACGCCGGTGGTCGCGGACCACCACCAGCCGGCGGACGCCGAGACGGCGTGCCACCTGAATCCCCTCCTGGAGGGGCTGGACGGCGGGAGCGAGCTCTCGGGGGCGGGCGCGAGCTACTGCGTCGCCCGGGCGCTCGAAGGCGAGGAGGCCGACAACCGCGACCTGGCGGCGCTGGCGGTCGTCGGCGCGGTGGGCGACATGCAGGTCGTGGAGGGAGAGCTGATCGGAGCGAACGCGGAGATCGTCGCGGAGGGCGTCGCGGCGGGCGTACTCGACGCCTCGAAGGACCTCGCGGTGTTCGGGACGCAGACGCGCCCGCTCCCGAAGCTCCTCGCGTACGCGAGCGACGTGCCGATTCCGGGCATCACGGGCGACCGGAACGGCGCGCTCCGGTTCCTCGACGGCCTCGACGCCGACCTCAGGGCGGACGGCGAGTGGAAGACGTGGGCCGACCTCGACGTCGACGGGCGCCGAACGGTCGTGAGCGCGCTCGTCCAGCGGGCGATCAGGACCGGCGTCGACGCCGCGGAGGTGGAGGCGCTGGTCGGGACGACGTACACGCTGACCGGGGAGGAACCGGGGAGCGAACTCCGGGACGCGAGCGAGTTCTCGACGCTCCTGAACGCGACGGCGCGCTACGACCGGGCGGCGGTCGGGCTCGCGGTCTGTCGCGGCGAGCGCGGGGCCCCGCTCGACGCGGCGCGCGACCTCCTCCGGGAGCACCGACGGACGCTGGCGACCGGCGTGGGTGTGGTTCGGGACGTCGGCGTCGAGCGCGAGGCGAACGTCCAGTGGTTCCACGCGGGGGACCGCCTGCCGGAGACGGTCGTCGGAATCGTCGCGGGGATGGCGATGGGGGAAGACGGCGTCGACGCGGGCGTCCCGATAATCGCGTTCGCCGAGAAGGACGACGGGGACGCGGACGCGGACGACGAACCGGGCGTGAAGGTGTCGATGCGGGGCACGCCGCGGCTCGTCGAGCGCGGCCTCGACCTCTCGGCGGTGGCGTCGGAGGCCGCGGCGGCGGTCGGCGGCGACGGCGGCGGCCACGAGGTGGCGGCGGGCGCGACGGTCCCCGCGGGTCGGGAGTCGGACTTCGTCGCAGCCGCCGACGCGGCGGTCGGCGACCAGCTCAGTTCATAACGAACGACCGTTATAGTTTTGTGGTGCGGTGTCGTACGCCGGCGTATGACCGCACACGTAGCAGGCGCACGCCACCACACGCAGTCGACCGACCGCCGCACGGAGCGCCCACCGAGACCCGCGACACCACCCAGATGACGAGCACGACACGGACGACGACGCCGGACGAATCGCTCCGCGACCTCCCCTTCAGTTTTCGCGCGGCCGACGGGACGCGCGTCGAAATCGAGGCGGCGACCCCGCACGACGCCGACGCGCTGGCCGCGATGTACGACGCGTTCCCCCCGACCGACCGGACGCAGGGCCTCCCGCCGACGGACGACGCCGAGCGCCGCGAGTGGCTCGACACGCTCCTCGACGCGCACAGCGTCGTCGCGCGCCGCGACGGCGACGTCGTCGGACACGCGGCGCTACTCGAGGCGGGCGACGCGCACGAGCTCGCCGTCTTCGTCGCCCCGGACGCGCGCGGCGTCGGCGTCGGGACGGGCCTCCTCCGCGGGCTCCTCGGTGCGCACCGGGCGCGCGGCGGCGGCCGCGTCTGGCTCGCCGTCGAGTCGTCGAATCGCTGTGCGCGCGCGCTCTACCGGCGCTTCGGCTTCGAGGTCGAACACCGCGGCCGCGTCGAGTTGACGATGGCCCGCGGGATTTGATATAGCGTTATAGAATATATCGTCGTCGACCGCCCGGCTTTTGGCGCTCCGCGGCGGAACGTCGCGTATGGCCGACTTCACGCCCGAGGAGTTCGAGACGGGGAAGTACACGGAGTACTTCCCGCAGCTCCAGACCGCGTACAAGCGCGCGTTCAACGACCTCAACGAGCGCTACGACAGCACGCTCGTCCACTCGCTCGACCAGCAGGTGCTCAACGAGAGCGAACCCCACTACGAGGGCGACGGCGAGTTCAGCGTCGAACTCCCCGCGGACCCGCTCGACCGGCTCGACGGCGTCGTCGAGCGGGAGAAGGCGGAGACGGTGCTCGACCGGTACGTCGAGGGAATCGAACACCAGCTCCGGGTCGTCTTCGACTTCGCGGACGAGGGCGAGGACGACGGGCAACCAAAAGCCTAAGGCCGCGAACCACCTACTTCTGTGTATGAGCACCGAGAGCCAGTCCGGCGACGAACTTGAGGAGCGCGTCACGAGCTTCCTCCGTCGGAACTTCCCGCAGATTCAGATGCACGGTGGGAGCGCCTCGATCACGAACATCGACCGTGAGAGCGGCGAGGTCGACATCCAGCTGAGCGGTGCCTGCTCGGGGTGCGGTATCTCCCCGATGACGATTCAGGCGATCAAGGCCCGGATGACCCAGGAGATTCCGGAGATCGAGACGGTCAACGCCGACACCGGGATGGACGGCGGCGGCCACTCGGGCGGCATGTCCCCGTCGTTCCCCGGCGAGACGTCCGACGACGAGGCCGAGGACGACGAAGGCCCGCAGGCCCCCTTCTGAACGCGTAGTTCTTCCCGTTTTTCACGAGTCCGTAGCGACAGCGCCGGGAGCCGGCAGAATGGGGTGTCGCCGCCGGTCGGCTCAGTCCTCCGTCCAGTAGTAGAGGTGTTCGCGCGGCGCGCCACAGTCCGGACACTCGTCCGGGATGTCCTCGACGTCGCCGACCTCGCCGCAGTCCGAACAGCGCCAGAGGAGTTCGGCCTCACCGAGGTCGTGTGGCGTGTGTTCGTGCTCGACGGAGAGGGCGGCGACGCCCTCGCGGGTCGTGACGAAGAAGCCGTCCTCGTTGAAGCCGCGAACCGTTCCGATCTCGTTGCCGTCCGCGTCGTACACTTCCGTGCCGACCTTCACAGGTGAATCGTCGCTCATGCATCGGAACGTCGCCCGGTCTGCACTTAAAGGCAACCGCCGGACGGGATGCGGGACGGCCCCACACCACAGTAGGCAACGAGTTCGTCGGCCGATACCTTACTACCCGTAAAGTCGGTAGACGGGGGCGTGACTGGGACACCGCGACGGACGAGCGAGCGCGAACGCGAGGGCGGGCGATGACGTACGAGGACGCCGGGAACGCCGGCCTGCTCGACCAGCAGGCGGCCCGGGAATCGAGCGCCCGCACCTACCCGCGTCACCTCCCGTTCGCCATCCGGGAGGCGAAGGGCGTCGAGCTGACGGACATGGACGGGAACACGTACTACGACTGCCTCGCGGGCGCGGGCACGCTCGCGCTCGGGCACAACCACCCCGTCGTCACCGAGGCGATGGAGACGGCGCTCGACAACGACCGCCCGATTCACACGCTCGACATCACGACGCCGGCGAAAGAGCGCTTCGTCGACTCGCTCATGGCGAGCCTCCCCGACGACTTCGCGGAGCGCGCGAAGGTGCAGTTCTGCAGTCCGGCCGGGACGGACGCCATCGAGGCCGCGCTGAAGCTCGTGAAGACCGCGACGGGGAACGACGACGTCCTCGCGTTCCGCGGCGCGTACCACGGCATGACGAACGGCGCGCTCTCGATGATGGGCGACACGCACGCAAAGGAGGAGCTCTCGGGTCTCATGTCCGGCGTCCAGCACCTCCCCTACCCCCACACGTACCGGAGCCCGTTCGGCGACGCGGGCGACGAGGACGGCACGGCGGCCGCGCGCTACGTCGAGCGGTTCCTCGACGACCCCGGGCGGGGCTTTCGCGACCCCGCGGGGCTCTTCGTCGAGCTCGTGCAGGGCGAGGGCGGCGCGGTTCCCGCTCCCGACGAGTGGACCCGCGAGATACGGCGCATCACCCGCGAGCGCGACATCCCGATGGTCGTCGACGAGATTCAGTCCGGCCTCGGGCGGACGGGCGAGACGTACGCCTTCGAGCACGCGGGCATCACGCCGGACGTCGTCACGCTCTCGAAAGCCGTCGGCGGCGGGCTCCCCCTCGCCGTCGTCGTCTACGACGAGTCGCTGGACGTCTGGGAACCCGGCGCGCACGCCGGCACGTTCCGGGGGAACCAGCTGGCGATGGCGGCCGGCGAGGCCACCATCGACTACGTGCTCGAACACGACCTCGACGACCACGCCGCCGAGATGGGCGCGCGCCTCCGCGGCGAACTCGACGCGCTCGACGCGCGCTTCGACGAGGTGGGTGACGTCCGGGGACGCGGGCTGATGCTCGGCGTCGAGTTCGTCGACGCGGACGCGGAGCCGAGCCAGACGGGCGCGCGGCCCGCCGACGAGGACCTCGCGGACCGCGTGCGCACCGAGTGCTTCGAGCGCGGCCTCGTCGTCGAACTCGGCGGGCGACACGGCGCGACGGCGCGCTTCCTCCCGCCGCTCGTCGTCGACGCCGACGACGTCGACGATATCGCGGCGATCTTCTCGGAGGCCGTGACGGCCGCCGTGAGCGCGGAGGGCGACGCGTGAAGCCCGACGACCTCGACGAGCGGTTCCTCGGGACCGAGGCCGGCGAGCGCGCCTACCGCGCGGCGACCGAGCGCGCCGTCGACGCCGCGGTGGACGCCACCGACACCGAAGAGCCGTTCTCGGGCGTCGAACCGGACGCGGTCCGCGCGGCGCTCCCCGACGACGTCCTCCCCGAGTCGGGCGTCGGCCTCGACGCCGCCATCGACGAGGTGGCGGACGACGTCCTCTCAAACACCGTGAACGCCTCGCATCCGCGGACGGCCGCGCACCTCCACTGCCCGCCGATGGTGCCGGGGCTCGCCGCGGAGACGATGGTCGCGGCGACGAACCAGTCGCTCGACTCCTACGACCAGAGCGGCGCGGCGACCGTCGTCGAGGAGCGCCTCGTCGGGACGCTCGGCGACCTCTTCGGGCTCGACGAGGGGGCGGACGGCGTCGTCACGAGCGGCGGCACGCAGTCGAACTTCCAGGCGCTCCTGCTCGCGCGGGACCGCTACTGCCTGGAGCGCTTCGACCACGACGTCCAGGCCGCGGGCCTCCCGTCCGAGGCCGAGGACCTTCGGCTCGTCTGTTCGGCGGAGGCGCACTTCACCGGGGAGCAGTCCGCCCACCACCTCGGTCTCGGCCACGACGCCGTCGTCACCGTCGAGACGGACGACGACCACCGGATGGACGCGGACGCCCTCGACGAGACGCTCGCGCGCCTCGACGCGGACGGAAAGGAGGTCTTCGCGGTCGTCGGGACCGCGGGCACCACGGACTTCGGCGCTATCGACCCGCTGGACGCGCTCGCGGAGCGCGCGGCCGCCCACGACGCGTGGTTCCACGTCGACGCCGCCTTCGGGGGCGCGCTCGCGCTCACCGACGACGCCGACCGGCTCGCGGGCGTCGAGCGCGCCGACTCCGTCTCCGTGGACTTCCACAAGCTCTTCTTCCAGCCGATCAGCTGCGGCGCGCTCCTCGTCGCCGAGCGCGGGGAGTTCGGCTACGCCGCGCGCAACGACGACTACCTCAACCCCGCGGACTCCGCGCTCCCGAACCTCGTCTGGAAGTCGACGCAGACGACGCGGCGCTTCGACGCGCTCAAACCCTATCTCGCGTTCCGCGCGCTCGGCCGCGAGGGCTTCGAGACCGTCGTCGAGACGGTGTTGACGACCGCGAACCGCGCCGCGACGTTGCTCGATTCGTCCCCGGACTTCACGCTGCTCGCCGAGCCGTCGCTCAACACCGTCCTCTTCCGCTACGAACCCCGGGAGCTGAGCGACGACGACCTCGACGCGCTGAACACGGCCGCCCGCGAGGCGCTCTTCCGCGACGGGCGCGCCGTCCTCGCGCGCACCGAAGTCGACGGCGTCGAGGCGCTGAAGCTCACGTTGATGAACCCGCTGACGACGCTCGACGACGTCGCGGACACGCTCGACGCGCTCCGCGACGTCGCCGAGGACATCGACGCCGGGACACTGACGGCCCGGGACGCGTAAGCGTCGGCATCCGGCTTTAAGGCGCACCGCGACGACGTGCCGACACCGATGCCCTCCGAACACGACGGAAGCGACGGCGGGAGTGGAAACGACCGGCCCGACGGGAGCGGCGGTGACGGGACGGCCCACCCGACGGTGTACTGTCGGGGATGCGGCGCGGAGATACGCGAGGACGCGGATATCTGTCCCGAGTGCGGCGTCCGCCAGCGGACGGGCGGCGAGAGCGCGAGCGACGCCGAGTTCTTCGAGCAGTACTCCACGCTGACGTGGCTCGGGAGCGCGCTCGTCGCCGTGTTGACGTTCCCGGTCGGCCTCCTCGTGCCCGCGTACTTCGCGTACCGGGCGAAACAGGGGACCGGCGTCGAACAGGGCCGCTGGGAGGTGTGGGCCGTCCTCCTCGGGAACGTCATCGGTATCGCTGCGGTCGAGCTCGCCGGCGAGACGGGCGCGAAAGCCGTCGTAATCCTCGAACTCCTCTTCGGGGCCCTCGTCATCCTCGCGGGACTCATCGGCGCGTTCGTCCTCCTCGGCGCGCAGGTCGGCGGCGCGCCGCTGCTCGCGCTCGGCGTCTAAAGACCCGAGGCAGGCAGACCGGGGGCGACACGAGGAAAGAAAACGAAACAGAGCAGTGCGGTGCGATACGATGCGGCGCGGTGCGGAGCGATACGACGCGGCGTGGAGCGGTACGACGCGGCACGGTGCGGAACCGCGCCGTACCCACCGCGCGCCGGCGGCGCGCGGGAGTTTTTAGTGGAGGTTTTTGCCGCGAGGGGTCGCGCAGAGCGCGACCCCTCGCGGCAAAAAAGTCCTACATGAAGTCCGCGATGCCGCTCTGTTTGTTGTGGTCGTCCTCGAAGACGGATTCGAGGGAGGCCTCCAAGACCTCCAGGCGCTGTTTGGTGTACTCGCGGCAGTCGTACTCCTCCGCGACCTGGATGGCGGTGTCCATGTACTTGTTGACGGAGCCCTCGTGGACGGTGAGGTTGACCCGGCCGCCACACTCCCGGCAGTCACCCGAGAGGGGCATTCTCCTGTATTTCTCGCCGCAGTCGAGACAGCGCGTCTCCTGACGCGAGAACGCCCGGAGGTTCCCGATGAGGTCGGGGAGGAAGTGGCCCTCGATGACGCGCTCTGCGACGTCGGTCTCGTCGACGGCGCGGAGTTTTCGGGCGAGTTCGAGTTGGGCGTCCATCTTCTCCATCATCGAGCCGAGCGTCTTGTACGCCGACAGGTCGGGCCCGAGCGCGATGTCCGTGGTGTCGTGGGTGTGTCGGAAGCCCGTGTACTCGTCGTCGGTGCCGAGCGACGCCTCCGCGATGGTGATGTCGACGTCCTCGGGGTCCGCCATCTCCCGGGTCGCCTCGTAGAACTCCAGGGGGTACTGCTCGACGACGTCCATGTTGTGCGCCTCGTCGTCGATCTCGCTCGGATCGATGCGGGAGGACATCACGAGGGGCGCGTCCATCTGACCACCGCGCTTGTCGGGGAGGTAGGACTTCGAGAAGTTCAGCAAGCCGTCCATCAGGAGCATCACGCAATCCTCGTCGCCGTCGCATTGATTTTCCGACAGGTCGTTGGCGACGAGCGAGTGCGTGTCTTCGACCGTGAGACAGTAGGTGTGTTCGGTGTCGGACTGGCGGTACTCGACGGCTGCGACTTCCTCGGCGAGGTAGTCGCCGTCGCCCCCGTCGAAGACGCGAGAGCCAGTCGGCTCGATGGTCGCAACGTGGTCGGCGAGTCGCTCGGCCTTTCGTGGTAAGTGGAAGCCTGCCCGTTCGTGGAACCGAACGGCGTCGTCCGACGTCACGCGGATGACGTAGCTCGGGGCGGACATCGACTCGTCGGCGACGTCGTAGTGGTCTGGGAATTTCTCGGCGAGCGGAACCGGGTCCGTCGTCTCAACGCGGGCGGAGATTCCGAGACGCGTGAGCAACGCGAGGACGTCCTCCTTCAGCTCTCGACCGACCGTCGTCGCGGAGACGTTCAGACCGTTCTTGTCGACGCCGCCGTCACCGCTGAAGTATCCGGAGAGATACGCACCGACGATAGCGTCGGGAGCGTCGAAGACGCACTGGGGAACGTGCTTCGTCTCGGCGTAGACCCCGCAGTCGAGGACGGTATCGAAGAACGCTCTGAGCAATCGGCCGGACGCCGTAACCTTCGCGTGGTTCTCACGGTAGGGGTCCGCGCCGAACTCCTCGCGGAGCACCTCGACGAAGAAGTCGCGGGCGTCGTCCTCGATGCCGCAGATCGTCGTTTGGTGGATGATCCCTTTCGGCGTCTCCTGCTCGCGTGCGAATCCTTCGGCGGCGTAGTACCCGAGGAGCGTGGCGACACGCTCGTTCAACTCGACGTGGCGGTCGATTTCGGTCGTGTCACGCTTCATCCCGAGCGTCACGTCGTCCGGAACGTGCTCGATTGTAGCCTCGGCGGAGCCGAACACTTCCACGAGGAGTGAGAACGGGACGCTCTCGCGGTAGACGTAGTTGCTCAGTGCTTTCTTCGTGAGACCGAGATACTCGGCCGTACTTTTCAAGGGGTAGAACCGTCCGTCCCAGTCGGCGGCGAGCGCGTCCTCGAACAAGTCGTAGAGGGCGTCGCGTTCGATCCCTTTGACGGTGAGTCGGTCGTTCTCGACCGCGTCACTCTGTGCGAACTCGTTGAGGAGGTCGAACGTCCGCGGTTCGTTTCCAATGTCGAGCGCGTCGAGGTGTGCGGGCTTAACGACGTGGTCGTCTTCGGACAGTTGTGCGGCCTCCTTCGACGCGATTTCACCGCCCTCGGAGACGTGGACTTCGTGGTCGGGCGTGACCGTGATTTCCCGGCCGCCGCGCGTCTCGACGTGAACCATGTGGTCGGGCGCGCAGTGTTTCGACACCGCGGTGACGGGCTTGCGGACGACGGTCCCGTTCTCGTCGACGGACGGGACGTGGACGTCGCCGTCGAGACGGTGGACGAGCGTCCCGAAGTCGTCCTCGGCGGCGGTCTCGGAGTCGAGGCGGTCCTCGACGAGCGTCTCGATGGCCTCGTAGTGCGTCTCACCGTGCTCGTCTTCGAACCAGACCTTGGTGTCGGGGTGGAAGCAGTTGCGGCGCTTGGCGGCGTGGAAGTACGGATGTGCGTACCCCACGGCCGCGCTCGTGAAGCCGACGACGCGGCCGACGACCGCGGCCGAGGTGTGGGGTGCCATCCCGAAGACGAGTTCGCCGACGAGGTCGGCACGCTCCTCGACCTCGTAGAAGGGCTCCAACCCGTAGTACTCGTCCAGGAGGTCGTCGACGAAGTCCGCGGTCTTGAGCATGTGTTCGGCCGCGCCGTCGGGGAGGACGATGTCCTGCACGCGCAACTCGACGAGCTGGTCGTCGTGTTCGAGCGGGCGGCCCTCGACGTCCGTGTCGTAGCCGAGTTCGCGGAACTGCTCGACGGTGACGCCGAGTTCGGCGGGCCGGACGGACGTGACGGGGAGGTCCGTCATGTCGTAGCGGACGGTGCCGTCCTTGAACGTCGTGACGCCGTGTTTCGCCCGGAGAACGCCCTTCTCGATGGGTTCGGGGACTTTCTCCGTCGAGGTGAGCCCCTTGACGCCCTTGAGGATGTCGTAGGCGTTCTCGCGCTCGCCGACGTTCTGGAGGGCCTCGCGGTACGCGGAGCGGACGTCGACCGTTCGGCGCTCGACGTTGTCGAGTTCGCGCTCGCAGCGCGGGCACTCGACGCGGCCGGACTCGTCGGGATGCGCGACGACGCCGCAGTCCTCGCACTCGTAGTGGGGGTCGGTCCACGTCCCGCAGGACTCACACCGGGGTTTATAGGTGTGCTCGCCGCAGTCCGGGCAGACGCGCTCGCCGAGTTGGACGTCGACGAGGCCCTGCTCGGCGCGCATGTCGGGGGCGTAGTCGGCGGCCTCGCGGAAGGAGCGCTGGCTCCCGCCGGCCTCGCCGATGGGGAAGAGCGTGTGGACGGCGGGCGAGAGGTCGCGCGACTCCGACTTCTCCGGGCGGCCCATCCGGTTGCCGATGCGCGTCGGGGCGCGCTCCTGGACGGCGAAGGGCGCGACTTCTTCGACGGCCCGCATCGCGTTCGGCCACTCGCGGGCGTCGTCGGAGAGGTCGGCCGCCGTCCAGTCGCGTTCGAGGTCGTCGTCGAAGCCGAGCGTGCGGACGAGCGGCCGCCAGTCGTCGACGGTGAGCGTCGCCTCGCCCTGCTCGTGCTCGACGAGGAGGCGTTCGAGCGCGCGGCGCGCGCCGTCGGTGTTCGGAAGTTGGAGGGCATCGTCCTGCACGGCCGCGCCGTCGACCGCGTCGGCGAGCGCCCGGAGGTCGTCCAAATCGAGGTCGTGCCAGGTGTAGGTGTACTTCGGGTGGAGCGGCGTGTCGTAGTCGCCCGCCCACGCGAGGGCCTGCTCGGCGTCCGGGTCGGCGAGGTCGACGTACGGCGAGTCGCGCAGCGCCTGGACGTCGGCGCCGTCCGCCGCGAACGCCTGCTCCCACCACTCGACCGTCCACCCGGCGGGCGCGAGCGGGTGGTTGTTCTCCACGAACTCCCCGTAGTTCACGAGGTACTCGCCCAAATCGAGGATTTCGACGACGCCGTTCTGGACCTCGCGGGCCTCCGCGGGGTCGTCGATCCGCCGGACGTCGCCGTTGGCGAGTTTGACCGTCGGGCCCTCGATGGAGTCCACGGGGACGACGCCGCCAGCCTTCCCCGGGCGCTCCGTCTTTATTTGCGTCCCCGTGGCGAGGAAGTCGTCCACGACGTGCATCGTCGCGGGGTGGACGCCCGCCGTGGCGAAGCCGTGGTTGCGCGCGCGGCCGTAGCGCAGGCGAAATCCCCCCGCCTCGGAGGGGTGGCCGAACACCGGCCGGCCCGCGATGAGGTCGCGGAGGTACTTCGAGGCGGGCTCGACGCGCGGCGGGCCCTCGACGTCTGCGTCGTCACCCTCGCCGTCGCCGTCCCCGTCGTCGCCCGCGCCCGCGTCACCGTCGCCGACCTCGTCGCCCTCGCCGCCCCCGTCGTAGTACGTGCCGTCGATGAGGTCCTGGAGCCACGGCCACTCGACCTCGTCGAGTTGGCGCGTGTAGCGCTGAATCTTCGGGGCCTTGAGCGCGATCCCCTCCGCGAGCACGAGACACATCCCGCCGCGCGCGGAGTTCGTGTTCACGCGTTCGAGGTCGCGGAAGCCCGAGACCTCCTCGTCGCCCGTGGCCTCCCCGTCCAGCATGATGGGCATGTGCTCGGCGATGAACCTCGTCTCTGTATCCTTCGGCGAGTACTGGAGGCCCGTCTCGTCGTCGTAGAGCGAGACCTCCTCCGCGTAGCGCTCGACCTCGTCGGCGCGGGCGGCGTACTGCTCGATGCCGAGCAGGGAGCGCGCGTAGTCCGCGACGAGCACGCTGAGGGCCTGTGCGGTGCCGCCCGCAGAGCGAATCGGTCCCGCGTAGTAGACGTTCACGAACTCCGTGCCGTCGTCGTTCGTCAGTAACTCGACGCGGTCGATGCCCTCGATGGGCGCGGCGACGACGCCCTCCGTGAGGAGTGCGACCGCGGTGCGGACCGCGCCCTCTATCTTCCCCGCGCGGGTGTCGTAGTCACCGACGGAGCCCTCGACGAAGTCCTCGACGAGCGCGAGCGCCGCCTCCTCGCGCCCCATCTCGCCCTCCAGTTCGCGCACGCGCTCCGCGACGCCGTCGATTCCGAGGATGTTCTCGACGCGGTCCGCCATGTCGCGCGCGACCGGGATTTCGACCTCGGGGACCGGGTCCTCCCCGCGGGTCTTCGCCGCCACCGCGACCTCGAAGGCCTCGTCCAACCGCGATTCGAGTCCCTCGAAGTAGGCGTCGTCTTCCGGGCGCATCAGTTCACGACACGTACAGCGCTGACGCTCTTGAGGATTGTGCTCGGCGCGTCGGCGGTCGCTCGCGGGTCGCACGACACGTCACCGCGCGCTACTCGCGCCTCGCTTCGCTCAGCGCTCGTCGTTCTCGGACCCTCGCTTCGCTCTGCTCCGCGCTACTCACGGCTCCGCCGTTCGTCGTTCGCGGCGGCAAAGCCGCCGCGCTACTCCCACAGCGCCCGGCCACCCGCCGGGTCGACGTCACGTGTCAGGTAGTCGTCGAAGGTCCGACAGTAGAGCTCGCCGTCGAACACCGTCGCGCGTTCGAGCGCCCCCGCGACGGACTGCCCGGACGGACGCGAGAGGACGACGTGCGCGGCGACCGTCGGCTCGTCGTCGTCGAGCGCAATCGTTCCCGTGCACGACGCGACTTCGAGCGGTTCGTCGTACGTGACCGTCTCGTGGGCGAAATCGTCCTGGTCGTAGTAGGCGAGTTCGGCGTCCTCGACCGCGCCCGTCGCGTGGAACCACCCGGCCTCGACGTCCGCGGCCGCCGCGAAGGACTCGATCTCGTCGATCCACTCCGCGCCGTAGTCGAGCCGAACGGCGAACTCCCGGTCGCCCGTGACTTCCCGTGCGTCCATGTGTGCGTGGGTCGCGGCGGGGCGAGAAAAAGGGGCGTGGTTATCGCATCTCGTGGAGCGTCGCCGCCTCCGCGGTGGGGGTGGCGAGCCAGGCCTCGTCGCGTTCGACGTCGGCGATGACGTACCGCTCCACGCCGCCGTCCTCGTCGACGGCGGCCATGACCTCACCGGCGCTGCCGTCAGCGCTCGGCACGACGGTCGTATCGGATGCCATGTCATCTGATACGAGGTGACAGCACCTACTTAAGCCCGTCGATGATTATCCACGACTGTACTACGTTTCGGCTGGAACGTGGACAGACCCGATGCGATTGGGCGAAGAAAGGACAAATCTGTCTGAATTTCGTTCGTAAGAGGACGAACGTATATCGAACCTGCGCACATACCGAATGAACGACCATTTAGAATACCGGCGTCGTGTGAGGTGACACTCGCCGACGCGAGGGAGGCGCGGAGACTCCCACCGGGGAACCTACCGTCGTCCCGCGACCACCGCCGCATCCGCACCGCCGCATTCGCACCGCTTCACTCCCATCGCTCCCTACCGCACCGCCACCGCGTGTCTCTCCCCGCTCACCCCCACGAGGGGGTGAGGTGAGAACGACCATACCGCACCGCTTCACTCCCATCGCTCCTTACCGCACCGCCACCGCGTGTCTCTCCCCGCTCACCCCCACGAGGGGGGTGAGGTGGGGAGAGACGGTGCGTAGCCTACAAATGGACCGCCGTTCTAGTCGGCGTCATGAAAGTCGCCGACGTGATGACGCCGCGAGCGGACGTCGTAACCGTCTCGCTCCCGGGGACCCGCGACGACGTGCTGGAGTACCTCCAAGAGCGCCACTTCTCGGCCGTCCCCGTCGTGAAGGGGGAGGGCGACGAGGAGGTCTACCGGGGGCTCATCTCCCGCGCGGACCTGATCGAGGACCCCGACGAGGACCAGCTCGCGCTCCTGCTGCGCGAGGTCCCGACCACGACCGGCGACACGTCCGTCGTCGAGGTTGGTCGCCTGATGGCCACCGAGGGCGCACGCCGCGTCCCCGTCGTCGACGGCGACCGACTCACCGGCATCGTCACCGTCACCGACGTCGTGCGCGCCATCGCGGACGGCGACGTCGCGGGCGACGCGACCTGCGGCGACCTCGCGCGCCGCGACGTGAACACGACCTACACGGGCACGCCGCTCCCCGTCGCGGAGCGCGAAATCGCGTACGCCGACGTCCCCTACGCCATCGTGCTAGACGACGAGGGCGAGATGGCGGGCGTCCTCACCGAACCCGACGTCATCGACGTCGCGCGCGTCGTCGAGGGCGAGGACGACGTCGGCGCGAGCGTTGCCGGCGACGACGACGAGTGGAAGTGGGAGGCCATCAAGGCCACCGGCAATCGCTACTTCCCGACGCGGAACGTCGAGATTCCGAGCGAACCCGTCAGCGAGTTCATGACCGCGGACCCCGTGACGGTGACGAAGCGCCGGACGGCCAAGGAGGCCGCCCAGCGGCTCCTCGAACACGACATCGAACAGCTCCCCCTCGTGGAGGGCGACGCGCTCGCCGGCATCGTCCGGGACGTCGACCTCGTCGCCTCGCTATGACGGACCTCGTCGAACTCGCCAAGCGCCGCGGGTTCTTCTTCCAGTCGAGCGAGGCCTACGGCGGCGTCTCCGGCTTCTACACCTACGGCCCGCAGGGCGCGTCGCTGAAGGAGCGCGTCGAGGAGACGTGGCGCGAGCGCTTCGCCCTCGCGGAGGGCCACATGCAGATCGACGCACCGACCGTCATGCCCGAACCCGTCTTCGAGGCGTCGGGCCACCTCGACGGCTTCGACGACATGCTCGTCGAGTGCGCGGAGTGCGGCGAGAGCCACCGCGCCGACCACCTCATCGAGGGCGCGACGGACATCGAGGAGGCCGAGAGCCTCCCGACGGACGAGGTCGCGTCGCTCCTCGACGCCCACGACATCGACTGCCCGAGCTGCGGCGCGCCGCTCGCCGGCCAGCCCGTCGACGAGTTCAACCTCATGTTCGAGACGAACATCGGGCCGGGGACGAGCCAGACCGGCTACCTCCGCCCGGAGACCGCACAGGGCATCTTCGTCGAGTTCCCGCGCCTGAAGGAGTACGCCCGGGGCCAGCTCCCCTTCGGCGTCACGCAGGTCGGGAAGTCGTACCGGAACGAGATCAGCCCGCGGAACGCGCTCGTCCGCACCCGCGAGTTCACGCAGGCCGAACTCGAACTCTTCGTCGACCCCGACGGGGACGAGCCGGACGTCTCGTCGGTCGCGGACGTCGAGGTGACGCTCTACCCCGCCGAGAACCAACCGGAGGGCGACTACGTCGAGACGACCGTCGGCGAGGCCGTCGCGGAGGGCGTCGTCGACCCGTGGGTCGCCTACTACCTCGGCGTCGCCACGGAGTGGTACGAGACCATCGGCGTCGACTTCGAGCGCTTCCGCTACCGGCAACACCAGCCGGGCGAGCGCGCCCACTACGCCACCGATTGCTGGGACGCGGAGGCCGACGTCTCCGCGCCGGACGAGGCGCCCGAGTGGATCGAGATCGCGGGCTACGCCTACCGGGGCGACTACGACCTCTCGAAGCACGGCGAGCACGGCACGGAGAACTTCACCGTCTTCACGCAGTACGACGAGCCGAAGACGGTCGAGCGCGCGAGCGTCGACCCCGACATGTCGTATCTCGGCCCCGAGTTCGGCGGGGCAGCCGCCGAGATCGCGGACGCCCTCGCGGCGCTCGCCGAGCGCGACCGCGCGGCCTTCGAGGGCGACGAGGTGACCGTCGACGTCGACGGCGAGAGCTACACGGTCCCGACGGAGAAGACGGGCTTCGAGTTCGCAGAAGAGACCGAGGCGGGCCGGCACGTCACGCCGCACGTCGTCGAGCCCTCCATCGGCATCGACCGTACCGTCTACACGGTGCTCGCGCACGCCCACGAGGAGGACGAGGTCGACGAGGGCGAACGCACCGTCCTCCGCCTCGACCCGAGCGTCGCGCCGACCGACGTCGCCGTCTTCCCGCTCATGGACAAGGACGGGATGGGCGAACGCGCCCACGAGATAGCCACCACCCTCCGCGGTGAGGGGCTCGACGTCACCTACGACGACTCGGGCAACATCGGGCGTCGCTACCGGCGTCAGGACGAGGTCGGGACGCCGTTCTGCGTCACCGTCGACTACGAGAGCGTCGACGAGGAGCCCGAGACCGTGACGCTGCGCGAGCGCGACAGCACCGACCAGGTCCGCGTCCCGAGCGCCGACCTCGCGTCGGTCCTCGCGGACCTCCGCGCGGGCGAGACGACCTTCGACGACCTGTAGATGCCCGAGTTCGGGCGGCGCGTCGTCCACGCTTCGGGGGCCGTCGTCCCGCTCGCGTGGCTCTTCGGCCTCGCGCCGTGGCGCTGGGTCGAGTGGGGCCTCGTCGGCGGGCTCGCGCTCGGCGCCGTCCTCGAATACTGCCGGCTCTCCGGGCGCGCGGAGTGGGCGATATACGACCGGCTCACCCGCGAGTACGAGCAGGAGAACCTCGCGGGCTACTTCCTCTACGTCGTCGGGATGGCCGTCACGGGGCTCCTCTTCCCGCCGGCGGTCGCCGCGCCCGCGATGTTGCTCCTCGCGCTCGCCGACCCCCTGAGCGGCCTGCTCCACACGGGCGGCGTCGGCCGCAAGCCGCTCGCCGTGATGGCCGCGACGTTCGCGCTCTGCGTCGTCCTCGCCGTGACGTCCGGCGTGGCGCTCCTACCGGCCGCCCTCGGCGCGCTCGGCGCGACGCTCGCGGACGGCCTGTCGCCGACGGTCCGGGGCCACGTGGTCGACGACAACCTCACCATCCCGGTCGTCGCCGCGAGCGCGATGTGGGTCGGCGCGCAGGTCGCGTGAGCGGCCACAAGCTGTTTGCCGGGGGCGTGCGACGGTTCCGGAACGCCATGACACCGATAGAGTGGGCGCTCGTGCTCGTCGTCGCGCTCGTGATCGTCGCGGCAGTGCTCTATCTCGTGGACAACGAACTCCTCCTGGAGCTCGTGACCGAGGTCGTGGACTGACGCGGCGGCGCGGTGTCGGGACGCCGACGGCGCGGTCGGTCGCGTACACCCGACCGCGGGACTTTATAGCGTGACGCCCGACGTACCCCCGTGGCAGCCAGCGACCGGGACGCGGATACGGACGCCGAGTACCTCCGGTTCTTCCCGAAGCCGTCGCCGTACGAGAACCAGCGGGAGGCGATGGACCGCATCCGGGACGCCCTCGACAACGAGCGCGACGTGCTCTTCGAGGGGGCCTGCGGGACGGGCAAGACGCTCGCGTCGCTCGCGCCCGCGCTCGATCACGCCCGGGAGGAGGACAAGACGGTCGTCATCACGACGAACGTCCACCAGCAGATGCGCCAGTTCGTCCGCGACGCCCGCGAAATCCACGCCGGCGAGCCGATTCGCGCCGTCGTCTTCCGCGGCAAGGGGTCGATGTGTCACATCGACGTCGACTACCAGGAGTGTCAGGTGTTGCGGGACAACACCTACGAGCTCGCGGAGACGGAGCGCGACAAGCGCCAGCTCGAACGCCAGCAGGAAGAGCTCCTCGACGCGGCGCGGGAGGGCGACGACGACGCCGCCGAGGCCCGGAGCGCCATCGTGGACGAGCTCGAAGCCCTCGACGAGGAGCTCGACGACCTCCGCGAGCAGAACGTCTGCGAGCGCTACTACGAGAACCTCACGACGGAAAACGACGAGTTCGTCTCGTGGCTCTACGACGACGTGCGGACGCCCGACGACGTCTACGACTACGCCGAGGAGAACGGCCTCTGTGGCTACGAGCTGCTGAAGGACGCGATGGAGGGCGTCGACCTCGCCGTCTGCAACTACCACCACCTGCTCGACCCGGGCATCCGCGCGCAGTTCTTCCGGTGGCTGGACCGGGACCCGGAGGACGTCGTCGTCGTCTTCGACGAGGCGCACAACGTCGAGGACGCGGCGCGCGACCACGCCTCGCGGGCGCTCACGGAGCAGACGCTCGAAGAAGCGCTGAACGAACTCGCGGGCGAGACGGAGACGGACGCGCGCGCCGAGTACGCGGAGAACGTCCTCGGGGCGTTCCGCGACGCGCTCGTGGAGACCTACGAGGGCGGGATCGGCCCGCACGGCGACGGCCCGCGCTCGTTCGACGCGGTCGGCGAGAACTGGGCGGACGTCCCGGTGGCGAACGACGAGAAGCGCGACGACCTGACGCTCGCCTTCCTCGGGGCCTACGAGGGTCGGGGCATCGGGAAGGACCTCGACGCCGCGATCTCGCTCGGCGAGGACCTGGACGAGGCCTACGAGGACGCCTATCGGAACGGCGAGGCGACGACGCGCGAGGAGTGTCAGACGCTCCAGGCCGCGACGTTCGTGGACGCCTACCTGACCGACGGCGACGCGCTCGGACAGTACCCGACGGCGGCGGTGCGACGGGACGCGGGGACGAACGAGGTGTACGGCCGCGCCGAGCTCTACACGTGCATCCCGCGGGACGTCACGGCGGACCTCTTCGACGCCGTCCACGCGAGCGTGCTGATGTCCGCGACGCTCCGGCCGTTCGACGTCACGGGGGAGATTCTCGGTTTGGAGGACCCGGTGACGATGGCCTACGGTCTGGAGTTCCCCGAGGAGCGCCGCCGGACGTTCGCGCTCGACACCGAACCGCTGTTCTCCTCGAACCGCGACGACCCCGAGGTGCAGGACGAGGTCGCGGGCGTGCTCGCGGACGCCGCCGCGTTCACCGCCGGGAGCAGCCTCTTCTTCTTCCCGAGCTACGGGGAGGCAGAGCGCTACCACGGCCTCGTCGAGCGCGAGGTCGAGGGAACGTGCTATCTCGATAGGGCGGGCGAGTCCGCGGAGGAGCTCCGGGAGCGCTTCGTCGCGGACGACTCGGGCGTGCTCTTTACCTCGCTCTGGGGGACGCTCGCGGAGGGCGTGAGCTTCGACGGCGACGACGCGCGGACGGTCGCGGTCGTCGGCGTCCCCTACCCGCGCCTCGACGCCCGCGCGGAAGCCGTGCAGGACGCCTACGACGAGGCGTTCGCGAAACCGGACGCCGGGTGGCGCTACGGCGTCGAGATACCGACGATTCGGAAGACGAGACAGGCCCTCGGGCGCGTCATCCGCTCGCCCGACGACTACGGCGTCCGGATGCTCGTCGACCGGCGCTACACGGCGGCGTCGCGCACGCGGATGCGCAAGTACAGCGTCAACGACGCCTTCCCCGCCGAGGAGCGCGCGGAGATGGTCGACATCGACCCGGAGAAGCTGAAGTTCGCCGTGCTGAACTTCTACGGCGACATGGAGGCGTGGGGCCCCGAGGGGCCGCCCGCGCCGTGAACACCGGCCGAACGTTTTTGCGGGCGTCCGACCAACACGCGCGTATGAGCATCCACCGGGAGATACGGTTGATAGAGGAGGGTGACGGCCGGTGGGCCGCGACCGACGAGGAACGAGGAATCACGGCTCGTGGCGGTTCGCGGACGGACGCACTCGACGCGCTGGACGAACTCGTCGAGCGAACGACGGAGCCAGCGGACGGGCTCGGCAGCCGACTCTCCGGGATGGCGGGTGACCTCGACGTGGACGCCGTCGATGCGGTGCGTGACGTCCGGGAGCACACGTGAGAGTCTTCCTCGACACGAACGTCTTCGTCGCCGCGGTCACGAGCGAAGCCGAGCACGGTCCGGTAGCGGTCGAACTGCTGGACGAGGACCACGAGTTCGTGACGTCGCTGCTCAACCTGATGGAGATGCGGACGGTGCTCACGAAGAAGCGACGTCTCGAAACCGAGCGCGCCGACGGGATAGAGGACGAGGTGCGAAGCGGCGTCGAGGTCGTCGTCCCCGACGCATCCGACCTCCGGGACGCGAACGCGCTCCAGCGCGAGACGTACCTCTACCCGATGGGCTGCGTTATCCTCGCGTGCGCGGACGGGTGCGACGCGACGCTGGCGTCGTTCGACGCCGAACTCGTCGAGAACGGTGCCGTCACGCCGCAGAGTGTAGTGGAGGACTGACGTGGTGGCAGCCTACTCGGCGACGCGCGCTTCTTCGCCGGCGAGCATCTCGATCACCTGCATGACGCCGGAGTTGTCGTCGCGGCCCATCCCGTTCGCGCACATGCTCTTGTAGAGTTCGTGGGCGAGTTCGGTGAGCGGCATCGGCGCGTCGAAGGACTCGCCGGCGTCGGTGGCGATGCGGAGGTCCTTGTACTGGTAGTCGGCGAAGAAGCCGGGGTCGAAGTCGCCGCGTATCATGTCCGGTGCGCGGTTGTCGAGCGTCCAGCAGCCCGCGGCGCCCCCCGAAATTGCGTCGACGACGGCGTCGAGGTTCGCGCCGGCCTTCTGTGCGAAGACGAGCGCTTCGCTGACGCCGACCATCTGGGCGGCGACGACGATCTGGTTGCAGGCCTTCGTCGTCTGGCCGGCCCCGCTCGGGCCGCAGTGCGTGATCGTCTCGCCCGTCGCCTCGAAGAACTCCATGCAGGCCTCGAAGACGGCGGGGTCACCGCCGACCATGATGGAGAGCGTGGCGTCGATGGCGCCCTCCTCGCCGCCGCTTATCGGCGCGTCGAGCACGTCGACGCCGGCGTCGGCGAGGTCCGCGGCGAGTTCCTCGGTGGCGACGGGGTTGATCGTGGAGTGATCGACGTAGACGTCGCCGTCGTCGAAGCCCGCGAGGAGCCCGTCCTCGCCGTATACGACCGACTCGACGGCGGGCGTGTCGGGGAGGCAGGTGAAGACGACCTCGGCGCGCTCGGCGACGGCGCGGGGGGTGTCCGCGACCGCGCCGCCGTGTGCGGCGAGTTCCTCTTCGGGGTCGTCCGAGCGGTTGTGGCCGACGACGTCGTAGCCGGCGTCGAGGAGGTTGGTCGCCATCGGGAGGCCCATGATGCCGAGACCGACGAAGCCGAGCGTTGGTGCCATGGGGACACGAACGGCGAGCGGGGCCGAAAAACCTCGGTTCAGGCCGGCAGGCTCACGGCCTCGATCCGCTCGCCGTGGCGGGCGTCGTAGAACTCGAGTTCGGAGACGGTCCACGTGACGGGGTCGAAGTCGTGGTCGCGCACGCGTTCGACGGCCGCCGTGTCGCCGTCACGGGCGAGCGTGACGTGGGGGACGTAGTCGTCGCCCTCGATGCCGTCGACCCCCCCGAGGTCGGCGACGAGTCGGCGGTGGACGCGTTCGAGGCCGGGGCTCTCGACGGCGAGGTAGACGAGCGGACCGGGGCCGCGTGCGGGGCGCTCGAAGACGCCGACGTCGGCGACGCGGGCCTCGAAGGCGGGTGCGCCGCGGAGGGCGGCCTTCGCCTCGCGGGCGGCGCGGAGGTACTCGCGGCGGTCGGCGGCGTCGAGGCGCTTGGCGACGAGCGTCGCGTCGCGGGATTCGCGAACGCGCTCGAAGCCGGTGAGGAGCGGGCGGAACTCGCGGAACAGCTCGCGAACGGGGGGCGGAAGGGGGACGCCGACGCTGTACACGCCCCGCCGTTGGCGACGCGCGCGTATCGGCCTTTCCGTCGGCGCGCGACGCCCGAGGCGGAACGGGACGGGACGCGGCGCGGGCCCGTCGTGCCGTGTGATGGCATACTAAACAAGTGTTGCAGAGTCGAAAGCGCTTAATATCGCCACCGGACAAGTGGCGCACAACGATGTCGCGGCTCACCGCTCCCACGCACGTCTTCTCCGGGAGCGGCGCGGCCGGCCGACGGCGACGACGACCGGGGTCCCTTTAGACCCCACCATACCCACTCCCACGGCGTTCGAGGTTCGACCCGCGAACCCCCGCGTATCGTCCACAACTACTCACCAACCACACCACACTACACATGTCCGACACCGAAACCGTCGCGCTCGCCTTCTCGGGCGGGCTCGACACGACCGTCTGCGTCCCGCTGCTGAAAGAGGAGTACGGCTACGACGACGTCATCGGCGTCACCGTCGACGTCGGTCAGCCCGAGGAGGAGTTCGAGGAGGCCTACGAGACCGCCGAGGCGCTCGGCCTCGAACACTACGTCGTCGACGCGCGTGATGAGTTCGCCGAGGTCTGCATGGACGCGGTCGGCGCGAACGCCGACTACGAGGGGTACCCGCTGGGCACCGCGCTCGCGCGCCCCGTCATCGCCAACGCCATCCTCGACGTCGCCGAGGAGCACGGCTGTACGGGCCTCGCGCACGGCTGTACGGGGAAGGGGAACGACCAGCTCCGCTTCGAGGCCGTCTGGCGCGGTACCGACATGGAGGTCATCGCGCCCGTCCGCGAGATGGGGCTCACCCGCGAGTGGGAGATCGAGTACGCCGACGAGAAGGACCTGCCCGTGGAGGCGGGCGATGGCGGCACCTGGAGCATCGACACGAACCTCTGGAGTCGCTCCATCGAGGGCGGCGAGCTGGAGGACCCCGGCTACGTCCCGCCGGAGGACATCTACGAGTGGACGAGCCAGCCGAGCGACGAAACCGAGCTCGTCGAAATCGAGTTCGAGAGCGGCGTGCCGGTCGCCGTGGACGGCGAGGCGATGGAGCCCGTCGCGCTCATCGAGCACCTGAACGAGTTCGCGGGCTCCTACGGCGTCGGTCGCTCCGACCTGATGGAGGACCGCATCCTCGGGCTCAAAGTCCGTGAGAACTACGAGCACCCGGCGGCGACGACGCTGCTCGCGGCCCACGAGGCCCTCGAAGGGCTCGTCCTGACGAAAGACGAGCGCGACTTCAAGGAGACGGTCGACGCGGAGTGGTCCCAGCAGGCCTACGAGGGGCTCCTCGACGCGCCGCTGATGGACTCGCTCGACGCGTTCTTGATGCAGTCGAACGAGAAGGTCACCGGCACGGTCACCATCAAGTTCGAGGGCGGGCAGGCCCGCCCGGTCGCCCGCGAGAGCGAGTACGCGGTCTACTCGGAGGACGCGGCCTCGTTCAACACGGAGACCGTGATGGGCATCGAGCAGGCGGACGCGACGGGCGTGGCGAAGTACCACGGCTTCCAGGCGCGTCTCGCGCGCGACGCCGAGAAGAAGGCGAAGCCCGACCTGGAGGACGAGTAACGATGACCGACGGCGAGGACGAGAGCGGGGGCGAAACGGCGGTGCGCCGCGAGCGCTTCGCGGGCGGGCCCGCCCGGGAGTTCCTCTCCTCGATGGCGTTCGACGACCGGTTGTTCGCCGCCGACCTCGCCGTCGACCGCGCGCACGTCGTGATGCTCGCCGAGCGGGAAATCGTCGACGACGACGACGCGGGCGCGATCCTCGAAGCGCTGGACGACGTCGCGGACGCGGGCTTCGAAGCGCTCCCGGACGGCGAGGACGTCCACGAGGCCATCGAGACCGCGGTCATCGACCGCGTCGGCCCCGAGGGCGGTCGGATGCACACGGCGCGTTCGCGCAACGACGAGGTGGCGACCTGCCTGCGCTACGAGTACCGCGAGACGCTCCTCGACGCGCTCGAAACGACGGTCGCGGCCCGCGAGGCGCTCTGCGAGGTCGCGGAGGCCGAGCGCGAGACGGTGATGCCGGGGTACACGCACCTCCAGCCGGCCCAGCCGACGACGGTCGCGCACTGGGCGCTCTCCTACGAGGCGGCGCTCGCGCGCGACACCGAGCGCCTGCTGGCGGCGTACGCGCGGACGAACCGCTCGCCGCTCGGCGCGGCGGCGTTCGCGGGGACGCCCTTCGAGGTCGACCGGGAGCGCGTCGCGGAGCTGCTCGGCTTCGAGTCGGTGCTCGACAACTCGATGGACGCCGTCTCGACGCGGGACTTCCTCGTCGAGGGCACCGCGGCGTTCGCGGGGCTGGCGACGACGCTCTCGGGACTCGCGGAGGACCTCGTCGTCTACGCGAACAAGGGTCTCGTCGAGCTCGACGACGACTACGCCTCGACGTCGAGCATCATGCCCCAGAAGAAGAACCCGGACACGCTCGAACTCGTCCGCTCGACGGCGGGCGACGCCTACGGGGGCCTCCAAGGTCTACTAACGACGCTGAAGGGGCTACCAAGAGCCTACAACCGCGACCTGCAGAACGCCTCGCCGCACGCGTGGCGCGTCGCGGACGACGTGGTGGAGGCGACGGACGTCGCGGCGGGCGCGGTGGCGACCGCGACGTGGCCGGCCGACGAGCTCGAAGCGGCGGCCGGCGAGGGGTTCTCGACGGCGACGGGCGTCGCGGACCTGCTGGCGATGTGCGGACTGCCGTTCCGGACGGCGCACGAGGTCGTGGCCGAGGCCGCCGAGCGCGGCGCGGACTACGACGCGCTGAACGCGGCCTGCGAGGACGTCCTCGGCGAGGGAATCGATACGTACGCCGACCGGGAGACCGTGGAGGCGACGCTCGACCCGACGGCGAGCGTGGCGTCGCGCGACTCGGCGGGCGGTCCGGCCCCCAAGGCGGTCGCGGAGACGCTCGCGGCGGCGCTCGACGGCTGTGCGACGGACACGGACCGCGTGGGCGGGCTCGCGGCCGACCTGGAGGCCGCGCGGGACGCGCTCGCGGCGGAGGTCACGACGTATGCGTGAGCGACGCGAGCGACGCGTGCGACGAGAACGACGGGAGGGGCCGACGCGACGGCGGGCGTCGGTCCCGATCACACCGCCCCGACGGGGGCGACGACGAACCATACGCCAACTGGGACGTCCCGGTCCCGTTTCGACTCGACGGCGCTTCTCGCGCCGATAGAGTCGGGTCCGCGTTACTGTAACTTTTCTGGTAAGTTCGCCAGCTATAAGGTAGTGCAGGCAGAAATCGGAGTCGTATGACCGAATGCATCCAGTGCGGTGCGGACCTCGACCTGCACGACGACCTGGAAGTCGGCGAGATCGTCGATTGTGGCACGTGTGGCGCGGAGCTCGAAGTGACGGACGACGACCCGGTGACGCTCGAGGAGGCGCCCGAGCTCGCCGAGGACTGGGGGGAATAAGGGAATGACGACGACGCACACGGGGTGGTTCGCGTGAAGGTCGGCCTCCTCTACTCGCGCATCCGGAAGGACGAGAAGCTCCTCCTCGGCGAGCTCCGCGAGCGGGGCCACGACGTCGAGAAGGTCGACGTCCGCAAACAACAGTTCCGCGTGGGGACCCCGCCGGAGGCGCTCGCCGCGTGTGACGTCGTCCTCGATCGGTGTCTGGCGACCTCGCGGAGCAAGTACGCGACGACGTTCTGCGAGTCCTACGGCGTCCCCGTGGTGAACGACCCTTCGACCGCGGACGTCTGCGCCGACAAGGCGAAGACGAGCGTGAAACTCGACGCGGCGGGCGTGCCGACGCCCGCGACGACCGTCGCCTTCGACGTCGACTCCGCCATGGACGCCATCGAGGAGTTCGGCTACCCCTGCGTCATCAAGCCCGTCGTGGGCTCGTGGGGGCGGTTGCTGGCGAAGATCGAGTCGGAGAGCGCCGCCGAGGCCGTCCTCGAACACAAGAAGACGCTCGGACACTACGAGCACTCCGTCTTCTACGTCCAGGAGTTCGTGGAGAAGCCGGGGCGGGACCTGCGCGTCCTCACGCTCGACGGCGAACCCGTCGCGGCGATGGCGCGCTCCTCCGAACACTGGCTGACGAACGCCGCTAAGGGCGCCGAGGTCACCGAGTACGACATCCCCGAGGCGGTCGCGGAACTCGCCCGCGAGGCGAGCGACGCGGTCGGCGGCGGCCTGTTGGGCGTCGACGTCATGGAGACCGGGGACGGCTACACCGTTCCCGAGGTCAACCACACGGTGGAGTTCAAGGCGCTGAACGACGCCGTCGAGACGGACGTCCCCGCGACGGTCGTCGACTGGTTGGAGACGAAAGCTGAGACCGAGAGCGCGGACGCGGAGGTGTCGGCGTGACCACCGCGAGCGTCGTCGGCGGCAGCGGGTTCACCGGCGGTGAGCTCCTCCGGCTCCTCGCGGGCCACCCGGAGTTCGAGATTTCCCAGACGACGAGCCGCGAGTACGCGAACAAGACCGTCGGCTCCGTCCACCCGAACCTCCGGGGGCTCGACCTGCGTTTCGTCGCGCCCGACGGGCTGGAGCCCGTCGACGTCCTCTTCGTCTGCACGCCCCACGGCGTGACGATGGAGCACATCGGGGAGTACCGCGACCTCGCGGACACCGTCGTGGACCTCTCGGCGGACTTCCGCCTGCCCGAGGCGGAGCTCTACGACACGTGGTACGACGGCCACGTCGCGCCGGAACACCTCGCGGACGCGGAGTACGCGCTCCCCGAGCTGAACCGCGAGAACCTCGCCGGTGCGGACCTCATCGCCTCGGGCGGCTGTAACGCCACCTCGACGATTCTCGGCCTGAAGCCGCTCGTGGACGCCGGCATCCTCACGCCCGACGACCAGGTCGTCGTGGACGTCAAGGTGGGCTCCTCGGAGGGCGGCGCGGGCGGCGGCGCGGCGTCCAGCCACCCGGAGCGCTCCGGTGTGGTGCGCCCGTACGCGCCCACGAGCCATCGCCACGAGGCGGAGATCGAGGCCTACCTCGGCCTGCAGGTCTCCTTTACCGTCCACGCGGTCGACATGGTGCGCGGGTCGGCAGCGACCTGCCACGTCTACCCGGAGGAGATGCCGGAGACGAAGGACCTCTGGGGGGCGTATCGAGAGACGTACGACGAGGAGCCGTTCGTCCGCCTCGTCGCTGGCGGTTCGGGGGTGTATCGCTACCCCGAACCGAAGGCCGTCGCGGGGTCGAACTACGCGGAGGTCGGCTTCGAGCGCGACGCGCGCAACGACCGTATCGTCGCGTTCAGCGCCATCGACAACATGATGAAGGGGTCGGCCGGGCAGGCGGTCCACGCGGCGAACGTCGCGCTCGGCCTCACGGAAACGGCGGGGCTCGACTTCTCGGGCCTCCACCCAGTGGGGAGTCCGTAGATGTCGGGCGCGGAGTTCGTCTTCGGCTCGAAGCCCATCGACATCGCGTCGGGCGACGGCGTGACGCTCACGGACGACGAGGGCAACGAGTACCTCGACTTCGGGGCCTCCTACGCCTGCGCGCCGCTCGGCCACTGCCACCCGGACGTCACGGACGCGGTCGCCGAGCAGGCGGCCGAACTGACGTACGTCCAGGGGTCGTACCCCGTGGACGTGCGGACGGGGCTCTACGACCGGCTGGCGGCGCTCGCGCCCGGCGACTGCGAGAAGGTGTGGCTCTCGAACTCCGGGACGGAGGCGAACGAGGCCGCGCTGAAGTTCGCGCGCCACGCGACGGGTCGCTCGAAGCTCGTCGCCACGATGCAGGCCTTCCACGGCCGGACGATGGGCGCGCTCGCGTGCACGTGGAAGGACGAGTACAAGGAGGGCTTCGGCCCGCTCGCCGGCGACGTCGAGTTCGTCCCCTACGGCGACGAGGAGGCGATGAGCGAGGCCGTCGACGACGAGACGGCCGGCGTCATCGTCGAGCCGATACAGGGCGAGGGCGGCGTCAACCCCGCACCGGAGGGCTACCTCCAGCACGTCCGGGACGTCACCGCGGACGCGGGCGCGGCGATGATAGCGGACGAGATTCAGACGGGCGTCGGGCGCACCGGCGACCTCTGGGCGGTCGAGGGCGCGGGCGTCGCGCCCGACATCGTCACGGCCGCGAAGGGCATCGCCAACGGCCTGCCGATGGGCGCGACGATGGTCAAACCGTGGGTCGCGGCGGACGCCGGGAACCACGGCTCGACGTTCTCGGGCGGGCCGGTGCCCTGCGCGGCGGCGAGCGCCACCCTCGAAACGCTCGTCGCGGAGGACGTGCCGGGGAACGCCCGCGACGTGGGCGCGTCGTTCCGCGCGGCGCTCGACGACCTCGCCGCGGAGACGGGCGCGATCCGCGACGTCCGCGGCCGCGGCCTGATGGTCGGCGTCGAGGTGAAGACGGGCGCGAACCCCGTCATCGGCCAGTTGGCGATGAGCCACGGCGTCCTCGCGCTTCCCGCGGGGCGGACCGTCGTGCGCTTCCTCCCGCCGCTGACGGTGACGGAGGAGCACACAGAACGGGTCGTCGAGGGCCTGCGCGACGTCCTATGAGCGCGACGGCACGCCCGCAGGACGAGGCGCGCGACCTGCTCTCCGACCTCGTGGCGACGCCCTCCGTCTCGGGCGACGAGGACGCGGTCGCCGAGCGCCTCGTGGAGTTCTTCGAATCGCACGGCCGCGAGGCGTACCGCGACGACGTCGGGAACGTCCGCGCGCCGGGCGACGACGGCGTCCTCCTCACGAGCCACATGGACACCGTCCCCGGCGACATCGAGGTGCGCGAGGCGGACGGCGAACTCTGGGGTCGCGGGGCCTGCGACGCGAAGGGACCCCTCGCCTCGATGGCGGTCGCGGCCGCGGCGACGGGCGCGAGCTACGTCGGCGTCGTCGGCGAGGAGACGACCTCGCTCGGCGCGCGCCACCTCGTGGAGACCCGCGAGGCGCCCGACGCCGTCATCAACGGCGAGCCCTCCGGCTGGGACGCCGTGACGCTCGGCTATCGCGGGTTCGTGAAGGGCGCGTTCGCGGCGGAGACGCCCTCGGCGCACACCTCGCGGCCGGGGCCGAACGCCCTCGAATACGCGATGGACTGGTGGCACGACGTTGAATCGGCCTTCGAGACGGAGGGCGAGTCGGCGGTGTTCGAGCAGGTGACGACGAAGCCCGTCGGGATGGACGGGGGCGTCACCGACGACGGCCTCGCGTTCGAGTCGGCCGTCGACGCGCAGTTCCGCGTGCCGCCGTCGTGGACCATCGACGAGGTCGCGGAGACGGCGGAGGGGTGTCTCCCGACGTACGTCGGCGAGGAGGCGTCGGTGGGCGTGGAGTGGACGGACTCCATCCCGCCCGTGATGGCGTCGCCGCGGAACGCGGTGGCGGCGGCGCTGCGCGCGGGCGTCCGCGCGGAGGGCGGCGAGACGACGCACCTCCGCAAGACCGGCACGAGCGACATGAACATCTACCACGGGGCGTGGGACTGCCCGATGGCGACCTACGGGCCGGGCGACTCGTCGCTCGACCACGCGCCCGACGAGCGCATCGACCTCGACGAGTACGACCGCGGCGTCGCCGTCCTGACGGCGGCCGCGGAGCGGCTGACAGCATGAACCTCATCGACATCGACGACTTCGACGTCCCGCAGTTGCATCGCGTCCTCGACACCGCCGCGGCGCTGAAGGCGGGCGAGGAGGAGCCACCGGCGAGCCTCGACGGGGCGAGTCTGGGGATGCTCTTCGAGCGTCCGAGCACCCGCACCCGGGTGTCCTTCGAGGTCGGGATGACCGAGCTCGGCGGCCACGCGGTCTTCCTCGGGAAGGACGACATCCAGCTCGGGCGCGGCGAGCCGATCAAGGACACGGCGCGCGCGCTCTCGGGCTACGTCGACGGCGTGATGGCGCGCGTGAAGACCCACGAGGACATGCTCGAACTCGCGGAGTACGCGGACGTCCCCGTGATCAACGGGCTGTCGAGCGAGGCCCACCCCGCACAGACGGTGGCGGACCTCCTCACGATCCGCGAGCACTGCGGCTTCGAGGACACGACGGTCGCGTGGGTCGGCGACGGCAACAACGTCGGCGCGTCGTTCCTCGTCGGCGCGGCGATGGTCGGCCTCGACGTCCGCGCGGCGACGCCCGAGGGGTACGAGTTCAACCCGGACGCCGTCGAGCGCGCGAGCGAGTACGACGGCGAGATCACGGTCGGTCACGACCCGGACGCGGCCGTCGCGGACGCGGACATCGTCTACACGGACGTCTGGGTGAGCATGGGCGAGGAGGAGCGTCGCGAGGAGAAGGTCGCGGACTTCGCGGGGTTCCAGTTGAACGAGGCGCTCCTCTCGAAGACGGACGACGCCGCCGTGATGCACTGTCTGCCCGCCCATCGGGGCGAGGAGATCACGGACGACGTCATGGAGTCGGATCGCGAACTCATCTGGGCGCAGGCGGAGAACCGCCTCCACGGCCAGAAGGGCATCCTCGTCGAGATCCTGTAAGCCGGGTGAGTAACTTATAGCGTTCGAGTGCGTACCCGCGCGGGATGCCCACCGAAGGGGGACGCGTCCGGGACGCGCTCGTGCCGGCCGTCGAACGCCTACCAGAACTGCTGTATCGCGGACCGATGGAGCCCGAACGACCGCTGACGGCCGCGAGTAGCGGCGCGCCGCGGGTGTCCGGCTACGACCGGGCGTCGTTCGAGGACGGCGAGCTCGCGTGGGGGACGGACGTCGTCCACCCCGCCGACCGCGAGACGGCGTGGGCCGCCATCGAGGAGGCCGTCGAGGCGAACGAGTCGTACGACGTGACGTACCGTATCGTCACCGCGGCGGAGGAGACGCGGTGGGTCCGGGACCGCGGCGAGGGACTCGCCGACGGGACGCTCTCGGGGTACGTCGAGGACGTGACGCGACTGAAGCAGCGCGAGGAGCGCCTCGCCGCCGAACTCGACGAGACCTTCGAGCGCGTCTCCGACGCCTTCTTCGCGCTCGACGACGAGTGGCGCTTCACGTACGTCAACGAGCGCGCGGCGGCGCTGTTGGGCCGCGACGTCGACGAGCTCCACGGTGCGGACGTCTGGACGGAGTTCGCGGACGCCGACGCCTTTCGTCGGGAGTACGAGCGCGCGATGGCGACCCAGGAGCGCGTGTCGTTCACGAGCTACTACGAGCCGCTGGACGCCCACTTCGAGGTGAGCGCCTACCCCTCCGAGACCGGCCTCTCGGTCTACTTCCGCGACGTGAGCGAGCGCATCGAGCGCGAACGCCGACTGGAGTGCCACGAGGCCATCGTCGAGACGGTGTGGGACGGCGTTTACGCGGTCGACGAGAACGAGGAGTTCACGCTCGTCAACGAGGCGTACTGCGACCTCCTCGGCGTCGAGCGCGAGGAGGTGCTCGGGAAGTCGGCGGCCGCGGTCGTCGGCGACGGGGTCGCCGGGGCGGCGCGGCGGTTCACCGAGGAGATGCGCGCGGGCGAGCGCGAGGAGGCGACGATCTCGTTCGCCATCGAGCGCGGCGACGGCGAGACGCGACAGGTCGAGGTCCGCTTCGGGCCGTTCGTCGACGGCGGTCGCGTCGGCGTCCTCCGCGACGTCACGGAGCGCCGGCAGCGCCGCCGACAACTCCGCCGGCAGCGCGAGCGCCTGCGCGGCCTGGTCGAGCTCTACGACGTGGCGAGCGACGTCTCGAACGCCGCCGTCGAGCAGACGACGCGGGCGGCCATCGAGGAGCGCGTGGCGAACGGGCTCTGCGGGGGACCGTACGCGAGCGCGTGGGTCGGGCGCTCGACCGGGACGGACGTGACGCGGGTCGCGACAGCGGGGTCGGGTGACGCGCCCGACGCCGACGACTCGCTCGTCCGGACGGCACTGGAGGAGGGCCGGGTCGTCACGACGACCGGGCCGGGCGCGGACGGGACGGGGCGGGCGAGCGCGCGGAGCGACGGCGGCGACGGGACGAGCGCGGGGGCGGTGCCGATCAGCTACGAGGGCGGGACGTACGGCGTGCTCGTGGTGCTCGCGGACCGCCCGGACGCCTTCGGGACGGCGGAGCGGACGGTGCTCGAACGCCTCGGGCAGACGGTCGGGCACGCGTTCGCGGCGCTCGACCGGCGCGCGGCGCTCGTGAGCGACCAGGTCGTGCAAGTGGAGTTCCGTTCGCGCGAGTCGGCCGACCTCGGCGTGCAAAGCGACGCGGGGCGCTTTCGCTTCGAGCGGACGGTGACGACCGGCGACGGCGAGTACGTCCACTACGTCCGCGTCCACGGGCTGGGGCGGGCGGACGCGCTCGCGGCGTTCGCGGACGCGCCGGGGTACGACGGCGCGCGCGTCGTCGAGGACGAGGACGGCGTGTTGGTGGAGGCGCGCACGGCGGACGCGCCGATCACGGCGGCGGTGACGGGCCACGGCGGGCGGCTCCGCACCGTCCGCTTCGGGACGGACGGGGTGCGACTCACCGCGGAGTTCCCGCAGGGCGTGGACCTCCGGACGGCGACGGAGTCGATTCGGGAGGTCCTCCCGGACGCCGAACTCGTCGCGCAGCGCTCGATGTCGCGCGACGACACCGACGCGCCGCGGGCGGACGTCCTCGGGCGGTTGACGGAACGCCAGCGCGCGGCGTTCGAGGCCGCCTACTACGGCGGCTACTTCGAGTGGCCCCGCGACAGCACCGCGGAGGAGCTCGCGGGAGCCATGGGCGTGACCGCGCCGACGTTCCACCAGCACCTGCGCGAGGCCGAGCGGAAGCTCCTCGGCGGATACGTGGAGTAGCGCAGAGGAGCGCGGGAGAGAGCGGGGGAGCAAAGCGGGACGCCGCGAGTGGCGAACGCCGACGTCGCTCACCACCCGGGTCTGCGCGATTCGGCACCGTCGGCGCGCCGGTAGAGGAGGGCGGCGACGACGAGGACCATCGCGCAGGCGGCGAGGAGGACGGGGCGGGCGAGGCCGTCGCGGAGGAGGAGCGTCGCCGCGCCGAGCGCGCCGAGGGCGGCGCAGAGCGCGGCGGCGAGGCGGACGCGCGTGGCTGTCTGCACGGTCGACGTGTTCGGGTGCGCGCACCTAAGCGTTCGGACGGCGCGTCTCCGTCCCCTATATGGTCGTTCGGCTGCCACACCCGATATGGTCGATCTGGAACTCGGCGGCGAGACGCCCGCGGCGGCGACGGACGGCGTCTGGCTGGCGTGCGTGGAGTGTAGCGAGACGGTCGCGCCCTACGACGACGTCGTCTATCGGTGTCCGGACTGCGACGGGCTCCTCGAGGTCCGCTACGCCGACTACCCGACGTTCGAGGACTTCGAGGGGACGGGCGTCTGGCGCTACGCGGACGCGCTCCCGCTCTCGGAGGGCGTCTCGATTCAGGAGGGGAACACCCCGCTGTACACGGTCCCGGGGATCGAGGCGGGCGTGGACGTCGCGGACGTCCGCGTGAAACACGAGGGGATGAACCCGACGGGCGCGTTCAAGGACCGCGGGATGACGGTGGGCGTGAAGGTCGCGGAGCGCCTCGGCGTGGGCCGCCTCGCGTGCGCGTCGACGGGGAACACCTCGGCGGCGCTCGCGTGCTACGGCGCGCGCGCGGACACCGAGGTCCTCGTCCTCCTCCCCGCGGGGAAGGTCGCGGCGGGCAAGATCGCGCAGGCCGCGCTCCACGACGCGCGCATCCTCGAAGTCGACGGCAACTTCGACGCCTGCCTCGACGTCGTCGCCGAGCTCGCCGAGCGCGGCGAGGCCTACCTCCTCAACTCGATCAACCCCTTCCGCCTGGAGGGGCAGAAGACCATCGGCCTCGAAATCCTCGAGCAGTCGCGCGAGGCGACGGGCGAGTGGCCGGACCGGATCGTCCTCCCCGTGGGGAACGCGGGCAACACCGCGGCGCTTTACAAGTGCTTCCGCGAGCTCGTGGCGGCCGGCGCGATGGACGAGTCGGAGATGCCGGCGCTCACGGGCGTGCAGGCCGAGGGCGCGGCGCCGATGGTCGAGGCCGTCCGCGAGGGCGCTGATGAGGTGCGACGCTGGGAGGACGTCGAGACGCGCGCGACGGCGATCCGCATCGGCAACCCCGTGAACGCCCCGAAGGCCCTGCCGGGCATCCGGGCGACGGGCGGCACCGCGGTCGCGGTCTCGGACGAGGAGATCACGGACGCCCAACGCTCGCTCGCGCGCGACGGCGTCGGCGTCGAGCCCGCCTCCGCGGCGTCCGTCGCCGGGCTCCGCAAGCTCAGCGCGGAGGGCGAAATCGGCTCCGACGAACGGGTCGTCTGTCTCACGACCGGCCACCTGCTGAAGGACCCGGACGCGGCGGCCGCGGCCGGCGGCGACACGACGGACGTCCCCGCGGACGCGGACGGCGTGCTCGACGCGCTCTGAGGCAAAAAGCAGCGATAGCCTCGACGGCGGTCGTCGAGGTCTGCGGTCGTCCCTCTCTCTTTCTCGGTGGGCGTCTTCGGCGGTCTACGCGCCGTTCAGTTCGATCTCTTTGATTTCGGTGATGCGGGTGTCGGCTTCGAGTTCCTCGCGGGCGGCCTCGGGGAGGCCCTCGTCGAGGTTGTAGACGGTGAGGGCTTCGCCGCCGTCGTTCTCGCGGGCGTTGAACATCCCGGCGATGTTGACGTCGTGCTCGCCGAGGACGGTCCCGATGAAGCCGATGACGCCGGGTTCGTCGCGGTTGCGCGCGACGAGCATGTGGCCGTGCGGGATGGCGTCGACGCGGTAGCCGTCGATGGAGACGAGGCGCGGGTCCTCGCCGGCGAACAGCGTACCGGAGACGGAGAGCTCCTCGTCGCCGTCGCCGACGGTGACCGTGACGAGGCTCTGGAAGTCCGCGGAGGAGCGGGTCTTCGTCTCCGTGACGTCGATGCCGCGCTCCTCGGCGACGCGCGGGGCGTTGACGGCGTTGACGTTCCACTCCAGGGGCTCGAAGACGCCCTTCTGCGCGCTCGCCGTGATGAGGTCGACGTCCTCGGCGGCGATGTCGCCGGCGTAGGAGACCTCGATTCGCTCGATGCGCTCGCCGAAGAGCTGCGCGGCGACCTTCCCCGCGGTCTCGGTGAGGGCGATGTACGGCTCGATACGCGGGAAGACGGACTCGTCGACAGAGGGCGCGTTCAGCGCGTTGAGGACGGGTTCGTCGTTGAACGCGGCGACGACCTGCTCGGCCGTCGAGACGGCGACGTGCTCCTGGGCGGCCTCCGTGGAAGCGCCGAGGTGGGGCGTGACGACGATGTCGTCGACGTCGAGGAGCTTCGAGTCCTCGGGGAGGGGTTCCTCGGCGAAGACGTCGACCGCGGCGCCCTTCATGACGCCGTCCTGGACGGCGTCGGCGAGGGCGTCCTCGTCGACGACGCCGCCGCGCGCGCAGTTGACGAGGTAGCCGCCTTCGAGGTTGGCGAGGGCGTCCTCGTCGATGAGGCCCTCCGTCTCGGGCGTGAGCGGGACGTGGACGGTGAGGAAGTCCGCGGCGGCGAGACACTCCTCCAGGTCGACGAGGTCCGCGCCGAGCTGGTCGGCGCGCTCCTCGCTGATGTAGGGGTCGTAGGCGACGAGGTCCATGCCGAGGGAGGCGAGCTTCTTCGCCACCTCCTGGCCGACGCGGCCGAGGCCGACGACGCCGAGGGTCTTGCCGTTGACCTCGGTGCCGAGGTAGTCGCTCTTCGCCCACTCGCCGTCCTTCAGGCGGACGTGGGCCTGCGGGATGGAGCGCGCGGCGGCGAACGCCATGGCGACGGTGTGCTCGGCGGCGGCGCGAACGTTGCCCTCGGGGGCGTTGGCGACGATGACGCCGTGTTCGGTCGCGGCGTCGATGTCGATGTTGTCGACGCCGATGCCGGCGCGCCCGACGATGACGAGGTCGGGCGCGGCCTCGAAGACCGCCTCGTTCACGTCGGTTCCGGAGCGAACGATGAGGGCGTTCGCGTCCGAGACGGCGTCGAGGAGGGCGTCGCCCTCGACGTCGTAGGCAGTTTCGACCTCGTGACCCGCCTCGCGGAGGGTGTCGAGGCCGGCGTCCGCGATGGGGTCCGTGACGAGTACCTTCACGTTCGTGGGAAACCCGCGCGGGACATTAACGCTTTTCTCATCGGCGGCGCGTGACGCCGACGGACGCGCCCAATCTGTACACGGACGTGAGTAGTGTGCTCTATATACCGCTCGTGATACCCACGGCCACGCCCCCAACTCATGACCCCTTCGTTTCGGGTGGAACTCGGTGCGCGAACGAAAAACCACTTGGCGGGCGGGGCGCGAACGGGGAGCCATGACGCTGGTCGCGTTCGACTTCGACGGGACGCTCTCGGACTCGGAGATGATGGTGTTGCTCGGCGAGCAGTACGGCGTCGCCGAGGAGATCGAGGAGATAACGACGCGCGCGATGCGCGGCGAACTCTCCTACGCGGAATCGCTCTACGAGCGCGCCGCGCTCTTAGAGGGACTCCCCGAGGCCGAAGCGCGGGCGGCCTACGAGCAGATCTACCTCCGGCCGGGCGCGGCCGACCTCATCGCCGCGCTGAACGACGCCGGTCACACCACCGCCATCCTCACCGGCGGCTTCACGCCCGGCGTCGAGGCCGCCCTCGAACGCGACGGCGCCGAGGTCGACCACGTCGTCGCCAACGAACTCCCCGTCGAAGACGGCCACCTCACCGGCGACGCCGACGGCCCCCTCATCGAGGGGACGAAGGACGAGGCCCTGGAGGCGCTCTGCATGGAGACGAACACCGACATGGACGACACCGTCGCGGTCGGCGACGGCGCGAACGACCTCCCCATGCTCAAGGTCGCCGGCACCGCCGTCGGCTTCGTCCCCAAGCCCGCAGTGCGCCCGCACTGCGACGTCGTCGTCGCCACGATGGACCGCCTCACGCGCGTCTTCGAGGAGGACGGCCTGCTGTAAACGACCTTTTGCTGCGCTCGGGCGCGCTTCGCGCGCCCGGCGCTAGCAAACGCTCGGCCAAAAGCCGTCGTCGGGTGCTTCGCACCCTCCTCGGCCTCGCCTCCGGCGAGCGAATCGGCGACCCTCCGGGCTCTTCGAGCCACTCGGTCGCCGAACGCTATACGTGTGGTTCGTTAGGCCACGGCGAAAAAACGGGACAGACTACGAAAGAGCGTCCGCGCGACGAGCGGCTCGTCAGAGCCCGGTAGTCGGGTGAGAACGTCGTTCTCACTGACCCACACTCGGGCCCGCGGCCCTCGCGTGGATCGTGCGGTTCACTCGCGGCGAAGCCGCGAGGTCCGAAGACCCCCGGGGGTCTGACGGACATTTTGGCCGACCTTTTGCCAGCGCTGACTTCGTCAGCGCGCAGCAAAAGGTCGTTAGGCGTCGGGCAGCAGGCCCGTACAGACGCGCGGGTAGTCGGGCGTGGTCTGTCGGTCGGCCTCGGTGGTGACGGCGCTCGCGCCGCGTTCGAGGAGGGTGCGGACCGGCGGGCCGACGCGGTCGGGTTCGACGAGGAAGGCGTCGTGGCCGTAGTCGCTCTCGATGACGCGGTGGACGGCGGCACCGGGCCCGCTCTCGAAGGCGTCGGCGATGGTGTCGCCGCCCTCGGGGGGGAAGTGCCAGTCGCCGGTGAAGGAGAGGACGAGCGCGTCGCCCTCGTAGTCGGCGAGCGCGGCGGCGTCCGAGTTGTAGTCCGCCGCGAGGTCGTACTCGTCGAGCGCGCGCAGGAGGTAGAGGTAGCTGTTGGCGTCGAAGCGCTCGGTGAAGCGCTCGGCGTTGTAGTCGAGGTAGGAGGCGACGTCCCGGTAGGGGAAGCCGCGCGCGCTCGGGTCGTCGAGGTCGTCGGGGCGTCGCTCGGCGACGCGGCGGTCGAAGCGGTCGGTCATGGAGGCCTTCGAGAGATACATGACGTGGCCGATGCGGCGCGCGACGGCGAGCCCCTCGTCGGGTTCGGGGCCGCCGTAGTAGTCCCCGTCGCCGTAGTTCGGGTCGCTCGTGATGGCGCGGCGCGCGGCGGTGTTGAGCCCGAGACACTGCGCGTCGAGGCGGGGGCTGGTGGCGATGGCGGCGATGCGTTCGACGCGCTCGGGGTAGCGCTTCGCCCAGTCGATGACGTTCATGCCGCCAACGCTGCCGCCGACGACGGCGTAGAGCGTGTCGACGCCGAGTTCGTCGCAGAGGCGGGCCTGCGAGCGCGTCCAGTCGCCGACGGTGACGGACGGGAAGTCGGGGCCGTAGGGCTCGCCGTCGGGGCCCTCGCTCGCGGGGCCGGTCGTGCCGTAGCAGGAGCCGGGGACGTTCGCGCAGACGACGTGGTAGGCGCGGGTGTCGATGGGTTTGCCGGGGCCGACGAGGGCGTCCCACCAGCCCGCGGCCTGGCCGCTGACGCCCTCGGGGGCGGGACCGGCGACGTACTGGCTCCCGGTGAGGGCGTGGCAGACGAGGACGGTGGGGTCGGCGGGGTCGCCGTACTCGGCGTAGGCGACGTCGAGGTCGAGTTCGCCGCCGCGCTCGAACGCGAACGACCCGACGTTCGCGACGTCCTCGCGGCGGCCGTGGCTCATCGCGTCGCCTCCGCGATGGCGTGGTCGAGGTCGGCGAGGACGTCCGCGGGGTCCTCGATGCCGACGGAGAGCCGAACCATGTCGGGCGTGACGCCCGAAGCGCGCTGTTCGTCCTCGCTGAGTTGGGCGTGCGTGGTGCTCGCGGGGTGGATGACGAGCGTCTTCGCGTCGCCGATGTTGGCGAGGAAGGAGGCGAGTTCGGTGGACTCACAGAAGCGCTTGCCGGCGTCGAAGCCGCCTTCGAGGCCGAAGGTGATCATTCCGCCGTACCCCCCGTCGAGGTACTTCGAGGCGTTCTCGTGCGTCTCGTGGGAGTCGAGGCCGGGGTAGGTGACCCACGCGACCTCGTCGTGCTCGTCGAGGTATTCGGCGACGATGGCGGCGTTCTCGCAGTGGCGTTCGACGCGGAGGCCAAGCGTTTCGAGGCCCTGCATCGTCTGCCACGCGTCGAAGGGGCTCTGGGCGTTGCCGAGCGTCCGAGTGCCGCGGAGGCGCGTCGCGGCGGCCATCGGGGCGTCGGGGAAGCGCTCGGAGAGGTTCAGCCCGTGGTAGGCGGGGTTGTCGCCGGCGATCTCGGGGTACTTCTCCGGGTCCCAGTCGAAATCTCCGCCATCTATCACGACGCCGCCGAGCGTGGTGCCGGAGCCGTGGAGCCACTTGGTCGTGGAGTGCCAGACGAGGTCCGCGCCGTGTTCGAGCGGGCGACAGAGCGCGGGCGTGGCGAAGGTGTTGTCGACGAACAGCGGCGCGTCGTGCTCGTGGGCGACCTCGGCGACCGCCTCGATGTCGGGGACGACGAGCGCGGGGTTGCCGATGGTCTCCAGGTGGACGTACGCGGTGTCCTCGTCGATGGCCTCCCGGTAGGCGTCGACGTCGAGCGTGTCGACGAAGCGGGCCTCGATGCCGCGGCGGCCCGCGGTGCCGGTGAGGTAGGTGCGGGTGCCGCCGTAGATGGCCGAGGCGGAGACGACGTTGTCGCCGGCCTCGGCGAGGACGAACGTCGCGGCGTCGAGGGCGGCCATCCCGGAGTTGGTCGCCACCGCGCCCGCGCCGCCGGCGAGGCTGGCGAGGCGCTCTTCGAGAATCTCGACGGTCGGGTTGCTGATGCGGGAGTAGACGTCGCCGTCGGCTTCGAGGGCGTAGAGGTCCGCCGCGTGGTCGGCGTCGTCGAAGACGTAGGAGGTCGTCTGGTAGATCGGGGGTGCGCGCGCGCCGGTCGCGGGGTCCGGGGACTCCTGGCCGGCGTGGACGGTCCGGGTGTCGAACCGCCGGTCGTCCTCGTCGCTCATGTACCATATGCATATTTCCCCAGCGGGATATGCACGCGAGTTACGGCAACATCTGCTGGTAGTCGCGGCTCGGGTGGCTTTACGGGGGCGCGCGGCGACACCGACGGGTATGGCAGGCACCGACCTCGACGGCGCGGACGAGGTGACCGACGACAACCCCTACGTCACCGACCCCGACCTCGACTTCCGCGACGCCGAGGCGCTCTCCGCCGATGAGGCACGCGAGCAGGCCGAGCGCCTCCGCGAGGCCGTGCGCTTCCACGATTATCGCTACTACGTCCTGAACGACCCCGTCATCGACGACCGGGCGTACGACCGGCTCTTCGAGCGCCTCCGCGAGCTGGAGGAGACATACGACCTCGCGACGGCGGATTCGCCCACCCGGCGCGTCGGCGGCGAGCCCGTCGAGGAACTCGGGACCGTAGAGCACGTCGCGCCGATGCGCTCCATCGACTCCAGCGGCGACGCCGCGGACGTTCGGGAGTTCGACCGACGCGTCCGGCGCGACCTCGACGGCGCGGACGTCGCCTACGTCTGCGAGCCGAAGTTCGACGGGCTCTCCGTCGAGGTGGTCTACGTCGACGGGCGCTACGAGCGCGCGGCGACGCGCGGCGACGGCGAGACCGGCGAGGACGTCACCGAGAACGTGCGGACAATCGAGTCCGTCCCCCAGCGCCTCCGCGGGGACCACCCGGACGTCCTCGTCGTCAGGGGGGAGGTCTACATCCCGAGGGACGCCTTCCAGGCGTACAACCGCGAGCGCGTCGAGCGCGGCGACGACCCCTTCGCCAACCCGCGGAACGCCGCCGCCGGCACCCTCAGACAGCTCGACCCCTCGGTGACCGCGGAGCGGCCGCTCGACTGCTTCTTCTACGACGTGCTCGCCGCGTGGGACGCGGCGGCGAGTGGGGGCGACGCGTCCGGGGAGGGCGACGGGAAAGGAAGGACAGGGGGCGGCGGGGACGTCGACGCAGCTGACGACCCCGTCCACGCGGCGTGGAACGACGGCGACGCGGACGTCGCGGCCCTGCTCGGCGCGCTCCGGGAGCGCACGTCGGCCTCCGCGGGCGGCATCGACGCCGGAATCGCGGGCCTCGACACGCACTGGGGCGAGCTCGAACGCTTCCCCGACTGGGGGTTGAAGACGAACGACCGGGACCGGCGCGTCGACGACGTCGAGGCGGCGATCACCTATCGCGACGAGCTCGAAGCGGAGCGCGAGGACCTGAACTACGAGATCGACGGGACGGTGTTGAAGGTGGACGACCGCGCGCAGTGCGAGCGCCTCGGGACGACGGCCCGCCACTACCGGTGGGCGTACGCCTACAAGTTCCCCGCGCGGACGGAGGTGACGACGATAACGGACGTCGTCGTGCAGGTCGGCCGGACGGGCCGGCTGACGCCGGTCGCGCTCCTCGAACCCGTGGCGGTCGGCGGCGTCACGGTCTCGCGCGCGAGTCTCCACAACCCCGAGGAGCTCGCCGACCTCGGCGTGGACGTCGGCGACGAGGTGCGAATCGAGCGCGCCGGCGACGTCATCCCCTACGTCGACGAGGTCGTCGAGAAGCACGCCGAGGGGACGTTCGACTTCCCCGAGAGCTGCCCGGTCTGCGGGAGCGACGTCGAGCGCGACGGCCCGATGGCCTACTGCACGGGGGGGTTGGCCTGCGACGCCCAGCTCGTCCACGCGCTCGACTACTTCACGGACGTCCTCGACATCGAGGGCGTCGGCGAGGCCGCGGCCGAACAGCTCGTCGACGAGGGACTCGTCACCGACGACGTCGCCGACCTCTACGACGTCGACGTCGGCGAACTCGCCGCGCTGGAGGGGTGGGGCGAGACGAGCGCCGAGAACCTCCGCGCGGAACTCGACGCCGCGCGTCACCCGTCGCTCGGCGACTTCCTCGCCGCCGTCGGCATCCCCGAGGTCGGCCCGACCGTCGCCGCCGATCTGGCCACGCACTTCGGTGACCTCGACGCCTTCCTCGACGCCGAGCACGACGAGTACGAGGCCGTAGAGGGCATCGGCCCGACCGTCGCCGAGCACATCGCGGAGTTCCGCGACAACGAACGCAACCGCCGCGTCATCGAGCGCCTGCGCGACGAGTCGCGCCTCGGCGAACCCGAAGCGCCCGCGAGCGAGGCGGGCGGCGACGAGCTCGCCGGGGAGACCTACGTCTTCACGGGGAGCGTCCCGGGGTGGACGCGCGACGAGTTGCAGGCCCTCGTGGAGCGCCACGGCGCGAACGCGACGTCCTCAGTCTCCTCGAACACGGACTACCTCGTCGTCGGCGAGAACCCCGGGGCGAGCAAGCGCGCGGACGCCGAGGAACACGACGTCGACGAACTCGACGCCGACGACTTCCTCGCGCGTCTCGCGGAACGCGGGGTGGACGTCGACCGGACGGGCGACGCGGACGCGAGCGAGTCGGCGCGATAAGTGCTTTAATGCGTGTGGGGCCCCTACGTGGGGCAAATGGTACTCGACGACCTCGGGAGTTCGCTCAGGGGCACGCTCGACTCGCTCCGGGGGAAGTCCCGCATAGACGAGGAAGACGTCGAGGAGGTCGTCAAGGAGATTCAGCGCTCCTTGCTGCAGGCCGACGTCGACGTCTCGCTCGTGATGGAGCTCTCCGACTCCATCAAGGAGCGCGCCCTGGAGGAGGAGCCGCCGGGCGGCACGACCGCGCGCGACCACGTCCTCCGCATCGTCTACGAGGAGCTCGTCGGCCTCGTCGGGGAGAGCACCGAGCTCCCCCTCGAAGAACAGACCATCATGCTCGCCGGCCTCCAGGGGTCGGGGAAGACGACCACCGCGGCGAAGATGGCGTGGTGGTTCTCGAAGAAGGGCCTCCGGCCCGCGGTCATCCAGACCGACACCTTCCGCCCCGGCGCCTACGAGCAGGCCAAGCAGATGTGCGAGCGCGCCGAGGTCGACTTCTACGGTGACCCCGACGAGGACGACCCGGTCAAAATCGCGCGCGAGGGCCTCGCCGCGACCGAGGACGCGGACGTCCGCATCGTCGACACCGCGGGGCGACACGCCTTGGAGGCCGACCTCATCGACGAGATCGAGGAGATCGAGTCGGTGGTGGAGCCCGACCGCTCGCTGCTCGTCCTCGACGCCGCCATCGGGCAGGGCGCGAAGGACCAGGCCCAGCAGTTCGAGGACTCCGTGGGCATCTCCGGCGTCGTCATCACGAAGCTCGACGGGACGGCGAAGGGTGGCGGCGCGCTCACCGCCGTCAACGAGACGGACTCCACCATCGCCTTCCTCGGCTCCGGTGAGACCGTCCAGGACATAGAGCGCTTCGAGCCCGACGGCTTCATCAGTCGGCTCCTCGGGATGGGCGACCTCAAACAGCTCACCGAGCGCGTCGAGCGCGCGATGGAGGAGACCCAGGCCGAGGAGGACGAGGACTGGGACCCCGAGGACATGCTCGAAGGGGAGTTCACCCTCAAAGACATGCAGCGTCAGATGAGCGCGATGAGCAACATGGGGCCGCTCGACCAGGTGATGGACATGATTCCGGGGATGGGCGGCGGCCTGATGGACCAGCTCCCCGACGACGCGATGGACGTCACCCAGGACCGGATGCGGAACTTCGAGGTCGTCATGGACTCGATGACCGACGAGGAACTGGAGAACCCCCGCTCGGTCGGGGCCTCGCAAATCCGCCGTATCGCCAAGGGCTCCGGGCAGGGCGAGGAGACCGTCCGCGAACTCTTAGAGCAGCACAAGATGATGGCCCGGACGATGAAGCAGTTCCAGGGGATGGGCGACGGCGACATGCAGCGGATGATGCAGAAGATGCAGGGCGGCGGCGGTGGCGGTGGCGGCGGCGGTATGGGCGGCATGGGGCCGTTCGGCGACTAGAAGCGACGGGGTTTTTCGAGACCCCCGCCCGAGTGTCGGTGTGCGCCGACGCCTCCGCACGCTGGACGCCCTCGCGGCGACGGCGGCCATCTGGTTTCTCGCGAAGTTCCTCCGCTACGCGTTCCCACCGCTCTTCCCGGCGCTGAGCAGTCGCTACGGCGTCACGGACGCGACGCTCGGCCTCGCGTTCACCGCGATGTTGCTCGTCTACGCGCTGTTGCAGTTCCCCGCGGGCGCGATCGCCGACCGGGTCGGCGCGACGCGCGTCATCACCGCCGGGGCGGCCGTCGCGGGCGTCGCCGCGCTCGCGCTCGCCGTCGACGCGCCGTTCGCCGTCCTCGTCGGCGCGATGGTCCTCGTCGGTATCGGCACCGGCGTCCACAAGACCGTCGCTATCGGCCTGCTCTCGACCGTCTACACGGAGCGGACGGGCCGGGCGCTCGGCGTCCTCGACACCGCGGGGGCGCTCGCGGGCGTCGCCGCCCCCGCCGCCGTCGCGTTCTGCCTCACGAGTTCGCGCGTCACGTGGCACGCCGTCTTCCTCGCGGGCGGGTTGCTCGGGCTCTCACTCGCCGTCCTCGCCTACCGCTGGTTGGGCGCGCGGGAACCCGAGCGCGACGACGGGGACGACGAGCGCGTGCCCCTCCGGCGCTACGCCGCGCTCTTTCGTCGCCCGGCGTTCGCGGGGTTCGTCCTCGTCACCGTCGGCTTCTCCTTCGCGTACAACGGCGTCGTCGCGTTCCTCCCACGCTACCTCGAAACCGCGGGGCTCACGCCCGCGACCGCGAGCGCCGTCTACGGCAGCCTCTTCGTCGTCAGCCTCGTGCAGACCGTCACGGGCGACCTCGCGGACCGCGTCGGCCCGCTCCGCGTGATCGTCGCCACGCTCGCCGTCGCCACCGTCGGCCTCCTCGCGCTCATCGCCGTCGGTGGCGGGGCGGGAATCGTCACGCTCGTCGGGGTGGTCGTCGTCTTCGGCCTCGGGAGCCACGGCTTCCGGCCCGTCCGGGGCGCGTACCTGATGGCGCTCCTCCCCGAGGACGTCTCCGGCGGCGGCCTCGGCGTCGTCCGCACCGTCCTGATGGGCGCGGGCGCAATCGCGCCGGGCGTCGTCGGCGTCGTCTCCACCTACGCGGGCTTTCGGGTCGCCTTCGGCGTCCTCTGGGTCGCGCTCGCCGTCGCCGCCGTCACCGCCGGGGTCCTGCTCGTCGCCGAGCGCTGACGGAGCCGTGACCACGACGGCCGGGGTATTTTACGGGCCCCGGCGTCTGATACCGATATGAGCATCCGCGACGTCGCCGCCGACGCCTACCGGGAGGCCGCGCCGGCGCTCGTCGCGAGCACCCTCGGCGGACTCTTCGCGGGCGTCGTCCTCGGCGGGATGCGCGCCGAGTTGCGCCTCGTCCCCGGCCTCCTCGTCTGCGTCCCCGCGCTCCTCGCCACCCGCGGGAACGTCTACGGGTCGCTCGGCGCGCGCCTCGCCACCGGCCTCCACCAGGGCCTCATCCGCGCGGAGTTCGAGGCCGACGACCGCCTCGTCGCCGCCGGCGCGGCCGCGATGGCGAACGGCCTGCTCGCCTCCGCGTTCGCCGCCGGCCTCGCCTTCTGCGTCCTCCTCGCGCTCGGGCGCACCGTGGCGCCGCTCGGGACGCTCGTCGCCGTCGCGCTCGTCGCCGGCCTCCTCTCCGGGGTCGTCCTCACCGGGGCCGTCGTCGCCGTCGTCTTCGTCGGCTTCCGCCGCGGGTACAACCCGGACGCGCTCGTCGGCCCGCTCGTCACCACCATCGGCGACGTCTTCGGCCTCGCCTTCCTCGTCGTCGGCGTCGAGGTCGTCCTGGGGGTGGCCTGAGTGCCCGAGGAGTGGACCGTCTCCGCGATCACGCGCGCGACGCTCCCCGTCCTCCTCGGGCTGACGGCCGTCGAAATCGGCAGCGGTCTCGTCCTCGGGACGTTCGAGGCGACGCTCTACCGACACCCGAGTCTCCTCGTGCTCGTCCCCGTCACAATCGGGACCGCGGGGAATCTGGGGAGTATCCTCGCCTCGCGGCTCTCCACCGCGATGCACCTCGGGACGCTCTCCTTCGCGCCAACCGACGACGACCTCGCCGGCAACGCGCTCGCCACCGTGACGCTCGCGCTCAGCCTCTTCCCCGTCGTCGGCGCTGGCGCGTGGGCCGCGACCAGCCTCACCGGCGCGCACCCCGACCTCGCCGTGTGGACCGTCGTCGCCGTCTCGTTCGCCTCTGGGGCGGCGCTCGCGCTCCTCGCCGTCGGCGTCACGGTCGCCGCCACCTACGCCGCCTATCGGCTCCGCCTCGACCCCGACGACGTCGTCATCCCCGTCGTCACGAACCTCTGCGACGTCCTCGGCGTCGTCGTCCTCTTCGCCGTCGTGCAGGTCCTCGTCTGACTACTCGACGTCCTCGACGGGTTCGCCCTCCGCCGTCTCCGGCGCGAGGTACGCGATGAACTCGTCGACCGAGGGCTCGCGCACCGTCACCTCGACGTGGACGTCGCCGAGTTCCGCCGCGCTCCCCACCGAGAAGTTGACGACGCCGCGGAAGGCCGCCTGCTTCTTCAGGTCGAAGGCGAACGTCTCACCGTTCTCGTCGTCGCTCGCACCGTCGCCTCCCGTCGCGCCGCCCGCGTCCGTCCGACCGTCGAGGAACGCCGAGCGCGCCGTGTCGAGGATGCGCTGCTCGAAGAGCGCCTCGCGGAACGCCTCCACGTCGTGCGTCGTCGCCACGACCTCGTCGGGGCCGACCTCGACCGCCGCGGTCGGAAAGAGCGTCTCGACGGCGCGCGCGACGCGGTCCGGCATCTCCGTCGGCTGGACGGGCGCGCGGATTTCGACGTCGACGCTGTAGACGACGCTCACGAGCGCGCCTCCGCGATAATCTCGCGCACGCGGTCGTGGAACGCCGCCAGCGTGCCCGTGTTCTCGACCGTGACGTCCGCTTCCTCCATCGCGGCGTCCATGCCGAAGCCGCGCTCGCGCTCGTCGCGCTCTTCGAGGCTCTCGCCGCCCTCCGCCTTCGTCGCGTCACGTCCGCGCACGCCGAGGCGCTCGCGGCGCAGCTCGAAGGGCGCGTGAACCTCGACGAGCAGGAAGTCGTCGCCGAACGCCGCCTCGAAGCGCTCGACCTCCGCGTCCGAGCGGATGCCGTCGACGAGCACGACGTCGTTCCCGTCGAGGGCGTCCTCGATGATCGGGAGCGAGCGCGCCGCGATGGCGTCGACGCCGCCCTCCTCGCGGAGCGCGCGCGCCACCTCGCCGTGGTGGGTCGCCGGGTCGAGCCCGCGGTCCTCGCAGGCCGCGCGGATGACGTCGCCCATCGTCACCACGGGGACGTCGAGTTCCTCCGCGACCGCCGCCGCCTCGCTCTTCCCGCTCCCCGGGAGGCCGACGATACCGATGACAGTCATGGGGAGGGATAGCCGCGACGGCGGTTTAAAGCCAAGCATCCGGCGGAAGGATGGCGCCGGCGTCCCCGGGACGGGGGGCGGTGACGCGCCGTCAGAGCCGGTAGAGCGAGGTGACGTAGGGGAGGCGGTGGAACATCCAGACGGCCGCCGGGAGGCCGACGACCGTGACCGCGAGGAACGCGGCGACGTTCGCCCAGAGGAGGCTCGCCCACCAGCCCACGAAGACGAAGTAGACGGCGCGGACGGCGAGGCCGCGCTGGCTACCGCCGTCGGCGTCGAGGTCGCGGGGTTCCTGCAGCGTCAGCGCCGTCGGGACGAGGTTGATGAGCGCGATACCGACGGGGATGCCGACGACGGTGGCGTTGCAGAGCCACGCGACGTTCACGAGGGCGGGCGTCGCCCACCAGCCGACGAAGACGAACCAGAGCGCGCGGGTGAGGAGGGAGCGTTGCTCGGCCATACGCCACCGAGGCGCTACAGCGTCAAAAGCGTCGCCGGCGAAACGTCAGCCGAGTCCGAGCCAGCCGAGGAGGTCGAAGCCGACTCCGGTGGCCTCGACGATGCGGTAGCCGACGTAGATGCCGACGATGCCGACGATGCCCGGAAGCGACGGTGGGGCGGGGAGGGGCACGCGGAGGCCCGCGAAGACGAGGCCGGTCGCGACGCCGACGAGGAGGGCGGCGACGACGAGTGTCGTGTTCATACGCGACGGCACGGCCAGCGCGGTGAAAAGGACGCCGAAGCGCGGGACTGCGAAGAAATCGCCTCGGAAGCGAGAGTCGGAGGTGGGCGTAGCGGAGTGCGGATACGCGTACTCGCGCGCAGCGCGAGTTTCACCGGTCGCCTCCGGCGACCGGGAGTTTTTCTCCCGTGTTTTTGCAAGCGGGGGTTCGCCCCGCGAACCCCCCGCAGTAAAAAGACGGACGGGCACGAAGGGATTCGAACCACGGTCGGACGTTCTCACTCCGTTGCGCGCGACCTCACTGCTCCGAATCCCACGTGCCGTTTCGTCACTCGCGGCGCTCGTGACAGAAACGGGCACGGAGGGATTCGAACCCCCGCGCTTCTGGTTAGAAGCCAGACGCTCTGTCCGAACTGAGCTACGTGCCCCACCGTCCACTATCGCGGTGAGGGCAAAAGGCGTTCGGGACGCGGCTCACAGGAGCTCGGCGACGGTATCGAAGTTCCCGCGGCAGAACGGACAGCGGTAGGTGGTGCGGATGCCGTCGGGGCGGGGGACGGTTCGGGCTCGAATCTCGTCTCGCTCGATACCGCGCTCACAGTCCGGGCACGCGAGGGGCGACATATGGTACACAATAACACACAAGGTCTTAAATCGTTCGCCCGTCTCGCTCGCGGGGGGCGCTGGCGAACAGTCTTAACGCCGGCTGCTAGACGTGTGTGCATGGAGAGTGAGACGACCGAGCGGGTGACGGACGAACTCGTCCGTGTGTACCGCCGGTATCTCGGCGAACCGGAGCGGCTGGCGGACGTCTACGTCGGGTTCGGGCTGTTCTTTGCGGGCGTGACGCTCGGCGTCCTCGGCGCGGTCGTGTTCGGGTGGTCCTCGACGATTCCGGCGAGCGTCCACTTCCACTGGCAACTCCGCGAGGTCGCGGGGACGCTCGCGCTCGTCGGCCTCCCGGCGTTCCTCCTCAGCATCCCCGTGTTGCTCCCGGTGGACCGCCGGGCGATGTACGCCGCGGGCCTCGGCGCGGTCGTCTGCCTCGGCGGCGTCGGCGTCTTCGTCGCGAGCTACCCCCAACACTGGAACGTCCAGGGGACCGCTGACTACAGCACGCTCGGCGTCTTCGTCTACTCGGCCGGCCTCGTCGTGCTCGTCGGCGCGGGCGGCGCGGGACTCGTCACCGACCGAATCGAGCGCGCCCGCCAGTCGGCGAGCGCCGCGGCGAACGGTGGCGGGGGCGAGGACGGAAACGACGCCACGGGCGCGACCGGCGGGAGCGGAAGCGCGGGCGCGGAGACGGTGAGCGACGAGCAGGTCGAGCGCGACATCGAGGACGCGATGTCCTCCTCGGAGCTCTCGTGGGGCGGCGTCGAGAAGACGAAGACGACGCGGCTGAACCTCAGCGCCGGCACGGACGACGAGGAGGTCGAGCGCTCGAACCTCACCCCGGACAACGCGAACGTCTCGCGGAGCACGGGCGCGGACGACCAGGTCGCCGCCCTCCAGAAGCTCCGGGGGAACGAGGAGCCAGCGGAGGAGACGGGCGAGGGCGCGGACGACCAGGTGGCCGCCCTCCAGGAGCTCCGGAAGAAACAGCAGGCGGAGGAGGTTGCGACCGCGGACGACGACGGCGTCGTCGACCGCGTCAAGTCCCTCTTCGGGCGCTGAGACGACCGGACGGGACCGGAGGCGAGCGAGCCATACCTTTAAGACGGGCGATTTCGACCATCAACCATGGCGAAAGGCCTCGACGTCGGCACGATGAACCTCATCTCCGCGCGACAGGAGGGCGCGGAGACGGTGTTCGTCCAGCAGCGCAACTCGTTCGTCGAACTCGACTACAGCGACATGGCCGACCAGATGCTCTCTCGCAGCGACGTCCTCCACATCAAAAAGGGCGATAAGGTCTACGTGGTCGGCGACGACGCCCTGAACTTCGCGAACATCTTCAACCGCGAGACGCGACGGCCGATGAAGGCGGGCATCCTCTCCTCCGACGAGAAGTCCGCCATCCCGATGATCAAGCTCATCCTCCAGCAGGTCGTCGACGAACCCCAGCACCCCGGCGAGCGCCTCTTCTTCTCGACGCCCGCCGACCCCATCGACTCCGACCTCTCCACGCTCTACCACCAGAAGACCCTCGAATCCATCCTCTCCGACATGGGGTACGACCCCGAACCGATCAACGAGGGAATGGCCGTCATTTACAGCGAACTCGCCGACAACGACTTCACCGGCCTCGGCATCAGCTTCGGCGCGGGGATGACGAACGTCTGTCTCTCCTACTACGCCGTCCCCGTCATGCGCTTCTCCATCGCCCGCGGTGGCGACTGGATCGACGAGCAGGCCGCGCGCGCCACCGGCACGCCCGTCGACAAGGTCACGACCACGAAGGAGGACGACTTCCGCCTCGACTTCACGAGCGACGTCGGCGGCATCGAGGGCGCGCTCGGCATCTACTACGAGAACCTCCTCGACTACGTCGTCGAGAACGTCGTCGAGGAAGTCGACGAGGAGGACGTCGAGGAGGGCCTCGACGTGCCCGTCGTCGTCACGGGCGGCACCGCGAGCCCCGACGGCTTCGAGGGGCTCTTCCGCGAGCGCCTCCGCGAGGCCGACATCCCCTTCTCCGTCAGCGGCGTCCGACGCGCCCGCGAACCCCTCTACAGCGTCGCCCGCGGCGCGCTCGTCGCCGCCCGCTCCGAGGAGGGCGAGCGCGAGACCGAGGAGGCCGAGGCGGCCACCGAAGAGTAACGCAAACGCGACTATCCCGGCTCGTCGCCGGTATCGTCCTCGCTCGCGGTGTTTTCGTCGTCTCCGCCGTCGGCAGAGCCGTCTCCGTCGTCGACCGTCTCACCGCCGCCACCGCGTCGATAGCGCCGCAGAATCGACGCCCACGACTCCTCCTCGACCCGCTCGGCCGGCGAGTGGTCCGCCGGGACGTCCGCGTAGCCGCACTCCGCACAGCCGACGGCGCGCGCCGACCCGAAGACGAACGTCTCCAGCTCGCCGCCACACCGCGGACACGTCGCCGCCTCGTCGCGGGCGTCGGTCATCTCAGCGGTAGTGCTTGAACAGGAGCGCGCGCACGTCGTCGCGGGTCCGCGCGTGCTCCGTCGACCCGTCGGGCAGCGTCACGCGGTACTTCCCGTCGCTCGAATCGACCTCCTCCCACGCGTCGTCGTGCTCTTCGAGGAGTTCCATCATCTGCCGCAGGGGACTCCCGGAGCCCGACGGTGACGGCGACGGCGACGGCGACGTCGCGGAGTCGGTATCCGTCGTCGCGTCGTCGCCGGCCGTTTCGGGGTCGCCGTCGCCATCGCCGTCGCTCGTCGTCGATACCGTCGTACTCGCCGGCTCGGTCTCGGCCTCGGTCGTCGCGTTCGCGTCGGCGGCGTCGTCGCGCACCGTCTCGACGCTCGCACTCCCGGCCGCGGCGTCGAGTGCCTCCGACTCCCCGACGACCGAGTCCTCGCTCGCGTCGGGTTCGCCCGCGTCCAGCATCGCCGCCGCCGCGTCGTCAACCGAGGGCGACGCCGGGGTCGTCGCGTCCGCAGCCGTCGAACCGGCCTCGTCCCCCGTCCCCGCGACCGCGTCGTCGCTCGACGCCGCGGCCGGCACGAGGTCGTCCGCCGGTCGCGTCGCCTCGTGGCGGTCGATGAGGTACTGGAGCGCGTCGCGCGGCCGCATCGCCCCGTAGCCGTCGAGGTACTCGTCGGCGAGCGCCTCGCGTAGCTCCTCGATGTACTCGGCCTGCGACGCCCCGATGTCGAGTTCCGGCATACCCGCACGGGGGCGACGCGGCTCCAAATAACTAGGCGTCACCGGGCTCCCCCGGACCCGCGTTTAAGTACTTCCCGTCACAAGTAGTAGCCACGAAGGGCATTCTGCGAGGCGTCACGTGGCGAGCGGCCGCGCCGCTCGCGCTCGGCACGTCGCGGTTCCTGTGGAACCGCGTTATTCCTCACGGGTCGCTCACGCTCACGGCTCCGCCGTTCGCCCTCCGCAGCGCTTCGCGCCGCGCGACGCTCCCCGTTCGACTACTCCGCGGGCCCTCGCTATCGCTCGGCCCCGCGTTATTCCTCGAAGCCGTCCTCGAACCGAAACGTCCCGTTCCGCTGGACGACCTCGCCGTCGACCTCGATGCGCGAGTCCTCACTCATGTCGACGATCATGTCGACGTGGACGGCGGACTCGTTCGGCTCCCGGTCGTCGGGGACGCACTCGTCGTAGGCCATCCCGACCGCGAGGTGGACCGTATCGCCCATCTTCTCGTCGAAGAGCATGTTGTAGGTGAACCGGTCGATGTCGCGGTTCATCCCGATGCCGAGCTCGCCGAGGTAGCGCGCGCCCTCGTCGGTGTCGAGGACGTCGCCGAGGACGTCGGCGTTCCGGTCGGCGTCGTAGTCGACCACGCGTCCCCCCTCGAACGTCAGGGAGGCGTTCTCGATTTCGTGGCTCTGGTGGTAGAGCGGGAGGTCGAAGCGCACCTCGCCCTCGACGCTGTCGGGGACGGGCGCGGTGAACACCTCGCCGCCGGGGAGGTTGTGCTCGCCGTGGTCGTTGAGCGTCTTCATCCCCGCGACGCTCATCGTGAGGTCCGTCTCGTCGCCGGAGACGATACGCACCTCCTCCGCGGGGTCGAGGACCTCCACCATCTGCTGTTGGTGTTCGCGTTGGGCCTCCCAGTCCTTGTCGACGGCGTTCCACACGAAGTCCTGGTAGGCCTCGGTGCTCATGTCGGCGAGCTGCGCGTTCGCGGGCGTCGGATACTGCGTGAGACACCAGCGCGTGTCGAGGAGTTCGGCGCGGGCGGGGGCGTACGCGCGCTGGTAGGCGGCCTGGGCGTCGCCCTCGACGTCGCGCATCTCGGTGACGTTCTCGTCGCCGCGGATGCGGATCGCGGCGTCCGTGTTCTCGTAGAGCGCGGTGAGGTGGTCGGGCTCGTCGAGGTCGTCGGTGTCGACGTTGCGGAGGTATGCGCGCTCTGCGCGCGGGCTCCCGAAGCGGCCGTTGGAGAGCATCACGGGGTGCGCGCCGCGCTCCGCGAGGAGCTCGTAGACGGCGACCGCGAAGTCCTCGGCGGCGGGCGGGGCGGTGACGACGACGCGGTCGCCCGCCTCGATGTCCGTGGAGTGCTCGACGACGATTTCGGCGTGTCTCCGAACGCGCGGGTCCATGTGGGAGACCACGGCGAGGCGCGCCAAACCGCTTGCGGAGGGGGCGGGGTTTTGGGCGGCGAGCGACGAGGGCAGAGTATGACCGAAATCGAGAGCCGGCGCGGGACCGGGACGGAAGGCGAATCGGAGCGCGAGCGGGTCGACCTCCGGAGCGACACGGTGACCGCACCGAGCGACGAGATGCGCGAGGCGGCGGCGGGCGCGCCGGTCGGCGACGACGTCTACGGCGAGGACCCGAGCGTGAACGACCTCGAAGCGACCGCGACCGACGTCCTCGGCACCGAGGCGGCGCTCTACCTGCCCTCGGGGACGATGGCGAACCAGACGGCGGCGCGCGTCCACACGGAGCGCGGTCAGGAGGCAATCGTCGAGGCGGAGAGCCACGTCGTGCGCTACGAGAACGCCGGGTTCGCCCAGCACAGCGGCCTCCAATTGCGCCCGATAGATGCGGGCGAGAAGGGCGTTCCGAGCGCCGCGGCCGTCGCGGCGGCGTACGTCGCGGACGACCTCCACCGGCCAGGGACGGGCCTGCTCTGTCTGGAGAACACCCACAACGCGAAGGGCGGTCTCGTCGCCACCCCCGGGGAAATCGCGGCGGCCGCCGAGGCGGCGCACGAGCGCGGCGTCCCGGTCCACCTCGACGGCGCGCGCCTCGCAAACGCGGCCGTCGCCGCAGACGAACCGCTCGCGGCGTTCGCCGAGCCCGTGGACTCGGTGAGCCTCTGCCTCTCGAAGGGGCTCGGCGCGCCGGTCGGCACCGTGCTCGCCGGAAGCGAGGCGTTCGTCGAGCGGGCGCGCGGCGTCCGCAAGCTCCTCGGCGGCGGACTGCGTCAGGCGGGCCTGATCGCCGCGCCCGCCCGGCTCGCGCTCACGGAGAACGTCGAGCGCCTCGCGGACGACCACGCGAACGCGGAACGCCTCGCGGCCGGGCTCGACGCCCTCGACGGTCTGCGCGCGCCGACGCCCGAGACGAACATCGTGCTCGTCGACGTGGCCGACGCGGCGTTCGACGCGGAGACGTTCGTCGAGCGGTGCGCCGACGTCGGCGTGCTCGCGGGCGCGATGGACGCCGAGACCGTGCGCTTCTGTACGCACCTCGACGTCGACCGGGCGGGAGTGGAGACCGCGCGCTCGCGGGTCGCGGACGTCGTCTAGCGCTCGCGTTGGCCCTCGCGGAAGCTCAACAGCGTCCGACGGAGGAGGAGGTAGCAGAAGAAGAAGAAGCCGAGGACGAGGACGAGGAGGCCGTAGAACACCGGGTCGCCGGGGAGGCCGAACATACCCGAGGTGTGCGTCCCGGGCGGCAAAGCGGTTTCGCCGCGCGGCGCGCGAGAGGGGGGGAGTGTTGGGTGGGGCGGAACGAAGCGGGGGGACGTAGCGAACGACCGCGATGAGTGAAAGGCGCGTTTGAGCCTGGGGGAGTCCCTTGGCGGGTGCCCCCGAAGGAGTGATACGGGCGCGACGGACGTCGCGTCCGCCCCGCTAGTTTCGGCCCTCCACCCGGAACGACTCCAAACGGTCGCCCTCGCGGTCGCGTATCTCGCCCGCGAGGCCGCCCGCGTCGGGCGTGAGCACCGCGTGCGACGCGGGGTTCCCTCGCGGTTCCGCGTGACTCCCCGGATTCAGTAACGTGCAGTGCTCGGTCTCGGTGACGCTCGGGCGGTGCGTGTGCCCGGAGACGACGAGGTCCGCGCCGCGCTCGCGGCCGAACATGGCGAGACCGGTCGGTCCGCCGCGTCTGCGATGGGTGAGCGCGACGCGGACGCCCGCGAGGTCGACGGTCCGGGCGGCGGGGAGACGCTCGCGGACGGCCTCGGTGTCGCTGTTGCCGTGGACGGCGTGGAGGCGCTCGGCGGCGTCGTGGAAGGCGTCGAGCGCAGCCTCCGTGGTGAAGTCGCCAGCGTGGAGCACGGCGTCGGCGTCCGCGACGGCGTCGCGGACCGCGCCCGCGAGCTCGTGGCCGGTGTGGCTGTGCGTGTCGCTGAGGACGGCGAACATGCCCGGGGGTTCGCGCGGGAGAGAGAAAGGTGCGGCGACGCGGCGGGGGCCGTGCCTTTAGGTGGCGGCCGCTCCTTGCCCCGCCAATGGCGAGTTCGAAGCGCGTCGTGGTCGCGGCCGGGATAGCCAACGGCGCTATCGCGGTCCTGAAGTTCCTCGGCTTTCTCCTGACCGGGAGCCCCGCGATGCTCTCGGAGACGTATCACTCCATCTCCGACACGGGCAATCAGGTGTTCTTGCTCATCGGCCTCCGGTACAGCGGCCGGGAGGCCGACCGCACCCACCCCTTCGGCTACGGGAAGGCGCAGTTCTTCTACAGCTTCCTCGTGAGCGTCCTCCTCTTCGGCATCGCGGGCTGGATGTCCCTGACGCACGGCTACGAGGCCATCGTCCACGGCCACGGCGGCGGGCTCCACGGGACGGTCGAGTTCCTCGGCGCGAGCTTCCGCGCCGTCTACGTGAACTACGCCGTGCTCATCGGCGCGTTCGGCTTCGAGGGGTACGCGCTCGTCACGGCCTACCGGGGGATGCGAGTCGACATGGAAGCGCACGGCTGGACGAGCTTCGTCGAGGCGTTCAAGAAGACGAGCAACATCACGACGCTCACGGCGTTCACCGAGGACACCGTCGCCGTCTGCGGTATCGTGCTCGCGTTCGTCGGCGTCCTCCTCACGGACGTCACCGGGAACCCGCTGTGGGACGGCCTCGCCGCGCTCTGCATCGGCCTCCTCCTCATGGGGTTCGCGCTCGCGCTCGCGTGGGAGAACAAGCGCCTCCTGCTCGGCGAGTCGCTGCCGAAGAACGAGGAGGACGAACTGCGCGCGACCGTCGCGGGCTGGGAGGGCGTCGCCGACGTCGTCGACTTCCGCACGGTCTACTTCGGGCCGAACCGCGTGCTCGTCGCGACCGACGTCGCGTTCGCGGACGACCTCGATACCGGCGAGGTCGACGAGCGCATCACCGCCATCGAGGACGCGCTCATCGAGCAGGACCCCGGGGTCCGCAAGGTCTACATCGAGCCCGAGACGGCGACGAGCGCGGGCGGACACTGACGGGACACGCGCGCCGTCCCGCGACCGAGCGGGCTCGCGGAAACCCTTAACCGAGCGAGCGACCAACTACGGACGACTATGGCGGCCACCGACGCGGACGCGGGGGAGTCGTACGTCGAGCACCCGCTGCTCGCCGAGGGGTTCCTCGAGGACCGGCGCTACCAGAGCGACCTCGTCGAGACCGCCGTTGCCGACCACACGCTCGTCTGTCTCCCGACCGGGCTCGGGAAGACGACCGTCAGCCTCCGCGTCACCGCCGAGCGCCTGCGGGGCGACGTGGGCGCGAAGAGCCTCCTCCTCGCGCCGACGAAACCGCTCGTCGAGCAGCACGCGGCCTTCTACCGCGAGGCGCTCGAAATCCCCGAGGACGAGATCGTCGTCTTCACGGGCGACGTCCGCCCGGACGACCGCGCGGCGCTGTGGAACTCGGCGCGCGTCGTCGTCGCCACGCCCCAGGTCGTCGAGAACGACCTCGTGGGCGGTCGAATCGACCTCCGCGACGTCGTCCACGTCACCTTCGACGAGTGCCACCGAGCGAGCGGCGACTACGCCTACGTCTACATCGCCGAGCGCTACCACGCGGACGCCGCCGACCCGCTCGTGACGGGAATGAGCGCCTCCCCCGGCGGTGACGAGGAGGAAATCCTCTCCGTCTGCGCGAACCTCGGCGTCCGCGAGGTCGCCGTGATGACGGAGGACGACGCCGACGTCGCCGACTACACCCACGACACCGACGTCGAGTGGGAGCGCATCGACCTCCCCGAGGAGGTCCTCGAAATCCGGGACTCGCTGAACGACGTCATCACCGAGCGGCTGGAGAAGCTGAAGGAGCTCGGCGTGACGCGCTCGACGCAGCCCGACATGTCGCAGACGGACCTCAACCGGATGCGCGGGGAGCTCCGCGAGCTCATCGACAACGACCAGTCGGAGGGGTACGAGGGGATGAGCCTCCACGCGGAGGTGATGAAGCTCCGGCGCGCCGTCGAGCTCGTCGAGACCCAGAGCGTCGAGTCGGTGCGCAGGTACTTCGAGCGCCAGCGGAACGCCGCGCGCTCCTCGGGGGCGTCGAAGGCCTCCCAGCGCCTCGTGAGCGAGCCGCGCGTGAAGGAGGCGATGCGGCGCGCCGAGGAGTTCGACGGCCTCCACCCGAAGTTCCGCCGGGTGCGGATGCTCCTCGCGGAGACGCTCGGCATCGAGGAGGGCGAGCGCGTCATCGTCTTCACGGAGTCGCGCGACACCGCCGAGGCGCTCACGGAGTTCCTCGGCAACCACTTCGACGCGCGGCGCTTCGTCGGGCAGGGCGACAAGGAGGGGTCGGACGGCATGTCCCAGAAAGAGCAGGGCGAGGTGCTCGACGCGTTCAAGGCCGGGGAGTTCGAGGTGCTCGTCTCGACGAGCGTCGCCGAGGAGGGCCTCGACGTCCCCGAGGTCGACCTCGTCTGCTTCTTCGAGCCCGTCCCGACCGCGATTCGCTCCGTCCAGCGCAAGGGCCGGACCGGCCGGCAGGCCGAGGGCCGCGTCGTCGTGCTGATGGCGGAGGACACCCGCGACGAGGCGTTCTTCTGGATATCGCGACGCCGCGAACAGGAGATGGAGGAGGAACTGCGGAGCCTCCAGTCGCTCGCGGACGACTTCGCGGCGGAACTCGGCGACCAGGGGACGCTCGACGAGTACGCGGACGGCGACGCGCCGGCGACGGGGAGCGCGAACGGCGTGAACGACGCGGACGGCGGGGCGGACGGCGGACGCGACGGTCCGAGCTCCGCGGACGGGCAGGCGGGGCTCGCGGACTTCGAAGACGGGTCGGGCGGAAGCGAGGGCGAAACCGACGACGCCGACGAAGCGGGCGAGGGGGCGAGTGCCGACGCCGAAAGTGAGGACGAGAGCACCGTCGCGCGCGCCGACCCGCCCGAGGACGAGGACCACGTCGAGGTCGTCGTCGACCAGCGCGAGTTGGAGTCGACCATCGCGCGCGACCTCTCGAAGCGCGAGCACGTCGAGACGCGTCTGGAGACGCTCGCGGTCGGCGACTACGTCCTCTCGGACCGGGTCGCGCTCGAACGCAAGAGCGTCGCGGACTTCCTCGACACCCTGCTCGGCGGGGACCGGGACCTCTTCGAGCAGGCCCGCGACCTCGCGCGCCACTACGACCGCCCCGTGCTCGTCCTCGAAGGCGGCGACCTCTACGGCGCGCGGAACGTCCACCCGAACGCCATCCGGGGGGCGCTCGCGTCGCTCGCCGTCGACTACGGTCTCAGCGTCCTCCGGACCGAGGACGAGGACGACACCGCGGACATGCTCGACGTCATCGCGGGCCGCGAGCAACTGACGCGGGACCGCGAGGTGTCCGTCCACGGCGAGAAGGGCGCGAAGACGCTCGCGGAACAACAGGAGTACGTCGTCTCGTCCATCGCAGACGTCGGCCCCGTGACGGCGCGCGCGCTCCTCACGCACTTCGGGAGCGTCGAGGCCGTCATGACCGCGGACGAGGAGACGCTGATGGAGGCCGACGGCGTCGGCGAAGTGACCGCCGAGCGCGTCCGCGAGGTCGTCGCGAGCGACTACGAGTAAGAGCGGGAGGAGGGGACGACGGTCACGGGACGACGGTCACGGGGACGCGTTCCGCGTCCATCACCGTCTCGGTCGCGCTCCCGAGGATGGCGCGCTCGACCGTCCCCGCGCCGTGGTGGCCCATCACGACGTGGTCGTACCCCTCGTCCGCGACGAGCGTCAGGACGTCCTCGCCGATGCGATTCGACGGCCGGAAGTCGAGGCTGACGTCGGTGCGGACGGCCGGGTCGTCCTCGACGTCGTGGGCGTCGAGGACGTCGCGGGCGCGACGGACTATCTCCTCGGTCGCCTCGTCGCGCGAATCCGTGATGTGGACGACGTGGAGCGCCGCGTCGTAGTTGGTCGCCATCTCCGCGGCGAACTCGAGGGCGCGGAAGCTACAGTCGGAGCCATCGACGGGGACGAGAATCTTCACACCCGACTCTCGTCTCGCGGCGTGTTAAAGCTTCAGCGGAGCGCGTCGAGTGCCTCGGCGGCCTCGCGGGCGGCCTCCGCGAGTTCGCGGGCGCTCCGCGGGTCCTCGGCGGCCGCGGCGCGCTCGGCGAGGCGGGCCACGCTCCGCGAGAGGGCGGCGCGAGCGTCCGAGACGTCGCCGGACGCCTCCGCGGACGGCGAGGTGTCGGGGGCCGCCGGTGCGGCCGGCCCGTGCTCGTGTACGGACTCGGCGGCCGCGGACTCGGCCGTCCCCTCACCGCGGGGGTCCGCACGGACGTCGTGCGTGTGCTCCTCGGGCGCGTCGGCGTCGACGTCGGCGACGTTCGTCACGGACGTCGTGGGCGCGCCGGTCGACGGCTGTGATGCGTCGGCGCTCTCCTTCGGCGTCCCCTCGGGTGTCGCGGCGTCGCCACCCGTCGCGGCCGTGCGCGGACGCGGTTCGCCCGAGTCGCCACCCGTCACGGCCGTCGACGACGCTCCCGCGCCGGCCTCGGCGCCAGCAGACGTGTCGGCGTTCCCCGCGGCCGTCGCACCGGTGTCGGCGTCCGCCGTCGCGCGCTCGCCGGCCGCGTCGGGTTCGGGTTCGCCCTCGGCCTGACAGGTCGGGCAGAACTCCCGCCCCTCGTAGCGAAAGAGCGGGTTCCCGCAACGGTCGCAGTGCTTGTTCGTCATCGTCGCCCCCTGGAGGAGGAGTTCGCTCATCCGGCCGGTGCGCTCGCGGTCCTCCGCGTCGCGGGCGTACTTCTCGCGGAGTTCGCGTTTCTGCGCCTCCCGGTCGAACCCCTCGGGGTCGTCGCGCTCGCTCATACCCACGGTGAGGGCGCGCGCGCCGAAAAGGATTGGTGACGCCGCGAGGCGGCCCCGGTGGCGGTACGCTTAACGGACTCCTCCGCCACCGATACAGGTGTCATGACGAAAGTGAGCATCGTCGGTGCGGCGGGGACGGTCGGCGCGGCGGCGGGCTACAGCCTCGCGCTACGGGACGTCGTGGACGAACTCGTGTTCGTCGACATCCCTGACCAGGCGGACGTCACGGTCGGACAGGCGGCGGACGCGAACCACGGCATCGCGTACGACTCGAACACCGAGGTGTACCAGGGCGACTACGCGGACACCGCGGGCTCCGACGTCGTCGTCATCACCGCCGGCATCCCGCGCGAACCCGGCCAGTCGCGCCTCGACCTCGCGGGCGACAACGCGCCGATCATGGCGGACATCGGCGACTCGCTCGCCGAGTACAGCGACGACTTCGTCACCGTCACCACCTCGAACCCGGTCGACCTGCTCAACCGCCACCTCTACGAGACGGGCGAGCGCGAACGCTCGAAGGTGATCGGCTTCGGCGGCCGCCTCGACTCCGCGCGCTTTCGCTACGTGCTCAGCGAGCGCTTCGACACCCCGGTGCAGAACGTCGAGGCGACCATCCTCGGGGAGCACGGCGACGCCCAGGTCCCCGTCTTCTCGAAGGTCCGCGTCGACGGCCGCGACCCGCGCTTCAGCGACGACCAGAAGGTGGCCATCCTCGACGAACTCCAGCGCTCCGCGATGGACGTCATCGAACGCAAGGGCGCGACCCAGTGGGGGCCGGCGACCGGCGTCGCCCACACCGTCGAGGCCATCGTGCGCGACACCGGCGAGGTGCTGCCCGCGAGCGTCGTCCTCGACGGCGAGTTCGGCCACAGCGACACCGCACTCGGCGTCCCCGTCAAGCTCGGCGCCGACGGCGTCGAGGAGATAGTCGAGTGGGACCTCACCGAGTACGAACGCGACCAGCTCGGCGAGGCCGCAGAGAAGCTCTCCGAGCAGTACGCGGACCTCGTCTAAGCGACTGGCTCGCGACCGGCGTCCCTCGTCGGTCCGTCACGCCCGTCGTCGGACGCCGTCTCGCGCTCGCGCTCGGACTCGTCCGTCGCCGGCCAGTCGAGTACCTCCTCCCACGCGTGGCACATGGTGTCGTAGTGTGCCAACAGCACACACGAAGAAAAGCGTTGTGCGAACTCAGACGACCTGCTCGCCGTCGTCGTCGTAGACGCTGATCGCGTCCACGGGACAGGCACGGGCCGCGAACTTCGCGTCGAGTTCGGCGTCGTCCGGAACGTCTCGCGCGTAGACGCCGTCCGCCACCTCCTCGCCGTCGACGAGCACGGCCTTCCCGGTGTCGCGGTTCTCCTCGAAGCCCGCCTCCCACTCCACGACGCACTGGAACATCCCGATGCAGGCGTCCCGGTCGAACTCGATGCGCATACGTGTGGGGTGGGACGGGGCGCGTTTAGCGCTGGTGGTGTTCAGGGGCGCTCGTCGACGTGGTGAACCACATTCGGGGAGATGAGTCTGCCCGACGGGAGCTCAACCCAGCCGTTCGCCGCGATACGGACCGGGCCCTCGTGGAGGACGTCCTCGCTCGTGCGGTCGGCGTAGACGACCGCGTCGTCGTACTCGCGCTCGAAGGCGTCTCGGAGCGGCCCCAACGGGGAGTTCGGGGAGACCATACGCGCCGTCTCGGGGGCCGGGCGGGAAAGCGTTCGGGGGCCGCGACGGCGGCGACGACAGTTTAAACCCGAGCGGGGGCCTACCTCGGTCAATGAGAGTGACGGAGCTGACGGGGCTCCCCGACGGCGTCCCGGAGCACCTCGAAGACGAGGGCATCGAGGAGCTCTACCCCCCGCAGGCGGAGGCGGTCGAGCGCGGCGTCACCGAGGGCGAGAGCCTCGTAGCGAGCGTGCCGACAGCGAGCGGGAAGACGCTGATCGCGGAACTGGCGATGCTCGCGGCCGTCGAGCGCGGCGAGAAGGCACTCTACATCGTGCCGTTACGTGCGCTCGCCGGCGAGAAAGCGAGCGCGTTCGAACGGTTCGAGCGCTTCGGGCTCTCCGTCGGCGTCTCCACCGGCAACTACGAGAGCGACGGCGAACGCCTGGCCAACAACGACGTCATCGTCGCCACCTCGGAGAAGGTCGACTCGCTCGTGCGAAACGGCGCGGCCTGGGTCGATCAGTTGGGCTGCGTCGTCGCCGACGAGGTCCACCTCGTGGACGACGCCCACCGGGGACCCACCCTCGAAGTGACGCTGGCGAAGCTCCGCGCGCGCGTCGACGGCCTCCAGACCGTCGCGCTCTCCGCGACCGTCGGGAACGCCGACGAGCTCGCGTCGTGGCTCGACGCCGAACTCGTCGACTCCGACTGGCGGCCCATCGAACTCCGCACGGGCGTCCACTACGGCCAAGCCCTCCACCTCGACGACGGCACCACCCGGGAACTCCCCGTCGAGCGCGGCGAAAGCCAGACCGCGGCCATCGTCCGCGACACCCTCCACGACGACGGCTCGACGCTCGTCTTCGTCAACTCCCGGCGGAACGCCGAGGGGGCGGCGAAGCGCCTCGCGAACGTCGTCGCGAAAGAACTCGGCGACGACCAGCGCGTCGCACTCGCCGAGATAGCCGAGGAGATACGCGCGGTCAGCGACACCGAGACCTCGGAGACGCTGGCGAGTGCCGTCGAGCGCGGCGCGGCCTTCCACCACGCGGGACTGGCGAAAGAACACCGCGAACTCGTCGAGGAGGCCTTTCGCGACCGGCTCGTCAGGACCGTCTGCGCGACGCCAACGCTCGCCGCCGGCGTCAACACGCCCGCGCGCCGCGTCGTCGTCCGCGACTGGCAGCGCTACGACGGCGACGCCGGCGGCATGCAGCCCCTCGACGTCCTCGAAGTCCACCAGATGTTCGGGCGCGCCGGCCGCCCCGGCCTCGACCCGTACGGCGAAGCCGTGCTCGTGACGGACGACCACGACGGCCTCGAAGGGCTCTTCGAGAAGTACATCTACGCCGACCCGGAGCCCGTCCGCTCGAAGCTCGCCGCCGAGCCCGCACTGCGAACGCACGTCCTCGCCACCGTCGCCACCGGCTTCGCCACGACGCGCGACGACCTCCTCGACTTCCTCGACGGCACGCTCTACGCCGAACAGACCGACGAAGCCGGACGGCTCGCGTCCGTGACCGACGACGTCCTCGCCTACCTCGACGCGAACGGGTTCGTCGAGCGCGACGGCGACGGCCTCCGCGCGAGCGAGACCGGCCACCTCGTCTCGCGGCTCTACGTCGACCCGATGAGCGCCGCCGAGATGATACACGGCCTCCGCGAAGCCGACGACGACACGACGCCGCTCGGCTTCTACCACCTCGTCTCGCGGACGCCGGATATGTACGAGCTCTACCTCCGCTCGGGCGACCGCGAGACGTACACCGAACTCCTCTACGAACGCGAGGCCGAGATTCCCGGCAGCACGCCCTCCGAGTTCTCCGAGGGGGAGTTCGAGGACTGGCTCGCCGCGCTGAAGACGGCGACACTCATGGAGGACTGGACGGAGGAACTCGACGAGGAGCGCATCGCCGAACGCTACGGCGTCGGCCCGGGCGACATCCGCGGGAAGACCGAGACGGCGGAGTGGCTCCTCGGCGCGGCCGAGCGCCTCGCGGGCGAACTCGACCTCGACTGTGTGCGCGCCGTTCGAGACGCCAGGAAACGCGTCGACTACGGCGTCCGCGAGGAACTCCTCGACCTCGCCGGCGTCCGCGGCGTCGGGCGCAAGCGCGCCCGACGACTCTACCGGGCGGGCGTCGAGGACCGCAGCGAGCTCCGGAACGCCGACAAGGCGACCGTCCTCGGCGCGCTCCGCGGCCGGCGCAAGACCGCCGAATCCGTCCTCGCCGCCGCCGGCCACCCGAACCCGGAGATGGACGCCGTGACGGCGGACCCCGAAGCGGCCCCGGAGGAGAACGGCGGGACGAACGACGGAGCCACGGACGGGACCGACGATGACGGGCAGGCCAGCCTCGGTGATTTCGAATGAAGGTCGTCGAAGGCGTCGCCGACGTGGACGACGTCGAGGCGTTCGTCGAGACGCTCGGTGACGTCGGCGACGCGACCGACTGCACGGTGCAGGCGTTCGACGCCCGCTACGTCGCCGGCCGCACCCATCTCGAAAGCGCGCTCGCCCACGCCGACCGGGCGTTCGAGCGCGGGGAGAACGTCGCTCGCGAACGCGCCGTCGAAGTGCTGTTGTACGCGGCCGGCCGCCGACAGATTCGCCGCGCGCTGACGATGGGCGTCGAGGTGGGCGAGACACCAACGGTCGTGCTCGTCGCCGCCGAGACAGGTGTTGCGGACCCCGACGAAGCCGAACAGGCGGCCACGAACGCCGTCGCCGAGCACCTCCATCCCGGTGGCGGCTTCGACGCCCGTGACGAGGCACTGATTCGGGAGTTCTTCGAGATACCCGACGCCGAACGCGCCGCGACGGACGCGTCGCTGGCCGACCTCGTCCGCGAGCGGGTCGCACTCCTCGACGTCGAGAAGTAAGGTGCCGGAGCGGAACGCGCGGGCGTCACCGGGGCCACTACGTTCTTCCGGACAGCGTCGGTAGCGCTAGCCATGTCGGACCCGAACGAACACGCGTCCGAGCGCAAACACGAGCGCGCCGAGCACGTCGAGAACATCCTCGACGACACCGTCGAGGGCCTGGAGTACCCGACGAACCCCAGCGAGATGAAGGCGGCGTACAGCGACCGCGTGAACGAACTCCCGAACGAGACGGAGACGCTCGGCGACGTCTTCGACCGTCTCGCGCCGGACGAGTACGACACGCCACAGGACGCCCGCGAGGCGGTGCTGGGCGAGCTGACCGGCGAAGCCGGCGTCGAGGGCGGCGACGAGAACGAGTACAACCCCGAGCGCGAGCTCGACGCGATGGACGAACAAGAGCGCGAGGAATCACCGTAACCCCAAACGAGCCGAAGAACGCGCCGTCGGTCAGTCTCCACTCGAAACGACGCCCGCGCTCGGCTGACGGGCGTCAGACGAATTCGACGAACGGGAGCAACTTCTCGACGAAGAGGAAACGGAAATGGATGATAGTTCCACCAGGATTCGAACCTGGGTCGAAGCCCCCAGAAGGCTTCAGGATTGGCCGCTACCCCATGGAACTACGCGTCTTTCGTCGCACTCCACCGTAACCGGTCGATAAATATGAGTCTTGCGGAGCGCACCGACGAGCGTCGGAAATCGAGCCCGTCGCCGGCACGCCGCGACCGGCGGCAGCCCCAGACGTGCTTACATCGCCATCTATTTGCCCGTGATGTACACACGCTCTCGTGTATGTACGTCGGACGCTTCGTCGTCGTCGGCCCCGGGCTGGGGGCGTACCGTGTCTCCTCCCGCTCGTTCCCGAACCGTCACGTCACCGCCCGCGAGGATGCACTCACCGTCGGCCCGACACCCGACGCCCCGGAAACGGACAACCCGTACATCGCGTACAACTGCGTCCGGGCCGCGGGAGACGACGACGGTCTCGCCGTCGTTGGCAACGGTTCGCACGTCGATCCCATCGCGGAGAAACTCGACCTCGGCTATCCGCCGCGCGACGCCCTCGTCACCGCACTGTTCGCTCTCGACTACGAGAAGGACGACTACGACACACCCCGAATCGCCGGCGTCGTCGACGACGACGAGGCCTACATCGGGACCGTGCGCGCCGACGCCCTCCACGTCGAGCGCGTGACCGAGCCGACGCTCGTCGCAACGTACGAAAAGGACGACCCCGAACCCTACCCGCTGTCGGCCGACACCGCGGACGCCGCCGCCCGCGAGCTGTACGACGCCGACTTCGAACACACCGTCTGTGCGGCCGCCGCCGAAGTCGAGGATGGAGACGTAGAGACCGCATACTACAACGGCTAAACGGGACGGGCCGTCGCGGCAGTCTCGATAGCACTCTTCTCGATTCGCGCGACGTAGAACGACCGACGTGGGCGGTGCTACGGCTATCGGTGGAAAAGAACCAGGACGAAGAGCGCTGTCGCTCTCCGTCCGTACTACTGACTGACTGAATGAGTGGGAGAGCCGAACGTCGCTCTC
>NZ_BMOO01000008.1 GCF_014647115.1 Halarchaeum rubridurum
CGATTGATCGGGTGCCGTCCCCAACTCGAGGCGTTCACAAAGTTCAGGGTGGCTATCGAGATACTCGAAGAGAGGCGTTTCGTGCGTCCAGCCGTGGAGTTCTTTCAGCACGAACACGCGAAAGAGGGTATCCATCTCGTAGCATGTCGAACTCTCGTAGCAGTCGTGGGCTTCGAAGCGAAAGTAGGCCAGGGGAAGCTCGCAGACAAACTGTTCGAGTGAGTCATGATCAGGGTGCGTAAACCAGACACCCAAGACGACTCGAACGTCCGATTCTAACCCACCGAGTGAGGAGCGATCGTACAGCGGTGTCGAGTCATATTCGGGCCACTCGACGTGCTGGTGTGCGATTCGTCGAAAGACGCTGCGTCGAGACTCACGAGTCGCAGCCACTGCAAATGGATAGTAGAGATACGCTCAAGAGTCCGTCCAACCGGCCAGTATCGAGAGAGTTCCGTGCTCTGTCAATCGCGAACAGGAGTGGTGCAACTAATCGTTAGATGTAGGCCAGCTATTGAACGTTCGATAAGAGGGAATTGAACTACGCCGTGGACACGACTGCTACATATGTGTCATTGTCATATCTCACGTAGCGGTAGTGAGTCCATGGATCAATACTAACATTATTCGGTACGTCAGCAATCCCCTTCTGAAGCGCGTCCTTGAACACCCGCTGTTGAGCAGGAGTTAGCTCATCGAATTGGATCACATCATCAGCTGAAATGTTTCCGTCTGCTTGCTGGACGTGAAGGTGGTACTGTGAGTTCTGGGTATTCGACGGCGATAGAGGGTTCGTAGCGGCACAACCAGCAAGGACGATTAAGCACCCTGCAACAAGGACGTGGAGATGCACACGGTCCATATGATAAGCTAGTAGTACACTGGTAAATACTCTCTGGGAGATTGCCACTTAATCATCAATAAGCGTATCTACTTAATTGACGTTGTGGGCGAGAGTAGTGTGTAATTAAGGCACGTAACAAAGCTATCCTCTGCGATTGCGCCCGTTTGTAAACGCTACAGCGTCCCGTTTCCGTGGCAAACATTTATGGTTTCCAGTTTCGTAACTCTATACAAGATGAGCTACGATACAGAACACGTGCGAAACGCGGGGGACACTCCGGGAACTATCACTGGAATTCCGACGTTCGCAGAATTACTTGAAAACCCGTCTCTCGCTGACCTCTATACATCGATTAGACAGGCAGAAACTGCGACAGGCCCCGAGCTCGTCGAAACAACGACCGTCTCGAAAAAGACGGTGTACGACTACCTCCATAAACTGGAGCAAGCGGGCTTGATCAGCAAGGTTGGTGACGACGGCGGGACTGCCGTATACACCGCTCAGGAGTTCGAGCTAACGTTGACAGTCCGTGAGACGGAAGTCTCGATCACTCCCAAGATCATCGAGGTAATCGCCCAGAAAAACGAGTACCCAGCGATCGAACGAGTCCTCGAAGACTACGGCATCGTCACGCTCGCACTCGCATACGATCTCGTGAACGCACACAGTGAGGGCGATGTCACGATCCGGCAAATCGCGAGCCTCACAGATCTCTCTCCTGGAACTACGTATGACCTCGTCGAAGCGCTCTATTCGGTTCTCGATCTCGGTGATGATGAGTCGGCCCCGACGACGTACACACCGGATGAGTTCGATGCGGACGAGGGCGCTCTTCTCGAGGAATTTGCTGACAAGTAGACCGAGTGACGAGGATGTATACTGCGAACATTGCGGACACGGTGATGTTTCGGAACTTGGGGAAGCGCCCCAGTCCACACCTACAATCGCTCAAGAGTGCCGTAGAGGAAGCTGGAACTGAAGTTTGGGTGCCAGCAGCGGTCTACCACGAGTTGGCGGATACCGGGAGTGCCGACTCACCGACGAATCCATACCTCGATACGGCTATCGAAGAAGGAAGGCTTCGGGTAGCCCCACCGCTACCAGGTGATCGTACAGAGGGATTCGATAGTAGCGCTGGACCGGTTGAGAAAGCACGGTTCGTTGCAGATGGGTTTCTCAACCAGCAGAGCAAGTATCCAGAGACTAACAACTGGCAGGATGCGGCGTTGGTCGCGTTGGCAGTTCGATTGTTCGATGCGAATGCTCGAATCCGTGTGATCACCCACACAGCGGACGAAAATCTGGCAAAGGCGTGCGCTCGTATCCCTCCCGAATTCGGATACTACGACATCAAGTCCCGATACTACAACCCACCCCAAACAGCAAAGGTTGAGTTCCCAACCGTTGGCCAGCTCACGTGGAGCGAGTAGCGAACATTTTGGCGGCTGGGCCAGTATCAGCACGTCCATTCACGACGTTAATGTCAACGTCAGCGCGACGCACTGGCCGCTGTGGAATGAGTAGCCCTCCCAGCTTGTCTGTGGCTAGGAGTGAAATCGACGAAAATGTCGAAGGAGCACCTTGTCCATAGCCACAAACCAGCCCGAGAACCATATGCATTGAGAAGGACGGTCTCAACTTCTGATACCCCCAGTCGCTCCGAATGTGTACGAGAACCCGCGAAATTTGTCCCACGATTCGACGATTCGTGCCTCTGTTACCCCGATTGAGCCCGTTCAGCCTCCGATGAACCGACCGGAAAACCGAGTTCGTTGCAAAATCGGTGATTTTCTCGACGAGTCGATAGCGATGCCTCTCGCCACCCGCTCACACCGGCCTCTTCACGAGGTTACAGTGGCACGAGCAGCGACGAGCGAACGAACTCGAGGAACCGCCTCGCAGTTCGCTCCCGATACGGTCGCTTACAGAGTGTGTTCCGGTAGCGGTTCTGTCGGAGCAAGCGCAGCCGAGAATCGGACGAGATTGCCGAGTAAGAGTACGATACTGCCGGTGAAGAAGAGGACTCCGAGCGGTGACGCTGTGTCGATGAAGAGCCAGTAGAACGGCATCGCGGCGCTCGGTCCGAGTGCGACGACAGCGAGCTGGGAGAGGACGGGGCCACAACAACAGCAGGCGTTCGGGGCGGCGATTGCTGCCGCACCCGTTGCACCGTCGAACCCGACCGTACTCTGACAGCGCCACTGGTAGGCGACGATAGCGCCGTTCAACCCGACGAGGAGCGAGATGATGAGGACGAGTGTGAGCATCCCGACGGAGAGATAGCCACCGAGCGGTAGCGGTGGGAACCAGAACTCGACCGCCGGCCAGTAGACGAGCGGGTCCTTCACGGGAAGAACGTGAACGAATGACTGCGTCCACGTGATTCCGACGCCGCTCGGATCCGGGAGCATGATGAGGATCCCTGCAGAGAACATGAAGAAGACGGCTGTGAGGACGCTGACCGCAGCGCCGAAGCGCCGTGTGATCGGGTCCGTGCAGAGCGTTCGAATCGCGTGGCGGCAATCTCGCCATGCGATGTAGCCGACTGAGAAGACGAGCGTGGCGAAGAGCAGATAGCCGATGGGATTGAACCCGGGCTGGAAATCTCGAAGGAGAATCGGGTAGAGGAACCACCCACCGAAGAGCAGTCCGAGACCGGCGTAGCGTGGCTTCATCGGCCAGCGTCGCCGGGCGAGCGTAACGCTTGTGACGAGGACAGTCCCCCCGAGAACGAGCCGGACGAGCGTGAGCGTCCGCGTCGTGAACGGGCGGGATGTCGTGCTGAACGACGTAATTGGCGAAAGCTGGACGAGCGCGATTGCACCGATAACCGCGAGAACGAGCCCGGAGAAGACGACTGTGAGGACGTGTGAGACGCGAGCAGCGGGACGGCGGCGGCGGACGGTGACGGCGCCCGCGACGACGAGTATCCCGAGCAGTAGTGGGATGAGTGCGTACCACTGTTCGACGCCGGGGAAGTAGGCCGCGCCGCCGTGTGCCGAAACGACCGGCACACCACAGAGACTCCCGAAAAGCAGTGTAACGCACACGAGCGTTCGCCGGAGTGTGCTGGCGAGCGACGCGCGATTCGGTGGGTACGTGTTCTCCATCGGTGGTTCGTCCGTCAACTGAGGTTGAGAGGTCGTGATAGACGTGGACATAGTCAATTAGTAGCCGTGGCGTCAGTTGCTGTGGAAGTATTCCGTGTCGTGTGCCGCCAGAGGATGGCGGTCGCAATGGCCAGCGAGCCGAGGACGAACAACGAGATGACGGTATGGAGGGCAACGTAGCCGAATGCGGGATTGGGAACGCCGGTGACGACGCCGAGCCACGCCTCAAACGGAAGGACAGCGGTCGCGGCTATGACGAGCCGTGTGGTGAGCCAGAACCCCGTGATGCGCCACCAGGCAATCGCGCTCGCTGCAAGCATCAGCAGGCCGGTGAGGAACGCGATAGCGCGATGCGACCACTCAGCGAGAATTTGCGCGGCGGTGTATTCGGCGGAGAGCGTCTCAACCGGGTGGAAGATCGGTGCCCAAACGCCGGCGCACTTCGGGAACCCCGCACCACAGGACATCCACCCTTGGAGGGCGACTGAGTAGACGGCCGCGCCCATCAGAAGGATCGTCCCGACAAGCGAGAGCGTCACCAGCCAGCGGAACGCGCGCGACCACCGTCGGGATCGTTCGGAGTTCTCCGTCATCGTACTGTGCGATGGTGTTGCGTTCGATGCCTTCTATGCGTCGGTCGTACGAGTGCTTTCGACCAGCGTACCAGACGGTTCAGACGCTCACGGCTACGATACGTCATCCCTCCGAACATCGATTCGACGCCCGTACCAGAACCACCATTGACGGTGGTCGCATCGACGCACCCATGGCTGACCACGGTGGTCGTGGCATCAACCGGCGGGCGTTCGTGAAGTCCGCGCTCGCGATCGGCGGCGTGAGCGCGCTCTCGGCGTGCCTCGACCGAACGGACGACCCTGACGTCCCACCGGGTACTCCGACGTCGCTTCCTGAGCGCCAGCACGCGTGGAGCGCCTACGTCGAGCGCGACGACCACGGGAACGCCGTCCCCGTTCCGCACCGCCTGCTCCTCATGCTCGACTACGACGGTGACGGCACCCCCACCGCGGACGAGCGCGACACCGTCAAGGGCGCGCTGGCAACGCTCGAAGAGGCGTACGCGTGGCGTCACAACGGCCTCCTCTCCACGATGGCGTACTCACCCTCCTACTTCGCGCGCTATGACGCCTCGCTCCCTGACTCCGTTGACCTCCCCGCTCCCGCCGCGCTCGCCTCCTTCGAGAATCCTGAGCTCGACACCTACGACGCCGCCCTCCATCTCGCAAGCGACCACGCACACGTCCTCCTCGCCGCCGAACAAGCGCTCAAAGGAAAGAAAGGCACTCTCAACGGCGTCGACGTTTCGGGGACGTTCGACGATGTCCTCAACGTCGCCGAGCGTCGCACCGGCTTCACCGGTGACGGCCTTCCCGCCGACCACCAAGATACGAACGGAGTGCCGGACTCTGATCCGGTCCCGGAGGACACCCCGCTCTACATGGGCTTCAAGTCCACCTTCAAGAAGACCCAGGCAAGCGAGGACCGCGTCACCATTCGCGAGGGGCCATTTGCGGGCGGTACGACGCAGCACGCCTCGCATATGCGTCTCAATCTCGAGCAGTGGTACGAGCAGGACGATCGCTATCAGCGCGTCGGAAAGATGTTCTGCCCGTATCACGCCGAGAATGGCGTCGTCAAGGGCGCTGGCGACAACCTTGGGACGGACGCGAAGATGGATAAGGCCAAACCCGCCGTGAAGGCCGCCAACGAGGACGGGATGGTCGGTCACAGTCAGAAGATGCTCGACGTCCGCAAGGACGACCGCCCGATCATTCTCCGGCGGGATTTCGACTCCACCGACGGCGGCCACGCCGGCCTCCACTTCCTCAGCTATCAACGCGACATCACCGACTTCGTCCAGACTCGCGAGGCGATGACTGGCACCGGCCTCGCCGGAGAGACGCCGGTCGGCCAGCGCAACAACAACGGTATTCTCCAATACATGACTGTCACCCACAGAGGCAACTACCTCGTCCCGCCACGTTCGAATCGCGCACTGCCGACACCCGAGGGTGCCGATGCGTAGACGACGCGTCCTCTCAACCGCCGGGACGCTCGGCGTGGCCGCACTCGCCGGCTGTACGGACCTATTTAATCTCGAGGAGCGTGCGTTCAGCGCACCGCCGGTCGTCGAGAATCGGCCGAACGCCGTCTACTACCCCTCACACGTCGAACAGATGCAGATGGTCGGGATGGCGACAGAGGGCGCTTACGCGTGCGCACTTAGCTACACCTACCCGCATCGCTTCTGGCTCGTCACTGGCACGCACACGAACCGCGTCACTATCGAGTCGGCAGACACGATGCATCTGATGGTGTCGCTCTGGCACCGCGACTCGGGGACCGTGATTTCCGACGTCGCGCCGAGCGTCCGCCTTACTGGGCCGAGCGGTGAGACGGTTTCGAACACCCCGTGGTCGATGCTCTCCCAACCGATGGGCTTCCACTTCGGCGACAACGTCCGGCTCCCTCAGGAGGCGACGTATGACGTCAGTATTGATGTCGGTGCGCCGTCGGCGACGCGGACAGGCACGCTCGGGGATGCCCCCAATTCGCTCTCCTTCGACTTCACGCTCGACTACGCCCGCTCGACGCTCCGCAACATCGAGTGGCGTCGACTCCCCGAAAAGCAGGGGACGAGCGGTGCGATTGCTCCGATGGATATGGAGATGCTGCCCGCGGGAACCGTCCCGACGGCCGAGGCCATGCCAGGATCAGTACGTGGGCGGGGATCGATTGGCGATGCCGACCTCGTCGCGACCAATCTCGATGACGCGACGCGGTTCGGTGGCAGTGAGGGCGACACTTATCTCGCCGTCTCCCCACGCACACCCTATAACCGCTTCCCACTCCCGGCAATGGGGGTGACCGCGATAGTTGAGGATACCGAACACGACCTCACGGAGACGCTCGATCCCACACTCGGCCTCCACTACGGCGTCGTTCTGAATGCGGATCCGACCACCGTCTCGCTCCGCGTCGAGACGCCACCCCATATCGCACGCCACGAAGGGTACGAAACCGCCTTCCTCGAAACAGGGACCGTCCAACTGGACTCGTGAGCGGCGCTCTCAGTGTGCTGGTTCCGCTGCACGCGGGCGGTACCCTCCTCTCGAATCGGCCGGTCGAGCTCGGTGTCTTCCTCCTCATCGGCCTCTTCGGCGGTGCACACTGCTTGGGGATGTGTGGGCCGCTCGTCACGACGTACGCTGAGGCGTTCGCGAGCGATGACCGCGGCCCCACGTGGTTCGAGATCCGCCAGCACGTCCTGTTCAACGCCGGGCGAACCGCGAGCTACGCGCTCATCGGCGGTATCTTCGGCCTGCTTGGGGCGACATTTTACTCGATCGCTGGCAGCGTCCTTGACGCCGCTGGCTGGCTTCGTGTCGCGTCCGGCCTTCTCGTCGGTGTGTTCGTCCTCACTACCGGCGTCTCCTACCTGACGGGACGGGGCGATCTCCTCGGGCACGTCTCCACTCCCCTCGATGGCGTGTTCCACACGCTCTCTGCCCGTGTCGGCGACTGGGCCGACTCCCCACGAATCGTCGGCCTCGGCTTGCTTCACGGCCTCCTGCCCTGCCCCCTCATCTATCCGGCGTTCCTCTACGCATTCGCTCGAGGGAGTGCCACTACGGGTGTCCTCTCGCTCGCTGCGCTCGGACTTGGAACGATCCCCGCACTCTTCCTCTACGGAACAGTAGTCGGGACGGTCGACGAGCGAATCCGTACGCGTCTGCATCGCGGGCTCGGCGTCACGTTCGTCCTCTTGGGGTGGATGCCGATCGCACACGCGCTCGCGACGCTCGGCGTCCCAGTTCCGCATATCGAAGTCCCCTACTACCAGCCGTTGACGCCGTAGCGGGCACGGCCGGCGTCACATAAACAGCGTTCCACGGAGCAATGATCGCCAGGTGATCCGAGAAGTGCAGCGACGAGTGCGAGCCCGTCGAACGCGAGCGCCCACGTCACGAGCGTCGCGGCGTTCGACGACCGCACTTGTCGACCGACGGTACCCCGATAGAGCAAGAGAGCGAAGCCGGCGATTGCGAGCACCTGCACGAACGCGACAAGCGCGGTCGTCCCCCGCGTTCGCGACGAGGTGAATGGATGCCACTGCGGTCACGAAGACCGTGACAGCCGCCCCCGCGTAGAGATACGTGAGCGGGATTGGTGCGGCAAAACGCGACGCCTGAATCTGGTGAGCGTGCGCCGTCCCGCTGAGAACGGGGAGGCCGACGAGCGTGACGAGCAGACGGGGGGTGCGTTTCGCGTCATACCTCGAAGACGGAATCGACGAGCCGGAGGAAGCGGTCGATGAACCGGTCGCTGACCGACGGGGCCACGGTTTCGAGGACGCGGACAGTCTCCTCCGGTTGGACGAGAACGAGCGTAACGCGATTCCGACTATCTCGTTCCTTCCGAACGATATCGTGCGTCGTGAGGTGGTCGAGATGATGTTCGAGCGTGCTACGCGCGATATCGATCTCGTCGGCGACAGTCGCCGGCGCGCTCGGCCCACTCTCAAGGAGGACGAGAAGCACGTCGCGGACCGTCTCGCGGCGCGCAAGCGCGAATGCCGCACGATCCCACGAGGGACAGTCAATCGGATAGTAATGCGTGCGGCCGTAGAACTCCATACGATCGAGATCACCGTCGCGAACGAGCCGGTGGAGGTGATACTGCGTCTGTCCGGTTGCGAGGTCAAGTGCCTCCTGCAGGCCCGAAAAGTGAACCCCAGGGTGATCTGTGACGTACGACGTGAGACGGGCGCGCTGATCAGTCACAGCGAATCACCCGACAGACCCTCCATCACTACTCCTCCCTTCGGGACTCGGATACTAATGTCGTCTCATCGTCGCCCGCCGCTCGCTCGATCGTGCGCGCATAGTAGACTGCAGCGAGGACGAGTGCCGACTGGACGAGAACGAGTGCGTGCTCGACGAGATGATGCGTTTGCTCAGTCACCATCCCCAGCACCTGCAGGACCGCAATGAGCGAGTAGCCGAAGAGCGCACCGAACGACGCGACGAGCAGGAGTACGGAGCGGGTACGTCGACGGGTGTACGCGGCCAGCGAGAGCACGAAGAGAAGCGTGGCTAGGCCGAGCGAGCCGATGAGCAGGCCGTCAAGGACTGGTGTCGCAGCAGTCGTGGTTGGGGCGAGGTCAGGATGCATGGTAGGAAAGAGCGACAACGCGTTCGTCAGTCGAGTGGGTCTTTGAGGTTACCCATGACGGTTTCGAGGGCGTCCGTCGCGGTGAGGAGGCCGACGACCTCCCCGTCACGGAGGACGAGTGCAATTTCTTGGTCTTCGGCCTGGAATTGGTCGAAGGCGTCGCTGACGCTCGTGTCGGCGGCGAGCGTCATGGGTGGTGCCGCAATCTCCTCAAACGACGTCGTCCCCTCCGTGAGCCCTTCGTAGTGTTCGATGAGAGACGGCGAGTAGACGATGCCGTGAAAGTCCGTCAGATCCTCGCCGACAAGCGGGAAGCGCGTGTGTGGGCTGTTCCGGATGCGCTCGAGGTTCTCCTCAACGGACGCCGAGACGGATATTGCGATAATGTCGTCAGCAGGGACCATGATCTCGCTGATCTCGAGTTCGTCCGCGTCGAGTGCGTTCATCACTTCTTCGCGACGCTCCTCGGGGAGTTCGCCACGGGAGAGGAGGGAGTCGAGACGGTTGCGGAGGTCGGCGCGTGACTCGAGGACGTCCTCCTCGGTCTCCAGCCATGCGCCCGTCATCTCGACGCCGAAGAGCTTCAGCGTCCCCTTCGCGACCCCATCGCCGAGCGTGATGAGCGGGGAGATGAGCCAGTTGAACCAGTAGAGCGGTGCGGCCCCGTATCGACAGACAGTTCGGGAGCGCTCGACGCCGAGATACGTCGGCGTCTGCTCGCCGTGCGTGAGATGCAGGAGGTTGATGAGACCGAACGCGAGGATCGCACCGGCCCCAATCGAGGCGAGACCCGTCCCGGCAAAGTACGGCTCGAAGAGCGCGGCGAGGGCGGGCTCAGCGACAATCCCGACAGCGATGCTCGAAGCGGTAATCCCGACCTGGCACGTCGTCAGATAGATCTCGAGGTTGTTCGTCATCTCCCACGCTCGTTCGAGCGCGGGGTTTCCGCCAATAAACTCCGCCTTGCTAAACTGACGGGCACGCGTTAACGCGAACTCAATCGCGACGAAGAAGCCATTCGCCAGGATGAGTCCTAATCCCGCGAGTAGCCGAAGGCTAACCTCCAGCGGTGTCATATCCACGTTCTACCAAGGGGTGAGGTAAATATCCCGATGGTTGAGGATAATAGATTTGGGGTGGCACGCCTGGCGTAAACACCGGGGCTTCCCGCACCGCAAGGTTGGGTGGCGGGTTCTGGAAGGTCAGATATTATGTGGGAACAACAGGAGCGGTGTCGGAAGAAGTGGTTGACCGTATAGCCGATTTACCTATCGTTCAGTGCAGACGAGCTACCCAGTATCCGTTCCACCACTGTCTGTAGCCAATAAATGAACATTTACCAAGGTAACAGATGAGTAGGTCTCATGCACAGATCATCACGTCCGGCGTCGCCCGGCACCAGATGTGAGCCGCCCAGTACTGGACGTTCACCGAGCGGCGACATACGGTGCTGTCGGCGCTCATCGAGGACGACCCCGGTGTGCTCTCACGCAGGGTTGTTCTCCCGCCGGCATTTCAATATCGAGAGCCTTACCGTCGGACCAACGACCGTCGAGAATCACTCGCGGATCACAATGGTTATCGAGGAGTCCGAACCCAGGATCGACCAAGCGGACAAACAACTCGCCAAGCTCAAGCTGGTAATCGCCGTCGGTGAACCTGACAACGCCGTGCGGACCGAACTCGCCCTCCTGTAAGTCGAAGGAGACGGCCCCGACAAGGTCCACGCTGTCACCGAGATGTATGACGGACAGACGCTTGACGCCGACCCGGAGACCATCACAGTTCAGCTCACCGGCGACGAACAGGAGATCGACGACGCGATTGACGGGTTCCACAGTTCGGTATCATCGAAATCGCGCGGATAGGCTACACCGTATTAGCACACGGCGATCAACCGTCCGTCCTGGACGAGAAGCCGGGCACCGCAAACGAACTGTCCCAACCGCCGAACGCATCATAATAGACACAGTCTAGCGGACGAAAGCCTGAACACGACGGTATACTACGACGACGCGGACCGATCCTACATCGGGATATGACCGTAGCCGTCTTCGGCTATGGCAGTCAGGGCTACGTCCACTCGCAGAATCTCGACAAATACGGAGCGACGTAATCGTCGGCCTGCGCGAGGTTCGTTCTCCGGCCGGAGAGACGCTTTTGGCAAGAGCTACAGCTGGATATCTCTGAATACACCTCTTACTCGACGTCGAGCTCGAACTGTTCGTTCTCAGCGGCGGCATTCAGGACGACACTCGTTGAGGATTCCTTAATATCGGCGTCGCCGAGGAGTTCCTTGATGAGGACGTTCATATCGTCGGTATCACGGAATTTGCCGACCGCGATAACGTCGTAGTCGCCCGTGACCTCGTAGACGGACACCATCTGTTTGTGCGCGCTGAGCCGGTCTGCGAGATCGGGCAATGAGCCGCCTTCGGCCTTGAGCTGGAGGGTGGTAGTGACATCATAGCCGAGTTTGCCGTAGTCGACGATTGGGGAGTAGCCCGGATGAAACCAGCATCCTCGAGATCATGGAGATGGTTCGAAACCGTCGTCACAGATACATCGAGTTCTTCGGCGAGGCGCCGCAGACTCGCACGCCCGTCCCCGAGAAGGGCGTTGACCAACTGTGTATCGAAGTTCTCGTAGGCCATCAGTATCGCTCCTCCATAGCCTCGACGTAGTCATCAAGGTCGTCTTGGTCGAGGCCAGCGCGAAGAACGGCCTCAAGGAAGTGTTTGTGCTTCTCAATCTCGGGTTCGTCGTCCATGATCCGCTGTGCGTTCATCCGCTTATAGCGCTGGTTCAACTCCTCTTGGAACTCGTCGGTGAGATAGATTGGATACTTCGTCCGCGTACTGCGCGTGCTCGTCGGGTCAGGGTCTGGACCGGGGGTACTTGTCTCACTCGTGGCTCCCATACTCTCCGTACTACCCGTGTCGCCCGTATTGTCTGCACTACCCGTGTCACCCGCGTTATCGGTACTACCCGTAGTGTCCGAGTCGTTCGAAGGCTCAGAAGCGCTTGAGTCATCTAAAGGACCAGTATCACCTGCATCACCCGTAGAACCCGTATCACCCGAGTTATTTGAGTCACTTGTGTCGCCTGTACTCTCCGTATCAGACGAGTTGTCTACCGATTCGTCGGGGCGTTTCCCGACACGGCCGCTAAGCGCGTTGCCGAGTTGGTCGTTGAACGCGTCGTCGTTCGAGTCGTCGTCAGTCATGCGAAGTATTCCTCCATGGTGCTGGCGAGCCGGTCATATATCTCACACACTTCAGCTGTTTTCTGCTCACGATGGCGGTTCTCCGGTTCATAGGTGTAAAGGCTCCCCTCCTGTTCGAATGCACCCCCAATCGCGACAGTCTCAGGGACAACAAACGTGTTCTCCTCACCGAGATACTGGTGGAACCACTCAAGGCGGTCCTCGCTGATGTTGTTCCGGCTCACCGCGTTGACGACTGCACCAAGAATACCGATCGAGGTCTGGAATTCGCGTTCGAGTTGATCGATTTCCTGGGTAAGGAGATTCATCGAGAACGTCGCAATCGGGTCGGCACGTGAGACGAAGAGGACGTTCTGCGCAGCCAAGAGGGCACCGTCCGCGAGCGGCCCCATGTTCGGCGGAGAGTCAATCAAGAGGTAGTCATAGTCGTGGGCGATACGGTCCAGGATCATGTCGAGGCGTTCTTGGGTACGGCTGAGCGACCAGAGTTCGCGTTCAAGCTGGAAGTTACTCCCGTGTGCTGGGAGGACGTCGAACTCGTCGTGAGAGACGATGAGGTCGTTCACTTCGTCGAACCGATCGATGTCGGTCATGACGTCGTAGAGCGACCGGTCTTCACTCACGTAGTACTCGCGGAGGCCAAGAGATATCGTGATGAACCCCTGCGGGTCGGCGTCGACGACGAGGACGTCGTGGCCAGCGTCCGCGAGTGCGCCACCCAGATTGATTGTGGTGGTGCTCTTCCCGACGCCACCCTTCTGCATTGAGACGGAGAGCCGATTGGTCATACGTCCTCCCTCCAGAGCGCGTATCGTACGCATCGTACAGGTTCGATAGGTGATGAGCGCATACCGGGATATTGCGTGGAACTCGTATAAATCTATGTCTCTCGTAGAACTCGTGTGATACAGGATACGCGTAGAGTATCTGTTAGAGAGTCCGTATCGAGAGGTTTTAGGAAAGGTAGTGTATTTCTCAGAACCCGTATCGTACGAGTGGTTCGGTCGTACGATGTGTACGATACGGGTGACTCGTGATACACATACGAGGATTGGAAGACAGGGTGTTAACCAACAAACAAAGAGGTGGAGAAAGTGTTGGTTAATATTTCGCGGAACGAGGCAGAGGTTGACGGTAGCAGTCGACGAGAAACTACCGACATCACGACTACTCGTTAGGGCAAGATGCAAGTGAAAATCAACCATCTGGTTGGAAAATGGCGCATCAAAGTGAGCCGGCTGTCGAAGGCGTGGATCTTGCGGGGATGCGGAAGTACCTCGCCGAGACAGACGTTGATTTTGCGATTCTGTTCGGCTCACACGCCCGAGGGACGGCAGACGAATCCTCGGATGTCGACATTGCGCTCCGGTTTCCAGAAGACCTGAACGAGCACGATCGGTTCCACCTTCGAAATCGAATCGACGCCGAGCGCCAAGAGTATGCCGCGAAGTTCGTCGACGTGAGCGATATCGAATCGCTCCCGAATCACGTCGCGTATGCGGCGCTCCGAGACGGGATACTCCTCGCTGGAGACGAAGACACTCTCGAGACGTACAAAGAGGGAGAGTTAAAGCCGAGTACGAGGCAGGAACCGATGAGCGTGGGCGTGAGCGTCAAGAGTTCATTAACTGACTCGCTCAGGGAAACGTCTAGGTGACATCCTCCTCGCCGTTCACGGCGAGGCTTCCCGTACCGCAGGTTGGGATATTTGCCGGTCTACGACACGACCTGTTCTCTCGTTCGAAACGTCCCGCTCTCGCGGTCGAACAGGTATGTCGATGGCTGTGTCGTTCGAAAGGCGCTCCGCGCCTTTCGTGATGTCGTCAGAACGCGAAGCGTTCTGGCTGCTAACCAGAAGTCTTCGACTTCTGGTGATGACGAGAGACCTCTGGTCTCTCGAACCACCACACAGCCGTTACTCCTATCCTCACCGTGAGAACTCGGAGTTATCTTCTGGCGCATGTTCTCCGCCCCGTTGCAATCCGCGTTCCCGACTAACCCACACGACGAACACACGTACAAGCCACGGTGCTTGCGGTTCGATTTCGTGTCGTCGCCACACTTCGAGCAGGTCTTCGAGGTATCCCACTCGTTCTCCTTCAGCACCTCAACGCCACGTATCTCACCTTTGTAGTCGAGGTACTGGGGCGACGTACACGGACGCCGAGTTGGAGCGCTCCGTCCTCGAACGCTTCCGCGCCCACGACGCCGTCCAGCGCGGCGAGATGCACGGCTCGTGGGTCGTCCGCTACGACGGGAGGGTCTACTGGGCCGACCTCCACTACGGGCAGTTCGTAGAGGAAACCTATGTATCGGGTCCGGACCGTCGAAATCCGATCGATACGACGCCGTACCGACCCGAGTGACCGGTCGAGCGGTGGCGACACCGCGTCGGGAAAAGCGACAAGGCGGCGGCCAACGAGCCCTCACCCGAGGGAGCCGCAGTTCTGCGGAGCGACGATTCGGACATCGCCGGCGACACCGGCACGTTCGAGCGCGCGCTCGCCGGCCGCGCGGGCTGCGGCCCGCTCGTCGGTAGTCGTGACGCCGTACGCGACCGGCCCCCAGGAGGACTGGCCGGCCCCGGTGATCGCGTCGTCCGCCAGCAGGGTGTCGACGAGCGTCGCAACAGGTGCACGGTAGACGCCGTCCTGTTCGTCGGCGTACCACGTCCCGTTGAGTCGCCCGATCTCCGTCACGGCGTCGCCGAACGCCGCCGCGTCGCCCGCTTCGATCGCCGGGAGGACACGACGCGTGACGAGGCCGGCGATCCGATCCGAGACGTCCGGGTCGGCGTCGCCGATCGCCGCGCGCATACTCTTTTGCTCCGCGTCGCCACAGCGACCGGGGTCGGCCGCCGGAACGACGAGCACGAACCGCCACGCCGGCGGGATGGTGTGGCGGGCGACGACTGGCGGGACCGTCCACGTCCCGTCCTCCCCGTCCGTCGCCGTCCCCGTGGGTGTGCCGCAGGCCGGCGTCGGGCGGCCGGCGTCGAGGACGAAGCCACCGTTCTCGATAGCCGCGACGCCGATGCCGCTCCGGCGACCGCGGCCGAGGGCGGGCGCACACTCCCGGATGCACGGTTGCGCGTCGTACGTGCGGGCGATGGCCGCGGTCATCGCGAGTACGGTCGCGGTTCCGCTCCCGAGACCGACGTGCCGGGGGAGCGACTCGTTCAGCTCGACGCGCGCGCCGGGGACGCCGAGGTGGTCGACGATCCGCCGCACGTCTTCCTCGAACGCGCGCGGACAGTCGATCGTCTCCGCCGCCGTCGCCGTAACCGACACGCGGGGCTTGGCGAGCGCGACGCCGAGACTCCCGTACAGCCGTTCGTGCTCGGGCGAGAGGTTCAGGAACCCCATGTGGAGTCGCGCGCCCGTGGAGACGGAGACGCTCTCACCCATCGGACTGTGCCTCCTCGACGTGCTCGTGCACGCGATCGATGGCGTCGTGCTCCGCCGGGCCGCCACACCGGCGCGCGACCGCAGTCGCGTGGTCCAAGCGACGCCGGAGGACGTCGTCGTCGTAGGCCTCGACGCCGAGCCGTGACGCCGCGACCGTCGCCTCGACGACGGCCGCGAACCCGCGGTTCGTGAGCGGGACGCGCTCCTCGCCGACCGCGACGGCCGTAGGGTGGAGTGCCCACGACGCCCACGGCGTCCCGTCGCGCTTCCCCGCCTCGCGGCGCTCCACGTCGACGCGAACTCGTGCATCGGCGCTCGGGAGCGCCGACTCGTCGGTTTCGTGCACGCCGAGTGCGGCCTCGACGAAGAGGCGCGCGTCCCGGGTGAAGTGGACGTAGCCGACGCCCGTCCGCTCGAAATTGCGGCGCGTCCGCGTGTGGCCCCAGGTCTCCGCGGTGACGACGTCGCCCGCGTGAAGCCCGAGCGCCGCCGCGTTCCACCGCCCGTTCGGGCCCTCCGTGGTGATGATGCTCTCCGTCACGCCACGCAGCGGAACCGGCCAATCGGTCATACGCGGACCCCGCGGGAGAGTGCAACGAACACCGCCGCGGTGGTGATGTCGGCGGTCGTTCCCGGATTGATCCCCCGATCAACGAGCTCGTCGGCCCACGCGTCGATCGTCGCGCGGTCCGCGTCTTCGAGTGCCGCAGCGCGCTCGCGCACGCGCTCGGCGACGGCGCTCCCATGTCGGGCGGCGACGTGTCCGTCGGGAGCCTCCGCGAGCAGGCCGAGGAAGGTTCGGGCGATTCGCTCGGGGAGCGCCGCCGTTCCCGCACACAGCGAGGCCGCGGCGTCGAACGTCCGCTCGAACCCGCTGGCCCACTCGTCGGCGACGCCGTCGGTCGGCGCGCCGGCCGTCACGACCGCCGAGAGGGTGAGCCCCCGTGATCGGACGGCCGGGATCGCGTCGGCACCCCGCCGAACGTCGAGGTCGGCGAGCTCCGCCGGGGGGTCGGCGACGCCGACGTCGGTGTGGTCGAACGCCCGGTAGAACTGGACGGCGTCGTCCACGGTCGTCGCCTCGGTGACGTCCGTGGCGGCCGCACGCGTCACCTCGTCGGCGCTCGCGGCCGCGCGGATGAGCGGCGTGAGGAGGAGGAGCGCGCCGAACTGGGTGTTGTCCCGCGCCCGCTCGGCCATGCCGGCGACGGCGGTCTCGAACGCCTCACCGACCGGCGCGCCCGCGGCGGCAGCGTCGAGGCCGGGACGGGCACCGACGGCACCGGCGAGGAACTGCTCGAAGCGGAGGTCGTGGTGGTCGCGCTCGCGATCGACGTTCCCCGGCTTCGGGGCGGCGGCCACATCGAGGAGGAGCGCGAGCTGGGCGTCCCCGGCGACGCCGCGCGTCACGGCGCACGCACCCGCTCGAACACGTCGCCCAGGTGGTCGATGGCGCTCGCCCGGTCCGGTCCGAGTGGTGCGGCGGCGACGACGCCATCGACGTATTCGAGGATGTTGCGGAGTCGGGTTTCGACGTCCGCCGGATCGCCGGCGATGCAAAAGGCGTCGATCATCGCCGGCGACACGGTCTCGAATGCGTCATCGAACGCGCCGCGACCGAGTGCGTCGCCGATGGCGGCCGCCCTGTCGGGGTCGATCCCGTGGCGATCGAGGATGGCACGCGGCGCGCCGGCGGTGACGAACGCGACGGGCGGGCGGGCGGCGCGGCGTGCCTCGGCAGCGTCGTCGGCGATGCTGACGCTCGCGAACGCGACGGTGTCGAAGGACCCGCGCTCCGGAGACCGGTCGGCGAGACCGAGGTCGATCCGGTCCACCGCGGCCGCGAGGTCGTCTGGATGCGCGGCGTTCACGAGCACGCCGTCGGCGTACGTCGCGGCCATACGGAGCATATCGGGTCCCTGTGCACCGACGTAGATCGGCGTCGAGCCGGCGTCGTAGTCGAGAGTCGCGTCGACCGCCCGAAACGTGCCGTCGTGATCGACGCGCTCGCCGTCCCAGAGCGCCCGTGCGACGCGTATGGTCTCTAGGACGCGGCGAAGGGGTCGGTCGTGCTTGATCCCGAGATCGGCGAGCGTCGAAGCGTCGCCGGCACCGAGACCGAAGAGCGTACGGCCGCCGCTCCGTTCCGCGAGAGTCGCTATCCGTGAAGCTAGGGCCACTGGATGCGTCTCGTACGGGTTGACGATTCCGGGACCGAGGCGGATTGACTCCGTCGCGGCCGCCACCCGCGAGAGCGCCACGAAGGGGTCGCGGTTGTTGTAGTGCGCGGAGACGAAGACGCGGTCGAACCCGGATCGCTCCGCCGTGGCCGCGAGCGAACCGACGGAGTCGGCCGGGACGTCCGGTGTGAGCTCCACCCCGGCCGTTCGGAGCGAGCGGCTCATTTGCGCGCCCCCGCCTGCGTCCGTGGTTCGGTGATCCCGGAGACCGTTTTTGCGTCCCCGCGCGTCCCGTGTCGGTTCATACCCTTCGGTAACCCGGCCGAGACACAAATAACTAGTGGGAATAGGCAACGGCAGTATTATTATCAAACAGCATCGCATCGGTGGCGGATGTATGGAGCAATTCGCGACGACGGTCGGTCTGTTCCCGCTTCCCGACGGGCAACGGGAGCGACTCGCCGAGCTGAAGGGCCACCAGAAATCAGACCTCATCGACGGCGACGAGAAGCCGGCGGTACGGGAGGCGTACTCGGCGACCCAGGGTCACTACATCGACCGCCAGCGCGAGGCCGGTCTCAACCGGATCGTCGAAGGCCAGGGGCGATGGGACGACCTGCTCGCCCATCCGCTCTGCGTCCACGATAACGTCCGGACGGGTGGGATCGTCCGCTACTACGACAACAACAACTTCTATCGGGAGCCGATCGTGACCGGCGAGCTGACGCCGAACGGGGACGTGCCGGCCGAGCTGGCGGCCGCGTCGGAGCGCTGTGACGACCTCCATGCGGTGCTTCCGGGGCCGTATTCGCTCGCCGGCCTCGCAAGCGACGAGCATTACGGCTCGTTCGCGGCATTGCTTGATGGGGTCGCGGGCTTCCTCGCGGGCGAGGTCGCCGCGTTCCCCGACGCCGTCGAGACGCTCACCCTCCTCGAACCCGGGTTCACCACGGACCCCCCGGACGCAGCGACGCACGACCGGATCAGCAAAGCTATCGACACCATCGCGGCCGCGAGCGATGCGGAGGTGATCGTCCACACGTACTGGGGAATGGCTGGCGAGGACCTGTATCGACACCTCCTCGACACCGGCGCGGATGGGCTCGGCTACGACCTCGTCGCGGCCCCGGACGCCGCGGGCGACCTCGTTGCGGAGTACGGCGCACCACCGCGTGTCCTCCTCGGTGTCGTCGACGGCCAGAACACGCTCATTGAAGGGCGTGAGACAATCCGCGAACGGGTACGGCGATTCGAGGAGCGTGCCGCGACCGATGTCAAGGCCGCGTATCTGACGCCGAACACGGGGCTGTTCCATCTGCCGGTGAGCAAGTTCGAAGCGAAACTGGATGCGCTCGCCGCGGCCGCGGGGGGTGCACAATGACGGGTCGCGAGCGCTTCCGGCCCGCCGACCACTCAAACGACCACTTCCTCCTCACCACCGTCGTCGGCTCGTATCCGAAGCCGACGTGGCTGAATCGGGCGCGCGACCTGCGCGACGACGACGACTCCTCCGACTTCGACGCCGACGCGTGGGACGAAGCCGTTCGCGACGCGAGTCGCGCTATCACGCACGAGCACGAACACACCGGCCTCGACGTCGTCTGCGACGGCGAGATGCGCCGCGAGGAGATGGTGGAGTTCTTCGCCGAGCGTATCGAGGGGTACGAGTTCAACGGCCCGGTGAAGGTCTGGGGACACAACTACTTCGACAAACCGAGCGTCGTCTCCGAGGTCGCTTACGACGAACCGTGGCTCCTCGATGAGTACGAGTTCAGTACCGATGTCGCACAGCGCCCGGTCAAGGTGCCGATCACCGGCCCCTACACCCTTGCGTCGTGGAGCTTCGACGAGGAATACGGAAGCGAGGAGACGCTCGCCTACGAGCTCGCCGACCTCGTCAACGAGGAGCTCTCGCGCCTCGTCGCGGCCGGCGCTCGCTACATCCAGATCGACGAGCCCGCGCTCGCGACGACGCCCGACGACCACGCCATCGTCGGCGAGTGCCTCGAACGGATCGTCGCTGATCTCCCCGACGACGTTCGTGTCGGCCTCCACGTCTGCTACGGCGACTACTCGCGGATCTATCCCGAGATCAACGACTACCCGATTGACGAGTTCGACGTCGAACTCGCCAACGGGGACTACGAGCAGATCGACGTCTTCGCCGACGGCGACTTCGAGCCCGATCTCGCGCTCGGCGTCGTCGACGTCCACACGACCGACGTTGAATCCGTTGAACAGATCGAGGCGAACATCTGCGAGGGATTGACAGTCGTCCCGCCGGAGCGACTCACGATCAGCCCCGATTGTGGCGTCAAACTCCTGCCGCGCAACGTTGCCCGCGAGAAGATCGAAAACATGGTTCGCGCCGCCCGGAACGTCGAGGCGGCGCTCGACGCCGGCGAGATCGACCTCGACTGTCGGACGGTGTGACGCGGATGTCGCGTCCCCGCATGCGACTTCGCCCATAGCGGGCGATCCGTCACGCCGGGGCAGTCGCGTTCCTGCGCACGCGTTGACGTCCGCTATGGCGGCGAACTTCCAGCAGGTCGCCCCACTACAGACACTCTACGATTATCCAGCCAATCGGTTCGTCACCGAATTCATCGGTGAACCTGCGATGAACGTCCTCTCGGTGGGCGTCCACGAGCACGACGGCCGCGTCGTCGCCGTACATGACGGAGTCACCCTCACGCTCCCTGACGGAAGCGGCCTCGACGCCGCCACGGGGACGGACTGGGCGTTCGGTGTCTGCCCCGAGGATGTCTCGATCGCCGGCGCGCTCCCGGGGGATGTCGAGACGTTCACCGCGACGGTCACCGTCCGCGAACCACTCGGCGAACAGCTCCTGATACACTGCCAGGTCGGCGGCGAGGAACTCCGCGTGAAAGTCCCCCCACGAAGCGAGGTCGCCGTCGGCGAGTCAGTCGAACTTAGTGTCGACACCGCACGCCTCCATCTCTTCGACGGAATGAGCGGGGACGGATTCTATCACTCGACACCGCACGATGACCCGACCGTCAAGCACGTCGCCGCCGACTAATGCGCACCCCATTCCCTCGCCACTGCCAGTAGTAGTAGCGGTTGTCGTTGATTTCTTTGGTGGTGAGCGTCGCTCGCGTCGGAACGTCGTCCGGCAGCTCGTCGAGACGGCCCCTACTTCATCCTGATCTTCCTCTCCAAGTCGAGCCTCGCGCTCACGGTACTCGGCAAGCGCGTCGGCATAGCGCTCAGCCGCTCGGAGTTCCTCCGCCGAACAGCCCTCCAGCGATTCGACGAGGTCACGTGAGAGTTCCTGTGGTGGTGTCGGTGGCGAATCGGGCATCGTGTGGTTGTCTTAACCAACAATTCAGGGGTTGCTTAGGTGTGTTAGTTAAAGCGCTGGGCAGCCATCAAACCACGAACAGACATCCTGCAGAGCCGGCTCGGGTCTCAGTTTGCACCGGTCTTCTTGTTAGCTGATACACTCCGATTCCCCCCGTCATCCCTTGCTTATAAGGGGTAGACAGGTGAGGTTGATACTGTATGTCGGAATTTGTCGTTAAGGCTGCGGTTAAGGACGCACTGTCGGAGAAGAATGTCGCTGGGGATTTCTACGAGGCGCTGGACGAGGAAGTCGAAGAGCTCCTGGAAGAAGCAGCTGCACGCGCCGAGGCAAATGGACGCAAGACCGTCCAACCGCGCGACCTCTAAACCTCACCCCGCTCTGTCGAATCCACAACAGTAGTGGTTCACAGGGTTTGAGCGCAAGGCACTCGCCTCGCTCATCTGTAGAACCGGGGTCTCCTAACAGACTCTGGGGGAGTGACACATAGTGGGCGGAAGCCACCCCTGAAGAGGTGGGAGGATGTCAATCAGAGTATCCTGCAGTTTGCTCAGAGGAGAGGGGGTATCGGAGTGTAACGACTCAAGCTACTCGAGTCGGGTAGTTATCTTACTTAGCCGGTCGTCATCACCGACCTTATCGATGACTAGGTCTGGGTCAACCGAGAGACTGTACATGTTCGTCATACCACGTCCACGACCTCGGCCACGACGGTCGCCTTCGAGGATGTTTCCGTGGACAAGGTCGTTGAGTTTCTCCCGGAAGGTCCCTTGTTGATACGTATCCGCACCGATCTGTTTCGTGAAGCGCTTATATCGACGATAGAGTTCTGTAGTTCCTTCGGGGGCGTCCCCGGCGCGCTCTGCTTCGAGAACAGTAAGAAGAGCGATCTTCCGCTGCGTCGTCTCACCGCGGATGCCTTTCCCGATGGTTTCTTCTTGGATTTCTTCGCGGGCCTCACGGACGTGGGACTCCTCAACAGTGTCACTGCCGTTGTCCAGAGCGAGATCACATGCGGTCGATAGGAGGTGAATTGCTTGGCGGGCGTCACCGGTGTCTTGCCCAGCAAGCGCAGCACAAAGTGGTATTGCGTCGTCTGAGATTACGTCGCTACGGAGATGCTCGGAGTCTCTGATACCGTCCTCGAAGTTCGTATCGCGAAGTGCGCGGCATGCGCGTCGGGCAAGGATATCGCGAAGCTGGTTCGCGTTATATGGGCTGAAGACGACTTCACGACTCCCTAGCGACGACCGGATGTCCGCGTCGAGATTCTCGTGGAACTGATAGTCGTTCGTAATGCCGATCACACCGATCGAGACACCGTCGATCGACGCGCGAGGGAGTTCGTAGAGGACGTAGTTGTCCTCTTGGATACCGTCGATCTCGTCGAGGACGATAATAACCATTCCGCCGATCGCCCGAAGGTCGTCCGAGAGCATCTCGAACAACTCGACTTTCGTCGGGCCGCGCGGTTTCTCGACCGTCTTGTCGTAGCGGGCTTCGCGAGCCTGCTTGACGAGGTCCGCGAGGACGTTCCACGATTTTCCCGCGCCCTTGCAGCTGACCCGAAGGACGGTGAGAGTGACGTCACCCTCCGTATCGGCCCACTCCTGAAGTTGTTCCGTCTTCAGATTGACCCCGACCGTCTTCCCTTGTCCCGTCGGGCCGTAGACGAGGATATTCCGTGGCGATCCACCGAGGGTAATCGGCCGGAGAGCAGAGTGAATGCGGGAGAGTTCGTCCTCTCGCTCCGGAAGCTCGGTCGGTTTGTACGTATCCGGCTCCGGGTCGAGGACGTCGACGTCTTCGTAAATCCCCTGTTCGGCACCGAACGGTTCCATGGTACCGACCCAATACACTACGTCGCTATAAATCCATGGGAGTGAACAGAGTGACGAGAGTGAACAGAGTGACGAGAGTGGACGGAGTGATGGAGGGGGTATCGGAGTGTATCGACGGCCAAATCAATGCAAGATGGAGAGCAAGCAGAACAAAGCCTGCTAGCAGAGATGGAGGATGAGAAGTACCCCGGAGGGGGAGGGGGTATCGGAGTGTAATTCTCACAAAGGTCTCCCCCAGTAAGGACGAAAGAGCAAGTACAGCAGAAGCCGTAGAGTAGCACGAAACAGCCTTTCAGGCACGATATAGCCGCTTCTCTATGTCTGATAGCATCAGCACGGTAATATTATTATAACGTTTTCTATTAACGTTAAGTAAGTAAGTAACAGTATAACAGGGATACAGTCCCCAGTAGACCAATTCCATCCATTATTGGCGTTCGTATATTCCCTCTTTCTCTGCCCTGCTTCTACCGGTCTTTATACCTATCCGACTACTCGGTTCGGACCCCACCACACTCGCACAGGTTTACACTCCGATGCCCCCTCCCCCCGCCACCAGGCTGATTAACCAACAGGACTTTCTCCTTGCGATTCTGTTGGTTAATCCTAGGCTATGTCGTATTCAGAGCCGACGCCGCCCCAATCTCTCCCGAGCGAACTGGCCGAAACTCTTGAGGACTGTTCGACCAACGAGCTTCGAGCGGTCGAACGATACGCGGAGGCTCTCGCCGACTATCGCGAGCGGGAAGAACATCTCGCCCAGGAGGACAAGGACTCAGTTCAGGAGCGTCCCGAAGAGATGCCCGCGGATGTCCCAACGCGAGCGACGCTCACAATCAAGGAAATAAACGACAACCGCTACTACTACTGGCAGTGGCGGGAGGGTGACAAAATCAAATCTCAATATAAGGGACCGGTCGATGCCGACGACTCGTGACCTCTGTGCGCCGGTCTAGTTGATCGGCTCTTCGACTGACCGGCCATTGATCCTGTTGGGATTTACACTCTGATCCCCCCCCCCTCCCTACGTCAGTTTCACTCCGTAGTTTACACTCCGATACCCCCTCCCCACCACGGTTCACTCTCGATTTTGAGGCAGTCGGCCATCCGGCCGCGGGACTTGTCCGTGCTTAATCTCGTAGTCGACGCGGCGGAGGTGCTTGCACCCACCATCGGGTTCTCGCTTCTGGTAGTCCGGACAGGTACACGTCTTGGCGATCACGTCGACGTCGTAGACGCGTCCGGACTGCGAGCAAACTTCGTACTGGCCCCCCTTCGCGAGGAGTGAGATGGCCATCTCTTCGTCGAGTGCGCGTTGTGTCCGTGCTTCGAGGCCTCCCGTCTGCGCTGGGTCGCTCACGGCTTCGCGAGCTCGGACGTCGCCCGCACAGCCACCGTTGGGTGCGACCGCTTGTGTGTCTCGTTCGAGGCGCTCGTTGAGTCGGTCCTCGACGGGGTGGCCGAGTGGCCAGCAGTAGTGGACTTCGCGACGGCTCTGATACTCGTAGGCGCCGACGTCGACGGCGTCGCCCGACCAGACGCGCCACGCGCCGAGCGCACCCATCACGTCGCCGACCGCGCGCGGGACGTGTGCGACGTCGTCGGGGTAGAAGACGCGGAATCGCGTGCAGTCCTCTCGGACGGGCATTTCGTCCCACCAAGAGACCGTTGAGCGCCAGGTGTCCGTCATCGCCGCGTCCCTCCCGTACCCGACAGTTACGTCGACTGCCGGTGAGCGCGGGCCGGCGTCGCCTTCGAGGAGACGAAGGACGGCATACCGCAGGTATTCGTGGAGCGAGTTAGCGACGCCGTTCGCGACCGCCGGGTAGTTGTTCGCGACGTGCATCGCTTCCTCTAGGAGCGTCTCGAGATTGTGTTCGGGCATTGTTCGAAAGCGGGGGTCTGTGCGCCCCGCTCCTCGCGGGCGCCAACAAGCTTTAACCAACACTCGCGTCGAAATCGCGCAGACTGTTGGTTAACGATGACTTCTTTCTGTACTCTATTTGCAGAATCGGAGATTCGGTTTTAATGAGTAGGCCTGTAAGTCGGACACTACCAACTAGCGACGAGACTGATAGAGTCCCCAGCTTGAGACGAAAATCACGAGCAACCAAGCACCAGATGCAATCATTCCAAGCGTTCCAGATTTACCACTAACTACTCTATAGGTCTGTATTGACCCTGCTATACACGCCGCGATAACGATGAGCTACCACCGACGTTGAGTGATTTCACTCATCTTGTTATATATCCTACAGAGTATAGGGGTGGCTACAATCCGACGGTGGATGTACTCTTGAAAGGCATACCGCTAGTTTCCTAGTGTTGTCACGAGTCGGGGAAGACGCTGTTGGGGTCGCGAGTGGCGAACGGGCCGACGCGGCGGCCGTCGGTCGCGTATTCGTAGAGGGCGGTGCGTGCGACCATACCGAGGACCTGCCCCGCAACGATCGCAGCGACGACGACGAGAAGGCCGAGTCCCCCGAGGACCCACGCAGCAGCGCCGTGGAGGCTGAGGTAGGCAGCCCCAAGCAGGACGATGCCGACGACTGCAATCGGGAGGACGACGAGTGAGACGCCGAGTGAGGCGCTGACGCTCTCACCCCACGTCTCTTTGAATGCGTGTCCGCTCTCGCGGAGGATGGTGCGGAGGTCGGCGGTGTCCTCGACGGCGATAACGGGGATGACGAAGAAGGTGAGGAGGCCCCACGCGAGGTCGAAGACGAGGCGGGCGGCGCTCCCGAGGAACCCGAATTTGTCGTCGAGGATGTAGAGGACGGTCCCGAGGGTGGCGGACGTGAGTGCCCAGATGGCGATAGCGCGACGCGAACGCCACGCGGACTGCAGGCCGCCGCGGACAGTCGGGTTCTCGCCGTCGAAGTATTGGAACGCACAGTGTGCGACCGCGACGTTGAAGAACGCACCCAGACTCGACGTGAGCGCAAGTCCAACGAAGATCGCGGTGTACTTGATGAGATCGTTCGTGAAGAGCGATTCGACGAGGCCGTAGTGGAGGGCGATCCCGGCCGCGACTGCAAACCCACTTCCGACGAACAGGAGACTGCACAGCGGGAGGACTGCCAGGCGGGGATTCGCCCGGAACACGTCGAGACTCCCGTCAACGACGTCGAGTCCACGACTGAAACGTCCGGACATACACTCACGTCGTTATTCAGGGATGATAAGTCTTCATCCGCGAGACACACGAAGATCCAGTCTGTTGTCGGCACAGTACGGACTATGACGGGGGTCTTACCGCGTGAGAGCGCGGTAGAACGCCACCGAGTAGACCGAGAAGAACCCACCGAGTAGCACAGTGAGACCGAGGACGACGAACCCACCGAGAACAGCGATGGGGAGCGCTAGCTCGGGCAGGTGGAAAACCGATGCTGTGCGTGGGGAGAGCAGGAGTGAACCAAGAGCAGCGATTCCACCGAGGAGGCCGCCCAGAATTCCGCCGATGATGGCGTAGCCGAGTGTGCTCACGAGATGGTGGCGTACCACGGAGGCACTATGTTTGAGGCCGTCAATCGCGTCGTAATCGTCGAGAACGATTGCCTGCCCGTAGAACTGGACGAAGAAGATGAAGAGGACGTACAGCAGGATCACGATTCCGACGACCGCCGCGATGGCGCCGAGAGCGAGCAGATTCATCGACTCAAACCCGCCGCTGGCCAGGACTAATACGCCGCCAAAGAGACCGACGAAGAACGCGATAATTCCGAGGACGAAGCTGACCGCTACGAGGAGGAGGTAGGCGACGAGAATCTGGACGTAGTTCGCCTTTCCTTCCGTGATGAACGTCTGGAGGGAGGTCCGGCCATCGAGGGATTCGTTAGCCATCGCAATCGTGCCACCTTGGAAGAAGGGAATCACCACGATGAAGACGAGTGACATCGCGAATGAGACGACGCTACTCAGCAGTGGATTGATCGATTGGAGGGCGAGCTGTGGTACCTGGACGAGGGCCAGGGCGAGGATGGGGACGAACAGGACCGGATTCCGAGCGAGCGCGCTTGGCGTCCGGCGGAGGGCATTCAGGACTGCCATAGTCGGCGTATCGTCGAATAGCGTGAAAAGAATTATCGAGCTGATTCGTTAGATGACGAGGAGGGCGAGGCCGAGGAGGAGTCCGAAGCCGCCGATGGCGAGACCGACGAGGGAGGTTTTCGCCATTCGGAGTACAGTCGTTGCGGGTGATCGATCGGAGACGACGAGCGGGTCGATGCTGTCGCCGTCCTCGGTGACGTTCCCGACGACGGTCACCTCGCCATCGGGCATCGCTTTTTCCTCAGTATAGCGGCGCGTCCCGAGTGAGAGGAAGCGCCGGATCGGCTCGAGAACCGACGGTGGGGTTCGCCAGATCGTCGTCGAGGGGAGCGCGGACGTCTGCTGGTCGAAGCGTTCGATACGCTCCGGTGGCCTCTCGTCTGGAGTGACCGTCGCGACAGTCTGCCGCTCAAGGGTGACGGTTCGCGCCGGTGCGACGACGTCGATTCTGCCTTCAGGTGTGTGGACGCGGAACGGCGTCGAGCGCGCACGCTCGTAGACCGTCACGAACCACGGCAAGAGGAGGGGACTTAGGCGGCGTTCCTCGACGGCATAGCGGAGCGCGAAGCAGTGCTCGCCACTGAAGGGCGCGAGGAGTGCGTCTCCGGGTCCACGCTGTGCTGTGCCAGCGACTCGCACGAGCATCCCCGCCGCGGCGCCGTCGAGTGACGCGACGTCGATGGCTCTGTAGATGCTCGTGGCACGCCATACGTATCGCGCGCTGAACGCGAGGACGACGACGCCGACGAGGACCATAACGCCGCCGAACAACTGGCTGCCGGAAAGTGGGAGGGCCATAGCGACTGACGCGCCGCCAACCGTATCGGTCTATCGCTCACCAACGAAATGCCCCCTCAGGCACTCTAGCAGCGTCTCTCAGAAATGAGACTCTATCGAAATCCTATCCGTCTAACACCATCGCCGCTGAAACAACCGTTAGGTAGGTGTGCGAACCGAACAGTCAGTTCAGCTCACGCAACGCTGCCCCAGTTGTTTTTGCCTCTCGAAGACATGTCCGATACAGATGTCTGAGGAGTCCGACGGCACTGACGGAGAACGGATCGTCTTCGCAATGCTGATTGGAGTGACGTTCGGAGCGGCACTCGGAACGACAGTTCTCCAAGATATCACACAGGGTATTGTTGGTGGTGTCGTCGTTGGAACCCTCGCTGCGCTCGTCTTCCCAGAGCGGACAGACCGGCTCTTCGAGACGGTCACAGACAAACTCGAAGAATAAATCTGCTGTACAAATATGTTGCAAACGGCGCTAGTCTATCTTGGATTCGTCCTGACGCCGCTCCCGGGGCTCCTCGCGCTCCGCCTGTTGTTGCGCTCTGGTCTCGTCACTGAGGGTACCGAGGAACGTGACGTATGGTTCGCCGACGAGTCACAGTCGCTTCACTCCTATCGGTCATGGTCCCACAAGGGACTGACCTGGGCCACGTTCTTCGGCGTCTGGTGCCTCACACTGGTGCTCTACGTCTCCCTCGTCGATCCGCCCGTCTGAACGCCGGCCCACAACCCTTGCTGTGAGCGAGGAGCGATGAGACAAGGGCGGGGCCGCGTCCAGCCGCCGTGGTCCCGAAGAGAGGTAGTCGCAGACAAAGCCCGGCACGCGACGCCGATCACGCGACCTCACTCAGTTGGCCGGTAGCGTCCAGTTATCGCCGGAAACGGATGATTCGGGGCTAGATTCAACAGGGCTGCTCTTCTTGGCGTCACGCGAACACCGGCAGATGGCGGAGGAGTAATACGACCCCGATTCCCGCGAGCATCGCGTAGAGGATATTTCCAGAGCGCCACGCGACGACGAGTGCGGCGAGTGCGGCACCCCATTTGGCGGGACCACCTTTTGCGAGTTCGGGCACGATGAGCGACACCAAGATGGCACCTGGGACGTAGCTCAACCACGCTTGGAACCGAGGGGTCAGCTCAAACCGGCTTACTAACCAATACCCTCCGACCCGGGTGAGATATGTTCCGACTGCCATCCCAACGATAGCGATGAGTGTGACTGTATTCATCTGTATCTTAGACATATTCATCCCGGACGACGCCAGCGATACTTCCCGTTAGTCCGCCGACGATGATGTACCAGTTCCCCGAAACCACGACAGACGAAACGAGAGCGACCAACGCCGCGATACCGACAGGAACAGCATCTTCACGTCCATCCCACACACCTGCCAAGAGGGCGATGCAGACCGCGATAAACGCCATGTCCAGTCCGTATCTGGCGGGGTTCTGGATGAGGCCGCCGATAGAAACACCGAGGGCAGTCGAACTGATCCATGCAATGAACACGATGAGGCCGCTTCCGAGAAGGAACGCGGCGTCGTTCTCGCCGTTTGATCGGGCACGCATCGTCAGTCCCCACGACTCGTCGTTCAGGAAATAGAGCATCCCGTAGGTTTTGCGGGGAGTAAGCCGCTTGAGCCATGGCTGAATCGACGCACCCATCAAAAGATGGCGAAGATTCACGGCGACAGTTGTGACTACGATAGCGATAACTGGAAGCGGTGACTTCCAGAGATCGAGCACGACGAACTGCGCGGACGCAGCGAAGACTGAGGCGCTCATCAACACCGCTTCGCTGAGTCCAAGTGACGACTGCCGTGCGAGAACCCCGAAGACGATACCGTAGGTGAATACACCGAGCGCGATCGGGGTACTTTGTCGGACCCCCGCGCCCAGCCCCTTTCGACTAAACTCCGCTCTCTCTGACTCGTTGTCCTCTACCATAGTTCACCCAGTCCACTGCTTCTCGGCGTCTTCTATCATGGATGAGGTCTCGGTCTGTGGTTAGCTCAGTGAGCGAAATGCTCCAGACCTTAGTAGCAGACAAAGGAAGAACCGAGAAGAGATTCACCCTACTATACTCGGGTGAGGTGCCTACCTGGACTAGTCTTGCGCTTTAGGCGGGTCAAGGAGGTGGTTCTCAGCCGAGCGGAGATGTTCGAGGAATGTCGTTTTCGAGACCCCAAGGTCGTCAGCAAGGGCCTGCACGCTCGTTTCTCGTGGCCATTCGTAGTAACCGTTCTGCCGTGCCAGCTTGTAGGCTTGGCGCTGACGTGGCGTAAGCTCATCCAGTCGGTCTTGAAAGGACGACTGGGACCGATCTTGGTCAGCCGGTGTAACTTGTTCCAGAGTGATGTCCGCATCGTACTCCTTCTCGATCTCATCTATTCGACGACCGAGACTAGATCGATCCATTTGCACCAAGAGCGGCCAAAGCTCCCGTCCGTCTTCCATCTGCGACGCTCCATTGAGTACGAATCCCCGGGAGAAGAAGGCCGGACCGATACCCTCGGTAAACTCGTATTCGATAAATACATCCTGTGAAACTGTTCCAATAGCGGACTCTGGAGCGATGCTCTCCGTTGGCGTTGACTGCACTTCCCGAACATGGCTTATCCGGGTGGATTCTTTCGCAGTCTGGACAGCGTCACCCACCTGGTCTGGCGTCTCTCCATAGATAGCGCACCGCTCGTACGCCCGCCGACCGTCGATCACGCTCCCATATCCAAGAACGCCGGCACCCGTCTCCTCCATGACCTCGGCAGACCAACAATCTGGATGCCACAGCTCCAATTTCACGCTAAGAAGCTCGCGTCTCGGTGATGGCACTACATTAACACTATTGCGGTTATCCAAAAAGCATCTGTTTTGAACCCGAGTATAGTCGGATAAGATTAGTCCCCTCTCTGCTTAGAAGACGCGAACGCACCCACTACGTCGTATAACCAAGCGGGTAGGACTCAATGGCTCTGCTGAAATCCAATTGTTCCGGTACTTTCCCGATGAACTAGCCGTTAGGTAGGTACGCGAGTCAATCAGCGACAGGACGGTAGCTATCAAGTCTCCACGCGCACGATACTGGTATGAGGAAGATACTTGTCAACCGCACGTATTTTCTTAATTAATGGCCCCTCCAGTATCCCGCCGTACGGTGCTTTCCGTTGGTTCCATTGCTGGTCTTAGCTTTCTTGCCGGCTGTCAAGGGTGGGCGAATTCTGCGAGTCCGAGTAGTTCGGATGAAGCCGAAATCAACCAGGGCGACGACTCCCTTGGACTCGCTTACTCAAAGAGTCATACATCGTTCCCAAGCGAGGAGGAGGCTCACAGCGGATGGGTCCACATCGTGAGCGACGGTGACTCAGCAGATTTAACGTTTGACGTGCGTCTCTGTGACGAGTTAGGGGAGGTTGAACCAAAGCTGACCCATTCCATTGGGAATGAGTTCGTCTTGAGATTCAACGTCACGTCTGGATTCAGTAGCGGAACGTCGTCCAGTAGAACGACCAAGGAATCGCAATGCAGTTCCGTAACTCACCTTGTCGGTGGAGCAAATGTGCCGAGTGACTGGGAAACGCTCACCGTCGCGGTGAACAACGTCGAAATCCAAACGATCGAGCGGTCAGGAACGATGCCAGAACTTCGGCCACTTCCAGACCCAGTACGCCCTCGATAGACCCCACCTGTACTGAGTGGTAAGTCCCTCACCTATACCTAACGATGAGCCAGACCAGTTCGATTAGTGGCTGAGGCGCTCAAAGCTGACAAACGTTGGATCAGTCCTACAGGTCGACGTACTGGTTCTCCCACTCGCGGCGGGCTTCAAGTTCGCGGCGGCCGCGTCGCGTGAGCGCGTAGGAGTTGGTTCGCTTGTCGATTTCGCCTTTGTCAACGAGCCCTTTCTCAACGAGGGTGTCGAGGTTCGGATAGAGACGGCCGTGATGGACTTCGGTCTCGTAGTACTCCTCAAGCTCCTCCTTGATCGCGAGCCCGTGCGGATCGTCGAGGCTGGCGATGACGTAGAGCAGGTCACGCTGGAAGCCAGTGAGATCGTTCACTATATCCATTTAGAATTGTCTACATATTAGCGTATCGGATACAGCCGCGCCGAGTAGGAAAATTGCCACCACACCGGCTTTTCCATTCACTAATATTGGATAGTTGACTGAAAAGAGGTGCCTCCTAGTGTGAGGAGTTTGGGTCGCTATGCGGTCTTTGAATCGACGACGTCGATGAGCTGTTGGGCTGTCCGGCTAATGCGGCCGAGTCGCTCCCGGATTGCCTCAGGATCGTCGCCGGCCCAGGCGGCGAGGTAGAACGACGAATTACTCGTGTCGAGCCCATAGTGGCGGCCGACGATGTACGCGACGGCTTCCGCTTCGAGTTCCTGCTCGGAGCGCGCCAGTGGGTCGCTGATGGCGCCATGGAGGAGGGCGTGTGCGAGTTCGTGGACGAGCGTCACCGCGAGGTCTGCCTCGTTCGCACGATCACGAACCTCAACGAGTGGTGGTTCATCCGACTGACGCGGCTTGCAGATACCCTCTACCTGCCCATGGATCCACTCGTCGGCGTTGACGAGCCGCACCTCGACGTCGAGTTCGGCGGCTGCGTCTTCGAGGACGGTGACGAGGTCGCCGGCGTCACCCGTCGCCGCCGTCTCAAGTTCGGGCAGTGGCTCGCCCTCGGTCTGCGAGACGTCGAAGACCGATGCCGGCCGAAAGCCGACGAGTCCCTCTGACCACTCTTCGGGTGGCGTCTCGTCGTACTCACAATCATTCCGTTCGTGGTAATTCGGCGAGTTCTCGCACTCCGGGCATTGCTTCGTAATGATGGGTGCCCAGATCCAGATGGCGCTCTCGCCCTCCTGGACGTGTCGGTCGAACTCCTCTTGCCACGCTCGGTAGCCCGCGACCTTCGTCGCCTCCGGACACTGGAGGGTGATCAGGAGGGTGTTCCGGTAGGAGTAATCGTGGAATCGACTCTGGACATCCAGCCACTCTTGGAACGCTTCGCTTCCGCGTGCCTCCTCGACGTGCGTGATGAGATCCTCGACCCACACCTCGATTGTTTCGGTCATCGATTCGCTTCGCGAGCTTGAGTCCTCGAACGCGACCGCTGACTCCGATTGTGCGTCACTCATGGATTTGTTCGCGACGACGCGCCTCGTGGGCGCGCCCGCATCCCTCTCCGGGGCCAACAAACCCGATCCGCGAGCCGACCCCTCTCTTGGGGGTGGCTGATGCTCATCGAACCCTCCTCGTGCTTCTGTCAGCCGGACTGGTAAGGAGGATCGAATCAACTCGTTCGCTGTCCTTAGTCAGACTGTCTGTCGGAATACGGCAACCCACCGGTGAAGGAGTGTTGTGAGACCGCTTACTGTTGATCAATCCTACGTCGAGCAAGGTGCTGGAGACGCCACTGTCCCATGACTTACCCGTGTGGCAGTTGAATACAACCCTACACACCTCAGTATGCCTCCTGGAGATTCCTCCGAGCAGCAGACGGATGACGTCCACAGTCATCCGCCGATTCAGTGTGACGCGTGCGAGTCTGCGCTCCACTCAAACAGCAGTCACACGGTGTCCTTCCTGCTCCTGGATCAGCTTACGCTCCCGCTCGTTGGCTGTGATGCCCACCGTGAGCAGTTCACCTCTATCTGTGAATTTACTACCGAGAACACAGCTGAACTCCTAGATTATCGGCCGGCCAGCGGTCTCAATTGTCCCAGCTGCCATCTCGCACCCCATTCTCCAAACCAATCCGTGGTCCCGGTCCAGGACGGCGCCGTTGGCATCCTTGCTTGTCCAGAACATCAAGCAGAAATCATTGATCGGTTCCACACAGGCCTTGCCACGCAACAACAGCTAACGGAATCCCTCAATCCGACACAATAGGTCTCTCAGACCCGAATAGACAGACTCCATAGGTGGAGCAGGCCCAATGCCCCAGGGCTTAGCCCCGAGGCGGCTCACACGTTCATGCCCTGTTTTTCTCACACCACGATTCGAACGCATTCTCAAATTCACTGAACAAGTTTCGGTGAAAGTCCCCAATATACGGAAGTGGATACCGTTGATCTCCGTCTGGTGCATGCGCTAAATAGTCACCAGCGCTATCAAGATCGCCTTTCGGAGTTACCTCGAAATCCCGCTTCTGAAAATATAACTGGTAGCAATCATTTCCATTCTGTGTCCCTTGGTGCTCAACTTTCAGACACCAATAATCTCCATGCTGGAAGTCGTTCCGCAGACCCCAGAGAAACGTCCCTCGGCGCACGTACTCGGGTGCCGCTTTGTCATCACGTGATGGGAGAAAATAGCCCTTCCCGATCTGCTGGCTCAACCGCTTGTTCAGAATAGAGCGAATCTGCTCATTATACGAATACAATGATGAGACGTAATTGTGTACTCGACGGTAGACTTCGTTCTCCACATCTGTGTCTGTGGCTCCTTTTTCGACGACGATCAGCCCCATCGTCGAGATATCATCGCACATCTGCGCCAGTTCGTGAAAATTCCCGTGGACGATATAGGCGGAGGACCGCGCTCGCGTAAGGTCGCGGTTAGTAATCGGGTCTTCCGGACCGTTCGTATGGTCGAGTAACTGGTCAACAGTATTCAGTGACTCAGGCTCGCCCATCAGAAAGTACCGCTATTCAGCGTCCGAGTCGCTTGACATCTTCCCTGCAGCCACGCGGTCCTTTCGGAGTTGCTCCACAGATTGCCCTGTTGTCTCGGCCAGCTCGTCTACCGTGGGGATATCCTTCAGGGCCATTCGTTCATCACTAGGTTCGTCGCTTTCCCAATTATACCTTTCGCACCTACCGATCGATCTGGTTGATATAATGTTGAATACAGGGGGTTTCAGCAGAGGGCTCTGTTGAAATCCTATTGGTCAGCCACTATCTGCTGTGAAACAGCCGATAAGTGGGGTTGCGTACTTAACGAATAGAGGGGCGAATATTTGGTATGAGAACCATTGTATGACCCCCTTAGCCGCTAATATAGTAAACTGGAGATAGATTTATGGCAGTCCTTCTATAAATTACTGATCATTGAACGTGCGGTCACAATCCTTACACAGATACCGCTGAAATACCCGATAGCTGCCGTGCCGAATCCGTGATTCGGCACGGCAGCGTGGGCAATAGACGCCGTCACGCCAGCGAATCTGTGCTAGCAGATTCGCGGCCTGACGCTCCGAGACGAACGTCTTGATTGGCATCATCGTTCGTCGGGTGACGCGGCGCGTCACCCTTGCCCGCTGTGACTTCTAGCTACTGCTCAGAACTGACCAACAATCCTCTACTCAAGAGCGATCCACTATGACCACCTCAGCGCTACCTCAGCAGGGCCACCGGGATGGTCTCCGCTAGTGATCAACGAAACTTCTGGGTGAACTGGGATGAGGACTCAGTCGAAGAACGGATCTCTACCTTATCTCTGGCACGTGGAGTACCCAAAACTTCTGTGAACTACTATCGGAGACCATCCCTGGAGAAGCTCAGTTAGCCCTTGCTGAGGGTACATATCCGCTCGATCGGTCGCCTGCTACGAGACAGTGGCGAAATTCGTCGGGGCTAAACACGTACGACTCAGCAATATCAACGCTCCCCTACGCAAGAGCGCAACACAACAATTACTTACCTCTGATTCGATGAAACAATATGAGTGAAATATCGTCAAGAGACCGATTAGACGTTGTCCTTGTTCTCTCTATTGCTAACTTTCTTCTTCTCCTTAGGCATACAATTCCCGATAATATTAGATCGGCAATAATAACATTTTTAGTTCTATCTGTATGTCTTTATATATTGTATTATTAGAGATTATTGAACATAATGGTAGTCAATATATGTCTTCTTTCGTCGGCAATTCAAGCGATTTAGAAGGACAAGCACGTTATTATCAGGCCGCACTATCCCCAGATTCGCATGATGGAGTTGTTTTACGGGCTTATCAGGATGTTGCTCGTGCCGCTGACAAATTAGCTGAGCAGATCTGTGACGAGCACATTATATCAGATACAGTTTGTGTCTACCGTTTTGAGATTGATGATGAAGAGATGGTTAATCAAGGAGACAATCTGGAGTACCGAGTGTATCTCAATGAGACAAAACTTCTATAACGTCGTTCTAAAGTAACTCGGACACGGTGTTCGGTAGTTATTGTCCTAAAGAAGGTGCCAAAACCGGTGAGTCAGCATGCTGTGCTACACTTAATGAACACCCAACCTTGGCTTTGAGGCTGGATCTGGACAGGGGAACTACGCTTCCAACTCTGTTACGCCTAGCCGGGGTATCGGTTGGAATCCCGCTTCAGGACTAGTCGTCGAAGAGGCAGCGTATTGCGGCGTTTTCGCCGGTGAGTGTCTGCTGGTCTTCGGGGGTATCGGGGAAGAGCGCGGCCTGCTCGTCATCCTCACTTGAGTCCTGTACTTCGGGGCGGTCGTCGACGCCGAACTCACTGGCCTCAGGTCGGTCGCGTCGTGACTCGCGGTCGCGATGGTCGACGTCGGCGCCGAAATCCTCGAGGGATGTCTCGACGCTCGACTCCTGGACTTCAAGTTCGCCGCCGTCACTAAACGCTGCTTGATATAGACCGAGAGCGCATACCTCCGTCTTCAGGCGGAGGTCAAGCGATAGGCATAGTGCGTCAATCCACGAGTCCCGCCAGTACTGGATTTCTCACGCTACACCGAGGGTATTAAGATGCTATCGAACTATAGTGTACATACGGATGAAGAGCACACGGCACGCGACCTACAGCCTCAACTACCACATAGTGTGGGTGTCGAAGTACCGCAACTCGGTACTCGTCAATGGGGTCGCCGACCGTGTACGAGACATCCTCCACGAAATTGCTGACAACAAGGGCTTAGAGATAATCGACCTGACCGTTCAGCCCGACCACGTTCACCTGTTCGTCAGTAGTCCACCGAAACACGCCCCATCACTGCTCGCTAACTGGTTCAAGGGTATCAGTTCGCGGAAATACAACCACCGACACGCCGACCATGACGGCGAGAAAATCAAGTGGGCACGCGGCTACTACGCAGGAACAGCAGGCCACGTTTCGAGTGAGACTGTCGAAAAGTACATTCAGCGACACGAGGAGGACGAACAGTGACCGAACTCACCGAGACGTTGGAACTGAAGCTCGTGGAACCGAACGCCCACAAGCATCGGAAACTCTGTGAGACGAAACGAGCGTATCAAGACGCGCTCGAAGCCGCGTTCACCGCAAACTGCACTACACAGTCGGCGGCAAACGACGTAGTAGTTAACTACGATCTGAGCGGGTACGCGAAGAACGCGCTCAAAAAGTACGTCCCGCAACTCTGTGGCGGAAGCTACGACGCAAAAGAGCTCCACGATGACCATCCCGTTCGGTTCACGAACGAAGGCCCGAAGCTCGACCACAAGCCACAGAACGCCATCGAGTGGTACGTCAAGATTCCGCACCACGACGACTACGACCTCTGGTTGCCCGCACAACCGAACCCGGAACAGCGAGAGTGGTTGGAAGCATTGCACGCGGGAGACGCGACGATGGGTGAATGTCGGCTGTTCGACCGTGACGGCGAGTGGTACTTCCACATCACGGCGACACGGGACGTGGCGGAACGAGAAACCAGTTCGGCGGAAACGCCGATTGGGGTAGACATCGGGGAAGCCTCTCTAATAACGGTGTGTCACCGTAATGAGCGCGGCTCCCCGACTGCACCCAACCTCTGGAACGACGAAGGCAAGACGGTTCGACAACTCCGTGAGACGTACTTCACGGCGACTCGACGCCTTCAGAAACGCGGAAGCGAACGTATCGCAGAGTCCTACGGCGACGAGCTGTGGCGACACATCGACCACATCCTTCACACGGTCACGTCGGAGGTCGTCACCTACGCTGACCAATTCGAGAACCCCGTCCTGGTTCTGGAAGACTTGACGCACATCCGTGAGAACATGGACTACGGCGCGTTCATGAACCGCCGTCTTCACGGGTGGGGGTTTGCGAAGATGCACGCTCAGGTCTGCTACAAAGCGGCTGAGAAGGGCATTCGCGTTGAAACAGTGAACCCTGCGTACACCTCGAAGACGTGCCACTGTTGCGGAGAACAGGGCTCCCGTCCGACGCAGGCGACGTTCAACTGTTCCAACTCGGAGTGTTGGGTTTCGGAGTACCACGCAGACGTGAACGCCGCGCTCAATATTGCAGACCGCTACCTCAGCGGAGAGAGTCACTCAAGAGAAGACACGAGTGGCGATGACTCGGCTGAGGAAGGGGGACGTTTGACCGTCCCACAAGACGGCCACGCCGATGCTGACACCCAGCAAGCGACGCGTGGACCGTATGCGTCTTGAAACCTTAGGGCCGCGCTCGGCCTGAAATCCCATGGTGGGATTCCCGCGTCTTCAGGCGCGGGAGGAGGTCAAGGTGGACCTCTGGGTTTGGTGTGTCGCTCATCAGTGAGAGCTTCCGCTCGCTCCGGCGGCTCGACAAACCTCACGCCGAAGTGAGCTACACCCAGCGTCCACAACGCAGACGATATATGCCGACTGAACCAAACATATATCTTCTAATGGCTACTACGGGTGTGTATGAGCGAGGAGTCCCCGACGCCCGGCCCGTCATCCGACGCGGATAGTGATGCACGAAGCCGGTGGACGGCTGAGCGAACCACCTTCCAGCGCGTCTACGACGTCGTCACGACGCTCTCGTCCTATGAGACTGTGAGCGAGATCGCCGAGCAGGCAGCGTGTTCGACGGACGGGGCGCGCGACGCACTCACGCAGCTCGTCGAGATGGACATCGTCGAGACACGTGGCAGTCGCCCGGCCGAATATCGGCGTAACGAGGCGTACTTCCGCTGGAAACGCATCGAAGACCTCGCCCGCGACCACACCCCGAGTGAACTCCGCACCCAGATTGACGAGCTCATCGAGGAGGACGAAACACTCCAGGAGCGCTTCGACGCGCCCAGCCCTGCTGCTGTCTCACCCTCCGAGTTCGAGGACGTCGACCACGAGGCGATTCACGACCGCTGGGACGCGCTGAATCGCTGGCGGAGCATCCGCCACGATATCGAGGTTCTCCAGCAGGCCGCCCATCGCGCTGAACAGCGCCGAGACACCAGCGACACCGCCTCCGCCTGACCCCGCTCTTCTCGATGTCGCCACCGACTCCCGATGACTCGGTCCCGCAGGGCCGTCTCGACACGACGACACTCCGCACACTCGGCCGTCGCGCAGCGACGCATCCACTCGTCACCGCGTGGTCCTTCGAACCGACCAGCGCCTCACCTCGCTCTCTCGAGATCACCCTCGACGCGGACGCCTACCCAGTGGACGTTGATAGTGTCCGGCTCGAAGTCCACTGGTTCGACACCGACGACTACTACGTCCACTACATCGAGACGCGCGATACCGAGTACTACCAGTGTCGGTGGGACCGCCATCCGAAGACGGACGCGCCCCGCAGCCATTTCCACCCGCCGCCGGATGCTGGGACTGCCGTCGAGTCACCACTTGGGACGGACGCGCTCGACGTCCTCTTCACCATCCTCGACTGGGTGCGCGAGCGCGTCGAAACGCTGCATGCAGCGTGAACAGACAGCCACTCGCTGATTGACGCACGTTCTCCAGAGGCGGGGGTGACTCGCACCTCAAAACCGTTCGACGCTACCCAGCTAGCTACTCACTCCCAGCCGTGTCGTCGCCCTTCACGGCTGTGATGTCCGCCGCGACGTCCCTGACGTGCTGCTGGTGCTGCGCCGATGTCCCGACGTGCTGGGCCGCTTCAAGTTGGTCGTCGACGACCGCGTTCTGCTGGGGTCCCCAGACCTCTGGTGGCTCAGATTTGATGTACGCCACCCAGCGCTTGACGGCCTTGATGCGTTGCTCACGGTTCCGCTCGTGTTTCTCGTTGAGGGCCTCTCGCACGTTTGCGTCGCTCATATTCGTCCTCCACGTCCAGTTGCGACATCTACTCTTCGAGTCCCTCAAACTAAGACTTTCCTCGAAGCGTGTCGAGGTGGTTCTCCAGATACTCGACAGTTTGAACGAGCCGAGAGGGGAGCACACCCATTCACCCGCACACTTATCCACCAGCACACCGTACTAGGCGGTATGCCGATCGATATCGAGGAGTTTGAAGACGGCGAGGAAGCGGAGCGGACGACCGCTGAACTCATCATCGAGTTTCTCCTTGAGAACCGCGATACCGCGTTCACTCGGAGTGAAATCGCAACCGCGATCGACCGCAATCCGAACACGGTTGGGTCGAACCTCTCACGGCTCAAGGAGAGAGGGCTCGTTCGGCACCGCAAGCACCATTGGGCGCTCACCCGTGACCTAAGTCGAGTCGCGGAGGCGATTCGGTTCTCCGATCTCCTCTCGACGCTCACACTTGAGCATGAGCCTCTCATCACGAGTGAGGAGGAGGCAGAGGCGTGGGCAGACGCCCAACCGACTCAGCCCCATCCCTCGGGGACAGACGATGAGGAACAATCCAGTGGGGGCCGCGCCGCCCAGCAGTCCTCGGACCACTGATGCAGGCAGCTGGCCGTGACTACCAGCCGGGAGACGTCGTCTGGACGGTCGACCCGTGGCAAGGCCGGCTTACACCTAGTCAACTACTCGATCTCGACCGCTGGATTTTCGCAAGCGAGCTTAAGATATTGTTGTCGACGAGCACACTCACTCCCCGCTATAGGTTTTCGAGGCGCTCGGACCGCTCCTCGTCGGTAAGAATAGCGACATCGCGGCTAACGCCGCGGTCGCGGAGAATCTCTTTGAATTCTGCGGGACTGTAGCCGGCGAGTTCGGCAGCACGGTTGAGCGAGACGCTTCCGGTCTTGTATTGCTCGACGGCGAGATCGACGCGTAGCTCGGGGCGCTTCTCCAGAAGGGCACGGAATGCTTCCTCGAGGAACTCTTCCTCGGAGGCAAACCGTCCTGACTGCTGGAGGAGTTCGATGTTGTCTTCAACGTCGATCATAGTCTGAATACTCCGTATACTCTCTTGGTGAGCCATCCGTATAAAGCCGGAGGTGAACCCCCTGCTTCCGACGGATGCATCCGCCGACGACGGACATTCACTTTGCCCGAAGTTCCGCTGCCTGCTGTGCGAGCCAGCGGAGGATGGGCTCGCGATTCTGGTGTGCGTTCTCGTAGGCGACGCACGCTTGGACGGTCTGGACGTTGGGAATCGTCACGATGCACGCACGGAGGAGGTCGAGGTTCTCCGGCGCGAGTCGCTGTTCGGGCGTGAGTGTGTTCGCGTCGTCGCTCTCTGGGTTGGACATGATGGACGCCTCGCCCGCCCGCGGCGACGACAAACGCGACCAGAGGCTTCGATGCTCTCTTTTACTCGTCCTCAACCTCGGGTTGGATCTGTCGCACATCGTCGGCGAGCCGGTGCAGATACTCCCGAAGGATGTCCATGTCCTCACGGGCGTCGGCGAGCGTCTCGGCCTTCACTTTGCCCTTGATTTTGTCTTCGTCGCGCGTTCCGGAACCGCGTTTGAGTTGGACGGTGATCGAGACGCCGACGTCGGTACGTTCGACGTGCTGGGTTTCGGTCGGCTGGTCGGCGGTCGCATCGCTCGAAGAATGAGTCGTATCGGACATCGTTGGTGTGAGGTTGGCTAGGCAGTCGGTGCGACGTCGTCGGGGAGGACGTGCTCGATATCGGCGTCGGTGAGCATCCAGGTGCCGTCGGCGCCGTACTCGAGTTGGCCGATGACGTCATCTTTGAACGTCTGATAGTGTTCACGGGCGAGCGCCGCGTTATCCGTGTAGTCGAGGAGGACAGCGAGTGCGAGCTGTGCCGGGCCACTCCCGCGATAGCCGACGGCGAAGCCGCTCGGACTATGCCGGGCAATTCGGAGGCTACGCTCCGGCGTGAGGCGCTCCCCACCAGGGTGCGTCGTCACGACCGTCTCGCCCTGCTCCCGGGAGCCGACGTAGCGAGTCTCGCCCTCTTGGTGTGTAGTCTGTGCCGTCGCGTGGTCGTTGAAGGTGCCACTCATCGTTCGGTGCGAGAGCACCACTCAGGCACTCCCGCACCCCTCTCGGGGGCGACAAACACGACGGTGGTCGCGACCTATCCAGTTTAACCAACACAGTTCTGGTTCTACTCCTCATTGTTGGTTAACGCGCTATCAGACAAATATCCAAATGTGTCTAATAGAGTCTGAAACGCCACTAAAGTGGATATTTACACTTTGCACACGCGGTGTCTGCTCATCGAGCCGTGTGATTGCATCCACCAGAAGCTGTCGTGTCCGCTGATACTCAAACAGCAACGGAGAGCTCGGTGTCCCTCTATTAATACCGATCAGTCAGACCAGATTCTCGTTGAAACAGCTGCTAGGTAGGTATGCGGCGCCACTAAGAGAATTGTTGAAATCTAATCGACCTGTTACATAGTGGCGCAGTTTTATGGTTTCATCTCAAGAGGGAGATAATGATGGAACAGTCCGAGGCGGAGTTCGCCCCTGAGATGGCGCGCCACGCGACTGCCGCAGACCTCCGTGCCGAACTCGGGTCGCATGATCTGTCACGACATCTCGCACTCTTCTACCGGTCGAACGAATCCCAGTTGGCTGCCGTCACAGCCTTCCTCGTTAAGGGGCTCCAGTCAGGGCACCGCTGTGTCTACCTACTCGACGTCAACACCGCTACGGACATCAAATCGGCACTCCGAAGAGCTAATGTCGACGTCGAGCAACGCATCAACGCTGGAGACTTCGTCATTCGAGACGCCGAAGAGGTCTACCTCGAATCTGGTTTTAACCCCACCGAAATGGTCTCGACGCTCGAAACCGAAGCGAATGCCAGCGTTGCCGACGGCTACAATGGATTGTGGATCGCCGGCGAGAACTCGTGGTGTTTCCACACCGACCAGTCGTTTGACCACATCGTTGACTTTGAGGCGGACTTCGATGCTGCCTGCCCAGAGCTCCCAGTTACCGCACTCTGCCAGTATGACCTTGATCGCTTCAACGGAACATCGGCTGCCAAGGCTCTCCGGACACACGCACAGATCATCTACCGCACTCAGCTCTGCAAGAACCCCTTCTACATCTCACCTGCAGACTATCGTTCGACTGATAACTCAGAGCTGAATGCGCAGCTGATGCTGGAGCAAGCGTACTCGCTGACGAACGCCCGCCGCGACATCTCCGACCGCGAACAACGCCTAGATATCGTCAACCGTGTGCTCCGGCATAACATCCGCAACGACCTGAACCTCGTGCAAGGGATCCTTGAGATGGTCAACGAGACGGAGTCGCTATCCGCCGAGAGCCACCAGCGGCTGGCAATCGCTATTGAGCATGCAGAGTCGGTCGTCGAGATGGCGGACAAAGCCCGCTACATCCAACAAACGACCGGCAATACGACGGTCGAACCCCAGCGGCTTGACTCCCTCATCAAGACCGCTATCGAAGAAGTGACAGCCGACTACCCGGCCGCTGATGTTCAGCGTTCTGGGGCGACCGGTGTGACCGTGCTTGCGGATACGAATCTCGACGTTGCGTTACGCGAAGCCATTGAGAATGGGATTATCCACCAAGACACGGATTCTCCAACTGTCGTCGTCTCCGTCTTGACGGCGAGAGAAGACATGGCCCAGATAGAGATTCGGAATGAAGGCTCCATTCCGAATGTGGAACGGTATACACTGGAGGAGGGAGCGGAGACCCCGTTAGAGCATTCGAGTGGGCTTGGCCTCTGGCTCATTAAGTGGATCGTTGAGAACGCCCATGGATCAATCCGATTCCCAGACTCAAACGCAGGTGAGGCATGCCTCCAGATCGAATTATATCTGGTTCCTTCATAGCAGAAGCCACCGGTAGAATCCAAGTTAGCGTATCCTCAAGAGCGTCGAATACTCCGCTGCCCGTTCCGATAGTGGTCCTAACTAACCCTGTCTCGATGCATTGTCGCCGAGGGCGACCGAAACATTTGACGCACCTCAGGTCATTCTCTGTTCATGGATCGGAGCCGCTGGAAACGAGTGTTGAGCGGCGGTGCAATTCTACTACTGGGCCTCGTTTTTCTCACACTCACCCTCTATGATATCCCGGCAGACGTCCTCCACCAAGGTATCCCTCTCCATCTAACCCTTCTTGAGAATTCGCTCCCAATCCTTCTCAATCTCTTGCTTGTCGGGTCAGGGATTCTCCTTCTCGCGTATGGGCCAATTTCACCGCAGACGGCGTATCTCATCGCGCGGTGGAGTATTCTGAGTGCGGTTACCGTCTGCCTGCTCCTCGGCTGGGTATACGCCCTTCAGCTCATTGAAGGTGTATTTAAGCCGTATCTGCTGTTCACGCATACGATTACCGTCGCTACTCTCACTGGGCTAGGTGTCGGGGTCTATGATAGTCGGCGTCGCCGCCACCGGCGGCAACTCCAAGACGAGAATACCAAAATCACTGCTCTCTTCGAGAATAGCTCTGACTGCATCGCTGAGATCGAGTTCGTCGACCAGGCCCCACTTATTCAGGCCGTTAACCCAGCGTTTGAACGGACGTTTGGATTTGAGGAAGCAGACATCCAAGGGAGGTCGATTGATGAGCTGATCACTCCATCTGCTGTGCAAGACAGTGCGTCCGCAATTAGCCAGCGCGCATACGCTTACGAGCAGTTTGAGGAGTCGGAGATCTGTCGCCAGACCGCCTCCGGTGAACTGCGAATGTTTCACCTTCAGGTGATCCCTCTTCGGACGAATTCCACCGACACGGATGGATATGCCGTCTACACCGATATCACGGATGAATATCGGTATAATGAGCAGCTTACTGCCCTCCACGAAACGACACGAGATCTGCTCCGGACGGACTCAACGACAACAGTTGTTGAAGATGCCGTCGACGCGACGACCGATCTCTTCCGGTTCGATCTCGCGGCGATCTACCAGTATGATACGGAGGCCGATGAACTCGTTCCGGAAGCATATACGACCGCCGATGGCTTGTTCTCTGATCCGCCGAGTTTCCCTCGTGGGGAGGCAATCGCGTGGACGGTCTTCGAAACCGGGGAATCGCAATGCATCCAGAACGTGGCGGAGCATCCGGACGCCTATAATCCAGCGTCGCCGGTCGCGAGTGAGTTGATTCTTCCGCTCGGCGACTGGGGAGTGATGATGATTGGGTCAGAGACTCGTGATGCATTTGATGAGACGGACTATTCGTTGGCGAAGATTCTCGCTGCGAATATTACGACCGCGTTAGAACGGGCGGAGCGGGAAGCACGACTTAGGGAGCAGAATGAGCGGTTGGAGCGGTTTGCGAGTGTTATTTCACATGACATTCGAAACCCGTTAACGGTCGCGCAGGGATATCTTGATCTGGGACGTGCTGGCGACGAGGCCGCATTTGATCGGGTTGAGAGTGCGCTTGAACGAATGGAGCAACTGGTGGATGAGCTATCGACGCTTGCGCAGCAAGGTGAGGAGATTAGCTCCCGCTCACCAGTCAACCTTGCAACGACTGCGAGAGCCGCGTGGGAGCAGGTCGCAACTGCTGACGCCGATTTGCGCGTTGAGAGTTCCCGTGAGATTCAAGCAGACCGGAACCGATTCCAGCAGCTCTTGGAGAATCTCTTTATGAACGCGATCACACACGGAGGAGACGATATCACCGTGTTCGTTGAAGCGACGGGAGATGGCTTTGCGGTGGAGGACACTGGAACCGGTATTGAGCCGGCGGAGCGCGAGCAGATTTTCGAGTCAGGCTATACCACTGACGCGGATGGAACCGGACTGGGGCTCACAATCGTGCAGGAGATTGTGGATGCGCATAACTGGTCCATCTCTATTACTGAGGGAAGAGAGGGTGGCGCACGGTTCGAAGTTGAAGTTGATACCCGTACGCACGAGTGAGCTCCCGGTCCCACTCTCGTTGTCCTGTTTGAGGATGGTGGCTCCTCGCGACGACTCATCTGAAGCGCCGTTCGTGTTACCGGTCTTCCTCTCGTTGCTTGTGTGTCGTGATATCATCAATTACTCCTTCAAGCACTTCGGGTTGATCGCCCGGAGTCGAAACGCATTGTCCACGTTCCCAGACCCATTTAACCGACTCATCTGCAGTAATGATTCGATATGAGAGTTCAAAGGAATCTGATGTTGCAAGTGTGTCGTCAACCGTCTCCCAGACTTCTGCCTGATCCTCTGGATGAATAACGTCGTCCCCCCAGGAGAAGGTATCCGCCTCAAAGTCTGCGGCCGTGTAGCCCGTAATCGTCTCGATGTCTCCGCGAATATCGATCATTGGCCATTGGGGCGTATACCGACAACGATAGACGATTCCCGGAAGGTTCCGCACAAGCGTTTCAAACCGTCGTTTGCGCTCTTTTTCGTCCGTAATTTCGCGTGTGATACCTGTCTGTAGCGGTTCTGTGCTCTCTTCTTGGAGTGTGCGGCCCGACATTTCACCCCAGCAGAGAGCGTTGTTCCTCTGGAAGCGAAACTGGACTGTATATGTGTCTCCTGAGCGCGCTGCAGCACGGATTTCCTGCTCGGTGGCCTCGCGATCTGCGGGATGGACTTCAGCGAGGAAATCTTGAAGCGAGGTAATCTGAACCCCGAACACGGGGCAGACGGTTGGATAGATCTCCATCGTATCTGTTGTAATGTCGCGTGTCCAGACCGCTGCAGTCATTGATTTTAGCGCGAATTCCATTCGAGAGCGTTCGCGTTCAAGCTCGGACTGGGAGTGATATCGCTCAACGACGTTTCGGATTCGATTTGCGAGAAGCGTATATTGGTCCGCTCCGGACTGTTTTTGGAGATAATCGGTCGCACCGGCAGAGATCGCGTCACTGGCGACTTCCTCACTTCCCTTGCCAGTGTAGAGAATGAAGGGGAGTTCTGGATAGGTGGCGCGGACCTGCTTAAGAAAGTCCAGGCCATTCTGCTGGAGCATTTCGTAGTCGCTTACGATACAGTCTAGTCGCTCATTGGTGAGAACCTCAATGCCCTCTCTGACGCTTGTTTCTGTGGTTACAGTAAACGCATCATCCTCGCGTTCAAGGAAGGTGGCCACTAGCTCTCCAAATCTGGGGTCATCGTCGACATGGAGAACGTGAATGGCCTGGGACATACTAACTAGTTAGCCCTACCACTTATTAAATTCCTGTGCCAATATTGTATAAATCATTTTCTTGTAGAATGAGAACAGAGCCATGGGGTGAGGGTGGCTGGCGATCTTTGAGATTGGACGCGACGATTAGCTCCCCGTCAATAAGTTCGGCGTATCATCGTTCCAAGCCTGGACAGATGCAGTCTGTCTTTGATGAGTAGGCCGTAAGCCCAATATGTCTCACAGAGCAATAGGAAGCTGCCTACGGCTGGAGGCGTTGAGCACTGGACCTTCCCGCGCGGGGAGACTGCCCAGTGGTCGGAAATCCGGCCACGATGGTCAACTCTGGGGGGAGTTGACAGCCCATCGGAACCCACCGGTCGCGACCGGTGAACCGGAGTCCTCTCTCCGGTTCATCAGCAGTACTGTACGGACATAGTAAAGCACATCTATGCCGGTTCTTCTTCCGTGAGTTCGTTCTCGAAGTAGCAGTCGGCACAGCGCTGATCGCCACGTGCGGCGTAGACCGGGTCCGCCGGGACCTCCCGACAGCTCGTACAGTAGCCGAAGGCGGTTTTCGGGACCGGCCTCTGCCACGGCGGCCGTCGACGAGTCGTGTGACCCGCCATCGTTAGTAGTGGACGTCAGTGGGGACGATCCAGCACGACTCGGCGCTGTTGCGGACCCGCTCAAGGCGGTCTCGGTCGCGAATCCCCTGTCCGTGTTCGTCGTAGAGGACGACTGACGGCCCACGATAGGCACCGAGGTTGTGGCAGGCGTGCCGGACGAGGTCCTCGTCACGCATGATCGCCTCGTCGTCGAGTTCGTCCAAGCCCTCGCGAACAGCCACGAGGTTCTGTTCGAACGCCTCGATGGTCGCCTCCCAGCCGGCCTCCAAGAGGTCTTCGCCGGCGCCCGACTCAACCGGCGCCGCGGCCGGCCGCTCACCCCACCACCCCTCGCCCACCCCGGTGACGTCCGTCTCGTCGAACGTCACGTAGGAGTCGAACACGCTGTCGGCGTCTGGGGCGACGCCAACCAGTCGGTCGAACGCAGATGAGCCTGCCGCCGGTGCTTCGTCGCGTATCGATGCCTCCACTAATGCGTAGATGAGCATGTGCATCATCGAGTCCGACGCACACTGTTTAGGCGCGCGTCGCCACTCTCCGCGCGAAAAACCCCTCAGAGACTACCGCAGGAGACAGGCTATCTCCCTCGTGATGGGGGCGATTTACACTCGACATCTGGAGTGTCTTGCTGTCGTCGTCGTACTCCTGCTGGTGCGACATTGAGCGTTAGATAGAGAGGTCTAACTTAACGGCCGTAGAGTAAGTACGAGAATAGAGAAAATGCCAGTATTGCACTAATAAAGAAGACGATTGATCCGAGAAATCCAGACCACATCGTCCCCACAACAGCGCCGAAAACAAATCCGACAATAGCCGAGCCGAGTAGAAGGATAGCTCCCATCTGCCACTCTGCAAGAAATGCCACAACCTTTTCTCTCATACCATCACTTACCTTCTTCTCTCCCATACTGGTACCTTTATTATATACCCGAATAGTCTTTTCGACAGTAGATATACAGTCTGGTTCGGCCTCGTCGCGCTGGAATTATCTACACTCCCGATTCGGTTAATACAGGCGACTAATCTCTCGGTTTGTCAGGCGGCTGCTGGAATGTTCGGAGCGATAGCGCTCGCAATGAATAAATCTGCGATAAAAAGAAGAAATGCAAATCCGCCGCTGAACTCGTGGGTATCAGTAGTGAGTGATGCATGAACGTACGCAGCCAGACATATCACTATAATTCAAGAACTTGAATGTAAGTCAATAAGTCCACTGGAACCGCATGTTCAGTAGACCCTGCGTCCCGATACAATCGCAGACCCACCTAATGGTTGTTTCATCTAATATATCGCAGCAGGAAAGATAACGGTCTATCTGCGCTCCGGGTTACGATGGATTCGGGCCGTAGCGTGATGCCCCACAGACTCGACAGTCCCAGATTGGCTGCCCGGCCCACTGGTCGGCGGGACTGGCTTCGGCGCCGCGGAATTGATGAGTGGTTTCACGCTCACAGTGCCGACACATGAGTGTCTGCCGTGTCGGCGTCGCGGACGACCGCTGTCCTGTGTCGTCGGGACGCGACGGCTGTTGGAGTGCGAGCGCGGGGACGAGCCAGAGCGCGTCCGCTGCTTGCTTACGCACTGCGGTGAGTCGCTGCTGCGAGTCAATCGTGGTCCCGGCATGGTCGTAGAGGTAGGTCGCGTGTCCGCCCGAGTCCGCGTCGTCCTCCCACTGTGTGCGGCTACATGCTTGGTGAAGCAGGCGTTCGCCGACGTCGCTCTGCATCTGGACGACGTCGGGAAGGCTGCCCCAGTGGTTGGTGAGCGTTCGCGACGGCGAGCCATCACCATCGGCGACGAGTTCGCACTCGTCGATCGCGGTGTCGCCCTTCGTAACGAGGAGTGAGTGTGCGGCGGTCCCCTTCGCGAGCGCCGCCGTCTCTGTGCGTGCCGCGACGAGCGTGAAGACGAGATGGAGGAACCCCACCTCCGCCTCTCCGTCGTCCTCGTTCGCCTCCGATTGTGTAGCGCGCTCGTGGCGACACGACCGACACCTCTCACGCGCTAGCGGGACGGACTGGCCGCAGTCGGGGCACGTCGACGGCGACTCCTGTGTCTCGGGATAGTCCGTCCCCGCTAATCGATCGCGTGGGTCGCCGTTTTGTTCGAGGACGTGGTCCGGCTCTCGGGTCGTTTCGCCGTGGGGCTGAAACGCCTCGTCGTCGCGACGACGGTCCGGGTGTCGCGTCACACTCCCTTTGCCCTCGTCTTCCAGTATAAACCTGAGCGGGGCTCCGCTCAATTTCCGCGCCATCAAGCTACTCGAGTTCATTACGGAGTGTGTCGCGATGCCCGCGGACTGTGTTGGCCGCGACACCGGCGACGTCGGCGACCGCGGCCTGCGTGATTCGATAGTCAGCCCGCTGTGCAGCCTGATAGAGGCAAGCTGCAGCGAATCCCGGCGGTGACGCACCGTGGACGATTTGTGTCTCTTCAGCCCGCTCTGCGAGCGTCCGCGCCTGTCGCCGAACCCCGTCCGGAACGTCGAGGTCGGAGGCGAGACGTGGAAGATACGCATGAGGCTGCATCGGCTGGGCCGGCAGTCCGAGTTCCTGGTTCAGCGTCGCGTAGGCGTTGGTCACGCGATTCTCGCCGACGTGTGCGGCCTCGACGACGTCCGCGAGTGGGAGTGAGCGGCCATTGCACCGGCAGGCAGCGTAGACGCTCGCTGCCGCCACCGCCTCGATGGATCGTCCATGGAAGGAGGTCCTCGGAGTGGGCGCTCTGGAAGAGCTGGCACGCCTGCTCCTGGAGCGGGTCGTCGACGTCGAGGACGCTCGCGACCCGCTGCACTTCCCCGAGGCCGTGGCTCAGGTTTCGCTCCTGTTTGGAACGGAACCGCCCACGCTTCTGCTCGCGACGTAGTCGACCGAGCTGCCGGCGCTTCTTCGCCGAGAGCGTATTCCCCTTCGCGTCGCGTTTCCGGCCAATCGTCGTCGAGAGTCCACGGTCGTGGCGCGACGCCGTGAGTGGCGCGCCTGTTCGCTCGGTTTCGTCGTCGTACACCGGTTCGCCGCTATGCTCAATCGCGTGTTCTGCTAGGACGAGTCCGCACGCCTCGCAGACAGTCTCCACCGTGTTCGTCTCCACTCGTCCATCGCACTCCGGGCAGCCATTCGTCTGGTCATCAGTCTGAACATCCTCGTCGAAACCGTTTGCGTAGATCTCTCTCGAAGCCATCCCGATCACGAGGCATCCGGGGAACGCGTCGGTCCGCCGAACCCCTCACCCCTCTCTGGGGGTGACAAGCAGACTGTGGAGTCAGCTAGTCGGTCCAGAAGCCACGCTGGCGGTCCTCAACTTCGCTTAAGACTGCTGCAAGAACGTCCCGCCAGTCAGCGGGATGGCTGGTATCCTCCCCGGGCGTCGGTGCGTCCGGCCCTGGGTGAATGTGATCTAACGCGTTGTGCGTCGAGGGATGCCGGTCCCACCGATGGTCGAACTCGCTCTCGGCATGGCTTTCGTGGTAGTGAATGGAGAACGTTCCATTCTCAAACCAGACGATGTCGAGACGTGCCTCGTCAACCTGTACTGGGTAGAGCGCGGAATCGAAGACACAGACGAGCCGCTCTGGTGCGGTCGGCGGCGACTCCTCAATTCGAGCGAAGCGAGCATCGTTTCCGAGACGCTCAGCGATGATCGAGAGCCGTTCGAAATCGACCGGTGCACCATCACCGACGTCGAGCTCGGGCGTCTCGCCACCGTCGCTCATGCCGGCGACTGCTGGCCAGCGGCACCGTCGTCCACACCAGTGAGCGCGCGTTCGAGGAGTGCGATCCGCCGTCGCGTCGTCATCCACAGCGAGACGTCCTCCCAGACGTCCTCCACTCGCTGGTCGTGTTCCCGTGCGTACGCCGTGATCGAGACGTCCTCGGGTGCGTCGACGTCGAACTCGGTCGCGTACGATTCATCGCGGTCCGTCGCAGCCTGGAGGAACTCGAGCAGTTCGTCCTGCGAGTACTCCTCTTGGAGGTGCTGTATGCGCCGCCACTGGAGATATGCCTCGTTGCGCTCGTACGTCGCCGGCGACTCCGTCACCCGCGTGACGACGCCCATGCGCTCGAACCACTCCAAGTACTCACGGGCGGCATCCACACCATGCTCGGCACGCTCCGCGACCTCCTCGACAGTCGTTGGGCTATCGAGAGTCAG
>NZ_BMOO01000009.1 GCF_014647115.1 Halarchaeum rubridurum
TCGTATGGTGCGAAGATGCGATGTTTGATGAGCGGGCGAATCCCGAGGTCACGAAGGGATTCGCGGAGCGACTGCTTGTCATAGCCTTTATCGGCGGCAAGAGACCGCAGATCGCCCGCATTCCGGCGGGCGATCTGCTCAGCGAGGTCTGCATCGCTTCCTTCCCGAGTCGTTGAGCAGTGAATGTCGAGGACGGCTTGAGAGTCTGTATCGACGAGTTTCGTGACTTTTAGCTTCTGTACGCGATAGCTCGTTCGCTGGCAGTAGTGGCGGCTCGCAGCCGAGCGTTCGTAGAATGTGGCGTCGATCGCGCCGTGTTTCGAGGGGTCGTGCAGCTGCGCCGACTGGCGCAGCAGCACTCGGCAGACGCTCATACTGATCCGGTCGAATGCTTTACACAAGGTGGAGGGCGAGGGGAGATCGGCCGCGTTGAGGCCGATCTCCCCGGTTATTTGTGGCATCTCCTTCAACAGGTCAATCGTCATTCGGTAGGACGTGTCGAGGTAAATCCGCAGACAATGCAGGGAAACAAGGGCATAGTCGGCGAATCCGCCGCCACCTTCCGGGGCGGCGGATTCGTCTCCATCACCGGTAACAACTTGGGCAATCGGCACAATCTCACCAGTGAAGCGGGAGATTTGTGTCATAGGCAACCGAATCTCTCCGCTTCAACTCCTTTGATTTAGCGCCCCACCCCGACGCCGTCTAATGATTCAACACAGCCATTAGACCCGACAGCAGTAGTCTGTTCTGTGGGGAATGTAGTGGGAGGTTGCTCGTTCCACGACGGATCGTGGTCGTCGATTAACTCCGCCTCTTTTTGTCCGTGTGATTCCGTCTCTGTGAACCACAGTCCAACTTGACCTCCATTACGAACGACCTCGAGAATCGCATTGTTGATTCGGCAGTTTGTCCCTTGACCACCTTTGAAACAGTTCCTCGGGGAGATATTGGAGTAATCTGCTTGGATCCGGCGGTGGAGGTCTACGGTTTTCCCGATGTACACGACTTCGTGGTTCGCAGTGAAGATGTAGACTCCAGGGACGTCCTTGTAGTCGGAGGTGTCGGCATAGAAGTTACAGAACGGTCCCCACCCATACTCGTGAAGTGGAGTCTGGTCGGATTTATTGTAGCGAGGCTGCGGCATCTTGAGGTCGACCTCTCCTGCCTTGTTCCGCTCCAAAGTTAGTGTGTCCACAAAGTCGAACGCCTCGGGGAGCTCGGAAATGTCCATACTTGGACTTGGCAGACAGCTGTATAATAGGTGGGTGTATCAGGCGTCTAGCTTGACAAAAGTCGGTACGCAAGCCCACTTACCGGCTGCTTCACCGTAGATAGTATGTGACCAAGAGGATTTCTACAAAGCGAAAAAGGCTCGAATCGACCGATTAGAGCTCGGTCGGGGGCAGAAGATCACAGAGAACAGCTGCTTGGTCAAGAAGTGCGTCGAAGAGCCGTTCAGTCGGTCGATATAGCGCGTGGTGTTCATCAACAGAGTATGGGGTTTTCTCATCATCTGTGTGTGAGAGAAATCCGCACTCGAGAAGCGGAGCAAGGGTAGTATCCAGCGCAGTTCCGGAACGGCCAGATTCGGCTTCAAGAGTGTGTCGAGGGAACTCAGAAAGGAACCGCGTACAGCAACTCAGGACGTGAGCACGTCGATCAGCGAATAGTTCGTTGAGCGCAGTACGATGGGTACGTGTCCAATACTCATCGAGTTTGACGTATGTGCGAACGATAGGGGAAAGCTCGTTCAAGGAACCATTCGCATGGACGATGCCAAGGTCGTTGAGCGCATGTTGGTCTTTGGTGTCCAGAGACTCGCCGAGGGGATGGAGAACAGTTTGAAGCGCCTCGTGGTACCGCGAAGTGAGGAATTCCCCGACAACAACGTGGGCGTTCACGATATTTCGAGTTGGGTGCATTGACTCGTGGTGGTCGGGGTTTCGGTGGTCGACGTGGGTTCGTGGATAGCTCATAGAGCACCTTTTCCAACGTGGTGTTGAGCATTAACATTCCGAGCAGTCAGGCTCGAGACTGCAGCTGGGTAGGTTTAACCAACACACCGCCGTCAATACGGCCGGGTGTTGGTTAACACGAAGTACGCTCGATTCAGGAACTATTCTCGGAAACAGGATCCAAACGGAGACTACTCGGGACTGTACCGGGATTGGAGGGGATCACATCGAGTTTCCTGAAACGCGGAAGCGACACGCCGCGGCTTATCGGGAATGTGGACCTTTAGTCGAGTATGGGAGAACACTCAACGTCGAACCGATTGACGGTGGACCAGCCGACACGGGGAGCCGACCGGAATCGGTCCCTCGCTGACCAGGCCGATCCGGCTACGGACGGGATGTTGTTGCCGTCACTCGGCGACGGCATCACGCTGCTCGACATCGAGGGAGGCCGCGGCGTCCCAATCCTGCAGTCGCTCGTACTCGACCATCTCCTCCTGCACGACGGGCCCGCCTTCTGGGTCGACGCAAATGGTCACGCGACGACGACGACACTCGCTCAGATCGCGCCCAGTCAACGGTTGCTCAACCGAATCCACGTGGCACGCGGATTCACCGCCTACCAGCACTACGGCGCCGTCTGTAGTCTCCCGTCAGCGGTGAATAAGGTAATCCAGTCGTCCACCGCCGGTTCTGGGGCGGCCGGTCGAGGGGAACCAAGTCGTGACGAGGACACGTCGCCCCACACGCCCGCCCTCATCGTCGTGCCGGCCGTCGACGCCCAGTACCGCGCCGACGATACCCTTGGCGAGACTCACGCGAAAACCCTCCAGGCTCGAACTCTCGCTCGGTTGGCAACCTACGCCGAGGGGTACGACATCCCGGTGCTCGTTACGCGAAACGAACGAAACGAATTCACCGAGCCAGTCGCGACGGTCGCCGACCATCACCTCGAGTGTGAGCAAACCCGGATGGGGCCACGGGTCGTCGGCGAGGACTTCGAGACGCTCGTCTATCCCGTCGACGACGGCGCGTACTACCAGACGACGTTCGCGTACTGGCGGCAGCTGCTCGCGGCACGCGCCACGCAGGTCGGCGTGGAACCGACGACGCCGGCGCCGTCGACGCCGACCCCGGAGGGCGTCGGAACGGGCGTCACCGCTGACGGTGAGACAGTGGCGGCCACCGCCGACCCCTTGCTCGACGCGTGGACCGCGACCGGGACAGGAGGCCGATAGCGATGGGGCGGACGAACCCGACATACCGGGATGCGCTCCGGGCCATCGAAGAGCGCTGGGCGGAGTTCCGCCGGGCACTGCGGCGTCGCGACCAGCCGCGCTTCGACCGGCTGTTCGAGTACGCCCGCGAGCACGCCGACGCGAGCGGGCTGTTGAACCACCAAAATCCGCTGCTGCCGGCGCTGCTCAGCATCGATCTCGAACAGGAGGCCCGCCTCGACGACCACGAAGAACGTCTCGAGGAGCTCGAAGCCGCGGTCGCAACGAGCGATGACCAGGAGGCCGCCCCACCGGACGCGAACCCGTGACGATGCCGTTCAGTATCGACTTCCTGGACGACGGCCGCGTCCTGGAGTGGGAGGCAACTGCCGACGGCGCCGTCGCGACCGAGCGCGATGATACGTAGGGAGCGGAGCCAATATCTTCAGGGGTGGTCTGAGCGCCAATATGGCCTGGTGGCTCTGTTGAAACCCTCAAGGACTGACAGGTATCGCGTGCTGAATATAGAGGGTGAGTTCAGCATGGCGAGTCCGTTCATTTCACCACACTCTACTGAACCATCCGCTAGAAAGGGAGTGCTTATTGTTCAATGAGTTGTTCTTGCTCTTCGAGGGTTTCTTCGTGGTCTTCGACAGCATCTTCTCGGGCCTCTGTCTCTCCACTGAGGCGGCCTGACAGTTCTTTGAGACGGTCTCGTTTCCCATAGAGGACGAGTGTGTCTCCGGGTTTCGTCTCCACATCTGGTTGCGGCGCCCCGATGTATGAGTCCTCCCGGCGGATGCCGAGTATCGACACCCCCTCGCTCGGTAAATCCAGTTCAGTAATCGTCTTCTCAGCCAGCCAATCCCCCGCCTCGACATCCACCTCCGCCACACGATACTCGCGTTGCAACCCGAGCAACTGGACATAATCCGTGACCTCCAACTCTGTTGTCTTACTAAGTGCCCACTCAATAAGTGGTGTGACGAGGCGGTTGAACCATCGGCTTCGTGCGAACAGGACGATTACACCGACACCACCGAGAATGTACAGTAATCCCAACAGGTTATCGCCACTAGTACGCGTGAACGAAAGCACAAGCGACGAAATCGCACCGATGATTCCAATGCTGCCGAGCCGAATGAGCGCCTTCACGGTCTTTCGGCGGCCAGCCGTGGTGACAGCCTGTTCAGCCTCTTCGGTCGTATATCCCGCTCCAGAGAATGCTGACGTGGCCTGAAAGGAGGCCACATCCGGTGAGAGGCCGTTCATCTCCAGCGCGATCGAGCCAGTACGCACAATCAACAGTGACAGCGCGAAGATGATCAGGAGTGACAGTATTGGATACGTGGCAACCATACTTCGATGTGAGTTCCCGTATTTGTAAACGTCAGCACTCACACGAACTACACGCTCTGTTCTGAGCAATCCGACTCGCACATACTGGATGCTGTGCCAGTGACCGATTCGCGCCCTCTATTCAGCATGATTGCAGAGACCTCACCGAACACTGTCAAGAGTCGCGTGCTGAGTATAGAGGATGTAGTCAACAGAATGGCAGCTTCAGAGGAATAGTCACCAGTTAGTTGGCCCTGACTCACATGCACGGGATAACGGAACGCCATACGTCCGAACGCCGGTAGCCGTCTCCCGCTTGCCGCTGATAAATTTATAATGCTACACATTATCACCTATACTCGGGGAGAGACATTATGGTACCACCATTTCATCTTAGTCCGGGATCGCGGATTATTCAGATCCGACGAGCGGACCCGACTCCGGATACAGTCGAACCACAGCAGTTGCTGTCTGGAGGGTATTCATGAGCGACGAATCCGAGGACTCGCCACCAGGCGTCCGATCCCAGGACCGGGCTGCTTCCGGCGTCCCGGCAGCGGGCTGGGCACTCGGTGATCGCTTCTCATGGAATGAAATCCATCAAAGGCTGCTCGCGTCCGCCGACGAGGAAATCGCCAGCACGCTCTCGGAACTGTTTTTCAGCGGTTTCACCGCCGGCTTCGCGATCGTCTTGACGTTCATCGGCTACACGGTCGGGACCGCGACGTTCCCAAACAATAGATTCCTCGCCGCAGTGCTGTATCCGATCGGGTTCATGTACATCATTCTCGGACGGTACGAACTGTACACCGAGACCACTCTCCCACCGGTCAAGCTGGTGCTGACCCGGTTGGCCAGTCTCCCCTTGCTGTTACGCATGTGGAGCGTTGTCCTGCTGGCGAATGTCATCGGTGCCGCGTTCGGCGCGTTCATCCTCGCAAACACGCACGTACTTACGCCGGCAGAGATGGAGGTCGGAGCCGAATTCCTCCAGCACGGCCTCGAACTGGGCTGGTGGGACCTGTTCTTCAAGGCCCTGTTCGCGGGGTGGCTTGTTGCTGGCGTGGTGTGGCTCCATACGGCTGCGCGAGACACGATCTCGCGTGTCGTAATCACCTATCTCGTCTTCTACACGATTCCCGTCCTCGGCCTGTACCACGTCGTGAGTTCGGGCGCTGAAGCACTCTTCGTCGTGTTTCTCAAGACGCCGAGTCCGGGGGTACTCACCCTGATTTATGAGTTCTGGCTTCCGATCCTGCTTGGCAACACGACTGGTGGCGTCGTATTGGTCGCGCTCGCGAGCTACGCGCAAGCCGTGAGACGCCGGTATCCGGAGATTCGGGTTCTGTCGAGCCGGGAGATGCTGTTCAGTTTGAAAGGCGGTCGCCCGTTCGAAACGCCGAGACCGGGCATCCAGTTACCGGAAAACGGTGGTGGACCCGAGGAGGAATCCGACACAACTAGGTGACGTTGTACTATAGACAACCTGCAACTCTCCATTTTGTGGGGTGGTGCTGAATATGCGCTCTGTATTCAGCACGGCCTCAGTAAACTATCAGCGGCAGAGAGTTTCAATAGAGCCGGCCTGGTCTATTCACTGACTACGACTCGTCTGGACGTTCCACCGCTTCCAACCCCGCTTCGATCACCTCTCGATACGCCTCACTCAGACTGTCCATATCGGCAGCCTCCTTGTAGTCCTTCACGCGTCCAGCCAGCGTGTGGCTGATGTCGATGTTTGGTCTCATCGTCCAAAAGACCTTTACTCGTAAAAGGACAAGAAACTGTTGTCGTGAGGCGAACCAACACCTTCGCGGTCAGACCGCTTACTGACGGCGACGAGCGGCTACTCCGCGAATTGTTGGACGCCTCCGCCAGTCTCTGGAACGAACTCAACTACGAACGTCGCCAACAGTTCTTTGATGGCAACTCAGTGTGGGACACCGCCGACTACCGGAAACAGTACGTCGGTGTCCTCGGCTCAGCCACCGCTCAACAAGTAATCCGCAAGAATAAGTCGGCGTGGAAGTCGTTCTTCGCTGCCCGTGAAGACAGTGGGGATGCCGCTCCGCCCGGTTACTGGGGTAGCGAAGACGCTGGACGTGAGCTGCGTACGTTTATCCGGAACGACCAGTACACGCTTGAGTTCGGCGAGCGGAGTCGAGTCGAGATCCCCGTAGGGCAAGACTTGAAAGAGAAGTACGGACTCGGATACTACGAGCGACTCCGTCTGGAACTTGTTGGGAGCCGGAAGTGGGACGGCGAGAAAGGGCAGTTGGAAATACAGTACGACGAAGTGAGCGACACGTTCAGAGCCTTTCAGCCCGTCACAGTACCAGATTCGAAACGGGATTCACCACTAGCCGACGAATCGGCTGCTCTGGACGTGGGCGCAAACAACTTCGTCGCCTGTACGACGACGACCGGCAAACGGTTCCTCTACGAGGGTCGCGAGTTGTTCGCTGACTTCCGTGAGACGACCGAAGAGATCGCCCGTCTACAATCTAAACTTCGCGAGGGTCGGTACAGCAGTCAGCGGATTCGCCGACTGTACCGTAAGCGAACGCGTCGCCGTGACCACGCGCAGGAAGCACTCTGTCGTGATCTGATCGAACGGCTGTATGATGAGGGCGTAGCAACGGTGTATGTGGGCGACCTCACTGACGTGCTCTCGACACACTGGCACCCAGAAGTCAACGAGAAGACCCACCAGTTCTGGGCACACCGCTCGTTTGTCGATCGTCTCAAAGACACTGCCGAGGAGTACGGAATCTTTGTCGAAGAGCGGTCAGAGGCGTTCACGACGGCAACCTGTGTCGAGTGTGGCGAGCAGGTGGAGACAGAGCGGTATGGCGACGTGTTTCGGTGTTCGTGTGGACACGAGAGCCACGCTGATCTCGACGCCTCACGGACGTTTCTTGAACTGGAGACTGGCACTGAATTCGAGACAGGGTCGATGGCATGGCCCGTGCGCCTCACGTGGGACGACCACACTTGGTCGGAGTCACCACGCTCTCCCGAGAGGGCCAGTCCCAACGAGGAGCGCACAGACCGGAGTACCGGCGACGGGAAACTTGCCTCCGTGGGGACGGTATAACCACAGCCTCACCGGAGGAATCCCACGGTTCAGCCGTGGGAGGATGTCAATACACCCCACGCTTCTACGTCTTCCCTCACGCCCCAGAGGCTGACCTCGACCTTACGGTCCCTCAGTCGGTGTACGACCAACATCCGTCGTCGACGTGACCGAGATGGTTGCGAGAGAGAACATCGTTCTCTGAAATCCGGAAGTGACACGCCATCGGTTATCCGGAATACCACCTATTTGTTCTACAGGAATGCCGTTCACAATCGACTTCCTGGACGAAGGCCGCGTTCTAGAGTGGGAGGCGACCACCGACGGTGCCGTCGTAACAGAACGAGACAAGTACACCCCACGCTTCTACGTCGCCGCTCGCGACCCTGATGCCGACCTCGACCTCACGATACTCCAGTCAGTGTACGACCAGCACCCGGACGTCGTCGCGACCGAGATGGTTACGCGACGCCCCGGCTTTCGACGAGACGAGGAGGCCGTCCTCGCCGTCGACGTCGTCCACATCAACCGCGTCACTCCACTCGCCCGGCAAGCGCGTCAGCTGTCGGACTATCCAGTCGGAGATCTCGCCTGTTTCAACGTCGACTTTTCGCGAGAGTTCCGATACTGTCTGGAGACCGGCGCCGATCCGACGCCGGCGAGCGAGCTGTCGACGCTCCGGCTCAGCGTCCCGGTGACCGAAACGAGCAACGACGTCTATGGGGAGCTGTCCGTCGCCGGCGACACCGTCACCGGCTCGCCGACGGATATCCTGACCGCCGTCCAAGGGGCGCTCGACGCACACGATCCGGACGTCTTGGTCTGTTCGACGAGCGAGATCGTCCCGACCCTGTACGAGATGGCGACGGCCGCCGGCGTCGACGACTTCTCGCTGAGTCGGTGGCCGGGCGTCGACTACCAGCAGCTCGCGAGTCGGTCGACGTACTCGAGTTACGGCCGCGTCGGTCACTCGCCGGCGCGGTACAACGTCCCCGGGCGGGCGATCATCGACGAGTCGAACACGTTCTTCTACGGGGAGACGAACCTCGACGGTGTCCTCGACCTCGTGTCGCGCTCGAACAAGCCCGTCCAGGAGCTCGCGTGGGCGTCGATCGGGAACGTGCTGACGGCGATCCAGATCTGTGAGGCCAACGACCGCGGTGTCCTCGTCCCGTGGAACTCCTGGCGACATGAGTTCTACAAGCCGATGGGGACGCTCCATGACGCCGACCGCGGCGGGTTCATCTTCGCGCCCGAGGTCGGCCTCCACGAGAACGTCCACGAACTCGACTTCTCCTCGTTGTACCCGAACATCATCTGTACCAGAAACGTCTCACCGGACGTCATCCGGTGTAGCTGCCACAGCGACCGCGACGACGTCCCCGGCCTCGGGTACTCGATCTGCGACGACCGGGGCTACCTCGTCGACGTGCTGCAGCCGATCATCGACGCTCGCGACGAGATCAAGGCGGCCATCCGTCGCGAGAAGGAACGAGACGACCCCGGCGAGGACCGGCTGGCGGAGCTCGAGGGACGGTCGGGAGCGCTGAAGTGGATTCTCGTCGCCTGCTTCGGCTATCAAGGGTTCAGCAACGCGAAGTTCGGCCGCATCGAGTGTCACGAGGCGATTAATGCATTCGCTCGTGAGATTCTGCTGACGGCGAAACAGCGACTGGAAGCTGGTGGCTGGCGCGTCGTCCACGGCATCGTTGACTCGATCTGGGTGACGCCCGACCCCGACGTCGACGACGATGACCGAGAGGACCTCGGGACGCTCGCGACGGCAATCACGGAAGAGGTCGAGATTCGGCTCGAACACGAGGCTCACTACGACTGGGTGGCGTTCGTCCCGCAGCGCGAGAGCGACGCCGGCGCGTTGACGAAGTACTTCGGGAAGGTCGCCGGCGACGACGACTTCAAGATCAGAGGCATCGAAGCCCGACAGCGTTCGACCCCGCCGTTCATCGAGGACGTCCAGCGGGATTGTCTTGACCGGCTCGATGCCACGCGGTCACCAGACGCTGTGGTCGGGTGTCTCGAACGAGCTATCGACGAACTGCAGGCGGGCACCGTAGCAGTAGAGCGGCTCGTCGAGCGGAACCGTGTCTCGAAGCCCCTGGAGGGCTACTCACAGAATACCCAGAACGTGGCCGCCTTGAAGCGAGCCCGCGAGCAGGACCTAGCAGTCCACCCGGGCCAGGATATCGAGTACGTGGTCGTCGACGACGACAAATCCTCGCGAGACCGGGTCGCCCTCGCCCACGAGGAGATCGAGACCTACGACGCCTCGTACTACGAGACGCAGCTGGTCAGAGCGGTCGAGAGCGTGCTTTCACCGCTCGGATGGGACCGCTCCGACATTCGCCGGGAGCTCTCCGGTGAGAGGGACGCCGTTTTGACCTCGTTCGGAGCCACCAACGAACTGTCGTAGTGGACCTCACCCCTGGTTTCCGTCGTTTCGAACCAACCCCACGTTTCCGACGTAATTTTCGACCCCCCTCGTTTCCGTCGTTTCCTCACGCCCCACCCCGGATTTCCGTCGTCCGCACCCACTCAGTAGTAGGGGGTCACTACTCGCGAGTCCAGTCCTGCATCCGGCTGTCCTCGAGGATCGTTTCGCGGACGACCTGGGGATCTTCGATGAGTCGGTTCTGGAGGTGGATGCCACCCGCACTCCCCTTGTTGATCTTCTCGATTTCGACAACCCCGAGGAAGGCTTGCTCTTTCAGGATGTCGCGGAATCGGCGGACGGAGAGGATATCCATATCGAGATGGTTGCAGATACGTTCGTACTGGTCGTACACCCGGCTCGTGAGGAACGCATCGTCGTTGCTGTTGACACTCAGCTCCGTGAGCGCCAGCAACGCCGCCTTCGCCTGCGTGGGTGCGCCGTTCACGAGTTCTCTGAACCGGTCCTTTTCGGCGTGCTGCTGTGCCTGGCGGACGTGTTCCTCCGTCACCTGCTCTGCCCCGGCCTCGTAGGCGACCTCGCCGGCGTGGCGAAGAATGTCGATCGCCTTCCGAGCGTCGCCGTGTTCCTGCGCGGCGAAGGCCGCCGAGAGCGGAATCACGTCCTCGGAAAGGACGCCGTCCTGGAAGGCGTCCTCACGGTTGAACATAATCTCCCGGAGCTGGTTGGCGTCGTATGGCTTGAAGAACAGCTCCTTGTGCTGGAAGCTGCTTTTCACACGCTCGTTCACGTTGTCGACGTACTGGATCTTGTTGCTGATCGCGATGACACCGACGCTACAGTCGATTTTTCCCGCCTCCTCAGCGCGCGAGAGCTTCATCAGCACGCTGTCGTCGTTCATCAGATCGATCTCGTCGAGGATGATGATCACAGAATCAAATTGAGCGTCGAGCGTCTTCCAGAGGAGTTTGTAGTATTTCGACGTACTGAGGCCGGTATGTGGAACGGAGATTCCAGTCGAAGATTCATCGTTCAGCTTCGCGGCCAGTGAGGAGATTGCTTGGGTCTCGGTATTGTCTTCAGCACAGTCGATATACGCTGTTCCAATCTCGACGCCATCCTGAGCGGCATTTTGAGCTCGTTGACAGACGTGTTTTGAAACGAGAGATTTGCCGGTCCCCGTTTTCCCGTAGATCATCACGTTTTCCGGGGAGTACCCGTGGACAGCACCGTTGAGACGTTTCGCGAGCTTCGAGATTTCCTCGTCGCGACCGACGATCCGGTCAGCCTCCGGCACGTGGCCGATTTTCAGGAGATCCTTGTTCGCGAAGATTCGATGCCCGGATTCAAAGAGTGGATCGTCGACAGAACTGGGTGAAGAGTCGGGCGTCATTGAATATCACACGGTGTGAGCGGGGGGAGTATAAATCTAGTGGAGAACGCCACCCCACGTTTCCGACGTTCCTTGTCCGATATCAGCCGGAAAATGCCGTCATTCGGTGGAATTGGATTGCTGACAATATAGCCGTGTTTCCGACGTGAGAGAGGAAACCCGTAGACGGAAGCATCGCCTCGATGTCGAATTCCGAACCCACACATCCCACGTTTCCGTCGTAATCACCGAACAGATGGGGAGGGGACTCGAAGAAGACGTCCACGACGAGATACCAAAGACGAGAGCCGCCTATCCGTCCAATACTGGCCGTCTACAGAAGCAGCTGGAAAGGATCGTTTCATCTGAGGGGGCGAAGACTTCGCCCCCTCTTTGGTCGAAGTACACTTAATGAACGTTACTCAGCTATACCACTTTAATCTATGTGTTGCAGAAATTAGTTCATCTCTAGATTATTAGTTCATCTCTAGATTGGTTCTAGGTCAACAGAATTAGTGGCTGTATAGCACTATCGTAGCCTCTCCCTACGCCCTCGTGGAGAAACGACGGAAACGCGGGGGGTGTGGTCCCTTCGAAATCAGCGTCACCCCCTCCACCAACATCCAGTTACGACGGAAACGTGGGGTGGGTGTCCTCCATCATTGAGTTTTACTCGTCCGGGTTGACGGGCCATCCATACTCTGCGGCATCTCGTCGAGTTCTGTCCTGAGCAAGGTATCTTCCTCCGGACCTGTTCTCAGAGCAATTTCGGACGAAGCGGGACGCCTTCCCATCTGGTGTGACAAGGCTCACAGAGCGAGACTAGATTCGATGGATTGTGAGCAGCTTCGACCTCATCCTCATCGAACTCCGCGAACGGCCGAATATGATGTACTCGCGGCGTATATCCGAGCTCGTTTTCGCTACGACCACACCCCTGGCAGGTTCGATTATCTCGCTCTAAGACCTGTTCACGCCGCTCTTTCCATAGCGGTCCATAGTTCGGGGTTGATTCCCAATCGTAGGTAGCTGTCTCCTGCTGCCATTCCCACTGACAGTCCCGACTGCAGAAATGGCGATCAGCTGATTCGATATCGTACTGAATCCGCCCGATTGTCTCGCCGCAGTTTGTACATTCTGTCTGTGGACGATTTTCTATCTGCCATCGTCCCCTACACTCGTTGCTACAGAACTGGTTTGTCTGATCGTCTTTGAGATTCCACTCGTATTGTTTGAAATCCGTCCCACAGTAGTCGCATTGGAGGACGACTCTATTGTCCTTTTGTTCAGACCGCCAATTCCCCTGACACGTCTTATCGCAGAAGTGGTGCTCTGCACGCTCCACTACCGACGGAGGTCTTGAGATTGTCTCACCACAGAAATCACACTCAACTTCGATGGGCATGGGTCGGCCTTTCGCCGCCCATTAGCAACCGGCATCACTGATGAATGTCCGGGGCTATTCGTCCGGGTTGACCGGCCCTTTATATTTGGACTTCACTGAATCGCCCTCCCGCCACTGCCAGTAGTAGTAGCGGTTGTCGTTGATCTCCTTGATCGTGATCGTCGCTTTGGCAGGGACGTCGTCCGGGAGATCGTCCGGTCGCTCTTCGACCTCTTCTTGATCTGCCGACTCCTCGAGACGGGCCTCTCGTTCCTTGTGCTCGGCGAGCGCTTCAGCGTACGTCGCAACGTCTCGGAGCTGCTCCGGGTCCGACTCGTTGAGCGTGTTGACGATCTCCGTCGGGAGGTTCGCCGGTGGGGTCGGGGGTTCGTAGGACATCGGCTCTTCTCGTGTTAACCAACACGCCCCACGAATCCATAGTTTTGTTGGTTAAGTCGATGGAGACAGTTCTCGCGACCGCTGACTGTAACACTACTCGAAACTTCTTTATATACAAGTTTCGTACTATGTTACACCGTGCTCCGGCGTATCGAACTCGAGGTCCTCGCCACGGTCGACCGCGGCGACACGATCTCCGAACTCGCGACGAAGCTCAACCACAGCGAGAGCTACCTCTCTCGTGCCGTCGCCGACCTCGTCGAAAAGGGACTCGTCTACACGGAACGCGACGGGCGGCGAAAACGAGTCGTTCCGTCGGATGCTCGCGCCGTCGAACTCTACCGGGACCTCGTCCGCCAGCACTCCCACATCGACTTCCCCGAACTGCTGACGGGCAAGGCACTCGAGGTGCTGTACTACCTCGACCAGCCGCGAACCGTCTCCGAAATCGCTGACCGGAGCGACAACTACCGCAACACGGTCAACCGCGTCCTCAAGCGGTTTCGTGACCGTGGTCTCGTCGGGACGGCCGACGGCCACTACGAGTTCAACGCCGACTTCGACCGCCTCCACGCGTTCGCCCGTGAACTCGCACACCAGCTGCATCGCCAGCGCCTCGAAGCCGTCGCCCCGAAGGGGACGATTCTCTGGGAGGGCTACGACGAATTCCTCGCGCAGGCCGAGAAGGAGATCGACGCAGAGGGGTTCCACGAAACCGGCCTCGCTCGATTCGCGGCCTTCGACCTCCAGTTCCTGCTCACCGGCCACCGCTACTACGTCTACTCCGAAGACCTCGACGCAGTCTCGCCGGCGGAGCTCTGCTGTCACACGCTGCTGATCGACGACGGCAGCCGCCACCGCTCGTACTGTCTCCTCCTGCTCAGCCACGTCGACGTCGACGAGGAGGACCTCCGAGAGCAGGCGGCGAAGTATGGCCTCGAAGACGAAATCGACGCCTTGCTCCGCTACCTCGAGACGCACGGCGAGGTCGACGACGACCGTCTCCCGGAGTGGGACGAGTTCCAGGAGCTAGCGGCTGACTACGAGGTGCCACTACCACAATGAGACCAACATTCGGACGCGAGTACATCGAGAACGAATTCCAGCGAATCAGAGACGGGCTATCTGAACCGCTCACGGTCTACCTGATCGGTGGTGGCGCGATGTCGCTGCGCGACCTCAAGGGGGCGACGAAAGACATCGACCTAGTCGTCCCGGATGGCGACGCGTACGGTCAGCTGTGGGCCGTCCTGATGGACCTCGGGTATGCGGAGGTCCAGTCGCTGGATCCAGATTATCGGGCGCTGGGGGCAACGAGCTGCGTCGAGAACGACGATGGGTGTCGCCTCGACATCTTCAACCAGCAGGTCGCGAACAAGCTCGTGCTCACCGACGGCATGCAAGAGCGCAGCGAGCCGTTCCTCGACACAGATCGACTGACGGTCCGGCTGGTCAGCAACGAGGATATCTTCCTGTTCAAGGCAATCGCAGGCCGCGACGACGACATCGAGGACATGAATATGCTCGTACAGGCCGGCCTCGATTACGACGTCGTCCGGGAAGAACTCGAAGCCCAGATCGAACGCCTCGGTGACGATCAGTTCGCCACGTTCGCGAACGAGGCCCTAGTCGAACTCGAGGAGCGATACGGGGTGACCACGCCGATCGAAGACCGCGTCCAGGAGCTCACGAATAGGTACTACCGGGGGCTCGAAGTCCTCCAGGCACTCGACGAACCGATGACCGTCGACGAACTGGCCACGGAACTGGAGCTGGATACCGACGAGGTTCACGACCGGATCGCGTATCTCTCAACGTTCGACCGGGTCCGTCGAGATGGCGACACAGTCCATCCCGTGGAGTAGCTCAATCACTACCTACGGGGAGGGAAGGCGGCCGTCTGGTCGGGGAACGCGGCCCCGTTTGATCCCGTGATTGTGATGGGGTACTTCTTTATGCATCTCTATTGGTTGTGGGATAAGGAGCTGGAACGACGTGAACCAAGAGCTGACACCAGCGGACATTCGAACATGGGATTCAGTTTCGGCGGTCCGTCAAACGTTTAATGAGCTTGGCTTCGGCCCAAACCGCATCGATTGGTTTGGAGTCTCGAGCACTACTACAGACGATGTTTCTGAGATCAGTTTTGAATTTGAACAGGATCTATCCTGTGCGATAATCCTACAAGAGGATCTTGAAGACGCGTGGTTGGTCGGACACATTCCGAAACCAATTGGCACACCGTCGATCCGGTATCATCAGTTCGAACCAAGAGTAGATTCAAATAACCGGGCGGAACTTCGAGAGACGCTTGATCGGCTCAACGCTCTGGATCCAGAATCACCGCGCTCAAGATTTGACGCGCTCGCGAAATCTGAATTGAACAGCCGGTTTTCGAACCTGTTCTCGAACCTTATCAAGGACGTTGCGAAAAAAGTAGACCACGAGATCCCTGATTCAGCAGGAAATTCTAGGTCTGTTGCAAGATGTCTGGTTCTTTCTGCGCTGCGAGCAAAGGTAATTTCAGAAAAATCGAGTAACTCTAGTGTTAGTTTCGTTGAACGTTTTCAAAACACTGCGTTTCCCGCCTCCACCTCGGTTCCGGAGACGATCAAACCATTGCGGCAGTCCTTAAGCAATCAGGAAAATGGTTTGTCATTTGTGTCCGATGAGACGGTTCAGTTGCTCTGTGATCGATTCGAAAGTGAGTTTAACAGGTTTGATTGGTTATTGACAGACAGCGGGTGGGGTGGTTTGGATGAAGTCACCGCACATACCATCGGCGTGGCGCTTGAGCGCCACTTGACAAATAAGCAGGGGGAAACCTATCAAACGCCTGCAGAACTCACGACGAGTATCACAGCTGAAGCGGTTGAATCCGCTGTACTGGAACGAATAAACACTACTGTCTCCGAGACTTATACAGATCTCTCCGAAGTCATTGGCACTGACCTCACGTCTGAAGCTGATCCTGCTGATACAGATCGGAGAGAATTGAACCGAGAGCTTCTCAGTATAGTTGCTACAGATATTATTCCAGACCTACACATTGTTGATCCAGCCATGGGAAGTGGGGTATTCCTTCATTCTGCATTAGATTCGCTCGTTCGGTTGCGGAGGTACATCGCCTCTGTCGAAAATGTCCCGACTCCCACCGATTCATACTCGTATCCTTCGGATCTAGATAGTCATGGGGAGAATTCTCACCGTGTGTGGACCACTATCACGCAGAACTTATTCGGTGTTGATATTGATCCCGAAGCCGTCTCACTGACTCGTTTCCGCCTGGAGTTAGCATATCTTTGCACCCTAAATCCGGGTGAGGATCCGATTCCGCCGCGGAGCGAATATAACTTCAAGCAAGGGAACAGTATCGTCGGCAAGCCATTTAGTTCGGATCCACCACATTGGTCAAACCAGTTGCCTCTCTCCGCATTCTTCCAAAATGACGATCTGACATCTGAACATCCACACGGAACGGTGTCGGCACAATCGACCGCCAATGAGGTTCGTACACATCTGGAAGAGTACCGAAGTAATATTCAGTCTAATTCGAATCCACAAGTCACGATAAGAGAACAAATACGTAAAAGAACGGAGGCTATTGACCACCAGCTTGAATATAAACTATCCAATAATAGCGAGCATAGCGATCAAGAAGATGTCGGAGATGTAGATCCTTTCCATTGGCCACTTGAATTTCCCCTTGTCATGGAACGTGGGGGTTTCGACGTTGTCTTGTTCCATGGATCATGGTCTGAGTCTGGCCTACGCGACGCGGTCAACTCATCGACATTGGAGTTTTTAAAATCTGGGTGGCAGTATTATCTTCCCAACTCCGGTAGCTGGCGACGAACAAACGATGTGCTAGATTCGTTCTTCCTCCATCGTGCCCATGACGTCGTACGTCAAGGCGGGGTTGTCGCTTCGTTAGTTGATGCATCAGTACTGACTGCTCCCGGTTCAAGGCATATACGGCGCAGATACTTAGAAACGACAGATATCGAACGAGTAGCCACTTTTAGAAATCAAAATACCTTTGATCAGATTGATCGGAGGTTCCGTTATGCGGTTGTAGTCGCTCAAACGACGGAACAGCCGGGTACGTTCAAATTGGGATCCGGTTTCGTTACCCCGGAGGATTTGACGGATGAGCGGAATTATTTCGAATTGGATCCTGATTTCGTATACCGATTCTCCCCGAACACACAAGCATTTCCACTTTTGGAGCGCGATATTCAATATAGGGCCTTACAGCGGTTGCTTGAAGCGCCGGTTCTCCAAGATCATGAGACCGCTGAAGGTTGGTCTATACGACCATCCGGTGAATTCAATCAAACAACAGATAGTAAGTACATCTCAGAGGCCCCGTACGAGGCAAGTGACCCAATTTATCGGGGTAAGAACATATACCAGTATGCTTATCAGAATGTACCTGAGGCGGAAGTTAACCAGCCTGATCTCTGGACGATTCCCCAATCAACCGATCAAGGACTGTCAACTAGAGAATATTTGCGGGAGCAAAAGCGAACAGGAAATTCTGAGAAGTTGAAAGCAGAGTCACCACGAATTGTCTACCGACGGATCACCAGGAACACTAACGAGCGGAGTATGATTGCTTGTTTACTCCCATCAGACTATTTCCATGTGAACTCGCTCCGTGGTCTCGATCCATACTTTGGCGACCAAGGGGACTTAGGGCGTCGATTAGTCCTCTTAGGTTTGTTGAATAGTATCCCATACGATTATTTGCTACGTCAAAAAATCGCCACGTCCGTCCCGAATTATATACTATTTGAAACGCGTGTCCCGTTTGTCTCGGAAGACCACGACCTGTTTGATCCCATCAAACACCGAGTAGGGAAATTGAACTTAGTCGGGAAGCCATTTGAAAAGGAAAAGCAGAGATTAGGTATACAGGAGCTGGGGTCAGAAGAGGCAAGAAGAGAAGTTCGCGCAGAAATTGACGCGGCTGCTTTCGATCTTTATGGGTTTGAGGATTCCGAAATTGTAGGTCGCGTTTTGAACGATTTCGGATTTGTTCGCGATCCAAGAGTGATGGATTCAGAGTACTTCGAGCTCGTTCGATCCGCCTTCAAGAATGGTGATTATCTCGATGAGTCGTGAAGACTTCATTGCGGATGCTTTCAAAGAATTGAAGGAAATTATAAAGAGCCAAGAGGATGGCTCTGTCGAAATCACTCCGGGTGAAGACCGGTTAGGTGAGATTCTAGTCACTGGTACAGAAAACTATCCGGTACTAGTTGGCGCGATTGCTGCGAATTATATTGATACCGGCGACCAGCCAGAACATCTTGATCTTGCTGCGACGGTGGAGGGCTACTCTGCAGATCGCTGGGAACGTCTAGTCCATCGGGCACTAATGGATGTCGTACAGAGATATCAACGCCAACGGCCGCAAGAGGAGGGGCAGGAAAGTGCTGGCAACACATCTTCGGAGCAATCTGATTTGGATAGCAAATTGATGGATATAGCGGGGATGGCTGGAAGTGATGATCGGGAGTCGAATAGCGGAGAAGATTCGCCATTTGTTAACCCTTCAGACCAAGATGTAGTTGAACGGTTTGAATCTTCTTTAGAAGATTTAGTTGAATCTCTTGATGAACGGGAATTTGAATTCTATTTCCCATTGAATATTGGGGAATCTGTACGAGACCAGTTTTTGGTTGATGGTGTAGAAATTGAGCGTGTGGAGAATTCAGAAGTTGCATCCTTATTCGATTCAGCAGCTATTGATGACATTCTATCAGGGACAGAGACTTTTGAGGATCTACTCGAGAGCCTTGGTCTTCACCCAACCCCATACAATTCGAATTGGTACTGGCGGTGTACCATAACGGCTCCTTCCTCTGAAGAGGGTGTCACGTCAGCCCAGGACATAATCAACATTCTACTTGGGAAGATAAACTACTCGATTTTCTATAACTCTGACTTATTGCGAGAAGAGACGCTAAATGAATTGCTGGGTTCAAATCTTCCGGATGAAACTGTGATTGTCGAGAGACCGGCGTTCATATTGGTTTGTGACGATGGAGATCTCTTAGACGCGGAGATCATGTCCGCCGAATTTGGGAACCCCGTGGAACTAGACCACCAATTCCAGAGCACATACAAAGAATTGGGGCTTCAGAAATTCCCGCCTTCCTACGGTCGTCCGACAGAGTATACCCTCGCATCTGCGTTGCAAGGATTCATTTCAGCTGCAGTTGCCAATTACCCTCGTGAGTCATTTTTTGCCTATTGGAGAGCACTAGAAGATCTTTCTTTCACGGACCCTGAGGACAGCAGCAGCGTGGACGTTCTTAAACGAACTGGCCGTCTTTGCTCACTGGATAATATCACCCCTCTCTATAAACGGTTACTTGAAACTAGAAACGCGCTCGTTCACTCCGGTGGAAGTCCAACAATTACCGCGAGGGACACGATCGTCCTGCGTGAAATCTTCTTAGATGCCTTTCCTGAGGTTCGCGACTTAGAGCGTCATACATTGAGTAAAAGTAAGAACACGAATATGAATTATGTCCTCAAATATTTAGAAGACTCCAATGATATGGATCGAGTTAAAGATGATGTTAATGATAACATAGATGATCTAAACAACAGGATTGAGGAGAATAAGCGGAAGATTGAAGCGATAGATGCCTTGGAGAGTTGGAAAGACCTACAATAACCACCTGATATATAAAAGAAAGAAATTACCCAGTATGAAGCGACAGCACTCGAATGCTTCCAAGATTTTGCATCGTGAAGGATCAGAAGTCTCTGGTGAGTGGTTCTACCACGTCTTGGAACGCGTCCATCTTTTCCACACCTCACCAATTCGGTTCGTACTTCGGACAATAATTCGGTGATCGGTTCCAAGAGGTCCCGTGACCACTTGATTCGGCAGGCCTCTTTTCGGGAAGCTGCTCCCAGACGAGTGCGGTTTCGGCTACCCACTCGTGACCGCGAAAGCAGTTGTATGGATACTCCGCCGTAATGGAAATTCACTTACTCCGAGTATTCACGAATCCTCAGGCGGTGCGCCGGAGGGGTCGGGGGTTCGTAGGACATCAGCTACTCTCGTGTTAACCAACACAGCCCACGAATCCATAGTTTTGTTGGTTAAGACAATGGAGATGCGATCGTGCGTTCTCGCCGACGACCAGTCGGTCACGAACGTCGCCCGTTCGGCCCCCGTCCGGAGCGACGGCTTCCGCAGGGCCACTGAGCCGCTCGTGGAGCACTTCTGCCACCGGATGGCCTTCCGGCCACAGGTTGTGGACCATCCTCAGAGACTTGATGGCAGTAATCTTGTCTCGGAATTGAATGAGGAACCGATGATAGACACAAGCATACATTTCAATAGCGGCGACTTGGATCTCAACTCTCTTTTAAAAACGTCACGGTAGACTTATCCGCACTTGTCAGAGTATTATGCTATGGCGAAATCGGTAGATGAACTCATTTTAGAAGCGATGGAAAAGAGGAAGATAATCGTATTCGACTACAGTGGGGAAGAGGAGGTTGGGTATCATACTCGCGAAGTAGAGCCCTGGTGTTATGGGGTTCACAAGGACACTGGAAACCACGTTCTCCGCGCCTACCAGATTGCAGGTTACAGCGAATCTGGTTATCCTAGTGAGATGCCGTTCTGGCGAATAGATCGATTAGACCGTATGCGAAACGTCCAACTCACTGAAAGAGATATTCGAGCGAATTCTCCCCCTCACTACAATCCTGATGATAGCGACATGAGTAAGATATTCAAGAGCCTTCCGAAGTAGCCGGCCGTCGCAACCGCAGTTGTGCTGAGAACTGAGCAGGAGCTATTTACCGAATTTGAACCCTCCGTCTTAGGATTTGAATAGAGTGAAGAAGTAGCGTCCTGTCTACCTTTAACCAACAAAACGATATTAAGCCATTTTCTGTTGGTTAACTAAGCGCGAGAGTCAGTCTCCGAGGACGTCGATGAGTTCCTCTACCGTCTGACTGATCCGTCCGAGCCGCTCGCGAACGACCTCGGGATCGTCCGACTCCCACGCAGCGAGGTAGAATGCCGACCTACTAGTGTCGAGCCCGCAGTACCGCCCGACGACGTACGCGACGGCTTCGGCCTCGACTTCGCGTTTTGCCCGCTCGGTGTCGTCGTCGACGTCGAAGTGGAGCAGGGCGTGTGCGTACTCGTGAATCAGCGTCCGCGCGAGGTCGGCCTCGTTCTCCCGATCACGCACCTCGACGAGCGGCTGAACGTCGACGAGGCTCAACTGTTCGCAGATGCCCTTCGCCTCGCCGTGGGTCCACTCCTCGGCTGGAACGATCCGCACCGTCACGCCGAGGTCGTCAGCGGCGTCAGTCAACTGCTCGACGAGGTCGCCGGCGTCCCCGGTTGCTTCTGTGTCTAGGTCGGGAAGCGGCTCGCCCTCGGTCTGGGAGACGTCGAACACCGGCGCGGGCTTGAACCCGACCAGGCCCTCGGACCACTCCTCGGGTGGCGTCTCGTCGTACTCACAGTCACTGTCCTCGTGGTAGCTCGGCGAATTCTCGCACTCCGGGCACTGCTTGGTGATGATCGGCGCCCAGATCCAGATGGCCGACTCACCCTCCGTGACGTGGCGGTCGAACTCCTCCTGCCACGTCCGGTAGCCCGCCACCCGGTTCGCCTCGGGACACTGCCGCTTGATGAGGAGCGTGTTCCGGTAGGAGTAGTCGTGGAAGCGACTCTGGAGGTCGAGCCACTCCTGGAACTCGTCGCTGGCCTGTGCGTCGTCGACGCCGGCGACGAGGTCGTCGATCCACTGTTCGATGGTACTGTTCATCTCGTCTGATCGCGTGTCGGTCTGGTCGAAGGAGACCGACGAGTCTCTGGTCGTAGACATCGTGTTCACCGAATCGAGTTCACGGCGACAGCGTCTGTTCAGACCGCGCCGCACCCCTCAGGGGCGTTCAAAAACCGCTCTGTCGGTCAGCGGAGCTCGTGGCGTTCGTTCGCAAAGCCAACCGAGACGAGGTACTCGAGGAACTCGTCGAACCGCTCGATGTCACTGGGCGTGTCGGTCGCAAGATGACGCGCCCACTCGATGGCCCACTGGAAGGCGGGATCCGTGCCGCCCTTGCCGTGAATGTACCACCACCGGGCCGCTTTCAGCACGACGAGCGGATTCGTCGGCGGCTGCTCGCCGGCGAGCCCACGGGTGATAGATTCGATTTCGTCGGGGACGTCGGCGGGATCGACCTCCGCTGATTGCGTGTTGTCGATATCGACCGGAATCTCGTCGATCGAGACGTTGTCAGGACGCTGTTGTTGACTCACTGGAAGTCACCTCTGAGAGCTTTCGAAGAAGCCCTCGCCCTCTCTGGGGGCACGAAAAACAGGTCGCGAAATCACGCCGACGGGAGGTAGACGCTCTGCTCGCCGACGATCTCCTCCAGGTTATTCCGATGACGGTGGCTGAAGTAGCACTCGTAGCTGCAGTATCCACAGATTGCGCCGGTATCGTATTCGGCCACGTACGGGCCGCGGCGAGTTCGCCAGACGTTCGTCCCGCACTCGGTACAGGCAGCGTCCTCGAGATTGACAGGACTCGGACCCTCGTACTCGACGTTGAGCCCCTCGTATTGCGGTGTCGTCTCGGGCCAGATTCCGTGGGTCCTCCAAAACTCACGGACGCGAGCGAGGCTGTGGCGCACCGTCTTTCGCACGGTGACGTGGTCGGCGTCGCGACCGCTGTCGTCCCAGCCGTCGGCCGTCCAGAACTCACCGAACTGCGCGCCGCGATGCAGCCCGTTCCAGTCGACGCCGACGATGTCGGCTGGTGGCTCGTCCGTGAGTGTCGGCCTGGTCAGCTGTCGAATGGCGTCGAGCTGCTTGGGCGGACTCCCGCCGAGGATGTGGACGCGCCGCCCTCTCCAATCGGCAGGGTCGGAGAACTCGTGGGCCAGGCGGTCGGCGTATCCCCGTGAATACCCGAGGACGAGGGTCTCGGGAATCGCGTCGATCACCGCCTGCGACTTCGGAACGACGATGAGCTCGGCCTCGGGGTAGCTCGCTTGGATCTCACGAGCCGCAGCGACGTGGGCGTCGACGTCGTCGATTTCGTCGACGTCCCCGATGACCCCGACCTGTGGTTCGTACTCGAAGAAACGGTCGACGAACCGCTCCAGATCGGGATTCCGGAAATCGTTGTCGAGCATCCCAACGGGGAGGCTAAGGTTCTGATACTGCGCCTCCTGGTACCCACAGTCCTCGCGAAAGCCGGGAAGGAACCCGAGGTCGAAAGCGTCGACGACAAACGGGGCTCGATGCAGAAACGCCACGTAGTCTGCCTGTCTGGCGGCGGCGATTTCGCGGGCGGTGCTGGCGCTGGAGCTCAGCTCGAGGGACATGATTAGGCTCGCGAGGCCGCTGCTGGCTGCCCCGCACCCGTTCAGGGGCCTGAAAAACCGGGGTACCGCAGTTTAACCAACAATAGGGAATTAATGCGGAGTGTGTTGGTTAAGAATAGAGCTTACTCTTCGTCCTCACGCAGCTCTTCAGCCTTCCACTTGAGCCGGCGCAGGATCTGCGTCCGATTCTTGTGAGCGTTCTCGTAGGCAACACACTCTTGGAGGGTTTCCATATCCGGAATCGTCGCGATACCGGCCTTGATCAATCGGTAATTCGGTGCTTCAAGACGCTTCACAGGTGGGAATTCGTCGTCACTCCCATCGCTAATCGTGGACTGTTCCATCTCGGTTGGCCTCCACCCCTCCAGGGCGAGAAAAACAGAACAGACGACTACGTCACCAATGCGGCGTCAGGCCATCGCATCTCGGAACCGCTCACGAAGCGCGTCCTCCCGCTCTTCGAACTGGTCGACCTTCTCCTGCAGGTCGTCGCTGACGCGCTCGATGTTTGAGAGCCCCCGTTCTCGCCCGCTGGTGATGCTTGTAACCTATCGGCGCCTTCAGCCTCCGGATGCTACTATAGAATCTGGGATAATAGACTCGATCGGATGTTCTTGCCTTTCGGAAAACGAACTTAGGTCGGATTTGGAATTTGACTCTTCGAGAGCTTTTCGATTACATCCCGTCCAGACAGTAGCTGTACCTCTACACCTTTTGTTTCCATAGCAGCCCGCCTTGCGTCCTGCGTAAATCCAGACGATGTTGCGACCACGCAGACATCTGCGCCTTCTTGTACTGTCGCACCGATTGCGTTTCGGACCTCTGGACCAGACACGTTCCCGGCCCCGTTAGGATCGTAGCGTTTGGCCTGAATAGCGATTGTTCGCTGGCCGTTGCGTGCAATAGCGTCAATTCCTCTATCTCCCGATTGCTGTGTGACCTGGACGTCGTATCCATTCTTTTGATAAAGCTGTCCCAGAACCTCTTCAAACTGCGTTGGCGTTAATGAAAGCAGATCCGATGGCTGCCACGTCGAGTCAAGCTGGGCCATTACTTCATCCCTGATTGATTTGATGCGAGTGTAGTCGTTAGTGGCGCGGGCTTGGTCAACCCGATTCTGGATATCAGTCGGGTCGATAGAACTGTGAGACAAGTCCGTAGTTGCGAACATCTGTGCCACTTCCTGCTCGGCGACCCATGCCTCTGCCTTCACCATCGCCTTCTCGATGGCATCTAGATCGCCCTCCCGAACCGCATTACAGGCGTCCTCGATCGTTGTATCCTGTGCTTGGCCAGCTGATAAGGGATGAGACGACCCACTGTTGCTTCGTAGTGGTTCGGTCTTAGCTGCGAAATCTTCAACCGCCTTTGCTTGCTCGCAGAATTGATCGAGAGTTCCTTCAGTCAAGATGGTATCAAGACGTTCCCAGATCGCTGTTGGCTCAACCACTTGGCTATCGACACGAACAGCCAGCTTACTTTTCCCCGAGTCTGCCGGACTACTACTGGGCTGACTCCACTGTTCGACGGTTGCTCGGGCGTCCTCGAATCGATTTATCTCTGCAGCAGCCTGTTCAAGCTGGTCATCTTCCGAGGACGGAAAGTCAGCAAGGGTTTGGTCAAGCAGCTTGGCCCCATCGTAGCTTTGGCCACGAATTCTAACTTCAAAGCCAATATCAATCCCCGTAAGCACGTCATTTAGATCGCTCGCGGTTGCGGGATCGTTGTCACTCCACGTCTGGGCTGCGAGTGACCGAACCTTTGTCCTTGTAACCGGTAACTCCTCGAAAGGGAGTCTTGAGAGCGTCTGGTTCAGTACTGCGAACTGTTCCAGCCTCTGACTCCAATCCTGAAGATTCTCACGCGGAGCTGCTTGAATAGACTGTTCAACTGGTGATCCCGCGCTGGCTGTAGTCTCTGTGTCGAACTTGTCGTCGAGTCTCTGTGCTTTGGAAAGGAGATCCTGGCGCCATTGTCGATCAGCGTAGCGCTGCACCGGTTCGGCGAGACGGTTACGAACCGACTGGTTGAACGTCGGTAGTGTTGCACCTAGGAGAACTATTGCAGCGAGCAGTCCCCATGCCCGTGGCCGTTCCCAGAACGGTCGATATACTGTGTAGGTTCGAAGTATCTCAAAACGATTGGTTCCAGCGTTTGACGCCGCGTAATAGTATAATGTCGCCTCCGTAGGTCCGACCCCTTTCGGTGCGATCGACGCTGGCAAGTGTAGTACTCGTTCGAATGTCGCGTATTCGCCCTGCTCGTATGTGGAAGTGTTCGCAAAGAGGACTGTCCCCTCTCTGGCCGCCCGTTCGGGTCGCCATGATGTCGGTGCGGCGATAACGGCGACTTCAAGCGGTGCTCTTGGCGGGCTCTCTGTGTTGGCATATGGATTCCCCCACCCGGTCTGCATCCGTATCCGGACACTTCCGTTTGTAGCGACGCCAGTTGTCGGAGTCGTGATTTGGATATCGAAAGTCCCGTACTCGGTTTCTCCTCCTGTAGTCGTATATTCAAGCGGTACTGACGTTGAGCGCGTTACAGGATCAACTTGGTCAAACGTCCCCGTAACGGGGACTGAATAGACGAGCAGACATAGTCCGAGGACGACGAGGATAGCCCGTGTCGCTTTGAAAGGAAAACCGGGTAGGTATTCGGAACGGTCCGTGGGGATATCCATATCTGATTATTATCTGATTACCAGAGCAGTCTGGTAATTCTGGCGGTAATAACTGTGCTTGGGTCGCGAATCACTCCTCCCGGTCGTTGTATCGCTCCAGTTCACGACCGACCTTTTCGATGGCCTCGACACCACGTTCGAGGAGCTGGTGGGTGGCTCGCGCCAGTCGAAGCGTCTCCATCAGTGCTCCCCCTCTGTGGGTTCGATGAGGTCGTTGCTCGCTTCGGCGAGTTCCCGGATTACCCGTTCTACGTCAGCATCCTCGGGAACCGTCCGATGTGCGAGCGGTGCAGGATATGCACGGTCGCCCTGGCTACAGAGAACGACCAGCCACTCGTCGCTTCCATCCCCGAGTACGATATAATGGTCCTGATCAGCGCGCTGGAAGACCCGCTGGTCTGGGCGGGAGACGGTTCGCCAGTTCTCGGGAAGCGTCGGCGACGGCTGTCCGCCGTCGGGGAGCGCGACGACGTCGTCGGTAAGGGTCGCTATCGCGGCGTCGATCTCCTCGCCGGTGAGGTGCCAGCACGCCGCGGCACCGTCGCACTCCAGCTGTGAGATCACCTGATTCCGGAACGCGATGTAGTGCTCACGGGCGACCTGCTCATCGTCGTAATAGTCGAGCAGGAGTGCGCAAGCGAGCTGGGCGGGCCCGCTACCACTGTATCCCCACTCGAACCCGCTCGGACTGTGGTTGACGAGGTCCAGACTGCGCTCGAGGGAGAGTCGCCGATGTTCCGAGAGGTTCAGCACGACGGCTTGGCCGTCGACGCGGAAGCCTACGTACTCGACTGCGTCTCGGTGAGACTGTGCGGGCGATGCTACTGGAACCGATTCCGAACTGGCCATAGGTACATTTCCGTTCATCGTTGCTCGCGGGCGGTTCGGTGACCCCCGCACCCCTCTCAGGGGTTCAACAAACAGCACGGCGTAGCGTTCGGCAACGTATTTGACAGTTGCAACATACTGTCCACATAATTGAGGATGGCTGTACTGGACGATCTCTCGGGGTTCGAGTTCGAGGACGTGATGGAGGACGTGTTCCGCAACCTCGGCTATGAGAACGTCCGCCAGGCCGACCGCACGGCTGACGAGGGTCGCGACGTCATCATGGAAGAGGTCGTCGACGGCACGCGGCGTGCGATCATCGTCGAGTGCAAGCACACGGGGACTGTCGGGCGGCCGGTCGTCCAGAAGCTCCACTCGGCGATCGCGACGTTCGATTTCGACGGCCCGAAACGCGGAATGGTCGTCACGACCGGCCGGTTTACGAACCCGGCTCAGGAGTACGCCGACCGACTCCAGCAGAACGACGACCCACACCCAATCGAACTGCTCGACGGCGAGGACCTCCGGGAGATCGCCGACGAGATCGGCCTCGACCTCTACAACGGGCGCATCGAGATACTCTGCGACGAGACGCTCCGCCCGTACGACCCGGCCGCCGACGTCGACGCGCCAGTCACGGAGGCGTTCCGCGACATCGAGAACATCGAAGCCGCCGACCTCCCAGAACCGCACTCATCGGTGACGTTCCGCCCGGTGGTCGCGGTCACCGCGGACACGAACGCCGTCTTCGAGACGTCGGTGGGCGTCATCCACCGGATCAACGACCGGACGCGATTCGTCGCCCACGCCGAACGCGGGCAGCCGCAGGTCGTCGACGAAGATGTCGCAACGCTGGTCACCGAGAACCTCCACGCGACGGTCGACCTCGACGCCGAGCAGTTCGGCGAGGTGTTCGACGACGTCGAGGAGCGCCGGTTCGGACAGACTCAGACGGAGTACAAGGAGTGGGCCGTCGAGCGCCTCCAGCAGCACCACACGACGACGGTGACCTACACCGGCGACAACAACGTCACGTACAACAAGACCTGTGAGCCGAACCGCTCGGACATCTCTGTCCAGTTGATCGAACCAGTGTACCTCCCCGAGGTTCGACACACCACCGGCATCCAGGAGTACACCTACCCCTACGAGTACTACGCGGCAGGCCCGTCACGAGTGACCGACGAGGACGGCATTCATCGGTGTGTCCACTGTGACGCGAGCGGCGTCGACGAGACGTACACGTACTGTCCGAACTGTGGGGCGATCGCCTGCACCAGCCACACCAAAACGGAGCGGCTGGAAGGCGAGCCGGTCTGTACGGGCTGTGCGGTGACCGAACGGTTCGCGTTGAAAACGAAGTACTTCTACGACGAGGAGAACCTCGAAGCCTTCCGCGAGGAGTACGCCGAAATGCCGCTCCACGAAAAGGCGATGGAGAACAAGTGGCTGGCCGGGGGGAGCGTTGTCGCGACGCTACTGCTTGTCGTCGGACTCCTCGTCATCAGCGGCATCATCTGAGCGGGCTAAGCGTTCACGCCGGCTCAGCAACTATCCCTTCGAGCGTGTGCTCAAGCGGGCCGTTGAACTGCCAGCTAGCCCGCTCGAAGGCCTCGTCGGTCGGCCCATCCCACCGGAGGAAGGCGGAGTGGCTGCTTACTTTGACTGTCCACTCTGCGGACTCGTCGAACGGATCCCGCGTCGGAAGTTCGACGACGTCAAGGTATTCTTCGTCGCCGTGGATGCCGTCGGCCGGATTCTCGATGCCGTGACCCAGCAGGAACAGCGGCTGGTCGAGATGCTCCATATTGGACGGATCAAGGAGGTCTGCTGGCTGTGCTGCGTCGGTCGTTCGATCTGGGTCACCATCCAGATACAGGTTGATCGTAGAGAGCTTGTTGAGGAATACGAACGAAGCAGCCGCATACCCTGGTCCTCGCTCGGCGCGGGTCGCGTCAAGAAGTTCCTTCAGCTGTGCGAGATTGCGAAGCACGCTCTCCGGGTAGCCGTCCGAATGTCGATACAACTGTGCGACGCGGTCGTCATTGGTAGGTTCGCCGTCCTGGTCCACTCGTTCGACGAATCGGGGTTGACTTCGTGTCGACATCAAACACCGCCGGCGCAGAAACAACCAGTTCTCAGAGAGGGTGTCGTGTGATACCGTCAATGCCGCTCTCAGTCACACGGAGGAGCCACGTTGACGGGTTGTTGTCTTCTTTCCCGCTATTGATTGGTGCTGGTGCTCCGGTAACAAGGACGGGTGTTTGGAACTCATCAAGCGTGCCCTGTTGACCGACGTGCATGTGTCCGGAGACGATGATGTCAATTTCAGACGATGTTTGTTCAATAGCCTTCCGAAAGTCTGCGCCCCTCTTTTGATGTATGTGGTGCCCGTTTTCATTCCGAACGGGATATGGAGTATCGTGGACGACCAATACATTCGCGTTTGAAAGTACTGATTGAACCGAGGCTTCGAGCGACTCGCCCGGGAAGCTATCGTGGCTGTAATCGATCCCGAATAGCGTAACGCCTGCTTCCCCTACTGATTTTCCATCGTTGGAGAGACGCTCAATCCCCGACGTATCGTTAGTTGCTCTATCAACTGTTCGACGGCTAGCAGGCTCGTCGTGGTTCCCGTAGATGTAGTAGAATGGAATATTGAGCTCTGAGTTGAGGGCGTCTATCACAAAGGACCGGTCTGCTCCGATAGCAACGTGATCGAAAATGTCCCCAGCGTGGACAATGGCATCAGCGTCTAGAGTGTTGGCCTGATCCATTACCGCTTGGAAGCGATCACGAGCGTCGAGATCTTTGGCACCTTTTGCTTTCTTATCACGGCGGCGATGCCGATAACCAACGTGGGTGTCGCCGACCATCAAGAGTCGCGTCGCGTTGTCATCGGACGAACCGAGTTCAATTACTGTCAGGTTCTTCGTACTGTCGAGCTGGTAGTGTCGACTTCCACCCTGTGACCAGTACCTTCCTCGGACGTCTTTCAGTTCGTACCGGTGACCTTCGGTAAGCGAAAGGGAGAGAGAATGAGTCGACCAGATTTTAAGAGGGATTGTATGTCCGTCTGCATCCTCGACTGTAACTTCAAAATCGAGTTTGTTACTGCTGGAGGGCGAGACTTCTCGAACGAGGACTGTGATAGGACTGGAAAGACGGTCATTACGAGGGAGGTCATATCGAGTAAACATTAACTTCATAGACAGATGGTGGGACCGAGTACTTAATCGATGCGAGTACTCTGTGTGACTCGGTTTTAGATTTGCAGCAGTGCTTCGCTAAGCCAAATGAGAGACCTCCGAAGGCTCCTTGACGTCGTCGAACTCGCCGTGCTTGACTGGCTCCCAGTCCTCACCTGGCTCTGGACTCCACCAGTCGACCTTGTAGGCGCCCGGTGCACCGAGGATCTTCACGCGGGCCGACCCATCAGGCAGGTCGCGGCGCAGTTTCTCGTCGACGTGGAGGTTCCAGGTCGTGGTAGAATCGAAGCAGGCGAGCACGGCCTCCTCGTAGCCGCGCGTTTCTCGGGATTCCTGGAGTTCGACCTGGGTGTTGCAGTTCTTGCAGAACACCCCCTCGAAGGGGATGTGAGTGAAGACCTCCTGCCCGCAGACGGGACACCAGAGGAACTCGAACAATGCCTCACTGTATCGATTACGTACTTCGAGACTCATCGTTGGACTAACCCGACTGATCCGGGCCACCCCTCGTGCCCGGACAAAAACCCCAGCGCTGGACCTTCGGCCCGCCTGCTGGCTTCTCGCCAACGCACCGGGGGTCGTTGCTCGCTCCAGCTGCGCCGGCACCCATCGCCGGCGCTCGAAAAAACTCTCCTCGTGACGGCGGAGTCTCAGGATTCGTCCGCTCGTTCGACAGTGATGGTCAGGTCGCCCGACACGTAGTCTGCCTCGAAGTCGACCGCGAACGCGTCCGACTCGTAGGCGGCGTGGTAAGCACGGTGGCGTTCGAGCGAGCCTGTCGCGTTGAAGTGGGAGAACGCGGCCGCCGTGTAGGGCTTGCTCTGTGTTTCGACCTGCGACTCGACGGATGCGGGGAGCGCGATTTGGGGCGTCTCCGTGTCGATACTCGCAGCGAACCCCTTCGCTTCCTCGACTGTTGCTTGCGAATGTGCCGGTGTCTCGCCGGTCAGTACGTTTATCGGGGTTTCTGTCTCGTCGGTGTACAGGACGTTTTCGAAGGTGTGTGTTCCGAGGATCGCCTCGGGATCCAACTCGCAGTCGTGAAACGGGTCGTCCTCTGAGGTCATCGAATCACGAGCCTACGGCGGGGCTCACCCATTCCGGCCCCTGAAAAACAGCAGCTGCCACGAAGCGGCTCAGGGACCGACTCGACTATCTCTTCGCGCCAACCCCCTCCCTTTGCCGTGTAGTGATCACAATCAGGAGTAGCTGGGAATATGATCTTGTTTCTGAGCAATTGACGTCGACAGATGGTGACCGCCTCTCTCAGACGAGTTCGGTAGGATTCGTTGCCTCAAACCACTCTGTCAGCTTTCTCTCGAGCGATGAATCCCATCGACGGGTGGCAGCCGATTTCTCATTCTGATACGACAGCAGACAAATGCGATGAATTCCAACACCGATATATCTTCAAGATGGAGGCGATATCAGGTGACACGGTCGTCGAGATCGTGACGACAGTCTTCGTCCTTTCGACGATGTTCTCGATGGGGCTGAAACTTTCTATCACCCAGCTTGTCGGTGCACTCCGAGACCGACAACTCCTGATCAAATCTCTAGTAGTGAATCTCGTGGCCGTGCCGTTGGTCGCGTACCATTGGTGTTCGGTTAAGCACTGGATCGTCTCATGAAGGCCTCAGCTACTCGTTCGCTGAGTAAGAGCCGCGATTTCTCTGGTTGGCGGGCGTCACGAAACATCAGTTCCGACAGGTTCGGCGGTGGATGGCCGAACGACTGGGCCAGATCTTCGAGAATGAGCTGGGCGAGAGACCGGAAGGTCTTCGCCCAGCGTTCTCGGGGGAACACGATCTCTGGGAACAACTCCTGAAACACCCCGAGTAATGCTCTGCTGACCGTCAGCGTCAGCAGAGCCGCCACCACTAACAGCTCGACGATCGCTGGATCACTCGTCTGGAACTTCTCCAGCCCATACAGCGACTTCAGTTCCCGGAACAGCAACTCCACTTCCCATCGCAACCCGTACAGCGCCCCGACCTGCCTCGGAGTGAACTCATCGGGCAGATTCGTCACGTACAGGTGGTAGTCGTCGGTGTCCTCGTTGCGGACACCGACGACGCGAAACTCCATCGAATCCGTTGACTGCTTCCCAACGTATGCCCGCCGTTTGAACTCGATCTCCACGGTTACGTCGATGATCTCCCGACTGAGATCTCCCAGAACGTCCCGAAGACGACGCTCTGGCAAGGAAATGGCGCGCCCGCGCCATTTCCGTCGCTCTCCGACGATCAACGGATTCGCGTTCGACTTCAGCCGACTCAGGAAGAACCCGCCGTTCTCGTCGATCAACGCGAACCGGCGGAAACTGTAGAAGCCCAGATCGAACAGTAACAGCCGCCCTCGCAGCCAACTCCCGGTGCGGAGTTGGCTGCTCTCGTGGGTGCATTCGTCGGTGAGCTGGAACTGCTCGATCGTCTGCTTGCTCGCGTTCTGTACGACGTGGAGTTTCGCGCCAGATTGACCTGGGTGAGTCGCGGGAAACGCATCGAGGAGCCGATGCAACCTGAAAACGGTTGCATCGGCGATCAGCACGTCTCGAAACAGCTCGAACTGTGGCGCGATTGTGTGAGGAACCGCAACCTCCTCGAGAGCGTGCTCGAGGAGGTCGCTCAACAGTGCTGCGAGGGCCGGCGTGAACCGATCGTAGAAGCTGGAGCGGGCAACGGTCTGGTTGGTTGCTGCGGAGTACGCCCGTTGAAAGCCGGCGATAGTTCGGGCTTCGCCGTCGACGGCGAAGCCCATGATGAGCGTCCAGACGAGCATCGTGATGTCGATTTTCCGATCACGCTGGACGACATCGCGCTCGCGCGCGATGTCTTCGATTAGCTCGGTGGGAAACAGGGAAGTCAACCGCCGTCGTATGAGATCCGGGGAGAGCGTTTTGAACACATTCTCTCCCCACGCGGTCTACAACGATAGCTTCGTCACTAGAGCGCTGTCTGTCGGTTTCTCCGCTTAACCGAACACGGATGGGTCGCGTACCTCCTCGTTCGAACGGTTCCAGTCAGACCGGCGTATGTGACCGGGTTCCTGTTGCTTGCTGTCTCTCCCGGTGCCCCGTTCGGCCCGAAATTCGCCGAGATTTCGGACAGCGATATCGCGTTTGCGAGCGGCCTGATGGCGATCCTCTGTCTGCTATCGGTTGTAACAATCCCCGTCTCGCTGGTGGCGCTCGCGCCCGGCGACGTGGTTGTCGACGCCGTTGCAATCGGGCGGATGGTGCTTCAGATTCAGATCGTCCCACTCCTCGCGGGATTGGCGCTATCGTTCGTGTACACGTCGATATGGAACCGTCTCTACCCGCCGATCCAGCGACTGTCGGACATTTCGTTCGTCGGTTTGATCGTTCTGTTGCTGGGTGTTTATTACGGTGAACTGTGGTCACTCGTCGGGACGGGGACGCTTGGACTTTCTGTGGCCGCTGTCGTGGTATCGTTAGCGCTGGGCTACGTCTTCGGGGGCCCGATTCGGGAACAACGGGAAGTGTTGGCGACAACAACGGCCGCTCGAAACGCCGCGATTGCGCTGTTCATTGCGACCGCCGGGTTTTCGGACCCTGATGTACTTGCGGTCGTACTCGGTTTTTCGTTCGTTAGCGTCGTCGGGGCGGGAATCCTCGCAAGCGCGTGGCGATAATTGGCTTAACTGAGTTCGGCTACAAATAGTTGACACCAAAGTAGGTGCCGAATCGACCAAGGCGTCCTACGAAACTGCTGTTCGCGTGAGAAGGCTCACCTCTTCTAGGAGATCTCTCGCGGTCTCGACTCGCTCTCGATCCGCGTCGTCCAATCGGTCGACGTCGAGTCGGTTGAGATTGCTGAGTATACGATGCATCCGGTAGCCCTGTTTGGACTCTTGCTTCATCGGAAGCGCCTCACCGCTCGCCGGCGTGGAAAGACGCCCCATCGAGACTGGCGTCGAGCTTGCAGGAGTTCGCGGCCTTAACCAACGAAGCTGGGCACTACTTGCAGACTGTTGGTTAATCGACGCCAAGCCCTGCGCTACCGAGACTGGATCCGTAGCGAGCCGCGCCACACACTCGGCACTCCCAGATCGGTTGGCCCGTCCACGCTGCATCCGGGACCGACTCGTGGGTCTTGAATCGATGGTCGGTCGCCCGTCCACAGGTTTGACAGTCGAGTTCCTGAGTCGTCGGTACCGACGACACCTGGCGATCAGCCGCAGCCTCGCCAGTAGATTCGGTCAGCGCCATCGCTGGAACCAGCCATATCGCGTCGTCGGCGTCGTCGAGGACCGCGCCGAGACCCGACTCGTCGCGGATGCCGTCCCCACGCTGGTCGTAGAGCCGCGTCGGGGCCTGCTGCTGGTGCGCCGTGGCTCCCTGCCCGTGCCACCCTGTCTGGTCATGGGCGGCTGTGAGCAGTTGCTCACCCGCTGCTGAGGCAGCTTGTACCGCGTCGGGGAGCGACGGCCATCGGTCGGCCACCTGGCGCGCAGGCGTCTCTTCGAGGTCGTAGATGAGGGTGTAGTCGTCGACGGCCGGCTCCGCCTCGTTGGCAGAGAGGAGGTTCGCCGCAGCGGCGCCCTTCGCGACAGCGCCGTAGAACGTGGGCGACTCGACGACCAGGTGGACGATGCCGAGAACCGTCGTCGACGCTGACTCGGCCGTGCGTAACTCACTCTTGATTATACAAGAAAGTACAAACATATATGGGAGTTCAACGCTAATCCTGTCGCAAGAGGTGCCAAGCATGTCCGAACCCTCGCGAGATGGAATGCAGTCGTGGAGTGAGTCGATGAGCGCCCGTGACCGTATTCGAGCGGTCGCCGAGACGCTTCGCGAGCCGCGGTCGGTCAACTGGATCAGCGAGCAGGCCGATGCTGCCTGGAGTACGACCAACGAGGAACTGCAGGATCTCGTCGACCAAGGCCAGTTGCGTCGCGTCGAGGCCGGCGAGACCACGCGCTACCAGCCGGATTACACGCGACTACTCTTCGAGGAAATCCGCACGCTCATCGAGGAGAACACGCGCGAGGAGTTACGCAACGAACTGGCGGCGATTACCGAGGAGATCGAGGCGTGGCAGGCGACCTACGACGTCGAGACGTGGGAGGAGCTCGAACAGTCGCTCGCCGACGGTGACCTCGCAAGTGCCGAGCTTCGCGAGCGCCGCGACGTCATCGCGTTCTGGCGTGAGAACAAGGAGGATCGCCGCCTCATCAAGCATGCACTGGAACTCTACTCTGACGTCGAAGCCGCCCGTGAACAGATGAGCGACGTGGCTGACCGCGCCACGAGCTAATCCTTTCTCTCACAGCATGATCTTTCTTGCCGGTCGCGATCGCTATACACAGCGGACTCTTCTCCGCGACGTTCACGACCGATTGACGAGGCAGGCTGGGTGTGAGGACGTGCGCTATCGGCCGTCTCGACGCCGTCCCCGGTACGTTATCGCGGATGTCGATCCGACGACGTTCCTGAGTGACTCCTACGATGCGGCGACCGCACGACTGGAGATTCGTTTCTGGTACCCAGCTGACGTCGACCATGAATACTACCGCATCAACTGGGTCGAACCCGAGCGGAACCTGATGCTCGGCTTCCACCAGGACGCCGATCATCCGGATCTTGGCCCCTGTCACATCCAACTCAACCACGACGACACGCCGGTTGATCGGCATCGCGCATCGTTTCTCGATGCGCATCCACTCGCCGTCCTTGATGACCGACTCCGACAGTTCCCGGCGGCGGTCGAGGCGATTCGCTGGGAGAATGGAGCGCCCTCGCTTCCTACCTGGCCGGTCTAGACAGCGAGTTCATCGAGCGTCTGGTGATGCGTCACGACGCCAAGAATGTTCGGACAGAGAAGTGCAGGTGAACAGAGTAGGTGTCGAGTGTTACAGTGGGGGGAGGGGGAGAGTAGATGTCGAGTGTTAGCCGACCGGAGACGCCCGGGAGTCGGTGGTGTGAGGAGGGGTGGGAGAGTAGATGTCGAGTGTTAGCGCCGGCGAGAGGAGGCAGAGATGAGGAGAGTGGCGACGTGCTGAGTCCGCTTCGCTGACGCTCTCCTCTCTTTCTTCTTCTAGACTAGCTAGTAAGTAGTAGTGTATAGATTATATCTTTCGGTTTCGGCAAAGCGCTTGATTCTGAGTTCACACGCCATCTTCGTCGTGGTTACACTCGACACCACCTCTATCTCTACCACTTAAAGAACTCTATCACTCGACGCACTCGACACGTGGTTTTAAGCCCCTCCGGTTGGTTGATGTCGCCAATATGGGGATCTTCGACGGCGCGACCGACGGCATCTACCGCGACAAAGACGTCTTGGACGAAGACTACCAACCCGACCAAGTCCTCGAACGCGAAGACGAGATCGCCGACTACCGCGACGCCCTCCTCGACGTCCTCTTCGGGCGCACTCCCGACAACATCTTCCTCTACGGGAAAGCCGGCGTCGGGAAAACCGCCGTCACCAACTTCGTCCTCGGCGAACTCCAGGCCGAAGTCGAAACTCGCGACACCGCCGACCCCATCCACATCTCCCGCGTCAACTGCGACAGCGAAACCACCTACAGCGTCATCCGCGAACTCGCGAACGGGCTCCTCCCCGCCACTCACTCTCCGTACGCCGCGAAAGGCTACTCGACGAGTGACCTCTTCGACGAACTCTACGAGCAGATGGAGCGCGTCGGCGGCACCCACCTCATCGTCCTCGACGAAGTCGACCATCTCTCTGACCCCGACGCACTCCTCTACCAGCTCCCTCGCGCACGCGCAAACGGCTACCTCAACGATGCTCGTGTCGGCATCATCGGCATCTCGAACAACTACACCTTCCGCAACACCCTCTCCTCGAAAGTCAAATCGACCCTCATGGAGACCGAAATCTCCTTCTCGACGTACGACGCCGACGAACTCGTCTCCATCCTTGAACACCGCGCCGACCTCGCCTTCCAACCCGGCGTCTGCGAGGACTCCGCGATAACACTCTGCGCCGCGTACGCCGCGAAAGACGACGGCTCCGCCCGCCAAGCAATCGATCTGCTACGCGCCGCCGCAGACGCCGCCTGGAAAGCTGACGACCCCACCATCACCGACGCCCACGTCAAGGATGTCCGCGATGACGTCGACCGCGGCCAACTCCACGACAAGATCAGCGACCAGACAACGAACGCACAGCGCGTCCTCGAAGCCGCCGCACGACTCCAGAACGAACACGGCGAGCCTGCACGCACACGCGAAATCCAGGAGTCCTACCAGCAGCTCGCGCGTTCCTACGGCGACCCTGACCCGAGCACGTCACTCAAGTTCGCACAGCGCCATCTTGACGACCTCGAAATGCTCGGATTCGTCATTAAGAGCGAAGAGAACCGCGGCAAGGGCGGTGGCCGCAGCTATATTTGGGAAGTCGATATGGACCTCGAAACGGTCATCGATGTCCGCGAAGACATTGAGCAGACAAACGCCGCGTAGTCGGAATCTCTGACCCCCACGAGAGATGAGGTCAACAGCCGAGAGCCGGCGACAACGGTGTCGTGGAAGCGGGCGAAAGAAGCGGCGCAAAACGAGTTAGAGTCACGCAACTGGAACCCCATGTCAGGACTACGATGTCCAGATTCCAACATCTGAGATGAAGGTCTCCCTCACACGCGAGGCGTGCGACGGACGCCTGTACAGGGGAACTTTACCCGTGCGCAGTTCCGAGTAGTCGATATGCCGTTCGTTGCTGAGTCCGCCGACAACGGCCCTATTGCGCCACCGGAGGCCGAAGCCGGCGAGATATACACGTGTCCCGAGTGCGATGGCGACCTCGGTGTTCGGTCCTCCCACCTCCGGGGCAACATCTTCGTCTCCCGCCATTTCTACCATCTCGGGGGAGACGGCGGGTCGTGTGGCGGAGAGTCCGACCAGCACCGGCGCATGAAGGCCGTCGCGTACTCGAAAGCGGCTGACCGATGGCCAGACGCGACCGTCTCCTACGAAGAGCCCGTCGGCGACCGCCAAGCCGACGTCCTCGTCGAGTTCGTAGAGCGCCACCCGAACTACGGTGACGGCGTCGCTATCGAGTGCCAGTATCGGAACGGCGGGAAGGACTATGACGCGACCGAGCATACGTACGCCGACAACGGCTACTCGACGCTCTGGCTCGAAGAGGAGCACTTCGAGCGGAAGGACGTCGACCTTGACGCCGGTGACTGGCGGCTCGGCTGGCCGCTCGCGACGCCGTCGACTGACGAGTGGACGGGCTACCACGGCGTCGTCCGGTGGCTCCAGCAGGATAAGGACGCGCCAGTCGAACTCGAAATCCCGTTTCCTGAAGAGTGCATTGAGGATCTCTTCTCCATAGAGTGGACGCGCGGGCACATCTGGTACAACCGGCGGTATAACGCAGACGAAGGCCGAGTCCACGTCTA
>NZ_BMOO01000010.1 GCF_014647115.1 Halarchaeum rubridurum
GCGGTCGTCGCGACACTCGTCCCACCAACGTAGGCGCCGGCAGCAACACCGCCGACGAGTGCGGCGCCCCGCGTAGCCGTGCCAATCACCTTCGCAGTGAGTGGCGTCGCGTACTGGAACGTCTTCCACGTCACCAGCAAGGCGACGACCGGGAGCGAAACAGCGACGAGATACTTCAAGAATGGACTCCCTGGGGAGAGGGCGTGCTGCGAGTAGAGCAAGTCGTAGCCTTTGAACACGACCGCAGCGGGGAGAGGGAGGATCGCGAGTGGGACGAAGCGTTTGCTGAACCCCATGGCAACATCCGAGAGCACGGGAATGTTCCCGTAGGCGAGCGCGAACGCGATCGGCATTCCGTAGATGTAGACGTAGAGGAGGATTTCTCGAATATAGTAGAGCGCCTCCAACGCCCACATCGAGAGCCCACCGAGAAGCGCGAACACAAGTGAGAGACCAGTATTTCGGAGAGTGAAGCCGATGAGATTGAGCATTGCCTGACCGAGTGACTGGAGGCTCGGGAGAAGTGCGATTGTGAATCCGTTGACTAAGTAGAGCGTGAGAACACTGAGCCAGTACCACGTGATAATCAGGAACGCGCCGACCCACGCCGTCTTGCGTGTTCGTCGAGACTCGTAGGTACTCCCGATATTGAAAATCCGGATAAGATGTCTTCCCTGTACACAAATCACGAGAAGGAGAAGCGAGATGATCATAATTTCACCCCCGGTTAGAGTGTGGTGAATGGACTGCCAGGGAGCGTTCGTAGGTTGGCCGAAGACGAATGGACCACCCGTCTGCGGGGTTGGTGATCCAAACATATGGATCGAGAGCTGCTGATAGCCGTTCGTGAGGCCTTGCATGAACAGGCTGATGAACCAGTTGACAGCGTCCTTGAATCCCTGAAGAACGACGTCAATTAGGCTAACCATCGTTCCTCTCGCTAATGTTGATAGAGCAGTTGGCAACCTGCTCTGACCCAGAGTATGTGACGTCGTACGTGGCCGTGAGAGAGTCTCCGATACTAGTCTTGAGGATGATCGGCTGTGTTGAATCGCCATATGGCGGTGGAATGCACTGTTTCACAGCTCGCTTGATGTTATAGACGACACACATCAGCGCGATTTCTCGGAACTCACGGAACCACGAACGCGCTCGCACGGCGAAGCCGAACGAGCGCTTCACAGCCGAGTTCACGGTTTCGGTCATAGAGCGCTGATTGTAGCGCTGTTCGTCGATTCTGGCGTTGTGCGCGTGGTCGTATGGTGCGAAGATGCGATGTTTGATGAGCGGGCGAATCCCGAGGTCACGAAGGGATTCGCGGAGTGCCTGTTTGTCATATCCTTTATCGGCGGCGAGAGACCGCAGATCGCCCGCATCCGGCGGGCGATCTGCTCAGCGAGGTCTGCGTCGCTTCCTTCACGGGTCGTTGAGCAGTGAACGTCGAGGACGGCTTGAGAGTCTGTATCGACGAGTTTCGTGACTTTTAGCTTCTGTACGCGGTAGCTCGTTCGCTGGCAGTAGTGGCGGCTCGCAGCTGAGCGTTCGTAGAATGTGGCGTCAATGGCTCCGTGCTTCGAGGGATCGTGCAACTGCGCCGACTGGCGCAGCAGCACTCGACAGACGCTCATACTGATCCGGTCGAACGCCTTACACAAGGTGGAGGGCGAGGGGAGATCGGCCTCAGCGAGGCCGATCTCCCCGGTTATTTGTGGCATCTCCTTGAGCAGTCGATGGTCATTCGGTAGGACGTATCGAGGTAAATCCGCAGACAGTGCAGGGAAACGAGTGCATAGTCGGCGAATCCGCCGCCACTTTCCGGGGCGGCGGATTCGTCTCCATCGCCAGTAACTCTTTGAGCAACCGGGACAACTTCCCCAGTGAAGCGGAAGATTTGCGTCATAGACACTCGCAGCCTCCCGCTTCAACTCCTTTGATTTAGCGCCCTATCCCGACGCCGTCTAGTGATTCAACACAGCCGGATGATCTCAAACGATCCACTCTGTTCGTGTTCAGCACAGGTGACGGCTCCACCAGGAGCGAACCCAAACGGGGAAGTTGAGCTATAGACCGTTCTCCGTTCTCCAGGTGGGACAACGACCTTCGGTGTCGTTGAATCCGTCTCAAGGTCGTAGATCCCGCTCACGTCGCTGTTGTTCACGTAATTCGTCCCGCGTTTCGTGGACGGAAGAGGGACGTCACCGATGAAGAGCAGCTTTGTAACCGCGATTGGTCCACTTCCCTGGTTTTGTACGGTAATAAACGCCTCGTCCGCAATCTCTCCAGAGGCCCCGTTCCACATTTTGTCGGGCTGGTTTCGTCCGATGCCCATGTCGAGAATTTGGAGGTCGGGACGGAGCGATCGTGTCGTCGTGCCGATGGTCTGGTCGTCGTTGACGGCGACGAGCTCGTAGTCGCCGGGTGTGTAGGTGGTACCGAGGTCGAAGGAGACGCGGCTCGTGCCCTGCGCGACGTCGCGTGTCCCGAAGAGCGAGCCGTTCGGTTTGACGAGGTTCACGTGCTCGACGTCCGCGTCACTCTCGAGTTCGACGCCGAGAGTCGTCCCTTGGACGTTGAGGCTTGCAAATGGTCCAACAGGAGTGGTCGTTGAGGAACTCGACGGTTCGGAGGTCTGGGTGCTGGTGCAGCCGGCGAGGGCGGCGAGGGTGAGACTGCCGAATGCTTGGAGGGCGCTACGACGGTCGATGGATGGTGAGGTGTCAGTCATAGTGTTGGAAGCGATCAAGGCCGAACATGCGGAGGAGACGCTGGCCGGCGTAGAACATCACGACGAACGGGAGGAGTTTCCATCCGGTTGTGAACACGAGGTTGAACCAGCCCGAGAGCGTGCCGAGCGGGTGCCAGCGGACGCTCGCCTGAGTACGCACATAGGCGGGGTTGGCTCCAAGCCACGACTCTGGCTGGTACTGGGCGGTGTAGATGCCGGGCTGCGTGAGCGTGACGACGGCAACCCCCGAACGATTCGTTTCGACGTGCTGGTCGCCGATGGCGATGTAGCCGGTCGGTGACTGAGCGAGTGGCCGGCCACGCTGCTCCTGCGAGAGGTCGATTGGCGCACCCGTCTGGTTGTCGCGTAGTTCGAGACGGACTGTGGCCGCCGAGACATTCTGCGAGAGGACGGTCGCAGTGAGGGAACTCTCGCGGAGGTGGCGTGTCGACCCGGCCTGGGGCTGGAAGATGGTCGCGTTCACGCCGCGAACGATCCCCGCGACGTGCAGCGCCTGCCGGTCAACCTGCTCCGCGCGGACAGCAACCCCGTACGTCGTCGTGTAGGTGTCGTTGACGACGTCGGTGTGGACGTCCTCACCGAGCGTTGAAGCGGGCGACGACCGATTGATCCCCCACGTCTCGACGATTTCTGGGCCGGTTCGGACGGGTTCAGCGACCGGCCCAATCCGCGACGGATACGCGTGCACGGAGACGGGAATCGCGTCCGACTGGGTGCGTGTCTCGCCGTCGCGGGTACTCGTGACGAGCGTGTCCCAGCCGGTGTGGCGGGCGGTGTAGAACCGCCACACACCACGCACACGAGCGCTCCCGGTCTCGGTGAGCGTGTACCCCTGCCACGGGCGCGACTGGAGGATCGCGACGCCCGCGTCCCCATTCGGATACGTCGCGTAGTAGGGGTACGCCGCGAGATTATACACCGACCCACTGAGCGAGTCGGTAACCGTGATAGAGTCAGTCTCCGTCGTTGTGCTCACGGTGTTCCCGTTCACTGTCGTGGTCTGCTCGATGCGAACCTCGATCGTCGCGTGCAGCGTCAATGTCGTCGTGCGGTCGTTCTGGAGCTGGTAGTCCAGCGTCGGCGTCTGCGTCCCGGTACTCGAGGCGATGGTGTCGCCGTCCTGGGTGAGCCAGACGCGCGAGATTTGGTGCTTGGTAAGGGACCAGTCCGCACTCGTGCTCGGGTAGCGAACGCGGTAGTCGACGAGGCCGCGAAGCGTCCCGTCCGGTGCGAGATACGTGCGTGTCTCACCGGATGCGAGGTGTGCTCGCGTCGTGGGTTGGGCGGCGAAGATCGTCGCGTGAGCATCCGCGATGAGGGCACCATCCTCAAGGTCGGCGTTCTCCGGGTGAAGCGACGTCTCTGGACCACTAGCGTGGAGATCGCGGAAGTCGTGCTTGGTCCACGTCGCGGCCGTCTTGGGCGGCCGCGTGAACGTGATGTCCGTCCCGTTCGCAAGTTGTTGGAGGGCGGTGCGGTGCTCGCCGTAGTGCTGAGAGTACGTGGAGTCGTTCGTGTAGTCGTCGGCGTCGTGCGACCAGAGGGTCGCGGACTCGTTCTCTGTGAGGCCGTTCCCTTCCGTGCCGGGGCGGGGGTGGTTCGCGGCGGCGAGTCCGGTGACTGTCACGAGGAGGAGGACGCCGGCAATCGCTATCGGGACTGCGCGTGACGGGGACAACAACGTGGAGGACAGATTTGAGCTACCAGGGGACGAGGTTCACACACTGTGCGAGCGGCAGGTTCATCATCGACCCCGCGACCGTGTAAAGCGGGCCGAGGACGACGAGGATGGTGGCGGATTTGAGCGCCGAGCGTTTGTGGCGCTTTAGACCCTTCTTCTGGTCGGGGCTCAGCGTGAACATATCGATCAGGGAGTTCGCCTGCCAGACGACGGCGAGCCCAACGATGCCCAGCGCCGTCGTCAACTGGAAGAATCCCTCAATCATGCTCGGGAGGTTGTCCGCGCTACAGACCGCTGTCTGTTGGGCCGCGACGGGTTCGACAGCGACGAGGCTGAATAGGAGAAGCGCGCTTCCGATGCGTCGCAGTAAATTCCGGGGATTTCGCCCGCGTTGAGAGGCGTTTTGGCTAGTGTCAGTGGTTGCTGATTCTGAATCCGTCACCGCAATCCACCCCACCGTTTCCAGTTAGTGGTGGCCTCGTCGGTTGTCTCTGCCCGTTCTGTGGTCTGTATAGCATCGTGGGGTCTACCGATCTCCTCTCGATGCATTCTCCTGTAAGTCGATAGAGATGAATTAAGAATCTTATGACTCCTATATCTATGCAATTAATAGAAATTTAGTCGAATATTAAATAGTATATTATATAATTCACTTTTTGAATGTCCGACCGTGTGCGATGATGTGGATCTCATTGGTATCTGTTGATTCTCCTATCGGCATACACTCGCTATTCTGCCTCTATTGGAATTGACATTAACGAATAAGGATGGTGCCGCTGGTCGTCAAGTGCCGGCCTAGACACTAACTACAGGGGAGCGACTGAACCGTAACTACAGACTAGGTACAAACTGCTTGGTGTACGAAGGGGCACTTTTACCCAGATAAGGGACCTATCCAAATTGGATTGCTCAGGGAGACGATCCAATAGGGGGGAGTAGTCTTCTACAGCAATCCACGAAGGAAGCACGCTATTTCGCAGGTGGGTATTGGAACCACCATCCACCTGCATCTTCCGCTCAATACGCACACACCTAACGGCTGTTTTAAGTATAGGATTATAGAAACAATAGAGTCTCAGCAGAGCCACTATTCTAGAATCGCTATCTACGGATCAATCGGGTTAAAGACGGAGTTCATAAACCCGCTGGTGTCTCTTGAGGAGTGGTGAGTGGGTCGACAAGCAGGGTCGACCCACTATGGGTAACACGTGTGGCACGGGCCGGAGTTAGCATGGTCAATTGACTCCCGGAGTCTCACCGTATCTATCCGTGCTGGCTCTACTATCCCTGACACACGCATAGTATATATCCTTTCTCCCACTTGTTGGGAGTTTTTACTTGGGACAGGCGGAAATCCAAAAATAGGTACCTCTGTTCGTCAATCAACGGAGTTCAAATGTGTGCTAGTCGGTATTGAGATCGAATTGTTCGTTCTCGGCAGTGGCATTGAGCACGACGCTGGTCGCGGACTCGGCGATGTCGGCGTCGCCGAGGAGTTCCTTGATGAGCGTATTCATGTGGTCCGTGTCGTGGAATTTCCCGATGGCGATGATGTCGTAGTTCCCCGTCACTTCGTAGACGGAGATCATCTGGTCATGTGCGCCAAGTCGCTCGGCGAGGTCGGGAAGTGAACCTCCCTCGGCTTTGAGTTGGAGAACAGCGGTGACGTCATAGCCGAGTTTATCGTAATCGACGATCGGCGTGTAGCCCGTAATGACGCCCTCTTCCTCAAGCTCCTGGAGGTGATTTGAGATAGTCGTCACGGAGACGTCGAGTTCCTCGGCGAGACTGCGGAGGCTTGCGCGGCCATCTCCGAGAAGCTCGTTTATCAGCTCAGCATCAATATTCTCATAGGCCATATCATGAGCCACGTTTGCAGCCCTGTTAACAGATGGTATTCAAACCCGTTTGGACTGCGGTTACTCACAACGCTTAGGCGTAGAAACACGGAGTGATGTATTGCTCAGTGGGGTTCTCTCGCCAAGGCGAGGTGCAACCCCATCGCAGTGGTGTCCAGCCAGTTGAGGTTGCACCCTTGATGGCGGCTATCGGTAACGAAGTACGCAGCCATGACGGACTGCTGGAGTAGCCCTAGCTACACCGAGGCCCTAACTAGGCCTGATACCGACAGCGCCAGCACTGTCAACAGCCAAAGTGAAAAATATATCGACGGTAATACTGGGAAATCCAAGCGAGGATGAGCTAGTTCTACCAACTCCAGCACCTGCTACAGCCTCAACAAAGTAGTATAGACTGTATCACGGCTCAGAAGACTCGTAAACAGCCCTTAGTCGGGAATGAGTGTGCGGAGGTCGCGCACGTCCACGGTGTCGTTGAGGTCGTCAAGCATGCCCAATACGTCTGCGCGGCGGTCGTCGGGTCAATGCGGTCAGTGCTATACTCGGTTCTCATGCAAGGCTGACTACGTTCCGACGGAATACAGAGGTATTCGGCTCTGTTGAAATCCTCTTCTTCAGACAAATTCTCACCTGAAACAGCTGGTCGATGAGAGATGCGAACTGTTCGACAACTCTACTTTAGAGTAATAATCAAAGATTAATAACTCTTGAATAACAGACGTGAGTTATGGAAAAGCATCCGAAACCACAACGAGGGACAAACGGGGATGTGATCTGGCACCGAGTGGGGGCATACTTTATCGACTCAATACTCATGGGGCTAATCTGGGTTGCCGTTATACTCGCCGGGACGCCCCTCGGCGACATCGGGTTCCTCGTGCTGGCGTTCGCGGGACTGGTCGCAACATTGGTTTACGGGTTTCTACTTGAGGGACTGTACGGCTACACGCCGGGGAAATATCTGCTTGGACTCGTCGTTATCAAGTCCGACGGCTCAAACTGTACAATTGGGGCGTCAGTCCTGCGGAACCTGTTGTGGATCGTTGACGCACTCCCGACGTTGAACCTCGTCGCAATGGTGTTGATACTGCTTACGGATGATAACCAACGGGTCGGTGACCTCGTCGCAGATACAGTCGTCGTCAAGCGACAGTAATCAAACCGAGTCGTAGCTGTTTGCCCTGTATTGACCGTTCAGAGTGATCGGTCGATATTGTGACTGAGACAGGTGATGGTGAGTTCACGGAACTGCTTCCACCAACGTCGTGAGCGGACGAACGCACCGTACTTCCGCTTGAGCGTTGAGTTAACCGTCTCTAATTGACTCCGCTGGCCGTAGAGATCAGTATCTAAGCGCGCATTCCATTCCCGGTGGAGTGGCGTGAATTCACGATGCTTAATCAGTGGCCGAACCTCGTGTTGCCGGGCAAGTCGCCTGATTTTCTGGTCGTCGTAGCTCTTGTCACCGAGCAGAATGTCAATATCCTCGCAATTGCGCTTGATCAACGATGGAGCGATCTTGCTATCGTGTTTCCGAGTCGTCGTCACGTGTAAATCGAGAATCGCGTTTACCTTCGCATCAACCAGCAACGTCACTTTGAGCTGCTGAATCGTGAGTTCGGCTCGTTTCGTGTAGTGTTTCGAGGTGTGACTACGGTCAAACCCTGACGCATCAACTCCAACAACACCGCTTGTCGGAAGTGGCGTCGCTGAGAGTGTCAATATGACACGCCATACAGCCATATCAAGCCGATTGAACGCCTTACAGAGCGTTGACGGCGTAGGAAGTTCAGCCAATCCGAGGGCGTGACGAATTCGCGGCATCTCGATCAGTTCATCAAGCAGACCACGATAGGTCGTGTTCTTTCGAACCTTGAGACAGAGCATAACAACGTGCTGCGGAAGTGTGTAGCGGTGTTTGGAAAACTTCGAGGAGTATCGAGAGACCGCTCGGCGTGCCAGATGGATTGCCTTCTCAGTAAACCGGAGAATCTTCGACTTCGGGAGGGCCTTCATCCCGTAGGATTACACGGTGAACATGTAACTCTTTGAGGATTTCAACAGAGCCAGTTATTCCTAATGTGACCTCCTCCTCGCCGTGAACGGCGAGGCTTCCCACGGTACCGCACCGCTGATTTGGGATATTTGCTGGTTTACGACCTGTCGGTATGACAGGCCGATGGCGGGGTCGTTCGAAAGACGCGAGCGTCTTTCGTGATGTCGTCAGAACGCGAAGCATTCTGACTGCTAACCAGAAGCCGGAGACTTCTGGTGATGCCGAGAGATCAAAGATCTCTCGAACCACCACACCGCCGTTACTCCTATCCCCGGCAGGGGGATTCGAAGTTATCTTAACCGAGACACCACAGCGGTTCGAGAGTGTGTCTCGAACATTCTGAGCCTCGGAGTCCCCGATATTGTCCGATTAGGTGGGCGGTCATGCCGCCTCGGTGTACGTCATACTACGACACGATGCTACTTAATATCCGTAGGAAGCTGATGCGTGGTTCGTGGAGGCGTTGTCGGATTCACTCCCGTCCCCAGAACGCGGAGTGTTCTGGTGTGCGAACGAGACGCGAAGCGTCTCGTCAACGACGTAAACGGCGGGATTCTCTCCCCTGAAGAAAGATAGACAATACTATGCGTGTTCGCCTGCGTTCAGTTTGCAGCGCAGTTATTCGGGCCGAGTTCGAGGGCTTCAGCGTCGCCCCCTGGCTGTTCCTTTCCCCAGTTGATCTGCTTAATCTCGTTGTAGTTCGCGGGCTCCTCGGAGAGGCTCTCAACGATCGTTTCGACGAACGCTTCCTCATCGTCGTCGGCGACGAAACTCAAAAGTTCGTTCGTCGTCTCAGCCCGAAGTTCGCCGAGTTCAGTAGCGATCGGACGGGTGGACTCGTCGCTGAAGTGCCCCGGAAGAACGATAGTTGTCTCGTCGAGGTCGGTGAGTCGATCAAGACTGTCGAAGAGTTCGCTCGCGGCAGTACGGATGGCGGCCTCCGTGGAGTCCTCAAGGTCGGGACGGCCGACGCTCCGCAGGAAGAGCGTATCCCCCGAGAGAAGTGCATCACCGAAGGCGAAGGAGATACTCCCGGGCGTATGTCCTGGAGTGTGGTGAACATCGAGTTCGCGCTCGCCGATGGCGATGGCGTCCCCGCCCTCGAGTTCGGTCACCTCGTTGAGGTCGCCTGCGTCCTCATCGTGGAGGTAGTAGGGGACGTTAAGTTCACCGGCGAGTCGACGCGCACCCGAGATGTGGTCGGCGTGTGCGTGCGTATCTGCGACACCGACAACTTTTAAGCCGCGTGCGTCTACGACGTCGAGATACTGATTGATGTACTGTGAGGGGTCGACGACGACTGCCTCGCCGTCGTCGTGGACGATGTACGAGACGCACCCGGTTCCAGGACGGACAATTTGAATGACGTCGTCAGCGGCGCCGTCGTACTCGCGGTGCACCCGTCCCCATCCGTTCATTCCGTCGTCGACTGACTTCGCGTCGAAGCCCTCCTCCCGAAGGAACTCAGCGGCGCGCGCGGATGTGAGACCGCCGACACAGACGACGGCGATTTCCTGCCTCTCGGGAAGATCCTCAAGGTGGTCCGCGAGCGTCGAGAAGTCGTGATCCAACAGTTCATCGTAGATCGGGAGGTTCGTACTCGTCGGAATACGCCACTCCTCGTAAGCGTCTTCGTTCCGGACGTCGAGGACGAAAAGGTCCTCTGTGTCGTCCTCCTCCACACGTCGGGCAACCTCTGATGGGGCAATAACAGTATTGCTCATCCCACACATTACTACACAATACAGAGGGATAAATATACTGCCCAGCAAGACGGCTTCTGGGATTGCTACGGCTGAAGAAACTCGCTAGTTGATAGCTAGTCGGATACAGCCCTGCAATTCAGAGAGATATATTCAAGTATGAGGTTAGTAGCAGTCGACTCAGTACGTTTAGATCGATCAGCTCTCTGCGGGCGCGCGCTGGCGCTGCTCGCTGTATTTCTCGTCAAACTCGTCGATGAGCTGGCCCATTTTCGCGTACCAGTCGTTGAGCGTGCGCTGCATGTCTTGGGCGATCTCCTCGCCATCACGAGGTTTGTAAACGTGGTAATAGCCGCCCTGATCGTAGTTCACCTGCTCTTTCTGGATGAATCCGGCTTGCAAGAGGCGCTGAACTGAACGATATGCGGTCGAGCGCTCCCGGTCAACTCGCTCGGCAACCTCGTCGACCGTCAGCGGTTCCGCGCTGTCGCAGAGCATCTGGAATATTTCTTTGTCGAGCGCCTTCAGATCGTGAAAGCACTCCAGCAGCCCCTCACACTCCATATCCTGCCGGAGCATCTCACTCATTGAATCAGCCATTGGTTGCTCATATTACGGCCTACACACGCAAAAGTGTTTGCGTGTATGATACAATACTGGAGCGAGGACACGGCTGCACATACCTGCACTACACTGCGGTTGAAAGAGGAATGGGACGGCGATCACAGAGCTGTCGTGTCCATGTATCACTACGGATCGGGCACAACCGGCAAATCATATGGCTGGCAATGTGCATTAGCTACTACACTAGAGAGTGAAGATGACGCAACACTCCCCCTATCCTACGAACGCACCACACATCGCCGGCCGACTCAAAATGGGACGACAATGACCGAGGACACGACTGACGAGGCGGATCGCGACGTCGGGAGGGGACTCTTGGATGAGGAGATGGGGCCGAGCGGCGCGATGGCGCACCTCTACCGGGGCGAGATCCACCGGATGAAGTACTGGCGCGAACGCCTCGACAAAACCACCAACTGGGCAGTTATTGTTATGGCTGCCATTCTTACGTGGGCGTTCTCCAGTCCCAACAACCCACACTACATCATCCTCATCGGCATTGCGATGCTGGGCGTCTTTCTCACGATCGAGGCGCGACGCTACCGGGGCTACGACATCTGGCGCTCGCGCGTCCGAACCCTCCAGGAGAACGTCTGGTCGGTCGGCCTCAACCCCGAAACGGACGTCGTCGACCCAGAGTGGCGCAAGCGACTCGGCGACGACTACCGCGAACCCGCGGTCAAGATCACCGCCGAAGAGGCTATCGCACACCGCTTACGGCGGATTTACCTCCCACTCTTCGCAATCCTCCTCGTCGCGTGGCTCGTCCGTATCACCGCCTTCTCTCCCGAGTCGTGGCTCCAGACCGCAGCCATCGGGATGATTCCGGGGCTCGTCGTCATCGGTCTCGTCGCCGCGTTCTTCGTCAGCACACTCATCATCGCGTGTCGCCCTCGGACGTGGCATACGCGCGGCGAACTCCTCGACGAGCGCCTCCGAAAGGACGAGTAGGCGATCTCGGTCTTTCGACGGCACTCGACCCCCAGTCCTTATCGCGAACTCGGGCGAAACACGAACGTATGCAGGCCGTCTTCCACCACTCGAACAACGATGCCGAACTGCACGCTCGGGTCGTTAACAACGTCATGAATCTCCTCGAGGACGAAACTATCGACCTCGACGACGTCGCGCTCGTCACGAACAGCGGTGGCCTCCAACTCGTCACGACCGACTCCCCGGAGCGAGCACGAGTCGAACGCCTCCTCGAGCGCGGCGTCACAATCAAGCAGTGTCAGAACACCATCGAGGGGACGGACGTCACGGCGGCCGACCTCATCGACGGCGTCGAGCTCGTTCCGTCCGGCGTCGGAGAGCTCACACGCCTCCAAAGTGATGGGTACGCCTACCTCACACCGTAGCTCAGAGTAGCGCGGGGATGGTGTTACGGAAGATGTTGAGCGAGATGATGAAGAGGAGCGTGATGACGAACCAGTTGAAGCGCCGCTGGTCAATCTCGAGGCGCCGCAGATAGGTGCCGAGGAGGAGGCCGACGATCGTGACGACAGCGATCGTCGAGCCCAACCAGATCCGATACGTCGTCAAAAGATCGGTGAACAGCGCCATCTGAACGAGACGTACCGTGAAGATGATGCCGAGAACCATCGAGAGCCCGCCGATGTACCGTTCGGTGTCGCGCTCGAACGTGTGGAAGTACGCCGGGAGGAGCGGGCCGAGGTTCGACGCCGCGAGCAAGAATCCTTCGAGGAAGCCAGCGGTGCTGAGCGCGATCGGGTGGTGTGCTTCCTCAATAGTGACGAAGTTCTGCACGACCTGGAAGACGACGTAGGCGAGAATGATGAGGCCGATGAGGAACGGCACGATCGGCCCGGTGTTGTACTGTGCGAGGAAGTAGACACCGACGACCGAGCCGATGATCGCCAAGGCGACCAGAATCCACTCCTCACGGATGAAGGAGACGCCGGTCTTCGTCTCGCCGACTTGGAACATATTGATCATCCACGGTGGAATTGCGAGCACCACGACGGCGAGCGTCGGGTCAATGACCGAGGCGAAGATTGGCGTCGTGATTAGTGCGTAACCGAAGCCAAGCATGCCTTTGATCGCGCCGGCGACGATGGCGACGACAACGAAGAGAGCGAGTAGTTCGGTCGTCACAGTCGACTGTACACCCTTCGTGACGTTCCCCCAACCCGGGAAGAGCAGAATCGAACCGGCGAGGACAGCGAGTGTCGCGAGGGACATCATCACCTCCCGATAGTGGAAGGCACGGAGGTTCGTCAGGAACTGCTGCGGGTCAATAGTTGGTTCGCGTGTACTCATATGAATCAGAGCGATGGACTCGGATATCATGAGATAGTGGCTGTACGCCTAACCATATCGGTGAATCAGCAATTCGGGCAGTAATGCACGACGTGACGCCGGCGCTGATCAGTCCTGTCCGTGCTCAGTGAGGCCGAAACCCTGATTTCGCTGCTCCTATGGGCGTCATAGATACCTGCGAATATCGCACCTTAGCGAGCGGCGAAGCGGTACAACAACAGCGTGATGCCGACGATTCGACCAGTCAGGGGACGAGGTGTCTATTGTGCGAGGTAGCCACCATCAACACCGAGGGCCTCACCAGTAACGAAGGACGCGTCGTCGTCACAGAGCCAGAGGACAGCGCTCGCGACCTCCTCGGGTGTGCCGAGACGGTTCATCGCGTGCTTATTTGCGATTTGTTCGCGGAGCTCGGAGCCCTCTTCCATACCGCCCTCGCGGAGGAGTGGCGTGTCGATAAAACCGGGACAGACGGCGTTCACGCGGACACCCGTCTCGCCGTTCTCGAGGGCAGCAGTCTTCGTCAGTCCGAGGACACCATGTTTCGCGGCGACGTATCCGGAGGAGGTTGCGAAGCCGACCTGCCCGAGGATTGAGGAGTTGTTAACCACGACACCACCGGCGTCCTGTTGTTTCATCTGCGCGATCTCCGCCTGCATACACTTAAAAACGCCGACGAGATTCACGTCGATGACGCTCTCCCAGCTCTCGGCGTCGTACTCCTCAACCGTCGCACTGTCACCGCCGATACCGGCATTGTTGAACGCATAGTCAAGGGATCCATACTCCTCAACGGCGGCTTCAACCATCGCCTCGGTCTCCGCGGCGTCAGTGACGTCCGTCTCCACGAATAATGCATCGCCACCGTCGGCTTCGATGTCGGCGATGGTCCCCTCGCCTCCCTTGACGTCGACATCCGCGACGACGACGCGTGCTCCTTCCGCAGCGAATTCAAGAGCGGTCTCTCGACCGATCCCAGATCCACCACCCGTCACGAGCGCCACAGAGTTATTAGCGACCATACTACAGAATCTATCGCGTGATGTGAAAAATATCGGGGGCAGTTCTCATACCCCACGATCGGGAGTTGACTGATGACGCGAAGCCAAGCTGATACTGCTACGCTCCGAGTGCTACACTGTGGCTGAGAACGTGGTATAGAGGGTTAGGATGTGGTGAGCCGGCACCACGTGCTGGATGCGTTACTGCGGAGGCGGCAGACGGCAGCGAGAACGACGGCGCCGCTCACGAGGAACGCGGCTCCGAAGATGAGCACCGTGCTCACGGTGTTGAGGGCCGCGATGCCGTAGATGTTCCCCAGTTTGTTTGTCGCGACGGCAAGACTGCCGGCGAGCAACATTGCGGCGAAGTAGCCCTTGATCTCGTCCTCGTCGACGAGGTTCGTGGCGCCCGCACCGATGCGGGCGCCGAGTGCGCTTCCAACGAGCAGGAACGCGACAACGGGCAGGGCGACCGCTCCGGACTGCGCGTAGGTGAACGCGCCGAAGGCGCCGGAAATCGTGATTTGGAGGATGTCCGTCCCGACGGCAATGGCTGCCGGGATGCCGAGCCCGTACATCATGGCGGGCATCAGGAGGAACCCGCCGCCGACACCGAGGAAGCCCGAGAGGACGCCGATAACGAGACCGATTGCCGCGACGATCACGCCGGAGACGCGGACGTCTCCACGGAAGGTGACCATCGGCGGAATTTCGATTGCTTGGACGCGTTCGGCAAGGTCAAGGCTGGCCCCGCTCTCGTCGTCGCTCTCGTCCGTCCAGGCGTCGCGGAGCGTGAACAAGCCGACGAGTGCGAGTAGGCCGACGTACGAGACGTTGATAACGAGGTCGGCCATGCCGGTCGCCTCAAGGAAGAATACGACGCTCTTCCCAAGTTCGATGCCAGCGGTCATCGCGGCAGTCATAATGGCCGCGAGTTTGTAGTCGACTTGGCCGTGGTCGCGGTGGCGCAATGCGCCGATGACGCTCGTCCCGAAGACAAACGCAAGCCCACTGCCGACGGCGACTGTCGATGGGTACCCGAGTACGAGCAGTGCGGGTGTCACGAGGAATGATCCGCCCATCCCAAAGAACCCAAAGAGGGTTCCGATCAGCAGGCCGAACCCGACGAACACGCCGACCATCAGCAGACTCAGTCCCAAGAGCTCCATCGTCAGTCACCTCTTACAGTGGTGAGGATGGTTGACTGGGCGAGATGGCTTAGCGCTCCGTAGCCGACGTAGAGGGCGAGCGCTTCGGCGAGTACGACGCCGACTGTCCCCACCGCCTGCAGGGGGCCGCTGAGGGTTTCGAGACCGAGCATCTCAGACCACCAGGGTTTGTTCTTGTAGTTCCAATACTACACAATTCTGCTGGCGTGGGGATGCGGTGTGGATGTGTTGAAACATGGGATGATTAGTTGACGGTGTTCGCGAGGCGACTGCGGACGTAGCCTTGCGCGTACGCACCGATGAACATCCCTGCGATCGCCCAGAGGATGGGGAAGTTCCCGATACCGACACTCGCGTAGGCAGCGCCCGGGCAGATGCCGGAAAGGCCCCAGCCGACACCGAAGATCACGCCGCCGACGACGACGTTCCGATCGAATTCTTTGACGCGCCGCGTGTACTCGGTTGCGGTCAGTGGCGCGCGATCAAGGAAGGTCGTCGCGAGGAAGAACGCGAGTCCCGTCACGACGGCAGCGCCGCCCATCACGAAGAGGAGGCCGAAGTCCTCGAACTGGAGGAAGTCTAAGACGACTTCGGGGCGGGCCATCCCGCTGATGGCGAGCCCGAGCCCGAAGACGAGGCCACCGACGAAGATGGCGGGCAGGAACAGCGCGCTCTCGCGCTCGCTCATGGACTCACCCCGAGGGCGGCGACGAGCTGTGCAGTCCCGATCGCGAACGCCATGAACGTCGCGACGTTCACGAGCGACGTCTCGGAGAGCGAGCCGACGCCACAAACGCCGTGCCCGCTCGTACAACCCTTTCCGAGGCGCGTCCCGATTCCGACGAGGACGCCGCCACCGAGGAGCCGCCACCATTGGACGTCCGTCGTCCACGCACTGGGATCGGGCGCGAGGACGAATCCCCAGAGGGCAGCGCCGGCGATAATGCCGAGTGTGAAGACGACACGCCAGTCACGCGATTGGACGTACTTGTAACGGTTGAAGCGTTCGACGCCGGAGACGTAGGAGAGCGTCGACTCAAGGAACGTGCTCGCGCCCGCGATAATGCCCGTCGAGAGGTAGATGATGGTGGCGCCGAGGCCAACCAGCAATCCGCCCACGAGATAGGGGAGGATTCCTCTCGGGAAGAGACCCTCAAGCCCGGACGCGAGAAGTGGAGTGAACGCATCCATGATTAGTTCGTCATGGCGTCTTCACTCGCCGCGCAGTTGTTCGGCCCGAGTTCGAGCTCGAACGCTGTCTCGTCGTCGGGCGCCTGCTGGCCGAGGTTCGTCGCGATGATCTTCTCGTGATTCGCGGGTCGCGGTGGCATGTCGGTGACGATGTAGTCGATGAACGTCTCTTGGTCCATGGTGAGGGCGTCCATCGTGTCGACGAGCGTCCCGAGGTCGGCAGTGTAGGTGTCGTCGTCGTTCGGTGTCGTGGCATCCGAGTAGTGGGCGGGTGCGATGACCGCGTCGTCGTCGAAGCGCTCGATGAGGGCCTGCAGACTCTCGTAGAGAGTGCGTGCGGCGTCCCTTGCGGCCTCGGGGTCTTCGAGGTCGGGACGCGCGACGCTCTCCGTGAAGAGGCCGTCACCGGTGAAGAGGACGTTCCCGATGCGGTAGGTCGTCATCCCCGTCGTGTGCCCAGGCGTGTGGATCGCCTCGACGTCGACATCGCCGATATGGAGGGTTTCGCCGTCCGCGATCGTCTCGTACTCACGGTTGTAGTCGACGCCACGAGCATCGGCCGTTTCGGGAAGAACGGCCGTCGCGTCGACCTCCTCGGCGAGGGCTCGGATGCCGGAGATGTGGTCGGCGTGGACGTGCGTGTCGACGGCGTAGGTGAGGTCGGCGCCGAGCGCGCGGGCGTCGTGCACGTACTCCTCGGTGAACGCCCGCAGCGGGTCGATAACTGCGGCTTCACCGTCGGACGCGACGAGATATGCGAGACAGCCCGAGGACGGCCGCCGGTACTGCGCGATGGTCGCATCACCGTCGGTGTCGAGTTCGACGCACTCGTAGATGCGCGCCCATCCCATCATACCACGTTCGAGGTGCTCGACGTTGTACCCGTTGTCTTCAAGCGTTTTGGCGATCATCTCGCTGGAACCGCCCTTCGCGCAGAGCACCGTGATCCGCTGATCGTCGGGGAGTCGCTCGTGGAGTTCTTCGGGAATGCCGTCGAGCAATTCGAAGTAGGGGTAGTTGACGCTCTCGACGCTCGCGCCGTCGATACGCCATTCCTCGTGGTCGCTCTCCGAGCGGACGTCGAGGAGGAAGACATCCTTGCCGGCGTCGATGCGTTCCTTCAGTCGCTCCGGCGTGACTTCCTCAACTGCGGCTTCGGTCGTCACGAATGCGTTGTCGCTCATCTCACTCCTCTGTATCGGCCGACCGCAAATAAGACTTTGCATAGTAGTACAATTACTACACAATACTCTATTTGCTATAATCTCATTATAGGCGCTTACACGACAGTAATAGGTTATCTGCGAGTTTGAGAGTGTGCAATAGGCGAACTACTACCGGTATGCTTTTCAGCGCAGCCCCAATATTGGGTGGTGAGGCCAATATCATGGTAGACTACGAAGTCACGGAGACGCTCGACGTGAAAGGACAGAACTGCCCGATGCCCGTCGTCAAGACGAAGCAAGCGACCGACAACCTCGACGAGGGCGACATCCTCGAAGTGCTCGCCACCGACCCCGGAAGCATGAGTGACCTCGGCGGCTGGGCCGAGACGACTGACGGCGTCGAACTTCTTGACCAGACGGACGGCGAGGACGTCTACACGCACTACGTGCGGAAGACGGAATGATCTAACAATGAGTACTGGCACACCATCTCCCGACGATGAGACTGACCCCAGTCGCGCAGAGCTGGAAGCGCGAGTCGAAGAGTTAGAGGAGACAACTGCAGACCTCAAGGCTGAGGTAGGCGACGGGCAGCCGAAGATGTCCATCATCGCCACCAAAGGGACGCTCGACATGGCCTACCCACCCCTCATCCTCGCCTCGACCGCGGCGGCGTTCGGCTATGAGGTCACCGTTTTCCACACCTTCTGGGGACTCGATATCCTCCACGAGGAACGTTCGAAGAGTCTCAAGCTCAGTTCGGTCGGCAACCCGAACATGCCCGTTCCGAACGCCGTCGCCGCGCTTCCCGGAATGGATCGAATGACGACGAAGATGATGGAAAAGCGCATCGCGGACAACGACACCGCGACCATCGAGGAGCTTATTGACACCTCGCTCGACATGGGCGTCGAATTCCAAGCGTGTCAGATGACCATCGACCTCATGGACTACGACGAGGACGACTTCTACGATGGCGTCACGACTGGTGTTGGCGCCGCCACAGCCATCCAAGACATGGCTGACGCCGACATCCAACTTCTCGTCTGACCGCCTTCGTTTCGTACCTGATCTTCAGTGAAGCGCTCATCACTTCGAGCAAAGTAGAATTGTTTATATTGAGCAATATAACAACTTCCCATAGAAGTATGGGGACAAGCCAGCGAAACGTTCGTCCTCGACGTTCGGCCGAGCTACAGCTACCACGAGACGCACACCCCAGGAAGCCACAAACTCCCGATCTATGACCATCTCAGCGGCGAGAATTTCATCAGTCTCGACGCCTCGTGAATCAACCGGATAAGCATTCGGACGCGCCATGAGGAGTGGGCCGTCGGAGCTAGTCGTCGCGCTGCCACAAATTCACACCCTCAGACACACGCGTTGCCTTTTCACTGTATGTTCACCGATCTGAGACAGTTTTCTATCCTGGCAGAGGCATCGACGGCAGGAAACCGAGTTAGGGGAGTGATTCGCAGGCTTCGCTGTCGCCGTTGCCATCGAGTCGGTGTGGATCACCAGCAGTCTGGTCAAGGGCTTGTTGGGCCTGGGCTTGCGTGCCGAAGTCCGAGCAGTCATAGTCACCATCTGGTGGCGGAGGCGGAACATCATCGCTCTCCCCTCGCGTCGTCGTGGACTGGGTTGTTTCGTCGAAGTCCCAGAGGCCGATTGAGAGTAGTTGGGCCTGCTGCTCGGCGTCGGCGAAGTCGCTCCGATTCGAGAACGAACTGTCGTAGAAACGGGCGTAGCCATCTTCGAGCATCTGCCGGTTGAAATTCGCCCCATTTGGCGTGTAGGCGTAGACGAGAAGGCGACCGTAGCTCCCACGGCGGTCGGCCTCCTGGTCAACCGCAATCTAGATTGTCTCACCGGCGAGCATCGACGCAGCGTGACTACTGGCCTTTCCGCCCCACTCCGAGTGTCAACGGTCCAGTCGGGGCTCACCGCATCCGGGTCGGCGTCGGCGAGCGCGTCGAGGCGGCCCGCCATGTTGCGCACGAAAAGGATGACGGGCGCATCGACGCCCGTGCAGATCCACCGATGGAGCGGCAGGAGGAACTCCCGGTAGTCCGCGGGCGCGAGTTCGCCGGCGTACGTGTCAAAGAGTTGGACGACGTCCGCGCCGTGGTCGATCTGGTACTGGAGTGAGGCGAGGACGGCATCCGCGATGACGTCGAGGAGTGACGCGAACGCGTCGGGATGGCGCGCGCGGAACTGCCGGATCTCGTCGTGGCGCGAGGAGCCGCTGGCGATGATGTAGGAGGCGAGCGTGAACGGGCCACCCGCGAAGCCGATGAGCGACGTCTCGTCGCCGACCGACTCGCGCAGGCGACTGAGGAGCGCGCCGTTGAACTCGCGGCCGCGCACGGCGGCGAGCTACGCGCTCTCTACGTCGTGGACGAATCGGTGTACGAGGCGTACAGCGGCGACGAGTACGTCGACGAGGCCGAGGGCCCGAAGCACGGCCTCAAGGAGGCGGGCGAGGCGGTGCGAGCGTCGACGTCACCGGCGAACTCCGGCGTGGCGACCCCGCGGAGACGGTCGTCACCTATGCGGAGGAGGTGGACGCCGACCTACTCGTCCTCGGGACGCGGCGTCGCTCCGAGGAGTACCGCGCGCTCCTCGGGAACGTCACCGATCAGGTGCTCCGCCTGACGGCGCGCCTGGCGGTCGTCGTGAAGACCGACGTCGACGAGTAGCCCGTCACCCCCACTCGCGCACGCCGCCCTCGCCGTCGCCGCGGGCGAGCGCGAGGTCGAAGCGGTCGGTGGCGAGGAGGCCACAGACGAGCGCGGCGGTGCAGAGCACGGGCACCCAGTTTGCGTACGCGAGGTTCACCAGCCCCCAGAGGACGACGAAGCTCACGAGGTCGTCGAGGGCAAACGAGCAGGCGTCGAGGCGTGCGCGCAGCGCCCGGTGGTCGAAGGCGACGTCGAGGGTGACGACCGCGACGCTCCCCGAGAGCGCCCACCCGAGGTAGTTCGAGAGCGGGATGCCGTAGTAGAGACCGCCGTCGGCGTACGACCAGAAGCCGAGCGCGACGGCGCCCGGGTCGAGCACGCAGTCGACGAGGAGGACAAGGCCGACGGCGGCGGGGAGGCGCAGGTGAGGGGCGCGCGCCCGCTCGCCAAGGAGCGCCAGCGCGAGGAAGTAGGCGTTCAGGACGAGCGGGAGGAAGAACAGCGGGAGCGCGAGCGGCACGCCCGCGACCATCGGCCCGAGTTCGACGCCGTAGCTGAACGCGCCGTAGGGCCACCCGGTCGTCACGCCGACGTGCTCGATCAGGTACGTGTAGCCGCAGAGCGCGGCGAGCACCGCGAGCGCGCGCCGATCGAGTTCGGGGCCGATCGCGGCGGCGAGCGGGAAGCGGAGCATCGCGGTCCCGAAGACGAGGAGCGCGGGGCTGAACGCGAGCCACGCGGGGAGGAAACCGCGCGCCCCGGCAAGGAGCGAGGCCGCGCCAATCAGCGGCGCCAGCACCGCGATGCCGAAGCGGTTCTCAGCGACGACGGTCTCGAGGCGCGCCTGCGCGGCGGTGCGGCGAGCGTCAGCCACGTAGGACCCCCCAGAGACCGGCACAGGTGAAGACCGCGCCAACGGCGGTGTTGAGCGCGGGAAACCACCAGTAGGCCCGCGAGAGGTCGACGCCCCGCAGGTCGAGCGCGAGCGCGAGGGCAGGGTAGAGCGCGAACAGCAGGCCCGCACGGGGATCGAGGAGCGCGAAGGCGCCCGCGGCGAGGAGCCAGCACGCCCCGCAGTAGGCCAGCGCGCGGCGCGCGCCGAGGACCGTCGCGGTGGTGCGCAGGCCCGCGCGCCGGTCGGGTTCGACGTCCGGGATCGCGGAGAACGTGTGCATCGCCATCGTCCACACCCAGCCCCCGAGGACGGCGAGGAGCGGCGGGAGCGACCCCGCGACCGCGGCGTACGCCGCGACGCCCGGGAGGACGTAGAGGCCGTTCGAGAGCGAGTCGAGCGGCGGCTTCGTCTTCAGGCGCGGCGGGGCGCTGTACGCCCACCCGAGGACGAGGAAGCCGAGGATCCACGGGGCGGCCCCGGGGAGCCACGCGGCGAGCGCGAGGCCGAGGAGGCCCGAGAGCGCGACCAGCGCGACGACGCCGCGCTCGCCGCGATAGCGCACTTCCCGCTCCGATTTCTTCGGATTCTCCGCGTCCGCCTTGGCGTCGTAGACGTCGTTGACGCCGTAGAGGTAGACGTTCGCGGGGACGAGGAAGTAGGCGACGAGGGCGAGGACCGGGAGCGAGAGCAGGTCCCCGACTCCGTCGGCGGCGTAGGCGACGCCGACGAGCGCTGGGCCGGCGAGGTAGAGCCAGAAGCGCGGGCGCGAGCGCCGGAGCGCGCGGGCGAGCCTGCTCATGCGTCGACGCGCGAGAAATCCTCCAGGACGGCGTTCGCGGCGTGCTCGCCGCTGATGAGGCACATTGGGACGCCGATGCCGGGCCGGGTGTACCCGCCGGTGAAGTAGAGGCCGTCGAGCGCCGAGGATCGGTGGTCGGGGCGCAGCGGTCCGGTCTGCCGGAGGGTGTGGGCGAAGCCGAGCGCGCTCCCCTCAGCGGCGTTGTACCTGGCGGCGAAGTCGGAGACGCAGAAGTCCTCCTCGACGACGATCCGCTCGCGGAGGTCGAGGCCGGTGTGGGTCCCGACATCGTCGAGGAGCAAGTCGCGGTACTCGGCGCGGATCGCGTCGCCGTCGTCCAACCCGGGCGCGATGGGGACGAGCGCGAACAGGGCGCTGTGGCCGTCGGGCGCGACGGCGTCGTCCGTCTCTGAGGGCGCGCAGAGGTAGTAGGCGGGGTCGTCGGGCCACGCTGGGTCGTCGAAGATCGCGTCGAAGTGCTCGTCCCAGCCGTCCGGGAGGACGAGCGTGTGGTGGGCGAGGGGGTCGAGATCGCCCTCGACGCCGAGGTAGAGCAGGTACGCGGAGGGCGCGTACGTTCGGGACTCCCAGTAGTCGGCGTCGTACTGGCGGTCGTCGGCGTCGAGGAGTTCACGCTCCGTGTGCGCGTAGTCGGCGTCCGAGACGACGGCATCCGTGCGCAGGATCTCGCCGTTCGCGAGTTCGGCGCGCATCTCGCCGCGCTCGCCCCGGATCGCCGCGACGGGGGCGCCCGTCCGGTAGGTGACGCCGAGGTCCTCCCCGAGGGCGACGAGGGCGTTGACGACGGCCGCGATGCCGCCATCGGGGTAGTGGACGCCGAGGTTGAAGTCGACGTGGCTCATGAGGTTGTAGAGCGCGGGCGTGTTCGACGGCGACCCGCCGAGGAAGACGAGCGTGTGCTGGACGAGCTGGCGGAGCCGGGGATGCTCGAAGTAGTCCGCGACGTGCTCGTCCATCGTCCCAAGGAGGCCGAGCCCGCGGGCGTTCCGGATCACGTCCCAGTCCACGTAGTCCCGGAAGTTCGGCCGGTCCGTGTAGACGAAGTGCTCCATCCCCACCTCGTAGGTCTCCTCGGACGTCGCAAGGTAGCGCTCGAAGGCCTCGCCCGCGCCGTCCTCGTACGACTCGAAGAGCGCCTTCGTCCGCTCGACGTCGCCGTCGAGGTCGACGCGGTCGGCGCCGTCGCCCTCCCCCTTGAAGAACACCCGGTAGTGCGGGTCGAGGTGCGTGAGATCGTAGTAGTCCGTCGGCTCGCTCCCGAAGTAGCCGAAGAAGCGCTCGAAGACATCGGGCATCAGGTACCACGACGGTCCCATATCGAAGCGGAAGCCATCGCGTTCGAGGACGCTCGCGCGCCCGCCGAGCCGTCGGTTCTTCTCGACGACCGTCACGTCCCAGCCGGCGTCGGCGAGGTAGCACGCCGTCGAAAGGCCGCCGAAGCCCCCGCCGACGACCGTGACCGACCGCGTCACTCTCCCACCCCCAGCAGGGAGGAGAGGGAGGCCGCGACCGAGCGCGCCCGGGTCCGCACCCCGTCGCCGCGCCGCGCGCGCTCCGTCCGGTCGCCCTTGACCGCCGGCACGTCGCTCGCGGCGTGGAACGCCGTCAGCGGGTCGCCCATCCGCTTCCAGTGGTACCAGGTCCGCGCGGTGAGCGAAAGGCGCCGCGGCGTCGACAGCGTCGGGCGCGCGGTGAGCGTGTCGTAGCCGCGCTCGCGGACGAGGCGGTGGTGGTCGGCGTACAGCACCGCGGCGCACAGCACTCCGAAGCGACACGGCTCCGGGAGGTAGCGGATGCCCGCGACCCCCTCGCGGTACAGCCGCTCAGTGCGCCGGAGCTCCGCGCGCATCGCCGCGGCGAAGCGCTCCGAGAAGGTGCACGCGCGGATCTCCGCCTCGGTGACGCCATGGCGCTCCAGCGTGGCTCGCGGGAGGTAGATGCGATCGTAGTCCCTGACGTCCTCCCGGACGTCGCGCAGGAAGTTCGTGAGCTGGAAGGCCTCGCCGAGCGCCTTCGCGTGCGGGCGAGCGCGATCGACCGTCTCCGCGTCCATGTCGTACGTCTCCATCATCACGGCGAGCATCATGTTCCCGACAGCGACGGCCGACCCGCGGAGGTAGGTCTCCAGCTCCTCGTGGGTGTCGTAGCGTCGCGTGTCGACGTCCATTTCCATCGCGTCAAGGAACGTTTCGATCTCCGACTCGGAAATGTCGTACGAGACGACGAGATCGCGGAAGGCGCGGAGCACGGGGTCGTCCGTCTCCGCCTTGCCGAGCGCGGCCGCGCGGAGGCGCGCGAGGTCGCGGCGCTGCTCGGTAGGCGTCGCCCCCTGCGGGTCGTCGACGACCTCGTCTGCGACGCGGAAGAACGCGTAGAGGACGTAGGTCGCCCGCCGGGCCCGCTTGGGGAGGACGCGGGTGGCGACGGCGAAGGTCTTGCCGGTCCGCTGCTGTATCGCCTTGCTCGTGGCGACGTCGTCAGAGGGGATCATTGGTGACAGTTGACCCACACGGGCGCCCGGTCGCGACCGGCCGGTCGGTGGCTCTCGACCATAGATAGCTCGCGGGCCGACAAAGGAGGCATACCTGACTAGTCAGGTATGCCGATCGAAGAAGGCGGCGAACACCTTGCGCTCCGCAGCGCGGAGGTGCTGGTGGAAGGTGGCGCGCGAGACGCCCATCGCCGCCGCGAGTTCGTCGCCCGTCGCCATGCGCGTCGAATTGTAGTAGCCCGAGAGGTACGCCCGCTGGAGCGCCGCGCGCTGCCGGTCGGTAAGGCGCTCCTCAATCGTCGCGGCGAAGTCGCGCGCCGTCGTCGGCGGCCGCTCGTCCTCGCGGTAGCGCACGAGTTCGACGCCGTCGTAGCGCTCGCGGACACGCTCGACGGCGGCGCGGGCGTCGACGCCCGCGGGGAGTTCGAGTTCGACGCGAGCCGCGCCGTCGGCGGCGTCGATCCCCTGGATCCGCACCCCGCGCGCCGCGAGGTCGGCTGGGAACGACGACGGCGGGAGGTGGAACTCGAACAGCGCGGCCTCGTCCGCGTCGCCGACCACGGCCGCGTCCGCGACCGCCGGCGACGCGTCCGCGGCCGCGAGGACGCGCTCGGCGCCCGCGCTCCCGTCGGCGGTGAAGAAGAGCACCGGCGTCTCCCCGCGGTACACCTCTCCGCGGTAGTCCAGCGATCCGTCGACGCGCGTCGCGAGGTCGACGGCGAACAGCGATCGGTCCCGGACGTCGAAGGCGAGCGAGACAACCTGATCGGCCGCCGCGAGCCGCCGCGACTCGTGGGCGTTCAGCGCCGTCGCCACCGTCCGGCCGAGCGACTCGAGCACCGTCGTCTCGCGCTCATTCAGCGCGCCGGTCTCCGCCGCGCACACCGTCAGCACCCCGTACGTCGTCCCGCGGTAGCGCAGCGGGACCGCCGCGACCCCGCCGGCGGCATCCGCGAGTTCCGCCGGGACACCCGCCCCGCCGTCGCCGACCGCAACCGCTCCCGAGTCAAGCGCCCGGACGACCGGGTGGTCGTCCACGTCGTGGGGGACGGTGAGGGCGTCCGCGTCGACCGACCCGCCGGCCCGCGCGCGCGGCCGGACGACTCCGTCCACGAGGTCGACCGCGCCGAGCCACGCGAACGCGTACGTCTCGGCGGCTGCGAGGCGCTCGCAGACCTGCCGCTCGATGGCCTCCCGGCTCTCCGCGCTGACAACCGCTTCCGTGACGTCGCTCAGGAGACCGTCCACCCGATTAAGGAGGTGATCGAGGTTCGCGCGCTCGCGCCGGACCGCGAGCTCCGAGCGCTTGCGCTCCGTGACGTCGCGCTGGAAGCCAACGAAGTAGCGCACGTCGCCCGCGTCGTCACGGATCGGCGCGACCTTCACCTCGTTCCAGAACACCTCGCCGTCCGCTCGGTAGTTCCGGAGTTCGACGACCGCCGACTCGCCCGTCTCGACCGCTCGCCGGAGGACGTCCACCCGCTCCGTCGCCGTCTCGGGTCCCTGGAGGAACCGGCAGTTCCGCCCGAGGATCCCCTCGCGCTCGTAGCCCGTGATGCGCTCGAAGGCGTCGTTGACGTAGACGAGGGGGTTGTCCGGTCGCGTCGGGTCCGTCATTGTGATCCCCACCGGCGCCTCATCCATCGCCCGCTCCTTCAGCGCGTCCGAGAGCGCCTCTCCGTCGTCCGTCCCGTGTCGGGATGCCATGCTCGACGCCCGAACGTCGAACGCGCAGACGTAAGAGCGATGCGCTCGCCCTGCAGGCTCTTGGCGCTCCGCGGCGTTACCGGGCGTATGACCGCCGCACCCGACACCGCCGTGGCCGTCGGCGTCGACTGGGGCTCGAACGGCTGGGTCACCGCCGTCCGCGACGCGGACGGTTGGGACGCCCGCCTCCATCCCTCGCTCCTCCCCGTCTGGCACGCCCACCGCGGCGCCGCGTCCGTCCTCGTCGATATCCCGATCGGTCTCCCCGAACGCGGCCGGCGCGCCTGCGACGTCCGCGCCCGCGAGGTCCTCGGGAGCCAGCGCCGCCGCGTCTTCCTCGCGCCCCCGCACGCCGCGCTCAACGCGCCGACCTACGCCGCGGCGAAGCGCCGCGTCGAGGCCCGGACCGACGGCTCGCTCACCACGCAGACGTGGAACGTCCTCCCGCAGGTCCGCGACGCCGACGTCCTCCTCGCCGAGCACCCCGACGCCCACGGGGTCGTCCGCGAGGCCCACCCGGAGGTCTGCTTCGCCGGCCTCGGCGACGGTCCGATCGCGCCCGCGAAAACCGACGACGAGGACGTCGAAGCGCGCCTCGACGTCCTTGACCGGCACGGCGACGCTCGCGAGGCCTACGAGCGCCTCGTCGCCGAGCGCATCGACGACCCGCCCGCGCACGGTCGCCGCTTCCGCGCGGGCAACCGCGACGATCTCCTCGACGCAATGGGCCTCGCGGTCACCGGGTGAACCGACCGCGGGACGCTTGAGACGCTCCCCACAGACCCGCCGCGCGACCCCGAGCGCGACGCCCCAATGGAGATCGTCCACCGCGACGTCTGAGCCATCGACCCCCCGGGTCGCAGGGCGGATCGCGGGTCGACGGAAACACTATGTGCCAAGCGCCGGTAGCGGAGTCTATGTGCCCCGATCCGGGCACCGTTTCAGATGAACTCGATCCGCTGAGCGTTGATAGTTGCGGACAGACGTCGAGTTGAGAGATTGGGTTTCAGATGAGCTCGATCCGCTGAGCGACGTCCTCGGAGAAGTCGGAGGTGTTGGCTTCGGTGTGCGATGCGCGGGTTGTCTCAATTTCCTCGTCGTTGAATTCCCGGTCAGCAAGTGTCTGCCGGACGGCGCGGTACTTACTCGTCGCGTCGGCGGTCGGGATCACGGGTCAGTCCTTCGAGGCGGGCTTGAGGGCGACGCGATTGTCTCCAGCCAGGATCTCCCGCCGCAGGTCAATGACGTTGAGGGGCTTATAGTGCTCTCAAAGGCCGGCAAGAAGAACTACATCGCCAGTCGGTATAGCGGTGCCAAGGAGACGGTAGAGAGGCTCGTGTTGAGCTTCGGTCTACGGTCGCGGTGACCGCTAGTCGAAGCCGAAGGGGATGTTGCCACCGTTGTCCTTGAGGAATTGGATGGCAGTGTCAGCGTCGCCAAGGCGAATGTTCTCGCGTGCGCCGCCGCCATAGGCTTCGATGGAGGCTTCGTTTTGCGGAATCATTTCGTCCTTGATGAGTTGGCGGCCGCGGCCCTCGGCGTGACTGGGAAGGGCGTGGTCTACCGCACGGTCGATTGACCACTTGTGGTCGCCAAAGACTCGGTTTCGGAGAAGCTTCTCGACGACACGGCATTTTATTTCAGAGTCGTCCATTTAGATAGATTCATCGGCGTATGTAATCACGAGCGGTTATTACTTAAGTGTGTTTACTGTGTCGAACGGGTTCGTTGTTTCTGCACAACGTTTTTAGCCTCGCATCTCGTTCACTGAGATATGTCCGAGGCCACACCGGTGCACGAGACCGAAGGCGGCGGGTCGCAGCTAAACGCCAGAAGCCCACTTATCACGCTGCTCAGCAGCCCAGCACGCGTGAAGATCATCGAAGCATTCGTCCAAGAGCGCGGGCGCGACCTCTCGGTTAGCGACGTCGCCCGACTTGCAGACACCGCGCGCAGCACGGTCTACCAGCACCTCGACGACCTTGAGGAGCTGGGCGTGATCGAGTTCGCCCGGAGCACGGGCGACGGGCACAGCAAGCGCTACCAGCTGAACGAAGACAGCGAGATCGCCGACCTCCTGTACAAGCTCGAGGGCGTGACGCTCCACCGGCTCCTCGAACTCGACGGCGAACTCGAGAACTAAGCTACACTCACTTTTTCAAGCCGACTTACGGCATTCCCCTGTCCGGCCGACGTAGGTGTCGTTGATGTAGATGCCGAACCAGTGACCGTTCAAGTTGGAGGTATCCGCAGCGACGGTGACCTCGAATCAAGTATATGCGCCATCGCCGTTCGCATCAATACCCGAAACACTGGCTGAATCAGCCGTACCGAACGGTTGATGTCGTCGACGTCACCGATGTCGTGTCCGCACAGCCAGCGAGCGTGAGCACCAGCGCGATTACGCCGGCCACCTTGCGAGACAGCATCAGTCAACGGCCTCGCTGAGTCGCTCACGCATATGCTCGCGGCGGAGCTGGCGGGCACGTTCGTCGGAGAGATAGTTTTCGAGGGCGACCGTTGAGTCGCTCGACCCCTGCTCGGCGGCGATGTCCTCGATGCTTTCGGCGACGTCCTCGACGGCCTCGGAGTACGCCGAGTACCAGAACCGACGCTCCATCTGTGGAACTGGTGGCTCGCCGCCGATCTCCGGAGGCAGGCTAGCACGAGTGACGAGGGCGGCAAACCGATTCCGGACGGTCTGGGTCGCGATGTGGCCACTCGCAGACTGTGAGGACGGGAAGAGGTGGTCGTTCCACTCCTCACGCTCACTCAGTTCGGTGAGGCGATCCTCCACGACGTCGACGCCATAGAGGAGAGAGACCTCGCCCGGGCCGTTCTTCCGCTCGTCGAACGCGACGAAGGGCGGGTCGGCGGTGAGAGCGAACTGCGAGGTGTAGAGGTCTGCGACCTCGCCGGAGCGGATCCCCCAGCCGCAGAGTGCGATCACGAGCAGGCGCTCTGCCACCGTCTCCGTTGCGTTGGTGAGCGCACGCACATGCGTGGCGTCGAGCGCGACCGGGTCGCCGTCGGTCTGGCGGTCCCAGTTGTACTCCTCGCCGACACCGGTGACGGGATTCACGCTCGCCCGCTGCCGGCAAAGAAGGTAGTCGTACCAGTGCGAGGCCGCTTCGTGGATGCGGGCGACAGTCCGGTCGGCGAGGTCGTCGTCGGCGTCGAACTGGTCGATGGCTGCCCAGGCGGCATTGATTGCCCCATCGACGGCGTCGGGTGCGTATGTGCCGGAAGCGCAGAGAATGGACTTGCGTGACTGTTTCGAGATCGTTGGGGCCTGATACTGGTGGTTTGTCTATGCTGAGTCGTCTCCGTAGAGGAGGTCGTCGACGTCCTCGGAGAGGTCGGAGGTGTTGGCTTCAGTGTAGGATGCGTGAGTGGTCTCGATGCTTCGGTGCCGGAGGATGTTCTGGGCGTCTTCTGCCGACAGCTCGGTGTACGCACGGTGGCCGAGTCCTCGACGGCCGCCGTGCGGCTTCAGGTACTCGCCGTCGACGGCGAGGCCGGCGTCCTCACAGAGCTGGCGCATCACGCGGCGGGCGCCCTCGGTCGTGAGCGCCGGCGGCGCGACGTCGTACTCGCGGAGGACCTCGTCAATATTGTCGGCGTTATCGAGAATCGTCTCGATCTCCTCGTCGTCGAACTCTCGGTCGGCGAGTGTCTGCCGGACGGCGCGGTACTTGCTCGTTGCGTCGGCCGTGGGGATCACCGGCCAGTCCTCCGAGGCAGGCTCAAGGACGCGCCGGTAGCGGTCAACTTTCTTCCGCGTCGTCGGCGGGAACTGCACGGTCTCGCGGTCACGAGACTTCCCCAGGACACGGATGGCCCCGTCGCCGAGGTCACGCCACTGGATGCCGTTGCGGTCAGAGTCGCCCGAGACAGCGAAGAGTTCGGCGCCACGCGCGCCCGTGTCCGCGAGGAGGTAAGCGATGGCCCGATCGCGGAACGCCCGCTCGTGGTCCCGTGCGTCGTCGTCCAGGGCGTCGTGTGCCTCCGTGTCGACGTAGCGAAGCAGTGCCTCGCGAGCGTCGGCCGACCAGAACTGCTGGCCCTGCTCGACTTCCTCTGTGTCCTCCGGGAGTTCGTCTTTGACGCGGTCGGGCTGCATCGGGTTCGTGGCGAGGAGTTGCTCGCCGTCGACACACCAGGAGAAGAACGCCCGGGCGATGTTGGAGTACGTGTGTGCGCTCGCGGCCGAGAAGTTACGGTCCGTATCGAAAGTGAGGGGGTGGGCCTCGTCGACGACGCGATCGTGGAGGTACGTCTGTACCCAGCGTCGGCAGTCATCGTCGTCGACGGCCTCAACCGTCTCGACGTCGCGGTGGGCACGAAGCCAGGCGGCGAGTTCGCGGAGGACAGTCGCGGTGTTCTCCCGGTAGCGATCCGAGTCGATGCCGCGCAGGCGTCGGTCGATGGCGTCTTCCAGGCGCGTCCCCTGGGGTTCACGCCCGTCATCGCCGGTCTGAGTTGGAGCCACGTTCTGTGCCTACCCCCACGGTCGGCCACACAATAAATCTGGTTGGTCTTACGACTCTAAGACAAACCAACTCCGTTTCGCCCCCAATCCCGTGTTTTCGGCTGGTAGCGATGTCGTAAATGCAATATTGGGGCTGATAAATCGCATACCGCTATACAGAACTATACCCCGCTGGAAGTTGAGACTACACCGGGTTTAGCGGGGCTGTGATGCATGGTTTCGGACGAATCGGTGAGTGAAAACTGCTTCAGATATCTCTCGAGACGGCCATTCTTGTTGGGATACCTACTACATGAGGATTTTCGGTCTCTTTCGGTAGCGTTGCCACTCAGACGACGCTCTATCACGGGTAGAGTACCTTACTAC
>NZ_BMOO01000011.1 GCF_014647115.1 Halarchaeum rubridurum
TCCAAGACGACGTTCGTATTCCCACCAAATCTCCCCGGACACTTAACCCCCTCGAACCACACTCGCTCGAAGCGAGTCGCGTCGTGGAGGGATGTCCGCGACGACCGGTGGGCGTTCGTCGGTGGCTCCGGGTGAACCGGGCCACGTCACGTCGTTCGCATTCATTCAGAATGCCGGGGTACATAAAAGCCCGTCGAACCGACCCCCTCTGCGTCACGGCGAATCACGGTACGGTGGGACGAGCGAGAGAACGGCGATGCGACACGGGCGGAGGCCGACCGGTCATCCCACGCGGACGTGCGTGCGGTCTGGTCGGGTGGTACCCGTGCACGCCACGCTACGTGACGAAGTGAAATGAACACCGAGGGTCTCGGTTTCTGTTACCGGGATTCGAGATGTTCGATACCTTGCTTCGCGACGTTCGCCTGCGTTATCTCGGCGGGCATCCAGTCGGGCTTGTCGTCGGGAGAGTTGGACTCCCACGCCCACGCCTCGTAGACGTGGACCTTGTCGGTCCCCTTCTCCCGGAGCCGAATCTCGGATCGGGGCGCGGCGTCCTCGCTCTCGCCGACCGACTCGAGTCGCCGGGCGGCCTTGAGCGCGGCCTGTCGGGGTGTACTACCGCTGAACACGCTGTCCTCGGTGCCGTCCGTATCGCGGAGTGCGAAGTTCCGCTTGCCGTCCTCGCGTACCATGACCTTGCAACCATGGCAACAATACGCAGACTCAGTGATAAACGTACCGCCGGAATCGGCCGACTGCACGCCCGAACGCCGGGAGTGGTGCACTCACGACTCGAAAGGGCTTAAGTAACAGCTACACCGAAGGTAGTCGTAGGTTAGACCTGATGGTCCGCAAGAAGAAGCTCAGCCCGAGTGGCGCGAAAGGCGAGGACGGCGAGTACCACAACGCCCACGTCAACCTCCACGAGGACGAACTCGCCGTCGCCGGGCTCGACATCGGCGACGAGGTGTTCGTTCGCGTGCGCGAGGACAAGATCATCATCCAGAAGGCCGACCCCGACGAGGTCGAGCACGACTTCTGAGACGGGGCATGTACCGAACCCTCAAGCCGCTGCTGTTCCAGTTGCCCGCGGAGACAGCGCACGGCGCGATTCACACCGTCCTGCGCGGCGTCGAGTCGGTCCCGCCGGCGCGCGCGGCACTCGACCGACGGTACGGCGTCGACGACGACCGCCTCCGCGTGCGCGCGTTCGACAACGAGTTCCCGAACCCGGTCGGCGTCGCCGCGGGGTTCGACAAGAACGCACACGTCCCGCGGAGCCTCGCGGCGCTCGGGTTCGGCCACCTCGAAGTCGGGGGCGTCACGGCGGAGCGCCAGCCGGGCAACCCCAAACCGCGGATGTTCCGACTCCCGGAGGACCGCGCGATAATCAACCGGATGGGGTTCAACAACGACGGGGCGGACGAGATCGGCGCGCGGCTCGACGCGACCCCGCTCCCGGACGTTCCGGTCGGCGTCAACATCGGGAAGTCGAAGTCAACGCCGCTCGACGAGGCGGCCGACGACTACCGATACACGTACGAGCGCGTCGCGGACGCGGGCGACTACTTCGTCGTGAACGTCTCCAGTCCGAACACGCCGGGCCTGCGTGACCTCCAGCACAGCGACGCGCTGCGCGAGATTCTCACGGAACTCTCGGAGGCCGGGGCGAGTCCGCTCCTCGTGAAGTTCTCCCCGGACCTCTCCCGGGACGGAATCGCCGCCGGGGTCGAGCTCGCCGAGGAACTCGACCTGGACGGCATCATCGCGGTCAACACGACGACGGAACGGGAGGGGCTCCGCCACCCGAACCGCGTCGAAGAGGGCGGGCTCTCCGGTGCGCCCCTCCGCGAGCGCGCGACGAGCACGGTCCGCTTCGTCGCGGAGCGCACCGACCTCCCCGTGGTCGGTGTCGGCGGCGTCTTCACCGCCGCGGACGCCTACGAGAAGATTCGCGCGGGCGCGAGCGTGGTGCAACTCTACACGGGGATGGTCTATCGCGGTCCCGCCATCGCCACGGACATCAACCGCGGCCTGCTCGACCTGCTGGAACGCGACGGCTTCGACTCGATCACCGAGGCCGTCGGCGCGGACCTGTAACCACACCTTTTCGCCGTCGAGTCCGTTCGGCGGATTGCTGGAGTCGAAAGCTCGGGCAGAAAGAACCGGTCGCATCGCGTGAGACGCGTTCTCCGGCGTGCGTCCCCGACGGGGAGGCCGTCCTACTCGGCGAGCGCGTCGAGGCGGAACTCGAAGGCCGCTACGGGCACTTCGAGGTCGTGCTCGACGAGCACTTCGGGGTGGAGTTCGCCGACGACGCCCGCGGATTCGCCGTCGATGACGACCTCGGCGGTCCGCCCGTCGATGAACGAGGGGTGCGTCGTGGCGGGCGTTTCGAGCTCGACGTCGAAGTCGCGCGCGATGACCTGGAGGCGGGCCTTGGCGTCCTCGTAGGAGGCGTCGTGGCGGACGACGGCCCCGGCGACAGTGCGGCGTTCGGCGACGCCGGTGTTGCTGTCGTCGCGCTCGGCGGCGAAGCCGACCTCGGCGACGTCCTGGGGGTACGCGCGGTGCGTGTTGTTTTCGAGGAGCGAGACGAGCGAGGGGAGCGCCCACGTGCGAACGATGGTGTAATCCTCGCTGTACGGTTCGGCGATAGTCGCGGGCTTCCCGCCGCCGAGGGTGTCGCTTCCGGCGTCGAGGCGCATCCGGTCGTAGTTCTCGGCTTCGTTCGTGAGGTGGAAGTTGAGGAGGTCCTGGTGACCGAGGCCGACGAGCGTCTCGCGGACGGCGCGCTCCAGGCGGGAGCGTTCGGTGCGCCCGCCGACCGTGGAGACGTCGGGGTAGCGCGGGACGAGGTCGTTGAAGCCGTACGCGCGCCCGACGTCGTCGACGACGTCGACGGGGTGGAGGACGTCCGTCCGGTAGGGCGGAACCTCGACGACGTAGTCGGTGCCCTGTTCGCCCCAGTCCTCGCTCTCGGCGCCGAGGCCGGCGCGCCCGAGGAGGTCGAGGACGTCGTCCTCGCTCAGTTCGACGCCGAGCGTGGACTCGATGCGCTCGTGGGTGACGACCTTCTCCTCGGTCTCGAAGTCGGGTTTGACGACGTCGACGTCGGGGTAGGAGACGGTGACGTCCTCGATGGTGCCACCGCGCGCGTCGAGCGCGTAGCAGATGATGTTGCACATCCGGTCGATGGTCCACTGGTCCGTCCCGGTGAGCTCGACGAAGAGGTCGCGGGAGTCCGCGGTGACCTCGGTCCGTCGGCCGTTGATGACGGGCGGGAAGCTGAAGAGCCCGAGGTCGTCGTAGATGGCGGGGTAGTGCTCGTAGTCGTCGAGGAGGTCGGCGTACTGCTCGCCGGTCGGGTGTTCGGTGAGGACCTCGGCGGGGGTGCGTTCGGCGTCGTCGTCGAGCGCGACGAAGGTGTCGCCGTCTGGCGCGACGCCCCGGTAGGTAATGGAGTTCGACGCCGCGACGGCGCTTGCGTCCGAATCGGACGCGTCGCTCGCCCGTTCGTCGACACCGCGGCCGGAGCGTCCCTTGACCATCGTGAGGTCGTGAATGCCGATGGCTCCCTTCGCGCGCTTGCGGCCCATCGTCGCGTGGAGTTTCTCCTGGAGCTGGATGAGCGATTCGAGAGCGCCGCCCGAGAGGTCGACGCCGCGGACGATGGCGCCCGTGACGTACGGCCGGTCGTCGGGGACGGAGTCGTCCACCTCGATGGTCCACTCGGCGTCGTTCGTGTCGGGGACGTAGATGCCCGAGGCGTCGCCGTACTGGTAGCGCAGCGAGCGCGCGACGCCCTCGACGCTCAGGCGGTCGAGTCGGTCGGGCGCGAACTCCAGTTGGAACTCGCCGTCCTCACTCGTCCCCTCGAACTCGAGGCCGAGCCCGAAGAGGTCGTCCTTGAGTTCGTCGTCGCTCTTCTCGTCGTGGCCGGTGAGGTCGCGGAGTTCGTCGGGGTCGACGTCGACGACGGGCATTAGTAGACCACCTCCGTGTCCCGCAGGAAGTCGATGTCGGCGAGCGTCCCGTGGACGTCGCGGATGTCCTCGAAGCCGTGCGTGAGCATCAGCAGGCGCTCAAGGGCGAGCCCCCACGCCATCACGTCGCACTCGACGCCGAGCGGTTCGAGCACCTCGGGGCGGAAGAGCCCGGAGTTCCCGATCTCGATGACCTCGCCCGTGCGCGGGTGGGTGCCGAAGAGCTCGAAGCTCGGTTCGGTGTAGGGGTTGTAGTGGGGTTTGAAGCGGACGTCCTCGATGCCGAACTGACTGTAGAACTCGGTGAAGGTCCCCATGAGGTCCCGGACGGAGAGGTCCTCGGCCATCACCCATCCCTCTATCTGGAAGAACTCGAGGAGGTGCGTGGCGTCGAGCGTGTCGTTCCGGTAGACCTTCTCGACGCTGAAGTAGCGTTGTGGGGGTTCGAGGTCGCCGACCTGGTGGCCGGAGAGGTAACGCATCGAGAGGGACGTGGTGTGCCCGCGGAGGTCGACGCCGCGGGCCATCTCCTCGGTCCACGGGGAGTGGTAGCCGTCGCCGTCGTCGCCGACGCCCTCGCGGTGGGCGGACTCGACGCGCTCCAAGAGGTCCGCGGGGAGGTCGTCGACCTCGCTGGGTTCGCTGAGCGCGAACTGGTCCCAGTGGGTTCGCGCGGGGTGGTCCTGGGGCATGAACAGCGCGTCGTTGATCCAGAACTCGGAGTCGGCGTGCGGGCCCTCCATCTCCTCGAAGCCCATCCCCACGAGGACGTCCTTCACGCGTTCGGCGGTCGCGCGCAGGACGTGGGTCTTGCCGCTACTCGGCGTCTCGGCGTCGGCCTCGACGTTGTAGTCGGCGAACTCGACGTCCTCCCACTCGCCGCTGGCGAGCATCTCCGGCGTGAGTTGGCCGACGGCCTCGGTGGCTTCCACGCCGGCCATCAGCGCGTCGACGCCGTCGTCGGTGAGCGTGACGGAGCGGACGGTCCGCTCGTGGACGACGACGAGGTCGCGGCGTTCGAGCGTCTCGCGGACGTCGTCGTCGACCGTGTCGTCGGCGGCGACCCGGTCGAGCGCCGCGGCCTCGGGGTCGCTCTCGGGGTCGGCGTCGGGGTCCGCGGAGAGGTCGCCGGAGGCGATTTCGCCGTACCCCTTCCGGGCGTAGTTCGAGAGCGCGATGTCGACCTCGGGACCCTCCAGGTCCGCGTCGCCGAGCACCGCGCCCATGCTCACGGGCGCTTCGTCCGCGCCGGCCTCGCGGGCGGCGAGGTAGAGGCGGACCTCGGGAAGGCCCATATGGCGATAGCGCTCGCCCTCCTCGGTGAGTTCGACGTCGGCGACGGTGTCCTCGGTGACGGTGACGAGGCCGCGCTCTTCGAGGTCGAAGGCGGCTCCCGTGACCGTCTCCGGTTTCTGTCCGGTCGCGGACGCGAGCTCCGCGATGGGCGTCGGTTCGTCTGCGCTCGCGGCTTCGAGGACCGAGAGCTCGCGTTGCGGGAGTTCCATTGGTTCGTGTGGCGTCCGGTAGCCGGATAGCTATTGCGAAGGTCGCGCGACGTCGCGGGCGGCGGTGTCCATCCCGGAGCCTTCGGGTGCGACGACGGCGGGCCGGAGAGAGAAAGCGAGCTCGAACCGGACGGAAGCGAGAACGGAGCGGAGGCGAGGTGGGAGCGCGTTCAGCCCTCGAAGTGTTCCTGGACGGCGTCGAGGGCGCGCTCGCGGTCGTCCCAGCCGACGAAGACGGCGACGCTCGTCGCGGACGTGATGACGTCGTGGAGCGAGATACCGGCGTCGGCGATGGGGTTGACGATGTCGCGGATGACGCCCGGCCGGGAGGGGAGGTCCCCGCCGAGGATGCGGATACCGGCGACGTCGTCCGTGACGGTGACGCTGGAGAGAGTGTCCTCGGCGACGACCTCGCGGTGGAGGATGGTCTCGGCGCGCTCGTCGACGTCGGCGTCGACGTAGAAGGAGATGGAGTCCATCCCGGAGGCGACGCCGTCGACGTTGATGCCGGCCTCGGAGAGGGCGTTCGAGAGGCGCGCGAGGATGCCCGGGCTGTTCCGGATGGCGCGCCCGGCGACGGTGATGCAAGCGAGCGGTTCGTCGCGCATGTCGATGATGTTCTCGAACTCGCCCTCGATGTTCGTCCCGCCCGTCAGGAGGTTCGAGTGCTGGTAGTGGATGACGCGGACGTCGAGGTCGGCGTCCTTGTACGTGAGCGCGGAGGGCGCGACGACCTCGGCGCCGCGGAAGGAGAGGTTCCGGAGTTCGTCGACGGTGATCTCGCCGACGTTCCGCGCGCCCTCGACGACGTGGGGGTCGCCCGTCATGATTCCCTCGACGTCGGTAACGATGACGACCTCGTCGGCGTCCATGTAGCGCCCGAGCATCACGGCGGAGGTATCGCTGCCGCCGCGACCGAGGGTCGTGACGTTCCCGTCGTGGTCCTGCGCGAGGAAGCCGGTGATGACCGGGACGACGCCGTCCATCTGCGCCGCGAGTTCCTGGGCGCGCTTTCGGGTCTCCTCGACGTCGACCTCGCCGCGCTCGTTCGTGATGACGGGCCAGTCGGGGTGGCCGGGTTCGAGGAAGACCGCGTCGATGTCGCGGGCGGTGAGCGCGGCCTTCAGCATCCGGACGGACGTCCGTTCGCCCATCGAGACGATTTCGGCGCGGTCGTCCTCCTCCGCGTCGAACGTGATGTCGTCGAGGAGGTCGTCGGTCGTCGAGCCCATCGCGGAGGCGACGACGGCGATCTGATGGCCCTCGCGGACGGCGTTGGCGATGGAGTCCGCGGCCCGGTCGATGCGCTCGCCGGAGCCGAGACTGGTGCCGCCGAACTTCGCCACTACGCGCATCGGTATCCCCCGACGCCAGTCGTGTTACACGCAATCATGGACACGCGTAGCAACGGCGGGGGGATAACCCTGTCTATCCGGGAGACGGGGTCCCGTGTGTCGATTTTTAGTGTACGCGCGTACAAGCACGCGGATATGAGTCAGCCCACCGTTCGGGACGCCCACGACGGCGACGTCGACGCCCTCGCGGCCCTCGCCGGCATCGAAACCGGCGCGGCGGAGCGGCTCGTCCGGGACCGACGGGTCGCCGTCGCCGAGCGCGCGGACGACGCCGAGGGGGAGGCGGACGGACCCGAAGTCGTCGGCGTCCTCGCCTACGAGGTCAGCGGCGACGCGGTCCACGTCACGCGGCTCGCGGGCGAGACGCCGGCGGTCGCGGCGCTCCTCGACGAACCGGTCGCCTTCGCGCGCGCGGAGAACATGGTCGTCGAGGCACTCGTTCCCGAATCCGCCGACGGCGCGCTCGACGCGGTGACGAACGCCGGGTTCGAGGCCGTCGGTGACGGGCCGCGTTTCGCCGGGGAGCGGACGACACGCTACCGGCTCGCGGTGGACGAGAACGACTAGCAACCCCCACCGTTTCGGGTGGAGAACACGGGACGGAACGCGGATACTCGTCGAGTGGAACGTCCCGAACGGATGGTCGAGCGAGCGCCGGCGGTCGCACGCGAGGAAAGTCGACCGCTCAGAACATCCGAACGGTGATGTCGAGGGTATCGAGGTCGAGTATCGGCGCGGTGCCGACGTCGGGATCGATGTTGACGGATTGCTGGAAGGCGGTCTGCTCCTGCCAACTCCCCGAATTTATCAGTTTGACGTTGTGGTACTCGCCGATGCCGAGTTTGTGGACGTGGCCGGTGTGGAAGACGTCGGGGACGTCGTCGATGACGAGGTAGTCCTTCTCCTCGGGGGCGACGCGCATCCGGCCGCCGTACTGCGGGGCGACGTGGCGTTTCTTCAGGAGTTGGGCCATCGCGTTGTGCGGGGCGTCGTAGGAGACCGACTCGTCGCCGTGTTCGGCGATGACCTCATCAAGGCTGACGCCGTGGTACATGAGGACGTCGACGCCCTCGACGGTGACCGTCGCGGGGTTGCCGACGATACGCGCGTCGTGGGCGGACATGATGTCGCGGAGGGTCTCGTCGAATCCGGGTTGGGGTTCGGCGAGGCGGACGGCGTCGTGGTTCCCCGGAATCATGACGATCTCCATGTCGCCCGGGACGTCCTTCAGGCGCTCCGAGAACGCGCGGTACTGCTCGTAGACGTCGACGATGTCGAGTTCCTCGTCCTGGTCGGGATAGACGCCGACGCCCTCGACCATGTCGCCACCCACCAGGAGGTACTCGACCGGGTCGGCTTCGGGGGTGTGGAGCCAGTCGGCGAAGGCGTCCCAGCGCTCGCCCGCGAACTCCTGGCTGCCGACGTGGACGTCGGAGACGAGCGCTGCCTGCACGTGTCTATCGGCGGTACTCGGGCGGTAGGTCCGGGGGACGTCGGGGAAGTGGACGCTGTCCGCGAAGAGGATACCGCCGTCGTCGGCGAGCGTCCCCTCGATTGCGATGACCTCGTCGAGGAGGAGTTCGTCGACGACGTCCGCCCAGTCGCGGTCCTTCATGACGAGCGCGGGGAAGGTTCCGTTCGTGTCCTCGAGCTCGATGAGCCAGTGACCGCTCGCGGTCGAGCGGATGTCGTTCACCATCCCGACGATGGCGGCGTCGCTCCCGCCGGGCATCGTGTCGAGCGCGTCCGTCGGACGGTGGTTGACGCGCCCGCGGAGCTTCTTCGAGAGACGCTCGTATCGGTCTCGAAAGACGCTCACGAAGTCGCCGTACTCGCCAGCCCCCGTCGAGTGGCCGGTGACGTCGCCGGCGACCTCGGGCGGCGTCGGGGAGCGGCCGTCGTGCGTCGTCGTCTCGTCCGCACGGTTCGTCGCGTCCGCACGGTCCGAGTCGCGCGTCGTCTCGTCACGGGCGGGGGTGTCGGACGCGCCCGCGGAGGCCGTCCCGTCCCGCGTGTCGTCACGCGCCCCGGTTTCGGGTGCGGCGGGGGCGTCCGGCAACTCCGCGCTCCCCACCGTTTCGGATGCGTGGGCGGCCGCGCCGCCGTCGGTGCTGGCGGCGTCGGGGTCGGCGGCCCGCGCGGACGTCCGCGAGCCGTCATCGAGGGTATCGCGGACGTCCGCGGCGGTGAGCGTGAGGGCGTCGTCGCCCGCGGCGTCGACGACGCGTTCGACGGCCGCGTCCGGGTCGGGCGTATCGGCGATGAGCGTCACGGCGTCGCGCTCGGCGTTGTAGCCGCGGCTCGCGAGTTCGCGGACCACCCGGACGGGCGTCGAGTCGGGCACGATACGACCAGCACGCCGCCCGCGCGCAAAAGGACTGCGGAACCCGTCGTCGAGTGGGAAGCTTGAAACGCGGTTCGGCCGTAGCGGCCCGTAATGGCGGACGACGTCCCCGACCCACGCGACGGCCCGTTGGCGGCGCTCCGGTGGTTCCGCAGAACCGACAACGAGGCCGTCCTCTTCGTGCGCGAACTCGTGAGCAGCGCGCTCGTCGTCGCCCTGGTCGGCGTCCTGCTCTTCGCCGTCAGCGGGCTCTGGCCGCCGCTCGTCGCCGTCGAGTCCGGCAGCATGACGCCCCATCTCCAGAAGGGCGACCTCGTCTTCGTCATGGAGGAACACCGCTTCGCCGGGGCCGGCGCGACCGGCACCACCGGCGTCGTCACCTATCAGAGCGGGCAGGAGACGGGGTACGCGAAGTTCGGCGAATCCGGCGACGTCGTGGTCTACGCGCCCGACGGTAACACTGGGACGACACCGATCATCCACCGGGCACGCTTCTGGGTGGCCGACGGCGAGAACTGGTACGACGAGGCGAACTCGAACTACGTCCTCGGCGCAGAGAGCTGCGAGGAGCTCAGAAACTGCCCCGCGCCGCACGCGGGGTTCATCACGAAGGGCGACTCGAATCCGGCGTACGACCAGGCGGTCGGCCTCTCTGCCCCCGTCCGGCCCGACTGGGTCCGAGGGACCGCCGAGTTCCACATCCCGTGGCTCGGCTGGGTCCGCCTCGTCGTCACGGGTGATGCGGCCCTCACCACGCCGCTCGTCGCGGGCGACGCGGCGGCGTCGAGTGGCGCGCCGATGTCCGCGGGCGGAGCGTCCGCCGCGCCGGCGTAGCGGACGCGGCGAGGACGGCCGGCGTCGGTGGCGAGGCGAGTGCCACCGTCGCCGGTCGAGAGAGGGACGGACCCCTTCGTTTCCGATGGAACACCGGGGCGAGCTACCGCGACGGGGCGTGAGTCGGGTGGCGGCTCAGTTGTCGAAGCGGGCCTGAACGAACGGCGTGACGTTCTCGATGTCGCCGAGCCGGGAGTCCGCCTGGAGGACGGCTTCCGTCTCGTCGATGGGGACGGAGAGGTTGATCTCCTTCGTCCGCCCGTAGCGCCCCTTCGAGACGACGACGGCGTTCACGATACCGAGCATGTCGAGTTCGCTGATGAGGTCGGTGACGCGGCGTTGGGTGAGCACGTCCGCGTCGATCTCGTCGCAGAGCGTCTTGTAGATGTTGTAGACCTCGCCCGTGTTGATGTTGTGGACGCCGTGTTTCTCCAGCATCATGATGGCGAAGAGGACGAGCTTCGACTGTGTCGGGAGCGTCCTGACGACCTCGACGACGCGGTCGAGTTCTATCTTGTCCTGCGCGCGCCGGACGTGCTCTTCCGTGACGACGTCGGCCTGGTCGCGCTCGGCGAGTTCGCCCGCGGTGCGCAGGAGGTCGAGCGCGCGCCGGGCGTCGCCGTGCTCCTGGGCGGCGAACGCCGCACAGAGCGGGATGACGTCCTCCGAGAGCGCGTCGGCCTTGAACGCGTCCGTCGAGCGGTGCTGGAGGATGTCGCGCAGTTGGTTCGCGTCGTACGGCGGGAAGACGATCTCCTCCTCGCCCAGACTCGACTTCACGCGCGGGTCGAGGAAGTCGGTGAACTTCAGGTCGTTCGAGATACCGATGATGGACACCCGGGAGTTGTCGAGCTCGGAGTTCATCCGCGAGAGATTGTAGAGAGTGTCGTCGCCGGACTTCTCGACGAGTTTGTCGATCTCGTCGAGCATGATGACGGCCACCCGCTCGACGTAGTCGACGGCGTCGAAGAAGACGGAGTAGACGCGGTCGGTCGGCCACCCCGTCATCGGGACCTCCTCCATGTCCTCGAGGTCGCGCTCGAACTCCTCGATGCGACGCTCGACGTCGCGGGTATCGGCGAACTCGGTGTCCGTAAGCGCGTTCGCGTCGTCGTCGGCCTCCGAGAGCAGGTCTTCGAGTTCGCGCACGCGCCCGCGTGCGTACTCGCGGTTCTGCTCGATGAAGGTGTTCGCCAGTTGCGCGAGGACGCGATACTGGGTGTCCGTCACCTCGCAGTTGATGTACTCGACCTCGCAGGGGACGTCGTACTTCCGGGAGGTGTTCTCCAGCTCCTGGCTGACGTATTTCGCGGAGGCGGTCTTTCCCGTCCCCGTCTTCCCGTAGATGAGGATGTTCGATGGGGTCTCCCCACGGAGGGCGGCGACGAGGATCGTCGCCATGTTGTTGATCTGTTCGTTTCGGTGGGGGAGCTCGTGAGGCGTGTACGAGGGCCTGAGGACCTCCTTGTTCTCGAAGATGGGCTCACCGCTGAGCAAGTCGTCGAAGAGTCCCCCCTCGTCCTCCTCGTCGTCGAGGACGTCGTCGAGTTCGACGTCGAAATCCCTGTTCGCCGTCCGCCGTCCGTCCGGTTCGTCGTCCGTCATCCTATCACGTACACCCCTTCGTTTCAGGTGGAAATCGACGGACTCGGCGTCTATACCGCCCCGATCACCGACGTTGCCGCCTCACGTTCGAGACCGGTCCGTCCAGTTGATGCAGATGAAACAAACGAAGCCGTCCGGACAAAAGGGTTTCGATGAATGTGATATGCCGTGGGTCGCCCACCACCATCGCGAGCTCGACCGCCGGTGAGTGTCGACGGAGAACTGTGTCGGTGGAGAGAAGACGGAATATGATGTCGGGTCGACGACTCACCACACGACCGCAGCTATCGGACCTGCCACCGGGGGCCGACGACCGGCGGAAGTGACGGAGTCTCCAGACGAAAGAGAGGTTTATATATCGCTAAAGATGAGGTAAGATTGTGGGTGTCGTGACTGGACTGGTCCCGACAGGTGTTCGCGCCGACGATTACGGCGGTTTCTCGGTTAGTCGCCGAGCGTCGTTTTCCACCCGAAATGGAGGGGGTTGCCCGCAAACAGGGGCAAACCCCCCCACCCCTTCGTTTCTACTGGAACGGGACTAAGGAGGGATGGGGGACACGGCGAGGGGCCGTCTAGAAAGACGAAGAGCTAAGTAGGAGTCCGGAAAACCATACCCCTACTCCAAGAGCAGCAGTATATTTCGGGGGTGGAGTGGGGTTATCTTATCGTGCTGTGTTCGTGAACTGCCCTGTCCCTCCCCACCCCCTCCCCCTTCGTTCGCCATCTCCACCCGAAACGAAGGGGTGGGGGGCATCCCTGTCGGACGGCTCACCGTGGTCCTACCATCGATTCCGGCCCGACCGACCCCGTGTCTGACGTAGCTTTAAGCCGAGTCACGGGGTTGGTACGGGTACCACGGGCACTCACGGGGTCGATACTGCGTCAACTATTCCCGTCTGGGCGCTCGTACCGTAATCAGAGAAAGAGGATGGGACTGTTCGCAGACCTCAGGGACAGCATCTCGGCGGTCACGGCGAAGCTGTTCGCCGGCGAGAGCGAGGACCCGAAGCGTATCGGCATCTACGGCCCGCCGAACGCCGGGAAGACCACGCTCGCCAACCGCATCGCCCGCGACTGGACCGGCGACGCCGTCGGGCCCGAGAGCCATATCCCCCACGAGACACGACGCGCGCGGCGCAAGGAGAACGTCGAGATCGAACGTGACGGCCACACGGTCTCCATCGACATCGTCGACACCCCCGGTGTGACGACGAAGGTCGACTACGAGGAGTTCCTCGATCACGACATGGAGAAAGACGAGGCCGTTCGGCGCTCCCGGGAGGCCACCGAGGGCGTCGCGGAGGCCATGCACTGGCTCCGAGAGGACGTCGACGGCGTCATCTACGTCCTCGACTCGACGACCGATCCGTTCACGCAGGTGAACACGATGCTCATCGGCATCATCGAGAGCCGCGACCTGCCGGTGCTCATCCTCGCCAACAAGACGGACCTCGAGGATTCGAACGTCCAGCGCATCCGCAACGCCTTCCCGCAGCACGAGACCATCGAACTCTCCGCGCTCGAAGGCGAGAACATGGACGAGGTCTACGACCGGATCGCGGAGAAGTTCGGGTGACTCCGGATGGTTGAACAGGAACCGGAGTCGGACGACGGCGTTCAACTTGATCTCATCAGCGCCGAGCGCATGGAGAACAAGACCTCCATGGAGAAGATACGGATGATCCTCGACTCCGTCCACGACGGCGACATCGTCGTCCTGGAGAAGGGGCTCACCCCGGACGAGGAGTCGAAGCTCATCGAGGTGACGATGACCGAAATCAACCCCGACGGCTTCACCGGGATCGAAATCGAGTCCTTCCCGCGCAGCGAGACGAAGGAGTCCGGTCTCCTCGGTCGGATCATGGGGAAGGACGAGGACCCGGCGAAGCTCACGGTCATCGGGCCGGCGAACCAGATTCAGTCGCTCCACAAGGACGAGACGCTGATCAGCGCGCTCCTCAAGAGGAAGTAGGATGCCCCACCAGTGCACGAACTGCGGGCACACGTTCGCCGACGGCTCGAAGGAGATGCTCTCGGGGTGTCCCGAGTGCGGCGGAAACAAGTTCCAGTTCCATCCCGGCGAGATTCCCGACGACGCGCCGGACGACGGGACCGAGGAGCCACCGGAGCGGCCCGACACCGGCGTCCCCTCGGCCGTCGGGAAGGCCGCGGCGACGGTCCGGGATTTCGTCCGCGACGACTCGGCCCCGACTCCGCCCCCGGACGACGCTCCCCCATCCGACGAGGCCACGCCGCGCGACGATGCGACCACGCAGGGGGGCGACGCACCCGAAACGGGGGGTGCGTCGTCAACGGGGTCGAGAGCGAGCGACGACGCGGACGGTCACGACTCGGCAGACGAGACCGCCGCGGACGCCGACGCCGACGTCGAGGACACCGCGCAGGCGTCCGCGCGCAGCGAGATGGTCACCGACGACGACCTCCCGGAGCGCCCGCCGAGCGAGGGCCGCGTCGTCAAGGAGCCGGACGCGGACGCCGACGAACCCGACATGGCGGCCCTCCGCGAGGAGCTCAACGAGCAGTTCGAGTCCATCAAGGTGCTCGCCCCCGGCCAGTACGAGCTCAACCTCATGGAGCTCTACGACCGCGAGGAGTACATCATCGCGCTCCAGGAGAACGGCCGGTACGTCATCGAAGTCCCCGAGACGTTCGCTGGCTCCGACCGCCGCGAGGAGTGACGCGCTCGCTTCGCTGACCGGCCTCCGCATCCCCTGAATCGCCCCTATCCCGCCTGAACGTCCACTTCTCGCCGCTCGAACGCCTTCGTACTTCCTGCCTCAACAGCCACGTTTTTGCCTCCCTCGTCGAAACGCGTGGTAATGTCTCACTCCCGAGGTGAGCGCGCGTGAGCGCGCTCGACTACTTGGAGACGGTCGCGTCGTACGCGAACAAGTTCTTCGTCGTCTGGGTCGTGCTCCTCGCGGGGCTCGCGCTCTACGCGCCGACGTACTTCACCCCCATCGGTGCGTACATCACGCCGCTGCTCGGGCTCATCATGCTCGGGATGGGGCTCACCCTCCTCCCGGAGGACTTCCGCCGAATCGTCGAGCGACCCCGCGACGTCGGTATCGGCGCGCTCACCCAGTGGCTCGTGATGCCCGTCGCCGCCTACGTCCTCACGCTCGTCCTCGGTCTCCCGCCGGAGCTCGCGCTCGGCGTGATCCTCGTCGGCGCCGCCCCCGGCGGCACCGCCTCGAACGTCATGACCTACCTCGGGAAGGGCGACGTTGCGCTCTCCGTCTCCATTACGACCGTGACGACGCTGACGGCCCCGGTCCTGATGCCCGCGTGGGTGCTCGCGCTCGCCGGCGAGGCAATCGACGTCACCTTCGCGTCCCTCTTCACGAGCATCGTGCAGGTCGTGTTCATCCCCGTCCTCGCCGGGTTCGCGCTGCGCTACCTCCTCGACCGGTACGCACCCCGGCTCGCCGAAATCGGCCTGACGGTCTTCCCGACGGTCTCCGTCGTGGCCATCGTCGCCATCGTCGCCGCCGTCGTCGCCGGGAACAAGGGCGTCATCCTCGGCGCCGCGGCGGCCGCAATCGCCGCCGTCGTCCTCCACAACGCCGTCGGGCTCACCGCGGGGAACCTCGTCGGTCGCGCCGCCGGGATGAGCGAGGACCGCGTGCGCGCCACGACGTTCGAGGTCGGCCTGCAGAACTCCGGGCTCGCCGTCGCGCTCGCGGCCGCACACTTCGGCGGCGGCCTCGTCGCGCTCGCGCCCGCGCTCTTCAGCGTCTGGCACAACGTCACCGGCCCGGCGCTCGCCTCCTACTTCTCCGCGCAGGACGGTGCCGCCGCGGGTGGTGAACCCGCTCGCCCCGAGAGCGCCGACTGACGCGACCCCGGAGACGCCCTCCGGTGCACCGGTCGGCACCGGAACGAACTGCCCGATTTTAAGTGCGTCCGGGGCGGACGGTCGCGTATGAGTACGGCCACCAAGATCGTCCTCACCGTCGTCGGCCTGTCCGCTATCGCGTCGCTCGCTCTCATCGTCAACGCGCTGGTCTGACGCGTGTTCGAGGAGCGTCCGCTTCGCGCCGACATCGCCGCGGTCCGTGACGCCCGTGCGCCCGACGCGCTCGTCTACGACACCGAGCGCGATTTCGAGGTGCTCCCGACGTCGGCGCTCACCGAGTTGACGATGGTCGTCGACGACGTCGAGCCGCGCGGCTACGACGCCGACTGGCTCCCCGCCGACCATCCCCGGATTCTCGACTCGCTCGTCGGCGACGACGTCGTCGTCGGCGCACCCGGCGACGGGAGCGTCGCGTGGACGACCCAGACCGACCCGCCCATCGTCCTCGTCAAACCCCGCATCGAGGGGTCACCCGACGACTTCGTCGCGTTCCTCGTCGCCGAGGCGCTCGTGCAGGTCGGTCTCGACCTCCCCGAACACTTCCTCGGGCTCTTCCGGGACGCGTACGCGGAGTTCGCGGCCGCGACGCCGACCGACCCGACGACGACGTACCAACTCGCGCTCGCCGCGTCCGACGCCTACGCCGGCCTCCACACCCGCGAGGTCTTCTCGGCGTGGGACGAGGCGGCCGAAACTGCCTCCCTCCACGACGCGTGGACGGACGCGGGCGAGCGTCTCCAACCCCGCCTCGACGGCCTCGGGCGCGCCGTCGCGAGCGGCGACACCTCGTTCACTGATGCGGCGGAACTCGCCGCCGCGGGCGTCAAGCACGGCCTCGACCTGCCCGCGCCCTTCGACGCGCTCGATGACCCCGCCTACCGCGAGCACGGCGCGCGCTACGCGGTCGCGTGGGCCGAACGCGTCTTCTCCTGACGGCTCGACTCCTTCGCTCTCGAAACGCCCCCGCTGAACGACAACGACGACGGGTCCGGGCACGGCTGTGGGTCGGTGCGAGGACGCGTGGCGGAGGAGGAGGGGCGGGCGTGCACGGGGAACCGACGGGCGAGCGGGCGCTCAGAAGTCGACGTCGAGGCTGCCGTCCTCGTGGAGGTCGAGGACGCCGTCGGCGAGTTCGCGGAAGCGTTCGATGGTCGCTTCGTCGTGGACCTCCGTCGAGACGTGGAAGAGCCCGACGGCGTCGTAGGCCTCGAGGAGTCGCGTGAGGCGTTCGAGGGCGTCGACCGCGCGCTCGTCGTCGGCGTAGTACGCGAGTTCGGTTATCGAGTCGAAACTGACCCGGCGTTTCCCCTCGTCGGCTGCGAGGAACTCCTCGGTGACCGTGAGGATGCCGTCGACGTCGTCCGGCGAGGAGACGTAGCGGATGTTCTCGGCGCTGCGCCGCGAGTAGCCCCGATCGACCGAGAGGGTGTCGAGTATCTGTGCGCGCGTCTCGTCCACGTCGTAGTGGTCGAGTTTCTGCATGACCTCGCGGGCGGTCGTTCGCGTGGAGATGACGAGGAAGCCGTCGGTGTCCGTCTTGAGGAAGTCCGTGTCGATGCGGTCCGTCTCGCCCGTGCTCGGGTGGAGGAGGAGGACGGCGGTCCCGCCGGGAATCGTCTCCGGGGCCCCGTCTATCGCCAGCCGGTAGTCCATACCGCCTACGCGTATGGCACCGACTTAGAGGTGGGTGTTCTCACACCTCCGCCCCGCGGTCCCGCCGCGCGTCGCCCCCACGGACCCCGCTTCGATACCGCGCGCCGCCGTCCACACCGTGAGCCGTGGACTCGTTCATCAAAAGACGCTGTCCGCGGTCGCGGCCCCGACCACGCTGAACACCGCGCCGACGCTCGTCGCCTTCAGGGTGAACAGGACGAGCCCGAGTCCGTCGAGGTCGAGCGCGAGGTTCGTCGCGAACGTCCGCGGGGCGCGAAACGCCACCGCGAGGATGAGCACGGCCCCGAAGGAGACGCCCATCAGCGAGACGAACCGGATCGGGACCCCGGCGACCTCGGCTTCGCGCTCCGGGTCGCGGTCGTCGTCCGCCCGGTAGAGCGCGCCGTAGCCGATGGCGGCGACGAGCGCGAGCGTCAACGCGACGTGGTACCACCGCATGTTGCTGGCGAGCACCCACACCTCCTCGGTGACGACGAACGGCCCGGCGAGCAGGAACCCCCCGACGACCTGCTGGGCGGTGTCCGCGAGCGCGTAGCGCTTACTGCGTCCGACCATACACCGCGTGACCACGCCGCCGTGAATAAACCCCCACGGCGTCGGCCCGCCGCCCGCCGGCCGGCGCTCGCGCGCGCGAAGACAAACGGAAGCTCGGCCCTACGGCCGGTCGTACGTCACGTTCCGCGTCGCTCCACCGCGCGAGACGGTGTGCGTCGCGGGGTCCGTCCGCGCGACCTCCCGCCCCCCCGAGACGACGCGGAGTCGCGCCGCCCGCGTCCGCAGGGCGTCGAACGGCGAGCGCGCGTCGTAGACGACGAGCGACCCGTCACAACCGGCGTCCAGCCCGTACTCCTCGCCGACGCCGAACACCTCCGCGTTCGCCGTCGTGAGCATCTCCCAGAGCGGGCCGACGTCGTCGTGGCCCGCCATGTGCGCGTAGTGGAGGAGGACGAACGCGGCGTCGAGCTGGTCGCCGACGCCGTAGTGGTACCACGGGTCGACGACCGAGTCGTGGCCGATTCCGACCGTCACGCCCGCCTCGCGGAGCTCGTCGATACGGGTGTGCCCGCGACGCCGCGGGTAGTCGTCGTAACTCCCCTGGAGGACGGAGTTGTCCGGTGGGTTCGTGACGACGCTCACGCCGCTCTCCGCGAGCAGGCTCACGACCTTCGCGGCGTGGGCGTTCGGGTAGGAGTGCAGCGCGGTCGCGTGACTCGCCGTCGTCCGGTCGCCGATTCCGCGCTTGAGCGCTTCGCTCGCCAACACCTCGGTGAAGCGCGACCCCGGGTCGTCCGTCTCGTCGATGTGGAGGTCGAGCGGGAGGTCGTGGCGCTCGGCGAGGTCGGCGGCCGTCTTCACGTCCCGAACGCCGTCCTCGCGGGTGTGTTCGTTGTGGGGGATGCCGCCGATGACGTCGACGCCGAGGTCGACCGCCTCGCGGAGGAGGTCCTCGTGGGCGGGGTCGGTGAAGACGCCGTCCTGGGGGAACGCCACGACCTGCAGGTCGACGGCGTCGAGCTCCTCGCGGAGTTCGCAGAGCGCCTCGACGCCCGTGAGCGTCGCCTCCGTGGTGTCCGCGTGCGTCCGGACGCGCGTGATGCCGTGACTCACGAGCCAGTCGATGGTCTCGCGGGCGCGCGCCTTCACGTCCGCCTTCGTGAGGTCGCCCTTCCGCTCCGCCCAGACGTCGATTCCTTCCGCGAGCGTCCCCGACTCGTTCCACGTCGGTTCGCCCGCCGTCAACGTCGCGTCGAGGTGGATGTGCGGTTCGATAAGCGGCGGCGTGACGAGGCGGCCGTCGGCGTCGAACGTATCCGCGTCGTCGAACGCCCCGGGGTCGACCGCGCCGGCCTCCCGCACCGCGTCGATCTGCCCGTCGCGGACCGCGACGTCGACGCGCCGGCCGTCGAGCGTCGTCGCGTCGCGCACGAGGTAGTCGTCGCTCATGGACGAACGGTCACGGTGTCCGGGGAAAAGGATGCCGTTCGCTCGCAAATCCGCCTCCCGTGTGGTGTATCGACACCGTTTACCCCGTCCGGGCGTGCCGTACGGGTAACACACCCATGGTAGACACGAACTGGCGGCGGCTACTCAGGCGCGCGGTGCTCGGCAAGGAGGGGTTGGCCGACCCGGACTGGCCGGTCGATCACGTCCCGCGGAGCGAACGCCGCGACCTCCTCAGCATCTCCGCGGTCCTCCTCGGTTTCGTCTTCTTCGCGGGGACGATGTGGTCGGGTGCGGAGGTCGGCGCGGCACTCGGGATGGAGCGGACGTTCACCGTGATGGCGGTCGGCTACGCCATCCTCGGCGTCTACGTGGCGACGCTCTGCCTCGTCGCGGCGCGCGCCGGTCTCACGACCGTCCTCCTCGCCCGCTACACGTTCGGGAGCGCGGGCGCGAAGTGGGCGGACCTCCTCCTCGGGGGCACGCAGGTCGGCTGGTTCGGCGTCACCATCCCGATGGTCGCCGGCCCGACCGCCGCCTACCTCGGCGTCACCGACCCGACGCTGGTCGCCGCGATCACGCTCCTCTGGGGCGTCCTCCACCTCTCCAGCGCCTACGTCGGATACGAGGGGATGGAGAAACTCTCCTTCGTCGCCGTCCCCGTCCTCTTCGTCGTCGGCGTCGTCTCCATCTGGCTCGCCGCGGGCGACGTCGGCGGCCTCGACGCCCTCGTGCACGTCGCCGGCGAACCCGGGACGACGATGACCTTCGGTGCGGCCGTCACCGTCGTCGTCGGCACGTTCGTCAGCGGCGGCACACAAGCCCCCAACTGGGCGCGTTTCGCCCAGAACTCCCGCGTCGCCTTCTGGGCCGGCCTCGTCGCGTTCCTCTTCGGGAACGGCTTCCTCTTCGTCAGCGGCGCGGTCGGCGGCGCGGTCTACGACGTGACGCCCGCCGGCGACCTCTACGCCGTGCTCGCCGCGCAGGGACTCGCCACCGTCGGTCTCGTCGCGCTGATACTCAACATCTGGACGACGAACGACAACTCCGCGTACGCCTTCGGCGTCGCCGGGAGCGAGGCCTTCGGCTACGACCGCAAGCGCCCCTTCGTCCTCGCGGGCGGCGTCGTCGGCATCGCGCTCGCGCTCCTCGGTGCCTCCGGCCTCCTGGTCCCCTGGCTGAACGTCCTCGGTACCTACGTCCCGCCGCTCGGCGGCGTCGTCATCGCGGACTTCCTCGTCCGCTGGCGCCTCCGCGTCCCCCGGATGGACGACGTCTCCTTCGCCGTTCTCCGGCCCGTCCCGGTCGCCGCGTACGTCCTCGGCTGTCTCGGCGCGGTCCTCACCGCCGGCTCCGTCGTCCCCGGCGTCGCCGCCCCCTCCCTCCTCCCGGGCATCCCGGCGCTGAACGGCATCGTCGTCGCCATCGTCGCCCACCTGCTCGGCCACTACGCGCTCGAACGCACCGGCATCGCGACGACCCACGACGTCGCGCCCGACGCGACGTACACGCACGAGTAGCTGCGTCGAGGGAACGCGCGGCCGACGGGGCGGCTCTGGCTCTGACGAGGAGTCCCGTCGCCGCGACTGCGGCGCACGTTCCCCCGACGCGGCTCCTCCACGAGCCCTGCCGACCGGCCACACGTGGTACCGAACGCTTTACTCGCCGAGCGCCGTCCACTCCCCCATGAGCGTCCGCGCCGAGTTCGACGAGTGGGCAGCCTCGGGCCGCGATAAGGGGATGGAGGACCGACACTGGCACACCGCGAAGCACGCGCTCGCGCGGATGCCGGTCGAGGCGGGCGACACCGTCCTCGACCTCGGGACGGGTTCGGGGTACGCCCTCCGCGCGCTCCGCGAACGCGGCGTCGGCCGGGCGTACGGCCTCGACGGGTCGCCCGAGATGGCGCGCAACGCCCGCTCCTACACCGACGACCCCGCCGTCGGCTACGTCGTCGGCGACTTCGACGACCTCCCGTTCGCGGACGACAGCGTCGACCACGTCTTCTCGATGGAGGCCTTCTACTACGCGCCCGACCCCCACCACACCCTCCGGGAGGTCGCCCGCGTCCTCCGCCCCGGCGGCACCTTCTACTGCGCGGTGAACTACTACGAGGAGAACGTCCACTCGCACGGCTGGCAGGACGGCATCGGCGTCGAGATGACGCGCTGGGACAAATCCGAGTACCGCGCGGCGTTCCGCGACGCCGGCCTCCACGTCGCCGAACAGGACACGATTCCCGACCGCGAGGTCGACATCCCCGAGGCCGACGCCTTCCCCCACGAGGGGTTCGACACCCGCGCGGACATGGTGGAGCGCTACCGGACCCTCGGGACGCTGCTCACCGTCGGCGTCGCGCCCTGAGCGTCAGCGCTCCAGGACGACCGCGTCGTCCGGGTCGAAACCGAGCGTCACGCGGCCCGTCGGCGCGTCGTCGAGGCGCGCGACGACCGACCGGCCGTTCCAGTCGAAGTGCACCCTGTAGCCGTCGCCGAGGAACTCCGACTCCGCGACGCGCGCCTCGAAGCGATTGTGCGAGGCGTTCACGTCCAGCGATTCCGGCCGGATACAGCACGTCACCGCACCTCGGTAGTCGCCCGCGACGGTGAACGACGCGTCCCCGACCCGCACGAGAGACCCCCTCGTTTCCCCTCCAACCGCCCGCCCGTCGAGACAGTTGTTCTCGCCGAGGAAGGCCGCGACGAACCGCGTCTCCGGATTCTCGTACACGGATTCGGGGTCGCCGACCTGGGCGACGCGGCCGTCGTTCATCACGGCGAGTCGGTCGCTCACCGCGAGCGCCTCCGCCTGGTCGTGCGTCACGTAGACCGTCGTCACGCCGAGCTCGCGCTGGACGCGCTTGAGTTCGAGGCGCAACTCGTCGCGCAGGCGGGCGTCGAGCGCGGAGAGCGGTTCGTCGAGGAGGAGGACGTCCGGCGCGGGGGCGAGCGCACGGGCGAGGGCGACGCGCTGGCGCTGGCCGCCGGAGAGTTCGTCCGGGTCGCGTTCGCCCATCCCCGTCAGGTCGACGAGCGCGAGCAGGTCGTCGACGCGCTCCTCGACCGATTCCCCCGCGGGCGGGTCGAAACGCAGCCCGTAGGCGACGTTCTCGCGCACCGTCATCGTCGGGAAGAGCGCGTAGTGCTGGAAGACGACGCCGACGTTCCGGTCCTCCGGGGGGACCCCGGAGACGTCGGTGCCGTCGAAGCGCACCGCGCCCGCGTCCGGGGTTTCGAGGCCCGCGATGCAGCGCAGCGTCGTCGTCTTCCCGCATCCCGAGGGGCCGACGAGCGTGAAGAACTCGCCGTCGCGGACGGTGAGGTCGACCCCGCGCAGCGCGACCGCGTCGCCGTACGCCCGCTCGACGTCGGCGAGTTCGAGGCTCATCGCCCCCACCGCCCGCCGAGGCGTTCGACGACGACGAAACTCGCCGCGGTGACGACGAGGAGGACGGTCCCCATCGCGGCCGCGGGACCGAGGTACGGCCCGACGGAGGGGTTCGAGAGGTAGCGTTCGAGGGCGACCGGCATCGTGTACGACGCCCCGTCGCGCGCGAGGACGATAGTCGCGTTGAACTCGCCGACGCTGATGGCGAAGGCGAACGCCGCGCCCGCGACGACGCCCGGCGCGACGAGCGGGAGAGTGACGTCCCGGAACGCCCGCGCCGGCCCGGCACCGAGGGTGCGCGCGGCGGCGACGAGGTCGTCCTCGACGCGCGCGAGCAGGGGCGCGACGTTCCGCACGACGAACGGGTAGCCCCCGACGGCGTGCGCGGCGACGATGGCGACGGGGCCCGTGACGGAGAGGTGATACCCCAGGATATCGATGCCGAAGACGAGGCCGCGCAGGAGCCCGATTCCGGTGACGACGCCGCTGACCGCGAGCGGGGCCATCAAGAGCGCGCCCGTGACCCGCCGCAGTCGCCCGCCGCCGCCGGTGACGACGGCGACGCTGACCCCCATCGGGACGGCGAGCGCCACCGCGCCGACGGCGAACAGGAGGCTGTTGGAGACGGCGACCGTCGGGCGCGCGCCGCCGCTCCCCAACTGCTGGGCGAGGAGGAACGCGTAGTTCGCGGCCGAGAGCGACCCCCCACGGGTGAGGCTCTCCGCGACCATGCTGGCGAGCGGGCCGACGTAGAGGACGAGGGCGACGCCCGCGTACGCGAGCGCGAGGAGGCGACCGGCGCTCGGCGGACCGACGAGCGGGACGCGCGGGACGGACGCGGCCGCGGTGTCGCGCCCCCCGCGGCGCTCGGCGCGCAGGTAGACGTAGGTGAGCGCGAGCGTGACCGCGGCCTCGAGAACCGCGAGCGACGCCGCCTCCCCGAGCCGGAGGTCGGAGGCGAGCGAGTAAATCCACACCTCGACGGTGGCGAGGCGCAGCCCCCCCAGCGCGAGGACGATGGGAAACGCCATGAAGTCGAAGACGAAGACGAGGAGGACGCCCGCGAGGAAGGAGGGGAGGAGTTGGGGAACGACGACGTCGAGGACCGCCCGCCAGCGCGGCGCGCCGAGGGTGCGGGCGGTCTCGACCGCGCGGACGTCGACGGTCTCGGCGGCGGCGACGACGAAGCGCGTGACGAGCGGCGCGTTGTAGAAGGTGAGCGCGGCGACGACGATGGGGAGGCCGAAGGCGACGTCCACGCGGAGCCCGAGGAGGCCGAGGACGTCGTTGAGCGCGCCGTTCGTCCCGAACATCGTCGTGAACCCGACCGCGACCATGATCGCGGGGAGGACGAACGGCACGACGGTGAGCGAGCGAATCGTCTCTCTCCCCCTAAACTCGTAGCGCGCGAGGACGTACGCGCCCGGGAGGCCGACAGCCACGGCCCCCGCGGTGCCGAGGAGCGCGAGGTACGCGGTGAACCCGAAGAGGCCGGTGCGAACGGCGGGGAACCCCGCCTCGACCCACGCGACGAGTCCGCCGGGGACGCCCGCGGGGTCGGCGAGCGTGCCCGCGAGCGCGCCGAAGTAGAACGGGTCGGTGAGCGTCGCCCACAGCGGCGCGAGCGACGGGTCGCCCCCTCGGGTGAACGCCGCGACGAGCACGGTGCCGACGGGGTAGTAGAAGACGACGAGGAGCACGCAGCAGGTGGCGAGGAACGCCCCGCGTGCGCCGATCGCGTCTGCGACGCCGGCCGCGCGCGACCGGACGGCGGCGAGGCGGCTCGGCGTCGTGCGGTCGGTCGAGACCACCGTGTCAGTGCTGCGCGACCAGCCGCGACCACTGTTCGACCCACTCGGAGACGTGCCCCGCGAGGTCGTCGTACGTGAGCGTCACCGGCGTCGGCGGCGTCTTCGCGTACTCCGCGTAGGCGCCGGAGAGCGACCCGGTCGTGGTCGCGGGGAACTGGTAGTTGCGCTGCGGGACGACGTCCTGGGCGGCCGGCGAGAGCACGAAGTCGACGAACGCCCGCGCGAGGTCGGGGACGTCGCTGTCCGCGAAGACGGCCATGCTCTCGGGGTTCGCGTACCCCTCGCCGTTCAGGAAGACGATCTCGTAGGCGTCGAGGTCCCGCCCCTCGTTCGCGGCGTACACCTGGTCGTTCGAGTAGGAGACGACCATCGGGGCCTCCCCCGCCGTGTAGGCGTTGTACGCCGCCTGCCACGTGTCGAGGACGCGGACGTCGTTGTCGAGGAGGTCGCGCCAGTAGTCGAGGTAGCCGTCCGCGCCCTTCTCGTGGACCGTGTGGAGGAGGAAGGCCTTCCCCGTGTCCGAACTCTGGGCGTTCTCCGTCAGGAGGTCGCCCCGGTAGCGCGAGTCGAGCAGGTCGTCGAACGTCTCGGGCAGGGTGTCGAGCGTCGTCGCGTCCACGACCGGCGTGATGTACCCCGTGTCGTAGGGGAGCGCGCGCCCCTCGGGGTCCACCGTCAGCCCCTCCTTCACGTCGCCCGCGTGCGAGAGGTCGTCGCCGACCGTTTCGAACAGCGGCGCGTCGAGTTCCCGGTCTATCAACACCAGCTCGTCCGTGTTCAACCCGACGTAGACGTCCGCCTCGATGGCCGCACCCCGGCGCTTTCGCTGGACGTACTCGGTGACGTTCGACGACCCCGAAGAGGGTGTCGTCCACTCGACGGTGACGTCGTCGTGTGCGGCCTCGAACTCGCGTTTGAGCCACGCGCCCGGCGACCCCTCGCCGTCGACGTACGAGGGGTAGGTCGCCACGGTGAGCGTCCGCGTCCCGGACGCCGACCCCGCCGTCGCGTTCGTCTCCTCGCCCCCGGTATCACCGCCGCCCGCACACCCCGCGAGGGCGACGACCCCCGTCGCGCCGGCCGCCCGCAGGTAGTGGCGTCGTTTCACTACGTCGTGGTCACACTCGGTGGTACTCGTAGCTGTCGGTCCGGGCTGCCGCTCCGCGCCGCCCCACGCCCGCGGCGCCGACCTCGCTTCCCCCGTCGGTCGCACGCGTCGGGCCACACGCCTCGGTCGCACGCGTCGGCTCGGGTCCCTACATTCGGGTTCCGCGGTGCGCTTTTACCCCCGCCCGTCGAACCCCCGTCCGTGCCGTACGCCCGCCGCACCGTCCTCATCGCCCTCCTCGTGCTCGTCGCCGCGCTCGCGTTCGTCGTCCTCGCGGGCGTCCTCGGGACCGTCGTCTTCGCCACCACGGTCGCCTACCTTCTCGTCCCGCTCTACTACCGGGTGGAGGACCGCGGGCTCGACCCCTGGTGGGCGGCCGCCGCGACCGCCGTCGGTGCCGCCGTCGTCTCGCTCGTCCCCGCCGGCGCGTTCGCCTACCTCCTCTACGTCCGCTCCAGCGGCGTCCTCGCGTTCGTTCGCGCGCTCCCCGACGCCTTCGACGTCACCGTCGTCGGCGTCGCGTTCACCGTCGACGTCTCGACGCTCACCGCGACCGCCGAAGGCGTCTTCCGCGACACCGCCCTCTCCGTCCTCGGCGCGCTCCCGGTCCTCGGAATCAAGTTCACCCTCTTCGCCGTCCTCGTCTTCGGCCTCCTCGTCGCCCACGAGGACGCCGAATCGGCCGTCCTCGCCGCCGTCCCCCTCCGCTATCACGACGTCGTCGCGGCGCTCTCCGGCCGCGCGCGCGAGACGCTCTACGCGATATACGTCCTCCAGGCCGCAACGGCCCTCGTCACGGCAGCGGTCGCCGTCCCCGTCTTCTGGGCGCTTGGCTTCACCTACCCCGTGACGCTCGCGCTCGTCTGCGGCGTCCTCCAGTTCCTCCCCGTCGTCGGGCCGAGCCTCGTCGTCGTCGGCCTCGCGCTCTACCGGGCGAGCGTCGGCGACGTGACGGGTGCACTCACCGTCCTCGTCGTCGCCGGCGCGCTCGTCGCGTGGCTCCCCGACCCCCTCGTCCGTCCCCGCCTCTCGCGCCACACCGCGCGCATCCCCGGGAGCCTCTACTTCGTCGGCTTCACCGGCGGCCTCCTCACCGTCGGCGCGCTCGGCGTCATCGTCGGCCCGCTCGTCGTCGCGCTCCTCGTCGAGACGGTCTCGCTGCTCGCCGACGAGGAAGGGAAGTACCGGAGTTGAGGTACCAGGGGTCAGTCGTCCGCGTTCGCGTCGCCGCTCGCCCCCTCGACGCTCACGTCGCCGTCCGCGTCCCCGGTTTCGAGCGGCCGGTCGGCGTCCTTCCACTCCGTGAGGCTCCCCTCGTAGAAGGAGACGTCCGGGTAGCCGAGCCACCGGAGGACGACGAAGGTGTGACTGATTCGGCGCGCGGTGTTGCAGTAGAGCACGACGTGCTTCTCGGGCGTGACGCCCTTCTCGGCGAAGAGCGCCTCGACGTCCGCGCGCGCCTTCAGCCCGCGCGTCTCCTCATCGACCACCTCCTTCCAGTCGAGGTTCACCGCACCCGGGATGTGGCCCTCGGCGTACTCCGCGGGTTCGCGCGTGTCGACGACGACCGTGTTCTCGGCCTCGGTCGCCGCCGCGACCTCGTCGATCGTGACGAGCGGCGACTCCGTGGGGCGCTCGACCGCGTACGTCGTGGTCTCGACGTCGGGCTCGTCCGTGCTCGTTTCGTGGCCCTGCATCCACGCCGAGTAGTCGCCGTTGAGCAGGCGGAGGTCGTCGTGTCCGTAGAGCAGCGCGGTGACGAGGAAGCGCGCCGCGAACACCCCGTGCGTGTCGTCGTACGCGACGACCGTCGTGTCCGCGTCGATTCCGCACTCCCCGAGGAGCGTCGCCCACTCGTCCTCCGGCGGGAGCATCCCCTCCTCGCCGCCGCCGCGAAAGGCGTCGAAGGGAACGTTGACCGCGCCCGGGACGTGGCCGATGCCGTCGTACTCCCACGCGTCGCGGACGTCGACGACGACGACCCCCGGCTCTGCTCTGTGCGCGTCCAGCCACTCGGCGGAGACGATGACGTCCTCGTCCATCGCGCCGACCTACGCCGCCCGAGTGGATACCGCTTCGGGTCCCACGTCGTCCCACGCGCCGAACGCGGGCGCCCGACGCCGCTCACAGAAACGAGCAACAACTGCTGCTTCCGGGGGCAGGTGGCCACACGTGCGACCCTCCTCGCACCGAGTAACGGCAATATCTGCGCGAAATCGGAAGGTGCGGGGGAACCTGCGAGGGCACGCAGGATTATATGTGTGGGGTCACAATCGGTGAATATGGTAGACGACGACTACGCCAACGACGTGCTCGTCAGCGCAGGGTGGGTCGAAGACCACCTCGACGAGTTCCAGTCCGACGACCCCGAGTATCGACTCGTCGAGGTCGACGTCGACACCGAAGCCTACGAGGACGAACACGCACCCGGCGCAATCGGGTTCAACTGGGAGACGCAGCTCCAGGACCAGACGCAGCGCGACATCCTTTCCAAGGAGGACTTCGCGACGCTGCTGGGCGAACACGGCATCAGCGACGACTCCACGGTCGTCCTCTACGGCGACAACTCCAACTGGTTCGCCGCCTACACCTACTGGCAGTTCAAGTACTTCGGCCACGAGGAGGTCTACCTCCTCGACGGTGGCCGCGACTACTGGCTCGACGAGGGCTACCCGACCACGGACGAGGTCCCGGACTTCGACTCCGTGAACTACACGCCGCGCGGCCCCTTCGAGTCCATTCGCGCCTACCGCGACGACGTCGAGAACGCCATCGACCGCGGCATCCCGCTCGTCGACGTTCGCTCGCCCGAGGAGTACAGCGGCGAGATTCTCGCGCCGCCGGGACTGCAGGAGACCGCCCAGCGCGGCGGCCACGTCCCCGGCGCGAAGAACGTCTCGTGGGCCGCGACGGTCCAGGAGGACGGCCGCTTCAAGTCCAAGGAGGAGCTCGCGGAGCTCTACGAGGACGAGGGCGTCACGAACGACCAGGAGGTCGTCGCCTACTGCCGCATCGGTGAGCGCTCCTCAATCGCGTGGTTCGCGCTCTCCGAACTCCTCGGCTACGACGACGTCACCAACTACGACGGCTCGTGGACCGAGTGGGGCAACCTCGTCGACGCCCCCATCGAGACCGGCAGCGGCGAGTAACACGGGTCGCCCGTCGATACCGAGTTTACCTTCCTCCGTTTTTCACGAACGGACAGCGGCCGCGCCGGGACTCCCGGTCCGGCGGCCGGTGACGGTGGGTATTAGGCTTCCCGCGTGCAAGTCGCGTCCATGACGCCAGACGAGTTCGTCGAGGCCGTCCGCGACGACAACGACACCGCGCTCAGCCGACTCGGCTCCTCGAAGTCACTCTACGCCGCCACCGGTGGCGAACTCGAACCCGACGAGGTACTCCGCGCCGCCGCGGACGCCGAGCACGCCGCCGCCGAGACGTTCGCCGACTGGGCCGCCGACGAGGGCACCGACACCCCCGCTGGTGAGACGTTCGCCGACGCCGCCGACCAGGAACGCGAGCACTACGAGACCGTCCTCGGCGAACTCGACGACCACGACCCCTCCGGGGAACCGTCCGCGATGCAGGCGTTCCTCCGCGACCTCGATACGACCGTCGAACGCGCCGGCGGCATGATCGGGCGCATCCTCGCCACCGAGAAATCCAAGGAGCAGTACACGGGCTTCTTCACCGGGCAAGCCGACCCGATGACCGCCAGCACGTTCCGCGGGCTCAAGGACGACCTCGACGGGCAACTCGACGCCGCGACAGCCCTCCTCGCGGAGGTCTGTGCCGACGAGGACGACTGGGACGCCGCGAAGGCCGCCGCCGACGCCGCGATTCAGGCCGCCTACGAGGAGTACACCGAACAGCTGGAGTCGATGGGCGTCAACCCCAAACCCGTCTGCTAGCTCCCCCCGTTTTCGCCGTCTCGCTCTCCCGGCCGCACCTCCGGCGTCGGTTCTCTCTCACTCGTCTCTCCCCACGTGACGAACAGGACGACGGGGCCGCCGACGCCGAACAGGACCGCACCGACCGGACCGAGGAGAGCGAATCCGAGTGTCGCACCCACGAGGAGCGCGACGAGCGAGAGAGCCCCGTAGACGAGCGGCCGGCTCACGACGGCGTACCCCGCGCCCTGCGACGTGCTGTCCCGTTCATCGCCCCTCGCGGAGCCGACTCCCCGTTCCCTCCGGGAGTCCCGCGTCCGCCACGGCGTCGACGACCCGCTCCACGTCGTACTCCACGCGGCGCTCCTCGACTTCCTTCTCGTCCAGGTCGACTATCGCGTACGCGGCGCGCGGGTCGCCGTCGCGCGGCTGACCGACGCTCCCCGGATTCACCACGAGACCGTCCCCGAACGCACGATGCCCCTGGACGTGCGTGTGTCCGAGGACGAGCACCTCCTCGTCTCCGAGGAGCGCCGGCGAGAACTCCCGCGGGTACGTGTAGTGGTCGACCCGCTCGGGGTGGTCGTGGACGACCTTCACGCGCCCGTCGCACGCGACGCGCTCACGGGGGAGTGACTCGACCCACTCGCGGCCCGCCGCGTCGAGCAGCTCGCGGGCGTGCGCGATACCCGCCGCCGCCATCCCGTTCGCCCCGAAGTTTCGCCCTGACGCGAGCATCCGGTCGTGGTTCCCCATCACCGTCGGGACGTCGCGCTCGCGCAGGAGTTCGACGCACCCCGCGGGCCACGGGTTGTAGCCGACGACGTCGCCCGCACAGAGGAGTCGGTCCACGTCCGGCATGTCCGTCAACACCGCCTCCAGCGCCACCCGGTTCGCGTGGACGTCCGAGAGCAACCCGATACGCATACCGAGGCGTACGGCCCGACCGCGCAAAAACGTCCGCCCCGCCACCGCACCCGGATTCCTGGCGAACGTTCATCCCGTGACTCGCCATCCCGAAGCGGGGGTCGGTTCGACGGGCTTTTATGTACCCCGGCATTCTGAATGAATGCGAACGACGTGACGTGGCCCGGTTCACCCGGCGCCACCGACGAACGCCCACCGGTCGTCGCGGACCTCCCTCCACGACGCGACTCGCTTTGAGCGAGTGTGGTTCGAGGGGGTTAAGTGTCCGGGGAGATTTGGTGGGAATACGAACGTCGTCTTGGA
>NZ_BMOO01000012.1 GCF_014647115.1 Halarchaeum rubridurum
GCCGAGCCATCCACCAGGCGGCACAGTAGCCACGTTGTCAATATGTTGTGACGTTCAATCAGACTCGATCCTACCACGACGGTAGACGAGTCCAGTGAGCGCCTGGATTACACGTACACACGGCCGTCATCGCACGTCCCGCAGGTGAACGCGGGAGCGTACATCGACCCTTCCCAGTCGCGCTCTCGCGGACTGGTGCATCAGTCGGACTCATCTCTTCATTCCCCCGGGTCACACTTAAGGCACACGATGTGGCCTTCCGCCTCGATACGCGACCGGTTCCTGCTCTCGCCCGTCGCCCGCAGCGCGGCGCCGTGCCGCGTGTGGTCGACACGGGGCCCCGTGCGTCTCGCCGGCGACGCTCCGCGCGGACGTGGGCACGACGGGGGCGCGTACCGCGACGGCGAGCGTGCCGCACGAGACTTTCGCCGTCGCTCTCGTCTGTGTCCCGCGCGCCCACTCGCGCGTCCGACGGCGCGGCGAGTCTGGACATCCGTGCCGTATTTTATATAACTAGGGTCGTAGCATACCCGTGTGTAGTGTCCGACTTCGGACGTGATACGACGCCGCTACGTAGCTATTCTCGTCACACTCCTCGTCGTCGCCGGCACGGTCGCGCCGGCGGGGGTCGGGGCGACGACGGGCGTACAGGGGTCCAGCGGGGGCGCCGATACGGTATATGCAGCATCGACGACGAACACGACGCAGCTCTCGGTCTCCGCGGCCGGCACACCGACGGCCGGAGCGGAGACGACGTTCACCGTCACGAACGCGACGAGCGGTGACCCGGTCGCCGACGCGACCATCACCGCGGACGACGGCGCGCTCTCGGCGACGACCGGGGCGGACGGGAACGCGACGCTCACCTTCGGGAACGCGACGGGCTACACCGTCACCGCGAACAAGAGCGACACGTCCAGCACGGACTACCAGAACGGCACGACGCAGGTGTCCGTGGAGAAACGGACGGTGCAGTTGGACGTCGACGGGTTCAGCGCGTACACCGACTACAACTACACCATCGGTGCGGGAATCACCTTCTCCATCAAGGACCCGAACGGGAACAACATCGCCGGCACCCTCGAATTCGGTGACCGGACGGTAGAGTTCCAAAAGGGCGGCAGCGAGACCGTCTACTTCCAGAACCCCGGCGAATACACGCTGACGTTCTCGAAGAACGACACGGAGAGCGTCCACTACGTCGACTGGACGCAGGACATCACGGTCACGAAGAACCAGCACGACCTGACGCTCAGCCGGAACGTCTCCAGCAACTTCCAGCCGGGCGACGCGGTCCGCTTCACGCTGAAGGACCGCTCGACGAGCGGGCAGGTGAACGGGACGCTTCACGTTACCGCCAACGACACGACGGAGAACGTCTCCATCGACGGCACGGCGGACTACACGTTCGACGAGACGGGGAACTACACGGTCACCGCGACCAAGAACGAGACGGCGGAGGTCAACTTCACCGCGAGCGACCCGCTCGCGTTCGACGTCTCGAAACAGCAGTACCAGCTCACCTTCTCCCAGTCGCCGGGACACGAGATTCTCCCGAACTCGACGCACACGGTCAACGTCAAGGACGGGCACACGGGGCTGGTGAACGTCACGCTCCACTACGGCGACGTCACGACGGCGCTCAACGGGAGCGGGGACGTGACGTTCAACGAGACGGGGCAGTTCACGCTGACCGCGACGAAGAACGACACGGCGGCGATTCACTACGTCAACGCGACGTACGCGCTCAACGTCTCGAAGGAGACCCACGAGCTCTACTTCTCGACCGATCCGACCTCGAACGGTCCGATTCGGCCGAACGAGAGCGTGAAGGTCGGCGTGACGGACCGCGCGACGAGCGGTGCCGTGAACGTCACGCTCCACTACGGCAACGAGACCCAGCAGTTGAACGCGACGGAGAACCGCATGACGTTCGACGGAACGGGGAACTACACGCTGACCGCGACGAAGAACGACACCGCACAGACGAACTACACGGCCGCGGGGCCGCTGAACGTCACGGTGTCGAAGCGCGTCGACCCGCTGACGTTCTCCGCGACGCCGCCGAGCCCCATCGAGCCGGGCGCGAACGCGACGTTCACGGTGAAGAACGGCTACACGAGTAGCCAGACGAACGTCACGCTCCACTACGGTAACGAGACGACGCCGCTCAACGGCACGGGCGACGTCGTCTTCGAGGAGGGTGGCAACTACACCGTCACCGCGACGAAGAACGCGACGGAGCAGGTCCGCTACGCGAACGCGACGTACAACCTGACGGTGGCCTCGGAGACGGTCGCGCTGAACCTCTACCGGGCGGACTCCTCGGGGACGGTCTCTCCGGGCGAGAACTTCACCGTCGGCGCGAAGTACGACAACAGCACCCTCGCCGCGAACGTGACGCTCGTCGCCGGCCCGAACCGGACGCTCCGGACGAACGAGAACGGGATGGCGACGCTGAACTACACGGCGGGCGAGAACCACACGATTCGGACGGCGATGAACGACACGCGGACGATCGACTACGTGAACGACACGTTGAACGTCACGCTGTCGCCCGTCGTCTTCCAGCCGAAGCTCTCGGTCGTCACGTCGAGCCCGTCGCCGAACAACACGACGGTGTTCTCGGTCGTGGCGAGCGGCTCCGGGAACCCGATTTCGAACGCGAGCCTCTACGCGAACGGCACGCGTATCGGGCAGACGAACGCGAGCGGCCTCGCGAACCACACGTTCACCGAGATCGGCCAGTACCCGGTCACGGTGTCGAAGAACGCCACGGACGCCGAGTACCTGAACGACACGACGAACGTCACGGTGCGCTACCAGGGCATCCAGCTCGTCCTCGAACGGACGTCGACGAGCGAGATTCAGGTCGGTGACGTCGCGGCGTTCCGCGTGACGCAGGCGGTCACGGGCGAGCCCGTGAAGGACGCGACGGTCTACGCGCCCAACGACACAGACACGACGGACGCGAACGGGGTCGCGTACATCCGGTTCAACGCGACGGGCGTCCATCGGCTGTCGAGCGAGAAGTCCGGAGACGGCACGAACACGTGGCGCGTCGCCGGCACGCGCGTCGACGTGAAGCGCTGTATCGTCGGCCTGAACGCGACGGTGAACGACACGCGCGTCGCCGTCGGCGAGAACGTCACGGTGAACGTCACGCGGCGGGTCGCCGGGACGAACGTCTCCGACGTGGCGCTCTTCGTCGGGAACCGCACGGTCACGGCCGGCGAGGACGGCACGGCGACGCTGAACTTCAGCGAACCCGGCGAGTATACGATCACCGCGAACCGCACGGACGCGGGCGGTCGTGACTTCGTGAACGACACGGTCGCGCTCGACGTGCGGAACGCGACGAGCGGGCCGGCGCTCGACCTCACCTTCGACGGTGCCGACCACGGCGCGACGACGGTGAACGAGACGACGACGGCGAACCTCACGCTCTCCGAGGTGCCCGACGGCCTCAGCGGCTTCGAGGCGAACCTGACGATTGCGAACGCCAGCGCGGCCTCGTTCAACCTGAGCGAGACGACGACGGCGTTCGCGCTCTCGAACGCCACGCGCGTCGACGCGAACACGATCCGCGTGCGCGCCGTCGACCTCGACAACACGACGACGGCGGGCGACGAGGACGTCCACCTCGCCAGCGTCGCCATCGACGGTGAGGGAGCGGCGCTCACCGAGGTCTCGGTCACGGACGCGAACGTCGACGCGGAGAACGGGAGCGCCGTGAACGCCGTGCCGGACGGCGCTGACCTCCTCGTCGAGCAGCTCGCGCCGGTCGTGAACGACGCGACGCCGACCGACACGAACGACGACGGCGTGTACGACGACGTGAACGGCAACGGCGAGACGGACTTCAACGACGTCGTCACGCTCTACGACAACATGAACGAGGAGTCGGTCACCGACCACGCGGAGAAGTTCGACTGGAACGACAACGGCAAGGTCGACTTCGACGACATCGTCAGCCTCTACAACGAGGTCTGACGCGCCGACCCCTCTTCTCGTACCGTCCCGTTTTAACACGCGCACTCCAGAACACGCAGATTACGATATACCGATGACGCGACTCCCCCCCACACGACGTATCGACGCACGAGCCCTCGCGCTCGCCGTCACACTCCTCGCCGTCCTCGCGCCCGTCGCGGGCGTCGCCGCGGTCGGGACGGCCGGCGCGCAGTCGACGCCGGCGCTCGCCGTCGGGAACGCGAGCACGACGACCGACGCGACCGCGACCGTGGACGTCACGCTCACGAGCGTCCCGGACGGCCTGAGCGGCTACAACGTCACGCTCCGGCTCGACGGCGACGCCGACGCCACGATCACGGACGTGTCGGCCGACGGGGCGTACGCCCCCACGAGCCACGCCGTCGCGGACGACGCGCGGAGCGCGTGGGTCCAGGGCGTCGACACCGAACACCGCGTCGAGCCCGGCGCGACGGACGTCCGACTGGCGACCGTGACGGTGCAGGGCGAGTCGGCGGGCGACGTCGACATCGTCGCGGAGCCGTCGTTGGTCTCGGGCGTGCAGGACGAGGACGGGAATCGAATCGGCCCCGCGAGCGGCTCCGGGACCGTGACCGTCACGGCCCCCGAGGAGGAGACGAGTAGCGGCGGCGGTGGCGGTGGCGGCGGTGGTGGCGGTGGTGGCGGCGGTGGTGGCGGTGGTGGCGGTGTCGCATCCACCACCTCCACGACGACATCGACCACGACGTCGTCGACGACCACCACTAGCACCACGACGACCGAGACGAGTACGACCACCACCACGTCCACGTCGTCCACGGCATCCACGACGACGGAGACGGGCGCGGACGACACGACGACGACGACGGAGACGAGTGCGGAGGGTACCGCGTCCACGACGTCGAGCGGGTCTTCGCCCGGTGTCGGCGTCGTCGGCGCGCTCCTCGCGCTGGTCGCCGTCGGCGCGCTCGTCCGGCGAGACTGAGCGCCGCGCGCACCCCGCCCCCTCTTCTCGCGGTGCGAGCGCTCCCGGTGGGACGCGACCACCGGCGTGTCCGATGCACCAGACGCGTGCCCGGCGCGGGCCGCTATCGCGTTCCCGACCGGCTCACTGCCCGACGACGTCGTCCTTCAGCGCCGCGACCTCCTCGATGACCGCGTCGATGTCCTCTTCGGGGACGTCGTTCTCGGCCATCGCGGCCGCGAGGTAGTCGGCGACGCGCTCGAAGGCCTCTTCGGTGATTCCCATCCCCTCGTGGGCGGTCTGCATGTCCTCGCCGTCGTACTCGACCGGCCCGCCGGCGACGGCGCTCACGAACTGCACCTGGTGGGCGAACAGCTCGTTCATGTCGGTGTCCTCGAAGTACGGCTGAAGGAGCGGGTCGTCGAGGACGCGGTCGTAGAAGTCGTCGACCACGGACTCGACGGCGTCTCTTCCCCCTATCTCCGCGTAGATGGACTGACTCTCAGTCATCACGCGTTCATTGCGGCCGGTGTTCTATCGGCCCTTCCCCGAACATGTTCGGATTTTCGACGTCGAGGGGTCATCACGACGAGTCCGGCCACGAGTCGCACCCGTCCCGACACGACGACACGCGGCGTCGCGGACCTCGCGCGAGACGGCGCTACTCACGTCCGGAAAGCAGACCCCGGAACGACGACGAAGCGAGCGCTATCCGGGACGTAGTTCAGCGGAGAAGTGCTCCGGCAGGGATTCGAACCCTGGTCCTTGCCGTGAGAGGGCAAGATGATTGGCCGGACTACACCACCAGAGCACGGTGGCCGACGCATCACGCGTCTGCATTCCATCGAAGGAGCGGGTCGTATAAAAACTCGTTGAACCGGAACCGTCGTGGGAGGTATCGACACACGGCGGCGGGTCGCCGCCGACCGGACCGACCTCAGGGGGCGAGGCGGTTCTTGCGGTTCTTCATCGACGACTCGTACTCCTCGAAGGTGAGCGGGCACCACTCCGCGGCGAGGTCGAGGAGGTCCTCGGTGAATCCGCGAATCTCCCACTGCGCATCGGCGGCGGCGCGCATGTCCGCGACGTGCATGAGCATCCGGGCGTTGAGGCTCATGACGACGTTCACCTTCGTGCCGATGGGGAGGACGAAGCGCGCGTCCTCCGGGGGCATCCCGAGCTCGAGGAGTTCCTGGTAGTCCTCGACGGCGCGCTCGACGGAGGACGCGAAGACCTCGCGGCGCTTCTCGACCGTCTCCTCGTCGACGGCCCCGCCCTTCTGGTTGCGGCCGATCCAGTCCGGGTCGCTCGCGGACGGCGGCGTGACGACGAGTTCGCCCTCGCGGACGTCCGCGGGGTCGACGTCGTCGAAGGAGACGTAGCGCATCGACTGCACGTCGAAGGAGACGTGGCGGTGGCGGGTTATCTGCGCCATACAGGAGCGGCTCATCCCCTTCACGTGGAAGGTCGCCTGGACGTGCTCGAACGGCCCGAAGTGACCGTGGGACATCAGGTTCGAGATGAGGGTGCGCTGTTTCTCCTCGGTCGTCTCGCCCTCGATGCCCTCCATGACCGATTCGAGGGACTGCTCGGCCCCGTACTCGCTCATGTAGTCGTTTCGCGCGGCGCGACAGATCACCTCCTCCGGGTTCGGCGTCGCCTCCAGCAGCTGAACGTCCATGCGTGAGCGGAGGACACCGGGCGTGAAAAAGCTTCGTCGAGACGGGCGCGGCGTCGGGGCACCTAGTCACTTGGGTATCGGCTCTTTGGGAGGCGGTCGAGACGCATCCGTATGTCAGGCGTTCGTTCTCGCCAGCATCGAGTAGTGAACAGACCCGGAGACGCACCCGCGGCGGTGACACCGCGTGCGTAGCCGAGTGCGCGCGCTCGGCCTCGCGGCCCTCCTCCTCGTCTCCGTCGTCGCCGGGTCGGTGGCGTTCGCGGGCGGCGCGGCGGCGAAGGGGACGTCGAACGCGACCGTCACCGCGGAGCCGACCACCGCGGGCGCGACGGCGAACCACACCGTGAACGCGACAATCGGCTCGGACAGCGCCAGCAGCGCCCTCAACGGGCTCCTCGTCGACTACGACGCGACCGAGAGCGCGACGACCGTCGGCGGAGTGCGTCTCGATACGGTCCACAACGCCTCCATCTATCGCGCGAACGACTCGACGGTCGAGAACGTCACGGACGACCTCGACGCGGTGAACCAGTCGAACGACGGGCACACGCTCACGTTCACCTTCGGCGGGAGCTACCAGCTCCACGAGGGCGACGTCGTCCACGTCTCCTACGGCGGCGTCGGGAACCCGACGAGCGCCGGCGAGTACGAGGTCGCGGTCGTCGCCAACCCGCAGAGTCAGAACGCCATCACGACGAACTACACCGTCACCGCCGACCCCGCGAACCTGAACGCCACGCTCGCCCCGAACGGCGACGGGGTGGAGTCGACGCACACGCTCGTCGCCACGCCCGGGAGCGCGTACGACGACGTCACGCTCGATAGCGCGACGGTCGACTACGGGTGGGACGTCCGCGACGCGGACCCCACCAGCACCCCGACGGCGTTCGTCGACCGGAACGGGAACGCGACGTACGACGCGGGGACGGATACGAAACTGAACGTGACCGCCCCTCCCGAAGTCGACGGCGCGAACGACACGGTGTCCCTCGACTTCGACGGCGCGTACACCCTGAACGCGACCGACAGCGTCGTCCTCCGCTACGAGTCGGCCAACGCCGAGACCATCGACGACTACACCGTCGGCCTCCGGTTCGACGGCGGCGAGCGGCTCACGGACGGCGTCTCGGTCACGGACGGGATGGACTGGGACGCGGCCAGTCTCTACGCCACCCCGGCCGCGGTCGGTGCGAGCGGCGCGACGCACACCGTCGGCGTCCACGACTTCGACGCGGCGAACCACGGGAACTCGCTGAACTCGGTGACCATCGACTACGGCGCCGGGGAGTACCCCGCTGACGTCTCGGACGTCGGTCGGGACGACATCGAGGAAATCGAACTCTACCACGACGGCTCGTACGTCGACGTCACGGACGACCTGAGCGAGGTCGACGGGAGCGACGACGGCACGACGCTCACGCTCGGCTTCGGTGGGGACTACACGGTCCACGAGGGCGACTCCCTCGACGTCCGGTACGACGACGTGACGAACCCGGACGCGAACGCCTCCGTCGAGACGACGGTCGCGGTCGGCGTGAACGGCGCGGGGTCGCCCGCGCACGCGACCCTCTCGCTCACGTACCGGGAGCTCGGTTCGTTCTTCCTCGCGGACCGGGACGACGCCGTGACGAACGCGACGCACGTCGTCTACGCCTTCCCGGGGCAAGCGCAGGACGGCGCGGAACTCGACACCGTCACCGTCCGCTACGGCGGGGACGCACACGCCTTCGACGGCGATCTCTCCGGCGTCACGGCGAACACGACGCGGAGCATCGTCGCGGAGTCGCGCTTCGGCTTCGACACGGAGACGCAGCCGCTCGACGTCACGCGCGTCGAGGCCTCGGCGGACGCGGTGACGTTCCACGTCGCGGACGGGAACTACACGATGAGCCCCGGCCACCTCGTCGGGCTCGGCTACTGGAACGTCGAAAACCCGACGACGGCCGGCGACTACTGGGTGAACGTCAGCGTGAACGGGAACGGGAGCGACACGACGAACCGGACGTTCACCGTAGAGCCGCACACGAACGTGACGTCGGCGTCGCTCGACGCCGCGAACGACACGGCCGGCGCGACGACGACCTACACGCTCCGCGCGACCATCGACACGGGCGCGAACCCCGCCGACCGGCGCGACGTCCTCGAAGACGCCGCGCTCGACCTCCCGGCCTACGCGGAGTCGGGGCTCGACGAGGCCGACTGGCGGAACGCGAGCGTCGACGCAGTCGAGATAGAGCGCGCCGACGGCTCGACGGAGGCGCTGACGGACTACCACGTCCACGCGTACGCGCCGACTCGCGTGCACGTCACCGGCGACGTCACGGTCTCGACGGGCGACACGCTCGTCGTCACCTACGCGGGCGTCGAGAACCCCGCGAACGCGACCGAGGGCGCGCTTCCCGTCCGCGTCAACGACGGCGAGCGGGGCGCGAACTACAGCGTCGTCGCGCCCGACGCGACGGACGACGGGGCGAGCGACGGCTCGGGTGCGGGCGAAGCGGGCGACGCCGACGGCGATGCCCCCGCACCGAGCGGCGACACGGCGAGCAACAGCGACGGCGTGAGCGAGAGCGCGAGCCTCGAACACGTCGGCGACGACGACAGCAGCGGGACGGAGAAGGCCGCGTCGAACACGAGCGACGAGGCGGCGAGCAACGAAACGACGAGCACCGCCACGACGAGGACGAGCGACGGAACCACGACGAGCGCGGACGACACGACCGGCGACGCGGACGGCACCACGGGGGACGACACCGACGCGAACGGCGCGTCCACGACGTCCACGGCGGCATCGACGTCGAGCGGTTCGACCCCCGGCTTCGGCGTCGCCACCGCGCTCCTCGCCCTCGCGTTCGCCGCGGCGGCGCTGCTCGCGCGACGCGACTGAGCGACCGTCTTCCGGTTTCCCGTTTCGCTCTCCACCCGTTTTCCCGCCGACTCGTCCCCGCCGGAGCATGGACGGCGAACACGTTGAAGTGAGCGGCGACGCCATCCCGGGACGTGACGTACACCAAAGCGACCGCCGCCGACGCGGAATCGGTCCTGCCGGACAGCGTCGAGGGCGAGATGTGGATGATGCGCGACGTCCTCGACACGGAGAGCCTCGGGTTCACCGTGCTCGCCCTCGAAGCCGGCGAGGAGACGATGAGCCACGACCACACGGACGACGACCTCGAAGAGGTCTACTACGTCGCCGAGGGCGGCGTGGACGTCGACTTCGGCGACCGGACGGCCTCCCTCGACGCCGAGGAGGCCATCCGCATCAGCCCCGACGAGGAGCGCATCATCCGCAACTGCGACTCGTTCTCGAAGCTCGTCCTCGTCAGCGCGCCGGTCTAGCGCCCCGCGACCGCGCGCTTTTCACCCTCGCGCGCCCAGATTGTCGTATGATCACGAATTGCTCGGCGGGCGTCAGCGCGTTCACCTGTAACGCCTACCTCGTCACCGGCGAGCGCACGGTCCTGGTCGACGCGGGCGCGAACTACGACGTCGTGAGCGCCGTCCGCGAACACGTCGCGGACCTCGACGCGGTCGTCCTCACGCACACCCACCCGGACCACGTCGAGAACGTCCCGGCGCTCCGCGAGGCGTTCGGCGTCGAGACGTGGGGGTTCGACCCCGAGCGAGAGCACGTGGACCACGCCATCGCGGACGGCGCATCGGTGACGCTCGGCGACCACGCGTACGACGCGCTCCACACCCCCGGCCACAAGGACGACCACCTCGTCTTCCTCTCGCGCGCCGCCGGCGTCGGCTTCGTCGGCGACCTCGTCTTCGCCGGCGGCTCGTTCGGTCGCACCGACTTGGAAGAAGGCGACGCGGGCGCGCTCGTCGAGAGCATCGAGCGCCTCGACGCGGCGCTCGACGGCGCGGGTATCGGGACGCTGCACGCGGGCCACGGGCCGGAAATAGACGACCCGCGCGACGGCGTCGCGGCGTCGCTCCGCGCGGCCCGGTTCGCACGCTGAAGGCGACTCAGGCCTCGTCGTCGGTCTTCAGCCCGTAGTAGCCCGGGTCCTCGTCGCTCGGCGGTTCGGCGACGACGAGCTCGTCGCCGTGGTAGAGCACCCACGGAATCGCCCAGTCGAGGAGGACGTCCTCCGTCCCGGCCTCCAGTTCGGCGTCCGGGTCGAGGTCCTGGAGGAGGCGCGCGATCTCGTAGACGGTGTACATCGCGTCGTCGTTGAGCAACTCCGCCGGCGTGTAGAAGTCACAGGGGTAGAGCGCGTCGAACTCGCTCTTCGGGCGCGGCATACCCGGGTTGATGGCCGCGGGCGGCAAAAGCGCCCCGTCTCCGACACGGCGCTCGAAACGGACTCAGCGCTTATACGCATCGATAGGGAACCCTCGTCCAGATGGCAGTAGAGCATCGCCCGGACGGGACGAGCGACGGGGACACCCTCGTCGCGACCGTCCGGGAGCACGGCGCGGCGCTACGGGGCTGTTGGACCTTCGACACCGACGGCCACGAGACGCGATACCTCCGCGGCGACGTCGCGGACGCTATGGGAGCGACCGAGGTCGAGCGGTACGTCGAGAACGAACGCTACGCCTTCGTCACGCACGACACCTACGACCGCATCCACCCCGCCTCCTTCCGCTACACCGTTCGGGGCTACGACGGCTTCGAGGTGTTCCGCCTCGTCTTCGACGACCGCGTCGGCGTCCTCTGTAGTTTCGACGGCCCGAGCCGGCGGGACTACGGCGCGCTCGCCGACGCGCTCGATACGCTCGCCGACGGGGAGCACGAACGCTTCGCGCCGGAGTGAGCCGTCGCTCCCGGGTCGGTGTCGAAAGAAAACGCGGTGGGTCGCTACGACACGGTGCGCCGTCGCTAGCTCGGTCGTCGCGTTACTCGAAGCGCGCGACGGCCTCTTCGTAGCGGTCGGCGGGGGTCTCCCAGTCGACGACGTCGAAGAACGCGTCGATGAAGTCGCCGCGGGCCGGCCCGTAGTCGTAGTAGTAGGAGTGCTCCCAGACGTCCAGCGCGAGGATCGGCTGTGCGCCCCAGAGCGCGCCCTGGTCGTGCTTGTCCACGACGAGGTTGCGCAGCTGATTGCTGTGCGTGTCGTAGACCAGCAGCGCCCAGCCGCCCGCGGCGGACGCGGCGGCCTCGAACTCGCCCTTCCACGCCTCGTAGGACCCGAAGTCCTCCTGGATGCGCGCGGCGAGCGCGCCGGCCGGCTCGTCGCCGCCGTTGGGACCCATCGACTCCCAGAACAGCGTGTGCAGCACGTGTCCGGAGCCGTTGTGCGTCACGTTCCGGATCGCACCGGCCGACTCCGAGAAGTCACCCTCCTCGCGGGCCTCCGCCAGCGTCTCTTCGGCGCTGTTCCAGCCGTTCACGTACCCCTGATGGTGCGTGTCGTGATGCCAGTTCAGCACCTGCTCGCTGATCGAGGGTTCCAGTGCGTCGTACTCGTACGGCAGCGCCGGCAGCTCGTAATCAGTCATGGTGAATCTCCTCTATCGGAAGTGGGCTCGGAAGACGGTTAAAGCTTGAGGAGGGAGCGGATAGCACGCGACACGGAGGGGTTTAGGGTGGCGGCCCACCAACCAGGCGAGCGTGTCGTACGCCGCCGCGTTCGTCGACCTCGACGGAACCGTCTGGCGCGGGCGGAGCGCCATCCCCGGTGCGAACGCGGGGTTGCGCGCGCTCCGCGACGCCGCCGTCCCGATAGTCTTTCTCACGAACAACACGGGCGTCCGCCGCGATGCCGTGACGAGTCGCCTCGACGGGATGGGCGTCGCCTACGAGGGCGAACCCGTCGTGACCGCGGCGTGGGCGACCGCCGCCTACCTCGCCGAGCACCGGCCGGACGCGACGGTCCACGTCATGGGACAGGACACCGTCGAGGCCGAAATCGAGGAGGCCGGCCTGACGCTCTCGACGGACGGCCGCGCGGACGTCGTCGTCGCGGGCTACGACGAGCGCGTGAGCTTCGCGCGGCTCACCGGCGCGCTCCGGGCGTTCGGTCCGGGGACGGTGTTCGTGGCGACGAACCGCGACCGGACGACGCCGGAGGAGGGTGGGCCCGTCCCGGGCGCGAACGCGTTCGTGAGCGCTATCGAGGGGATGGTCGACCAGGAGCCGGTCGTGGTGGGGAAGCCCGAGACGCGGATGGCGGACCTCGCCGCCGGCGAGGTCGGCGCGGACGTCCACGACTGTCTGATGGTCGGCGACAACCTCGAAACGGACGTCCTGATGGGCGAGCGCGCGGGGATGGACACCGCGCTCGTCCGGTCGGGCGTCTCCACGCGCGAGGACGTCGCGGCCTCCGAGATCGAACCGACGTACGTCCTCGACGACCTCGGGGACGTCGCCTCCCTACTCTGAGACGGGGACGCGGACGACGGCCTCCGTCCCGTCGCCCCGGTCGTGAAACGTCACGTCGCCGCCGGCGGCGCGCGCCCCCCAGCTGGCTATCCAGAGCCCGAGCCCGTCGCCGTGGACGAGCGCGGTCTCGTGGCCGGCCTCGAGGGCGCGTCGCTCCGTCTCCGGGATACCGGGGCCGTCGTCGCGGACGCGGACGACGACCTCGCCGTTCTCGCGGTCGACCGTGACGCGGACGGACGGCTCCGGGTCGGGGTTGTGTTCGGCGGCGTTCTCGATGAGGTTCTCGACGGCGGCCTCGACCTGCCACGGGACGGCGACGTTCCGCGCCGAGAGGCCGTCGAGGGAGACGGTGACGGTCGCGTTCGGGTGGGTGCGCTGGACGTCCGCGCACGCCCCGACGACGAGCAATCGGACGTCGGCGGTGCGGTCGTCGTCGTCCGCGACGACCTGCTCGATGGTCCGCGCTTTCTCCGCGGTGTCGGCGAGGTCGCTCGCGCTGCGCTCGATGGCGGCCGCGTATCGCGCGAGGTCCGGACGGTCCGGGGGAACGTCGGCGGCGAGCAACTCCGCGTAGCCCGTGACGACGTTCACCTGGTTGCGGAAGTTGTGCCGGAGGACGCGGTTCAGCACTTCGAGGCGCTGGATGCGGTGGCGGCGCTCGGTGACGTCGCGGAGGACGAGCGCGGTCCCCATCGGGCGGCCGTGGGCGTCGTCGACCGCCGTCTCGGTGACGTCGAAGAAATGCGTCGAGCCGTCGACCGTGGTCGTGAACGACCCGTCGCTCCGCGCGTTCTCCGGGAGGAGGTCGTCGGCGGGCGTGTCCCGCAGGTCGGCACGGGTGGCGTCGAAGAGGTCGCCGGCGGCGGCGTTCGCGTCGACGATGCGGTCGCGTTCGTCGAGGACGAGGACGGCGTCCTCGGTGTGCTCGAAGACGCACGCGCGGGCGGCGGCGCTCGGGAGGGGACGGGTGTCGAGGAGGCCGAACCACCGGATGGAGAGCGCGCAGGCGAGGCCGACGCCGACGAGCGCCGCGGGGACGACGGCGTTCACCGCCGGTCGGTAGCCGAGGGCGGCGATGAAGACCCCGGCGAACCCCGGGAGCGCGACGCCGGCGGTCGTCGTCACGGTCTGTCGCCGATAGGGGCCGGGGAGCGAGACCGTCGCGACGAGAAGGAGTGCGGACCCGGCCGCGAGGAGGACGACGTTGTAGCCGAACGCGACCCACGCGCCGACCCCCCAGACGTGCGCGACGGCGTCGAAGCCGCCGTAGACCGGTGCGTAGACCGACGCGGTCCACATGAGGTGGTGGGCGTCGTTCGTCCAGACGCCGACGACGAGGAGGGCGGGCAGCGCGGCGACGACGGCGACGCCGCGCGTGGTGAGGTGGCGGTCACGGCCGGTGTACGCGAGCGCGAAGCAGAGCCACGCGACGGGAACCGCGAGTATTCCCATCCACTCTGCGCGCGCGAAGGCCATCTCCGCCGCCGGGGCGGTGGCGAGTAGTTGGGCGACGTAGGCGAGCGCCCACCAGCCGCTCGCCGCCGCGAGCGCCGCGAGGGAAAGCGACCCGGCGGTCGCCCGCCGACGCCACGCGTAGCGCGCGACCGCCGCGTCGAGGAGGACGGCCACGCACGGCGCGCCGACCGTCAGGGCGATCAAGCCGACGCGTTCGACGGACGTCATCGCCGTCGGTCGGCGGGACCGAGCGCCGCGCGACGCCGGTGGTCGTGGTGGGAGGACATACCACTCGATTCACCCCTTGGGGACAAAAAACATGAGCACAAATATATGAAAAATACGGTCGGTCCGCGGCCGCGTCACTCCTCGCCGCGTGCGGTCTCGAACGCCTCGATGGCTGCCTCGCGGCGTTCGCCGTGGTCCACGATGGGGTCGGGGTAGTCGGGCGCGAGGTCGGCTCGCTCCGCGGCGTCGAGGTCGGGCCAGTCGTGAATCTTCCCCGCGGGAACGTCCGCGAGCTCCGGGACGTACGCCGTCACGTAGTCGGCGTCGGGGTCGTACTTCTCGCCCTGCGTCTGGGGGTTGAAGATGCGGAAGTAGGGCTGGGCGTCGGTGCCCGTCGAGGCCGCCCACTGCCAGCCGCCGTTGTCGTTCGCCGTGTCGTGGTCGACGAGGTGCTCCCGGAAGTGCCGGTAGCCGACGCGCCAATCCGTCAGGAGGTCCTTCGTGAGGAAGGAGGCGACGATCATCCGCACGCGGTTGTGGACGTACCCCTCCTCCGCCAACTGGCGCATCCCCGCGTCCACGATCGGGTAGCCGGTCTCGCCCGCCTTCCACGCCGCGATCTCCTCGTCGTCGTTCCGCCACGGAATCGGCCGCTCGTAGTCGTCGTAGTTCGCCGTCACCACCTCGGGGTTGAAGTAGAGGACCTGGGTGTAGAACTCGCGCCACGCGAGTTGGCTCTGGAACTCCCGGACGCTCTCGCGGGCGTCCTCGCCCTCGGCGTCGGCCATCGCCGCGGCCGTCCGCGCGTACGCCTCGCGCGGCCCGAGCGTCCCGTACGCGAAGTCCTGCGAGACCCGCGCCGTCCCCTCGCGCGCCGGGTACTCCCGCCCCTCGGCGTAGTCGTAGACGTCGCTCTCGCAGAAGTCGTCGAGACGCGCGCTCGCGGCGTCGTGGCCGGCTTCGGGGAGGTCGATGTCGGGCTCGGCGAAGCCGAGGGCCGCGAGCGAGGGCAGGTCGTCGCCCGCGACGTCCGCGAGCCGCTCGCCCGCGGGCGCGTCGAACGGGTCGGGTTTGTCCCGGTCCCGCCACTTCTTCCAGAAGTAGGTGTAGACCTGATAGGGGTCGCCCGCGTTCGTCCGGATGTCCCCCGGTTCGTGAATCACCGCGTCGTGGTGCTGGCGGGTCTCGACGCCCTCCATCGAGAGCGCGTCCGCGACGACCTCGTCGCGCGCCTGGGCGAGCCCCGAGTAGTCCGCGTTCCAGTGGACCGCGTCGGCGTCGTGGTCGAAGGCGAGGTCCGGGAGGACGCCCGAGGGGTCCCCGCGCCGAACGAGGAGGTCGCTCCCGCGCTCCCGATAGGCGTCGCGCAGGTCGGCGAGCGCGTCCAGCATGAACGCCACGCGACGGTCGCTCCCGTGTGCGAGCACGTCGTCGTCGAAGACGAACACCGGGAGAACGGTCCCTTCGTCCGCTTCGGCGGCGTCCGCGGCGGCCGCGAGCCCACGGTTGTCGTGGAGGCGGAGGTCCTGCCGATGCCAGAACAGTTGCATGGCCGGGGGGTCGGCCGGCGGCGGGATAACGGTACTGCCCGGCGGCGTCGCCAGCCTTTACGACCGCGGCCCGCGTCCCCCCGACGTGTCCGCCCAGCCACCCGACTCCGACGGTCGCCCGCCCGCCGCGGACGACCGTGACGGACCGACCGTTCGGGGCGTCGCGCTCGCCGACCTCGGCCGCCCGCTCGGGTACGCCATCGCGCTCGCCGCCGTCGCCCTCTTCTGCTCGGTCGCGACGCTGGCCTTCCTCCTCGTCACCGCCGACGGCACCACCCCGAGCGGTGCCACCGAACTCGACGCGTCGTCGTCGCTCCTCGTCGCCGTCGTCGCCTACGGCTTCCTCGCGTCCTTCGCCGCCCTCGGCGGCGCGACCGTCGCCTACGGGCTGTGGTCGGCGTGGATGAGCCGTCGCCTCCGGGCGCGCGAGTCACCCGAGCGGCCGAGCCTCTACCGGCACCCGGTGCGCGTCCTCGCCGTCGTGACGAGCGACAGCGACGACCTCGACGCCTACGAGCGCCGGGTGCAGCGCGCCGGCGCGGGCGTGGTGATCGGCGGGTTCCTGCTCGTCCTCCTCTGCGACCTGCTCGGCGTTCTCGACCTCCCGGCTTAGACGTCCGGCGTCGTGTAGGTGTTCGGCGTCCCCGTGATGCGGACGGACTGGCCGTCGACGAACGACGCGGCGTCGCTGGCGAGGAAGCGCACGAGGTCCGCGACCTCCGCCGGCGTCCCCCACTTCCGGTCGGCGTTCCCGCGCTCGATCTCGGCGTCGAGCCCGAAGTTCTCCCGGAGTTTCTCCGTGGCGATGAAGCCCGGCGAGACGGCGTTCGCGCGGACGTCCGCGTCCGCCCACTCGCGGGCGAGCGAGCGCGTGAACGCGATGACGCCGGCCTTCGCGGCGCTGTACGGACCCATGTTCTCGACGCCGTACTCGCCGGCCATGCTGGCGACGTTCACGACCGCGCTCGGCCCGCCGGCGCGCAGCGCGTCCCCGAAGGCGTGCGTGACGTTGTAGACGCCCGTGAGGTTGACGCCGACCGTCTGGTCCCAGAGTTCGGGCTTGTACTCGCCCGTGGGAGCCATCGCGGCGTTCCCGCCCGCGTTGTTCACGAGGACGTCCACGCCGCCGAACGCCTCCTCGGTGGCCTCGGCGAGCGCCGCGACGTCGTCGCGGTCCGTCACGTCCGCCTCGACGGGTTCGACGTCGCCCGGGAGGTCCGCGAACGCCTCCGCGACGGCCTCGACGTCGCCGAGGGTGCGCGAACAGACGACGACGTCCGCGCCGTCCGCCGCGAAGACCTCGGTTATCGCGCGCCCGATGCCCGCCGACGCGCCCGTGACGACCGCCGTCTTCCCCTCGAGGCTGCTCCGCGAGCGCACCGCGTCCGTGGTTTCACTCATACTCGGACCGAGCGCCGTCTCGCGGTTAAACGCCGAGGCCGCGGAGAGGGTCGCGGGTTCCGACGGTCAGGGGAGCCACGCACGGTCCCGGTGGCCGTCGAGGACCGGGTAGGTCTCCTCGCGGCGCGCCTCCAGCCACGAGAGGAGGCGGGCCGCCCACCGGAGCTTGTGGCGCTTCGCGTCGTCGGGGGCGTCCGCGAAGTCCCAGCCGGCGAAGACGAGGTCGGCCGCGCCGACGGCGTCCGCCAAAAACGCCGCCCGGTCGCCGTCGGTGAAGCCGCCGAAGTTGCGCACGCCGTCGACGGGGCGGGCCTGCGTCGTCCCGAGGACGTGCGCGTCGTCGAGTTTCGGCGCCCACTCGGCGACGAGGTCTCGGTTGTCGCCGTGGGCGTGCGCGGCGACCGGCGTCCCCTCGCGCGCGAGGTCGCGGCTCGTCTCGGGGTTCTTGTCGAGGTCGGTGACGTGGACGTCGACCGTGATCCCGTGTGCGCGACAGACGTTGGCGGCGGTCGAGGCGACGAACGCGCGGTCGGCGGCGGCGACGGCGTCGAGGTCGTCGGCGAGGCCGGGCGCGGCACCGACGACGGCCACCGTCTCGCCGGTCGCGTCGAGGCGTGAGACGTCGAAGTCGCTCACGAGCGCGGCGAGCTCGTCGCGCGCGGCCTCGTCACCGGCGCGGTCGTAGCCGAAGTCGCGGAGAATCGCCTCGTAGGCGGGCTCCCAGGTGTGGAACTGCACGCGTGACTAGTGGACGTGGGGGCGCGAGAAATTTCGGGTCGCGGTGGTTCGAGCCGAGCCCCCGCAGTTTGTAGTGTACTCCTACCAGCGCGGGGCCTCGGCCTCCAATCCGGGGTTGCGGGGCGTCCGGCATAAGCTTTCTCGTTACTCGACGCTGGCCCGGATTTCCCCGGCGATACCCGCGAGCGCCTTCGAAGCACTCGTTATCCGGTCCGCGAACGCCTCCAATTCCGTCGTCGTGCCGGCGACGAAGAGCGTCTCGTCGCCCGTACAGACGACGTCGGTGTCAGACGCAGCGTCGACGAGCGTCTGCCGCATGTCTGACGGCGGCCGGACCTCGTAGGCGCGCGCGACCGCGTCCGTGGCGGCCGCGACGTCCCCGCCGAGGCGGGCGACGTGTCGTTCGGCCTCGCGGGCGGTCGTCACGTCGAGCTCCTCGACCGCCCGGTCGCGGTGGCGCTCGCGCGCGAAGGTGTGCCCGACGAGCGCGGCGTCCCGGGTCTCCGCGACGTCGTGCGTCCGGACGACGTGCGCGCCGCGCTCGACGGCCATGGACGTCGCGGCGAGCGAGACGGGGAGCGCCTCCTCCGTCGAGCGGTCCGCGATGTCGCGCAGGAAGTTCTTCCGGTTGATCGAGACGAGGAGCGGCCGGCCGTACCCGCGGAACTCGCGGAGGCGCTCGAAGGTCTCGCGGTCGTCCGCGAGGGTCTTCGCCTCGGACCACCCGCCGAAGGCCGGGTCGAGAATGGTCTTCTCCGTGAAGCCGTTGCGCGCGAGGGCGTCGTAGATGTCGTCGACGTCCGCGATGGCCCCCGGGCGTTCGAGGTCGGGCGGCGACGCCATCTTCACGACCGCGGCGTCGTGTTTCTCGCAGACCTCGGGCATCTCGGGGTCCGCGAAGCCACAGACGTCGTTGACCATGTCGAAGCCCTCCTCGAGGGCGGCGTCGGCGACCGACGCGTAGCGCGTCTCGATGCTGAAGACGACGTCGGCGTCGTCGTCCACGCGCTCGATGGTCTCGATGGCGGTGTCGAGGCGTTCGAGCTCCGCCGTCTCGTCGAGGACGTCGAGGCGCTTGTTCGCGGATTCGAGGCCGACGTCCACGATGTCGGCCCCCTCCGCGACGAGCTCAGACTCGACGTAGGCGGCGGCCTCGTCGGGGTCGTCGAAGACGCTCGGCGAGTACGGCGACTCCTTCGAGACGTTCAACACCCCCATTATCCGCGGGGGGTGGTCGTCGCCGATACGCAGGCCGGCGGCGTCCACGGTGTGCATACGTGAGCGGGCGACGGCCAACGCCATAGAACCCGCGGTCCGTTCGTCCGTCCATCCGTCCCGCGGTGCGCGCCGCTTTTGTCCGCACGGGGGCTATCGGGTTGCGATGGGAGCCAGTCCGCCCGCCGTCGCCGTCGTGGACGCGAAGACGTCCGGCAACGTCGGCACGATTGCCCGCGCGATGAAGAACTTCGGCTTCGAGGACCTCTACCTCGTCGACCCCCCGGACGTCTCCCGGGAGTCCGAGGCGTACGGCTACGCCGGGCAGGCCCGCGAGGACGTCCTCCCCGAGGCCGAGACGGTCGACCTCGACTACCTCGTCGAGAACTTCCACACCGTCGGCTTCACCGCGATAACGAACGAGGACGCGACCAAGCACGTCCGCTTCCCCTTCCGGACGCCGGACGAACTCGCGGGGAGCCTCCGCGACGTCGAGGCCCCGACGTGTCTCGTCTTCGGGCGCGAGCGCGTCGGCCTCCACAACCGCGAGATCGAGCGTTTCGACGAGGTGTGCTCGATACCCGCGAGCGCCGACTACCCCGTTCTGAACCTCGGCCAGGCCGCGACGGTCGCGCTCTACGAGCTGCGCGACCTGACGGTCGATGAGACCCAACTGCCGGACGTCGCCGTCCACCGCGCGAGCGAGGACGAGATCGAGGCGTTCTACGACCACTTCGACGACTTCCTCACGCTCGTCGACTACCCGGACGAGAAGCAGGCGAAGACCGACCGGATGGTGCGTCGCATCCTCGGGCGCGCGCACCCGACGGGCCGGGAGATAAACACCCTCCACGGCATCCTGCGCCGCGCGCGCTGGCACATCGAGGGGAACGGCCGGAAGGACTCGGTCGACGACGAGGGCTACTGAGCCGGCCCTCGCTCCTCGCGCTCGACGCGCTCGCGGTAGACGGAGAGACAGCCCCAGACGAGGAGCGCGACGGCGAAGCCGTACGCGGCTATCTTCGGGACCGTGTAGGGGTCGGGGACGCGCTCGGTGGCGACGACGCGGACGAGCGCGTAGCCGTCGTCCGTCCGGAGGACGGCCGCGGGGTACTCCTGTCCGCTCGTCGCGTTGCCGTCGAGGGCGTCGCGCATCGGCGCGGGGGCGTCGGCGGGCGCGACGGCGAGGTCGGCGGCGACGGCGCGCGCCGAGACAGACGTCGCGTTCAGACGGAAGGTGCCGTCGGTGACGCGCGCGTCGAGTCGGTAGTAGCGGTCGGCGGGGTCGTCGGCGAGATAGCGCAGCGACGTGAGGCGCGCGACGTCCGGCGGGACGGCGTCGGCGGGTCGGGTGACGGTGTCGTTCGCGGCGCGGTGGACGGCGTCGAGCTGGTCGTCCACGCCGTAGCCGACGGCCGGGTGGTGGTGGAGCGTTGCGACCGTCTCGCCGTCGTCGAGGGCGAGCGGCGTCGCCCCGTACGTGTATCTGTCTTCGAGACCGGGGGCGTCCCCGACGACGGGTTGGCACAGTATCGCCAGTCCGACGAGGAAGACGACGGCGGTGCGTGCGGAGACCACGGGCGAGCGTAGGGCGGCCCGGTGCATAAGTCACGACGAACGCGGACGGCGAGCGAGGAGGTGGGTGACCGCGGGCGCGAACGGCGCGTGAATGCGGATAGCGACGGCGGGAAGAGCAGCGCGGAGAGGGCGCGTCCCGCGATGTCGTCGCGCCGGTCGGGTTCAGTCGGAGGTCTCCGAGTGCGTGTAGCCGCCGGCGTACGAGCCACGGTCGTCGACGCCCGGGGTGTCCGTGGCGTTCGGGGCGCGCCGGTCGAGGTACCGCTCGACGCGCCGGCGGCCGCGGCGGGCGAGGCGGCGCAGCGGCGCGTCGAAGCGCCCGCGTTCGACGAGGAGGAAACCGGCGAAGACGGCGAGGAAGCCGCCGACGGTCGTCGTGCCGACGCCCTGGCCGAGGAGGAGGACGCTCATACCGGTGGCGACGACGGGTTCGAGGTAGCTGACGAGGTGGACGGTGCTCGGGCCGGCCCGTTCGAGGAGTTCGAAGTAGAGGAGGAAGGCGAGCACGCCGGAGATTCCCGTGAGGTAGGCGAGCGAGAGGACCGCACCGGGGGTCCAGTGAATCGCGGCGAACGACTCGCCGCGGACGCCCGCACCGCCGAAGAGGAGCGCGGCCCCGACGAGCATCGTCCACGCTTGCATCGAGCGGAGGGGCAGCGACGTGGCGAGCGGCCGGGTGAGGACGCCGCCGAGGGCGAACGTCGCGGTGCCGAGGACGACGAGGCCGACGGGGACGAGACCGACGCCGGCGAGCGCGCCGCCGCCGGGCGCGGCGATGGCGACGACGCCGAGGATACCGAGTCCGAACCCGACGAGCTCGACGCCGCCGAGGGAGTCCTCGGAGAGGACGAGGCTGGCGAAGACGGCGGTGAGGACGGGCGCGAGCGAGACGATGACGGCCGCGACGGCGCCGGGGACGTGGCGCTCCCCGAGGTAGAGGAGGCCGTGGTAGACGGCGATGACGAGGACGCCGCCGATGGTCACTTGGAGCCACTCGGCGCGCGTCCGGGGGAGCCAGCGCTCGGTCGTGGCGACGGCGTAGCCGAGGACGACGAGGCCGGCGATTCCGAAGCGGAGCGCGGCGAAGAGCAGCGGCGGGAACGCGTGGAGGCCGGTCTGGATGGCGACGAACGAGGTCCCCCAGAACGCCGCGAGCGCCACGAACATCGCGGCGGTGGCGCGGGGGCCGGAGAGGGTGTCGGCGAGAGACATCTGTCTACGAACGGGTAGCGGACGCACAGTGTTAAACTTGTCTACAAGGTATTCGACTAACCCCAAATATTTCTCTAACGTAATGCACGACGATGAGAAATGTGCGGTAGCACGGGATACGGCGTGCTCGGCCGGGTCGGTGCCCGTGCCGTCCCGGTGGAGTATTACGGCGCTCGCGTCATCGGTCCCGTATGGACGAACGGGACGTGCGGCTCCTGAAGGCGATCTCCGATCTGGGAACCGGGAGCCCCGAGCGGCTTCACGAGGAGACGGACATCCCCGTCTCCACCATCCACTATCGGCTGAACAGCCTCCGCGAGGACGGCATCATCGAGAACGACCTCTACGACCTCGACCTCGACGCCCTCGGCCTCGGCGTCACCGTCGTCATCGAGGTCTACACCTCCTACAGCGGGAGCTATCGCGGCGTCGCCGCCGAACTCGAGGAGATAGAGGGCGTCACGCAGGTCTTCTTCACGATGGGCGAGTACGACTTCATGGTCCTCGCGCGCCTCCCCGACTCGGACGCCGTCGAACGCCTCATCACGGACTTCGAGGCAATCGAGGAGGTCGACCGGACGAACTCGACGTTCGTCACCTCGCGCACGAAGGATACGCCGCGCCCCCTGCGGGCCTACTCGCTCGACACGCTCGTCGACGCGCTCGTCGACGACGAGTCGGAGTAAGATTCAAAAAAGAACGGCGTCGTCGAACGCAGTTCAGTTCAGCTTCGCTTCTGAATCTCCTCGCGCAGCACCTCGCTGACGAGGTCGCCCTCCGCCTTCCCGCGGAGCGCGCCCATCGCCTCGCCCATCAGCCCGGAGAACGCGCCCATGCCTTCGGCCTCAATCTGCTCCTCGTTGCGCTCGACGACCTCGACGACGGCCTCGCGGACGACGTCCTCGTCCGCGGAGCCGAGCCCCGCCTCTTCGGCGGCCTCGGCCGCGGTCCGGTCCGGCTCCTCCGCGAGCGCCGTGAGGAGTTCGGGGACGCCCTCCTGGGTTATCTCGTCCTCGGCGACGAGGTCGAAGACGCCGTGGAAGTGCTCGTCCGCGAGGTTCCCTACCGGAACGCCGTCGCGGCGCAGGCTCGTCACCGTCGACTCCACGGTGCGCGCCGCGAGGTTCGGGTCCACGCCGCGCTCCACGGCGTCCTCGAAGAGCCGCCACCGCCGGCCGTAGGCGACCTGCTCGGCGACGTCCTCGTTCAGGTCGAACTCCGCGACGTAGCGCTCGACCTTCTCCGTGAGGAGCTCGGGCACCTCGACCTCGCTCGGGTCCGGTTCCACGGGCGGGACGTCCGTCTCCGGGTACATCCGCGCCGCGCCCGGGAGCGGCCGGAGGTACTCCGTCGTGCCGTCCTCGTTCGCACCCCGGGTCTCCTCCGGGACGCCCTCGATGGCGGTCCGCGCGCGGTCCGCCGCGGCCTCCGTCGCGCCGCGCGCCACGTCGGCCTCCGCGGCGACCATCGCCACAGCGTCGTCCTCGCCTGCACCGACGGCGTCGCGCAGGGCCGCGACTTCGTCCTCGGTGACGCCGTACGCCGGCAGCTCGTCCGTGTGGAAGATGCCGCCCGCGCCGTGGCGTTTCGCGTGGTCGGAGAGCTCGGTCCCGAGCCGACGGTCCGGCTGGAGCTCCCGGCCGACCAGGCCGTCGAAGCCGTGGAGCGGGACCGCGAAGACGAGCCCGTCGGCGTCGAGTGCGCCCCGCACGACCGAGGACTCCGTCTCCGCGAAGACGTCCGTCACGTCCTGCACCTCGCCGACGCTCGCGTCGCGCTCGGCGAGCTCCTCCGCGACGTCGAGGAGCCGAACCTGCCGCTGGACCTCGAAGCGCACGAGGTCGTCGATGTCGTCGAGGCTCTGGACGCCCTTCATCTCGACGCGCGCGCCCTCCGCGATGGAGACGTTCACGTCCTGTCGAATCGTCCCGAGGCCGCGTTTCACTTGGCCGGTCGAACGCAGGAGCATCCCGATGCGCTCCGCGGCCTCGCGGGCCTGCTCCGGACTCCGGATGTCGGGTTCGGTCCCGATCTCCACGAGCGGGATGCCCAGTCTGTCGAGCGCGAAGGTCGCGCCCGCGTCCGTCTCCTCGACGCGCGCCGCGGACTCCTCCTCCAGCATCATGTCCTCGATGCCGACCGGGCCCTCGCTCGTCTCGATCTCGCCGCCCTGCGCGACGAGCGACGAGCGCTGGAAGCCCGAGGTGTTCGAGCCGTCGATGACGACCTTCCGCATCACGTGGGCCTGATCGAGCGGCGTCATGTCCATCAGCGCCGCGACCTCCAGGGCGACGTCGAGCGCCTCCTCGTCCAGCCGGTGGGGCGGCTCGTCGTCCTCCTCGACGAGGCACGTCGTGTCGAAGGCGAGGTACTCGAACTCGCGTTCGACCTGCGACTCCTCCAGGGCGGCCTCGTCGATTTCGCCGAGCTCGCTCTTCGTCGGGTGGAGGTAACGCGTGAACGTCCGGTCGTGCTCCTCGGGTTCGCGTCGCGTCGTCGGGCACGCGCAGAAGAGCTTCGTCGCCGTATCGAGCTGCTGGTGGATCTCGAGGCCGGCGACCAGCCCCAGGTCCTCGTAGTCGAAGTCGCCGTCGGTCATTACCTGAGGGTGTGCGGGCGAACGGTAAAAAACCGTTCAGTGCGAGTCGTTCCCGTCGCGCCGCGCGCCGACCGCGTCGACCGCCCGCTCGGCCACCCGGCTCCGAATCGCACTCGCGCGCTCCGCGTCACAGTCGAGCGCCACCGCGTCGCCGCCCGCGGTGTCTATCGCCACCGAGGCGAGCTCGCGGCGGCGCTGGAAGAGCGTCGCGCTCACGGCGACCGTCTGGACGCGGTCGTGGGGGACGACCCGCGTCCGGCGCGTCCAGAACCCGCGTTGCACGACCGCGTGGTCGTCCGTGAGCGCGACGCCGACGTTCCGCCACTTCAGGTGCGCGGCGACCGGCGCGAGGACGAGGAGGAGCGCGGGCGCCCACGCGTACGGGAGCGGCGTGACGAGCGCGTTCACCGCCGTCGTGAGCGCGAGGAGGACGCCGACGCCGAGCGCGTAGCGGACCGCGTAGCGCCGTCGGGCGCGCGTCGGCGGGCGCTCCATCGCCGCGTCCGCGAACGGTTCGAGGTCGCGCGCGAGCGCGAGGACGTCCCCGCGGGTCGCCAGCGGCACCGCGGCCGCCGACCCCCCACCCGTGTTCGACCCGACGGAGCCCGCGGTCACGACCGAGAGCGACGCGTAGCCGAACGCGCGTTCGAGCGCCGTCTCCTCGACGGCGAGCGTCTGGAGCTTCTCCAGCGGAATCGTCCCCGTGTATCGCCGACTGAGGCCGCGCTCGTACCGGAGGTCGTCGCCCGCGCGCACGAGGCGGAACCCGTAGTAGCGCGCGAACGTCCGCGCCGCGCTCGCCACCCAGAGCGCGACGGCCGTGAGGACGGCGACGACGAGCGCGACGACCGTCGTGACGCCCGCGAGGTCGCCGACGAGCGGCGCGAGCAGCGGCTGGACGACCGGCTGGGCGACGAAGACGACGGAGAGGAGCCGCACGTCGAAGGAGAGCGCGCTGGCGAGCACCAAGCGACGCCGACCGAGGTCGAAGACCACCTCCGCCTCGTCCGTCGCGCCCGCCGTCGCGTCCAGCTCCCCGCCGGTCGTCGCGACGCCGTCCGCCGCGCCCGCCTCTCCCCCGGGACGCGCGTCACCAGACCCCCCGGTCGCGTCCTCGGCGTCCGCGTCCCCCCTCGCGGCCGCGCGCTTCAGCCGCCGCAGGTCGGTCTGGAGGTCGTCGGCCGCCGCGGCGCTCACGCACTCCAAGAGCGCCTCCGTGGACCCGCCGCCCGCCGTCTCGACGCGGACGGTGGCGAGCCCGAGCAGTCGCTGGCCGACCGACCGCGAGACGTCGACGTTCTGCACGCGCTCGATGGGAATCTCGCGCTCGCGCCGCGAGAGCACGCCCGAGCGGAGTTCGAGCGTCGTCCCCGCGAGGGCGTACGTGAATCGCCGATACCGCGCGACCTCGTAGCCGACGAGAGCGAGGAGGGCGACGGCGAGCGCGGCGACGACGAGTCGCGCGTCGACGAACGGAATCGAGGACGCGCCCGCGAACCCGACGACGACCCCCCAGCCGAGGCTCACGGCCCGGCGGCCGATCCGGTAGACGACGGTGAGCGGGTGGAGTCTCATACGGCGTCCGTGGGTTCGCTCTCGATGGCGAGGTCGCGCAGGCGCTCCTGGAGGGCGGTCGCGCGTTCCGCGGCCACTCCCGGAATCGAGACGTCCGCGCCCCGCGAGCCCGCGGTGTAGACGACGACCGTCCCGAGGCCGAGGAGGCGTTCGAGGGGCCCGCGCTGGCTGTCGACGTGTTGGACGCGAACGTACGGGACGACCGTCTCGACGCGCGTGAGGACGCCGCGCTCGATGTAGAGCGTGTCCGCGCGGACCTCGTAGCGCCACGAGCGATACCGGAGAACCGCGTACGCGACGCCGAGGACGAACACGATACCGAAGGCCACGCCCGCGACGGCGAGCGGCGAGACGGGAACCGGGACCGGGTCGAGGGACGCGACCACGCCCGCGACGGCCGCGAGGACGACCGCGGTGACGAGCGCGCCCGCCGACCACTGGAGGAGGACGCGCGTGTGGAGACGCTCCATGCCCCGGCGTTCGCGTGCGCGACGAAAGAACTCGGTGGTCGCGGCGCGCCTGCGGCGTGTCGCCCTGACCGGTCGGGTGGCTCGCGGGCCGTGCCTTCCCGCTCGCCGTTCGCGGTCCGGAGGGACCGCGCTACTCGCGGGTCGTGCCTTCCCGCTCGCGTTCCGCCGACGCCGGGGCGTCGGCTTACTCGTCGCCGAGGATACCGCGGTGCGTCATCTTCTCGGGGTCGAGGACCTCGTCGGCCTCCGCCTCGGTGAGGTACCCCTCGCTCACCGCGACCTCGCGGACGGTCTTGCCCTCGGCGATGGCCTTCTTCGCGACCTTGCTGGCCTTGTCGTAGCCGATTGCGGGGTTGAGCGCGGTGGCGAGCGCCATCGAGCGCTCGACCTGCGACTCGCAGTGGGCCTCGTTGGCCTCCAGTTTCGCCACGAACTTCTCCGCGAACGCCTCGCTCCCGTTGGCGATGAGCGTCGCGGATTCGAGGAAGTCGAAGGCGAGCACGGGCTTGTAGAGGTTGAGGTCGATCTGCCCCTCCGCGGCCCCCGAGGAGATCGCGGCGTCGTGACCGACGACCTGCTTGTGGACCTGGTTGATGGACTCCGCGACGACGGGGTTTATCTTCCCGGGCATGATCGAACTCCCGGGCTGGTTCTCCGGCTGTTCGATCTCGCCGAGGCCGTTCCGCGGGCCGGAGGCGAGCAGTCGGAGGTCGTTCGCTATCTTGTTCAGGCTCCCCGCGACGGTGCGCAGCGCGCCGTGGGCCTCGCTCATCGCGTCGTGGGCGGCCTGCGCCTCGAAGTGGTTGTCCGCCTCGCGGAACTGGACGTCCGTCTCCTCGCTGATGTACTCGGCGGCGCGCTCCGGGAACTCGGGGTGGGTGTTGAGGCCGGTGCCGACCGCGGTGCCGCCGAGGGCGAGCTCGCGCAGGTGGGCCTTCGTGTTCTCCACGCGCGCGAGGCCCTTCTCGACTTGGGCGCGATAGCCGCCGAACTCCTGGCCGAGACGGACCGGCGTCGCGTCCTGCAGGTGGGTGCGGCCGGTCTTGACGACGCCGTCGAACTCCGCCTCTTTGGCCTCCAGCGCACCGACGAGCGTTTCGAGCGCCGGCCCGACGTCCTTCTCGACGGCGACGAGCGCGGCGACGTGCATCGCGGTCGGGATGACGTCGTTCGAGGACTGCCCGAAGTTCACGTGGTCGTTCGGATGAATCTCGCGCGTGCCGACCTCACCGCCGTAGATTTCGGTCGCGCGGTTGGCGATGACCTCGTTCGCGTTCATGTTCGTCGAGGTACCCGAGCCGGTCTGGAAGACGTCGACGGGGAACTGGTCGTCGTGCTCGCCCGCGATGACCTCGTCGGCGGCGTCGATGATGGCCTCCGCCTTGTCCTCGGGGACGGTACCGAGGTCGCGGTTGGCCTGCGCGGCGGCCTTCTTCACGACGCCGAGCGCGTGGACGAACGCGGGCTGGAATCCCCGCCCGCTTATCGGGAAGTTCTCGACGGCGCGCTGGGTCTGTGCGCCCCAGTAGGCGTCCGCGGGGACCTCCATCTCGCCGAGGCTGTCCGACTCGATTCGGTAGTCTTCGTCGTCGCTCATGGGCGGTGCGTCGCGCGGCGACGCGTAAAACCCACCGGTCCGCCGCGGCGGCCCCCCGCCTCGCCCGCGCGGGCCCGCCGTCGCCCGACGTCAGCACGCAACTGACTCGGACTGTTGTTAATAATAACTATTTTGTAGCTGAGTGGTCCAGTACGTACCGGACACACTATGACTGAGAACGAGACCGACAAGACGCTTTCGCGGCGGCACTACCTGACGGCGGCGGGCGCGACGGGCGTGGCGGCGCTGGC
>NZ_BMOO01000013.1 GCF_014647115.1 Halarchaeum rubridurum
TCAGTGGACAACTACGCGGAGAAGATCGGGATCGCGGAAGAAGAGGACGAAGACGAGGAGAGCGACACGCACCCAGGACTGATCTGCTCGGTCTGCAAGACCGACTTGAAGCGCCGAGATGGCGAGTGGCGATGTCTGAACCCCGATTGCACCAATCCACGCGACCGCGACCGAAAGGACCAGATACACCAAGACACGACTCGACAGGGGTTCATCCCGACTGTCGACGGCGTCTGCGAGGAGGGTGAGCACCGGATTGAGAGCCAACGGTGTGCGCGCTGTGGGACCTCGACACAGTCACTCGTTGACTGGCACGGCCACACGCTCGGCTAGCCGTGCGGCTCCTATTTGTCAACCGAGGGCCTTCACCTGAATATTCAGATAGAGCTCGTGTGGGTGTCTGTAAGGCGACGTACCACCGTTTGACCAGTCCATGCGTCCAGTTGCCGATGAGCCGATCAAAGCTGGACGGAAGGTCGTGGCTGCGCGCGCAGCGACCCTGTGGAGCGAGCACGGAGCGGTGGGTGGGGCGGCGGGGTCTGGGTCTGGTCCGGCAGACAAAAAGAAAGAGACCGCGGGTCGCCCTACTCCCACCAGGCTTCGCGGTCGGGGAAGAGCATGGTGGTCCAGCCGGTGACCGCGATCGAGACGCGGCCCTGGTACCAGCTCGTGCTTGCACCGCGAATCTGCACGCGCTCACCTTCCTCAACGATCTTCGGATTCGACCGGACCCAGCTGGTGAATTTCGTCTTTCCGCTCTCGTCCTCGATCAGTCCGACTTGCTCAACTGCCGGGTCTGGGGCGTCCCACAGTTGCACGACTGTCCCCTCAACACTCACCTCGCCACGATCGACGTCCCCAACGCGATCGATGGGGATGATCTGTCCGGGTGCAGCCTCAAGGTCGTCTTTCACGTCGAGGACGGCACTGGGGATGTCCGCGCCGTCGCGCACTTCCTGTGCGAGCCGCCGGCTGATCGCCGCCCGCGACCACCCATCGAGCTCGCCCGCCAACCGCCTGGCTTGCTCGTTCACCGCCCCGAGTTCCTCTTGGGAGAGCATCTCGCGAGGATCATTGTCGGGACTCAGCGACTGGTCCACGCTGGCCGCCCGCCGCTCGAACGCCCTGGTCCACGCGGCGCTCCGCTCGCTCGCGACGTCGCGTGCCCGCCGTGCACGCCCGTCCTGCTCGCCCAACTCTGCTTGAGCGCTGATCCGCTCAAGTTCTGCTTCGCGTGCCTTGATGCGTTCTTCCTGTGCGAGCGTCACACCGGGAATCCGCTCTTGATCCGCGTCCGCGATTCCCTCTGGGTGGTTCGCGTCCACCTTCGCTTGCGTCTCCGCTTGGACCGTGGCCTGGAACGCCGGCGTCTCCGCCACCACCGTGAAGCCGTCCTCATCAACCGTCTCGCGCTCGCCGTCGCCAAACTGTTCATCCACCGAAACAACCTTCTGACTCGCGTTCTGACTCGACATTGCTGATCACTTGAAGGCGCTCACGCGCCGATCCGCCGCGATGCCACAAACATCGCGGCAGTCCTCACACGACCCGACAGTGACGTCTCTGCGCTCTCGCTCGCGCCTTCGCCTCGCCCCCAGCGGGGGCGAGCGAGAGCGCTCAACACAGCGGCCACTATCCAGCCGCGCGCGGCGACCCGCCGGGAGCGAGCGGCCAGCGCATTCCCCGTTCGCCGCGACGCAACCCCGTCCGTCGCGGGCGGCCTAGCCGCGGTCCCCCGGACCCGAACGGGTGAAGCGCTGGCGTCGAGACCAGATCCATTTTAGCCCGGACCGGGCGCGGGCGGTGCGGAGAGCGCCCGCATGCCCGGACTGGTCGGTCGCGAGCGACGCGAACGGTGAACACCGTGAACCGTGAGCAGGCGACCGGCGGCACGCGCCGAGCGCGGCGAACCGTCGCGTTACGCTGTCTATGCAGCTCCGCCGCTCGACGTATCAGCCGACGTGGCCGAACTCTGATCCGAGCGATCGCCTCGCTCGTTCCTCATCCCGATACGTTGTGAGGGATGTCACACCCCTTCTCGCCGATCTGAACGCGAGAGCAACACAGCTTTGCGTAACAACGGGATGGAAGGTATCGGCGCGGTCAGGAACTAGTCCGCGTGGTTTTCTGCGTAGGTCGAGGCGTACTGCCGCCAGTTTTCTTCGAGATGTTGCTCTGCATCCCAGACTGAGAAGTCGACGTTGGTGTCTTTGGGCTGGTTACGTTTGTAGAGTCGATCGAAGTGTACTGTTTCGTGGGCGGTGTCGATTCGAGCGATCTGCACTTCACGCTCAGTGTTCGGGTCGTTGTAATGGACTGCGACGGAGAAGTCTTCGACTGTGTTGATGTTTGGGGAGACCGAGACTGAGATGAAATAGGGCTGGCCATCGTAATGGCCTAGCAGTCGAGAGTAGAGCTTTGCCATCTTTCGAGAGATAGAGAGCCCGTCTCTTTTAATCTACTCATCGATGAGCCCCGTCAGACGGCTACTGACACAACTCTTTTAGCGTTGAGGTACGAATACAACAGTACGAGGGATTATGGCTGCGACTAAAGAACACACCCAGAAGAAGGCGGAAGTCACCCGTGCGTTAGCTCGTGCTGGCTATGACGACGTGCTGATGATCGACCGAGACACCGCAAGCACGATTCTCACCGAGAAACGCCAGGAGTTGCTAGAGCGAGTCCGTGCCGGCGACGTCGAGTCCGTTCGGCATCTCGCGAAAGAAGTTGACCGTGACAAGGCCGCAGTGAGCCGCGATCTCGAGACGCTCTTCACGTACGATCTGATCGAGTATCGCGAAGACGGCTCGCGAAAAATTCCCGAATTGAAGCACGAGACAGTCATCGTCGAACCCGTCGTCTAGACGCGGACTTCATCGGCCGCGAAGACAACCTGCGCAACTCCCAACTGTCGGGCACCTGCAGACGTTCTTGCTCTCTGCCACCACCCTCTCCAAGCACCCACAAACTACTGGGGGTCGACGACGTAGTGATGAGTAATGTCGGAGGAAACCCCGCCGGACTTCGACCTCACCGGGGAGTGGGAGGCGAGACTGGAAGAGCGAACGGTGGTGGAGCGCGTCTCCGAGGTTGCGATGGCACTGACAGCGCCGACGTCGGCTAGGGAGATTGCGGAACGGGCGGACTGCGCGACGGCGGAGGTACGGCCACATCTCGAGTGGCTCGTCGAACGCGGCATCCTCGAGAAAGCCACGGACGACCCGATGCGCTTCGTGCGTAATGAGGCGTATGCCGAGTTCCGCCGAATTACCGAACTGACGCGGGAGTTCGAAACGCCGGCGGCAATCGCGGACGCAATCACGGAGTATCGTGAGCGAGAACGCGACCTCGCAGCGTCCTTCGAAGCGGCCTCGCCCGACGCTGTCGTACTCGCGGACGTCGAATCTGAGGACCGTGATGAGGCCTACGACCGATTGAGTGAGTGGCGCGCAGTCACGCGACGGCTGTCTGAACTCCACGACGCGAAACGCCGTCTCGAATCGCGTCACGTCGACTGATAGGCCAGCCGAGCATGCTGTTGGCTGTTACGATTAGATGAGGCGCATTGTGTCGCCGGAGTCGTCGCCGATGATGTCCGAGCGGCCGTAGACGGTGATCGTGTCGGTATAGCCTTGTGCGCGGACTGCGTTTTCGACGCCGTTGCGTGCTGGTCCATCGTCAGTGAGAACAACGACGTCGGTGGATGCCTGCTCGCGGACGTACTGGATGGCGAGCCCGGCGATGATTGCGTCGGTTTTCTCAACCTCGTGTTCGGGTTGGCCGGTGACGTCGGCGATTGTTCGCCGTGCGATGTCGCTCGCAGCGACGGCATCTCCTGCTGTCGGGTCTGGCGCATCGATGATCTCTGCCCAGCCTTCATCGAGTGCGCGACGGACGCGGTCTCGATTCGGCCCACCGAGCTCACCGACAACACGCTGCGGGAGTTGGAGGACGACGCTCGCACGCCGGACTGCGCGTCGAAACCGCTGATACTGTGGATTTGAGGGATACCCGATTGCGAAGAAGATATCCGCGTCGACGAGGACGTCTTGGTCGGGTGCGAGTGGCGAGTCTGCACTCATTCCGCGTCCGGTGGGGACGGTGTCGTCTCCCGCTCGTCAAGATCGGGAAGCTCCATCGCGTCGTGGACGTCGGGGAAGAGATAGTCGAAATAGGGGTCGTGGTCTCGGCCGACGGCAAGGGCAGGGACGAGTGCGTAGATAATCATCATCGCTTCCGTTTCGCGAACGTCGATGTCGTCGGCGACCATCCGCTGGGTAGTCTGCCCTGCGAAGTGGAGGCCGGTACCACGGAGTGCGGCGACGAGTTTCCCGATGCCGTAGCGATCGAGGAAGTACGCGACGTCCGCATCGATCTCTTGGAGGGCGAACGCGTGGAGGACGGTCGGCGTGATGACGATCGGTGCGTGTTCGTCGACGACAGCAATCGGTTCGGCCGTCAGTTGCTGCGGCCGTGTTGAATCGTCCCGCGTGATGAGACCGCGGTCGACGAGCTGGTCGATGTATTCGTAGGCCGTCGATTTCGAGAGGTCGAGGTCGTCCTGGACGTCGGGTGGTGTCGTCGGACCCCAGTAACAAATGTAGACGTAGACGCGCGTGAGCGCCGGGTGATTGAGGAGTTCGACGACAGTCTCAAGCCTCGGTGCGTTCTCGGCGAGCCGCTTGGGGGTGAGTGCGTCGCTAGAGGGCGTATCTGCACCACCAGCTGACCGTACTGGGTCGGTCGGTGGCTCTTCAGGCATACGACGACGTTCGAAGTCGATAGGCCTCAGACTATTGGTCGAAGTCTTTCGAATACCGCTGTGCGCATTCGCGTACCATCCCGACGGTTGGGATCTGCCTAACGTCTCGTGTTGAGAAACGCCTCAAACGTCGGCAATTTCGTCGATGTAGTCCTGGTCGAGTTGCTCTTTCAGGATGCGGTAGTTCGCGGCTTCCTCGGCGCCAACAAGCGACTCGAGTTGGTCGTAGGTAATCTCGTCGTCGTAGTAGGCGGCGGCGATTTCGTGGTTGAGTGCGTCGTCGTGCGCGACCTCCTGCAGGTACTCACGGAGTGCAGTGACGACGATCTCGGTACGGTCCTCGCTGAGGACGTCCGCGAGTGCGTCCATTCGGTCAATGAGCCGGCCAGGGGCGCGAAACTGGACGCGTTTCTTTTCACCGATCATGTGTGTCTATTGTATACTCGGCTACTTCGCAGTTGGTGCATGAACGATTATAAGCCACGGGCGACGGATGGCGATAGCTGTTCGCCTGGGTGGGGAGCCGTCTTGACTGTCGGGGGTTTGGAGAGCGGGACTAGTAATGGTTTTACCGCGCTCGTCATTCCATCCAGTGGAGGGGGTTTGTATCCTTACACTTGAGTTCGAAACTGATCCGACAGGTATCCTCGCGGAGATCGCGACCCGGGTCGGCGCTGATGGTAGTGTCGAGGTTGACAACGCGTTCTATGTCGAGGATGGCGAGTGGTTGGAGTCGTTTACGATTGCGACGACGGCGGATGTCGATTTAGAGGCCTGGTTCGGGGGTGTTTCCGGTGTTTCGGTGTTTCATACGGAGTCGGTGCCGTCGGGGTCGGCGGGGACCGACGTGACGCGCGTGGTCGCGTTCGTTCAGGAGCCCTATCCGTACGTGCTGGAAGTCGCGTTGCGGCATCACGCGATTCCGAATCGGTTGACCGTGCGTGAGGGAACGGTGTCGATGATTGTGACGGTGAGCGAGTGGGATGCGTTCCGTGAGTTAGCTGACGACATTGAGGTGAAGTTCGGCAGGTTTGATCTCGTGAAGGTGAACGAGACGGGGCGGCCGGGCGAGCCGCTGGATAGCGGGCGGCTCACGGATGTCGTCGTCTCGAAGTTGACTGCTGACCAGATTGACGCGCTTGAGACGGCGTACACGATGGGGTATTTCACGGTTCCTCGGGAGTCGTCGGCTCAGGAGGTTGCGGCGGCGCTCGATATCCAGCAGTCGACGTTTAGTGAGCGGATTCGGGCGGCGGAGGAGACGCTGCTCGAACTCGTATTCGCCTCGCGATAACGACAGGATTCTCATGCAACAATAGTTTAGGACACCCTAATCTGACTTAAAGTACGATAGCTATCACTCCATTTCGGAGCAATTCCTACCCGAATACCGGCATATAGTAGAATTGTAATGAGGAATAATGATGGTGATGCCGGTGCAGCCGGTGACACCGAGACCTCCCGGCGAGGATATCTCCGCGCCGTCGCAGGGGCCGGTGCCGTCGGCGTGACGGGACTCGCTGGATGCATGGGCTCGGGGCCACAACCCGTCAACCTCGACCCCTCCGTCCCGACCGGGACGCCGACGACGGTCGAGACGAAGTACTGGCACGACTGGCCGAACATCGACGCCGAGTCACCGCCGATGGAGTACACGGCGAAAGCCGGCGCCGTCCTCGATCCGGTGACGATCGAGTTCTCGACCGAGGACGACCCGTGGATGCGCGAGCACGCGTTCATGGTTCAGCGCTCGCTGCGCGACCTCGGCGTTCGCACGTCACTCGACAATCGGCCGCTGAACCAGCTGTACGCGCAGAGTTGGACCACGGCCGGACTCGAGAACATGATCTCGATGAGCACACATGGTCCGGACCCCCAGCGCGGCCTCGACCCGAACCCGCTGGTGATGCGCCGGTATAAGTCGAACCCGTCGAACTACGACAATTACTGGCATCCCGAGTTGAACGACCTCCTCGACCGTCAACGCCGCCTCACTGGCGACCGCGAGAAACGAAAGGAACTGGTCGACGAGGCACAACAGGTCTTCGCCGAAGACGTCGGCGGCCTCATCACACTCTTCCCGGACGTCATCACGGCGGTGAACGAGCGCAAGTGGGAGGGGTACGTCATGACGCCGGGGAACGGCCCGACCGGCGACTCCTTCCAGTGGACGGAAGTGAATCTCCAACCGGAGACGGGTGAGCGAGCGTACGTGAAGGGGACGTCGGTCTCGATGAGCTCGCTCAACCTCCCGTGGTCGGGCGGTGGTGCAGGCGCGAAGCGCCTCACCTACATCTACGACGGCCTCTTTGACGCGTCACCCGAACTCGAGGTCGTGCCGGCGCTCGCGACGAGCGCCGAGTTCGTCGACGACACGACCGTCGAGATGTCGCTACGCGAGGGCGTCACGTGGCACGACGGCGAACCGTTCACGGCCGAGGACGTGAAGTTCTCCGTCGACTTCTACCAGCAGTACTCCGCGGTGAGTCAGGCGCCGTTCTACGGGCCGATCGATTCCGTCGAGGTGCTCGGCGACCACGACGTCCGATTCAACCTCACGCGACCGGACGCCGCATTCCTCACTCAGCGCGTCGTCCGCAGCGTCATCATCCCGAAACACCGCTGGGAGGACGTCGACAGCCCGACGCAGTACAATCCGACGAACCCCGTTGGAACCGGCCCCTTCGAGTTCGAGAGTTGGTCGCAGAGCAGCAAGTTCGTCGTCAGCCGCAACGACGACCACTGGATGTGGAACGACGACTGGCGCGCCACACACCTTGGGGAGGCCGCCGAGCGCGGCCCGGGTATCGAGCGCGTCATCTGGGTGAACGTCGGGAACGTCAACGCGCTCATCGGCGGCCTGCAGAACGAGAAAATCGACGCCGTCGCCGGCCGACTCTCGAACGCCCAAGCCGAGCGCGTCGCCGACACTGACGCCGTCGAGAAGAAGGTCGCGAACAACTTCGCACCGCTCGACACGAAACTCATGTTCTCCGTGCCGCTGATCCGTGACAAGGAGTTCCGCGTCGCGCTCGCGAAGGCGGTCGACAAGCGAGGATTCGTCGAGCAAGTCCTCCAGGGCCGTGCGACTGTGCCGCCGGGCGAGAACTTCATCTCCGACCTCACGATCTGGCACAACGACAACACCCACGACTACAGCTACGACATCGAGGAAGCGCGTGCGATCCTCGAGCGCGCCGGCTACACGTGGGACGACGCCGGCAACCTCCGCTTCCCGAACGGGGAGGCATGGGCAGCGTTCGTCGAGCGCGTTCAGAACGTGAACTGCCACCGGCGACGCACGGAACTCGACCAACCGAACTTCGCTGACCAATGACTAGTCACACACACAGCAACGACGACCGTAGCATTGGCCGAGCGGGAGCGCGGCCACGACAAGCGAGTGGGGGTGCTGGCCGATGAGTCAGTTCCAGCGCTTCCTCGCGAAGCGGATCGCCATCGCGGCGGGGCTCACGCTCGTCGCCGTCTCGGTGATCTTCTTCACCCTCCGACTCCTTCCCGGAAGCCCGTTCACGCAACTCGTCGCGTCCGGGAACCTCTCGGAGCAGCAGGTCAACGACATCATGGCCCTCTACGGGCTGAATCAGCCGCTCCTCGACCAGTACGTCATCTACTTGAAGAACCTCGTCACGTTCCAGTTCGGCTACTCGATCAGGCAGAGCCGCCCGGTCTGGGAGATTCTCGGCCCGAAGCTGTTCAACACGCTCATCCTCCTCGTGCCCGCGCTCGTCACGACCGCGGTCCTGAGCACGCTCCTAGGGATGTACGCGGGGTGGAATCGTGGCTCGTGGCTCGAGACTGGGAGCATCGTCACGACGACGTTCCTCCGCTCGACGCCCGTCTTCATCACGGCGCTCCTCGTCATCATCGTGTTCTCGTACAACCTTGAGCTCTTCCCGGCGTTCGGGATGCGCGAGATTACGGCGAGTCCGAGCGGCTTCACCGACACGTACCTCTCGCTGGACTTCGCGTACCACTACATCCTCCCGTTCACGGTCGCCGTCCTCTACTACAGCGGTGACTTCCTCCTGCTCGCGCGCAACGGTATCATCGAGAAGAAGGGCTCGGAGTTCCTGAAGCTCCACCGTGCGAAGGGGCTCACGGAGACCGAACAACTGATGCGCGCCGGCCGGAATTCCCTCCTGCCAGTTCTGACGTATTTCGCGCTCCGGCTGGGGATGATCTTCCAGGGTCTCATCCTCCTCGAGGTCGTCTTCGGGTGGCCGGGGATCGGCCGCCAGCTTGTCACGTCCATCTCCCAGCAGGACTTCCCGGTCGTGCAGGCCGCGGTCTTCCTCATGGCGCTTGCGGTCATCGTGATGAACCTCGTCGCTGACGTGATGTCGGCGTACTTTGATCCGTCCGTCTCCGCCGGGGGTGGGAGCTGATGTCGACGGAGAGCGCGGACTCGATTCGAACACGCGCCCGTTCGACGGTCGACTGGCTCGTCTCCCACGTCCAGTTCGTCACGACCGATACGCCCGCCCTCGCGGGGTTCACCATCCTCGTGGGATTCGTGTTCCTCGGGCTGTTCGGCCCCGTGATCGCGCCCTACGACCCAATTCGGGCGAGCGTCCAGAACGCACAGGGGACGATTCTCCGTCTCCATCCGCCGACGCTTCGAGCGCCGTTCGGTACGACCGCGTACGGGAAGGACGTCTTCAGTCAGTTCCTCGCGGGTGCGCGACCGACGCTGATCGTCGGCCTCGTTGGCGGCGTCGCGACCGGCGGGATCGGCTTCCTCGTCGGCCTCGTCAGCGGCTACTTCGGTGGCTGGGTTGACGAGACGCTCATGCGGCTGACGGACCTCACGTTCTCGCTGCCGTTCATGCCGATGGCGCTGCTCCTGTTGACGTTCATCCAGCCGAACATCTGGATTATCACGCTGATCATCGCGGCCTTCCTCTGGAAGATGCCCGCCCGCGTCATCCGCTCGGAAGTGCTCTCCGCCAGCGAGCGGACATTCGTGAAGTCCGCGCGTGCGAGCGGCGCGGGCCACCTACGGACGATGTTCGTGCACGTCGCGCCGAACGTCCTCCCCATCGCCTTCCTCTATACCGCCTACGGTGTCGCGTGGTCCATCGCCGCGCAGGCCAGCCTCGCGTTCCTCGGCTTCGGTGACCCGACGACGACGAGCTGGGGGCGGATGCTCCGGCAGGTGTTCGCCTCCGGAAGCATCCGCGTCGCGTGGTGGTGGGTCATCCCGCCCGCGCTCGGCATCGCTGCCGTCACGACCTCGGTGTTCCTCGTCGGCCGCGCCTACGAGGAAGTCATCAATCCCGAAATCGACGACCAATGAGCCTCCTCGAAATCGAAGACCTCACGGTGACGTATGGTACGGACGACGTCCGCGTGCACGCCGTCAACGGCGTCTCGTTCGACGTCGAGAAAGGCGTGAACTACGGCCTCGCTGGTGAGAGCGGCTCCGGGAAGTCGACGGCCGCCGAAGCGATCCTCGGCCTCCTCCCCGGGAACGGCCGCGTTGATGGCGGTTCCGTCCGGTTCAAGGGCCAAGACCTGCTCGAACTCTCGGCGGAAGAACGCCGCGACGTCCTCTGGGAGGAGATCGCGTACATCCCACAGAGTGCGATGGACGCCCTCGACCCCGTGATGACGTGCGGGGCGCAGATCCGCCAAGCGATTCAGAAACACCGGAACGTCACGGACGCGAAGGCCCGCGAACGCATCCGCGAGCTCTTCGACATCGTCGGACTCGACCCCGACCGCATCAACGAATACCCACACGAGTTCTCCGGTGGGATGCGCCAGCGCGTCACCATCGCGATGGCACTCGCGCTCGAACCCGACCTCATCGTCGCAGACGAGCCAACGACGGGCCTCGACGTCGTCGTCCAGGACAAGATCATCGACCAGATCCTCGACATCCAGGAGCGCATCGATAGCTCGCTCCTCCTCATCACTCACGAGATCGGCGTTATCGCGGAGACCTGCGACGAACTCTCCATCCTCTACGGGGGGACGGTGATGGAGCAGGGAAGCGTCGATAACGTCCTCGTTAACCCGACGCATCCCTACACGATGGGGTTGAAGAACTCGTTCCCAGAGGTCGAGCAACTCTCCGACGACCCGGTCGCGATTCCCGGCTCGCCCCCAAGCCTCGGCGCGCCACCGACGGGCTGTGTGTTCGCGGACCGCTGTCCGTTCGAGACCGAGGAGTGCACCGCCGAAACCCCGCCGACGGTCGACCTCCCGAACCGGAACCATCGGTCCGCCTGCCACCACACCGAGCAGGCCGCGCAGATGCGCCGCGACGCCGCCGACCCCGAAACGTGGGGCGTCGACCCGAGCGACGAGGACGCCTCCGCGACGAGTGACGAGGAGATACTCCGCGTCGACGACCTCCAGAAGTGGTACACGACGAGTCAGCCGCTCCTCGACCAGCTCCGCGGCGAGGACCCGCCGAAGGTGAAGGCCGTCGATGGCGTCTCCTTCTCCCTCCACCACTCGGAAATCCTCGGCGTGGCCGGCGAGAGTGGCTGTGGCAAGTCCACGCTGGGCGAGACTGTCGCGATGCTCGAAGAGCCGACCGGCGGCGACATCGTCTTCGACGGCAAATCCGTCGAGGAGTACAAGCGCGGCGGGATGAAGGAGTTCCGCCGGAACGCCCAGATCATCTTCCAGGATCCCTTCGACTCGCTGAACCCGCGCCAGACGGTGCGGCAACTCGTCACCGAGCCCCTACGCATCCACGGGATAGCCGAAGATCGACAGGAGGAGAAAGCGGCGGAGACGCTCGAACGCGTCGGCCTGACGCCCGCCGAGGAGTTCCTCGACGACTACCCGCACGAGCTCTCGGGTGGCCAGCGACAGCGCGTCGCGATCGCTCGCGCGCTCGTGCTCGACCCGGACTTCCTCGTCTGCGACGAGCCCGCGTCGATGCTCGACGTCTCCCTGAAGGTCAACCTCCTCAACCTCCTACGCGACCTCGCCGACGAGTCGGATATCGGCATCATCTACATCTCGCACGACCTCGCGAGCCTCTCACAGGTCTCCGACCGCCTCGCCATCATGTATCTCGGGCGTATCGTCGAACTCGGTGAGACCGCGCGCATCGTCGACGATCCGAAACATCCCTACACGTCCGCATTGCTCTCCGCCGCACCCGAGAAGGATCCGACGAGCGACCGCGAGCGCGTCCTCCTCGACGGCGAACCACCGGACCCGGTCGACATCCCGAATGGCTGTGCGTTCGCCCCACGCTGCCCCGAGGCGTCCGCGGAGTGCCGAGAGACGGAACCCACTCTCGATGAAGCCGGTGACGACGCACACAGTGCCGCCTGCTACTTCCCCGTCGATGGCACGTCACACGACACCGGTGAAAGCGGTTCGCTGTCGAGCACAACCGCCGACGACTGACATCCCACCCTTCCACTACTCCCTCCTCACGATGCGTCCGCCCGCCCCACGCGACCCGCTGCCAGCCCGTCCGCCCAGCGGCGGCACGATGACCGCCACCGATACCGCCCGTCCACCGACTGAGGGGCGCAGGGATGAGTGACGAACTCACCCGAGCACGGCCGTCGCGGACCACCGTCCGACGTGGTGCCGGCCTCTGCGCCGCTCTCGCGGCAATCGCGTGGGGGAGTGTCGTGCCAGCCGTCCTCGTCCCACCGGTCGTCCAGGACACCGTCGCCGTGTTCGTCTTCGCGCTCGCGCTCTGGCTCACCGACGCGCTTCCGTACGTCGTCACGAGCGTCCTCACGCTCGTCCTCCTCATCCAGACCGACGTCGCGCCGACGTTCCGCGCCGCCGCCAGTGGGTTCTCGTCCTCGCTCGTCTTCTTCCTGCTTCTCGTCTTCCTCCTCGGCGCCGCGGTCGCGAACGCGCAACTGGATGAATGGGTCGCCTCCCGAATCGTGGCTCGCGGAGGCACGACCCATCCGTTCCGCTCGTTCGTCCTCCACGTCCTCGCCCTCGCGTTCGTGATGCCCTCCGCCGTCGCGCGTGCTGCGACGTTCGCCCCGGTCGTCCACGAGCTCGCTGACGCGCACAACCGTGACCGCGATGGGTCGTTCAGCACGTCGGCGTTCCTCGTCCTCGGCCACGTCAACCCGATCGGGTCGCTGGCGCTCATGACCGGTGGCGGAATGGCGCTCGTCGCCGCCGGTGTCGTTCGCTCGGCCGGCTACCCGCTCACCTGGCTCGACTGGGCGATCCTGATGGCTCCGCCCGTCCTCATCCTCTATGTGGTCTGTGCGGTGCTCGCAGCGCGGCTCTACGGCGGCTCACCGACACCGATACGGACCACGTCCATGCCGGGACGCGACCCGAATCGTGGGCTCACGCGCGAGCAATGCCTCGTCACCGCGACGCTGGTCGGCGCGGTCGGTCTCTGGCTCGCGGGCTCGGTCGTGTCGCTCCCCGCCATCGTCCCCGCCGCCCTCGCGGTCGCCGTGCTCGCGTCTCCGGGCGTCGACGTGCTCTCGAGCGCCGACCTCACGGACGTAAACTGGGGGATCCTCTTCCTCGTCGGGACGATGTTCTCCCTCCTCGACCGACTGGAAGCAACCAGCGCGTTCGATTACGCCGTCGGTGCGCTAACCGCTATCGTTCCCTTCCACACGCTCTCACACTGGGAGGGGGTCGTCGTTTTGCTCGCGTTCGCCGTCAGCGTGCGGATCGTTTTTTCCACCGGTTCCGCTGCACTGCTGGTCGTTCTCCCGGTTGTCCTCCGCGTCGGCGCGAGCGTCGGTATCGCCCCCGTGCCGCTCGCGCTCGCGTCGGTCCTCCTGGTCGGGGCGACGACCGTCTTCCCGTTCAATACGACCGCCGTCCTCGTCGCGATGACGCGCGGTCCAATCGAGTCCGTGGACGTCCTCCGCTTCGGACTCGTCACCGCGGTTTCTGCGGCCGTCGTCGTCGCACTCTCGTGGCTGTTCTACTGGCCGCTCGCTCTCGGTGCGATCCGCTGATTACGCTGGCTCACGGAAGGGAATCGGCATTACTGAACGCAATCGACTTCATCACACGAGACCCCTCACAGCCAGTCGGAGTCAGACCCGTCGCGACGCCAACTGTTATTCGTCTTCGAGGGCGTCGTAGATTTCGGCGTGGCGGCGCCCATCGAGCTTCCCCATTTCGAGGGCGATCTCGTGGCGTTCCTCGTCACTCTCCGCCGCTTGGTAGCGCTCGTAGAGCTGGCGGACGTCATCGTCAATCACCATTAGGAAACCCCGCTAACACGCCTCCAACGTAGTTAGTCGACGAGATCATTGACGAACCTGAATCCATTTATGTATGTTATTGAGTCGCCGTAGCCTTCGCTGGCGAAGATCGTCTCGATGCCCTCTCCGGCATCGTGATCGGTCGTGTAGACGTATGCTTCGCTCGCAGTTCCCTCACTGAAGGCCTGGGCGGCGACACCAGCAAGTGCGGCATCCGCCCGCTCGATTTCGTCCTCTGGTCGGCTGTCAGCAGTCGCGATATACCGCTGAACGCCGTCCATCACACGGGAGACAAGTGGAATCGTATAGTTGAGCGGATCCGCAACACGAACCCAGCCATCGTCGATCGCTGCATCAATCGGTGGTGTTCGATCGGCTGATCGGTTAGCGGTCAGTTCGTCATAGACTCGCTCCGGAAGGACGAACCCGATATCATTCCGATAGGCGAACGTCCGGACTGTGTGATAGCGGCGGTTCTTGGTGTCGCCAATCGCGACGAAGAGCCCGGTATCGCCGATGTGGATGGCGCTCACGCGTTGTCAAAATCGGTGTCGACACCGTCGATATCGGCGAGCGAGCCACCAGTCGTCTCGATGTCGAAGTGTTCGTGGACGACGGGTCGGAGCGCCTGCAGGATGATTTCCGCGGCGAGCGGTGAGATGTCGAGGTCGCGGGCCATTAGCCGGTGCGACATTTCCCCCCGCTCGCGTTCGACTGTATAGGTGAGTGCGGTCGCGAGTCCCGCGATCCCGTGGCGGTCGATGTAGGTGTCGATGTCGGCGTCGGTTTCGCGTCGGCCGACCGCGTCGATGAGCGCCGGCGTGATTGTGTATTCGCGCTCGCCGTCGGCTGTCGTGACGGTGAGCTCGATCTCGCGTGCTGCATATCGGCGCGGTGGTGTCTCGGAGACGACCTGAATGACGCCAGCGTCGACGAGGCGGTCGACATAGCTATATGCGGTTCCCTGTGGGAGGTCGAGGGTCTCGATGAGGTCTTGCGTGGTCGCCTCGCCGTCGCGTGCGAGATATGCGTAGAGTTGCGCCAGGCGCGGCTCCTCGAGGAGGTCCGCGATGGAGAGGAATTCACGGAGGAGATCACCGTTCGCTTGGTTCGAGGTCCGGGACATTCGATGTACTAGTTATAGATTACAGAGAACCAATAATAGATGTTTCGGGGCCGGCGTCGCAGAACGCACAGCCCTCCAGCGTCTGCTGGCTCATGCATTCACCCCGTCGTCGCGACCGGCTTCCCAACCCTGGTGGTAGGCAGCGAGTTGGACGACGTCCTCGAAGACTGTGTTCGTCGGCGCGTGAACGAGCATGCGGTCGGTCGGCACTGCTACCACGGTGTCGTCCTCGAGAAAGTCGGCGATCAGCTTGCGGGCCTCCGACTCCGGCAGGTCGTCGATTCGTCGTCGGGCTTGATCCGCGTCTCTGGCGAGTTGCTCGCGCTCGAAGCACTCGGCGTCATCGCTTGTGTCGGCGTGTCGCTCAGGTGCAGTCATTGGTGGCACTCGCGACGCGTGGTGTGCGTCGCAGCCCTCGACGGCGCCGACAAACGCGACGGCGGTCACATCCCGGTGGCTTCCAACATCTTAACCAACATAATCGTCCACTATCCCGGAAGCGTTGGTTAAGAGTGGGCGGCGGCAGCCTTGGTGCGAGGTATACTTCACACGCGATTCCGTATGGTGGATCGAATGGCAGATGACCTGGTCGTCCACTGCGAACTCGCTGACAGCGTGGATCTCCGCGCGGGACTGGAGGCCGCGTACATTGAACATTTCGAGGTGGACGCCGATCGGACGCTCGTCATCTCCCAGAGTGCGATCCTGATGGTCGTCGCGACCGACGGCGATGCGACGGCGGCCCACGCGTTCGACGTCGAACTCTGGGAACCCCCCATCCACAACCACGATCTGAATCCAACGGAGATCCTGACAGATCTCACCGAGGAATTCACCACTGCGTTGCCGATGACACGCCGACCAGAGTGACACTCGGAACTGAACCGATTCTATCTGCAGATAACATGAGGCAAAGACCTATATCTGATTAGGTGGCTGTCACAAGGTGAATGGAACGGTCGACTCGGGAACGTAGCGAAGAGCAGGCCGAGCGGGAGCAGTCCAGCGACGAGACCCAACACTGCCCGGAGTGTGAGTCGACAAATATCATTATGGATCAGGGCGAGCGGCTCTGCGAGGACTGCGGGCTTGTTCTCGACGACGATCAGATCGACCGCGGCCCGGAGTGGCGCGCGTTCAACCCCCAGGAGAAAGACCAGAAGAGCCGGGTGGGCGCGCCGACGACGCAGACGATGCATGATAAGGGACTGACCACCCAGATCGACTGGAAGGATAAGGACGCCTACGGGCAGACACTCGACTCGAAGAAGCGCGATCGGATGCGGCGGCTGCGCACGTGGCAGGAGCGTATCCGGACGAAGGACGCCGGCGAGCGCAACCTCCAGTTCGCGCTCTCCGAGATCGACCGGATGGCGTCCGCGCTCGGCGTCCCGCGGAGTGTTCGCGAGGTTGCGTCGGTTCTCTACCGGCGCGCCCTCGATGAAGACCTCATCCGCGGGCGCTCTATCGAGGGCGTTGCGACTGCCTGTCTGTATGCAGCCTGCCGCAAGGAGGGCATCCCGCGATCACTTGAGGAAGTGACGGAGGTCTCACGGGTTGACCAGAAGGAGATCGGGCGCACCTATCGCTACGTCGCCCAGGAACTCAGTCTCGCGATGGAGCCAACCGACCCCAAGGAGTACGTCCCGCGTTTCGCAAGCGACCTTGACGTCTCTGAGGAGACAATCGCGAAGGCTAACGAAATCATCGACACGTCCGCCGAACAGGGCCTCCTCTCGGGAAAGTCTCCAACCGGATTCGCGGCGGCCGCCATCTACGCCGCGAGCCTCCTCTGCAACGAGAAAAAGACCCAGCGTGAAGTCGCCGACGTCGCTAACGTTACCGAGGTCACGATCCGCAACCGCTACCAGGAGCAGATCGAAGCAATGGATCTCGGTGTCTAGTTAACACTCTCAGTCGGCTCTATCGTAATTCCCCCAGATGAGGGCTATCGATATTGCCGAACAAAGGATGCATTCCCTCCCCCACCCTTTCGTTTCTGAAGATATAATACGCTAACAACTACTGCACCGATGATGGGCGGAATAAACATCCCAATAAAGAAACCAACAGCCCACATATCGGCGGTCTCGATGTTTTGATTTCGCCCATCAAAATAGATCCAGGCAGCACCAAAGAGACCAATAAAAACGGCTAACTTTCCTGAAATTTCGACGCCGACGGTGCTGTTCCGTTTCGAGTTCTGCATCGCGACGTCGCGTTCCGTGTCGCTGGTCGTGTTCGGACATAGTTGCGTGAGGAGGTGCTTGATGGCTCCTCTACCCCTATTGGGGGCGACAAACACGACCGGCGGAGACACGCGACTGTGGATGGCACGTAATCGAGTCCCCTTACGAGTGTCCCGTCGTCGGCTCCCTGACGGAGTAGTGTCGCAGCGTGGGCGCCGTCGCGACAGTCCGCCGCTACGAGAGGTCTCTTGCATCAATGGGTGTGCGCGGCGTCTACACGTAAGAGGTGGTCAAGGAAGCGCAATCGCGCTCCGATCCGGGTGGATGCTACGCTGGGTCTGTTCGGAAGCGCGTTATTGAGACGTCGTCAACATCGTCATAATCGTCATCAGCACCGACGAGGAGCATTCCATCAACGTGTGTCGCGGTTGCAAGCGCAAACGCATCGCCGAGTGCTGGCGAATAGCGGAATTTGAAGTCGGCTGCACTGGGCCACGTCTCCTCAGTATCGACTCGACGGATCCCGGTTTCTGCAAGGACATCAATGATGGCGTCGGCGCGTTCTTCACCGTCGATTGCGCGGACGACGTAATGGACCTCGGCGAGGTTGATCGCGGAAATATACCCATCAGCCGATCCTTCCACGGCTTCGATGTAGGTTTCGACGGTGTCACTGCCTGACTCATCACAGAAGTACGCAATCAGAGGTTCCGTGTCGAAAACGATCGTATCGGGATGATCACGTGCCGCTGTCATTCCGTGTCCTCATCTTCGCGATTGACGTACCGCTGGCGCAACTCCTCATCACTAGCTTTGTCCTGTTTTCGGTCCTCACGAAGCCGTTCGACTGCCGAGCGCCCCTGCTCGTCGGTCTTTCCTTTCAGGATGCCGCGAAGGTCCGTGGCTGACTGAATGGGCCGAACGATGACCTCGCCATCGTCAGTGCGGACGAATTTCACCCGGCCCGGCGTATCGATCCCTAACTCCTCCCGGAACTCTTTCGGGATCGTTGCCTGTCCTCGAGACGACACCGAGACAACTTTTTCAGACTTAGTCTTACTCATACTCAATCAATTCATTACTTTGTCCCATTCATACATAAACGTATTGGAGACGTCTAGTGGCTGTACAAGCCTTCTACCGCGGAGTAACCCAGACCGGAGTCAAACAACTGCTTCGTGTAGCTCCACGAAAAGACGGTCTCTAGCGCCACTCCCATTGGGCCATCACCAAAACGTCAACCTATCGGCGTAGCGGCCCTCACCCCACTTCTCGCGCAGCAGCCCCGACTCTCGGAACAACCGGTCCATCTGCGCTTGATCACCACCCGTCCAGAGCGCGAGCAGACAACAGAACGCCATATCCGCCTCCGACTGACTGTCGTACCCGCCAAATCTACGGGCGCCGTCGCGACAGCACGCCGCTACGAAGTGGACTGCCGCATCGATGAGTGTGCGGGCGTCGATCGCCGAAAGACTAAATCCACGAGCACCGTAGACAGGCATACGATGCATGAAGACGCCCAACGCCGCATGAATCGGGATGTGGCGGAGAACGAAGACTTGTACGGGGCGTTCGCGGCAACACCCAAGGACGACGAGGAGTAACCCGGACTGTCGGCCGCGACATCATCTCGGTGTCGCGCCCACCATCCGGGGAGGGTGGTTGACGCCCGCGGAGCCGATCGGTGGCGGGCTGCTTCGGCTGAGTCGCCGGTGCGTCCGCGTCATACGGACGCCGATGGGCGCGCAGTATAGCTGTCGTAGTGGTCAATCGCGTCCCGAAGGAGGGAGAGCTGATAGCGAGCGGACTCCCAGTCCGCCGCAGCCTGGAGTCGTTTCTGTGCCTCGGCGACCGCGATAGCCTCCGTCACCGACACGCGAAGCTCACGCGGCGTCTTGACAGCGTAGTCCGTTTGCCACGCCTCGATATCTGCCTGGATGGCTGTCGCCTGCTCGGTGAGTTCTGTCTCCGAATTCTCCGCGACGAGTTCCTGAATCGCCGTCAGCCGCGTGTAAACGGGGTCCGGATAGTACATCTTCCCCCGCCCTGTCTCGTCGACAACGAGCACGCCGAGGTCGACGAGCCGTTCGAGGTGGTCACGCGCCGTCGGCTCCGAGACGTACGCCTCGTCTGCGATCCAGCCCGCCGTTCGCGGCCCTTCGAGTGACGATGCGACCGACCGCACTCGGTCGAACCCCGTCGTCGCCTCCTTCCACCGCGACACGTACCCCGGTTCGTCCGCCTGTTCACCCGAACCAGTCATACCACACACTACGCAGTAGAGGAAGATAATATTTTCCACGAGAAAAATATACTACCCCAGTGTACAGACGGAGGGGCACTTCACTCAGAATCGAACCAATTCTTCGTTCGCCCCCACATCGATGACTCCGACCCTCCGGACTCTGTTTCCCTATCCAACTCTGCCTGTGCGGCGTCACGTTCACTCTTGAGCCGTTCGACCATCGTCTCTAACTCCGCGATTCGGTCGTCTTTCTCCTCGAGTCGCGCTTCGAGCGTCTCAACACGATCCGCCAACACCTGATTTTTCTCCGCGAGATACGCCTCCCCGCGGTCATCACGCGACGTCGCGCTCTGACCGTCCTCTTCCACGTCACCCGTAGTCACCCCTCCCTCGGGCTCGTAGAACTCGGAAGTCCGTTGGACGGCGCGCTCGATCGTCTTCTCTCCATACGTCGACCCATCCGCGTAGTGGACCTCATCCCACTTCTCACGCAGCAACCCCGACTCGCGGAATAACCGGTCCATCTGCGCCTGATCGCCGCCCGTCCAGAACGCCAAGAGGCAACAAAACGCCATATCGGCCTCCGACTGACTGTCGTAGCCCCCAAGCCGGCCGTTCCACAACCGCTCGAACTTCTCCCCATTCGACGCCCCCATCGCCTTCTCCACCAACTCCTCGTCCCCCAAGTCGACCTCACTCGACGGCGCCGCGTCCCCCGCCGAGTCTGCGGGCGCCGTCACGACGTCGTCCGTCAAGGCGCTCTCGTCGTCCGGCTGCACGTACTCCCGATGAATCCCCCGCAGGGCGTCCTGCCGGCGCGCAATCCGCATCGGCGTCCCCGAAACATGGTCGCCCGTTACCGTGAAGAAGCGCGCCGTCTCGTAGCACTCCACACTCCCACGCCGATTCCGCCCCTCGGGGAGTTCTCCCTCCACCAAGACGTGGAAGCCCGTCCCCGACGGCGATACCTCCGTGTACGAGTCCAGTCGCTCAATGATGTCTGTCGCGTCTTCCTCAACTGCGCCCGTCTCGGGGTCACGGCAGTCATCCAGATCGACGCCAACTAACGGGTCCTCATCCGTGAAGACGAACCCAATCCCGTCCGCCTCACCCGACTCAACCGCGTCAACTGCAGTCGCGACGTCCGTCCAGGTGACCGCATCCGTCGCCGACCCATAACCACCCGTCGCCGCATTCACCGGCACCTTCGTCGCCTTCCCACCCCGCTCCTCCACCCGCCACCCAACCCACTGCTCGCGCTCCCGCAACTCCGCTGGCAACACATCCAGATCAACATCGACCCCATCACTCATCGCCGCTCACCTCCAGTACTCACACCATTCTCAGAGTTCAAACAACTCCATCGAATCCCGCTCCTGCTTCTTCGTCCATTCCCAACGGGTACCCCCCGCCTTATTCTAGTTGGCTTTTGCTGTAACAGCCATCCTCTACTCCCTGATTGTTCCACTCTCTGGCCGTGGAAATGCCGTACAGTATTCTGTGAGTGACCCCGTTGTGTTACGGCATTTTCGGGATTTGCTGTAACAGATCCCCGAATATCGGTTTTCTCGGGTTTTCCAGACCTCATACCACAGTCTAGCTTAACCTCAGTTAGGTTCGGTAACGGTGCTCCTTTCGATCTATTATTCTGATAGATTCGTGGGATAGGCCACTTGGTCATCAGTCCGCACCACCTCGCTTGGTGAGTTTGATTCCCTCGTAGTATCGGACTTGGTTCCCATCTCTCCGGTCAGTCGTTCGCTCAAGCGAGAGCTGCTTATTCAGCCGCCGCGCGAACCAGGATTTCGAATCTGGTTCGATCCCGTGGTTCTCAGCCCACTGCTCGTAGGCAGTATACACGTCGCCAGCAGTGACACGCTCGTCGGGAGCCTCAGATAGACACTGAGCAGCAAACTGTCCGACGACCGCATCTGGATCGTCTGCAATCTCCTCGATATCAGGTTCGTCGAGGCTCTCTAGCGCCATTAGCTGATTCTCTGGGGAGTCCTGGCTCTCGATCACCTCTTGGAGCGTGTCGATCGGGTATGTCCGGCCCTCAGAGTACACTGTCGCGCTCCCGTCGCGTGGCAGGATGATTATGGCGTACTCCATCTCTTCAGCGTCCGCAACGGCGAGGTCGTCGCGGGGAACGAACGGGCGCTTAATCCGCGCCCAGTTCGCCTCGAACGCTTGCTTCGACTCGTAGATATGGCGGGTTCCCTCCTCGTAGACGATGTACTCCTCAGCCGCCGGGTCGTAACTATACGTCGCCGGCATCCGCCCCTTCGAGAGATCCGTGAGTGAGTCCACGCTGAGAATCTCTGCGTCCGCAGTCGTCCGGAGGACAAGCTTTCCCGACTCCTCACACCAAGCCGTCTGCGTACTGTTCGTGTCCTCGACGGGCCGGACAGCGGTCACGCCACCGTCCTCCGTTGCCCCACCGTTGAACGTGAGGTTCTCGTCAGTCGTATAGTAGCGGGTTTCACCGGCCGAGAGTTCGCGGACAGGTGGGTTGAGTATCTGCTCAATGCGCTCTGCCCATTCTGTCTGCGACGAGCCCGGTCGAACGACGAAGAGCGGGAACTCTCCCTCGTCCTGTGCTTTCCGGAGGTTCACCAGTACCTTTGCGGGATTCTCCGGTGTCGTGGTCTCGACCTCAATCGCGAACGCGTTCTCGAAGTCGGGATGGGTTGCCCGCGCGTCAGGTTTCTCGCTGCCGTCCTGCGTCAGGATGGAGACAGTGAATCCTTCTGCCGTCAACTCCTGCTCGGCCTGTTCGAGGGCCGTATCGTGCTTCTGACTCCCCGCAGACTGCACAGATCCGGTTTCAGGCGTCGCGACGTCCTCACCGTCGTCGGTGAGGCGGATCACGAGTTCGTCGGTGTCCATGTCGACGGTCGTTTCGAGGAAGCGCGAGCGCTGCCGGAGCGACGCGAGCTCGTCGTACGTGGGCGCATCCGCATCAGCATCCTCGAAGAGCCGGCGAAGCTCATCGTCGACCGTCTCCACTGCCACCCAGTCGTTCCCCGTTCGGCTCCCTGTTCGCAACTGAACGCTCCGGACGACCTTCGCGAGCGCGACGTCCAACTCCCCATCCGCGACGTCAAGGACGTCACCGAGTTCCTCGGGCGTCTGCGTCGTCGGCGTCGCGTCTTCCGTCACGCCGTAGGCGTCGCTGACCTGGTCGTGGATGCGCGTGAGCGCCTCCTCAAAGCGAGCTTCCTCGTCCGTAGTCAGTGGCTGGTCGCTCTCCGGATGGCCTTTCGGGATCGGGAGTGGCGCGAGGCTGAATGGATACGGGCCAGTCTCACCGAAGACGGGACTCGGGAGGTTCGCGATCCACTCCCCACGTGGGAGTGAGCGGATGCGGTTCGCAAAGTCCTCGGGGTCCATCTCCTCGTGGGCCATTGCTTGGGCGAGTTCGCGGTCGACGCTGATCTTCCCGACGAGTGGGCTGCCGATGTTGTTCAGGACGTTCAGATAGGCGCGACGGCCGCCTTCGGCTTTCATCTGTTCGGGGAACTGCATCGAGAGTCCGACCGAGAGGCGGAAGCTCCGCCCCTGCTCAAGTAGGTTGTTCATCACGTCCGAGACGGCAACCGAGGCGGCCTCGTCGATGAGGAGGTTGACGACGTAGTCCTCGGGACGCGTCTCGGCGTCCTGGTTCTCCTCTTGGAGTGCGGCTTCGAGGTTGGTGAGGATGACGCCGGTCATGATGCGGGCGGCGTCCTCGCGAAGGTCGCCAAGGTCGAAGAGGATGACCGTGTCCTCGTCGAGAAGATCGCGGAAGTCGAACTGGGGCTCGGTGTTGTTGAAGATACGGCGAAGGTTCGCGTCGTCGGAGACCATCCCGAGGCGGTTGCTGACCCCGCCCATAATGTTCGAGAACGTCGTCTTGTCCGCCTGCAGCTGGCGGCGTAGCGAGCGCGTGACCGCCTCGTCAGTCGACTGGGGCGCCGCGCTCAGGTCGGGCTGGGGCGGGCCGGCCTCCCAGAGCTGGTCGAGCGCGTTCTCCAGTTGGCGGTGCGCGAAGTAGTCCTCGGACTCGCGATACTGGCCGTTTTCGCGGCCGTGCTCTTCGTCGAAGAGCGCCTTGACGAGGGTCTTGATCAGACCGGGGGCGACAGTGGCGCGCTCGTAGCGCTCCTGGCCCATGACGAGTTTGAGAATCTCCTCATAGTGGTCGGCTTTCTTCTGGATAGCGTCCTCGCGGCGCACGCCATTTTCGAGGGCGGGCTGGATGTTGAAGAAGGAGAAGCCGGGGAGGTCCTCGGGAATCGAGAAGTGGATGACGTTCTCTTCGAGGTCATCAATCCCGAAGCGAGCGGCATGAGCGCGCATGTAGTTCTCCGTCATTCCGTCGCCCTTCGGTTCGATCAGGATCGATGGTCCCTCCGTATTCGCGTAGAGGGAGAGCAGTTCGTTAATCTGGGCTTTCGACTTCCCGGCGCCGGTCGTCCCAAAGCGCCCATAGTGTGTAGGGAGGAGACTTGGCGGGATACGGACCGGCTCATTCTCGGGTTCACCGGTCTCGTCGAGCGCATAGCCGATCGCCATGCCCTCACGGAACTCACTCATGAGGTCAGGGTCCGGCCGGGAGAGTGGGTTCCGACTTTGCTGCTCGGCGCGTGTCCCCCGAGATCCCTCCATCGAGAGTTGTTCGGAGGAAGGGACGAGGAGGAAGTGCGCGAGTTCGCGCCCGCTCAGCACGAAGTCGGGTCGTGTCTTCCACCGGCCGGTGACGATGTCGCGATCGAGGAGGCGCTGGAGGGCCTTGCGTGCGTTCTTCTCTTTTTTCGCCTCGCGGAACCCACTCGAACGCACTCGTTCGGACTCAACATCGTAGAATGGGCCGTCGAGTGGGTCGAACACCGGGGCGAGCGACGACAGTCGCTTGTCGAGTGAGTCCTGGCCGTCGTCGCTGGTCGGAACGCCGACTGCCCGGATGTTCGCCGTGAACGAGCGCTGGGGGTTCGTCGCCTCGATCGCGTTGAGGCGGCGTTCGACGATATCGCTCAACTCACGCTCGTCGCGTTCGTACTCCCCGAACTCGAGTAAGCCACCGATGATCCGCTGCGCCCACGTGTCTCGCCCATTGCGCAGGTCTTCTTTGCGGAGTCCAGCGT
>NZ_BMOO01000014.1 GCF_014647115.1 Halarchaeum rubridurum
TCAGTGGACAACTACGCGGAGAAGATCGGGATCGCGGAAGAAGAGGACGAAGACGAGGAGAGCGACACACACCCAGGACTGATCTGCTCGGTCTGCAAGACCGACTTGAAGCGCCGAGAGGGCGAGTGGCGATGTCCGAACCCCGATTGCACCAATCCACGCGACCGCGACCGAAAGGACCAGATACACCAAGACACCCCTCGACAGGGGTTCATCCCGACTGTCGACGGCGTCTGCGAGGAGGGTGAGCACCGGATTGAGAGCCAACGGTGTGCGCGCTGTGGGACCTCGACACAGTCACTCGTCGACTGGCACGGCCACACGCTCGGCTAGCCGTGCGGCTCCTATTTGTCAGCCGAGGGCCTTCACCTGAATATTCAGATAGAGCTCGTGTGGGTGTCTGGAAGGCGACGTACCACCGTTTGACCAGTCTATGCGCCCAGTTGACAATGAACCGATCAAAGCTGGACGGAAGGTCGTGGCTGCGCGCGCAGTGACCTTGTGGGAGCGAGCACGGAGCGGAGGGTGGGGCGGTGGGTCTGGGTCTGGTCCGGAAGACAAAAAGAAAGAGCCCGATTTGGTCGTGTTACTCCCAGTAGCGGCCGCGTTCGGGGAAGTTGATGGTGGTCCAGCCAGTGCAGGTGACGGATACCCGGCCTTGGTACCAGCTCCGGGCAGCCCCCCGAATGCACACGGTCTCGCCTTCGGCTACGGCCGGTTGCGCGCTCTTCTCCCAGACCGTGAACTTGACCGTCCCAGAGTCATCTTCGAGGAGGCCGACTTGGGCGATCTTTGCACTCGAGGGCGTCCAGAGGGTCTTCACACGGCCGCGAACACTCACCTCCTGCCGATCGACATCGCCAACCCGATCGATGGGGATGATCTGTCCGGGCGCAGCTTCGAGGTCGTCTTTCACGTCGAGGACGGCACTGGGAATGTCCGCGCCGTCGCGCACCGCCTGTGCGAGCCGCCGGCTGATCGCCGCCCGCGACCACCCATCGAGCTCGCCCGCCAACCTGGAGGCTTGCTCGTTCACCGCCCCGAGTTCTTCCTGCGAAAGCACCTCACGTGGGTCGTGATCGGGACTCAGCGACTGGTCCACGCTGGCCGCCCGCCGCTCGAACGCCCTGGTCCACGCGGCGCTCCGCTCGCTCGCGACGTCGCGTGCCCGCCGTGCACGCCCGTCCTGCTCGCCCAACTCTGCTTGAGCGCTGATCCGCTCAAGTTCTGCTTCGCGCGCCTTGATGCGTTCCTCCTGTGCGAGCGTCACACCGGGAATCCGCTCTTGATCCGCGTCCGCGATTCCCTCTGGGTGGTTCGCGTCCACCTTCGCTTGCGTCTCCGCTTGGATCGTGGCCTGAAACGCCGGCGTCTCCGCCACCACCGTGAAGCCATCTTCGTCGACCGTCTCGCGCTCGCCGTCGCCAAACTGTTCAGCCACCGAAACAACCTTCTGACTCGCGTTGTTACTGGACATTGCAGTTTTCCTGAAGGCGCTCACGCGCCGACTCGCCGCGATGCTACTACATCGCGGCATTCCTCACACGACCCGACAGTGACGTCTCTGCGCTCTCGCTCGCGCCTTCGCCTCGCCCCCAGCGGGGGCGAGCGAGAGCGCTCGACACAGCGGCCACTATCCAGCCGCGCGCGGCGACCCGCCGGGAGCGAGCGACCAGCGCATTCCCCGTTCGCCGCGACGCAACCCCGTCCGTCGCGGGCGGCCTAGCCGCGGTCCCCCGGACCCGAACGGGTGAAGCGCTGGCGTCGAGACCATATTCATTTTAGCCCGGAACGGGTGCGGGCGGTGCGGAGAGCGCCCGCACGCCCGGACTGGTCGGTCGCGAGCGACGCGAACGGTGAACACCGTGAACCGTGAGCAGGCGACCGGCGGCACGCGCCGAGCGCGGCGAACCGTCGCGTCACACCGGTCAACCGAGTGTGCCCCTAATCGGCGTATTGCCGTTGTGAGTCTGGTACGAACCGGACAGCACACTCAGAAATGAGTCCGCCAGTGTCTGACGGGAGGCTAGACTCTCGTGGGGAATGTTTATCTAATATACGGACGTAAAGCACTAGTATATCATGTCTGATGCCGAACGCTCAACGGGGGATGGGCCGGAGACTGTCCAGGTCAATCTCCGACTCACGCAAGCGTTCCTTGATGATATCGACACGACGTGGGAAGAACAAGGCTTCAACTCACGAAGTGAATTCCTCCGCTATGCAGCGCGAGACGCGGTCAAGCATCCGGAGTTCTCGCGTGAGGGCTGGAAGCAGATTGCCGCAAGCGAACACGAACTTCGGACTGGGGACGAGGAGCTTGTGTCTCGTGAGGACGTGCTGGCGATGATGGACGACGGTACGGATGGGGAGTAAGGATGACGAGTGGACGTGGAAGTTCACACCACGCGCTGCCACGCAGTTCGACAATCTGGAACACCACGTTCAGGATCGGATTGTTTCAAAGCTTGACGAGATTGTCGACGACCCATGGCGGGATCCGGACGACTATCTTGAACCACTGACTGGTGGCCCGTTCGAGAAGCTTCGCGTCGGGCAGTATCGACTTGCGTGTGTCCTTGACCGGGACGCGCTCGTCCTTGAAGTTCACCGAATCGAACACCGGAGCGGAGCCTACACAGCTGACGACTGACTGACTCTTCTCCTCTACGAGGGAGGCCGACGTCAAGCGCGAATCGAACCACCCAGTCGGGCTTGACGCGATGACTCACCCGTCGTCGCGATCCGAGTGCCCGCCTCGAGCGCCACTTCACCGAGACCGGTGGATAACGGTCTATCAAGGGTGTTTAGACCACTAATTGGAGCGTTCGACACACCACCGTTTCCAGTAAATTCGGTGAAGAAGCGAGCGGTACCCGCTTCCAACTCTGCCGTTCAGCAAGCCGAGCACCCACAAACTACTGGGGGTCGACGACGTAGTGATGAGTAATGTCGGAGGAAACCCCGCCGGATCTCGACCTCACTGGGGAGTGGGAGACGAGGCTGGAAGCGCGAACGGTGGCGGAGCGCGCCTCCGAGGTTGGGATGGCGCTGACGGCGCCGACGTCGGTCATGGAGATTGCGGAGCGGGCGGGTTGCGCGACGGCGGAGGTACGGCCACATCTCGAGTGGCTCGTCGAACGCGGCATCCTCGAGAAAGCTACGGACGACCCGGTACGTTTCGTGCGTAATGAGGCGTACGTCGAGTTCCGCCGGATTACCGAACTGATGCGGGAGTTCGAGACGCCGGAGGCGATCGCGGACGCGATCGGGGAGTATCGCGAGCGAGAACGCGACCTTGCGGCGTCCTTCGAGGCGGCCTCGCCCGACGCTGTCGTACTCGCGGACGTCGACTCTGACGACCTTGGTGAGGCCTACGACCGATTGAGTGAGTGGCGCGCGATCACGCGACGGCTTCGTGACCTCACCGAGGCAAAACACCGTCTGGAGTCAGACTGCAGAAGCCTTTCTCGCTGAAACTGTCTATCAGATGCCGAGACCAGGCATCGGGCGATACTGTCTACGTGTCGTTGAGGAGTGTGCGGGCGCGCTTGACGTAGCTGTTCGTCTCCCAGCTCCGACCGTCACTGATCGAATCGAGTATCGCGAGTGCGTCCGTCGACGAGAGCTGGTCGTTCCGGACGAAGACTGAGAGGAGCGTCGGCGTTGTCACGAGACGGGTGTCCGCGAGTGAGGCATGAACGAGACCGAGGCTGTTGAACTCGTCACAGAGGAAGAGCGCTGCCTCAAGGTCGTTCGCGAGCGTGACGGCGGCGTTCTCACCGTCATCGAGTGGGAAGTCGGCGTCGAGCGTCACTGCTGTCACAGAGACTGCATCGTCCCGATCGAGGACTGCCGTCGCTGCGTCGGCGTGTACGTCGTCATAGGACGCAATCTTCCGGAGATCATCACTGACCCTCTGTGGAACGTGGACGTCGTAGATGTCGAAACAGAGATCGAGTGGGTTTGGATCGTGGCCGACGGCTGTTCCGAGACTGACGAGGGCAGAGGTATCCGCGACGAGCGCGGTCATTTAGAGATCGGCGACGTCGTCGATGTAGTCCTGGTCGAGCTGTTCTTTCAGCACGCGGCTGTTCGCGGCATCCTCGGCACTAACGAGTGACTTGAGCTGCTCGTAGGTGATCCCGTCGTCGTAGTAGGCAGCGGCAATCTCTTGGACGAGTGCATCGTCATGCGTTGCGTCTTGGAGATACTCACGGAGTGCGGTGACGAGGATGTCGGTACGGTCCTCGTTGAGGACGTCCGCGAGTGCGTCCGCTCGAACGTGAGAGGTCAACGATAGAACTGACCCCGTGGGCTGTTGTCTTCAGCACAAATACCAGATCTACGTACCAATATGACATCATTATTTGATATAATCCAATGTAAATCAGGTCTTCCCTCATTAAATACAGATTGTCTCCCAATTCCGGAGCCAATAACTTGAGTTCAAAACTCATATTACATATACTGAAGTACATTATCTCGGAACAAACATAGCAGGCCGCTACTAGCCAGTCATGGTACCAGCCATACGGCTAGAACCGTCTGCAACCCACCTAGCAGTCATATGTCATCAGACACACCAAGCAATCACTCAAACGATAGCAGCCGAATCGGCGAATCTGCTCGCGATGGACCTAGTCCCACTATTCCGACAAGTCGGACCGTCGCTGAGCTCACGGTTAAGGCAGTTGCAATTGGTCTCGTTCTTAATGTGATTATGCTGACCGCCAATATGTATCTTGGTATGCGGTCCGGTATGACCATCAGCGCCTCTATTCCCGCAGCAGTGATGAGTATGGGTCTATTTTATGTCCTCCGTCGCGTTGGCATTGGCGGATCTCTCCTTGAAAATAACATCGTCCAGACGATGACATCGGCTGGCGAAGCGCTCGCAGCAGGTGTCATCTTCACCATCGCAGGTGTTACTTTCCTTGGTGAACCTATCGATATGATTGACACCGCAACCGTTGCCATTCTTGGCGGTCTGCTCGGCGTGTTATTCATGATCCCGATGCGGCGGTATCTCATCGTTGATAAACACAAAACGCTCCCCTATCCTGAGGGGACTGCGTGCGCCGACGTTCTTGAGGCAGGTGACAGCGGTGAAAGCGGCGTGAAACTCATCTCCTTTGGGTTCCTCCTCAGCGCCCTCTACATGTGGCTCGCAAGTGGGATGGCCGCATTTCGGACGACCATCCAGACTGCGTTCTCTGTTGGCGAAACACGGGGCTTTGCGATCGGCGGGGATTTCACACCAGCCCTCATCGGTGTCGGTTATATTATCGGGCCAAAAATCGCCGGATACGTGTTCGGTGGTGGGCTCATCGCGTGGCTAATGTTGATCCCGATGCTCATCACAGGTGGGTTTGCGCCCGAAGCCGCCGACGCCGGACTAATGGCGCAAGCAAACGCCGTGTGGGATCAGTATATTCGCTACGTCGGTGCAGGGGCGATGATCGTCGGTGGCTTCCATGCTATCATCTCGATGCGGAAGACGATTACCGATGCACTCGGGACCGCCGCTGCAGAGCTTCGTGGTTCCGCGAACACCAGTCCCTCTTCGCAAAAACGAACGCAGCGCGATCTGTCCATGAAGTTTGTCGGGGGTGGTGCCCTGCTCGTTATGCTCGCACTCGTCGTTCTGCCTCAAGTCCAAGTTGGATTGATCGGCGGTGTTATCGCTGTTATTGCTGCGTTCCTTTTTGTTGCGGTTTCTGCATATCTCGTCGGTGTCGTCGGGAGTTCCTCAAACCCTGTTTCTGGGATGGCAGTCGCGACGATCCTCATCGCCGCGCTCGCAATGAAATCCACCGGTGTTACCGATCCAGTTGTCGTATTAGTGACTGCGTCGGTCGTCGCAATCGCAGCGGCAGTCGCGGGAGACACTTCCCAAGACCTGAAAACGGGCTATCTCCTCGGCGCTACTCCACGGAAACAGCAGATCGCACAGCTTGTTGGAATCACCATCTCAGCCGTATTCTCTGGAGCGGTCCTGTATTTCTTCAATCAAGCGTACGGTATCGGAAGCAGTACTATTCCTGCACCCCAGGCTGGTATGATGGCGCTGATCTCTGAAGGGGTACTTACGGGGACTGCGCAGTGGGGCATGATACTCATCGGCGCCGTGTTCGCGTGCGTATTGATTCTCATGCGAATTCCGGTGCTCCCGTTCGCAGTCGGGATTTATCTCCCAATTACACTTGCGACTCCGATCTTCCTTGGCGGGTTGATTCGTGGCGGGGTTGATCGATACGTCACACGTGTTGACGATAAAGACGGAACTCGTGCTGAGGAAACGACGTATCGGGGCCGGATCGTCGCCGCTGGCCTCATCACCGGCGAGGCTATTATGGGAATTGTCATTGGCGGGCTATATATTACGGGTGTCGGTGAGAGTGGCGGCGCCCCCTTCCCGATCGGGTTCTCATCTGCTCTTCAGCAAGCCCTTGGCGTCGTCGCAGTGATTATACTCGTTATTCTTTTCACAGCCAGCATTCTGCGTGCCCCATCAGGAACGAGCCAATGAGCACGTATGATCCTAACTCGGTTCCGGTTCGCAGGTGTGCCGACTGGACGATGACGACTGAGAATGGGACACGCCATGCTACGATCACATGGGAAATACAAGCCCGAAATCGTATCGATCAGGTTTTGTTTGAATTATTTAGAACGGATCGAAAACGCAAACTCACCCTTGATCCAGTAGGATCAACAGTCTGGAACTGCTGTAACGGCGACTATACCGTCGCAGATATCGCTACCGTTATCGCCGAGGAATATGACGCACAGCGCGTCGAGCCAGTTGACGAGACATTATCATACTTCCTCGTACAGCTCAATGAACGCGGACTCCTTTCATTCCGTGGTACAGACCGATAGCGCATACCGATGGTGTCTAGATGAAGGTGACCGGTCGCGGACGCTGTTGACGGTGCCGACAAACTCTACGGTAGTCACGTTCGATGGTACCCAGTGTTAACCAACACAGCCGTCCATAGTCCGGAAGTGTTGGTTAAGAGTGGGCGACGAGGACGGTCATGGTGCGAGGTATACTTGGCACGCGATTCCATATGGTTGATTGAATGGCAGATGATGACCCGGTCGTCCACTGCGAACTCGCTGACAGCGTGGATCTTCGCGCGGGACTGGAGGCCGCGTACATCGAACATCTGGAGGTAGACGCCGACCGGACGATCGTCATCTACCAGAGTGCCATTCTGATGGTGGTCGCGACCGATGGCGACGCGACGGCGGCCCACGCGTTCGACGTCGAACTCTGGGAACCCCCCATCCACACTCACGATTTGGGCCCCGACGAGGTTCTTGCGGAGTTCGTTGAGGACTTCACTACGGCGTTGCCGACGACACGCCAGTCAGGGTAATACTCGCTCCAGTACCTCAGCCCAGCTGAGGACTTCGGCGAGTACGTCCTCAATGTGAAGCCGGCGAAGGGAAGGATAGAGTACTCTCAGCCGGCAGAATTGCTGGTCTGCATCACTGCAGTATCAGTACGATTTCGTGCTTACTGATCTAGTCGTGTACCACGGGTCGTTGTGGAAGACAAGTACGCACCACACAGATCCTTCCGGGATTGCGAGTGTATCCTCGGTTATCCAGCAAGCTCGGCAATTTGGAGCAGGACTCCAGGAACAACGATGAGAACGAGACCGACGATGATGAGAACGACAGGAACGACTAGAGTGATATTGGTAAACAGCCAGACACCGATTCCGGCAAGGATAGCAAGCAGACCGAGGATGCGAAATACCCATATAATGGCTCCTTCAAGTCCTGAGTCTGCAAGCAGATCCAGAACATCGAGTATCTCGTCCATATTCTTCCTACGCAATCTCTACACATAATATTACATATCTACGCACACTTCCTGCACTTAGTGATCGCATCTAGGACCTATGATGGCCATAGCTGGCGACGGTCCCTACGTTGGCGTACTGTCGATTGATTCGCGGACGTCGATAACGGTCTCAATGTCCATATCGACCTCCCAGCGATAGCTGCGGCCACCTCCCTGTCCGCGGTTTTCTTCGGTACGGAGGAGGAAGCCGAGCATGTTGAGGTCGTCGAGGTGGCCGCGGATCGACTCAAGCGTTGTCAGTGGGTCGACGTTGTGGTCGCGGGCGACTGACTGGTAGCGGTTCATCACTTGCTTCGTGCGTGCGGTGTCACCAGTGTCCCGCTGGTGGAGTGCGAGCGCTTCCAGAACGAGCTGGCAGTGCATCGTCTGATCGGCGATCTTGTCTTTGAGCTGGCCGCGTGAGACGCTCTCGTGAATCGCTTCGACGTGGTCGGCGGTAACGAGGTCGTCGCCGTTCTTCTCGGCGTTATCGCCAGCCCCAAGCAGGAGGTCGATCGCTTGCCGTGCAGACCCATCGTCTTTCGCCGCGAAGGCCGCACACGCCTGAATCGCAGAGGGGTCACACGCACCGTCGACAAATGCACGCTCGGCACGATGTTCGAGGATGGTACTGAGTTCGGTTGCGTCATAGGTGGAGAAGGAGATCTCTTGCTCCATCAGCGTGGATTTGACCTTGGAGGAGAGGGTATTGCGGAAGGTGTAGTTGTTGGAGATGCCGATGATGCCGACGCGAGCGTCCTCGAGGTAGCCGTTGGCGCGTGCACGGGGGAATTCATAGAGGAGACTGTCTGGATCGGAGAGATGGTCGATCTCATCGAAAACGAAGAAGTGTGTCCCTCCGACACGCTCCATCTCCCGATAGAGCCGTTCGAATGCGTCGGCTTTGCTCGGGCCTTTTGCGGGGAAGCGGTCGCCGCTGGGCGGAATGAGGTTATTGATGAGTGTACGGACGATCGAGTAGACGCTCTCGTTGTTACAGTTAACGCGGGAGATATGGACATCGTCGGCAGTGTCCCGCTGGTCGACTTCGGCTTGGAGTTCGGTGAGGACGTAGTTGGTGACGGCGGTCTTCCCGACGCCAGCTTTGCCGAAGAGGAAGACGTTGTCCGGGGTGCGGCCGAAGACGGCGTCGGAGAGCGCGTGTTTGTACTCCTCGATTTCGGCTTCGCGCTCAAGGATCTCGTCGGGTTGGTAGTCCTCTTTCAGGACGTCCTTGTCTTGGTAGATGGTGTCGTCGAGATCACCGAAGAGCCCCATGATGGCTTATCGATCGCACTCGATAACCATAAAGGTAGGTTGGAGTGTTTGGACTGTTCTGAGTGACCGATCTCTTTAAGTCATATAGGGGGAGGTCATTTGGAGTGTTCGATACAATAAGAGAGGGAGAAGGCTCGATATTCGAGAAGTTGCCGGAATGCATAGATATATTCTATGGACTAGATCCCTCTAGTCTAGAACTAGCCTACTAGACAACACAACAACAACCACACTATACCACACACTACAGCATCCTACGTCATTCTTCCCATATTCTCATAAATTCGCACTCCTCACAGCTTCTCGCCCCCGGCAACACTCCAAATGACCTCTTGATCCTCTTCCTCGCTCTACCCCTGGTCACATTCAAACCACTGAACACTCCAAATGACCCCTCCCCCTCTCGGTTCCTCTCATCTGGCCTTTCCGAACCGGCCACTCCTCACTATGTTTCCCGGAGTACGATCTTGATCGTCGTCGCGACCGACGGCGGTGCACGCCGAGTGCGGCGAACTCTAGAGACCATCCGATTACGGTCTAGATCCAGAAAACATTCCTGTCGGATTGACACTTGGGACTGAACCGATGCTGTCTGGGACTGGCAGTAGGCAAAGACCTATATTTGATTAGAGGGTGTCACAAGGTGAATGGAACGGCCGACTCGAGAACGCAGCGAAGAGCAGGCCGAGCAGGAGCAGACCGGCGACGAGACCCAGCACTGCCCGGAGTGCGATTCGACGAGTATCGTCACGGATCAGGGCGAGCGTATCTGCGAGGACTGCGGGCTCGTTCTCGACGATGACCAGATCGACCGCGGCCCGGAGTGGCGGGCGTTCAACTCGACCGAGCGCGACAAGAAGAGCCGCGTCGGTGCGCCAACCACGCAGACGATGCACGATAAGGGCCTGACGACCCAGATCGACTGGAAGGACAAGGACGCCTACGGGCGGACACTTGACTCGAAGAAGCGCAATCGGATGCAGCGGCTGCGCAAGTGGCAGGAGCGCATCCGGACGAAAGACGCCGGCGAGCGCAACCTCCAGTTCGCGCTCTCCGAGATGGATCGCATGGCGTCCGCACTCGGCGTTCCGCGGAGTGTCCGCGAGGTCGCCTCAGTTCTCTACCGGCGCGCCCTCGATGAAGACCTCATCCGCGGGCGCTCTATCGAGGGCGTCGCGACTGCCTGTCTGTATGCAGCCTGCCGACAGGAGGGTATCCCACGCTCGCTTGAAGAAGTGACGGAGGTCTCCCGCGTCGACCAGAGGGAGATCGGGCGCACCTATCGCTACGTCGCCCAGGAACTCAGTCTCGCGATGGAGCCGACCGACCCCAAGGAGTACCTCCCACGCTTCGCGAGTGAGCTTGACCTCTCCGAGGAAGTCATCGCCAAGGCCCGTGAACTCGTCGACGCCTCCGCCGAACAGGGCCTTCTCTCCGGGAAATCCCCCTCTGGGTTCGCGGCGGCCGCCATCTACGCCGCGAGCCTCCTCTGCAACGAGAAAAAGACCCAACGAGAGGTCGCCGACGTCGCGAACGTCACCGAGGTCACCATCCGCAACCGCTACCAGGAACAAATAGAAGCGATGGATCTCGGTGTCTAGCAGTGTTGATGTTTGGGTCACAGCCGCAGTCCCCTTCTACGCGTTCTGAGACCCCAGTCGCACGTACAAGCGCGCCAATACTGAGGGACCGGTGGCGTCATCTGATCGAGGACGTACTCACAGGTGGCTATACCCCGTCCGCTCGAGCCCCTGGTTCAACTCGACGTTCATCGCCTCAACCGTCTGGTCGTCGAAAACCTGTCCGGACGCAGCCGACGCTATCTCGGCGATTTCGGCGTGCCACTCCCGCGCCGCACTCACGAGGGCTGATAGGAGTGATTCCTCGGTCTTGTCTCCGCCGTCGACTTCCTCGATGACCTCCCAGCCGCGCGGCGAGTTCTCCAAGAGGTAGCCAACGTCGTCGAACTGAATCATGAACCGCTCGGAGACCGCCCCGAACCCGGTCTCGATGCTCAACAGGACGATGACGTGTGCGACGTCGTCGCGGTCTTCGAGTGCACGCAGGTCGGCGGTCGGGACCGCCGTGTCGGGAAGCCCGAGTTCTTGGAGGCGATCTGGAAGCGGTGATCCGTCCTCGCCGGCGGACGCATACTGGTCGATTTCGTTGCCTTTCTCTTTGACGACCTCGGCCGCTCGGCGGTCGGGATCGTCAACGACCTCTTTGAGGATCGCGTAGAAGCGCCACTCGTCGCCGTAGTCGAAGAGGTAGCAGATGCGGTCGTACTGGTCGAGATCCAGTTGTGCGACCATCTCGCCGACTGTGGTGGCGCCCGCGCTGTACGTTGTCTCCCCGAACTGCATCGGCTGGCCGCTCGGGAGGTCCTCGTGCTCCGCTGGACACTGGTACTTCACGTCGCTCTCCCAGTAGTCCTCGTCGATACCGAAGAACCAGAGGTGGTCTTGGTTGAGGCCCATCGCGGCGTTGATCGTCGTCTGGAACTCGTCGAGCGTACGGTCGGCGCCGACGACGATGTCACGCCACAGCGACGTCGGGTCGGGGGCGAATTTGACGCGGAACCGGTAGGCCGTCATCCCTGCATCTCCCTCCCCGTGTTGAAACTCGTGAGTTCGTCGATCCGGTCTTCCAGTTCCTCAATCTCCTCTCGGAGTTCGTCGGTCTCGGCCTCATCGCTCGCCGCGAGGCGGTCTTTGAGCCCCTGCAGACGGGATGATTTCACCTCTTCGTCGACCTCGGCCTTGCGTACGTACTCGCTCTTGTCGACGTCGTAGACCGCTGCCTCAGATAGGCCCGTGACGTCGAGGGCCTCGTCGACCTTCTCGCGATCGACGCTCATGACGCGCTCGCGCTCAATACCGGCGTCTTCCAACACCGCGAGAACGTCCGCGTCGTCTTTGAGCGACCGATTGCGGCGAGCGGTACGCTGGACCGACCCATACTGGCCGTGAACAGGCTGGTCGTGGTGGAGTCGGTCGAGCAGGACGTCGGCGACATCCCGGCGGAAGTCGTTTGCATCCCGCTGAACGTCAGAGAGCAGCGTGTAGAGGTTCACCAATGCGGGCGTCTCCAACTGGCTGAGGTCGGTGACGTCGTGGCGTTCGAGCGCGTCAACGAGCAGGAGTGTATCCGAGTAGACGTCGACCCCCTCTGGTTCGGTGCGCTCACTCGCAGTGGTCTCCGGGTCGCCGTCGACGAGTTGTGTCCCCGTCGCGGCGTCGACTTCGGTTATCACGCCCGCGTCCTCGTCGATCTCGAAGCGGGGGTGCAGGCTTAGTACCGCGGGATATGGGTCGGTGTCGGATGGGAGCAGGCTTAGATCGAACTCCCCATCCATGTCCTGAATCCGCTGGTATAGCGTCTCGAACTGGTCGTGCTGAAGTGGTCGTGTCTCCTCTGTGGTACTGAACTGGACGACGACGCGATACTCTTGGACGTCGGTGATGCAGAATCGGTCGTGGGACAGCGGTGCGATGAGCTCAGCCCCCTCCTCTAACTTGTCGAGTTCGTCAAGAAGTGTGTGCCACGTGGCGCTGAAGGGCATACCACCGTCTACGCGTTCTGAGTCTATAACGCTCCGGGGAACGTCGCGTGGAACTCGTGCCCCGGAAGTTGGTTCCCGATCAGAGTTCGAGTTAGTCGCCAAGAACGAAATAGACCTGTGTCTGCCTAGTCGAAGGTTGTCTCGGTGATGCGGAGTGTGCCATCGGCTTCGTAGAGATAGCCACGGTTGAGCAGGCGCTTGACGGCATACTCGCTATCGCTATGTTCTGCCGAGAACGTGTCCGATTCATTAAGGAGTGCATATGCTTCCTCGTAGGAGAACTCGCTCTCTGGGCTATCTGCTGCATCCACGAGGATTTCGTAGGCTTCCTGTACCCAGTCTGGGAGTGAGGGTCGTGGATCGGATGAGTTAGGGAATCGCGTCATCGGGACGTGGGGTTCGTGGCTGAGTGTACGACTGGTGCGCTTGTGAACCTTCCCACCAACTACCGCATTCTGCGTGCGCGGTCTCAGGCTTAACCAACGGATTATCGATAGACCGTAGCACGTTGGTTAAGAATTCATCTAGCGACGCCGAAGGACGCCGACGGGGCGAACCCGACAGCAGTCGCGGCGTCGCGCCCACTGGCCGTCCTCGACTGGCCGATCGAGCGTGAGCCGAGCGACGAGTTCGTCCTGGACGGTGAGCTGGCGGACGGACATCTCTCGCCACCCCAGCCGTGGGTCATACAGTCGCTTCTGGAACATCGTCCCCGACCCCTGCGCGATGTACTGCGTGCGCTTCGTCCCGAGGAGTGTCGTCGACGTGTACTCCACGCCAACGGGAGACTGCTTCAACTCGGAGATAATCCCCTCGACGAACCGCCGGATCGCGAACTCGCTGACGTCGTTGGGCACGTGGAGTTGGAGTGGTGTTCGTGGGCGCTGTTCCGTTTCGAGTTCTGCATTGCGACGCCGCGTTCCGTGTCGCTGGTCGTGCTCGGACATAATTGCTTGAGGAGGTGCTCAATGGCCCCTCTACCCCTACTAGGGGCGACAAACACGACCGGCGGAGACACACGACTGAGGAAGGCGCATAACCGAGTACCACGACCCTTGAAGCGTCTCGTCGTTGACTCCCTGATGAGTAGTCGTGCATCTGAGGCGCCGTCGCGACAGTCCGCCGCTCCGAAGTGGACTGCCGCATTAATGAGTGTGCGGGCGTCGATCCCCGAAAGACTAAATCCACGAGCACCGCAGACAGGGATACGATGCATGAAGACGCCCACCGCCGCATGAATCGGGATGTGGCGGAGAACGAAGACTTGTACGAGGCGTTCGCGGCAACACCTGAGGACGACGAAGAGTAGCTCAGTCCGTCAGCCGCGACATCATTTTACTGTGGCGAGGTTGACGCAGTCCATCGTAGTGCTGGACTCGCAGACACAGCGAGTTCTTTAGAATGAGTTCCCCAGAACGCCAAACCGAACTCATCGAGACACACCGTGCAATAGTCCTCAGAACTCGTGGGTGCTATGTGTCGTGGAACCGATCGTCGAGTAACTCGAGGACTTCCCAGAGTACGCCGACAGGTGACTCGGCGTCGAGCCACACCGCGTCGTAGTCGTATTCCGCATCGGGCGCGTCCCGCTCTTGATAGTGGAGATGCCCCGCAACATGTGGATTTGGCTCGAGATGGACACCACAGTCGAATCCAGACGACTCAGTATAGTGGATTGTGAAGTTCGACGTCAACGTCGTCCGTCGGCGGTCGTCGAGACTCGTCCCGGGTGGAAAGCGGGGGTTCGGCTGCCACGTCACCTGGAGTGACGCCGACTCGGCGTCACGACCAAAGTACGCTGGGTTCACGTCAGCCGCAACGTTCGCGTACTGTCCGTTCGGACTGCCGCGAGCCGAACGGATCGCTGGATGGCGTTCGAGCTGCTCGCGTACCGACCGCAAGATCCGATGGCGTTTCTCAACATCAACCTGCGATGCGTCGCGCCCACCATCCGGGTAGGGTGGACGACGCCCGCGGAGCCGATCGGTGGCGGGCTGCTTCGGCTGCGTCGCCGGTGCGTCCTCACTCATACGGACGCGGATGGACGCGCAGTATAGCTGTCGTAGTGGTCAATCGCGTCCCGAAGGAGGGAGAGCTGATAGCGGGCGGACTCCCAATCCGCCGCAGCCTGGAGTCGTTCCTGTGCCTCGGCAACCGCGATATCCTCCGTCACCGACGCGCGAAGCTCACGCGGCGTCTCGACAGCGTAGTCCGTTTGCCACGCCTCGATATCTGCCTGGATGGCTGTCGCCTGCTCGGTGAGTTCTGTCTCCGAATTCTCCGCGACGAGCTCCTGAATCGCCGTCAACCGCGTGTAGACGGGATCCGGATAGTACATCTTCCCCCGCCCTGTCTCGTCGACGACGAGTACGCCGAGGTCAACGAGCCGTTCGAGGTGGTCACGCGCCGTCGGCTCCGAGACGTACGCCTCGTCTGCGATCCAGCCCGCCGTTCGCGGCTCTTCGAGTGACGACGCGACCGACCGCACTCGGTCGAACCCCGTCGTCGCCTCCTTCCACCGCGACACGTACCCCGGTTCGTCCGCCTGTTCACCCGAACCAGTCATACCACACACTACGCAGTAGAGGAAGATAATCTTTTCCGTGGAGAAAATAGATTGCCAGTAGAGGCCTCCAGCGTTCACGCGAGCTTCGCCGACTCGTTCAAAGGCGTCTTCCAGCAGGAGACACTGCCCGATGATGCAATTGGGGAGTTCATCGAGTTCCCGGCCCAGCAGCGTCGCCAACTCCCGTAGGCCACTCGTGATATCGCCGTCGTCCCTTCTAAACCTGCGTTAACCAACACACCAGCAATGCACCAACTAGCTGTTGGTTAAGAACATAGTGGGACCCACCTCTGACTCGCATCACAACTGAGAATTCCACCTCTGCAGCGATAGCTAGAATTCTGATATCACTTCTCGCTCAATCATCGACCACCCTACCTCTAGGCTACCGTAGCCAGTGGCGTTTGCACTTCTGTACCTCACCCTTCCTTTGGACGATCTCGAAGGTACAGCGAGTAGAATGAAGGGCTTAGATTCGCGCAGAGGTTCGTCGGGCAGATTTAAGAGAATAGAATTCTGCTCGACGAGATGCGTATTGCACCGGATTTCGAGGATTCTGCTCGACGGCGGGTTCAAACCCGTAGAATCACGCGAAAACCTCGGACTTCAGCCGATCCTCTAGACGTCCTCACGACCCGTCTTTCTCCTCGACTACCCGCCTCACCCAGATTGAATCAGCAGACCACTGGGTAGAAAGTCTGAAACCCAAAGAAATCTGCTCGACGGGAATGAGAAGAGGCGGATTCTTCGACTACTCTCGACCTATCGTGATAGAGACATTTCTGTACTCGAGGGCTAAAATTCGCTCGTGGAACCCGGTCCGTCGAGTTGGTCGTACATTTCATCCGGGAAAGGGACACTACCCCAGATCGAGTAGTCGCATTGATCCTGGCCGATACAGTAGCGTTGGAGATCGTCGTTATCGCAGTTCATCGGAAGCGGGGTGTCGCCATTGATGGTGTTGGAGAACTCGTAGCGGATCTGGTACTCAGTCTCCTGCTCGTCGTACCACGGCCACTGGGAGAAGACGTCCTTGAGGTCGGCGACGATTTCGTCCAGACTGCTCTCTTGGTACTGTGGGAGCCACATCACCATCCGCACGAAGTTGTAGAGGTCTTTCCGAACGGGCTTCTTCTCCTGGAGGCGTTCGGCCATGTTGGCCATGCAGGGCAGCTCGAAGAGGTCCTCGATCGACTCGACGGTGATCGGGTGGGCGCCACGTGACGACGCATCGATCCGGTACTGGTTCGTTTCTCGGTCGTGCTTGACGGTGAGTCTGCGGGGGTCTTGCTGCGAGACGAGGAGGTTGCCGAGACTGCGCGGACTCGACACCCGATTCTGGATGCTCTGTTTCCACGCTGCGTCCGGCTCGTAGGCAGCCAGCGCGTCATAGAGCGCTTGCGCGGAGTGGAACGCCCCAACCGTCGCCGTGTCATCTGCGGCGTGGGTGACTGCCTCTCGAAGGACGCGAACGAGACGTTCACCTCGGTCCCAGTCTCGCCAAATTCGGTCGTGGTTGCCACCCTCGAGGAAGCGGTCGATCCGCTCAGTGATTGCCGACTCGTTCGCCACCAACCACGTCTGCTGATCCTCGGAGAGCCCATCTTCTTGCACGCGGAGGAGTGTCTTGAACGCGTCTCGTGCGTACTCGCTGTATTTCTCGTCGAAATCACCGGCCGGCACGTACAGGTTGTTGTCCTTCACACGCGTCCGAATCTCTGCCGTCTCACCCTCATCACTGGGTCGTTGGTCGTCGCGGACGAGACACTGCCGGGAGGCGGCGGCCATCGGGATTTCGAGGTAGAGGCCGCCGTCGAACTCGGGCATCTCCTTGATTCCGGTGCAGACACGTCCCGGATGCGGGCCATCCTCTCCCGGATCTTTCGCGTAGAGGACCTCCGCGATATCCTGCTGGAGCGTGCCGTCACTGTAGTCGCGCATGAGTGAGCCGAGATTGTTCACGTAGAGTTCGCGGACGTCGTAGAGTGGCTGGATCTTCCGCGGGGGGACGTCCTCGAACTTCGGGTGCGCTTTGATGCAGATCACGCTCAGCGTCGCGAGGACTGCGAGTGTGCCTGGCTCGTCGACGAACGGCTCCCGTGCTGCCGCATTCCGGACGTCGTCTTTGAACGCGGCCGTCCCGAAGCGTTCGAGGTCGTCGAGGAGGTCTTGGGGCTGGTCCTCGCCGTCGACGGTATAGCGGTTGAACCCACGCGTGAACAGCTGGTTAATCCGAATCTCCCCATACTCGGTGGGGAGCGAGGCGACTTGGTAGGCGGTGCGTTCGTCGTCTGTGGGGGTTGTGGTAGCCATCAGTCGAGGAAAGCTGGCGTGGCAGTCCGTGGGTCGAACTGCGGAGACTCGATCGGTTGGACGATACGGGAGACATCGGCGTGGAGCGAGTAGGGGAGGCGGGCGACGCGACGCCGATCAGCAGTGACGACTGGATCAATTGGGATGTTGTATGACTTGAGGAGGAGGTCGTTGAGGACCTCACGACTCTGTGCGTCGTAGCGGTGGGCGAGATCGGTATCGAGGAGGTAGACGTGGACACCTTGGCCGCTGTAGACGACCATTGTCTCCTCGGCGTCGAAGTCGTCCGCGAAGATATCGCGCACCTCGAACCCGTACTCGATCGCTTGGTCGATATCCGCGAACGCATACGGATAGCCCGCTGGGTCTGCATCCAGTATGCCGGTCGCTTCAAGAAGTGCTTCGTCGTCGCGCTCGCTCGTGTCTTGTGGCAGTGCGTCTGCGGCGCGTTCGCGAGCGATCGTCTTCGCGTCGATGTCGACGAGTAGCACCCAGGGGCGCTCCCAGTTATCGAGGGCGTAGTAGACTGCATCCGGACGCGGGTCTGACTGGTCAAGGAGGCCGGGATCAGCGAGTGCGAATTCGCTTCCGTCGAGCGGGTCGTTCCGTGCGGGATGCTGGATGAAGTCGAGGACGTCGTCGAGCTCGTCGAACTCCGCTTGTTGGCGCTCACCGGCGGTATCGGTCTGCCACGTATCCCGTCGAACGAAGTCCTTGTCCGGCACCTCGTCTTTCCGGACGGGATGTGGGTGGTCGAACGCGAGTGCGTACTGTTTCGGCCCGGTTGCCGTGATGAACGACGGGAGATCGTCGACGTAGTCGGGGAATTCGTCGGTGTAGTACGTGTTGAGGTCGTCGCGAGTCGCGGCACGCCACGTCATTCGTTATAGGCCTCGTCGAGTGTGTTGAAGCTGCGAAGCGTCGTGAGTCCGGGTGCATTAAGGTCGTCAACGACAGCACGAATCTTGGTGAATGACCGTGCATCCCGGCCGGTGACGCGTTGATTGATTCGGTCTTGGTCTGCAAGTTGGTCGAGGATGTCGAGTGCCGTTTCGCGGTTGTTGAACGCCCAGACAGCCTCGGCGTCGACTCGACTCATCTTCTCGTAATCCTCGATTGGTGCAACACGATTGTGACTCGGGAGTTCGGCTTCGCCAACCCAGACAAGGGTCTCGTCGTCATCGAAGCCAGCAACGTCGAAGACAGTGTCTGCATCGTGCTCGACATACGTTGCGACACGGGTAACGTCATCCCGGTCCTGAATCCAGCGACGCAGGAGTTCGACGCCGACCTTATGCGGTGTTCGCTCACCGATATCGCCCTTTCCGGGGCCGATTGCGAGTTTCTGCCCGAGCAGCTCCCGGCCGGCTGGCAGGACGGTAAAGTAGGTTCGTCGGCAAACGAGCGTCTTCGACAGGAGATTCTGGTCAACGAGCCGGTCGATATCTAGCTCATCACGGCCGTCTTGCAGAGTGCTCATCGGCTCAAGGAGGGATTGGGCGTCGTCGGCACCGTTCATCACGTCGAGGACGTCCTGCAGGAAGCGTGCATTGTCGCGGCTGAGTCCGCGCCGCTCCAACTCTGCATCAGGGACGGACACTCCACCAGCGTCAACCGGCGATGTATCGGCTTCTGACTCCGAAGAGGCCAACTCGGGGGCCGACACTTCCGAGTTGTCTGTGGAGTCTCCACCGCCGAGAAGCGGACTGCTCTCGGTAGCGGTGGAGTCACTACTGGTTTCGTTGGGTGAGCCACTGAGCATCGTCGACTCGGAATGGGTGGTTTCCTCCTCCGGCGATGTGGAGTTGTCAGAGCCACTCCCCCAGCCGTCGTCCGCGGCTGTATCGGATTCTGCGCTGAGGCCATACTGCTGTTGCGTCCGCTCGACGATACGTGGGAGTGTTACTGACTCGAACTGGGATGCTTCCATTTCGGTGAGCGGAGTGTCGCTCTCCGGGTGGCCCTCAGCGATGGGGAGTGGCTTCATCGAGAACGGCGACGGGCCGGTTTCGCCGAATGCCGGACTCGGAAGCTGGGCGATCCACTCCCCACTCGGCAGTGTGTTCACGCGATTCCGGAGCTCGGTCGGACTCAATCCCTCGTGTGCGAGCGATTCCGCGAGGTCTCGTTCCATCGAGATGTTCCCGATGAGCTTCGTCTTGATGTTGTTCAAGACCTCGTCATAGGCGCGCTCGCTGCGATTGCGTACTTGGCCGGGGAACTGCATCACGAGTCCCATGCTCAGGCCGAACGAGCGGCCCTGGGGGAGGAGTTGCTCGGAGACGAGTCGCGTCGACGCGACCGGCGCGGCTTCCTCGATGATGAGGTTGGTTAGGTTCTCGTAGTCGGTTTGGCCGTCGCGCCGCCGCACCTGCACGGCGTCCCAGAGGTTGCTCAACAGGAGGAGCGTGACTGCCTGCTGTGCCTCGGGGCGCAGATCACCGAGGTCGAGGAGGATGGTGACGTCTTCGTCGAGGAAGTTCCGGAAGTCGAAGTGGTTCTCGACGTACTCGCCGGCGTCGTTCTGTGCGGGCGTATGGTTGAAGACACGTCGGAGATGGGGGCTTTCGCGGAGTTGTTCGAGGCGGTTCCCGGCGGCGTCCATCGACGTTTGGAACTGGGATTCCTCCTTCGAGAGGTGGCGCGACAAGGATTCCTCGACTGGTTGGTTCGCCATCGAGACGGGCGGAATCGTCTGCTCGTCCTGCATTCGGCGGACCGCAGTGAAGAGGTCGTTGAGTCCGAAAACGTCGCTACCGTACTCGGCGTCGAAGAGCGCCTTGATGAGTTGGCTGAGAATCTCGTTGGCGACGAACGCCCGCTCGTGTTTCTCTTGGCCGAGGATCATCCGGAGGATGTCATGGAAGTGATCGACCTTATCTTGGACGGCGTCCTCTCGATTCCGGCCGGCCTCGAGTGCGGGTCGGATGTCGAAGAAGGAGAACGCGGGGATGGTCTCGGGGACGCGGAAGTGGTAGACGTCCTCTGCGTCGTCGAACTGTGCGTGGTGGCTGCGGAGATAGTTCTGGCACATGCCGTCGCCTTTCCGGTCGACGATGACGACAGGGCCACCAGTCGTCTCGCGGAGGGAGAGTGCATCGTTGATGATCGCTTTCGACTTGCCGGCGCCCGTCGACGCGAAACGTCCGTAGTGGGTCGTGAGCAGATCCGGAGGAATGCGGACTGGCTCGTCCTCTGGATCCCCCGTTTCGTCGAGCGCGTAGCCGATCGCCATTCCCTCACGGAACTGCTCGCGAAGATCCGGATTCGGGCGCGGGAGCGGATTCCGACTCTGCTGTTCTGCCCGTGTCCCGCGAGAGCCCTCGATTGAGAGTTGTTCGGAGGAAGGGACGAGGAGGAAGTGCGCGAGTTCGCGCCCGCTCAGCACGAAGTCGGGTCGTGTCTTCCACCGGCCGGTGACGATGTCGCGATCGAGGAGGCGCTGGAGGGCCTTGCGCGCGTTCTTCTCTTTTTTCGCTTCGCGGAACCCACTCGAACGCACTCGTTCGGACTCAACATCGTAGAAGGGGCCGTCGAGTGGGTCGAACACCGGGGCAAGCGACGACAGTCGCTTGTCGAGTGAGTCCTGGCCGTCGTCGCTGGTTGGAACACCGACTGCCCGGATGTTCGCCGTGAACGAGCGCTGGGGGTTCGTCGCCTCGATCGCGTTGAGGCGGCGTTCGACGATATCGCTCAACTCGCGCTCGTCGCGTTCGGACTCCCCGAACTCGAGTAGGCCACCGATGATCCGCTGCGCCCACGTGTCTCGCCCATTGCGCAGGTCTTCTTTGCGGAGTCCAGCGT
>NZ_BMOO01000015.1 GCF_014647115.1 Halarchaeum rubridurum
GCGGTCGTCGCGACACTCGTCCCACCAACGTAGGCGCCGGCAGCAACACCGCCGACGAGTGCGGCGCCACGGCCCGCAGTACTGATCGCTTTTGCGGTAAGTGGGGTCGCGTATTGGAACGTCTTCCACGTCACCAGCAAGGCGACGAGCGGCAGGGAGACCGCGACGAGATACTTCAGGAACGGACTGCCGGGTGAGAGAGCGTGCTGCGAGTAGAGGAGGTCGTAGCCTTTGAACACGACCGCAGCGGGGAGTGGGAGGATTGCGAGCGGGACGAAGCGTTTGCTGAACCCCATCGCGACGTCCGAGAGAACCGGGATGTTCCCGTAGGCGAGCGCGAACGCAATCGGCATCCCGTAGATATAGACGTAGAGGAGGACTTCTCGAATATAGTAGAGCGCCTCCAACGCCCACATCGAGAGCCCACCGAGGAGCGCAAACACAAGCGAGAGACCGGGATTTGTTACCGTGTTCTGTAGAAATGCGAGCATCGCAGTACTGAGTGAGTGGAAACTGGGTAGAAGTGCGATCGTGAATCCGTTGACCAAGTAGAGTGTGAGGACACTGAGCCAGTACCACGTGATGATTAGGAATGCGCCGACCCACGCCGTCTTGCGTGTTCGTCGCGACTCGTAGGTACTCCCGATATTGAAGATCCGGATGAGGTGCCGGCCCTGCACACAAACTACGAGTAGCAGTAGTGAGATAACCATGATCTCACCCCCGATTAGCGCATGCCGAATCGATACCCATGGTGCGTTCGTCGGCTGACCGAAGACAAATGCGCCGTTCGTCTGTGGTGTTGGGGTGCCGAACGTCGCGACAGAGAGTTCGTGATATCCGCTCCGAAGCCCTTGCATAAACAGACTGATGAACCAATTGACGGCGTCCTTGAAGCCCTGAAGGACAACCCCGATCAGATCAACCATTAGTTATCCTCTCCGACCGTAACTGAGCAGTTGTTGAACTCTTTGGATGCAGAATACCGAATGTGGTATGTCTTCGACAGGGGGGATCTACTGGTTGATGTCTCGAGGGAGATCTTGAACGTCCCAGACTGCGGATGCTCCTTGCACACGACGTTACCGCCACGAATGAACGCAAATGGCATCCGAGAGCTATAGATCCTCTTTGATTCACCGGGTGGCACAACGACTCGTTTGATCTCAGCGTCCGATTTCGGGTCGTAGATTCCGCTCACATCGGTCTCTGCGTATTGCGTCCCGTTCTCACCGCTTGGGTAAGGAACATCTCCAAAGAAGAGGAGCTGTGTGATTGCGGTTGGACCGCTCCCTTGGTTCTCAATTGCGACAAATACCTGTGAGTGGGGACTGCGATTCGTTCCATTCCACATTTTGTCGGGTTGGTTTCGCCCGATGCCCATGTTGATAATTTGGAGGTCGGGACGGAGCTGACGGGTAGTGGTGCCGAGCGTTTGGTCGCCGTCAACGGCGACGATCTTGTATTCACCGCGTGTGTAGGTGGTGCCGACGTCGAAGGAAACGCGACTTGCGCCCTGCGCGACGCCGCGTGTGCCGAATAACGACCCGTTCGGTGTAACGAGGTTCACGTGTTCGACGTCCACGCTACTCGCGAGTTCGACGACGAGCCGCGTCCCCTGTATATGGACGTCCGCAAACGGAGGCGTGCCACCAGTTGTCGACGGACTCGACGGCGAAGAACCGTCGTTACCGAGACAGCCGGCGACGCCGGCAAGAGTGAGGCTGCCGAGTGTTTGGAGGGCTGTTCGACGGTCGATGGATGGGTGTCTGTCAGTCATGGGTGCTGAAAGCGATCGACGTCGAAGAGGCGGAGAAGACGATAGCCTGCATAGAACATCACCGCGAACGGCAGTAGCCGCCATCCGGCTCCGATAAGGAGGGCGAACCACCCTTCGAGCGTGCCTAGCGGATGCCAGCGCACACTGGCTCGATCACTCACGTACGCGGGGTCGGTGTTAAGCCACGATTCGGGCTGGTAGCGTGCGGTGTAGATCCCGGGATCCTCGAGCGTGACGACTGCAACCCCGGATGCATTCGTCGTTACGCGCTGGTCGTTGATCGTGATGAAGCCGTCGTGGGAACTCCGGAGGATCGGATACCGATTGCTCTGCCCGAGCGCAATCGGCTTCCCCGTCACGGCGTCGTGAAGTGTGAGCCGGACGGTCGCCTCTGATTCCGTCTGCGAGACGACCTGGGCAGTGAGCGTGCTCTGGTGGAGTTGGCGTCGCAGCCCGGTTGGTGGCTGAGAGATGGTTGCGTTCACACCACGGACGATACCGGAGACGCGAAGCGCCTGCCGGTCAACACGATCAGCGCGAACCGCAAGACCATGGGTCGGCGTGTAGTTCCGGGTGACGACGTCGATGTGGACATCATCCCCAATTGTCGAGGTGGGTGCTGAGTGGTTCTCACCCCAGGTCTGAATGATTGAGGGACCCGTCCGCACCGGCTCGGCGATTGGCCCGATCCGCGAGGGATACGCGTGAACGGACACGGGAATCGCGTCCGACGCCATCTGTGTGTCGCCGTCGCCGGTGGATCTCACGAGCGTGTCCCAACTGGTGTCGCGGGCGGTGTAGAACCGCCAGACACCGCGTACGCTCGCGCTCCCGTTCTCGGTGAGGGTATAGCCACGCCACGGCTCGGGTTGAAAGATGGCGACGCCGGCATCCCCATTCGGATACGTCGCGTAGTAGGGGTACGCCGAAAGATCGTAGACGGTTCCCGTCAACGAGTCTGAGACGGACACGGAATCGGTTCGCGTCGTCCGCTCCACGACCGTTCCGTCGATACGTACGATCTTCTGGACGCGGACCTGAATCGTTGCCTCAAGCGCAATCCGTGTCTCACCGGTATCGTTGAGCTGGTAGTGGAGAACGGCCGTGTGTGAGCCGGGGCTGGTCACGAGACGACTCCCGTCCTGCAAGAGGCGGACACTCGATATCTCGTGGCTAAGCAGGGACCAGTCGACATGCCGCTGCTCCGACGTCGATGAGTCTGGATACCGGATGCGATAGTCGACGAAGCCGCGCACCGTCCCGTTCGGGGCGAGATACCGCGTTGTCGAATCAGCTGCGCGATGTGCCCGTGTTGCTGGCTGCGCGGCGAAAATCGCCGCGTGAGCATCCGCGATGAAGACGCTATCTTCAAGGTCAGCAGTCGGCAGATGAATCGATGTCTGCGGGCCGCTGGCGTGCAGATCACGGAAGTCGTGGCGAGTCCACGTCGCGGCAGTCTCCGGGGGTTGCGTGAACGTGATGTCCGTGCCGTTCGCAACCTGCTGGAGGGCCGTCCGATGCTCGCCGTATCGCTGGCGGTAGCTCGTTTCGCTCGTGTAGTTGTCAGCATCATGTGACCAGAGAGTTGCGGACTGATTCTCCGTGAGCCCATTCCCCTCAGTTCCGGGTCGTGGTGGACTTGCAGTGGCGAGCCCCACAACTGTCCCAGCGACCAGCAGGGTGGCGACCGCTACCGAAAGGAACCGAGTGTCCACCATCATTACGAAGTAGTGTTACCAGGGGACGAGGTTCACGCAACTCGCCAAGGGGAGCCCCATCATCGAGCCGGCGACAGTGTAGAGCGGGCCGAGGACGACGAGTATCGCGGTGGATTTGAGTGCTGACCGCTTGTGCCGCTTGATGTCCTTCTTCTGCTCGGGGTTCAGCGTGAACATATCGATAAGGGAGTCCGCCTGCCAGACGACGGCAAGGCCGATGATCCCGAGTGCCGTCGTGAGCTGGAAGAATCCCTCAATCATCGTCGGGAGTTTGCTTGCGCTACAGACCGCGGTCTGTTGGGCGGCGACGGGTTCGACAGCGACGAGACTGAATAGGAGAAGCGCGCTTCCGATGCGTCGCAGTAAATTCCGGGGAGTTCGCCCGCGTTGAGAGGCGTTTTGTTCGGTGTCAGTGGTTGCCGATTCTGAATCCGTCACCGCGATCCACCCCACCGTTTCCAGTTAGTGGTGGCCTTGACGGTCGTCGCTTCTCGGTCTGTGGTCTGTATAGCATCGTGGGGTCTACCGATCTCCTCTCGATGCATTCTCCTGTAAGTCGAGATAGATGAACTAAGAATCTTATGTCTTCTACATCTATGCAATTAATAAAGATTTGTTCGGATATTAGATAGTATATGATATAACTCACTTTTTGAATGTCCGACCGTGTGCAATGATGTAGAACTTGTTGGTATCTGTTGATTCTCCTATCGGCATACACTCGCTATTCTGTTTCTATTGGAATTGACATTAACGAGTAAGGATGGTGCCGCTGGTCGTCAAATGCCGGCCTAGACACTAATTACAGAGGATCGACTGAACCGTAACTACAGCTTAGGTACAAGCCGCTTGGTGTACGAAGGAGCACTTTTATTTAGATCAGGGACGTATCCAAATTGGATTGCACAGGGGAGACAATCCAATAGGGGGGAGTAGTCTTCTACGGCAATCCACGAAGGAAGCACGCTATTTCGCAGGTGGGTATTGGAACCACTATCCATCTGCATCTTCCGCTCAATACGCACACACCTAACGACTGTTTTAAGTATAGGATTAGAGAAGAGATAGGGATCTCAGCAGAGCCTCTATTCTAGAGCCGTTATCTACGGATCAATCGGGTAAACGGAGTTCATAAACCAGCCGGTGTCTCTTGAAGAGTGATGAGTGGGTCGACAAGTCGAGTCAACCCACTATGGGTAACACGTGTGGCACGGGCCGGAGTTAGCATGGTCAATGAACTCCCGGAGTCACACCGTATCTATCCGTGCTGGCTCTACTATTGGTTATCTACGCATGATACATAAGCTTTCTTCTGTTTATTAGAATTTTTATGATGAAGCCGCCGGAGTAGGTACAGCTATTCCCGATTAACGGAGTTCAAGCCCAAATTACGGGCGTGGTCGGCGGCCAACAGCTGTCACCGGTCATGGGCCGCAGTCAACCGGCCCCAAAGTCAGGGATGTCGACCCGTGAACGCCCGAAAGCCCTTCGGGTACGATGCGGTGAGTCCACTGATAAGCCCTGCGCCACCGTTGCGCGGGGCAGTTGTCATGAGTGCTAGTCGGTATTGAGATCGAATTGTTCGTTCTCAGCAGCGGCATTGAGCACAACGCTGGTCGCGGACTCGGCGATGTCGGCGTCGCCGAGGAGTTCCTTGATGAGCGTATTCATGTGGTCCGTGTCGTGGAACTTCCCGATGGCGATGATATCGTAGTCACCCGTCACTTCGTAGACGGATATCATCTGGTCATGTGCGCCGAGTCGCTCAGCGAGGTCGGGAAGTGAACCACCCTCGGCTTTGAGTTGGAGGACAGCGGTGACGTCGTAGCCGAGTTTATCATAGTCGACGGTTGGTGTGTAGCCCGTGATGACGCCTCCTTCCTCAAGATCTTGGAGGTGGTTCGAGATCGTTGTCACGGAGACATCGAGCTCCTCGGCGAGACTGCGGAGGCTTGCGCGGCCATCTCCGAGCAGCTCATTTATTAGCTCGGCATCAATATTCTCATAGGCCATGTCTTAAGCTACGTTTGCAGCCCTGTTAACATGTGGTATTCAAACTCGTTTGGACTGCAGTTACTCACAATACTCAGGCGTAGAAACACGGAGTGATGTATTTCTCAGTGGATACTCTCGCCAAGACAAGGTGCAACCCCATCGCAGTGGTGTCCAGCCAATTGAGGTTGCACCCTTGATGGCGGCCGTCGGTAACGAAGTACACAGCCATGACGGACTGCTGGAATAGCCCTAGCTACACCAAGGCCCTAACCAGGCCTGACACCGACAGCATCGACACTATCAACAGCCAAAGCAAAAAATATATCCACAGTAATACGGGGGGATCCAAACAGGGATGGGCTAGTTCTACCGACTCCAGCACCTGCTGCGGCCTCAACAAAGTAGTATAGACCGTATCACGGCTCAACACACTCGTAAACAGCCCTTACTCGGGAACGAGCGCGCGAAGGTCGTACACGTCCACGGTGTCATCGAGGTCGTCAAGCGCGTCCAGTACGTCCACACGGCGGTTGTCGGCATACGTATCGAGCCGAGGTTCGTCTATGTTCGGAAAAACGACATGACGGTCTTGGGGCTCCAAGTCATCCGTGCGCCGGATGAATTCGAGTGCGCCGAGACCGCGACCGAGGAGACGGACGGACTCGTGCTGGTCATCAGTTACGTCCGCGAGGATGGCCCCTATTGTTGCCGCAGCCTCCCCGAGCGCCCCCATCGTGTCATCCACGAGTGATTCCGGACTGCTTGCCGTTTCCGGATCTGTGTAGTGCGTGCTGAGCGCGCCCGTGATGCACTGGGAAGTACACGTTACGGCGTCAAATAGGGAAACTGGACCGCCGCTGCGGGCGAGCGCAGCGTATGCAGCCGCGTAGAGTTGGTCGCTTGCGAGGAGCGTATGGGTTGGGTCGGCTGTGAACGAGTGGGCCACGTCGTCGTGCAACTGGACGAGCAGTTGGCCACGCAGTCGGATATATGCACGGAGGCACTCAACGCCCGCAGCAGCGGTCGCCGCGCCATCGTGATGGGTGTCCGCAAGCGTGTCGTGCACGTGGAGCGATAGCTCGCCGTACCAGTAATCCGCCGCGAACGGCTCCCCGATGTCGGGCTGATGTTCAGTGCCCGCCTCTGGGAGCACCCGTTCAAGCTCGCGTTCAATGTCACCAGTGGTGTCGGTCATCGGCTTCTGTCTCCAAATTGGCTTACTAACTAGTCAGTAAAAAGGCTCCGCTGTGGCTCGACATCATTCAACTAACTGAGGGAATGCGATGGCTATTGCGCGAGGTAGCACTATCGACGCCGAGGGCCTCACCAGTAATGAAGGACGCGTCGTCGTCACAGAGCCAGAGGACAGCACCCGCGACCTCCGCAAGTCGTCCTCGCGGAGGAGTGCTGGAGACAGCTTCAATCAACTCTCAACAACCGCTTCTTTGACTCACTCGACAAGCTGACAACCGCGATCGATACCGCTCTTGACCAACCCTCTATCGCAAAAGTAAGCGACTACTCCTAATCGACACTATACTTCGAAGACGATGGCAGCGGACTCCCTGAAGAACAGTGTGAAGAAGCCCTTGAGCCGTTTCACACAACCGCTGACGATGGAACTAGATAAGGCCCGAGTATCGTTTCAGATATTGCAGACACCTACGGGCGGACCCTCTCAATAACAGAGTTAAAACATGGCGGCACACGATTTGATTCACAGAGATCTTCAACATCTAGATGTTTTTGCACGCTTCGTTTAGCACTCGATTCAGTACGCATCGCAACAGGATCAATGAGTCAAGGGGGCTGGGTTGAATCGCTGTAAGGATGGGATCACGTTGTCCAAAGAATTCAGCGGAAGACCGCGTGCCGCGCGGAAACCACGCGGCACGCGGCTCGACTTGGACAGACTTCTTTAGTCGATCGATACAGACTACGGTGGCGTCCATCTCTGCTCGCTTTTTTGAGCTCGTCGCGGAACTTCTCTTGCTCATCTTCGTTGGCTTCGGTGGCTTTCTGGTGTGGTTTTTGATATCTCAATCCAACTTCTTTCAATAGCCGCCGACAGCTGGAAATTGAGTAGTCCACGTCGAAGGTGTCTGCAAGAAGTTCCTATGCAAGTGTCGGCGTGAACGCCGGCGCGTCAATCCCCTTGGATAGATGGTAGACAGTATCTTCGAAATTTTGTTGGGCACTGTCTAGTTAAGCCAGTTTGAGAAGCGAGCAGTTCGTAGATCTAGTGTCTTGCTCGATCCAGAACTGCTCAGAGAGACGTTGGAGACGGCGAATCTTGAATGTTGGGAGCGTGAGCGGACGGCGACGCCCGTCAGGGCGTTCGCCGTCCGGCTCCACGCGACCGGTTGTTCGCTCAGGGAGACAAAAGAGATTCTTCGGCTATTCGGCGTAGAACGCTCGCATCAAGCGATCTTTCAGTGGGTACATCGAGTATCTGATAGCGTTGGCGACCCGCCGACGGCGAAGCCGTCAAGGGTCGCAGTTGACGAAACCGCTATCAAAATCAACGGAGAGTGGTCTTGGTTGTACGCTGCAATTGACCTCGATACGAAGTTAATTCTCGATGTCGAGTTGTTTGGTCGGCATGGCACTGATCCGGCGGCTGCGTTCTTGCATGGACTCCGCGAGAAACACGATCTCTCCGACGCGGTGTTTCTCGTCGATCAATTCGGCTATCGGACTGCCCTTCATCGATTAGGGTTGAACGGTCGGGTGGACTATACCGACCGGAACCTCATCGAAAAGTGGTTCCACACGCTCAAAATGCGCATCGACCGTTTCCATAACTCGTGGGTCGGCAGTCGGTCGAGTGCACGCGAATGGCTTGAACAATTTGCGCATTACTACAACCATCAGAGACCGCATCAATCGCTCGATGGAAGAACGCCGGTCGAGGAGGTGCTAAACTAGACAGTGCCTTTTGTTGTTATAACTCTGAGAATTTATATTTTCTCCTAGATTTTTCAGTATCAGTAACTGCCTGCTCAAGCGACTCGACACTGGCGAGTCACTTGGGCCAGTTGTAGATTGTTCGCCGGTCGGTATCGTACCATTCAGCAGGTTCGCTTTGCGTGACACCGTTTTGTACGTGATCGCCGCTAACAACCGTTTTATAATATTACTCTATCAGTATATTAATATTATTTTTATTTTCTAAATAAATTCCGAATTTATTTATTATGTCTTCCAACAATCTCTGAAAGTTACTTCTAGCGTCTATTATAACGCGGTGCCAGCGTCGGTGACGATTCTGGCCCGTTTCTCCCCAAAGACGGCGAAGACGGCAAGCAGAAGATGAATCTTCCGTGAACCGCTCGGGGTCAACTGAGGCACTCGGCCTACCACCTGTAGATACTCATCAGTGGTCAATAGCATGCTCGGCACCCGGTTACGTGATTGTACTGGCGCGTACACCCGTTTCACTTGTTAACTCGTACAGATCGTGGTGTGAATCCGTGGCGGTCAAGCCGTGATGGATCGAAGGTTCGTTCGACGTCGGTCCCCGGATCGGCGAGCGTCGCCAGCAGTTTAAGTCGCGCTTTCGACGCTGAAAGATTCGACGCGAGGACTGCACCGGCTCGCCGAAGCGTCCGGCCACCGCCCGTCGACCCGTATACACCAGCAGTATTTCCATGGCGACATCGTGTCGTGACGGCAACGGGGACGCCATGATCGATGGCACGCTCGATAGCGCGGGCAACATCGTTTGGGACGTTCCCGAGGCCGAAACCGTCGACGATGAGACCGTCAACGCTGCGTTCGACGGCGTCGTCAATGATCCCACCCGTCGTCCCCGTGGACGTCGCGACGATGTCAACCGACGCTGTGAGATCATAGCGAGTAACGGACACAGAGAGACTAGTAGGACGCCGGAAAAACCAGAGGCCATCAGGGGTGCGCTCTGCGACCAGACCGTACTGACCGGAGTCGTAGGCGGCGGGGTTTGTGCTGTGAACTTTCGTCACCGGTCGCGCGGCGTGTAGGCGGTCGTTGAAGAAGACGTACGCGCCGTCACGAATCGCGTCGTGTGTCGCCGCGGCCAGCGCACCACGGAGATTCGCCGGCCCGTCGGCGCTTGGCTCAGTGGGCGTCCGCTGGGAGCCAGTGAGGACGAGGGGGACATCGCTCGCGGCGACGAGATCGAGATAGTACGCGGTCTCCTCGAGGGTGTCGGTTCCATGAAGAACGACTATGGCGTCGGCGTCACCAGCCACGTCGTTCACTCGCCGCGCGACCGTCGTGAGGTCGTCAAGTTCGAGTTCGGAACTCGGTTGTTGGACGCACTGTTCGACCGTCACGTCCCAGTCAATGACGTCGAACACGTCGCCGTACGTATCTGCAAGGTCGTGGATGGACTCCGTCGGGACTGTTCCCTCTGTCGTCATGGTGCTGGCGATCGTCCCGCCGGTCGCGAGGACGTGAACTCTATCCATACCGATGTGTATTCATACTCATTATATACGAATTGTGGTTCCTAGTATTCGAACGTCCAAGACGTAGGGTGATGAATGCGGTGAAGGGGGAGCCGTGAGTTGTTAGATTCCGAAGGTGACGAATAGGAAGACGAGCGTGAAGTAGCCGAGCACGACAGTGAGCGCAGCGACAGGGATCGCACCAAAGTAGTCGTACGCACCATCCGCTCTAGCGCGGGCGTCGACGTCACCGTTCGCAATCGCGTCGGTGTCGATTGCGTCGCCGTCAAGCGCGCTGGTCGTCGGCATCACCTCAGGAAGGTTCTTCCGGCGGGTATCATACTTGTTAAGCGCGAGTGCGACGACGCCGGTGAGCACGATCGAGAGTGGGAGGAGCACGTAGACGGACGTGACTCCGAGTCCGTACAGCACGAGCGCCAACACGGTTACACCTGCAGCGGTCATCGCGAAGGGGATCTGCGTGTTCACGTGATCCACGTGGTCGGAGCCGGCGAAAATCGAAGACATCACCGTAGTGTCGCTGATCGGTGAAACGTGATCGCCCCAGATCGCACCGCCGAACAGCACGCCCAGAAGCACAGGGAGAATGGACAGTCCACTCATCTGGTAGCCGAGCGGGATCGCGAGCGGCGTCAAGATCGCCATCGTCCCCCAGGATGTACCTGTAGTAAGCGCGATGAACATCGCGGCGACGAAGATGAGGAGCGGGAGGAACGAACTCGGGATACCACTCCCAACGAGGACGTCGACCACGTACTGTGCGGTGCCGACCTGCGAGGCGGCGTGTCCGATGCTCCACGCGAGGATGATGATCGCGACGGCAATCATCATCGTCTTGAACCCCTCAATCACAGTGTCGGTTGCTTCGTCAAGCGTCAGCGCGCCAAGACCGACCGATCCCGCCATCCCGACCGCCATGAACGCGAAGGACCCGTAGAGAAGGCCGAGCGCGACGTCAGTCTCTTGGAATGCGGTCGCGATGTCGACACCTGGCTGGTATCCGCCACCAAGCCACCACATCGAGACTATGCCGACGACGAGTAGAGAGAGGATCGGCGCGAGGAAATTGAACAGCGAGGGGTTGCGATCGCTTGGATCCCCGACGTCGGTCGTAATGTCGGAGAGTGGCGTCGCGTCATCCCGACGGGTCTTCTTAGCGACGCGCGAACGCCACTCTGCGTTGAGCATCGGTCCGTAGAAGCGCTGTGTGATCGCGACGAATCCGACGAGGAGGAACGCGAGGAAGCAATAGATATTCCACGGGATGCTACGGAGGAAGAGCCCAAACGCCGTGATGCCGACCTCTTGCGCGGTGAACTGCGCAGCGCCAAAGCCCGCAATGATCATCGAGACCTGATAGCCGATCCAGTTCGAGACCGGACCGAACGTCGTGACGGGTGACGTTGTCGAGTCAAGGAGATAGGCGTGCATCTCCCGAGAAGTGTGGTTCTCCTCGGAAAGCTCCCGCGTTGCATTCCCAGTGACGACTGTACTGGTGTACGAGTCGAAGAAGATGAATATCCCGATGAGCCACGTGAGGATCTGGGAATCGCGAGCAGTGTTGATCCGGTGGCCGATCCAGTTCTGGAGCGCCAATATCCCCCCGGAGCGGTGGATGAACGCGGCGCCTGCCCCCATCAGCATGATCAAGATCAAGAACTTCGCGTCGAAGGGCGACCGGACAACCTCGACGATCCAGTCCATCGAGAGCGCCGTCGCAGCGATGGGGTTCCAGTCAGCCATCATCAGTGCACCGACCCAGACGCCCGCGAACAGCGAGAGTAACACCTGTCTGGTGTACATCGCGAGCACGATTGCGAGTACTGGCGGCGCTAGAGACAGCGCCGCAAATGGCAAGGCTTCGTATGACATCCAACTGCATCAATCGCATCCTGATAGTTATACCTTTCCCATTTTCTCCCAGATACGACGCGCACGTCAACTTGTGTGCGCAAATACTGTCCGAATAAGAATTCTCAGAAGTAGTGGCCGGTCGGCGAGCGCTGGTCGATGGAGAGCTATGCAAGCCCTTGCGATTTGACTTCGGCCTCAAACTCCGGGACGACGCGTTGGAGGATATCGGGGAACTCCTGGTGGAGATCGGTATCTTCGATTCGGTAGGCCGGGCCGGAGACAGTGAAGCCCCCGATGATGTCACCCGTGGGGTCTTCGGCGAGGACACCGGCGACACGCTTGCCGGGGATCGACTCCTCGTCGTTGACGGCATACCCTCGCTCTCGAATCCTCGCAAGTTCCTCGTCAAGGTTCGAACGGGTTGTGATGGACTGCTCGGTAATCGCCGGTAACCCCCAGCGCTCAACGATTTCATCGACACGCGAGACCGGGAGACGGGCGAGCATCGCTTTCCCAATCGCCGTCGTGTGCATATACTCATAGTTCTCTACGCGAGTACTCGGGCTCGCAGAACTCCCAACGGAGTCGTAGAGGGTGACGATTCGACCGTTCTCCTCGACGCCGAAGTCTGACTCCTCGTTCGACTGCTCGGAGAGCGTAACGACGTACTTTCCCGCGAGTTCGTAGAGTTTGCTCCGGTTGCGGACGTACATTCCGAGGTGATAGAGACGAGCACCGAGGTAATACTCGCCATCCTCGGAGATGACATAGCCGTGCTCCGCAAGTGTGTACAGGTGTTTGTAGACCGTGCTCTTCGAGAGGCTGAGCCGCTCGGCGAGTACCGCCGGCGTCGCGCCATCCAGTTCCTGTATCGACTCAATTATCCGAAGTGAGGCGTTCGTCGTCGTCAGCAGTTGACTGTCGGTGGTCACAATGAGACCGACAACTTAGATGATTATATGTATTCGGGAATACGATTCTGTCCCCCAGGTTCATTTACCGCAATCAGGCATTCTAGAACACTACCTGAGGGCTATCCTAGAAAAATCTCGAATGTAGAGAATGGTTTCACGGATCAACTGTCAGATCGGCTGTCCCCCAAGATCCCGAACGCTCGTGAGGCCTAAACTACGTTAGTCGGATAGTCTCTCGTGGAATAGCACGCTCAATCGCGCTGTCTATGGCTATTGCATTACAGAGATATGTCTGTAAAATATTTATATCAGTCATATCGTTGGGGAAAGATGTAGTTATCGTATACATGGAATTTCGGGTGTCCCAGGATCGGTTGCGACTTGCCAAGTCTAATCCGAAGCCGAGCAGGCGCTCTTCGACGTCTCCGTTATGCTGAGTCGTCTCCATAGAGGAGGTCGTCGACGTCCTCGGAGAGGTCGGAGGTGTTGGCTTCAGTGTACGATGTGTGGGTGGTCTCAATGCTTCGGTGTCGGAGGATGTTCTGGGCGTCTTCGGCCGAGAGTTCGGTGTACGCTCGGTGGCCGAGCCCTCGACGGCCGCCGTGCGGCTTCAGGTACTCGCCGTCGACGGCGAGACCGGCGTCCTCGCAGAGCTGGCGCATCACGCGGCGAGCGCCATCGGTCGTGAGCGCTGGCGGCGCGACATCGTACTCGCGGAGGACTTCGTCGATATCCGCGGCGTTGTCGAGAATCGTCTCGATTTCCTCGGCGTTGAACTCTCGGTCGGCGAGTGTCTGCCGGACGGCACGGTACTTACTCGTCGCGTCGGCCGTGGGAATCACCGGCCAGTCCTCCGAGGCAGGCTCGAGAACGCGCCGGTAGCGCTCAACCTTCTTCCGCGTCGTCGGCGGGAACTGTACCGTTTCGCGATCGCGGGACTTCCCCAAGACACGGATAGCCCCATCGTCAAGGTCACGCCACTGGATGCCGTTGCGGTCAGAGTCACCCGAGACGGCGAAGAGTTCGGCGCCACGCGCGCCCGTGTCCGCGAGGAGGTAGGCGATGGCCCGGTCGCGGAACGCCCGCTCGTGGTCGCGTGTGTCGTCGCCGAGGGCGTTGTGTGCCTCCGTGTCGACGTAGCGGAGGAGTGCCTCGCGAGCGTCAGCCGACCAGAACTGCTGGCCCTGCTCGACTTCCTCTGTGTCTTCCGGGAGTTCGTCTTTGACGCGGTCGGGCTGCATCGGGTTCGTTGCGAGGAGCTGCTCGCCGTCGACACACCAGGAGAAGAACGCCCGGGCGATGTTGTAGTACGTGTGTGCGCTCGCGGCCGAAAAGTCACGGTCCGTGTCGAAGGTGAGGGGGTGGGCCTCGTCGACGACGCGATCGTGGAGGTACGCCTGCACCCAGCGTCGGCAGTCATCGTCGTCGACGGCCTCAACCGTCTCGACGTCGCGGTGAGTACGAAGCCAGGCGGCGAGTTCGCGGAGGACAGTCGCGGTGTTCTCCCGGTAGCGATCCGAGTCGATGCCGCGCAGGCGTCGGTCGATGGCGTCTTCGAGGCGCGTTCCCTGGGGGTCGCGCCCGTCATCGCCGGTCTGAGTTGGAGGCACGTTCTGTGCTTACCCCCACGGTCGGGCCCCCAATAAATCTGGTTGGTCTTAGTGTTCTAAGACAAACCAACAACGTTTCGCCCCCAATCCCGTGTTTTCGGCGAGTAACGGTGCTGTGAGCGCAGTATTGGGTATAGTAAATCATATATCGGTATACAGAATCTTCTCCATTGGAAGTTGAGACTACACCGTGTTTAGCGGGCCTGTAATGCGTGGTTTCGACCGAATCGGTGAGTGGAAACTGCTTCAGATATCTCTCGAGACGGCCATTCTTGTTGGGATACCTACTACATGAGGAATTTTCGGTCTCTTTCGGTAGCGTTGCCACTCAGACGACGCTCTATCACGGGTAGAGTACCTTACTAC
>NZ_BMOO01000016.1 GCF_014647115.1 Halarchaeum rubridurum
TTGCAACTCCTCACGCGGTTTCTTCATACTACTCCCAACGCAATCAGACGGGATAAATATTCCTCTAGGCGGAATATTCCGTCTACTTGAGGAAGTCCGGACGGTCGGTGTCGCGAGTCGTGGTCGCCTCGGGGTCGATCCCCAGCTCGCGGAGTTCCGCATCGGTCGGTTCGTGGCCGATCTCGCCCTTGTGGAGCGCGACTGCCTCATCGAGATTCTCTAACGCGTCAACTCGCGACTTCCTTGCGTCGTGACGCCGGTCTCAACGTCCGTCGCGATCCACCAGTCGTCCTCCCGCCACAGCCGAATCTCCCCCGGACGCGGACTCTCCTTCGACGACCCAGCCATTATCGCCTAATTCGGCCGCTAACCGGTAACTATCCGGTGCTGTCAACCACCCGTTGTGCGGAACGACACCGATCTTAACCAACATATGGCGGTGTTTCTAGTTCAGTGTTGGTTAATCGAAGCGGGCCCTCCACTGGTTCCGGAGTTAACTCACGTACAGTAGCGTCGTGTCAGGAGATGCGGTGGCAGATAATTTCGGTGCTCCCGCAGGCAGGGCATTCGTTAGTCGAAGGATTAACGGTCGCACCGCAGCGCCGGCACTCCACGACTCTCTCCGGTTGTGCTGTGGGCGAGAGCACTCGCTTGAGTAAGCGAATCATGTGTTAGGCCCCCTTGGGAGCGGGGACGCGGCCAGAGGAGGGGCTAGCCGATGTTGGAGCGTGTGACAGTGGGCGCGAAGCGCGCTCCCCCTCCTAGCTGGTTCGATGCACTCAAGGCGGATATAGTCCAGTGACTTCCGTGGCCGGCACCTCCCACACACCACTTTTCACGAGTGTTTGTGGGCGAATGGCATAGCGGTGGCTGGTAGGGAGACACCAGATTTCACGAGAGTTGTTATGGACTCCAGAGGGGGAGAGACACACCACTTTTCACGAGAGTTTCCATGATCAAGGGCCGGGGTGAAACAAGATACAAGGTTCTCCTAGAAAGAGACTAGACAGAAATAATCTTATTTCTACCCACTACGGATACTGTTTCTGCACGCTCTACTTATTCTTTTCCCATTCAATGGGTTGTCGTAGGCTGCTCTACTCTTGTAGTTCCAATACTCGTGAAAAGTGGTGTGTCTCTGTTTTATATACCGCTAACTCTCGTGAGACTCGTGACTCTCATGAAGCATAGGTGTTTAAGTAACTCCTGTCCCATGACACCACCAATGGGGCTCGCACCGTTCGCACCCGACAATACCATCTTCAAGAACGAAACCGCGCTCCGAGACAGCTACCGGCCCGACGAACTCCTTGAGCGCGACGAGGAACTCGCCGCCTACCAAAGCGCCCTTCGCCCAGTCATCAACGGCGCCCAACCCAAGAACATCTTCCTCTACGGCGAAACCGGCGTCGGAAAAACCCTTGCCACCCGAATGGTTCTCGACCGCCTCCGCCAGGACCAAGCCGACTACGACCATCTTGACCTCCATACCGTCAACCTCGTCTGCAAGTCGATGGGGTCCAGCTACCAGGTTGCTGTCAATCTTGTAAACGAATTCCGCGACCTACACGAGGAGATTAACTCCACTGGCCACCCCGCCAGCGACGTCTACAACAAACTCTGGACGCACCTTGAGGAGCTCGATGCTACCCACTGCCTCATTGTTCTCGACGAAATCGACGCGATCGGCAGTGATGACAACCTCCTCTACGAACTCCCACGCGCCAACGATAACGGGAATGTCGAGAGTACCTGGGTTGGCGTTATCGGTATCTCGAACGACTTTACGTTCCGGGAGAGCCTCAGTGCGCGCGTCACAGATAGCCTCTGCGACGAGGAGATTCACTTCCCGCCCTATGACGCGAACCAACTCCGCAAAATCCTCACCCAACGCTCCCAGGACGCCTTCCGCGACGACGTGCTCAGCGGCGACGTCATCCCTCTCTGCGCTGCCCAAACCGCCCAAAAGTATGGGAGTGCACGGCAGGCATTGAAGCGTCTCTACAAGGCCGGCGACCTCGCTCGCGATGAGGGTGCTGACGAGGTCACTGAAGACCACATCCGACAGGCTGACGATCTGGTTGAACGCGATAAAGTCCAGAGCGAACTCTCCAAGCTCCCTACCCAGGCGAAAATTGCGCTCTACGGCCTCCTCATGCTCGACGACGACGGGAAGACGCCCGCGAAGCGCTCCAAGATCTACGAGCGCTACTCGATCGCAGCGAAGCAACTTGGTGCGGACGTCGTCTCCGACCGCACCATCCACGACAACCTCAGCCAACTCACCCTCAAGGGCTTCCTCGACGTCAACGAACAAAACGAAGGCCCGAACGGCGGCAGCTACTACGAATACGAATTCAGCATCCGCCCTGACCTTGCTCGCGATGTCCTCCGACACGACGGCCGCACCGGCGACCTCTGGGAATAGTTCCCGTTAGGTTCTGTAGAGCCCTAGCCGGTTATTCGTCAGTAGAACAGCGTACCCGTATCGCGATTTTGAATACAGCCCTCTGGGCTGTCTGTACTCCGCTATTCTCGCCACTAGCGGTCTTCCGCTGCACCGGCTGTGTTGAATCGCCATACGGCGGTGGAATTCACTGTTTCACAGCCCGCTTGATGTTATAGACGAC
>NZ_BMOO01000017.1 GCF_014647115.1 Halarchaeum rubridurum
CGCAGGTGAACGCGGGAGCGTACATCGACCCTTCCCAGTCGCGCTCTCGCGGACTGGTGCATCAGTCGAACCCACGCTCGTCTCCGTAACGGACACGGGCGTGGAGTCTATGGACCCACTGGGATTCGAACCCAGGGCATCCTCCTTGCAAAGGAGGCACTCTACCACTGAGCTATGGGCCCATCCCCCATCCCTGGAGGAAAAGCGTTAGCCTCGACGGTCTTAAGTGTCCGACTGGCGCGACCCGCGTCGCGAAGTGGGTCGAATCCCCAGAAGGAATTCGATCCCGAGTGCGTTGGAGGTGATCCAGCCGCAGATTCCCCTACGGCTACCTTGTTACGACTTAAGCCCCCTTGCGGAGCCCAGATTTGACCACCGGACGGTGGCCTCATCCGGACCCCACTCGGGTGCTTTGACGGGCGGTGTGTGCAAGGAGCAGGGACGTATTCACCGCGCGCTCTTGACACGCGATTACTACCGAATCCAGCTTCATGAGGGCGAGTTTCAGCCCTCAATCCGAACTACGACCGAGTTTAGGAGATTAGCTCCACCTCTCGGTGTCGCAACCCACTGTCTCGGCCATTGTAGCCCGCGTGTAGCCCGGCTCATTCGGGGCATGCTGACCTACCGTTGCCCGTTCCTTCCTCCAGTTTGGCACTGGCAGTCCGCCTAATGTACCCAACCACCACATGGGTGTTGCTGGCAATTAGACGTGCGGGTCTCGCTCGTTGCCTGACTTAACAGGACGCCTCACGGTACGAGCTGACGGCGGCCATGCACCTCCTCTCAGCAGCTTCGGGTAAGGTCGTCAACCTGACCGTCATTACTGCTGTCGGAGCCGGTGAGATGTCCGGCGTTGAGTCCAATTAAACCGCAGGCTCCTCCGGTTGTAGTGCTCCCCCGCCAATTCCTTTAAGTTTCATCCTTGCAGACGTACTTCCCAGGCGGTCCGCTTCTCGGCTTCCCTACGGCACAGCACAGGCTCGTAGCCTGTGCCACACCTAGCGGACATCGTTTACAGCTAGGACTACCCGGGTATCTAATCCGGTTCGAGACCCTAGCTTTCGTCCCTCACTGTCGGATCCGTCCTTCCGAGGTGCTTTCGCCATCGGCGGTCCGTCCAGGATTACAGGATTTCACTCCTACCCCGGACGTACCCCTCGGATCTTCCGGTCCCAAGCCAAGCAGTTTCCGCTGGACGCCCACCCGTTAAGCGGGTGGATTTCCCAACGGACTTGCCTGGCCAGCTACGGACGCTTTAGGCCCAATAAAATCGGTCATCACTCGGACTGCCGGTATTACCGCGGCGGCTGGCACCGGTCTTGCCCAGTCCTTATTCGTGAACCACCTTACGGTTCACAAAAGTGTGAGCTCTATGCCCACACACTCGGAGTCCCCCTATCGCACTTCCGTACAGTGTAAAGGTTTCGCGCCTGCTGCGCCCCGTAGGGCCCGGTATCTTGTCTCAGATACCGTCTCCGGGCTCTTGCTCTCACAACCCGTACCGATTATGGGCACGGTGGGCCGTTACCCCACCGTCTACCTAATCGACCGCAGTCGCATCCTGTAGCGCCAAAGGCGTTTCCGGCTCGAATCAATCTCCAGACCTCGAGCGTTATGACGTATTAGCCTCAGTTTCCCGAGGTTATCCGTCGCTACAGGGTAGCTTGACCACGTGTTACTGAGCTTTCCGCTACGAGTCTAAACTCGTGCAACTAGCATGGCTAAATCGGACTCCGATAGCAATGACCTCCGGCAGGATCAACCGGAATGTGCTGGAGTGTAACTCCAGCTCGGCGGGAACAAAGGTTCCGCTGGTTGCGACACGAAGTCACACCAGCCGGATGTCACTGACCATCGAGGCTAACATCAGATCCCATCTGTACGGCGGACCGCAGGGGTGGAATCCTCATTCCTTCGGACCTTATCGTACTCCATACGGGTACTTCAACCCGTCGAAGCCCGAATCGGT
>NZ_BMOO01000018.1 GCF_014647115.1 Halarchaeum rubridurum
TGGAGAGATCGTGGTGGCGATGGTGGCGGAAGACTGTCTCGAGGAAGGCGAGGCTCGCGGCGTCCTGCATGATGTAGCGGGCCTCGTCGATGACGAAGACGACCTCCTTCTCCGTCTCCTTCGCCCGCTCGTACACCAGCGAAATGAGGAGCTGCATCGTGAGTGCGGTGCTGGAGTCGACACTCCCCTCCTGTTGGGCGAGGTCGAGATAGATCGTTTTCTCGTCGCGGATGTCGAAGGCGGAGGCCTTCCCAAGGTTCGCGTGCCGACCCTCTTCCTCGAAGGGGCGCAGTTGATCGAGAAGCCACGTCGCGTCGGCCTGAATCTTCTCCGCCTCCGACTCCGAGCGGACGACGAACTCCTCGGGATCAGCGACCATCTCCTCGAAGACGTCGAGCATGTCGCGGATCGTCGGACTCGGGTTGTCGTGGGTGGCGATGTCGTCGGTGATCCCCTGTCGAGCGTATGCTGAGCGCAAGCCGAGTTCGAGCGTGGTGCGCCGATCACCGAGGGAGATACCGCGGAGGGCGAAGAAGTTGGTGAGGAAGCTCATCGCGTCATCAAGCTTCTCGTTGAACGGACTGGCGTCCTCCCCCATCGCACGTTGGGCGTGCTCGGGCGTCTGCCGAATCTCCAAGGGATTGAGGCCGAGCGTCCCACCGACGGTGATCCGCTGAGTGTCGAGAGCTTCCGAAACACCCGCCCAGTTGTTCAAGGGTTCGAGGACGATGCCGATGCGGTCGCTGTCCTGTTCGATCGAGCGGATGAAGTTCTGCTTCGAGCTGAATGACTTCCCGGAGCCGGTGTCCCCGACGGTGAACATGGCGTAGCCGTTGTCGCGTTCGAAGGGGTCGATGACGACGGGGCTTTGGTTGTCCTTGTGGATGCCGAACTCGACGCCGCCCTCCTCGAGGATCGTCGCGTTATGCGGCGACGCAAGGAGCGCGCCGACGGCGCCGCCGAGGGCGATGGATTCGCGGCCGAATTCGTTGTCGCCGATGGGCGAAGCAGATTGGAGGGCGACGTCCTGCCGGCAGATCGCGGTCTTCGGCGTGAGGTTCGCCGGATCGTCCCGAAGCGTGCTCTTCACCGTGCGGACGGCGTCCTGCAGGTCGTCCTTCTCGTCAGCGCGAACGGTGATGAAGACGCCCTGGTCGAAGACGTTCGCACCGCTCTCAACGGCCTTGTAGGTGGCTTTGGCTTCGTCAGCGCGTTCTTGGAGGTAGGCACCACGTACGCTCTGCTCAAGGTCCGCATCAACTTGGAGATCGTCCGCAATCTCCTCGAGCTCGGTTCGTGCTCGCTCCTGGTTCTTCGGGGTGACGTGCGCAGTCAGATCGAACTCGACGTCAGTGAGCTCGAAGAGATCGCTGAGGTAGCCGTCACTTGGATGGTCGGGATACTCGGCGACGTAGAGCGTGCTCGTCCACTGCTCGCCGACGTGGGCGGCACGCGTCTCCCACTCGATCGCGGCTGGGGCGATTGCCGTCTTGTGTGATTCGGCGATCTCGTCGAGAAGCCGTCCTTCGGCTTGGCCGTCTTCGAGCGTTTCCTCATCGAGGACGTCGGCGAACTCGACTGTGGGTTCGTCGTCGCGGGCTTGGTAGCGCGTCCACGCGACGACAGCAGTCGCAGTGATAGTCACGGCGACGAGGAGATAGAGGAGGATCCCGCCGGGCGTGGTGGGATTGAGCGCCCACTGGGTGAGTTGATCGCTGAACCCCGTTGCGGCGGGAAGGAGGCCGTTATGCATCGCTATCCTCGCGTGTCTGGTGATCCATGGTG
>NZ_BMOO01000019.1 GCF_014647115.1 Halarchaeum rubridurum
GTGGCATCGCCCTGCCAGCGCACGCCATAGGGCGAGACCGTCTCGGTCGCCGGCCGTGCGAGAATCGTTCCGTCATCGGTCATCGTTGGCTTCTCAACCGGTGCCCCAACATCCTCTGCGAGTTCAAGCGCGCTATTGTCGATGGACACCACTCTGTCCGCAGTCAGGTCGACGTCGGGCGCCTCAGCCTCCCCCTCGTCGGTGATGGCGTACTGCTCGTCCTCGTCGAACTCGTACTGAAGATTGCCCTGCTGGTAGGCGTTGAGGAACTCCTCACGTGAGTACTCGGCTGGCTGAACAAGCCGTTCTTCGACGTCGAGGTCGACGCGTTCGATGTCGAAGGTCGTCGGATAGATCGACTGGAGCCGCTCCTCGACGGTGTCGAGTGAGTTGTCGGCGCCGTAGTAGAACTCGACGGGCGCGTCTTCGCCGTCGCTGAGCGCGAGGAACTCGAAGCGCGGCGGCGTCGAGGACGACAACGGATTCAACGTCGAATCTAAGCCGGAATCTTCGCTGGTGAGCTTGTGGAGGCTCTCAAGAAGTCGCGGAATCCCCGCCGGATCCAGTTCTTCGGAGGTCGGGGTGACGCGGAGGAACTCACTCATCGCGACCACCGTCCGTCTCGGCGACTTGCTCCGATTCCTCGTTCGATTCAGCGGTCTGCTCATTGAGTTGCTGTTGGAACGAATGCATTGCTGACTCGGTTTTGTCGGTGGTTGCACCGGGCAGTTCGTCGCGAGTTTGGGTGGTGGGGTCGAAGTCGATGACCTGCTTCTCCTTGGGCATCGCCTCGACCTGGATACCGCGCCACTCGCCGTCGACGCCAACGAGCGCTTCGGAGAAGCCGGCGTCTTCGTTACCGGGGACGGCGTCCTGCACGTAGCGCATCTGGGCGTGATTCAGCCCGAACTCGTCCGCCCACTCTTCGTCCATGCCGTCGAGGCGGTGGAACTGCTTGACCGCACACTGGTCAAGGATCGCCTCACTCTCGGCGTGCTCGAAGAACTCATCGACGGTCTGCGTCACGAGGCGGAT
>NZ_BMOO01000020.1 GCF_014647115.1 Halarchaeum rubridurum
GTGGCATCGCCCTGCCAGCGCACGCCATAGGGCGAGACCGTCTCGGTCGCCGGCCGTGCGAGAATCGTCCCGCGCTCGGTCACCGTTGGCTTCTCAACCGGCACCCCAACATCCTCTGCGGGTTCAAGCGCGCTATTGTCGATGGACACCACTCTGTCCGCAGTCAGGTCGACGTCGGGCGCCTCAGCCTCCCCCTCGTCGGTGATGGCGTACTGCTCGTACTGAAGATTGCCCTGCTGGTAGGCGTTGAGGAACTCCTCGCGTGAGTACTCGGCCGGCTGAACAAGCCGTTCTTCGACGTCGAGGTCGACACGTTCGATGTCGAAGGTCGTCGGATAGATCGACTGCAGGCGCTCCTCGACGGTCTCAAGGCCATCGTCAGCGCCGTAGTAGAACTCGACGGGCGCGTCTTCGCCGTCGCTGAGTGCCAGGAACTCGAAGCGCGGCGGCATCGAGGACGACAGCGGATTCAACGTCGACCCCAGTCCCGGATCCTCGCTAGTGAGTTTGTGGAGGCTCTCGAGGAGTCGCGGAATCCCCGACGGGTCTAGTTCTTCAGAGGTCGGCGTGACGCGGAGGTACTCACTCATCGCGACCACCGTCCGTCTCGGCGACTTGCTCCGATTTGTCGTTCGATTCAGCGGTCTGCTCGTTGAGTTGCTGTTGGAACGAATGCATTGCTGACTCGGTTTCGTCGTTGGTTGCACCGGGCAGTTCGTCGCGAGTTTGGGTGGTGGGGTCGAAGTCGATAACCTGCTTCTCCTTGGGCATCGCCTCGACCTGGATACCGCGCCACTCGCCGTCGACGCCGACGAGTGCTTCGGAGAAGCCGGCGTCCTCGTTGCCGGGGACGGCGTCTTGGACGTAGCGCATCTGGGCGTGATTCAGGCCGAACTCGTCGGCCCACTCTTCGTCCATGCCGTCGAGGCGGTGGAACTGCTTGACCGCACATTGGTCAAGGATCGCCTCACTCTCGGCGTGCTCGAAGAACTCATCGACGGTCTGCGTCACGAGGCGGAT
>NZ_BMOO01000021.1 GCF_014647115.1 Halarchaeum rubridurum
GGTGGGCTTAACTTCCGTGTTCGGGATGGGTACGGGTGTATCCCCACCGCTCTGGCCGCCTCAACGCCGACCTATGGAATCGAACCATAGTCCAATCACCAGCATCGGTTGGTCAACGACTCCGTGTGTTACGTGTAATCCAGTTAGCGCCCGGACTCGCCCACCGCAGGGCAGAATACCGAGTCTATGAATGTGTGGCTTCGGTCGTTAGTGCTCGCGGACTCAACGCCTCGTTGCCTCGGCGCGTACATCCCGAGTCTATCCACCTCGTCTTCTACGAGTGACCTCGGCGGTGTCTCTTTTCCAAGTGGGTTTCGAGCTTAGATGCGTTCAGCTCTTACCCCGTGTCACGTAGCTGCCCGGCACGCGCTCTCTCGAACGACCGGTACACCAGTGGTGACCGTTCGTAGTTCCTCTCGTACTATACGAACGTTCTCGTCAGACACCAATACACCCCCAATAGATAGCAGCCGACCTGTCTCACGACGGTCTAAACCCAGCTCACGACCTCCTTTAATAGGCGAACAACCTCACCCTTGCCCGCTTCTGCACGGGCAGGATGGAGGGAACCGACATCGAGGTAGCAAGCCACTCGGTCGATATGTGCTCTTGCGAGTGACGACTCTGTTATCCCTAAGGTAGCTTTTCTGTCATCTATGGCCCGCATCAAGCAGGCTCATAGGTTCGCTAGACCACGCTTTCGCGTCAGCGTCCCTCGTTGTGGAGGACACTGTCAGCTCGTCTTATGCTCTTGCACTCTTCTCCGTGTCTCCGACACGGATGAGACGAACTTAGGGCGCGCTCGATATCTTTTCGAGCGCGTACCGCCCCAGTCAAACTGCCCGGCTACCGGTGTTCTCCTCCCGGAGTGAGGGTCACAGTCACTGAC
>NZ_BMOO01000022.1 GCF_014647115.1 Halarchaeum rubridurum
CGCTTTTCTTAGAGGGTAGCTGCTTCTAAGCTCACCTCCCGGCTGTTTAGGGCTCGAGACCACCTTCAATCGCACTTAGCTCGTACTTTGGGACCTTAACCTCACTCTGGGTTGTCTCCCTTACGGTGCACAGGCTTACCCCGCACACCGGATTCCTCGCGTCCACAGCGTTCGTAAGTTCGGAGTTCGACAGGGGGGCCGACTCCTCTCGGAGGCGGACTCCCCAATCGGTCGCTCTACCTCACGAACTACCTCGACGAAGGTCATGCTTCGACATGTTTCGGTCGGAACCAGCTGTTGCCGAGTTCGATGGGCCTTTCACCCCTACACGTAGGTCACGGGAGGGTATTGTAAGACACCAACCCTAACAGGCCTCCACATGGCTTTCGCCATGCTTCACCTTGCCCACGCGTAGATCACTCGGTTTCGGGTCGTGTCCGTCTGACTCCCCGCCCTTGAAGACGGCGGTCCTCGCAATGCTGCGACCATGTCGGTTTCCCTATGCCTTCCCCGATACTCGGGTTAGACTCGCCAAACAGACACACTCCCTGGTTCGTTTTTCAAAACGCACGACCGGACATCGGCTCCCCTCCGGTCCTACTACGAGCTTGCACTCGCCTCGTTCTCGGAGGGGCCTTTCATGCCCAGTCGCTCCATCGCCACCTGATTTCAGGCTCTATTTCAGCTCCCTTCTCGGGATGCTTTTCAGCGTTCGCTCACGCTACTTGTTCACTATCGGTCTCGAGGAGTACTTAGTCTTAGCAGTCGATGCCTGCCAAATTCACGAGGAATTTCCGGTCCCCGCTACTCTGGAACTGACGCACGAACTACTAGATCGTCATACGGGGCTGTCACCCTGTTTCGCG
>NZ_BMOO01000023.1 GCF_014647115.1 Halarchaeum rubridurum
TTGTGCGCGTGGTCGTATGGTGCGAAGATGCGATGTTTGATGAGCGGGCGAATCCCGAGGTCACGAAGTGATTCGCGGAGCGACTGCTTGTCATAGCCTTTATCGGCGGCAAGAGACCGCAGATCGCCCGCATTTCGGCGGGCGATCTGCTCAGCGAGGTCTGCATCGCTTCCTTCTCGAGTCGTTGAGCAGTGTACGTCAAGGACTGCTTGAGTCTCTGTATCGACGAGTTTCGTGACCTTCAGCTTCTGCACGCGGTAGCTTATTCGCTGACAGTAGTGGCGGCTCGCTGCTGAGCGTTCGTAGAATGTAGCGTCGATCGCGCCGTGTTTCGAGGGGTCGTGCAGCTGCGCCGACTGGCGCAGCAGCACTCGGCAGACGCTCATACTGATCCGGTCGAATGCTTTACACAAGGTGGAGGGCGAGGGGAGATCGGCCGCGTTGAGGCCGATCTCCCCGGTTATTTGTGGCATCTCCTTCAACAGGTCAATCGTCATTCGGTAGGACGTGTCGAGGTAAATCCGCAGACAATGCAGAAACAAGGGCATAGTCGGCGAATCCGCCGCCACCTTCCGGGGCGGCGGATTCGTCTCCATCACCGGTAACAACTTGGGCAATCGGCACAATCTCACCAGTGAAGCGGGAGATTTGTGTCATAGGCAACCGAATCTCTCCGCTTCAACTCCTTTGATTTAGCGCCCCATCCCGACGCCGTCTAGTGATTCAGCACAGCCCTTTCGCATGTTCGTGCTGAAAGAACTCCACGGCTGGACGCACGAAACGCCTCTCGTCGAGTATCTCGATAGCCACCCTGAACTTTGTGAACGCCTCGAGTTGGGGACGGCACCCGATCAATCG
>NZ_BMOO01000024.1 GCF_014647115.1 Halarchaeum rubridurum
CACTCATTCTTCCCGAGGTGGAGCTTCCGGTCGGTCTCGTACCGGTCTTGATCGCGCTGGAGCAACCGTTTCGCCTGGGCTTTCTCGCTAGTCTGCATTCGTTTCGGGACAACGTAGGAGAGCCCCCGCTGGCTGATCATCTCCAAGATGTGCTGGCTGTCGAACTCCCGATCCATCAGCACGTTATCGACGTGAACGAGCTCTTCAGCCGAGTCTAGCAAGTCCTCAACGATCTCCTTGCGTGACTCACCCTTCCGTACTGGGCGGGCATCGAGGACGAGTGGGACAGCGTTACCGACCAGCTGGACTGTTGCCTATTGGTAGGCGTATTCGTCGTTCTTCTCTTTCGTCCCGATTATCTCGTCCTCGTGACCTGCGCGGTCGCCTGTGAAGGGATCATCCTCAGTGATGTCGATGGCGACAATACCCGCTCGGAAGAACTCCTCCGTCTCCGCGAGCTCGTTGGTGAGTTGTTGAATTGCGTGTCGGTACATCTCGCGAATCTGCTTGATAGAGAGATCACGAATTTGGTCGCGATGACCGTGTCCGAGTGGCGTTCGATCACGCGTCGACTCGTGAATGAAGCTGCGAGCGTCCTCGTTAGCCGCCAAGTTCTCACGGAGCCCCAAATAGGTCTGTAAGCCCCAGTAAGCGTTCTCAGGAATCTCACAGCCCCTCGCCACGATTGAGCGAGAACGCGGGGAACACGACGCGACTGACGTGCTTGGTAACCGTCCCTGCCTCGTCGAGGATGGCCTGGTCGTCAGGGTCCGATTCAGTAGCGTCGTCACCTCGAC
>NZ_BMOO01000025.1 GCF_014647115.1 Halarchaeum rubridurum
CACTCATTCTTCCCGAGGTGGAGCTTCCGGTCGGTCTCGTACCGGTCTTGATCGCGCTGGAGCAACCGCTTGGCTTGGGCTTTCTCGCTGGTCTGCATCCGCTTTGGCACGACGTAGGAGAGCCCGCGTTGGCTGATCATCTCCAGGACGTGCTGACTGTCGAACTCTCGGTCCATCAGGACGTTATCGACGTGAACGAGATCGTCGGCGGAGTCGAGTAGGTCCTCGACGATCTCTTTGCGTGACTCGCCTCGTCGAACTGGGCGAGCATCAAGTACGAGTGGGACAGCGTTGCCGACCAGCTGGACTGTTGCCCACTGGTAGGCGTATTCGTCGTTCTTCTCTTTCGTCCCGATTATCTCGTCCTCGTGACCTGCGCGGTCGCCTGTGAAGGGATCATCCTCAGTGATGTCGATGGCGACAATACCCGCTCGGAAGAACTCCTCCGTCTCCGCGAGCTCGTTGGTGAGTTGTTGAATTGCGTGTCGGTACATCTCGCGAATCTGCTCGATAGAGAGATCACGAATTTGGTCGCGATGACCGTGTCCGAGTGGCGTTCGATCACGCGTCGACTCGTGAATGAAGCTGCGAGCGTCCTCGTTAGCCGCCAAGTTCTCACGGAGCCCCAAATAGGTCTATAAGCCCCAGTAAGCGTTCTCAGGAATCTCACAGCCCCTCGCCACGATTGAGCGAGAACGCGGGGAACACGACGCGACTGACGTGCTTGGCAACCGTCCCTGCCTCGTCGAGGATGGCCTGGTCGTCAGGGTCCGATTCAGTAGCGTCGTCACCTCGAC